>NZ_JAPEPB010000001.1:0-2637500 GCF_026340565.1 Kitasatospora sp. NBC_01287
GGGGTGACGGCTGCGCCGTCACCGTGCGTGGTGTTGCGCGGCTGCGCCGGGCTGGGCGGTGCGTGGCTGGGGGAATTCGCCGGTGGCGAATTCGTGGGCGCGGCACGCGCCGTCGGGGCGGGCGTCGGGCGTCGCTGCGCTCCGCCATTTCCGTGGCATTGTCCCGGGCCTACGGCCCGTCAACCGGTCGGCTTTCCGGCTTTCTTGGGCTGGCCTTTTCACGGCCCTACGGGCCGGTTTGCTGACCGCGCTTTCCGGGCTGCGCCCGGGGGTGAGCGTTGACGATGTGACGCGGAATTCGGGTAGCGGCCCATCCCCCCGATCGGACGGGGTGCCGGCCCGGGCCTGCGGCCCTCGGTGTTGACGATGTGTCGCGGACTTCGGGTATCAGCCACAACCCCACCCCCCGGGGCCCCTCCCCCGGTCCCGGCCGACGGCCGGTCAGCCGCCTGCTTGCTGGGCTGACGGCCCTGCTTGCTGGGCTGACGGCCCATCCGCCGCCCTCCGAACGGGGCCTGCGGCCCTCGGCGGTCACCTCCGGGCACCGGTCCGGTCCGGTCCTCCCCGGCCTCCGTGGCGGGCCCTCACGGGCGCCCCGCACGGCGGCCCCTGACGGGCCCTCAACCACAGACTCGGGACCGGCATCCGAAGCGTATCCGGCGGCGTTTCCCCGGCTTCCGTACAGCTCTATCCTACCGGTTTCCGGATGGGCCCGAGACGCGAACAGCCAACCTCGCCGCAACCTTCCATCCCGGCTCTATCCGGGCGCGCTTCCAGTGAGAATGTGAATTCCCTTCCGCTCTCTTTCAGGGCAAAATCAGAAAGCCCCACGCGGCGCAGCGACAAGAAATCAAATTCAGGCACGCCGGAAAGGGGCCTACGGCCCTCGCCACCGACACCGCGACCGCCAATCCAGACCACCCGGAAAACAGCGCGCACCGCCAACCGGGCAATTCCCAGAGCAGCACCACCAAACCGAACACCGGGCCAGGACGGACCGGGGACGGCGGCCAGGGCGGGCACGGACACGGCGGGGCGAGACGACCAAGCCGGGCGCACCGGGACCGGCCTGGCGGCCGACCAGGACGCGCGGCCAGGGCGCAGCAGCAGGCGCGGCCAGGCGTCGAGGCCGGCGGCCAGGCGCAGCTGGTGCAACACGGCACCGCAACACGCCCGCCCCGGGCCCTCCCAGCCACATAACGCCTGGTCAGACCCGCAACAGGCCCCGTGTTGCACTCCGGCGCAACACCGTGTTGCACCCCCGCGTTGCACCTCGCACCCGCCGCCCGGCCGCCCGCCACCGGCCGCCGAGCACCACCACCAGGACCAGGCCGTCGAGAAGGCCGGCCTTCCCGACCGCCACCACCGAGCAGCAGCCGCGGCCCCGCCCCCGGCACCCTGTCGCACCCACCTGTCGCGCCCAGCCCACACAGGGGATCAGGGGTATCCGCCCACGTCACACCACACGACACCACCCCATCGCGACAGGCAACGCGACAAGGGGCGCGACAACCCGCCGACCACTCCCGAGCCGCCACCACAGCAGCCTCCACGGCGGCCTGACGGCCACCCAGCCACGGCGCGGCCGAGCCCCGGCGCAGCGGGACGGCGCGGCCGACCAGGACGACGGCCGCGCCCAGCAGCGGACGGGCAGGCAGGCAGGCAGGCGCCGGGGAAGCGGGAAGCCGCCGAGGCCGGCCACCCGACGGCGACCACCGAGCAGAGGGGCGCAGCAGGCCCGGACGACGCCGGGCCCGACCCCCACCAAACCGAACACCAACCCCCGCCACCACCGCACCACCGCAATTCCGACCCGAATTCACACCACCACCCGACGGCCAACCCGCCAAAACAACCACACGGAATTACCAGCGGAATTCACCCCCCAAAACAGCCCACACCACCCCACCCGCCCCCGAGACGGCGACGACGGCACCGGACGACAGCCACCACCACACACAGTCACCAAACCCCACCCCACACCCGACCCCGCCACCACCCCCAACAGGCACAACCAAAGGTCCAGACAACCCGCCCCCCAGGGCCAAAACACGGCCCACCACAACCAACAGGTCACACCCCACGGTGGGGTGAGCTACTTCTCTCCGTGGCTCGCACGCGCGGCTCCGCGCCGGGCATCCGCTGCTTCCGCGCGGGCCTGCTTCGCTGCCCGTTCGGCCAGGCGCACGGGGCAGAACTCCTCCTCCGTGCGGTGGTTCACCGCCTGGCGCAGCTTGCGGCCGGCGGGCCAACGGGAGCCGCGGGCGTGGCGACGTACGGCCCTAGGCCGCACGTCCAGGAGGGCCGCGAGCAGGCGGATCGCCCGGTGGGTGGTCTCGTCCGGGCTGAACTGGTAGTCCATGCCCAGCGGGCCGTCGGCGTACCGCTCCAGCAGCGCCAGGAGCCGTGTCTGGACGGTGCGCAGCTCTGCCACCGGGCAGTTGTCCCAGCCGCTGGCGGCGTGGGCCTGACAGGGCGCTGCGGTCTTCTTCGTCGTCGTCATGGCGCCACCCTGGCCCGGGCCAGCTGTGCACAGTGGGGCGCCGACGAAGCAGCGCAGCCCAGCCGGAGGGTCACACACGAGTGAGGGTGGATCTCCTCGTTCAGGCCCGGAGTCACCGGAACGGCACGTAGCGTGGCGGGGTATTGCTGCACTGGCAGATCGGAGATCGCACGTGTTCGACCAGGCCACCGAACTCCCGCTCCACGTCACGACCGAGGTTCTGCGCGAGGCCGCGTACCTGTCGCTGATCAGCCCGGGAACCACCAGGTTCCGCGAGAGGTGGGCCGACGGAGAGGCCACCCACGAGAGCGCACAGTACGCCGGCCTTCCCGACCCAACGCCATCGACGGCACACGCCCTGCGGTGGCTGCTGATCCGCGATGCGGAGCGCGCCACCCGTACCTACGGCCTGATCGCCCACCAGGCCCGTCACCGGTTCGACATCCCCGTGCCCTTCACAGCTGGCTGGTTGATCTCGGCCATCAAGTGGGGCGGCGGCGCGGCCGGCTCCCTGCCCATCGAGGTGGACGTCGACACCTTCGTCCTGGCCGCCACCACCGAGGCCGCGATGAAGCTGCTCTGACCCCCATCGTGTGGCATGCCGAAGGCGCCGACCATATGGGGGCCGGCGCCTTCGGCATGCCGTCGTCAGCTGGGTGTGGTGCCGCTCAGGCTGTCCTGTGGTGGGAAGTTCCGGTCGAGGATCTCGGTCCAGGTCGGCAGGGTGACGAAACGGCCGGTGTGGTCGGCCTGGGCCTGGACGAGTTCCAGGAGGGCCGTAACGAACGGCGCCGCGACGTTGTCGGCCGGGACAGCGGCTGCTGCTTCCTGAAGCCGCTGGTGGGCTATGGGGAATGCCTCCTTGGCCCTCGCGTCCTGTTCCTTGACCTTCGCGGCGCCGGCCTCCAGGAGGATCCGCTCGATTGTGTATGTGGGGCACTTGTCGGTGTGCCAGATCTCCGTGACGGCCATGTCCTGGCCGACAGAGAGAGTGCGGACGTCGCCGCTGTCCGGCCTGGCCTGGCAGTCCTGACAGTCAATAAGGCGGCGGGTGCTCGGCCGCTCGGCGTGGGAGTCGGTCACAGGGCATCGGTTCCTTCCTGTGCTGCGGGCCGGTGTGGGGCCTGGCCCGGAGCGCCTATCCAACGCCCGCTGAACAGCAAGGTCAACACCTTTCGCCAGGCACGGACCGTCAGGTCGCGCTTCGACCAGCGCCGTCCGCGACTGCGTGGTTCCGCCTGGGCAGAGGCCGAGCCCGCCGCCTGCTCGAGCGGCCGGCTACTCCGCCGAGAGCCACTTCCGATGCGCGGCGGTGGCAACGGCGAGGAGGATCCCGGTCAGCTCGACCGCTCGACGGCCCCTCGTCCTGATTGCATGGCAGTTCGGGCAGAGGGCGGCCATGTTCGAGGGGTGATCGCGGCCACCGCTTCCGATCGGGTCGATGTGGTCCACCTCCAGGATCGGCTCGCCGGCGGCAGTGACGTCATCGGGCTGCCCTGTGCACTCCGGGTTCTCGCACAACCCGCCGCAACGGAGCAGCACCGCCCGTACTGCCGCGTCGATGCGGACCGGACGGTCCGACCCCTTGCGCCGCTGTCCTCGCGTGCCCTCCTCCCGCTGTTCGACCATGGCGACCAGGCGCCGGTACTCGGCGTCGCCCGTCTCCGGCCCTGACTCGGCGACGGGCTCCTCGGGGCGCTTGGCCGAGCGCTCACAGCGCAGATGGCGCAGCCGTCCCGGGGGAAGGCCGCTCTTCTCGCACACCGGGCATACCCCCAGGCGCTGAGCCTCGGCGGGGCTCGGTTCCTCCACCACCTTCTGCGCGGGGATAGACGGTGCCGACCGTAGGGCCTGCGTTTCCTGTGCCGACGACGTGGCCGGCGGAGTCGCCATCGCTCCGGTCAGAATGGCTTCCAGCGGGGCCGTGATCGCCTGTTGGAGGTGGCGGATTCTGCGGACGGTGTCCCTCACCTCGTAGTCACCGAACCACGGGTCGTGCCCCCAGCTCTTGGTGGTTCCGTAGGACCGCACCACGCGCTCATTGCGGATCAGGAACGCGTCGTGCGGACCGAATAGGCCCATCCGCTCCCAGAGTTCTAGGAGGGCGGCCCACGCTGGCTCAGTCGGGGCCGCGAACTCGACGACCTGGTACACACGGCGGTGCCGCCCCACGCTCAACGTGCCGCCGGCGCCGCGCGACACCACGAGCCGCTCCCCCTCGATCTCCCCCGAGACCTGCTCTGCCACCGCGTGCAGAAACGCACTGACCGTTCTGTACACCACTGAGTCCCCCTCCTGGCCCCGGAGCCGACGTCGGCCTGAACCGCGTCCTCGTGCCGTCCCCACGCAACGGCCGCCTTCCGGGCCGCTGCCGCAGTAGTCCTGCCCCGATCCCCTGTATGACTCCCCCGCCGTGGCCGGGCGGTTCCTGGCCGTCGGGGGCCCGTCAGAACTGGCTTCGGCGCACCCTCGGACGGGCGGGCGAGGCCTGCTCTGTGCCGCGCAGGGCGAGGGCCGCGGTGCGGGTGCGCTCCAGCCAGCTCATGACCTGGCGCAGCGTGGCGGGGTCGAGGTTCTGGGTGAGGTTGCGGACGGCCTGGTGGTCGTCGTCGGTCAACGTGTAGAGGCCGGCGCGGTCCAGGGCGGTGTAGAGCGGTTCGGCGACTCGGCCGGCCAAGCGGCGGTGGGCAACATCGGTGGTTTGGCGGGCCTGGTGGGCGGCCTCGCGGGCGCAGGCGGCGACGTCCTGCTGGTGGCGCTCACGGCGCAGCGCGTGCTGGAGGGCGGTGTCGTGGTCGGGGTCGTAGCGCTCGGCCCGGGTTTCGGCGGTGTGGTCGCGCACGCGCTGCCACTCGGCGCAGACGATGGCCGCGGTGGCGAAGGCGGTCTCGTCCCCGGCGTCGGCGTGCCGGTCGGCGGCGCGCTCGTCGTCCCGGGCACGGTGCAGGGCCTGCTGGATGTTCTCCAGGGTCATCCCGGCCGCCCGGCGGCGGACCCGGCTGCGGACGGCGCCGAGCAGCCCGTGCTCCTGGTCGTCGGGCTCGTCCTCGTCCAGGCCGTGGTCGGTGTGGGCCGGGTGCTGGGCGAGGGCGGCGTGCAGCGTCGCGCCGGCCTCCCACGACTCGGCGTGCACCACGGGCTCCGGCACGGCGAGGCCCAGGCGGGCGCTGCGGACGATCCGGCCCTCGACCAGGGCCACCCAGCCGTCCAGGCCGTCCACGTCCTTCTCCACCCAGCCGCGGGCCAGGCTGGCGCCGTGGTGCAGAGTGCGGATGCCGTCATGCCGGGTCCAGCGCAGCCACATCGAGCCGCGCACCGACGGGGAGTCGAGGATCGGGCGGCCCAGGTCCCGGTCGCCGGGCGTGGGCCGGCTGCTGTACAGGGCCAGGTCCAGCCGATCGGGTGCGGCGGCGGGGTCGGGGCGGGTGGTGTCGGTCATCGCGCGGTGCCTCCGGAAGTCGGGAACGAGGTGCGACGGCCGTCCCGGCCTGGGTGGGCCGGGACGGCGGGATCTTGCGGGGAGGGTCAGCCGGTGACGGTCTCGGCGTGCCGGGTGAGCGCGTCCAGGAGCGCGGCCTGGTGGTCGGTCAGCTTGCCCTCGGTGCGGGCCTTGTCCTGCTTGCGCAGCCAGGTGCCGGGCCGGAAGGCCGGGTCGGCCCCGCCGCCGGTGCGGTTGGCCGGGCCGTCGAGGGTGCCGCCGGCGGCGAGGTAAGCGAGCAGGCGGCGGTAGGAGCGGTTCCAGTCGGGCTCCAGGCGCCACAGCTCGTCCAGCGAGTCGAGCTTGGCGACCTGGTCCGTGGTGAGGTTGTCGGCCTTGCGCTGGCGGCGCATCCAGGCGCCCACCGCGTAGTCGTCCAGCTTCGCGGTGGCGGGGATTGCCAGGTGACCGTGCTGGTGGTGGAAGGCTGCGGCGTAGGCGGCCCCACGTTCCCAGGCGTTGGCGTTCTTCGACCAGATCATGCCGAGGGCGTCCAGCTCGCTGATCCGGGCGGCGTCGAGGAGGCGCTGGCCGTGGAGGTGGCGCTGGCGGGTGAGCCAGGAGATCAGCTCGGCGTGCTTGGTCTTGTCGGTGGGGTCGAGGTGGCCGTGCTGGAGGTGGAAGACCGCCGCGACGGCGTGCATGCGCTGCCACTCGACCGCGCGCGGGTTGAACGCCCGCAGCTTGACGGTCTGGAGGATCCGCGCGGCGTGCTGCTTCGCGTTGATCCGCAGCCACTCGATCGGCGACTCCACCGGGGCCGGCTGCTGCTCGCCCTCCCCGGCCCCGGCAGCCTGGCTCTCGGCCGGCGTGGCCGCGGTGGTGTGCGCGGTGCCCTGCGAGCGGCTGGCGCGCAGCTCGGTGATGCGGCCGACCACCCGGGCGTCGTGCGCGGCCAGGGCGCGCAAGACTCGCCAGATCGTACGGAAAGAGGAGGCCTCGATCTCGGCGTCGGCCTCGGCCTTCACGGCCTCGCCCGCGTCGTGGACCTCGGCCGGGTGCGCGGTGGCGGTGTCGTCGCCGATCTCCGGCGTCGGCAGGTAGACCGGGATGATGACCCAGCTAACCTTGCCCTGGCGGTAGGACTGGCGCAGCGCCCGGCCGACGGCCTGGACGATGTCGATGACGCTCGACTTCGGGTCCGCGAAGCAGATGGCGTCCACGGCGGCGACGTCGATGCCCTCCGTCAGGAGCCGGCTGTTGCAGAGGATGCAGCACTCCTCGCCGTCCTCACCGGTGGCGGACTTGAACGTGGTGAAGGCGGCCCGGCGGTCCTTGAGCCGGTCGGTGCCGGCCACGGCGAGGGCGGTCAGTCGCTCCGGGCGCTCCGCGTCGGGCAGCAGTTCCGCGGTCTCCAGCAGGGTGCTCGCGAACTCCCGCGCCGTGGACACCCGGGAATGGAAGGTGATGACCCGGCGCAGGTCGAGGTCGGCGACGGCGCGCAGCACCGCGATCTGCAACGCGAGGCGCAGCAGCTCCTCGTTGCTGCGCTGGGAGCGCAGGTCGGCGACGGCCGGGAGGTTGAGCAGCTCGCGCAGATCCTCGTCCGTCACCACCGGCACGAGCACCCGGTAGTCGGCGAGGTAGCCGTGTTCGATGCCCTGGCCGAGCGTCCAGGTGAAACAGACCTTGCCGTAGATCTCCTCCGAGTCCATGGAGCACAGGACGGGCAGCTTCTCGGCGCCTTCGGTGTCGGCGAGGTCGGCCAGGCCGTCCTTCGCCCGCCGGTCGTCCGCGATCCGCGGGGTGGCGGTGAAGTACAGCCGGCGCTTCGCCGGGACCTGGGCGTCGTCGTGGACGGCCGCCCACGCCTTCCCTTCGGCGCCTGCCGTGCGGTGGGCCTCGTCGATGATCACGAGGTCCCACTGGGCCAAACCCCAGCCCTGGTGGGCCTGGACGATGCGCTCCAGCGAGGCGTAGGTGGCGTACACGGTGACCGGCTGGTTGTCCGGGGCGCCGTTGACCAGGTCGGTGATCCGGACGGCCTGTGTGGTCACCTGGGCGTGGACCCGCCCGCCGGCCTCCGCGCTCTCCAGCGCCTCCTCCCGCGAGCACGCCGCCACCGCCAAACCCCGACGCCCGCCCCGCAGCGACCACGCCTCGGCGGTCTGCTCCAGCAGCTCGATCGTCGGCACCAGCACCAGCACCCGGCCCCGAGCGGCCAGACGCCGGGCGCAGCCGGCCGCGATCAGGGTCTTGCCGGAGCCGGTCGCCGCGACCACCGTCGCCCGGCCGCCGTCCTTCACCTCGCGCACCGCGGCCGCGACGGCGTCCTTCTGGAACCAGTGCAGCGGCAACGGGTTCACGACAGTGCCGGACGGCTGCGCCGGGACCGGCTGAGCGGCTGCGGCGCGGAACGCGGCCGGCACGTCGGCCTCGGTGGCGGTGGTGGTCTCCACGGCAGTGCTTCTCCTTCGGATGCTGAGACGGCTCGGCGAGGCGCTCGGTGCTGTGGGAGGGTCGGGGCGGGCGGCCTCTCCCCGGGGCCAGGTCATGGATGGGGAGAGGCCGACCGGACTGTCTACTGCTGCTCGGGCGGCACCCACCCGCGGACTTCCAGGTAGGCGATGTCGGCTTCCTCGACAGCGCGGCCGGTCTCCACCAGCCAGGCCCGCATCGCCTCGGTGACGTCGCCGTGATGGTCCGCGACGCGCTGGGACCACTCGGCGGCGTCGAACCCGCCCGTGGAGGCGGAGCCGTAGGTGCGCTCCTCGGTGCCGTCCGCGCGCGGGATGAAGCCGCGGCGCAGACCCGGCGAGTCCTTCTCCGACCCGGCCGAGTACGTGTACTGGTTGGCCTTCATCCGAACCGTGAAGGCCAGGCGGCCGCCGGCCTGGCCGGTCTCGTGGACGACCGGCGCGAGGTGGGAGGCGCCGGACTTGATGGCCTGCTTCCCGGCGCGGCCGGCCATCGACCCGCCCGCCTCACCGACGACGTCCTTGCCGCGCACCCGGGCCTTCTGCCCGGTCTTGGTACGGCGGCGGCTGGTGTTCGCCTCCGCGATGCCGGACAGCGCCTCCTCGTCCCGCTCGCCACCGCGCACCGCGCGCACGACCTGGCGCAGCGCGCCGACGAACGCCTTGCCCTTGCCCTTGGTGAAGAACTGGGACACCAAGCTCGCGTCGCGGCCGAGCATCTTGGCAACCTGGCGCTTGGTGTAGCCCTGGTCGAGCAGCTCCTGCGTCAGGCGGGCGGCCTCGTTGGGGTTGTTCGGGTCGGCCGGGCTCACCGGTCAGCTCCCGTCTGCGTGAGTTCGGCGCGGCCCAGGCCGCGCAGCTTGAGGTACTGCTCCTGGCTGGTCGGGTGCTCGACCGGGCCGGTGAGGTGACCCTTGAGGAGGTAGTCGCCCGGCTCCCCTCGGTACGGCCACGGCTGGCGCTCGGTCAGGGCGATGCCGTCCGTGCCGAAGTAGACGACCGTGCCCGGCTTCGCGTGCAGCGCCCCGGCGTAGCCGATGACCTCCTTGCCCTGCCGGTACTTCATGTCCAGCAGCGCCGCCCGGGCCCCCGACCACACGTACGCCGCCCACTCCGGGTGCGCGTAGGGGTCGCGGGAGAAGCCGGCCTGCCGCTGCCAGGTCACCACCTCGCCGTCCTGGCCCAGGATCTCGACCCCGGCCGGGAGCGCCTCGCCCAGCGGGGTGGTGCCGGAGACCAGGCGCGGGCGCTGCGCGAAGCCGCCCAGGCCGAACAGCAGCACCGACCGGACCGCCCGGGAGGCGAGGTAGGCCGCCTGCCGCTGCCGCTCGTCCCCGTGGATGCGGGAGAGGTTGGTCAGGTCCGCCCAGGCGGCCTTCAACCGCTTGCCCCACTCGTCCAGCGGCTTGCCGTCCTCGAACAGCAGGCCACCGAGGATCTCGACCTTCCACGGCATCAGGTGGTTGGACAGCGCCAGGTGGACCTCCGCACCGCCCGCCCACGTGGTGAACGTGGCACCCGGCTCCGAGGGATAGACCCAGGCCCGGTCACCGGTCACCGGCGCGGGCAACAACCCAACGTGGTTCCACCCGGCCGGGACGGTCACCCGCACGTTCCAGTGCGAGCAGGACATCAGCGCCTTGACCTGCTCGGCCTCCGTCATCGCGGCGAACGCGGCGGCGGTGATGCGGCGCGGCACACCGACCGGGCTCTTCCACAGGTGCTTGGCGTAGGCGAAGGTGCGGTCGTACTCGACCAGCGCGGGCAGCTGCTCCGGCACCCGGGGAGGCAGGATCAGCTCGGTACGGCCCTGACCGCCGGTCGCGTGCAGCAGACCCCGCAGCTCCTCCGACAGCACCGGATAGCCACCCGCCCACTTGCCCGTGGTCGGGATGGTCCGCGACCACAGGTCCCGGCCCGTCTGGCTCGGGGAGCCCATCAAGACCGCGTCGTCCCAGTGCCGGCGCAGCGCCTGCCACAGCAGCGTGAACGCCTGGCGGCAGGTGACGACGTCGGCGCTGTCCGGGTCGAACCACTCCCCCATCGAACGGATCTCGGTGCTGCCGCTGTCGGGGGCGGCTGCGGGGGCGTAGCGGCCGACCGGCTGGCGCTGGTGGACGAAGTGCCCGGCGAGCTTGTCCCGGCCGGAGCCGACGGCGGTGGTCCACCGCTCGCTGGGGGTGTTGAGCCAGGCGGCGACGGCGTCCTTGAGAGTGGAGTAGCGTTCGGCGCCGTCGTGCCAGGGGGCGCCGGCGGTGATGTAGATGCGTTCGGTGCCGGGCGCGGTGGCCTGGACGGCGTCCAGGATCTCGCCCGGGGTGCGGGCGCCGAGGTCCAGGCGCACCACGCGGTCGCGCACCGCCAGGTCGCCGGTCGCCGCGTCCAGGAACACCGTGGAGCGGGCCTGCTGGACGAAGTTCGGGCGCTTGGACACCAGCCCGGTGGTCACGGCCTCGAACCGCGCGCCCGCCGGGCCTTCGGGAAGGGTCGGCAGCTCGCGCGGCCCAGCAGCGACCGGAGCGACCGGAGCCGCCGGGACGACCGGCTCAGCGGCGACGGGCGCGGCCGGGGCTGGCTGCTCGACGATGGCCTGGTCCTCGACCACGGTCGGCGCCTCGACGGCCGGGGCGATCGGGGTCGGCTGCTCGACGACGGCGGCAGGGCGAGTCAGCGCCGGGGCCACCGCGGCGGCGGGCTCGGCCTCGGCCACGGGCGCCGGGGCGGGCGCAGCGTCGGCGGCGGCCTGGTCGTCGGTCTTGGCGGTGCGGACGGCGGCCGGGGTCGGGTCCAGCAGCGGCGCGATCCGCACGACGTCGCCGACCGACAGCCCGGAGGCCTTCGCGATGGCCGGCGCCTGGGCGCCCTCGTACCCCGCCAGCCCGGCAACCCGGCGCGCACGCTGGGCGGTGAGCTTGTCCAGCTCCTTCTGCGCGGCAGCGACCTGCTTCTCGGCGGCCGTGATCTCGGTACGCAGCTCGCGCAGACCGGCGAGCTCGGCGGTGTACGTCTTGCGGTCCATCAGGCTTACTCCCCCTCGGCGGTGGTGTCGGTCGTCGGGTTGGTGGTGACGTAGGCGATCGGGCCACCGGACACCGATGCCAGGCGGGTGCCGAGCAGCAGGCCCGCCAGGCGGGCCTCCTCGGGGTCGGTGGGGTCGGCGGCGTTCGCGGGAGCGGTGAGGTCGGTCAGGTAGCCGGCCAGGCGCGCCTTCGGGAAGCGGAAACGGGCCGCGGTGCCGACGGTGCCGTCGGCCTCCCACTCGGCCAGGCCGGTCAGCACCGCGACCACGAACCCGGCCACCGTCACCGGCAGCACCCCGCCGGCCGCGACCCGGGCCGGGTCGCACCGCCACCAGCCCGACAGCGCGGCCAGCAGCTGCACCTGGTCCAGTGCGGTTCCGAAGCCGATCCACTCGCGGTCCGGCTCGTCCACCTTCGCGGGAGCGTCCGAGCGCAGTACCGCGACCTCGGGCGTGCCGAGCACGGTCAGGTCGGCGATGGGCCGAGCCTGGAGTGCCTGGAGGGCGGCCAGCGGGAACACCTGCCGGCCCTGCTCGCGCACACCGGGGACCACTCCGGTGGCCAGCAACTTCTTCACCGTCGGGATCGAACACCCCAACGCCGCACCGGCTTGACCCGTCGTCACGAACACACCCACAACCTCCACGCCTATTCATCTAACTTAAAACGCTAGGACGACCCTACGCCTCCCCGCCGACACTGTCCACGCCTTTTTAGTAAGTCGTAAAAGCATGCGGGGCGCGACGTCAACGCTCGGGCCTCGCTCGCCACCGGCCCTTCGGGAGACCATCCGCGCCGCCCCAACGACCCTGGTGTCCAGCGTGGAGCGGACCAAGCCGCAGGATCCACCGACAACGGCCGCGGCCGGTCGGGCGGCGGCCTGTCACCCTGCGGACATGGTCGAATCACCACACTCCCGGGCCGGGCCCTGCCAGGCGCAGCGCAGCGGCCCCACTGACCGTGAGCGCTGCCCCGAACCGGCGCGGTTCGTGATCCACCGGCACCTCGACTCGGAACAGGTCGTCTGCGTCGGCCATCTGGGCCCCGTCATCCTGCACGCGCCCAACGTCTACTGGCCGCCGCAGATCTCGCTGGTCGATGCGAACGAGCACCCCGAGCTCGCCGTCGTCACCGGCGCCGACAGCGACCAGCGGAAGCAGCGCGCGAAGGACTGGGCCGCCCATCTCCTGGAGGAGGACCTCGCGCCGATCTCCAACCCCGCACTGGACCTGACCTGACGGTCCTGGAGGACGCCAACCACCTCGTGTCGACCGTCCTGGCCGTCAGCCCCAGGCGGCGGTCCAACGAGGTCCTCGGCGCTCTCCTCGGTGCCGTCGAAGCGCAGCTCGCCACCAAGGGCCCGAGCACCGTGCCGGCGGTTCTGCGCGGCTACGCCGCAGCCAACAAGAGGGTCAACGGCGGAAAGGACTGGGCCACCGTCCTGCACCTGCGCCAGGCTCGGACCGCCGCCGAGATCGGCCGCGTCGTCAACTCGGACATCGGCCACACCGCCGAAGGCGCGGCCCGCATCGCCTCCGGGCTGCTGCGCCTGGCCGCCGCCCTCAACGGCCTCCAGGTCAAGGGCTCCGACGGTGCGGTCCCCGTCAAGGTGATGTACCAGCAGACCAAGCAGGTGCTCGCCAAGGTCCGCCAAGCCGTGGACCAGGACGTGCGCGGCGAGCTCGCCCGCGCCGGCCACCGCGTGTAGGGGCATGCGCTTGCCGCCTGGCCAGTGCCCGGCGGCCGCGGAGCCCGGGCACCGCGATGGTGTCCGGGCTCCAGCCCGTCCCCTACACGGAGCTGGTTGTGTGTCAGGCCTCGATGGTGAAGGCCGGCTCGTACCCCTCATCGACTTTGATGTCCTCGTACACCACGGTCTGGCACAGCCGGTTCCACCGGTGGCCGAGGAAGAGGGAGAGTCCCATCGGGCAGGCCAGGAAGAGGTGCATGCGCCGGACCGGGCGGGTCACGCCGCGGAGGTGGTCACGGATTCCGACAGTCAGGGCGTTGGCGGCCGTGCTGTCGGGGACAGAGCCATCCTTCGCTGGCCCGCCGGGCGGGGTGAGGACGATGAGCTTGGAGACGGGGACGTGCTGCTCGCGCAGGTACGTCATGACGTCCTTGATCGGGTCGGTGGCGACGGCGACGGCGACGGCGACGGCGAGCTCGTCGCCCTGGTCGACGGGGTGCTCCTCGGCGCCGGGGGCCAGAGCGGTGTCGAACGGGTCGCTGGTGGACCAGAGTTGCCCGCGCTGCATGACGGCGAGGTCGGCGCCGGTCACCATGCGGAAGGCGGTACCGACGAGGAAGGCCGGGGCCAGGCGGATGCTGCCGGTGACCGAGACGGCGGTGCTGCCAGCGGGAAGGCGGCCCGGGGTGGCCTCGATGTCCCTCTGGAGCTGCTCCCAGGTATTCGGAGGCAGGGGGCGGCGCTTGGTGTAGTCGGAGTCGCCGTCGAATCGGTCGACCCAGTCGAGGGCGTGGTCGGCGTCCGGGGCAAGTAGGGTAGTCCTGTACGGCGCGCAGCAGTCCCACTTGCATGGCTGCCAGGCGCAGTCCATCCAGGTGAGGGGTGGTCTCGGCCGTGGTGAGGATGTCGTGCAGGTCCTCCGCGCTGATCACGGGGACGACGACGCGGTAGTCGGCGAGGATGCCCTGGGCGATGGCTTCGGCCAGTTCGAGGCGGAAGACGACGGGTCCAAACAGTGCGGGGTTGTCCATCGATGCCAGTGGTTGCTTGTACGCGCCGGGTTTTCTGGACTTCGGGTGGCTCCAGCGGCGTGGCGTCGCCGTCATGTAGAGGCGGCGCTGCGCGGGGATCTGGGCATCATCGTGGATGTCACCCCAGCTCTTGTCGAGGCTGCCGGTGGTGTGATGGGCCTCGTCAGCGACGGCGAGGGCCCACTCCGGCAAGCCGTGGCGGCGGTGGGCCTCGACGATCGCGGGCAGGGACTGGTAGGTGGAGAAGACGATGGTCGGGCCGCTGTGGTCGGCGACACGGCGGGCGAGTTCGGCCGGGCTGGTGGTGAAGGGGATGCACAGGGCGCCTCGGCCGGACGGGGGCAAGGCGCAGACCGCGATGTGCTTCTCGTCCGGGCGGCCGCAGTCCCACTCGCGTGCTGTCTGCGCCACCAGTTCCTGGCTGGGGGCGAGCACGAGGATGTTGCCGTGGGGGGTGTAGGTGTCGGCGCTGGCCCGGGCGATGACGGTCTTGCCGGTGCCGCAGGCCGCGACCACGGTCACTCGTGGGTGGCGTTGGAGGCCTGCGGTGATGGCGCTGACGGCGCGTTGTTGGTGCGGGCGCAGTCGGATGGGCTGGTGGGGCACGTGAGGCGTCCTCGGCGACCGGCAACTGGATCGGCGGGGCGGTCGCCGTGCCTGCACGGCTCGTGCCCCGCTCCGGGACACCTATTCGATCGTCGTTCCGGTATCCCCTGTCAAGCAAAGCGTCGGTATTCTCGTCGATTTGACTGCCGGGGTGGCGCCTTCAGGACCGTGAATGTCATTCTGGTTTGTTCGGTTCGCCTTGATGCCGCTGTTCCGCGTGAATCGGCTGAGGTGCAGGCGCCGAGGAGCGCCTCGCCAGGTCACCGAGCCAGCACCCTCAGCCGGGTTTCAGCAGGCAGGACAGGAGTCGCCCCGCCAGGCGGCCGAAGGTGACGTGTCCCGCACCCCGCAGTGCGGTGGCCGACCGCTTCAGCCGCCTTCTGCGGCGGCAGCCCTTCGGACGCGAGGAAACGCTTCTCCCATTCGACCGGCAGAGCGTCTTTTCTCATATCCGGCAGATCGTTGTCAAGAATTGGTGCGCTCTGCCGGATTCTTTTCCCTCTTCCTGCTCCTCGTGCCGCTCGGCGTGGTAGCCATGGCCGCAGAGGTGAGGGAGGGTCATGGATTCGGTGACGGGCTCGGATCGGGTACGGGTGCGTGAGCTGCCGTTGCACGTCCGGTTCATGGCGGGCGAGTCGACCGGCTCCTACGTGACCCGCCTGGCCGGCCGAAACGGGCTCGAGGTCCAGCAGTTGCTGGACGAGGTCGGGCAGGGCAGCACGAGAGCCGTCGCGCCGCAACTGACCGAGCTCTACCTCAACCGTCCTGCCGCCGAGCGCCTGGCCGCCCTGGCCGGCCGTCCGCTGGAGGTGATGCGGCGGGCGCTCGCGAGCCTGGACGCGGCGTACCTGCTCGACGACGGTGACGGCACTCCCGCCTGGTCGTTCCCGTGGGCGGTGCGGGACGGCTATCTCGTGCGGGCCTGCGCGTTGTGCGCGGCCCGCCGCGGCATCGGCGAGCCGGCCTGGATGATGGTGGCGGACCCCTGGCACCTGTGCGCCCGGCACGCACGATGGTCGGACAACTCCCGTGATCCACAGACCCCTTGGATCGACGTGGCTGACTGGCCGCGGATCCTGGCGGCGGAACGCCAGCGGGTGGCCATGGAGCGGCCCCTGGGCCGCACCGCACGCGCGCTGTTCGCCGACGCGCGCACGATGAGCAGAACCGAATCGAGCGCGCCGGACAGACTCCGGTCGATGGCCGACCGGCTCGGGGAGGCGCGGGCCGCCTCCTTGTTGTCCTACCCGCACAGCGTGCGCATCGCCCGCGTCCTGGCGCAGGCCGAGCGTCGCCGGCTCGGCCGGGAACTGACGGCGGACTCCTACGAGGACTGGTTCACCCGCAGTTCACAGGAGTTGGGCCCCAGGTACCGGGAAGTGCTGAGGCGGTGGATGGAGTGCCACAAGCCGGTGCCGGGCCCGGGGTCAAAGCGCGGGGACGGATTGAGGCGGGCTGTGCTGGTCGCACCGCACACACGAATCGCGCCGCTGGATTCGGTGCAGCAGCTCAGCTGCCTGCCCTCCGGCCCGGTGGCCAGCCCGTTCGATCGGCCCTTCCTGTGACGGCCGTAGTCCGCGAGGAGCAGGGGCCGCCCTCGACGGGCGAGGCGCCCCTTTCATCCGCCAAAAGCAGATCAGGGACGAGTGGGATGCGGCACGGGAGAGGTGATCTTGTGCAGGTGCGGGTGCGTTACCGCGACGTGGACGGGCGGGTGCGTGAGGGGGGCCCGGACCAGGTGCGGGCAGTGCCGCTGGAACGGTGCGAGCCGTTGCGTGAACCGCACGCCTACAACGGCCGCACCTCGATCTTGACGCGGTACTGGTCGGCGACCACCGGCGCCATGGTGGTGTGCGGCAGTGAGCGGCTGATGCACGCGGCCATGCTGCTGGACTTCGACGCGGCCATCACCTGCTTCTCGGCCTGCGCGACCGAGATCGCCTGGGAGGACGGCAGCGCCCACGGGACGGCCAGCCCGGCGTTCTTCGCCCGCACCGCCGACGGGCGACGGCTGGCGATCGTGCACCCGGGCCGCGCGGAGCCGGACGGCGCGCGCGAACGCCAGGCGCTGGAGATGGCGGCGCAGGCCGCCGGGTGGACACTGACGAACCTGGACGTCCCCATCGGAGTGCGGCTCGCGTGGCTGAAGGTGGTGGCCAACTTCCGGTTCCCCGAAGGGCGAGAAGTCGGCGCACGGCCGGGCCGCGCATCGCCGTGAGCGACGCCTGCGGCAGCCCGGCCAGACCGGATTCGGCGGGCACACTCGCGCCGCCCTCGTGAGGTGCCGTCATCACTGTCTTCCTCGGTCGAGAAGGGTGTCCGCGGTGTCCCGGGTACAGATGTGCCGGAAGCCGCGGGCCAATACGTTCAGCGCTTGCGGTGCGGGGTGCCGGGAGCGCCTACACGGGTGGGCCCAGGCGCTGGAACAGGCGGCGCAGCAGGGCCCGGTCGAGCGGCGTGCGGGGGTCGGCTGCCAGGGTCGTGTGCAGATGGGTGGTGAGGTTGGCCCAGACGCGGAAGGTCCCGCGCGCAGCCCGCTTGTCGATCCACGCGAGGTCCTGCGAGGTCAGGACCCGCCACAGTGGATGGAACGCGCTCACCGTCTCGGCCACAGCAGCTGGCGGTAGGCGGGGCACCTCCTGCCACGCGACGACGCGGGACGCCAACTGCGGCAGGCGGCGCAGCGCCCGTTCGCTGCCGGCCCCGCACAACACCAGCACGAGCCGGGCGCCGGGATGGTCACACAAGCCCTGCAGATACTCCAGGCACGGCACCGGCAAGCGCTGGGCCTCATCCACGACCAACACCGCAGGCACCGCGAGCGAGGCCAGCACCCGGGCATCGGCCTCCGCCGAGCGGTGCGGGAACCGGCCGTGCTCCCCCAACGCGAGGGCGTCGAACACCGCACGACGCAGTTCCGTCACCGAGGAACGCACCGGCGCCTGAACCCACAGAACACGCCGATCGGGCGCAACGGCACCAAGACCCGCCAGGACCGCCACGGTCTTGCCGCGGCCCGCGTCACCGAACACACAGCACACGCCATCAACCGGAAGATTTCAAGTCCAGTGAGACGGTCGTGACGTTATGAGGTTTGTGGTGCGGGTTCCCTGCGCTTGGCGGGGTCGTTGATCCATGCCGTCTTCGGGATCTCGGGTGGTCTGGGACGGCGGCCGAAGCGTTCGGGGTGGCGCGCGTAGGCCTCGGCGAGGGTGACGGACCGCTGGTCGCGGATCTCCTCCGCCGTGCCGAAGTGGACGCTGGCGGGCGTGTGAAGTCCGATACCCGAGTGCCTGTGCTCGTGGTTGTAGTACGAGATGAAGGCGTCGAACCATTCGCGGGCATGGGCCAGGGAGTCGAACCGCTCGGGGTAGTCGGACATGTACTTGGTGGTCTTGAACTGGGCCTCGCTGTAAGGGTTGTCGTTGGAGACCTTCGGACGCGAGTGACTCCGGGTGACGCCGAGGTCGATCAGCAGCTGGGAGACCTTCTTGGAGGTCATCGAGGTGCCCCGGTCGGCGTGCACGGTCTCGGGGACGATGCCGTTGCGCGCGATGGTCTCGCGGATCAACTCCTCCGCCCGCTCGGCTGATTCGGCCAGTTCGACGGTGTGGCCGACGATGTAGCGGCTGAAGATGTCGATGATCACGTAGGCGTGGTACCAGATGCCCTTCCTGGGGCCGGCAGCTTTGGTGATGTCCCAGGTGAAGACTTGCGAGGGGCCGTCGGCGACCAGTTCGGGCACCGTCTTGGCCGGGTGGGTGGCCTGGCGGCGGCGCTCACCGGACTGCCCCCGCTCACGCAGGATCCGGTACATCGTGGAGACCGAGCAGTGGTAGCGCCCGGTGTCCAGCTCACGGGCCCAGATCTGCGCGGGCGCCAGTTCGGCGTACTCGGGGCTGTTCATCAACTCCAGTACCGCAGTGCGCTCTTCGGCTGTCAGGGCCGATGGCTGGACCTGGGGCGACCTGGGCTTGCGTGCGGGCGTCGGCTGAAGCCTGCGGTAGTGGGTGGCCCGGGAGCGGCCGGTCAGCCGGCATGCGGCCGTGGTGCCGAGCTCGTGTTCGACGGCGGTGAACGCCTCGTCCACGACGGGGTCCGCGGCGTGCTTCAGTCCGCGCTCTCGGAGATCATTTCCAAGAGCGCCGACGCTTTTCCCAGGACCTCCAACGCTGCCTTGTTCCGGGCGAGCTCCCTCTCCAGCCGTTCCACCTGCCGGCGCAGCTTCTCGTTCTCGACCTCGGTGGCGGACTTCTTCGGGCGGGCCGGGCTGGTGCGGTGGTCGACCAGGTTCTCCAGGGCCCCGGCATCGCGCGCGGCCCGCCACTCGGTGACGTGCGAGTGGTACAGGCGCTCGCGGCGCAGAACCGCACCCTTCTCGTTCTTGGGCGCGGCGTCGTACTCGGCGACGATCCGCAGCTTGTACTCGGGACTGAACGTGCGGCGCTTCGGCCTGGGAGCCGGGTCGGCAGCGGACGGATTGGTGCTGGTCATCAGGGATGGAACTCCTACTCGGGCCCTCTCAGGCTAACCCGACAAAGCGGGACGTCTCACCCAAGGCTGACAGAGAGGGAACCGCGACGGCCGCTCCGAGCGCCTCGGCCACCTGCCGCACCGCCTGGGTGGTGACCACCGTACCGCCCGCCGGGAGCACGACACCCGGCACGCCGCTCAGCTCCCCTGCCGGTGTCTTCTCGTGGGTAGCCAACGTCTGCGCCCACACAGCCAGGGGATCGGGACCCGCCGGCTCGCCACGGGCAGACCGGATACAGGGAACAGCCGCGGCACCACCGTCCCGCGGGCGCTCCAACGCCAGGTCGGCCAGCGCTTGGCGGTCCCGCTGCCCGGTCCTGGCCTGAGCCGCCACCTGACGGGGCGGAAGCTCCCGCCCCGCCTCCAGATCCCGCTTCACCATCCGGTGGACGGTCGGCAGCGAGGGCACCGTCGATCCCTCAGGAGCGGTCGCCCTCAGATGCCGGTAGAGCGCCGCGACAGTTCCGCCCGCCTGCGCCAGGACGGTCCATGCCTCCTGCGACAGTTCGAGCCTGGGACGTGGCCGGCGGTCCGTGCGGCCCTCGTCCTTGGCCGCCTTGATCCATCTCCACACCGTGCGTTCCGTCACCGAGGCGGCCTGCGCACCCACGCACACATGCGCGGTCGTCAACATCCCCACGGAATCGAGCTCGAGCAGACGCGCCACCAAGAGCGGCCGGTCCACCGACACGACAGGCAGGACATCAGCCAGCGCGGACGAGGCAGCCACCACACCCCCCGACAAGGGACACCGATCACGAAGAGCCCGGGAAGAACCCGGACACCCTGATCACACCCACCCCACGTACCGCCCGACGAGCAATGCTCGATACCTGTGGATCGGTTCCGGGAGGGACGCAGAAGGCGTACCTTCCCGAATGATCCTGTGATGGTCATCGAGTAGGCCGACGTTGCAGCGTCGGTCGGGAAGGTACGCCCGTGCTCACGGTAGTCAATGCCGACGGTTCGACGCGAGACAGCTCCTTGTTGGACGAGATCGTTCGTGAGGGTGCCCGACGGATGCTGGCCGCCGCTCTGGAGGCCGAGGTCAACTCCTACATCGCCGAGTTGGCCCACGAGAAGGACGAGAGCGGGCGGCGCCTGGTGGTCCGCAACGGCTACCACCAGCCCCGGAAGGTCACCACCGCCGCTGGCGTGATCGAGGTCAAGGCCCCGCGGGTGAACGACAAGCGCGTCGATGAGGCCACTGGTGAGCGCAAGCGGTTCTCCTCGGCGATCCTGCCGCCGTGGTGCCGCAAGTCCCCGAAGATCGCCGAGGTTCTGCCGCTGCTCTACCTGCACGGCCTGTCCTCGGGCGACTTCGTGCCGGCGATGGAGCAGTTCCTCGGCTCCTCGGCGGGGCTGTCGCCTGCCACGGTGACCCGGTTGACCGCCCAGTGGCAGGCCGACCACCAAGCGTTCCAGGAACGCGACCTGTCCGGCACCGACTACGTCTACGTCTGGGTCGACGGCATCCACCTGCGCATACGCCTGGACGAGGCCAAGGCCGCCGTCCTCGTGGTCATCGGGGTGCGCGCGGACGGCACCAAGGAACTCGTGGCGATGGCCGACGGCTACCGGGAGTCGGCCGAGTCCTGGGCCTCGCTGCTGCGGGACTGCGCGAGACGAGGCATGCGCGCGCCCGTGCTGGCGGTCGGTGACGGCGCACTCGGGTTCTGGAAGGCCCTGCGTGAGGTCTTCCCCACCACCCGCGAACAGAGGTGCTGGGTTCACAAAACGGCCAATGTCCTCGACGCCATGCCGAAGTCGGCCCAGCCGGCGGCGAAGAAGGCGATCCAGGACATCTACAACGCCGAGGACCGCGAACACGCCGAGCGGGCCATCAAGACGTTCGCCAAGCTCTACGGAGCCAAGTTCCCCAAGGCCGTCAAGAAGATCACCGACGACCAGGACGTCCTGCTGGCCTTCTACGACTACCCGGCGGAGCACTGGATCCACCTGCGCACGACCAACCCGATCGAGTCGACCTTCGCCACCGTCCGCCTGCGGACCAAGGTCACCAAGGGCGCCGGCTCCCGCGCCGCCGCCCTCGCCATGGTCTTCAAGCTCGTCGAGTCGGCTCAGGCTCGCTGGCGGGCCGTCAACGGCGCCCACCTGGTCCCGTTGGTCCGCGCAGGCGCGCGCTTCGAACGCGGCCAACTCGTCGAGCACCCCGAGGAGGTGGCGGCATGAGGGGCCCGATCGCTGTTCTGGTCAACGGGCTGCCCGGCGCGGGGAAAACAACCCTGGCCCGCGCCCTGTCCCGTCACCTGGGACTGTCGCTGTTCAGCAAGGACGTGATCAAGGAGGCCCACGCCGACGTGCTGGGCACCGAAAGGGCCGACGTGCCGCAGCGACGCTGGAACGCCTCACTCGGCGCTGCGGCCAGCGACACGATGTGGGCACTGCTGGCGGACGCACCTGCCGGTGCCGTCCTGGAATCCTGCTGGCCGACCGACTTTCGCGACTTCGTCTTGCGGGGCTTGAACCGCGCCAACAACCCCGATGCGGTGGAGATCTGGTGTGACGTCCCGTTGGAGACCGCCCGACGTCGCTTCGAAGCCCGTCACCCACGCCATCCGATTCATGGTGACCTGCTGACGGATGACGAGTGGGAGCGCTGGCGACGCACCGCTCGCCCCCTCCGGGTCGGCCCGACCCTGCACGTCGACACGACCCGCCCGGTCGACATGCATGCCATCATCGCCTGGATCCAGAAGCCCGAGCACCGCAGTCACACCGACCACAGCCTGGAAGGCTGGATCCACAGATCTTGACAATTACTCCCGCCCGACGCAAGAACAGCCGAACTCATGACACCACTCGGATGATGCGGTATACCGCCCCGTGACACCGCTACAAGCCAGTGAGCACCACCGTCATGACACCAGCGATACACCACCAGCCAACGCCACCGACCTGCAACACCACACCCGAACCTGACGAACCATCAATGCCAGCACCCACCAGAGACACCAACCCGGCCGATCGCAACCATGAATGCAATCCGGAACCATTCCACCAGAGAAATCGAAAGGGCTCCGAGGCGCAGCGGCGGGAAAGTGAATTCAGGCACAGTTGATCACCCCGGCGGTCGGCTCCGGTGCCCGGCCCGCCTGCTCGCAGACCCGGCGGCGGGGCCGGTCATGGAATTCCTTCCCCGCCAGGTCCATTGCGTTCGGGCAAATGAGCCTGAACTTAATCGCTCCGATTCAACTGCAATTGTGGCCGGGTGGCCGAAATTCTATTCCAGCCACCCGGCCAGGAGTGGTCAGTAGACCCGGACCCACTGGCTGGAGCTGCCCTGGTTGGAGCCCAGCCACACGTTGGGGCGCGAAGAAGTGAGATAGCCGCCGGAGGTGGACCAGACGACGGACGGGTTCGAACCGTACCACCAGTGCGGGTTGCCAACGTTGCAATCCTCGGTGCCGGCCTGGCCATTCTGATTGACCAGGCAGGTCCCCAGGAAGTTGGCCTCCTCCAGCTTGTCCTGGTTGGGGGCCCACCACTGCGAGTTGTTGTTGCGGTTGCATCCGAGGGCCACCACGCCGGCGAAGCCGTAGCCCGCACTGGTGGCGGTCAGACAAGCGCCCGTGGCCGCGCTCTGCAGCATGAACTCTCCTGCGACGGCCCGGGGGGCGTTCGGCGCGGCCGCCGCGGAAGCGGGGGACACCGAGCCGGCGCCGACGACCCCGATCGCCAGGGCGAGTGCTGACATGATCTTTGCTGTACGGAGGAGCACGAAATTACTCCGTTCCATGGGTGATTACGTTTCCGCGAAAGCGCTTCATGCCTTCTCGGTGAATCAAAGACTAGGCGGGAGATGCTCCACCAGGCGCCCGAGTTGAGTTAAATTTGAGGATTCCAGAGAAGATATCCAGCAGGACCAAATCGGTACAATTTCACTATTCGGGCCGATGGTCGCATGCATTGCGTATACATATGGGATGTCACGTATCAGCCTGGCGTCAAGATCGTCCTACTGGCGGAGACGGCAGCTTCCCAGGCGCAGCACGCCCGCGTCGCGCCGTCACCGGTGCCGTGGCCCGCAGTGCGGGTGCGCGAGTTGCAGGCCCCGACGACGAGGGCATCGCCCCCTGGCAGCCCGGTGAACCGGACAGGCCCGAGGTCGGGCGTGCTCCTCTCGCGGGTCTGGCCGTGGGGGGCACTGCACGATGGCGTCCCGCTACCGATCAACGATGGGGTGTGCGCGGGTCAGTGTGCTTCCGCCCGGCGGGCAGGCCGCCACCAGAGCGGCCTCCACAGCGGCCTGACGACCACCCAGCCGCCCAGCCGCAACGGCGGTGCCGCAGCCCCGAACGGCCGCTCAGCGAGGCGGACACGGCCACCGGCGGGAACGGCGGAACGACCTGGCGGCCGACAGGACGACGGCCGAGCCCAGCAGCGGACGGGCAGGCAGGCGCCGGGGAGACGGGGAGCCGCCGAGGCCGGCAGCCCGGACGGCGGCCACCGAGCAGGGGGCGCAGCATCAGGGACGGCGGGCCAGGCAGGGGCACCAGCCCGGACAGCGGCACGGCCCGGACGGCGGCGCCAGCGCCCGGCCAACCCCGGACGGCGGCCACCCGACGGCAACCACCGAGAAGCACCCAGCCCGACCCCCGCCAAACCGAACACCAACCCCACCACCACCCCCGGCCACCACAATTCCGACCCGAATTCACACCACCACCAACAACCAACCCGCCAAAACAACCCGGCGGAATACCCGGCAGAATTCACACCCGAAAACCCGCCCACACCACCCCACCCGCCCCCGAGACGGCGACGACAGCACCGGACGACAGCCACCACCACACACAGTCACCACACCCCACCCCACACCCGACCCCGCCACCACCCCCACCACCCCCAACAGGCACAACAGGCACAACCAAAGGTCCAGACAACACCGCGAGCAAGGCCAAAACACGCCCACCACAACCAACAGGTCACACCCACATAGTCACCGTGCTAACGGGTACCCCGCCCCCATGGCTGACTGGATAGCCCCCGTGTGCGCACTGCTGGGCGTGGCCCTTGGGATTTTCGCTGCCCGTCTAGGCGATCAGCGCCGCAGGCAGTGGGAGGCCCACAGAAGCGCGTTCGAAGCACGCTTCCATGCCTACGTCGAGTTCTTGACAGCCCTTGAGAGCACCGCGCATGACCTCCTGGATGTCCTCCGATCTACGGAGCCACCAGAGCGCCGTAGATCGGCCGCCCAGAACGCCTTTACAGCACACGGCCTCGGCGCCATCCGGCAGCGCATCCACGTCCTTGCACCGCCTGGAATCATCGACGCCGCCGACGCTGTCTTCCGCGCCCTCAGAGTCAGCATCGAGTACGTCGCGACCATGCCCGCCGATCCGCCTGACCTACAGCAGCAGAAGGACCACCTCGGCCACCTACGCGACCGCCTCCACCAACTCATACGCCAAGACCTCGGTACCTGAGGCCTCGTTGGCCGGCGCCACGTCGGCCAACGCGACCATCCCAACAGCAGTCACCGAGTCATCCGACGGCCCCTCACCGGGTAGAGCTTCGCGTGCAGCACGCAGTCCTCCCACCACGGATCGTCTGGAGTGGAGACCAGCGCGGCCACCAGCTCGCGCTTGGTAGGGACCGGCAACATCAGCGGGCCCAAGTCCTTCGCGGCGCGGTCCTGTTCGCACGTCGGGCACTCCAGCCGGTCCGGGCCGGCCTTCTCCCGCAGCTCCAGTTTCGAGCCCTCCTTCCCCCCGATCGAGCCCCGGCACGTCCAGCACGGGCGCAGCGCGGCATTCGCCGCCCGGGCGGCCTCCAACTGCTCTTCGGCCTCCCGCTCCAGGCGCTCGGTGTGTTCCTGGTGGCAGGTCCAGCAGCGGCCGCCGGGTTGGCGGGTCCACTCCACCTGTCGTCCGTCGGGGCCGTAGTGCCAGGTGCTCTCCTCCTTGGGGACGTTGCCGCACTCGGCGCAGGCGAGGGTGCACATCCACTCTCGGTGCTCCTGGCGGGCCTTCTTCTCCCGGGCCTTCTGGCGCTGGTTGTAGGCGGCGCGGTTGTTCGGGTTCTCCAGCGCGTCGAGCAGGGAGTGCCGGCCGGGGCGGCCGTAGCGCCACCAGACGGGGCCGAGGGAGCCGTGCTCGGCCAGCAGCTCAAGGGTGGTCGCGAGGACGGGCACGGCGTCGTCGTACTCGCGCCAGCCGTCGCCGTCGTTGTCGTCCTGCGGCACTGTCCACCACTGCCCGCCCCAGGCATCGCGCGCCAGGTCCGCCACGGCCTCCTGGCGGTTGGCCAGGGCGACGGGTCCGGCGCCGGTGACGACCAGGGCGACGGGCGGGTAGCCAGGCCGGGTGTGGCCGGGCCAGGTCCGGCGCCACCAGTGGACCATCCGGTCGGCCGGCTCCCCGTCGGCCAGCGCCGGGTCGATGCTCTTCACCTTCGTGCGGAACAGCTCGCGATACCGGGGGAACTTCGCGGCGACCCGCTCCGGCGACATCGTCGAGCGGTCGACCTCCACCATCAGCACCGGCACCCCGATCTCCGGGGCCTGCCACACCGCGTCCGGGCGCACCTTGCGCCGCCCGCCCGGCAGCAGGAACTCGACCTCCGTCGCCCAGTCGGTCACGGTGCCGACCCCGCCCGCGGCCCCGGACGCGGTGCCGCCCAGGACGAACGCGGTGATCGTCTCGTTGACCGCCATCGCGTGCTGGGCACCGGAGCGCCCTGCGCCCCGGGCCGTCGATCCCATGTCGGAGCGAGGCAGGCCGAGCACCTGCCCGGCCGCCTCCAGTCCGGCTGTACCCTCCAGCCGCCAGGTCTTGTGCCGGTCCCGGGTGTTGCCGTCGGAGGCGGCCAGGCCGTGCAGCGCGAGATCGCGCAGCGCCTGCCGAATCACGGTGTTCGACGCCACCCGGGGGCGCAGCAGGCGCTGGAGCTGGTCGGCGGTGGCGACCTTGAGGACACCGAGCGCGCCGAGGACGTCGGCGCGCAGCGCGGTGGTCGAGCCGTTCGGGTTGGCGGCACCGCGCCGGTAGGCGGTGCGCCCTGGCCGGGACGGCTGCGCCGGTTCGACGGCGTCGGCCTGGCCGTCGTTGTCGCCGGGCTGGGCGGGGCTCTGGGGGGTGCTCACGGGTGTCTCCCGGTGGTCGTGGTCGGCTGTGCCTCTCCGGGATATCCGGCACTCCTGACAGCGGCCAAGCCCGTTCCGAGCCGCGCGCCGCACCCTCTCCAACTGCCCCTCTCCGGCCCCCGCCGCCACCCCCCAACCAGCAAGCGGCCGGCACCAGCCGGACGCGAGAAAAGGAGAAGCCCACCGCAGGTGCAACAACCCGAACCGACCAACCGACAACGCCACAACCACAAACCAAAACCAAAAGCAGAAAGACGGGAGAAGAGGGTTGTCAGAACGGGGGCGCGGCCCGGATTCGGGCCCTGAGCTGGGCTGATTCGCCCCTCGGGCTCGAAATGCCCGGTAGGGGCAGCGGAGGGGGAAACGGCAGGGGGAACGGAAGCGGCCCGGCAAACTCACCAGAGTCACCAAGGTATTGGTGAATTTCCTTGATAGGCCGCCAAGGAAACTCACCAGGGCACCTTGATGGATATCCCAGCAGGTCAGAGACGTGCCGACCGGACCAACGGGGGCCCCGAGATGGGGACTGGTTGGCGGACGGGATTACGGACCGCATTTCGGACCGGTGAGGGGACCGGTTGTCTTGATGGCGAGAGTTATCAAATCGTTATGAACGGACAGCATTGGTGGATAGAAATCCGGTGAGTTTCATGGGGTTCCATTCTCCGAGCACGGGAGATTCCCGTGCCTCGGAATGAGGGAGCACTTTCGTGCACGGGGATCTGGAGACCGACCACGATGTCCTGGTGACGCTTCACCGCTTCACGCTCGCGACCGCCGAGCAGCTCCACCAGCTGCATGGCGGCGCCGCCCTCATCAAGCAGACGCAGAAGCGGCTGACCCGTCTGCAGGTCGAGGGCCTGACGGAGTTCGTGACCCTGCCGCAGGCCGGCCGGGCAAAGGCGTGGCACCTCACGGCGGCCGGCTGCGCCGTCGCGGACACCTTCCCCGAGGCCCGCCGCCCCGCCGCCACCGGACACCGAGCAGTTCGCGGTCCGGCTCGGGCGCGAGCACCTGCTCGACGTCGGCCGGATCCACGCGGCCTTCGTCGCCGACGCCCGCACCCGGGGCGAGGCGTGCGGACCGCTCGACCTCGTCCCCGCACCCCAGCTGTCCGCCGGCGCCGGGGTGTACCGGCCCGCCGCCGAACTCGCCTACACCGCCGGCACCGGCGACGACCGGCACCGGCTGCGCGCCTT
The DNA here is from genome assembly GCF_026340565.1 of Kitasatospora sp. NBC_01287. NCBI lineage: Bacteria > Bacillati > Actinomycetota > Actinomycetes > Kitasatosporales > Streptomycetaceae > Kitasatospora > Kitasatospora sp. NBC_01287. The sequence continues at coordinate 27,586 of NZ_JAPEPB010000001.1, forward strand.
CATCGAACGCCACCGCCCCGGCACCGGTGCCGAACAGACCGCGGCGCAGCTGGCGGCCTGCGCCCGGGTGTGGGAGCAGCCGGGCCCGGACGGTCGGGGTCGGGCGTGGGAGCGGCGCTGGCGCTCCTTCCCCCGGCTCCTGGTCGTCCTGGTCGGCACCGGCGCGGCCCAGGCGCGGTCAGTGGTGGCGGACCTGCGGCTGGCCGCCGAGGAGAACCCGGCCGTCGCCGAGATGCTCACCGCCGTCCCGGCCGGCGCCGCCCGGATCGAGGACCTGGTCCAGCGCGGCCCGGCCGCGCCGATCTGGCACCCGCTCGGCACCCGGGGTGGGCGGCCGTGCGGGTGGACGAAGCTGTAGGCGGGAAGCGGGACCGGCGGGGACCGCCGGGCGGCGCCTACTGGGCCTGCCGACGAGCGCGGCTGGCCGAGGACCAGAGGTAGGAATTCCAGACGTCGTCCAAGATCGGGTTGCGGTCCGCGCTGTGATGGGCGAGGACCGCGTCGAGGCTCCACGTCGACTGCTCCGGGTCGGCGGCCCGTGCTAGGAGGAGAGTGGACGCCGAGGTGTCGGTGAGCATGACCAGGTACTCGATCTCCTGCGCGCTGGCGACGGTGACGGGCAGAGCGGTGGTGGGCAGGCCGGGGGCAGGGAAGGGTGCGTTGGCGATAGGAAACGGCTCCAGAGTGACGACGATGCCGTGGCGAGGCCGGTCCTTCGGTACCGCTGCGAAGGCTGGGCGTCCGTTGGCGATCAGATCCTCGGTCCGGTTGATCTGCTCGTATGCCTTGCCGATCTTTCGGATGGTCTCCTCCACACCGAAGGCCAGGCCGAGGCGGGCATTCTCCGTCGGCATGCATGCCTTGACCTCGACAAGCAGGACGAGGTCGTCGAACACGACGATCCAGTCGACACTCTCCCTCTTCTGCTTCTTCCCCACCAGGTAGGTGATCTCCGGAAGCACGTCGGCATCCGCGAGCAGGCGCAGCTGACGGCCTACGTACTGTTCGAAGAGGTACCCGGTCTCGATGCTGAAGCTCTGACCGTGGCTGGCAAAGCCCGTGAAATAGAGACCGGCCGGGCCGGCCTTGCGGTGGACGAGCTGCGGGACGGGACACAGCAGCCAGGCGTCGCCGAATCCGGTGACAGCCGGGCGCGTCAGGAGCGGGTTGTGCGTGAAGCGGCGCAGCTGGGGGTGGGAGGCGCCGGGGGTCTTCGCTACGCGCTCGGCAATGTCGCGTTCAGCAGCTCTGAACGCGTCGGTGTCGGTGGCGAAGTGTCGTTCAACAGTGTTCAGCAGCGTGGTGCGGTCGATGATGTCGTAGATATCGGCGGCCTGGGGGGCGTCCAGGTAGGAAGGATCGAAGCGGCCTTGCGAGTGCATCGCGACGGCCCACAGAGTCTGGGTGACGCCGATGTAGTCGGTCAGGGTGCAGCCCAGCAGGTCCGTGTCCCAGCCCGAGACCAGCACCTGGGGCGTGCGGTGCTCGGGGAACGCGGTGTCGCGGAAGATCGCGCCGGTGCGGGCAAGGTTGGTGGCATCCGGGGCCTGCCAGACGAACTGCTCGCCGAAGCTGCGCATCAGGAAGTCCCGCAATCGCACACTCGGGTCACCATCATCGTTGTGGAGGGTGAGGTCCTTCAGCTGCGAATACGCGCAGAGGATCTTCAGCAGGTCGGCTTCGGTGGCCTCGGCCCGGTGGAACTCGGTGCCGAAGGTGAGCGCGACGCGGGCGATGTCCGCCAGGGCCCACGGCGTGTACTTCCGGTACGGGCTCTGCAGCCAGGGGTGCTGCTGCCCAGGCTGGCCCCACCTGACGGCCGCCGCGGCAACCAGCGGGAGCAGAGAACTCGGTCGGTGTCGGCGAGCACGCTGACGATACTCGTCATCCGCGACATGCCGGTTATATAGGTATGCAGCCACGCACTCATCGTCCTGCGGTAGTTGGGCCACCTGCCACCGGTTTTCGCGCGTCGGCCGCCAGCCTTCAGGGTGCGCTCGGCAGTGGCGGACCTGCGGCTAACTGCTAGCCGCCGGGGACCTGTGCAGCGCGGGCCGGCCGCGCCGATCTGGCACCCGCTCGGCGCCCGGGGCGGGCGGGCGTGCGGGTGGACCGAGCTGTAGGTCCGGGCCCGGCACGGCCTACTGTCCGGCCCGGTGCAGCCGGCCACCAGCGGGAGCGGAGGTGTGGCCGGTTGACCGGTGCGGTGGTGCTGGTCGTGCTGGTCGTGCATCCGGCGACCTGGCCCCCGTGCCTGCCCCGTCCTTCCTTCTCCACCCTCCTCCTCGCGCCGGTGGCGCCGCGAAGCGGGGCCGCCGGGCCACCGCGCAGCGGACAACCACCAACGCCGTCGGCACGCAGCATCAGGTTGCCGGGATCTTCTCCCCGCTCCTGCTCTGCGCGCCTACTCCCCTCCTCTTCCTGTCCGGCGACGCTCCAGCGCATGGACTTCTCCCGGCCACCGCCGAAGTGCCCAGGCAGAAGTAGTCGGCGTCCGCCGGCCTATGGACAATGCGCTCTGAGCTGCGGAAGCACTGTGATCCCCGGAGGGGCTGAGGCAACCCCGAGTAGCAAGCCCAGCAGCAAGCGCAGAGGCAACCGCGCACGGGGCGCTTGCTCGGCCGGCCAGTGGCATTGTGCCGGGACATGTTAGTTGTCACGCGGACAGGTTTGTTGTCACCGCGGGGAAGCGCTCGTGCTGCGGCAGTGTGGGACCCCCTGGCTAGGCTTCGCGCATGCCGAGCCAGTACCACCTGCCAGGGTCCACCGAGGATCGCCTGTTGGTCATCGACCGCCTGAGTGCGTTGCCGTTCCCCCGAGTAGAGGAGAGGCCGGGGAAGGAGAGTAGTTGGGGCGGCCCTGGATATCACCTTGCCGTGCTTCAAGAGAGCCAGGACTTCTGGGAGAACCGCAGCGAGGAGATCGTCGAGGCGGCGGAGCAAGAGATCGAAACCGATCTCGCGACGCTGACTGCTGTTCTGACCGGCCGCTGGGGTGAACCCGAGTCCGTCGATCTGTGGCCGTTTCTCGGGTTCGACAACCCCGACCCCGACTTCGTGGCGCCCGAGCCGTTGGGATTCCTGTGCGGAGTCGCGGGCGATATGCGAGTTTGGCGGCTGCGGTCGTCCGGCCGCTGGGTCGCATTGGTCATCGGTCAGGCCGATCCCGAGTGGCCTTTCCAACTGCTCGCCGCTGTAGGTGAGGCTTCCTCTCTTCCGGAATGACTGCCGCACGGCCTCGAACCTACCTGGCCGAGTTCGGTCACGACTGCCTTGCTCGGGCAAGGTCGGCGTCGTGCCGCTCGATGATCTCTTCGTGGGTGGCCTGGCCGCCGAGTGCTTGGCGGTGGCCTCCCAGGACCACTTGGAGGGGGAAGGAGGTGCCGACTTGTCGGCGGAGGGGGTAGCTGACGGCGTGGTTGATGGCCGCGGCTTCGTCGACGAGCGGCTGGAGGTAGGTTGCGGCATCGACTTCGTCTCGGGCCTGGAGGAACTTGTCGGCGGGCGATCGTGAGGATGGCCGCGGTGGTCAGGGAGTCGTCTGGCGGGACGGTGAAGATCCGGGCTCGGCTTCGTGGGGCCTCTCGGAGTTCCAGGAACTGCTCATGGCGGCGGCCGGCCTCCCGGTCGATGACCTTGGCGAGGGCCTGGCTCGGTGTGTGCGGGCGGGCCTCCGGCCAGGACATCAAGATCATGGCAGCGACAGCCTTCAGGTCCATGAAGTACTGAGCGGTGGGGACGAGCCAGCCGACGCTTCCGACCTGCTCAGGTCCTTCCGGTGCGAGGAGGGAGAGAAGTCGCTCTTGCAGGCTGATCAGCGCTTTTCGTGATCGGGAATCGGCCGGCAGCGCGTCACTGTCCGGGGCCGCCTTGGTGAGGTCAGCGCCGCAGGCCGGTCGGTTGCCACGGAGGTTGACGACAGGTCCGGAGCCCGGGCGTTGGGTGGGATGCAGTGTCTCGTCACGGGGTCGGGCCAGCAGCGTCTGCCAGTTCGCTGCGTGCAGCAGTTCTCCGCAGACGTGGCATTGGCGAGTTGGGCGCGGGCGACGGGTGGGAACGGCGTGGTCTCGGCGAGCTCACCGAACGTCAGGCCCTGACTTGCTGACGCGAGTAGAGCCGACCGCAGGCCGAGCGGGTCGGACAGCGGGCGGCGCTGGGAGGAGAAGGCATCCAGAGCGGCGAGAGCGTGCTCCCGCCAACGGGCTGCGACCGTGTAGTGCCACCCGCAAGCGAGGGCGACCTTGGCCGCCGCGGCGAACGACTCCCGGTCTTCGTCCTTGATCAGCCGCTCGGGGCGGACATCGATCAGCCAGACGCCGGAGCGGGTCACCGCGAGGTAGTCCGGGATGTGGCTCCGTCGTCTGCCCGACGCGCCGAACCAGAACTTGATCGGCTGCGACACAACATCGAGCAGGCCGGCCGCGAAGTCCAGAACGAGCAGCACCCGGGCTTCCTCCAGGCTCTCCGTGCCGTGGTGGCGGCCAGTGCTCACCAGGAACTGCATGCCGGGACGGTGCCGTTGGGCCCGCTGCCAGGAGAACCAGCGCATCGGGTCGCTGTCGACGACCGGGAGCCGGGCGAGGTCCTGCACCGTGCTCGAGGTCTCGTTGCCTCCGGCCCGCCAGGTGGCCGTCCAGCGCCGAGTCCAGCCCTCCTCCAGGTCCAGGCCCTCACGCCCGGACGCCACCGCAACCGGGACCAGAAGGTCCTGCCACCCGCAGTCGTGGGACCACAAAGGCGGGCCGACCTGCGTCGTACCGAGCCGCGTATGCCCACGCGCGAGCCGTCTCTCGTCCATAGCCACCAGGAAACCGACCGCCGACCGCAGGCCACGCTCTACGACTGGTGACAACTAGCGTGTCTCGTCACAGGCATGCGGTCGGGGCGTCAGCGCCACTGGTAGGAGGCGCCGGTCATCGCCGGGAGCAGCAGCGGTCGGTTGGTGGTGGTGTCGGGTCGGAGGGCTTGGTCGAGGGCGGGGCCGATGGCCGGGTAGAGGTGGAGGCAGGCTGCTGCGGCTGCGGGTACCCAGACCACCGGTGGCTGGTGGGGGTCGTCTTGCTCGGTGGCGGCGACGGCGAGGTGGAAGCCGGTCGGCAGGTGGGCGGTGAAGACCAGGTGCCGGCGGCGGAACGGCGCGCTCTCGCCGGGGCGGAGCGTCTCCTGGTCCTGGGTGAAGCGCAGCACCGGGGGCGCGGGCAGGGTGGCGGTGTCGAAGCCGAGCTCTTCGAGCAGTTCCCGGCGCAGCGCCGTCGGCGGGTCCTCGCCGGGCTCGATCAGGCCGCCGGGCAGGGAGAGCTGAAGGCCGGCCGGGCGCTGGCGGCGGATCAGGCAGATGCGGCCGTCGTGGACCAGGACCGCGCACACCCGCACGCGGACCGGCCCGGTGCCCGTGCCGGTGACCGCCGTGGCCGAGGTCACCGGTCTGCGGCCGGTTCGTCGGCGCTGGCGTTGGTGCTGACGGGCAGGGTCGGCAGCGGCCACGCGGGGTCCGGTGCCCAGGCGGGCCAGCCCGCGGCAAGCGGGCCGGTGCGGTCGTCGAGCATGGTGATCGCCCGCCCGCGGGCCCGCTCAACCTGGCGGTGCAGGTGGTCGTCGATCAGGCCGAGACGGCGCAGCTGGGCGTACTCCGCGTGGTCCTTCCATCGGTGGCTCGACAGGTCGGGAGCGATGACCAGGTCGAGGGCGAGGTCCATGGTGTCGATGCCGATGCCGGGGCGGCGCGTGTACGGCTTCTCGAAGTTCACGTACCAATGCAGCGGGTCGCCGGTGGCGGCGTCCTGGAAGCAGTGCACGGAGAACCACTCGCCGGCCAGGAAGTACGAGAGCAGTGCGGTGCCGGTCCAGCGGTAGCGGCCAAGGGTCCAGGTGCCGGCTGCCAGGTCGTCCAGGCCCTGCTTGCGGGTGACGTCGTCTCCCGTGCGCGTCGCGGTGATCCAGGTCGTCGGGGCCATGCTCTCGATCCCCGGCCAGTAGGCCAGCGTCAGCACGTGGCCGGTGTCGTCGATCACCCGCTGCGGCATCGCGGTCCACACCCGGTCGGCGTGGACGTCGCGACGGATCGCGGTGGTACCGGGCTGGAACAGCTTGGAGTCGGTCACGGGGGCAGTCTTCCCGGCCCCGGGGCCGGGAAGCCCGCTCGAAGGCGTGACGACGCCTCAGGACCCCGGGAGGCCGTAGCGGCCGGCCCGCTGGCGGTTCCCCCCGCACCACACGGGAACACGCCGGGCATGGATGGGCACCAGGAACAGGCCGGCCCGGTCGACCAGGCGTGGGCCCGGGAGCTGACCGAGCAGCTGCGCACGGCGATCGAGGACGTCCGGGCCGCCGTCCTGGTCCTGGCCCGCCGGGTCCGCGCCGCGCACCAGGCCCGGGTGTGGACCGGGCTCGGCCACCCGTCGTGGTCGGCGTACGCGCTCGCGGAATTCGGAATCGGCCGCTCGACGGCGTATCGGCTGCTCGACCTGGCGGCCGCCGCCGAGGCGATCGAGGACACCGTGCGGGCCGAGCTCGGGGTGTCCCACGCGTGGGACAGCACCGACCGGGTCCTGCCGGTGCGCGCGGTCGTCGACATCAAGGGCCGGCTCGGCGAGCTGACCGCGCTGATCGCCGAACGCCTCACCGACGCCCAGGCCGAGGCCGGCACCGCGCCGGACGCCGCGGTGGTCGGCGAGATCGTCGCCCAGGCCATCGCCGACGTCCGCGCCCGCCCCGACGCCCCCGCCGCCGAGCTGGCGATGAGAAATGCGGGCTCGTCTATGAATCCACCGCAGCTCAGAACGCCCGATCTGGAGGACCGCCCGCTCGCCAGCTACGCGACCGAGGTCTCCGGCACCTGCGGCACCACGTTCTGAGAGGGCGTTATGTGGGTGTTCTATGCGATTCATCCCTGCTGCGGTGAAGTAGCTTCTGTGCCAAGGGGGTTGACGTCTGGTCGGGTTGCGCTGAAGTAGGAGTATGGGTGAGCGTCTTCGGTATCCGAGCGATCTGTCGGACGAGCGGTGGGAGCTGATCCGGCCGGTGCTGACGGCCTGGAAGGGCATGCATCCGTCGGTCAGCGGCCATCAGGGCAGGTACGACCTGCGGGAGGTCGTGAACGCGATCTTGTATCAGGCCCGGACCGGCTGCCAGTGGCGCTACCTCCCGCATGACCTGCCGCCCTACGGCGCGGTGTACTACTACTTCGCCAAGTGGCGCGACGACGGCACTACCCAGACCGTCCACGACCTGCTGCGCTGGCAGGTACGCGAGAAGGCCGGACGGGCTGAGACGCCACTGCGGTCGTTCTGGACTCGCAGACGGTGCGCGCCTCGCTCAACGCCCCGGCCGCCACGACCGGGCTGGACGCGGGAAAGAGGAGCCCGGGGCGCAAGCGCGGGATCGCCACCGACGTGCTCGGCCTGCTGATCGCGGTCCTGGTGACGGCCGCGAACGTACACGACAACGCCATCGGCATCACGCTGCTGGACAAGGTCGCCGCCCACAACCCGAGCGTGACCAAGGCCTGGGTGGACGCCGGCTTCAAGAACGCGGTGGCCACACACGGCACCGCGTTGGGCATCGACGTCGAGGTCGGCCAGCGCGATCCCGGCGTGAAGGGGTTCACCCCGGTGCCCAAACGCTGGGTGGTCGAGCAGACCTGGGGCACGCTGATGCTGCACCGGCGCCTGGCACGCGACGACGAGACGCTTCCGGCCAGTGCGGAGTCGATGATCTATTGGTCGATGAGCGACAACATGACCCGCAGACTGACCGACACCACGACACCGACCTGGCGCGATCCACCACGCGAGAGCGGCAACGCATAGCAGGAGGCACACGATGGGGTCGCTGCTGGAACGGCTGGCAGAACACGAGGCCGGTGCCCGCGAACGGGTCGAGCGCCTGCGCGAGCAGATCGACGCGCTGGTCGCGCAGTTGACCGAGGCCGAGAACGCCCTGACGCGCCTGGAGATCACCCGCGAGACCGTGCTCGCCCTGGCCGCAGAGGACGAGGCGGAACACGCCGCCGACCCGGTCCTGTCCCAACCGGCCTACCGACACATCCTGACCGCCTTCGAGCACGCCGAGACCGAACTCCGCGCCAAAGACCTCTGCCAAGCCCTCGGCACCGGGCTGGCACCGAAGCAGATCGAAGGCATGCGCGCCAAGCTCAAGCGCCTCGTCGGCCGAGGCATCCTGACCGAGCCCGAACCTGGCCTGTTCATCCTGCCCCGCCCGGAAACCGTGCCCAACCCCCGTTAGGACCCGTCCGCCCGGCCGGCGCTAGAGATCCAGCCACCGTTTCCACCCGCCCGTCAGTGCGACGTCGACCTCCTTGAACGCGGCCTTCCACGCGCCGCTCTCGCGCACCATGGCGTACCGGGCCTCGCCACCGATCAGTCCCTCCGGCACGTAGACCCAGCACTTCCTCGGCGTCTCCTGCTCGACGCGCAGGATCGGCTCAGCGAACTCCGGAGGCGTGCCGAAGCACAGCAGGTCGTAGCGCGACTGGTGCCGAGCCAGCGCCTTCTTCGCCAGATATCTGTCGAACACCGCTTTCACCGCAGCCAGTTGGTCAGCGTACGTGGTGTCGCGTCGACAGGATTCCATCCACTCCTCCCACCGGCGCATCTCGTCGAAGAAGTCCTGCGCGGCCGCTCGGGCGCCTGCTATGCCCCGATCGTTCTGCTGGTCGTCCTGCGACATTCGCTCTGCCTCTCACGAGCAACAACGGGACGAAGGCTTATATAACACCCTCTCAGCCCGTCCGGCCTTCTCGCGTACCTGCCAGCGCAGCAGGTCGTGGACGGTCTGGGTAGTGCCGTCGTCGCGCCACTTGGCGAAGTAGTAGTACACCGCGCCGTAGGGCCCTCTCTGTCAGCCTTGGGTGAGACGTCCCGCTTTGTCGGGTTAGCCTGAGAGGGCCCGAGTAGGAGTTCCATCCCTGATGACCAGCACCAATCCGTCCGCTGCCGACCCGGCTCCCAGGCCGAAGCGCCGCACGTTCAGTCCCGAGTACAAGCTGCGGATCGTCGCCGAGTACGACGCCGCGCCCAAGAACGAGAAGGGTGCGGTTCTGCGCCGCGAGCGCCTGTACCACTCGCACGTCACCGAGTGGCGGGCCGCGCGCGATGCCGGGGCCCTGGAGAACCTGGTCGACCACCGCACCAGCCCGGCCCGCCCGAAGAAGTCCGCCACCGAGGTCGAGAACGAGAAGCTGCGCCGGCAGGTGGAACGGCTGGAGAGGGAGCTCGCCCGGAACAAGGCAGCGTTGGAGGTCCTGGGAAAAGCGTCGGCGCTCTTGGAAATGATCTCCGAGAGCGCGGACTGAAGCACGCCGCGGACCCCGTCGTGGACGAGGCGTTCACCGCCGTCGAACACGAGCTCGGCACCACGGCCGCATGCCGGCTGACCGGCCGCTCCCGGGCCACCCACTACCGCAGGCTTCAGCCGACGCCCGCACGCAAGCCCAGGTCGCCCCAGGTCCAGCCATCGGCCCTGACAGCCGAAGAGCGCACTGCGGTACTGGAGTTGATGAACAGCCCCGAGTACGCCGAACTGGCGCCCGCGCAGATCTGGGCCCGTGAGCTGGACACCGGGCGCTACCACTGCTCGGTCTCCACGATGTACCGGATCCTGCGTGAGCGGGGGCAGTCCGGTGAGCGCCGCCGCCAGGCCACCCACCCGGCCAAAACGGTGCCCGAACTGGTCGCCGACGGCCCCTCGCAAGTCTTCACCTGGGACATCACCAAAGCTGCCGGCCCCAGGAAGGGCATCTGGTACCACGCCTACGTGATCATCGACATCTTCAGCCGCTACATCGTCGGCCACACCGTCGAACTGGCCGAATCAGCCGAGCGGGCGGAGGAGTTGATCCGCGAGACCATCGCGCGCAACGGCATCGTCCCCGAGACCGTGCACGCCGACCGGGGCACCTCGATGACCTCCAAGAAGGTCTCCCAGCTGCTGATCGACCTCGGCGTCACCCGGAGTCACTCGCGTCCGAAGGTCTCCAACGACAACCCTTACAGCGAGGCCCAGTTCAAGACCACCAAGTACATGTCCGACTACCCCGAGCGGTTCGACTCCCTGGCCCATGCCCGCGAATGGTTCGACGCCTTCATCTCGTACTACAACCACGAGCACAGGCACTCGGGTATCGGACTTCACACGCCCGCCAGCGTCCACTTCGGCACGGCGGAGGAGATCCGCGACCAGCGGTCCGTCACCCTCGCCGAGGCCTACGCGCGCCACCCCGAACGCTTCGGCCGCCGTCCCAGACCACCCGAGATCCCGAAGACGGCATGGATCAACGACCCCGCCAAGCGCAGGGAACCCGCACCACAAACCTCATAACGTCACGACCGTCTCACTGGACTTGAAATCTTCCGGGCGGCAGGTCATGCGGGAGGTAGCGCCACTGGCAGCCGGTCCGGGCCTGATACAAGATCGCGTTCACGACCTCCCGCAGGTCGTACCTGCCCTGATGGCCGCTGACCGACGGATGCATGCCCTTCCAGGCCGTCAGCACCGGCCGGATCAGCTCCCACCGCTCGTCCGACAGATCGCTCGGATACCGAAGACGCTCACCCATACTCCTACTTCAGCGCAACCCGACCAGACGTCAACCCCCTTGGCACAGAAGCTACTTCACCGCAGCAGGGATGAATCGCATAGAACACCCACATAACGCCCTCTCAGGGCTCCGGGAGGCAGAACACTCCGTAGAAAGCTCTGGAGCCTCCTCAGCTCCCGAGCCAGGACCACGGCCGCAAACCACGCCCCGAGGCCGGGGAGCCGGGTCGGCAGTGGACGGATTGGTGCTGGTCATCAGGGGTGGAACTCCTACCCGGGCCCTCTAAGGCTAACCCGACAAAGCGGGACGTCTCACCCAAGGCTGACACAGAGGGACCAGGGACAAGAACCCCGACCACCCCAATGAACAGCCACGCCGAGCCACTGAAAACCAAACGCCGATCATCAGCGTTGCACCCCGACAACCGCCACCAAGCCACCGAGCACCACCACCAGGCCGCCGACCACCACCACCAAGAGAAGGCCGGCCCCGGCAACGGCCGACGCCCGGCCGACTGTCCTGTGACGGCGAACCTTGACCGATTGACAGGGAAGCCTCGCCGAACACAGTTCGTGACAGCGAAGTTTGATCGTCACATGCCATTGGAGGTGGCCTGTTGCCGGCTCGGGAGCAGCTGCATAGTCTTGACCCGCTTTGGGAGGGGCTTATGAGTGATGATCAGGGACAGGGCTACAGCGCGACCGAGGCACTGGACAACAGGAGCATCAAGAGCCGCGGCAAGAGGTTCCTGGGCGGCGTGGTGCTCACGCTACTGGTCCTGGGCATCGCCGTCGCCGCCGTGGGCGCGGTTGTCGTCGTCGACTGGTTGGCGTTCCGCATTGCCATGTGGCTCGGCTCAGTGCTGGTGTTCATCGAGGCGATCGTGTGCCTGTACTGGCGCGGTCAGATGCCCGCTCAATCCCGTGCCGAGAGGAAGCGGCGCAAGAGCCGTTCGCTCTAGTGCTCTGACCGAATAGGTTCGCCGGGTTGGCGGTGCCACCGTCCGGACCGGTTGGATGTGGGCGGACATCCGAGGTGTGGGGAGGCGTGGTGGCGGAGCCGGTCAAGGTCCGGAGACTGACCGACCAGGAGGGGCAGCAGTTACAGCGGATCGTGCGTCGGGGCAGCACGAACACGGTGCGCTACCGGCGGGCGATGATGCTGCTGGCCTCGGCCGGCGGCAACCGCGTGCCGGTCATCGCCCAGTTGGTCGCGGCCGACGAAGACACCGTGCGTGACGTGATCCACCGGTTCAACGAGATCGGTCTGGCCTGCCTGGACCCTCGTTGGGCGGGAGGCCGTCCCCGCCTGCTCAGTCCTGACGACGAGGACTTCGTCGTCCAGACGGCCACCACTCGCCCGGCCAAGCTCGGGCAGCCCTTCACCCGCTGGTCGATCCGCAAGCTCGCCGCCTACCTGCGCAAGGTTCACGGCCGGGTGATCCGCCTGGGTCGCGAGGCTCTGCGCTGCCTGCTCGCCCGACGCGGCGTCACCTTCCAACGGACCAAGACGTGGAAGGAGTCCACCGACCCGGAGCGGGATGCCAAGCTCGACCGGATCGAGCACGTCCTGGACCGCTTCCCCGACCGCACGTTCGCGTTCGACGAGTTCGGACCGCTCGGTATCCGCCCCAACGGCGGATCCTGCTGGGCCAAGGAGGGCAGGCCCGACCGGCTGCCGGCGACCTACCATCGCACCCACGGCGTCACCTACTTCCACGGCTGCTACTCGATCGGCGACGACACCCTGTGGGGCGTCAACCGCCGCCGCAAGGGCACCACGAACACCATGGCCGCACTCCGATCGATCCGGGCCGCCCGCCCAGACGGCGCCCCGGTCTACGTGATCCTGGACAACCTCTCCGCCCACAACGGCAAGAAGATCCGCAGCTGGGCTCACAACAACAACGTCCACCTCTGCTTCACCCCGACGAACGCTTCCTGGGCCAACCCGATCGAGGCGCACTTCGGGCCGCTGAGGCAGTTCACCCTCGCGAACTCGAACCACCCCAACCACACGGTCCAGACCCGCGAACTGCACCGCTACCTGCGCTGGCGCAACACCAACGCCCGCCACCCCGACGTACTCGCCGCCCAACGCCGCGAACGCGCCCGCATCCGCAGTGAGAAGGGCCTGCGCTGGGGCGGCCGACCGGCGGCGGCCTGATCAATCGCCGACGTTGAGCTCCGCAAACTCAGCGACCCCGAGCTCGGCCAGGACGCCGCGGAGCCGCGTCAGTGCTTCGTCCCGCTGCAAGCCCTCCGCGATCTCCAGGTCGAGATGGCAACGACCCATGCCGCTGCCCGCGCCTGTGACCTCACCGTGGAGGCCGAACTCGGCCTCCACCGCCTCCTCGACCTCATCACGGTCGATCGGCAAACCAACAAAGACGATCTCTACGAACAACACGGCCCTCCGTCTCAACCCGGCGAACCATATCGGTCAGAGCACTAGCCCCGGGGCTAGAGCCGCAAACCACGAGAACCGGCGGGCGAGCGGGCATCCTCAGCCTGAAGATCGAGACACCCCCGAACCAATCCTGACCTGCGGCGATCAGACTTCGCTGTCACAGACTGATATCGGTCAATCTTCGGTGGCAACCGCTCAAGGTTCGGCGGCACAGGACACCGACCGACCGGCGCACCCCCGGACTGCGGCCCGCCCCGCAGCTGTCGCGCATGCTGTCGCGCCCAGACCACACACAGGGGATCAGGCGCATCCGCCCACGTCACACCACATGACACCACCCCCCGCGACAAGCCAACGCGACAGGGGCGCGACAGCCCACCACCTACTCCCGAGCCGACCCGCAGCAGCCTCCCCGGACCACCACCAGAGCCACCACAGCAGCCTCCAGGGCGGCCTGACGGCCACCCAGCACCACCACGCCAGGAACCTGGACGGCGGCCGCCCGGCGGCGCCCAGCAAGCAGGCAGGCGGAGCGCAGCCCGGCCGACGCGAGCACAGCCGGCCCGGGACAGCGGCGCAGCACCGCACGGCAGCCAGCACGGCGGCCAGCACACGACCATGACGGGCGCAGCACCAGGAGGGCGGCACGGCCCGGACGGCGGCGCCAGTGCCCGGCCACCCCGGACGGCGGCCGCCCGACGGCGACCACCGAGAAGCGCCCAGCCCGACCCCACCAAACCGAACACCGGCCCCACCACCACACCCGGCCACCACAATTCCGGCCCGAATTCACACCACCACCGGGTGGCCAATCCGCCAAAACAGCCGAACGGAATACCCGGCAGAATTCACACCCGAAAACCGGCCCACAACACCCCACCGACCCCCGACCCGCCCCACCCCACCCTCGACCCTCATCCACCACCACACACAGTCACCATACCCCGCCGACCACCCACCCTCGCCACCCGCCCAACAGGTCCAACCAAAGGTCCAGACAACACCGTGTGTGAGGCCATTCCACGCACAACAACACCAACAGGTCACGCCCGACGGCCCTTCGCCGGCCCAGCGAGCTGAGTGGGGTCTATCAGGATTCCGGCTCTGTCCCGTATTCGGTGGTAACGAAGGGTGACGGTCGCCGTTGGCATGGCATGCGTGATGTCAACGAGCTTGTGGGTGTGATGTTTTCGGGACTGTCGGCCCTCGTCGTCGAGGGCGTGACGGATGAGGGCGAGTTCATCAGGGTGGCTGCGCGAACCCCGGACGATCCGGTGCCATGTCCGATGTGCGGGCAGCTGACGGGACAGGTTCACGGTTTCCACGGACGGGTGATCGCGGATGTGCCGGTGGACGGGCGGAGGGTCGTGGCGTCGGTGCGGGTGCGGCGCATGGTCTGCCCGGTCCTGGGCTGCCCGCGGCAGACATTTCGCGAGCAGGTCCCCGGCCTGATCGAGCGCTACCAGCGGCGCACGCGCCGGCTTGCCGACCAACTCGGCATGATCGTGAAGGAGTTAGCGGGCCGGGCGGGCGCCCGCCTCTCCCGCGTGCTGGCCTGCGCGATCTCCCTTTCAACCGCCCTGCGTCTGCTCATGCGCCAGGCGATCCCGCCACTGCGCGTGCCGTGCGTGCTCGGCATCGACGACTTCGCCCTCAAGCGCCGGCACCGCTATGCCACCGTGATCATCGACGCCGAGACCGGCGAACGGATCGACGTCCTGCCCGACCGCACCACCAAGACCCTGGCCGCATGGCTGCGCGAGCACCCCGGAGCCGAGTACGTCTGCCGCGACGGATCCGCCTCCTACGGTGAGGCGATCCGTCAGGCTCTCCCCGAAGCGGTGCAGGTCAGCGACAGATGGCATCTCTGGAGCAACCTGTGCGGCAAAGTCCTGGCCGAGGTCCGATCCCACGCCACCTGCTGGGCGACCGCGGTGAACCCCCTCCGGCCCGGAGGCGTACGCGAGCAGACCACCCGCGAGCGCTGGCAGCAGGTCCACCATCTGCTCGGTCAAGGCGTGGGCATGCTCGAATGCGCCCGCCGCCTCGACGTCGCCCTGAACACCGTCAAGCGGTACGCCCGCCTGAAGGAACCCACCGGCGACCGCCGCGCACCCCGCTACAAGCCCACGCTCGTCGACCCCTACCGCGAACACCTGCGCCGGCGCCGGGCCGAGAACCCCGCGGTGCCCGTCACCCACCTCCTGCGCGAGATCAAGGAGTTGGGCTACACCGGCAGCGCGAACCTCCTGGTCCGCTACCTCACCCAGGGTCGCGCCGAGGGCGACAGGCCTGTCACCACCCCGCAGCGCTTCGCCCGCCTCCTCCTCACCCGCCCCGAGAACCTGCGCGACAAGGACACCGAACTGCTGCGTGAACTCACCACGGCCTGCCCCGAGATGGCAGGACTCGCCCGTCTGACAGGAGAGTTCGCGCAACTGCTGACGCCGGCCCAGGGCAACGACGCCAAGCTCACCGTCTGGATCGCGTCAGTTCGCGCTGTCGACCTGCCCCACCTGCGCTCCTTCACGAACGGCCTGGAACTCGACCGGGCCGCTGTCGACGCCGGACTCACCACCCCGCACCACAACGGCCGCACCGAGGGCGTCAACACACGAACCAAAAGGATCATGAGGCAGATGCACGGCCGAGCCGGCTTCGACCTCCTCCGGCACCGCATCCTTCTATAGTGATTCGTACAGAGCGTTACCACCGATTACGGGACAGAGCCGGAATCCTGATACTCCCGCTGAGTGTCCAGGGCGTCCACGGGTCCTTCCGTTTCCACGACTTCGATCCCGACACGGGGCGTCTGACAGTCGCAGGGGTGGGGGAACCGCCTCATTGGCCGCAGTCCGACGGCATGGCGTAGCCAGCGACGAGGTGGCGGGGGCTGCTGTGCGTGGCCGGGTTCGGGCCGCTACTGCATGATCGTGCGTGGCAGGTGCGAGGGTGTGGCGGTGCAGTTGTAGATCTGCAGGGTGTAGCCGCGTCCTATGGTCATCATGGTGGGTTCGCGCAGGCTCTGGTAGGGATGGCCAACCAGCTCCGCCGCGCCGGGGCCCTCCTCGGTGGGACGCCAGCTGCCGTTGGCTCCGTCCCACTCGCTGCTGTCGATGGTGAGCAGCGCCTCCAGGGGGGCGCCGCACTCGCCGCAGTGCCGTTCGTCGTCAGACTCGGACTCGGGCGGGTCGCGGAAGGTGAAGGGGGCGGGCCAGCCGCCCGCCTTCCAGCCGGGGGCGACGGACAGATCGCGCTGATAGCTGACCGAGTGCTGCGCGCACCAGTCGTACACGCGCTCCTCCAGGTCCTGGTCGAGGAGGTGGCCGGGCGGGAGCTCACGCACCGGTTCGGGGTGGAGCAGACATGGCTGCGGTACATGGTCGTCGCACTCGACGTAGGCGGGCTCGGGAGGAGTGCGCAGGACCTGCCGGACCTGGGAGGCCAGGCGCCAGCGCAGCTGCACATTGGTCGAGCATCCTTCGATGCCGTAGCGCGGTGCCCACACGATCTGCAGCAGGTCGGTGCCGTGAGGGAAGGCCAGGGCGGGGACGTCGCGGGCGTAGAGCTGGACGAGCGGGATCAGCGGCTGCGGCCCCGACGGCAGCAGCTCGGGGTCGTGGCCGGCGCACAGCCGCTCCACCGCCTCCTTCTCCTGCACGGTGAGCAGGCTCTCCCGCGGGCCGCGCGGTCGCGCCCACGCCTGGGTCAGCAGGGCCCGCACCTGGTGGACGTCCGCCAGTGTCGGCAGGGGCTTGTAGGGCGGGTACCCGGGCTCGTCGTACGGCCAGGGCTCGTCGGTCGGCCACAGCAGGGGCCCGCCCACCGAACTGTCGTGGACGGTCGGGGCTCCGGGAGTCGGGTGCAGGCGGGTGGCCGTCCTGGCCAGGCCGGCGAGCTCCGGAAACTCTGCAGTGATGTCCAGTGGCCGCGGTGGTGTCGTGCGCGTCATGTCCTCTTCCTCCCGCCTTTGGGGGCAACGCCGTATCCAAACACGGCGCGCCGACACCCCTGGCCGGGTGTGGTCAGGGGTGTCGTCGCTCCCAGGCTGATGGCCGCAGTGGGCCCAGCAGGACACCTGGCCGACCGGTCGCCCGGCAGAGGCTGCGAAGCCGCAGCACAGGAGCGTTCCAGGGCAGCCCGGCGGCCGAGGTTGGGTCCCGAGATCTTTCGGCAGGGCCTCAGGTCCCTGACACGGCGTGGCAGAGGGAGCCCTCGCAGGTCCAGCATGGCTACGTAGGTGACAACGGACAGCACTTGTCGACGAGTTTGGGCAGCGGATGCTGATCTGCAGGCTGCGAAACCCACCAGACGCCACGACAGGCCCGCACCCGGTAGGCACTCCCTCCGGGGAGCCGCCACCGTGGGCAGCAACTCCGCACCGCGGCGGCACTGACCGCCCGTCAACCGCCGGCTGCCACTCCACAGCGCGCCCGGCCGCATCGCGGACTGGGTGAGAACACCACACACCCCACCACCCGCACCCGGCAGGCGCCATCTCTCCGGTCATCCGCTACCTGCGGGTATCGGCCCCCGGGCGAGAACACCGCATGCTCACCGAGAAGACCGCCACACCACCGCCGGCCACTCCCGGGCCCCCGCCGAACCCACCGCACAACAGACCCGGAAACCTCCCGACCACACCAGCCAGTACCACCCTGACCAGCGAAAACACCAAAACAGCCATGAGACCGAGACAACACCCACGACACCCGGTTTCGAAAATCACCCGAGCTGCCACAACCCCAGCCCACACACCACGACCAGACCACTCATCACCCCAAAACCCTCTCGCATTCACCCCACAAAACCCCAGCTCACAGACCTCTTCACGTCGTAACAAGACCCCCCGAAATCCTCAACCTTCCGACATTTCAAGGGCGACCCATGAATGCAATCCGGAACCATTCCCCCGGAGAAATCAAAAGGACTTCGAGGCGCAGCAGTTGAAAACTGAATTCACGCACGCCGGAAATTGGCCTACGGCCCTCACGGCCGACACGGCGCCCGCCATTCATGAGCCTCCCGGAAATCCCGCGAGACGCCCCCGGAACAATTCCACCGGCAACGGCACCGAACCGAACACCACCCGGCGTCGGGCCCGACCGAACCGAGCCCGACGGCCGACCGCACAGCGGCGGACAGCGCCCGGGACGCACCCGACCCGGCGCCCCATCAGCAGACCGACCACACCCCGCACATCACCCACCCGACCCGGTCATTTCAGTCACTGACCCCCCTCCCACCAGCACAAACACCAGTGACCAAACCACCAGACAGCACCCCCCACCGCCAGGCGCAGCGGGACGGCCTGGCGGCCGACCAGGACGACAGGCCCGGCGCAGCAGCGGCGGGGAGCAGCCGAGGCCGGCCGACCGAGCAGCAGATGCAACACGGAAACCCTGTACCACCGGGCCCTCAGGAGCCCTACGCTCAGCGCATGCTGATCCGCCACCTCATCGGCTGGCCCCTGCTCCTCGCCGGCACGGGACTGATGGGCTACTCCCGCCGCGTCCCACGGGCGAAGATGGCCGCCACCGGCAGTGACTGGCGCTGGGCCCTACCCGGATTCGCCATCGCCATGACCGGCATGGCCATCATCGGCTGAACCCGACCACTCACGGCCAAGGGCCAGGCCAGGAACAGCCCGGTGGGCGGGCGGCCCAGGCGCGGTCTCGACGGAAGCCAGGCTGCAGCGGCAAAGCCTCGGACCGGACACTCGGGTACAACACGCCCACCCAGCGGCCCCGCCCAGCCACATAACACCAGGTCAGACCCGCAACACCGCCCCGCGTCACACCCGCCCACTCCCCCGCCAGGCCGTCGAGCACCACCACCAGGAGAAGGCCGGCCCCACCAACGGCCCGCCGTCCCGCCCGCGCCCGGACAAGCCCACGACGAGCAGCGCCTGGCGGTCGCCTGAAAACACCCCGCCGATCATCATGGGGGTTTGTCTCATCGGAGTTTGACCGCAGCTTTCGGTGAGACCGCGCACCCACGGTTGCTGTCCCGGGTCGCGGCCGGTGCTGGGGCCCTGGTTACGGTTGCGGGGTGAACAGATCGACTGCGACAGCCGGCGGCATCGGCGACCCGGCTCGTCCCGACGCTTTGCTACCCCGCCTGGCCGGCAATGAGGAAGTCGTCGCCTTCTTTGCCTGGGTCGCGGACCTCGACACGACGGGTCCGGCCGACCATGAGCTGGAGGACGGAGTCCGACTCGCTTCCGGGGCCCGGCTGGAGCAGTTCGCGCGGGCGGGCTCAGGAGACGCCTACTGCTTCGTCGGCGAGGGCGGAGAGGAACGCCCGGTGGTGTACGTGAGTCTCGACGGCGTGGCCGGGCCGCTCGCCCTCGGACTGCCCGAGTTGGTGCGGCTTTGCCTCGTGGCACCGTGGTGGCGGGACGCTCCAGGACGGACAGCTGAAGAACTCCAGGCTGTCGCCTACGAGTACCGCGAAGACCTGCCCGACCTCGACCGGCGGCGCGATCGCGCGGCGCACGCGCTCGGACTTGATCCCGCCGGGCTTCCGTCTGAGGGTGGCCGCCATCTGGGCCGGTATCGACGCAGGCAAGACCCTGGTCTCGACCGTAGATGGCGTCAGGAGTGCATCGCCGGCGGCGTGGCTTCGGGTGGGTCACGCGGCCGGCCCGGATGAGGGCCGTCCACCGGCAGGAAACCTGCGGACGTGTCATCACAGTGGCGCTCCTCTGCCTTGCTTGCTGTTCTCCGCCACCCCCGCCGAACCAGCAGCCACCTCGGCCTGCGAGAGTGGCGCGATGCTTCTGAGCCCTGAAAAGACCCTGTTCATCCGGGGTACTGTCCCCGTACTCCTGCTGTCCGACGCTCCCGTGCACGCCCTCCTGCCGGTGCTGGCCGCGCCTGACGGGGCGGTGCCCCGGTGCGACGGATGGAGCATCGTCGCCCGGCTCACCCTGTGCGTCGTGGACGGACCGGGCGAGGCCGGACTCGTCGTCCCCGCCATGGCCGCACCGGTGATCGACGGCACCGGCGGGACACCCGAGATGGCCAACTGGTGCGCAGACTCCGAACAAGCCGGCGGCGCGGTCGTTCTGTCCCTCGACGAACTGCCCGAGGAGCTCGACTGGGCCCACCTCCTGGGCTCCGGCACCGCTCGCGGCGGATTCGTCCCGAGCCTGCCCTGACCCCGGATCGCGACGCGGTGGCCCGATTCGTTTCATGAGACGCATCTCAACCCGCGGAACCGGAGCTCGAGTGGAACAGGCGTCCCGCGCCCGCACGCTCGCGCCCCGGCCCCGAGGGCGCGTCACCGCGGCGCGCGGCGGCCGGCCACCAGCACCGTCTCGCCCGTCGGCACCTCCTTGAGCAGGTGGGAGGGGGTGACACCGAGTTCGGCGAGCAGCGGGTGGCAGGGCTCCATGAGATGGCGGGAGGCGTCCGCGCCGATCACCACCGCCGCACTATTGCGCGGCGCGGTCATCCCCCCGGCCGAGCCGCCCGGATCCGCGCCGCCCTCGGCCTGAACGTCATCGGCTGATCCATCAGCGCGGGCCCGCCCGGCTGACGCAGGACACAGGGAACTGCAACCCCTCACGACAGACCCGGACGGTTGCGGGGTGGGTATGACAGCGGCCACCAACAGCAATTCCCCACGGACGGCCAGTCACGGATGTGACCGAGGGTGACTGCTGGAGGATGAACGACTTTGGTCCGGGTGGGTTCTGTCCTCTCCTACCGCACCGCCAGCCAGGTCACGATCTCGTCCACCACTGCCGGAGCGACGTGTCCTGGCTTGGCGTAGTCGGCTGGGGTGGGATCGCCACTGCCGGGGAAGAAGAGGTGGTCGAGATCTTGGTGGATCCGGATCCTCACCTGGGGCCGGTGGGCCAGGGCCCGCTGCCAGAGTGCCAGGTCGTCGGTGACGGTGACCTGGTAGTCCCGCCCGCCCTGCAGGATCAGCATCGGGTGGGTCAGTGCGGCTGCCGTGGCCGGCGGGTCGTAGGCGCGCAGATCGAGCCAGTAGGCGGCGGAGAGGCCCAGGGGCAGAAGTTCGGGCGGTGTGTCGGGGGTGAGTTCAGGTCCCGCCACCAGCTCGGCCTTGCGGGCGAGCGAGGCCACCGCCTGGTCGGTACCGGGGCCGGGGGTGAGGGCGGCGAAGCGGCGGGCCACCCGCAGGGCCGCATGGTGCATCGGCTGCGCGTCCGCGGCGAGCAGCACGAGGCCTGCGATCGACGGATCGACGGCGGCGATCCGAGGCGCCACCTTGCCGCCCATGCTGTGGCCGAGCAGATGGATCCGGTCGGGGTCCACCTCGGGTTGCTGCCGGAGCAGTTGGACGGCGGCGAGCGCGGGAGGCAGGTACTCGTCGGCCATGGTGAAGGCGGAGGGAAGGCGGTCCGGGTGGGCGAAGGTCGGCTTGTCGAAGCGCAACGCGGCCACCTGACGGGAGGCGAGTCCCCAGGCGAGGTCCTTGAGCGGCTTGTTCGGGCCGCTGGTCTCGTCCCGGTCGAAGGAGCCGGCGCCGGCGAGCAGGATGGCGGCGGGCCACGGGCCGGGACCGTCGGGGAGGGTGAGCGTGCCGGGCACGGCCAGTGGCCCCGTCCCGAGCAGGACTTCCCGTTCGGTGAAGCGGTCCTGCCGCGCGTAATGCGGCGGCTGCCACACGGCGCCACCGTGCGGATCGAGTCGTAGCCCGTGCAGCAGGCCATCGCCACCCACTGATGTGACCACGGTGAAGCTGCCGTCGGCGCAGGTGATCGCGATGCGCACGCGGACCGGGTCCGCATCGCCGGCCTCGACCTCCGGCTCCTGGACCGCCTGGACCCCGCCGCGCCCGGCAGCCTCGGCCGCCCAGGCCAGGCGCAGCAGCTCGGAGGAGACCGCGGCCCGCAGTGGGGGCGCGAAGAGTTCCACGCTCTGGTCGAAGTGCTCGGCCCGCAGCAGAGCGGCGAAGCCGCGCGCCACCTCCAGTGCCCCATTCCTGTTCATTCTCATACTTGAGAACGGTAGCAGTTGTGAGAAGGTCTGGATATGGACTCCCTGAAACTGCTCGCCCACCCCATCCGGCTGCGGATCGTGCACGCGATGGGCGGTGGAAGGCTGCTGACCACCGCTCAGCTGTGCGCGCGCATCCCGGAAGCCTCCAAGGCCACCGTCTACCGGCACATCGATCTGCTGGTGAGCGGCGGGATCCTGGAGGTGGCCGAGGAGCACAGGGTGCGTGGGGCGGTGGAAAGGCACTATCGGCTGCGCCAGGACCGGGCCGTCATCGGGGCCGAGGTGGTCCGTGCGCTCACTCCTGAAGACCATCGGCAGGCGTTCGCCACCGCGATGACCGCCCTGCTGGCCGAATTCAATGCCTACCTCGACCGTGGGAAGGCGGATCCCGTGGCCGACCAGGTGGGCTACCGGCAGCACGCCCTCTGGCTCAGCCCGGCGGAACTGGCGGAGCTGATCAGCGAGCTACGTGCGGCCATCGTGCCGAGGCTGGCCAACTCGCCCGGCCCCGAGCGTGCACAGTACCTGCTCAGCCCGATCCACTTCCCGGTGGAAGCCCCGCAGTAGCCGGCCGGACGGCCGACAACCGAAGTCCGGATCGACCACCGGCCGGTGAGGTAGTCGTGCGGCAGTCGTACCGCGGCGGTGGCGGCCGTCGATTCCGGTTCATTGCCCCTGAGCCAGGCCCACTTGGTGATGGTGAAGACGGCGGTGGGTACGCTGCCGACCCGCCCGGACCAGTGCGCCGAGCTCCAACGGCCTGTCAGGCGGCGTGCCTGGGAGGCGGATCCGACATCGTTCCACAGGATGGCCGAGCGCACCGGGCGCACCGCGGCGTCGAGGGTGACGAGGCCGTACTGCCGGCCGGCGATCGACACGGCGGCGGCCCGCGAGGCCTGACCGATCGCCTCGACCGCGGAGCACAGAGCACGCCACCACTGCTCGGGGTCGCTCTCCCTGGCGCCGTTCACCCCCGTCACGGTGTGCGGGGCACGGCCCTCGCCGAGGATCGTGCCGCTGTCACCGTCCACCGCGATCGCCTTGGTCGCCTGCGTGGAGCTGTCGACACCGATCACCACGTGTGCTGTCGCGGCCATGTGCCCACGCCGTTCCTCGGGCTGACGCCGTCACCGAAGCGGCCACCCGGCCGGGAGGCAACCACGCTACCCGCCCACCGACCGGGCCGGCCCGCCACCGCCCGACCGCGCAGTGCCTCACGGCCGGCGGGACATGGACCTGATGCCGCCGCCGAACGTGGCCACCACCGCGGCGGCGACCACCAGCAGGGGGAAGGCCAGCATCGCCGTACGGCCGGCGACATGGGACAGCAGGACTCCCGCGAGAGCAGGTGCCAGGGCGGTCGCGGAGGTGGCCGCGAGGAGGACCACGCTGACCACCCGGCCCTGGAGGTGGTCCGGGGTGACGGCCGCCTGGTATCCGAACAGGGCCGCGTTGGCAGCAGGACCGAGGAAGACCGCCACGGCCAGCGGAACCGCGGCCGCGATGCCGGTGGAGAGCAGCACGCTGAGCGCCATCAGCGCGGCGGTGGACCAGCAGATCACCCTGATCAGCGTCGGCAGACGCAGCCGCCGTTGCAGGGCCGGAGCGGTGAAGGCACCGAGGAGACCGCCCACCCCGATGGTCATGGTGACCAGGCCGACCAGCACCGGCGGCAGTCCCGAGCGTCGCAGCGAGATGGTCAACGCGAAGATCATGCCGGTGAAGGCCATGTTGAGCGGGGCGGCGATCACGATCAGCGACCGCAGGAAGGGGTTGCCCAGCACGAACCGCGGCCCCTGCCACCAGGTTCCGCCCGGGACGGAGGCAGGGACGGAGGCCGGGTCGGAGGCCGGGTCGGGGCGGGGCTGCTGGAGGGGTCGGCGGATGCACAGCAGAGCCGACAACGAGAGCAGGAAGCTCAGGGCGTTGCCGAGGAACGGCAGCGCCCTGCCCAGCCCGAACAGCAGGCCCCCCAGGGGCGGCCCCGCGAGCGAACTGCCGTACGACCGCGCCTCGTTGCGGGCGACGGCGGTGACGAGCTGATCCGGCCGCACCAGGCTGCGGACCGCGGCGAACTCAGCGGTGGTGAAGACCACCGAAGCAGCGGCGCTCCCGGCCACCACCACCAGGATCAGGGCCAGGGTGGCCTTCCCCGCGACCACCGCACAGGCGAGGGCCGCGTACACGACCAGCCGCACGACGTCGCAGAGGATCATCAGTCGGCGCCGGTCGAAGCGGTCGACCAGGACCCCGGCCGGCAGCCGACAGGTCGTCGCGACGGCGAGGCCGGCGGTGCCGACCAGGCCGGCCTGCGTCGGGGAGCCGGTCAGCTGGAACACCAGGAGGGGCAGCGCCAGGTCGGACATGGCGCTGCCCACGTCCGAGAGACACTGCCCGGTCCAGAGCAGGTTGAAGTCACGGTTGCGCCACAGGCTCGATGCCCGGCCGGCCTCCCGCGCGTCGGCAGCATCCTCGGCGTCCTCGGCGTCCTCGGCGTCCGCGGCGTCCTCGGTGAGCGGTCCGCTCACGTCGGATCCTGCGTGGAGACGACCAGCATCTTCGTCACCGAGCCGTCGTCGCCGACGACATCGCGCAGGTGGCGGAAACCCAGACGCCGGCACATCTCCAGGCTCGCGGTGTTCTCCGCGCCCACCATGCCGTACGCCTCCTTCAGCCCGAGGTGGTCCGCGCCGTGGCGCAGCAGGCCCCGGACCACCTCGGTGCCCAGCCCCCGGCCCCAGAACTCGGGGGCGAGCGCGGTGATCATTTCGTAGCCGTCGACGTTTCCGGTCTTCTTCAGCTCCGCGTGGCCCGCGTACCTCCCGTCCAGCCACAGGCCCCACACGTCGAACAGGTCTTCGGGGTACACGTCGGTCCCGATCGCGCGGAACAACACGCGGAGCTCCGACTCGGGTGCGAGTTCCTGGCCCATCCAGTGGCACACCTCCTCGGTGCGCAGCAGAGCGACGAAGGCGTCCTCGTCCTCGGGCCGGTAGGGGATGAAGTCGAGGCGCTCGGTGCGCAGGGCAGGGGTCATGGCGGGCTCCGATCGGTGTGGGCAAGGTGGCGGGGCGCCGGGGCGGCGATGCGCGGCCGGCGCCCCCGTCTCGCGGGCGCTCAGGCCTCGGTGTCCGCCATGCGCTCGCGCAGGCTCCGCGGTCGCATGTCGGTCCAGACCTCGTCGACGTAGGCGGTGCACTCCGCTTCGGTGCCCTCCTTGCCGACGCTGTGCCAGCCCGCGGGCACCTCGATGTCGAGGGGCCAGAGCGAGTACTGCTCCTCGTCGTTGCGCAGCACCTGGTAGCGGGTGTTCTCGTCCATGTCACGTTCCTTCGTCATCGCCGGTGGTCGTCGGCACTGGTGGTCGTCGGCGCTGGTGGTCGTCGGCGCTGGTGGTCGTCGGCGCTGGTGGTCGTCGGCGCCGGTGGTCGTTCGAACGCTCGGGCGCACGGGGGACCGCGGCCCGGCGCAGGGTACGGCGCCGTCATCGGCCTCCTCGGGCATGCCGGGCGATGTGGCGCAGGGCCTCGCCGAACTCCTCGGCCACCCGGCGCACACTCGCCGTGTCGTGGACGGCGGGGCGGTGGTGCCAGGTGAAGGCGAGGCGGCCGTCCTGCACCGCACCGACCACCTCCACCAGGTGCGAGCCGCCGTCCCGGGGGTCGTGGTCCTGCCCGAACGAGCCGCGCTCGGCCCGCACAAGAGCGCGGTCGTGGCCGTGGCCGTGGTCAGGGTCATGGTCATGGTCGGGGGTCTCCGGGCGGGAGTCCCACTGGCCGAGGTAGTTGAAGACCACCTCGCCCTGCGCACCGGCGGCGAGCCGCTCGCGGACCTCGGGCGGGCCGAAGGTGCGCAGGGCGCCGAAGCCGAGCCCGTTGCCCGGCACCGCGCGCAGCTGGCGGCGCACCGACTTGACCAAGGACCGCCAGTCGCGCTCCGGGCCGAACTCCTCGGGCGCGGGCACCTGGAAGGCGACCGGGTGGACGGTGGTGAACCAGCCGACCGTACGGGAGAGGTCGACGCCCTCCAGCACGTCCTCGCGGCCGTGCCCCTCCAGGTCCAGGCGGACCTGCTCGCGCCCGGTCCAGCGAGCCAGCGCCAGCGCGAGGGCGGCCAGCAGCACGTCGTTGACACGGGTGCGGTACGCCGTCGGCGCCGCCCGCAGCAGGGCTGTGGTGTCCGCCTCGTCCAGTTCCACGCTCACCGTCGCCTGCTCACCCGCCCCCGCTCCCGCTCCCGCCAGGCGCTCCGGCTGGACGGAGCCGGCGGACACCGCCTGCTCCCAGTAGGGCAGTTCGTCGTCCAGGCCGCCTGCTGCGACGTGGGCGGCGAGCCCCAGCGCCCATTGCCGGAAGGACGTACCGCGCTCCCCGAGCGTGACCGGCTCGCCCCGCGCGGCCTGCCGGTAGGCGCTCTCCAGGTCATCGCGCAGGACGCGCCAGGAGACGGCGTCGACGACCAGGTGGTGGGCGACCAGGAGCAGGAACACCGGCCGACCGGGGTCACCGCCGAACAGGGCCGCCCGCAGCAGTGGACCGCGGGCCAGGTCGAATCCGGCGTGCAGTTCGTCGGCGACCCGCGCGATGGCCGCGTCGGCCTGCTCGGACGACTGCCCGGTCAGGTCGTGGTGGTCCAGGAGGCCGTCGGTGGGAGCCGGCGGCGGGTTGAACTGGTGCCAGCCCTCCTCGTCCCGGGTGAACCGCATGCGCAGCGCGTCGTGGTGCTCGAGCAACGCGTCCAGCGCCGCGCGCAGCGCCCGCGGGTCGGGGTCGGCGCCCAGTTCCAGCAGCGTCGACTGGTTGAAGTGGTGATGGGCGGCGCGCGGGGTGGTGAGGAACCACTCCTGGATGGGCGTCAGCGGCACCTCGCCGGTCACCGGGCCCTGGCCGCCGCGCTGCGGGGCGTCGCGCACCACGGTGGCCAGCTCCGCGACGCTCTGATGGCTGAACAGGTCCCGGGTCGCCAGGTGCAGGCCCTCCCGGCGCAGCCGCGACACCACCTGCATGCTCAGGATGGAGTCGCCGCCCAGGACGAAGAAGTTGTCGTCGACGCCGATCTCCTCGATGCCCAGCACGTCGGACCAGATCCGGGCGATCCGGCGTTCGGTGTCGGTGCGCGGCGCGACCCGCGGCCCGGCGGCGGCCCGGGCGGGCCCGGGATCGGGCAGCGCCCGGCGGTCGGTCTTGCCGCTCGCAGTGAGTGGCAGCCGGTCCAGCGGCACGAAGAGGGAGGGGACCATGTGCGGGGGCAGCAGCTCGGCCAGCTGCGCGCGCAGCTCCGCGACGGGCACCGGGTCGACCGGGGACCCGGCCCGCTCCTCCACCGGCCCCTCGGCGAGGACGACGTAGGCCACCAACCGGGCAGGCCCGGTGCCCGCGCCGCCGCCGTCGCCGTCGCCGGGTGCTTCGGTACGCACGGTGACGACCGCGTCCCGCACCAGGGGGCTGCGCCGCAGCGCGCTCTCCACCTCGCCCGGCTCGATCCGGAAGCCGCGCAGCTTGACCTGGTCGTCCACCCGGCCGACGAAGCGCAGTTCGCCGTCGGCGTGCCGGCGCGCGAGGTCGCCGGTGCGGTACATCCGCTCCCCCGGCGCGCCGAACGGGTCGGCCACGAAGCGGGCGGCGGTCAGGCCCGGGCGGCCGAGGTAGCCGCGGGCCAGACCGGGGCCGGCCACGTACAGCTCCCCGGTCACCCCGGGCGGGACCGGCCGCAGGGCGGCGTCCAGGACGTGGACGGCGGCGGGACCGGCGGGGCGGCCGATCGGCGGCGTACCCGCGCCCGCCGCCAGCGGGCCGGTCCAACTGGCGACCACCGTGGCCTCGGTGGGACCGTAGGAGTTGACCATCCGGCGACCGGGGGCCCAGGCGTCGACCAGGTCGGCCGGGCACGCCTCGGCGCCGACGATCAGGGTGCGCAACGCGGGCAGCGCACCGGCCGCCGCCGGCTCCACGGTGGCCAGGGCCGCCGGCGGGATCAGCGTGTGGCTGATCCGCCGGCCCGCGAGCACCTCGGCCAGCCGCTCGCCCACCAGCGGACCCTCCTCACCGGTGACCAGCACGGCCCCGCTGAGCAGCGAGACGCACAACTCCAGCACCGAGGCGTCGAAGCTGGGCGAGGCGAACTGGAGCACCCGGTCACCGGCGCCGGCCGCGTACTGCTCGGCGGCGGCCGCGGCGAAGCCGGCCAGTCCGCGGTGGGTCACCACCACGCCCTTGGGCGTGCCGGTCGATCCCGAGGTGTAGATGACGTAGGCGGGGTGGGCGGTCCTCAGCGCGGTGCTCCGCTCGGCATCCGTGGGCGCCGTCGGCGGTCCGTCCGCCGTCCACACCTGCGCCGGGTCGTCGAGCACCAGGAAGACGTCCGCGTCGCGCACCATGAACTCCCGCCGCTGCGCCGGGTAGCCGGGGTCGACCGGGAGGAAGGCGCCGCCGGCCTTGCTCACGGCGAGTTGTGCCACCACCGTCTCCAGCGCGCGGGGCAGCACCAGGGCCACCACCCGCTCCGGCCCCACGCCCTGCTGGATGAGCCGGTGGGACAGCCGGTTGGCCGCCCGGTCCAGCTCCGCGTAGGTCATTTCGCGATCGCCGTCCAGGACGGCCACCGCACCGGGTGTGCGGGCCACCTGCCGTTCGAACAGCTCGGGCAGGGTCGCCTCGGGCACCGCGTGGAACGTCCCCCGGGCCTGGTCGAGCAGGGTCTTCAGCTCGTCGTCGCAGGCCAGCGGCAGCGCGCCGAGCGGGCGCTTCGGGTCCTCGGCGACGGCGGCCAGCAAGGTGCCGAGCTGGTCGGCCATCCGCTCGGCGGTGGCCGCCTCGAACAGGTCGGTGTTGTAGCTGATCAGGCAGAGCAGCGCGCCGGAGGCCGTCTCGGCGAACTCCAGGGTGAGGTCGAACGCCGCCTGGTCCAGCTCGGTCTCGATGTCGGTGACGGCGAGACCGGGCAGCTCCAGGTCGGTGGCCGGGGTGTTCTGCAGGACGACCATGACCTGGAAGAGCGGACTGCGGCTGGTGTCGCGGACCGGTTGCACCTCGTCCACCACCCGCTCGAACGGCACCTCCTGGTGCTCGAAGGCGTCCAGCACCGTACGCCGGACGCCGCCGAGGAACTCGGTGAAGGGCTGCCCCGCCTCGACCCGGGAGCGCAGCACCAGGGTGTTGACGAAGAACCCGACGAGGTTCTGCGTCTCGGCCCGGTCGCGGCCGGAGGTGACGGTGCCGACGGCGATGTCCGCGTCCCCGCTGAGCCGGGCGAGATAGGCCTGGGCGGCGGCGACCAGCGTGGCGAACAGGGTGGCGCCCTGCTCCCGGCCGACCCGGGCCAGGCGGCGGACGGTGGGGGCGGGCACCTCCAGGCGGGCGGTGGCTCCGTTGCTGGTGCGCACCGCGGGCCGGGGCCGGTCGGTGGGCAGCTGGAGCGGCTCGGTGCCCGCCAACTGCTGCTTCCAGTAGGCGAGCTGGTCCTCGGTGCCGGCCGCGCCGGCCGAGCGCTGCCAGTGCGCGTAGTCGGCGTACTGCACCGGCAGTGCCGGCAACGGGGCTTCGGCGGAGCCCAGTTCGGCCCGGTAGAGGTGGGCCAGGTCGGTGAGCAGGACGGAGGTCGACCAGCCGTCGGTGATGATGTGGTGCAGGGTGAGGGCCAGCACGTGGTCGCCGTCGGCCAGCCGGACCAGGGCGACGCGCAGCAGCGGTCCCCGGCGCAGGTCGAAGGGCCGGCCGCGTTCCTCGGCGAGCAGCCGGCGCAGTGCCGAGCGCTGCTCCCGCTCGGGAAGGTCGGACAGGCCGGACAGGTCGTGCAGGTCGTGCAGGCCGGGCAGGCCGGACAGGTCGTGCAGCGGCAGCGGCACCGGCGAGGGCCGGTGGACGAGTTGGACGCCACGCCCGTCGACGCTCTCGAAGGTGGTGCGCAGCGACTCGTGGCGGGCCACCAGGGCGTTCAGGGCCGCGCCGAGGGCGCCGAGGTCCAGCGCGCCACGCAGGCGCAGCGCGAGCGCGGTGACGTACTCGGCGCCGCCGGGCGCGAACTCGTCCAGGAACCAGAGGCGTTGCTGGGCGTAGGACATCGGCGGCGCCGTCTCGCGGGCGACCGCGACGATGGCCGGGAGCCCGGCGGAGCGGTGCTGCTCCTCGGTGAGCAGCCGGGCCAGAGCGGCCGGCGTGGGGTGGGTGAACACCGCGCGGGGCGTCAGGTCGGTGCCGAACGCCTCGGCCAGCCGGGCGGCGAGCCGGATGCTGAGGATGGAGTCCCCGCCCAACTCGAAGAAGCCGTCCGCCACACCGGGCGGCGCCGTGCCCAGCACCTCCCCGAAGACCTCCGCCGTGCGGCGTTCGGCCTCGGTGCGCGGCGCGAGGCGCTCGCGCGGCCCGGCGCCGCGGTCGGCGTCCGGCGCCGGCAGCGCGGCGCGGTCGACCTTGCCGTTGCGGCTCAGCGGGAGGGCGGCGAGCGGGACGAAGGCGCTGGGGACGAGGTAGTCGGGCAGGCAGCGGGCGGCGAAGGCCCCCAGGTCCGCCAGGTCCGTGCCGGCCGGGCCGACCACGTACGCCACCAACCGCCTGGCGCCGGGCCGGTCCTCGCGGGCGAGGACGGCGACGTCGGTGACCCCCGGGTGCGCGGCCAGCGCGGCCGCCACCTCGCCGGGCTCGACCCGGAAGCCGCGGATCTTCAGCTGGTCGTCCGTGCGGCCCAGGAACTCCACGGCGCCGTCCGGCCGCCGCCTGGCCAGGTCGCCGGTGCGGTACATCCTCCCCCCGCCCTCGGCCGGGGGCGCCCCCGTCCCCGGCGCGCCGAACGGGTCGGCGAGGAAGCGCGCCGCGGTCTCGCCCGGCCGGCCCAGGTAGCCGCGCGCCACGCCCTCACCGGCCACGAACAGCTCGCCCACGCAGCCGGGCGGCACGGGCCGCAACCGGCGGTCCAGGACGTACACGCGCTTGTCGTCCAGAGGGTGGCCGACGGGCACGGTGTCGGGCACCGCCGCCGGGTCCGCGAGGGCGAAGGAGGTCGCGAAGGTGGTGGTCTCGGTGGGTCCGTAGCCGTCCACCACGCTCAGGCCGGGGCAGGCGGCGAGGACCCGGCGCACGGCGGCGGCGGGCACCACGTCGCCACCGGTCCACAGCCGGCGCAGGCCCGCGAAGCAGTCCGGCGCGTCCTGGGCCAGCAACCGGAAGAGCCCGGCGGTGAGCCACAGCGCCGTCAGCCCCTCGGCCGCCAGCCGCCGCAGCAGCGCCGCGTCCACCGGTCCGTCGGGGGCGACGACCACCTGGCCGCCGTTGAGCAGCGGTGCCCACACCTCGAAGGTGGCGGCGTCGAAGGCGACCGGGGAGTGCAGCAGCACCTGCTCGCACCCTCCGTCGGCGAAGCGGCTGTCGGTGGCCAGCGAGGCCACGTCCCGGTGGCGGACCGCCACCGCCTTGGGCTCGCCGGTGGAGCCGGAGGTGAACATCACGTACGCCAGCCGGTCGGGGTCGGCCGACGGCGCGGGCACGGCCGGCGCGGGCACGGCGGGCCGCTCGGCCGCCTCGGTGCGGGCGGCGGCGACCTGGGCGACGGTGAGCTCGAAGGTGGCGCCGGCCCGGGCGAGCAGCGCGCGGCGGCGCTCCTCGGGCGCCCGGGCGTCCACCGGCACGTAGGCGCCGCCCGCCTTGAGGACGGCCAGCTGGGCGACGACGAGTTCCACCGAGCGGTCCATCGCCAGCGCCACCCGGTCCTCGATCGCCAGGCCCTGGGCCAGCAGCCGGGCGGCCAGGCGGTCCGACCACCGCGCCAGCCGGCGGTAGGTCAGCTCGTTCTCACCGTGCCGCAGCGCGACCGCCTCGGGTGTGCGGCGGGCCTGCTCGGCGAAGAGCGCCACCGGGCTGCGCGGCGCCACTCGGCGGGCAGGGGTGTGCCACGCCGCCAGCAGTTCCCGGTCGGCCGGGGTCAGCAGCTCCAGATCGCCCACCTCGCCGTCGACGCCGTCCACGCCGTCGGCGAGGCCGGTGAGCAGGACGGCCAGGCGCTGGGCCGCGCGCTCCACGGTGGGGCGGTCGAAGAGCGCGGGGTCGTAGGCCAGGTCGAAGCCGAGCCGCTCGGCCAGGTAGGCGCGCAGGCACCAGGGGAAGGTGGTGGCGTCGTCGGCGCGTACCTCCGCCACCCGCACGCCGGTCCTGGCCGCGAGGGACTCGTCGACGGGGTAGTTCTCGAACACCACCATGCTGTCGAACAGCGCCTCGCCGGCCGGCACCTCGCTCAGCGCCTGGATGCGGGTCAGCGCCAGGTGGTCGAACGGGCGCCCGTCGCTCTGCCGCTCCTGGAGCTCCCGCAGCCAGGGCAGCACGCCGCCGGTGGCGGGTATCCGGACCCGGGTGGGCACGGTGTTGATGAACATGCCGATCATCGACTCGACGCCGGGCAGCTCCGCCGGCCGGCCGGAGACGGTGGTGCCGAAGACCACGTCGTCGCTGCCGCTGTAGCGCGCCAGCAGCAGCGCCCAGGCCCCCTCGATCACGGTGTTGACGGTCAGTCCGGCGCGGGCGGCCCGCTCCCGCAGCCGCCGGGAGATGGCCTGGTCCAGCTCGTGGTGGACGGTCGCGGCGGAGCGGGCGCGGTGCGCCTGGCCGGGCACGCGGTCGAACGGCAGCACATTGCGCGCGCTGAAGCCGGCAAGCGCCTCGGCCCAGTGCTCCTCGGCCGCCTGCCCGTCCTGCTCGGCCAGCCAGTGCAGGAAGTCCGCGAACGGACGCCGTGGCGGCCACAGCCGCCGCGGGTCGCCGCCGGTCAGCGCGGCGTACTGCTCGCAGACCTCGCTCAGCAGTTGCCCGCTGCTCCAGCCGTCCAGGATCAGGTGGTGGGTGGACCAGAGCAGCAGCACCTCCTCGCCCGGCAGCGCGGCCAGCGTGAGGCGGGTGAGCGGCGCGGTGGTGAGGTCCATGCCCGCGGCGCGGTCCGCGGCGAGCAACCGCTCGGTCTCCGCCGCCCGCCGCTGGGCCGGCAGCTGCCGCCAGTCCAGCAGGGTGACTGGCAACTCGGCGTGGTGGAGCACCAGTTGGACGGGATGCGGCAGGCCCCGCCAGTGCACGCCGGTGCGCAGCGCCGGCGTGCGATCGGCCAGCAGCTGCCAGGCCTCGGCGAAGGCGCGCGGGTCGGCCACCCCGGCCAGCCGCACCGCGATCCGGTCGAAGTAGGCGCCTTCGGTGTCGACCAGACCGTGGAAGAGCATCCCGGACTGCAGCGGTGTCAGCGGCAGCACGTCCGCGACCTGCCGCCCGTCACCGACGAGCCGGTCCAGCTGGTCCTGGGTCAGGCCGGCGAGCGGGAAGTCGGACGGGGTGCGGCCTCCGGCCCCGGGGCGGGCGCAGTGCGCCACGATCTCGCGCAGCGCGGCAGCCATCTCCTCGGCCAGCCGGCGCACGTCGGCCTCGTCGTAGACGTCCGGCGGGTAGGTCCAGCCCAGTTCGAGGCGTCCGTGCTGGACCACCCCCGTGATGTCCAGCAGGTAGGGGCGGGCTTCGTCCGGGTCGGTGTCACGGCCGACCGGGGGCAGCGAGTCGCGGTACAGCCCGTCCGCGCCGGTGCTCTCGGCATCCCACCGGCCGTGGTAGTTGAAGCCGACCTGCGGGGCCGGCGCGTCCGCCGACCGGCTCCCCGGCAGCAGGTGGCGCAGCGCGCCGTGGCTCAGCCCGCGCAGCGGCACCGCGCGCAGCTGCTCCTTGACCGAGCGCAGGGTCTCGTGCCACCCGGCGTCGGGGGCCACGCTCAGGGCGAGCGGGAACTCGGCGGTGAACCAGCCCACCGTCCGGGACAGGTCCAGGTCCTCGAAGAGGTCCTCCCGGCCGTGCCCCTCCACGCCGACCAGTACGCTCTCGCGACCGCACCAGCGGGACAGGGTGCGGCCCAGCGCGCTGAGCAGCACGTCGTTGACCTGGGTGCGGTAGGCCTCGGGGACCTGGCGCAGCAGGGCGTCGGTCGTCTGCGCGTCCAGCGTCACGGTGACGGTGGCGGCGGTGCCGTGGGTGTTGGGCCCGGGCCGGCCGGCGGGCAGGTCGGCCCGGGCCGTGGCGGTCCGCGCCCAGTACTCGCGGTCGGCGTCCAGCGCGCCGGAGCGGGTGTGCTGCTCCAGCCGGGTGGCCCAGCGGCCGTAGGAGGTGCCCGCCGGGGGAAGCTCGACCAGCTTGCCGGTCAGCGCCGTTCGGTACGCCGCCTCGATGTCGGCCAGCAGGATGCGCCAGGAGACGCCGTCCACGGCCAGGTGGTGGACGGTGACGACGAGTTGGCCCGGCTGCCGGGCGCCGCGGTCGAAGAGGAGCACGCGGACCATCCGGCCCTCGGTCGGGTCCAGTTCGGCCTGGGCGCGGAGCGTGGCGTCCTGCACCGCCGCCTCCACGGCCGCGGGGTCGAGGTCGGCCACCTGGTGCCGGGTGAGGACGCCCTGCGGCGCCTCGGCGAGCACCTCCTGGCGCCAGCCGGTGCCGGTGTGGCGCAGCCGGGTGCGCAGGGCCGCGTGGCAGCGCACCAGGGCCGCGGCGGCCTGTCCCAGGGCCGACTGGTCCGTGCCGGGGGCCAGTTCCAGCCGCTGGGTCATGGTGAAGCGCAGCGGGTCGCGCGGGCCGCGGCCGTCGAGGTACCAGTGCTGGATCGGGGTGAGCGGTGCTTCGCCGGGTGCGGTGTCGTCGCCGGGCACCGGGCGCGCGGCCACCTCGCCGACGACCAGGGCGAGTTCGGCGACGCTCTGGTGCCGGAAGACGTCCTTGGTGGTGAGCGCGAGCCCGGCGGCCCGGGCCCGGGAGACGATCTGGATGCTGAGGATGGAGTCGCCGCCGAGCGCGAAGAAGTTGTCGTGCGCGCCCACCGTGGCCACTCCCAGCACCTCGGCCCAGATCGCTGCCAGTCGCTGCTCGGCCCCGGGCCGCGGCGCCACGAACGCGGTGCCGCTGTCGGGCTGGGCGGGCGGGGCGGGCAGCGCGCGGCGGTCGGTCTTGCCGCTGGAGGTGCGCGGGATCCGCTCCAGCGCAACGAACGCGGCGGGCACCATGTGGTCGGGCAGCGTCCGCCGCAGCCGGACCCGCAGCTCCTCGGCGGGTGGGACCCTGTCCCCGGCGGGCACCAGGTGGCCGACCAGCATCAGGCGGCCGGCGTGCTCGCGGGCGGTGACCACCGCCTCGGCGACGTCCGGGTGCTCCAGCAGGGCGGCCTCCACCTCGCCGGGCTCGACCCGGAACCCCCGGATCTTGACCTGCTCGTCGACCCGGCCCAGGAACTCCAGCAGTCCGTCCGCGTCCCAGCGGGCCCGGTCGCCGGTGCGGTACATCCGGGTACCGGGAGGCCCGAACGGGTCGGGCAGGAAGCGGGTGGCGGTCAGGCCCGGCCGGTTCAGGTAGCCGCGGGCCACCTGCGCTCCGGCCAGGAACAGCTCCCCCGCCGTGCCGGGCGGCACCGGCCGTAGGGCGTCGTCGAGCACGTAGGCCCGCAGGTTGCGGCCCGGACGGCCGACGACCGGGCGCTCGGGGCTGTCCGCGCAGCGGCCGTAGAGGGCGTCGACGGTGCACTCGGTGGGCCCGTAGACGTTGTAGGTCGTGACGCCGAGATCGCGCTGCGCCGCGCACAGCTCCTGCCAGGCGGCCGGCGAGATCGCCTCGCCGCCGACCAGCAGCAGGCCCGGGTGGTGACGGCCGGCTGCGAACAGCCCGGCGGCGGTGAGTTCGCGCAGGTAGGAGGGGGTGACGTTGACCACGTCCAGGCGCCGTTCGGCGATCCGGGCGCAGAACGCCTCCGGGTCGAGCCGGACGTCCTCGTCGATGAGGTGCAGCTCCTGGCCGAACGCCAGCAGCAGCGGGCCCTCCCAGCTGGTGTCGAAGGAGAACGAGGCGCTGAGCGCCATCCGCAGCCGGCGCCCGTCCGTGAGGTGCGGCGTGAGAATACCCGCGCGGTGGTCCTGGCAGAGGTTGACCAGCTGGCGGTGCTCCACCGCGACGCCCTTGGGGCGGCCGGTGGAGCCGGAGGTGTAGATGACGTACGCGGTGTGCTGCGGCAGCAGCGGGCGGACGCGGTCGGCGTCGGTGGGGTCGTGGGCGGGCAGCCGGTCCCACGGCACCTCGCGCAGCTCCCGCTCCGTCAGCAGCGTCCGCGGACGGGCGTCGGCGAGCAGGAAGGCGGCCCGCTCCTCGGGGAGTTCGGGATCCAGGCAGAGCAGCGCGGCACCCGACTTGAGCACCGCGAGCAGCGCGACCAGCATCTCCGAGGTGCGCGGCAGCCGCAGCGCGACCACCTGCTCCGGGCCGGCTCCCTGGGAGACGAGGTGGTGGGCGAGCCGGTTGGCCCGCTCGTTGAGGGCGGCGAAGTCGAGGGTGGCGTCGGTGGCGACCAGGGCGGTGGCGTGCGGGGTGCGGGCGGCCTGCGCCTCGAACAGCGCGGGGAAGGTGGTGTCCGCCACGGGCAGCGGCTCGCCCTGCCCCATCCGCAGCACCTGCCGGCGCTCGGCGGCGGTCATCAGCGGCAGGGCGGCGACGGCGCTGCCCGGGTCCTCGGCGACGGCCTCCAGCAGGATCCGCAGCCGGCCGGCCAGGCGCTCGGCGGTGGCCTCGTCGAACAGGCCGGTGCTGTACTCCAGGTAGCCGGTCAGGCCGCCGTCGCGCTCGACGAAGTCGAAGGCGAGGTCGAAGGTGGCGCTACGGATCGGCGGCGCCACCGGTGCCACCTGAAGGCCGGGCATCCGGGGCGCCTCGGTGCCCAGGTTGTGCAGGGCCACCATCACCTGGAACAGCGGCGTGCGGCTGGTGTCGCGCTCCGGCTGGAGGGCGTCGACCAGCCGCTCGAACGGTACCTCCTGGTGGGCGAAGGCCGCCAGGACGGTGTCGCGCGAGCGCGCCAGCAGCTGGTGGAACGACAGCTCCGGGCGCACCTCGGCGCGCAGCACCAGGGTGTTGACGAACATGCCCACCACGTCGTGGAGTTCGGGCCGCTCGCGGCCCGAGGTGACGGTGCCCACGGCGACGTCCTGCTGGCCGGCCCAGCGGGCGAGCAGCAACTGGCACGCCGTCAGCAGGGTCATGTAGAGGGTGGCGTCGGCCTCCCGGCCCCGCTCGCGCAGCCGTCCGGTCAGCGCGGCGGGCAGGGTGAAGGTCACCAGGGCCCCGTCGCGGGTGCGCACGGCGGGGCGCGGCCGGTCGGTGGGCAGGTCCAGCGGCTCCATGCCGTCCAGCGCCTGGCGCCAGTGGGCGAGGTCCGCCTCGGCGCGGTCGGTGCGGGCGCGCTGCCAGACGGCGTAGTCGCCGTACCGCACGGGCAGCTCGGGCAGCTCGGGGCGGCGCCGCTCATGGGCGGCCGCGTACAGCTCGCCCAGGTCCCGGCCGAGGACGGCCACCGACCAGCCGTCGGTGGCGATGTGGTGCACGGCCAGCACGAGCACGTGCTCGTCCTGGGCCGAGCGCACCAGCCGGGCCCGCAGCAGCGGCCCGGCGGCCAGGTCGAACGGGGCGGCGGCGACGCGTTCCAGCAGCGCGTCGAGGACCGCCGCCGGCTCCCCGATGAGATCGTCCACCGGCAGCTCGACCGGCCGCGGCGGGCGCACGACCTGCCGGGCGCGTCCGTCCTGCTCGGCGAACGTGGTCCGCAGCGCCTCGTGCCGGGCCACCAGGGCGTCCAGGGCGGTGCGCAGGGCGCCCTCGTCGAGCGCTCCGCGCAGGCGCAGCACGGACATGGTGCTGTACTCGGTGCCACCCGGCTCGAAGCGGTCGAGGAACCACAGCCGCTGCTGGGCGTAGGAGAGCGGCAGCTCGGTGTCCGGGGCCGCGGCGGGGATCGCGTCGGCCGGTGCGCCGCCCGCACCGGCCGGCTCGCCGAGGACGGCGGCCAGGTCGGCGAGTGTGGCGTGGCTGAACAGCAGTCGGGGCGAGACGTCCGTGCCGAACGCCGCGCGCAGCCGGGAGGTGACCCGGATGGCGAGGATGGAGTCGCCGCCGAGGGCGAAGAAGTCGTCGTCGACGCCGACCTCGTCGGTGTCCAGCACGTCCGCCCAGGCCGCGGCGACCAGCCGTTCGGCGTGGGTGCGGGGCGCCGTGCGGTCACGGCCGGCGGCGAAGCCGTCGGGGCCCGGCGCCGGCAGCGCCCGCCGGTCGAGCTTGCCGTTGGCGGTGAGCGGCAGGGCCGCCATCGGGACGTAGGCGGCGGGCACCATGTAGGGCGGCAGCAGCCGCTCCAGGTGCGCGCGCAGCTCGGCGGCTGACGGCGGGGCCGTGGCGCGGTCACCGCCGCCGGTGCCGGCGACGACATGGGCCACCAGGCGGCGGGTGCCGGCGGTGTCCTCGTACACGCCCACGGTGGCGGCGCCCACACCCGGGTGGGCGTGCAGGGCGGCCTCGATCTCGCCGGGCTCGATCCGGTAGCCGCGGATCTTCACCTGCTGGTCGACGCGGCCCAGGTACTCCAGGGTGGCGTCGGCCCGCCGGCGGGCCCGGTCACCGGTGCGGTACATCCGGGCACCGGGACGCCCGAACGGGTCGGCGACGAAGCGGGTGGCGGTCAGGCCCGGCCGGTTCAGGTAGCCGCGGGCCAGGCCCTCCCCCGCGACGAACAACTCGCCCACCGCACCGGGGGGTACCGGCGCCAGGTCGGCGTCCAGCACGTAGACCCGCAGGTCGGGGATGCCGGTGCCGATCGGCGCCGGCCCGCCGGCGCGGGCCGTGGCGCGGTCCAGCGGGGCGTAGGTGACGTGCACGGTCGTCTCGGTGATGCCGTACATGTTGACCAGGTGCGGCGCGGTGTCCGGATGGCGGTCGTACCAGTCGGCCAGCCGCGCCGCGTCCAGCGCCTCGCCGCCGAAGACCACCGTGCGCAGCGCCAACCTGCTTCCCAGCTCCGGGTGTTCGGCGTCG
Organism: Kitasatospora sp. NBC_01287; assembly: GCF_026340565.1. NCBI lineage: Bacteria > Bacillati > Actinomycetota > Actinomycetes > Kitasatosporales > Streptomycetaceae > Kitasatospora > Kitasatospora sp. NBC_01287. The sequence continues at coordinate 66,368 of NZ_JAPEPB010000001.1, forward strand.
GCGCGGACCAGCGGGTAGAAGGCGGAGGGGGTCTGGTTGAGGACGGTGACCTGCTCGTCCGCCAGCAGGCGCAGGAAGTCCTCCGGGGAGCGGGCGGTGTCCTCGGGCACCACGACGAGCCGGCCGCCGTGCAGCAGCGGGCCCCACAGCTCCCACACCGAGAAGTCGAAGGTGTAGGAGTGGAAGAGCGTCCAGACGTCCTCGGCGCCGAAGCCGAACCACTGCTCGGTACGGTCGAAGAGCCTCACCACGTTGGCGTGAGGGACCACGACTCCCTTGGGGCGGCCGGTGGATCCCGACGTGAAGATGGCGTAGGCGGGGCTCCCGGGCAGGGGGCGGTGGGCCGGGGCGAGCCCGGTGGCCGGGCGCCGGGCGAGGTCGGCGCGCACCTCGGCGTCGCCCAGTGGGAGCACGGGCACGCCGGTGTGCGTCGGCGCGGCGGCGTCCTCGGTGAGGGTCACCAGCGCCACCGGCTCGACGTCCCGCAGCAGTTGGGCCACGCGCTCGGGCGGCAGCGCCGGGTCGAGCGGCAGGTAGGCCGCGCCGGTCTTGAGGACGGCGAGGACCGCCACGACCAGGTCGAGGGAGCGGGGCAGCGCGAGGGCCACGAACCGCTCGGGCGAGGCCTGGAGTTCGGCCAGCCGGTGGGCGAGCCGGTTGGCCCGCGCGTCCAGCGTGGCGTAGTCGAGCCGGTCCTCACCGAAGCTGACGGCCTCGGCGTGCGGGGTGCGGGCGGCCTGCGCCTCGAAGAGGTCCACCAGGGTCCGGTCGGGCCGGCCCTGCGCGGCGCCGTTCCAGTCGACCAGCATCCGCCGCCGTTCTTCGGCGGTGGTCCAGGCCAGGGCGCGCAGCGGGCGGTCCAGGTCGTCGGCCAGCTCGGTGAGCAGCAGGCAGAGCCGGTCGGCCAGGGTGCGAGCGGTCTCGGCGTCGAACAGCTCGGGGTCGTAGGCGAGGTCGAAGCCGAACCGCTCCCCCTGGTGGGCCCGCAGCACCAGCGGGTAGTTGGTGGCGTCGCGGGAGGTGACGTCGGCCAGCCGCACGCCGGAGCCCGCCGCGCGGGCCTCGTCGAAGGGGTAGTTCTCGAAGGCGACCATGCTGTCGAAGAGCGGGCTGCCGGAGGGCACCTCGCTCATGCCGGTCAGCTCGGCCAGCGAGACCGCGGCGAAGCGCCGGGCCTCGGCCTGCGCCTCCTGGAGGTCGCGGAGCCAGGCCGCGGCGGTGCGCCCGCCGTCCACCGTGACCCGGGTGGGCAGGGTGTTGATGAACATCCCGATCATCGACTCGACGCCGGGCAGGTCGTCGGGGCGGCCGGAGACGGTGGTCCCGAACAGCACGTCCCGCTCGGCGCTGTAGCGGGACAGCAGCAGCGCCCAGGCGCCCTGGACCACGGTGCCCAGGGTCAGCCCGGCCCGCCGGGCGGTGCGGGCCAGCCGCCGCGACACCTCCTGTGACAGCCCGGCCGGGTGCACGCCCGCCGAGCGGGCCTGGTGGACCCCGCGCCGGACCCGGTCGACCGGCAGCGGGGTCGGGGTGGCGAAACCGTCCAGGACGCCCCGCCAGTGGGCGCGCGCGGCCTCGCCGTCCTGCTCGGTCAGCCAGCGCACGTACTCGCCGAAGGGCCGGCGCGCGGCGGGTCGCGGCTGGGCGCCGGTGGTGAGCGCCGCGTACTCCTCGAACACGTCGGTGAGCACCTGGGCCAGGCTCCAGCCGTCCAGGATCAGGTGGTGGGAGGTCCACAGCAGGTGCAGGCGCGCGTCGGGCAGCCGGACCAGGGTGAGCCGCATCAGCGGCGCCGCGGCGATGTCCACGCCCCGCGCGAGGTCCTCCTCGCGCGCGGCGGCCACCCGCTGGGCGCGCTCCCGCGGGTCCGCCGCGCGCAGGTCCAGCCGGGTCACCGGTATCCGGGCGGAGCGGTGCACCACCTGGAGCGGGACGGGGACGCCCTCCCAGACCACCGAGGTCCGCAGGGCGGGCGTGCGGTCGGCCACCCGCTGCCAGGCGGCGGCGAAGGCGTCGGGGTCGCCGACGCCGTCCAGGAGCAGCGCGGCCTGGTCGACGTAGACGTCGTCGGGCCCGCCGACCAGGCGGTGGAAGAGCATGCCCTCCTGGAGCGGGGTGAGCGGCAGCAGGTCCTCCACCGCCCGCCCGTCGCCGACCAGCCGGTCCACGCCGGCCTGGTCCAGCCGGGCGAGCGGGAAGTCGGACGGGGTGCGGCCGCCGGCCTCGGGACGGGCACAGTGCTCGGCGATGGCGGCCAGCGCGGCGGTCATCGCCGCCGCCAGGCGCTGGACGGTGGCCGCCTCGTGCACCTGGTCGCTGTAGTGCCAGGTGATCTCCAGCTCGCCGTCGGCCACCACGGCGGAGACGTCGAGCAGGTGGTCCAGCGGCTCACCGGGGGCGAGGTCCGGGCCCGGCGCCTCGCCGGCCGGGGCGAAGTCCCCGCCCTCGGCCGCCGCCCACTGCCCGTGGTAGTTGAAGGACACCTGGGGCAGCGCCACCTCCCGCAGGGCCCCGGCGGCCGGGTCGGGCGAGCCCAGTCGGGCCAGTGCCTCGTAGCTCAGGCCGCGCCGGGGGACGGCCCGCAGCCGTTCCTTGACCGCCTTCAGGGTGGCGGCCCAGTCCGGGGCGCCGGCCGGTCCTGCCGGGGCGAGTGTGACGGGGTACTGGGTGGTGAACCAGCCGACCGTGCGGGAGAGGTCGAGGTCGTGGCCGGCCGGCCCGCCGAGGTCCTCGCGGCCGTGCCCCTCCAGGGCGACGGCCACCCGCTCGGCGCCCGTCCAATCGGCGAGCACCCGGCCCAGCGCGCTGAGCAGCACGTCGTTGACCTGGGTGCGGTAGACCGCGGGAACGCGGCGCAGCAGTGCCTCGGTGGTGGCGCGGTCCACCCTGCTCCGGACGGTGCGGACGGAGCCGGCCAGCGGGGTGCCGGGGTGGTCGACGGGCAGCGCGGCGGGCGCGGCCGAGGCCTCGCCCGTCCAGTACGGCAGGTCCTGGTCGAGCTCCCCGGCCCGCACGCGCTCGGCGAAGTGGCGCGCCCAGTCGGTGAACGGGGTGTGCTCCGGGTCGACTCGGGCCGGCTCGCCGGCGGCCGCCTGGCGGTAGGCGCGGGCGAGGTCGGCGAGCAGCACCCGCCAGGAGACGCTGTCCACGGCCAGGTGGTGGGCCGTCACGAAGAGCTGGGGCCGGGCGTCGCCGGCGGGCCGCAGCAGGGCCGCGCGCAGCAGCGCGCCGGTGGCCGGGTCGAGGGCCGCGCGGGCCTCGTCGGCCGCCAGGGCGGCAGCGGTGCCCGGGTCGTGACGGGTCAGCAGCCCGGTGGCCGGGCCGGCCCCCGGGTGCTGGTGCCAGGTGTCGCCGGTGCGGGTGAACCGGGTGCGCAGCGCCGGGTGCGCGGCCACCACCGCTTCGAGTGCCAGCTCCAGCGCCCGTTCGTCCAGGTCGCGCGGCAGGTCCAGCAGCATCGACATGCTGAAGTGGCGCAGCGGGCCGTGCGTGGCGAAGAACCACTCCTGCACCGGGGTCAGCGGCGCGGGTCCGTCGCCGCTCGGTCGCCGCTCGGTCGCCGGGGCGGTGGGCCGGTGGGCGGCCGCGGCGGCCGCGGCGGCGAGGTCGGCGACGGTCTGGTGGCGGAAGACGTCGCTGGAGCTGAGCCGCAGGCCCGCGGCGCGGGCCCGGGAGACGGCCTGGATGCTCAGGATCGAGTCGCCGCCCAGCTCGAAGAAGTTGTCCGTGACGCCCACCTCGGCGACGCCGAGCACCTGGGCCCAGACGCCGGCCAGCAGCTCCTCCTCCGGGGTCCGCGGGGCGACGAACTCCCGCTGCCGCCGGTCCACTTCGAGGTCGGGGGCGGGCAGGGCGCGGCGGTCGAGCTTGCCGCTGGTGGTGAGCGGGAGCGCGTCGAGCGCGGTGAAGGAGGACGGCACCAGGTGGTCGGGCAGCACCTGCCGCAGCGCCGCGCGCAGGTCGGCGGCGGGCGGCGCGGCGCAACCGGTGGCGGGTACCACGTAGGCCGCCAGCCGGGCGTGGCCGTGCGCGTCGGGGACGGCGACGACCGCGGCCGCGCCGAGCGCGGGCAGCTCCAGCAGCGCCGCCTCGACCTCGCCCGGTTCGATGCGGTGGCCGCGCACCTTGACCTGGTCGTCGGCGCGCCCGAGGTAGTCCAGGCGCCCGTCGGCGGTCCAGCGGGCCAGGTCCCCCGTGCGGTACATGCGGGCGCCGGGCGGCCCGAACGGGTCGGCCGTGAAGCGCGCGGCGGTCAGCCCCGGGCGGTCGGCGTAGCCGCGGGCGAGCTGCTCGCCCGCCAGGTACAGCTCGCCGCCGACGCCGACCGGCACCGGCCGGCGCCGGTCGTCCAGCACGTAGGCCCGCACGTTCGGCAGCGGCCGGCCCACCAGCGGCCGGTCACCGGCCGCGATCCGGCAGGCCAGCGCGTCGACCGTGCACTCGGTCGGGCCGTAGAAGTTGTAGGCGGCCACCTCGGGATGGGCGGCCAGCTCGCGCCAGAGGGCGGCGCCGACCGCCTCGCCGCCGAGCATCAGCACCCGCGGGCGGTGCCGCGGATCGGTGAGCAGCCCGGCGGGCAGCAGCTGCCCGAGGTAGGAGGGGGTCACGTCGAGGAAGTCGACACGGTGCCGGACCACGTACTCGACCAGGGCCGCCGGGTCCATCCGGGTCGCCTCGTCCACCAGGTGCAGCGGGTGGCCGTCGGCCATCAGCAGCACGCCCTCCAACGAGGTGTCGAAGGAGAACGACGCGGTGAGCGCCACCCTCAGCGGGCCGCCGCCCGCGTCGGCGACGAAGCCGGCCCGGTGGGCGGCCAGCAGGTGCGCCGCCGCGCGGTGCGTCACCACGACGCCCTTGGGGCGGCCGGTGGAGCCCGAGGTGTAGATGACGTACGCGGTGTTCGCCGGGCGCAGCGGGGCGAGCCGGTCGCCGTCGTCGGGGTCGGTGTCCCGGCCGCCGGCCGGCACGGCGCGCAGCGCGTCCTCGTCGAGGACCAGCGCCGGCCGGGCGTCGTCCAGCAGGTAACGGACGCGCTCGGCGGGCAGCGCGGGGTCGATCGGCAGGTAGCCGGCGCCGGACTTCCAGACGGCGAGGATCGCCACGATCATGTCGGCCGTGCGCGGCAGCAGCAGCGCGACCAGCCGCTCGGGGCCGGCGCCGAGGGATATCAGGTGGTGGGCGAGCCGGTTGGCCCGGGTGTTGAGCGTCGCGTGGTCCAACCGCTCCTCGCCGGCGACCAGGGCGAGCGCGTCCGGCGTCAGGGCGGCCCGGCGTTGCAGGAGTTCCGGGTACGTGGCGTCGTCGACGGTCAGGACGGCGCCGTTCCACTCCCGCGTCACCCGGCGGATCTCCTGGGCGGAGAGCAGCGGCAGGGTGCCCAGCGGCCGGTCCGGTCCGGCGGCGGCGCCCTCCAGCAGCCGCAGCAGCTGGTCGGCCATCCGTCGCGCGGTGGACTCCTCGAACAGGTCGCCGCGGTACTCCAGCAGGCCGGTCAGTCCCTCCCCGTCCGGCACGAACTCCACGCTCAGGTCGAAGGTGGCCGCCTGCCGGGGCACGTCGACCAGGGAGACGTCCAGCCCCTGGGGAGCGGCGGCCGCGGGCGGCGCGGGGTGCAGCAGGACCATCACGTCGAAGAGCGGGTTGCGCCCCGCCTCGCGCGGGGCGCCCACCGCCTCCACGAGGCGCTCGAAGGGCGTGTCACCGTGCACGAAGGAGTCGTTGACGGTGGTGGTGGCGGCCCTCAGCAGATCGCGGAAGGACCAGGACCGCTCCACCGGGGTGCGCAGCACCACCGTGTTGACGAAGCAGCCGACGGCCCGTTCCAGGTCGGTGCGGGAGCGTCCGGAGGTCAGGGAGCCCACGGTGATGTCGTCCTGGCCGGACCAGCGGGCCAGCAGCGCCTGGGTGGCGGCGACCAGGGCGGTGTAGAGCGTGCTGTGCTGCTCGGTCGCCAGCTCGCGCAGCCGGGCCGTCAGCGGCGCGGGGACGCTGAAGGTGTGGATCGCGCCCGCGCCGGCCTCCTCACCGCGCCGCGGCCGGTCCAGCGGCAGCTCGGGCGCCACCGCACCCGCCAACTGGCCCTTCCAGTAGGCGAGGTGATTCTCCAGCCGGGCGCCGGAGAGCTGCTCGCGCTGCCACACCGCGAAGTCCGGGTACTGCGTGGCCACCGGCGCCAGCTCCGGGGCGGCGCCCCGGACCAGGGCGGCGTAGGCGGCGCACAGCTCGTCCAGGACCACGCCCATCGACCAGCCGTCGGTGACGATGTGGTGCGCGGTCAGCAGCAGGACGTGCGCGGTGTCCGACTCGCGCACCAGCAGGGCCCGCAGCGGTGGCCCCTGGCGCAGGTCGAAGGGGCGGGAGTACTCCGCCAGCAGGGCCGCGTCGAGGGTGGTCGGCGGGGTCAGCTCGCGGACCGGCAGCGGCACCGGCCCGGCCGGGCGCACGGTCTGCGCCAGTTGGCCGTCGGTCTCCTCGAAGGTGGTCCGCAGCGCCTCGTGGCGTGCCACCACCGTGGCCAGTGCCCGAGCGAGCGCCTCGCGCTCCAGCGGCCCGGTGAAGCGCACCGCGAGGGCGCTGTTGTAGCGGTGGTCGCCGGGCCGCAGCCGGTCCAGGAACCACAGGCGCTGCTGGACGAAGGAAAGGGGCAGCGGGCGGCCGCGGTCGGCGCGCGGGACGGTCCGCCCCGCGCCGGCCCCCTCGCCGCCGGCCTGTCCGGCCAGCCGGCGGCGCAGCGCTTCCCGCAGGTCCGCGGGCAGGGCGGCGGCGCGGTCTCGCTTCGAAGGCGTCATGGTCGTCGGGTCCTCACCGTTCGTCATCGTTCGTCGTCGTTCGTCATCGTTCGACGTCGTTCGTCATCGTTCGACGTCGTCGGGGCCGCCGTACAGGGCGTCTTCGAGCTCGCTCAACACCTGCTCCTCCACCAGTTCCGCCAGGGCGGCCACGGTGCGGGAGACCAGGACGTCGCGGGGGGTGAGCGTGACGCCGAAGGCCTCGTTGGCGCGGGAGGCGATGAGCAGGGCGCGCATCGAGTCGCCGCCGAGCAGGAAGAAGTCGTCCTCGGCGCCCACCGCGCCCACGGCCGCCTGGAGGACCTCCTCCCAGATGGCCGCGACCGCCTCCTCGGTGGGCGTGCGGGGCGCCACCCGGCCGGCCGGCTCCCACTCGACCGGTGCGGGCACGGGCAGGGCCGCCCGGTCGGTCTTGCCGCTCCCGGTGAGCGGGAAGGCGTCGAGGACCGCGAACGCCGAGGGGACCATGTGGCCCGGCAGGGAGCGGGCGACCAGCGCGCGCAGCTCGGTACCGGCCGGCGGTTCGCCGCCGGGGGCCGCGAGCAGGTGGGCGACCAGGCGCGGCTGCCCCGGCTCGTCCTCCCGCACGCTCACCACGGCGTCCAGGACGGACGGGTGGCGCACCAGGACCGCCTCGACCTCGCCCGCCTCGATGCGGTGGCCGCGCAGCTTGAGCTGGTGGTCGGTGCGGCCCAGGTAGTGCAGCTCTCCTCGGCGGTCGCGGCGCACCCGGTCGCCGGTGCGGTACATGCGGGTGCCGGGCGGCCCGAACGGGTCGGCCGTGAACCGCGCCGCGGTCAGCCCCGGGCGGCCCAGGTAGCCGCGGGCCAGGGCCGGTCCGCTCAGCCACAGTTCGCCCGGTACGCCGTCGGCGACCGGCCGCAGCCGCGCGTCCAGGACGTAGGCCCCGGTGGCGGGCAGCGGGCGGCCGATGGGCGGCGCGGCGCCGTCCGCCTCCAGCGGCGCGGACCAGGTGGCGACGACGGTGGCCTCGGTGGGCCCGTAGGAGTTGACCATGCGGTGGTGCGGGGCCCACCGGGCGACCAGGTCGGCGCTGCACGCGTCGGCGCCGACCACCAGCGTCTTCAGGGCGGGCAGCGTGCCGGGTGCCTCGGGCGGCAGGGTGGCGAGGGCGGCCGGGGGCAGCAGGGTGTGGGTGATCCCCTCCTCCCGCAGCACCTCGGCCAGTTGGGCGCCGAGCAGCGGACCGGGAGCGGGCACCACCAGCCGGGCACCGTGCGGCAGGGACATGCACAGTTCGAGCACGGAGGCGTCGAAGCTGGGGGTGGCGAAGGCCAGCACCCGGTCACCCGGGGCTACCTGGTAGTGCTCGGCCTCGGCCGCGGCGAACGCCGCGAGCCCGCGGTGGGTGAGGACGACGCCCTTCGGGGTGCCGGTGGAGCCTGAGGTGTAGATCACGTAGGCCGGGTCGTCCAGGTCCAGCGGGCGGCTGCGGTCGATGTCGGTGGGCCGGTGGCCGGCCGCGCCGTCCGGCGACGCCGCCAGCAGGCCGGCGACCTCCTTGGCGTCGAGGGTCAGCGCGGGAGCCGCGTCACGCAGCATCAGCTCGACCCGCTCGTCCGGATAGGAGGGGTCGACCGGCAGGAACGCGGCGCCCGTCTTCGCCACCGCCAGCTGGGCCAGCACCATCTCCGCCGAGCGCGGCAGCAGCAGCGCGACGAGCCCACCTGGGCCCGCGCCGCGCGCGATGAGCCGGTGTGCCAGCCGGTTGGCCCGCTCCTCGACCTCGGCGAAGGACAGCACCAGGCCGGGGGCGCCCAGTGCCGGTGCGTTCGGCCGGCGGTCCACGGCGGCCTCCACCAGGGCGGGCAACGTGGCCCAGGGCGCCGGGTCGAGCGGCGGGCGCGCGGGCCCGCGCAGCACTCGCTCCCGTTCCCCGGCCGGCAGCACGTCCACGTCGTCCAGCCGCAGGGTGCCGTCCGAGGCGGCCAGCGCGGACAGCGTGTGCAGCAGCTGGCCGGCCAGCGAGCCGGCCGTGCCGGGGTCGAAGTACCGCGGGTCGTAGCCGAGTTCCACACTGAGCCGGTCACCGGGTGAGACGACCACGGTGAGCGGGTAGTTGGTGGCCTCCCTGGCCTCCAGATCGCGGATCAGCAGGCCGTGCGCGCCGGCCGTCGCATCGCCCACCGGGTAGTTCTCGAAGACGATCAGACTGTCGAACATCGCGGTGCCGGGCGGGAGTTCGCTCAGGCCGTGGATCTCGGTGAGCGGCAGGTGGTCGAACCGGCGGTCCTCGGCCCGGGCCTCCTGCACCGCGCTCAGCCAGCCGGCGCAGCTCGCGCCGCCGTCGACGGTGACGCAGGCGGGCAGGGTGGTGATGAAGAGGCCGATGATGGTGTCGGCGCCTGCCAGGTCCGCCGGCCGGCCGGAGACGGTGGTGCCGAAGCAGACCCGCGACTCGCCGCTCCAGCGCGACAGCAGCAGCGCCCAGGCACCCTGGACCAGGGTGTTCAGGGTGAGGCGGTGGCGACGGGCGAACTCCTGGAGCCGCCTCGTCCCCTCCTCGCCGAGCCGCTGCGACAGCCAGACCCCGGAGTAGGCCGTGCCGTCCTGGCCGGGCCTGCGGTCGTAGGGCAGCGCGGTGGGCGCGGCCAGGTCCGCCAGCGCGCCCCGCCAGTGCTCCGCCGCCCGGCCGGTGTCCCGGGCGGCCAGCCAGCCGGCGTAGTCGGCGAAGGGCCGGCGCTCGGGCAGGCTCGGCCGCTCGCCGCGGGCGAGCGCCCCGTGGGCGGCCAGCACGTCCGACAGGACCTGGAAGACGCTCCACCCGTCCAGCAGGACGTGGTGGAAGGTCCACACCACGCGCACCGCCTCCGGGCCGAGCCGGATCAGGTCGAGCCGCAGCAGCGGGGCCCGGCCCAGGTCCAGCGGGCGGCCCCGCTGCTCGGTGAGGAACAGCTCCAGCTCCGCCTCGCGCTGGCGCCCCGACAGGGCGCTCCAGTCGTGTTCGGTGACCGGCGGCGTCACGTCCCGGTGCACCACCTGCAGGGGCACGGGCACGTCGTGCAGCACCACGGCGGTGCGCAGCACGGGTGTGCGGTCGACCACGTGCTGCCAGGCGGCGGCCAGCAGTCGCGGGTCGCGGGCACCGTCCAGCACGAAGGTGAGCTGCTCCAGGTAGAGGCCGTTTCCCGCCTCGTCCAGGCCGTGCACGACCATGCCGGTCTGGGTGGGCGTGAGCGGGTAGATCTCCACCACCTCCCGCCCGGTGCCGGCCAGCCGGTCGACGGCCGCCTGGTCCAGCGGCGCGAGCGGGAAGTCGGAGGGCGTGCGGCCGCCCGCGCCGGGCTCGGCGCAGTGGCGGATGATCGCCCGCAGTTCGTCCGCCAGCTCGGCCGCCAACCGGGCGACGGTCTCGCGCCGGTGCACCTCGCGGGAGTACGACCAGGTGAAGCCCAGCCGCCCCTCGCTCACCTGCCCGAGGACGTCGAGGAGGTGCGGTCGCTCGGCCGAGCGGTCCATGCCGCCGGTGAGCGGGCCGAACGGCGCGTGCAGCAGGCCGCCCGGCGCGTGGTGCTGGTCCTGCCGGCCCAGGTAGTTGAAGCCGATCCGCGGCAGGTCCGGCAGCGGCGGGCCGTCCGCGGGCCGCAGGTGGCGCAGCGCGCCGTAGCCGATGCCGCCGCGCGGCACGGCGCGCAGGCTCTCCTTGACCGCCTTCAGCGCGGCGCCGGTGTCCGCGTCCCGGGGCACCTGGAGGGCGACGGGGTACACCGTGGTGAACCAGCCCACGGTCCGGGCGAGGTCGACGTCGTCGAACAGCTCCTCGCGGCCGTGGCCCTCCAAGGTCACCGCCACCCGGTCCCGCCCGGTCCAGCGGGCCAGCACGCGGCCCAGGGCGCAGAGCAGGACGTCGTTCACCCGGGTGCGGTAGACCTCCGGCACGTCCTGGAGCAGCCGGCGGGTCTCCTCGGCGTCCAGGCCGACCGTCAGCGTCTCCTCGACGGCGGCCGTGTTGGCACCATCGCCGTCGGTCGGCAGCGGGGTCGCGCCGGCCGTGCGGTCGAGGTGCTGCCAGTGGGCGAGTTCGTCGTCGAAGCCGCCGGCCGCGGTGTGCGCGGCGAGCCGCCGCGCCCAGGCCCGGAACGAGGTGCTCTTGGCCCCGAGGTCGGGCGCCTTGCCCTCGACCAGGGCGCGGTAGGCGCTCTCCAGGTCCTCCAGGATCAGCCGCCAGGAGACCGCGTCCACCACCAGGTGGTGGGCGGCGAGCAGCAGGACCGGGTGCGCCTCGCCGACGGAGCGGCACAGGGCGGCGCGCAGCAGCGGCCCGTCGGCCAGGTCGAAGCCGTTTGCCAGGTCGTCGGCCACCTCGCGCAGCGCCGCCTGGAGCGCGGCCGGTTCGCCGCCGGGCAGCTCGTGCACGCGCAGGCTGCCCGGCGCGCCGCCGGGGGCGGCGCCGTACTGGCGCCACTGTCCGGGGCCGACCGCCTCGAACCGCAGGCTCAGCGCGTCGTGGTGCGCCAGGACGGCGGTCAGGGCCGCGCGCAGCAGGGTCTCGTCGGCGTCCGCCGCGAGCTGGAAGGAGACCCCCTGGGTGAAGCGGGCGTCGCCGCCCAGGGTGTCGAACATCCAGTGCTGGACGGGGGTGAGCGGAACCTCGCCCACCACCGCGCCCTGCTCGGCGACGACCGCCGTGACCGGTGCCTCCTCGGCGGCCAGGGCGAGTTCGGCCGGCGTCTGGTGGGAGAACAGGTGCCGGGGGGTCAGCGCGAGCCCTGCCCGGCGGGCGGCGGAGACGATCTGGATCCCCAGGATCGAGTCGCCGCCGAGCGCGAAGTAGTTGTCGTCCGGGCTCACGTCGGGCACGCCGAGGACCTCGGACCAGATCGCGGCGAGCAGCCTCTCCGCGTCGGTGCGCCAGGGGCGGTCGCCGGCCGTCGCCGGGGCGGCCCGCACCGGCTCGGGCAGGGTGCGCTCCGGTGCCGGGGCCACCGCCGCGGCAGGCCGTTCGACAGCCGCGCGTCCCCGCGGCTGGTCCGGCAGCGGGGCCGGCAGTGGGGCCGGCAGTGGGGCCGGCAGCGGCAGCTCGGCCAGCGGGCGTTCGAGGTCGGCCGCGATGGCCGCCAGCAACGTCGCCAGGCTCCTCCCGAGCCCCTCGACCGTCGCCGCGTCGAAGGCGGCCGGGTCGTACTCAAGGCTGACCGACAGCGCCTCACCGGGCACCACCACCACGCAGAGCGGGTAGTTGGTGGGCTCCACGTCGCGTTCGGCCTCGACGGCCAGGCCGTGCCGGCCCACCGCCTCCTCGTCGAACGGGTAGTTCTCGAAGACCACGATGCTGTCGAACAGGCTGGTCCCCCCGGGCACCTCGCTCCAGGTCTGCACCTGCGCCAGCGAGACGAAGCCGTGGCGCCGGTCCTCCGACTGGGCGGCCTGCAGGGCGCGCAGCCACTCCCGCAGGGGGCGCCGGCCCTCGATCCGCACCCGGGTCGGCAGCGTGTTGATGAACAGGCCCACCATCGAGGTCACACCCGGGAGTTCGGCGGGCCGACCGGAGACGATCGTGCCGAACACCACGTCGTCGCCACTGCCGCAGCGCGAGAGCAGCAGCGCCCAGGCACCCTGTAGGACGGTGTTGACGGTCAGTCCCGCCTGCTGCGCCGTCTCGCGCAGCCGCGGCGACAGGTCGGTGTCGAGGCTCACCCGCACCGACGCGGACGAGGCGGCGCGGTGGGCCTCGGCGGGCCGCCGGTCCTGGGGCAGTGCGGTGGGAGCCGGGAATCCGGCCAGGGCCTCGCGCCAGTGCCGCTCGGCCCGGGCGGGGTCCTGCCCGGCCAGCCAGCGCAGGTAGTCGCCGAACGGAGCCCGCTCGGTCAGCTCCGGCGGGCGGGCGGCGGTCAGGGCGGCGTACCGTTCGCACACCTCGTCGAAGACCTGGGCCGCGCTCCACCCGTCCAGCAGGACGTGGTGGAAGGTCCACACCATCCGCACCCGGGTCGGTGACAGCCGGATCAGGGCGAGCCGCATCAGCGGCGCCGCGCTCAGGTCGATGCCGGCCTGCCGGTCCTCGGCCAGCAGCCGCGCCGTCTCGCGCTCGATCCGGTCGGTGGCCCACCGCGTCCAGTCGTGGTGGGCCACCGGCACGACGGCCCGCTGCTGGACGACCTGGAGCGGCTCGGCGCTCTCCTGCCAGGTGAGCCGGGTGCGCAGCACCGGGTTGGCGTCCGCGGTGTGCTGCCAGGCCTCGGCCAGGGCCCGCGGGTCGGTGACCCCGGACAGCACCAGCTGCACCTGGTTGAGGTAGGTGCGGCCGTCCGGGTCCAGCAGGCTGTGGAAGAGCATGCCCGCCTGCATCGGCGTCAGCGGGTAGACGTCCGCGACGGCGCGCCCGTCCCCCACAACCAGGTCCACGGCCGCCTGGTCCAGGCGGGCCAGCGGGAAGTCCGCGGGGGTGCGGCCGCCGGCGTCCGGGTCGGCGCAGTGGGCGACGATGCCCTCCAGCGCGCGCAGCATGCCGTCCGCCAGCGCGGCGACGGTCCGCTCGTGGTGGCGACCGGCGCTGTAGTACCAGCTGATCTCCAGGCGGTCGGCCTGGACGCGGGCCACCACGTCCAGCAGGTGCGGGCGCGCCGTGCCGGGCGCCTCCGCGCCGTCGAGACCGCCGGGGACCGCGCGGACCAGGGCCGCGCCGTCGTCGGACGCGCCGTCGTCGGACCAGTCGAACCGGCCCAGGTAGTTGAAGCTGATGCCGGGGGCCGCCGCGCCGGTGAGCTGTTCGTCCCGGGCGAGGTAGCGCAGCGCGCCGTAGCCCAGGCCCCGGTCCGGCACCGCGCGCAGCTGCTCCTTCACGGACTTGAGCGCGGTGCCCCAGTCGCCCTCCGGGACCTGGAGGGCGACGGGGAAGAGGGCGGTGAACCAGCCGACCGTGCGGGACAGGTCGATGTCCTCGAAGAGCTGGTCCTCGCGGCCGTGCCCCTCCAGGCCGACGGCGACGGTGTCCCGCCCGGTCCACCGCGCGAGGACCCGGCCGAGCGCGGTGAGCAGGACGTCGTCGATCCGGGTCCGGTAGACCCCGGGGACCTTGCGCAGCAGCTCGTCGGTGCGCTCGCGGTCCAGCCGGACCGTCACGGCGCGTACGTCCGCCGCGGAGTTGCCGCCCTCGCCGTCCACCGGCAGCGGCGCCGCGCAGTGCCGGGCGACCGCCCTCCAGTGGGCGCACTGGTCGGCGAACCGGCCGCCCGCGGTGTGGTCGCGCAACCGGCGCGTCCACTCCTGGACGGAGGTGGTGCGGGCGGGCAGGCGCAGCGGCCGACCGGCCGCCGCCTGCCGGTAGGCGGTCTCCAGGTCCTCCAGCAGCACCCGCCAGGAGACGCCGTCGACCACCAGGTGGTGGACGGCCAGCAGCAGCCGGGCGGGCCCGGCGCCGCCGGTGGCAAACAGGCGGGCGGTGAGCAGCGGGCCGCTCTCCAGGCGGAAGGCGGCGTGCGCGGCCGCCGTGGCCAGGGCCTCGGCCTGCTCGGCCGCGCTCGGGTCCAGGCCCGCCAGGTCGTGGACTTCGAGCAGCTCGGGCGCGGGGTCGTCCGCCGGGGCGCAGTGCTGGCGCCAGCTGCCGTCCCGCTCGGTGGTGAAGCGCGAGCGCAGCGCGTCGTGGTGCGCCCACAGGGCCGTCAGGGCGCGGCGCAGCGCCTCCGGGTCGACCTCGCCGGGGGTCCGCAGGACCACGGACTGGTTGAAGAAGCCGGCCTGCGGCGGACGGGGGTCGAGGAACCAGTGCTGGATCGGCGCGAGGGCGACCTCGCCGCTCACCGGCTCGGTGCCGGCGACGGCGGCGGCGGCGCTGCCGGTGGTGGCGGCCAGCGCGGCGATGGTGGGACGCCGGAACAGGTCGCGGGGGGTCAGCGCGAGCCCCGCGGCCCGGGCACGGGAGACGACCTGGATGCTCAGGATCGAGTCGCCGCCCAGCATGAAGAAGTTGTCGTCGACGCCGACCCTCTCCACCCCGAGCAGCTCCGCCCAGATGGCGGCGAGCACCTGCTCGGTCGCGGTGACCGGCGCCCGGTAGGCGCTGTCGCCGGACGCCGCCCAGTCGGGGGCGGGCAGCCGCCGCCGGTCGACCTTGCCGTTGGCCGTCAGGGGCAGCTCCGGCACCGTGACGAACGCGGCCGGCAGCATGTAGTCGGGCAGGTCGGCCGCCAGGTGGCCGCGAAGGGCGGTGGCGGACGGCACCGCGGCGCCCTCGGCCGGTACCAGGTGGGCGGCCAGCCGCTTGCGCCCGCCGTCCTGGTACAGCGACACGACCGCCTCGGCGACGTCCGGGTGGGCGGTCAGCCGCGCCTCGATCTCGGCGGGCTCGATGCGGAACCCGCGGATCTTGATCTGGTCGTCCGCCCGGCCCACGAAGTGCAGTTCACCGTCGTCGCTCCACCGCGCGGTGTCGCCGGTGCGGTACATCCGTCCCCCGGGCGGCCCGAAGGGGTCGGCGAGGTAGCGGGCGGCGCTCTCGCCGGGCCGGCCGGCGTAGCCCCGGGCGACTCCGGCGCCGGCGATGTACAACTCGCCCGCGATGCCGGGCGGTTGCGGCTGGAGTGCGGCGTCGAGCAGGTAGACGCGGGTGTTGTCCAGCGGGCGTCCGATGGGCAGCGTGGCCGGCAGCGGGTCACCGGCGCGGAAGGCCCGGCGGGTGGCGAAGGTGGTGGTCTCGGTCGGACCGTAGCCGTCGACCACGGTGAGGTCGGGGCAGGCCTGAAGGACCCGGCGGACCACCGCGCCCGGCACCGCCTCGCCACCGGTCCACACCTCCCGGGCGCCGCGCAGGCAGCCGGGATCCTCCTGGGCGAGGAGGCGGAACAGGCCGGCGGTCAGCCAGAGGTGGCGCACGCCCTGCTCGGTGACGGCGCGGCGGACCACGGCCGCGTCCAGCTCCACCGGCGGGGCCAGCACGGCCGTGCCGCCGCGCAGCAGCGGCACCCACACCTCGTAGGTGGAGGCGTCGAAGGCGTGCGGGGAGTGCACGAGCACCCGGTCGTGACCGGTGAAGGCGCGGTCCAGGGCGAGCGCGGCGACGTCGCGCTGGCGCACGGCGACGCCCTTGGGGGTGCCGGTCGATCCTGAGGTGAACATCAGGTACTGGACGTTGTCGGGGTGGACCGCCGGTCGGTCGTCGAAGTCATCGGCGGCCGCGTCGTGCGGCGGCTCGTCCGGGCGCAGGACGCCGGCGCCGGGGCACAGGTCGCGGGCCGCCGGCTCCCAGGCCGCGTCGGTGAGCACCAGGTCGGCGCCGGCCTCGGCCAGCATCCGGCGCAGCCGCTCGCGCGGCGCCCGGCCGTCCAGCGGCAGGTACACCCCGCCGGTGCGGACCAGGGCCAGTTGGGCGACGATCAGCCACGCCGAGCGGTTCATCAGCACGCCGACCGGGCGTTCGACCCGGACGCCGAGCGCGACCAGCCGACCGGCCAGGGCGGCGGCGCGGGCGTCGAGCTCCCGGTAGCTGAGGCGCTCGTCGCCGGCTTCCAGCGCGATGGCGTCGGGCGTGCGGCGCACCTGTTCGGCGAACAGGTCGGCGACGCTGCGCTCGGGCAGGTCGGTGGCGGTGTCGTTCCACGCGTCGAGCACCTGCGCGCGGCGCTCCGCGCTCAGCAGCGGCAGCCGGACGGGCGGGCGCCCGGCGCCGTCGGGCATGCCTGCCAGCAGGACGGTGAGGTGCTCGGCCATCCGCCGGGCCGTGGCGGCGTCGAACAGCTCCGGGTCGTAAGCGAGCCGCAGCGCCAGCTCAGGACCCGGGTACGCCACCAGGCTCAAGGGGTAGTTGGTGGTCTCGACACCGTCCAGGTCGCTCAGGCGCAGGCCGTGGGCGGCGGCGAGCTCGTCGTCCACCGGGTAGTTCTCGAAGACGACGATGCTGTCGAACAGGGTGGCCCGCTCGGGAAGGCCGGTGAACGTCCGCATCCGGGTCAGCGGAACGTAGTCGAAGCGCCGGTCCTCGTTCTGGTCCCACTGGACCTGGCGCAGCCAGTCGACCAGGGTGCCGTCGGCCGGCACCGCGGCGCGGGTGGGCAGTGTCGCGATGAAGAGGCCGGTGATGGCCTCGGAGCCGGGCAGCTCGGGCGGGCGGCCGGACACCGTGGTGCCGAACACCACCTCGTCGCGCCCTGCCTGACGGCCCAGCAGCAGCGCCCAGGCGCCCTGGACCAGGGTGTTCAGGGTGAGGCCGGCGGTCCTCGCGAAGTCTTCCAGGGCCCGGGTGGTGGCCGCGGGCACGGTCACCCGCACCGCCTGGGTGGACTCCGCGTGGTGGCTGCGGCGCGGCTCCCGGTCCCAGGGCAGCGGGGTGGCCTCGGTCAGGCCGGTGAGGCGGCCGCGCCAGTGCTCCTCGGCCCGGGCCCAGTCGCGCTCGCGCAGCCAGGCCAGGTAGTCGCGGTAGGGCGGGCGCTGCGCCGAGGTGGCCGGCTCGGACGTTGCCGCGTGGCGGGCGAAGACGTCCGACAGCACCTGGAACAGGCTCCAGCCGTCCAGGATCAGGTGGTGGAAGGACCAGACCACGCGCACACCGGTGTCGCCGACCCGGGCGAGCACCAGGCGCTGCAGCGGCGCCTTCGCGAGGTCGATGCCGGTCGCCCGGTCACGGTCCAGCAGGTCGGCCAGCCGCTCGCGGCGCTCGTCCTCGGTCAGGCCGCGCCAGTCCAGGTGGGTGACCGGCACGGGGGCGCGGCGTTCGACCACCAGCAGCGGCTCCGGCACCTCGTGCCACCGGACGCGGCCGCGCAGCACCGCGGTCTGCTCGGTCACCCGCTGCCAGGCCGCGGCCAGCCGCTCCGGGTCGGGGACGCCCTCCAGGACGAAGGTGAGCTGCTGGAAGTAAGCGGCGCTGTCGTCCTGGGAGAGGGCGTGGAAGAGCATGCCGGCCTGGGTCGGCGTCAGCGGCAGGACGTCCTCCACGGCGCCCGGCTCCGCCCCCACGACGCGGTCCACGGCGGCCTGGTCGAGCCGGGCGAGCGGGAAGTCGGACGGCGTGCGGCCGCCGGCGCCCGGCCGGGCGGCGTGCCGGGCGAGGTCGGCCAGCGCGTCGGCGAAGCGTTCGGCCAGTGCCTGGACGGTGTCCTGCCGGTGCCGCTGGTCGGAGTAGAACCAGCTGAACTCCAGCGCGTCACCGTCCAGATGGCCGACGACCTCCAGCGCGTGCGGGCGCTCGACCAGGGGGTCGGCGTCCAGCTCCAGCGGCCGGAAGGTGCCGTGGTACAGCCCGTCCGGTCCGTCCGGGAACGCGATGCGCCCCAGGTAGTTGAAGCTGACCTGCGCCACCGGGCCCGGCGCCGCCGCCCCGATCCGGCCCAGCCGGCGCAGCACGTCGTGGCCCAGCCCGTGGCGCGGGACGGCGCGCAGTTGCTCCTTGACCTGCTTGAGGACGGTGTCCCAGTCCGCCTGCCCCGGCACGGCGAGGGCGAGGGGGTACCGGGTGGTGAACCAGCCGACGGTGCGGCTGATGTCGAGGTCGGTGAAGAGCTCCTCGCGCCCGTGCCCCTCGACGTCCACCACCACCCGGTCCTGCCCGCTCCACCCGCACAGCGCCCGGCCCAGGGCGCTCAGCAGCACGTCGTTGACCTGGGTGCGGTAGGTCTCGGGCAGGGTGCGCAGCAGGACGGCGGTGTCGGCGGGGCTCAGGCGCACGGTCACCGAGCGGGCCGAGGCGTAGGTGTCGGCGCCCGCCAGGTCGGCCGGGAGCGGGTCCGCGCGGTCCGGGACCGCCTGCGCCCAGTAGCCGCGCTCGTCGTCGAAGCCGCCGTCGACGGCGTGCGCGTGCAGCCGCTGGGCCCACTGTCGCAGCGGCGAGGACTTGGCCGGCAGCGCCGCCGCCGCGTCGCCACCGTCGCCGCCGTCGCGGCGGGCGCGGTAGGCCCGGTCCAGGTCCTCCAGCAGCACCCGCCAGGAGACGCCGTCCGTCACCAGGTGGTGCACGGCCAGGTGCAGGACCGGCGGCCGGTCGGCCCCGCGCTCGTGCAGCACGGCGCGCAGCAACGGCCCGTGGCGCAGGTCGAAGGGACCGAAGTGGGGGGTGTCGGTGTCCGGGCCGCTGTGGCGGGCCAGGGTGACCCGGTCGGTCCGCTCGTCGATCCGCCAGCGCACGGCAGCGGCACCGGTGCCGCTGCCCGCGCCGTCGGCGGTGGGGAAGGCGGAGCGCAGGGCGTCGTGGTGGGCGACCAGGTCGTTCAGCGCGTCCTCCAGCGCCGCCGGGTCCAGGTCGTCGGGAAGGCGCACGGAGAGCGCCTGGGCGAAGTGGCCGACGCGCTCGGCCCCCGTGTCGAACCACCAGTCCTGGATGGGCGTCAGGGGGCTCGCCCCGGTGGCGGCCGGCACGGCGGGGGCGGCCGGCCGCGCCCGGTCGGCGACGTCCGCGCACCGGGCGAGGGCGGCGACCGTCTGGTGCTGGTAGACGTCCCGGGAGGTCACCGGCAGGCCCTCCTGCCGGGCGCGGGCCACCAGCTGGATGCTGAGGATCGAGTCGCCGCCGAGCTGGAAGAAGTTGTCGTCCGCACCGACCCGTTCCACCCGCAGGATGTCCGCCCAGATGGCGGCGAAGGTCCGCTCGGTGGGGGTGCGGGGCTCGACGTGGCGTACGGCGGGCAGGGCCGGTCCCGGAGCGGGCAGCCGGCTCCGGTCGAGCTTGCCGTTGGGGTTGAGCGGCAGGGCGGGCAGCACCAGGACGGCCGAGGGGACCAGGTAGTCGGGCAGCGCGAGCCCGAGCGCCCGGCGCACGGCCTCGGGCTCCACCCGGCCGTCCGGGACGGGGACGACGTAGCCGACCAGGCGCCGGTTGCCGTCGCCCTCGTGGACGGTGGCGGCTGCCTGGGCCACGCCCTCGCAGGTGCGCAGCGCCTCCTCGACCTCGCCCAGTTCGATCCGGAAGCCGCGGACCTTGACCTGCTGGTCGATCCGGCCGACGTACTCCAGCTCGCCGTCGGCGCTCCACCGCACCAGGTCCCCGGTGCGGTACATCCGCTCCCCCGGCGCGCCGTACGGGTCGGCCACGAACCGGGCGGCGGTCAGACCCGGGCGCCGCAGGTAGCCGCGTGCCAGGCCGCCGCCACCGAGGTACAACTCACCTACCACGCCCGGTGGTTGCGGACGCAGCGCGTAGTCGAGGACATAGCCGCGGGTGAGCGCCAGCGGCCTGCCGATCGGCGGTGCCTGCTCCGGCAGCCGGTCGCCCGCGAACCAGGCGGTGGCGTACACCGTGGCCTCGGTGGGGCCGTAGACATTGGCGATCTCGCACCCGGGCACGGCGTCCCGCAGGTCGCGCACCACCTGGGCCGGGAGGGCCTCACCGGCCAGCACGACGGTCCGCGCGTCGACCGGGGATCCGACCGGGGACCCGCCCGGGGACCCGCCCGGGGACCCGCCCGGGGAGATCAGGCGGGAGATCACCGAGGGCACGCCGCTGACCAGCCCGACCCGCCGCCGGCCGGGCGCGTCGGCGAGCGCGGGCAGGTCGGCGACCACCTCGACGCTCCCGCCCGCCAGCAGGGGGCACAGCAGCTCGAAGACCGACACGTCGAAGTTGAGCGAGGTGGCGGCGATCACGTGGTCCAAGCGGCTGGGACCGAACTGCTCCCGCGCCCAGGCGGCGAGCGCGACCACACTGCGGTGGGTGACCACCACGCCCTTGGGGCGGCCGGTGGATCCCGAGGTGTAGATGACGTAGGCGGGGTGGTCCGGCGCCAGCGGCCGGAGCCGGTCGGCGTCGGTCAGGTCGGCGTCGGCCAGGCAGGCGTCGGTCAGGTCGCCGTCGTCGGCACCCGGGATGTCGGGGTGGTCCTCCAGGATCAGCGGCTCGCAGCCCGCCGGCAGGGCGGCGGCCGTCTGCCGGGTGGCGACGACGAGCACCGGCTCGGCGTCGTCCAGCATCAGGCGGATGCGCTCGGCCGGATAGCCCGGGTCCAACGGGAGGTACCCCGCGCCCGACTTCAGCACCGCCCAGAGCGCCGAGGGCAGTTCGGCGGTGCGGGGCAGGCAGAGCGCGACCAGCTTCTCGGGGCCCGCGCCCCGGGAGACCAGCAGCCGGGCGAGGCGGTTGGCGCGCCGGTTGACCTCCGCGTAGTCCCGTCGCACCGCGCCGCAGAGCACGGCGGTCCGGTCGGGGGTGCGGGCCGCCTGCGCCTGGAACAGCTCGGGCAGGGCGACGTCCGGGACCGCGCGCCCGCCGTGGGCGGGCGGGTTCCAGGAGTCGATCAGGGTGCGCTGCTCCTCCTCCGAGAGCATCGGCAGTTCGGCCAGCCGGTGCTGCGGGCCGTCCGCCATTCCCGCCAGCAGGCGGTGCAGGTGACGGGACATCCGGGCCACGGTCCGCGCGTCGAACAGGTCCGTGTTGTACTCGACGGTCAGCGCGCAGCCGCCCTCGGCGTCCGAGGAGAACTCCAGGACCAGGTCGAAGCGCGCGGCCGGGCGCGGCAGCGGGTGCTCCTCGAACCGCAGGCCGCCGGCGCTCGGCAGGGTGCCGGCGGGCTGCTGGACGACGAGCACCTGCACCAACGGGGTGCGGCTGGGGTCCCGGGGCGGAGCCAGTTCCTCCACCACCCGGTCGAACGGCACCCCGGCGTGAACGAAGGCGTCCAGCACGGTCGTGCGCATGCTCTCGACGAACCGGTCGACGGTGAGCGTCTCGTCCACGTCACCGCGCAGCACGACGGTGTTCGCGAAGAACCCCGTCACCTCCTCCAGCTCGCGGCGCTCCCGCCCGTTGGTGACGGTGCCGAACGCCACGTCCCGCTGGCCGGAGTAGCGGGAGAACAGCAGCGCGGACGCCCCGGCGAACAGCGTGAACACCGTCGTGCCACGTCCGGTGGCGAGGTGTCGCAGCCGGGCCAGCAGATCCGCCGGGAGGTGGTGGCGGTGTGCGGCGCCGGACGTGGTGCGCACCGCGGGCCGTGGCCGGTCGGTGGGCAGTTGCAGGTGCTGCAGCCCGGACAGGCACCGCTTCCAGTACCCGAGGTCCTCGGCGTCGTCGGTGTCCTCACCGGGCCCGGCCCCGCCGTCGGCGGCCTGCCGCCGTTGCTCCCAGACGGCGAAGTCGGGGTACTGCAGGGCCGGGGCGGGCAGGGCGTCCGGCTCGCCGGAGACCTCCGCGTGGTAGAGCGCCGCCAGCTCGCGGACCAGGACGCCCACCGACCACCCGTCGGTGATGATGTGGTGCTGCCCCAGCAGCAGCAGGTGCTCGTCGGCGGTGAGGCGCACGAGCAGCGCCCGGGCCAGCGGACCCTCCGTCAGGTCGTAGCGGCGGCTCAACTCGTCGGTCAGCAGCTGTTCGGCGGCCTCGGCGCGCCGCGCCGCGGGCAGCTCACCGAGGTCGGCCGTGCGCAGCGGCAGCGCGGCCTGCTCCGCGATCCGCTGCACGCCCTGCCCGTCGACCGTGTCGAACGTGGTGCGCAGCGAGGCGTGCCGGGCGACGAGGCGACGCAGGGCCCGGCTCAGCGCCTCGGGGTCCGGTGCGCCGCGCAGTCGCAGGGCCACGCCGGTGTTGTACTCCGTCCCGCCGGCGGTGAGGTCGTCGAGGAACCAGAGCCGTCGCTGGGCGTTGGACAGCGGCAGCGGCACCCCGCGCGGGGCGGGCGGGATCGGCTCGGGCGGCGCGACGGCGCGGTGTTCGCCCAGCAGCGGGGCCAGGGCCGCGATGGAGCGCGCGGTGAAGACGTCCCGCAGGGTGAGCCGGACGCCCAGCTCGTCCCTGACCCGGGCCAGGGTCCGAGCGGCGAGGATCGAGTCACCGCCCAGCTCGAAGAAGTCGTCCGTCGCCCCGACCGCGTCGGCGCCCAACACCTCCGCCCAGATGGCGGCCAGGGTGCGCTCGGGCGCGGTGCGCGGTGCCACCCGGTCGGCGGTGGTCGGGCGGACGGGCGCCGGCAGCGCCCGCCGGTCGATCTTGTTCTGCGGGGTGAGCGGCATGGCCGCCAGCACGACGACGGTGGACGGCACCAGATGGGCCGGCAGCGCGGCGGCCAGGGCGGTGCGCAGCTCCGCCGGGTCCGGGGCCCGCTCCGGGTCGGCGGGGGTGACGTAGCCGACCAGGCGCTCCCGGCCCGGCTCGTCCTCGCGGACCATGACGACCGCCTCGCCGACGGCGGTGTGCCGCCGCAGGGCCGCCTCGATCTCGCCCGGTTCGATCCGGAAGCCGCGCAGCTTCACCTGCCGGTCGAGCCGGCCGAGGAACTCCAGCTCCCCGTCGGCGGTCCAGCGGGCCCGGTCGCCGGTGCGGTAGAGCCGGGCGCCCGGCGCTCCGAACGGGTCGGCGACGAAGCGGGCGGCGGTCAGCCCGGCGCGGTTCAGGTAACCGCGCGCCACCGCTTCCCCGCCGATGTACAACTCGCCGTCCGTAGCGACCGGTTGCGGTCGCATCGCCGCGTCCAGGACGTACACCCGGGTGTGCGGCAGCGCGCCGCCGATGGTCGGCGTCCCGGTGCCGGCCGAGAGCGGCCCGGTCCAGGTGGCGACGATGGTGGCCTCGGTCGGGCCATAGGAGTTGATCATGCGTCGGCCGGGTGCCCAGCGATCGACGAGCGCGGGCGGACAGGCTTCGGCCCCGACGATCAGCGTGCGCAGATGGCGGCCGGCGCCGGCCGCGGGGGCGGGGAGGGTCGCCAGCGCGGCCGGCGGGATCAGGGCGTGCGTGACGCGGTGCTCGTCCAGGACGGCGGCGAGCTCGTCGCCCAGCCAGGGGCCGCCCGGGGGCACCACGAGCGTGGCCCCGGACAGCACGGAGATGAAGAGTTCCAGGACGGAGGCGTCGAAGCTGGGCGAGGAGAACTGCAGCACGCGGTCTCCGGGCCGCACCGCGTAGCGCTCGATGGCGGCCGCGGTGAACCCGCCGATGCCGCGGTGGGTGACCGCCACGCCCTTCGGCGTCCCGGTGGAGCCCGAGGTGTAGATCACGTACGCGATGTGGTCGGCGCCGACCGCCGGTCGGGGAAGGTCGCCCCCGCCCCCGTCCGCCGCGTCCAGCACGGCGCGCACGAAGCCCGGGTCGTCGAGGGTCACGGCGGGCGCCGCGTCGGCGAGCATGAGGGCCCGCCGCTCGGCGGGATAGCCGGGATCCACCGGCAGGAAGGCACCGCCCGTCCGCGCGACGGCCAACTCGGCCGCGATCAGCTCCATCGAGCGCGGCAGGACCAGTGCCACCGTCCGCTCCGGCCCGGCCCCGCGCCGCGCGAGGTGCCCGGCCAGCAGGTCGACCCGGTCCGCCAGTTCCCGGTAGCTCCAGGTGCGCCGGCCGTCGGTCACCGCGGGCGCGTCGGGCGTGCGGGCCACCCAGGCGGCGAACAGCTCACCGAGCGTCCGGCACTCCCGCGTCGGGGACGCCCCGCACTCGGGCGCCCCGGCGGCTTCACCGGCCTGCGGCGAGGTGGGCGCGGGGACACGATGGTCGGGCTGGTCGGCCATGGGATGAGGTCCTTCCGGGTGGGGAGGAGGCGCCGGGAACGTTGGGGGCGGCGGAGGGCACCCGGGCACACCCGACGCCCGCCCGAGCAGCGGGGGCTGACGGGCCGGGCCGGGGTGCTGACGGGCTTGGGTGCTGACGGGCTTGGGTGCTGACGGGCCGGCTGGAGTGCTGACGGGCTTGAGTGCGGACGGGCCGGGGGCGGACGGCCTCAGCCGAGGCCGGTGCGGCGTGCGGTGCGCCCCGATATCTGCACGCGGTCGATCGCGCCGGTGACCGGGTCACGGTGGAACCGCCCGCCGGACTCGCGGCGACCGCTCCCCGGGTCGACCAGGTCGAACGACAGGTCGCGGTAGCAGAGCAGGGGTATCGGCAGGTCGCCGTCCACGGACAGGGCCGGCGAGCCACCGGGCCCCGGCGCGACGCGGTACCGGATGCCGCCGTTGCGGTAGACGCCCGCGCAGTCGGGCAGCGGCACCGGGTGGCCCGCGTCCACGGGCGCGATCACGGTGGGCACCCGCACGCCCGCGATCCGCTCCAGGTCGTCGGCGAGGTCCCGCCAGAGCGCCGTGGCAGCACCGGCGTTGCCCGTGAAGGCGACCACCGCGCCGGTGTCCGGTTCGACCCGCAGGTGGCACGAGGTGCCCTGGGCGTTGCCGTCGTGGCCGCACCACAGCTTCTCGTCCTGCCGGAACAGGGCCAGTCCCAGCCCCCAGCCGTCGGCGAGCCCTCCCGGGTCGGCGGCGAGTTCCGCGTGGCGCATCTCCTTGGCGACCACCGGCGGCAGGGCCGCGGTCCGGCCGACCAGGGCGCTGCCGAGCGCGGCGAGGTCCTCGGCGCTCGCCAGCAGGGCACCGGCGGGCGCCTCCAGCGGAGCCAGGTTCTGCCGGACCGGACGGACCTGGCCCGTCGCGGTGTTGAGGGCGTGACCGGCGGCCACGGGGCGGATCGCGCCGGCCGGTCCGAGGAACGCCGGCACGGTGCCCAGGGGTTCGAGGAGCATGGCCTCCATGGCTTCGCGCCACGGCATGCCGGTCACCGCCTCCACCAGCCGTCCGGCGGCGACATAACCGGCGTTGGAGTAGGAGAAGTCGGTCCCGGGCGCGAAGAGCGCGTCCCGGGCGGTGCACACCGACGACAGGTAGTGCGCCGCGCTGGTCCGGGCGGCCGCGTCGGAGTCGGGCCCGGTGGGCAGGCCACCGGTGTGGCTCAGCAGTTGACGAACCGTCACCTGTGGCAGGTCCCGGAGTTCGGGGAGGTACTCGGCGACGGGGTCGTCCGGGTCGAGGTCGCCGTCGTCGACGAGGAGCAGCACGAGCGCGGCCGTGTAGGGCTTGGTGAGGGACCCCAACGGAACCGCGGTGTCCGTGGTGAAGGGGGCGCCGGTGGCGGCGTCGGCCGTACCGGTGTGCACGGCGGCGAACTCCGAGCCGGTGTCCAGCACCAGTTGGGCGCCGGGCACCCGGTGGCGGCGGGCGAGGGTGTCGAGGCTGTGCTGCAGCTCCCGGTGCGCCGGGAACGGCGCGCGTCTGCGGGCCGGAGCGGTGGTGTACAGCATGAGAAGGGGACTCCCGTTGACTGGCTCTCATGTGCAGGGCTGACAGTCGGCCGCGGGTGAGCGCGGGCCGACCGGGGGAAGCGGGCGGGCCAGGCCTAGGACCTGACGACCTCGACCGGCAGTCGGCGCACGCCGAGGATCACGGCCGGGTTCTGGTACACGACGTCCTCGTAGGAGGAGACCGCCAGGGTGCGGAACCGTTCCTGCAGCATGCGCAGAGCGATCATCGCCTCCAACCGGGCCAGCGGCGCGCCGAAACAGAAGTGGATGCCGTGCCCGAAGGTCAGATGAGGATTGGGCCGACGGGTCGGGTCGAAGACATCGGGCGCGTGGAAGCGGGCCGGGTCCCGGTTGGCGGCGCCGAGATGGGTGATCAGCATGGACTCGGCCGGAAGTTCGTGGCCGCCGAGCACCACGGGCCGGGCGACGCGGCGTCCCAACTCGGCGAAGGGGGGCAGCCAGCGCAGCACCTCCTCGATGGCCGACGGAAGCAGGCCCGGGTCGGCGCGCAACTCGGCGTCCGTGCCCGGGTGCCGGTCGAAGGTCAGCACGGCATTGCCCAGCAGCGCGGTCGTGGTGACGTGCCCGGCGACCAGCAGCAGGGCGACGAACCCGACCATCTGCTGGTCCTCCAGGCGCACGCCGTCCACCTCGGCGGCGATCAACCTGCTGGTGAGGTCGTCCCCCGGACGTGCGCGGCGGGTGCGGATGTGCTCCAGCATGTACCCGTTCATCTCACGCACGGTGGGGGCGATGGCCTCCAACGCCCTTGCCAGGTCGGCCATGTCGGGCGCCTCACCGAGCTGGTCACCACTGAACAGGACGCTCGCCCACTCCTGGAAGAGCCGGTGCTCCTCGGCCGGAACGCCGAGCAGTTCGGCGATGACGATGATGGGGAGCGGATAGGCCAGCGCGTCGACCAGGTCGAACCGGTCGTGGTCGGCGACGGCGTCCAGCAGCCGCGCGCACAAGGCCTCGATCCGCGGCGCCAACCCCTGCACGACCCGCGGGGTGAACGCCTGGCTCACCAGTGTGCGGAGTTGTCGGTGCTCCGGGGGGTCCATGCCGACGAAGTTGCCCTGCCGGAAGGTCTCGAAGTCCTCCTGGGTGGGGGCGAGGGAGGAGAGGTCCGAGGAGTAGGTCACCGGATCGGCGAGCACGGTGGCCACCGTCTGGTAGTCCAGGACCTGCCACAGGCCCTGACTCTCCTCGTACCGCAGCGGCCCGGCCTCACATAGGGCCGACCAGCGGTTGGATATCTCCTCCAACAGTAATACCGAGCTGCCTAACTGACGGGAGGCCACCTTTTCTCCTTGAGTCACGGCTCGCGAGCATGCCGGGTCTGGACGGGATGCGCCGGGTCGCGCCCGGCGGACATGCGTCATCGGGCCGCACCGCGGCTCCCGGTGGGGCACAGCTCTCCCCGGGCACGCCAACTGGGTACGGTCGGACGCCGACTGCGCGGGCTCGGGGGGCCGCTACCGGGGTTCTGATGCCCGGGCGGGAGAGGGCGCCTGATACACCCGGCGCCGGCTGGTGCGCCTCAGCGGTCGGCCGCCGCCCCGCGCCCCACCCCGCGCGGTGAACCAACCTGACATCGCAATCCCCTCACCGCTCTCTTCCCGCCCTCTTCCGCGCAACGGCTGCGCAGAACCCCTCCACCACAGGTGATTTGGGCAGCACAGACCCAGAAGCCGATTCGCTCCCCCGGGGCGAACTCGCCATAGTCTTCACGTTGAGTCACTCCATGGCAACCCCCCGAGGTTGAACGGGGAGGAACTCTCCGGCGCTTCTCATCTCGAACACGCTTCTGCGCGCCCACCATTCCTCGTCTGCCCAGCCACCAGCCGTTAAACCAAGTGGAGTTGGAGCATTTCCCGATCGAATAATCCGTACATTCATGCGAACACCGAATACTGATTCGCACATCCCTGACGATGCCTCGACGAGCCGACCCAAGGCCACCCGGGGGGCAGCGCCGGCCCGGCATGCCGGTGCGCACGAGCTCACAAAGCTGCCCGGTGAACGAGGTCGGCTGGGCGTCCTGCTCGTGCGGCGGCGGGACGTGAGCGGTGCGGTTGCGGGTGGTGGCGGTCAGCGTGCAGACGCCCTGGACATCCGCGAGGTCGGCCAGGGCCTGCCCCTCGGTGGCGGGAGCTTCGATGGCTCGGCCCGCGAAGCAGCAGTCCAGGATCGTGATTCGGGCTTTCGCCGGGCTGAGCCGCAGGGCCTCGGCCAGTGTGCCCACGGCAGGCCGGTGATCGTCGGGCGGTCCTGGCGCGTGGCAGCCATCACCAGAGACAAGCCGCCGGCCGGTGACAGCATGCCGTGACCGACGAAGTACAGCAGCAGAACGCCGGTGGTCGCCCCGGCCACGTCAGCGACCCGCACGGCGATCTCGGCAGCCGACGACCCGTCGTCGATCATGGTCGTGACCTGGTTGACTTCCCACCCACAGAGCACAGGGTCACGTAGTAGGTCGACTCCTCGCCGAACCGACCGGCAACGGAAATCCGTGCGTCCAACTCCCCGCCCCTGCCCGGTCATCCAACTGGCGGCGACACGCTGTGGCCGAATCCTCGCCGCAATCCGCCCAACGGGTCTACCGTCAAGGTCAGCCGCGGAACCAGTGGGCCGATGGCTCAGCTCGACGCGAGCGTGCGCCGGTGATCCCCGGTCATCGGCGGCCGGTGGCCAGGATGACGAGGAACTGGCCGCCGCCCGCCTCGACGTCGGCGGTCACCGGCAGCCCCGGTACCAGTCGGGAGAACCGGTCGACCAGCCAATCCGCCGCCTCCTGGGCGTCCTTCCTGGTCGGGCAGCGGCCCACCATCTCGCGGCCCCCCTTGCGCTCCAGCCTCCCGGCAACGGTGATCAGCGGCGCGGGTTCGACCACGTACAGGCGGTCCGGCCAGGCGATGACCACCTTGACCGCGCCCTTGCGCGTGTTGCACCCGCGGTGCGCGAGCCGTTCGGCGACCTTGGCCTTCCGGTCGGCGGTCCGGCTGTCGACGCTGGGCCCCCGCGGGTCGTTCACCGACTTGTCGGGGTCGACCGCCTCGTCGCACACCCAGCACCGCCAGCCGTCGCGCTCGGCCACATCATCAAGGAGACTCATCCGAGCAACCTAGCCTGCCCGGCCGCCACCCCGCGCACCGGGGCCTCGGCAGAGCGCGGGTCGTACGGGCGACCTGTCAGCGCCACCGGCTGGCCAGGAGGCGCCGGTCATCGCCGGGAGCGGCGGCGGGCCGCCGGCGGCGCCGACCCCCGGCGTTCAGCGACGCCTACGCGGTCGTGGCGGATGGCTCCTGCCCGTCGTCGGACGCGGTCCGCTCGCTGGGGTCGACCAGGTGGGGATCCACGCGCGGGTCGCCCTCGGTCATGCCCTGCGCCGCCAGCCGCTCGCTCGCCATCAGGAGCGCGCTCTGCAGCGCCTCGGCCGCCGCCCGCACCGCCGGCGCCGCCCCCCAGGGTCCGGTGCGACGCAGCAGGCGTACCAGGTAGCTGCCGGGAACCGGAAGCCTGGTGACGGTGCCGGCGCCCGGTCCGATCAGGGCGGCGGCGTTGGCGGGCAGGATCGCGGCGCCCAGGCGCGCGGCGAGCATGGTGTAGACGGCGAAGCGGTAGCCGGCCAGGTGCTCCGACGAGGGCACGATGTCGTGCTGGGCGGCCAGGCGCTGGAAGGCCAGGTGCCGCGGCGATCCGACCGGAGCACCGATCCAGGGGCGCGCGGACAGCCGGCCCGCGTCGGGGGGCACCGGCCAGTCGTGCGGGAGGACCAGGCGGTAGGCGTCCTCGAACATGACGCTCGCCTCGACTCCGGTCGGCAGCGCGGTGGGTTCCTGCCGGTCGTCCTCGATGACCAGCACGTCCAGTTCACCCAGGCGCAGCGCCCGCAGCCCCTGCTGCCTGCCGGTCTCCACCAGACGCGGAGTCAGGTCGGGATGGGTGCGCGCCAGGAGGTGCACGGCCGTGGTGGCGAAGAACGTGATCGCGGGCGGCGGCACACCGATGGTGACCGGGCCCGCGGTGACACCGCCCAGCGCGCGCAGGTCGCGGGCCGCGTCCTGCAGTGCCCGGCCGATCCGCTCGCCGTGACCTGCCAGCAGGCGCCCGGTGGCGGTCAGTTCGGCCCGCCCGCCGCTGCGGTCCACCAGTGGGACGCCGACCTCGCGCTCCAGCCTGCTCAGCTGCTGGGAGACCGCGGAGGGGGTGTGGCCGAGCGCCCGCGCGGCGCCCGCCACGCCGCCCGCGTCGGCGATCTGGCAGAGGATCAGCAGTCTCCTCGGATCGAGTTCCACCGCACCGCCGCCCTTCCGCGCCGCCCGAGGCCAGAACGCCCATCCTCGCAGAGCCCACCGCGGGCGCTGCCACCGCCCGAACGGGTCGACCTGCGGACCGGCCCGGGTCGGCGGGGTGCGCAGGCGGGGTGTGCGGGCGGTCTGTGCGGGCGGGGCGTGCGGGCGGGGCGTGTAGTTCGGGTCCCGGCCTGGGGCGGTGGGTGGGGGCTCCAGGCCGGGCCGGGCGGTGTGCGGGGGTCAGCGGGAGGTCAGCGGCCCTGGAGGGACTTGACGTTGTCGCCGAAGGTCCAGCCCAGTGAGCCGTCCCAGTTGAGCGACCATGTCATGAGCCCCTTGAGCGAACCGCCGAGGGCGTTCCATGACTGGCTGACCAGGCTGGGCGTCATGTAGCCGCCGCCGGCGCCGGGCTGGGCCGGCAGGCCGGGGACCTGCTTGTCGTAGGGGACCTTGATGGTGGTGCCCTGGATGGTCAGGCCGTTGTTCAGGCAGGTGGTCTGCGTGGTGAAGCCCTGGACGGTGCCGGCCTGGTAGGAGTCGCCGGAGCAGCCGTACATGCTGCCGTTGTAGTACTGCATGTTGAGCCACCACAGTTGGCCGTTGTCGGCGTACTTCTTGATGATGGGCAGGTAGGCGCCCCAGATCGAGCCGTAGGTGATGCTTCCGCCGGTGACGTAGGCGGTCTCGGGGGCCATGGTGAGGCCGAAGCCGGCGGGCATCTGGGAGAGCACGCCGTCGATGATGCGTTCGAGGTTGGCCTGGGAGGCGGAGAGCGTGTTGATGTCGCCGCTTCCGGACAGGCCGGTCTCGATGTCGATGTCGATGCCGTCGAAGTTGTACTGCTTGAGGATGGGGACGACGGTTGCCACGAAGCGGTCGGCGACGGTGCTGGAGCTCAGGTCGATGCCTGCGGAGGCCCCGCCGATCGACATCAGGATCGTCGCTCCGGCCGCCTTGGCCTGGCACATCTGGGCGGGGGTGGCGACCTTGACGTTGGTGTCCATGCCGTCCTGCCATTCGACGGTGCCGTCGGAGAGGATCACCGGGAAGGCGGCGTTGATGACGTTGTAGCCGTTGGCGGCGATCCGGCTGTCGGTGATGGGGATCCAGCCCATGCCGGGGTGGACGCCGTTGGCCGCGCCGTCCCAGTTCTCCCAGTAGCCCTGTAGGACCTTGCCGGACGGCCTGGGCTTGGTGGGGCAGGTGGTGCCGGTGGGCGGCGCGCTGCTCGGCGGCGCGGACGTGGGCGGCGTGCTGGTCGGCGGAGCGCTGCTCGGCGGCGCGGACGTGGGCGGCGCGCTGCTCGGCGGAGCGGACGTGGGCGGCGTGCTGGTCGGCGGAGCGCTGCTCGGCGGCGCGGACGTGGGCGGCGCGCTGCTCGGCGGCGCGGTCGAGGGCGGCGCGCTGGTGGGTGTGGGGCTGCTGCCGGCGGGGCCGGTGAGTGAGACGTCGTCCGCGTAGTACGCGGGCTGCCCGTACCAGCCGTGGAGGTAGACGGTCACCGAGGTGGTGCTCGCTCCGGTGGTGAAGCCGGTGCTGAGCTGGCCGTAGGAGGCGTTGCCCGGTGTCCAGGTGGAGGGGTCGCTGCCGGCCCCGGTGCCGGTCGCGCCCAGGTAGACGTAGCTGCCCTGCACGTAGGCGCTCAGCGTGTACTGCGAGTTGGGCTGCACGCTGACGGTCTGGCTGCACTGCGCGGTGTCCTGGCCGGTCGGCGTCGCGATCAGTGCGGAGGTTCCGGAGTGGACCGGGCCGGTGACCGTCGCGCCCGAGCCGGCGGAGCAGGTCCAGCTCGATAGCCCGTTCTCGAAGCCGGGGTTCGCCACCAGGTTGGTGGTCGCGGCCACGGCCGCGGCG
The DNA here is from genome assembly GCF_026340565.1 of Kitasatospora sp. NBC_01287. NCBI lineage: Bacteria > Bacillati > Actinomycetota > Actinomycetes > Kitasatosporales > Streptomycetaceae > Kitasatospora > Kitasatospora sp. NBC_01287. Next base: position 98,243 of record NZ_JAPEPB010000001.1, read on the forward strand.
GATCCGACCACGGCGATGGCCGCGGCGACGAGAGCGGCCGCGCTCAGTGCGGCCAGCGAGCGCTTGAGGAGCGGCGACGCGTGCTCGGCGCCGGCCGCCCGGTCCGGTGACGCGGTGTGCCGCGCGCTCACTCCTTGCCGGTGCAGGGCGCGCGGTGGTTCGCTACCGGCTTGGTCGCTCCCGAGGCGACCGGGATCCGGGCAGGGGCGGGTTGGATCCGGGTACGGGCGCGGATCGCCTGACGGGCGCGTGGAGCGCGACCTCCGACGGAACATGCGGTTCTCCCTTCCCGCCGAGCGCCATGGACATGGAGATGAACATGGACATGGGACAGCCATGGGTGTGGCCATGACCTGCGCGTGGGGGCGCGGCGCCCGGCTCTGGGTGAGGTGGGGACATGTGGGGCTGTGCCGGACCGGATCGTAGGAGCGGCGGCAATACTCGTCAATAGGTCTGGACCAATTACAAGGGGAGCGGCCCGCCCGGACAAGGGGCGCCCCGGGGCTCGCACCCGACGCGACGCGGCGCGGCGCGGCGGCGGACCGCCGGGGAACACTCCGGGTGGTCGACGGCCGGGCGGAAAACGCTTGGACACCCCGGCCGCGCTCGCGGGAAACTACGGCTCCTGGCCTCCTCGCTCACCGCCGTTACGACCAACCGGGGTTGGGATGGAATCGTCCGAATCACACCAAGGCTCGCCGGGCCGGGCCTCGATGCTCCTCGCACTTCGCTACTACGCGCGCGAGCTCGCCCGGTCGCCACGGGTGGCGCTGCCGGCCATGCTGCTGCCCGCGCTGGGCAACATCGGCATCGCCTACATCGCGCCGCTGGTCGTCGCGAAGCTCGTCGGTCGCATCGCCGCCGATGCGGGCGCCCCCGGCCGAGGGCTGGGCATCGGCAGCACGCTGCCCTACGTGCTGGCCTTCACCGGTGCCCTGCTGGTCGCGGAGACGCTGTGGCGCATCGGCCTGCACTGCATCAACCGCCTCGAAGCGCGCGGCATCGAGCGCCTGTACGTGATCGGGATGGACGAGCTGTTCGCCAAGGACTCCGCGTTCTTCCACGACAACTTCGCCGGGTCGCTGACCAAGCGGGTGCTGAGCTTCGCCTCGCGCTTCGAGGAGTTCGTGGACACGCTGACGTTCTCGGTGGTGGCCAACCTGGTGCCGCTGCTGTTCGGCTCCGTGGTGCTGTGGCAGTACCAACCGCTGCTCGTCGTCGGGCTGCTGGCGATGATCGCGGTGACCGCGACGTGCGTGACGCCACTCATCCGGCGCCGCCAGGAACTGGTCGACCAGCGCGAGGAGGCGTTCGCCCGGGTGTCGGGCCACGTGGCCGACAGCCTGATGAACATGGACACCGTCCGGGCGTTCGCCGCCGAGGAGCGCGAGGCCACCGAGCACCGCTCCCGCGTCGCGCACTCACGCCGGCTGGCACTTCGCTCCTGGGACTACAGCAACCTGCGCATCGACACGCTGGTCGCTCCGATGTCCGTGCTGACGAACGCGCTCGGCCTGCTGCTCGCGGTCACGCTCGGCGGCGGCGGAGGCAGCGTGGAGGAGGTGATCGTCGCCTTCACGTACTACAGCAGCGCAACGCGGGTCATGTTCGAGTTCAACCAGATCTACCGCCGCCTGGAGAGCTCGATGACGGAGGCCGCGCAGTTCACCGAGCTGCTGCGGACGCCGCCGACCGTACTCGACCCGGTCGTGCCGGAACCGCTGCGCTCGCGGGGCTCCGGCCTCCGCTTCGAGCGGGTGACCTTCGCCCACGCCGGTGCCCAACCGATCTTCGAGGGCCTCGATCTGGTGGTGCCCAGCGGGGCGAAGATCGGCCTGGTCGGCCGGTCCGGCGGTGGCAAGACCACGCTCACCCGGCTGCTGCTGCGGATGACCGACATCGACGCCGGACGGATCCTGATCGGGGGTCAGGACATCACCAGGCTGCGCCAGGTCGACCTGCGCGGCCAGATCGCCTACGTGCCGCAGGACCCGGCGATGTTCCACCGCACCCTGCGCGAGAACATCGCGTTCGCCCGGCCCGAGGCCACCGAGGCCGAGATCCGCCGCGCGGCCGAGGCGGCCCACGTCACCGAGTTCGCCGACGCGCTGCCCGAGGGCTTCGACACCATGGTGGGCGAGCGCGGCGTGAAGCTCTCCGGCGGGCAGCGCCAGCGGGTCGCCCTCGCCCGCGCGATCCTGCGCGACGCGCCCATCCTGCTGCTGGACGAGGCGACCAGCGCCCTGGACTCCGAGAGCGAGATCCTGGTCCAGGAAGCACTCTGGCAACTCATGGAGGGACGCACGGCCCTGGTGGTGGCGCACCGGCTGAGCACCGTCGCCAGGATGGACCGGCTGGTCGTCCTCGACCGCGGCCGGATCCTCGAACAGGGCACCCACCAGGAGCTGCTCGCCGTGGACGGCGCCTACGCCAAGCTGTGGCAGCACCAGTCGGGCGGCTTCCTGGAGGACCACCCGCCGCTGCCCGGGGCCCGGGGCCGGTAGCGCGCGGCAGGGTCGTCGGATCATGGCGCTAGGGTCAGCGCACCGGCCACAGGCAGCGGACCCACCGCTCCCGACGTGCGCAGACATGTGCCGGTGTACCGTCAAGGAGTTCTCGTGCCAGCCGTTCCTCCTGCTCTCCAGCCTGGCGAGGATGTCGTCCCTCACCGCACCGGATCCCCGCGGTGCGGTCGACCTCGGCACGGGGACGTGACAGGGGCCGACGGGTCCCCGGCTCCGCGGCCGGTTCGCGAGTGGATCTGACCGACATGCCGCAGCTGATCGACCACGGCGGTTCCACCGCCGAGACCGGATGTCCCCTGACGAAGACGGCCGACCTGCTGGCGGAGCTGTCCGCGCAGTTGGAGAGGTGGCAGGCCGAACTGGCGCAGGCTCAGGCGCAGGTGAGATCCCTGACCGATCGAGGGGGCCCGCACTGCCTGGAGCAGCACGGCCCGGAGCAGCACAGCCAGGAGCAGCACAGCCAGGAGCAGCACGGCCCGGCAACGGCTCCGGCCGTGCTGCCCTGCGACGAGGCGGTCCGGCTCGTGCTGGATGCACTGGCCGACGGTGCTCGGCGGATATCGCACGTCCGCTCGTCCGACTCGCCGTTCCTGGACCGCCTGAAGGCACAGGAGGCGGCCTGGCCGGATCCGCGGCTGTCGGTGCAGGAACTGATCAGCCGTCCGACGAGGGGGCAGCGCGCGGCACCTGGACAGAGCCGGCGGTCCGTCAGGACGACCTGGGTCGAGCTGCACGAGATCCTCATCATCGACGACGCCGTGGCACTGATCCCCTCCCCCGGGGCCGTCGAGGTCACCGTGGTCACGCAGCCGGTCGTGGTGCGGCAGCTGGCGCAGTTCTTCAGGGCCGCTTGGACCCGGACGGCGCAATCGCAGGAGTCGGTGGCACCCCCGGACGGAGCAGCGGACGGAGCAGCGGACGGAACGGAGATCGAGCTCAAGCACCGGATCGTCCAGTTGCTCGCCGAGGGGGCCAAGGACGAGGCCGTGGCCCGCCGGCTGGGTATCTCGCTGCGCACCTGCCGACGCCACATAGCCGAGATCCTCGACCAGTTGGGCGCGTCGAGCCGGTTCCAGGCCGGGGTCAGGGCAGCGGTGCTGGGCACGGTCCCGGCCCTGGGAGGCCCGTGACCGCACCCGTGACCGCGCCCGTGACCGCGCGGGTGGCACGCGGGTGGCACGCGGGTGGCACGCCTGCCGCGCCGGGCCCGCGAGCACCCGTCAGTCGGACCCGGGCTCGGCGGCGGCCGGGTCGAGCAGGGCCAGCAGCAGCGCGGCGATCCGGGCATCCCCTCCGGCGCCCACGCCCAGCCGGTTGGCCGTCATGTGGACGTGCGAACCGAAGATCCCGGCAGCGCGCGCGAAGCCGAACTCCGCCGTCCAGGTGCGCAGCGCGGTTCCCAGCGGGTCCGTCCACTGCGCCCAGCGCGGGTCGCCGCCGCGCATCGCCTCGCGCAGTCGGGGGGCGAGCGTGTCGAGGGCGGCGACCTGGGCCCGGGCGGTGGCGGCACGCTGCCGGCTGGTGTCCACGGAGCTGTCGGCCCGGGCGCCCTCGGGTCGGGCCCACTCCAGCCAGCTGTCCCGCTGCGCCTTCAGGAAGCGGATCAGGCTGCCGGACGGCCCGGCACCGCCGAGGACCGAGCAGGCGGCGGCGGTCGCCTCCAGGCCCGAGGCGAGTGCGTGAGCGGTGCCCGCCCTGGCCAGGCAGGCGCGCAGGGCCACCCGGCTGGAGCAGTGGAAGAGGTGCTCGGAGCGCGCGATGAGGTGGCGGCCGCCGTAGCGCTGGTGCTCCGGTTCGTAGGCGGCCGCTCGGACGCCCGGCGGGAGCAGCTCTCCGGCCGCCATCGGAACCCCCCGCTCGCCCGCGGCCGCGAGCCGGTGCACCGCGCGGGCGTAAGTGTGCTGGTCCAGCCGCTGCGAGGGCGCCAGGGCGGCGTCGAGAGCGTGCAGACGGTCGGTCAGGACAGCCTCGACCCGGTCGCTCTCGGCCTGCGTCAGCCCGGCCATCCGCAGCCGCAGGTGCGGGCCGCCCTGCCAGTAGCGCACGAAGAACCACGGCGGCCCATCGGGCTCCAGCAGCCCCAGGCGGTCGGCCAGCGGGCCCACTGCCTCGGTGACCACGGCGTCCAGCGCTACCGGGGCGAAGGTGGCGAGGTGCAGGTGCCAGCTCCGCCAGCTCTGCGGGCTCTGCGGGCTCTGCGGGCTCTGCGGGCTCTGCGGGCTCTGCGGGCTCCGCGGGCTCCGCCGACCGGCGCCGTGCGGCTTCGGCCCGTCGGGCGTCGTCATGCCCTCAGGTCCAGCATCGGCTCGGCGAACCGGGAGCGGCCGCAGATGACGGTGAACACCGGGAAGACCTCCCGGGGCAGCCCCATGGCCCGCTGCAGCCAGAACTCGTCGAAGGAGCGGGCCGGGCGGGCGAACAGGCCGTGCGCGGCGGCGGCGGTGGCCAGCCCGTGCGAGGCCCAGCCGCACCACAGTTGGAGCAGCGACCAGCCGGCCGGCCCGAACGCGTCCAGGATCGCGTCGAGGTCGGCGGAGAACACCCACATCGCGGTCGCATGGCGCAGCCCGCAGTCGGTGGTGGGCGTGAGCGGGTAGCCGAAGGCGTCCTGGAGCCGCTGCGGCAGTCCGGGGTCCTCCTGCTCGCATTCGAGCCGCCCCTCCACCAGCGCGTAGCGGCCGGTGGGCAGCCCGGCCAGGCGCTGGAGCGCGACGGTGGTCCGGACCTTGCGGCCCACCTCGGCGAGCAGCGGCCCCGGCGCGCTCCGGCCGATCCAGGCGAGCATGTCCGCCAGGCAGTCCCCGCCGAGCACGGTGGGCCTGGCGGAGAATCCCGAGACCACCGCGGGGGCCCGCCCGGCGGACCGGTTCCATAGGGTCTCGGCCCAGGTGGGCCGCACCGTGCCGGGGTCGGCGGCGGCGAGGTCCGGCACGCCGCGCACCGGTTCGGCCGCGGCACAGGACAGCCCGGCGAGCGGTGCGGTCACCTCGGCCGCCTCCAGGACCGTGGCGTGGCCGGCCTGCTGACGCAGCAGCGCGCGGTCCTCCTCGTGCTGCGGCAGGTCCGAGGCGGCCGCGCTCGGCAGGGGACGGCTCGGGGCGAGCGGACCGACGCCTTGCAGGGTCACGACCAGGGGCGGGGACCAGGCACCCGGGCCGCTGCCCGCCAGCAGCCGGGCGGCCGCGGCGGTGTCCCTGCCGTCCGACCGCAGCCGGACCCGCACGCCCAGCAGGTCCGCGGCGATGTGCAGGGCGCGCAGGTTGATGCCCAGTTCCAGCAGGCTCAGGGCGCAGCGCAGGCGGCCGTACAAGGCGGGCAGGTCGGTGTAGCGGGCGGCGAGGAGCACGGTGAGGTCGCCGGCGGCGGGCAGCAGGTGCGCGAACCCGCCGTCGGCGGCCACAGCGTCCGGGAGGGCGTCCGGGAGGGTGTCCGGGAGGTCGACCAGCGCGTGCCGGTAGAGGTCCAGGTAGGCGCACGCTCCGTCCGGCGCCAGCACGAAGACGTGCACGGGGAACTTGCTGCGCACCGAGGCGATCGAGCGGTGGTCGTTGAAGCGGTTGGACGGCTCCCGCCGCTGCAGGCCGACGGCGGCGAGGAGCAGGTGGCCCACCAGGTCCCCGGGCGGCACCGCCTGGACGGCACCGGGCGTGAGCGGCCGCGGGTACCGTGCGCCGGCCAGCAGCCGATGGGTGCCGGCCGGGAGCGGCCGTCCCCCGGCGCCGCGAGCCGCGGTCGGGGGCAGGGTGGCTGTGGTGGGCGCGGTGCCGTCCACCTGGGGCTGCTCGGCCAGTCCGGCCCGCAACGGGCCCTGCCGGTAGGCGAAGAGCCGGACCTCGGTCGTCGTCGTCATCGGTGGCGCTGCCCTCTCCGGGTACTCAATGGGCCTGACGGGTGCTCAGCGGGTGCTCAGGGGAAGGGGTGGGGGTCGAACGGGAAGTCCTCGTCGCACGGCGCCGTGCCCCGCGCGTCCGCGATCGCCTCGACCAGCCGGGGAAGTCCGGCCAGGCGCTGCTGCGCCTGCCCGAAGCACATCGGCAGGATGCCTGGAACCACGGCCTTGACGACGGACAGCCCGGCCGCGGTGTGCTCGGGCGTGGACTGGTCGACCACCACGACACGCTCCAGTCCGGCCCGCCGGAACAGCCCCGCGACGAAGCGCAGTGCGCGCGTGACGTCTCCGCGAGCGGCGCTGGTGAAGACCTCGGGCCAGCCGGGGAACGCCTCGGCCAGGCTCACCACCGGCCCGCCCAGCACGGCCTCGATCCGGGGCAGCAGTTCGGGGTACGCGTACCGTTTGTGGTGGTCGGACATGTCGTCGACCAGCCAGGGATCGGCCACGGCCGGGCGGGCCGCCTCGATGTCCCAGTTCACTCCCGCGCTGACCAGCTGGGACAGCTCCCACAGACCGGCTCTGACGGCCCGGACCGGGTCGGCGCCGGAACCGGCGGCGCTGAGGGCGGCCGGCATCCGGCCGTCCTCGCGCCGCGCCAGGACCCAGACCACCGGGACCGCGAGATCCGAGGTGGCGACCAGCAGGTGCACCTGGTAGCCCTGGTCCTCGATCTGCCGGATCAGCAGCAGGCACTCCCGGTCGGTGATCTCCCCGGGCGCGATCCGGGGCAGGGGCCGGCGGCGGTGCCAGGAGAGCAGGAAGGCGTCCCGCTCGGCCAGCTCCAGCAGGGAGTGCAGGGTGGCCTCCTCGTAACTGCCGCCGAGCGCGCAGCCGCTGGAGGACTCGTGGAAGTAGTGCGTCCTCCTGACGTGCTCGGGCGCGCTGGAGAGGGCCGGGTACCGGTACTGGTAGAAGCCGAGTTCGGCCGGGACGAGCAGCGGTCGGCCGCCGTCCAGCTGATGGCCCCACACCCAGTCCATCGGGGTGTCGTCGTCGACCGGCCGCAGGTGGCTCAGCGGCGAGGCCAACTGCCGCGCGGTGTAGTGCCCGAGCCCCGCGAGGTCCAGCGCGCCCTCGCCCAGCTCGCGGGCGCTGGCGCCGAGGACGAGCGGCGCGACGTGCGGGTGGCCGCCGCTGCGCTCGAACGCCTCCAGGCAGCCCACGGCCTCGGCGTGCCGGTACGTCGAGCCGCGGCCGTGGCCCGCGAACATCGCTCCGAGCAGGTGGGTCTCGGTCATCGCCATGCCGACCAGGCCCGACCGCCGCGTCCCGAGCACCGGTCCGAACCGGGGGTCGGCGAGCGCGCCGCGCATCCGGTCGGGGTCCAGCCCGAACGGAGGCTCACCCCGGTCGGGCAGTGCGCGGGCGGTGGGGCGGGGGACGAGTCGGCGCGGCCGGGGCGGCTCACCCGGGTGGCCGACCCGCGGGTCGGTGCCGCCCCCGCAGACGGCACAGCGGAAGCTGGGCGCTACCCGGTGCCGGCGTAGGACGCCGTCGGGGGCGTGCGAGAGCAGCTCGCCCGGGGCGAGCAGGGGACGGTCATGTCGGAGCAGCTCGGCCAGGAGTTGCCCGAGGGCGGGCGGCAGGACCGGGGTGCCGGCCCGCGGCGCCGCGAGGCCGCCCGTTGCGAGGCCGCCCGTTGCGAGGCCGTCCGCCGCCGGGGCGGCGGGGTGGTGGGCCGAGCGGTGGGCGAGCCGCGGCAGGTGGCGGTCGGCATCGCGGATCCGGGCGCAGCCCGCGCAGCCCGACGCGCCGTCAGGCGTCCAGAGCGGGCCGACCAGGACCTCCGTGAGGGTCGCGCGCACGGACAGCAGGGACGTGCCCCGCGCGCGGGCGATGCCCAGCACCTGCCGCTCCCAGGGGATGTCACAACCGGCGGCGACGGCCACCAGGTGCGCGTCCCGCTGCTCCTGCCACGGCAGGGCCAGCAGGTCCGCCGGGGCGCCCGGCCCGGCCAGGATCCGGGGCGCGGAACGGACGGTCGGCACCCGCGGCGCCGGTCGGCGCCGGTCGGGGTGGTGCGCGCTCATCCGAGCGCCACCCAACCGCAGGCCGGCGACAGCTCGCCGAGGACCGCGTCGTGGGCCAGCCGCCGCGCTCGGGGGCGCAGCCCCAGCGCCTGGGCCCGGGCGAGGAGCCGGCGCAGGCAGTCGAGGATCTCGTGCTCCGCGGCGATCTCCAGCGACCAGGTCCCCACCGGGTCCGGTGGCAGGACGCGGGCTTGCGGTGAGCTCCGCCCGGCGGCCCGGAACTGGGCGCGGGCGGTGGCGGCGAGCAGGGCCGCGTACGCGGCCGAGGCCGGGCTCGGCCCCCACTGGGTGGCCAGCACCTCCCCGGTGGTCTCGTCCGTCACGCTGACCAGCTGCCAGTCCAGCCCCGCCACCGTGCGCAGCCGCAACTCGGCGGGGACGTCGAAGAAGTCCCGCAGTAAGCCCCACTGCGAACGGACCGCGATGCTTCCGACCTCGTCCCAGGGCAGCGCGGTGCCGGCGGACCGCGCGAGTTCGCTCGCTCCGGCCTGCCGCAGCAGGCCGTCCACCAGCCAGTGGGCCTGGGTGAGCCCCGCCGCGGGGATCAGGCCGGCGACGCTCTCCCCCCTCCACTCCTGGCCGGCGTGGTGGCGCAGCGCCGCGAGCGCGGCCGTCAGGCCCGCGGCGGCGCGGTCCCGGCCCCACCCCAGGACGGACGGGCCCGGGGCCGCGGCGGGGGTGCCGGTGGTCCGGTCGGCGGTGCGGGCGGGCGACGGTCCCGGGCCGGCCACCGGCTCGGCGGTGACCAGGCTGACGGGCAGTTGCGGGAGGTCGAGGTCGCGGCCCCAGCGCAGGAGACCGGTCCACCGGGTGGTGAGTGCGGCGTCGAGCTCGAACGGCCGCGCCTCCTCGGGGCGCCGGCGCTCGGCGGTGGCGAGGGCCTCGGTGAGGTCCACCGGGCGCCAGGCCGGTCCGGGTTCGGCGTCCGGCACCGGTACGACCCTGGTCTGCGCCGTGGAGCCGTGCACCACCCACGCGGTGCGCCGGCCCTCCCCGGCGCCGGCCAGGTGGGCCAGGTGGGCCAGCACGGCATGGGCGGCGAGGGAACCCGCCAGGACCGCGCTGACCGGACGGGGTGCCGCGGGCTCCGCCCCGGTCCGCTGCCAGTCGGCGGCGCGCGCCCGGACGGCCTCGAAGGCCCGGAGCTGCCGGGGAGTCGTGCACACCGGCCCGACCAGGGCAAGGGCCGGCTCGGCGGCCACCGGCAGCACCGCGGTGCCCGGCGCGAGGAGCGCGGCGGCGGCGAGCAGGTCCAGCGGCGCGTCGCAGTCGTCGATCAGCACCACCACCGACGACGGTGCCGGGCTGTCCGGTACCAGGCTGTCCGGTACCAGGCTGTCCGGTGCCAAGCTGCCCGAGGAGGGGCTGCCCGAGGAGGGGCCGCCCGAGGAGGGGGGAAGGTGGAGCTCCGTCGTCTCACCCGTGCCGTTGGCGACCAGCCCGCGCCGCACCGCGTCGGCCCCGGGTCCGCCGCCGGCGACCGCCACCCGGGCGGCGCGCACCGCGGCGAAGGCCCGGTACGGCTCGGCGCAGTTCGCCTCCAGGTAGGAGAGCAGCCCGGCGTGCTCCCTGGCGGTCTCCCGGTCCGGCAGCGGGCCCTGGACCGCGTCCAGGTCGATCAGCACGTCCTGGGTGACCAGCGTGCGCACGACGTGCTCCAGGACCGGCCGGGCCCGCTCGTCCCCGGTCGCCGCCACCATCTCGTCCACGCTCGTACCGTCGAGCAGGGCGTCGAGCTGGTCGTCGACGACGGTGAAGAGCGCGGGCGGGCCGGACAGGACGAACGACCTGTCCCCCCGGGCCCAGTAGACGCCCTGCGGCACCGGGGCGTAGTGCGCGTCCGGGCGGAGCTTCACTCTCATGGCGTCCTCAGCTGGAATCGGGCCCCGGCGGGGCGGTCGAGCTCGATGACCCACTCGGCGGCGTGGCGCCCCCGGCGGACCCCGGGCAGGGCCTCTTCCAGGTAGCCGCCGGGGGGCCGGCGCTCCAGCAGCCGGGGCAGCACCCGGACCGCCAGCGCGCTGGCCAGGTCGGCGTACTGCGGCTTCTCCGGGCGCCGGTTCGCCGGTTGGGCGCCGGCCGCCATGGCGCGGGAGATCGAGACGGGGTCGAAGCCGGTCTTGATCACGACCTCCTCCGGGACCCCGTGCACTGCCCGCCAGGCGGTGAGGTCGACCAGGTGGCCGGCCGGGCCCCCGGGCCCGGGGGCGGCCGGGAAGTCGGCCCCGGGGTACCAGCGGCGGCGCTGCAGGACCACCTGACCCGTGGTCAGGCGGGGTGTGGCCGCGGTGCGCTCCGGTGCGAGCGCGGGGGCGGCGGGGGCGGCGGGGGCCGCCTCCCAGCCGAAGGACTCGACCATCACCCGGCTCGTGTCGGCCAGCCAGGTGGCCAGCCGCAGCGGGGCCGGGTGCAGGTCCGGCCAGCGCATCCCCAGCGAGACCGGGCGCACCCGGACGCCGTCCGCGTCCAGCAGCACCAGTTCGTCCTCCCCCGGGTCGTGCGCCAGCCGGATCCCGAGCCACTCCTCAGGGGTGACGGTCCGTTCCAGCAGCGGGATCCGGTGGTTGATGTTGACTCCGTGCAGGCCGCGGTCCTCGCGCGGCTCGGCACCGTCCGCCGAGAAGAAGGCGGCGGCGCGCCGGGCCGTCGACTCGGCCGCCCGGCCGCCCAGCTCGCGGTCCGCGCCGAGGAAGCGCGTGCCGAGGCCGCCGTGGCCGGGGTAGCAGCCGTTCAGCACCAGTCGGCCGGCGACCGGCTGGACCAGCAGCCCGTACGAGGCGGGTGAGCGCCGGAAGCGCTCGGGCAGCGCGGACGCCAACTCGGCCAGCAGGCCGGGCTCCAGCGCCAGCTCCTCGGCCCCCGGGTGCTCGGCCCGGTGGCGGGCGATCCGCTCGGCGACCGTGCGCAGGGCCCTCGCGCGCAGCCCGAACAGCCGCGCCAGCGAACCGTCGCGCGGGCCGAAGTCCGCAACCGGGCCGAACTCCGCAACCGGGTCGTCGGTCCGGGCCTCACGATCGATCCGGGCCTCACGGTCGAACCGGGCCTCGCGGCGGAGGACTTCGTCCACCAGGCCGGCGGCGTGGTCGACCAGCGGGACCGCGGCGCCGGAACCGAAGCGGTCCACGAACAGGGTGCACGCCAGCGCCCGCAGCTCGTGATGGCGGTCGAAGAGCGCGGCGAACTCGACGGCCCCGGCGAGGTCGTCGAGAGCCTGCCGGTAGCCGGCGGCCGAGACCTCGAACGGGTCGAGGACGTAGTCCTCGTTGACCCGCAGCCGGCCCGGTCGGGTGCCGAGCGCGTTCAACCGCCGCTGCGCCGACTCCAGCCGGTTCAGCAGGGCCACCCGCTCCGGCACCGTGGCCGTCGGGAGGCGACCGAGCGAGGACGACACCCGCGCCAGTTCCCCGGCCGCGTCCGGGGCGCACTCGCGCAGCAGTTCCCGGGCGAGCGCCGGCGGGTCGGCCGCCTGCTCGTCCAGGACCGGTCCGGGGAGCAGGATCTGGGCGTCGCGGGCGGCCCGGACCATCCGGCCGGCCTCCTGCGGGGTGCCCCCGAGACGAGCGGCCAGCGCCTGCTCCAGCTCCCCGGTCGCCACCGGTCCCAGCGCGGTGAGGTCCAGCAGGATCCGCAGCTGAGCGGTGAGCGGAGTGGAGAGCACCCGGATCTGCGCGCCGTCGCGGTGGCGGAAGCGCACGGCGTCCGGCGTGGTGCGGATCGAGGGGTTCCGCATCACGGTGGCCGCCGTCCCGGAGCCGCCTGCGGCGGCTTCTCCCGGCGTGCCGCCCGCCGGCAGGAGACCTTCGGCCAGGGGGGAGAACAGCGCCCGGTCCACCGAGGCGAACGAGTGCGCCCGGCGGCGCTGGAAGACGACGCGGTCGAGCGCGGTGCCCCGCTCGGCCCAGGAGGCGAAGCCGACCGCGGTGAACCGGGCGAGCGGCGAGGTGCGCACCATGGCCCGGGCCAGGTGCTGCAGGATGCCCCGCTCGGACTTGCGGTCCTGCTTGGAGGGGTGGCCGGCGGAGCGCGCGTAGCGGCGCACCGCCGCGAGGACCTGGGGCGAGCCCAGTGCCAGTGACAGTTGGAAGGGCTCGGCGCCGATGATCTCGGCCAGGACGGCCCGCTCCTGGGCCAGGCAGGTCTCGTAGCCGGTGGTCAGCACGCTCCGCGCGAGGTCGCCGCGCTGCCGGGCCGCCAGCCACGCGCCGGTCGCGGCCGGCCAGGCGCGGCCGGTGGCCGAGGCCCTGGGGGCGCGCTGGTTGTAGACCGCCCGCTTCAGTTCCAGGATGCGCTGGAGGTCCCGGCCGGCGGCCGTCGCGGCGAGGTCGAACAGCTCGGCCCGGGCGGCGTCGCCGAGCGCGGCGCACAGCCGCTCGGCCGTCACCAGGGCGCCCACCGCCGCGGTCAGCTCCGGGCTGCCCAGGCGGCGGCCGGCCAGCGGGTTGATCCGCAGCATGACCGTGTCCGCGAGGCCGGCCGGGCCCGGGGAGTCGCCCGCGGAGCCCGGCCGCGGCGCGGACGCGGGCGCGGCGGCCGGCGGGTGCGAGACGGGTGTCATCGGGCCCGCCACCCGGGCCTCGGGGTGTCGTGCGGGTGCCTGGCCTGACCTGGTCCAAGTCGATTCATGGTGACTCCAGGTGGAACGCGGTGCCCCGCCTCCGGTGAGCCGGAGCAGGGGCACGCAGGGCCGGCCCGGCACTGGGCCGGGCAAGGGGCGACGCCGGCCTCAAGGCCTGTGAGCGTCGGGGTTCGGAGAGGTCAGCCCGTGCAGCAGCAGGACACGGACGAGGAGCAGGAACAGCAGGCGGGCTCGACCACGGCCGACTTGCTGAGCAGGTCGTCCATGTCGTCGGCGGTGTCGGCGCCGGCGAAGCGCGCCGGGTAGGGGGAGCGCGTCGCGGACATGTCGTCCAGGTCAGCGGCGTCCAGCACGGCCAGTTCGGTCAGGTCGAACGCGGCGAAGTCCACGCTCATGGCACACCGGTCCTTTCTTGGGTGTCGGTCGGGACATACGGGGTGCTCCAGGCCGCCGGCTCGTCACCTGACGCGAGGTCCGCCGGTCCGGCCCGGCCGATTCGGTGGGTGGAACACACCGGGGATCGCCGCGAGTTGACGGTGAGCCAGGAGCCTGGGCGATCGCCATCCTCCGACCGTGGCTCCCCTCGGAGCAAGGGAGCCCGGGTGGCAGCAAACTGCGCCGGCCGGCCGGGCGACCGGCGCTCGGGCCTTGGCAGCTTGCTGCAGCGACGGTGAGTGGGCAGGTGGCGGCCGGTTGCCAGGCGGGTTGCCAAAGCGGGCGGGGCGGCCGGGGCGGTCAGGCCCTGTCCGAACCGCTCCCGGTGACCGGGCCTGAGGCGTGCTCCGGCCCCGGGGCACGCTCCAGCAGCCTGAACACCTCCGCCGCGTGGTCGCACAGCGCGGTCCGGTTCGGGCGGCCGGTCTTGGCGAGCAGGCTGGCCACGTGCTTCTCGACGGTGCGGGGCGAGATGAACAGCCGCTCGGCGATCTCCTGGTTGCCCAGGCGGTGCACCAGCAGGAGGAAGACCTCGTACTCGCGGACCGTCAGTCCCTGGCGCCGCAGTTCGGCCGACATCGCCTCCGTTCCGCTGCGGCGCTGCGCGACGGAGGCGCCTGCCCGCCGCAGCAACTCGCGGCAGGCGCTGGCGACCGAGGGGACGGCGGCGGTGTGGAAGTACTCCTCGGCCGTGCGCAGCCAGTCCACCGGCTCGCCCCAGCCGTCCGCCAGGGCCGCCTCGGCCACCAGCCGCAGCCCGAGGTGGCGTGCCATCAGGAACGGGGTGCCCGCTCGGCGGGCCTCGGCCACGGCCTCCAGCGCGGCGGCGGTTCGCCCGGCCCGGCCCTCGTGCACCGCGTGCGCCAGCCGTTCGAACTGGCGGTTCCACGGCAGCATGGTGGCCGAATGGGCTGCCACCGCCGCGTGTTCCGCCGCGTCCGCCTGCCCCGACATGGCGCGCAGCAGCGGCCGCAGGCCGTAGCGGCCGCTGAGGTAGAAGACCGAGGGGTTGCGCTCCTCCCAGCTCAGCGCACGGTCCATCTCACCGAGTGCCTGCTCGTGGTTCTCCTCCAGCAGCGCGCAGATCGCCCGGCTGCCGAAGACGAGCGGCATCTGCAGCGACCGCTCGCCGTCCCACCGGTAGAACTCGGCGAGTTCCTGCTCCATCTCGCGCCGCCGTCCCTGGTGCCCGGCCAGCGCCGCCCGGGTGAGCAGGACGAGTTGGTGGTTGTCGGCGTTGCGCAGCCGGGCGGTGGCCTCGACGCAGCGGTCCGTCAGTTCGCGGGCGGTGCCGTACTCGCCGCGCAGGACCGCCTGGATGGCCAGGGTGGCCTCGGCGGTGTGCATCAGCACCAGGGCGCCGTGGCGCAGCGCCTCGCCGTGGGCGCGCTGCAACCGGGCGGAGGCGCCGCTGCGCAGGAACTCATTGGCGCCCAGCCCGAGCAGGATGTTCACCTGCCAGGTGGTCAGCCCGTGTTCGGTGGCCAGGGTGAGGGCGCGCTCCAGGCAGGCGTCGGCCCGGTCGAACCCGTGCCGGCGCTCCAGGATGGCGAGCAACTGCCAGGCCTGGCAGGCCACCTCGGCGAGCCCGGCGGGTTCGGCGCCGGCCACGGCACGGCGCGCCAGCCGTTCCGCCTCGGCCGCCCGGTCGGTGTCGACCCGCTGCACACCGGCGAGCACCAGGTGGGCCTCGACCACGTCGACCGCCGGCGCGTGCGCGGCACCGTCGGAGCCACCGAGCAGGCTGCGCACGTAGCGCACTTGGACGGCGGCGTCGTCGAACCGCGAGGCGGTGACGGCGGCCCAGGCGAACCGGGCGTGCAGCGCCGCGCTGCGGGCCGCGTCGAGCACCCCCGGTCCGGCCTGCGGCAGTGTCTCCATCAGTGCGAGCGCCCGGTCCAGTTGACCGGTCTCGATCAGCGTGTAGACCAACTGCTCGGCCACCGGTGTCCGGTCCGCGACCGCGGCGGGGTCGGCGAGCAGCTCGCGGGCCCGCTCCAGGAGCGAGACGGCGGAGTTGACGGCGCCGCCGGCCAGCGCCACCCGCCCGGCCTCGGCGTAGCGCAGGGCGGCCTGCCGGGTGTCGCCGGCCGTCAGCCGCAGCGCCGCGACCTGGGAGCACCACTCGCCGGGCAGGCCCGGGTAGGCGCGTTCGACGGCGTCGGCGGCCTGGGAGGCGATGGCCGCCCGCTCGGAGGGGAGCAGCTGGGCGAGCAGCGCCTCGGCGGTCAGCGCGTGCCGGAACTCGTACCAGTCGCCGACCGGGCCGCCGGGCGAGATCAGTTGCGCGTCGATGCCGGCCCGCAGGTGCACCAGCAGGTCGCGGTCGTCCAGTGCGGTGACCAGCTTGAGCACCGGCAGCGAGAACCGTCGGCCGAGCACGGCGGCGGTGTCCAGCATGGTCTGCCCCGCGGGGCTGAGTCGGGCGGCGCGCTGAGCCACGCTGTGCACCACGGTGGTCGGCACGTCGATGCCGAGGTCGCCGCAGACCTGCCAGCCGCCCGCCGGCCCGCGGCGCAGCACGCCGGCGGCGATCATGCCGCCGAGCAGTTCCTCCACCACGAAGGGGTTGCCCTCGGAATCCCGGACCAGCCGGTCGGCCACCTCGGCGGGCAGCGCTCCGGCGTCGATCGCGAGCGCGGAGGTGGCCATCGCCCGCACGTCGTCGGCGGTCAGCGGCCGCAGCTCGCTGAGCGTGGCGGAGCGGCGCAGGGCGGCCGTCCGGGCCAGCCGGCCGGCCGGGCCGGCGTCGGGGCGCAGGGTTGCCACCAGGCAGACCGGCAGGCCTCGGAGGTTGTCGCAGAGGTACTCCAGGACGGCCAGGGTCTCGGGCTCGGCCTCGTGCAGGTCCTCGATGACCAGCAGGCAGCCGGGCTGCCGGTGCTGGCCCAGGTCGCGCGCGATCGCGAGCAGCAGTCGCAGGACCGCCTCGGCGGTCTCGAACAGCGAGGCGGCTTCGCCGGCCGGTTCGGCGTCCCGCCACTCGGGCAGCAGAGCGCCCAGCGCGGAGCGGTAGGGCACCAGTTCGGGGTTCTGCGGCGCTCCGCTGAGTCGGAAGAACGAGAGCAGCGCCTCGGCGATCGGCCGGAACGGCCTGGTCGCCCCGGTGGTCGCGGCCCGGCCGCGCAGCACGGCCAGGCCGCCGGAGAACGCGTGGAACGCGCACTCGGCGGCCAGCCGCGACTTGCCGATTCCGGCATCGCCGAGGAGGAAGACCGCCTGACCCTCCCCTTGTTGAGCAGACGTCAGGCACGCGTCCAGCAGTGCGAGTTCATTGCCCCGCCCCACCACTGCCGGTGATGTGATGATCACATATTGAGGCTATAGCTGGAATCAAGGATCCGCCAGGAGGATCCGGCGGAGCCGGTCGCACCGTGAGGGTTCTCACACCGCCATGGGGCCGGTGATGGTGCACGTGGGGTAGAGGATCGGGCACTCCGCCATGGCCGGGCCGGCCGGCCGGGCCAGCAGCTGGGCCCGGCGGCCCACCGTGGCGGCCGTGGCGGCCCTGGTGAGGCGGATCTCTCCGGCGGGGTGGCTTGAGGCGGCCTCGTGTCGGCCGCGCGGGTTCTTCCAGGCCATGACCAGTGCTTCGTTGCGCATCGTACGACTCCTTCGAGCGTTGTGGTGGTCGGTCAGCTTTGGTACGAGGGTTGGAGCAGCAGGATCGAGGGGACACGGGCGCCGAAGCCGAGTCTGAGCAGCCCGTGCCCGATGCCGGCCAGCCCGGTCAGCAGCCCGGGGCTGCCCACCGCCCCGGGCGTCGCGCAGCGCGGGCCGTACTGGTCGAGCGCGGCCAGCAGCGCGCCGGCCCGCGGCAGCGCCGCCTCGGGTTCGGCCAGGCCCGCCGCGGTGGCGGTGAGCAGCAGATCGAGCGCGCCGGCCTCGCCGTGGCAGAGGCTGTGGCCGCCGCCGGTCCGGGAGGCGGTGGCGCTGACGACGCGCTCCAGCAGGCCGGCCAGGTCGGGGACGGTGGCCGCGGCGGCGCTGTCGGCGACGGCGAGCGCGGTGCCTGACGGTCCGTCACACCAGCCGGTGCCGACCGCCACCGCGGCGTCCCGGGCGGCCGCGGCACGCAGGGCCGCCACGCCCGCCGCGGCGTACCGCGGCCCGCCGCCGGCCGCGGCGAACCGCAGCAGGGCCCAGCCCACGCCGGCCGCGCCGCCGGCCAGGCCGACGCCCGGATGTTCCTGCGACGCCCGGGGCAGCAGCCGGTCAGCACGGCCGCGCGCGACCTGGAGGGCCTGCGCGGAGCCGGTCATCCGGTGGACGGCGAGCATCGCGGCCAGGCAGCCGGCGTCACCGTCCAGCACTCCGGGCTCCCAGGGCGCCCGGCCTTTCGCCGCCACGGCCACCAGGTCGACCGCGGTGGCGGCCCAGCCGGCGAGCTCGCCGTCGTCCAGCAGGCCGGCGAGCCGGCTGAGCGCGTAGGCGATGCCGCCGAGGCCGGCGAAGCCGACACCGATGGTCCCGAGGTCGGCAGGGCGCTCGGCCAGTGCCGCCAGCAGGCCCGGGACGGGGAGCAGCGCGCGCCGTGCCACCGCGGCGTACCGCTCGGTGCCGGCGATCCTGTCGAGCTGCGCCAGGAAGAGCGCGGTGCCGCAGTAGCCGTGCGGGAGTCCGGCGCCCTGCGGCAGGATCGCCCAGAGCCGGTCGTCGAGCGGCTCCAGGCCGAGCCAGTTCACCCGGCGGCCGTCGTCGTGCGCTCCCGCCAGGATCTGGTCGGCGATCCCGCAGGCGGCGGCCAGCAGCCGCTCCGGATCGGGCACGGCCGCGGCCAGCGGCCCGGGCGGCGGCAGGGCGGCGTGCTGGGGGCCGGTGTCCCGGGTGGCGAGCGCGGCGCGGATCACCCACTCCTGGTCGAACCGGTCGGTCCGGCTCATCGCCTTCAGGTAGCGCTCGGCGCGGGCCAGGCCGGACTCGGTGACCAGTCCGGTGACCCTCAGCGCGCCCAGGGTCAGCTCGGTGGTCCCGGGCCTGCAGTTGACCAGTGGCAGGTCGCCGCGCCACAGCGCGGCCAGCTCGGCGCCGACCAGCGGGCGCAGCGAGGGATCCGCGGACGGCTCGCGCCCCAGCGCGTCGAGCAGCCGGTCACGCTCCAGGGCGTCGCGCAGGACGTCGGGATGGGTGGATTCGTCCAGCAGCGTCGCGTACCAGCGGCTCTGGCGCAGCACGGCCCGGGTCTCGTCGGCCGCGAAGCGGGCCAGCAGGCCGCCGGGGCCGGTCAGTTCGCCGCGGTGGGCGGCGATCGTGTCGTAGCCGGCCCGGAATCCGTCGAGCAGCGCCTCGATGTGCGCGCCGGGATCGGCGTCGAGCCTGCCCAGGCGCGGCCGGTTGGCCGCGCCGCGGAACACGCCGGCGGTGCGGACCAGGCGCATCTCGTCGGTGCCGGGCGCCGACCAGCCGGTGATGTCGTCCGGCAGCGGGGTGTCCCGGTCCCCGCCGAGCGCGGAGAGGTCGAGGGAGCCGTGGTCGCCGGCCACCAGGAAGGGCAGCAGGGCGGTCCGGTAGACCGAGGACTCCAGGGCGACCTGTGCCGGGTCGTCACCCCGCGGCCGCGCCAGCACCGGATGGAAGAGGGTCTCCAGGTCCACCAGGACCGGCTGGTCCGCGCAGGCGATCAGGTTCTCGAAGTGGACGTCGGTGCCGCCGAGGGCGTGGACCAGGGCCAGCAGCGCGCCGAGGCGCTGGTAGAAACCGTCGACCTGCGCCTGGTCGGCGCACGGCTCGGCGGTGGCGTACTCGACCCACCCGTGGTCAGGGCGTTCCAGTACGGCCAGCGTCCGCAGCCGGGGGCCGGGTAAGCGGGAGTTGAACCAGCGGACGGTGTCGTTGAAGTGGACGTGCACGGCGAGTGGGCGGGGCTTGAACACCACCCGCGCGCCGTGCTCGAACCGCAGGATCGCGACCGACCGGCCGTGCTGGTGGCGGTCGCCGGCCCCGGTCTCCACCTCGACCAGCCGGCCGGGGTCGGTGCCCGCCAGGAGCCCTTCGAGGAGCGCGCTCCGGTCCGCGGCGAAGCGCTCCAGCAGCTCCGACCACGCCTGCACGGCCTGCTCGCAGCACTGCGCCAACAGCCGTGCCAGTACCGGGTACTCGGTGACCAGGGCGCGCAGCCCGGCCCGCGCCGAGAGCCGGCGCACGAAGTCGGCGAACCGGAGCTCCGGGGTGTCGCCGCGCAGCCGCCCACTCACCCGCAGCACGTTGAGTTCGAGCACCAGCGTCCGTCGGGCGAGTTGCACCAGCGAGGTGCCCAACTGCTCGGCGAAGCAGCGTCGGACGCGTCCCAGGTCGGCCAACGCGTCCAGCGGGGACCGGTCGACGGCTCGCAGCAGCCGCTCGGTCGCCGTCTCGGTGAACGGCGCGAGCACCGTCGCGAAGCCCGCCGACCAGGAGCCGCCGGCCGGCAGCGGCGGGTCGAGCGGGGCGCTCGCCAGCACCCGCTCGACCCCGGCGACCCAGGACGGCTCGCCGATCCTGGCCGCCAGCGCCGCGGGCTCCTCGGCGAGGAGGGCGCGCAGGCCGTCCTCGTCCAGTCCCAGGTCGGCCAGCCGGGCCCGGAAGAGCGCGGGTGATGGGTAGTCGGACCGCCAGCTCTCGGTCAAGTCAACCGGACTGCCGGTTGATCGCAGGGGTAGCGGCAGCCGCTCGGCCAAGGCAACGCCGCCGACCCACCAGGTGTGCGGATCGGTCATGTCTGTGATCATGCCATCGGCCGGCCCCCTGCCGCATAGGGGCCGGCCCCCATATTCAGCGCCCGCGCCTGATCCCGTGCCTGATCCCGCGCCGGCTCGGGCCCGGTGTCCGGTGCGGTACCTCGCGAGGCGGCGGGGCGCCCTGGTGGCGGGGCCACCTGGGCGTTCGCCGATCCGGCGAAGTGCCGGCCGGGCCTCGCGGGGCCGGCGCGGGACGAGGCACGGGCTCTTCGGGTGCGGACGACGCCGCGACGGACCAGGCGGCGAAAAGCGGGGGCCGGTCCCCATGCGGAGCCGGCGCGCGGCAGGCAATGCTCGGCCCATGACTTCGCACAGTCCGGCACTGCCAATGAACGAAGTGAAGATCAACACTCGGTCCGCTCATGGCCCTGCCGGTCGCCTCGACCGCGACGGTGAACGCGACGGTGAACAGGTGGGGGAGCAACGATGAACGAGGGTTTCGGTCATGAGTTGAGGAGGCTGCGCACCCGGTTGGGGGTGTCCCTCAAGTCGCTGAGCGAGATGACCCACTACAGCAAGGGCTACCTGAGCAGGGTGGAGACCGGCGCCAGAGCCGCCACACCCGAGCTGGCCGGACGCTGCGACGACGTCCTGGGCGCGGACGGCTCCCTGCTCAAGTACCTCACCGCCGCGGAGAGCCGGTTCGGCTCGCCCGGCATCTCACGGCCCGCGCAGCTACCGGTGGTCGCCGCCGACTTCGTCGGCCGCCAGGACGCGATCCGGCGGCTGGACGGCATGTTGCCGACCCGCGGCACGACGGTCTGCGCGATCGACGGCATGGCCGGCGTGGGCAAGACCGCACTCGCGGTGCACTGGGCGCAGCGGGTGCGCGAGCGGTTCCCCGACGGCTTCCTCTTCGCCGAGTTGGCGGGCCCGGGGCCCGGCCAGGGCACCCGGCCTTCGGCCGGCGAGGTGCTGGCCGGCTTCCTGCGGGCACTGCGGCCGGGTGTGGTGATCCCCGCCACGGTGGCCGAACGCGCCAGTCTGTTCCGGACGCTGGTCGACGGCCGGCGCATGCTCATCGTGCTCGACGACGCGGGCAGCGTCGAACAGGTGGCGCCGCTGCTCCCCGCCTCACCCGGCTGCATGGTCCTGCTCACCAGCCGGATCCGGATGACCGCGCTCACCTCGGCGCGCCTGCTGTCGCTGGAGACGATGAGCCGGCCGGAAGCCGTGCGGCTGGTCGCGTCGACCATCGGCGAGCACCGCACCGCGGCCGAGCCGCAGGCCACCCGGGAGTTGACCCAGGTCTGCGAGCTGCTGCCGCTGGCCCTGCGGGTGGCCGCCGGCCGGCTGGCCGCGCGACCGAGTTGGCTGATCTCCTCCCTGGTCGAGCGGCTTCGGGAGGGCGAGGAGGGCATGTCGATGCTGCGGCTGGGGGGCGGTACCGTGGCGAGCGCCTTCCGGCCCAGCTACGACCGGCTCAACGGGCGGGCCGCACGGGCGTTCCGCCTGATCGCACCGCTCGACGCCGCGCTCACCTCGGTCTCCACCGCGGCGGACCTGCTGGGCAGCAGCCACGCCCACACCGAGGACGTGCTGGAGGAGCTGGTGGACGCCAGCCTGCTGAACACGCCCGTGCCGGGGCTGTACAGCTGCCATCCACTCCTGCGCTCCTTCGCACGCGACCTCGTGCGCCAGGGCGGCGACGGGTCCCTGGACCCGTTCACGGGCGAGAACGAATCCCTGGAAGCGTTCGCGGGCGAGCGCCACGAGCCGGCCCCGGTTCAGGCGCCACCGCACTGAGGCGGTCGGCCACTGGTACGGGTACGGCCTTGACGTGAGCAGGCCAGTCAGCGGTACTTCCGTTGCCAGGGTTGCCAGTTGCCAGCGAGCGGGCAACCCTGGCAACCCCTTGAACGCCACTTGAGCCGCCGAGATCATGAAGAGCGAACCCGCCCGGCGCGAAGGTACCTGACCTGCCGCTTCCGGCACCGCCCCGGTGCGGTCGCCGATCCCTGGAGAGCCCCTCTCACGGATCCCGCCGGGCGCCACAACCCTCAGCCGAACGGGCCGACGGCCGCACCGTGCCAGGTCTCACGGGCTCGCGAGGCGGGCCCACGAGGGGTGTCGGCCCGCCCTCGGCAGGCAGGCGCCACCGGTCTCCCCGGTGCGAATCGTGAGCCACCCCAGCGAAAGTCACCCCGCGAAAGTCATCCCGCGAAAGTCACCCCGCGAAAAGAGAGGCAGGCCATGGACCCGAGGTCCGGCTCGTTGACAGACGTTCTCGTGAGCACGCTCGCCGACGCACTCGACGTTCCCCGGGCCGACATCTCCGCGAGCGCCGCCTTCACCGAACTCGGGCTGGACTCGGTGAGCGGACTGCGGTGGGTCAACGCGGTGAACAGCCGCCTGCGGCTCTCCCTCTCGGTGTCCCGGATCTACGACTTCCCGTCCGTCGAGCGCCTGGCCCAGCACATCGCCGAGTTGCGGGCCGAGGCCGGCGCGGCGGGCTCCGCCCGGCGCCCGGCGCTCCCCTCGCCGCAGCGCGGCAGCGCCGAGCAGGCCGTCGCCGTCATCGGCATGTCCGGGCGGTTCCCGGGCGCCGCGAACCTCGGTGAGTTCTGGCGGAACATCGCCGAAGGACGCGACTCGGTCACCGAGGTACCGGCCGACCGCTGGGCCGTCGACGACTTCTACGACCCGGACCCGGCCGCCCCCGGCAGGACCTACGGGCGGTGGATGGGCGCCCTCGACGGCAGCGACCTGTTCGACGCGCAGTTCTTCAACATCTCACCGCTGGAAGCCGAATGGATGGATCCCCGGCAGCGGTTGTTCCTCGAACAGGCCTGGGCCTGCGTCGAGGACGCCGGAATCGATCCCTTCGCCCTGGCCGGAACGCGCTGCGGGGTCCATGTGGGCTGCCGGCACGGTGACTACGGCCGGGCATTCGACGACAGCCACCTCAACGCGCACGCGTACCTCGGCGAGTCCTCCTCGATCCTCGCCGCCCGCATCTCCTACTTCCTCGACCTCAAGGGCCCGAGCGTCGCCGTCGACACGGCCTGCTCCTCCTCCCTGGTGGCCCTGGCACAGGCCTGCGACAGCCTCCTGCTGGGCCACACCGACCTGGCCCTGGCCGGCGGGGTCTGCCTGCTCACCAGCCCGTCGATGCACATCATGGGCGCCAAGGCCGGCATGCTCTCCAGGCGCGGCCACTGCAGCGCCTTCGACGAGACCGCCGACGGCATCGCGCCCGGCGAGGGCGTCGGCGTGGTGCTGCTCAAGCGGCTGTCCGACGCCGTCCGCGACGGCGACCGCATCGACGGCGTGCTGCGCGGCTGGGGCGTCAACCAGGACGGCCGCACCAACGGCATCACCGCGCCCAGCGTCACCTCCCAGGCCGACCTGCTCCGCTCGGTGTACGACCGGTTCGCCATCGACCCCGACACCATCACCCTCCTGGAGGCGCACGGCACCGGCACCCGGCTGGGCGACCCGATCGAGGTCGAGGCCCTGACCGCGGCCTTCCGCCACTACACCGAGCGCACCGGCTACTGCGCGCTCGGCTCGGTGAAGAGCAACATCGGCCACCTGCTCGCCGCCTCCGGCATCGCCGGCCTGCTCAAGGTCCTGCTGGCGATGCGGCACGGCCGGCTTCCCGGAACCCTGCACCACGCCCGGACGAACGAGCACATCACCTTCGACGGCAGCCCCTTCTACGTCAGCACCGGCCCGCGGCCCTGGACGCCGCCCGAGGGCGTGCCGCGGCGGGCGGCCGTCAGCTCCTTCGGCTTCAGCGGCACCAACGCCCACCTGGTGGTCGAGGAGTACACCGCCGACCGCCCCGCGGCGACCGGACCCGCCCGCCCCGACGTGGTGGTACCGCTCTCGGCGCGGGACGAGGAGCGCCTGACCGCGCAGGCGGAGCGGCTGCTCGCGGCCCTGGGCGACGACGGCCTCACCGACTCCGACCTGCCGTCCGTCGCGTACACGCTGCAGACCGGGCGCGCTGCCCTGGAACACCGGCTGGCCGTGGTCGCCGGCTCCCTGGACGAGCTGCGCGACAGGCTCCGCGCGGCCACGCGGGGCGAGGACGGCGCGGCGGGCGAGGACGGCGCGGCGGGCGTAGGCGGCGCGGCGGGCGTGTACCGCGGACAGGTCCCCAGCGCCCCCGCGCGGGACGGCGACCTCGACGACCTCTCCGACGGCTGGCTCGCCGCCGAGGCCATGACCGCCTGGACCCGGCACGGCGGACCCGCCGACTTCCTCTCCCTGTGGGTCACCGGCACCGACATCGACTGGCGGAAGCTGTACGACGGCACGACCCCGCCGCGCCTGAGCCTGCCGACGTACCCCTTCGAACCCGTGCCCCACACCGCGCGGAACGGCCGCCGCACCCCGCCGCGGGAGGCGCCCACGCCCACGCCCGCGCTCACGCCCGCGACCCCGGCGGTGCTGCACCCCCTGCTGCACGAGAACAGCTCGACGCTGGCCTCGCACGAGTACACCACCGTCCTCACCGGCCGCGAGTCGTTCCTCGCCGACCACACCGTCGGCGGTCGGCCGGTCCTGCCGGCCGCGGCCTACGTCGAGGCGGCCCTCGCGGCCGTGAGCC
This sequence comes from Kitasatospora sp. NBC_01287, assembly GCF_026340565.1. Classification (NCBI taxonomy): domain Bacteria; kingdom Bacillati; phylum Actinomycetota; class Actinomycetes; order Kitasatosporales; family Streptomycetaceae; genus Kitasatospora; species Kitasatospora sp. NBC_01287. The sequence continues at coordinate 122,975 of NZ_JAPEPB010000001.1, forward strand.
GCGCCGTGGAGGTGCCCCTCGGTCAGTTCGGCCTGCGCGACCTGGTCTTCCTGCGGCCCCTCGCCGTGGCCGGGCCCGTCACCCTGCGCACCCGGGTCTGGCGGGACGACAGCGGCGACCTGCGCCTGCGCATCGCCTCCCGCCCCCAGGAGCCGGGCGCGGACGGCGAGGTGACGCACTGCGAGGGCCGCGCGGTGCCGCTGGGCACCCCGCCGCAGCCGGCGCCGCTGGACCTGGACGCCCTGCGGTCCGGCACCGACCGCGTCTGGACCGGTGAGCGGGTCTACACCGCCTTCACCGCGAGCGGCATGGCCTACGGCCCCGCGCACCGACCCCTGCGGCTGCTGCGCCGGGCCGGCCAGGGCCCGGACGCGTACGTCGTCGCCGACCTCCAACTGCCCGCCGGCGCCGACCCCGGGGCCTTCGCCGCCCACCCGAGCCTGCTGGACGGCGCCCTCCAGGCCTCGATCGGGCTGCGCCTGGACCTCGACGACGCCGACGCCGGCACCGCGCTCCCCGGGCCGTCCCTGCCCTTCGTCATCGCCGGCTTCGACCTCTTCGGCGCCTGGCCCGAGCGGTGCGCCGTCCGGGTGAGGCCCGCGCCCGGCACCGGCCAGACCTTCGACATCGACATCTGCGACGAGCAGGGCGACCTCCGCGCCCGGATCACCGGCTACACCTCGCGCATCGCCCCGCGGGCCGCCGTGAGCACCTCCCAGGTCATCCTCGGCGAGCTCCACTGGCGCCCCGAACCCGCGGCCGGAGCCACCGCAGGAGCTACAGCCGGAGCCACAGCCGGACCCGCCGGGACCGGCCTCCCCCGCTACGCCCACCGGCTCGTCGCCCTCGCCCAGGACGACGGCGACACCGCCGCCCTGGACACCGCCGCCCTCGACACCGCGCTCCCCGGCACCCGCCTGCTCGCCCTGCGCTCCGGGCCCGCCTCACCCGCCGCCCGCTTCACCGAGCAGTCCCTGCACCTCCTGGAGCTGGCCCGGGAGGCCGCCGCCCACTCCTCGGCCGGCGAGGTGCTGCTCCAGGTCGTCGTGCCCGTCGCCGACCCGGACCGCGCGCACCCCGCCCGGGCGCTGGCCGCGCTGCTGAAGGTCGCCCGGACCGAACACCCCCGCCTGGTCTGCCAGTTGGTGGAGGTCCCGGCGACGGCACCGGCCGCCGAGGTGGCCCGCCTGCTCGACCTGCACGCCGGCCGGCCCCAGGACACCGAGGCCCGCCACCACGACGGCCCGCGCCTGCCCGAACTGCGCGAACTCCCCGCCGCCGAGCGGCCGGGCGAGGCCCTGCGGTGGCGCGCGGACGGCGCCTACCTCATCACCGGCGGCACCGGCGGCCTCGGCCTGCTGATGGCGCGCGAGATCGTCGCGAAGTCGCCCGGCGCACACGTCGTCCTCGCCGGCCGGTCGGTCCTGGACGACGCCCGCCGCCGGGAGCTGGAGCGCCTCGGCGACCGCGTCCACCACCTCCGCGCGGACCTCTCCTCCGCCGAGGACACCGACCGCCTGGTCCGTGACACCGTCGACCGCTTCGGCGCGGTGCACGGCGTCGTCCACGCCGCCGGCATCACCGGCGACGGCCTGCTCACGCACAAGACCGAAGCCGGCGTCCGCGCGGTGCTCGCCGCCAAGGTCGCCGGCACCGAGCACCTCGACGCCGCCACCCGGGACCTCCCCCTCGACTTCTTCCTCGCCTTCTCCTCCGTCGCCAGTCTCTTCGGCACCATCGGCCAGGCCGACTACGCCCTCGCCAACGCCTACCTGGACGAGTTCTGCGCCGGCCGGCAGGCCGCCGTCCGGCGCGGCGAACGCTCCGGCCGCACCCTGGCCGTCAACTGGTGCCTGTGGGCCGAGGGCGGCATGCGGGTGGACGAGGCGTCCATGCGGCGGCGGCGCGAACGCGGCGAGAGCCCGCTCTCCACCGCCGACGGGCTCGCCGCGCTCTACCGCGCGTACGAGAGCGGGCGGGAGAGGGTGATCGTCCTGTCCGGCGAGCGCAACGCCCTCCTGGCGCGCCTCGCCCAGCCGGTCCTGGCAGCCGCCCCGGCCCCGACCCCGGCCCCAGCCCCAGCCCCAGCCCCGGCCCCGCCAGTGTCAGTGGCCGCGCCCCTTCCCCCGACCCCGACGGAGGCCGCCGTGCCCATCGACGCCCCCAACTTCGGCGAACTGGTGGAGCGCCATGTCGCTCAGGTCCTCGCCGGCGTACTGAAGCTGCCCGCGGCCCGGCTCACCGCCGAGGCGCCCTTCGAGCGGTTCGGCATCGACTCCATCGTCGCCCTCCAGCTGATCGGCGCGCTGGAGAAGGACTTCGGGCCGCTGGCCAAGACCCTCTTCTTCGAGTTCCGCAGCGTGGGCGAGCTGGCCGCCCACCTCGCCGAGGAGCACCGGGAGCGGGCCGCCGCCCTCCTCGCCCCGCCGGCGCCCGCACCGGTGGAGCCCGTGGCCGCGCCCGCCGTGGTCGTGGGGGCGCCTGCTGTGTTCGCCCCCGTGCCCGCGGTTGCCGCGGCCGTGGCGGTGCCTGCTGGTGGGGGTCTGCCGGGGCCCTTCGAGGTGGCGGTGATCGGGATGAGCGGGCGCTATCCCGGGGCCCGCGGTGTCGCGCAGTTCTGGGAGAACCTGCGGGCGGGCCGGGACTGCGTCACCGAGGTGCCGGCGGACCGCTGGGACCACGAGGCCTACTTCGACGAGGCGAAGGGCACCCCCGGGCGGACCTACGGCCGGGTCGGCGGATTCCTCGACGGAGTCGACGAGTTCGACCCCCTCTTCTTCAACATCTCGCCGCGCGAGGCCGAGTTGATGGACCCGCAGGAACGGCTCTTCCTGCAGACCGCCTACCACACGATCGAGGACGCCGGCTACACCCCCGCCGGACTCGGCCACGACGTGGGCGTCTTCGCCGGCGTGATGTACATGGAGTACCAGCTGTACGCCGCCCAGGCGCAGCTCGTCGGCGACGGATTCGCCATCAGCGGCACGCCTGCGGGAGTGGCCAACCGGGTGTCGTTCTTCTGCGACTTCCGCGGACCGAGCGTCGCGGTGGACTCCATGTGCTCCTCCTCCCTGTCCAGCGTGCACCTCGCGGTACAGAGCCTGGAACGCGGCGAATGCACCACCGCACTCGCCGGCGGCGTCAACGTCTCCGTCCACCCCAACAAATACGTCCGCCTCGCCCAAGGACGCTTCCTCTCCAGCACCGGACGCTGCGGCAGCTTCGGCGAAGGCGGCGACGGCTACGTCCCCGGCGAAGGCGTCGGCGCCCTCCTCCTCAAACCACTGGCAACCGCCATCACCGACGGCGACCACATCCACGGCATCATCAAAAGCACCGCCCTGGGCCACGGCGGCCGCTCCACCGGCTACACCGTCCCCAACGTCGGCGCCCAAGCCACCGTCATCGACACCGCACTCACCCGCGCCCGCATCACCGGCGCACACATCGGCTGCATCGAAGCCCACGGCACCGGAACCGTCCTCGGCGACCCCGTCGAGATCGCCGGACTCAACCGCGCCCTGGGCACCACCGGCACCACCATCGCCCTGGGATCCGTCAAATCCAACATCGGCCACTGCGAAGGCGCCGCCGGAATCGCCGGCCTCACCAAAGCACTCCTCCAAATCCGCGAAGGCCTCCTCACACCCTCCCTCCACTCCACCACCCTCAACAACCAAGTCACCACCTGGGGACGACTCCACGTCCAACGAGACCTCACACCCTGGCCCGCCGGCGAAGGACCACGAACAGCGGGAGTGTCCTCCTTCGGAGCCGGCGGCTCCAACGCACACGTCATCGTGCAGGAACACCGCCCCACCACAGCACCCACCACACGCACAAACGGCCCGGCCCTGGTGATCATCTCCGCACGCACCGCCCAGGCCCTGCGCGAGCTGGCCGAAGCACTCGCCGACACCGTCACGACCGGCTCCACCGACGTGCGGGACATCGCGTTCACCACCCAGGTCGGACGGACCGCGATGACCCACCGCCTCGCGGTGGTGGTGGAGACGGGGCACGAGTTGGTGCACCGGCTGCGGGAGTGGGTGTCGGGGTCCGAATCAGGGTCCCGATCGGGTGTGTCGGTGGGCCGGGTGGCGCGGGACGCGGTGCCCGACCGGCTGCGGGAGGGCCTGCTGCGACCCGGCCTGACGATGGGTCAACTGACGGCGGGTGAACTGACGGAGCTCGCAACCGCCTGGGTGACCGGCGCCGAGGTGGACTGGCAGCGGCTGCACCCGCAGGAGGCACGCCCGCGCCGGGTCAACCTGCCCGGCTACCCCTTCGCCCGCGAGAAGTACTGGGTGCCGAACGGCTACCAGCTGGCCTCCCGCCACTTCGCCGGCTCCCCCGGCACCCCCGGCACCCTGACCACCGGCACCCCGGCGGGAGGTGACGACGCATCAGAAATGCTTTCCCCCAGCCCTGATGAGACCGACGAGACCCTCGTCTTCGTCCCCGACTGGACCCAGGCCCCGCCCGCGCCCCGTCAGGGTGGCCCGCTGCCCGGCCCTGGGCACCGCGTTCTGGTCGTCGAGCCGTCGGCGGCCGACCTCGCGCGCCGCACGGCGGAGCTGTCGCCCGGCCTGCGGGTCCACGTCCTGGATCCGGTCCAGGGCGACGACGCCGAGCGCGCGGCGGGCTACGGCTGGCAGGTGGTGCGGCTGCTCCGGGAGCTCGCCGGAACGGGCGAGGCCCTCGTGCAGGTCCTCGCGGTCGGCCAGGAGCCGTACGCGTCGCACCTGACCGCGCTGGCCGCCCTGCTGCGCAGCGCCGCCCGCGAGCTGCCGCGGATCGCGGGCCAGGTCGTCGCCGTGGGTCCCGCGGAGCCGGTGGCGTCGCTGGCCGCGGCGCTGGAGGCCGACGCGGTGTCCGGCGACGTCGAGATCCGGTACGAGGACGGGCTGCGGTTGGTGAAACGGCTCTCCGAGCGTGCCGTCACGCCGCAGGGCCGGCCCTGGCTCGACGGCGGCGTCTACCTGGTGACGGGCGGCGCCGGCGGAGTCGGGCTCGCCTTCGCCCGGGACATCGCCCGCTCGGTGCGGGAGCCGCGCATCGTGCTCGCGGGCCGATCGGCGCCGGGGCCCCGGCAGGAGGAGATCCTGCGGGAGCTGACCGCCCACGGAGCTGTCGCCCGCTACCGGGCCGTGGACATCACGGTGTTCGACCAGGTGCGGGCCCTGGTGGCCGGCGTCACCGCCGAGTTCGGCACGCTCACCGGAGTGGTGCACTGCGCCGGTGTCATCGGCGGCGGCGCCCTCGCCCGCACGACCCGTGACCGGTGGCTGGAGGTGCTGGCCCCCAAGGTGGCCGGGACGCTCCACCTCGACCGGGCGACCGCCGCGCTCCCCCTCGACCTGTTCCTGCTCAGCTCCTCGGTGACGGGCGTGTTCGGCAACGCCCACCAGGGCGACTACGCCTTCGCCAACGCCTTCCAGGACCGCTGCGCGGAACACCGCGACGCCCTCGCCCGGGCCGGGCGGCGTTCCGGCCGCACCCTCTCGGTGGGCTGGCCGTACTGGGCCGACGGCGGCATGCGGGCCGAACCGCTGGCGCTGGAGCGGATGCGCCGTCAGGGAAGCGTGCCGCTGCCCACCGAGAGGGCCCTGGCCGCACTGGACCTCGCGTACGGCACCGACCGGCCGCACGCCGTCGTACTCCACGGAAAGGCCGACCTGTTGCGAGAACGAGCCGCCGACACCTCGACCTACGCGGCCGCTGCCAGGCCGCCCGCACTCCCGACCACGCCCACCACCGCCGCCCCTGTGCCCGTGCCCGTGACCGTGACCGCCGCCGTGGTGGCCGGTGGCGTGGACGAGGCCGAACTCCTCACCGCGGTGCGCCAGTCGCTCACCCGTACGGTGTCGGACCTGCTGAAGGTCCGCCTCGCCGACGTCGACCCGGACGCGGAACTCGGCGACTTCGGCTTCGACTCGGTGAGCCTGACCGGCCTGGCCGGCGAGTTGAGCCGCGCCTTCCGGCTGAACCTGCTGCCCACCCTCTTCTTCGAGCACCGCACGGTACGGCGGCTGGCCGACCACCTCGTCGCGCGGCACGCCGAGGAGCTGGCGTCCGCCCTGGGCGTCCTCCCGGCGACGGTCGTGCCCGCCCCGGCCGGGCCCGCCCCGGCCGTGCCTGCCCCGGTCGTGCCCGCCCGGGTCGTCGCCACGCCGGTCGTCGCCACGCCGGTCCCGGCCCCGGTGGCCGTCCCCGTAGCGGCTCCCGCCCCCGTACCGTCACCCGCCCCCGCCCACACCCACCAGGCCGCCCCCGCTCACGAGCCCGTCGCCGTCATCGGCATGAGCGGTGCCTTCCCCGGTGCCCGCGACCTCGCCGAGTTCTGGGAGAACCTCACCTCCGGCCGGGACTGCGTCACCGAGGTGCCCGAGGACCGCTGGGACTGGCGGGCGCTGTACGGCGACCCGCAGCGGGAACCCGGCAGGACCGACGCCAAGTGGGGCGGCTTCCTCGACGGGATCGCCGAGTTCGACCCGCTCCTCTTCGGCATCTCCCCCAACGAGGCCGACCTGATGGACCCGCAGCAACGCCTGCTGCTGACCCACCTGTGGAAGGCGATCGAGGACGCCGGCCACGCCCCGCACAGCCTCGCGGGCTCCGACACGGCCGTCTTCGTGGGCGCGAGCACCGGCAGCGGCTACACCGAACTCGTCGCCCGGGCGGGCCTGGCCACCGAGGGCTACAGCCCGACCGGGCTCGTCCCCTCCATCGGCCCCAACCGGCTGAGCTACCTGCTCGACCTGCACGGCCCGAGCGAACCCGTGGAGACCGCCTGCTCCAGCTCCCTGGTCGCGATCCACCGCGCGCTGCGGGCGATCCGGGCGGGCGACTGCGAGAGCGCCCTGGTCGGCGGCGTCAACGTGATCGCGACCCCGCGCAACCACATCGCCTTCAGCCGCGCCGGCATGCTCGCCAAGGACGGCCGCTGCAAGCCCTTCGCGGCCGGCGCCGACGGCTACGTGCGCGGTGAGGGCGTCGGCATCCTCTACCTGAAGAGGCTGTCCGCCGCCGAACGCGACGGCGACCACATCCACGCCGTGCTCCGCGGCAGCGCGGTCAACCACGGCGGGCGCGCGAACTCCCTCACCGCTCCCAACTCCGCCGCCCAGGCCCGGTTGCTGACGGCCGCCTACCGCGACGCGGGCGTCGACCCGGCCACCGTGACCTACATCGAGGCGCACGGCACCGGCACCCCGCTCGGCGACCCGATCGAGATCGGCGGCCTGAAGGCGGCCTTCGCCGGGGTCGGCGCCGCGGCCGGGTCCTGCGGACTGGGCTCGGTGAAATCCAACATCGGCCACCTCGAACTCGCCTCGGGCGCGGCCGGAGTCATCAAGGTGATCCTGCAGATGCGCCACCGCACCCTGGTCGAGTCGCTGCACTGCGCCGAGGTCAACCCGTACATCGACCTGGCGGACTCCCCGTTCGAGATCGTCCGCGAGGCGCGCGACTGGACCACGGGCGAGGACGTCCACGGCCGGCACCTGCCCCGCCGGGCCGGGGTGAGCTCGTTCGGCTTCGGCGGTGTCAACGCCCACGTCGTGCTGGAGGAGTACACCACCCGGCGGCCGGCCGCGCCGGGCACCGGCCGCAAGGCCGTCCTCGTGCTGTCGGCCAGGACCGAGGAGGCGCTGCGCGAGCAGGCCGCCGGGTTGCGGCGGGCCGTGCGGGAGGGCGCGTGGGAGGGCGCGTGGGAGGAGGCCGACCTGCCCGACATCGCCTGGACCCTCCAGGTCGGCCGCGACGCGATGGACCTGCGGCTGGCCTTCGCCGTCACGGCGCTCGACGAGGTGCCGGGCGTCCTCACCGCCTATCTCGACCAGGGCGAGGCACCCGGCCTGCACCTGGGCGACGTGCGGCAGCACCGCGAGACGCTCGCGCTCCTCAACGGCGACGACGCGCTGCGCTCCGCCCTCGCCGGCGGGGACGCCGCCCAGGACACCCTGATGGGCCTGTGGGTCCGCGGCCTCGTCGTGGACTGGCGGCTCCTGCACGGCGCGTCCGGCCGGCGCCGGGTCCCGCTGCCCGGCTATCCCTTCGAGCGGCGGCACTGCTGGGTGCGGCCCGCGCCCGGTGCCGCCGCCACCGCAGCGCGCCCGGACGGCCCGCGGGACGCCGACCTCGGCCCCTCCGCGGTCGACCCCAACGAACTCCACCCCGGCGAACTCGACCCCGGCGAACTCGGGCAGGTCGATGACCTCCTCGACCGGATGCTCGCCGGCCAGGCCGAACCCGACACGACCGTCGACGCACTGAGGACGGTGCTCGCCCGATGACCGGAGGTTCCCAGCCCATGACGGACGACCAACGGCAGACCGACGCGCTGCGGCAGATCGTGGACGACGTCCGGGAAGGCCGCCTGACCAAGGCCGACGCGGTCCGGCTGATCGCCCGGCAGCGCGCCGCGGCCCCGGCCACCGCCGCGGGCTCCCCCGCGCCGGACCCGCGCGAGGTCGAGGGCGAGGGCGAGCCGACCGTGCTCGCTCCCGTCTGGGACCCCGTCCCCGCCCCCGACGCCCCCGCGTGGCCCGCCGCGCACGAGCCGGTCGTCCTGATCGGCGGCTCCCCCGCCCTGCGCGGCTCGCTCCTGCGGGAGTTCTCCGACGCCCACTGCCTCTCCCCGGACGCCGGTACCGAGGACCTCGCGGCGAAGCTCGCCGCCCACGGACACCTCGCCCACGTGTTCTGGCTAGCACCGCCCGGCGCCGGCGCCGGTGTGGGCACCGGGTCGCTGGTGACCGACGAGTCGCTGGTGACCGGCCAGCGTGACGGCACCCTCGCCTGCTTCCGCCTCGTCCAGGCCCTCGACCTGGCCGGCTACCAGGCTCGGCCGCTCGGGTTGACCCTGGTCACCGAGGACGCCCTTCCCGTCCCCGGCCGGGCCGGCACCGACCCGACACACGCCGGTGTGCACGGCCTCGCCGGCTCGCTCGCCAAGGAACGCCCTCACTGGTCGGTGCGCGCGCTGGACCTCACCGCCGCCGACGCCTCCCCCGACGGCCTGCTCGCCCTGCCCGGCGACGCGGCCGACGGCAGCTGGGGCCGGGCGGGCGGCCGCTGGTTCAGGCAGCGCCTGGTGCCCGTCGAGCCCTCCGTCCCACTCGCCGCCACACCCTCCGGCGCTCTCTCCGGCACACTCCCTGGGCCGGCCGGCGGCGTCTACCGCGACGGCGGCGTCTACCTGGTGATCGGCGGCGCCGGCGGCCTCGGCGAGGTGTGGACCGAGCACGTCGTCCGCCACCACCGGGCGCAGGTGGTCTGGGTCGGCCGGCGCGAGCAGGACGCCGCGATCGAGCGGAAGATCAGCCGGCTGGCCGCGCTCGGCCCCGCGCCGCAGTACCTGCGCGCCGACGCCACCGACCGCGCCGCCCTGGAGCGGGTCCGCCGCACGGTCGAGTCCCGCCACGGCAGGATCAACGGCGTCGTGCACTCCGCGATCGTCCTGCGGGACGCGGCCCTGCACGCGATGACCGAGGAGGGCTTCCGGTCCGCGCTCGCCGCCAAGGTCGACGTCACGGTGCGCCTCGGCCAGGTGTTCGACGGGGCGGACCTGGACTTCGCGGTCTTCTTCTCCTCGACGATGTCCTTCAGCCGCGCGGCCGCCCAGGCCAACTACGCGGCCGGCTGCGTCTTCGGGGACGCCTACGCGCACGCGCTCGCCGAGGCCTGGTCCTGCCCGGTCAAGGTGATGAACTTCGGCTACTGGGGCAGCGTCGGCATCGTCTCCGGCGCCGGGTACCGGGAGCGGATGGCCAAGCTCGGCTGGCTCTCGATCGAGCGGGGCGAGGGCATGGCCGCCCTCGACCTGCTGCTCGGCGGGCCCTTCGACCAACTGGCGCTGGTGAAGGCCGCCCGGCCCGAAACCCTCGCCGCGCTCGCCGCCACCGACCGGCGGATCGCCCCGGCCCCGGCCGCCCTGCCCCCGCTGGGCGAGGCGCTCGCCGAGGCGGACCGGCGGACCCGGGACGCCGCGGGCGCCGCTCCCACCCGGGCACCGGACGCCGTCGACCCGCTCGCCGGCCGCCTGCTACTCCACCAGCTGCTCGCGGCGGGCGTGCTGCGCGCGGGCTCGGACTCGCTGCGGGAGGCCGCCCGCCGCCTCGGTCCGCCCGCCTTCCACCGCGCGTGGTTCGCCGAGACCGTGCGGATCCTCGCCGGGCGCGGGCTGCTGGCCGTCGACGGCGACCGGGTGACCGTCACCGCACCGGACGCCGGCGACGGACTCTGGGAGGAGTGGCGGGCCGCCCGCGAGGACCTGACCGCCGACCCGCACGCCGCCGCCCGGGCCCGGCTGCTGGACGCCGTGCTGCGCGAGCTACCGGCCGTCCTCACCGGGCGCCGCCCGGCCACCGACGTCCTCTTCCCCGCCTCCTCCACCGAGCTGGTCGAGTCCGTCTACCGCGGCAACCCCGTCGCCGACCGCTACAACGCCGCGCTGGCCGGCCTCGCCGCCGCGTTCGTCGGGGAACTCGCGCAGCGCGACCCCGACGCGCGGATCCGCGTCCTGGAGATCGGCGCCGGCACCGGGGGCACCACCGCCGGGGTGCTCGCCGCGCTGGCCCCGTACCGCGACCGGCTCGCCGACTACCGCTACACCGACCTCAGCCGGGTGTTCCTGGAGCACGGCCGCGGCCGGTTCGGCACCGACCTCCCGGCCCTGAGCACCGCGATCCTCGACGTCGAGGCCCCGCTCGCCGCCCAGGGCGTGCGGCCGGGGACGTACGACCTGGTGATCGCCGCCAACGTGCTGCACGCGACCCGCGACCTGCCGAGGACCCTGCGCCACGCCAAGTCCGCGCTGAAGGCCGGCGGCCTGCTGCTGGTCAACGAGATCACCGGGCACGGTCTCTTCACCCACCTCACCTTCGGCCTGCTCGACGGCTGGTGGCGGCACGAGGACGGACTGCGCGTGCCCGGCGGCCCGGCCCTCACCCCGGACAGCTGGCTGCGCCTGCTCGGCGAGGAGGGCTTCCGCCCGGTCACCGCGCCCGCTGGACCGGGCGAGACCCAGCAGATCGTCGGCGCCCTCAGTGACGGGTGGATCCACCAGGACGCGACGCCGGTCCGCCCCACTGCTACAGCCGCTACAGCCGTGACCGCCGTGACTCCCACGGCCCCCGTGGCCGCCCACGCCGCGGCGCGGCGGCCGGCCGAGCCGGGCGCCCCGCACGAGCGGGCGCTGCGGGACCTGGTGAAGCGGACCGTCGTCACCCGGCTCGCGCAGGCCCTCGGGGTCGAGGCCGGCGAGATCGACCCCACCGCGGCCTTCGCCGACTACGGCCTGGAGTCGATCGTCGGCATCCGGGTCTCCGCCGCGCTCAACGAGGCCCTCGGCATCGACCTGACGACGGCCAGCCTCTACGACCACGCCTCCGTCAACCGCCTCACCGCGCACATCATGCGGGACCACCGACCGGTGGCGCCGTCGGCGCCGACCGTCCCGCGCGAGCCCGTGGCGCGGCCCGGTGACGGCGGCCCACTGCCCGCAGCGGACCGGCCCGCAGCGGATCAGCCCGCCGCCGCGCCCGCCGCCGTGGCCGCTCCCACCCTCGCCAGGCCCACCCTCGCCAGGGCCACCGCCGCGGCCCCTGCCGCTGCCACCCCGCGCGAGCGCGAGCGCGAGCCGATCGCGGTGATCGGGATCGCCGCCCGCTACCCGCGCTCCGACACCCCCGCGGCCCTGTGGGACCACCTCGCGCACGGCCGCGACCTCACCCAGGAGGTCGATCGCTGGCCGCTCCCGGCGAACCCCGCCGACGACGCCCGCCGCTGCCCCCGGGGCGGTTTCCTCACCGACATCGACCGCTTCGACCCGAGGTTCTTCAACATCTCGGCCGTCGAGGCCACCCACATGGACCCGCAGCAGCGGCTCTTCCTGCAGGAGGCCTGGAACGCCCTGGAGGACGCGGGCCACGCCGGAGCCGGCGTCGAGGGCCTGCGCTGCGGCGTCTACGCGGGCTACAACGGCGGCGACTACGAGCGCCTGATGGGCGAGGACGCGCCCGCGCAGGCCATGTGGGGGCGCTCGCCGTCCATCCTGTCGGCGCGGATCGCCTACCACCTGGACCTGCGCGGGCCGGCCATCACCGTCGACACCGCCTGCTCGTCCTCGCTGGTCGCCGTCCACCTGGCCTGCCAGGCGCTGTGGAGCGGCGAGGTGGACCTCGCCCTGGCCGGCGGTGTCTTCGCCCAGTCCACCCCGCACTTCTACCGGGTCGCCGGACGCGCCAACATGCTGTCGCCGACCGGCCGCTGCCACACCTTCGACGACCGCGCCGACGGCTTCGTGCCCGGCGAGGGCGTCGGGATCGTCGTCCTCAAGCGGCTCTCCGCCGCGCTCGCGGACGGCGACCACATCCGCGCCGTCGTGCGCGGCTCCGGCATCAACCAGGACGGTGCCACCAACGGCATCACCGCGCCCAGCGCCGCCGCCCAGGAACGCCTCCAGCGCCAGGTCTACGACGACTTCGGCATCAGCGCCGACGACATCCAGCTGGTCGAGGCGCACGGCACCGCCACCCCGCTCGGCGATCCCATCGAGTTCGAGGCGCTGACCCGCAGCTTCCGCAAGGACAGCACCCGGACCGGCTACTGCGCGCTCGGCTCGATCAAGACCAACATCGGCCACACCACCGCGGCCGCCGGCGTGGCGGGCCTGATCAAGGCCGTCCTCGCCCTCGAACACCGCCAACTGCCGCCGTCCGTCAACTTCGAGCGCGCCAACCCGCGCATCGCCCTCGACAGCAGCCCCTTCTACGTCAACACCCGCCTGCGCGACTGGGACGTGGAGCCCGGCTGCACCCGCCGGGCGGCCGTCAGCGCCTTCGGCTTCAGCGGCACCAACGCCCATGTCGTGGTGGAGGAGGCGCCCGCGTCCGCGCGCGCCGGGGTGTCCGACCCGCGCCCCGGCCACCTCGTCCTGCTGTCCGCGCGCACCCGCGACCAGCTCGACCAGCGGGCCCGGCAGCTGCTGGCCCACCTCGCGGCCGTCCCCGACACCGACTGCGGCGACCTGAGCCGCACGCTCGCCCTGGGCCGCCGCCACTTCGGGTTCCGGCTCGCCTGTGTCGTCAGCGACAGCGCCGACCTGCGCGACCTGCTGGCGCGCTGGCTGACCGCCGGTGCCGACCCGCGGGTGCTCCGGAGCGAGCTGCGCGGCGACGTCGAGGAGGACCCGGAGCAGTTGGCGGAGGGCAGCCGCGCCATCCGCGAGTGCGCCGCCCTCACCGGGAGCCCGGCCGCCTACCGTGAGCGGCTCACCGCCGTCGCCCGGCTCCACCTGGCCGGCCACCGCCTGCCGCTGGCGGAGCTGTCCACCGGCAGCGGCCACCGCCGGATCCCGCTGCCTGCCTACCCCTTCGCCCGCGAGCGCTACTGGGTCGAGTCAGCCGTACCCGCCGTACCCGCCGTACCCGCCGTACCCGCCGTACCCGCCGTAACCGCCGTACCCGCCGTAACCGCCGTGACCGACACCACACCGCGCCCGGACGCGCCCGCCGACCACGCGGCCGACCACGCGGCCGACACCGCGCCGGGGCCGCTGCTGCTGGCCCGCCGCTGGCAGGACCGGCCCGCCCCCGGCGGCGGGAGCCTCGACGCGACGGCATCCGCCGGCCACTGGGTGCTCGTGGACGCCGCCCTGCGGGGGCTGCTGCCCGAACTCACCCGGGCCCTGCCCCGTACGCGCACCGCCGCGCTCCTCACCCAGGCCCTCGCGCCCGAGGAGCGGTTCCTCGCGCTGGCCGACCGGCTGCTCACCGAACTGCGCGCCGTCACCCCCGAAGGCCCCACCGGCACCGCGCTGGTGCAGGTGGTCCTCGGGGACGACAGCGACAACGGCGACGGCGACGACGGCGCGGACGCGGAGCTCACGGCGGCCCTCACCGGCATCCTGCGCACCGCCCGCAAGGAGAACTCCCGCCTGGTCACCCAGCTGATCCGGGTCGGTGCCGAGCAGGCCGCCGCCTCGCTGCCGCACCTGCTCGCGGAGAACGCCGCTGATCCCGGCGCCCACGAGATCCGCTACGACCGCGGCGTGCGACAGGTGGCCGTGCTCGACGAGATCCCCGCGTCCGCCGGCCGACCGCTCACCGCCGGGCCCGCGTGGCGCGACGGCGGGGTGTACCTGATCACCGGGGGCGCGGGCGGCATCGGCCGGCTCCTCGCCGTCGAGATCGCCCGCCGGACCAGCGGCGCGGTCGCCGTACTGGCCGGACGCAGCGCGCCGGACCAGCGGCTCAGCGACGAGCTGGACGCCCTCGCCGGGGAGCACGGCATCCGCCTGGAGTACCGGCAGCTCGACGTCTCCGACGCCGAGGCCGTCGAGCGCCGCGTGGCCGAGATCCTGGTCCGGCACGGCCGGCTCGACGGGGTCGTGCACGCCGCCGGGGTGCTGCGCGACGCCCACCTGAGCCGCAAGGGCACCGCCGAGCTGCGCGAGGTCTTCGCGCCCAAGGTCGCAGGTCTGGTCAACCTCGACCGGGCCACCGCCCAGCTCCCGCTGGACAGCTTCGTCCTCTTCTCGGCCGTCGCCGGTGTCCTCGGCAACGAGGGCCAGGCCGAGTACGCGGCCGCCAACGCCTTCCTCGACCAGTACGCGCGCCACCGCGAGCGGCTGGTGCGCGACGGGCTGCGGCACGGCCGCACCCGATCGGTCTCCTGGCCGCTGTGGGCCGAGGGCGGCATGGCGGTCGACGCGGCCCGGGCCGAGCGGATGCGCACCGACAGCGGGCTCGTACCGCTGGCCACCGAGCGTGGGCTGCGGGCGCTGCACACCGCGCTGGCCGGCGCGGAGCCGCACGTGGTGGTGCTGGACGGCGACACCGCGCGGCTGCGCGCCCTGGCCGCCGCCTTCGGCGGCGCACCGGCGGAGGGCACACCAGCGGTGGACGCACCAGCGGTGGACGCACCGGCAGGCGCGGCCGCGCCGGGGGTCGGGTCGGCGCCCGGGGACGAGCCGCTCGGCGAGGAGGAGTTGACCCTGCGGACCGTGGCGCGGCTGGTCGAGGCGTTCGCCGAGGTCACGCGGTTCCCCGCCGGTCAGGTCGACCCGCTGGAGCCGTTGGAGCACTACGGCATCGACTCCATCATGATCATCCAGATGAACACCCGGCTGGACCGGGCGTTCGACGGCATCCCCAAGACCCTCTTCTTCGAGTACCGCACGCTGCGTGCCCTCGCCGAGCACCTGGTCGCGGCCCACCGCGCGGACTGCGTGGCCTGGACGCGCGGCGAGGCCGTCCCGCCCGCCGCCGAGCCCGCCGAGGCCGCCGAGGCCGCCGAGGTCACTGGGGCCGCTGACCTGGCCGCTACCGCTACCGCCGTCGCGGTGCCTCAGGAACAGCCCCGGCCACGCACGTCCGGCGCGGCCCCCGCCGGCGCGGACGAGCCGATCGCCGTCATCGGGATGAGCGGCCGCTATCCCCAGGCGCCCGACCTCGACGCCTTCTGGGCCAACCTGCGCGAGGGCGTCGACGCCGTCAGCGAGGTCCCCGCCGACCGCTGGCCGCTGGAGGGCTTCTACGAGCCCGACGTCGAACGCGCCCTCGCCGAGGGCCGGAGCTACGCCAAGTGGGGCGGCTTCCTCGACGGGTTCGCCGACTTCGACGCCGCCTTCTTCGCGATGTCCCGCCGCGAGGCCGCCGAGATCGACCCGCAGCAGCGGCTCTTCCTGCAGACCTGCTGGCAGGCGCTGGAGGACGCCGGATACACCCGGGAGCGCATCGCGGCCCTGCACCACGGCCGTGCCGGGGTCTTCGCCGGCATCACCAAGACGGGCTTCGAACTGCACGGTGTCGAGCTGCGGCAGCAGGGCCACCAGGTCTTCCCGCACACCTCGTTCGGCTCCGCCGCCAACCGGGTCTCGCACTGGCTGGACCTCAACGGGCCCAGCATGCCCGTCGACACCATGTGCTCGTCCTCGCTGACCGCCATTCACGAGGCCTGCGAGCAACTGCGGCGCGGCGAGTGCGAGATCGCCCTCGCCGGCGGCGTCAACCTCTACCTCCACCCGTCCGCGTACACCAGGCTGGCCTCCCACCGGATGCTCTCCGCGGACGGCCGCTGCCGCAGCTTCGGCCTCGGCGGCGACGGCTTCGTCCCCGGCGAGGGCGTCGGTGTGCTGCTCCTCAAGCCGCTGTCCCGGGCGCTGGCCGACGGCGACCACGTCCACGCGGTCATCCGGTCCAGCAGCGTCAACCACGGTGGCCGCACCAACGGCTACTTCGTCCCCGACCCGATGGCCCAGCGTGACGTCGTCCGCGACGCGCTGCGCAAGGCCGGGCTCTCGGCCCGCGAGGTCGGCTGCATCGAGGCGCACGGCACCGGGACCGAGCTCGGCGACCCGATCGAGATCCGCGGGCTCACCGAGGCGTTCCGTCAGGACACCGACGAGCGCGGCTACTGCGCGATCGGCTCGGCGAAGTCCGCCATCGGCCACCTGGAGGCCGCCGCGGGCGTCGCCGGGGTGACCAAGGCCGTCCTCCAGTTGCGGCACCGCACCCTCGCGCCCAGCCTGCACGCCGAGGAGACCAACCCCAACATCGACTTCGCCGCGAGCCCGTTCACGCTCCAGCGGGAGGCCGCGCGTTGGGACCGGCTGGTGGTCACCGAGGACGGGGCCGAACGCGAGGTGCCGCGGATCGCCGGTGTCTCGTCCTTCGGTGCGGGAGGCGCCAACGCGCACGTGATCCTCCAGGAGTACGTGGCGCCCATCCGGCCGGCCGCACCCGCCGGCACCCGCCCGGCCGTCGTGGTCCTGTCCGCCAGGAACGAGGAGGCGCTGCGGCGCAGGGCGCGCCAGCTCGCCGACGCCGTCCCGGCGCGCGGGTTCGGTGACGCCGATCTCGCCGACATCGCCCACACCCTCCAGGTCGGCCGCGAGGCCATGGAGCACCGGCTCGCCCTGGTGGTGTCCTCGGTCGCCGAACTCACGGCGGGTCTGGCCCGGTACCTGGCCGGTGCGGCCCTGCCGCCCGGTCTGCGTCAGGGCCGCACGGCCCAGCTCAGGGAGCTGCGTTCGGTCCTCGGCCCCGAGGAGTGCACCGGCCCGGCGCTGGCCGCCCTCGCCGCGGCCGGCCGGCTGGAGGAGCTGGCCGACCGCTGGACCCGGGGCGCCGACTGCGACTGGAGCGCCCTGGACGGGGCCGCCCCCGCCGACGGTCCGCGCCGCATCCCGCTGCCGGTCTACCCGTTCGCGGCCACCCGCCTCTGGATCCCCGAGCTCGTCCGCTCGGCGGAGGTGCGCGGCCGCAACGCCGAGCCGGCCGGTGCGGCGGACCGCGCCGCACCGCACGCGGTCGGGGCCGGCCTCGACCGGCCGGCCACCGCCGCGCCGGCCGTGCCCGCGCCGGTCGTGCCGGAGCCGGTCGTGCCCGAGCCGGTACCCGTCGCCACCCCGCCCGCCGTGGTGACGCGCGCGGCCGCCCCGGTCGTCCGGCTCGTCGAGCCCGCGCGGGCCGCACGGGCCGTGATCCCGGGCGCCGCGCGCCCGACCCCGGTGCGGCTGCCGGCCCTGACCGCCCCGCACCCCGCTGACATCGCACCGGACGGCGTCGCGTTCAGCCGTGCCACCGCCGAACGTGCCACCACCGAACGTGACACCACCGAAGAGGAAAGGTCGCAGGAATCCGTGTCGACTCCCGTGTACAACAGCGCCGAGGTGGCCGCGGACCTCACCGCCACGCTCGCGAACGCCCTGTTCATCGAGCCTTCCGAGGTCTCCCCCGACATCCCCTTCATCGACATGGGTCTCGACTCGATCGTCGGCGTCGAATGGGTGCACGTCATCAACCGCCGGTTCGGCCTCACGCTGAACGCGACCCGCGTCTACGACTACCCGACGATCGACCAGCTGACGGACTTCGTCACCGGCGAACTCGCCCGGCTCGCCCAGGCGGCTCCCGCGTCCACCGCGGTCCCCGTGCCGGCCCCCGTGCCGGCCCCCGCGCCCGTCGCGCAGGCTCCCGCCGCCCGGATCGCCCCGCCCGCCCCCGCACCCACCCCGGCCGTCCAGGTCGCCCCGCCCGCGCCCACGCCGGCGCCCGTCCCCGCCCCCGCTCCTCGTGCGCAGGCCCAGGCCCCGGCCCGGTCCGGCGACGACGCCATCGCCGTGATCGGCGTCAGCGGGGCCTTCCCGGGCGCGCGGAACCTCGACGAGTTCTGGGCGAACATCGCCGACGGCGTGGACTCGGTGAGCCAGGTCCCCGACGAGCGCTGGCCCTCGGCCGACTACTACGACGAGCGGCCCAGCACGCCCGGCAGGTCGTACAGCACCTGGCTGGGCGCCCTGGACGAGGCGGACCGCTTCGACCCGGTCTTCTTCGGGATCTCCCGGACCGAGGCCGCCTCGATGAACCCGCAGCACCGGCTCTTCCTGGAGCACGCCTGGGCCTGCGTCGAGGAGGCCGCGGTCAACCCGCGCGGCCTGTCCGGCAGCCGCTGCGCCGTGTACGTGGGCAGCGGCAACGGCGACCACAACCAGCGCGGCGGCGGCGACCTGACCGGCCAGCAGCTGACCGGCAGCTCGCCCTCGATCCTCGCCGCCCGCATCTCCTACCTGCTGGACCTGATCGGCCCGGCCGTCGCGATCGACACCGCCTGCTCCTCCTCCCTGGTGGCCATCGCGCACGCCTGCGACAGCCTGCTGCTGGGCCGCTCCGACCTGGCCCTGGCCGGCGGGGTGTGCGTGCTGTCCGGCCCGGCGATGCACGTGATGACCAGCCAGGCCGGGATGCTCTCGCCGAACGGCCGCTGCTTCACCTTCGACGAGCGGGCCGACGGCTTCGTCCTCGGCGAGGGCATCGGCGTGGTGCTGCTCAAGCGGCTGTCCGACGCCGAGCGCGACGGCGACCACATCCACGGCGTCATCCGCGGCTGGGGCATGAACCAGGACGGCCGCACCAACGGCATCACCGCGCCCAGCGCGAAGTCCCAGGCCCTGCTGGAGAAGGACGTCTACGACCGCTTCGGCGTCGACCCCGACACCATCACCCTCCTGGAGGCGCACGGCACCGGCACCCGGCTGGGCGACCCGATCGAGGTCGAGGCCCTGACCGCGGCCTTCCGCCACTACACCGAGCGCACCGGCTACTGCGCGCTCGGCTCGGTGAAGAGCAACATCGGCCACCTGCTGCCCGCCTCCGGCATCGCCGGCCTGCTCAAGGTCCTGCTGGCGATGCGGCACCGGCAGCTGCCGCCCACCGTCAACTACTCCTCGCCCAACGAGCGCATCCCGCTGGCCGACAGCCCCTTCTACGTCAACACCGCCCTTCGGCCGTGGACTTCGCCGGACGGCGGGCCCCGGCGGGCGGCCGTCAGCTCCTTCGGCTTCAGCGGCACCAACGCCCACCTGGTGATCGAGGAGTACGACCCGCGGCCGCAGGGCGGGTCCGGGTACGCCTCGGCCGCCGCCGACACCTCCGCCCTCGTGGTCCTCTCCGCGCTGCGCCCGGAGCAGTTGACCGCCCAGGCCGCCAACCTGGCGGCGTACCTCTCCGGCCGGGGCCGGCACGCCGAGCCGGCGCAGGTCGCGTACACGCTGCAGGTGGGCCGCGACGCGATGGAGCACCGGCTGGCCTTCGTGGTCGACTCGGTGCCCGAGCTGATCGACCTGCTGCGCCGCCACCTCGCCGGTGACCCGCTGGCCGCGACCGCCGCCGGGCAGGCGGCCCGCACCGGCCGCGACCGCGCCGGGCAGACGTACGCGGAGGAGGCCAGCCCGCTGTGGCGGCCCACCCGCGACGCGCTCGACGCGCTCGCCCGGCGCTGGGTGGCGGGCGAGGCGGTGGAGTGGGCGCGGCTGTACGACGGCACGCCCCGGCGGCTGTCGCTGCCGACCTACCCCTTCGCCCGGGAGCACTTCCCGCTGCCCGGCACGGGGGGCGCGGCGGCGACCCAGGCGGGCCGGGTCACCACGGCTGTGACCGCCCCGGCGCGCGCGGCGGTGCACGCGGCCGTCGCGGACCCGGTGGCTCCCGCGCCCACCCGGCCCGTCGTGGCCGAGCCCGTGCCCGTGCCCGCGGGCCCCGCGCCCGTGCGCCTCGCCCAGCCCGTGCCGGCCCCGGCCACCGACCGCCCCCGCGCCACCGTCCGGCTCACGCCGCTGGGCGAGGCCGTCCGCGAGCCCGCACGTGAGCCCGCCCGCGAGGCCGTCCTGACGCAGCCCGCCCCCGCCTCGCCCGCCCCGACGGCCCCGGCGACCGCCGTCGACCCGAGAGCCCTTGAGGCCGAGCTCGCCGAGAGCCTCGCCGAGGCGCTGCTGCTGGAGCGCAGTGAGGTCTCGGTCACCCGTCCGTTCGTGGACATGGGCCTGGACTCGATCAACGGCGTGGAGTGGGTCCGCACCCTCAACACCCGCCACCGGACGTCGCTCACCGCGCCGCGGCTCTACGAGTACCCGACCGTGAGGGAGTTGGCCGCGCACCTCGCCGCCGTGGCTCCGGTCGCCGCCGGCCGCAGGTCCGCCGCGCGGGTGGTCCGGCCGGCCGGCGGCTCCGACCAGGACGAGGAGTCAGCGCCTGACCCTGCCCGCCCCGACGTCACCACTGCCGCCGCTGAGCCGGCCACCGTGCCCGCCGCACCCGCCGCACCCGCCGCACCCGCCCCGGCGACCGTCACCCGGCCCGCCCCGGCCGCCGCTCCCGCCTCGTACGAGCCCATCGCCGTCGTCGGCATGAGCGGCCGCTACCCGGACGCCGCCGACCTGGAGGAGTTCTGGCGCAACCTCGCCGCCGGCCGCGACTCGGTCGAGGAGGTCCCCGCCTCCCGCTGGGACGTGTCCGCCTGGTACGACCCGCGGCCCGGCACCGAGGGCCGGACCGTCAGCAAGTGGCTCGGCAGGCTCGACGACATCGACGCCTTCGACCCGCTCTTCTTCGACATCGCGCCCACCGAGGCCGCGGCGATGGACCCGCAGCAACGGCTCTTCCTCGAAGAGGGCTACCACGCCTTCGAGGACGCCGGGTACGGCCCCGACCTGCTGCGCCGCGCCCGCTGCGGCATCTACCTCGGGATGTCGGGCAGCGAGTACGGCGGGCTGGTCCGCGACGAGGAGGACCGGGTCGGCGCGACCACCGGGTCCAACACCGCCATCGCGGCCGCCCGCCTCGCCTACCACCTCAACCTGCGCGGCCCCGCCATCAGCGTCAACACCGCCTGCTCCTCCTCGCTCGTCGCCGCCCACCTCGCCTGCCAGGCGCTGCGCGCGGGCGAGGTCGACCTGGCCCTGGTCGGTGGAGTGACCCTCTACCTGACCCCGCAGGTCTACGTCGACATGAGCCAGGCCGGGATGCTCTCGCCCAGCGGCCGCTGCCGCGCCATGGACAACGGCGCCGACGGCTTCGTGCCCGGCGAGGGCGTGGGCGCGCTCGTCCTGAAGCGCCTCGCGGACGCCGAGGCCGACGGTGACCGCGTCCACGGCGTCATCCTGGGCTCCGGCATCAACCAGGACGGCCGCACCAACGGCATCACCGCGCCCAACCTCACCAGCCAGGTGGAGCTGGTCCGCGAGGTGCACCAGCGGTTCGGCATCCCGTCGGAGAGCATCGGCTACGTCGAACTCCACGGCACCGGCACCAAGCTCGGCGACCCGGTGGAACTGGAGGCGCTGGCCACCGCGTTCGGCGAGCAGGGTGAGCGCCGCGACCCCTGCGCGCTCGGCGCGGTGAAGAGCAACATCGGCCACACCTCCGCCGCGGCGGGCGTGGCCGGCGTGCACAAGATCCTCCTCCAGCTGCGCCACCGGGCCCTGGTCCCCACGCTGCACTTCGAGACGCCCAACGAGCACTTCGACTTCACCGGCTCGCCGTTCACGGTGAGCACCGAGCACCGGCCCTGGCCGAGCGAGCCGGGCACCCCGCGCCGCGCCGGCATCAGCTCCTTCGGCTTCAGCGGCACCAACGCGCACCTGGTGATCGAGGAGTACCTGCCCCGCACCGCCGGGACGCCGGACGGCGCCGAGGCCGAACTGCTCGTGCTGTCCGCGGCCACCGAGGAGTCCCTGCGGACCCAGGCCCGGCGGCTGAGCGAGCACCTCGCCCGCCAGGACGCCCCCGCCCCGGCGCTGGCCGAGGCCGCCCACACCCTCCAGGTCGGCCGCCGCGCCATGGAGCACCGGCTCGCCCTGGTCGCCCACGGCCTCGCCGACGCCCGCCGGCGGCTCGACGCCTACCTCGCGGGTGAGCCCGGCGCCGTCCGCACCGGCCAGGTGACCCTGGACGCCGACGGCGACGACCGCGCGGCCGGCCTGGTCCGCCCCGGCCTGTCCGCGGCCGAGCTGCTGCACCTGGGCGAACTCTGGGTCACCGGTTCGGCCGTCGCCTGGTCGGAGCTGCGGGCCTCCGGACGCCGCCCGCGCCGCACCGGCCTGCCCGGCTACCCGTTCGCCCGCGAGCGCTACTGGTCCGGGCGCGCGGCCGGCGAACCCGCACGGCCAACGGCGCCCGTGGCGGCCGCCCGGCCCGGGCAGGGCAACGACGACACCCTGACCCTGCACGACACCTCCCACGACGGGCAGCCGCGCTACTCCCGCGCCCTGACCGGCACCGAGCGCTTCCTCACCGACCACGTGGTGGCCGGACGCCAGGTGCTGCCGGGCGTCCTGCACCTGGAGTGGGCCCGCGCGGCCGTGCTCCGGGCGCTCGGCCGGGCCGCCGCCACCCCGGTTCGCCTGGAGGGCGTCGTCTGGTTGCGCCCGCTGGTGCCGACCGGTCCGCTGGACGTCCACCTCGCGGTCCGCGCCACCGGCACGGCCGGTGACGAGGCCGGCTTCGAGACGTACACGGGTGACGGCGAGCAGCGCGTGGCCTACGCGCAGGGCACCGTCCGCGCGCTGCGGCCCGAGGAGGCCGGCCCCGAGGAGGTCCTCGACCTGGCCCCGCTGCTGTCCGGCGCCGAGCGCCGCATCGAGCACGACGCCTGGTACGCCGACCTCGCCGCGAAGGGCCTGGCCTACGGACCGTCCCACCGAACCGTCCAGTGGGCCGCCGTGGCACCCGGTGGCGCGTACGTGGTGGCCCGGTTGTCGGGCCCGGCCGGGGCACCCGAGCGGGCCTGGCTCGACCCCGGGCTGCTCGACGGTGTCCTGCAGACCGCCGCCGGCCTCGGCGCCGGCGGCCCGAAGGGCGTGCGGGTGCCGTTCGCGCTCGACCGGGCGACCGTCCTGCGCCCGCTGCCGGCCGAGGTCTACGCCTGGGCCCGACCCGCCGAGCGGGCCGGGGGCCCGACCGACCAGATCGACCAGATCGACCAGATCGACGTGGACGTCTGCGACACCGAGGGCCGGGTCTGCGCGCGGCTGCGCGGGCTGACCAGCCGTGAGCTGCGGACCGGGGCCACCGGGGGGACGGCAGGCGCGGCCGCCGTCGCCGAGGCCGCCGAGGCCGCGCCGGCCCTCGCGGCGGGCCCGGCCAACAGCGCGGACCACGCCGACCACGCCGACCTGACCGGCCTGACCGGCCTGGCCGAGCGCGCCGAGCGGCACATCGCCGAGCTGCTGTCGGACGTGCTCAAGGTGCCCGCCGCCCGGCTCGTGGCCGACGCGCCCTTCGACCGGTACGGCATCGACTCGATCCTCGCCGTCCGCCTGGTGCGCCGGCTGGAGAACCTCTTCGGGCCGCTGCCCAAGACTCTCTTCTTCGAGCACCGCAGTGTGCGCGAGCTGACCGCCTACTTCCTGGAGGAGCACGCCGAGCGGGTGGCCCAGCTGGCCGGCGTCGCCGAGCCCGCGACCGCCGCCGCCCCCGTGCCCGCGGTGGCCGCAGCCGTGGCGGTGCCTGCTGGTGGGGGTCTGCCGGGGCCCTTCGAGGTGGCGGTGATCGGGATGAGCGGACGCTATCCCGGGGCCCGCGGTGTCGCGCAGTTCTGGGAGAACCTGCGGGCGGGCCGGGACTGCGTCACCGAGGTGCCGGCGGACCGCTGGGACCACGAGGCCTACTTCGACGAGGCGAAGGGCACCCCCGGGCGGACCTACGGCCGGGTCGGCGGATTCCTCGACGGAGTCGACGAGTTCGACCCCCTCTTCTTCAACATCTCGCCGCGCGAGGCGGAGTTGATGGACCCGCAGGAACGGCTCTTCCTGCAGACCGCCTACCACACGATCGAGGACGCCGGCTACACCCCCGCCGGACTCGGCCACGACGTGGGCGTCTTCGCCGGCGTGATGTACCAGGACTACCAGCTCTACGGCGTGGAGAACCGCGGCGACCTCGGCTACGCGCCGGCCGGCAGCACGCCTGCGGGCGTGGCCAACCGGGTGTCGTTCTTCTGCGACTTCCGCGGACCGAGCGTCGCGGTGGACTCCATGTGCTCCTCCTCCCTGTCCAGCGTGCACCTCGCGGTACAGAGCCTGGAACGCGGCGAGTGCGCAGTCGCGCTCGCCGGCGGCGTCAACGTCTCCGTCCACCCCAACAAATACGTCCGCCTCGCCCAAGGACGCTTCCTCTCCAGCATCGGACGCTGCGGCAGCTTCGGCGAAGGCGGCGACGGCTACGTCCCCGGCGAAGGCGTCGGCGCCCTCCTCCTCAAACCACTGGCAACCGCCATCACCGACGGCGACCACATCCACGGCATCATCAAAAGCACCGCCCTGGGCCACGGCGGCCGCTCCACCGGCTACACCGTCCCCAACGTCGGCGCCCAAGCCACCGTCATCGACACCGCACTCACACGCGCCGGCATCACCGGCGCACAAATCGGCTGCATCGAAGCCCACGGCACCGGAACCGTCCTCGGCGACCCCGTCGAGATCGCCGGACTCAACCGCGCCCTGGGCACCACCGGCACCACCATCGCCCTGGGATCCGTCAAATCCAACATCGGCCACTGCGAAGGCGCCGCCGGAATCGCCGGCCTCACCAAAGCACTCCTCCAAATCCGCGAAGGCCTCCTCACACCCTCCCTCCACTCCACCACCCTCAACGACCAAGTCACCACCTGGGGACGACTCCACGTCCAACGAGACCTGACACCCTGGCCCGCCGGCGAAGGCCCGCGAACGGCGGGAGTGTCCTCCTTCGGAGCCGGCGGCTCCAACGCACACGTCATCGTGCAGGAACACCGCCCCACCACAGCACCCACCACACACACAAACGGCCCAGCCCTGGTGATCATCTCCGCACGCACCGCCCAGGCCCTGCGCGAGCTGGCCGAAGCACTCGCCGACACCGTCGCGACCGGCTCCACCGACGTGCGGGACATCGCGTTCACCTCCCAGGTCGGACGGACCGCGATGACCCACCGCCTCGCGGTCGTCGCACAGTCCGGACCCGACCTGGTCGAGCACCTGCGCGGCTGGCTGTCAGGCACCCGGCAGGACCTGCCCGCGGGCCGGGTGGCACGGGACGCGGTGCCCGACCGGCTGCCGGAGGGCCTGCTGCGAACCGGCCTGACGATGGATCATCTGACGGCGGGTGAACTGACGGAGCTCGCCGCCGCCTGGGTGACCGGCGCCGAGGTGGACTGGCAGCGGCTGCACCCGCAGGGGGCACGCCCGCGCCGGGTCAACCTGCCCGGCTACCCCTTCGCCCGCGAGAAGTACTGGATCCGCACGCCCGCCACGCGGACGGCGGCGGACACCGGCGCGGCCTCCCCGGTCGCCCCCGGTGCCTCCGCCTGGCGCACGGCGGCCGCCGCCGAGGGCCCGGCTGCCCCGGCCACGGGCGATGGCGGCACCGCGGCCGGCTTCCGCCACGACGCGGCGCTGTTCGTCCGCAGCTGGCGCCCCGCCCCGGCGGCGACCGCCACCGAGGACACCGCCACCGAGGACACCGCCATCGGGGACACCGCCATCGGGGACACCGCCCCGGCGGCGCACGTCCTGGTCTGCGACCCCGCCCACGCCCGGCTCGCCGCCGACACCGCGGAGCTGCTGCCCGGCGCCGTCGTCCGGCTCTTCGAGGACCCGGCGCCGAGCGGCGCGGCCGCACGCGTCAGCGCGTACGGGTGGCAGCTGCTGGAGGTGCTGCGCGAGGCGGCCCGGGAGTCCACCGGGCGGACCGTGGTGCACGTGCTGACCGGTGAGGCCGCCACGGCCACCGCCGTCGCCGCCCTGCTGCGCAGCGCCGCGCAGGAGAACCCGCTGCTCGGCGGGCAGGTCGTGCTCGTCGAAGCCGACTGCCCGCGCCAGGAGCTGGCCGCACGGCTCATCGGCGGCGACCGCGAGCTGCGGTACCGCGAGGGGCAGTGGCTCACCGCCGGACAGGCGGAGCCCGAGGAGCCGGCCGACGCCCCCGCGCACCCGTGGCGCGACGGCGGCCACTACCTGGTGGTCGGCGGCCTGGGCGGGCTCGGCCTGATCCTCGCCCGGGAGATCGCGGACCGCACCGCCGGTGCCCGCCTGGTCCTGGTCGGCCGCAGCGCGCCGAGCGCCGAGGGCGCCGAGCGCCTCGCGGAGCTCGAACGCGCCGGCGCCACCGTGGAGTTCCGCTCGGTCGACGTCTCGGACGCCGGAGCGGTCCGCGAGCTGGTGGCCGACGTCACCGCCCTGCACGGCCCGCTCAACGGCGTGCTCCAGTGCGCCGGCGTGCTGCGCGATGGTCCGCTGGAGCACAAGACCCCCGAGGGCTGGGCGCGGGTGCTCGCCCCGAAGGCGGACGGCACGGTGCACCTCGACGAGGCCACCGCCGACCAGCCGCTGGACCTCTTCCTGGTCAACTCCTCGGTCGCCGGGGTGTTCGGCAACGCCGGGCAGAGTGACTACGCCCTGGCCAACGGCTTCCAGGACGGGTACGCCGCCCACCGCGACCGCCTGGTCGGCGACGGCCTGCGCCAAGGCCGCACGCTCTCGGTGAGCTGGCCGTACTGGGCCGACGGCGGCATGCGCGTCAACGAGGCCGTGCTGGACCGGATGCGTGCCCAGGGCAGCGCCCCGCTGCCCACCGGCGCCGCCCTCACCGCGCTGTACCGGGCCCTGGCGACCGGCGCACCGCACGTCACGGTCCTCTACGGCGACACCGGCCGACTGCGCGCGCTGGTCAGCGCGCCCAGCACCGCCGGCGCGGCCAGCACCACCCGCACTACCAGCACCGCCGGCACGCCGCGCCGCGG
Source organism: Kitasatospora sp. NBC_01287 (assembly GCF_026340565.1). NCBI lineage: Bacteria > Bacillati > Actinomycetota > Actinomycetes > Kitasatosporales > Streptomycetaceae > Kitasatospora > Kitasatospora sp. NBC_01287. Next base: position 150,038 of record NZ_JAPEPB010000001.1, read on the forward strand.
CGAGGCCGCCCTGCGCGAACGCGTCGAGCGGTACCTCACGGGCCTCATCGCCCAGGTGCTGCGGATGCCGGCCGCCCGCCTGGAGGCTGACGAGGACTTCGACCGGTACGGCGTCGACTCGATCGTCGCGATCCGGATCCTCGACGCGCTCAGGTCCTCCTTCAGCGACCTGCCGGCGGTGCTGCTCTTCCAGCACCGCACCATTCGCGAACTCGCCGACCACCTCATCACCGAGCACCGCGCCGAGCTGGAGCAGCTCATCCCGACACCGGCGGCCCGACCCGCCGTGCCCGCCCCCGCTCCCGCTACCGCCCCCGTGCCCGCGACAGCACCGGTCCGCGCCGCCACCGACGGCAGGTCCGAGCGCCGCGGCGCGGGGCAGCGCAGGCACGAGCCCGCGCCGGACTCCCCCGCTGCCCCCGACGACCTCGCCGCCTCCGCCACCTCCGCCGACATCGCCATCATCGGGATGACCGGCCGCTACCCCGGCGCCCGCGACCTGGACGAGCTGTGGGAGGTCGTCCGCTCCGGCCGCGACTGCGTCACCGAGGTGCCCGCCACCCGCTGGGACCATGACGGCTACTACGACCCGACCCCCGGCACGCCGGGCCGCACCGCGTCCAAGTGGGGCGGATTCATCGACGGTGTCGACGAGTTCGACCCGCTCTTCTTCCAACTCTCGCCGCGCGACGCGCAGGTGATGGACCCGCAGATCCGGCTCTACCTGCAGGCGGTCTGGCACCTCCTTGAGGACGCGGGCCACACCCGTGACCGGCTGCGCGAGGGCCACGGCAACCAGGTGGGCGTCTACGTCGGCTCGATGTACCAGCACTACCGCGACCTGGGCGCCGGCCCGGGCCGCGAGGCGGTCGCCGCCATCTCCTCCTACAGCTCCATCGCCAACCGCGTCTCCCACTTCTTCGGTCTGGGCGGCCCGAGCGTGGCGGTGGACACCATGTGCTCCTCCGCCTTCACCGCGATCCACCTCGCGGTACGGGACCTGCGCGCGGGCGACTGCGAACTCGCCGTCGCCGGCGGGGTCAACCTGACCCTGCACCCGAACAAGTACGTCGGGCTGAGCCAGTTGCAGATGATCGGCACCTCCGCGAGCTCCCGCAGCTTCAGCGGCGGCGACGGCTACCTGCCCTCGGAGGGTGTCGGCGCGGTCCTGCTCAAGCCGCTGGAGAGGGCGCTCGCCGACGGCGACCGGGTGCTGGCGGTCGTCAAGGGCACCGCGACCGGCCACAGCGGCCGCACCAACGGCTTCGCCACGCCCGACCCGGCCGCCGAGGCCCGGCTGATCCGCCGGACGCTGCGGGCCGCGGGTGTCGAACCCGCCGGCATCGGCTACGTGGAGGCCGCCGCGACCGGCTCCGCGGTGGGCGACGCCGTCGAACTCGCCGCGCTCGGACAGGTTTTCGGCGACCCGGCCGATCCCGGCCGCCGGCTGCCGGTCGGCTCGGTCAAGTCCAACCTCGGCCACGGCGAGGCCGTGTCCGGCATGGCGCAGCTCGCCAAGGTCGTCCTCCAGCTGCGGCACGGCGAACTCGCCCCGACCGTCCTGGTCGGCGAGGGGGCCCCGGACCCGGGCTTCGACCGCGGTCCGCTGCGCCTGGTGACCCGGCGCGAGCCGTGGCCCGCGCCGCAGGGGACCGGACCGGCGGGGACCGGGCCGCGCCGCGCCCTGATCAACGCCTTCGGCGCCGGCGGCTCGTACGCGAGCCTGGTGCTGGAGGAGTACGGCGCCGAGCCGCACGAGGGCATCGCCGCGGTCGAGGCCGCCGACGAGGCCGCGGGCCCGCAGCTCGTCGTGCTGTCCGCGGTCGACCGCGACCGCCTGGGCGCCGTGGCCGAACTGCTCGCCGAGCACCTGGACAACGCCCCGGCCGAACGGCTGGAGGACCTCGCCCACACCACGCAGCGCGGCCGCCAGCCGCTCGACTGCCGCCTCGCGCTGGTCGTCTCCAGCCGCGCCGAACTGCGCGAGGGCCTGAAGGCGTACCTCGACTCGGGCGCGGCACCCGAGACCGCCCGGCTCGGCGGTGTGCCCACCTTCACGGCGGACGCCGCCGACGGCCGGCTGCTGGCCGGACTGCTCGCCGGGACCGCCGGGGAGTCCGCCGTCGCGGCACTGCTGGACGAGGACAACCTGGCCCGGATCGCCCAGCTGTGGGTCAACGGCGTGGACGTCCCGTGGGAGCGGCTGCACACCGGCCGCCGCCCGCGGATGGTCCCGCTGCCGCGCTACCCGTTCCGCCGGGACCGCTACTGGATCGCGGACGGGCGGCCCGCACCCGCCGCCCTCGCGACCCTGGCAGCGGAGCAGGCACCGTCGCCCGCCGACCCGTCCTCCGCCGGCCCGTCGCCCGCCATTGGTGGCGGTACCGCCGGGATCGACGAGATCCGTACGCACATCGCCGAGTTCGCGGCGGGGGTGCTGCGCCTGCCGGTCGCCGGCCTGGCAGCGGACCGGGACCTGCGGGACTACGGGTTCGACTCGCTCGCCGGTCGCCGCCTGGTGCAGACGCTCGCCGAGCGGTACGAGGTGACCGTCACAGGGCGTGAGCTGCTGGAGTGCCAGAGCATCAGCGGCCTGGCCGAGTTGGTCGCCACCCGGTACGCGCCGGTCGCGGCCGCCCTCGCCGCCTCGGAGCCGGCTGCCGCCGAGCCGACCGCCCCCGACGCCGGCGGGGAGGAACCCGCCTCCGACGGGGAGCCGGTGACCAGCGAGTACCTCGACCGCTTCCGCAGCGGTCGACTGCATCTGGAAGACGTCAAGAAGCTGATCGCCCGTGGGGAGTTCCTGTGACCATCGACGAGATTCTGCTCGCGTTCCGGGACGGTGGGGTCTCCGCCGGCGAACTGCGCCGCGAGGTCCTGCGGTACCAGCGCGAGGCCACCTTGAGCCCGCTGTCCCAAGGCCAGGACGGCCTGTGGCTGCTGCAGCGCCTGAGCCCGGACGGCACCGGCTACAACGTGCCGCTCTGCTTCGCCCTCACCGGTGACCTCGACGTCGCCCGGTGGCGGGGTGCCTGCGAGTTCCTGCCCTACCAGCACCCGGCGCTCGCCACCGTCACCATCGACGTGGACGGCGAGGGGCGGCAGCAGGTCGACCGCGAGCGCACCCTGCGGTTCGAGTACGCGGACGCCAGCGACTGGAGCGAGGGGGAACTGCGCGAGCGGGTCCGGCAGCGGGCCAAGGAGCCCTTCGACCTCGCCGCGACCCTGCCGCTGCGGGTCCACCTGTTCGCCAGGTCCGCGAGCGAGCACGTCGTGCTGGTCGTCGCCCACCACATCGCCTTCGACGGCACCTCCGTCCCGCTCCTGCTGCGCACCCTCTTCGACGCCTACGACCGGCTCACCCGCGGCGAACGCCTGGTCACCGCGGCCCAGAGCAGCGCCTACCGCGAATTCGTCGACTGGGAGCGGGAGATGCTCGACGGCTCGCTCGGCGTGGAGCACCGGGACTACTGGCTGCGCCGGCTGGCCCCGCCGCTGCCCGTGCTCGAACTGCCCACCAGCGCGCCGCGCAGCGTCAGTGCCGCCATCGACGGCCGCAGGCTGGTCCGCGACCTGCCGCCCGAGCTGGGCCGGCGCGTCGTGGAGCTGGCCAGGGAACGCCGGGTCACGCCCGCCGTCGTGCTGCTCGCCGTCTACGACGTGCTGCTGCACCGGTACACCGGCGAGAGCGACCTCATCGTGGGCATGCCCATCGGCGGGCGCCCGCAGGAGCGGTTCGACGGCGTCATCGGCTACTTCGTCAACATGATCGCGCTGCGGACCGGTATGGACCGCGACTCCAGCTTCGCCGCCCTGCTGGAGGACCTGCGGCTCACCGTCGCCGACGGCCTGGACCACGCGCACTACCCCTTCCCCCGGGTCGTCCGCGACCTCGGCGTGTCCCGCCTGCAGTCCCGCACCCCCGTCTTCCAGGTCGCCTTCGAGTACCTCAACGCGAGCGTCGTCGACCTCGGCAGCCTGCGCGACCTCGACCCCGGCGGCCTGCGGGTCGCCCCCTACGACGCGGTGCGCCAGGAGGGCGAGTACGAACTCGCCCTGGAGGTCCACGAGCGCCCCGGCGGCTTCCAGCTGCACCTGAAGTACGACGCCGGGCTGTTCGACGAGGCGGCGGTCAGCCGGATGACCGACCACTACACCGCGCTCCTGGACGCCGCCCTCACCGAGCCCGACGCCCGCTGGGCCGCCTACCCGGTGCTGCCGGCCGCGGAGCGGGCGCTGGTGGTGGAGGGGTTCAACGCGACCCGGGTGGAGTACCCGACCGGCGGCCTGGTGCACGAGCTGTTCGAGCAGCGGGCCGCGACAGCCCCCGACGCGGTCGCCCTCTCCTTCGACGGCACCGAGACCTCCTACCGGGAGCTGAACGAGCGGGCCAACCGCCTCGCCCACTTCCTGCGCGAACGCGGCGTGGGCCCCGACGTGCTGGTGGCCCTGTGCGTGGAGCGCGGCGTGGACATGGTCGTCGGCCTGCTCGGCGTGCTCAAGGCCGGCGGTGCCTACCTGCCGCTCGACCCGGGATACCCCGCCGACCGACTCGCCTTCATGCTCCACGACGGCGCCCCCTCCGTCGTCCTCACCACCGCCGACCTGCGCGAGAAGATCGCCGAGACCACCGCCGACGTGGTCGAGCTGGACACCGACTGGCCCCTCATCGCCGAACACCCCACCACCGACCCACAGGCGGCGGACACCGGCCTGACCGACCGTCACCTCGCCTACGTCATCTACACCTCCGGCTCCACCGGCCGCCCCAAGGGCACCGCCATGCCCCACCGGCCGCTGGTCAACCTGCTGCGCTGGCACCTGGACGAGGAGCGGTGGCCGTCCCCCCGGCGCACCCTCCAGTTCGCCGCGCTCGGCTTCGACGTGGCCTTCCAGGAGACCTTCGCCACCCTGACGGCCGGCGGCGAGCTGGTCCTGGTCGACGAGGACACCCGGCGCGACCCCGCCGCCCTCACCGCCTTCCTGGCCGAGCACCGGGTCGAGCGCCTCTTCATGCCGTACGTCGCGCTGCAGAGCCTGGTGGACCACGCGGTCGCGTCCGGCGCCGACCTGCCGGACCTGCGGGACGTCATCACCGCCGGCGAGCAGCTGCGGATCACCGCCGCCATGCGGGAGTTCTTCGAGCGGCGCCCCGACTGCCGCCTGCACAACCACTACGGCCCCACCGAGAGCCACGTGGTCACCGCCCACACCCTGCCGCCGCACCCGGGCGACTGGCCCGCGCTGCCCCCGATCGGCCGCCCGATCGCCAACTCGGCGATCCTGCTGCTCGATCCGGAGGGCGAGCCGGTGCCGGTCGGCGTGCCCGGCGAGATCCACATCGGCGGCGCCGGCGTCGCCCGCGGCTACCTGGGGCGCCCCGAGCTCACCGAAGAGCGCTTCGTGCCCGACCCGTTCCGCGACGACCCCGAGGCCCGCCTCTACCGCACCGGCGACCTCGGCCGCTGGAACCCCGACGGTTCCATCGACTACCTCGGCCGCAACGACGACCAGGTCAAGATCCGCGGCCTGCGGGTCGAACTCGGCGAGATCGAGGCCGTGCTGTCCGCGCACCCGCGGGTCGCGGAGGCCGCCGTCACGGTGCGCGAGGACCGGCCCGGCGACAAGCGGCTCGTCGCCTACGTCGTCGGTGCCGACCGGGACCAGGACGGCCAGGGCACCGGCACCGAAGGCGCGGACGAGGCGGGCGTGGAGGAGCTGCGCCGCCACCTCGCGGCCACCCTGCCCGAGCACATGGTGCCCGCCGCGTTCGTCACCCTGGCAGCCCTGCCCGTCTCCCCCAACGGCAAGCTCGACCGCAAGGCGCTGCCCGCCCCCGGCCTGGAGGCCTACTCCACCCGCCGCTACGAGGCGCCCTCGGGCGAGCTGGAGCAGACCCTGGCCGAGGTGTGGCAGGAGCTGCTGCACGTCGAGCGCGTCGGCCGGCTGGACAACTTCTTCGAGCTCGGCGGCCACTCGCTGCTCGTCGTGCAGATGATCGCCCGGCTGCAGAAGGCCGGGGTGCACAGCCAGGTCAGCGACGTCTTCTGGGCCCCGACCCTGGCCGCCCTCGCCCAGACCCTGGCCGGCAGCACCGCCGAGGCGTTCAGCGCACCGCCCAACCTCATCCCCGACGACTGCACCGAGCTGACGCCGGAGCTGCTCACCCTGGTCGAGCTGGACGCCGAACAGCTCGCGCGGATCGTGGCGAGCGTGCCCGGCGGCGCGGCCAACGTCCAGGACGTCTATCCGCTCGGCCCGCTGCAGGAGGGCATCCTCTTCCACCACCTGCTCAACCCCGAGCAGGACACCTACGTGCTGCCGATGCTGCTGCGCCTGGACTCCCGCGACCGGCTCGACGCCCTGGTCGCCGCGCTGCGGGCGGTGATCGCCCGCCACGACAGCCTGCGCAGCTCGGTGCGCTGGGAGGAGCTGCCGCGGCCGGTCCAGGTGGTGCACCGCCAGGCGCCGCCGGAGCTGGAGGAGATCACCGTCGAGCCCGGCCGGGAGGCGCTGGACGCCTTCCGGGAGCTGATGGCTCCCGAGCGGCTGCGGATGGACCTGCGCCGCGCGCCGCTGATCCGGCTGCGCACCGCGCCCGAGACCGGCACCGGCACCGGCACCGAGACCGGCACCGGCACCGGCCACTGGTACCTGCTCCTGGAGCTGCACCACCTGGCCACCGACCACGTGGCACTGGAGATCATGCTCGCCGAGGTGATGGCCCACCTCGCCGACCGCACCGAGCAGTTGCCCGAGCCCATCGCCTACCGCGAGTTCGTCGCCAAGGCCGTCGCGCAGGGCCAGGCCGAGGACGCCGAGGAGTTCTTCCGCGCGCGCCTGGCCGATGTCGAGGAGCCCACCACGCCCTTCGGCCTGAGTGACGTGCACGGCGACGGCAGCGGCATCGCCGAGGCCAAGCAGTTCATCGACCCCGGGCTCGCCGAGCGGGTGCGGCTGGCCGCGCGCGGCCTCGGGGTCAGCCCGGCCACCCTCTTCCACGCCGCCTGGGCGCTGGTGGTGGCCCGGACCAGCGGCCGCGACGACGTCGTCTTCGGCACCGTGCTGTCCGGACGGCTCCAGGGCACCGCGGGCGCCGACCGGGTGCTCGGCATGTTCATCAACACGCTGCCGATGCGGCTGCGGCTGGCCGGGACCGACACCCGCGCCCTGGTCGAGCGGACCCACCGCGAGATCGTCGACCTGCTCGACTACGAGCACGTCTCGCCCGCCGTCGCCCAGCGCGCCAGCGGCGTGCCCGGGGGCGGCCCGCTCTACAGCGCCATGCTCAACTACCGGCACAGCTCGCTCGATCCGCGCGCCTCCAGCCAGGGCGGCAGCGACCGGTACGGCGTGCACTTCCTGGCCATCCAGGAGCGCACCAACTACCCCTTCGCGGTCTTCGTCGACGACCTCGGCGAGGACTTCATGCTCACCGCCCAGACCGACGAGCAGACCGTGGCACCGCACCGCGTCATCGGCTTCCTCGACACCGCCCTCGCCTCCCTGGTCACCGCGCTGGAGACCGGGTCCACCGAACCCGCCCTCACCCTGGCGGTGCTGCCGGCCGCGGAGCGGGCGCTGGTGGTGGAGGGGTTCAACGCGACCCGGGTGGACTACCCGGCCGGCGGCCTGGTGCACGAGCTGTTCGAGCAGCGGGCGGCGACGGCCCCCGACGCGGTCGCCCTCTCCTTCGAAGGCAGCGAGGTGTCCTACGGAGAGCTGAACGAGCGGGCCAACCGACTGGCCCACTTCCTGCGCGAACGCGGCGTGGGCCCCGACGTGCTGGTGGCGCTGTGCGTGGAGCGCGGCGTGGAGATGGTGGTCGGCCTGCTCGGCGTGCTCAAGGCCGGCGGCGCCTACCTGCCGCTCGACCCGGGATACCCCGCCGACCGACTCGCCTTCATGCTCCACGACGGCGCCCCCTCCGTCGTCCTCACCACCGCCGACCTGCGCGAGAAGATCACCGACACCACCGCCGACGTGGTCGAGCTGGACACCGACTGGCCCCTCATCGCCGAACACCCCGCCGACAACCCGCAGGCGGCGGACACCGGCCTGACCGACCGTCACCTCGCCTACGTCATCTACACCTCCGGCTCCACCGGCCGCCCCAAGGGCGCGATGAACGAGCACCGCGCCGTCGTCAACCGGCTGCGCTGGATGCAGGACGCCTACGGCCTGACCGACGCCGACCGCGTCCTGCAGAAGACGCCGTTCAGCTTCGACGTCTCGGTGTGGGAGTTCTTCTGGCCGCTGCTCGCCGGTGCCCGCCTGGTCGTCGCCCGCCCGCAGGGCCACCAGGACCCGGCCTACCTGGCCGAGGAGATCCGGCGCTCCGGGGTCACCGTGCTGCACTTCGTGCCGTCCATGCTCGACGTCTTCCTCGACGCCGGCGCCGAGCGCGGCTGCGACACCCTGCGCCACATCGTGTGCAGCGGCGAGGAGTTGTCCGCCGCGCTGCGCGACCGCTGCCTGGAGCGCCTGCCGCGGGCCGCCCTGCACAACCTCTACGGGCCCACCGAGGCCGCGATCGACGTCACCCACTGGACCTGCCGACCCGGTGCCGACCCCGGCCGCACCCCAATCGGCCGGCCCATCGCCAACCTCCGCGTCCACCTGCTCGACGAGCGGATGCAGCCGGTGCCCCTCGGCGTGCCCGGTGAGATCCACATCGGCGGCGTCGGCGTCGCCCGTGGCTACCTGGGGCGCCCCGAGCTCACCGAAGAGCGCTTCGTGCCCGACCCGTTCGCCGACGACCCGCAGGCCCGCCTCTACCGCACCGGCGACCTCGGCCGCTGGAACGCCGACGGCGCCGTGGAGTACCTGGGCCGCAACGACCACCAGGTCAAGATCCGCGGCCTGCGGATCGAACTCCCGGAGATCGAGGCCCAGTTGCGCGAGGCCCCCGGGGTCCGCGAGGCCGTCGTGCTGGCCCGCGAGGACGTGCCGGGCGACAAGCGGCTGGTCGCCTACCTCACCTGCCTCGCCGGCGAACCCCCCACCGCCCAGGAGCTGCGCGACCACCTCGCCACCACCCTGCCCGAGTACATGGTGCCGTCCGCCTTCGTGGTCCTCGACGCGCTGCCGCTGACCCCCAACGGCAAGCTCGACCGCAAGGCACTGCCCGCCCCCGACCTGGGCGCCCTGTCCACCCGGGAGTACGAGGCGCCGCTGCCCGGCACCGAGGAGGTCGTCGCCGGCATCTGGCACGAGCTGCTGCGGGTGGAGCGCGTCGGCCGCCACGACGACTTCTTCGGCCTGGGCGGCCACTCCCTGATGATCGTCCAGCTGGTCGAGCGGCTTCGCCGGCACGGCATCGCCACCGAGGTGCGGACCGTCTTCGACCACCCCACCCCGGCCTCGCTCGCGGCCGCCCTCGACACCACCACCGCCCCGCTCACGGCCCGCACGGAGATCCCGCCGAACCTCATCCCGGACGACTGCACCGGGATCACCCCGCAGATGCTGACCCTCGTCGACCTCGACGCCGCCCAGATCGAGCGGATCGAGCGGGCGGTCCCCGGCGGCGCCGCCAACATCCAGGACGTCTACCCGCTGATGCCGCTCCAGGAGGGCCTGCTCTTCCACCACCGGCTCAACGACGGCGCCGACGCGTACATCCTCGCCTCGCTCACCGTGCTGGACTCCCGGGCCCGGCTCGACGCCTTCCTCGGCGCGCTCCAGTCGGTCATCGACCGCCACGACAGCCTGCGCACCGCCGTCCTGTGGCAGGGCCTGCCGCAGCCGGTGCAGGTCGTCCACCGCGGCGCGCCGCTGCCGGTGGAGGAGATCGCCCTCGATCCCGGGCAGGATCCGGTGGCCCAGCTGGAGGCCCTGATGGGCGCCGGGCGGATGCACATGGACATCGGCACCGCGCCGCTGATCCGCGCCCAGGTCGCCCCCGACCCCGACCCCGCCTCCGGGCGCTGGTACGCCCTGCTGCAGATCCACCACCTGGTGGACGACGTCACCTCGCAGCGCATCCTGCACGAGGAGGTGCTCGCCCACCTCCGCGGCCAGGCCCACCTGCTGCCCGAACCCGTCGCCTACCGCTCCTTCGTCGCCCACGCGCTCGCCCAGGCCGAACGGCCCGACGCCGTCGAGTACTTCACCGAGCGCCTCGCCGACCTGACGGAGACCACCGCTCCCTACGGCGTCACCGACGTCCACGGCGACGGCAGCGCCATCATCGAGGCCCGCCGCACCGTCGGCGGCCCGCTGGCCCGCCGGCTGCGCGAGCACGCGGGGCGGCTCGGCGTCAGCGTCGCCTCGCTCTTCCACGCCGCCTGGGGCCTGCTCGTCGCCCGTTCCAGCGGCCGCGACGACATCGCGTTCGGCACCGTGCTGCTCGGGCGCCTGCAGGACGTCGAGGGCGCCGACCGGGCGCTGGGCATGTTCGTCAACACCCTGCCGATCCGGCTGCGGTTGGCCGGCCTCGGCGCCGAGGAGCTGGTGCGCCTGACCCACCGCGAGGTCGTGGAGCTGCTGCGCTACGAGCAGGTCCCGCTCGTCCTCGCCCAGCGGTGCAGCGGCGTGACCGCCCCGGCCCCGCTGTTCACCGCGATCCTCAACTACCGCCACAGCAGGGCGGACCAGCAGGCCGCGGTCGGCGCCACCCGGTCCACCGACGGTGTCGACGCGCTGTCCCGCCAGGAGCGCACCAACTACCCCTTCACCCTGTGCGTCGACGACCTGGGCGACGCCTTCGAGCTGACCGCCCTCACCGACCGGCGGATCGACCCGGCCCAGGTGGCCGACGGCCTGCACACCGTGCTGGAGTCGCTCGCCGACGCGCTCGCCTCCGCCCCCGGCACCGAGGCGCTCGCCCTGGAGGTGATCAGCGCCGCCGAGCGCCACCGGCAGCTGGAGGCCTTCAACCCGGAGCCGACCGACTACCCGCGCGAGCGCCTCTTCCACGAGCTCTTCGAGGAGCAGGCGGACCGCCGCCCCGACGCCCTCGCGCTGGTGCACGGCGAGCGCACGCTGACCTACGCCGAGCTCGACACCGAGGCCAACCGGCTCGCCCACCACCTGCGCGACCAGGGCGTGGGCCCGCGGCAGGTCGTCGCGCTCGCGCTGCCCCGCGGCCCCGAGCTGATCACCGCGCTGCTCGCCGTCCTCAAGGCCGGCGCGGCCTACCTGCCGGTCGACCTCACCTACCCGGCCGACCGCGTGCGCTACATGCTCCAGGACGCCCGCCCGGCCGCCACCCTGACCACCGGCGACCACGCCGGGCAGCTGCCCGAGGAGTGCGGCACCGTCGTCCGGGTGGACGAGCCCGGCCTGCTCGCCGGAGCGCCCACCGGCCGGCCGCCCAGGACCGCGGGCCCCGACAGCCTCGCCTACGTCATCTACACCTCCGGCTCCACCGGCCGCCCCAAGGGCACCCTGCTCAGCCACCACGGCGTCAGCAACGTCGCCGAGGCGCAGCGGCGGGTGCTCGGCCTGGAGGACGCGCCCAAGGTGATCCAGCTCGCCTCGATCAGCTTCGACGCGGCCGTCTTCGAGATCGTGATGGCCTGGCGCGGCGGCGGCAGCCTCCACCTGGGCTCCGCCGACGACCTGCTGCCCGGCCGGCCGCTCGCCGAGGTCCTCACCCAGCAGGGCATCACCGCGATGACCCTCACCCCCAGTGCCCTGGCCGCCCTCCCCGAGGGGGACTACCCGCGGCTGCGCACCATCTGCGTCGCCGGGGAGACCTGCCCGGCCGAACTGGTCGCCCGCTGGGCGCCGGGCCGCAGCTTCTTCAACCTCTACGGCCCCACCGAGACCACCATCTGGGCCACCGCGCACCGCTGCGAGGACACCGGGGAGCGCCCGCCCATCGGCGCCCCCGTCCCCAACAAGCGGGTGTACGTCCTGGACGCGCACCAGCGCCCGGTGCCCACCGGCGTCGCCGGCGAGCTGTACGTCGGCGGGGTGGGCGTGGCCCTGGGCTACCACGGGCGGCCCGAGCTGACCGCCGAGCGCTTCCTGCCCGACCCGTTCCGGGCCGGCGAGCCCGAGGCCCGCGTCTACCGCACCGGCGACCGGGTCCGGTGGCGCGCATCGGGGTCCCCCCGGCCGGAGGTGGGAGGAGGCGTCCTGGAGTTCCTGGGCCGCGCCGACGACCAGGTCAAGATCCGCGGCTTCCGGGTGGAGCTGGGCGAGATCGAGGCCCGGCTGTCCGCGGAGCCGACCGTCGCCGAAGCCGTCGTCGTCGCCCGCGAGGAATCCCCCGGTGACCTGCGGCTGGTCGGCTACGTCGTCCCCGAGGCCGGAACCAGCCGGCCCGGAGCCGGCGAGGACGTGCGCGCCTTCACCGACGCGCTGCGCGCCGCCCTGGAGGCGGCGCTGCCCGGCTACATGGTGCCCGGCCGCATCCTCGTGCTGGACGCGATGCCGGTGACCCCCAACGGCAAGCTGGACCGCAAGGCGCTGCCCGCCCCCGACCCCGCCGGGCACTCGGGCGAGCCCGGCGAGGCACCCGCGGGCGCGGCGGAGGAACTGGTCGCCGCCGCCTTCACCGAGGTGCTGGACGTCGAGCCGATCGGCCGGTACGACGACTTCTTCGACCTGGGCGGCCACTCGCTGCTCGCCTCCCGGCTCGCCGCCCGGCTGGAGGACGTGTTCGAGGTCAAGGTGCCGCTGAAGGACCTGTTCAGCGCCGCGCACGTCGCCGGGGTCGCCGAGATCCTCGCCGACCTGCACGGCGGGCGCGAGGCGCTGGAAGAGGCCGCCGGGATCTACACCTCGGTCAGCGGCCTGACCGACGACGAGGTGCGGGCCCTGCTGGAGAACGACGAGGAGCGGGCATGACCACCACCGAGGACACCCGACCCGCGCCGCGCGGCGCCGACCCGGACGGCGACCGCAAGCGCCTGCTCCGGCTCATGCGGGCCCGCAAGGGCCTGGCCGTGAGCAGCGGCGGCGACGAGCTGCGCCGCGACCCCGAGGGGCCGGCGGTGACCGCCTTCAGCCAGCAGTCCCTGTGGAACGGCATGCGGGGCGCCACCACCCACCCGGTGTGGCGGATGTGCCAGGGCATCGGCCTGCGCGGCCCGCTCGACCTGCCCGCCCTGCAGGCGGCGCTGGACGCGATCGTGGCCCGCCACGAGGTGCTGCGGACCCGGTACCTGCCGGGCGGGCAGGACGGCGCCCCGCCCGTGCCGGTGGTGGCCGAGCCCTGCGCGTTCCCGCTGCGCGTCGCCCACGCGGTGGAGTCGGTGGACCCGGCGAGCGTCCTGGAGGAGCTGGTCTCCCAGGAGACCCGGCGGCCGCTGGGCGCCGACGGCACCCGGCCGCTGGGCGCCGACGGCGCACCCGTCATCCGCGGCAGCCTGCTGCGGCTGTCCGACGAGGAGCACCTGCTGCTCGTCGCCGCGCACCGGATGGCCTACGACGGCTGGTCCCGCGGGGTGCTGCTGCGGGAGCTCGGCACCTTCTACAGCCCCGGCGCCGCCCCCGTGGCGCCCGCCCCGCTCCCCGTCCAGTACGGTGACTTCGCCCGCTGGCAGCGCGCGCGCTACTCCGGCGAGGACGCCGAGGAGGGCGTCGCGTACTGGACCCGCCGGCTGGCCGGGGCGCCCAGCACGCTCGGCCTGCCCACCGACCTGCCCCGCCCGGCGGTGCGCAACCACGCCGGCGACGGGCTGCCCGTCATCATCGACGCGGAGCTGACCGAGGCACTGGGCCGGCTCGCCCGGGAGCGCGGGGCCACGCTCTTCATGGTGCTGCACACCGCGTGGGCGATCCTGCTGGCCCGGCTGACCGGCGAGCGGGACATCGTCGTCGGCACGCCGGTCGCCAACCGGCAGCGCACCGAGGTCGAGGGCCTGCTCGGCTACTTCGCCAACGTGGCCGCGCTGCGCACCACCGTCGACGGGGAGCTGACGGTGCGTGGGCTGATCGACCAGGTCAAGGAGATGATCCTGGCCGGACATCCGCACCAGGGCGTGCCGTTCGGCGCCGTGGTGCGGGCCATGGCCGAGGCCTCGCCGTCGGGCCGCTGGGACACCCCGGCGCTGCAGATCATGATCAACCTGGTCAACACACCCCTGGGTGCGGTGACCTCCCACGGCCTGACCTTCTCCCCGCTGGTCACCGCGCCGCGCGCGACGGAGTACGAGGTGTCCCTCATCTTCGCCGAGCGTGAGGGCGGCCTGGCCGGCGGCGTGGTCTACGCGGCCGAGCTCTTCTCCCGCGCCACCATCGCCCGCTGGATCGACCAGTACACGGACGTCCTGCGCCGGATGACCGCGGCCCCCGACGACCCCGTGGCCACCCTGCTCGCCCCGGCCCCCTGAGACCCCACTGACCCCCGCCACCAACCGGCATCAACCAGCATCAACCGGCACCAACCGACACCAGGATCGAAAGAGAGACGGTAGATGAAAGACCTGACCCAGGGTTCGCTCGCGCGCAGCCTCGCAGGCATGGCGTTGCCCATCGGGATCGGCCTGCTCTTCCAGACCCTCTACTATCTGGTCGACCTGTACTTCATCGCCCCGCTCGGCAAGGCGGACATCGCCGGGGTCAGCGGCGCGGGCAACGCCACCTTCCTGGTGCTGGCCCTCACCCAGGTCCTCGGCGTGGGCACGGTGGTGCTGGTCTCCCAGGCGGTCGGGCGCAAGGACCGGGCCGACGCGACCGGGGCGTTCAACCAGGCGCTGGTGCTCTCGGTGATCGGCGGCGGCGCCCTGCTCGTGGCCGGCTACCTGCTGCTCGGTCCGTACCTCGACTCGATCACCGGCGACCCGGCGGCGGTGCACGCCGGCCGCCTCTACCTGTACTGGTTCCTGCCGTCGCTGGCGCTGCAGTTCCCGCTCGCCACCATGAGCGCCGGGCTGCGCGGCATCGGCATCGTCCAGCAGCCGGTGATGATCCAGACGTTGAGCGTGCTGCTGAACGCGCTGCTCGCGCCGTTCCTCATCGCCGGCAAGGGCCTCGGCCACGGCATGGGCGTCGCCGGCGCCGGCCTGGCCAGCACCATCTCGGTCGCCTTCGCCGTGGTGGTCCTCGCGGTGTACTTCCAGCGGACCGAGCGCCACATCACCATCGATCCCGCCCAGTGGCGGCCCCGACTCGACCGCTGGCGGCGGCTGCTGGCCATCGGTCTGCCCGCGGGCGCCGAGTACGCGTTCCTCTTCGTCAACTCCGCCCTGGTCTACTGGGCGATCCGGGGCTTCGGGTCCGCCACCCAGGCCGGCTTCGGCGCCGGGTCGCGCCTGATGAACGCCGTGTTGCTGCCCGCCATCGCCGTCGGCTTCGCCGCCGGGCCCATCGCCGGACAGAACTTCGGCGCGGGCCGCGCCGACCGGGTCGTGCGCACCTTCTCCACCGCCGCCGTCGCCATCATCGCGGTGATGGTGCCGCTGACCGCGCTCGTCCAGCTGGACCCGTCGGGCCTGATGCGGCTGTTCAGCTCCGATCACGCGGTCGACACCGCGGGCGGGGAGTTCCTGCGCCTGCAGTCGTGGAACTTCGTGGCCCAGGGCCTGATCTTCACCTGCTCCAGCCTCTTCCAGGGCCTGGGCAACACCCGCCCGGCGCTGCTGAGTTCCAGCGGCCGGCTGGTGCTCTTCGTGGTGCCGCTGATCTGGCTGCACTCCCGCCACGACTTCAGCGCCGACCAGGTCTGGTACCTGTCCATCGCCACCGTCACCGTGCAGGCGCTGGCCAGCCTGGCCCTGCTCCGCGTGGAGTTCCGCCGCAGGCTGCCCGGCGCGGGCGCCGGCGCCGACCCCGACCCGGGCCCGGCGACGGCCCTGGCGACCGCCGCCGAACCGGCCTGAGGTCGCCCCCCGATCCCCCGATCACCGGATCACCCGATCCCCGGATCACCCGATGTCCCGCCCCCCGATCTCCCGATCCCCCGCCGGGAGCACGACCAGAAGGAGCATGCAGATGGACCAGGACGAGATCGTCCGACTGATCGGCGCGCACACCGTCGAGGTGCTGCCCGAGCTGGCGGACCACACCTTCGTCCCCTCGGACGAGCTGCAGGAGCTGGGAGCCGACTCGGTGGACCGCGCCGAGATCGTCTCGCTGGTCCTGGAGTCGCTGGCGCTGGACATCCCGCGCGCCGAGCTCTTCGGCCCGCAGGACATCGGCGAGCTCGCCGAGCGACTGGCGAAGAAGCTCGCCGATGCCTGAGCCGGTCATCACCGGGATAGGCGTCACGGCCGCCATCGGCCAGGGGCGCGACCGCTTCCTGGAAGCGCTCCTGGCCGGCCGGCAGGCCTTCGGCGTGATGACCCGGCCCGGCCGCCAGCACGCCTCCTCGGCCTTCCTCGGCGCGGAGATCGCGCACCTGGAGCTGCCGGCCTCGGTCCCCGCCAAGGTCCTGCGCAGCGTCTCCTGGACCAGCCAGGTCGCGCTGGCCACCGTCACCGAGGCGTGGGAGGACGCCAAGGCCGACGGCGTCGACCCGCGGCGCGTGGGCCTGATCGTCGGCGGCTCCAACCTGCAGCAGCGCGAACTCGCGCTGCTGCAGGACCGCCACCGCGACCGCCCGGAGTTCCTCAAGCCCGGCTACGGCCAGCTCTTCCTCGACACCGACGTGGCCGCGGTGTGCGCCGAGCAGCTCGGCGTGCGCGGCCCGGTCCACACCGTGGGCGGCGCCTCCGCGGCCGGCGCGCTGGCCGTCATCGAGGCAGCGCAGGCGGTCCGGGAGGGGCGCCTGGACCTCTGCGTCGCGGTCGGCGCCCTCTCCGACCTGTCCTCCTGGGAGTGCCAGGCGCTGCGCTCGCTGGGCGCGATGGGCTCGGACCGGTACGCCGACGACCCGGCCGCCGCGTGCCGCCCCTTCGACCGCGACCGCGACGGCTTCGTCTACGGCGAGAGCTGCGCGGCCCTGGTCATCGAGTCCGCGCCCGCCGCCCGGCGCACCCCCTACGCCGACCTGGCGGGCTGGGCCTTCGTCGCCGACGCCCACCGCAGCCCCCACCCGTCCCTGGACGGGGAGAGCGCGGTGATCCGCGCCGCCCTGGAGCACGCCGGCTGGCGGCCCGAGGACGTGGACTACGTCAACCCGCACGGCAGCGGGTCAGGGCGCGGCGACGAGACCGAACTCGCCGCCCTCGCCGCCTGCGGGCTCGGCGGCGTGCGGCTCAACGCCACCAAGGCGCTGACCGGCCACGGCATCAGCGCGGCCGGCGCGGTCGAGGTCGCCGCCACCCTGCTCCAGATGGAAGCCGGGCGGCTGCACCCGACCCGCAACCTCGCCCACCCCATCGACCCCCGCCCCCGCTGGGTGGGCCCCGAGGCCGAACCGCACTCCGTCCGCCGGGCGCTGAGCCTGAGTTACGGGTTCGGCGGCATCAACACCGCGATCTGCCTGCGCAACCGCGACGAACACGAGGAGACGACATGACAGTCGGCATCGAGGCCATGAACGTCTTCGGCGGCAGCGCGGTGCTCGACCTGGAACGGCTCGCCGTCCACCGGTCGCTGGACCGCACCCGCTTCCAGAACCTCCTGATGAAGGAGAAGGCCGTCGCCCTCCCCTTCGAGGACCCGGTCACCTTCGCCGTCAACGCCGCCCGCCCCATCGTGGACGCGCTCTCCCAGGAGGAGCGCGACCGCATCGAACTGGTCATCACCTGCACCGAGTCCGGCGTGGACTTCGGGAAGTCGATGAGCACGTACATCCACCACCACCTGGGCCTGAGCCGCACCGTGCGGCTCTTCGAGCTCAAGCAGGCCTGCTACGCCGGGACCGCCGGCTTCCAGATGGCCGTCAACTTCATCCTGTCGCAGGCCTCCCCCGGCGCCAAGGCACTGGTCGTGGCCACCGACATCTCGCGGTTCGTCGTCGCCGAGGGCGGTGACGCGCTCACCCAGGACTGGTCGTTCGCCGAGCCCAGCGCCGGAGCCGGCGCCGTCGCGATGCTGATCAGCGACCGCCCCGAGGTCTTCCAGGTGGACGTCGGTGCCAACGGCTACCACGGCTACGAGGTGATGGACACCTGCCGCCCGATCCCCGACAGCGAGGCCGGCGACGCCGACCTGTCGCTGCTGTCGTACCTGGACTGCGCCGAGCAGGCGTTCCAGGAGTACTCCCGGCGGGTCGCCGACGTGGACTACCGCACCACCTTCGACCGGCTGGTCTTCCACACCCCGTTCGGCGGCATGGTCAAGGGCGCGCACCGGATGATGATGCGCAAGGTCGCCCGCGCCAAGGCACCCGAGATCCAGCCGGACTTCGACCGCCGGGTGCGGCCCGGCCTGGAGTTCTGCCAGCGGGTCGGCAACATCATGGGCGGCACCGTCTTCCTCGCCCTGGCCAGCACCATCGAGAACTCCGACCTCCCGGGCCCGAGCCGGATCGGCTGCTTCTCCTACGGCTCCGGCTGCTGCTCGGAGTTCTACAGCGGCGTGGTGACGCCCGAGAGCCGGGCCACGCTCGCCGCCATGGGCATCGCCAAGCACCTCGACACCCGCCACCAGCTCACCACCGACGAGTACGACCTGGTCGTGCGCGGCGGCACCGCCATCAGGTTCGGCACCCGCAACGTCACCATCGACCAGGACTTCCTGCCCCAGGCCCGGGCCGCGCAGCCCGGCCGGCCCAAGCTGGTGCTCACCGGCATCCGCGAGTTCCACCGCGAGTACGAGTGGGTGCGATGAGCTCGGCGACCTACCAGAGCCTGCGGGTCAGCCGCCAGGGCACCGTCTGCCGGATCCGGATGGACCGGCCGCAGGCCCGCAACGCCATCAACACGACGCTGGTCAACGAGTTCCGCGCCGCCCTCGCCGAGCACCGCGACACCGCGACCGTGGTCGTGGTCGAGGGCCTGCCCGAAGTGTTCTGCACGGGTGCCGACTTCGCCGCGCTCGGCGAGGGCGGCCAGGGCGGCCAGGGCGGCCAGGGCGGCGAGGGCGGCGCCCGCTCGGGCGGCGGCGACCCCGGCCCGCTGTACGACCTCTGGCTGGACCTGGCCACCGGTCCGTTCGTCAGCATCGCGCACATCCGGGGCGAGGTGACCGCGGGCGGCGTCGGCTTCGCCGCCGCCTGCGACATCGCGCTGGCCGACGACACGGCCCGGTTCAGCCTCTCCGAACTGCTCTGGGGGCTGCTGCCGGCCTGCGTGCTGCCCTTCCTGGTGCGGCGCACCGGGGAGCAGGCGGCCCGCTACCTGACGCTCACCACCCAGCCCGTCCCCGTCACCGACGCCCTGCGCTACGGGCTGGTGGACGCCTGGGACGCGCGCAGCGACGACCTGCTCCGCCGGCACCTGCTGCGGCTGCGCCGGCTCACCAAGCCCGCGGTGACCCGCTGCAAGGCGTACTTCGCCGAGCTGAACCCGGCCCTCGCCGCGTCCCGCGCCCCGGCGCTCGCCGCCAACCGCGAGGTCTTCGGCGACCCGCGCAACCTCGACGCCATCGCCCGGTACGTCAGGACCGGCCGGTTCCCCTGGGAAGAAGAGGAGGTCCGATGACCCAGCCAGTGGTCGACATCAGGGAGACCGACCCCGGCGTCGTGCGGATCACCATGCGGGACGAGGAGCACCGCAACACCTTCTCCCCGCGACTGGTGCGCGGCCTGATCGACGCCTTCGCGGCGGTCAGCACCGACCCCTCCTACCGGGCGGTCGTCCTCACCGGCTACGGCCCGTACTTCTGCACCGGCGGCACCCGTGAGGGGCTGACCATGCTGCACGAGGGCCACGGACGGTTCACCGACACCAACCTCTACAGCCTGGCGCTGGAGTGCGAGATCCCGGTGATCTCCGCCATGCAGGGCCACGGCGTCGGCGGCGGCTTCGTCTTCGGGCTCTTCGCCGACGTGGTGCTGCTGAGCCGGGAGAGCATCTACACCACCAATTTCATGAAGTACGGCTTCACGCCCGGCATGGGCGCCACCTGCGTGCTGCCCGCCAAGCTCGGCCCCGACCTGGCCCAGGAGATGCTGCTCTCCGCCCGTGGCTTCCGCGGCGACGAACTGGCCCGGCGCGGCGTGGGCCTGACCGTGCTGCCGCGCGCCGAGGTGCTGCCCCGGGCCGGCGAACTGGCCCGGGAGATCGCCGACAAGCCGCGGGGTGCCCTCGTCGCGCTGAAGGCGCACCTGGTGCGCGGCCTGCGCCAGGAGCTGCCCGAGGTGATCGAGCGCGAACTGGTGATGCACAGCGCCACGTTCCACACCGCGGAGGTCGGCGAGCGGATCGAGAGGCGGTTCGGCAGATGACGACGCACGCGGAGCCGACGCACGCGGAGCCGACGCACGCGGAGCCGACGCACGCGGACGCGCCGGCCGCCGAGGGGCGCGGCCGGGTCGGCGTCCCCGCGCCCCGGCTCGCCAGGGCCGGCGACGACGCCGAGGTCACCCGCTGGCACCGCGCACCCGGCGAGCGGGTCGAGGCCGGGGAGCCGCTGGCCGACCTGGAGACCGACAAGGTCGTCCTGGAGGTGGTGGCGCCGGCGGCCGGGGTCCTGGCCGAGATCCTGGCACCGGTCGGCGCGACGGTGGCGCCCGGTGACGTCCTGGCGGTCGTGGCGACCCGGGAGGAGGCTGACGCGCGGACCGGCGTGCCGCCGGCGGTACCCGCGGAGCCCGGGGAGCCCGCCGGCCGGCCGGGCGGCGGGCGCAGGGAGCCGATGAGCCGGATCCGCCGGCGCATCGGCGAGAACCTGATGCGCGCCCAGAGCACCCAGGCCATGGTCACCACCGTCAGCGAGGTGGACCTCACCGCGGTCCGGCACCTGCGCGAGCGGTACAACTCCCGCCCCGGCGGGGCCCCTCGCACCCGGCTCGGCATCGTGCCCTTCTTCGTCAAGGCCGCTGTCGCCGCGCTGCGCCGCTTCCCCGTGGTCAACGCGACGATCGACGGCCCGGACGTGGTGCACCGCGACCGCTACGACCTCGGTGTCGCCGTCGCCACCGACCGCGGCCTGCTGGTGCCCGTGGTCCGGGACGCCGGCCGCAGGTCCTTCACCGAACTGGAGGAGGAGATCCAGGCGCTCGCCGCCCGGGCCCGCTCGGGCCGGCTGGATCCGGCCGACCTCCAGGACGGCACCTTCACCATCACCAACGGCGGGGTGTACGGCTCGCTGCTGTCCACCCCGATCATCAACCACCCGCAGTGCGCCATCCTCGGGCTGCACGCGATCCAGGACCGGCCCGTCGTCGTCGACGGCGACATCGTGGTGCGGCCGATGATGTACACCGCGCTCACCTACGACCACCGCCTGGTCGACGGCAGCGAGGCGGTCCAGTTCCTGGGAGAGATCAAGAGGTGTCTGGAAGAACCGCGCCGACTGCTCGCCGACGAGTGACTTTCGTGTCCGAAGTACCAGAAGTACCAGAAGTACCAGAGGTGTCAGAGGTGTCAGAGGTGTCAGAGGTGTCAGAAAGGGGCGCACATGGCTGAGCCGATCGTCTTCATGTACTCCGGACTCGGATCGCAGTACCACCGGATGGGCTGGACGCTCTACCAGCAACGGCCGGTGTTCCGGGCGGCCATGGACCGGATGGACGCGCTCCTGACGCGCGAGACGGGCCGCGGCGTGCTGGCCGAGGTGTTCGGCGCGCACCACGGCGTCTCCGAGCCCTTCAGTGACCCCGCCCTCACCCATCCCGCGATCTTCATGACCGAGTACGCGCTCACCCAGGAGCTCGCCGAGGCCGGCCTGGTGCCCGACCTCGTCCTCGGAGCCAGCGCCGGCATGCTCGCCGCCGCGGTGGCCGCCGGCGCCCTCCCGTGGGAGGAGGCGCTGCTCAGCTCCGCCGCCCAGCCCGAGCTGATGCGGCGCAGCTGCGGCCCCGGTGCCATGGTGGCGATCCTGGACGAGCCCGCCCTCTTCCACAGCGCGGACCTGGACCGGTACGGCGAGATCGCCGCGTACAACTTCGACACCCACTTCGTGCTGTCCACCACCGCCGAGCTGCTGCCCGAGGTGGAGCGGGTGCTGACGGAACGTCAGGTCGTGCACCAGAAGCTCGCGGTCGGGCTGCCCTACCACTCGCGGTGGATCGAGCCCGCCAGGGACGCGATGCTCGGCCACCTGCGGGCGCTGCCGTGGGCGCCACCGACGGTGCCCGTGGTGTGCTGCGCCGCCGCCCGGCAGCTGGACCGGCCGACCGCCGAGCAGCTGTGGACCGTCGCGCGCGAACCCATCAGGTTCCAGCAGACCATCCGCGCCCTGGAGGCCGCGGGGGCCTACCGCTACCTCGACGTCGGCCCCTCCGGCACTCTGGCCACCTCGGTGAAGTACCTGCTGGACGACACCGCGTCCACCGTGACCACCGTGCTCTCGCCCTTCGGCGGGGAACTCGCGCGGCTGGAGCAACTCCTCGCCGACGCCCCGCGCGTCCCGCGAGCCCCGCGCGACGTGGCTCCCGCGACTCCCGTAGCTCCCGTAGCGCTCGCGGCTCCTGCGGCTCGCGTGGCTCCCGTAGCGGCGCCCGCGCCCGGGTCAGCCGCCGGGGCCGGCGGCGCCGCCGGGGCGAAGACCGCCTTCGTCTTCCCCGGCCAGGGCTCCCAGCGTCGCGGCATGGGCGCCGGGCTCTTCGACGAGATCCCCGAGTACCGGCGGGTCGAGCGCGAGGTGGACGAGATCGTCGGCTACTCGATGCGCACCCTCTGCCTGGAGGACCCGGACAAGCTGCTCTCCGACACCCGCTACACCCAGCCCAGCCTCTACGTCGTCAACGCCCTGCACTACTACCGCGCCCTCCAGGAGGGCCCGGTCCCCGACTACGTCGCCGGGCACAGCCTGGGCGAGTACAACGCCCTGCACGCGGCCGGGGTGTTCGGCCTGCTGGACGGCCTGCGGCTGGTGAAGCGGCGGGCCGAGCTGATGGCCGAGGTGCGCGGCGGCGGCATGGCCGCGGTCGTCGGCCTCGGGCCGGACGCGGTCGCCGAGGTCATCGACCGGCACGGCCTGTGGGACCTCGACATCGCCAACCTCAACGCGCCCACCCAGGTCGTCGTCTCCGGCCCGCGCGAGGTCGTCGAGGGCGCGGGACCCGCCTTCGAGGCGGCCGGCGCCCGCGTCTACCAGCCGCTGCGGGTCAGCGCCGCCTTCCACTCCCGCTACATGCGCGAGGTCGCCGACGAGTTCGCCGCCTTCCTCGCCCCGATGAACTTCGCCTCCCCCGCCGTCCCGGTCGTCGCCAACGTCACCGCCGGGCCGATACCGCCCGGCGACCCGACCGCGACCGTCGCCTCCCTGCTCACCCGGCAGATCGCGCAGCCCGTGCGCTGGAGCCAGAGCGTGGACTTCCTCCTCGACCAGGGCGTCACCGACATCCGGGAGTGCGGCCCCGGCAAGGTGCTGGCCCGGCTGGTCCAGCAGATCCGCCAGGCCCGCGAGGACCAGCAGCAGGACCAGCGGGACCAGCAGGGCCAGCAGGGCCAGCAGCACGAGCCGCACCGGCGCGACCGGCAGGAGCGCCTGGCCCCGCCGGCGGCCGCACACACCGCCCCCGGACACACCGCTCCCGGGCACACTGCTCCCGGGCACCGGCCGCACCCCGCCGCCGTGCGCCTCGCCCCGGTGGGAGGTGGCAGCAGTGTTCGCGAACCCGTCGGGCATCACGGCTGAGAGCCTCGGCAGCGCCCGCTTCCGGGCGGACTACGGCCTCAGGTACGCCTACCTGGCCGGCTCGATGTTCAAGGGCATCAGCTCCAGCCGGCTCGTGGTCGCCATGGGCCGGGCCGGCCTGATGGGCTTCCTCGGCACCGGCGGCCTGAGCCCCGAGCGCATCGAGGCCGGCATCCGCGAGATCCAGGCCCAGCTCCCGGACGGGCAGCCCTACGGCGTCAACCTGCTCGCCAACCTGGCCCGGCCCGAGGCCGAGGAGCAGGCCGTCGACGTCTTCCTGCGGCACGGCGTGCGCAACGTGGAGGCCGCCGCCTTCGTCAGGATCAGCCCCAGCCTGGTCCGCTGGCGCCTCACCGGCCTGGACACCGGACCCGACGGCCGCATCGTCCGACCCCGGCGGATCCTGGCCAAGGTGTCCCGTCCCGAGGTCGCCGCGGCCTTCCTCAGCCCGCCGCCCGAGGCCCTGGTCAAGGAGCTTGTGGCCGCCGGCCGGCTCACCGAACGCGAGGCCCGGCTCGGCGAGCACATCGCCATGGCCGACGACATCTGCGTCGAGGCCGACTCCGGCGGCCACACCGACCAGGGTGTCGCCTACGCCCTGATGCCCGCCATGACCGCGCTGCGCGACCGCATGCGCACGCGGTACGGCTACGCCGACCCCGTCGGCCTCGGCGCCGCCGGCGGCATCGGGACCCCGCAGGCCGCGGCGGCCGCCTTCGTGCTGGGCGCGGACTTCGTGGTGACCGGCTCGGTCAACCAGTGCACCCCCGAGGCCGGCACCAGCGACTCCGTGAAGGACCTGCTCCAGGGTCTGGACGTGCAGGACACGGTGTACGCGCCGGCCGGCGACCTGTTCGAGCTGGGCGCGCGGGTCCAGGTGGCCCGGCGCGGACTGTTCTTCCCCGCCCGCGCCAACCGGCTCTACGAGCTGTACCAGCGCAACGACTCCCTCGACGCGATCGACCCCGAGACCCGCAGGACCATCGAGCAGCAGTACTTCGGCCGCACCTTCGAGGAGGTCTGGCAGGAGACCCGCGACCACTACGCGCGGGTGGACCCGCAGGTGCTGGCCGCCGTGGAGGCCAACCCGAAGCAGAAGCTCGCCATGGTCTTCCGCTGGTACTTCGTGCACTGCACCCGGCTGGCGATGCACGGCGTCGAGGAACGGCGCGTCAACTACCAGATCCACTGCGGGCCGGCCATGGGGGCCTTCAACCAGTGGGTCAAGGGCACCCAGTACGAGCACTGGGCCGACCGACCGGTGTCCGTGGTCGCCGAGCTGATCATGCAGGGCGCGGCCGGGCAACTGGCGGACCGCTTCGCCGCCATGACCGGTCCGGACACGGCGGCAGCGGCCACGACGGCGGCCACGGCCTGACGTCCGGTCGCGGCGCGTTCCGGCACCACGTCAGCACAGGCATCACGAGCATCACGAGCATCACAGGCATCACAGGCATCACAGGCATCAAGAGCATCAGGAGAGAGCAATGGACACCCACGACAACTCAGCCACCGACCTGCGCGCCTACCCCTTCGAGGAGTTCACCGGCGTGCTGTCCGACGAACTCGCCAAGGTGGTCGAGAACGAGCCGGTGAGCCGGGTGCGGCTGCCCAGCGGTGCCCCCGCGTGGCTGGTGACCGGCTATGACGAGGTCTGCCAGGTGCTCACCGACCCGCGGATCACCCGCATGGTCGGCCGCGACGGGCCGCGCATCGGGGTGTCCTCCATGGCGCCCGACGCGCCCCGCCGCTCCATCAACATGGACGGCGCACCGCACGCCGCCCTGCGCCGCCTCGCCTCCCGCCCCTTCAGCGCCCGCCGCATGGAGGCGCTGCGCCCGCGCGTGCAGGAGATAGCGGACGAGCTGATCGACGCCCTGCTCGCCGAGGGCGGCCCGGCGGACCTGGTGAGCGGGTTCGCCCAGCCCCTGCCCATGCGGGTCATCTGCGAACTGCTGGGTGTGCCGCCGGAGGACCGCTCCCGCTTCTCGGCCTGGTCCGACGCGATCCTCTCGGTGACCGCGCACAGCCCCGAGCAGGTGCGGGACGCGATGATCGCGCTGGCCGGCTACCTCAACGCCGCCGTCGCCGCCAAGCGCGTCGCCCCCGCCGACGACCTGCTCTCGCAGTGGATCGCCGCCCAGGCCGAGGACGAGGAGCTGACCGACGAGGAGTTGGTCGACCTGGCCGTCTCGGTGCTGATCGCCGGGCACGAGACCACCGTCAACGCCATCGGGACCGGCATGGTGGTCCTGCTGCGCAACCCCGGGCAGCTCGACGCGCTGCGCGCCGAACCCGCCCGCACCGAGCGGGTCGTCGAGGAACTGCTGCGGGTCGCCATGCCCAGCGACCTCTTCCGCATCATGGTCGCCCTGGAGGACGTCGAGGTCGGCGGGACGACGGTGGCCGCCGGCGACGCGGTGATGCCGCTGCCCTTCGCCGCGAACTTCGACCCCAAGAAGTTCGGCTGCCCGCACGACTTCGCCCCGGACCGCGCCGAGACCTCCCACCTCACCTTCGGCTACGGCGCCCACTTCTGCCTCGGTGCCGCATTGGCCCGCCTGGAGCTGGACATCGCCTTCACCACCCTGCTGGCCCGCCTTCCCGAGCTGCGGGCGGGCGGCGACCTCGATGCCCTGAAGTGGCGGGCGGGCCTGGCCGTCAGCGGTCCCGAGAAGGTGGAGATCACCTGGTCCTGACGGCGCCCACCGCGGGTCCGCCGCCCCCACCGCGGCGGGCCCGGGGCGGCCCCGCCGGCCCGAGGCCGGTCCGGTCACCCGCGTCCCACTGCCCCAGGATCCCCGCCCCCCAGCGCGCTCAGGAGCCATGACGTGATCGAGGAGCTACTGCCCGACGGCGTCGCCTCGGCCTGCGTGTTCGAGGACCTCCCGGCCGACGCCGACGGCGCTCTCTTCCCCGCGGAGTCGGCCGCCGTCTCGAAGGCGGTACCGCGGCGGCAGGCGGAGTTCAGGACCGTGCGCGGCTGCGCCCGGCGCGCCCTCGGGGAGCTCGGCGTACCCGCGGTCGAGCTGCTTCCGGGCAGACGAGGCGCGACCGCCTGGCCACCGGGGATCAGCGGGAGCATGACGCACTGCCCCGGTTTCCGCGCCGCGGCCGTCGCCCGCACCCAGCACGCCGCTTCGATCGGCATCGACGCGGAACCGAACCTGCCGACGCCCGAGGTCGTGCTGCGCAGCGCCACCCTGCCACCGGAGCACCGGGCGGTCACGGCCCTGTCGGACCACCGGCCCGAGATCCGCTGGGACCGGCTGCTCTTCAGCGCCAAGGAGTCCGTCTTCAAGGCCTGGTACCCGCTGATGCGGCGTGAACTCGAGTTCTACCAGGCCGAGATCGAGATCGACCCGAACGCGGGCACCTTCACGGCACAGCTGCTGGTGCCCGGCCCGGTGGTGGCCGGGCGACGCCTGGACACGTTCTCCGGCCGATGGCTCGTCCGGCGCGGCCTCATCGTGACCGCGATCACGCTGCCCGGATCGCCCGAGGAGGAGGCGCACGAACCGACGGAGCGGCAGGCGGACGGCCTGGCCTCGCCGGAAGAACGCTGACGCCGCCTCACCCTGCCGCACCGTTGTGCCCGGCGGTGCCGGCGCCGGGATGACGGGGGCCGAGCAGCACCACGAGGCCGCCGGAGTCCGGCTCGGGCAGGGTCACCGGGTGCCAGCCGAGCCGCCGGTAGAAGTCCAGCGGCCCGCCGGCGGCAGCCGTGGTGAGCAACCAGCACCGATCATCGGGGACCCCAGCACTGATCTCCTCCACCAGCGCCGCTCCGGCACCGCGGCCGGCGTGGTCGGGGTGAACCGCCAGTTCGTCGACCTCACGGGCCCCGCAGAGCCAGGCACGGGTGCGCGGCTGACCGAGGCCGCCGCTGACGTGCGCATAGCAGCGGTCGGCGGGAAACGGCCGCGGGGTGGTCCAGGCCGTGGCGAATCCGATCAGGCGGCCGTCCTCCCCGTAGGCCGTAGCCGCGGTGAAACCGGGCCGGCGGGCGTCGCGGGCGAGCCGGAGCAGGTAGTCGTCGGCCGTGTGCGCGGGCTCGTGCCACGGCGGCCCGCCGAAGGCCGCCGCGTACACCGACCTGATCTCCCCGCCCAGTGCGAGCAGCGCGCCGGGACCGAGCCGAGCGACCTCGACGGCGGTCACGCGACGCTCACCTCGTCGGCCATCGCGACGCCCACCGCCCGCCCCGGCAGCCACTCGTCGCGCACCAGCCCCGCGCCCGTCCCGTCCCAGCGGGACTCGACCCCCAGCACCACCGGCGACCCGGTCACCAGCCACACCTCATTCTGCCCTTGGATAGTAGTTGCACATACTATGCATCAAGCGTTCCGGTGTCACCGCGCGTCCCTGCGGAGCCATGTGAGCCACCCTCAGCAGCCGCTACGCGCCGGCCCTTGGTGATGATGCCCTGGGACTGGATCGGCATCGTGACGATCCGCATCGACACCCGGTGCAGGACGTCGACGAACGGGATGATCAAGCGGCCCACCATTGTCGACAGTACTCGCGGTCCGAGCCCCGCGTGCCGCTGTGGCACCCTCTCCGGTGCCCCCCGGTGTTCCGATGGCCGGCCCCGGCGGCCTGCTCCCCCCGATCGGTCCGCGGACTCCCTGCCGGTAGGCGCGAGCGGGCGGGGCCGAGGCGTCGACGGGAACGCGGAGCACCGATCCTGCCGGGTCGGCCGGGTGGCCGAGGCCGTAGCGGGCCGTGGTGACCAACAGGCGGCCACCGGATGGTGTGAGACATACGGAGGTGGGTTGGGAGGTGGGCAGGCGCAGGGTCGCCAGGCGGGTGCCGTCGGGGTGGTAGCGGTGGACGGCGCCGTGACCCCAGATCGCCACCCAGAGGCAGCCGTCGGTGTCCACGGTCATGCCGTCGGGGGAGCCACCGGCGTCCACGCGGGTGAACTCCTCGCGGCCGATGGGGTTGCCATCGGGGTCGAGGGTGCAGCGGTGGATGACGCCGGCCGCGGTGTCGGCGACGTAGAGGAGGTCCCCCGTGCTGTCGAAGGCGGGGCCGTTGACGATGGTCAGGCCGTCGAGGACGCGGTGGACGGAGCCGTCGGGGTCGGTGCGGTAGAGGGATCCGGCGCCGGTGGTGCCGTCGTAGGGCATGCTGCCGGCCCAGAAGCGACCGTGCGGGTCGCAGGCACCGTCGTTCATCCTGGTGGGGACGGGTGAGCGGTCCTCGGGGCGGGCGAGCCAGTCCAGGCTGCCGTCCGGGGCGAGCAGGGCGATGCCGGTGCCGGCGGCGGCGATCCAGTGTCCGGGGCGGTCGCCGATCGGGGCGACGGCGCCGAGCGGGACATCGACGCGGGCGATTTCGCGGGGAGTTCGCGGGCCGGGGAGGTCGGCGACTTCGAGGAGCCGTCCGGCGAGGATGTCGACGTACACCAGGCGTCCGTCGATCCAGCGGGCGCCTTCACCGAGTTCGTGGTCACCGGCGGCCCAGACCTCGACCTGGCCGGGCAAGGGGGCGGGGAGGGTCATCGAGGGTTCTCCTGGGGCTGGCCGCGTCAGGCGGCCTTCGCACGGCGGGCGAGGGTCGCGTTGACGCGGCACTAGCGAAGGGTGGTGCCGGCGGGCTGATCGAGGAGGGCGAGGTCGCGGCGGACGGGCAGGCCTTCCCAGTCACCGCAGGTGGCGACGGCGAAGGCGCCGGTGGTGGCGGCCCGGTGGAGGCGGTCCTCGGCGTCGAGCCCGTCGAGCAGGCCGGAGAGGTAGCCCGCGACGAACGCGTCGCCGGCGCCGACGACATCGACGACGGGCACCTTGCGCGCCCGCGTGCTGACGGTACCGCGCGCGGTGCTGGCGCTCGCGCCGTCGCCGGCGCGGGTGATCACCACGTCGCTGCGCCCCTGGGCGAGCAGCGCGGCGACCGCCTCGGTCTCGGGCAGGGACGGGTCCTCGGAGACCAGGTGCAGTTCGTCGGCGGAGGCGACCAGCACGTCGGCCATCCGGGCCAGTGGCAGCAGGGCCTTCCTCGCCTCGGCCGGCGACCACAGGCGGGCGCGGTAGTTGACGTCGAGGCAGACGGTGATGCCGAGTTCCCCGGCCCTGGCGGCTGCCGCGCGGACGGCCTCGGCGGCGCCGGGGCTCAGCGCGGGCGTGATCCCGGTCAGGTGGAGGATGCGGACGCCGGGGTTCAGGGCGGGCAGGACGTGGGCGGTCCGAAGGGCCGATCCGGCCGATCCCGAGCGGTAGTAGGCGACGCTGACCAGGTCGGCGATCCGGTCCTCGCGGACCAGCAGGCCCGTGGGCCGACCGCCGGCGTCGAGGTGCGCGTGGCTGACGTCGACCTGCTCCGCGCGCAGTGTGCGCAGCACGAGGGCGCCGAACTCGTCGTCGCCGACGCGTCCGACCCAGCCGACCCGGTGCCCGAGCCTGGCCAGGCCGATGGCGACGTTGGCCTCCGCGCCCGCGACGGACAGCCGCATCGGCGCTCCGAGCCTGACCGGGCCGGTGGCCCGCAGGGCGGCCATGGTCTCCCCGACGGTGACGACCTCGGGACCTGTCGCACCTGCCATGCCGGTCGTGCCGGTCGTGCTGGTCGTGCTGGTCGTGCCGGTCATGCCGCGATCTCCTCGGTCAGGGCGGTGCGCCACCGGGCGACGCGCTCACGCAGTGCGTCCAGGTCTCCGCCGCTGGCGGCGTCGCCGACCAGGGGTGAGCCGACACCCACGGCGACCGCCCCGGCGGCGAGGTGCGCGAGGGCGGAGGCGGTGTCGATGCCGCCGACGGGGACGAACGGGACAGTGGGGAAGGGGTCCCGCAAGGCCTTCAGGTAGCCGGGGCCGCCCAGGGAGGCGGGGAAGAGCTTGACCGCGAGGGCTCCGCGCTCGGTCGCGGTGATCACCTCGCTGGGCGTCAGCGCGCCCATCAGCACGGGGAGTTCGGGCCAGGTGCCGTGACCCGGATCTCTGCCGAGGCCGGGAGTGACGAGGAAGCTCGCGCCGGCGTCGGCGGCGCGGACGGCGTCCTCACAGGTCAGGACGGTGCCGGCGCCGAGAGTTACGTGCGGGCCGAGTTCACGGCGGGCCTGTTCGATCACCCACAGGGCGCCGGGAGTGGTGAGGGAGACCTCGGTGGCGGTGACGCCCTCCTCGGCGAGGGTGAGGACGGCTCTGAGCGCCGCGTCACGGTCGGTGCCGCGCACGATGGCCATCGTCCGGTACGGCAGTTCGGTCAGGTTCATGGGGGATGCCTTGTCCGTCAGCTGGTGCGGTTGTTGGTCGCGGTGATCTCGAGTTCCCAGCGCAGCGTGCCCCCGGGTGGCACCGTCGCGGCGTCGCGAGGCCCTGCCTCGGCGAGGTCGAAGACGGATCCGAGCATCGGTTCGACGCCGATGCTGCGGTAAGGGGCCGAGGCCGGGAAGCCGCGGAGGTTGCGCCACAGAGCGACGGAGACGGGGACGTCGGCGTCGGTGTGCAGGGACATGGAAAGCGTGTCGGGGCCGTCGGTGATCGTCACGCTCGCGCAGCCGGTGAGAATCGCGCCGACCGCGCTGC
Source organism: Kitasatospora sp. NBC_01287 (assembly GCF_026340565.1). Classification (NCBI taxonomy): domain Bacteria; kingdom Bacillati; phylum Actinomycetota; class Actinomycetes; order Kitasatosporales; family Streptomycetaceae; genus Kitasatospora; species Kitasatospora sp. NBC_01287. The sequence continues at coordinate 181,092 of NZ_JAPEPB010000001.1, forward strand.
CGTCATCGGGGCCGAGGCGGTCCAGGCGCAGGCCGTGCGGAGCCGGCCACGGTCCGGTGATGTGGTGGGCACCGCTGGGCCAGGGGTGGGCCAGCCACTCGGCCGCTTCGGGGAAGAGCCGGGTCGAGGTGGTGTCGGGGGCGATCAGCCGGGCTTCCGGTGTGACGTCGAGCAGTGCGTGGGCCGCCCAGAGCAGCCGGTACCCCGGGGCGGCGTGCAGCTCGTAGACGGCGCGCAGCGCGGCCGGGCCGGCCTCGATGCGTCGACGCAGCACGAAGTCGGGGCACCGCAGGACGTCGGTGTCGCCGTCGCGCTGCCAGGGCCGGGACCACGCGTCGCCGTGGTCGGGGGTGCCGCGCACGGTCGGGACGCACTCCTCCAGGCCGCCGGAGTCGACGAAGGCGTCGCCCGGGCGGACGGTGGCGCGGGCCGGGTCGGGACGGTGCCACAGCCATTCGCGCTCACCTGCTCGCAACGAGGTCCACCGGCCGCCGTGGGCCGGGTCGGTGCGGGCGGTCAGCGGCAGGCGGGTCACCATTCGGCGAACGAGCCGTCCGGGTGGTGCCAGACGGGATTGCGCCAGCGGTGGCCGCGCTCGGCGGCCCGGCGCACGGCGTCCTCGTCGATGTCGATGCCGAGGCCCGGGCCGGTGGGCCGGTTGGCGTGGCCGTCGGTGAAGCGGAACGGCTCGGGGTCGAGGAGGTAGTCCAGCAGGTCGTCGCCGCGGTTGTAGTGGATCCCGATGCCCTGTTCCTGGATGAGGAAGTTCGGTATCGCGAAGGCGAGTTGGAGACTGGCCGCGAGGGCGATCGGACCGAGGGGGCAGTGCGGCGCCATCACGACATCGTGGACCTCGGCGAGCGACGCGATGCGCCGCACCTCGGAGATTCCACCGGCGTGCGAGACGTCGGGCTGGGCGACCGCGATGCCGGTGGCGAGTACGTCCCGGAAGTCGGAGCGGGAGTAGAGCCGCTCACCCACGGCAAGCGGGACGGAGGTCGAGTCGACGAGGCGGCGCAGGTCGCGGGAGTGCTCGGGGAGGACGGGTTCCTCGACGAACATCGGCTGCAGCGGCTCCAGCAGGGGCAGCAGCCGCCGGGACATGGCGGTGGACATCCGGCCGTGGAAGTCGATGGCCACGTCGCGCTCCTCGCCGAGGACCTCGCGGACGGCGGCCACCCGGTCGATGACGGCCTGGGTCCGGGCGGGGGTGTCGATCGGGCGCATCTGCGCCGAGCCGTTCATCTTGACGGCGGTGAAGCCGGCCTCGACCTGGGCCTGGGCGAGTTCGGCGACGTCGGCGGGGCTGTCACCGCCGATCCAGGCGTACATCCGCACCCGGTCGCGGACGTGGCCGCCGAGCAGCTGGTGGACCGGAACGCCGTGGACCTTGCCGGCGATGTCCCACAGTGCCTGGTCGATACCGGCGACCGCGCTGGAGAGCACCGGGCCGCCCCGGTAGAAGCCACCCTTGGTGAGGGTCTGCCAGTGGTGCTCGATGCGCAGCGGGTCCTCGCCGATCAGGTGGTCGGCGAGTTCGCGCACGGCGGCCCGCACGGTCTCGGCGCGGCCTTCGACGACGGGCTCGCCCCAGCCGGTGATCCCCTCGTCGGTGGCGACGCGCAGGAACAGCCAGCGCGGGGCGACGAGGTACGTCTCCAATGATGTGATCTTCATCCGCTCTCTCCGCGGTCGGCGTCGTCCATCAGCTCGTGGAGGTCGGTGGCGGCCTGGGCGAGCAGGTCGTGGACGGCGCGGGCGGCCGTCTCCGGTTCCCGCGCGCGCACGGCGTCGAGGACGGCCCGGTGGGCGGGTACGGCGTCGGCCCAGTGGTCGGCGCCGTGCACGATGTGGTCGCGCACGCGCAGGCCTGCCTCGATCACCACTTCCATGCGGGTGAGGAGCTCGTTGTGGGCGGCGGCGAGCAGCGCGCGGTGGAACGCGAGGTCGGCTTCGATCACGGCGTCGGCGTCGCCGCCCGCGTCCGCCATCCGGTCGAGGGCGGCCTCCAGCGCGGCGAGGTCGGCCTCGTCACGGCGCTCGGCGGCCAGGCGGGCTCCGGCCGGCTCGACGATCCCGCGGACCTCGCCGAGGTTGTCGAGGAAGGTCTCGTCGGGGATGCCCGAGCCCTGCCAGCGCAGCAGGTCGCTGTCCAGCAGGTTCCAGTCGGAGCGCGGTCTGACGAAGGTGCCGCGCTTCTGGCGGGAGTCGATCAGTCCCTTGGACGCCAGGACCCGCAGCGCCTCGCGGACGACGGTCTTGCTGACGCCGAGCTCCTGCTCGATCTGGTCGGGGTGGATCGAGGCACCCGGGGCGACCACGCCACGGATGATCCGCTCGCCGATGACCTCGACGGCCTGTCGGTGCAGACCTCGTACCGGGTGGTTCACAGTGGCTGCCCCTCTGTCGTCCCGCGCGGACCACGGGTCCGCGCGTCGATCGTCCCCGCGTTCACGAGGAAGCCTTGACGACGGACCAGCCGCCGTCCACCACCAGGCTCACGCCGGTGACGAAGGAGGCGTCCGAGGAGGCGAGGAACGCCACGGCTGCCGCGACCTCCTCGGGCCGGCCGAAGCGCTTGGCGACGGTCTCGCCGACGCTGTCGGCCCGTCCGGCCTCGTCCACCCGGTCCCAGGCCGCGGTCATGACGGGCCCGGGCACGATGGTGTTGACGCGGACCCGCGGGCCGTACTCGACGGCGAGCTGACGGCCCATCGCGCACAGGGCGCCCTTGGCGGCGGCATACGCCGGGTGGCCCGGCAGGCCGACCAGCGCGTGCACCGAGGAGGTGAGCACCACCGCGCCCGCACTGTCCTGCAGGGCCTGGGCGAAGGCGCGGATGGCCAGCCAGGAGGCCTTGAGCGTGACCGCGAGCTGGGTGTCCCACTCGACTTCGGTCAACTCGTGGGCGGGTTTGACGACGACGGCGTAGGCGTTGCTGTGCAGCACGTCCAGCCGTCCGTACCGGCTCCGCACGTGCGCGGCCAGCTCGTCCCACATCGCCGCGGAGGTCACGTCGCCGTGCCGGTACTCGGCCTGGCCGCCCTCCCGCCTGATCGCCTCGACCACGGCCTGCCCGGCCGGGTCGGCGATGTCGATGGCCACCACGGCCGCCCCCTCGGCGGCCAGCCGCCTCGCTGTGGCGGCGCCGATGCCGCTTGCGGCACCGGTGATCAGGGCGACGCGGCCCTGGAATCTTCGACAGGTCTGCTCAGTCACGTCGCCACCGTACCGCTTGTGATTAATTATGCAAATATCTGGACAGTGCCGCGTGCCCGGCTCCAGGATTCGAGCGCAGCGCAGCAGCCAAGCCGAGCGAGCGGAGGCGATTCGGCCGCCTCCTCAGCGCCTCGCCGAGGAGGTGTAGACCGCACGCAGTGCGACCAGCGCGCGAAGCAGCTCGTCGGTGCGCAGCAGGGCGCGCCCGTCCGGCGTGTGGATGTCCCACAGACCACTCCCCGCGGGGACCGCGCTACCCAGCGGCAGGGGGCGGGTGATGTCGGTGACGTCGCTGACCGCGATGTGGTCGCCGGTGGCCACGACGGCGTAGGTGCGGCCCATGCACTTGACGCGCAGGGCCGGTCCGGAGGCGGTGCACGTGCCGTCCGAGGCGGGTGGGACGGAACTCGGAGAGGCCTCGCCACACGGGCGGGTCAGGGAATCAAGCACGGCCCGTCACTCCAGGCGATCGTTCGGAGACACACCGTCAACTGTGACACAGTCGCGCCCTGGCTCAAAACGCCCCCGCGCCGCCGAGCCGGGAGCCGCAGCCGAGGCGGGCGCGGGGTCAGGAGCCGGGAGGCGGGCACGGGGTCAGGAGCCGGGAGGCGGGGGGAGGTGGACATGAATGAAGGCGCCCTCGGTGCCGTCGTGCTCCGCGTTCGGGGTGACGTCGACGGGGATCGCTTCATCGCTCAACAGGGTTACTTCGCCGTTCTGTTGACGGCGGCCCAGCTCCAGCCTCAGCGCCTCGCGGAGCGCTGCGGCGAGGGTTCGGCCCTGCTGTTCGCCGAGTGCGAGGGAGCGGCCGAAGTGCGGTAGGCCGCCCCGGCGCACGACCGCGCGGCTGGAGAGCGTGATCCGGGGCAGCGGGGCGCCGGCATCGTGCCGCTCCAGGCTGAGCGAGGCGATCCGCGCCGCCGCCTCCTGGACCGCGCCGCGCTGCGCGTCCTCGACCTTGCCGCTGCCGCTGCCGCTGCGGAAGGAGACGTCGAAGCTGAGCGCGGGGCGCGGGGCGGCGGAGGGCGAACGGCGGGCCGGGGTCGGGCCGGCGGCACCGGACCGGGAGCCCGGGTGCGGCGTCCGGTCGACGGCCTTGCCACGGCCGATGCCGGTGTTCTGGCCGGGGGTGGTGTCCCGGTCGGGGGCGGTGTCGCGGTGCGGGGCCAGGCCGATGCCGTGGCGCCCGCTGTCCTCGGCCGCCATGAAGCCTCCGTCGTGGCCAGAGCCGGAGCCGCCGTCGTAACCACCGTCGTCCCGGTCCTCGCCACCCACCTGCTCGCCACCCACCTGCTCGCCGCCCGGGGCGGCCTTGCTGAAGACGTACGTGGCGCCGTCGCCGCGGACGGCCGCGCCGGTCTCGTGCTCCGGGATGTCCACGGTGACCGGAATGACGCCGTGCTCCTGGACCTGGCGGTCGCCGTCCACGAAGGTGACGGTGACCCGGGCGTGGCCGGTGAAGCGGGCCATCGGCGTGTTGAACTTGCCGCTGGCGATGACCCTGCCCCCCTCCTCCAGCAGCGTGCCACCGCGCCCGCGGTGCTGGTAGCCGCCGTTGACGAGGATCTGGGCCTCGGCGGAGTCGGCGGTGGCCTGGGCGCCCAGGCTGCCCTGGACGCCGGTGGTGGTCCACGTCAGGTGGGTGTGCCGGGAGACGCCGGAGACCTCGCCGGCCGGGCTGAGCTCGACCTTGCCGTCACCGGCCTGGTACTCCAGGCTCAACAGCTCGACCGAGGCGCGGACCTGGGCCTTGTTCACCAGGAGCCGGTGTCCGGCGACGGGTGTGGCGATGTCGTCGCCCCGGGTGGCCGGGCCGAGGCCGGCCGAGAGCCCGCTGTGGCCGAGGTTCTGGCGTGCCACGTCGCCGAGCCGGCGCCAGGTGCCCTTGCCGAAGAACTGCGGGCCGCGCGCCCGGATGATGTCGGAGATGCCGGAGGAGTCCGCGATCCAGCGGGTGACGTCGACGTCGCGCAGGCCCTCGGTCCACACTCGCGCGGGTGGCACCCGGACCGGGACCGGCGCGGGAGCGGGAGCGGGCCCGCCGCCGAGCAGCCGGTCCCGCTCCTGCCCCTGGCGGAAGTGGTCGACGCGAGCCTGCTGCGCGGCGTCCGGCCGGGCCTGGAAGGTCGCCGGCTCGTCCCTCCGCAGGTCGTGGGCCTCGGACTTCTGGATGGTGGCGGTGAACCCGAAGTCCACGGCGGCCGCGCCGCGCCGGGGGGCGACCGCGCGCCGGACGGACCGGACGGTGCTGCTGCGGTCGCCGTGGATGACGCTGCGCACCTTGCGCAGGAGGACGTCCCCGACGCCGGGGTCGGGCGTGCCCGCGGGCCGGTTCTCGTAGCTGAAGGCGGTCCGGTCGTTGAGGCCGAGGGCGCGCCGGCCGTTCGGCGGCTGCGGGGCCGCCGCGATGTTGGCCAGCACCTGCGCCTTGAACCGCTCGGACATCGGCTCCAGCACGACGCGCTCGCTGTTGTGGCCGCTGACCAGCGGCCGCCTGGTCATGGTGAGGACCAGGCGGGCGCGGCCCTCGGCCTTGACGGCGTCCTGCTTGCTCTTGGAGGTCATGCCGGTGGAGGCGGAGCCGATGGTGGTCCGGTGCCGGTCGTCGCCCCAACCCCGGCTGACGCCGCCGCCGCCGACGAGGGCGGCGCCGTCCGGCAGCGGGTTGCTGGTGCCCAGGGCGCTGACGTTGACCACGTTGCCGGGGCTGCCGGAGCCGCCGTGGTCGTCGTGCTCGGCGAAGCTGCGCTGCCCGGCCGTGCCGGTGTTGAACTCCGTGGTGCCGGCGTCGCCGATGACCCGCAGCGTGCTGACCGAGGCGCTGATCCGGACCTCGCTGCGGCCGTGGCGCAGCACGATGTCGCCGCCGGACATGGCGGGCTTGAGCGAGGAGACCAGCCCGTCGTCGGCGATGTGGTCGGCGATCTTCTCGCGCATGCCCGCCCAGTCGTCGCCGAGGACCGACCGGCCCTGGTCGTCGATGCGGCGCAGGGTCTCGTCGATGCCGGCCCGGCCCCGGGCGGGAGGCGGCGGAGCGGGGAGCGGCGGAGCGGGGAGCGCGGGCGGGTTGGCGGCGGGCGGGTTGGCGGCGGGCGGGTTGGCGGCGGGGGCGTTGCCCTGGGCGGCGGCCGGGGCCGGCTGCCGGGCCTGCCGGGCGGCCAGGTCGGCCGGGTCCTCGTGGACCGGGAAGACGTCGGTGACGATGTCGGAGGAGCCGAGCCGGAAGCTCCGCGTGATGCGGTCGGGCACCGCCGTGCGGGGTGCCGGGTCCACCGCGCCGGGGACGCGGCCGTCCCGCTCGGGCACCGCCACCACCGCGTGGTTCAGGGTGACGGGACCCGCGGCGCCGGGGGCGAAGGTGCGGTCGCCGTTGCGCAGGTTGAAGTCCACATCGAAGTGGACCGGCCCGGTGAACAGGGCGGCGGGCTCAACGGTCTTGCCACGACTGACCGTTGCCCCGGACCCGTCGGTAGTCATGCTCTGCGAGAAGTCGTAGAGCCGGTTGTAGGCGGCGTTGACGGTGGCGTGCGGGAGCTTGAACTTGACGGGTACGCCCAGGATGTGGCGCACCCGGGTGTCGCGGACGATGCCGGTGGTGGAGCGCTGCTGGCTGCCGAGTTCGAACTCGAAGCTCTTGACACTCTCGGTGTGGTTCATCGCGCCCAGGCGCGCGCCGACCACGACGGTGCCCTTCCACCCGGCGGTGTCCACCTCGATCTCGATCCGGCCGCCGCGCGTGATCCGCGAGAGCCGGCCCTTGAGCGCGAACGGGTCGAGCTTCTGCCGCAGTTGCTGCCGCAGGTCGTCGGGCAGCCGGGTGAGGCCGAGGCCGGTCCGCAACCGCCGCTCGACCTGGTCGAGCAGTCGGGTGTCCTGCGGGCCGAGGCTGTGCAGCACGTCGGAGGCGCCCATCGCACCCCGGTCGGTGAACCGGCGCGGCGGGTTGAGCGGCCGCGCGAGCGCGGGACGGGCCTTGAAGGGGACGGGCGCGGGGGCCGGGGCGGGAGCGGGGGCGGTGGCGGTGTGCCCGCCTGCGGCCGGAGCGGGAGCAGGGGCTGGAACGTGGGCCGGGGCGGGGGCGGGAGCCGCCGGGGGGCGGAACTCGGCGGGGCCCGGCGCGGTCACCACGTGCTGGAGGGTGTCGCGCGAGTCCATGCTGAACTCCGCCTCCAGCGGCACCGACAGCGGCGCCCGCGCGACGCCGTTCCGGGTGAACCGCACGTCGACGGTGACGTCGGAGTCGAAGAGCGCCTGCGGCTGCTGGTACTTGCCGTTGGCGTAGACCTTGCCGGCCGAGCCGGAGCGCCAGCCGACCCGGCTCCGGTGCTGGGCGGTATAACTGGCCTGGAGGTCGGCCAGATGCGGCTCCGACGCCTCGTGGCCGCCGCCGCCCGCACCCGCGGTGTCGGTGCTGCCGGTGGTGCCGGTGGTGCCGGCGCCTCCGTTGTCGCCCGGGTGGCCGCCACCCTGCGGCTGCTCGCTCCCGCCCCCCACGTGCGGCTTCATGTTGGCCTCACCGCCGGCGACGGTGCCCAGCGCCCAGGTGCGGGAGAAGATCGTGCGGTGCGCCTCGGAGGAGCCGGTCTCGGCGACCGCGTTCAGCTCGGCGCCCGCGTCCTCCCGCTTGAAGGCCATCCGGGTGAGCCGGGCGGTGGCCGACACCTGGAATCCGTGGCGCTGCAGCACCGCCTTCAACTCCGGTGTCTCCAGGCTGAGTCCGCGCGTCATCGAGGTCAGGTGAGCGGAGACCAGGGTGTGGCCGAAGGTGTCCAGCACCTCCTCCCTGACGTCCTCCCAGATGTCCGCGTACTCGGTGCGGCCGATGGTGTCGATCCGCGCGCGCAGGCGCGCCACGCTGCCCAGGTCACGCGTGGTCACCGTGTCCGGCAGACCGTGGCCCGCCTGCGGGTCGGCCGGGTCGGGGCCCCAGACCGTGTCCGGCGGCCTGGCCACGGTGTCGCCCGCGTTGAACCGGGTGAACTGCCGTGGCCGCGTGGCCGCCGGGGCGACGAACCGGTTGGGGTTCACCACACCGACGGCGGTCGGCGGGGCGGCCGGGGCCGGCCGGGCCTCCTGCTGCTCGACCAGGGTGGTGAAGTCCACCGAGCTGGGCACGATCGCGTGTTCGAGCTCGGTGGTCCCGCGAACCCGGCCGAGCCGCACCCGCAGGGCGCTCTCGCCGGTGAACACCGCGCCCGGGGTCTTCAACTTGGTGGTGACGGTGACGTCCTGGCCGGAGCCGGAGATCTCGATCCGCTCCCGACCGCGCTGCTGGGAGCCGCTGAAGCCGAACATGCCGGGAATGAACCGGGTGACGTTGACCAGCATCGGCACCTGGCCCAGGTGACCGCGGGTGCTCTGCTCATGGCCCGAACGCACAACGCCGGTACCGACGTTGAACTCGGTGGTGGCGGTGTTGCGGACGTGCTCCATGCTGCGCACCGACGCGCCGATCTCCACCACGGCCTTCGTCCGGCTGAAGAACCCGCCCGGGATCTCGATCCGCAGCGGCTGGCCCGACATCATCCCCTTGAGGTCCTGGTGCAGACCGCCGAGGTCCAGCTCCGCCCCCAGCTCGGGCCGCACCGTGGAGTGCCAGTGCCGGTTGCCGTAGATCCGGACGCCCTCCGCGTCCAGATCGCGCAGCACCGACTCGACGCCCTTGCTGGTGATCGCGCCGGCGCCGTCACGGCGGGTGGCCGAGACGTCCAGGACGATGTCGGAGCTGCCCAGGCGGTGGCTGTCCGCCACCCGTTGCGGCACCAGGAAGTGCGTGGCCGCCGGCGGCACGGCCCCGTTCACCCCCGACCCCCGGGTCTCGCCGTGCGGCACCGCCACCGTGGTCACGATGTCCAGCTCCGGGCGGCGGTCGGCCATCGGCAGGTGCTGCCCGAGGCGGGTGACCTCGGAGAAGTCCAGTGTGAGGTGCATCCGGGTGCCGAACAGGGAGGCGGCCTCGGTGGTCTTGCCACGGGCGATGGTGCGCGCGCCGTCGTTGCGCTGCCCCAGAGTCAGGCGATCGTGCAGGTAGCCGACCTGGGGGGTGTAGTTCGCCTTGCCCCAGCTGAACTTGGTGCTGAGGTTGGCCAGCCAGCGGTGCCGCCGCTCCTTGATCCGCCCGAGCACCAGCTGGTGTTCGGCGCCGCCCTCGAACTCCAGCTTGGGAGCGTCCGAGAGGTAGAGCGAATCCTCCACCCGGACCCGCATCTTGAGCTTGCCGGTGAAGCCGCCCGCCTTGAACGGGGCCTCCCAGGCATCACCGCGCGAGAGCGCGGACAGCCGGGGCTTGAGCGCGCCGCCGCCGAAGAACGCGTCCGCGATGGTCCGCCCGGCGTCGTGGTCGCCCAGCGCGTCGCCGACCGCCCGCTCGATCCGGCGAACGATCTGGCGGTCCCGGCCGCGCAGACTGACCACCAGGTCGGACGCGCCGAGCTGCCGCTGATCGGCCATCCGGGCGGGCGGCAGGCGCCGGTCGCCCGGCGGCACGGGAGTGCGGGCGGCGAAGGCGGGATCGTAGAGCGGGTGGTCGGTCCAGTTCGGATCGCGCGGCCGGACCGGCGGAGCGGGCGGCGGAGCGGGCGGCGGGGCCGGTGCGTCGTGCTGGGGGCGGCGGGGGGCGGTGGGGGCGGTGTCGGTGGGCCTGGCGCCGGTGGGCCTCGTGTTGGTGGGCCTCGTGTTGGTGGGCCTGGCGGCGGCTGTCGGGTCGTCAGCCGGGCGGCGGAGCGGGGCGGGTGGCGGGGTCGGGTCGTCGGCACCCTGCCGGCGCGGCTCGCTCCGGGTGAACCAGTCGGTGAAGCGCGAACGCGACGCGGTGGGCCGGCTGCGCTGCTCGCCGGGACGGGTCATCTCGATGCGGTCGGCCGGCTGCCGGGGGTTGCCCGGATCGCGGGGCTCCGCCAGGCCGCCGAGCGCGTCGGCGGCCTGGGCACGCGTCGGACGCTGGGGCGGCTGGGGCCGGGTCGCGTGCTGGAGCGGCCGGGCCGGAGTCGGATGCTCGTCGGTGTCGCTGCCGGTGGTGCTGTCCGCCCGCTGGATCGGTTCGGGGAGCTCGGCGCGCGCGGGACGGATCGGCCGGGCCACGGGCATCGGGGGCGGCGGGGGCGTGTCCTCGATGCTCAGGTGCGTCGACGAGGACGGGGGCAGGTCTTCACCCTGCTCGGTCGAACCGCTGCCGCTGCCCTCGGCGTCCAGCTCGCGCGGTGCGCCCAACGGGGTCGGCGTCGCCGGGTCCAGCACGGGAGTCCGGCCGGGTGGCCGCAGCGAGGCGTCCTCGCGGTGCGGCTCGACCGGCGAGGACGAGGGGCCGTCGAGCACGGAGCCGTGCGACGGCAGCACCGTCGGCACGGAGGACGACCGCACCAGCCGCGGGCGGCTCGGAGCGAGCGCCGCGGAATTCTCGCCGTGCGGCTCGACCGGCGACGACGTCGGGCCGTCGAACACGGACCCGTGCGGCGGCGGCAGCGTCGGCGTCGCGGGCGGCTCCAGCACTGTCGACGCGGACGGCTCGGGGCTCTGCTCGCGCACGGGAGTGTGCGGCTCGCTGGGTGGGAGGGCGATGCGAGTGGGGTCGGAGACGGGGTCGACCCAGGTGTGCTGACGCTGGACCACCGGAGCCTGCTCGCGCGCCTGCCGCCAGGCCGGATCGTCCTGCGCGCCGAGCGGACGCGGCGGCGAAGCGGCGCCGGCCCGACTTCCCTCCGCCTGCTGCCTGTCCCCCACCGGATGCGGCGCAGGGGTCTGCGCCCCCGGGCGCGGCGCTCGGGGCGAGACACCCTGGGCGGAGCCCTCCGCGCCGTGCTGCTGGGTGCCGCCCGTACGCGCGGGCTCCTCCGGCAGGACGGTCGGGGCGCTCGGCCCGGGCGGTGTCGTGCCAGGGGCCGAGGAGGACTCGATGGGAGCCGACCGCTGGTCGTCGGCCGAATCGGTGGCCGCCGTGGACGTCACCTCGGACGTCACCTCGGTGGTCACCACGGACGTCACCTCGGACGTCACCTCGGTGGTCACCGTGGGCGTCACGACGCGACGGCCCGCGTCCGCGTCCGCGTCGATGGTGAGGGGCGCCCGAGTCAGGCTGTCGCTCTCCTCGGAGGACTGTGGCGGCACGGTCGGCACCGCGGACCTGTCCGGCCGCGCCACCACAGGCCGGCTCGCCGGCTCCGCCGGCAGACGTGGGGGCTCGACGGTGCCCAGGACCGAGCCCAGGGGCCGGATCACCGGCTCCTCGGCCGGATCGAGGCCCAGCGCCAGGATCTGCTCCCGCCCGGGTTCCCGCAGCGGCGCCGGCGCGGGAGCAGCTGCGCTCAGACGCGTACGGGACTCAGGCTGACGAACAGTCAGGGATGGCTGGGGGTGCGCCGTTTCGTCCCGGACCGGAGCGGGCGGCAGGTCGGCGGCGGAAGTTCCCTGGGTCTCGGCAGAGCGGGGGCCCCCGGTCGGGAGGGCGGCCGGACGGGGCGCGCCCTGCGGCCGCAGGCCGTCGGCGTCCAGCTGCGGTGGCGTGCGCGGCTCGCCCGGCAGCGGCCGGATCTGCGGCAGCGGCGCGGTGGGGCGCACCGGCGCCTTCTCGGCCTGACGGGGCGTCAACCGGGGAGTGGTGCCGTCCTGGCTGCCGTTCGCGCCCAGGCCCGTGCCCAGCACCGGACGCTGCTGCTGCGCCGGACGCTGCCGCTCTCCCCCGCCTGCGCTCGGCAGCGTCGTGGGCGTTGTCCTGGGCGTTGTCCGGGGCGTTGTCCGGGGCGTCGTCCTCGGCGCCGGGGTGCGGGCCGACCGGGGTGTGGAGGACTCCGCGACGGAGGAGGACCCCGCGTCGGAAGGGTGCGGGAACCGGTCGTAGCGGCGGGGCGGGTAGCTGCCGAAGAGGGCCCCGTCGTCCGGGTCCTCCGCCGCCAGGAAGCTCTCAAGTCCGCTGCCGCGCTGCCCGCCTGAGGTGGAAGGGGTGGCGGATGGCCGCGGCCGCGACCCCGGTCGCGTGGGCGGACCGCCGCCCACGTCGCCGGTGCGTCCCCGGGCCCCCGACGCGCCCCCCGGAGCGCCCACCGGCGCCGGCGCCCTGCCGTCGCGCCGGTCGTCGGCGAAGAGCAGGGTGTCGCCCGGCCCGTGCTGGGCCGTGCCGGTCTCGTGCTCGGGGATGTCGAGGGTGACCGGGACGATGCCGCGCTCCCGCACCTGGCGGCCGCCGTCCACGAAGGTGACGGTGACCTCGGCGTAGCCGGTGAACCGGGCCATCGGCGTGTTGAACTTGCCGCTGGCGATGACACGGCCGCCCTGCTCCAGCATCGCGCCGGCGCGCTTGCGGTGCTGGTAGCCGCCGGTCAGCAGCCCGGTGGCCTCGGCCGAGCCCGCGCTGCCCTCGGCGCCGATCTGCAGCTGGCCACCGGAGTTGTGCCAGCTCAGCGCGGTGTGGCGGGTGGTGCCGGAGACCTCGCCGGCCGGGCTGAGCTCGACGTTGCGGTCGGTGGACTGGTACTCGAGGTTCAGCACCTTCACCGAGGCCCGGATCTGGGCCCGGTTGGTGAGCAGCCGCAGCCGCCCCGCGGTGGGCGTGGTGATGTCGTCGCCGCGGGTGGCCGCGCCGAAGCCGGCGGAGAGCCCGCTGTGGCCCAGGCCCTGCTGGGCGACCACGCCCAGCCGCCGCCAGGTGCCGCCGCCGAAGAAGCGCGGGCCGCGCATCCGGATGATGTCGCCGATGCCGGAGGAGTCGCCTATCCAGCGGGTGACGTCCACGTCGCGCAGGCCCTCGGTCCACACCCGCTCCGGGGGCACCCGCACCGTCACGGGCGGGCCGGGCGGGTTGCTGCCGCCCGCCTGTCCCTGGAGCCGGGCGCGCTCGGCCTGTTCGAAGGCGGTGCGCTGCGCGGCCTCGGTCGCGTCGGGGCGGGCCACGAAGGCGGGGGGCTCGCCGGTCCGCAGCGGGCGGGCCTCGGACTCCAGCAGGGTGGCGTGGAAGCCCACGTCGAGGGCGGCCTGGGCTCGCCGGGGCGCGGCCAGTCGGCGCAGGGTGCGGATGGTGTGGCTGTGGTCGCCGTAGACGACGCTGCGCACGCTCTGGGCGAAGCCGTGCGGTACACCGCCGAGCGCGCGCGGGGGCAGCGGGCGACCGCCCTGGATGCTGAGGACCGGCTGGTGCGCCTCGGGCGGATTGCCGTTCGCCGCAGGCTTGTTGTAGACGCGGGTGGGATCGGTGACCCGCCGGCGGAAGTCCGCGGAGGCCGGCTCCGGCACGACCCGCTCGCTGTGCCCGAGCCGGATCAGCGGCTTGCGGGTCATGGTGAAGACCAGCCGGGCCTCGCCCTGCGCGCTCACCGCGGGGTTCTTGCTCTTGGAGGTCATGCCGGTCGAGGCGGAGCCGACGGACGCCAGGTGCTCGTCGTGGCCCCAGGAGTGCACCGCGCCGCCGCCGGCCAGGACGGCGGCGCCGTCGGGGAACGGGTTGGAGGTGCCCTGGACGCTGACGTTCACCACGTTGCCGGGACTGCCGGAGCCGCCGTGGTCGTCGTGCTCGGCGAAGGTGCGCTGGGTGCCGGTGCCGGTGTTGAACTCGGTCGTGCCGGTCGCGCCGGTGACCTCCAGCCTGCTGACGTCGGAGCTGATCCGGACCTCGCTGCGGCCGTGGCGCAGCACGATCTCGCCGCCCGACATGGCGGGCTTGAGGGCGGGCACCAACCCGTCGCCCTGGATCAGGTCGACGATCTTCTGGCGCATGCCCGGCCAGTCACCGCCCAGCGTGGCCCGGCCGGTGGGGTTCAGCCGGTCGACCGACTGCTCGACGACCTCGCGGTTGCGACCGACCGGGACGGGCGCCGCCGCGCCGCCACCGGCGTGGGCCGGGCCAGCGGCGTGGGCCGGGCCACCGGCGTGGGCCGGGCCACCGGCGGCGTGGGCGGCGGCGGGCGGCGGGGCGTGGGGGGCGGGCTGGAGCAGGTGCACGTCGGTGACGATGTCGGAGGAGCCGAGCCGGTAGCTCTGCCGGATCCGGTCCGGCACGGCGGTGGTGGGGGCGGGGGCGACCGCGGCGGGGTCGGGGGCGTCGCGCAGCGGCACGGCCACCACCGTGTCGGGCAGGGTGACCGGGAACTGGTGGTCGAAGCGCTCCAGGCGGCGGCCCAGGTTGACGTCGACGCTGAAGTCGGCCGGCCCGGTGAAGAGACCGGCTTGCTCAACCGTCTTTCCCCGGCTGACCGTTGATCCCGATCCCTCGGTGGTCATGCTGTCCGAGAAGTCGTAGAGCCGGTTGTAGGAGAGGTTGACGGTGGTGTGCGGCAGCTTGAACTTGAGCGGGATGCCGACGATGTGCCGCACGCGCTGGTCGCGCACGATCCCCACGGTGGAGCGCTGCTGGCTTCCGAGCTCGAACTCGAACTTGTCGACGTTCTCGGTGTGCGTCATGCGGCCCATCCGGGCCCCGACCGCGATGCTGCCCGACCAGCCGCCGGCGTCGACCTTGATGACGATCCGGCCGCCGCGGGTGAGCCGGGAGAGCTGGCCCTTCAGCGCGAACGGGTCGAGCTGCTCGCGCAGTTGCTGGTGCAGCTCGTCCGGCAGGGGGTCGCCGAGACGGGTCCGCAGCTGCCGCTCGACCTGGTCGAGCAGCCGGGTGTCCTGCGGGCCGAGGCTGTGCAGCACGTCGGAGGCGCCCAGCGCGCCCCGGTCGGCGATCCGGGGCGGGGGGTCATGCCGGGTCGCCGGCGCGGCGCGGGGCACGAACGGGGCGGGCGGTGCCGGGGGGTGGGCGGCGGCGGGCCCGGCCGCGGCGGGCTGCGGCCGGGTGAACACCGCCTCTCCGTTGACGTCCGCCTGGGCGGCGTTGGTGTCCCGGGCGTCCATGCTGAACTCGGCGTTCAGCGGCTCCGTGTGCTCCCGGACCGGGTCGCCCTGCCGGCTGAAGCGGAGGTCGATCTCCACCCGGGAGTTGAACAGCGCCTGCGGCTGGCCGTACTTGCCGTTCGCGTAGACCTTGCCGGCCTGCCCGGACCGCCAGCCGATCCGGGTGCGGCGCTGCTGGGCGTAGCTGCCCTGGATGTCCAGTGCCTCGGCGGTCTCCATCGGCGGGGCCGCCTCGGCGTGCCCTCCGCCGGCGTCCTGGCCGGCACCTCCGCCGGCACCTCCGCCGGCGCCGCTCTCGCCCGCACCGTCCTTGGCGACGACCTGGTGCAGCACCGCCTCGCCGCCGCCGACCCCGCCGCCGGCCAGGGTGCGGGAGAAGATGGTGCGGTCGGCCTCGGCCGTGCCGGTCTCGGCGACCGCGTTCAGCTCGGCCTTGGTGTCCAGCCGCTTGTACTCCATCTCGACCACCCGCGCCGTGGCCGACACGTGCAGCCCGTGCCGCCGCAGCGTCTCCCCCAACTCCCCTGTCTCCAGCGGCAGTCCACGGGTCATCGAGGGCAGGTGGGCGGAGACCATGGCGTGCCCGAAGGTGTCGATGACCTCCTCGCGGACGTCCTCCCAGACGTCGGGGAAGTGCTGGCGGCCGATGGTGTCCAACCGGTCGTGCAGGGCCGAGACATCGGCCAGGTCGCGGGTGGTCACCGTGTCGCGCAGGCCGTAGGGGCCGGCCGGCGGGTGGTGCGCGTCCGGGCCGCCCCAGACCGAGTGCGGGGGCTGCGCGACCGGGTCGCCCGGGTTCCGGGTCAGCCGGGGCACCGGGGTCTTTGCCCCGGTGGCGGTGAAGCGGGTCGGATCGGGCCCGCCGGGCGGCGCCGGCCGCACCTCGTGCGCCTCGCTCTGCTCGACCAGCGCGGTGAAGTTCACCTCGGCGGTGGCGCCGCCGACCCGGTCCTCACGCAGGTTCTCCACCCGGACGAAGTGGAAGTCGAGTCCGCCGGTCCCGCCGAAGACCGCGCCGGGGGCCTTGAGCTTGGTGGTCACCGTGACGTCGTGGGAGGAGCCGCCGATCTCCACCCGCTCCCGGCCGCGCTGCTGGGAGCCGGTGAAGCCGAACATGCCCGGCAGGTACTTCATCACGTTGCCGACCACCGGGAGCTGCCCCAGATGGCCCCGGTGCACCTGGCGGCGCTGCGAACGGGACACGCCGGTGCCGACGTTGAACTCGGTGGTGCCGGTGTTGCGCTGGTGCTCCATGGTCCGGACGTGCGCGCCGACCTCGACCACCGCCTTGGTCCAGCCGAGGAAGTTGGCCGGCACCTCGATCCGCAGCCGGTCGCCCGCCATCATCCCCTTGAGGTCCTGGTGCAGCCCGCCCAGGTCGATCTGGGACTTCAGCTCCGGGCGCACCGTGTTCTGCCAGAAGTCGTTGCCGAAGACCCGCCGCCCCTCGGGGTCCAGCTGGTGCAGCACCGCGTCGACGCCCTTGATCTCCTGATGGGTCGTCGGGTGGGTCTGCCCGGCCGACACGTCCAGCACGATGTCCGAGCCGCCGAGCCGCTGCGTGTGCACGACCCGGTCCGGCGGGGCGAAGAGCCGGTCCGGGACGGCCGCCGCACCGTGCCGGTCCCCGGTCTCCGGGCGCGGCACGGCCACGGTCGCCGAGATGTCCACCGGCACCCGGTGGTTCCCCGGCAGGTGCTTCAGCTCGCCGAACCGGGTGACGTCCGAGAAGTCCAGCTCCAGACGGAAGTTGGCGCCGAAGAGGGTGCCTTCCTCGGTGGTCTTGCCACGGGCGATGGTGCGGGCCCCGTCACCGCGCAGCTTGGTGTTGAGCCGGTCGTAGGTGTAGCCGACCTGGGGGGTGAAGTCGCCCTTCTTCCACTTGAACTTGCCGGAGAGGTTGGCGAGGTAGCGGTTGCGCCGCTCGCGGGTGCGGCCCACGGTCAGGTGTTGCTCGGCGCCGCCCTCGAACTCCACCGGCTTCGTCGTCTCGGCCAGGTAGAGCGTCTCGTCCACGCGGACGCGCATCTTGAGCTTGCCGGACCACGGCCCCGCCTTGAACGGCGCCTCCCAGGCGTCGCCCCGGGAGAGGGCCGAGAGCCGGGGCTTGAGGCCCGACCCACCGAAGAACGCGTCCGCGATGGTGCGCCCGGCCGCGTCATCGCCGAACGCGGCGCCCACGTGCCGCTCGATCTGCCGGACGATGTCCCGCTCCCGGCCGTGCAGGCTGACCACCAGGTCGGACGCGCCGAGCTGCTGATGGGTCGCGATCCGCGCCGGCGGCCGGCGCACGGCGTCCGGCGCGGGAGGCCTGGCCGGGGCGAACGCCGGGTCGTGGAGGCGGTGGCCGTCCCAGTTGGGGTCGGGCACGTGGCGGGCGGGGGCACGACGGGCGGGGGTGGGAGTGGGGGCGGGGACGGGGGTGCGGGTGTCGTGGGTGACGTGGGTGACGTGGGTGGTGGGCGTGGGCGTGGGGGTGGCGGTCGGGTCGGCGGGGCGGCGGGTGGGCGCGGTGCCGGCCTCGTTGCGGGCCGGGCGCTTCCACTGGAACAGCGAGCGGCGGCCGTTGCCGGCACTCTCCCGCTCCACCCTGATGCGGTCGGGCCGGGGCGGCCTCAGCTCCATCGAGTCGCCCGGCGCCTGCGGACGCCCGCCGCGTGGCGGGCGCGGCGCGGCCAGCGCGGCGGCGGCGTCCTCGTGGCTCGGCGTGGCCGAGGGGCCGTCCCGGCGCGGCTGCGGCTGCGGCTGCCGCTGCCGGACCGGGGCGGTGACGTGGTCGGGGGCCTCCGGAGCGTTCGTGGCCTCGTCCGCTCGGGGGCGCGGCACCTCGGGCTCGCGGACGATCGGCGTCGCGACCACGCGTCGCGGGGGCAGCGGGGGCGGGAGCGGGCGCTGGTTCGTCGCCTCGTCAGGTCCGTGCTCCGTGCGCGGGTCGAGCACCGGGGTGTGCTCGGAAGCCGACACGGTGGGCGACGCGGTGGATGACGCGGTGGACGACGCGGTGGGCCGGTTCCGCTCGGTGGCCGCGCTGGAGCCCTGGCCCTCCCGACGCACAACGGGTTCCGGCACGCGCGTCTCCGCAGCCCCTGGCGGCAGCACGACCGGCGCGTGCTCGTCCGAGGACTCGTCCACGACAGGCGAGCCCCTGCCGGACGGCGGCTCCACCTCCGGCGCCGGCCGGGACGGCTCGGGTGTGAGAGTGGCCGGGTCGTCCTCAGGGCGGACCGAACCGGACGGCTCCGCACCGCGGTCCGGTACCAGCACCTGCTCCTCGCGCGCAGGGGTGCGCGACGGCAGCACCGCGGGCTCCACCTCCGGCACCACCGGGGACGGGTCCTCGGCGCGCGGGAGCGAGGCCAACGGCTCGGGGGCCTGCTCGCGCACGGGAGTGTGCGGCTCGCTGGCCGGCAGGGGGATGCGGCTGGGGTCGGAGAGCGAGGCCAACGGCTCGGGGCTCTGCTCGCGCACGGGAGTGTGCGGCTCGCTGGGTGGGAGGGCGATGCGGGTGGGGTCGGAGACGGGGTCGACCCAGGTGTGCTGACGCTGGACCACCGGAGCCTGCTCGCGCGCCTGCCGCCAGGCCGGATCGTCCTGCGCACCGAGCGGACGCGGCGGCGAAGCGGCGCCGGCCCGACTGCCGCCCGCCTGCTGCGTGACGTCCACCGGCTGCTCGTCGTCAGTGGTGCTGCCGTCAGCGGTGCTGCCCTCGGTGGCGCTGCCGTCGGTGGGTTTGGGGGCGCGGGGTGAGGCCCCACCCGCGTGCACCGGTGCCGGTTCGGAAACACGCACCGGACCGTCGTCACCACCACCGACCAGCGCACCCAGCAACGCCAGATGACGCCCCCGCAACCCCGACTGCGTCAACCCCGAACCCGCCGCCCGACGGAAGTCACCCAGCAAACTACCCGCCACATCCGCACGCTGCGGACCCGACGCATCACGGTACTCATCCCGCAGACCCAACTGATGCGCGATCTCATGCGCATACGCCACCGGCTCCGCATCCACCTCCCACCGGTGCTGATCCATCCCCGCACCACGCCCCACCAGATCCACCGTCAGATCCGGCCCCTCCCCCGGCTCCACCCGCTCAACCGACACATGCAACCGCTCACCACCCGGCAACGCGTACCCGGGATCATTGAAGAACTCCCGCACCCCCCGCTGCACCCGCGACCACGTCGCCACCGCCTCAGGAGAACCACCCCCACCACGGAACGCCACCCGCACCGACAGATCCGCGAACCGCTGCCCACCCACCTCGAACCGCCGCACCGCAAAACCCGACCGCACCACGAACCGCGGCGACCGATCCAACCGCGACGAGGGCACCTCCCCGGGACCGTGCGGCGGATCGTGCGGACGCGGGACCTGGCCCGCCCCCGGCCCCGGATGCGCGGCCGCCGTGGCGGCGCCCTGCTGTCCGTCGGCCGTCCGCCCGCTGCCCGACGAGGCGTCAGGGCGGCCGACCACGGTCCCCGGGTCCCCCGACTCGGTGCTGAGCACGGGCCGCGCGGGAGCATCCGTGTGCACCCCTGTGGTGGAGGTGTCCGTCGAACTGGTGACGCGGCGCGACGCGCGGGGCGCGGCACCCTGGGGAGACGCCTGCGCCGCACCCGACTGCTGGGTGACGCTTCCGCTGCCCGTCCGCGTGGGCACGGGGGCCGCGGACCCGACGGGGGCCGGACGCTGCTCGCCCGCGCCGATGGGTGTCGTGGCCGTGGCGGTGCCGCGCCCCGAGGTGCCCGGCAACGGTGCCTCGTTGACGGTCGCCTCGTGCACGGGCGCCTCGCTGACGGTCGCCTCGCTGACGGTCGCCTCGTTGACCGGCTCCCGAACGCCCGTGCCGGCCCCGGTGCTGACCGGCGGCGCACCGGCCTGCACGGTCTGCTCGGCACCGCCGACCTCCTGCCGGACACCGGTGCCGCTCTCGGTGGTGACCCGCTGACCGACGCCCTGCTGACCGACGTCCCGCTGCCCCAGGCCCTCGGCGCCCGTGCGCCCCGCGCTGGTCGGCTGCTCGACCGCCGTCCGGCCGGGCTGCCCGACGGTGACGGTGCGCTGCTCGCCGCTGGTCACCGGGCGCACGGTGCCGGTGGTGACCTCGACCGGGCGTCCCGGCGCGTGCTCCGCTGGTTCCTCCTCAGTACCTCCGCCACTGCCCTCGGTCACCGGGTGGACCCGCCCGTTGCCGGTCCCAACGGCGGCCGGAGCTCCTTGTACGAGGCCGCGCCCGGCCCCGTTCGTCGCCGTGCCGTGCTGCCCCGTGCTTTCCGGCCCGGTCTCGTGCTCCAGGCCGGGCAGTCCCTCACCGCCGGAGCCCTCCTCCCCCGGCAGGCCCGACTTCAGGTCCGTTGTCAGGTCCGATGTCAGGTCAGGCTTCAGGTCAGGCTTCAGGTCCGAGGTGAGGTCCAGGCCCAGGTCGGGCATGGACGGGAGCTTGATGTCCCCGTCGATGTGCTCGTGCTCCTCGTCGCCCCCGCCGAAGCGCCGACGGCCGCCGCCCCCGCCCATCGCGCCGATGATGCTGGAGCTGAGCGTCGCGCCCCAGTCGCCCTCGCCGCCGAAGATCCCGTCCATGGTGGCCGTGCTGACCACGCCGGTGATCGCGCCGATGGTGCCCTTGCCGATGAGCGAGCCGGTGAACTTCGGCGCGAACGCGGCGCCCGCGCCGTGCAGGATGCCGCCGATGCCGCCGGAGATGGCGCCGCTCTCGACCGCCGAGAGGGTGAGCGAGGCGTCCCACTTGGTGCGGTCGCCCTTGAGGAACTGGATGGTCTGGATGGCCACGTCCATGCCGACCATGAAGCCGACGCCCATGACCACGGACTGGAGCAGCCGCTTGAGGATCATCTGCACGATCAGCCGGGCCGCGGTGATCGCGGCCGGCACCGCCTCCGGGGCCCAGAACGCGAGCTGTACCAACTCGTAGGCCAGCCAGACCAGCTGGGCCAGGATCATGTACTTGGAGTACTCCAGCTGCACGCCGGTGTTGTGACCGAGCTCGCCCATCTGGCCCGCCGCGTCGGCCATGTCGGGCAGGCTGGACCGGAGCTGGTTGGTGAAGTCGTGGAACTGGTCGGCCACCTGCCCCCCGATGCTGTTGAGCACGCCGCTGGTGGCGGGGTCGATGGTCGCGCTGAGGCTCACCAGCTGCTGGGCGGCGTCGTTCCACGCCGCGCCCAGCGCGATCATCTTGTCCTCGTCGCCCTTGGGCCACGCCTGGCCGACGGCCAGCCGGGCCACCCAGCCCAGCTCGGGGGGCAGGTTGATGCTCACGGGCGGTCGTGCTCCGTCCTCGATCCCTCGGTCGGGACGTCCGGGTGGTCGGGGGTGTGCAACTGGCGGGCGGCGGCGATGTTCTCCTCCTCCAGCTGGGTGAAGCGCAGCGCCATGGTCTGGATGCCGTCCGCGGTGCTGTCCAGCACCTGGCCCACGCCGCTGATGCCCTCCAGCAGCTCGTGGTGCGGGTTGTCGTACTGGTTCCAGAACTCCTGGCCGCTGGCGTCGTCGCCCCAGGGCTCGCCCAGCACGGAGAGGCGGGCCTGCAGGTTGCTGCCCACCGAGCGGATGTGCTCCGCCAGTTGCCGCACGTACGGCAGCTGGCGGTGCAGCCCGTCGGTGTCGACCGAGAATCGTCCGTTGTCCATCGCCGTCCTCTTCCTCTCCTGTGCCATTCCGTTCGACCCGCCCCGCGGTGAGGCGGGTCGACGTCAACTCAGCCGGGGCGGCGCAGGCCCTCCGGCCGACCGTTCTCGACGTACTCCCGCACCTGGTCGGGCATGCCCGGCTGCTCGGGCAGCAGTGCGGTGGGGTCCACCCGGCCCTGGATCAGGTCGGCGATGCCCACCCCGGACGGCAGGTTCAGGGTGGTCAGCTCGGCCACCTGCTCCAGGGCCTTCGCCCTGGCCTGGGAGATGGCCGCGAGCAGGGCCTCGGACAGCTCCTTGGGGGCCATCCGGCGCCAGGCCCCGGTGGGGAACTCGATCGCGGTGACATCGCCCTGCGCGCTCACCGTGGCCTTGACGCTCTGCCGGGGCGCGAGGCCGACACCGGTCACCTCGTTGATCTGCCGCCGGGTCTCGGCGGCCGCCTCGCGCTGGCGCTGGTAGAGGGCCAGCAGGTCCTCGATCTCCTGGTCGTAGGGGGTGCTCATGCCGCTCCTTCCGTTCCGGTGGGGCTTGCGGGGGCGCTCGCACGGGGCCTCACAGGACCGCCGCCGGGTCGATGTCGCCCCAGGTGTCGCCGTCCTGGACCAGCAGGTCCGCGATGCTGCGGCGCTGCGGTTCCTCCTCCGGCTGCTCCGCGGTCTCCTCGGCCGGCTCCTCCTCGGGGACCTCGTCGGTGGAGCGGGCGGAGAGCGCGCCGACCGCGGCGACCGCGGCGGCCGTCAGACCGCCCGGCGCGGGGGTCCGGTCCGGACGCCAGGTGGTCCAGGTGGGGACCTCCTCCTGCTCCTCCTCCGCGTCCCCGGCCGGGGCGACGGCGGCTCGGGCGCCCCAGGTGCCGTCCTCGGCGGTGGCGTAACCGGAGGAGAACACATCGCGCTCCTCGTCCGGGCCGACCAGCCCCCAGAGCAGCGGAACCAGGGTGTCGCCGCCGATGTCCCAGGCGGCGATCTCCTCCCCGGCGCCGACACCGGGCCCGTCGAGCAGGGCGGCGGACTCGGCCTCCGCCTCCGCCTCTGCCAGCCCCTCCGCCTCCGCCTCCGCCTCCGCCTCCGCCTCTGCCTCTGCCTCTGCCAACTCGGACGCTCCGGACGGAGGTTCGGCCACCACCGGCTCGTCGCCCCAGCTCACGGCCTCACCCGCGAGGGCCAGCGGCACGGCGATCATCGGGTCGTCGTGCCGGTGCCTGTGCTGCTGGGCGGCCACGGTCGACGCCTCGGCCAGCAGCACGGCCTCGGCGGCCTCGGCGGCCGACGCCAGGCCGACGGCTCCGGCCGGGGCACCCTGCGGGGAGCCGGCCTCGCCGGTGGCGGCCGGTGCTCCCTCCCACGGCTCACTCTCGCCCTCCAGCAGGCCGGAGGCATCACTGCGCTCGTTGTGCTGGCCCTGCTGCTGACCCGCGCCACCACCCGCGCCCGGCATGAAGGGCATGCCCTCACCCGCACCGGCGGCCGCCTCACCCGCACCGGTGGCCGACCATTCGTCATCGGGCAGCGCGGCAGCGGTCGCCGGATCCTCGGCGAGCTGCTCGGCGGCGGGCGTCGCGGTGAACGGGTCCGTGGCCAGGCCGTGCAGACCGGGGCCGCCGGCCGCCGCGCCGAGTGGCGCGCCGGCCTCCTCGGTCTCCTCGGGCAGGCCGGACCAGGGCTCGGCATCGCCGCTGAGCAGGCCGGAGGCGTCGCTGCGCTCGTTGTTCTGCCCCTGCTGACCCGCGCCACCGCCCGTGCCCGGCATGTACGGCATGCCGTCGCCCTGCCCCTCACCCGCGCCGAGACCGCCGCCGAGCCCCTCACCCAGGCCGTCACCCGAGCCGTCACCCAGGCCCTGGCCCGCGCCGAGCCCGTCACCGGCGCCGAGGCCGTCGCCCACCCCGTCACCCAGGCTGTCCAGGCCCGGTCCGCCGGCCAGGGCGCCGAGCGGCGAACCCGCCTCCTCGCCGCCCACGTCGGTGGAGCCCGACCAGGGCTCCGCGGTGCCGCTGAGCAGGCCGGAGGCGTCGCTGCGCTCGTTGTTCTGCCCCTGCTGGGCCGCGCCACCGCCCATGCCCGGCATGTAGGGCATCCCGCCGTCGCCCTGCCCCTCACCCGCACCGGCTCCGCCGCCGAGGCCGTCACCCAGGCCGTCGCCGGAGCCCAGGCCCTCGCCGGAACCCAGACCCCCGAGGCCGCCGACTCCGTCGCCGAGCCCGTCACCGGCGCCACCCCCGAGCCCGGAGCCCAGCCCGGAGCCGAGGCCCGTCCCGTCGGGCAGAGCGGACTCGGTGGAGAGGCCACCCGGGAAGGCTGCGGGATCGCCGAGCCCGCCGACGCCGCCGGTGCCCAACTCGCCGGGGAAGGACTCGCCCGCGCCGTCGGTGAGCGGGTCGGTGAGCGGGTCGGTCGCCTCGCCCTCGCCGAGCTGCCCCGTCCCCTTGGAGGAGGTGCTGATCGGGAAGGGGGACGGTGTGAAGCCGTCCAGCGGCAGTCCGCCGGCGCCGGTGCCCACGCCGGTACCGCCGGGGAAGGCGGACGGATCACCCAGACCGCCCAGCCCGTCGGTGCCCGTGCCGCCGGGGAAGGCGGACGGATCACCCAGGCCCCCCAGCCCGTCAGTGCCCGTACCGCCGGGGAAACCGGACGGATCGCCGATGCCCCCCGCGGGGTTGAGCGCGGCGTCCATCTGGCCGGGGTCCGCGCCGCCGAAGGGCAGGCCGGAGCCGTCGCCGGTGCCCGTGCCGCCGGGGAAGGGAGAGAGGCCGGGATCCTGGGCGCTCTGCAGGTCGCTCAGGCTGGCGGGCTGCAGGGCCGCGTCGTCGAGGCCCGTCTCGGGGCCGAGGTCGGCCGGGGTGGTGTCGGGGATGTCGCTCGGGTTGTTGTCGCCCGGCGAGGTGATCGGCTGCGGCGAGCGCACCGAGTCGATGGTGACCTGGTACTCCCCCGCCAGGCTCTTGAGCACGGCCCGCATGTCGCTGGTCATCATCTGCACCAGCTGGGGCTTCTGACTGATCGGGATCAGCCCGTTGCTCATCGGCTGGACGCCCATCTGGATCGCCTGGTTGGCGTACCAGTTGTCGATCTCGACGATCTTGTTCTTGGCGTTCAGCAGGTTCACCGCGTTGTCGGCGAGCTGCTGCGGGATCGAGTGGGTGCCGGTGGCGCCGCCCGAGAGCACGTCCGCGGTGGCCTTCACCTGCCGGGTGAAGGTCGTCATCATGTTGATGAACGAGTCGGCCGCGTCGCCCTTCCACGGTCCGTCGGGCCCGGCCAGCGCCTTGGCCTGGGCGTCCAGGCTGTCCGCGATCTCGGAGAGGGTGACCTGCACGGCGTAGAAGGCGTTGGCCGCCTTGTTCAGCGAGTCCGGGTCGGAGACCGAGAGGGCGTGCGACTGGTTGCCGGAGTCGTCCACACCCGCGGACATGCCGGTGATGGCGGCCTCGATCTGCTTCCAGTCCCAGGTGTCGTAGTCGGAGACCGACCCGGGGTCCGAGCCCGGATCGCCGAAGACCGCCCCGTCACCGCCCTGGTTGAAGCCGTTGCCGCTGTAGTCGGTGTCACCCATGGTTCCCTCGTCTCCCCTCCGCGTCGGCCACCGGCGGACCGCCTGCCGCCCCGCCTTGTTCCGTCCGTGCTGTGCTGCGCCGTGCTTCGAGGTGCTGTCAAGTGCGCTGTGCTGTGCGGCGGCCCGGTGCCGCCTCCCGGCGGTGACGTCCTGGCACGCCGTCACCGCCGGGAGGCTCGCGCGCTCAGCCGGCGGGACCGCTCGTCGTCCCCGAGCCGCCACCGTCGGTGATGAGCGAGGTGAAGTCGGCCTGGGAGAGGTTCATCGCGGTCGAGAAGTCGGTCGCCGTCATGTGGCCGGCGTCCTCGACGGTCGTGTACGTGTGGCTCAACTGCTTGATCCCGTCCCGCAGATCGGCCAGCCCCTGGCCGAGGTCGGCGAGCACCAGCAGGTACTTGGCCTTGAGCCCGTCGTCACCGTTCGCGCCGTTGATGTCGGTCCGGATCTTGTTGGCGTGGTAGAACGCGCCCGGCGCGATGCTGACCTCGCCCAACGTGGTCGAGGCCGTCTGCGTGGGCGTGATCAGCAGGTCGACGTTGCCCGCGAAGACGTCCAGCGCCGAGGTGTTGACCGAGGTGCCGGAGCCGCTGCCGTCGTGGCCGGGCACCGGCGGCACGGTGAACGGGTCCGGGTTGTCGTACGTTCCCTGTCCGGGCGTCAGGGTGGTGCCACCGTTGTACGACTGGGGCTGGTGGGTGTTGCGGGGCGGCTGGTTCCGAGTGGCCGGCATCGCGGGTCAGCCCCAGAGCTGAACGCCCTGGCGTTCCCCGTTGGAGTAGTACTCGTTGATGTTGCCGAGCATCTGGGTGGCGGCGGCCGCCTTGGCCGTCATGTCCGCTGCCGCGGCGTCCCACTGGGCCTTGACCTGGGCGTAGGTCTCCTGGGCGTCGCTGGTCCACTCGGAGAGGTTGATCTTCGACTGGCTGTCGAGGTCGGCCAGGGTCTGGTTGATCTTCTGGGTGATGGAGTTCATCTCGCCGACGATGAAGTCGACCTGCTCCATCTGGACGGTGTAGGTGGTCATGACGGGGGCTCCTGGTGGTGAGAGTGACGATGTGTCAGCAGTGCTGCGGAGAATCCGAGTTGAGCGGCGGCTCAGAAGCCGGGCAGGCCGACCGCGCCGGAGGAGATGTTCTGGGCCACCTGCTGCGCGATCTGCTGGGTGTCCTCGTGGGTGTTGGCGTAGACGTTGGTGTTGGACGACAGCTTCTCCAGCATGGTGCGCAGGGCGCCGTTGACCGTGTTGAAGTCCTCCAGCCACTGCTGCATGGCCTGGGTGTAGACGTTGGCGGCGTCGCCGCTCCAGCTGGCCTGGAGGCCCTCGATCTGACCGTCCATCTGGGAGTAGGAGCTCGTGGTCTCGTCCAGGGCGTTCTGGAAGGTGCCCTGGGCAGCGGTCATTCCCTGCAGTTCGACTGAGGTCAGTGCCATCTCGGTGGTCCTTCTCTGCTCGGCCGGCGTTGAGCCGGCGGGTACGGGGTCAGGCGGTCAGGCGGTCAGGCGGTGAAACGGTCGGGGCAGTGGATCTGTCGGGGCGTCAGGAGCGCACCAGCGGCGCGGTCCCGGTCTGGTCCGCCGTCCCCTGGACGGCATGCGGCGCGGCCGACTGAGCCGGTCGCGGATCAACCATGCTCCGACCGGCGGTAGTTGGCGGTTCATCCGGGTGACGCCGCGGTGACGGCCGGACGGCGCCCTGGTGCGCCGCGAGCAGCTCCGTCAGCTCGTCCATGGCGATGGTCCGTGAACGGGCGCCGGCGGTCAGCCACTCGGCCAACCGGTGCAACTCGTAGGCGCCACCGGGGGCGGGGCTCAGCTGCTGCGCGGCCGCGAGCCCGCGGGCCGCCTCCTCGCCCAGCCGGAAGCCGAAGGCGCGCAGCCGGCGATCCACCAACTCCACTGCCTGGCCGGGGGTGTACGGGTCCAGTTCGGCGTACTCGGCGAAGGTCTCGGCCAGCTCGTCGTGCTCGGCGAGCGCCCGGGTCAGCTCGGGGCCGCTGCCGCAGAGCACCAGTACGGCTCCGTGGTCCCGCACCGCGAGCTGGGCCAGCGCGTCCAGCACGGCCGCCTGGTGCTCGGCGGGCCGCAGGTCGAAGGCGGCGTCCCAGGCCACGGCGAGCACGCCGCCCGCCGCCTCGGTCAGCGCGGCGGCCAGCCGGTGCAGCGGCTGCTGCGCCCAGCGCACCGGCACGGCGGACAGCTCGATCCCGCTCAGGGCTCCGTGCGGCAGCAGGTCCAGCTCGGCCAGGCAGCGGGCGTACGCCTGGGCCAGCGCCCGACGGCCGCTGCCGGGCGGCCCCTGGAACACGGCGTGCGCCAGGCCCTCGGTGGAGCGGCCCGCCAGGTGCAGCCGGGTCAGGCTCTCCAGCCGGGTGGCCACGATCCGGCGGGCGCCCTCCAGGCCGGTGAGCTCGGCGAGGGCGCGCAGGCCGGGCAGGGGCTCCGCCGGGGCGTGGGCAGGGGCAGGAGCGGCGGCAGGGGCAGGAGCGGCGGGGGCCGAGGTCCCGGGCCGGGCCTGCGGCTGGGGCGCGGGCTGCGGCTGGGCGGCCGCCGGGTGCGGGACTGCCGGATGCGGGGCTGCCGGGTGCTGCGGGCTCACCGGCGGCTGCGCAGCGGCGGGTTGGGGCTGCGGCACGGCGGCCGGGGCCTTCGCCTTCGCAGCGGGCTGCGCGGCCGGGATAGCTGCCGGGGTAGCGGCCGGGGTAGCGGCCGGGGCCGAGACGGCCGGCGGCGCGGGGCTCTGCCGCACCGGCGCGACCAGCACGTCCGCACCGGTCAGCCGGCTCAACTCGGCGTCGTCCTGCGGCGGCTCGGAGGCCAGCCGGGAGGCCTGACCGCTGATCATCTCCTCGAAGACCTGCCGGGCCACCCGCCCGTTGCCGAAGGTGGCCCCCTTGGGCACCAGGTCGAAGTAGCGGACCAGCGCCTCCAACGCGCTCTCGTCCAGCTCGTAGTAGTGCTTGGCGCACAACCCCCGGACGATGGTGACCAGTTCGTCCGGGCTGTAGTTGGGGAACGCCACGCTGCGGGCGAAGCGGGAGGCCATGCCCGGGTTGGAGGCCAGGAACTGCTCCATCTGCGCCGAGTACCCGGCCACGATCACCACGATCTCGTCGCGGTGGTCCTCCATCAGCTTCATCAGCGTCTCGACCGCCTCCTGACCGAAGTCCGGCCCGGTGCCCCGGGACTGGTTGGTCAGGGTGTACGCCTCGTCGATGAAGAGCACGCCGCCGAGCGCCTTCTGGAAGACCTCGGTGGTCTTGATCGCGGTGCCACCGATGATCTGGGCGACCAGGTCGGCGCGGGCCACCTCCACGATGTGGCCCTTGCTGAGGATGCCGAGCTCGGCCAGCACGGCGCCGTAGAGCCGGGCCACGGTCGTCTTGCCGGTGCCGGGCGGTCCGGCGAAGACCAGGTGGCGGCTCATCGGCGGCATCGGCAGGCCCATCTCCTGCCGCCGCTGGGCCATCTTGTTGACGTTGATCAGGCCGGTGACCTCGCGCTTGACCGACTCCAGACCGACCAGCGCGTCCAGGTCGGCCAGCGGCCCGGTGCCGGTGTGCCGCGGGTTGCCGGGCGCGCCCGGGGCCCCGGCGGCGGGGCTGCCCGACGGGCCGTCGGCCTGCCCACCGTCGGCGTCCCGCGCTCCGTCCGACCGACCGCCGGTGTCCAGCCGCTCCACGGTGACCGGGCCACCGGGCTTCAGCTCGTGCACCGGGCTGCCGCCGTTGTCGCGGATCTCGCAGTCGTGCACCCGCACCGGCGCGTCGGTGTTGCAGCGCACGCCGTCCGCGCCGTTGTCGAAGACCCGGCAGCCGCCCAACTCGGCCCGGCCGGAGGCCTGCACGTGCACGCCGTTGCGCCGGGCTCCGCTGATCCGGCAGCCGGTGGCGGTCAGCGTGCCGCCGGCGACCCGGATGCCGTCCGCGTCGGAGGCGGCGAACTCGCTCTCGGAGGCACGCAGTTCGCTGTCCGCGCCGACCAGCGTCTCACCGCCGTGCAGCGAGCCGGAGACGAACTCGGCCTTGGCGCCGCCGGCCAGCGTCAGCGGTGTGCCGCCGGCCGCGCGCAGCCGTACCTCGCGGAGGCGGGCGGTCACCTCGCCGTCCAGCTCCACGCCGAGCGCGCCCGCCGGGGCGGCGATCTCGCCGCCGGCCAGGCTGAGCGTGACCCGGCCCTGGGCGCGCACCGCGACGGCGGCGGCCTCGCGCACGGTCAGGTCGACCGCCTCGGCCGCCCCCGCGTCCTCGACCAGCAGGCCGATCGGGGTGCCCTCGATCCGGCACTGGTCGAGGACGGCGCGGGCGTCGGCGGCCACCCGCACGCCGCCCACCGCCGCCCCGCTGATCACGCAGGCGCGCAGCAGCGGCGCGGCCCCGGCGCCGACGTGCACCGACTGCCCGCCCGAGCCGGTGAAGACGCAGTCCAGCAGGCTGATCGCGGCGCTGCTGGCGAGGTAGGCGTCCAGGTGAACGCTGTCGGCCACGGTCACCTTGCGCAGCTCGGCGCGGCCCTGCTGCTCGACCGCGACCGCGGGCTTGCCGCTCCGCTCGATCCGGCTGGACTCGACCACGGCCGCGCCCTCGCCGTTGACGCAGATGCCGTTGCCGCGCGCGCCGGAGAAGGTGCAGTCCCGGACGGTGAGCCGGCCCTGCTCGGCCACGACCACGGCGGAGGAGCCGACGTCGGTCACCCGCGAGCGCTCCATGACGTTGCCACCACTGGAGGTGACCACGATGCCGGCGCCCTGGGCGTTGGTCACCGTGCAGTCGCGGAGCGCCAGTTGGCCCTGCTGCCAGGCCAGCACGGCGGCCCAGGCCTCGCCGGAGACCTGGCAGCCGTCCAGCGCCGCCTGGCCGCGCCGCACGTCCAGCACCGGGGCCTCCCGGTCCGCGCCGGCGAGCAGCAGCCCGGTGAGCTGCACCGCCTCGGCGTCCAGCACCACGGTGCTGCCGGAGGCGCTGTGGATCTGCGCCGAGCCGGCCGGGTCGGCGGCCAGCGTCACCGGGCGGGTGATCAGCAACGACTCCTCGTACCGGCCGGGGGCCAGGGTGATCAGCGTGCCGTCCTGGGCGGCGGCCAGGGCGGCGGCGATGGTCCGGTAGGCGCCGGGGCGGTCGGGCGAGACCGCCAGGATGTGACGGCTCATGGTGCTGCTCCCTCAGGGGCCGTGCCCCGGTCGGCGGTGGGCCGCAGGCGGTCCCGGGCGATCAGCAGGCCCGGGGGGTTGCCGAGGACGCCGGGCGTCCCGGCGGTTTCCGAACGGCTCTCCAGTCCCAGGGCGGTGACGGAGCGTTCGAGGCTGTCCAGGGCGATCTCGTCGAGCGGCAGCCGCCGGGCGGCCGGGTCCACGACCGCCGCGGCCCCTGCCTGCGGGTCGCCGGCCGCCTCGGCCGGGGAGAGCTCGCGCAGCAGCACCACCGGGCGGTCCCCCGACTCGTCGGTGCGCAGCACCTTGAAGGCGGTGCCGGGCAGGAACAGCACCCGGTCCGGCGCGGGCGGGTCGAGCAGGGCGGTGCGGCGCGCGGTCATCGACCAGATCAGGAAGTCGGTGCCGCCGGCCGGGGCGGGCGGCGGCGCGGTCCAGGCGGTGCAGAAGGCCCACTCGACCGCGGTGCGGCCGTCCGCGTACCAGGCGCGCTCGGCGGCGGTGAGGCGGGTGCGCAGCAGGGCCGGTCCCCGGTAGGAGGGCAGCCGCCGCAGCCCGGCCGTGACGCAGCGGGCCAGCGGCACGTGCGGCCCCGCCGTGGCGGCGCGGATGGCCTCGTCCACGGCCGTGCTGTCGCCGGAGAGGTAGAGCCGGACGGCGACCAGGTCGGTCAGCGCGTCGACGGTGTCGCTGCGCGAGACGCCGCGCAGGCCCGGCGACTCGGACATCACCCGCGAGACCGTCCCGGCGATGGCGTTGTACCGCGCGCTGAACGTCCGCCGCACCCACGCCCGCTCCTGCTCCAGCCCACGCGCCGGCGGCACCACGCCGGCCGCCGGCCCGGGTACCGTCTGCACCCGCACCCCGGCCACCGGCCGCGCCGGGGCCGCCCGCACGGGCGCCGGTGGCGGTGGCGGCACGGCCACGCTGTCGGGCACCGCCCCGGACTCCATCCGGATCCTGGGTACCGCCATCGCGGGGGACGGCGGGACGGGCGCAGAGTCGAGCGCGACGGGCTCCGGAGCGGGCTCGGGGAACGGGTCGGGCGCGACGGGCTCCGGAGCAGGCGAGGCCGGGGCGTCCCCCCGCGCGGGAGCGGCGGGCCGCGGAATCGTCGGCAGGGCGACGGGGGGCGGCGGCTCGGCCTCGACCAGGCGCGGCAGCGGACGGGTCAGGCCCGCTCCGGTCGGACTCGGCGCCGCGCCAGGTCCGGGAACGGGGGCAGCGGCGGGGACGGGAGCAAGGACGGTGACGGGGGCAGGGCCAGGGACGGGCGCGGGGCCGGCAGGCGCGACACCGACCGGCAGCGGGAAGTCCGCGTCCCCATCCGGGTCCCCCTCCGGGAAGGGCTCGACCTCACCACGGGACACGGGCGCCGGCGGCTCCACCCGCTCCACCCGCTCCACCACCCGGAGGCCGGATCGCGCGGGCCCGTCCGGTCCAGCCGGTCCGTCCGGTCGGGCCGGGGCGGGGTGCGGGCCGGCCACCGCCGTCCCGGTGGCGTCCGTCGCCGTGGGGGGTGAGGGCAGCAGCACGGCGCCGTCGGAGGAGAGGGCGTGCAGGCCGGCGTCGCCGAGGGCGGCGAGCGCGCTGCCGGGAGTGTCGGCAGCCGATTCGGTGCGGAGTCGGCGCGGGGACGGGGTCCGGGTGGGGCCGCCGGTGGGCATCGTCCGGGGGCCTGCGGGTGACGGAGCCTCAAGGGCGTTGCCCAGCGCCACATCACCAGCCGGAGCGGGCGCGGGGACGGACGGCGCGGCCGCGCCGGAGCGGCCGCGCGGGCTCCACGGGGCCTCGTGCAGCGGGCGGCGCTCGGCGGCCCGCGCCGCGGCGACCGCGCGCCAGTCCTCGGCGGTGGGCGGCACGGTCCAGGCGTGGTGGTCGGCGGCAGCCGTCAGGCCGGGGGCGTCGGCGGGGGCGACCCGGAACGCCTCGCGGCTCTCCGGGTCGAGCCGCCAGAGCATGTCCTGGGCCAGGGCGCGCATCCGCGCGGTGCCGGCGGGTGTGCTGTTGTCGTAGAGGATGACGGGGTGGCCCGGCGCGCAGGGCAGGCGGCGGACGTCGTCGGCACCGTCCGGGTCCTCGGCGGACCGGATCCAGAGCCCGCAGGAGATCACCTCGAGCACCGCGTCGGTGGCGTACTGGTAGAGGCCTGGGCCGAGTTGGTGGACCCCGGTGACCGGCTGCCGGATGCCGACCAGGGCGGGCGGCGGGGCCTGATCGGCGTCGCCGCGCGGGGAGTAGACGAGTTCGGCGGCGAAGGGCGCCCAGCCGGGCGAGCCGTCGCCGCGCAGGCCCATGATCCGGGCCGGCCCGTCGCCGACCGAACCGTCGCCGGACTCGACCGTGGGCATCCCGGCGTAGAGGACGACCTGGTGGCCGATCGCGTCGGCCAGCTCCTGACCGACGCTGACCCCGCCCGCCGGCAGTGCCACCGGGCCGAAGTGGATGAAGCGGACCCAGGCGCGCACCGACTGCATGACGGTGTCCCAGACCCGGACGACGTCGTCGAGCGGCACGGCCGGGCCGCCGGGGCTGCCCAGCACGATGTTCATCAGCTGCGGGTGGCTCGGCACCCGGTCCACCAGGCGGCGCCAGCCGGCCAGCGGCGGGCTGGGGCGGGCGCTGCGCACCCAGACGCCACTGGGCACGGCCTCGACCACGCCGTAGGGGCCGCACTCCCACGGCTGGTCGCTGGTGGAGAAGTCCCACATGGGCTTGGGGAAGCGCAGCGAGTCGCGCTCCACGGGGCGGCCGGGCCGGATCCGCAGCCAGCCCGCGCCGTAGTCGGCGGGGATGAAGAGGCCGCCCTGCGAGGTGGGCAGCAGTTCGCCGTCGGGGACCAGCACGGTGCGGCGCAGTCGCTCGGCCAGCAACTGGCCCACGGTGCGCGACTCCTCGGGCGTGGCCCGGCCGAAGACCAGCCGCAGGCCCTTTCCGGGCAGGCGGTCGAGCAGTCGGGCCAGCTGCTGCCAGTGCGGCTCCAGCGCGCCGAAGGGCAGGTCCACCACGACCACGGTGTGCTGGGTGTCGGGGGCCAGCCAGAGCGCGAAGCCGAGGGCCTGCCGGTCGGCGCCGCCCTTGGGGTGGATCAGCATGGCGTCGCCGGCCTGCTGGAGCCGGAGCTGCAGCGGCTGCGGGGTCCGGGTGCGGGGGGCCGCCGGGCCGGAGCGCGTGGGGCTCATCGGGCTCACCCGCCCTGCACGGTGAGTCGGGCCGCGGCGGTGGAGAGCACCGGCCCCTTCGGCAGGACGGCGAGCAGCGCGGCGGGCAGCGGGACGGGCGTGGCGCTGCCGAGGCCGAGGGCGGCCTGGGCCTGCGTGTCGCCGAGCGGGAAGGCGACGCCCTGGTCACTGATCAGGTAGGTCTGCGGGCTGCTCTGCCGCTGCGCCAGCTGGTCCTGGTCCACCGCCAGTACGCCTGCGTTGGACGGGAGTCGGACCGGCCGGGGGTCGTCGTCGGCGGCGGCCTCGACCACCGCCGTGCTGAGCTGCGTGCCGTCGGCCTGCTGGCGCAGGCAGAGGGCGGTGGTGCCGGTGGCGGTCTCGGTGGCGTCCAGCACCTCGGGCAGGTCCGCGCCAGGAGCGGCGGCGGCCGAGACGGGGGCGGCGGCCAGGTCGGCGGCGGTGACCTCACGGGCGCTCGGCGCACCTGGCGCGGCCGCGAGCAGGGCCGCCTCGGTGGGGCCGATCGGGGCGACACCGGTGCTGGTCATCACGTACGCGTGGCCGGCTCCGGCGGCGCCGGTGCGGAAGAGCTGGCCGACCACGGTGGGCACGCCCGCGACGGCGGCGGCCGGTTGGCCGCTGTCGGCGATCGGGGCGGCCGCCAGCGGGGTGCCCTGGGGCAGGGCGGCGAGCCAGTCCGCGGGGGCGGCGTGCGGCTGGTCGCCGTCCAGGCCGAGGGCGATCAGGGTGGCGGCGCCCGGCACCGGGTGCAGCACGCCGCGCCAGAGCAGCGAGCGGTGTCCGTCCGGGCCGGTGAGCAGCAGTTGGCGGTCGGCGGGCAGCGTGGTGGTGTGCGCGGCCGGGGCGAGGTCGACGCGCTCGGCCCCGCCGCCGGAGCCGGTCGCACCCTGACCGGTCGCACCCTGACCGGTCGTGCCCAAGCCGGTCGTGCCCAAGCCGGTCGTGCCCAAGCCGGTCGTGCCCAAGCCGGTCGTGCCCAGGCCGGTGGGGGCCAGGCAGCGGGTCCAGACGGCGCCGGTGAGCGCCGTGGGGGCGGGCAGGCTGTCGGGCGCCGCGGCGATGCCGACCGGCGCGCCGTGCGGGGTGTCGCCCAGGTCCTTGGTGGAGACCTCGCGCAGGGTGGCGCCCTTGCCGAGGATCAGCAGCGCGGAGGCGTAGTTGCGGACCGGGCGCAGCGTGCCGCCGAGGTAGAGGTAGCGGGTGCCGGTCCGCTGCTCCATCACGATGGTGCCCGGCGCGCGCCAACTGTCGTTCACTGGAGGGGAGATCAAGCCGTAGACGCCGAACCCGGCGCAGAGCAGCAACGCCGTCCCGGTGCCCAGCACGGTGCCCAGCGCGGCGCGGCGGCCCGGCTGGTCGCCGCGGCCCGGGTCGCCGGTGAGCAGGGCGGTGGAGAGGCGGCCCACGGCGAACCGGTAGGCCTGCAGGTGGTCGCGTCGGGTCTGCATCCGTACCCCCTCAGCCGGCCAGCGAGCGGAAGTAGCCGTAGGCGTGCAGGGTCTGCAACAGCAGCGGCAGCAGCGCCACGGTGGTGGCCGTCTCCAACCGGTCGCCCACGTGGCCCCAGATCGGCAGCAGCCGGGCGGTGGGCAGCCGGAGCGCGGCCAGCAGCAGTGCGGCCGCGGCCAGCAGCAGCACGGCGAGCAGGGCGAGCCGGTGGCCGGGGCCGCCGGGCACCGCCCGTACCAGCAGCAGCACGGCCAGGCCGAGGGCGGCGGA
This sequence comes from Kitasatospora sp. NBC_01287, assembly GCF_026340565.1. Taxonomy (NCBI): domain Bacteria; kingdom Bacillati; phylum Actinomycetota; class Actinomycetes; order Kitasatosporales; family Streptomycetaceae; genus Kitasatospora; species Kitasatospora sp. NBC_01287. Next base: position 216,389 of record NZ_JAPEPB010000001.1, read on the forward strand.
GAGCACCGTGGGCAGCCGCTGCAGGGTGCGGGCCAGACTGCGGGCGCGCAGCAGCACGGCGGCGGCGAGGACCAGCGGCAGCACCCAGCCGATCCAGCCGTGATCGTGCGTCAGGTACCAGAAGCCGGCGGCGTAGACGAGGCCGGAGCCGAGGCTGAGCACGTCCAGGCAGGCGTTGGCGAAGCCGACCCGCTGTTCGACCCGCTCCTGCGGCTCGGGGTCCAGGTCCTGCTGCAGCTCCTCGGCGTTGTGCGGCAGCGGCGGCACCCGAAGGCGGGCGGCGCGCAGGGCCAGCCGCGGGCCGAAGTGCCCGATCACGAAGAGCCCGCCCGCGACGATGCCGGCGGCCTGCGCGCCGTGCCAGTGCGCGGCCTGCGTCAGTGCGGCGCCGACGGCGGCGGCCGCGGCGGTGAGCAGGGCGGTGCCGGGCAGCTGCGGCGGGAGTGCGCGCAGGGCCAGCAGGGCGATGGCGAGCACGCTGACGCAGGCGGCGGCGGTCAGCACGCCGGGCAGCCCGGGGGCGTAGCCGCCGTGCGGTCCCGGCCGGAAGGTCAGCCCGGCCAGGGCGCCGAAGGCGAGGGCGCCGAGGCCGGCCACGGCGGCCACCGAGCGGGCCCCGGCGGTGGCACGGTCACGGCTGAGCGCGGCCGCGGCGGCGGCCGCGCCGAGCAGCACGGCCGTGGCGCCCGCGCCGAGCGCTGTGGTGGCGCCGGGGCCGCCGCCGAGCAGTCCGGCGGCCAGCGCGAGGAGCGCGAGGACGGCCAGGGCCAGCGCGAGTTGGCGGGTGGTCCGCGGCTCCCAGCGGCCGGGGCGGGCGCTGACCACGTGGCCGACGCCGTCCGCGAGGTCGTCGAAGTGCAGGGCGGGCAGCGGGTCGTCGGCGGGGCGCAGGTGCAGCGTCTCACCGTGGCGCAGCCGGTGGCTCTCGACGGTGCCGTCCGGGTCCAGCGGCTCCTCGCCGAGGCGCTGGAGCACCCAGGCGGTGCCCGGCTCGACGGCGGGAGCCGGGGCGGGGGCCGCGGCCTGGGCCGCCGCTGCGCCCTGGGCGGGCACCGGCGCGACGGCGGGGGCGGGGGTGCCGAGCCGGCGGAGCAGCAGCGGCAGCAGCGCGGAGAGGGGGGTGGCCACCGGCACGGCCAGGTCGGCGCTGCCGCCGGGGCCGACCACGGTGAGCCGGCACACCTCCGCGCCGGTGAGCGTCGGCGCGGTCGCGGTTGACAGCATGGTGCTCCCGTTCGGATGAGTGGTGGTCATCGGCCCTCCACCAGGCCCGTCTGCACCAGCCGCACGGAGCGCCGGGTGACCAGTTGGGCGCGGCCGGCGGGCAGCGTGCGCGGCTTCGCCTCGCCGATGAACTTGCCCTCCTCCTTGGGGTAGGAGAAGAGCAGCGCCGGGTTGCCCAGCTCCCACATCCGGCGCAGCAGCGGGTCGGACATCGCCCGCATCGCGCCGGAGGTGCTGCGGGCAACCACCAGGTGCATGCCGATGTGCGGGCCCTGGGCCAGCAGCGGCAGCAGGGGGGCGAGCGGCGAGGGGGTGCCCGTCGCGCCGCCGAAGAGGTCGTAGTCGTCGACCACCACGAAGAGCCGCGGGCCCTGCCACCAGTCGCGGCGGGCCAGTTGCTCGGGGGTGATCTCCGGGCCCGGCACCCGCTTGGTCATGGAGACGGCCGCGTTGGTGGCGAGCGCGGCCAGCGCGTCGCGTTCGACGGCGTAGCCGACCCGGTACTCCTCCGGCACGCTCGCCAGCAGGCCGCGGCCGGGGTCGGCCACCATGATCCGGGCCTGCTCGGGGGTGCGGTGCTCGGTGAGGGCGCGGATCACCAGGCGCAGCGCGTTGGTCTTGCCGGTCTCGCCGTCACCGAAGACCATCAGGTGGGCCTGGGCGGAGAAGTCGTGCCGGACGGGCTCCAGGCGCTGCTCGTCCCAGCCCAGGGCGATCTTCAGGTCGCCCTCGGGCGGCGGCAGTTGGGCGACCGGCAGGCGGGTGGGCAGCAGGCGCACGCCAGGGGCGGCGGGGCCGGTCCAGAAGGTGTCGATCTCGGCGACGGCCGCCTTGGTGGCCTCGGTGAGGTCGGCGGTGGCGGCGGAGCCGTCCAGCCGGGGCAGCGCGGAGAGGAAGTGGTGGCTGCCGGCGGTGATGCCGCGCCCTGGGCGGTGCGGGACGGCCTGGGCCACCCGCGAGCCGACCTCGGACTCCATCGGGTCACCGAGCCGCAGCTCCAGCTTGGTGCCGAGCAGGTCGCGCAGCCGCGGCCGCAGCTCGGACCAGCGCACGGCGGAGGCGATCACGTGGATGCCGAAGGAGAGGCCGCGCGCGGCCAGCTCGATGACCTTGGGCTCCAGGTCCTCGTAGTCCTGACGGAGGGTGAACCAGCCGTCCACGACCAGCAGGACGTCGCCGTAGGGGTCCTCGACGCCGCCCCGGGCGCGCTGCGCGCGGTAGGCGGTCATGGATTCCAGGCCCAGGTCGGCGAAGGCCTGCTCGCGGCGTTCCAGCAGCTGGCTGAGCTCGGCGACGGTGCGCAGCACCCGGTCCCGGTCGAGCCGGGAGGCCACCGAGCCGACGTGCGGCAGTCCGGAGGTGGAGGCGAGGCCGCCGCCGCCGAAGTCCAGGCAGTAGAACTGGATCTCCTCGGGGGTGTGGGTCAGCGCCAGCGAGAGGATCAGGGTGCGCAGCAGCGTGGACTTTCCGGTCTGCGGGGCGCCGACCAGGCCGATGTGGCCGTCGGCGCCGGACAGGTCGGCCACCAGCAGTTCGCGCAGCTGCTCGTAGGGGCGGTCCACCATGCCGAGGGCGACCCGCAGCGAGCCGGTGCCGGCCGGTCCCGGCGCGGACATGCCGCGGGCAGGATCGGGGACGATGCCGGGCAGCAGCTCGTCCAGGCTGGGCGAGGAGTTGAGCGGGGCGAGCCAGACCTGGCGGGCCGGCGGACCGGCCTCCTCCAGCCGTCCGACCAGCAGTTCGAGCAGGCTCTCGCCGGCCTCGGCCGGTTCGGTCGGCGCGGCGGGCCGCTCCTGATGCTGCTCGCGGGCGGCGGTGAGTTCCGCGATCCGCTCGGAGAGCAGCCGGCCCTGCCGGGCCAGGGCGAACGGGACGACCTCGAACCCGCTCTCCTCCCCCGCGCTCTCGGTGGCGACGCCCACGACCCGCTCCGGGGCCGGGCCGGAGACGTAGGCGGCCTTGAACCGGACCAGGTTGGTGGTGTCGATCTTGAGGAAGCCGTTGCCGGGAGCGGACGGCAGCTCGTAGGCGCTGGCCACCCCGATCACCGAGCGGGACTCCATCGCGGAGAAGGTGCGCAGGGCCACCCGGTAGGAGAGGTGGCCCTCCACCTTGTGGATGCGGCTCTCGTCCAGGCGCTGCGAGGCCAGCAGCAGGTGCACGCCCAGGCTGCGCCCGAGGCGGCCGATGGAGACGAAGAGGTCCACGAACTCGGGCTTGCTGGCCAGCAGTTCGGAGAACTCGTCGACGATGACGAGCAGCGAGGGCAGCGGGGCCAGATCGGCGCCGCCGCCGCGCGCCTTCTCGTAGTCGTAGAGCGAGGAGTACCCGGCGGTGCGCAGCAGCTCCTGACGGCGGATCATCTCGCCGTTGATGGAGTCGCGCATCCGGTCGACCAGGTGGATCTCGTCGGCCAGGTTGGTGATCACGGCGGAGGTGTGCGGCAGCCGGTCCATGCCGAGGAAGGTGGCACCGCCCTTGAAGTCCACCAGCACCAGGTTGAGCACCTCGGAGGAGTGCGTGACGGCCAGGCCGGTGACCAGGGTGCGCAGCAGCTCGCTCTTGCCGGAGCCGGTGGCCCCGATCAGCAGGCCGTGCGGGCCCATGCCGCCCTGGGCCGACTCCTTCAGGTCCAGCTCGACGACCTCGCCCTCGTCGGTGACGCCGAGCGGCACCTTGAGCCGGGCCGACTGCTCCAGGCGCGGCCGCCACTTGGCGGCCACGTCGAAGCCGTGCGGGTCGCGGATGCCGAGCAGCGCGGAGAGGTCGAGGTCGGACTCCAGCCCCCGGTCGGCCAGGTCCACGCTGCCGCCGGTGCGCAGCGGGGCCAGGGCGCGGGCGAGGGTCTGCGCCCCCGCGGCGCTCAGCGCGTCCGCCTCCGCGGTGACGGTGGCCTCCCCGCTGGGGAACTCCACCTTGCCCTCGCGCAGGGTCAGCCGGAGCACCATGGGTCCACCGGTCATCGCGCCGGTGGCGTCCAGCAGCAGCACGTTGCGCAGGCCGCCGTTCAGCAGCCGGGAGGTGTCGGGCAGCCGCAGGCCCTGGGCGAGGATCACCACATAGGGCTCGGCGGTGCTCGGCGAGGCGCCCGGGTCGTGGTCGGGCCGGTCGCGCACCTCCGAGCCGAGCAGCTCCAGCAGCGCGTCGTGGCTCTCGGCGGCCAGCCGCAGCGGCCCCGCGTCGTCCTCCTCGCCGCGGTGGCCGTTGTGCGGCAGCCACTTGAGCCAGTCCCACTCGGCCTGCGCCGCGGGCCCGCCGAGCAGCGCGATGCGCAACTCCTCCGGCGAGTGCAGGGCCACCAGTTGGCCGATGACGGCACGGGCCAGCGCGAGCGCGTCGGTGCCCGAGCCGGCCAGCTCGACGGCGGTGAACCGGCGCAGCGAGACCGGGATCGGCAGCCGGGGCACCACCTGGTGCGCCTTGGTGAAGCGGCGCAGCGAGACCGCCGCGAGCGGCTCCAGGTCCTCCACCGGACGGGTCTGCGGGGGCACGAACTCCAGTGCCGCGCGGCGCGGTCCGAGTCCGATCCGCACCCGGGCGAAGTCCTCGTGCCCGGGCCTGCGCTCCCACACGCGCGGGCCCCGCACGAAGGCGGTCAGCCGGGCCGGGTCCGGGTTGTCCCAGAGCAGCGCGGCCCGCTGCGCGTGCGCCGCCTGGCGTGCCTGGCGGCGCTTCTGACCCAGGTAGCGCAAGTAGTCGCGGCGCTCGGCGTGCATCCGGCGGCGGCGCTCGCCGCCGGAGCGGCCGAGCTGGGTCAGCGTCATGCTGACCATGGCCACGCCCATCATCCCGGACATCATGTAGGTGCTCGGCCCGGCGCTGCGCATGGAGAACATCAGCACCATGGCGCCGACGCCGAGGCCCATCGGCAGGTAGAGGAGCGCGGAGCCGAGGTCCGCCGAAGCGGGCTCGCCCAGCACGGGCGGCTCGGCCAGCTCCACCTCGCCCTCGGGCATGGCCGGGGCCTCGGCTCTGGGCCCGCGCTTGGCCTGAACGGTACTCAACGCCGCGTCAGCTCTCCCCCGCCACCTGCGGCCGGGGCTCCGGCCGCGGCGGCACCGCCGGCTGCGGCCGCACACCTCGGCGCCGTCCGAACGGGAATCGCCTGCATGGCGCAACGCTCGCTTTCGCATCGCTCCGACGTACGGCCGAGCCGCACGCCTTCGAACCTGGTTCCCCCGAACGGCCCAAGTGTTTATGGTGAGTTGGACCGATGACTAGTCTTCTGATCCGTCGGCCGGGGGATTTTGACGAATGGCCACCTCCGCAACCCGTCCCGTCCAACTCCGCGGATCCCGTGGTTCGCTTTCCCCTTCGCACGACGACACCGGCTTCCGGCACTCGTCGGGGCGCCGGGCGAGCGGCAGGCAAGCGCCGGCACCCGACCGGGCCGCGATCCGGGAGCGGACGGTCCGGCGGGAGGCGGCGGAGGCGGAGGCGGAGGCGCGGGGGGACTGGCGGCGGCCGCGCACCGCTCGGAGCGAGCCCGGCGGGAGGCGGCGCGGCAGCCGGCGCCTGCGGCCCCCGTCCCTCAAACGCCCTACCCCGGCTGCCGGGGCGGCGGATCGCGGCCACGATCTGGAGAGGCACGTGCGGTGCCGAAACGCCAACCAGAGGTGGAAGACCATGAGGGTGTTGCTGACGGTCCAGATGGACACCGAGAGGGCGAACAAGGCGATCACGGGCAAGACGCTGGCCCACACCATGCAGTCGGTGTTCGAGCGGATCAAGCCGGAGGCCGCGTACTTCGGAGCGAAGGACGGGATGCGCACCGCCTTCGTCGTCCTCGACCTCAAGGAGCCGTCCGACATCCCGAGCATCGCCGAGCCGTTCTTCCAGGACCTCGGCGCCAAGATCACCTTCATCCCGGTGATGAACTTCGACGAGGTCCAAGCCGGCCTGCAGAAGATCTCGGCGAGCTGAGGCCGGCCCGCGCCGACGCCTGGCCCCACCCGTGGAGGAGCTACGGGTGGGGCCAGTCCGGTGCCTGCGGTGAACCGACGGCCCACTCCTCATGTCTCGCGCGGCCCGGGGTGTCCGTCGCAGACTGGTCGTGGGGGGCGCCGCCGGTTGTGGCGGTGACGTCTTGTTGGAGGAGGCGTTCCAGATGGCGATCCAGGAAATGGCGCGTCCAGCGGTGACGCACCGTGCGTCGGAGCGGGAGCGGCTCGCGGCCACCGCGCTGATGGCGGAGCCGGAGACGGTGGTCAGTGACCCGCCGCTCTTCAGCCCCCAGGCGGTGGGCGCGCTGCTGCTGGGCCTGCTGCTCTCCCCGAAGACCCCCAAGGAGCGGGCGCCGCGCTAGCTGCGGCGGCGCTCCGCGCTCCGCGGCCCGCGCGGCCCGCGGAGCAGGCCACCGAGGCCACCGCCGCTCCATGGCGGCGGCCGTGAGTGAAGGATGATCCGCCATGCCGTTCACGGAGACCTCGCCGCAGGACGAGTTCGCGGTCGCGGTCGAGTGGGTGGCAGATCGAGTCCTCGGCGCCCTGACCGGCGCCGGGGACGTCGATCCGCCCAGGAACATCCCCGCCGACGGCCACCCGGACGCCCCCGCGGAGCCGGCCACCGCCGCCGCGCTGCGCGTGCTCGGCCCGGACCTGTTCGCGCCGGGCCTGTTCACCGGGATGCCGATCGACGCCGGGACCGCCACGGCGCTGGCCGAGGCGGGGCACCGCTTCGGGGCCTTCGAGCCGCCCGGCCGGGGCCCGGACGAGCTGGTGGTCGGCTGGCGGGACTGGGCCACCGCCGAGCTGCTGACCCGAGCCGGCTGGGCGGTCCCCGTGCACCGGCCCGACGCCGTCCCGCCGGCCCCCGACCCGCTCACCTCCCCCTCGGGCTGGCAGCCCTGGTCGGTCCGGATGTCCCAGCTCGCCCCCCTCGCGCTCCCCGGCCTGGACAGCCCGGTCCACGAGCAGGCACGACAGGCCCCGCTCGCCCTGGCCCGCGGCGCCACCCGCTCGGTCCTGCGCCGCGACCACCGCACGGCAGCCCGACTGGCCCGCTGGCTCGCCTGGCTGCAGGCGACCGGCACGCCGGTCCCGATCGAGGTCGCCCCGCTGCTGCGCCACCTCGCCCAGGTCGGCGGCGGCAGTGCGCGCACCACGCTCGACCTGGAGATCGCCCGACGCCTGCCGGCAGGAGAGCCCTCCCGATGACCGAGTCCCGGAGCGGAAGCAAGACCGAGGGCGAGCGCAAGACCGAGAGCGGGAGCAAGAGCGCGACCCTCGCCACCGCCCACACCGTCGCCGCCACCTCCCTGGCCTGGCTGCACGGTCAGCACCAGCTGGGTCGCGGCGCGCTCCCGCCGGACGCCGGCATCGAGCCGGCCGACCCCGACGGCGCCTACAAACCGCTCGGCGAGTACGCGCTCGCCGCCTCGCTGGTGCTGCGCGAACGGGTCGCGGGAGCCGCCGAAACCCGCCTGGCCCGCGAGCTGCTGGAACGCGGCTGGCAGCAACTCCGCTGCGGCGACCTGCTCTTCGACCGTCAGCTTCGCTACCAGCTGCTCACCGACCCGCTGGAGACCTACGCGCACTTCGTCCGCGGCGGCTACCGCCACCGGGCGCTGGACCAGTTGCTCGCCGAGCTCGGCGAACTGCGCTCCTCGCACGCCGTGGAGATGTACCCCAACCGCAGACTCGCGGTCGCCAACGCCCGCCGGGTGGCCGGCCTCGACCACCGCCCCGACTGGGGCGCGCTGGCCGACGCGACCTGGCTGGGGGCCAGGCCCGAGCCGTGGGCGATCGACTGGAAGACCGCCTACGACATGACCCACACCGTCTTCCACCTCACCGACTGGGGCGCCCGCCCCGAAGGCCTGCCGGAGCCGATCGCGAGCTATCTGCACGACTGGCTGCCGGTCTGGCTCGACGTCTGGTCGGAGGCCGGCCTGTGGGACCTGGTCGGCGAACTCCTCATCGTGGACGCCTGCCTGGCCCGGCCCGTCGGCGACGCCAGGGCCTGGGAACGACTCGCCCAGGCCCAGCGCCCGGACGGGCTGCTCCCGCGCGACAGCGACCCGGTCGACGACAGCGATCCGGACGCCACCTTCAAGAACCACGAACACACCGCCGTCGTGGCGGTGGTCGCCGGCACCCTCACCCTGGCCCGCGCGCTCGGAACCGGCCGTGCTGCCACCGCCTGAGCCGGCTCCCGACAACCAGGCCACCGACGACCAGGCCCCCGGCAGCCAGGCCCCCGACGGGCGACCTGCCCAGGCCGACTCCCGGGAACTGGCCGCCCTCCTCGGCTGCCTGGCACCGCGCGCCGCCCTCTCGCTCGCCCTGGTCCACGGCGCCACCCACACGTTCCACACGCACGGCCGCACCGCGGGGGCGGCCGGCGCGCCCGTGACGCCCGACACGGCGTTCGAGCTCGGATCGGTGAGCAAGACCTTCACCGCGCTCCTGCTGGCCGAATCCGTCGCACGCGGTGAACTCCGGTACGAGCAAACCATCGACACGCTGCTCACGCCGCGGCACCGCCCGGTGCCGCGCCGGGGCGGCCCGATCACCCTGCTCCACCTGGCCACCCACACCTCCGGGTTGCCCCGGCTGCCACCAGGCCTGCCGCGCAGGGCGCTGCCCCGCTGGTGGACCAACCCGTACGAGGCCTTCTCGCCGGAGCAGTTGATGGCATCACTGGGCCGGACCCGGGTCCGCAGTTACCCCGGGAGCCGGGTCCGGTACTCCAACTTCGGCGTCGGGTTGCTCGGCCGGCTGCTCGCCGACGCCGCGAACACCGACTACCCCGACCTCCTGGCCGAACGGATCTGCGCACCGCTCGGGCTCACCGGGACAGGCTGCGCGCCGAACCCGCGCTCCCAGGCGATCGGCCACGCGCGGGGCCGGGACCTGCCGCCCTGGCGGATCCCGGCGCTGCCGGGCGCCGGCGCGATCCGCTCCACCGGGCGCGACCTGGCGCTCCTGCTGCGGGCCCACCTTGCCGCGGCCGGGAGCCCGCGACCGGACGGAACCTCACTGCACACCGCGCTGCGCGAGGTGCAGCGGCCACGGCTGGCCGTGCCACGCGGCGGCGACCGGCTCGGCCTGGTCTGGAACCTGCGCCGCCGCGGCGAGGTCGACCTGCTCTTCCACTCGGGTGCCACCCGCGGGTTCACGGCCTTCGTCGGCTTCGCCCCGCGCACCGGGGTCGGGCTCGCCGCGCTGACGAACCAGGCACCGACGCTGGACGGCCGGTTCATCCAGGCCGCCTACGAGCTGCTGAAGTCGCCGACGGTTGCGTGAGGCCATCTCTGCGATCAATTTCTGACCGTCACTCAGCTCCGTCGCGTGGAAGCAGAGTGGAAACAGAGTGGAAGCAGACTCGGATGCTGGTGTTCCGACCTACAACGCGGAGGCCCCACCCATGGCCTTGCCATGATTGATAATGTTGACTATTGATGACTTTGATGTGACTGTGGGATGAGCACTCCGGCTGTTCGCAGGGGAGCCGTCCGCTGTTCGTTTCCCAGAGCAGCTGATATTTCTTCGCCATCCAGGGGGAGCCATGTCCGTGGTCCGGCCGTCCACAAGCTTGAGGGATACGTCCTGGACGTGCTGGCGGCCGCGTCCCTCACCGCCGGCGGGATCGTAGGGCCTCACCGGCGCCGGGAGGCCAGAACGCGGCCCGCCGAAGACATCGCGCCCGGTTCGCGCACCAGGAACTCGTTCCCCTCGGGGTCGGCAAGCAGTCGCCAACCCGGCGCGTCCATCGCGGTGTCCACCGATGAGGCGCCGGCGTCCAGCAGACGCCCGACCTCGGCCGAGGGATCGCTGCCGACCCCGGGCGCGAGGGCCAGGCGCAGGCGGTTCCGGCCGGCCTCGGGCGCCACCGGCGGGCCCATGACCAGCGTGGGCCCGTTGCCGGCCGCCGAGTCGAGCCTGACACCCCGGTCACCCTCGTCCACGATCGACCAGCCGCCGGCCCGCACCCAGAACCGGCCCTGAACGCCCGGGACGGCGGCGTCCTGGCAGATCTGGGCGAGCCGACCGCGGGCGCCCGCCGCGGGCAGCACGCAGAACTCGTTGCCCTCCGGGTCTCCGGAGAGGCGGTCTTAGGGGTTCTGCGATAGAGCCGAGAGGGCCCCGCCCGGATCGGTCCCGGACGGGGCGAGGGGGTACTACTCGGCGGGGATCTGCGGAGCGGTCGGCGCAACGGCCCAACAGTCCAGCGCTCGGTATCGGAACGTGCCGTCGGTCCACGGGCGGGGGTCGTTCTTCGCTCGGGGCGCGTAGGTCACGTACTGATACGGGCCGCCCATGAGGGTCCAGCCGTCCCGCTGGGACTGCATCAGGCCGCGCGTGTTGCCGACGCGCACGCCGCTTTCCAGAGTCTTGATGAACTTCCGAGCCATCACGCCACCGCCCCGGTGAGGGCGTGCGCACCGGGGTAGGTGTATCCGGGGTCCGGAAGCCCCATCACGACTGCCCGAAGAGCTTCGCGCCGTACGCGCGGCGCAGCGAAGGCGAGGGGTCGTAATTTCAGGAGACGCCGCGACTATCCGGAGGATATCTGCCTAGTTCTTCCGGTGCCGACCGTTTCCCTTGCGCAGCAGTGCCACGGGGGTATCGGCCTGTGGCGGGGCAAAGTCCTCGCCTCTCCGAACGATCATCGGGTAGGCATCGGCGTAGGTATCGGCCACCCCGACCGGCTGCCACTGCTTACCGTCCCACTCCACGACAAGGCGGGGGGTGTCTTGGAACAGGTGTCCCCGCCGGACTTCGGCGTCAAGGGTCAGCGCGTCTCGTGTTCCCGGTGGCCGTTCTCGGTTGGCGCGAACGCCGTACCAGTCGGTCACGGTTTCGTCGTCGGGTTCGAGCACGGCTGATCCTCTCGCTCGGCGTCAGTCCGAGGTTAGCGGGCCATCCGGTGGAGTGGAGCCCGGCCAACCCAAGAGTCCGAGCGGTGCCCGCTCCCGGAGCGCATCGGCGTACTCGGTCGAGTCGTCGAACTCACGGAAGTTGGTGATCGGGTCGTCCGCGGCGTAGAGCATGGCGAGAGCACACGACAGGCAGAAGTCCTGTCCGGTGTCCAGGTCCCGCAGATTCGCGTAGTGCTGGCATCCGGGCCACTGACACCGCCTACGGTGCTTGCCGCCGTTCTTCCGTCCCGCCATGCTCCGATGATCCGCCGCTCTACTTGGGTTCCTGGCCGAGCACCGAGAGACGCTGTGCCGAGCGGAGCCGGAGAGCGACGTTGTCGGTTGGCAGCTCGGTCAGCGCGTCACGGAACAGCTCGACCAGATCGCCGGCGAGCTTGGTGAAGTCCTGCCCACCGAGGTTCGGCGGAAGCTCATCGCGCAGGGCCTCGCTGTCCTCGCTCAGCTCCCAGAGCTTGCGCAACGCCCAGTGCTTCGTCAGGAGTTGCACTCCGAACGTGATGTGAAGGCTGTGTTCCTCGGTGGTCCGCCCCGCGTGCACCCACCCCCGCGGGATGAACAGCACCTGCCCGGCCCGCAGGGTGACCGAGAAGTCCGGGGTGTCCGAGGCGAACCGGGCCTTGTCCTCGGGAGAGAACCCGATCTTGGACCAGTTGTGATGCTCCAGCGGGTTCACGAAGGTCGGAGCGAACATGCGCCACTCCTTCGCCCCCTCGGCCTGCGCGATGAAGACGTGATGGCAGTCCCAGTGCCACCCGAACCCCTGCGCCTGCCCGGCCGGGGTGAGGTAGAAGTTCCCCGTCACCGGGTGGCCGAGCATGGCGGACAGTTCCTTGCAGAACTGCATGATCGGCGGGTAGGACCGGTGCAGGCCGTTGAGAACCAGGGTGTCGGTCGGGTGGTCCGCGGACGTTCGTTCGGCGGTCAGCACGCCGTCGCGGACCATGCCGAACCCGCCCGGACGGATATCGGGGTCGGCCAGGATCTCGCGGGCCGCCTGCCTGGTGGCGAGCTGTTGCAGGTCCGCCGCGTCACGGTCGTACACCGTGGGCACCGAGGGCCATGCGGTCCGGAAGGTATCCGGGTCGGTGACCAGTCGGGACAGTGCAGTCTGCACGGTGGCGCTCCCTTCTCGTAGGGTGGGGCAGGAGGGGTGACCGCCCCAGTTGAGTTGGGGCGGTCGCCTCTCGCTCACTTGCTGGTGTGTCAGGCGCCGATCAGGTGGTCGTACTGGCCAGCGGCGAAGGCGTCGCGCAGCTTGCGCAGCTCACCGGGGGTGCCGGTGACCACGGCGCCGTCGTTGTTGATGTTGGCGAGCGCCACCAGGCCGTCCCCGGCGTCGGCGACCGCGAAGCACTCCACCGTGTCGTCCAGGTGGGAGTACGACGCCACCGACCAGGCCAGGCCCGGGTGCGACGCCGGGTTGAAGTCCACGGACTTGTCCACGTGCGTTCCTCTTTCTCGTCTGCGGGTACGGCGGGCGCCGTGCCCGGTGGTGCTGCCGCTGCGCGGCGCCGCACAGCGGGTGGTGCCCCGTCCCGGCGGAGGTGTTGACGCTTCCCGTCCGCCGGGACGGGAGCCTTGGAGACCGCTCTGGTCACGGCCGGGGGAGGCACGGAACGCCGCACGGCGGGGCCGCGTACGGGGCCATCACGCGGCCCCGCCGGTGCAACTGGGACACGTGCACGGTGGCCAACCGTTCGCCGGGTGCTCCGCAACTCGGGCACTGGTCTCCGGGTCGTACTCGTCCAGCGGATTGCCGGCGGCGGGTTGCTTGCGCTGCTCCGTCTTGTACTCGGCGTACGTCTTCGGCACGGACTGCTCCTCCGTTCGGGCCGGTGGGCTTCCTCGGCGCACTGTCGATCCTTCGCTCCCAGGTGGGCCAAAGCACCCCCGTATGCGAGACATGAAGGCGGTCTACGCGCTAGCGTCCAAGAAGGCCCAAACGTCCGGGGGATGACTCTTGAACATCGCTCTCCGACGAGGTATGGCAGCTGCCAACCTCACACCGCATCAGCTGGCGACCCGCATTGGTGTCACACCCAAGACCGTGGAACGCTGGCTATCGAACGCGGCGTTAGTACCGCATCAGAGGAACCGAAACGACGTGTGCGCAGCCCTAGGGGTTGATGAGCAAGTGATCTGGCCCAACGCTGTCCGGGCGAACATCAAGACCGGACACGACCGAGAGGTGTTCGCCGCCTACCCGTACCGCTCAACATGCCCAACGTCGGTATGGGGTCAGCTGATTGGCGATGCTACAAACGACATCTTCCTGGCCGGTTACACGAACTACTTCGTGTGGCTGAAGCAGCCCGCTCTACACCAGACGCTACGACGCAAGGCAGAGGCCGGGTGCAGGGTCCGGTTCCTCCTGGGTGACCCGGACTCGGACACTACTCGACAGCGGGAGCGCATCGAAGGCGTGGCGCTGACTGTCTCGACCCGGATTCGTATCACCTTGGAGCACCTCGAAAAGCTCTCCGGCGTTGAGGGTGTCGAAGCTCGGTTCAGCGCACCCGACGACGGACCCAATCACGTGAGTCTCTCGGTCTTCCGATTCGACAATGATGCGCTGGTGACTCCACATCTGGCTCGGGTGGTTGGCCACGACTCTCCGATGATGCACCTTCGCCGGTCACAGGACGGCGGAATGTTCGATCGTTTTGCAGAACACGCCGAGGAACTATGGGGGCGCGGCTTCCCCACCCGCTGACCAAGCACAAACGGCCCCCGCCCCGACCACCCGCAGCGGGAGGAAGGGACGGGGGCCGTTTTGGTCCCTCGGGTTCAGAGGGCATTGGTGAGGCGGGCAGCCGCCTTGCCGCCGAACATGGCTATGCCGCAGTAGAACTCGATCCGAGTGCGGTAGACGGGCTTGTCGTGAGCCTCGCCGAGGTCGGTGGCCTGGATGCCGCCGTTGGTCAGCCCCGTGACCCCGGCCTCGGCCTCGGAGCCGCCGAACCGGACGGCGTAAACGTCACCCGTCTCCTTGCCGCCGGTGCCAACAGTCAGCGGGAGGACATCGGTGCCGTCGAGCTTCTGGCCGGGCTCCAACATGGGGACGCCGTTCCACATGGTCACGTGCTTGCCGTCGATCTGTGCGGTGAGCAACTCGGAGCCGCCGAGCCGCCGGAACCCGGAGCGGACCTTGGGTCGATGTTCAAAGCCGCGGCGGCGGTCTCGTTGGACTCGCGCTGCCGCTCGGGGCTGGTGGTCTCGTCCGTCAGCACGGACAGGCGGATAGCCGAGACGCCCCGCAGGCGCCCGGAGAACACGGTGCCCTCGGTACCGGGCAGGGTCGTCCTAGTCATACCCTCCGGGGAGGGGGACGAATTCCGCAGGTCACGGGTAAGGGTGGCGGTCGACACCGGGGGTCACTCCAGAACTGGTAGTCCAGAGTGTTGGGGTCGGCGAGCACCTCCCAGGGCACCGTGCCCTGTCCGATGTCCACGCGGGTGGTGCTCAGGGCGATCGGGCGCCGCACTTCGTCCGCGCCGCCCGCGAGATCGAGGTGCCCCCGGTTCTTCGCGGTCTTCGGCCGCGTCGAGGGGACGAACAGCGGTCCGACGCCGTCCGGGCTGCCCGGGTGGACGGCCGAGTGGACGGCCGAGCAGCCATCGGCCGGACCATCAACGACCGTACCGTCGGCGGCGGGCTCCCGTTGCAGGGCTCGCGCCCAGAAGCGGGCCAGACGCGGGGGGCCGACGGCTCGATCACGACCGCGATCAGCTCCGTCGGCATGCGGGTGCTTCCTTTCGGTCAAGGGCCGGAGGCGATCGGCTGCAGGTGCGGATCAGCTGTGGGTTCTGACCTCGATCAGGGGGTTCGGGGGGCGTACCGGCCGAGCTGCCGCGCACAGGCCTCCTGCGCCGCGGTGGGGAGCAGGTCGCGCGAGCGGGCGAACAACCGGTACAGGGCGGGGCCGTAGCGGTCGGCGAGGGCGGCGTTGTGCGCCAGCACGTCGAGTTCGTTGGCAGCCGTGATCGCGAGGAAGGCGCGCAGGTCGGACTCCGGCGGAGTGTGCTCACGGCCGGTGAGGCGGTCGCGGAAGACCACCGGTCGCCCGATGCCCAACTGCGGATAGACGACGCCGCGGTCGCAGCTCGCGTACAGGTGGACCAGCGCCTCGGCCTCCTCGCCGATCAGCTCGGCGAGGAGCCCGCGCTCGGCGGTCCCCGCCAGGGCCTGGTCGAAACCGTCGGTGCCGTACGCCGCGTGGCACAGCCCCGCGACCCGCACGTGCGGATCGGCGCCCCACTCGCCCAGGAGGTCCGCGACACGGATCAGGTGCGCCAGGAGCGTTCCGCCAGGGTGGGGCAGCTCGCCGGCGCCCCGGGCGCGCAAGAACTCCTCGGCGGCGGGCCACGCCTCGGCACGGCCGGAGCCGCTGCCCGGTGAACCGGCGTCGGACGGGTCGATCTGCCGCATCACGCCTCCCCCTGTGGTCGGGTCGGTGGTGGTCATGTGCGCTCCTGTCGTTCTCGGGAGACCGGGTCGGCTCCCGCCACGCCCGTTCCACCGCGTTCTGATCGAGGAAGAGCGGCGGGCAGGTTGCCGCCCCGCGCCCTCCAGCGATGATCACGCATCCCGGAAATCCAAGTCAATCCAGGGGTTTGCTGGCACATACCCAAGCAGAATCTTGGCCTACTGCTGCCCGCCCGCGAGCAGGGCGCCGGCCCGGCGGCCAAGGTGCCCCGACTCCCGCAGCTCAGGACGGCGCCGGCCCGATTCCCACACCGGCGACATGATGCCGGCGGCCCTCCCGGAGGATCAGGGCGAACAGGACCAGGGCCGCCGCCGCGAGAGCGGCACCGCCGCTTCGCAGCGCGGCGGGCGTGACCAGTGCGGCGACAGCGAGCGCGGCCGCGATCCGGGCCCGCGGCCAGTCGCCCGCCAGTGCGCGGTGGAAGCAGGCGAGCCCGACCAGATAGAGGGAGATGCCGAGCGGCAACAGGAGGGCGGCGAGGTCGTGCTGGCGGGGGGCACGGTGGAACTCGTCGATGGCCTTCTCCATGCCCACCGCCGCGACCACGATCCCGAGGATGATCAGGTAGTAGGCGTAGCCGAAGGAGTGGACAGCGACGCGGGGGCGACGTTCCAACGGGACCCGCTCCAGCCGGGCCTGGCTCTCGCGGTCCTCACGGCCGAAGTAGAGCCACCACATCTGCGCGCTCAGCACCAGCGCCAGGAGCGCGCCCACCACCGCGGTCCCCACGCTGCCGCCCTGCGAGGTCGCCGCGCCGACCTCGGTGATCGACTCGCCCAGCACGATGATCACCGCGAGTCCGTGGCGCTCCACGAAGTGCCCGACCCCGACCGCGAACCCACCGGTTCCGGTCACCAGCGGGGTCACCACCTCCATCACGGCGGCCAACGCCCAGAGCCACAGCCGCACCTGCGCCGGTACCGCCCCCGCGGCCAGCACCACGAGGGCGCTGGCGAGGTTCAGCGGTCCGACCCGCACGATGCCGCGGTGCCCGGAGGTGCCGATGAACCCGACCAGGTGGGCCGAGACGACCAGGAGGTAGCCGGCACCGAAGACCAGCGCCCAGGAACTCTGCCCGACCGCCTTCGGGACCGCCATCGCCATCAGGAAGAACCCGGCCGTGCCGGCCAGCAGGAGCAGGCGCGGGCCGGTGCGCTCCAGATCGAGCGCGTTGGTCAGCCAGGCGTAGCCGGAGTACATCCACCAGATGATCACCAGGAGCACGGCCACCCGTCCCGTGCTGAGCAGCGTGGGCGCGGCCACGAGGATCGAGGCGACCTGGGTGATCGTGAAGACGAAGACCAGGTCGAAGAAGAGTTCCAGCGGTCGGACGGACTCCGCCGCGCCCGGGACGGCCCTCTCATCGGTCACGGTCGAGATTGTCGCAGCACCCCGCCGGCCCACCAGGGCAGCCACCGCGTCCCCGGCGCGCCCGGCCCAGCGAGGGGCGGCAGCGCGGCGAGGGGCGGCGCGGCGGGCAAACCGGCGCGGGTCGGTCGCGTGTGCCGGTGGGCTCCACGATCGGGTGATCTCCGCCCGAGACGGTTCGCATTCGGAGTGTTGCCGCCGGGTGAGGCACAGGCGGTCGCTACGTTGGCGATTCCGGGTCCACCGGCCGCGTCCCCACCAGGGGCCGGGGGCAGGAGCCGGGCCGGCGTTCGGCCGATCGGTCGCATGATCTCGACGACTCGACAGCTTGACGACTCGACGACTCGACGACTCGACGGAGCACCGTTTCGCCAGGGCGCCACCTCGCCGACCGGGGCCTGCCGTTCGTCGGCCTCGATACCAAGGAGAACCTGTGATCTCGAAGAAGAAGAGGCTCGCGCGGTCCTTCGCCGTGGCACTCGCCACGGCCGCGGCCTTCACCGTCACCGTACCGAGCGGCAACGCCTACGCCATCGACCACATCCAGTGCGTCGGCGGCGAGAACTTCCTGAAGATCTGGTCGCACCTCGACGGCCGCCAGAGCGTCGACTGCTACGCGAACGCCGGAAAGATCGACTTCGGCGGGTGGTGGGTCGACCGGATCTCCACGGGGAACAACGACCTGATCTACTACGACGACAACGGCGACTCGGTGCGGATCGACCGCTGGCACGACATCACCTTCCCGAACCAGCCGCCGAAGGTCGACGCCATTCAGATCCTGTGACGCGCTGACCGGCCGACCGCCTGGGGCCGCAGCCCGCCGGCAGGGCGCGACCCCAGGCGTCCACCTCCGGCACGGCGACAGCGAACGCCCGTTCAGGGCACGGGCGTTCGCCCTGCCGGGCCGCACGGCTGCCGCCCGCCCCTGAGACCGGTCCGGCCGGCGCCTGCGGGGTCGTCAGGGTCACGCTTCGGGTTCCGCGGGGGTTCGGCTCCGCCGCTCTGACGACGTGGGGCGGGCTGCTCGGCTCCTAACGTCCCTGTCATGACTCGCATCCGTCGCACCGCCGTAGCCGTCGTCCTCGCCCTGGTCCTGCCGCTGCCGATCATCGGAGCGGGCGCCGCGTTCGCCGCCGCCGGGCAGCCCCCAGCTGCCACGGCCACCACCGCCACCACCCTGGCCCCGACCGGCCAGGGCGTTCAGCTGGAGCTCCCGCGCCCGACCGGCCCGCACGCGGTCGGCGTCAACACGCTGCACCTGGTCGACCAGGACCGCCCGGACCCGTGGGTGCCGAGCGCGGGACCGCGGCAGCTGATGGTGTCGATGTACTACCCCGCCCACGCCGGCACCGGCCGGCCCGCCCCCTACATGACCACCGAGGAGGCCCGGCTCTTCCTGAACATGGAGGGGCTCGACGGCGCGTTCCCGGCACAGGCGCTGGCCGACACCCGTACCTACGCGTCCACCGACGCCCGCCCGGAGCACGGCAGATACCCGCTGGTGGTGCTCTCACCCGGCTTCGGACTGCCGCGCCAGACGCTCACCGGCCTCGCCGTCGACCTGGCCAGCCGCGGCTACGTCGTCGCGCTCGTCGACCACACCTACGAGGACTCCGGGACGACCTTCCCCGACGGGCAGACGCTCGGCTGCGCGCTCTGCGACCTGTCGAACGTGTCGGACGCCGAGTCCCTGCAGAGCCGGGCCAAGGACGTCTCGTTCGTGCTGGACCAGCTGACCGGCCGCCATCCGGCCTGGCAGAACGCGCAGTTGATCGATCGCGAGCGGATCGGCATGGCCGGGCACTCGCTCGGCGGCGCCGCGGTCATCCCGACCATGGCGGCCGACCAGCGGGTGCGGGCCGGCGCCGACCTGGACGGCAGGTTCTTCGTGCCGGTGCCGGCCGGCGGCCTCGGCGGCCGCCCGGTGCTGCTGCTCGGCAACCCGGCGAACCACGCCGTGGGCGGCGACGAGCCGAGCTGGGCGGCGAACTGGCCGGACCTCGACGGCTGGAAGCGCTGGCTGACCGTCACCGGGTCCACCCACGTCAGCTTCACCGACGTGCCGGTGCTCGCCGACGAAGCGGGCATCACCGGCGTGGACGGCTCGATCCCGTCGGTGCGCGCCGAGCAGCTCACCCGCGCCTACGTCGCGGCCTTCTTCGACGAGCAGCTGAAGGGCATCCCGCGGCCGCTGCTGGACGGCCCGTCGCCGGCCGATCCGGAGGTCGTCTTCCAGCAGCAGCCCTGACACCGCGTCGCCGGGGCGGGGCGAGGTGCTGCGGCCGCGCCTCGCCCCGGCTCCCGGCGAACCGGTCGGCCCGGTCGGCCCGGCCTGTCCGGTCGGCCCGGCCTGCCTCAGCCGTGCCAGCCCCCCACCGCGCCGAGGAGCGCCAGCAGCACGCAGGGACCGATGGTGGCCACCGGGTAGCAGAGGAGGACCGCGACGAACTCGCGCAGCATCGCGCTCGGCCAGTAGTACGCGGCCGTCGGCGCCCCGAGCACCTGACCGCGCACCCCCGCCCGGCGGGCCAGGATGGCGGAGCGCAGCACGTGGAAGCTGCTGGTGACGATCAGGCAGCGGTAACCCGGCCGCTCCGCCGCCATCAAGGCGTCGCTGAACTTCAGGTTCTCCTCGGTGCTGGTCGAGCGGTCCTCGCGGCGCAGCAGCTCCGGAGCGACGCCGCGCCCGGTGAGGAAGTCCGCCATCGCCGCGGCCTCGCTGCGCGACTCGTCCGTCCCCTTCCCCCCGGACAGCACCAGCGGCGGCACCCGGCCCCACCGCGCCTGGGCCAGTTGCACGCCCAGCCCGCGCTCCAGCCGCGCCGCGAGCAGCGGCGGCACCCGGTGGCCGTCCACCAGCCCGGCACCGAGCACCACCACGAAGTCCACCTCCCGCCGCACCGTCAGCCGGGCGTAGAGAGCCGCGTACCCGACGAAGCAGAGCAGCAGGAACGAGAAGTAGCCCGCCACCAGCAGCACGGCGGCCGCCGCCGCGCGCAGCGGCCGGGAGTCGACGCTCACCGCGGCCGCCAGCAGCCCCAGCACCCCGAACGCGGCCAGACCCGCCACCAGCGACAGCAGATTGGCCGGCCCACCGCCCTCGCGCCGCAGCATGGTGATCCCGTTGGCCACCAGCAGCACCGCGGTGGCCACCGCGCTCGCCCCGACCAGCAGCGGTAGCACGGCCAGCACGGCGGTGTGCGCCTCGTCGGGCAGCGGGCCGAACCCGCCGAGCGCACCGGCCAGGAGCAGGCAGCCGAGCGCCAGGCCGAGGAGCACGGCATTGCCGAAGCGCCGGCGGTCACGCCGCGTCCGGTGCGCGAACAGCAGGGCGAACAGGGCCGACAGGGCGAGCAGGGCCACGGGGATCACGGCGGACATGAGGCGGATGCTAATCGCACCGGGCGGACGATGGGTGGCACCGCGGGTCGAGGCTCGCACGGCCAGTGGGTCCCGGCGGCGCGGGCCGGCATGCCCGGCACGCCCGGCGGGGCCCGCTCCAGGCGTTGTCAGGCGCACAGCAATTCCGGGTGCAGAGTGTGCTTTCTGGGGTCCGCAGGGGTGTCTGTCGGGGTTATCCGGTGGTTCGGCCGCTGCCTAGATTCCTCCCGACCGCCTACGAGGGAGATCTTCATGCAGCCTCCAGCCCACGGACCCGACCCGTACGGCAGATCCATCGCGCCCGTGGACTGGTGGCTGCTCGCCTCACTGCGAGGCCAGGTGCCGGTGATCCAGCTGGCGGTGGAGGGCGACGGCGAGCTGTCGTCCGAGGTGCTCGCCGCCGCCGTCGCGGCGGCCTCCGAGAGCTGCCCGGGTGCCCGGCTGGTGCGCCGCGGCCGGCAGTGGGTCGACAGCCGACTGGCCCCGGCCGTGCGGGTGGTGGCCGCCGCCGACTTCGACCGCGACACCCTGGACTCGCCCCTGCTGTGCACCCCGCTCACCGGCGACCGCGGCCCCAGCTGCGAGGTCCTGCTGGTCGAGGGTGCCCCGAGCACGGTGGTGTTCCGGGCGTTCCACGGCGTGATGGACGGCCGCGGCACGCTGCTCTGGGCCCAGGAGGTCTTCCGCGCGCTGCGCGGCGAGACCCTGCTCGGCGCGCCCTCGCGGCTGAACGACCAGCAGCTGATGGACGGGCTGGCGAGCGAACTGCCCGACGGCCTCCCGGAGATCGCGGCCAGGCCCGAGTCGCGCTGGCCCTCGCCGCTGGGCGGTGTGCCGCCCCGCCCGCGCGGGGTGGTGTGGCGCCGGCGCACCGTCGACGGCACCCACCCGGCCGCGACCGCCAAGGTGGCCACCGTGCTGGCCGAGGCGTACGGCGCCGGGACCGGGCGCTTCGCCGTCCCGGTCGACCTGCGCCGGCACGTCCCCGAGATCCGCTCCACCGCGAACCTCGCCACCAGCGTGATCCTGGACGTGCTGGAGGGCGACGGCTGGGAGGAGGTCCACCACCGCCTGCTCACCGCGCTCAGCGAGCGCCAGGAGCTGGCCTCGCGCACCGACCCCGGGCTGCTCAAGCTCCCGTTGCGGGCGCTGCGCCTGATGGCAGGATCGGCCGACGCGAAGGCCGCCAAGCAGGACTGCTACGACTCGATGGCCTTCCTGTCGCACCTGGGCACCGTCGACCTGGCGGACTTCTCCGCCGACGGCTTCGAGGCCGCCACCCTCTACAGCCTGGGCACGCCGGCCGCGTTGGCCCCGCCGGAGATCGACCTGGTGGAGAGCGCGGGCCGCACCGAGATCACGGTCGCCTGGCGCAGCGGCCCCGGGGTCGCCGAGGCGGCCGAGGCCCTGCTGGACCGCCTGGAGGAGGCACTCTCGCCGGCCGCCCACCGCGACTGGGAGGGCAACCGCACCGAGCGGGCCGGCTCCACGGCGGCCTCCGTGCTGGAGCTCTTCCGCCGGCAGGTCGAGCGGACCCCGCACCGGGTGGCGCTCAGCGGCCCGGAGGGGACCGTCAGCTACGCCGAACTGAGCCGCCGGGCCGACGTGGTGGCCGCCGAGCTGCGCCGGCTCGGGGTCGCGCGCGGCGACGTGGTCGGCCTGCTCGCCGATCGTTCGCCCGCCGCCATCGCGGGCCTGTGGGGCGTGCTGCGCGCCGGTGCCTGCTACCTGCCGCTGGACGCGCTGCACCCCGACCCGCGGCTCGCCGACCTGCTCACCGACGCGGGCGCGGCGCTCTGCCTGGTGGAGCGCCGGCACCAGGAGCGGGCGTGGTGCCCGCCGGGCTGCGCGCCGGTGGCCCTCGACGACCTGGTGGCCGTGCGGCCGTCCGGCGACCCGTCGACGGCCGTGGAGCCACGGGACGCCGCCGTCGGCCCGGGGGACCTGGCCTACGTGATCTACACCTCCGGCTCCACCGGCAAGCCCAAGGGCGTGCAGATCGAGCACGGCAGCCTGCTCAACTACGTGGACTGGGCGAGCCGCGAGTTCGGGGTCGACGCGGACACCCGGCTGCCGCTGATCACCTCGCCCTCGTTCGACGTCTCGGGCACCTCCGTCTTCCTGCCGCTGCTGACCGGCGGGGAGGTGGTGCTGATGAAGGACGAGACCAACCACCTCTCGCTGCGCCACCTGCTGGAGGAGTCGGGGGCGACCATGCTGTCGCTGACCCCGGCGCACCTGGACCTGATCGGCCGCCTCGACCTGCGGCCGAGCGGGTTCCGCTCGGTGGTCGTCGTCGGCGAGCAGCTGCGGGTTCCGGTCGCGGCGCGGGCGCAGGCGATGTTCGGCCCCGACTGCCGCATCATCAACCTGTACGGGCCGACCGAGGCGACCATCGGCTGCACGATCCACACCTTCGACCCGCGACTGGACGCGGAGGGCGCGGCGGTGCCGATCGGCCTGCCGATGGACAACACCACGGTCTTCCTGCTCGACCAGGACCGGCGCTTCACCGCCCGCGGCGAGGTGGGCGAGATGTACCTGGGCGGCGTGCAGCTGGCCCGGGGCTACCGCGGGCGGCCCGACCTGAACCGGGAGCGGTTCGTCCGGCTGGCCGACGGCACCCGGGTCTACCGCACCGGCGACCTGGCCCGGATCTCCGAGCGCGGCGAGCTGGAGTTCATCGGGCGCACCGACGACCAGGTCAAGGTGCTCGGCCACCGGGTGGAGCCCGCCGAGGTGGCGCTGGCGCTGGAGGAACACCCGGCCGTGGCCGGCGCCGCGGTGGTCGCCAAGGCGCGGCGCGGGCAGCAGGGCAAGTCGCTGTTCGCGTACGCCGTGCCGGCGGCCGGGCAGGACGCCACCGCCGAGGAGCTGGAGCGCTTCCTCGCCGACCGCCTGCCGCCCTACATGGTGCCGGCCGCGACCGTCGTGGTGGCGGACCTGCCGCTGACCGTCAGCGGCAAGGTGGACGTCCGGGCCCTGCCGGACCCGTTCGCCGGGTCACCCGGCGAGGACGGCCAGGACGGCCAGGGAGGCCAGGGAGGCCAGGGCGACGGCAGCGGGCTGGACACCTTCGAGTCGGCCGTCGGCGACGTCTGGACGAGGATCCTCCAGCTGGAGCACGTCCACCTGACGCCCCAGCTGGACTTCCACCGGCTCGGCGGCGACTCGCTCTCGCTCTACGCGATGCTGGCCACGGTCTGCCGCGAACTCGTCGGCGCCGAGCGCGAGGACGCCTTCATGGCGAATCTGCCGATCATCATGCGGGAGCCGACGATCGAGCAGATCGCGGTGCTGGTCCGCGCGGTCCTCGGTTTCGGCGGCGAGCGCGAGGACGCCCTGCGGGCCAGCCGTCCCGGCGTCCTGTGGGAGCCGACGATCGAGCAGCTCTCCAGCCTGGTCCGCGAAGTCCGCCGGCAGGAGGCCGGGGTGACCACCTGACCGATCGGCCCAACGGGGGCGTCCGGCTCTGCCGGCCGCCCCCGCTTTCGTGACCCCGCTTTCGTGACCCCGCAACCGGGCTCCGGCCGCCGGCTGCTCCAGCAGGCACCGCCCGGCGCGAACGACTGGTCCTGCCGGACCCGACGGCCTGACGGCCTGACAGACCGGTCATTCTCGTGCAGCTTCGTTCAAGAACCCAGGAACACCAGGACTCTTTCGATCACCGCGGTGTCCAGGCTGGTGACGGCCTCAGGATTCGCCGCCCCCGGGTCAGTTGGCGCTCTACGCTACGAGCGCGCGGCACCGCCCGGTGCGGCCGTCCGAGGAGGAGTCCTGTGTCATCGCCTTGCGACCCCGAGTACGCTCCCGTCGGCGATGTGGGCGCGGCCCTCATGATGATCGACTCCCAGCTCAAGGCCGTCTACGACGGCAGGACCGGGAAACGCGCCGAAGAGCAGCGGATGGCCGATCAGGTCACCGCGTCCATGGGGCGGGAGGGACTCGACGCGCTGCTGGACGGCACGTGCACGCTCATCTACATGTTCATGACCTGGCTGCGGGCGGCGTGCGAGGAGCACGACAAGGAGGTGGTCGAGCACGTGGTGCCCACGCTGGTGGGCACGATGCGCATGATGCCCAAGACCTTCCGCCCCGAGGTCATCCCCACCATGGCCGGCCTGCTGATCGCCGCCGGCACCGGGCTGAGCCCCAACCTGTGGCGCGCGCAGTACGGAGACTGGACCGCCGCCGAGATGAATCCCCTGGAGGCCACGGCCGTTCTGCTCGCGGAGCACATCAACCGGATCTCCGGCGGCGACCGCGACTTCGCCAGCCGTTTGATCACCGGCGCGCTGTCCAGGGCGGACCAGGGCTGATGTGCGGCGGCTGATGTGCGGCGGCTGATCCGCGGCGGCTGACGCGGGCACCGGACGACGAACGAGCGGCCGGCACCGCGCCCGAACTGCCGGCACCGCGCCCGACCCCTGCCCCTCCCGCGGCCTGCGGCTCGCCGCGCCCCGGGGTCGACAGGGTATGTCGCAGCCGCCTGGAGGCACGCCGGGTGGCTACGCTGTGCAGTCACCCGACGGCGATCCGCCATCAGCATGGTCGGTGCCGTCCTGGTCGCGCCGGTCGGTGTCACCAACAGGAGTCCGCGTGCATCCCAGTGACGAGCCCCCTCCCGGCGACCGGGCACCGCGCCCGCCGACCGCGTCCGCCGGCGCCTGGGCCGGCTGGGCGCAGGCGCTGGCCGTGGCCGTCCTCACGTTCGCCGCGATGGGCGCGGTCGGCGCGCTCGGGCTGTGGGCCGCGGGGGCGGGCGACCTGCCCGCCGGGGCCTTCCCCGCGGTGCTGGCCGCCACCGTGCTCAGCGCACTGGGCGTGCCGCTGGACGTGGACGCAGGGGCGGGATTCCTGGGCGGGGGCACCGCGGTCGTCGAGGCGATCCCGCTCTCGGTCGCCCTGGTCGGCGCGCTGGTGGCGGGTGCCGCCTTCCTGCGCCCGCTGCGCCTGCGCGCGGTCCTGACGCCGCGTGAGGCGGGCGCCCGGGTGCTGCGCACCGCGCTGCCGTGGACCGCGCTCCTGCTGCTGCTCGGGGCCCTGGCCAGGCACAGCTTCACGCTCTCCACCGGCAGCCCGCAGGCCGACCTGATCGGCGGCGTGCTCGGGCTGACGCCCACCGTCGGCTTCCACGCCGGCTGGGGGGCCGTCCTCGGATACGGACTGCTCTGGCCGGCCGTCGTCCTGCTGCTCGCCTTCGCCGTCGTCCACCGCGCCCCGCTCCCGGCACCGGTGCTGGCGCTGCGCCCGGTCGTCCGGCCCGCCGCGCACGCCGCGGCGGTGGTCGCCCTGGTGTACACGGCGCTGGGCCTGATCGCCGGGGTGGTCGCGATGGCGGTCGACTCGAACCCGCGGGCCACCGCCGCCGTCCTGCTCCTCGGCCTGCCGAACCTCGCCTGGATGGGCCTGGGGATCGGCCTCGGCGGTGCCTGGCACGGGGGTCTCCAAGGCGCGCTGGCACTGCCGTTCCCCAAGCCGCTCGCCTCGGTCCTCACCGTCTCGCAAGGGCGGCAGGCCACCGTGGACATCACCGCGCTGGCCCAACAGGACGCCCGCGCCTGGCTGCTGGTGCCGCTCGCCGCGGTGGTCCTGCTCGCCGCCGCCGTCCTGATGGTGCGCCGCCACGCGCTGCCGGCCCCCGCCTGGCAGCACGCGCTGCGGCTGGCGGCGGCGCTGGGCTGCGCCATGCTGCTGATCGGCCTGCTCACCCGGGTAGACGCCGCGCTGGGCCTGTCGCTCCTCGGCATCGGGGACCTGGGCGGACAGGTGGGCGCGGTGTCACTGCACTGCGACCTGCCGCTCACGGTGGGGGTCGCCGTGCTCTGGGGCGGAGTGGCCGGGTTCCTCGGCGCGCTGTTCGCCGGGCGCTTCCTCCCCGACCGCGCCGCCGGCTGACGCGGCGCCAGGGCACCGGCCGGCCCGCCGTTTCCGGCCGCGTCGCCTCCGGCTGCGTCGTTCCGGTCGGACAGCCCGCTCGGACCACTGCCGGCCGGAGAACCTGGGACCATCAGCAGGACCGGACGAATCGACGCGGAGGTGGACGACATGGTTGGTCTGGTACTGCTCGGTGTCCTGGCGCTCGTCGTCGGCGGCTGTGCGTGCGTGGTGTGGGCGGATCGCGGCGGGCCCCGCTGGGTGCGCGGCGTGGCGGCCGCGACGCTCGCCGCGGGCCAACTGGTGTGCCGCTCCGAGGAGAGCCGCCGCCGGCGCCGGAGCCTGAAGCGGAACACCGGCGACAGCGACTGACGCGGCACCAGGGTCCGCCTGACAATTCCCGCCGGGCGCGCGACGCCGGGCATCCCCAAGCCCTCCGCCGCCTGGCTCGGCTCGATCGGCCGCACCCGCCGGCTGCCCGGGCCGGCCGAACCCACCCCGGCCGAGCCTGTGTGACGCCGCATGAACCCCGGTGAACGGTCGACCAAGCCGCGGCCGAAGGCGTTGACGGCCGCCGCGGCGCGCCGATAGAACACTCAGCACATAGGTGACTCCACACATATCAAACTCGGCACATACCAAACTCGGCACATACCAAACTCGGCACACAGCAGACTCGGCACGTAACAGACCCGGCACGTAACAGACTCAGCCCATTGGAGGCCCCGGTGCAGTTCGAGTACGTGCTGCTCGCCCTGCTGGCCGCCCGCCCGCTCAGCGGCTACGACCTGCGCAAGTGGGTCGAGACGGAGGGCCAGTTCCTCCGCTCGCGAGCCCATCACAGCCAGATCTACCGCCTGCTGGGGCGGATGGTGGCCGACGGCTGGATCGCGTTCGAGGTCGATCCGCGCGAGGGGCGGCCCGACGCGAAGGTCTACCGGCTCACGCCGGTGGGGCGGGAGGCGCTGCTGGACTGGGTGCACTCCCCCTACGAGCCGCCCAGCCGGTTCCAGGACGCGGACTTCCTGTCCCGGTTCGCCTTCGCCGCCGCACTGGACCGCGAGGCCGCGATCCGCCTGATCCGCACCGAACTGGACCACCGACGCGCGCAGATCGCCCGCAACCGGCCCCGCGACCGCACGGTCCGCTTCGAGGACGCGCTGCCGGAACTGGACCAGGAGCTGGCCCGCGAGGTCGCCGAGGAACTGCACCGGTACGGGGCCGGCGCGATGGACTCGTGGGTGGCCTGGCTGGAGCACATGCTCCAGCGACTCGACCAGTGGCAGCCGGGGCCGAGGACGCCGCCGGCCGGAGAGGGGAATGCCTGATGAAGGCGATCATGGTGATGTTCGACAGTCTCAACCGGCACATGCTGCCGCCCTACGGCGGTGACTGGACGCACGCGCCGAACTTCGCGCGGCTGGCCGAGCGGTCCGTCACGTTCGACAACACCTACGCGGGCTCGATGCCGTGCATGCCGGCCCGCCGGGAGATCCACACCGGGCGGCACAACTTCCTGCACCGCAGCTGGGGCCCGCTGGAGCCGTTCGACGACTCCATGCCCGAGCTGCTGAAGCAGAACGGGGTCTACACCCACCTGGTGAGCGACCACCCGCACTACTGGGAGGACGGCGGCGCCACCTACCACGGCCGGTACAACACCTGGGAGTTCTTCCGCGGCCAGGAGGGCGATCCGTGGAAGGGCCAGGTGGCCGACCCGGTGATGCCCGAGGACCTGAAGAAGCTGCGGATGGAGGGCTACCGGCAGGACTGGGTGAACCGACCGCACCTGGCCACCGAGGACCGCCACCCGCAGACGCTGACCTTCGACGCCGGCCTGGAGTTCATCCGCACCAACCGCGACGCGGACCGGTGGTTCGTGCAGATCGAGACCTTCGACCCGCACGAGCCGTTCTTCAGCCACCAGCGCTACAAGGACCTCTACCCGCACGACTACGACGGCCCGCACTTCGACTGGCCCGACTACAAGCGCGTGGTGGAGAAGCCCGACCAGGTCGAGCACGCCCGCCTGGAGTACGCGGCGCTGCTCTCGATGTGCGACCACTCGCTGGGCCGGGTGCTGGACCTGATGGACGAGCAGGGCCTGTGGGACGACACCCTGCTGATCGTCAACACCGACCACGGCCTGCTGCTGGGCGAGAAGGGCTGGTGGGGCAAGGTCGTCCAGCCCTGGTACAACGAGCTGGTCCACCTGCCGCTCTTCGTCTGGGACCCGCGCACCGGCGCGGCCGGCGAGCGCCGCCAGGCCCTGGCCCAGACCATCGACCTGGCGCCGACCCTGCTCGACTACTTCGGCCTGCCCCGCCCCGCGGACATGCAGGGCCACCCGCTGCCGGTCGCCGACGACACCCCGGTGCGCGAGGCGGCGCTGTTCGGCATGCACGGCGGCCACGTCAACATCACCGACGGCCGGTACGTCTACATGCGCGCCCCCGCCACCGCGGCCAACGCGCCGCTGCTGGAGCACACGCTGATGCCGACCCACATGCGCGGGCGGTTCTCCCCCGCCGAGCTGGCGGACCTCGAACTCGCCGAGCCCTTCACCTTCACCAAGGGCGTGCGCACGCTGCGCACGCCCGGCCGTACCTTCTTCAACCCCTTCCAGCACGGCACCCTGCTGTTCGACCTCGCGAGCGACCCGGAGCAGCGCACGCCGATCACCGACGACGCGGCGGAGCTGCGGATGGCGGGTCTGCTGGTGGAGCTGATGCGCGCGAGCGACGCCCCGCCGAGCCAGTACGAGCGGCTGGGCCTGCCGGCGCACGGTGCGGTCGGGGCGGAGCACCTGCTCGTGCGCGCCCAGCGCGCGCAGGCCGACAAGGCGGCCCAGCCGCTGCCCAGCCCGGAGGACTACCCGTCAGGGCGCTTCTCGCTGCGCACCCCGCTCTTCGCCCTGATCTCCGACCCGGTCGCGGTGGAGGTGATGCGCAGGCACCTGCCCGGCATCGTCGACTCGGAGTTCCTGCAGTTCCTCGGCCCCACCCCGCTGATCGACGTCGCCGCGCTCGCCGGCGGGCTCACCGACATCTCGGCGCTGCGGAGGGTGGCCGAGGAGCTCGCGGCGCTCTGACGGGCCGGGCCTGCACCGCCCGCCGGACCCGCCGGACCCGCTGGACCCGCAGGACCCACGAAGCCGGAAGGACCCACGAAGTCGGAAGGACTCGCAACACCCGCAACACCCGCAACACCCGAAGGACCGGTGACGGGGCGGCAACCCCGTCACCGGCGAGCACGTCCGCCCTCTCCCGCACTGCCCCTGTGACGAACGATGCGAAGAACGGAGTCGCGCATGGCCGACCTTATCGAGGGCGCCGCCCATCCCGCCACGAGACCCGGCCCGCCGCCCACCCGGGGCCGGTGGGGCCAACTCTCGCTGCTCGGGGGCGCCATGCTCGTCGACGGCACCGAGGCCGGCCTGGTCACCGGCCTGTTCCCGGTGATCAGGCAGGCCCTGGGCCTGACCCTGGGCGCGCTCGGCATCCTGACCGCCGCCGGCAAGCTGGTCGGCGTCCTCAGCGCACCGCTCTGGGTGTGGGCGGCCCGCCGCTGGTCCCGAAAGGGCGTCCTGGTGCTGTCCACCGGCCTGTGGGGGGTGTGGGGGCTGGCGGCGGGCTTCTCGCGGAACTTCGCCGAACTGCTGCTCTTCGTCACGGTCCTCGCCGCTGGCTACGCCGCCGCCCAGCCCCTGGTCTCCGAGATCGTCGCCGACCTCTTCGACGCCCCCTCGCGCGGTCGCGCGGTGAGCGCGCTGTACGGCGGCCTCGCCCTGGCCGCCTCGGTGCTCGGCCCGCTCATCGGCCAACTGGCGGGCGTACCCGACGGCTGGCGCTGGGGGCTGTGGGGCATCGGGCTGCTCAACCTCCTCTTCGGTCTCGCACTGCTGCTCTTCTTCCGCGACCCCGGCCGCGGCGCGGCCGAACGGCAGCTCGCCGACCTCGACCGGAGCGCCCGCGAGGCGCGAGGCGCGATCGACCGCGCCGCGGTGCTCTCGCTCTTCAGGATCCCCAGCTTCGTGATCCTGCTGGTGTCGCGGCTGCTCTCCGGGCACCTGCTGCTCAGCTCCTTCGCCGTCGTCTACCTGGTGGACGTCTTCGGCTTCAGCACCCAGCGCGCCACCGTCGTACTGCTCCCGCTGGGCGTCGGCTACCTGCTGGGCACCGTGGCCGGCGGGTTCCTCGCCGACTGGGCCGACCGCCGCAGCCCCCGCCACGGGCTGCCCGCCGTGCTCCAGGGCGCGCAGGTGCTCTTCGCGCTCCTCGCCGTCCTCGGCACGCAGGTGCACTACCGAGGCATCGGGCCCTACGCGCTGCTCTTCTGCCTGATGGGCGCCGCCCAGGGCGTGAACCCCGGCATCAACCGGCCGATGGTGATGGCCGTCGTCCCGCCCGAGCTGCGGGCCGCCGCCTTCACCGTCTACGTCTCCATCTTCGAGGCCATCGCGTGGGCCGCGTTCAGCCTGGGCGCCGGCTTCCTCGGTGACGCGATCGGGCTGCGACCGGTGTTCCTGGCCGTCCTGGTGGTCCTGATGCTCGTCAACGGCGCCTTCCTGACACTCCTGCACCGGCCCTACGCGAAGGACGTCGCCCGGGTGCAGCAGGAGCTGGACCGCAGGCGCCGAGCAGCCCTGGCCTGACCGACCCCCGCACACGCACACGCACACGCACTCGCACTCGCACTCGCCGTCCTCGGAGGAAGCATGTCCCACCCGCCGGCCCCCTGCTGCACCCCCTCGCGCGGCACCGCGGCGCCCCTGCTGCCCGCACCCGCGCCGCCCCCGCGCGCGGGCGGCTCCACGGACGGCATGGTCCTGCTGCCCGGTGGCGAGTTCCTCATGGGCACCGAGGACGACGCCGGCTTCCCCGGGGACGGCGAGGGCCCGGTGCGCCGGGTGCGGCTGGACCCGTTCCTGATCGACACCCGCGCGGTCAGCAACGAGCAGTTCGCCGCCTTCGTCGCCGACACCGGCTACCGCACCGAGGCCGAGCGCCTGGGCTGGTCGTACGTCTTCGCCGGGTTCCTCCCGGCCGCGCTACGGCGCACGGCGGCCCGGGTGGAGCGGACCCCCTGGTGGTGCGCCGTGGCCGGGGCCGCCTGGGACCGGCCCGAGGGCGGGGGCAGCGACGTGGCCGACCGCGGCGACCACCCGGTCGTCCACATCTCCTGGCACGACGCCGACGCCTACGCCCGCTGGGCCGGCAAGCGCCTGCCCACCGAGGCGGAGTGGGAGTACGCGGCCCGCGGCGGCCTGGAGCAGGCCCGCTACCCGTGGGGCGACGAGCTCGACCCCGGCGGCACCTACCGCTGCAACATCTGGCGCGGCACCTTCCCCAGCCGCAACACGGCCGCGGACGGCTACCGCGGCACCGCCCCGGTCGACGCCTTCGAGCCCAACGGGTACGGCCTCTACAACACGGCCGGCAACGTCTGGGAGTGGTGCGCCGACTGGTGGACCACCGACCATCCGGTGGCCCGCCCGCTGAGCAATATCAGCAGCCCCAGCAGCCCTGGCACCCCCAGCAGCCTCAGCAACCCCAGCGGTCCCGCCGGTGGCACGGCCAAGGTCATCCGCGGCGGCTCCCACCTGTGCCACCGCTCCTACTGCAACCGCTACCGGGTCGCCGCCCGCAGCGCCAACACCCCCGACAGCTCCAGCGGGCACGCCGGCTTCCGCTGCGCGCGCACCGCGACCCGGTCCGCGCGGCTCACGGTGGTTGCTACGCTGCCCCGGTGATCCTCCCGACGGCCGACGAGATACGCGCCCTGCACGAACGGCACGCCCCCTCGCCCGAGGCGCTGGAGCTGGTGCTCACCCACTGCGAGATCGTCTGCGGGATCGCCGAGCAGCTCATGGCGGCCACCGCCCTCTCGTTCGACGCCGAACTGGTGCGGGCCGGCGCCCTGCTCCACGACATCGGCGTCTACCGCCTCTACGACCGGGCGGGGCGGCTCGACCACGGCTCCTACATCCGCCACGGCGTGCTCGGCCACGAGATCCTGCGCGAGGAGGGCTTCCCCGAGCGCCTGCGCCGCTTCTGCTCCTGCCACACGGGAGTCGGACTCAGCCGCGGCGACATCCGCGCGCAGCGGTTGGACCTGCCCGAGGGGGACTACCTGGCCGAGACGGTGGAGGAGCAACTGGTGATGTACGCGGACAAGTTCCACAGCAAGACCACGCCGCCCACCTTCCTGAGCGCCGACTCCTACGCCGCGTACGTGGCGCGGTTCGGCCCGGCGAAGGTCGACGCGTTCGAGCTGCTGCGCGCCAGGTTCGGCGAACCCGACCTGGCGCCCGCCATCGCGCGCCACGGCCACCACCAGGTCTGAGGCGCCGGGCTCAGGGGGTCCGTACGGCGCGCCCGGTGACCCGGGTGGGGTTGATCCGCACCCACAGCTCGCGCCGCCCGCCCGCCCAGGGCTCCACCGCGGTCAGCTCCGTCAGCCGCCGCACGGCCTCGGGCTCGGTGATGTGCTCGACCGTCCCGACCACCAGGACGCTCCACCCCTGCCGGCGCGCCTGGTCGACCTGGTCGACCTCGAAGGCCACCTCGCTGCCCTCGACGGCCGCCGTCACCGTGCCCGCGGCCGTCCGGTAGATGATCGCCCCGGCGAGGACGGTGTAGTTGACCGGCAGCACGGCGGGCCCCTCCGGGGTGGCGAGCCCCACCCGGCCGACCCCGTGCGTACCGAGCCGGGCCCGCGACTCCTCGGCCTGGAGCCTGCGGAGCCGGGCTCGCGGTCCGGCGGTGTCCTCGCCGGGCGGGTCCTCGGGGCGGGCCGCCAGCAGGTCCTCGGGAGTGGTCTCCAGGGCGGCTGCCAGGCGCTGGAGGCCGCCGGCGTCGAAGTCCCCGCCGAGCTCGGTCAGCAGCCGCAGGTACCGCGGGGCCATGCCGGCCCGGGTCGCCAGCTCGTCGTAGTCGAGCCCGAGCTGCCCGCGACGCTGGTCCACCCGCGCGGCGAGGTCGCCGGAGCCGGTCACCGGCGCGGCGTCCGGGCCGCCGGTCGGCGTGTTGTGCTCGTTCACGGCTGTCCACCTCCTCCTCCCGAGGATGTCACCGTGCGCCGGTGCTCGCCCCCGCACCCGACAGCGCGCAGGCCCAGCGGCTCGCGCTGTCCCGGGTCGAGCTCGCGGATCCGCACCCGGTGATCGGGCTCACTCCAGCCGGGAGACCTGGTAGAGGCCGATCCGCCAGCCATCGCCGGTCCGCTTCAGCAGGACGCTCAGGAGGACGCCGAGCACGGGCCGGTCGGTGAAGGAGAAGTCGACGGCCAGGTAGCCGAGCACCAGGTCCTCGGCCGGCCGCCTGGTCTCCAGGACGCGGTACGCGGCCGTCATCCCCGCCGGCTGGGAGGCGTAGTAGTCAGCGACGCCCTGGCGGCCGACGCTGTACGGGTGCAGGCCCTGGAAGATGGCGTCCTCGGTGAAGAGGGCGGCGACGCGCCGGGGTTCGTGCGCGTCCACGGCCGCGCGCCACCGGTCGAGCACCTCGCGCAGGACGGCTTCCTCGCTCGGCGCCGGGCCGCTCATCGGGGCGCCTCCCCGCGCGCCGCGCCCGACCCGTGCGCGCCGCCCGCGCTGCCCGAGCCGCCCGCGCTGCCCGAGCCGCCCGAGCCGCCCGAGCTGCCCGAGCCCTCCGAGCTGCCCGGGTCACTCGGATGCGGGGAGAGCGGCGTCACGGTGTCGTGCCGCCACACGCGCAGCGGCATCGAGGCGAGCACCCGCTCCAGTTGCTCGGCGTCCTCGGCGCGGAACAGGCCCCAGGTGCGCCACTCACCGGGGGCCAGCGGCGGGCGCCACAGCCGAAGCAGGCTGCCCTCGGCGGCCAACTCCCCTGCCCGCGCCGCCTCCCGGGTCCGGATCTCGGCGACCGCCTGCTCGGACGTGCCCTGCGGAACGCTGGTCACCATGTCGACCAGGAACTCCACGGCTTCCTCACCTCACCCCATCGCACCCGGCGCCGGCCGCGCCCGGTTGCCGCAACCATCGCCGACCGGCGCCGCGAATCCGCTCAGGCACACGGTGGTTCACCCGATGGGGTGGGCGGCGGCCGCCCTCCGGGCGCGGGCGCGGATCGTCAGATCCCCAGCAGCAGGATCGCGGTGCGCCAGCGGGCGTCCTCCAACTCGGCGTGGACGGCGGGCCAGTCGACCGCGTCGGCGGCCACCGCCGCCGGCTGCTCGGGGCGCCCGGCCTGCAGCTGGAGCCGCAGGTGGGTCGGCGGGTGCCAGGCGTCGACGGCCACCGCGCGCCGAGCGGCCAGTCGGCGCCGGCGCTCGCGCTCGATGTCCGGCACGGTGTCCAGGTATCCGGCCAGGCCGCTCCAGAGTGCCTCCGCCAGGTCGGCCGGGCGGGCCGCCCTGCCGTGGCCGACCAAAGCCCGCTGCTGGCGCAGGTAGGCGGTGGCGCTCTCGTCCAGGAAGAGCATGTCGAGCATCGCCACGGTAGCCCTGGAGGAGCCGGCCCGGGCGGCCAGGTCGTCCGCCCTGAACTCGGCCTCCTGGCTGCCCGACAGGGTCAGCCGGCGCAGCACCGACCGGGCCAGCCGCACGGGCTGGGCGCAGAGCAGCAGTACCCGGACGGTGAGGCCTTCGAGCATCGCCTTCTGCGCGGTGGCGTTGACCTGCCGCATCACACCGCCGGCGGGCACCGCGTCGTACTGGCGCAGGTCGTCGAACTGGGCCGACCTCAACTCGTCGCCGTGGCCCGGCATCAGCAGGCCGTACCAGGCGTCCAGGGTGTCGAGCGCGAGCCGCAGCCACAGGCCACGGCGCGGGTCCCGGTTGCCGCCGTGGGCCAACTCCTGGCCCAGCAGGGCGATCCGCTCCTGGGGGGTGAGCACCGTCCAGAGCGCCATGCCGATGGTGAGTTCGACCTCCTGACGCACCCCCAGCCGGGCGTACCCGGTGCGGTAGCCGGACTGCACCCGGATCCGGTCCGCCCGGCGCACGCCCAGCTCCCCGGCGATCCGGTCGGTCAGCGCGTACAGCTGCGGGGCCGCCTCGCGGGACACCTCCTCCGCGTCGTCGGGCCGCCGCCCGCCGCCGAGCCGCGGGCGCAGCAGGTACGCCAGGCCCAGGCCGGTCACCCCGAGCAGGATGAAGAGCAGGTTGCCGGTCAGCAGCAGCCAGACCGAGCAGGCCACGACCGCCAGGGTCACCAGGTGGACCAGTGCGGCCAGCGCCGACGCCGCCACCTCCCTGGCGCTCCACCGCCCGCTGTTCGCGGCCTTGGCGGCCGACCGCGCGTGGCTCCGCTCGGCCAGTGCCCGCTCCCGCGCGCGGCGGCGCGCCGTGCGGGGGCTCTCGGGCGGCTCGGTGCCCAGGTTCCACTCACAGGACGGACACCACTCGGTGAACCGGGGGTCCGAGTCGAACGCCGCACCGCAGTCGGGGCAGGTGCGCGTGGTTATGGAGGCAGTCACGGGCCCTGATGATGCCACTCCCACCCCCGTTCCTCCACACTCCCGCCCGGGGACCAGCACAGTCCCCCGCCGACGGCGGACGCCCCGACGGCCCGACGCGGCATCATCAGGAGCCGCGGGTCGGGGCGTCGGGGCGTCGGGCTGCCGGGGCGGCGGGCTGCCGGGGCGGCGGGCTGCCGGGGCGTCGGGCTGCCGGGGCGTCGGGGCGAGGTGGTGGTCAGTCGACGTGCCGGTCGGCGGCCGCCAGCGCCTCGTCGAGGATCTCCAGTCCCTGGCGGGCCTCGTCGTCGGTGATGTTGCACGGCGGCACGACGTGGATGCGGTTGTAGTTGTACACCGGCCACATGCCGCGCTCCTTGCAGGCGGCCACCACCTCGTCCACCGGCCGGGTCTCGGCGCCGGCGGCCGCGTAGGGCACGAGCATCTCGCGGCTCTCCCGGTCGCGCACCAACTCCACCGCCCAGAAGACGCCCAGGCCGCGGACCTCGCCGACCGAGGGGTGGCGCTCGGCGATCTCGCGCAGGCCGGGACCGATCACGTCCTCGCCGATCCGGGCGGCGTTCTCGACGATGCCCTCCTCCTTCATCGCGGTGATGGTGGCCACCGCGGCGGCGCAGGCGAGCGGGTGCCCGGAGTAGGTGAGCCCGCCGGGGTAGGCCACCTCGCGGAAGGTTTCGAGGATCGGGTCCGAGATGACCACGCCGCCCAGCGGCACGTAGCCGGAGTTGACGCCCTTGGCGAAGGTGATCAGGTCGGGGGTGACGCCCCAGTGGTCGACGGCGAACCACTCGCCGGCCCGCCCGAAGCCGGACATCACCTCGTCGGCGATGAAGACGATGCCGTACTTGTCGCAGAGCGCGCGCACGCCCGCGAGGTAGCCGGGCGGCGGCACCAGGATGCCGGCGGTGCCCACGATCGTCTCCAGCAGGATGGCGGCGATGGTCGAGGGGCCCTCGAAGGCGATCACCTGCTCCAGGTGGGCCAGCGCGCGGGCGGACTCCTCGGCCTCGGTGGTGGCGTGGAAGTGCGAGCGGTAGAGGTAGGGCCCGAAGAAGTGGGCGACGTTGCCGGAGGCGCTGCCGGAGCGCTCGTTGGCCCAGCGGCGCGGGTCGCCGGTGAGGCTGATCGCGGTCGAGGTGCCGCCGTGGTAGGAGCGGTAGGTGGAGAGCACCTTGGGCCGCCCGGTGTGCATCCGGGCCATCCGCACGGCGTGCTCGTTGGCGTCGGCGCCGCCGTTGGTGAAGAAGACGTGGTTCAGGTCGCCGGGGGCCAGCTCGGCGATCAGACGGGCCGCCTCGCCGCGCTTGTCGTTGGCGAAGGTGGAGGCGATCATGCAGATCCGGTCGGCCTGCTCCTTGATCGCGGCGACCACCTTGGGGTGGGCGTGGCCGATGTTCAGGTTGATGAACTGGGAGGAGAAGTCGAGGTAGCGCTTGCCCTCGTAGTCCCAGAAGTGGCGGCCCGCGGCGCCCGCCACCGGGATGGGGTTCACCGCGCCCTGGGCGGCCCAGGAGTGGAACAGGTGCGCGCGGTCCTCGGCGAACACCCGCTGTCCCTCCACCGGGTCCGGGGTGAAGTCGGGCTGCGGAGCGGGCAGGTGATCGGTCGTCGGCTGATCGGTCGTCATCAGAACCTCGATGGGGTGTCGGAGCGCGTGCGGTAGGGCGCGCGGGTCAGGGACTGGCTCTCTTTTTCCAGGAAGTAGTGGATGTCCGCGGTGGCCGCCTCGATCAGCGAGCGCGGCCGGTCGCCGTCCACCTCGCGCAGCAGCGCGGCGTGCCGCGCGAGCACCGGGCGGGAGAACGGCAGCGCACCGCGGTCGGCGTAGCGGATGGCGCCCGTGCGGTCGCGACGCGGCACCACCTGGGAGCGTGCGTGGATGCTGGCGCTGAACGGGATGTCCAGGCGCCCGGCGGCGAAGGCCGCCTCGATCGCGGGCAGCAGCTCGCCGTGCGCGAGCACCGGCTCGACGAGTTCCGCGACCTCCCGCTCGATCCAGTGCTGCTCCTCGGCCACCCGGGACTCGTCGATCCGCACGAAGTCGAGCAGCTCCGAGGCGCCCAGGGCCGCGGCCCGGATCCCGGCGGCGTTCGCCGCGGCGTCCGGGATGCCGTAGGCCTCCTGCCCTGTCTTGCTGACCACCTTGGCCGCCCCGCCCAGCCGGGCCAGCAGACCGCCCTGGAGGATCAGCAGGTTGGCGTACTCGGGGGTGCGCGGGAAGACGCCCATGAACTCGTGCAGCACCGGGAAGACCTCGACGGCGGGGTCCAGGTAGCGGGCGGCCAGCGTGCGCACCGCCCGCAGGGCGGCCACGTCCTGGTGGAGCTCGCCGCCCTGCGGGTACGCCACGGAGAGGCAGCGCACCCCCTCGCGGGCGGCGGCCACGGCCTCCAGGACGGTGACCGCCAGGCTGATCGAGGGCGGCATCAGCACCGCGGTCAGGGTGCCGAACAGCTCGCGGTCGATGACCACGCCGGCCGTGGCGAGCACCCCGCAGAGCGCGTCCACCTGCTGCCAGGCGCGCAGCGAGCGGGCCAGCGGGACGTCCTTGGAGTACGGCAGGTTGTAGCCGATGCCGCCGCCCTCGTAGGAGGTGATGCCGGCGGCCAGCGCCACGGCGAACAGGTCGCGCCCGTCCGGTGAGCCGTGCCGCACCTCCAGCGGCACGGTGACCGCCTCGGTGAGCTCGCGCCCGCGCTGCCAGCCGTGCGAGACCAGCGGGTAGCCGTTCAGGTCGGCGGGGCGGCGGCGCAGCAGCTCGGTGGCGGTGTCGAAGCGGCGCAGCCGGGTGTGCGAGTCGATCGTCACCGAGAGGATGCCGGGGCCGGCCGGCTCCAACTCGCCCAGCAGCGCCAGCATCTCGCGCTGACCGCCGACCCCGCAGCGCGGCTGGACCACCGGCCGGCCCTCGCCGGCCGCGGCGCGCAGCACCGCCACGGCGGGCAGCGGCCGAGCCGCGAGGTGGCCCAGGATGTCGTCCCAGGGCGGCAGTTCGGCCGCCACCAGCGGGTCGAGTTCGAGTCCGTGCAGATCAACCATGCTGGAGCTCGGCCACCTTGGCGGCGTGCAGCGTGTCGAGCAGGGGCAGCAGC
Organism: Kitasatospora sp. NBC_01287; assembly: GCF_026340565.1. NCBI lineage: Bacteria > Bacillati > Actinomycetota > Actinomycetes > Kitasatosporales > Streptomycetaceae > Kitasatospora > Kitasatospora sp. NBC_01287. The sequence continues at coordinate 255,143 of NZ_JAPEPB010000001.1, forward strand.
GCGTCGGCGTCGGGCAGCAGGTGGTCGACGCCGAGGTCGAGCAGCCGCCGCCGGTCGGCCTCGCTCTTGCGGCTGCCGACCGAGAGGTTGCCGCCGACGATCACCGGGCAGCGCAGGCGGCCGGCGGCACGCAGCTCGGGCAGCGCGCGCAGGTCCTGGTGGGCGTGGCCGTTGAGGCTGCCGATCAGCACCGCCTCGGCGCCGGGGTGGCGCTGGTGCGCGTCGGCGAAGTCGGCCAGCGGCGTGCACACGCCGAGGTTCACCACGGTGAAGCCGTGCTCCCGCAGGTGCATGGCGATCAGGTGGTTGGCGACGGCGTGCGAGTCGCTCTCGGCCACGCCCAGGATGACCAGGCGGCCGCTCCGTGCGGGCAGCGGGTTCATGGGCGCCCTCTCGCTTTCGGTGGGTGGGCTGGTGGGGGTGGTGCGGGCGGGGGGGGTGGGAGGGTGGTGCGGGCGGGGGGGGTGGGAGGGTGGTGCGGGCGGGGGGTCTCAGTCCTCGAAGGCCGCGAAGAGCTCGCGGTGGTTGACCTGGGCCAGCCGGTCGGGGTGGTACACCGCCGGGTCGGCGGCGCGCAGCGAGTCGAAGACCAGGTCGATGGCCGCGACCAGGCCCCAGACGTGGTGGTACGCGGGCCAGCCGCGGTGGCCGCCGCGGTGGTCCTCCTCGCGGGCGAAGAGGTAGTTGGCCCAGTCCCGGCTCATCGGGGCCCGGTGGTGGAAGTCGTGCACCACCGTGTCGCCGGTGAGCACCAGGTAGCGCGCCGGGAAGTGGACCAGCAGCATCCGGCTCCACCAGCGCGCCCAGGCCGCGGCCCGCCGCACCGGCGGCAGACCGGGCGGCGGCGCGCTCTCGCCCAGGAAGATGGCGTTGGTCAGGCTCGCGAAGTACTCCTTGCCCCGCCGCACCTCCTGGTCGGGCGCGGGGAAGGTGTGCTTCACGCAGAGCCGCAGGGTGTTGCTGACCTGGTAGAGCAGGGTCATCGGGAACACCCAGGCCAGCAGCACGAAGAGCCACAGGTGCAGCCAGGTCGCCAGCGCGGTCACCAGCACCAGGGCGGCCGCGGTGCCGGCCCGCCAGGCCGGCTCGGCCGCGTGGAAGTAGGAGCGGACGCGGGCGGCCGTGAAGCGGGCGTGGAAGAGCGGGGAGACGGTCTTGCCCAGCATCCGCCGCCACATCTGACGGCGGGTCATGCCGGGGCGCAGCTCCAGGCTCACCAGGAAGGCCTGCACGGTGGGGTCGCGCAGCGTCATGTGGTGCAGGGCGTGGTGGTCGCTGACGTGCTCGGCGCTGTAGCGGCCGAAGTCCTGGATCATCAGCAGCGCCGCGATGGCCTTGCCCAGGGCGACGTCGCGCCCGCGCCGCCCCCACATGTTCAGGTGGGCGCACTGGTGGTAGATCATCATCCGCAGGTTCCGGGCGCCGTGCAGGGTCAGCGCCCAGCCCAGCGGCAGTAGGAGCAGCGGCGGCCGGGCGCCGGCTGTCAGCGCGAGCGCGCCGGTGGCCAGTCCCGCGGTCATGGACAGCAGGGCGTTCACCAGGTGCCAGGTCGGCGTGTAACCGGTCCGCCGCTGGCCGGCGTGCGGACGGCCGGTCAGCAGCGTCAACGGCAGCGCGAACAGGCCGGGCAGCCGCCGCATGGATTCGCGGACGGGGTCGTCCGCGAGGGCGCGGCTCGGTGGCGCGGGCGGGTGGTGCACCTCAGGCATCGCCGATCTCTCTCCCCGGTGTGGTCGGTTGCGCCGCGCGGCTCAGGCGCCGGTCGCCGCGGCTGCCGGTTCGGCTGCCGACTCGGCTGCCGACGCAGCTTCCGGGTCGGCTGCCGGCTCGGTGGCCAGCTCGGCGGCCAGCTCGGTGGCCAGCTCGGCGGCCAGCTCGGCGGCCAGGGCGAGCAGGTCGTCGAGGATCGCGTCGAGCTGCCCGGTGGTGGTCTCCGGGTTGAGCAGCATCAGCTTGAGGAAGACCCGGCTGCCGCCGTCCTCGTGCGGGATGTGGGTGCGGGCCAGCAGGGCCGAGCCCTGCTCCATCACCCGGCGCCGCAGCGCGCCGTTGAAGGCGTCGGCGTCCAGCGAGCCGGTCGGCAGGTAGCGGAAGAGTACGGCGGTGAGCGGCGGTTCGGTGCCCAGCTCCAGGCGCGGTTCGGCCGCGATCCGGGCGGCGGCGTGCTTGGCCAGGTCGTGGCAGGTGTCCACCATCGCGGCCACCGCCTCCCGGCCCAGGGTGCGCATGGAGACCGCGATCTTCAGCGCGTCGACCCGGCGGGTGGTCTGCAGCGAGGTGTTCTGCGAACCGATGTAGCCCGCGCAGGTGTCGTCGTCGGCACTGAGGCAGGTGGTGGGCTGCAGGCCGAAGGAGAGCATGGTCTCGGCGCGGCGCACCAGCAGCGCGGCGGAGGAGGCGGGGGTCCAGCCGAACTTGTGCAGGTCCATGGTGACGGAGTCGGCCAGCTCCAGACCCGCGAGCATCGGGCGCAGCCGGGGCGAGAAGAGCGCGCCGGCCCCGTAGGCGGCGTCGGCGTGCAGCCAGACACCGTGCCGGCGGGCGATGGCGGCCAGTTCGGGCAGCGGGTCGACGATGCCGAGGTCGGTCGAGCCGGCCACCGCGACCAGGGCGACGGCCAGTTGGCCCTCGGGCAGCTCGGTGAGGATCCGGTCGGCCTCCTCGGGGATCATCCGCCCGTGCTTGTCGATCGGCACGGTGACGATGTTCGCCTCGCCGATGCCGAGCAGCCGCACGGCCCGCTCGATGGAGAAGTGGACGCCCTGCGGGCAGAGCACCACGGGCTGCACGCCCAGGCTCAGCAGGCCCTCCTGGAAGGCGTGCCGGCCGAGCTTGTCGGCGATCGTGGTGTCGCGGGCCATCGTCATGGCCATCAGGTTCGAGACGCTGCCGCCGGAGGTGAGCGTGCCACCGGCCTCCTCGCTGTCGTAGCCGACCAGTTCGGCGAGCTGCGCGATCACCCAGCGGTCCAGCTCCAGCGCGAACGGCCCGCTCTCCCAGGCGTGCAGGGACTGGTTGAGGATCGCGCCGACCAGCTCGGCGGCGGCGGCCACATCGGTGGGCGGGGGCTGCATCCGGGCCAGCGCGGCCGGGTGGGTGATGTCGACCGACCACTGGGCGTAGGAGCGCACGAGGTCGGCCAGGACCTCGGCGCCCTCGCCGCCGTGCTCGGGCAGCAGCGGTGCGGCGAGCGCGTGGCGCGCCGCGGTCCTGGCACCCTCCGGGCCACCCGGGGCGACCGGGCCGAGCCGGGCCGCGGAGACCTCCCGCAGGACGTCCAGGGCGGTGTTGACCAGGCTGCGCACGCTCTCCAGGCCGGCGGGGGTTCCGGCGGGCTGGTACAGCGGGCCGGGCGCGGTCGTGCTCACGAGTGCTCTCCTAGCGGGGCTTGGGGCGGGAGGGGGCTTTGGCGGGAACGGGGTGACGGGGTGACGGGGTGACGGGCGGGGACGGGGGGACGGGCGGGGACGGGCGGGCGGTCAGGCGGGTCGCGATGGTGTCCGACGGCCGGCGGATGACAGATGACAGATGACGAAATCTGTCATCCGATACCTGACAGCCGCTATCCGCCAGCCGTCATCCGTTGGACGGTCGACCATGTGGCGATGAACGATCACAGGTGACGAGATCGGGCTCACCCCCGCGCGACGGCCTCCGCCTCGGCAGCAGCAAGCTGGTGCGGCAAGTCGGTCGGGAAGTCCTTCAATCGCGGCACCGGCGAGAAGGCCACCCAGAGCAGCGCCAGGACGAACCCGGCGGCGGTGAGGAAGAGCGTGGTCCGCAGGCCGACGGCGTCGCCCAGCGTGCCGCCGAGCAGCGCACCCAGCGGCAGCGGCCCCCAGGCGACGAACCGGCAGCCGGCGTTGACCCGCCCGAGCAGGTGGTCGGGCGTGATCACCTGACGCAGGCTCACCACGTGAATGGTCGACATGGTCGAGCCCAGGCCGCACAGCGCGAAGGCGGCGACGTACAGCGCGTACGACAGCACACCCCGGCCGGGCGCGAGCGGCACCAGCACCGGAGCGCAGCAGCAGAGCACCAGCTCCAGCATGATCGCCCGACCCAGGCCGAGCCGTTCCTTGAGCCGGCCCGCCCCCACCGCGCCGACCAGCGAGCCCAGCGCGCCGATGCCCAGCACCAGCCCGATGGTGCCCGGACTCATGTCGAGCCGGCGGGCCGCGTAGAGCACGAAGACCGTCTGCAGCGACATCCAGCACAGGTTGTAGGTTCCGGCCTCCAGCGCGATGGCGCGGATGGAGGCGTTGCCGAAGACCACCCGCAGCCCCTCGCTGATGCTGCGCGCGGTGGAGAGCGGCACCTCGGGCCGGGCCGGCTCGGGCTCCGGGCGCCGGATCGCGGCCAGCCCGGCGACCGAGACCAGGTAGGTGCCGCAGTTGACGAGCAGCGCCAGCGGGGCGGTGATCCAGCCGATCAGCAGGCCGGCCAGTCCGGGCCCGCCGACCTGCGCGATCGAACTGCTCACCGAGAGCTTGCTGTTGCCCTCGACCAGGTGCTCGCGGTCGACCAGCGAGGGCAGGTAGGACTGGTAGGAGATGTCGAAGAGCACCGTCAGGGTGCCGATCGCCAGGCTCGCCAGGTAGAGGTAGCCGATGTGCAGCACGCCGAGCGCGGCGCACAGCGGCACGCCGGCCACCAGCAGGGCGCGGCCCAGGTTGGCGGAGATCATCAGCGGTCGGCGCCGGCGGCGGTCCACCCAGACGCCGATGAAGAGCGTCGCGCCCAGGAACGGCGCGTAGTTCGCCGCGTTGAGCAGTCCCAACTGGGTCGAGCTGGCGTGCAGTTGGTAGACCGCCGCGAGCGGCAGGGCCAGCTGGGTGACCTGGGCGCCCATCAGTGAGACGGACTCCCCCGCCCAGAGCTTGAGGAAGTCGCGCTCGCGCCACAGGCCGGTGAAGCGAGGACCGGTGGAGCGGGAACCCGAGCGGCGCAGGCCCCAGCGGCGGGCCCCGGCGGGGCGGCCACGGCTCATGCCGCTCCCCCGCTGGGCTCCTCGACGTGGAAGCAGCAGCCGATCTGGGCGCCGTTGGACATGCTGACGATGCCCACCTCGGGGTCCGGCGTCCCGCGCACCAGCATGCCCGCGTAGGACGAGCCGACCATCAGCACGCCGTAGGCGACCACCATCTGCTCGAAGCCCTGGCCGCTGTCGCTGACGAACCGCTCGGCGACCGGCAGCACCCGCTCCTGGACCACGAACGGCCCGTCGACGGCGCCGCGGACGTGCGCCTCCCACTCCTGCTGCCCGACCGTCCAGCCGGGGACGACCCCCACCCCGCCGTAGAGCAGGGTGGGCTTGAGCGCCAGGCCGTCCTTGTGCGCCAACGCGTAGTCGAGCACGTCGACCTGCTCGCCCCGGCGCTCGGCCCGCTCCGCGCGCAGGAAGCGGGTCCACGGCAGGATCCGCTCGATCAGCGCGTGCTCCTCGGCGCCGAAGGCCGCGCGGTTGCGCTCGTCGCTGAGCATCGCCAGGCTGCCCTTGTTGCCGTACAGCTCGCAGTCGAGCCCGGCGAACAGGTAGGTGTGGCCGCGCTCGACGGCGTCCAGCAGCGGGTCGACCAGGTCGTGGCTGCGCTGCTCGTCGGCCATCTCGCCGGGCAGGAAGATCCGGTAGACCACGTCCACCTTGCGCCCGTGGACGTACGGGACGCCGTCGCGGTAGTCGAACTCGGCGAGCGAGCAGACCACGGTGTCGAAGCCGTTGCGCAGCCAGTCGGGGACCACGAAGTCCAGCCAGGGCTTGGTCTTCTCGTAGCCGTCGGGCCACTCGGTCAGGGCCAGCACCGGGCGGGCGGGCAGCTCGAAGCCGGCGGCGGCCGCACCGGCGCGCAGCACCTCGGCGATCCGGGCGATCGGGTCCGGGTGGACCAGGTGCTCGGCGTCGGCGAAGGCCCGGAAGGCGCGGTCCTCGCGGACCGTGCGGGCGAACTCGCCCATCTGCCAACCACCCAGTGAGCTACCGGTGTTGAGTTCCATGAGCTTGAAGCCGGCCGGCTCGCGGTACATGTCGGCGCGGGACATCGCGGGCATCGTGGCACCGGCCCCGCGCATCACCAGGTCGATCTGGGTGGGCGTCATGCCGACGGCCTTGGCGAAGGCCCGCCGGTCGCCCGAGAAGAGCCGGTCGGGGATGGTGGTGAGCAGCTCGAAGAGCCCGTTGAGGTCCGCCTCCAGGCGCAGCCGGTCGGCGGTGGCCAGCAGCACCGGGCGGTTGAGCGACTGACCGCCGCCCGCGCCGTAGCGGATCCAGTCGTTGCGCACCCCGGGCACGGTCATGCTCCCCAGGCCCCGGTCCAGCGCCAGGTAGCGGCGGGTGACCGGGTTCTCCAGCAGCGCGCCGAGCCCCCGCAGCGGCGAGCCGGCCAGCACCGGCAGGACCTGCGCCTCGGCGGCGTCCAGTGCGGTGGTGCAGGCGGCCGGGGAGTCGGCCACCGCGATCAGGGCGGCGGTGCGCGGGGTGAGCGCCTTGGGCGGCAGCAGCAGCTCGGTACCGGGCCCGGCCAGTGGCACCACCTCGGCGATGCCGGGGACCTCGGCGGCCGCGCCCAACTCCAGGCGCTCCAGCACCCCGTCATGCGGCGGGTAGAGGAAGCGCACCTCGGCCCACCGGTCCTGGGCCGGGCGCGGCTCGGGCCGGGCGCCGAAGGCGAGCGCGGCGGCGGCCAGCGGCAGGTCGAACCCACTGCCCAGGGCGCCGACGTGCGGGATCAGGTCGCCGCCGAGGCGGCCGTTGAGCTCGATCAGCCGCGGCCCGCGGTCGGTCAGCCGGATCTCGGTGTGGGTCACGCCCAGCTCGATGCCCAGCGCCCGGTGCGCGGCCTTGACCAGCTCCTCGACCGGGCCTGCCCACGGCTCGTGGCGCCAGGGACCCACCAGGTGGCCGACCTCCTCGAAGCCCGGGTCGAAGCCCAGCCGCTTGCGGGCGACGAAGACCGGCTCGGCCTCGCCCTCGAAGACCCAGCTGTCGATGCTGATCTCGGGCCCGTCGAGGTACTCCTCCACCAGCACGCCGGCGGCGACCCGCAGCCCCGGCAGCTCGGTGGCGGCCACCCGCGGGTAGCGCAGCGCCAGTTCGGCGGCCGAGCGCACCACCGTGACACCCATGCTGCCGGCCAGCGCGCGCGGCTTGAGCACCACCGGGTAGCCGACCTCGGCGGCCGCCTCGGCGGCCTGCTCGGCGGTGTGCACCAGGCGGTGCCGCACGGCGGGCAGGCCTGCGCGGTCCAGCAGGGCGCGGGTGGTGGCCTTGTCGCGGCAGGCGGCCGCCGCCGCGGCGGACAGGTGCGGCAGGCCCAACTGCCCTGCCACCTCGGCGGTGGCGATCAGCGAGAGCTCGTCCCAGGTGTAGATCCCGGCGCTGACCCCGGCGTCGGCCGCCTCGGCGAGCAGTTCCTCGACGGCGGTCCGCAGCGCGGCGGGGTCCGTGGTGTCGGCGATGCGGTGCGCCGAGACGTGGCGCTCCTCCCAGGTCAGCGGGGCGGACGTGACCAGGGCCAGGTCGTACTCCTGGGCCAGCGAGGCCATCGCGTACTCCCGGTAGGCCCGCAGCCTGCTGCCCACCACTATGAGACGGTTCCTGTCGCGCATCGGGTGCTCCCCGCTTCCTCTCGTCGTTCTTCGTGCTGCCGACCTGGGTCGGGAGTTCAGCCGGGCAGGGCCTCGCAGCGCACCCGGAAGCTGGTCGCGGTCTCGACGATCGCGGCCTCCACCTCGCGGCCGGTGGCGCCCTGGAACCGGAACCGGGCGGCGACGTGCTCGTAGCCGCCGACCTTGGGGATCACGGTCCCCGGCACCGGCACCACCCGCGCGTAGGGCCCATCGCCCGCCGTGGCCCCGCCGGTGGCCCCGCCCGTGGCGCCGGCCGCGCACCGGGCCTCCAGCACCCGGCACGGCGGTGCGACCGGCAGCGGCAGCAGCAGCCAGCCGGCCGTCCGGGTCGGCGGCAGCGCCGGAGCGGCGGGCGTGCGGTCCAACTGGATGTCCACCGCGGCCGCCATCAGGTCGAAGCCGTGCACCTCGCGCCAGACGAACGGGATCTCCGCGCCGCCCACCCGCGCGCCCGCCTCCAGGAAGGTGAGCAGCGGCGCACCGTCGGGGCCGGCGTTGACGAAGACCTCCAGGTGGAACACCCAGGGCTCGCCGTCGCCCAGCGCCGCCGCCACCTCGGTGGTGAACCGCTCGATCGGCGCCAGCAGTTCGGCGTCGTCGACCTCCACCGAACCGAGGAACGCGCCCTCGGTGAACTCGCGGCAGCTGTTGACGTAGCGCGAGGCCCGCCAGGGCCCCAACCGCTCGCCGGTCCACAGGCCGTCCAGGTGGAAGACCGGGGCCGGCACGAAGGACTGCACCAGGTGCGGCTCCGCACCCAACGCGCCCTGCAGCCGGGCCAGTTCCCCGGCGCCGTCGAGCACGACGACACCGCGGCTCGCGGTGCCGCGGCGCGGCTTGAGCACCACCGGCCAGCCGTGCCGCTCGGCGAAGGCGAGCACCGCGGCGGCGTCGGGCGCGTCCGCGTAGGCGGGCACCCGCACGCCGGCCCGGTCGGCCGCGGCGACCATCACCAGCTTGTCCCGGAAGCGCGCCAGGTCGGCGGTCTGCTGCCCGGGCAGGCCGAGTTCGGTGCGCAGCGCGGCGGCCGTGTCGAGGTCGCCCTCGTTGAGCGCCACCAGCCGCCGCACCGGCCCCAGTCGGCCGGTCAGCTCCGCCACCGCGCCCCTGACCTCGGCCTGCGCGTCGGTGGCGGAGACCACCAGGACGGCGGCCGCCTCGGGCGGCACCGAGCCGCGCGCCAGCTCGGTGGTCACGTAACTGACCCGCAGCGCCCGGTGGTCGAGGTACTCCGCGTAGCGCGCGTGCCGGTCGCGCCAGCGGTGCAGGACGACGATGTGCGCGCCCTGTTCGTCGTCGACGGTGCTGCCGCCCGGGCCGGCGCCGGTCATCGGTCGGCCTGCTTCAGCCGGTCGGCCTGCGCCAACAGGTCGGTCTGCGTCAGTCGTTCGGCCTGCGCCAACAGGTCGGCCTGCTTCAGCCGAGCGTCGGCGACCGCGATCTGGCCCAGCGCGATGCCGCCGTCGTTGGTCGGCACCTGCTGCTGGCAGTAGGCGTCGAAGCCCGCCCTGCGCAGCTCCACCAGACAGTTGACCAGCAGGAACTCGTTCAGGAACACGCCGCCGGAGAGGACCACCTGCGAGCCGGCGCCGGCGCCCCGCTCGGCGCGCACCGCCTGGCAGCGCTCGACCACCAGGTCGACCACCGCGGAGTGGAACCGGCGGGCGATCACGGCCGGCTCCACGCCGGCCGCGAGGTCGGCGGCCAGCGCGCGCACCACGGGCCGCGGGTCGATCTCGGTGGCGGCCTCGGCAGGTGCGGCAGCCCCAGCCGGCGTACTGCCCTCGCCAGGTACGGCACCGAAGCGGTAGCGCTCCGCGGCCGGCGCCATCGCGAGGTCCCGCTCCAGCAGGCCCTCCAGCTCGATCGGGCCCTGCGCCTCGTACTCGGCGTGCGTGGTGACCGCGAGCAGCGCCGCGACGCCGTCGAACAGGCGCCCCATGCTGGAGGCGAGCGGAGCGTTGACGCCGCGCCGGGCCATGGTGGCGAAGACGTGCAGTTGCTGCTCGCCGAGCCGCTCCAGCACCGGGAAGGCCGCGACGGCCTCGGCGGTGCCGCCCAGCGCGTCCAGTGCCAGGGCCAGACCCGTCCTGATCGGCTCGTGCACGGCCCGGTCGCCGCCCAGCAGCGGCACCGGCCGCAGGTGCGCCGCCCGGCGCACCTCGCGGTAGTCGCCGAGCAGGAACTCGCCGCCCCAGGTGGTGCCGTCCTCGCCGTAGCCGGCCCCGTCGAAGACCACGCCGATGGTCTCGCCGGTCAGGCGGTTCTCGGCCATGCAGGAGGCCATGTGCGCGTGGTGGTGCTGCACCCGCAGCACCTGGCCGAAGGCGCCGCCCTGCTCCTTGAGGGCGAAGCGGGTGGCGCGGAACTGCGGGTGCAGGTCCACGGCCGCGTGGCGCGGCGCCAGGTCGTGCAGGGCCGCCAGGTGCTGGACGGTCTCGCGGTGCGAGGCGAAGGTCTCGTCGTTCTTCAGGTCGCCGATGTGCTGGCTGACGTAGACCCGCGAGCCGGCGGCCAGCGCCACCGTCGTCTTGAGCTCGGCGCCGTAGGCGACCAAGGGCGCCAGTTCGAAGCCGAGTTCGACGGGGTAGGGCGCGTAGCCGCGGGCCCGGCGCAGGAAGCTCACCAGCGGGTCGGCCAGCTCGGGGTGCTCGGAGTAGCGCACCAGCGAGTCGTCGACCCGGGTCTCGATGTCCCGGTCGTTGAAGAGGATCAGGTCGGCCACCGCGAAGAGCTGCGCGAGCGCCTCCTCGTTGCGGTGCACGATCGGGTAGCCGGAGATGTTGCCGCTGGTCATCACCAGCGCGTCCAGGCCCTCGTGGTCGACCAGCAGGTGGTGCTGGGGGGCCGAGGGCAGCATCACCCCGAGGTTGGGGTTGCGCGGGGCGATCGCCTCCGGCAGCGCCCCGGCCCGCTTGCGCAGCAGCACGATCGGGCGGGCCGGCGAGTTCAGCAACGCGGCTTCCGCGGAGCGGACATGGACGAAGCGCTCGGCCGCGGCCAGGTCCCGGGCGAGCACCGCGAACGGCTTGGAGTCGCGCCGCTTGCGCGAGCGCAGCCGGGCCACGGCCTGCTCGTCGTGCGCGTCCACCGCCAGGTGGAAGCCGCCGACGCTCTTGACCGCGACGATCAGGCCCTCGCGCAGCGCGGCCGCCGCGGCGGCGAGCGCCGCCTCGCCCTCGGACCGCCCGCCGTCGGGAGCGGCCAGCAGCAGCCTCGGCCCACAGTCGGCACAGGCGTTGGGCTGGGCGTGGTAGCGGCGGTCCAGCGGATCGCGGTACTCCCGCTCGCAGGGCGCGCACATGGTGAAGGCGGCCATCGTGGTGGTCGCCCGGTCGTAGGGCAGCTCGCGGACGATGGAGTACCGCGGGCCGCAGTTGGTGCAGTTGATGAACGGGTAGCGATACCGGCGGTCCGCGGGGTCGCGCAGCTCCCCCAGGCAGTCGGCGCACACGTGGGAGTCGGCCGGCACCACCGTGACCTTGGGGCCGTCGTGCACGCTCTCCCGGATGGTGAAGCCGGCCAACTCCGCCGCGCCGTAGGTGAGTTCCGCCGCCTCCGCGACCCGGACGCCGGTCACCCGCGCCTGCGGCGGCGCCAGGGTGGTCAGCTCCGCGGTGAAGCGCTCCACCGCCTCCGCCGGGCCGGCCACCTCGGTGAGCACGCCCTCGGGGTCGTTGAGCACCCAGCCGGCCAACTCGTGGGTGAGGGCGAGCTTGTAGACGAACGGCCGGAAGCCCACGCCCTGCACCACGCCGGTGACCCGGATCCGCCGGCGGACCGCCGGTTCGCTGGTTCTCATGCCGCTCCGCCTCCGCTCAGCACAGCCGCGGCAGTTCGGAGCCCTGGAGCTCCTCCACCACGGAGTCCCGGCCGTCGGCGTCGCGCATCAGCACGATGCCCTCGGGCGCCTCGGTGACCTCGCCGATCACCACGGCGTCCGCGCCGTAGCGGTGCGAGCGCAGCAGGGCGAGCACCTGCTCCTCGGCGGCGGGGTCCACGAAGAGGGCGACGCAGCCCTCGTTGGCGGCGTGGATCGCGTTGATGCCCAGCATGTCGGTGGCCATCACGGTCTCGAACTGGATGGGCAGCGCGTCCTGTTCGATCCGGATGGTGTGCCCGCCGGCGGCCGCGTACTCGTGCAGCACCGCCGCCAGGCCGCCGCGGGTCACGTCGCGCACCGAACGCACCGCGCCCGGCTCGATGGCACTGAACAGCTCGTCGAGCAGCCCGTTCAGCGGCGCGCAGTCGCTCAGCACGCGCTGCTCGAAGCCGAGCCCCTCGCGGATCGACAGCAGGTGCACGGTGTGGTTGCCGATCGATCCGCTGAGGATCACCCGGTCACCGGGCCGCACGTCGCGCATCCGCAGCGGGGCGCGCTCGAAGACGCCGACGCCCGCGGTGTTGAGGTAGATCTGGTCGGCCTCGCCCTTGCGGACCACCTTGGTGTCGCCGCAGACGATCTGGACGCCGGCCTCCCGGGCCGTCTCCCGGATCGAGGTGAGCACCCGCACCAGCTTGGCGATCGGCAGGCCGGTCTCCAGGATCATGCCGAGCGTCAGGTAGAGCGGCCTGGCGCCCACCACGGCAAGGTCGTTGACGGTGCCGCAGACCGCGATCTTGCCGATGTCGCCGTTGCCGAAGAACGGCGGGTCGACGACGAACGAGTCGGTCGTCATCGCGATCTGTCCGGCGGATATCGGCAGCATGGCGCTGTCCTCCATCTCGCCGATGTACACGTCGCCGAGTGTTTCGACGATCAGGGAGACCAGGTCGTGGCTGAGCTGGGCACCACTGCCGTGGTCGAGAACGACCTCGCCGAGGTCGGTCACCGGGCTTGTCATCTACAGCTCCTTCAGGACGTACAGGAGAGGAGGCGGCTGGCGAATCTGCCTGCTACGGAAGGATCTTGACGACCTTGCGGGGCAACTCGCCCTCGGTGTCCAGCACGTCGAAGATCTCCTTCGAGTCGGCGACCGTGGCGCAGTAGCCGCCCAGCCACTCCAGGGCGCGGTCGCGGTCCTCGGCGTTGCCGGAGACGACGCAGTCGGAGGGGACCCAGACGTTGTAGCCGCGGAAGAAGGCGTCGGCGGCGGTGGTCTGCACGCAGATCTGCGTCTGCAGTCCGGTCACCAGGACCGTGTCGATGCCGGCCGCCTGAAGGCGGTCGTGCAGCTCGGTCTCGTAGAAGCCGCTGTCCTTGTTCTTCTCCACGGTCTCGTCGCCGGGCGCGAGGAAGTCGGCGAGGATGGCCGCCCCCTGCGAACCGCGCTGCAGCGGGAGCGTGCCGTCCAGATCGCGCTCCACGTTGGGGTCGTCCGGCAGGTTCACCAGCTGCAGGTGGTAGACGGCGTGGCCGCGACGGCGCATCTCGTCGAGGAAGACGGTGAAGCGCGGCTGCGCCTCGGCCATCGCCGAGGTGCGCTCGGGGGTCTTGTGGACCACGTCGGCCTGCAGGTCGTTGGTGAGTACGGCGATCTTGCCCATGAGGTTCCTTGTGATGACGTGATGACGCGACAACGTGACGAAGAGGAACGAGAGATGGTGCGCCACCGGGCGCCGACCCACCCCCGTGGGGCATGGCGAACCGGTATGAGAGGGCTGCCGACGGCATCGGCGGTCAGCGGGAACGACGGTGACAGCCAGTGAGGAAAACCCTGTTGATCTGGCGTCGATGTGCGGCCCGAAGCCGGTATGACTACTGCTTCCCGGGGCGACGCGCTGACTCTGGCACAGGTGATCAACCACCGTCAAGATCAACATTTCTAAGACTTTCACGAGTTCAGCGCCTTGTGTGGCCCCTCGACGCAGGGCGCCCGCCCGACGCGGGACACCCCGGCGGTGGGGGTCGACGACCCGTTCCACGGCGCCGAGTTGAGCTGACGCTCCGTCACAATGAGCGATGGATGCTCGCGCGAACACGAACGACCGAACCCGGTGGCGGACCGGTCCGGCGCGAAGCGGTCGGCGGCCGTGCGCGAGGCGGGTCGGCCGGCACGGCCGACGTCCTTCTCAGAAAAAGCCGTTGTGGTGGCGCTTGCCCGACTTCGGTGCACTGCGGGCGACTCGTGCGCAGATGGCCGCCGGTGCGGCAGCTGTCCGCGGCGGCAGGATCCGCGCCCGATGGCCAACCCCGGGCGCGGAAACCGGGGACGCTACGACAGGTCCTTGCCCATCAGCCGGCACACCGTCTCGTACCGCTGGATCGAACCGTCCGCCGCCTGCACGTCCCAGGCGTCGGGTCGGCGGTCATAGGCCGTGTAGCCGAGCCGCTCGTACAGCGCGCGGGCCCGCGGATTGCTCTCCTCGACCCTCAGCTCGGCGCGCGTCAGCCCCCGCGCGCGGATCCGCTCCTCGGCGACCCGGATGAGCAGGGTGCCCAGCCCGCAGGAGCGCAGCGCCGGGTGCACCCCCAGCTGCCACAGCACGCCCGCGCCGGGGATCACCTGGTAGTTGACGCCGCCGACGGCCACCGGAAGTCCGGCCGCCGTGCGGAGAGCCAGGTAGTCCACCTCGCCGGCCGCCGCCCGCTCCAACGCCACCGCCACGGAGGCCAGGTGCGTGGCGGAGCCGGCCCACGCGCAGTCCGGGAGATCGGCGGGCGTCAGGTCGTCGACGCGGACCCGCAGGAGGACCTCGGTCCCGTCACCCTCGGCGCGCGGCTGGCTCATGCTCCCATCCCATCAGGACCGTGGTGGGTGCGGCCAGCGGTTTTCCGGGGAGCGACGGCGGGGAGCGGGGTACTGGGAGCGGCGGACCGGGCAGCGCCCCGGGACCAGGCACAGCGCCCGGGGGGCCGCCGGGAGTGCCCGCCGAGCGGGGCCCGCGAGCGGGAGCCGTCCGTTCAGCTGACGAGCTGGTAGATGCTCTTGCTCACCAGCCACAGGCCCGCGACCAGTGAGATCGCCACGACCGCCTGATCGGTGTGGCCCTCGACCCACCGGCGCACCGCGTCGAGCCGGTGCCCGGCGGCCTGCGGGGCGAAGGCGGTGTACAGCTCCATCGCGAGGATGCTCGCGGTGGCCAGCAGGCAGAAGCCGAGCAGGGCCAGGTAGGAGGCGATGCCGGAGAGCCGCAGGCGGACCACCGTCGCGGCCCCCGCCGCCACCAGCCCCCATGGCTGGAGGAGGACGCCGAAGCCCGCGGCCGTCCAGGCGGAGACGTCGTGCAGCCGTGTCAGCAGGCTCGCGGCCCGGCGCGACCTCCCGTCCACGTTCCCGACCCCGCTCCCGCTCCCCTGCCCGGCCCGGGCCCCGGTCCTCCGGCGTCGCCGGTACTCGCCGTAGCCGATCATCGCGACGCCGATGGCGAGTTTGAGGGCCTCGGCGCCGGTCGACGGCGCGGTGTGCGACCGCGGCGGCGTACCTCCGGTGCCCAGCAGGACGGCCGCGACGACCAGGACCAGGCACGCCAGCCAGGCCAGCACGAAGGCCAGGCCCTTGCGCACGCCCCGGCGCGCGGTGAGGATCAGGATGAAGGCGGTGTTGTGGAGCGGACCGAGCGTGATCGCCAGTCCGATGATGAAGAGGTCCAGCACCATCCTCGACGCTCCTCACCCAGGGACCGGGGGCCTGCCCCCGCGGCAGCCACGGCCCCCGACGAGCCCCCTACCGCCAGGATGCTTCCGGCCCGCCCCCACCGCACCCGGGGCACACGCCGCGGCGGGTGGCCACGGCGTGGGCGCCGCTCCCCCTCGGACAGACCCAGGCTCGGACGGACCTAGGCTCGGACAGACCCGGGCTCGGACCGAACCCGGGCTCGGACAGACCCGGGCTCAGACAGAGCCGAACTGCCGCGCCAGCTCCGTCAGCGCCGCGCCCAGGGGCAGCGCGACGGTGGCCGTCGCGTAGGCGTCACCGCGCGTCGCGCCCTGGTTCACGATCACGACGGGCTTGCCGGCCTTCGCGGCGTGGCGCACGAAGCGCAGTCCGGACATGACCGCCAGGGAGGAGCCGAGCACCAGCAGCGCCCGCGCGCCGTCCACCAGCGCGTAGCATCGCTCGACCCGGGGCTTGGGGACGTTCTCGCCGAAGAAGACCACGTCCGGCTTGAGGATCCCGCCGCACGCCTCGCAGGGGGCGATCCGGAAGCCCGCCACCAGCTCGTCCGGGAGCTCGACGTCACCGTCCGGGTTGGCCCGGAAGCTCGTCTCCCCCAGCGGCCCGTTCAGCGCGTGCAGTCGGTGGTCGAGTTCCTCTCGCGTGCTGCGGCGCCCGCAGCCCAGGCAGAGCACCCGGTCGAGGCCGCCGTGCAGCTCCACCGTGTCGAGGGTGCCGGCCGCCCGGTGCAGGCCGTCCACGTTCTGGGTGATCACCGCGACGATGTGGCCGCTGCGGCGCAGCTCCTGCACGGCGTGGTGCCCGGCGTTGGGCTCGGCCCTGGCGATGGAGCGCCAGCCCGCGTGGCTGCGCGCCCAGTACCTGCGGCGGCCCGCCTCGCTCGCCGTGAACTCCTGGTAGGTCATGGGGCGGTGGCGGCGCAGGCTGCCGGTGGCGCCGCGGTAGTCGGGAATGCCCGACTCGGTCGACAGCCCCGCGCCGCTCAACACCACGACACCGCGCCCGGTCAGCAGGTCCGCGACCTGCGGCAGTCCGCCGGGGTGGGGCACGGGTCCGGCCACGGCCGGCCCGTCGAGCCTCGGATGCACGCGCATGCGGACAGTTTACCGAGGGCGTCCGGGGCAACCGGCCCGGCGGACGGAGCACCCACGGAGCACCGCCGGACCGCCGCCGGACCACCGCCCGGACAGCCGCCCGGACAGCCGCCGGGACAGCCGATCCGGGCGCCGCACCGCCAGCGACGGTCCGTACGAGTGCGCGCCCGCGGTTGTCCTCCGCGGCGCGCGCCGCGCCACCCGCACCGGCCCTAGCGTCGGCGTCCACCAACTGCGAGGGGCGGTACCCATGAACTGGCTGATCCACGACTACCGCGAGGACGACCTCGCCGATGTCGTCCACCTGATCGACAGCACGGCCGGGCTCGGACAGGAGTCGGTCTTCTCGCTCGCCGAGTGCATCAGCGCGCTGACCGCCCACCCCCAGGCCCCGGGCGCGAGCGGCGTGGGTGCCGAGGCCGGTGGTGGCGGCGGTACCGGTGGGAGCGGCGGCGGCCCCAGGCCCGCCGTGGTCGCCGTGCGCGGCGGCGCCACGATCGGCGCCGCGCTGGCGTGCACCGCGGGCGAGCGGGCCTGGGTGATGCGCATCGCCATCGCCCCCGCCTGGCGCGGACGCGGCCTGGCCAGCGCGCTGCTGCGCGAGCTGGAGCGCCGCCTGGTCGCCCTGCGGATCCGCCGGATCGCCTACGTGCTGCCCGAGGAGGAGTTGCTCGGCGAGGGGCTGAGCAACGCGGGATACACCCGCCACCCCGCCGCCGCCTACTTCGAGAAGGCCGAGCCCGCCGCCGGAACGGCCGTCGACCTGCTGGAGGAGCTGGGCGGCCGGCTGCTGCCGGGCGACCTGTGGGAGCGGGTGGCCGGCATGGAGGCCGAGAAGGACCTGATCGAGCGCCGGATCGTGCGCCCCCTCGCCGAACCCGAGCTGGCCGCCCGGCACGGGGTGCGCCCGCCGCGCGCGATCGCCCTCTTCGGCCCGCCCGGGACCGGCAAGACCACCTTCGCCCGGGCCATCGCCTCCCGCCTGGGCTGGCCGTTCGTGGAGCTGCTGCCCTCCCGGCTGGCCGACCAGGGCAATCCGGCCGCCGCGCTGCGCACCGCCTTCGCCCGGATCGGCGAGCTGGAGCGGGTGCTGGTCTTCATCGACGAGGTCGAGGAGATCGCCCCGGCCCGCGGCCTGGGCGCCGGTCAGGCGGACGGGCGCGGGCGATCCGAGGCCGCGGCCGCGGCGCACGGTGTCACCAACGAACTGCTCAAGATCATCCCCGGCTTCCGCGAGCGCGACGAGCGACTGCTGGTCTGCGCGACCAACTCGGTCCGCTCGCTGGACCAGGCCTTCCTGCGGCACGGCCGGTTCGACTACCTGGTGCCGATCGGCACCCCGGACGCCGCCGCCCGGGCGGCCATCTGGCGCCGGCACGCCGCCGACCGCCCCACCGTCGACCTGGACGCGCTGGTCGCCGCGAGCGCGTCCTTCACCCCCGCCGACATCGAGCACGCCGCCCGCGGCGCGGCCCAGGCCGCCTTCGAACGCGACCTGGCCCGCCCGGTCCCCGGCCCGCCCGAGAGCGCCGGCGCGAGCACCGAGGACTACCTCGCCGCGACCGCCCGCTGCCGCCCGACGGTCACCCCGGCCATGATCGAGGAGTTCACCGCCGACATCGCCACCCATGCCCGGATCTGACGAGGCGTCAATTCGGTTCGCTGAGGCCGGAACAGGCGGGGACGGGACGGGCGTCCCCGGCGCCCCTCACCGCGGTCGGAACAGCTCGTCCAGGTGGTGGGCGAGGACCGCCAGCGCTTCGTCACCGGTGCGCTGGCCGCCCAGCACGCTCGAACCGAGGCCGTTGACCATGGCCAGCAGTCCGGCCGCCGTCATCTCGGGGTTCCCGCCGGGGTCGGTCTCCCCGGACTGCTGGGCGGCGCGGATCTGCCGGGCGAGGAAGCCCTCCAGCAGGTCGGGCTGGGCCGTCCCGTGCTTCGCCAGCACGTCGGGATCGCTGAGCACCAGCGTGTAGTACGCGGCGTAGGTCCTGGTGATCCGGCGGCTCTCCGGGTCGGTCGGCAGGACGCACGAGAGGACCGCGGTCACGATGCCGCGCGGCGTGGGCGGCGAGCCCGCCGCACCGATCCACTCCTCCATTCGAGCCTGCAGTTGGGCGGCGAGCCGGGCCAGGGCGTCCAGCAGCAGCGCTTCCTTGGTCGTGAAGTAGTACTGCACCAGCCGCAGGGAGACGCCGGCCTCGGCGGCGACCGCCCGCATGCTGGCCGACTGCAGGCCCTGGGTGTCGGCGATGCGCAGCAGCGCCTCGGCGATCTGCCGTCTGCGTTCCTCGTGGTCGACCCGCACGGTCATGGCTGAGACCTCCCTGGTACACCCGTATCATGCCGTGATACACATGTATCATGCGAATCAGCGAGTTCAAGAACGACCAGGCCAGGGACCGTTTCCACGCCGCGTACGAGCGGACCCTCGCGGAACTCTGGCCCGGGCCGCGGACGGCGCTCGATGTTCCGACGGCGTTCGGGACCACCCGCGTCTACCGGACCGGCCCGCGGAGCGGCGAGCCGATCGTGCTGCTGTCCGGCTCCGGCGGGAACGCGCTGATGTGGCACCGGTACATCGACAGGCTGGCCCGCCACCGCCCGGTCATCGCCGTCGACCCGGTCGGCGAACCGGGCGCGAGCGTGCAGACCGCCCCGATCGGCGGCGGCGAGGACGGCGCCGCCTGGCTGGACGAACTCCTGGCCGAGCTGGAGGTGACGGCCGCCCAGGTCGTCGGCTGCTCCTTCGGCGGCTGGCTGGCGCTCAACCACCAGATCCACCGCCCCGGCCGGACCGCTTCCCTCACCCTGGTCGACCCGGCCGGCTTCGCCGGCTACGGTCCCCGGTTCTACGCCTGGCTGATCGCCGGCGGCCTGGCCGCCGCCGCGCCGCGACCGCTGCGTCCCCGGCTGGCCCGTCTGGTCGGCAACAGCACCATCCTGGAGAGCCAACTGATGAGCCTGATGCGCGCGTCGATGGGATTTCGCCGCGCGCTCCCGGTGCCCCCGGTCTTCTCCGACGAGGAGCTGCGCCGCCTGAACGTCCCGGCGCTGTTCCTGCTCGGGGCGCGCAGTGCCATGCACGACTCGCGCGAGGTCGCCGACCGCATCGGCAAGCTCGTGCCCACGGCCACGGTGGAGATCGTGCCGGGCGCCGGCCACGCGCTGCCGACCGACCGGCCGGACCTGGTGGCCGAGCGCATCCTCCGCACCGCCGCGCGGTAGTGCCGCCGCACCGTCGCGTCACGCACGGCGGCACGCCGTCAGGGCCCGCGACGCGCGTGGCGGGGCCGGTCACGGGAACGGGTGCGGCTCCGGATTCACCTCCTCGGCAGTCAGCGGCCGCTCGGCGTGGCCGAGGGTGAGCGGGGCGGCGCGGACCCGGTCCAGGCCCGCGATGCGGCGCAGGTGGTGGCCGAAGGTCATCGGCAGCAGCCCGGGGACCAGGGTCTTGACGCAGGAGAGCCCGGCGGCGGTGTGGACCGGGGTGGTCTGGTCGACCACGATCGCTTCGAGGCCGGTCGCGGCGAAGCGGCCCACCAGTTCGTCCAGGTCGGCGCGCAGGTCGGCGTGGCGGGGCCAGGCGTACCGGTCGGCCAGCTCGCGCACGTTCCGTCGTTCGCGGGGCGGGT
Organism: Kitasatospora sp. NBC_01287; assembly: GCF_026340565.1. Taxonomy (NCBI): domain Bacteria; kingdom Bacillati; phylum Actinomycetota; class Actinomycetes; order Kitasatosporales; family Streptomycetaceae; genus Kitasatospora; species Kitasatospora sp. NBC_01287. Next base: position 275,057 of record NZ_JAPEPB010000001.1, read on the forward strand.
GGCCGTCGGGCGCGAGCAGGAAGTCGAGGCGGCGGGCGGCGACCGGGTCGCAGTAGAGGAGCGCGTGATCGTCCATCAGCCGGACCTGCTCGGCGTCCTCGCGCATCCGGACGGCGTCCGCGTGGCGCTGCGGGTAGATGATCCGGTAGGCCTCGATGGCGGTGACCAGTTCGTGGAGCGCCCCGAAGATGCCGCGTTCCGGGTCGAGCCCGGAGCCGCCCGCGCAGAGCACGCTGGGGCGGTGGGCCTCGGAAGTGCCCACGGCCCCGGCTTGCCGCTCGGTGTCCACGGCGGCGGCCCAGAAGCTGGGGACGCCCTCCGCGCCGGTCACGTCGAAGACCTCGACGCGGTAGCCGGTGCGTTCGTGGATCCGGTCGGCGAGCAGGCCGATCCGGCGGTCGCGCGCGGTGCGCAGGTCGAGCGCGGGAGCCGGCAGCCGCGCGTACCAGGTGAGCAGGAAGGCGTCGCGCTCGGCGAGTTCCAGCAGGCCGTACAGGGCGGCCTCCTCCACGCAGCCGCCGAGCGCGCAGCCGTTGGAGATCTCGGAGACGAAGGGCCGGGACCCCGGTGCGTGCCGGCCCAGGCGGTAGTAGGCGAGGCTCTCGGGAACCAGGACCGGCCGCTCGCGGGTGAGCGAGTAGCCCCAGACCCAGGGCATGACGAGCTCGGGGTGGTAGGCCTGGAACGGGAAGCCGGGCTGCTGGTAGCGGTGCGGTTCGTGGCCGCCCACGCTCGCCGGGTCCAGGACGCCCGCGGGGTCCTGGGCCGCGAGCTCGCGGTGGCTCGCCCGCACCGCGGTCCGGTGGCCGCCCGGGCGGCCACCGCCCAGTCGCTCCAGTGCCTCGGCGATCGCGGTCACCTTGGCGCTGTGGAAGTCCAGGGCCCGTCCGTAGCCGCCGTCGACCGACTCCGGCGGGCCGACCTTGGCCTCGGCGAACGGCAGCGTGTGCAGGCCGCGGGTCCGCAGGCCCTTGATGACACCGGTCTCGTCGTCGGCGAGGAGGGCTTCCAGTTCGGCCGTCGCGGTGCGCAGGTCGCGCACCCGCAGGACGGATGGGTCCGGCTTGGGCCGGGCGACCCGCGGGATCACGGCGGCGGTCCGGGAGTCCTCGGGCAGGGCGCCGCAGTGCGGGCAGTGCGGGTCGGGCAGGAAGGTGTGCCGGGAGATCCGCAGGTCGGCCAGGCGGAGCACGGTGACGGCGCGCGCGGCCGGCCCCGCCTCGGCGAGCCGGCCAAGGGCCAGCGAGGCGGCGAGGTCGGCGGCGAGCGGGGTGAGCAGCGGGGAGGCGCTGCCGGTGAGCCGGGTGCCGTGGGCCGCGAGCAGGGCGGCGTCCTCGGCCGCGTCCGCCCGCGCCCCGGCGCGGCGGGCGGCGAGGCACTGGTCGCAGCCGGGGACGCCGGGGCGCACCAGCGCGCCGATGACCACGCGGTCGATCTCGGCGACGACGGACAGTCGGCCCGTCGCGGCATCGGCGCTCTCCGCCGCCAGCAGCTCCGCCCCGGCGTCGGGCGTGTCGGCCGCGAGCAGGCGGATGCCGGGCCGGGCCGGTGACCCCTCGTCGAGTCGCCGGGCGAGGGCCTGGCCGAGCAGGCCGCCGTCGTGCCGCAGGCGGGTGCCGGCCGGCAGGAGTGTCTCAGTCATCGCAGCCCACGGCCTTCACGAGATAGGGCAGGACCCGGGTGGCGGCCGGGTCGTGGTCGAGCGGGACGATCAGGACGGTTCCGCCGCGGGCCGCGGCGGGCAGGTCGCGGCGGGCCGCCTCCACCGCCTCGTCGAAGGTGGTACCGGAGCCGAGGCCGCGCACCGCACGCCTACCGTGGGCGAAGACGCTGGCCGCCGGCAGCAGCCGGGTCGTGCGGCGCTCCGGCGACCAGGCCCGGACGGCCGGTCCGTCCGAGGTCGGGACGTAGCGCCGGGGATCCGCGGCGAGGTGGGCGTAGCGCTCCAGGGCGCGCCGCGCCGTCCGGACGCGGGCGGCGGCGAAGTCCGCCCCGGTGGCGTGGACGCGGTGGCCGGCCCGGCCGGTGCGCGGGTCGCGCACCAGGGCGGTGGAGCTGTGCCGGGGGAACTGCGGCAGCCCGCCTTCGTCCAGCTCGGCGATCAGCCCGGTGAGCGGGTCGATGCAGAGCGCGGCCCGCCGGGAGAACTCCTCGGGGCCCACCGCCGGGCCGCCACGCAGCGCCTCGATCACGGCGAGGAACTCCGACTCGCCCGAAGGCGCCGCCGGCCGGGCGGCGGGGTGCGGCTGGTAGCGGTGCCGGGTGGTGGTCAGCGTCTGCCGGTCCAGGCGGACCAGCTGGTCGGCGGCGTCCTGGTCCTGGGTGAGGAAGGTCTGCTGGAAGTGGTGGGCGAGCAGCGCGGCGGCCACCTCGACTCCCTCGACCCCCTCGGCGCTGCGTGCGGCGGCAGCGGCGGTGCCCGGGGCCCGGCCGTCGAGCGGACCGCCGTGCACGCGCAGCCAGGCACCGAGCCAGCCGCCGTCGACCCGGTCGAGGCCGTGATCCAGGCCGTGATGGAGGCCGTGATCCAGGCCGTGATCCAGGCCGGCGGCGGGGCCGGGGCCGAGGACCGGGCCGAGCCACCAGGCGTCCGCGTCGCTCACCGCGGCGGCGAACCAGAGGCCCTGCTCGCGGCAGCGCTCGTCGAGCGCGGCGACGAGCGGCGGATCGTCACCCGCGGTGAGCAGCAGCAGGACGTCGTGCCGGCCGGCGGTCGCGGCGGCCCGGGCCTCGGCGGGGTCGGTGACGAGCGTGGTGGCGCGCACGCCGGTGAGTCGCAGCGCGCCGTCCAGCGCGCGGCCGCCCCGCGCGGTGGCCAGGATCAGCACCCGCAGCTCCGGATGGGCCGCCGCGCGCCGGGCCGGCCCCGGGTCGGCCCGGTCCTCCAGCAGCCCGTGCTCGTCCAGGCGTCGCAGCACGCCGAGGATCAGCGGGCGGCGGGTGTCGTCGAGGCCGTCGAGCAATTGGGCCACCGTGCGCGTGCCGTCCAGGAACGGGGTGAGCCGGTCGATCCAGCCGGCGATGCCGGGGGTGGCGATCAGCTCGGTGCCCCGGCTGGAGCGCACGTAGGCGGTGCCGCTGCCGCTCGGCACCAGGAACACGTCCGGACGCAGGCGGGGGGCGGAGTTCGGTGAGATCACCGGTGGCCTCCGGTGGGGAGAAGGTGGTGGGCGGGTGCGCCGGAGCCGCGTTCCGGCCCGATCAGGGCGGCCAGCAGTGCGGTGCGCTCCGGCGGGGTTCGCAGCAGGCGGTCGGTCCCCTCGGTGACGAAGTCGCAGCGCAGCCCGGCGCCGAGGCCGGTGTGCGCGGCGGCCAGGCCGATCCGCTGGCCGAGGATGCCGGCGCGCAGGTTGAGCATCCGGTACCAGCGGTCGCCGTACTCCTGGTAGCCCTGTTCGTAGTCGCCGACCACGAGCAGCGCGCAGGCGGACTCGAAGCCGGCCAGTTCGCCCGGCCCACCGGGCGGGAACAGGTCGCGGGGCGTGGCGCCCAGGGCCAGCGGGACCAGTTCCCCGGTCCGCGGGTCGTACCGGTGGCAGCCGGGATCCAGCCCGGTCACCCGGCCGGCCACGACGTACAGCTCGCAGCCGGCGTCGCCGGGGTCACCCACGCCGCCGGGACCGTCGAGCTCGTCGTGCGGGAACGGGGCCGTCGCGTGGGCGAGCAGGTCGGCCAGCCGCGCGAGCGGCACCGGGGTCGGCTCGAACCCGCTCCGGGCCGAACGGCGGTCCAGCAGCGCGGCGGTGCGCACGACCGGGCCGACCGGACCGGAGGTGACGACCGCGTGGACGCGCTCCGCCCGCGGGTCGAGCCCGAGCAGCCCGCCCAACGCCTGGTCGGCGAAGAGCCCGTGCGCGGTCGGCCGGGCGCCCGCCGCGGCCAGCAGGGTGAGCGCCTGCCCCGCGAGGACGCCGGTGTCGAGCGCCTGCAGCCGGTGGCCGAACGGCCCGTACCGGGCCAGGTTGGCGTCCTGCCGGGAGGTGATCAGCAGGACCAGCTCCGGCTGCCCGGCCGGGGGCCGGCCAGGCCGTGTCTGACACGTCGCGGGCCCGGCGGGAGTTGTCGGACACGGCCTGAGCGCGCCCGCCAGGTCGGCCCGCAGGTCGGCCGCGGAGAGGAGTTCGAGGGCGTGGGCCGCCGGCAGGTAGTGGCAGAGCCCGAAGGCGGTGGCCGCGTACACCTCACCCGGATAGGCCCCGCCGCCGGAGGGGACGGGCCGGCCGGGGCCGACCCCGGCGCCGGTCCAGTCGATCCGGGTGACGCCGCCCAGCAGTGCCAGCAGCGATCCGAGGTTTCCGATCGCCACTTGGTCGTGTTGAGTTGACGATGAGTCAGCTGATGAGGCGTCGGACAGTGACGGGCCGGGCGGGAACGGCAGCGGGATGACGGGGGTGCCGGGGTGGTGCTTGGGCGGGGTGTTGCCCGCCGCGAGGTCGATCGCGGGCAGCACGCTGCCGTACCGGGCGTGGTAGCGGCGCGCCGCGGCGCCGCCGGTGTCGGCGGTGTCGGCGATGTCGCTGCTGTCGCTGCTGTCGCTGCTGTCGGCGGGCAACGGGTGGGCGTCGAGGTCCGTGGCCGGGTCGGTGGTCGTCATCCGCGAGCCTGCGGCGCGACGACGTCCTGCGGTGCGGCGTCCTGCGGTGCGATGTCCTGCGCGGCGGTGGCGAGCACCAGTTGGAGGGCGCTGACGCCGTACACCTCCTCCACCGCGTTCGCGGCGAGGTGGCAGAGCAGGTAGCGGGTCAGGCCGGGGATCCCGAGCCGGGTGAGGTGCAGGTAGGTGTAGTTGAGCATCAGGCGGTAGCGCAGGAAGCGTGGATCCCGGTACATCATCTGCTTGTACACGGCACTGTCGGCAACCGCCTGGTGCAGCGGGCTGGCGGCGAGCAGGTCGCCGATGCCGTTCTCCTCGTCGTCCGGGATGGGCGCCTCGGGAATCTCGCCGGCCTCGTACAGCTCGGTCCACCGCCCGCCCAGCGGGTCGATCGCCGCGACCCAGCCGCGCGGTGCCTCACCCTCCGGATCAGCCGCGCCGGGCTCGAAGGCGGCGACCACGGAGCGGACCTGCGCGGTGAGCACCTCGTGGTTGGCCGCGTACCGCTGCTCGAAGGCCGCACGGGTCCGCGGCCCGGCCGTGCTCAGATAGCCCTCGGCATGGGAGCGGAAGGAGACGAAGCCGCGCCGGATCGAGGCGTCCTCGGGATGCCGGCAGAGCATGTGCGCGGTGGCGAGCATCAGCCGCAGCGCCAGCGTCTCGCGCGGGACACCGGCCGCGACGGCCGCCAGGTGGTCGAAGAGCAGCCCGTTGGTCCGCTCGTAGAACAGGGCGAGCTCGTCCGCGCCGACCGGGCAGCCCAGCACCTCGATCCGGCGGTCGTGCTCCTCCCAGGTGATCGAGTTGTCCGGGTAGAACGGGGTGAGCGGGCCGGGCTCCCGCTCCGCCTCGGCAAGCCGGCGGTGCAACGGCAGCAGGGCGGCCTCGTCGAGCGCCGGAGCGGTGGACGGGTGCTCGCGCAGGTGACCGCCGACGAGTTCGGCCACCGCCGGCTCCACCAGCTCGGCGAATGCCTCGGGGGTGGCCTGGACGACCAGGCGCAGATGGGGTCCACGGCGCCAGTGCCGCAGCACGTAGACCGACTGGACGCGCCCGGCGCAGCGCTCGATCACCGGCCGCACCGCGCGCAGGATCAACTCGTCGGTGCCGTCGCCGAAGTAGGCGATGTGGGCCGCGCGCCACCGCGGTTCGGCCGCCGGTGATGTCTGTGCCATGGCAGGTCCCTCGTCCTTCTCAGTCGTCGTGACCGGCGTCGTCGTGACCGGCGTCGTCGTGACCGGCGTCGTCGTGACCGGCGTCGTCGTGGCCGGCGTCGTCGTGGCCGGCTCCCTGGTGGCCGGCTCCCTGGTGGCCGGCGCGAACGGCTCCGGCGGCCGGTTCGGCCGCCGCGAGCCGGGCCAGACCGCGCAGCGTCGCCTCCTGGTCGAGTCGCACGCCCAGGCGGTTGCAGGCCAGATGGGCCAGGTGGCCGGCCAGCCGGTCGGGGCTCCCGGCGTCGCCCCGGGTCCCACCCCGGGCCTGGGCCTGGGCCTCGTCCTGGGCCTCGTCCTGGGCCCGCCGGAGGGCGGCGAGCCAACGGGTGACCGGGTCCGCGTCGGCCCCGCCGGCCGCCGCCGTGAGCGCGGCGGCGCGCGCCGCGCGGGCGACGGGCAGCAGGGCGGCCCGCCGCTGCCGGTACTGCTCGGCCACGCCCGGCGGCACCTCCGCCGGCGGGCGGGCCTGCGAGCCCTCGCTGCCGACCAGCAGGGCGAAGCAGTGCGCGAGCCGCCGCGCCGGGCTCCAATCGGCCAGGACGGCAGTCGTCGCCAGCTCGCTGCAGGTCGCGAAGCACTCCTCGGCGGCCCGCAGCGCGGCGCCGTGGCCGTACTTCCCGTGCTCGGGCCGGTAGGGGACGAAGGCCAGGCTGTCGTTGGCGGCCAGCGTGCCGGGCTCGCTCTCCGGCTCCAGAGCGGCGAACCGCTGTGCCAGCTCCTGATATTGACGCTCCGTCATGGGCCTTGACAGCGGCAGCTCCTGGAAGAGTGCCGTGGCGTGCCCGGCGAGCACCGCGCGTGCCGCGGACTCGGCCCGCGGCTCCACCAGGCGCACCCGCAGGCGCAGATGGGGGCCGCGCTGCCAGTGGCGGAGGAAGAAGTAGTGGTCGGCCAGTCCGCGTCGCCGCAACTCCTCGACGGCGGTCGGGAGCAGTCGGCGCACCACGAGGTCGAGCGGGTGGGCGGTGAACACGTGGGCGCTGACCCAGTGGTCCTCGGGCTCTCGGCTCAGCATGCGTCGGGGCACCGTTCGGTCGTCGGGGCGGTCGGCTCCGCCGAAGCCGTCAGGCCCGTCGAGTCCGTGGAGTCCGTGGAGTCCGTGGAGTCCGTGGAGTCCGTGGAGTCCGTGGAGTCCGTCAGGCTCGTCAGGCCCGTCAACGGGTCGTCCCCGGCGGGCAGTTCGATCAGGAACTCGGCCGCGTGGCGCCGCCCGTCCCGGTGGGCGGGGGCCTGGTGCAGCTCGGGGAGGGCCTCGGTGAGCAGCAGCGGCCGCCCGGTGGCCGCCGCGTGTTCGAAGAGGCGCAGCAGGTGCGGGTGGCCGAAGTCGAGGTACACCGGCTTGCGGTCCTTGTCGTGCAGCGCGGGGCCGGCGAACCCCTCGGCGGGCCGCTGGGTGAGGGTGCGCAGGAAGCAGCGCAGCGGCAGGCCGTGCGTCTCACGCCAGCCGTGGACCCGGACCAGGTACCCGGCGTCCGTCTCCCCGGCGGCGCGGGCGGGCGCTCGGCCGCCCGCCACGAACCAGCACGCCCGGCGCAGCACCACCGACCCAAGGGCGAGCCGGGCCACCCGCCGGGGCGCGTCCGGCGCCGGTGCCGGGGTTCCGGGCCGGCTTGGGCTCGGCGGACCGCTTCGCCACAGCTGCGGCCAATCCGACCAGAGGACGTAGGAGGTCTGGCCGAAGGCCTCCACCAGGAGCCGGGCCGGCAGCGGGAGCAGCGGAGTGGCGAGCAGGCCAAGGTGGAGCGGTCGCACCACCCGGCCGGTGACGCGGTGGACGAGACGGAGCCGCTCTGCCTGCCGATCGTGCACCACCTCCAGGTCGGCGGGGCGGAGCAGGTGGCCGGATGCCCGGTCCGAGAGGGAGCCGTCCAGGTCGATCGCGTCCCGGGTCGCCGGTGCCCGCTGGTTGAGGGCGCTGCCGAAGACGGCGTCGAACTCGGCGTACTGCGCGGCCCCCGGGCCGAGGTCGGGTGCGCCCAGGATGCCGGGGTCCGGTGCGCCGAGGGTGGCGCCGAGCAGCTGGGCGATCCTGCTGCGGCCGGTGCCGTGGCCGCAGGTGACCGTGTTGAGGACAAGGCCGAGCCCGGCGGGCGTGCCGGGCAGCGCCTGGACGTAGTAGGCGTGGCGGTCACCGGCGGTGTGCGGGTCGGGCCAGTCGCCGCACAGCGCGCGCACGGCCTGCGGCGCCAGGCGGACCGTGCCGTCGGCGTCCTCGGGCGTGTCCGCGATCAGGCCGTGCAGCGCGTCCCGCCGCCGCGCGTCGCGCTCGGTCGGGGCGTCCGTGGTCGCGTCGGCCCACCAAGCGCCGAAGTCCCGCAGGAAAGCGGTGAACGGCCGCCGGAAGCCCGCGCCGTAGGCGGTCACGGCGCGCTGGTGGAGCGCCGCGCGCCGGGGGCCGAGAGTGTCGAAGGGGGCGAGCAGCGCGGGCACCAGGGCGAGGTCGGCGAGGGCCGGCTGCCAGGCGTCCCGGTCGAGGGTGGCGGCGGTGCCGGTCACCACGGTGTGGTGGAAGTACCGGGTGCCGCCCTCGGGTTCCTCTCCCGGGCCGAGCAGCCCCAGCCGCCGGGCGGCGTCCGCGGTGCGCGCGTGCAGGGTCGCCGCGATGGCGCGGTGCTCGGCCGGGGCGGCCGACCGGGCGGCGTCGAGCTGGTCGCGGATCGTCCGCAGGTCGTCCAGCAGGCCGACCAGGCGCTCACCGCGCTCCCCCTCGGGCACCCGCTCGTCGAGCCAGGCGGTCAGCGCCGTGGCGGTGAGGCGCTGGTCCGGCAGATCGGGGCGGACTTCGAGCAGACCGAGCCGGACCAGCCGCGCCAGCACCGCGTCCACCCGTCCCGCCCCATCGGCGGAACCGGCGGCGGAACCGCCGGAACCAGCGGCGGAACCGGCGCCGGAACCAGCGGCAGATCCGGTAACAGATCCGGTCGCGGATCCGGCAGGAGCACCGAGCAGCGCGCGCAGGCCGGCCGGCGTCCCCGCCTCCCGCGCCGCCGCCAGGATCGCCCCGAGCGCGGGCGTGGCCGGCAGCGAGCGCACCTCGCCCGAGGGCCCGGGGACGGTGAAGAGCCAGTGGTCCCCGTCGGCGGACGGTACCAGGGTGGCCAGCGGGTTGACGCGCAGTCGGACCGCCGCGTCGAGCTCGGGCAGGTGGGCGAGGGCGGCCGCGATCCGGGAGAGCGGGAGCAGGCCGACCTCGACCACGCCGGCCCTGGCCGTGCTCTCCAGGCGCACGGCGGGGCCGGTGGCTCCCGTGCTCGCGCCGCTCCCGGCCGCGTGCGCCGTCCAGCGGCCGAAGCCGCCGGCGGCGAAGGTGGTCAGCGGGCTGGGCTTGGCCACCGCCCTGGCCGCGTACTTCGCCAGCCGCACGGCCGCACGGTCCAGCGGCCGCCGCCCGGACGCGAGGTGCTCGCGGCGCAGCCAGCGCAGCACGTCGTCGTAGAGGTCCGGGCTGGCGTAACCGAGGCCGACCGCGAACGCGGGGTCCCGCGCGAGTGCGCCCAGGGCCGCGGCGGCCTCCCGGGTCTCCGCGGGCAGGGTGTGCGTCAGCCGCGCGAACAACTCGTCACGGGTCTGGCGGTGGGCGGCGTGACGGTGGATCCGGTCGGTCAGGTCCGGGCCGACCACCTCCGGCGGCGCCGCCGCGTCCAGCAGGACGAGGACCCGGGCGCCCTGGTGCACGGCCCGGCGCAGACCGACCAGCCGTGCCTTGTGCGGGCGCGCCCGTTCGGTGCCGATCAGGGCGTGCAGCGCGTCACCGATCCCGGCGGCGTCGGCGCGGATCGCCCGGTCCGCCGCGACGATCCGCAGCGCGAGGTCGGTGCTCAGCGGGATCCGGGAGCCGTCCAGGGCGTCGGCGGTGAGTCCCGCGAGGCGCACGCCCACCGGTTCCTGGCCGGTCTGCGCCGCCGACGGGCGCGGTGCGCGGGCCGCCATCAGAACACCACCGGGAGCCGGAAGCCGGCGGCCGGCTTCGCCGCGCCGATCGCCACCTGGAACAGCACGGTCTCCTCGTCGACGGTCAGGCCGAGCAGTCGCTCGGCGGTGGCGGCGTCGTAGCCGTTGTGCACCCGGGCGGTCAGTCCGTGGCGCGCCGCGACCACGCACACCAGGTGGGCAGCCGCCCCCGCGCTCAGGTGCAGCTGACGGAACGCGTCCGCGCCGGAGCGGGCGAGCGCGGTGCCGCGCCGCACGGCCAGGTAGGCGACGCAGGCGACGGTGCGGAAGTTCAGCGACACCCGCCCCTCGGTCTGCCCGATCCGTTCGAGCAGCGGCACCGGGTCGCCGTCCCGGACCGGCCGCCAGTGGTCGCCGGTGTGGACGTAGTGCCCGGCAGGCGTGCCGGCGACCTGACGGACCAGCAGGTGGCAGGAGAAGTCCGCGGAGGGTGCGGTGGCGAGGGCGGCGCCGAGGTCGTCGAGCAGCGCGCGCGGGGCGGCCACCGGTTCGGGGTCGAAGATCGCGGCACCGGAGTGGCGGGCGCGCAGCACGGCGGCCGCGTCCGGCGGGATCCACGGCCGGCGCGCCTCGGGTGCCCCGGGCACGGCGGCCTGCGGCGCGGACCCGGTCGGCGGGGCGTCACCCAGTTCCAGATACCCCATCGGGTGCTCTCCGGCGGGCGTCCAGCCGTCGCAGAGGGCGAGCAGGATCTCGCGGTCGAGCCCCGGCCGGGTGCGCAGGCCGAGCGCGGCGGCCACCAGGTGCACGGCGCCGAGCAGCATCCCCGCCTCCTGCGCGCAGAGTCGTGGGGCGTAGTCGCCGTAGAGCTGGGCCGTGCGGGCGAACCGGCTGGTGATCACCAGGAACCGGGCCGACCCGGCGCCGCCCGGCGGGTCCGTGGCAGCTTCGTCTCCCACCGCTCCTTGCAGCAGGGCGAGTTGGTGGTGCAGCGGGTCGAAGCGGTACACCGCGGCCGCGCGGTGTCCGCCGCCCGGGGCGGGCACGACCAGGGAGAGCTCACTCGGGTAGCGGCAGCGCGCGGAGGCTACGGCGCGGTGCAGCGGCCAGCCGCCCGGGGTCAGGTCGTGCTGGATCAGGCCGCAGGAGTAGTGCAGCAGCGCGGCGAGGACGGCCGGGTCCGCCAGGCCCGCCGGTCCGGCCGACCGGCCCCGGCGCACGGGCCGCAGGCGCAGCGGCGGCGCGGCCAGCGGGAAGCGCCGCCCGCCGGGGAGCCCAGCGGGGAGCACGACCGGATCGGCCTCGGCCGCGCCGGGAGCAGCCCCTGGAGCACTCGCCCCGGTGGCGAGCGTGGCGGGGATCGACCGGCGGGAGTAGACCGCCTCCGACCACAGGGTCAGCGGGAACGGGTGCGGGGTCATCGCGTTCACACCGGCCGGGCCGGTTCGGTGGGCACGAACCGCGCGGTCGCCAGGTCCAGCACCGCCGCGCCGGAGGCCGCCGGCGCCCCACCCGCGCCCGCGCCCGCCCCCGCGGACTCGGACTCGGACTCGGACTCGTCGAGTCCCGCCACCTGGCGCAGCAGGTGCAGGCAGAGCTGGTTGGCCGCGAGCGCCGCGACAGGACCGCCCAGGTAGGGGCTCGGCCGCTCCTCGCCCTCCCCGGCGGACCCGCCGTCCGGCCAGGGCGCTGACGTGTCGTCAAGTCGGGACACCGCGCTGATCAGCACCCGCGGTCCCGAGACGACCGCCTGCCCGTACCAGGCCCCGGAGCGCGCCGCCAGCGCGCGGGCCCGGACCTGCGCCTCCCGGTCGGGCGCGTCCGCGCCGAGCAGTAACGTGCCAATACCCTGGATCGGTTCAGAGAGATCTCCAGGTATTTCTTCGTAGCGGAAACATCCGCCAGCGGCGCGGAGGAGTTCGACGCATTCGCGCAGTCGCGCCATATCCGTCCCGGGTCCGCCGCGATCGCCGCTTCGTGGGACAAGGAGGCGGACGTGCTCAATTCCGGACGCGAGCAATGCGAGAACCAGCGCACTCGCCAAGTGGCCGGACCCCGCCACCACGGGTGAGCACGTTCGATAACGTTCGAAGCGGCCCTCGGGAGAGTCGGACCGCAGCGCGATGAAGTCGATCATCGCGGCGTGCTGGGCACGGACCCGCGGGCTCAGCGTGTGCGGCAGATCGGCGCCGGCGTCGCGCACGAAGCCTTCCCGCAGCAGCAGTTCGACCAGCGTGCGGACGTGCTGCGCCGCCTGCGGCGGCAGGTCCGCGACGAGTTCGCCGACACTGCGGCTACCGTCCAGGAACGGCCGCAGCCGTTCGAGCCAGGGGTAGAGACCGGGCGCCGGGAGAGCGACCGTGTGCCGCGGCCCGCGGATCACCACGCCCTGTTCGGAGGGCAGCAGATGGGTGTCGGGAAGCAGTCTGGGCCTCATCACCACTCCCCTCGGGATTGCGGCGGGATAGCGCTCCCGTACGTACGGGAACCTCGGCCAAAGCGCCGCCGACGGCTGGTCGACTGCCGACACTAGCCGAGCGAAGTGGTCTAGTCCAAGCCCTTCACACCGCCGAAATACTCAACTAGTGTCCGAAGCCGGACGCCAATACGGCGTCCGGCTTCTGACACCCACTCAGATGAGAATTGGAGGGTCTGATGAACGAGTTCAAGGACGGTTCGCCGTCGCTGGCGGCGGCGGTTGCCGACCTCGCGCTGGAGCTCGACGTGGCCTCGCTGGCCGGCGACGAGCACGGCCTGTCGCTCACGGCGGGCCACGGCATGACCGAGGCCAGTGCGTCCTTCTGCTGCGCCCCGCCGCCGAACTGCTGCAACTGCAGCTGTTCCTGATACTGGTCGCGTGCCGGGCGGGGTCAGTCCGCCCGGCACGCGCTGGATCAATCTAGTACTCCCGCCGGACTCCTCCGCCCGCAGGTCGTCGACCAGTGGAGGCGGGGCTCCGGCGGGAGCCGCGGTGCCGCCGCGGACCGCGTCCGCGGCGGCGACCCGTCAAGATCAGCCGGACCGCTACTCCTCGTACCGCTCCTCGCCGTACCGCTCCTCGCCGTACCGCTACTCCTCGTACCGCGACGACAGTTCGGCGTCCGGCGCCAGCCGCAGGCCGGCCAGGGCGAGGAAGTCGGCGAGCTCGATGCGGCCGCCCCCCGTACCGTCGTGCCACTCGGTCCAGAGTCTGGATCCCTCGCCGTCCCACGTGTCGGGATCGTCGCTCGGCTGCTGCTCGACGCTCCCCTCGCCGTGCCGGTACCGCAGGTACAGGTACTGGCCACCAGTGGTCCAGGCGTCCCACTGGGACGGGCAGGCGTGGCAGGTCAGCACCACCCTGGCCAGGATCACGTCCTCGTGCAGCTGGGCCTCGACGGGACCCAGGTACCGGTCGTGGGCGAGGACGAGCTCGTCGTCGAGCGCGAGCAGGCGCACGCTCCCGCCGGGGAACTGGAGCGTGAGGCCGGCGACGAAGTCCGCCCGGGCGTCCCGGTGGTGGATCTCCCGGACGGATCGGATCGCCTGGCCGACGAACCGGGTCAGCGGCACGTCCGGCGAGTCGTCCGCGAGCGTGACCTGGCCGTGCGGCTCCATCGAGTAGAGCTCGCGGGGCCGGTCGACCCTCAGCGACAGGCCTGTCCCTGGCGTGTGGAAGAGGACCGGTCCGAGGCCCTCCAGGTGCAGCCACAGGTGGAGCAGTGACGGCTCGTCCGCACCGTCGTGGTGCCAGGCCGCGGTCACCCGCAGCAGCCGCTTGCCGATCAGGTCGGCGATGAAGAACTCCTCGTCCCCGGTCATCCGCCCATGCTCACACGGCCCCCGCCGCCGGGACACCTGATTTGGGCGTCGGGCCCACTCACCCCGCGCCGGGCCCACTGGCACATACTGGGAGCCTGCGACGGATCAGATCGGCTCTTCAACACGCGGACGGTATCGAGAACATGTGTGGTCGCTTCGTCTCCACCAGCACCCCGCAGGACCTGGTCAACCTGTTCGGTGTCACCAGCTGGGACCCCGCCGAGACCCTGGCGCCCAGCTGGAACACCGCGCCCACCGACCCGGTCCGGGCCGTCCTGGAGCGGGTCGACCGGGAGAGCGGCGAGCTGTCGCGGCTGCTGCGCCCGCTGCGGTGGGGGCTGGTGCCGTCCTGGGCGAAGGACCCGGGCGGCGGCGCGCGGATGATCAACGCGCGTGCCGAGACCGTCCACGAGAAGCCGGCCTTCCGCAAGGCCTTCGCCACCCGGCGCTGCCTGCTGCCCGCCGACGGCTACTACGAGTGGGTCGCCGTGCCTGCCACGGACGGCCGGAAGGCCTACAAGCAGCCCTACTTCATCGCCCCGGCCGACGGCACCCTGCTGGCGATGGCCGGACTGTACGAGTTCTGGCGCGACCCCACCCGCCCCGAGGACGACCCGCTCGCCTGGCTGACCACCACCACGATCATCACCACCCAGGCACGCGACGACGCCGGGCGGGTGCACGACCGGATGCCGCTCATCATCGACCCCGCCGACCTGGACGCCTGGCTCGACCCCGCCCACAGCGACCCGCGCGAGCTCCAGCAGCTCCTGCACACGCCCGCCAACGGCCACCTCATCGCCCGCCCGGTCGTCACCACCGTCAACAGCGTCCGCAACAACGGGCCCGAGTTGCTGACCGAGGCCCTTGACGCGCCCCCGCTCACCTGACGAGGCGTCAGGTCGGTGCGGGGGAACCGAGCGGTGGCACGGGTGGGGGCGACGCGTGGCCCCCTGACCGCCACTGCGAGGGCTGCGGCCGGCACCGCGACGCGAGGACCGGGCGGCGACAGCGCGCCGAGCGGGCACCGATGTGCGACGTTGGTTAGCAGGGGGCGAGAGGCGCAGCAGCGAGAGAGGAGCGGGCATGTCATCGAAGCGACGCCGCAAGAAGAAGGCCCGCCGCAAGCACGCCGCCAACCACGGCAAGCGGCCCCAGTGCTGACCAGCGGGACCCCGACCGGCACCCACCGCTGACCGGCCCGGCGCCCTCCCTCGCCCCCGGCGGGCGACAGGAGCGCGCCGGGCGTCAGCCACGTGCCGGGTGCCGTATGCCGTATGCCGTATGCCGTATGCCGGGTGACGCGTACCGCTACGACGCGTCGGCTCCGCTCCCCGGCTCCTCGGGCTGCTCTTCGGGCCGTTCCGCCGGCACGGGGACCATGCGCAGCACGCCTCCTGGCACGGTCACCGGCCTCCCGCCGCCGGTCACCGGCCGCCCCTGCGGGCCGGGTCCGGGCTCGGGCGCCGGGGCGAGGCGCAGGGCCTCGGCCCGTTCCTCGGGAGTAGGCGGAGCGGGCAGCTCACGGGCGTAGTTGTGCCAGTAGGCCGCGATCTCACTGGTCTGCTTCAGCACCCGGGCGGGCGCGGGCGGGCTCGGCCAGAGCTGGAGGAGGTACTGGTCCAGCTGCGGCTCCCCCTCTCCCCTGGTGTCCGCGGCCCTGGCCCGATCCATGCCGCGGGCGCAGTAGCGGGCCCGGTAGTCGGTCTCGACGAGATCGAGCTCCCAGCACGCTTCGCCCGCCCACTGCATCAGGACGGTGCGCTCCGAGGCCGGGGTGAACGGGACCTCGACCACCTCCTCCCACCCGTCGTCCACCGGCGGCCGCAGCTCGTGCAGTTCGACCGTGAACCCGACGTTGCCGGTGTGCAGGCCGGTCGACAGGAACAGCGCCCCGGCCTGCGCACCGCCGCAGAGGCCGGCGGCCTGGCCCGCGAACGCCTCCTCCAGCAGCGGGGTGAACTTCTCCGCGTCACTCTCGACGTAGAGCTGACTGTAGTGAACGTGGACCTCGCCACCGACCAGTACCCGCATCACGCACCCCTCCCGGACCGAACCGTCCCGCGCACCGCGCGCCGCGCTCCTGGTCGAGCACCGCGCCTTCTCCGTACCCGATCATCACCCGGACCACTGACACTGACGGTCAGGCGCCGCACCGCGGCTGCGGGCCGGCGCGGCTGCGGGCCAACCCGGCTGCGGGCCGGCGTGATCACTCCCAGGTCGCGGACGCCGGATCGACGCCGTGGGCCAGGGCGTTCGCGAAGACCACCTCGCGCAGCCAGCGGGCGAGGCCCGGCGCGACGGCGTCGTAGTGCTCGGCGAACCGCGGGTCCTCGACGAACATCCGCCCCTGACAGACGTGCATCGCGTGCGTGCAGTCGAAGTACCGCGACACCGAGGCCCGATGCCGCTCCGCGAGGGCGTTCGCCGCCGCCGAGCCGGGCGCGAGGCCGGCGCGGCACGCGGCGGCCAGATCGGCGTTCAGCGCGTCGGTCGCGGCGGCGGCCTCCGCCCAGTCCTGCGGCTCCATCTCGGCGGCCCGCTCGGCGTACTGGGCCCACTGGGCGCTGTCGCCCCAGCGCTCCTGCGCCTCCTCGACCCAGGCCGGCTGCCAGTCGGCACCGAAGATCTCGACCTGCTGCTCCGGAGTCAGCCGCATCCCGCCGTTCGACGCCGCCATCATGCGGTCGACCGCGCCGAGCATGTGCTGCAGGCGGGAGATCCGCTCCGCCAGCTGCGACCGCTGCCGCCGCAGGTGGTCGCGCGCACCGGCGGCCGGGTCGTCGAGGATCCGGCCGATCTCGGCGAGCGGGAAGCCGATCTCCCGGTAGACCAGGACCCGGTGGATCCGGGCGACGTCCTCGCCCGAGTACACCCGGTAGCCGGCCCTGGTGCGCTCACTCGGGCGCACCAGGCCGATCCCGTCCCAGTGGTGCAAGGTCTTGACGCTGACCCCGACCAGCGCGGCCACCCGCCCGACGGTCAGGCCCTCGGGGCCGACCGGCTCGGCGACGCCGCTCGGCCCCTGCCGCTGATCCTGCTCGTCGCGCCCGTCGCACCCGTCGCGCCCGTCATGCCCGTCATGCCCGTCACCGCGGCGCTGCCCGTACGTGTCGCTCCTCATCGCGTCAGTCTCGCGCATCGCCCGGAGCCGCCGGCTCAACGGCCCGGGCGCACACCCGTGAAGACCGTGGTGGCGGAGAGGAGGAAGGCGTCCGGCCGGCGCAGGATGCCGTCCGGCCCCTGCGGGTCGAGCAGCGCGTCGAGGGTCTTGCGGTCCTCCGCGTCAAGGGACTCACCCATCGCCTCCCGGATCCGGGTCAGGTGGGAGTGCAGGAAGGCGCGGGGCCCCTCGCCCAGCGGCGCCGGCAGGTCGAGGAGCGAGGTGAAGCCGCCGGTGCCGGTCAGTCCGGCCCGCCCGAGCATCGCGGGCCAGTCCTCGACCACGCTGGTGCTGCCGGGCAGCTCGGCCCGCATGACCTCGAACCAGTCCTCCAGGACGGAGTCGAGCCGGGCCTGCAGCCCCGGGCGGCCGATGCCGAGGTCACGCGGCAGGAACCTCATCGGCAGGCCGCCCTCCGCCACGGCGAGCAGCCCGCCGGGCCGCAGTACGGCGGCCAGCGCGGCCAGCGCGTCCTGCTGATCGCCGAGGTGGTGCACGGCCTTGCTGCTCCAGACCAGGTCCGCCGCGCCGAGACCGCCGTCCCCGCGCCCGTCCCCGGCCTTGCCACCGCTGCCGCCACCGCTGCCGCCGCCGTGCAGGCCCTCGGGCAGTTCCGCGTGCCGGACGCTCACCCTGCCCCCGAGCCCCAGCCGCTCGGCGCGCGCCAAGGCGTGGTCCAGCAGCCCGGGCGCGCCGTCCACGGCGACCACCTCGGCGTCCTCGAAGGCCTCGGCGAGCACGCAGGTCATCACACCGGGCCCGCTGCCGATGTCGAGGACGCGCCGCACCCGTTGCTCCGGGCCGAGCAGCTCGCGCAGCCGGGCCGCCACCTGGCGCAGGACCGGGAGCTGCAGTTCGCCGCTGTTCTCCAGTTGGGTGGCCATGACCTCCCAATCGATGTCGGTGCCGCCGTGGCCGTGGCGGTGCCCGGGGCCGTGTCCGGGTCCGTGCCCGGCGGTGCGGCCGTGGTCGTGTCGGGAGTCGCTGTGTGAGTTCATGCCGGGAAGCGTGCACCCGCCGGGTTCGGACCGGCAACTTGTGTTGCCATTTCCGGGACAGCGGAGTGGAATGCCCGCATGGACCAACCAGACCGACCGGACCAAGACCGACCGGACCGACAAGACCGGGCGGACCAACAAGACCGGGCGGACCGACCACTGCCCTACCAAGCCGTCCTCGACGAGGTCGCTCCCCGGCTCAGGCGGCTGCGCGCCAAGCGCGGCCTCACCCTGGCCGCGCTCGCGGAGGCGACCGGCATCTCGAAGAGCACCCTGTCGCGGCTGGAGTCCGGGCAGCGCCGACCGAGCCTGGAACTGCTACTGCCGCTGGCCACCGTCTACCAGGTGCCGCTGGACGACCTGGTAGGCGCCCCCGCGGTGGGAGACCCCCGGGTGCGGCTGGCGCCCCGCGCCCTGCCCGACGGCGGCTCGGCCCTCCCACTGACCCGGGGCCCCGGCCCCCTCCAGGCGTACAAGATGGTGATCGCCGATCGGGGCACCGAGCCGGAGCTGCGGACCCACGAGGGCTACGAGTGGCTGTACGTGCTGGGCGGGCGGCTGCGGCTCGTCCTCGCCGAGCACGACCTGGTCCTCGGCCCCGGTGAGGCCGCCGAGTTCGACACCCGGGTGCCCCACTGGTTCAGCAGCGCGGACGGTCGGCCGGTGGAGATCCTCAGCCTCTTCGGGCGGCAGGGCGAGCGCATGCACGTCCGGGCGAAGCCCCGCGCCTAAGGCCTCCGACCGATCCGCGCGCCACCCCCGCGCACTACCCACCGAGCAGGTCACCGAGCAGGTCACCGAGCAGCTCGGCGAACTCCTCCGGGCCGATGACCCGCACGCCGAGTTGCTCGGCCTTGCCCAGCTTGGAGCCCGCCTTCGCCCCGGCCACCAGCAGCGTGGTGCGCGAGGAGACGCTGGAAGAGGCCTTGCCGCCGGCCCGCTCGATCAGCTCGTTCATCTCGTTGCGGGAGAGCGCGGCCAGCCGGCCCGTCATGGCACCGGTGACCACCACGGCCTGGCCCGCCAGCGGCCCCTCGGCCTCGACCCGCTCGGCGTCCGCCACCCCATCCGCACCCGTGCCCGCACCCGTGCCCGCCGCCGAACCGACCGCCGCGCCGGCGCCCGCACCCGCGTCCGCACCCACCCGCCGGACCGGCTCCCGCACGGCCTGGCCGACGTCGCGCGCGGCGAGCTTCTCCAGCACCGGTGCCAGTTCGGCGAGTTCGGTGATGATCATGACGGCCTTGTCCGCCCCGATCCCGTCGACCTCGGCCAGCGCGTCCTGGTCCGCCGCGCGGATGGCCGCCATGCTGCCGAAGTGCGCGGCGATCCGGCGGGACATGGTGCGACCGGTGCCGCGCACGCCGAGCGCGCAGAAGACCCGGGCCAGCGGCTGCAGCCGCGCGGCCTCGATCGCCGCGAGCAGCTTGTCGGTACTCGTCTCCCCCATCCGCTCCAAGGTGAGCAGTTGCTCCTTGGTCAGGGTGAAGAGATCCGCGACATCGTCCACGAAGCCGGCCTCGACCAGCTGGACCGCGCGGCTGCCGCCGAGCCCCTCGATGTCCAACTGGTCGCGGCCCGCGGCGTAGCGGATCGAGGCGACGGCCTGGCAGCCGCGACCGCGCACGCAGCGCCAGCGCTGCTGCGAGGTGTCGATGGCGTCCCCGCACCGGGGGCAGGCCTCGGGGAAGGCGATCGGCCGCTCGGCACCGGTCCGCTGCTCCACCAGCGGCGCCTCCACCCGGGGGATGACGTCGCCCGCCCGGTAGACGAAGACCTGGTCGCCGATCATCAGCCCGCGGCGGGTGATGTCGGCCGGGTTGTGCAGGGTGGCGTACGTGACGGTGACGCCCTCGATCAACACCGGGTCGAGCACCGCGCGCGGGGCGATGACGCCGGTGCGGCCGACGTTCCACTCCACGTCGAGCAGCCTGGTGACCTTGTGCCGCGCGGGCAGCTTGCGTGCCACGGCCCAGCGCGGGGCGCGCGAGCCCTCCCCCGCGAGCTCCTGGTCGGCGGCGGCATCCGCCTTGATGACGACGCCGTCGATGCCGAACGGGAGCTCGGCCCGCAGCGCCGTGATCTCCTCGACCCGCTGCTGCACCTCGTCGAGCGTGGCGCAGCGTCGCGGGGCCGCCGCGGTGACGGCGGCGGTGCCGGCGCCCAGGTCGGCGAGCCGGGCCAGCAGCGCGCTGTGACCGCTCTCGTCCAGGCCGACGGCGCCGTAGGCGAAGAAGGTCAGCTCGACCCGGTAGGCGCGGTCCTTGGCGCGCAGCGTCCCGGCGGCGCCGTTGCGCGGGTTGGCGAAGGGGGTGGCGCCGTGCGCGGTCCGCAGCTCGTTGGCCCGGTCGAACTGCTCCTGGGTCAGCAGCACCTCGCCGCGCAACTCGACGTCGAGCGGCTCGCCCAGCTCCTGCGGGAGCCCGAGGATCGCCTCGGCGGCATGGCTGATGTCCTCCCCGGCCACGCCGTCACCCCGGGTGATCAGCCGTGCCAGCCGGCCGGACCGGTAGCGGGCGGCCACGGCGAGGCCGTCGAGCTTGGGCTCCACGCACCACGCGGCCACCGGGCGCGCCAGCCGCCGCTCCAGCCCCGCCGCCCAGTCGGCGAGCTCCTCGGCGGAGAAGACGTTCTCCAGCGACAGCATCGGCACGGAGTGCGGGACGTCCCCGACCGCCGCCCCGCCTGCTACCTTCCCGGACGGGGAGTCGGGAAGCACCTCGTCCGGGTGGGCCAGCTCGTAGGCGGCGATCGCGCGCACCAGCGCGTCGTACTCGTCGTCGCCCAGCGGCGTGGCGCCGTCGGCGTAGTAGGCCGCGGCCGCCGACACGGCGGTGGCGACGGCGGTGGCATAGGCGGCGGGAGAGGCCGGAACGGCTGCGTCCTTCATACCCGTCATCATTCCGACCAGCACTGACAACGGCGCGGGTCGGCGCGAGCACCACCGCCCGGAGCCCTGCCCCGCTCGAAGCCCTGCCCCGCTCGGGGCCGGCCCTCTCGGCGGAAATCCGTGGCCGCCGCGCACCCTGAGGAGGAGGATCACCCCCAGCTGTGCCCACCCTCATCCCGGGAGACCACCGTGTACGAGACCGAACGCCTGACCCTGCGTCAGTGGCAGGCCGCCGACCGCGACCGCGCGCTGGACCTCTACTCCCGGTGGGAGGTGGCCCGGTGGCTGGGGGCCGAGCCGAAACCGCTGGCGGACGCGGCGGCGGCGGAGGCCCTGATCGGACGCTTCCGGGAGCGCTCGGCGACCCCGCCGTTCGGATGTTGGGCAGTGGAACGCCAGGACACCGGGGTGGTGGCGGGGACCGTGCTGCTGGTGCCGATTCCGGATGGGGACGGCGAAGTCGAGGTGGGCTGGCACTTCCACCCCGACAGCTGGGGCAAGGGGTTCGCCACCGAGGCGGCCCGGGCGCTGGTGGCGGCCGGTTTCGCGAGCGGGCTGGACGAGATCCACGCGGTCGTCCGGCCGGGCAACGACCCCTCGACGGCACTCTGCCGCCGTCTCGGCATGGCCGAGCGCGGCCTGACCAACCGCTACTACGGCACCGCGATGGAGCAGTTCACCCTCTCCCGACCCGCAGGATGACGAACTCCGGATTCCTTCTGACGGCCCGGCAGTTGCCGAACGGGCGGGGCGGCGAGCGGCGGGCTCAGAGGTGGCTGACCGAGCCGCAGGCGCCGATCGGGAGGAGTTGGAAGCCCTCGCTCTGCAGGTCGGCCCTGGCCACGGCGTTCGTGCAGAGCCAGCCCGTCGAGCCGAAGATCTTCCTGAGCGGGTCGCTCGCGGAGGCCGCCCAGTCCGTGGCCCGCACCACGTCGTTGAGCACGTAGCCGAAGTCGGTGGCGGTGTAGTTCTGGTTGAGCCGGCCGGCGTTCACCGGGTTGAGGCCGTTGAGCGAGCGCAGGGTCAGTACTCCTGGGGCGTCGCTCGCGGTGGTGTGACCGTTGAGCTGGCCGACGTAGCGGCCTGCGGAGTACGGCACCAGCGTGTTCGGGCTGTTGAAGACCGGATCGGTGCCCTCGTTGTCCAGCGGGCCGTCGACGACGCACGGGCCCGGGTTCAGCACGGAGTAGGGTCCGACGCTCGCGTCGACGTCCCAGGCGAAGTTGGTGGCGGTGTCCGAGGAGAAGTACGGGGAGTGGCCGAGCGGGTCGTACTCGGCGTACCCCGGCAGCACCGGTGTGATCGTGGCGTCGGGCCCGCTGTAGCCGGGGATGTCGTTGATCTGGTCCCAGTTGGTGAGGGAGCAGTTGTAGATCAGCAGGAGGTCGAGCGCGCTCAGGTTCGCCGGCGCGTTGCCACCGGCCGGCGCGGCCCAGCCGATGCCGTCCTTGGCCAGGGCCACGTGGTCGTCGCTGGTGAGTTCGCCCATCTGCGGTCCGAGGGCGGCGCGGTCGAAGTCGAGCGTGGCGCTGGTGGTGGCGTTGAGGGCGGTCAGGCCGTCGCGTCCGTTGGCCGGCCGCGTGATGCTCGTGGCACCCGGCTTCGGCACGATCGGGCTCGGACCGCTCTGGTCCCAGCTGAAGAGCCGGGCCGAGGTGGTGTCCCCCGAGGCGGTGAGCCAGGCGTTGTAGTCGGTGGACAGGTGGTTGAACGCGCTCTGGTCGGCCGCCGTGCCGACCCCGACGATCTCCGGCTGGGCGGGTGGCGGCGGCGGGTCGGCCTGGGCGGGTCCGGCGGCGCTCGCGGCGAGGGCGAGCACGGCGGTGGCGAGCAGGGCGGCGAGCGGGCGGGGCGGGGTGCGGCGCATGGGACTCCTCCGTCAGGTGGCCGGATGGCGGCCCCGCCGATCCTGTGCGCTCGACCCGCCCGGCAGAAGCCCCGCACCCCGGGTCCTGGGGCCCCGCCCCGCCGCCCCACCACCACCGCCGCCCGGGACGCCCCTGCTCAGCGGGCCTGCCCCGCCGCCCGGCGCCGGCGTCCAGCGGGCGGTGCCGGCACCGGCTGTTCTTCCGCCGCTCGCGGCTCGGGAGCGGCCGGATCACCCGCGCGCCACCCACCCGCCCGAGCCCGCGTCAGCCCCAGCCCGCGTCAGCCCACCCGCCCGAGCCCGCGTCAGCCCGTCTGGCCCGCCAGCAGGGTCTGCTCCAGCATCTGCCACTGGGCGCTCATGTCGTGGACCAGGTAGAGATCGCGGCGCCGGGTCCAGGCCTGGCCCGACTGGGTGTCGTAGGTGCCCGGCATGGTGAACCCGGCCGGGGCGTAGGCGGCCGGCATGCCCGCCAGGCGGGTGGTCTCCACGCACCGCTTCACGTGGTCGCGGAACCCGACCACGCCCGCGGTGCCGACACCGCCCGGCTGCTGCTTGCGGTGGCCCAGCACCTGCGCGGCCACGCCGAAGGTGCTCAGGTAGGTGATCGTGCCGTCGGCCGCGATCACCGGCTCGATGGACGTCACGTCGGTCATCCGGTACTTGGAGGTCAGGAAGCGGGCGATCTCCCACTGCGCGTACACCGGGACGTTCCGCTTGGCCCGCACCCGCGCGACCGTGTCGGCCAACGCCTCGTTCACCGGGCCCGGCTCGTAGAGCACCTTCGTCGGGTCGCCGCCGCCGGCCGGGGCACGGTTGCCGAAGCTGTAGGCGACGATGAAGTCCAGCTTCGCCGGCGAGGTGGTCGGCGGGTCCCAGTTGAAGCCGATGTCGAAGACGGACGGCACCACGGCGCGCGCCGTGGCGGCGTCGTCCAGCTCGGCGGACAGGTTCGCGCTCATCTCACGCTGCAGCCGGGCGCCACCGCGGTCCTTCGACCCGTCGGCCCGGCCCGCCGAACCGCCCGCCGAGTTGGCCGCCGAATTGCCCGCGGCCTCGGCGGGGGTGGCCGCCAGCAGGACGGGGGCGGCCACCCCGGTCATGGCGGCAAGGGCGAAGGTGCGTCGGTCCATCGGTGGATCCAGCCTTTCTCGGAACGCTCCTGCACAGGAGTTGGCTGATCTCAACCCGCCAAATGATCATCCGGGCGGAATCGCGCTCACCACGGCATGAACAGCGACCGTCACCTGGTCGAACGCCGCACGGGGTGCCGGGCGGTGCGCCGCGAACCGGGGACCCGTGACCCGCTGTAGCGTCGTCCCCCACGGGCACCGCGCACGGCACGGCAGCCCGCCCCGCCCCGCCCCGCGGGCGGAGGACCGAGCGGCTTGTGGGAGAACTGATGAGCGGTTGGCGAGTGGCACCGGACGCGGGCCGGCCCGAGGGCCTCGGCTGCGCCCACCTGGACACGGCGGTACCGGGAGTCCGCCCCGTCACCCCGCAGGGGTGCGAGGAGTGCCTCGCGGCCGGCACCGGCTGGGTGCACCTGCGGATGTGCCTGGTCTGCGGCCACGTCGGCTGCTGCGACAGCTCGCCCGGGCAGCACGCCTCGGAGCACTTCGCCCACCAGGACCACCCGCTGGCCCGCTCCATCGAGCCGGGCGAGGACTGGGCGTGGTGCTACCGGGACGAGCTCTTCCTGGAGCCGGTCCGAGGCTGAGGCTGAGGCTGAGGCTGAGGCACCTCGCGGGCACACCGCCGTAGGCTGGTGGTGCCGGGTCCTCCACCTTCGGGAGTGATGGCGATGACGACCGGTCGACCACAGCGGCGCGGCACGGCGCCGCCTTTCCGGGCACTCGACGATGCCGCCCCTGACGACCTCTTCCCCGACCGCACCCCGGCCGCGGGGCAGGCGACTGAGGCCGATGGCCTGAGCGGCGGCCCCGACGACCTGTTCTGGAACCGCCTCTCGCGCCCGCCCTCGAAGTCCGGGCCGCCCGAGGAGGCCCCCGCCGGCGAGCGGTGACGGCCCGCCGCTCGGCCCGCCCGACGACCCACCGCTGAGCCCGCCGCGCAGCCCGCCGCTCAGCCCGCCGGGTCCCGCACGACGCCTCCGACGACCGCGGCCACGGCCGCCCGGACGGCACCGGGCTCCGGCGGTGCGCCCGTGCGGTCGGCGAAGAGCAGGTGCCCGGTCCCGATCAGCGTGGGTGCGAGGACCTCGACATCGGCGTCCGCCGCGAGGCGGGTGAGTTCGCGCTCGGCGGCGAGGTAGCGGGCGAGCATCGCAGCGGCCTCCGTGAGCACCGGGATGCCGGTTGGCGTGGTCGCGCGGAGCCGGGCGCGCAGGTCGTCCCGGGAGACCACCAGGCCGACGACAGCCACCGCGACCGACCCGAAGAGCTCGGTCAGCGCGGTGGTCAGGTTGTCGACGACGCCGCCGGTCCCCGCGCGGTCGCACAACCCGACGGCCTGCCGCTCGATGCGCGCGATCCGGTCCAGCACCAGCTCGGCGAGGAACGCGTCGAAGTCGGCGAAGTGCCGGTGCAGCACCCCCTTGGCACAGCCCGCCTCCACGGTGACCGCCCGGCTGGTCAGCGCACTCGGCCCGTCCCGGAGCAGGACCCGCTCGGCGGCGTCGAACAGTTGCTCCCGCACATCGTGGATGGCCACCCCTGTCGGCACCGGCGTTCTCCATTCGCTCGACTTCGTCCGCTCCGCAGACTCGTCCGGTTGACGAGTGGGCATGTGCCCACTCATAGTGGGCACATGCCCACTTTACCGCCCGAGCGCGCGCCTCGCTCCACCCAGCAGCCCCATCAGCACCGGTCCGTCGCCGAATCGTTCGGCGCGGACGCCGAACGCTACGACCGGACCAGGCCCGGCTACCCCCAGGCCCTGGTGGACCGGATCGTCACCGCCTGCCCCGGCCCCGCGCCGGACCTGCTCGACGTCGGCTGCGGCACCGGCATCGCGGCCCGGCAGTTCGCCGCCGCCGGCTGCCGGGTGCTGGGCGTCGACCCCGACGCGCGGATGGCCGGGATCGCGCGCCGGTCCGGCCTTCAGGTCGAGGTCGCGACCATCGAAGCCTGGGACCCGGCCGGCCGGACCTTCGACGCGGTCGTCTCCGGCCAGACCTGGCACTGGGTGGACCCGGTCGCCGGCGCGGCCAAGGCGGCCCTGGCCCTGCGGCCCGGCGGCCCGCTGGCCCTGTTCTGGAACGGCGGCCGGCCGGCCCCCGAGCTGGCGGCGGCGTTCGCCGAGGTCTACCGGCGAGTGGCGCCCGACGCGCTGGCCGCCCGCCAGTGGAGCCGACCGACCGCCGACCCGTACGCGGAGCTGTGCGCCCGGGCGGCCGAGGGGATCCGGGCCGTCGGCGCGTTCGGCGAACCGGAGCAGTGGCGCCACGCGTGGGAGCGCTCCTACACCCGGGCCCAGTGGCTGGACCAGCTGCCCACGACCGGCGGCCATCACCAGCTCCCGCCGGCCGTACTGGACGAGGTCCTGTTGGGCGTCGGCACCGCCATCGACGCGGTGGGCGGCAGCTTCACCATGCGCTACACCACCCTGGCGGTCACCGCCGTGCGCACCGCCGCACCCACCACCACCGCCCCGCACCGCGACCTCACCGCGGGCTGACGGACCTGGCGCCCGGCCCGCTGCGCAGCTCGACCTCCGCCAGCCCGGCCACCCGGTGCCCCTGCTCGCAGACGAGCGCGATGTGCACGTCGGCGCCGCACTCGGCGTGCCGGTGCACGGTCGCCGGGCCTGCCGGGTCGGCGCGGTGGCGGTCACCCCACTCCTTGAGCGAGAGCAGGATCGGGTAGAGCTCGGTGCCGCGCGAGGTGAGCCGGTAGCCGTGCCGGGTGCGCCGACCGGCCTCCTGGTAGGGGACGCGCTCCAGCAGCCGCGACTCCACCAGTTCGTCGAGCCGGCGTGAGAGCACCGCGGCCGAGACCGCCAGGTGCTGCTGGATCTCGTCGAACCGGTTCAGCCCCCGCGACACCTCGCGGACGATCAACAGGGCCCAGGGGCGGCCCACCACCTCGAGCGCGCGGCCGATGCCGCAGTTGCTGATGTCCTGCTCGTTCCACTGCACCGGTCCATCCTATCTGACTTCCTAAATCGAAGTCAGCTTTGCTACCCTCCTGGCTATCGATTCGAAAGCCAGGAGGACCGACATGCCCATCGTCCGCATCACCCTCAGCGCCGACCGTCCCGCCGAGACCAGGCGCCCCATCGCCGACGCGGTGCACCGCGCCCTGGTCGAGGTGGTGGGCATCCCGGCGGGTGACCGCTTCCAGACCATCGAGGTGCTGCCGCGCGACGCGATGATCTTCGACCCGGAGTACCTCGACGTGGCACGCCAGGACGTCGTCGCCATCCAGATCACGCTCCGCGGCGGCCGCACCCCGGAGGTCAAGCGGCGCCTCTACGCCCACATCGCCGAAGGCGCGGCCGCGGTCGGGGTGCGACCGGAGGACGTGTTCGTGGTCCTCACCGAGAACGGCTCCGCGGACTGGTCGGTGGGCAACGGGAAGGCCCAGCTCCTCGACCTGGAACTGCCCGCCAACCAGAGCTGACCGGGACCTCGACCGAAGAGCACCGTCCGACCCGGAGACAAGCGGGGCGGTCGCCCCGTATAGTTTTACCGGGGCGGCCGACCCGCTTGTCTTCACGAGGAGTGCCCCGTGCCCGCTGCCACCTCACGCGAGGTCGTCGACCGCTTCCTCCGCCTCACCGCCAAGGGGCCGGCCGAGGAAACGGCCGACGTGTTCTCCGAGGACGCCGTCTTCGAGATGCCGTTCCTACCGCCGGGCGCGCCTGCGCAGGAGGCGGGGCGCGAGGCGTTCCGAGCTCATCTCCGAGGAGCCGCCGGGCTTCAGGAGTTCGATTCCGTGGACACCGTCCGCATCCACGAGACGGCCGACCCGGAAGTCGTCGTCGTCGAGCACAGGCTCCACGGCCGGGTCATCGCCACCGGGAAGCGCTTCGCTCTCGACATCGTCATGATCGCCCGGGTTCGCGACGGGCTGATCGTCTGGTCGCGCACCTACTCGAACCCGCTCGACGGCGCGATCGCCTTCGACATGGTCCATGACCTTCTCACCGGGCTGACCGCGGCATAACGCACCAGAGCGCACCAGAGCGCTCCAACGCGCGCGTCGCGCACGGGAGGGGCCCGCCGCCGGACACGGTTCGTGCCTGGCGCGGCATCGTGCGGGCCTGGGGGCTGCCGAACGGCCCGCCTGGCTCAGCTCCGCAGCAGTTGTCCGCGCAGGGCCGCCACCAGCTCGTCGCCGACCCCGAGGCACTCGGTGGCGTAGCCGCGCACCGACCCGTACCGCGCGGTCAGGTCGGCCAGGAAGCGCTCGGGCTCGACCTCCGGGCCCAGGCCCGCCTGGTTGTACGGCCGGTGCTCCACGCTCAGGTTGTGGTACGTCAGCCCCTCCTGGTGCGGGACCCGTCCGCTGCGCTCGATCTCCCAGGGGCACCGCAGGTCGATCACGGTGCGGATCCCCAGGGCGCGGAAGCGCTCCTGGTCCTGGCCCGCAGTTTGCTCAGCGAGTCGGAGCGGAACAGCCGCCCCCAGCGGACCGTTCGGCCGGCGTCGGCCCGGTGGCCGCCCAGGTCACGGAAGTTGTGCAGCCGCTCGAACGCTATGTGTCTCTTCCATACGCAGCACCCTACGTCCGGCACCACCGCGGGGGTCCGGCGCTCGGTCAGATCCAGTCCTTGCGACGGAAACTGACGTAGAGGATGGCGGAGAGCACGATGGTGGCCCCCGTGGAGGCCAGGAATCCCCATTCCTTCCCGAACCCCGGGTAGGGGACGTTCTGCCCGTAGAAGCCGGTGATGGCGGTGGGCACCGCGATGATCGACGCCCAGCTGGTCACCTTCTTCATGATGAGGTTCATCCGGTTGCCCTGGACGGTGAGGTTCGTCTCCATGATCGAGGTGACCATGTCGCGCAGTGACTCGGTCCACTCGGTCGCCCGCAGGACGTGGTCGTAGATGTCCTGGTAGTAGGGCATCAGCGGCTCGTTGACGATGTGCAGGTCCCGGCGGAGCAGGCTGTTGACGACCTCGCGCATCGGCAGCACCACCCGGCGCAGCCGCACCAGGTTCTTGCGCAGTTCGAAGGAGCGGCGCTGGACGGACTCGATCTCCCGGCTGCCCTCCTCGAAGAGCATGTCCTCCAGCTCCTCTATCCGGTCGTCGAGGTCCTGCACGGCGGCGAAGTGGCCGTCGACGATGAAGTCGAGCAGGCCGTGGACCAGGAAGCCGACACCGTGCTTGACCAGGTCCGGGGTGTCGTCCCAGCGGGCGACGACCTGATCGATGTCGAAGCCGGCCTCCTTGCGGACGGTGATCAGCGCGGTGTCGGTGATGAAGACCGAGACCTCGCTGGTGCGCAGCGCACCGGTCTCCGCGTCCGTGGTGATCGCGTAGGCGCTGAGGAAGGAGTGGGTGCGGTAGCGGTCCAGCTTGGGGCGCTGGTGCTCGTTGCGCGCGTCCTCCACGGCCAGCGCGTGCAGGCCGAACTCCTCGCTGATCATCGCGAGCTCGGCGGGGCCGGGAGCGCACAGATCAAGCCAGACCACCGCCGAGGGGTCGGACACGTAGTCGGAGATGTCCTCGACGGGAAAATCCTCGAGCACCAGGTTGCCGCTGCGGTACAGCCGGGTTCTTGCCATGCGGGACAGCGTAGCGAGGGCTGTGTCCGGGTCCGACAGCCCCTCGCCCACCGACCGGAACCAGCCACCGCGGGCGGGCGGTTCGGGCCCGAACCGGCGCCGCCCGGCCCGGGCCCGGCCGGCGCCGACGAGCGGGACCCGGCCGACGCGTCGGCTACGCGTCGGCTACGCGTCCGCGGTGGGCAGGGCGGCCGAGGTCGGGATGACCTCCTTGCGGAAGTACGCCGGCCGCACCGCCGCGTACACGAACATCACCACCACGCCGAGGACCAGCGAGCCCACGCCGATGACCGAGACCCGGCCGACCTCGCCGACCAGGGGCAGGTCGATGCTGCCGGTGCCGTAGGACGGGTCGGCGTAGACGAAGAAGGCGGCGTAGACGAAGAGCCCGAAGAGGACCAGCGCCCCGAGGCCCGGCAGGATGCCCTTGAACCAGAGGTCGCGCGCGCTGCGGGTGAGCACCTTGCGGTAGTACCAGACGCAGGTCAGGCCGGTCAGGCCGTAGTAGAAGGCGATCGCCAGGCCGATCGAGCCGATCGAGTCGGTCAGCACGTTCTGGCTGGCCACGGTGAGCAGGATGTAGAAGGCGATCGAGGCGACGCCCATGCCGACGGTGGACCAGGTCGGCGTCAGGTACCTGCTGTGGATGCGGGCGAAGCGGTCGGGCAGCGCCTTGTGCGCGGCCATCGACAGCGTGGTGCGCGCGGTCGGCAGGATCGAGGTCTGGGTGGAGGCGGCGGAGGAGGTGAGCACCATGAAGATGAGCAGCTTGGCCATGAACCAGCCGATGCCGGTGCTGCCGAACACCTCGTTGCCCAGGCCGGAGAGCACGTCGGCCGCGTTGTCGGGGTTGCCGAGCCCGCTGCCGGTGGTGCCGACTCCCGCGAAGGCCTGCGCCGAGGTGGTGACCACGGCGTAGATCAGCAGCAGCAGGACGGTCGAGATCACGGCCGCCCGGCCGGGGGTGCGGGTGGCGTCCTTGGTCTCCTCGTTGACCGAGACGGCGGTGTCCCAGCCCCAGTAGATGAAGATCGCGGCCAGGATGCCCTTGGTGAACGCGCTCGGCGAGTCGATGGCCAGCGGGTTGAACCAGGAGGCGGCGACGTGGCTGGAGCCCGCGATGCCGTGGCCGGTGTAGACCTTGACCAGGGCGGTCACCGAGAGGACCGCGAGCAGCACCACCTCGATGCTCAGCAGGACCTTCTGCAGGGCCGCGGAGATCTCGATGCCGATGTAGCAGAGCCAGGTCATCAGCACGATCCAGACCACACCGGCCACGGTGGTCCAGGTGGTGCTGGCGGCCAACGAGTCGGCGCCGATCAGGGTGAAGCCGTACTGCCCGGCGATCTGGGCGAGGTTGGCCAGCACGATGACGTCGGCGACGATGATCCCCCAGCCGCCCATCCAGCCGG
The DNA here is from genome assembly GCF_026340565.1 of Kitasatospora sp. NBC_01287. Taxonomy (NCBI): domain Bacteria; kingdom Bacillati; phylum Actinomycetota; class Actinomycetes; order Kitasatosporales; family Streptomycetaceae; genus Kitasatospora; species Kitasatospora sp. NBC_01287. The sequence goes on from NZ_JAPEPB010000001.1 coordinate 305,585, forward strand.
TGCGCGGGCCGAAGGCCCGGGCGGCCCAGGTGAAGGTGGTGCCGCAGTCGGGGTCGGCCTCGTTCATCTCCTTGTAGCCGTAGGCGATGAGCAGCATCGGGATGAAGGCGAGGATCATGACGATCGGCGACTGCAGGCCGACGCCGGCGATCACGATCCCGAGGGTGGCCGCCAGGCTGTAGGCGGGCGCCGTGGAGGCCAGGCCGATGGCGACGCTGGAGACGAGACCGAGCGAACCGCCCTTGAGGCCCTTCGCCCCGGCGTTCGACTCGGGCGCGGGCAGTGCTTCGGACGGTGCGGGCGTGGTGGGCATGGGAGTCTCCGGGTCTGTGGGGACGCGGGCGGCCGATCGGGGCCGACTGTCGCGGCCAGGGCCTGGAGCGGCCCTGGACCTGCACCGACAGCAAATACCGTATTCAGTTCCACTGAACGCGAGGTTCGGCGAAGCTATCACCGCCTTCGGTCGGCGACAAGGCAACGGCCCGGGCGGCGCGGCGTCAGTGGCGCCCCGAGACGCGGTCGGCGATCCTGGCGATCGGCGAGGTGCTGGTGCGTCCGCCGCGCTCCTGGCGGTCCGCGGTGTGGTACGCCGCGTACATGCCGTGCACGCCGAGCCAGCGCAGCGGCTCCGGTTCCCAGCGGCGCACGCTGTGCCCGACCCAGGGCAGGTCGGTCAGCTCGCTCGCCCCGGCCCCGGCGACCTCCCGCAGCACCAGGTCGCGCAGGGTGCGGGCGGCCAGGTTGGCCGTGCTGACGCCGCTGCCGACGTAGCCGCCGGCCCAGCCGAGGCCGGAGCGGGCGTCCAGCTCGACGGTGGAGCACCAGTCGCGCGGGACGCCGAGCACGCCCGACCAGGCGTGCGCGATGCCCGTGTCGGCCGCCGCCGGGAAGAAGTCGGTGAGGATCGCGCGCAGCCCGTCCACCGTGCGCTGGGCGGTGGTGCCGTCGTGGTCGGTGCGCGAGCCGAAGCGGTAGGGCACGCCGCGGCCGCCGATGGCTATCCGGTCGTCGGCGGTGCGCTGGGCGTACATGTACGCGTGGGCCAGGTCGCCCAGGGTGGCGCGGTCCTGCCAGCCGACCTCCGCCCAGAAGGACGGCGGCAGCGGGTCGGTGACGATCATGGAGGAGTTCATCGGCAGCCAGGTGCGCCGCTGGCCGCGCAGCGCCGCCGTGAAGCCCTCGGTGGCGCGCAGCACGAAGCGGGCCGAGACGGTGCCGTGCGGGGTCACCGCCCGCGCCGGGGCGCCGGCCGCCGCCGGGCGCAGCTCGGTGACCGCCGTCCCCTCGTACACCCGCACGCCCAGCGCCTCGACCGCCTCGGCCAGCCCGCGGGCCAGGCGGGCCGGCTGGATCCGGGCGCCGTGCGGGTTCCAGGTGGCGCCCAGCGTGCCGGCCACGGCCAGCCGCCCGGCCGCCTCGGCGGGCGAGAGCAGCACCTGCTCACGCTGGCCGAAGGCGTGCTCCTCCGCGACGAAGGCGCGCAGCCGCTCCAGCTGCGGGCGGCTGCGGGCCACCTCCAGGACGCCGCCCTTGACGATGTCCGCCTCGATGCCCTCGGCGGCGGCGACCTGGATCACCTCGTCCACCGCGCCGTTCATCGCCCGCTGCATGCGCATCGCGGCGTCCTTGCCGTGGCTGCGGGCGAAGACGCCGCGGCCGGCGAACCCGCCGTAGAGCCAGCCGCCGTTGCGCCCCGAGGCGCCGTAGCCGCAGAAGCGCTGCTCCAGCAGCGCCACCCGCAGGCCGGGGTCGGCCTTCTTGAGGTAGTAGGCCGTCCAGAGCCCGGTGTAGCCGCCGCCGACCACGCAGACGTCCACCTCGGTGGAGCCGTCGAGCGAGGGGCGGGGCCGCGGCAGGCCCAGATCCGAGTACCAGAAGGAGACACCGCCGTTGGCGGTGGCGGGGATGCTCACGGGACCTGCTTCCGAATCTCTTCGTGCTTCTCGTAACTTCTTACCGTTCGCCGGACGGGCCGCCCCCACCGGGCCGGGGCGACCCGCCGCGACGGGCCCTGACGACCGCTCAGGCGCCGGCGCCCGGCCGCTGCTCGCGCAGCCCCCACGGCGAGCCGTACTCGACCAGCAGGTCGAGGAACGGCCGGGGCGCCAGCGCCTCGGGGCCCAGGACCCCGCTGCCGCTCCAGACCCCGCGCGCCAGCAGCTCCAGCGCGATCACCGGGTTGATGGCGGTCTGCCAGACGACGGCCTGCGAGCCGTACTCGCGCATCGTCCACTCGTTGTCGACGACGTGGTAGAGGTACACCTCGCGCGGCACGCCGTCCTTGGTGCCCTTGACCCAGGTGCCCGCGCAGGTCTTGCCGCGCATCCGGTCGCCGAGGGTGGCCGGGTCGGGCAGGCAGGCGGCCACCAGGTCGCGCGGCGAGACCTTGACCGGACCGGCGTCGCTCGCCACCGTGACCGGCTCGGTGCGGTCCAGGCCGAGCGTGCGCAGGGTCCGCAGCACGCCGATGAACTCCTCGCCCAGACCGTACTTGAAGGTGACCCGGCGGGCGTCCACCCAGCGCGGGATCAGCAGCACCTCCTCGTGCTCGACGTTGACGCACTCCACCGGGCCGATGCCCTCGGGGAAGTCGAAGACCTCCGCCTCGGTGAACGGCTCGGTGGTGAACCAGCCGCGGTCCTTCTCGAAGACCACCGGCGGGTTCAGGCACTCCTCGATCGTGGTCCAGATGGAGAAGGAGGGCGCGAAGTCGTAGCCGTCGACCGTCAGGTTGGCGCCGTCCCGCACGCCGATCTCCTCGATCTCGTCGAAGAGCTCGTCGGCGGCGTAACGCGCGAAGACGTCCGACAGGCCCGGCTCGACGCCCATTCCGACCAGGGCGAGCCGCCCGCGCGCGCTCCACTGCGCCTCGCGGGCGAACTGCGCGTCACCGAGCTTGACCCCGGTCAGCTCGTAGGGCCGCTCCGGGTGCGGCGCCGAGAGCGACATCGCCATGTCCAGGTAGTTCGCGCCGGCCGCCAGCGCGGCCTCGAAGAGCGGCGGCACGAAGCGCGGATCGGTGGCGTTCAACAGGACGTCGCACTGGCGCTCGGCGAGCAGGGCCTGGACGGCGCCCTGGTCGGCGGCGTCGACCCGGGCCGCCTCGAACCGGCTGTCCCCCACCGCCGCGACCGCGCGTTCGGCCCGGGCCAGGTCGTAGTCGGCGACCACCAGGCGGTCGAAGAAATCCCTGCGGGCGGCGATCCCCACGACCGCCGAACCCACGCCCCCGGCTCCCACCAACAGGATGCGCATGGGAAGGCCTTTCATCAGTCCATTTAACGTGCATTGAACAAGCTGTTCAGTGAAGCTATCATCGCCGTTCAGTGGTGGCAAGGGAACGCACGGCGGGTCCGGTGGCCCGCCTAGACTTCGTCCGGCAAGCGCTCGACGGTGGAAGGTTGGTGGTCATGGCAGGTTCGCCCGGGGGGAAGAACGCCTCGGCGGCACAGGACGGCGAGTCGCACGTCGGTGCCCGGGTACGTGACTATCGTCGGATGCGCAGGCTGACCCTGCGCGCGCTGGGTGAAGCGGCCGGGGTGAGTCCCAGCTTCCTCAGCCAGCTGGAGAACGGGCGCACCGAAGCGAGCGTCGGCTCACTGCGCCGGATCGCCCTCGCGCTCGGCATCTCGGTCGCCGACCTCTTCGAGACCCGCGCACCCGCGCGCCACCAGGTGCTGCGGCGCGAGGACCGGCCCGAGGTGGGGGTCCAGGCCGGCTCGCGGAAGTACATGATCGCCCAGCCGCCGCTGCAGCACCTGGAGGTCTACAGCGCCGACTTCGAGCCGGGCGCCAGCACCGGCGCCGCCGCCTACACGCACGGGGACGCGCAGGAGATCCTCCTCGTGCTGGACGGCGAGGTCACCCTCGAACTCGACGAGGAGAAGCACGTCCTGCGGACCGGGGACAGCATCGAGTACTCCACCGCCGTGCCGCACCGGCTGGTGAACACGGCCGCTACGGCCACCGAGGTGCTCTGGATCATCAGCCCGCCGACCCCGGACGAGACGACGGGCGCCGAGCAGGCCTGACCGTCGGTCAGGTGCGGTGCGCCGCCAGGAGTTCGGCGATCCTGGCATCCACCTGTTCCGGGGCGTAGCCGCGCCGTACGATCGGGAACGCCGGCACGTCGGCCGGCGCCGCACCCGGCGCGAGCGCCGTCAGGAACGCGTCGACAGCCGCCCGGTCGTAGCCCCGCCGCACCAGGTCGAACCCTCTGAACTCCGCCATTGAGCGGCCCCTCCCTCTCGGCCCCCGTCCACCTGCGCGGGCTGGAACCACCGTACGCCGCGCTGATCCGCGCGCTGACCCGCACCCCATGAACCGCGCCCCCGACCCGCGCCACCGACCCGCACGTCGGCCCCGTGCCGGCGCGAGGCGCGCCGAGCCGTGATTGGCCCGTGCGGATGACATCCACGCGCCGCACCGCCCGTGCCGCACCGGGTGCGGGCAGGGTCGGTTGGTACCCCGGGTCGGCACGCCGCCGACCCGCCGATCCGACCCAAGGAAGTGGCCCGATGGGCTCCCAACCCGCCAGCGGGGCGTCCTCGCCCGCCGCCGCGAGCCAGTCGCTGACACTGGCGGCGATGATGTTCGCCGTCTCGATGACCTTCATCGACCAGACGATCGTCTCCATCGCCGCCCCCAGCATCATTCGCGAGCTGGGCCTCTCCTCGGCCGGCATGCAGTGGGTGGTCAACGCCTACCTGCTCTCGCTGGCCGCCTTCTTCGCCCTCGGCGGACGGCTGGCGGACATCCTCGGCCACAAGCGGATGATGCTGATCGGCACCCTGACCTTCGTCGTCTCCTCGGCCCTGTGCGGCGCGGCGCCCTCCGGCAGCGGGGCGGAGACCTGGCTGATCGTCTTCCGCGCGGTGCAGGGCCTGGGCGCGGCGCTGATGTTCCCCGCCGCGCTCGCGGTGGTCGTCGAGGTGTTCCCGCTGGAGCGGCGCGGCCGGGCGCTGGCCCTCTTCTTCGGAGTGGCCGGCGGGCTGACCGCGATCGGCCCGATCCTGGGCGGCTGGTTGACCAGCTGGACCTGGCGGGCGATCTTCTGGGTCAACGTCCCGGTCGCGATCGTGGCGGTCGTGCTGACCCTGCTGGCCGGGATCCGCAACACCCCGCGCCCCGAGCCGATCGACTGGCGGGGCGCGGCGCTGGTGGCCATCGGCATGGGCCTGAGCGTGCTGGGTCTGCAGCAGGCCTCGACCTGGGGCTGGGACAGCGCGGCGACCTGGCTGTGCATCGGGTTCGGCCTGGTCTTCCTGATCCTGTTCGTGCTGGCCGAGCAGCGCGCCGTCGACCCGCTGATCAAGATGCGGGTCTTCCGTGACCGCGCCTTCGCCGTCGACAACGCCGTGCTCTTCTTCGCCATGATGGCCTTCGTCCCGGTCTTCTTCTTCGCCTCGGTGTACGCGCAGGTCGCGCTCGGCTACAACGCCAACCAGGCCGGCCTGTACCTGCTCGTCTTCTTCGCCGGCTTCGCCCCCGGCTCGCAGCTCGGCGGCCGGATGCTGGACAAGCGCGGGGCCAAGGCACCGATGCTGCTGGGCACCGCACTCGGCGCGGTCGGCTTCGCGTTCTGGGCGGCGAAGATCACCGACCTGTCGCTGGGCGCCCAGTGGTGGTGCATCGTGCTGGGCGGTGCGGGCATCGGGCTGCTGCTCACCCCCGCCTCCACCGACGCCGTCAACCGCGCGATCGGGGCCTCCTACGGCGAGGTCACCGGCATCACCCAGACCATCCGCAACTACTCGGCCAGCCTCAGCCTGGCCGTCCTGGGCACGGTCCTGCTCAACACCACCACCTCGAAGATCACCAGCACCCTGACCCAGCAGGGCCTGCCGTCCGGCGTCGCCCACAGCACCGCCGAGAACATCACCCAGAACCTCACCGGCCACAGCGGCGGCACCGCCCCCAGCGGCACCAGCAGCGGCACCCTGGACGCCATCCGGCTCGACTTCGCCGAGGGAAACCGCTACGTCCTCTACGGCATGGCCGGGGCCCTGGCCGTCGCGTTCCTCTGCGCGCGCCTGCACCCCGGCACCCGGGTCACCCGCGACACGCAGAGCGCCGAGCGGCCGGCCGGGGCGCACCTGGACCCCGGCGGGGCCGAGGGGCCGCGCGGCGCCTGAGCGGAGCGGCCGGGGCGGCCGGGGCGGCCAGGGTGGTCAGGAGGCCTGATCGCCCGGCCGCCCCGGCCGCTTGGATGCGACAAAAGGGGCATATTGGTCATACGCGGGGGCAGAGCAGGAGGTGTCGGCGATGGCCAGACCGGTCTGGACGGGTGTGCTGAGCTTCGGATTGGTGACCGTGCCGATCGCGCTGTACTCGGCCACCGAATCCCACTCCGTGAGCTTCCGGCAGATCGAGCGCGGCACCGCCGACCGGGTGCGCAACAAGCGGGTCAACGAGCGCACCGGCGAGGAGGTCCCGTTCGCCGACATCGTGAAGGGATACGAGGTCGGCGAGGGCGAGTACGTCGTGATCGAACCCGGCGAGCTGGAGCAGCTGTCCCCCGGACGGTCCAAGACCATCGAGATCACCGGTTTCGTCGACCTCGCCCAGGTCGCGCCGATCTACTTCGACACCACCTACTACATCGGCCCCAAGGGCAAGGAGTACGCGAAGGTCTACGCCCTGCTCCAGCGCGCGATGGAGCGCTCGAACCGGGCCGGCCTGGCGCTCTTCTCGATGCGCGGCAAGGAGTACCTGACCGCGGTGAAGGCCGAGGACGGCATCCTCAGCGCCCACACCATGCACTTCGCCGACGAGGTGCGCGACCCGCACCGCGAGGTCGACAACCTGCCCGAAGCCGACCTCGCGGTCTCCGATCGCGAGCTGTCGGCGGCCGAGCAGCTGATCGAGATGCTCGCCGTGGACTGGGTGCCGGAGGACTGGCACGACAGCTACGGCGAGCAGGTCCGCGAACTCGTCCGGGCCAAGGCCGAGGGCCGGGAGATCACGGTCAGCGAGGGTCCGGCCCAGGCCAGCAACGTCGTCGACCTCGTCTCGATCCTGGAGCGCAGCCTGGCCGGCGGCGACCGGGCGAGCGGGGCGGAGCAGGCGAACGCGGCAGGCGGGCCGGACACGGCGGCCGACACCGCCGACGCCGCTGACGCCGCCGGGGCGGGCGGGCGCGCCCCGACGGGCCGCCGCACCCCGAAGTCGGCCGGCGGCACCAAGAACACCTCCAGCCGGGCGGCGGCAGGCACCCCCACCGCCCGCAAGACCACCAGCACGGCCAAGGGCGGGCAGCAGGACCTGGGCGCGCTCACCAAGGCCGAGCTCTACAAGCGGGCCACCGAGCTGGACATCCCGCACCGCTCCACCATGACCCGCGACCAGCTCCAGGACGCCCTGGAGCACACCACCCCGCCCGAGCGCCGCCACCTGCGCAGCGCCTGAGCGGTGCCTGAGCTGCGCCTGAGCCTGAGCCGGCGTCGCCGCCCTACAGCTCCTGCTCCAGCGAGACCGAGTTCGGGGTGAATCCGTGCCGCTCGTAGAAGCGGATCGCGCCGTCGTTGGCCGCGTAGGCGGTCACGGCGATCCGGGCCGCGCCCTGCCGCTTCGCCCAGTCGCGGAAGGCCGCCACCAGCCGGGCACCCACCGCGCGCCGCCGGTGGGCCGGCCGGACGTACATGCTCAGCAGCGTCGCGCTCGCCAGCGGCTTCATCGCCGAGGCGGCGGCCAGCACACCCGCCAGATGCGCCACCACCTCGCCGTCGGCCTCGGCCACCAGCAGCAGCCGGGTCGGATCGGCGATGGTCCCGGCGAACCGCTCGGCACCGTGGGTCCGCGGCCAGTCGATGTTCACGCCCGCCGGATCCCGGGTGCCCGCGTCCTCGGCGAAGAGAGCCGCGCTGCAGTCCACCACGCCGGGGATGTCGGCCGCGACCGCCGGTCGGATGACCGCCTCGTCCTGTCCAATGCTCATGGGTCGTCAGCGTACGGCGAGTTGACCGGGCAGCCGAGCCGTCGATCGCCACGGGCCCGACTGCGGCAGGTCGGCCCGGCGCGTGCCGAGCATCGGACGGTACGAGGCGGGCCTCGGTCGACCGACAGCGGAGCGACAGCCGGCGACAGCGCCCTGACGGCGGCGTGACAGCGGTGGCCGGGAGAGTGGCGGTCAGGGCGCCGCCGAGGCCGCTCCGGCCGGGGCCGCCCGAGCCCCGCCGAGGGGCGGGCCCTCCGGCGTCAGGCGATCACGCGGCCCCGCAGGATGATGCGGCTCGGGTGCGCGAGCGCGGCGGCGTCGAGCGTCGGGTCGGTGGCGTAGGCGACGAGGTCGGCGGGGCCGCCGTCGACCAGCCCCGGCAGGCCGAGCCAGTCGCGCGCCGTCCAGGAGGCCGCGCCCACCGCCGCCGCCACCGGCAGGCCGGCCCGGACCAGCCAGCCGACCTCGCCGGCGACGGTGCCGCACGGAAAGCTGTCGGTCCCGGCCAGCACGGTGACCCCCGCCTCGTGGGCCGCCCGGACGCCTGGCGGCAGGCCCGCCCAACCGGCCAGCCACTGGTCCCGGGCGGCGCTCGGTTCCGCGGCCCGGCGGCGCTCCTCCCCCGCGCCGAAGACGCCGAGGGTGGGGACCAGCGCCGTGCCCTGGGCGGCCATCCGGTCGAGCAGCCCCGGATCCAGGTGCATGCCGTGCTCCAGGCTGTCGGCCCCGGCCAGTACGGCATTGCGACAGCCCTCGGCGGTCTGGCAGTGCACCGCCACCCGCCCGCCGACCGCGTGCACGGCCTCGACGACGGCCACCAACAGCTCCAGCGGCACGGCCGGTTGGTCGTACTTCCAGTCGCCGATGACCTTGCACCAACCCGAGGACGCCTGGGCCTCCTCCACGGCGGAACGCACCAGGTCGGCCTCGCTGACGTCCCGTCCGAAGCCGGGGAAGAACCGGCCCGGGGTGGCCAGCCAGCGGCCGGCCGAGCGGACGCGCGGCAGCTCCGGGTCGTGCTCCACCCAGTCCGGGATCCGGGCGGCGGTGCCGGGCGTGCGGACGAGCAGCACCCCCGCGTCCCGGTGATCGGTCAGGTGCCGCCGGAGCACCTCGTCGCTGAACAGATCGGTGCCCCGCTCGGTCGGGTCGCGCCGCTCGGTACCCGGATGGGTGTGCACGTCGACCAGGCCGGGCAGCAGCCAGCCGCCGTCGACGACCGTCTCCGCCCCCGGGACCGGGTCGGTCCGCAGGCGGTCGCCGTCGATCCAGAAGGACCGCTCCTCCCGCTCCGGCAGCACAACTCCCCGCACCCGCAGCACCATCGGTACGCCCCCTCGAATCCGCCGAGCCCTCCGTGCGCGGCCCGGCCCCGTGCGCACCGATCCTACGGGTGGGTTCAGCGCGCCGAGCCGCGCGCCGACCACCGCCGGCGGCGGCGCCGGGTCAGCAGCGCGGTCACGGCCAGCCCGGCCGCACCCACCAGCGTCGGGCCGCCCGCGGCCAGCCCGGCCGAGGCGGGCGCGGGCGAGGCGGGCGCGGGCGAGGCGGGCGCGGGCGAGGCGGGCGCGGGCGGCGTTCCCGGCGCGGTAGCCGCCGCGGCTGCCGAGGCGGCGGAGATCGGCAGCGTCCCCCAGTGGGTGGGCGGCCAGGCGACCGCGAGAGCGCGGCCGACGACGTCCTTCACCGGCACGGCCCCGCCACCGGGCTCGTCCATGTGGTAGCGCGAGTCACTGGAGTCGCCACGGTTGTCGCCCAGCACCCAGATCGAGCCGGCGGGCACCGTGAGCGGCCCGAAGCCCCGGTCACCGCACGGCGTCGTCCCCGCCGGGAGGTACGGCTCGGCCAGGGCCCGGCCGTTGACGTACACCGGGCCGGTGCCCTGGCAACTGATCCGGTCGCCGCCCACCGCGATGACCCGCTTGATCAGGTCCTTCTCGCTCGGGTCCGGCATGAGTCCGACCGTGCTGAGCACGCCCTGCATCCCGCGCACCACCGAGTTGCCACCGGGCTGCTGACCGGCCTCGTTCCTCAGCCAGTTGTCGGGGTCGTGGAAGACGACCACCTCTCCGCGGGACGGCCCGGCGCCCAGACCCGGCGTCAGTTTGTCGACCACGACGCGGTCGCCGACCCGCAGGGTGCCCATCATCGACGGGGAGGGGATGTAGAACGCCTGGGCCAGGAACGTCTTGATCAGCAGCGCCAGGACCAGCGCGACCCCCGCCAGGACCGGCAGCTCCACCCAGAACGGCCGCTTCTTGCGCGGCGCCCCCGACCTGCCGCCGAGCAGGCGCCGCGCCTTGGCCGTCACCCCCGCCACCCTCGTTCGTTGCTCCTGCGGCTCCCCGCCGACGATCGGCAACTCCCCCATGGCACATCTCCGTTTTCTGGCAGACCGTCAGCGCCCGTACGGCTGAACCGAAGCCATCATCACGGCACGGGGGTGTGAGGGGCGTAAGAGCAGGCTGTGCGCGACCGGACCGGAGGCCTGCGCGGCTCCCGCCCGGCGCCCGGTCAGCTCGCCGCGGCGCGCAGGGCCAGGACGACCAGGACCGCGGCGCTGACCCTGCTGAGGAGTGCCTTGACGCGCGGTGCGGCGGCGGCGCGCGCGGCCCTGCCGAGCACCAGCGTCCAGCTCAGCAGCCAGAGGGCGAGCAGCGCGGCGTGGGCGGTGGCGAGGATCAGGACCTGCCGTGGCAGGGAGTGGTGCGGATCGATGAACTGGGGCGTCAGCGTGAGGTAGATCGAGGCCGCCTTGGGGTTCAGCACGTTGCCGAGCAAGGCCCGGGTGTAGGTGGAGCCACGCGCGTGCGGCACCCGTCGGCGGATCGGCAGAGCGCGGGACAGCCGGGCGCGGATCCACCGGGCGCGGACCGGCCGGGCCGCCGGGCGTGGCGCGGCGGAGCGCCAGATCGAGAGGGCGAGGAGGAGCAGGTAGCCGGCGCCGAGCAGGCGGACGACGGCGAACGCCTGGCTCGAACGCATCACCACGGCGGACAGGCCCAGCGCCGCCAGCGTCGCGTGGACGTACAGGCCGGTGACGGTACCCAGGACGACCGGCAGGCCTTCGCGCCGGCCGCCGGTGGCGACCCGCTGGACGAGCAGGGTCAGGCTCGCCCCGGGGGTCGCGACCAGCGGCAGGACCGCGGCTAGGAAGCCGGCCACGGCGGAGGGGTTCATGGTGGCGGCTCGCGGCGGCCGTCAGGCCACGACGCGGAAGTGCGTGACGATCCGCCCGTCCTCGACGACGTGGAAGGCCAGTCCGGGCGGGGCGTCCAGGTCGGCGATCCGCTCGCCCTGCCAGGGCAGGCCCAGGGTCCACACCGTGCCGGGGGCCACCCGCACGGGCCGGCCGGCGAACTCGCCCACGGCGCCGGTGTGGGCGTGGCCGGTGAGCAGCGCGAGGACCTGCGGGTACGCGTCCAGCACCTCGGCGAGCCCCTCGGTCTGCCCGAGCCTGATCGAGTCGGGCAGCGGGTGGTGCAGGAGGACCGGCGGGTGGTGGAACGCGAGCAGGGCCGGGGTGTCGGGGCCCAGCTCATCGAGGCTGGTGGAGATCCAGGCGAGGGTCTCGGGCGCGAGCAGGCCGTCATGGCGGTCCGGGATGGTCGAGTCGGCCATCAGGATCGCGGTGCCGCCGATCCGGTGGAGGCTGTTGACCGGCCCGTCGGCGGCCGGGCGGCGCAGCAGGGCCGTGCGGTAGGCCGCGCGCACGTCGTGGTTGCCCGGGCAGGTCAGCACCGGGAAGGGCGCGCTGAGGATCTCAGCGGCCTGCTCGTACTCGGCCGGATCCCCGTGGTCGGCGATGTCACCGGTGACCAGCAGGGCGTCGGGGAGCCGGGGCAGCGCCCGGAGGTGGTCCATGACGCGGGTGGCCCGCTCGGCCGCACGCGCGGTGCCGTCGAGGTGGAGATCGCTGATGTGTGCCAGGAGGAGCATGCTCACCTTTTCCGTGTGGAGTCCGACCGGGCAGTACCCGGCCACCTCTGCGTCTAACGCTAAAACTTTGTCGATGCGTTAGAGACGGTAGACTGCGCACCAGCACTTGATCAAGTGGATCCGCAACGGCGGACCATGATCGGATGGAGCCCATGGACGACACGGAGACGATGGATCGGTGCCTCGCGCTCGAACTCGCGAGCACCATCCGCCATGACGGCGACGGCGGTGTGGCGGACGACCTGTCCGACGCGCCGGGCCTGACGCGATGGTTGAGCGAGCGCGCCGAGCTGCTGGCCGGAGCGGTCGGCACAACGCCCCACACAGCCGGCTCCACCACCGACTCCACCACTCGCTTCACCACCGGCTCCACCACTGGCTTCACCGCCGGGGAGACGGACAGGGCGGCCGTCGTGGCGGTGCGCGAGGCCGTCCGGGCGCTCTTCGCGCACGCCGTCAGCCCAGCGCCGCCGAGCCCCGCCGACGCCCAGCGGCTGATCTCCGTGGCCGACGCGCTGGAGCGCCTCAACGCGGCCGCCCGCCGCGTCCCGGTGAGTCCGCGGCTGACCTGGCCCGCCGACGGGCCGCCGCTGCGGCAACTGGTCGCACCCGGCGCGACCCGGGACCCGCTCGACGCGTTGACCGCCGCGCTCGCCCGCTCCGCCATCGACTTCCTGGCCGGGCCGCGCCGCGAACAGTTGCGCGCCTGCACCGCGCCGCGCTGCGTGCGCTACTTCCTCAAGGGGCACGGCCGGCAGGAGTTCTGCAAGCCCTCCTGCAGCAACCGCGCCCGGGCCGCCCGCCACTACCAGCGCCACCACGAACCGGCGACCGCGAGCCGGACGACCAAGGACTGAGAGGCGGGGGCCGGGAGGGGGGCAGGGGCCAGGGTCAGTCGAGGTCCAGGCGCCAGCGGACCTCGCCGTCCTGCCACCGGTCGGTGGGGGTGAGTCCAGCGGCACGGGCCACGGCGGCGGAGGCCTCGTGGTCAGGATGGATGTGGGCGATGACCGTGCGCACCGCTCGCTCCCCGAGCCGGCCGACCAGGGCGCGGGCCGCCTCGGTGGCGATGCCGCGCCGCTGCCAAGGGGTGCCGATGACCCAGGCGATCTCCGCGCAGGGGCCGCGGTCACCCTGAGTGATGGTCGCCTGCACCGTGCCGACCAGGCAGGCCTGGTCACGTAGCCGGACGGCCCAGTTGCACCAGGAGACGGCGGGATCCGGCGAGCCGGCGGCCCAGCGGGCGTAGCGGGCGCGCAGCACCTCGGGGCCGTCGGGGGCGCCGCCGATGAAGGCGTGCAACCCCGGGTCGGCGAGCGCGGCGGCCATCTCCTCCGCGTGCTCGACGGCCAGCGGCAGCATGGTCAGGCGGCCGCTCCGGAAGGGCCCGGACTCGATGGCCCCGGGCTCAGCGGCTGCCGGCCGATCGGCTATCGGGTCACCGGCCATCGGGTCACCGGCCATCACGCCGCCTCCGCCCGGGCCAGCCGGCAGCGGCCGGTCGGGAATAGCTCAAGGCGGTGATTGTTGAAGATTTAACATCTAGCAAAGGAGAACTCCGATGGCTTCCATCCTCGACGTCCGCCGCGCCGGCGAACGCTTCCACACCCGGGCGGGCTGGCTCGACTCCCACCACTCCTTCTCCTTCTCCCGGCACTGGGACCCCGCCAACACCCACTTCGGGCTGCTGCTGGTGAGCAACGACGACATCGTCGCACCCGGCACCGGCTTCGACACCCACCCCCACCGCGACATGGAGATCGTCACCTGGGTGCTCGACGGCGCCTTGGTGCACCAGGACTCCGAGGGCCACAACGGCATCATCTACCCGGGCCTGGCCCAGCGGATGAGCGCGGGCAGCGGCATCCTGCACAGCGAGAAGAACGACTCCTGGACGCTGACCGGCGACCCCGAGCACCGCGATCCGGTCCACTTCCTCCAGATGTGGACGATCCCCGACGAGGCCGGGATCCAGCCGGGCTACGAGCAGCTCGACGTCAACGACGAGCTCGCGCGCGGCGGCTGGGTGACCCTCGCCTCCGGCATGGACCGGGACGCCGACCGGCGGGCCATCGCCATCCGGCAGCGGCACGCCGCGCTGCACGCCGCCCGGATCCGCCCGGCGGAGACCCTGCAGCTGGCCACCGCCCCCTTCACCCACCTGTTCGTCGCCCGCGGCAGCGCCGAACTGGAGGGTGCCGGCGAGCTGGCGACCGGTGACGCGGTGCGGATCACCGGCGCCGAGGGCCAGCGGATCACCGGCGGCCCGGCCGGCGCGGAGCTGCTGATGTGGGAGATGACCGCCGCGGCCCAGGTGGGCTGACGGGCCGCACGCCGCGCGGCGCGGCGGTGGGTACCGTGGAGGCAGGGGTCCGTGCGGGCCCCCGCCGACCAGGAGGTGTCCGATGGCTGAAGCCGCGTACGAGCTGGTCTTCGTCCGCGTGATCGCCGGGCACGAGCACGAGGACGTCGTCCGGGTCCGGCCGGTCGGGACGAAGGGCCCGGGCGGCCATCCGGTCTACGCCGACGGGAGCGGAGCCGTCCGGGCCGAGATCAGCGACCAGGGCGAGATCCGGATGATGGCCACCACCGGTCAGCAGGACCTGCGCTCGCCGACGACCGTACGCCGGGTCGAGGTCTGAACCGGCTCGGGGCCTGAACCGACTCGGGGCCTGAACCGACTCGGGGCCTGAACCGACTCGGGGCCTGAACCGACCGCACGGGCGGCGGCCACTCGTGTGGCCGCCCAGCGCGGCGGCTCAGCCCGGCGGCTCAGCGTGGCCTCCCGGAGCGCGCCGGTTCCGGCCGGTAGAACGGTGCCGTGCCTCGATTCCCAGCTGCCCTCCTCACCCTGGCGCTCGGCTGCGGCGCCGCCCTCACCGGCCCCGCCGCGGCCCAGGCCACCCCGCCCGACAGCGGACCCGCCGCGCTGCAGCGGCAGTTCGCCGCCGCCGCGACCGAGTTCGGCGTTCCGCGGAGCGTGCTGCTGGCGCTGGCCTACCAGGAGAGCCGCTGGGAGTCCCACCAGGGCAGGCCCAGCACCACGGGCAACTACGGCGTGTTCGGCCTGACCGACGCCGACACCCCGCCGACCCACACCCTGGACGAGGCGGCCCGGCTGATCCACCGCCGGCCCGAGGAGTTGCGCGAGGAGAGCGCTCAGAACATCCGCGGCGCGGCGGCGCTGCTGACCTCGTACCAGAAGGCCCTCGGGGCACCGACCGACGGCGGGTCGGCCGGCTGGTACCGCGCGGTCGCCCGCTACGGGCAGGCCGGCGTGACGGGCACGCGGGCCGAGACGGCCGGGCGGGTCTTCGCCGAGCGGGTGTACCGGACGATCCGCACCGGCGCCGCGCGCACCACACCGGAGGGCCAGCGGGTGGTGCTGCCGGCCGAGCCCGGGCTGCGGCTGGAGGGGCCGACGCCGGGCGCGGGGCCCGACACGGGGCCGGCGCCTGAAACCGGGGCGGCGCCCGGTGGCGGCGCGGCAACGGGCGACGGGGCGAGCGACCCGACGGCCGCCGCCCCCGCCCCCGCCGAGTGCCCGCCGGAGCTGGGCTGCGACGTCACACCCGCCGCCTACGCGCTGACCGACCCGCACGACCCGACGTCCTTCGGCAACTACAGCAAGGCCGACCGGCCGCAGGACGGTGAGCAGATCCGCTACGTGGTGATCCACGACACCGAGGGCGACTACCAGTCGGCCGTCTCCGCCTTCCAGGACCCGGCGGACCAGGCCAGCGCGCACTATCTGGTGCGGGCCGGCGACGGGCACGTCACCCAGCTGGTGCCGACCCGCGACATCGCCTGGCACGCGGCCAACAAGACCATCAACATGCACAGCATCGGCATCGAGCACGAAGGCTTCGCGCTGCCGAAGACCAAGCCGACCTGGTACTCCGAGCAGCTGTACCAGTCCTCGGCCGAGCTGGTGCGCTACCTCGCCGCCCGGTTCGGCATCCCGCTGGACCGCGAGCACGTCTTCGGGCACGACGAGGTCCCCGGGCCGACCCAGCAGGCGATCAGCGGGATGCACTGGGACCCGGGCACATTCTGGGACTGGGCGCACTACCTGGAGCTGCTGCACGCGCCGATCGATCCCGGCCTCGACCGGCCGCCGCTGCCCGGCGAGACGGTCACCATCGCGCCGCCGTTCACCGCCGACAACGAACCCGCCGTGGCGGGCGTGGCGGCCCGGCCGGAGAACTTCGTCTACCTGCGCACCGGCCCGGCCGCCGATGCCCCGCTGCTGAACGGCGGCGGCACCGACGCCTCGGACTGGACCGACAAGGCGGTCACCGGCGTGCGGTACGTGGTCGCCGACCAGCGCGGCGACTGGACGGCGATCTGGTACGGCGGCAAGGAGGCCTGGTTCGCCGATCCCGGCGGCAGCACCGCCAGGACGGACCGCCAGGGCGACCACCCGCAGCAGTTGGTGACCCCGCGGCCGGGCGCCGCGAGCGTCCCGGTCTACGGACGGGCCTACCCCGAGGCGGCGGCCTACGCCCCGTACCCGGCGATCTCCCCGATCGCGGTGGTGCCGCTCACCGCGACCATCCCGGCCGGGCAGGCCTACGTCTCGGTGGACGACGCGCCGCAGCCGGCGCAGTTCTACTACGACCAGAACATCAACGGCGACGCGCCGAACGACCGGACGCTGGTGGTCGGTCAGGAGAAGTACTACGCGATCCGCTTCAACCACCGGCTGGCCTTCGTGAAGGCCGCCGACGTCCGCCCGATCGCGGCGCAGGGGGCGAGCGACTGGTAGCGGGCGAGGGGCCGGCAGCGGGCGAGGGGCCGGTCCCGCGCCCGGGCGGGCTTGCCGGCCCTCAGTCCGAGGAGCGCCGCGCGGCGAAGACCCAGCCGCGCAGCAGCACGAAGCGCAGCACGGTCGCGGCCAGGTTGGCCCCGATGAGCACCAGCAGTTCGACCTGGTGCGAGGAATCGCCGCCGACCGCGTGCAGCCCCGCCAGCGCCCCGGAGGTCAGCGCCAGGCCGACGGCGAACACCGCCAGCCCCTGGGCCTGGTGGCGCACCGCCCCGGCCCGGCCGCGCACCTTGAAGGTCAGCCGGCGGTTGGCGGCCGTGTTGGCGAGGGTGGCCGGCAGCAGCGCGAGCGCGTTGGCCGCCTGCGGGCCGGTGCCCAGCCGGAGAGCCGCGTAGAGGCCCAGGTAGAGCAGGGTGCTCAGGCCGCCGATGACCGCGAACGCGGCCAGCTGGCGCACCGCCGCCGGGCGGGCGCCGCCGGCCGCCGGCCGGTCCCGCGGATCGTCGCCGGACGGGCGGCGCAGCGCGTCCAGCGGCAGCGCGCCGGTGGCCAGGGCCCGGCCGATCCGCCAGACGCCCTTGAGGTCGTCGGTGGCGGTCCTGACGATCCGTACGCTGGAGTCGGGGTCGTCCACCCAGTCCACCGGCACCTCGTGGACCCGCAGGCCCGCGCGCTCGGCGAGGACCAGCAGCTCGGTGTCGAAGAACCAGCCGCCGTCCTCGACCAGGGGCAGCAGCCGGTGGGCCACCTCGGCGCGGATCGCCTTGAACCCGCACTGGGCGTCGGAGAAACCGGCCGCCAGGGCACCGCGCAGGATCAGGTTGTAGGCCCGGGAGATGAACTCGCGCTTGGGCCCGCGCACCACCCGCGCGGAGCGGGCGAGCCGGGAGCCGATCGCCAGGTCGGAGTGGCCCGAGATCAGCGGGGCGACCAGCGGGAGCAGCGCGTTCAGGTCGGTGGAGAGGTCCACGTCCAGGTAGGCCAGCACCGGCGCGTCCGAGGCCGACCAGACGGCGTTCAGCGCCCGGCCGCGCCCCTTGCGCTCCAGCCGCACCGCGCGCACCCGGGGGAACTCGCCGGCCAGCTCGCGGGCGACGAGCGGCGTGCGGTCGGTGCTGGCGTTGTCCGCGATGGTGATCCGGAAGCCGTAGGGGAAGGTCTCGGTGAGGTGCGCGTGCAGGCGGCGCACGCACGGGGCCAGGTCCTCCTCCTCGTTGTGGACCGGGACGACGATGTCGAGGACCGTGCGGGTGCGGTCGGCCGGCAGGTGCTCCCGGGTCGGCAACTGCTCCCGGGTCGGCAGGTGTTCCCGGGCCGGCGGACGCTCCCGGGTCGGCGGCGCGGGGAGCTCCGGCAGCTCCGGGAGCACCCGGGGTGCGGCCGGCCCGGCGGACGGGGTGTCAGGGGTCGCACCGGGGCGGCGGGTCGGGGCGGCGACCGGCGGGGGCGGCGGAGTACTCATGCCTATGACCCTGCGCGCCGGGGCTGTTCCACCGGTGTGGCACGGATGTGGATCAGCTGTGGACGCGGCCCGGGGTCGCCGCGTGGGGACGGCGCCCGGGGACGGCGCGGCGGCCCGGGATCAGGCGGTGGCGGGCAGCGCCACCGTGACCACCGTCCGGCCGGGCCCGCTGGCCACCCGCACCTCGCCGCCGTGCGCCGCCACCACCGCGTGGACGATCGCCAGCCCCAGGCCGGTGCTGCCCGCGTGCCGCGATCGCGAGGAGTCGCCGCGCGCGAAGCGGTCGAAGATGTGCGGGCGCACCTCGGGTGGGATGCCCGGTCCGTCGTCGGCGACCTCCAGCAGCACCCGCCCGTCCTGCTGCCGGGCCCGGGCGGTGACCGTGGTGCCGGGCGGGGTGTGGTGGCGCGCGTTGCCGAGCAGGTTGACCAGCACCTGGTGCAGCCGGGCCCGGTCGCCGCGCACCTGCACCGGGTCGTCGGGCAGCTCCAGGCGCCAGCGGTGTTCGGGGCCCGCCGCCCGGGCGTCGCTGACGCAGTCCACCACCAGCGGCGAGAGGTCGAGCGGGGCCAGCGAGAGCGGCCGGCCGGCGTCGAGCCGGGCCAGCAGCAGCAGGTCCTCGACCAGCGTGGTCATCCGGGACGCCTCGGACTCGATCCGCCCCAGCGCGTGCCGGGTGTCCGGGCCGATCTCCTCGCGTCCGCGCCGGGTGAGTTCGGCGTAGCCGCGGATCGAGGCCAGCGGCGTGCGCAGCTCGTGGCTGGCGTCCGCCACGAACTGGCGCACCTGGGTCTCACTGGCGTGCCGCGCCTCCAGCGCCGAACCGACGTGCCCGAGAAGCCGGTTGAGCGCCGCGCCGACCTGCCCGGCCTCGGTGCGCTGATCGGTGTCGGCCTCGGGCACCCGCTCGCGCAGGATCACCTCGCCGCGGTGCAGCTCCAGTTCGGAGACCCGGGCCGCGGTCGCGACCACCCGGCGCAGCGGCCGCAGCGCGGAGTTGGTCAGGACGACGGCGACCAGTCCGGCGGTCAGCAGCGCGCCGACCGAGAGGCAGAACTCGGTGAGCACCAGGCGGTCCATGGTGTCCTGCTGGTCACTCGCCGGCAGGCCCACCAGCACCTGGTCGCCGCTTTGGTGACTGTGCGTCAGGGCGATCCGGTAGCTGCCGAGGCCGGGCAGGTCGACCGAGTGCGGCACCCCCTGTGGACCGGCCGCGAGCTGGTCCAGCGCCGCGAGTTGGGCGGTGCTGAGCTGGGTGATGCCCAGGCTGCTCGCACCCGCGCTGATGCCGCCCGCGACCGCCTGACCCGCGTCGACCACCGCGCCGAGCGTGGCGGGCGGCTGGCCGGGGCCCAGGACGAAGCCGAGGTCGCCGTCACGCCCGTCGGCGCCCCGCTCGCCGCTCGGCGGGCCGGGGAAGCCGTCCGCGCCGCCCGGCCCGGCCGCGCGCATCGTCACGCCGCTGAGGGTGTGGTCCAGCTGCCGGTAGAGGTCCCGGTGCAGCACGACGGCCGTCACCACGCCGACCACCGCGCAGACCACGGCGATCAGCGCCATCGAGGAGACCAGCAGTCTGGTCCGCAGCGACCAGCGGCGACGCAGGCCCCGGACGCGCGCGGCGCCCCGGACGCGCACGCTGCCGCGGGCACTCACGGCGGCTCGGGGGCTCACGGGGACCCGGGCACTCACGGGGACCCGGTCGTATCGGGTGACGCGGGTGACACGGGTGACACGGGTGACTCGGGTGACTCGGCGGGCTTGATCTGGTAGCCCGCGCCCCGGCGGGTGTGGATCATCGGGGCGTGTCCCGCGTCGATCTTGCGGCGCAGGTAGGAGATGTACAGCTCGACCACATTGGTCTGGCCGCCGAAGTCGTAGGACCACACCCGGTCCAGGATCTGCGCCTTGCTCAGCACCCGGCGCGGGTTGCGCATCAGGTAGCGCAGCAGCTCGAACTCGGTTGCGGTCAGCTCGATCTGCCGGCCGGCCCGGGTCACCTCGTGGCTGTCCTCGTCCAGGGTGAGGTCGCCGACCACGATCAGCGACTCGGTCCGCAGCGCCGCCGCGCCCGAGCGGCGCAGCAGCCCGCGCAGCCGGGCCACCACCTCCTCCAGGCTGAACGGCTTGGTCACGTAGTCGTCGCCGCCCGCGGTCAGGCCGGCGATCCGGTCCTCGACCGAGTCCCGGGCGGTCAGGAAGAGCACCGGGACGTCCGGCACGTCCCGGCGCAGCCGGTACAGCACCTCCAGCCCGTCGAAGTCGGGCAGCATGACGTCCAGCACGACCGCGTCCGGACGGAAGTCGCGCGCGGCACGCAGCGCGCCGGCGCCGTCGGCGGCGGTGCGCACCTGCCAGCCCTCGTAGCGCAGGGCCATCGAGAGCAGCTCGGCGAGCGACGTCTCGTCGTCCACCACGAGCACGCGCACGGGTGAGCCGTCGGCTCGGGACAGCTCGGGGCGGCCGGCGGCGGCCGGCGGTTGGAGTGCAGCCATGGAACGACCTTCGGCGGCACGCCTGAGAGCGGGCTGTCGCGAACCTGTGGATCCGCTAAGAAGGTCGGCCCGGGGCTCCCCCGAGCGCCACCGGTCCTCCCCCGGGGCTACCGCCGCAGGTGGAGCCGGGGGCCGGCTGATGCCAGGGTTTGCCCGCGCTTCAACCCGCCGCCGTATGTGCAGCGCGGGCCGGCGCTCCTAGGTTCGTCTCAGAACGGGCCCGCACCGAACGGCCCGAGTTCCTCACCAGGGAAGGGAACCGACATGCTCAAGCGCGTCCTCTCGGCCGCCGCCGTACTCCTCGGGGTGACCACCTGCATCGCCGTGGCACCGTCCGCCGAGGCCGCCGCTCCCCCGCCGTACTGCGACGCCGGATGGCTCTGCGCCTACTACGACGCCTCCTACGGTGGCGGCTCGCCGCAGCACGTCTCCGGGAACAACGACGACCTGACCGGCTTCGACCTCTTCTACAACATCCAGGGCGGCTCGCTCTACAACAACGGCACGCAGTGCAACGTCACGGTCTACACCGGCAAGAACCGCGGCGGGTCCGCCTACCCTCTCAACCGCGGCACCGGCTGGAAGTCGATCGGCTCCAACCTGCCGCACATCGAGTCCAACCACTGGTGCTAGGTCGGGCCACGCCATGAGACCCCGACCGCACGGCATCGCCGCGGTGCTGCTGGCGGTCGGCCTCGGTGCTGCCGGCTGCGCTCCCGCCGGCGGCACCGCCGCCGACCCGGCCCAGCCCGCCCCGTTCGGCAACGTGGTCGCCGGCGACCCCGCGACCCTCCCCGCGCTGCACCGGGCGTACGAGCAGGACACCGCCGCCTGCATGCTCGGGCGCGGGTACACCTACCATCCGGAGCCGCTCAGCACGCAGGACAGCAAGCCGCCGCGCAACCCGTACGGCCTGCTCACGGCCACCGAGGCGGGCGCCGACGGCTACGGCCTGACCAGTGGCGCGCTCGCCGCGCCGCCCGCAGACCCGAACCAGGCCCGGAGCACCGACAGCGGTTGGAGAACGGCCCTGCTCGGCACCGCCGCCCACCAGGTGACCGTGCAGGTCCCCGGTGGCCAGGCGTTCTTCTACAACTCGGACGCCTGCCTGACCACCGCCGAGGACCAGCTGTACGGGCCCGACTACCAGCGCCTGCACAACACCTTCCAGGTGCTGACCAACCAGGTGCTGACGGCGGTCCAGCAGGACCCGCGCTACCTGGCGGCGCAGCGCGACTGGGCCGCCTGCATGGGCCGGGCGGGCGTGGCGGTCAAGGAGTTGGCCGACGCGCCGGCCCTCGTCGGCGACCGGCTGGGGCAGGCGGGCCAGGATCCGGCCGCCGTACGCGCGGTCGGACTGGACGAGTTGCGCACCGCCCGCACGGACGCCGGCTGCCAGCGGAGCAGCGCTCTGGCCGCCGCCGTCGCGGCCGCCCAACCCGGTGCCGAGCGGGCCACGCTCGGCACCCACGCGGCCGACCTCGACCGGCTGCGCGCGCTCACCGGGGCGGCGGTGGCGCGCGCCACCACCGGAAATGCCCCTGCGGCGGGGCGGGTTGCGACGGCGGAACGCTCGACCACGGGCTCGGACGACTGACCTCACTCGGCCGAGTGGACCAGCGCACCCCCCGTCCAGGGAGCCCCTAGCTCTGGCCGACCCGGCGGCGGCCGGTCTCGCGGGAGGCGGCCACCAGCGGGAAGGCGTAGTCGGCCATCCTGCTCTCGTACTCGCGCACGGCCGTCACCAGCGGCGCCCCGGTGCCGGCGGCGCGGGTGAGCGCGAGCAGCAGTTCGCCGGCGTCGCGCAGCGCGGTGTTGGCGCCCATCGCCAGCACCGGGCTCATCGCGTGGACGGCGTCGCCGATCAACGTGACCGGCCCCGGCTCCCAGCTCGGGCCGGGGACAGCGGTGGAGATCCGCAGCGGGAAGAGGGAGTCGGTGTCCCAGAGCCGCAGCAGCTCGTGCAGCTCCGGGTGCCAGTCGGGGCCGAACAGGCCGGTGGCCAGCTCCCGCAGGGCCGCCGGGCCCAGCCGCCGCAGCTCGGCGAAGTCGGGCAGGCCGGGGTGGCCGACCGGGGCGCCGACCAGGCAGGCCAGGTAGTCCTGGACCGGTGCCAGCGCGACCGGCGGGCGCAGCGCCCGCCCGGCCAGGTCGGGTCGGGTGGCGGGCTCCACCGGCCCCACGCCGAGGTGGGGGCGGCCGGGGCCGCCGGTGACCACGGTGAAGATGCCCGCCATCGCCCACTCGGGGATCCGGGCCCGGGTGGCCGGGTCGAGCGGGATCCGGCCGTACACCAGGCGAAGGCCCGCGTCCTCGACCCCGGCGTGCGGCAGCAGCTGCCGGCGCACGGCGGAGCCCACACCGTCGGCGCCGATCAGCAGGTCGGCGGTGGCGGTGCTGCCGTCGGCGAACCGGGCGGTGACGGTGCCGTCCGGCTCGCGGCTGTGGTCGACCAGCCGCGCCCCGTGGTGCACCCGGTCCTCCAGCCCGGCGAGCAGGATCTGGCGGAGCGTGGGCCGGTCGAACGCGCGCGGTCCGGTGCCGGTTCCGGTGCCGGGGCCGCTGCTACTGCCGCTGCTACTGCCCTCGGGCCCGGTGGCGTCCGGCCCCGTGGCAGCTCGGTCGGCGAGCACCGCGAGCTGCCGGTCGCGCACCACGACGCGGGCAGGCGGGGCACCCGCCGTGTCCAGTGCGAGCTGACAGAGCGGCGCGGGCAGGCAGCGGCTCAGGCCGGTCAGGCCGGGCTCGTCGAGTTGGATGCGGTAGCCCTGCGGTCGGGCCCCCGGGTGGGCGTCGCGCTCGTAGACGTCGACGGGGAAGCCCTGGCGGCGCAGCCCCTGGGCCAGCGCGAGGCCGCCCAGGCCGGCGCCAATGATGATCACACGATACGTGCGGTGCACAGTCCTCTGCCTTCGTAGGTCGATCACGAAGGAAGGCACTGGCTCCCCGAAGACGGGGCAGGAACACCCGGTGACGGGTGCCGCTCCGAAACACCATTCAGGAGCGAATTTTTCGCGCATTCCGTTGGAACGGGAGAGAACGTACCATGGTTCGCGGCCGGACCGGCGCCCGATCAGCGGTCGACCAGCGGTCGACCAGCGCCCGACCAGCGCCCGACCAGGGCACGACCGCAGCCCGACCACGGCACGACCACGGCACGTGGTCCATGTGACATATCATCAGATCTCCGAGTCGGGTCGCCGCGTACGCGGCCCCGGGCCACTCCGGCAGGCGCGGCCGTCGCCGGCCCCGCCCCCAGGAGCAGCGCTGTTGACCAACCGCCCCGACCCCGCTCTGGTCGCGCTCTTCGCCGACCCGTTCTTCGCGCCGCCACTCGGACCCGGGGACCATCTCCCCTACCTCGGGCTGCGCCGACTGAACAGTGAACTACCCTCCGAACAACCATTGCTGACTGATCATCAAAACCTCGGCGCGCTGCTCGACCTGGCGGCTGTCACCGATCCCCGCCTGTTCCGGGTGATGGCCCTGCACCACTGCGCGACCATCGGACCCGCGCTGGCGTGCGGCGCGGCGCCGGAGGACATCGCCGAGCTCGCGACCACGCGCTCGATCGGCGGCGCGCTGCTGACCGAGCTCGGCGGAGGCGAGGGCGACGGCGGCGGCGGCAACGGCGAGGGCAACAGCACCGGCGGCGAGGTCCGCACCGAGGCCGTCTTCGACCCGGCGACCCGCGAATTCGTGCTGCACACCCCGAGCAGCGCGGCGGTCAAGTACCCGCCCGCCGTGGGCCAGGACGGCCTGTCCCGGCTCACCCTGGTCAGCGCCCGCCTCACGGCGGCCGGGGCCGACCGCGGCACCTTCCTCTTCCTGGTCGCCCTGCGCGACCGGGCACGCCCCGCCGCCGGGGTGACCATCGAGCGGCGGCCACCCACCGCGCTGCTGCCACTCGACTACGCCGCCGTCCGCTTCGACCAGGTCCGGGTGCCATACCGCCGCTGGCTCGCCGACGGTGCCGGCATCGACGCCGAGGGCAGGTTCCACGAACCGCTGGACGGACCCTCCCAACGCACCCTCCGCAGCGCGAGCCTGAGCAGATTCGCGTGGGGCGCGGACAGCACCGGCCTGGCCGCCGTCGCCCGGGCCGCCGTCGCGCTGGCCCTGCCGCATGCCGAGCGCCACCTGCCCGCCGACCGACGGCGGCTGCTGCTCGGCGCCCTGGCCGACGCGGTGGCGGCCACCGCACTGGCGCACCAGGTCACCGCCGCCTGCTGGCAGTTGCCCTCGAACCGCGGTGAGGGCGACGGCACTCACCGCGGAGGCGAGGGCACTCACGCCGGCGGCGACAGCCAGGGCGGCGGCCGCGCGGACGGTCCGGGCACTGCGGACGATCCGAGTGCCGCCACCCTGCGCGCCCTGGCCCTGGCGAGGGTGAGCGCGGGACGGCTGGCCGACCGCGCCGTCGAGCAGTGCCGCGAAGCCACCGGCGTGCTCGGGTTCTTCTCGGAGAACCGCCTGATCGACTACCAGGCGCTCACCAGCGCCTGCCGCGCCGATGGGGACGAGCAGCGACTGCTGCTGGACGCGGCGTGGACGATGGCCACCGGCGACGACTACCGGCCCCCGGCCGACGGCCCCGCTCCAGGACCCGGCGGACCCGGCGGACCCGGCGGACTCAACGGACTCAACGGACTCGACGAAGCCGACGGGTTCGATGGAGTCGACCCCGATGACCTGCTCGGACTGCTGCGCGCCCGCGAGCACCTGCTGCACCGCGACCTCACGGACCGGCTGCGCGCCGCCGAGGCGGCGGGCACCGAACGCCCCGCCGCCTGGCGCGGCCTCGCCGAACCGGCGCGGGAACTCGCCGAGGCGCACGCCGCCCGCAGCGCGGCCCAGGCGTTCGCGGCAGAGGCCTTCGCC
Organism: Kitasatospora sp. NBC_01287; assembly: GCF_026340565.1. Taxonomy (NCBI): domain Bacteria; kingdom Bacillati; phylum Actinomycetota; class Actinomycetes; order Kitasatosporales; family Streptomycetaceae; genus Kitasatospora; species Kitasatospora sp. NBC_01287. Next base: position 331,063 of record NZ_JAPEPB010000001.1, read on the forward strand.
GCACAGGCACGGGCGGAGCAGCCGGAGGACGAGGCGGCGCTGCTGGAGGACCTGCAGCGGCTGCACTGCCTGGCCCAGGTGGAGCCCCACCTCGGCTGGTACCTCACCGAGGGCGTGCTGACGCCGGCTCAGGCCCGCACGCTGCCGGTGCTGCGCGCCGCGGCCGTGGAGCGCCTGCTGCCCCGCGCCGGGGAGTTGACCGCGCTACTGCGGATCCCCGCCGAACTGCTGCACGGTCCGCTGGCCGGCGATGACCACCGCTCGGCCCTGGCACCGGCACCAACGCCGGTGCCGGCCCACTGAGCTCGCAGGCCCAAGGGCCAGGGGCCAGGGGCCGTGTCCGTGGCGGCCGAGTTGTGAGCTGTCAGGTGAGGGCCGCCGCCAGGAGTGCGGCGGTCCTGGCGATCAGCGGCTCGTCCGCCGGCGCGGCGGCGTCCTGCTTGGTGGCCAGCACGGACAGGACGACGGGCGTCCCGTCCGGGGTCCAGGCGATGCCGACGTCGTTGGTGGTGCCGTAGTCACCGGTGCCCGTCTTGTCCGCGAGGGTCCAGTCCGTGGGCAGTCCGGCGCGCAGGCGGGCGGCGCCGGTGGTGTCGGCGAGCAGCCACTCGGTCAACTGCCGCCGGTCCCGCGGAGCGAGGGCGTCCCCGAGGACCAGCTCCCGGTGGGTCCACCCGATGGCGGCCGGGCTGGTGGTGTCCGTCCGGCGTCCCGGTTCGGCGGAGTTCAGCGCGGGCTCCCACCGGTCGAGCCGCGTCACGTCGTCGCCGATGGACCGGCAGAAGCGGGTGATCGCGGTGGGACCGCCGAGCTCGCGGAGCAGCAGGTTGTTGGCGGCGTTGTCGCTGTAGTCGATGGCGGCGGCGCACAACTCGGCGACGGTCATGCCGTTCGCGAGGTGCCCGGGCGTGCCCGTGATCGGGGCGTAGCCCGCGGCCGTGACGTCCTCGCGGGTGTACCGGATCCGCCGGGCGAGGAACGTGCCGTCCCGGTCGAGGTCCCGCAGGACCGCGGCGGCGGTGATCGTCTTGTGCACCGAGCAGATCGGGAAGAGCTCGTCGGCGCGGTACGCCACGCTCCTACCCGTGAGCGTGTTCCGCGCGAACACCCCCAGCCGGGCGGCGTGCTGCCGCTCAAGGTCGGCCAGCGCCCGGGCGATCGAATCCGCGCCTGGAGACCGGTTGCCCGCGGCATAGGCCCGCCCGCCCGTGGACACGGCGGCGGCCAGTACCGTCCCGGCGCCGAAGGCCAACACCGCGCGCCGACTCGGGCGCCCTGCGAGGGTCTGCACGATCGTGTCCTCCTCTGTTCGACTGCTCGACCGTCCGATTGCTCAACTGCCCAGCTGCCTCATTCCTATCCTCGCCCGCCGGCCGTTCTTGGCCGGGGCGACACGTCGGAGCGCGTCACGTCCTTCAACGCGGCGAGCGCCGCGCTGCCGGGGCAGCGCGGCGCTCGGCACCCGTGGCGCGCGGGTGCGGGTGCGGGTGGAGCAGGGTGGATCAAGTGGACCAGGTCAGTGGACCAGGTCAGTGGACCAGGTCAGTGGATGCCCTGCCCGGTCGCCACGATCGAGCCGACCGCGTCGGCCTCCTCGATCTGGTTGGTGACGAACTTCCACGGCACGGTGAAGTAGCCGTTGGCGCCCCACGAGGAGCCCCACGAGTTGGCGATCTTCACGCCCTGGCTGTTGTAGCCGACGATCGCCACCTCGTGGCCGCCCAGCGGCTGCCGGCGCAGCTCCGAACTGGTCGGGTAGTAGGTGTAGTTGGCGGCCGTGGTGGCGCTGATGTCCTCCAGGCTCTGGTAGACCTCGAAGGCGAAGACCACCGGCTCGCCCTGGGCCAGCGCGCTCTTGACCTCGTTCTGCAGCGCGCTGCCGGTGTTCAGCGCGGTGTAGCCGGAGAGCTTCCAGTTGGCCGCGTTGGCTGTCTCGTTGGCGTCGGGCTGGGTGGTGTAGTCGAAGTCGCCCTGCCAGTAGTCGGCCTTGGTGTCCAGGCCCTGGCTGGTCAGGATGGAGAAGTGCTGGCTGGCGTAGCTGCCCTCGTCGTCGCCCTGGGCGATCTGCGCGTAGGTGTACATCGGCGCGTGCGGGGCGCCCTGGATGCCCTCCTCGCCCTCCAGGACGGTGAAGGCGGAGTAGTCGATCGCCCAGGCCACGCACGACCCGACCTGACCCTGGTCGCCCACGGTGGGAATGTAGTTGCTCAGGTCCACGCTCGCGGGGAGCGCGGCGTTGCTGTGCACGGCCAGCGCGGTACGGGTGTGGTCGGCGGTCGGGGAGACCAACGCGCCCAGCGCGTAGTGGTGGTGCTGCTGGGCGGGGGCCGCGGAGGCGGCGGGGACGGCGGCCGCACCGAGTGCGCCGGCTATCGCCAGGACGGCGATGACGCGGCCGCGGAGGTTCTTGGACACGGGCGTTCTTCCTTCTCTGGTGGGGGGACACGCGACCCGGTGGCATGCGGGGGCCAGCGGGCAGAGCGCGGGAGTCGGTCACGGACCGCATGACCGGCGGGAGGACGCGAAAGGGGGGGTGCGGAGCTCCGGCCGGCCCGGCGACCTGCGGCCTGAGGGGCGGTTCCGCGGTGCCGGCGGCGGGGCCTGACCCAACGATAGGGTCAGCTGACGGGACCATGCCAGGTCGACAACCTGACATGACCGGAACACGACAGCAAGGTGTGCCGCGGGTAACGGGACTTGCCGTTGTAACACGCTGGTGGTCCGCCCACTGATAGCCCCACTCACCGGACGTTCTCGGCCTGTTCATCGAATGACCGCGACGCGGCGCCGGGCCGGTGCGGCAGAGTCCTCATCGGAACGGTCGAACCATCTTCCCCGGCACAGCGAAGAACTGACGGAGAGGCAGGAGAACCATGTCCGGAATGACCCGACGCAGGCTGCTCGGTGCGGCGGCCGGTGTGGCAGGCGGCGCGGCGGCGATGACGCTGCTGCCGCCGAGCGTCCAGCAGGCGGTGGCGGCCGGCGTGCCGCGGCGCGGCTCACTGCGCGACGTGGAGCACGTGGTCCTGCTGATGCAGGAGAACCGCTCCTTCGACCACTACTTCGGCACCCTCTCCGGCGTGCGCGGCTTCAACGACCCGCACGCGCTGCGCCTGGACACCGGCCGCTCGGTCTTCTACCAGCCCGACAGCGTCAACCCCGACGGCTACCTGCTGCCGTTCCACCTGGACACCCGCACCACCAGCGCCCAGGCGATCCCGTCCACCAGCCACGCCTGGTCGGTGCAGCACCAGGCCTGGAACGGCGGCAAGATGGACCAGTGGCTGCCCGCCCACCGCGCGGCGGACGGCGTCAACGGCCCCTACGTCATGGGCTACTACACCCGCGACGACATCCCGTTCCAGTTCGCGCTGGCCGAGTCGTTCACCATCTGCGACAACTACTTCTGCTCGGTGCAGGGCCCCACCTGGCCCAACCGGCTCTACTGGATGACCGGCAGCATCGACGCCGCGGGCACCCAGGGCGGCCCGATCATCCAGAACTCGGCGCCCAAGCCGCTGACCTGGACCACCTACGCCGAGCAGCTGGAGTCGGCCGGGGTGAGCTGGAAGGTCTACCAGGAGGCCGACAACTACGGCACCGACGTCCTCTCGCTCTTCGCCAACTTCCAGAACGCCAAGCCGGGTGACCCGCTGTACGACAAGGGCATGACCGCCCAGCCGACCGGCACCTTCGAGGACGACGCGCGCAACGGCCGCCTGCCGGCCGTCTCCTGGATCCTGCCGACCAGCTACCAGTCCGAGCACCCGAACTACCTGCCGGCCGCCGGGGCCGACTTCGTCGCCTCCAAGATCGAGGCGATCGCCAGCAACCCGGAGCTCTGGGCGAAGACCGTCTTCATCCTCAACTACGACGAGAACGACGGGCTCTTCGACCACGTGGCACCCCCGGTGCCGCACAACCCGGCCACGGAGGGCGAGTTCATCCAGGGCCTGCCGATCGGCGGCGGCTTCCGGGTGCCGTGCATCATCGTCTCGCCGTGGACGGTGGGCGGCTGGGTGGCCTCCGAGGCCTTCGACCACACCTCGGTCCTGCAGTTCCTGGAGCGCTTCACCGGCGTGACCGCCGCCAACGTCACCGACTGGCGGCGCGACACCTTCGGCGACCTCACCTCCGCGTTCCAGTTCCGCACCGGCACCTCCCGGGCGCCGAAGCTGCCCGACACCGCCGCCCAACTCGCGCTGGCGGAGCAGGAGGTGGCCACCAACCCGAAGCCGACCCTGCCGGGCGCCACCCAGCACTTCCCGCGCCAGGAGCCCGGCCACCGCCGCCAGGTCCCCCCGCACCGCGGCTGAGGCCCCGGCCGGCCCTACCCGGCCCGACCCCGTGTGAGGGTGGCCCGCCGCACCAGGCGGCCCACCCCCGCACGGGGGTCCGGCTGATCAGGCGGTCGGCACCGGCTCCCCCGCGGCTTCGGCGGCGTCCCCGGCGGCGTCCTCTGCCCACGGGCCCGGCGCGGCAGCGCGCATCCGGTCGAGCAGCCGAGGCAGCTCCCGCATGTCGTCGAGGAGCACCGTGCCAGGACCGCGCAGCCGCTCCGGGCGGCTCAGGCCACCGTGGTACCCGAACGAGCGCATGCCCGCCGCCCGGGCCGCCGCGAGGCCGAACGGACTGTCCTCGACCACCACACAGGCACCGGGGTCCACGCCCAGTCGCGCCGCCGCGTGCAGGAAGAGGTCCGGCTCCGGCTTGCCCCGCGCCACGTCCTCCGCGCTGAAGATCCGGCCCGCGAACCGCTCGTGGAGGCCGGTCATCCCGAGCGTCCTCCGCAGCCGCGCGTGGCCGCTGCTCGATGCCACGCAGGTGGGCAGGTCGATCGCGTCCAGGGCGGCCACGATGCCCTCGACCGGTGCCAGCTCGCGTTCGAACGCCTCCTCGTAGAGCGGCCTGAACTCAGCGTCCCAGTCGGGCGGCAGGCGCCGGCCCAGGTGGGCCTCGATGTCGGCCGTCATCGAGGCGTGGGACCGGCCGACGAAGCGGTCGACGATCTCCTCCTCGCCCATCGGCCACCCCAGGGCGGCGAGCACCACCGCGTCCACCCGGACAGCCAGACGCTCGCTGTCGATGAGGACCCCGTCGCAGTCGAAGATCACCAGTTCGATCATGCGGGCAGCCTAACCGGCGCCCTCTCCTGGCCGCCGCGCCGCGGTGCGGTCCTCGTGCCGCAGCGGCCGGGACGGCACCGGCAGCAGCACCGGCACCGGCAGCACCCCCCCCCGTTCGGGGGGTATTGGTCCAACCGCCTGTCAGCGCCGCGACGCCTCAGTAGCCTCAGGGGCGTGGACGAGAAGAAGACTCCCGCCCAGGTGGCACTGGACGACCAGATCCGGGCTGCCGGGGCGGACGCGGCCGGGCTCGGCGCGGCGGAGGGCTGGGGCATCCCCCGGAAGATCGCCGTCGACCAGGCGCCGCCGTGGTTCAGGAAGGCCTCCGCCATCATGCAGGAGGCGCTGGCTCGCGGGGAGCTGGCGTACTGCTCGCACTTGGGCGGCGGCCCCCAGCCCGTGGTCCTGCTGGCCGAGGAGCCCCGGCGCTGGTACTGCCTGCCCTGCTTCCGCCGCGCGCAGGCCACCCGCCGCTGCCTGCGCTGCGGTCAGCCCTCCGGCGAGCTGACCCCCGAGGGCGGCCACGAGGACGTGATCCAGGGCCCTGTGATCACCTACTCGATGGTCCGCTGCCCGGCCTGCTACGAACGCGGACCCGAGGTCCCGGACACCTTCGGCCGGGGCTGACGGCGCGCGGGCCGACCACCGGGTGCCGGTGCCGGGCACCCGAAGCAGGACCTCAGGCGGATGATCGCGTCCCGCAGCCGGGTCTTCACCGTGCCCACCGGTACGCCCAGCAGCGCGGCGGCCTCCGTGCTGGTGCGGCCCTGGAAGTAGGTCAGCGACACGGCCTCGCGCTGGATCGGGCTCAGCACGCCCAGGAAGGCGCGCAACCGCTCGTGCTCCGAGCGGCGCTCGACCGACCAGGCCACGTCGTCCGGTGCCGCCTCGGGGAGCAGGGCGCCGGCCCGCCGCTCCCGCTCCCGCTCGGCGTGCAGCGACCGGACCCGGTCCACCGCCCGGTGGTGAGTGATCGTCAGCACCCAGGGCAGCACCTCGCCGCGGTCCGGGTGGTACCGGGCCGCCGAGCGCCACACCTCCGTCATCACCTCCTGTGCCACGTCCTGGGCGAGGTCGACGTCACGCAGCACCTTGAGGGCCAGTCCCAGCACCGGCCCCGCCGTGAGCTCGTGGAACCGCTCGAAGGCGGGTTCGTCGCCGGTCGCCACGGCGGCGACGGCGGCGCGCAACTGAGCGGCGGGAGCGGCGGAGTCGAGTGCCCGACGGAACAGTTCGGTTGCGGAGGGCGCGGAGGGTGCGGAGGGTGCCGACGGGGCGGCGGAAGGGACGGGAGGGACGGGAGGGACGGGAGGGACATGACGTGGCACGCGGCTCCCCCAAGCCAGGCGGCGCCGGGGTGCCGGCGCGACGGGATCGAATCGAGGGGTGAGCCTCACTCGGGCCGGACCGGTCGGGCCACTCGCAGCGGTTGTGCGTCGAGCAACCGTTTCTGCGGGCCCGGCCGCCCCCGCCGGGGAGCCGGTGCCGGACGACCGGGCCGGTGCGCCGACCTCAGCGGGTGACCGCCGCCGGGACGTTCTCGTAGATGTTGGTGCTCACGTCCGCCTGCACCCGGTAGTGCACCACGCTCAGCGGGCCGAGGCCGGAGAGCACCTCGATCAGATCGGTCACCCCGAGCGCTGGGCAGCCCACCCCGCGCACCGCCCCCTCCAGCCGATCGATGACGGCGACCGTCGCGGCCGCCCCGAGCTCCTTGGGGTCCAGGTCACCCAGCCCTACCGGCGCCAGAACCCGCTGGGCCGCCGGCAGGTCATGGTCGCACCGGTCGTCAGCACCCGCGCCGCCGCCACCGCCACCACCGCCCTCACCGCCCAGGAGCAGCACCAGGTCGCTGGCCGCCGCCGCCAGCCGGACGGCGGCGCGGGCCCGCGAGGCGGCGTAGCACCACTGGTCCGGGTGCGGCCCCCGGATCAGCGGGAACCTGGCGCGCAGCACGTGCAGCACCTCGGTGACGTCCTCGATCACCGAGCAGGGGCGGATCGCGTACGACAGCCTGGCGGGATCCGCGACCTCCAGCCGCCGGGCCTGCTCGACGGTCGGCACACGGAGCAGCGGTCCTGACGGTCCGCCAGCCCAAGGTTCGTCGGTTCCGGTTCCGGCTCCGGCTCCGGCTCCAACCAGCAGCACGGTATCCCCGCGGCCGCGGCCTGCCCGCACCGACTCCCAGGCGGCGACCGCCGCGCGGCATCCGGTCCCGGCCGCAGCCACCGGCGGTGACCCGGCGGCGGCCCCGCGCTGCGGGCGGGGCACCGGGGCACCCGCCGCGCAGGCCCGCGGGGCGAGCGGCACGAGCACCCGGCGCGTGCGGATCACCTGGGACCAGGTGTCGACGGCCAACCGCACCAGGCTCACGTCCTGGTCGGCCGCGGCGGCGGCCGCCAGGCCGACCACCCTGCCGTCGAGGTCGCGGTAGCTGCTGCCGACCAGCACGCCCCCGGTTCGCCGCGGCGGCCCGCTCGGCCGTGTCACCGCGTCCGGCTCCAGTGCGGCGAGCACCACCCGCGCGCCTCGCCGGACGAGCCAGGCGGCCAGCAGCGGCGCGGCCGGGCACCGTACGACACCGCGTTGCGGGTGGTTGAAGCTCGTCACCACCGTGATCCCATCCGAGCCGGCCGCCGTGGTGGCGAACTCCTCGGTCAACAGCGACCTGTTCACTGGCCGATACCCTCCCGCCCGGCGCGTCGGCGCCGGTGTCGTGCGCCCGGGGCAGCGGGGCGCGGTCCTCCTCGTTCGGCCGGCGGGGCGGCGGAGATTGGTGGCGCCCTCGGTTCGGGTCCCAGGTTCACCCGTACGAGGGGCGCGAGGTCGGCGGCAGAGCCGCGAGAGCCCCGGGAGAGGCCGCCGGAGAGGCGCGGCGGAGGGGCGCGGCGGACGCATGGCCGCCGGGCGAGCGGGCAGACGCCGGGCGGGCGGCAGTTCCGTCCTGGTTCTCACGGCAGGAGTCAAGCGATGTCAGAGCTCACGGAGTCGATCGAGGTGGACGTCCCGGCGGCGGTGGCCTACCAGCAGTGGAGCCGGTTCGAGGAGTTCCCCGCGTTCATCAGCGGCGTCGAGCGGGTCGAACGCGTCGAGCGGGTCGATCAACTCGACCGGGAAACCCCCGAGCTGACCCACTGGGTGGTGAAAGTGGGCGGCAGCGTGAAGGAGTTCGACGCCCGCGTGACCGAGCGGACGCCCGGCGAGCGGCTGGCCTGGACCACGGTGGCGGGCGAGTTGCACCAGTCGGGCGTGGTCACCTTCCACCGCCTCGGGAACGGTCGGTCCAGAATCATGCTGCAACTGGTCCACGAACCGCACGGGCTGGTCGCGACCGTCGGCGACAAGCTCGGCTTCCCCCAGCGGCAGGCCTTCGACGGGCTGCGGCACTTCAAGGCCTTCGTCGAGTCGCGGAGCCAAGGCCGGTGAGGCCGCTCCCCTTCGCCGCCGTGCACCTCCCGTCAGCCTGGCCCTGCCCCGCCCCGCGTCTGCGGCCGGCCGCCGCGGCCGCTCAGCCGCTCAGCCGCTCAGCCGCTCAGCCGCTCAGCCGCTCAGCCGCTCAGCCGCAAGGGTCCGGCACGCGGCGGACCACCGCGAGCATCGCCATGTCGTCGTCCCGGGGACCGCCGGTCCACCGCTCGACGTCGCGGACCAGCGCGTCCACCAGCTCGCGCGGCGTGCCGCGGCGCCCGAGGTCGGCCAGCCGCGGCACCGGGTCGTAGAACCGTCCGGCACCGTCGCGGGCCTCGGTCACCCCGTCGGTGACCAGCAGCAGGGTGTCGCCCACCGCGAAGCGCCAGCTCTCCGGGCCCGGCCGCGGGCCGCCGAGCGCGCCCATGCCGAGCGGCACGCCGGGGTCGCGGGCGTCCAGGCGGCGCACCGGTCCGGTGCCGGCGGGCAACAGGTAGGGCCCGGGATGGCCGCAGTCGAGCAGCCGCAGCTCGTCGCGCCCGGTGTCGAACTCGGCGAGCAGCGCGGTGATGAACCCTTCGAGCCGCACCTCCTCGTCGGCCCGCTCGGCCTCACGGATCAGGGTGCTCTCCACGGCGTCGGCCACCGCGACCAGGTCGAGGGCCTGCTGGGCGGCCTCCCGGAAGGCGCCGAGCAGCACGGAGACCGCTGCCACCGCCTTCAACCCCTTGCCGCGCACGTCCGCGATCAGCACCCGGACGCCGAACGGGGTCTCCTGGACGGCGTAGGCGTCGCCGCCGATCAGCGCCTCCGTCTGGGCCGCGCTGTAGCGGGTGGCCACGGTGAGCGGCCCCACCTGGCTGGGCGGCAGTGGGAGCACGGCCAGCTGGGCCGCCCTGGCCACCGACTGCACGCGGCGCAGCTGGCGTCCGTAGCGGGCGGCGATCCGGTTGATCCAGATGCCGACGGAGACGGTGAAGAGCGTGTTGGCCAGTTCGAGGTAGCCGTCGTCGTTGCCGATCGAGCCGTCCTTGGCGGTGAGCACGAGGATGCCCAGGAACACGGCGGCGCCCACGGCCACCGTGTCCCCGAGCGACAGCAGCGCGCCGGCCGCCACCACGGCGGCCGCCAGCATCGGGTCGCCCCAGTAGTCGGCGGGCGCCAGGAAGTTCCAGATCAGGCCGCCGACCACCAGCACCCAGGGCACCAGCCGCAGGTTGCGCGGCGGGGGCAAGGAGATCGACGCCATGGCAACCACGGGTCCCGTCTGTGGGGTGGGGGCCATACCGATTTTATCCGGCACGGGGCGGGTCGCCCGGCGACGGGGCCAGAGGTCGGCCCCGCCGCCGGTTGCGGGGCCCGCAGGCCCTCCCACCGGGTGCGGGGCGCGGGCCCCCGTGTGCCCGCGCCCCGCATCCGCCCCCGCCCCCGCTAGCGGGCGCGAGCGGCCACGGCCGACCCGCTCGGCACCGGGGCGTAGCCGGCGGGCCGGCCGGTGAAGGTGCCCCGGCCCTGGGTGCGGCCGCGCAGCCGGGTCGCGTACCCGAACAGCTCGGCCAGCGGCACCACGGCGGTGACCTGCGCCGTGCCGCCCCGCGAGGTCTGCCCGGTGATCCGGGCGCGCCGGGCGGCCAGGTCGCCGAGCACACCGCCCACCGCGTCCTCGGGCACGGTGACCGTGACCTCGGTCATCGGTTCGAGCAGCACCATCGCGCCCGCCCGCAGCGCCTCGCGCAGCGCCAGGCGGCCTGCCGTGCGGAACGCCTGCTCCGAGGAGTCCTTGACGTGGGTCGCCCCGTCGGTCAGGGTCACCCGCACCCCGGTCACCGGATGGCCGCCGAGCGGGCCGTCGAGCAGAGCGTCCCGGCAGCCCGCCGCCACGGCGCGCACGTACTCCTGCGGCACCCGGCCGCCGATGACGGCAGAGCCGAAGACGAACTCCGCCGCCCCGCCCTCGCCGGGCACCAGCGGTGCCACGTCGAGCACCACCTGGGCGAACTGACCGGCGCCGCCGTCCTGTTTGACGTGCCGGTACACCAGGCCGGTGACCGGGCGGGTGGGTGTCTCCCGGTAGGCCACCTGCGGCCGCCCGACAGTCACCTCCAGCCCCTGCGCCCGGCGGATCTTCTCCACCGCGACCTCCAGGTGCAGCTCGCCCATCCCCGACAGCAGGGTCTGCCCGGTCTCGGCGTCGCCGCGCACCACCAGCGAGGGGTCCTCCTCGGCCAGTCGGGCGAGCGCCGCCACCAGCCGCTCGGTGTCGGTGCTCCGGCGGGCCTCGACGGCCACCGAGACGACCGGGTCGGCCACTGTCGGCGGCTCCAGCAGCAGTGGTGCCGAGGGCGCGCAGAGAGTGGCGCCGGCCCGGGCGGCCTTGGGTCCGACCACCGCGACGATGTCGCCGGCCACCGCCCGCTCCACCTCGAAGTGGCGGTCGGCCTGCACCCGCAGGATCCGCGCGATCCGCTCGGTGCGCCCCGCTGCCACGTCCACCACCACCTCTCCCTTGCGCACCGTGCCGGAGTAGACCCGCAGGACGGTCAGCCGCCCGGTCGGGGCCGCCTGGACCTTGAAGACCAGCGCGGCGAACGGCGCCGCCGGGTCGGCCGGCCGCTCACACACCTCCGCCGCCATCGCCACCGCCACCGGCCCGCCCACCGACGTGCCGCGCACCGACGTGCCGCGCACCGGCGGGACGTCGAGCGGCGAGGGCAGGTAGTCCACCACGGCGTCGAGCAGCGGCTCGATCCCCCGGTTGCGGTACGCGGAGCCGCAGAGCACCACCACGCCCGCGCCGGTTCGGGTGACCTCGCGCAGCGCGGCGGCGAGGGTGTCCCCGGTGAGCGTCCCGGTGGCGCAGAACTCCTCCAGCGCCACCGGGTCCAGCTCGGAGACCGCCTCCACCAGCAGCCGCCGGCGCAGCTCGGCCTCGGCCCGCAGCTCCTCGGGCACCGGGCCCTCGGTCAGCGTGCCCTGGCCGCCCGGCCAGCGCAGGGCGCGCGGCCGGACCAGGTCCACCACGCCGGTGAAGCCCTCCTCCTGACCGATCGGCAGCTGCACCACCAGCGGGACGGTGCCCAGCCGCTCGCGGATCGAGGCGACCGCCGTGTCGAGATCGGCGCCGGTGCGATCCAGCTTGTTGACGAAGGCGAGCCTCGGCACGCCGTGCCGGTCCGCCTGCCGCCAGACCGACTCGCTCTGCGGCTCGACCCCGGCGACGGCGTCGAAGACCGCGACCGCGCCGTCCAGCACCCGCAGCGAGCGCTCCACCTCGTCGGCGAAGTCGACGTGGCCGGGCGTGTCGATGAGGTTGATCCGGTGGCCGGCCCAGTCGCAGCTGACCGCCGCGGCGAAGATGGTGATCCCGCGCTCGCGCTCCTGCGGGTCGAAGTCGGTGACGGTGGTGCCCTCGTGGACCTCGCCGCGCTTGTGGGTGCTGCCGGCCAGGAAGAGGATCCGCTCGGTGACCGTGGTCTTGCCGGCGTCGACGTGGGCGAGGATGCCCAGGTTGCGGACGGCGGCGAGCGGGTTGACGGACTGGCGGTCCTGTGAGGTGGTGGTGCGCACGGCCCTTGGCCTTTCATGGTGTGCGGGAGCGGGGCTGCGCGATTCCCGGACGGTACGACCCTCGTGCGGGCCGGGCGTGGACCTCGGCCGGCCACTGCCCGGGCCGCGGTTCGGCGACGACGGGCGGGGCGGGCAGGGTCAGGCGTTCGTCTCGGGCATCCGGTACCGGCCGCGCGGCGGGCACCGGAGGATCGAGGACACCAGAATCACCTCGGAGAGCGAGGCGGGGGCGGCAACGGCGATACGGTCACGCACGGCCAGGCCCCCCTTCTCGTCTCGGGCGCGCCGCCGATCGGTCGGGCGGCGCGTGTTCTGCGCACCACTGTAGGGATGCTGACGCCGCGTCGGAAGCGATTTAGCGGCCGCGCGGACAGCCGCGGGCCCCTGCCGCGAACGGAGTGGCTGTGCGCCCGTCCGAGGAGGTGCCGGGGATCCGTGGCTCGGTCAGACCGCCGGTCAGACCGCCGGTGCGGCCAGCGGTGCGGCCAACGGGGAGCGGGTCGTGGCGTAGATGAGAATCTCGCGGGGCACCCGCGCCGCGGTGGCCAGCGCGCGGCCCACCGGGTAGGCGTGGGCGCCTGGTGGGAGGTTTCCGCGGCGACCGCTGACCATAACGTCGACGGAGCCCATGGCGCTGTGCGAGTTCCCGGTTCGGTCCAATCGCCGCAGTGTCTGGCGGGCGACCGCCTCCGCGCTGTCGTACAGGGTGGTTCCGGCGGGCAGGCTCCGCAGGATCTCCGGCGCCATCAGGGGGTAGTGCGTGCATCCCAGCACCACGGAATCGCAGTCCTCGGGGGTTCGCCCGGCCGCGTCGGCGGCGTCATCGAGCTCGGCGGCACTCCTGTAGGCGAACCAGGGTATGAAGAACTGGGCTATCGGGCCGATCGCGAGCGAGTACATCACGGTGCCGACGCCCACACCCCCGCCGAGCAGCCAACCCGCGGCGAGCACGGCGATCTCGATCAGGGTGCGGACGAGCCGGATGGAGCGCCCGGTCAGGGCGGAGGTGCCGGTCATCAACCCGTCCCGGGGGCCGGGTCCCAGGCGTGCGCCGACGTAGACCGCGACCGACAGGCCGTTGAGGACGATGCCTCCGGCGAGCAGACCGACGCGGGCCGGGAGGCCGAGGTGCTGGGGCAGGAGGAGGAGGCCGAGGTCGGAGGTGAACGCGAGGACGATGATGTTGGCGAAGGTGCCCAGCTTCGGCCTCTGCTTCAGGGGGATCCACAGCAGCAGCACGAGGATGCCCACGGCAGCGCTGATCGTGCCGAAGCTGAGGGGGATGTGGTTCTCCAGGCCTTCGTTCAGGACGCTCCACGGGTTGACGCCCAGCGAGGCCCGGACCGTGACCGAGAGACTGAATCCGTACAGGGCGAGGCCGGTGAACAGCTGGGGGAGACGCCGCAGCGGACGCTCGCCGAGCGGGACGAAGGTGATGGGCGGCATGGGTGGGCGTGTCTTGGCCATCTGACTTTCCGTGGTCGGGTGTGCTGTCGGCGCCCGTCTCGCTGAAGCCGGCCGGCGCGCCGGAGGCCGAAGCTACGTGCCATCCGACCTGGCCGCCTGGTCCAATCATGAGAAAGTGGTCCAGTGCGAATCACGGAGAGCCAGCTGGCCGAGGCGCTGAGCGGATGGCGCACGCCTGGGATCCCGCTGATCGCGGCACTCGCCTCGGCAGTACGGGAAGGCGTCCTGGACGGCCGGCTGCGGACCGGCGGCGCGCTGCCCGCCGAGCGCCGCCTCGCTGCCGTCCTCGGCATCAGCCGCGGCACGGTGATCGCCGCGCTGACAGTTCTCCGGGACGAGGGCTGGGTGCACACACGGCAAGGAAGTGCGAGCACGTTGCGGCTCGCTCCCGTCGCGGCCGAGCGCCTGGCACCCCGATCCGCGACCGGGGAGATCGGGGTCATCGATCTGCGACGCGCCGTGCCCGCCGCGCCGCACGCCGCCTACCAGGCCGCGATGACGCGCGCGATCGGGCGCTCAGGCGTTCTCCTGGCACAGGAGGGGATCCCCGGGCCGGGACTGCCCGAACTACGAGCCCTGATCGCCCAGCGCTACACCGAGGACGGACTCGCCACTCGGCCGGAGCAGGTCCTCGTCACCTCCGGAGCCCGCTCGGCCCTCGCCCTGCTGTGCGCGCATCTGCGACCGCGCGCGGCAGCGGTCGAGGTCCCCACCTACTTCGAGGCCCTCGGCCTGCTGCGCGGCGCCTCGACCCGGCTGAGCGGATTCAGGGTCACCTCGGAGGGCTGGGACACCGATCAGATCGCAGCCGCCTTCCACGCCGCGCGAGGCGGTCTGGCCTACCTGACACCGGACTTCCAGAACCCGACCGGCGCTCTCATGGAGAGCGCCACCCGGCGGACCGTCGCCGACCTGGCCGCGCGGCACCGTCTCACGCTCGTGGTCGACGAGACCGTGCGCGACCTCGACCTGCGCGAAGAGCCGGTCCCCGCGCCCCGGATCGAGGGCGCGCTGCTGATCGGCTCGACCAGCAAGACGGTGTGGGGCGGGCTGCGCGTGGGATGGATCCGCGGGCCCTCGGCCGTGATCGCCGAGCTTTGCCGCGACCCGCTGAGCGGCCCGCTGTCCGCGGCACCTGTCCAGCAACTCGTCGCCGTCGAACTACTCAGCGACGGCGATGAGTTGCTTCGACAGCGCCGGGCGGACCTTCGGCGCCGACGCGACCATCTCAGCGGCCTGCTGATGGGTGACAACCGGTGGCGGTTCACGATCCCGGACGGAGGACTGGCACTGTGGCTGCGGCTGACCACTGATCGTGCGGACGAACTGGCGGCCCGAGCCCGAGCCGACGGACTCGAAATCACCCCCGGCTCCCGTTTCGCCGCCGACACCACGCTGACGCAGTACCTACGCCTGCCGTTCACCCCGCCGACCGCCGTCCTCGACCGCGTCGCCGACATCCTGGGCAGAGCCGCCCGGCAGTCAACTTGACCCGGCCCTGAGGGGCCGGGTCAAGTTGACGCAGCGGTTTCACGCAGCGGTTCAGGCAGCGGTTCGCGGGACGGCCCCGCAGTCGCGGGGATCAGGGGTAGGAGACCACGTCGCTCGGACCGCCGAAGCTGGAACTCACCGAAGCTCCAGTACCGTTGGGGCCCGCGGCTGCCTGGAGGCCTACGTCGGCACCGAGGCGGTGCTCGGGGAGACCACCGAGTACCTCGGCGCGGCCATCGCCGACCTGATCAACCTCTTCAACCCCGAGCGGATCATCCTGGGCGGCTGAGCGGGGCGAGCTGAGCGCGGCGAGCCGGCCGTGGGTTATTGGCGTGCGCCGCTGGCGGCTGATCCGTCTACGAGTGAGCCGTCCCGCCACCGCCGGCGGGACGACCGCGGCCACTACCGGTTGACCTTGCGCCGCGACCAGGCCGGGCTGACCAGGGCGATCAGTCCCACCGCGAAGGCGAGTTGCAGGATGTGGCGGATCCAGTCGATGCCGGACGTGTGCCGGACGCCGATCCAGCCGGCCACCGCGTTGCCCAGCAAGGCACCTGCCGCACCGAGCAGCATGGTCAGCCAGAGGGGGATCGCCTGCGGGCCGCGGAGGATCAATCGCGCGAGCAGGCCGAGCACGAGGCCGATGATGAGGATCCAAATGATCTGGAACACGACGCCTCCCGGTCCAGCGGATGAGCACTCCTTTCGAGGCTAGGGCGCTCGGGGCCACCCGGCATCCGGGGTGCGGGCCGCGCTCGACGATGACGCGTGCGGCGCAGGCCGCCGGCCCGCCGAGCTGACTCCGCACCAGCCCCAGCCCCAGCCCCTGCCCCTGCCCCAGCCTCGGGCGCGGGCGCGGGCTCGCGGTGCCGTCGGACCACCGTCGGATCACCCTCGGAGCACCGTCCGCCCACCGCATCCACACAGCGCCGCAGGTCGCAGGCCGACTGCGTGGATTCTGTGCGTTTCCTGAGAGAGCCATTGTTGTCATGGGCATGCAGACCTACTCTCATGCCCAGCCGCTCAGTCGACCGGCCCCGACGCCAGCACACCGTCGGCGGCCGAGCGCGGCCGGCCCGAGGGCACCCCACGCCCGCACGGCCTCCCCCACGTCGTGCACAGCACGGAGGAGCACGTCTTTGCGTACCCCCATGAACCCGAAGGCCCGGCGTACCACGCTGGCCCTCACCGCCGCGACGGGTCTGGCGATCGCCGGGCTCGGCCTCGGCACCCAGACCGCGACCGCGGCGGTCGGCAGCGCTCACCACAAGGTGACGTTCACCCGCTCCTGCGCGGTTCCGCAGCACGCCGGATACCTCGCCTGCAACGCGCTGCGGGTCACCGGCGGAACCACCGTCAGGACCCGGCTCGCGCACCCGGCGGCGGCCCCCCGCTCCGCCGCCGGGCGGGCCGACGGCTCCGTCTCCGGCTACGGTCCGGCCGACATCCAGAGCGCCTACAACCTCGCCTCGCCCGCCGCCGCCAACGGCGCCGGTGAGACGGTGGCGATCGTCGACGCCCAGGACGACCCCAACGCCGAGGCCGACCTGGCCGCCTACCGCAGCCAGTTCGGCCTGCCCGCCTGCGGCTCCGACAACGGGTGCTTCAGCAAGGTGGACGAGAACGGCGGTACCAACTACCCCTCCCCCGACTCCGGTTGGGCCGGGGAGATCTCGCTCGACCTGGACATGGTCAGCGCCACCTGCCCGAACTGCAACATCCTGCTGGTCGAGGCGAACTCCGCCAGCACCGAGGACCTCGGCACCGCCGTGAACCAGGCGGTGGCGCTGGGCGCCAAGTTCGTCTCCAACAGCTACGGCGGCTCGGAGTCGGCGGACGAGGTGTCGGCCGACAGCTCGTACTACGACCACCCGGGCGTCGCGATCACCGCCTCGGCGGGCGACAGCGCCTACGGCGTCGAGTACCCGGCGGCCTCGCCGTACGTGACGGCCGTCGGCGGCACCTCGCTGACCCAGGACTCCAGCGCCCGCGGCTGGAGCGAGTCGGTCTGGGGCACCAGTGCCTCCGAGGGCACCGGTTCGGGCTGCTCGGCCTACGAGGCCAAGCCCAGCTGGCAGACCGACAGCGGCTGCGGCAACCGGACGGTGGCCGACGTCTCGGCGGTCGCCGACCCGGCCACCGGCGTGGCCGTGTACGACACCTACGGCGCCTCGGGCTGGCAGGTCTACGGCGGCACCAGCGCCTCCTCCCCGATCATCGCGAGCGTCTACGCGCTGGCCGGCGCCCCGGGCGCGAACACCACCCCGGCGGCCGACGCGTACGCTGCCGACCCGTCCGCGCTGAACGACGTCACCAGCGGCTCCAACGGCGACTGCGGCTCCTACCTGTGCACCGCGGGGCCGGGCTACGACGGCCCCACGGGCCTGGGCACGCCCAACGGCACCGCGGCCTTCTCCGGCTGATCACCACCACTGATCACCACCGCTGATCACCACCGCTGGTCACCGCCGCTGATCCGGGCCGCTGGTCACCGCCGCTGATCGCACCGCACCGCAGATCGCCCGACCCCCACCGCCCGACCCCCACCGGCCGGCCACCGCGCGAGTCCCCCCACGGTCTCGCGCGGTGGCCGGCCGCTCCCGTTGCCGGCCGGTGACCGCCCGCCCGTCACTCGGGGTGCACCGGAGCTCGACACATGGTGGCCATCTCGGCCGTTCGCCGGTGGCCGACTCGCCGGGCCGACCCGGCCGGCCCGGTCGGCGCGGCGGCGGCCGGTGGGGCCGGTGAGGCGGGGATGGCCGCGTGGGAGCCGGGCGAGGGCCGGGCGACGGCGACTCCCGGCCACCGGAGCGGCGGACCGCGGTGGCTGTCCAGCGCCGTTCGATTGCGTCCATGACAAGTTCCTGTGGTGATACTGCCGAGTCCGTCCGGACAGTCGACCAAAGGAGTTCGATATGCGTACTCGTCGTGTCCTCACCGCGGCCCTCGGCGCCACCACCGCCGCGATCCTGGCGGCCTCGGCAGCCGGCAGCGCCGCCGCCGACGCACCCGCCCCCGGCAGCACGGTCAGCGTCACCGCCACCGCCACCGCCACCGGCACAGGCACAGGCACAAGCACCGCGATCGGCGCCACCGGCCCCGCTCTGCTGATCCTCACCGTGGCGCCGACCGGCCCGAACGCCACCACCACCGAGCGCACGGTGACCCTGGCGTGCGGCGACGCGCAGCCGGCCGGGGACCACCCCGACGCCGTCGCGGCCTGCGCGGATCTGCTGGTCGCCCAGGGCGACCTCGGCGCGCTGCCGCCGTCCCGGACCTTCTGCCCCGAGCTCTACCTGCCGGTCACCGCCACCGCCGACGGCTTCTGGAACGGTCAACCCATCGTGTACCAGCAGACGTTCACCAACGAGTGCTCGTTGCACCGCGCGACCGGGCGGGTCTTCGCCTTCTGACGCCCGCCCCGCGGGTGCGCTGAGCAGGTCGGCGGGTGCGGCCGGCGGCACTGGTCGCCCCACGGCCGGCCGCACTCGCCGGAGGACTCCCCGGTGCGGCGGCGGATACCATCGCCAGGTGTTTGATCTTCGAAGGACCGTGGCCGCCCATGGGCCGGCGCTGCGGCGCGCGCTGCCGATCGCGTTCAGCGCGGCCGGCTTCCTGCTGATGCCGTGGATCGTCGTGCTCGCGATGGACGTGCGGGGCCACTTCGGCGCCCGCAACCTCTCCAACTCCTGGGTCTGGCTGGACGTGATGGAGGTGTCGGCGCTCTTCCTGCTGGCCGCCCTGGTCCGTCGGCGGCACCGCGCCACCAGCCCGGTGGCCTCGGCCACCGCGGTCCTGCTCGGCCTGGACGCCTTCTTCGACCTGTGGTCCGCCCACCGCGGCTCCGCCTACGAACTGGCCCAACTCCTGGCCTACTTCGCCGAACTGCCGAGCGCCGTGGTGCTGGCCGCGCTCTCCTGGTACTCGCTCGCCTGGGCCGCCGACCCGGCCCGGGGCACTCGCGCGCACGAGGAGCACGACCCGCGCCGCCGGCCGGGCTCTCAGCAGGATCCGGGTGCTCGGGAAAGCCTGCGTCGCCAGGAGCGCCTGGGCGATCAGTAGAAGTGGCGCAGTTCGGGCCAGAGGGCGGACCACGGAGCGGTGGTGCCGGAGCAGAGCAGGACGGGCGCGTGCTGCTCCTGGTTGGGCACGGCCTGGCCGTTGTCCACCCGTGCGACGACGTGGCAGTCGGTGAACTCCTTCTCCACATCGGCGTATCCGTCCGGGTGGATCAGCAGCACCGGGCCGTTGGCGGTGTCCGGCGGCGGTCCCCAGTCGGCAAGGCTCATGTGGCCGGAGTACGGGGCGGGCAGGCCGTAGCGCGGGCCGTAGCGGGCCAGCGCGCCCGCCTCGCCGTAGTTCGCGGCGAAGACCACCGCCCGGGCCCGGCGGTCGGGCGGGACGGCGGCCCAGCCCTCGGCGGCCGCCGCGGCCAGTTCGGGCCAGCCGACCTGCTCTCCCTGCTCCGGGTAGATCCAGTTGACCGCCGGAAGCAGGCGCGGGGGCAGCACCGGGAGGGTGATCACGATGTTCAGCGCGGCGCCGAAGGCCAGCCAGGCCGCCAACCCGGTCCGCCGCCGGCCTGGCGCCGCGACGCGCCGCGCCAGCGGTTCGCAGCCCGCCGCGGTGAGCACGAGCAGCAGCGGGAGCGCGTAGTAGGGCTTGCCGCCGGTGGCCAGGACCAGGACGCAGAGCAGCGGATAGGCGAGGGCGAAGGCCCGGGCCCAGCGCAGGGCCGGTTCGGTCAGCAGCCGCCGGATCCCGGCGACCCAGACCGGTACCAGCACGGGTGAGAGGTAGAGGAGCTGCATCGGCACGAAGAGCAGCCGGTTGTGCGGCCCGTCCTTGCCGCTGATGCCACCGGCCACCGTCAGTTCGGGCCAGCCGTGGGCGGCCTGCCAGTACAGGTTCGGCAGCGCGAGCGCCACCGCGGCCAGCAGCCCGGCCGCCGGCCACCAGCCGCGCAGCGCCCGCCGGGGCCCCAGCGCCAGGACGGCGGGGACGAGGGCGGCGGCGAGCAGCAGGACCAGGTCCTTGTTCAGCAGCGCGATCCCGGTGGCCGCTCCGATGGCCGTCCACCATCGGCCGTCCCCGGTCCGCAGCAGGCGCAGGACCAGCAGGCAGACGACCAGCCAGGCGAACAGGTCGAACGTGGTGGTGGACAGCAGGTGCCCCACGGCCAGCACGGCCGCCGAGCACGCCGCGCAGCAGGCCGCGAGCAGTTGCCCGCGCGCCGCCGCCCCCAACTCCCGGGCCAGCAAAGCCACCAGGGCGACGGTCACGGCGCTCAGCAGCGCGGGAACCACGCGCAGCCCGGTCGGGCTGTCGCCGAACAGCGCCACCGACGCCCTCGCGACCAGCGGTGTGAGTGGCGGCTGGTCGGTGTAGCCGAGCGCCGGGTGCTGCCCGGCGAGCAGGAAGTACAACTCGTCGCGGTGGTAGCCGTAGCGCCCCGAGAGCAGCCCCAGCAACGTGGCGACCGCCGCGGCGACGCCGGCGACCGGCCAGGCTGCGAACGGCGCGATGGCCACGGCCGGTTGAACCGGCGCATTCCCCCGAATGTGCACCTCGAAAGTGTGGCAGCCGCCGGCGGGCGTGGGAAGGGGCGCCGGCCGGCGAGGCGCCGGTCCTCGGTTCGGTGCCGGTCCTCGGTTCGGTGCCGGTCCTCGGTTCGGTGCCGGTCCTCGGTTCGGTGCCGGTCCTCGGTTCGGTGCCGTGCGGTCCGCTTGTCCCGCTCCGCACCGCCGTCAGCCGGTGAACGGCCGCAGTGCCGCGGTCTCCTGGGCGAGGGTGGGATGCGACAGGAGCTTCCGGGGGACGCCGTTGGTCTCGGTCATCGAGGCGGGACAGGACGCCTCGGTGCCGATGCCGACCGGTACGGTGCCGATCTTCCGGCCGCTCGCCGCCTCGTACACCGTCAGGTCGTAGGCCTGCCGGTCCACGTCCACCACCAACTGCCCGTCCACGGAGGCGCGGCCCGCCGTCATGTCCGCGAGGGTGCCTTTGAAGAAGCACTGCTCGGATGGGCCAGGATGTGGCCTCATGACGACTCCGATAACCGGCCTCGACCTCACCGGGTTCCAGCAGCGCGAGCAGGCCGTCTGGACCGACGCCCAGGGGCTCATCCTCTCCCTCCACTACTTCCCGCTGGTGCCGGACCTGCCCGCCCCGCTGCACGCGCTGCCGCACCTGCGCGCCGCCCTGGCCCGGTCCACGGCGGCCGCCGGCGCGGGCCTGATCGAGGCGGACGCGGCCGAGGTGCACGCCGTGCCCGCGCTGCGCCAACTCCTCAAGATCCCGCACCCGCAGGGCCACGGCCAGGTCTTCATCGGCTCCTACACGATTCCGAAGGCCACCTGCAGTGCGGTGATCAAGCTCCAGGCACCCGAGCGGGGTCCGACGGGCATGCGCGAGTCCATGGTCGCCGCGCGGGTGGGGCACGAGCACTACTTCAGGCCGCACCCCTACGCCCCGGACGCCACCGGCGGACTGCCCTACCACGTGGCCGACCTGCCGGAGTGGGACGCGTCCTTCCCCGGCCACCCGCTGACGCTGGTCCGCGCCGGGCTGCACCGCCTCGCCCCGACGGTCTCGCTGCACGAGCAGTTCCGCACGCTCCCGCCGTTCGGCCACTTCCCGCCGGCCGGCTAGGAGCTGTCCGGCGGGTGCCGCACGGGCGGGGCTCGGCGGCCGGGCCCAGCCGAACGAACATGTTCGTCAGAAACTTGTTCGCGCCGAACATGTTCGTTACCGTGGAGGCATGACAGCAACGCCCTCCCCCGCCTCCCGCAGCCGCCGCGAGCGGCCCGCGAAGCCCGCCCTCACCCGCGGCGGCATCGTCGCCGCCGCGGTGGCGCTGATGCGCGCCGAGGGCCTGGAGCGGGTCACCATGCGGCGGCTCGCCCAGGAGCTGGACACCGGCGCGGCCTCGCTCTACGTCTACGTCCGCAACACCGCCGAGTTGCACGCCGCGATCCTGGACGAGCTGCTCGGCGCGGTGGAGCTGGGCCCGGCACGGGCCGCCGGCGACTGGCGCGAGCGGCTGGCCGCCGTGCTCACCTCGTACACCGAGCTGCTGTTCGAGCACCCGGGCCTGGCCCGCTCCGCGCTGGTGGCCCGGCCCAGCGGGGAGTGCTACCTGGAGCTGTTGGAGGCGCTGCTCGCGCTGCTGGACGAGGGCGGCGTCCCGCCCGAGCGCGCCGCCTGGGCGGTCGACCTGCTGCTGCAGCACGCCACCGCCACCGCGGCCGAGCAGGCCACCCGGGACCAGGCGGCCACTGCCGACGCTGCCGACGCCCGGGCCGAGCAGGACGCCCTCGCCGCCGCCCTGACCGGCGCCGACGGCACGCGCCACCCGCGGATCGCCGCGCTCGGCGCCGAACTGCTGGCCGGCAGCGGTGAGCACCGGCTCGCCTGGGGCTTCCAGGTGCTGATCAGCGGGATCCTGTGCACGCCGCGCCCCGACCGGCCCGAAGACACCCACCCGAGGAGCACCTGAGATGACCACACCCACCGAGAC
Source organism: Kitasatospora sp. NBC_01287 (assembly GCF_026340565.1). NCBI lineage: Bacteria > Bacillati > Actinomycetota > Actinomycetes > Kitasatosporales > Streptomycetaceae > Kitasatospora > Kitasatospora sp. NBC_01287. The sequence goes on from NZ_JAPEPB010000001.1 coordinate 353,641, forward strand.
GACCACCGCCGAGACGACAGCCACTGAGACGGCAGCCACCGCGACGACCACCACCGCGACAACGGCCGCGCACCACCCCATCGCCGTGATCGGCGCCGGCCTCGGCGGCCTGGTCCTCGCCCGCGTCCTGCACGTGCACGGGATCGAGGCAGCCGTCTTCGAGCTCGACCCCTCGCCCAGCACCCGCGCGCAGGGCGGCATGCTCGACATCCACGAGGAGTCCGGGCAGACCGCGCTGCGGGCCGCCGGCCTCTACCAGGGGTTCCGCTCGCTGGTGCACGCCGGGGGCGAGGAGATGCGGATCCTGGACCAGCACGCCGTGCTGCGCCTGCACGAGGCGGACCAGGGCGACGGCGGCCGGCCCGAGGTCGACCGCGGGCGGCTGCGCGAACTGCTGCTCGACTCGCTGCCCGCGGGCACCGTCCGCTGGGGTGCCAAGGTCACCGCCGCCCGCGCGCTGGGCGGCGGCCGGCACGAGGTGGCGCTCGCCGACGGGACCGTCTTCACCACCGATCTGCTGGTCGGCGCGGACGGCGCGTGGTCGAGGATCCGTCCACTGCTCTCGGCGGCGGTGCCCGGCTACACCGGTCTGTCGCTGGTCGAGCTGGACCTGCTCGACGCCGACACCCGCCACCCGGTCAGCGCCGCCCTGATCGGCGGCGGCATGTTCTTCGCGCTCGGCGCGGGCAAGGGCTTCCTCGCGCACCGCGAGCCGGACGGCAGCCTGCACGTCTACACCGCGCTGCGCGTCGCGGAGGACTGGAGCACGAGCCTGGACTTCTCCGACACCGCGGCCGCGAAGTCCGCCCTGCTGGAGCACTTCGCCGACTGGGACGAGCGGCTGCGCGCCCTGATCACCGACGCGGACGGTCCCCTGGTGCCGCGGCCGATCCACGCCCTGCCGGTCGGCCACCACTGGCGCCCCACTCCCGGCGTCACCCTGCTCGGCGACGCCGCCCACCTGATGTCACCCTTCGCGGGTGAGGGTGCCAATCTCGCCATGCTCGACGGCGCCGAGCTGGCCGGCGCCATCGCCGCGCACCCCGACGACCTCGCCGCGGCGCCGGCCCGCTACGAGCGGGCCCTCTTCCCGCGCAGCGAGGCCGCGGCCGCCGAGTCCGCGGCCAACCTGATCCGCTGCTTCGAGTCGACCGCGCCGCAGGGGCTGCTCGACCTGTTCACCGGCCACGCGGCGGCCCGCTGACCCACCCGACCGCCACCCGACCGCCACCCGGGGGCCGCCGTGCGGCGGGGTCCCCTCGCAGGTCGGCGGGGTCGGCCGAGCAAACCGGAACCCATCCGTGCTCTTTCCCGCCCATGATCGATGGCATCATGGCGGATCGCATCGCTGTTCCCTCGTGACACCCCACGCGATGTCCTGATCGAGCACGGAGCCTGGTTTTGCCCAATTCTGTTCGCGACGCGTCGGCCGACCCGGCCGCCCCCGTCGATCTGCGACGCATCCAGCGCGGCTGGTACCTCAACGACTGGGCCAACGCGGCCTTCTCCGCGACCGTCCTGACCGTCTTCCTGGGCCCGTACCTGACCGACATCGCCACCAAGGCCGCGGACGCGCACGGCGACGTCCACCCGTTCGGCATCCCGGTGCGGGCCGGATCGTTCTTCCCGTACACGGTCTCGGTCTCGGTCCTGCTCTCGGTCGCGGTGATGCTGCTGGCCGGCGCCGCCGCCGACCGCACCGGCAGGCACCGCACCCTGCTCGGCTCGTTCGCCTACGTCGGGGCGGCGGCGACGGTCGCGATGTTCTTCCTCGGCGGCGACCACTACCTGCTCGGCGGCGGGCTGCTGGTGGTGGCCAACATCTGCTACGCCGTCTCGGCGGCGCTGGCCAACTCGTTCCTGCCGGGGCTGGCCAAGCCGGCCGAGCGGGACGCGGTCTCCTCCAAGGGGTGGGCGTTCGGCTACGCGGGCGGCGGGCTGCTGCTGGTGCTGAACCTCGCCCTCTTCCTCGGGCACGGCGCGCTGGGCCTCTCCTCGGGGACCGCGGTGCGGATCTGCCTCGCGTCGGCCGGCCTCTGGTGGGCCGCGTTCACCATCTTCCCGATGCGGCGGCTGCCCCGGCGCCCGGCCACCGCGCCGGTCCCGCAGGCGGTCGACGAGCACGCCGGCGGCACCCTGCGCGAACTGGCCGGCACGCTGCGCGGCATGCGGCGCTTCCCGCTCACCCTGCTCTTCCTGGCCGCCTTCCTCTGCTACAACGACGGCATCCAGACCGTCATCTCGCAGGCCTCGCTCTTCGGCAGCGAAGAGCTGCACATGTCCCAGACGACGCTGATCGCGGGTGTGCTGCTGGTGCAGATCGTAGCCATCGGCGGCGCGCTGCTGCTGGGACGGATCGCGCAGCGCCACGGCGCCAAGAAGACCATCCTCGGCTCGCTGGTCGCCTGGGTGGTCACGCTGGCCTTCGGCTACGTGATGCCGGCCGACCAGCCGATCTGGTTCTACGCGCTGGCCGCCGCGATCGGCCTGGTGCTCGGCGGCAGCCAGGCGCTCTCCCGCTCGCTCTTCTCCCACCTGATCCCGGCCGGCCGGGAGGCCGAGTACTTCAGCCTCTACAAGATCAGCGACCGGGGCACCAGCTGGATGGGTCCGCTGGTCTTCGGCCTGGCCTTCCAGCTCACCGGCAGCTACCGGGTGGCGATCATCTCGCTGCTGATCTTCTTCGCGATCGGCTTCGTCCTGCTGCTGCGGGTGCCGATCCGCCGGGCGATCGAGGCGGTCGGCAACGAGGCGCCCGAGCTGCTCTGACAGCCGCCGCGGGGCGGCGCCCGAGACACCAGGCGAGGCGGTGGCCCGATCACGGGCCACCGCCTCGCGGGCTGAGGACCCGCGCGCCGGCCCCGGCCCGCACTCGGCTCGACCCGCGCTCGCCGCTCGGTTCCCGCTCGCGGCTCAACTCCCGCTCGCGGCCGCCCCCGCGGATCAGCACAGAACCCGGCGATCGCCCACCGGGCCCATCCGTTGGGCGTAGCGTGTGCGGGTATGGCTGATGAAGACCCCGAGCTGAGTCGGGATGAAGTCCTCCGGGCGCTGGCCGCGTTGGAGGCGGGCTGGCAGCGCGACGAGCGGGGGCTCGCGGTGCTCGGCGAACGCGGTCCGGGCGAGCGGACGCTGCCGGCGCTGCTCGCGATCTACGGCGAGCGCACGCTGCGGGCCTTGCTGACCCTGGCCGTCGGCGGCCAGGAGGGCCTCTCCACCCAGGAGGCGATGGACGCGGCGGACCAGTTGGACCGCAGCGTGGTGGGCCGGATCAGCGGCGTCCTGGGCCAGGCCTTGGAGTCGTGGGCCGAGACGGCGGGGGACGACAGCGTCGCGGCCGGCCACATCGCCCGCACGGTGATCGGCGCGATCGCCGCCGTCAGCCAGGATGCCGAGGGTGACGACGTGCTGCCGCTGATCGCCGCCCTGCGCACCCAGACCCTGCGCGAGTCCTGTTGACGCGACCCACGACCCGCGACCCAGGACCCACGACCCACGCCTCACGACCCACCCATCGCGCCCACGCCCCACCCATCGTGCCCATCTCGTCGCATTGACGATAACCACGCCCGCCGGTTATCGTCATCCAGACGAGAAAGGGCTCACCCATGGCTGACATCACCAAGCGCTTCGGCCTGCTGCACCTGCGCGCCGCCCCCACCGCCCACATCCGCCACCTGCACGGCGGCCGACTCGCCCACGAGGGAGCCGGGTTGGCGTTCTGGTTCCGCCCGCTCAGCGCCGCGATCTCCGAGGTCCCGGCTGACGACCGGGAGTTGTCCATGCTCTTCCACGCCAGGACCGCCGAGTTCCAGGACCTGGCCGTCCAGGCGACGGTCACCTACCGGATCACCGACCCCGCCGTGGCCGCCACCCGGCTCGACTTCAGCATCGATCCGGAGAGCGGCAGTTGGCGCGCCGACCCGCTCGACCAACTGGCGAGCCTGCTCACCGAGACCGCGCAGCAGCACGCCCTCGAACTCATCGCGCGCATCCCGCTCGCGCAGGCCCTGGTCGACGGGGTCAGCGCGGTGCGGCGGCGCATCAGTGAGGGGCTGGCGGCCGAGCCGCGACTCGCCGAGATCGGGCTGGCGGTGATCGCGGTGCGGGTCACCGCGCTTCGCCCGGAACCGGAGATGGAGCGCGCGCTGCGCACCCCGGCTCGCGAGCAGGTGCAGCAGGAGGCCGATCGGGCGACCTACGAGCGCCGCGCGGTGGCCGTCGAGCGCGAGCGCGCGATCGCCGAGAACGAACTCGCCAGCAAGATCGAACTCGCCCGTCGCGAGGAGGAGTTGGTCACCCAGCAGGGCGCCAACGACCGTCGCGGGGCCGAACAGCACGCCGCCGCCGACGCGGTTCGGGCCCAGGCCGAAGCGGTCCGCCGCACCCGGCTCGCGACCGCCGAGGCGGAGGCCGCCCGACTGCTGGCCGCCGCGCAGGCCGACGCCGAACTGGCCCTCGGCCAGGCCAAGGCGACTGCGCAGGAGGCCTGGCTGACGGCCCATCAACAAGTCTCCCCCGAGGTGCTGCGGGCCTTGGCGCTGAGCCGGCTGGCCGAGCACCTGCCGGCGATCGGCAGCCTCACCCTCACCCCCGACGTGCTCACCGGGCTGCTGGCCCAGCTCGGCCTGGCACCGGGTTCCGGCGGTCGGCGGTGACGCTCGCCCCGCGGGTGGTGCTGGTGCACCGGCGCACCGAGTACCAGGAGTTGCTGGCCCAGCACGGCTCGCGCGGCCAGGCCGCCTTCTTCCTCACCAGCCGCGGCCGGTCACCGGACGAGCTGGACCAGGCCGAGCGACGCCACCACCAGGACCTCGCCGCGCTGGCCGAGGCGGCGGGCGCGGTGCCGCTGGACTGGCGGCGCAGTCGGGTGGAGCGTGCCGACCTGGACCGCTTCCTGTTCGGGCCGCAGGACATCGTGGTGGCGGTCGGCCAGGACGGCCTGGTGGCGAACGTCGCCAAGTACCTGTCCGGGCAGCCGGTGATCGGCATCGACAGCGACCCGGGCCGCAACCCGGGCGTGCTGGTCCGCCACCGCCCCGCGGACGCCGCCGAGTTGCTGCGGCTGGCGGCCCGCGGCCCGGCCGCCGGTCAGCTGCAGGAGCGCACCATGGTGGAGGCCGTCGCCGACGACGACCAGCGGCTGCTGGCACTGAACGAGATCTACGTCGGCCGGCGCACCCATCAGACCGCGCGCTACCGCCTCACCGTCCCCGACGGCCACTCGGAGGCGCAGGCGTCCTCCGGCGTCCTGGTCGGCACCGGCACCGGCGGCACCGGCTGGTGCCGCTCGGCCTGGCTGGAACGCCGCAGCACCCTGCGGCTGCCCGAGCCGCAGGCACCGGCGGTGGGCTGGTTCGTCCGCGAGGCCTGGCCCTCACCGGCCACCGGGACCAGTTGGGCGCAGGGACTGCTCACCGCCACCGAGCAGTTGGCGATCACCGTCGACTCCGACGAACTCGTCGCCTTCGGCGACGGCGTGGAGTCGGACGCGCTGCGGCTGAGTTGGGGGCAGACCGTGCGGCTACGGGTGGCCGGCGAGCGCCTACGGCTGCTCGCCTGAGCGGCCCGGCGGGCCGTACCTCCACCGGGAACATCTCTGACGCTTCGTCAACTAACGTCAGCTGTCGATGAATCAGTGAGCCTTGTGAAGATTCCCGGGTGGACGGGGAGGGTACGGATGGCGCGGTGTGCGCGGCCCCGCGCCACCCAACGCAGCTCTTCACGACCGAGGAGTACCTCGTGCGCCCACTGCGTCTCTTCGCCACCGCTCTGGTGGCGTTGGGCACCCTGCTCGCCGGGACCACGACCGCCACCGCGGCCACGTCCCGGCCCGCGCCCCCACTCAGCCACACAAGCCGGACCGGCCAGGCCGGCCAGGTCGGCCAGGTCGGCCAGGTCGGCCAGGTCGGCACGCACCCGACCCGGACCCCCGCTCCCACCGTGCGCCCGTTCGGGATCACCAGCAACATCGGAGCCGGCTACCAGGTGACCGGCCCCGGCCAGTCCATCACCGAGGCCCGCGCCTCCTGGGTCCAACCCTTCGTCGACTGCACCTCCGGCGGCGCGGCCCAGCTCTGGGTCGGGCTCGACGGCGTCGCCTCGAACGACCCTGGCGTCGAACAGGTCGGCACCCAGGTCGACTGCAACGGCGGCAATGGCCACTACTACGGCTTCTACTCGCTCGACGGCACCAAGGTCGCCTTCGGCAGCGTGATCCCCGAGGACAACATGGCGGCGTCCATCGCGCTGATCCCCTACACCAACAGCCAGTACCAGGTGGTCCTCAGCGACTACACCCAGAACTGGACCCAGACGTACACCGTCACCGCCGCCGGCGCGCAGGACGCCAGCGCCGAGGTCATGGTGAGTGGCGGCGGGACGGCGCTGGCCAACTTCGGCTACAACGGCTTCACCGGCGTGGCGCTGAACAACAGCGCACCGTCGGCCGCCGACAGCGCCGTCACGCTGAACAACCCGGCCGGCGGCTCGGCCGAGCCGACCGCGCTCAGCGCCAACACCAACTTCGGCGTCTCCTACTACTCCATCGCGGACGTGACCGGCCAGCAGATCACCGCCGTCCAGGCCGGCATCCCGCGCAACCAGGTGGTCTACAACTGGACGCCCAACGGCTCCGGCTACACAGGGCAGTCGATCCTGCGCAACACCAGCCCGAGCCTGGTGATCCTGCCGGACGGCGGCTGGGAGGAGGCGATCATGACGGCGTACAAGACGCTGGTCATCATCGGCTCGGACTACACCTACAACACCGGCTTCCCGCTCGCGGGCGGCAGCAGTCCGAGCCTGGCCGTCGCCGCCGACGGAACGCTCGAAGTCGCCTTCGAAGCCTCCACCGGGCACCTGTTGACCTACACGCCCGCCTCCGGCGGCCATGACACGCAGCTGCAGATGGCCGGCAGCTCCACCCCGAGCATCGCCGCCCTCGCCAACGGCGGCTTCGAGATCGCCTACGTCACCAACACCGGGCAGCTGGGCCTCACCGGGCCCTCGGGGAACAGCGTCACCAGCGGCTACGTCCGGGGCGGCACCAACCCCTCCATCGCCGCCGAGACCTCGAACGGCTACCTGTACGCCTTCCAGGGCACTGACAGCACCCTGTACGAAGGCGGCTCCAGCTCCGCCCCCACGCCGGAGCCCACCTACCACCTGGCCGCCGGGACCAGCCCCAGCGTCGCGTGGCTGAGCGGCGGCCCCGAGGTGGCCTACGAAGCGAGCAACGGCCAGATCAACTGGCTCGGCGTCTACAGCAGCACCTCCGGCCCCGCCTCGGTGGGCAGCAGCAGCCCGAGCGTCACCGCCTACGCCGGGGGGATCCAGATCGCCTACCAGTCGACCAATTTCCACCTGGCCATCTACAACCCGGTAAGCTCCTTCAACACCCTGCTCGGCATGGCGGGCACGGGAACCAGCCCCTCCAGCGCCATCTGACGAACAGTCAGCTGACGATCGGTCAGCCGAAGCGAGAGCCGTGGCCGTCCCGGACACCCCGGGGCGGCCACGGCGCCGAGCACGGCCTCGGGCAAGCGTCAGGCCGCCATCGCGAGCCGCTCGCCGCCCCGGCGCGGGACCGGGGTCGACTGGGCCTCGGCCGGGACGGCGACCACGGCGCAGCGGGCGCGGGCCAGGCAGTAGCGGCTGACCGTGGCGAGCAGCAGGCGCAGCGGGCCACGGCGGCCGCTGCCGACCACCAGCAGGTCATCGGCCCGGTCGGCGATCTGGAGCAGTGCGGGACCGGCCTCGCCCCGGATCACCACGGGGGTGATCGACAAGCCCGCCGGGTAGCCGCCGAAGGCCTCCTCGAAGGCCTGGTCCAGCCGGGTGCGGGCGGCCCGCTCCCAGGCGGCGGCCAACGGCGGGCAGGGGTGGGCGCGGTAGGTGGGCTCGCCGCCGACCGGGGTCCAGGCGATCACCGGCACGAGTTCGGCACCGCGCCGAGCCGCTTCCGCCGCCGCGCGCTGCAGAACCGCCGCGCTGCGCCGCGAGCCGCTGACGCCGACGATGACCCGGGTGGTCTCGGCCATGATGTGCTGCACTTCCCTCAGTCGTGGAGCCCCTTGATCGGGGTCCTTGGTTTATCAGGTGTGATGATCCTAGCGCCTTGTATTCGTAGGTCAAGCAGCGGGGATCATCGCAGATCCATAAGACCTCAGCCCGGACTCACCTTCGGTTCCTCTTAACGGCTCCCTGACACCCCACCGCCGGTTCCTGACACCCCCTTGACGTCGCCGCCCCCCGGCCTCACCCCAGCCCGGTCTCACCCCAGCCCGGTCTCACCCCAGCCCGGCCCGCCGCAGCACCTCGCGGGCCCGGGCGCCCGCCACCCGCTCCTCCAGCTCCGCCAGCACCTGGGCGCCCTCCCGCAGGGTGCCGGCGCGTTCGCACCGGCGGGCAGCGGTGTCCAGGCGGTGCCAGAGCAGCGGATTGGCGAGCAGCACCCGAGGGTCGAGCGCGACCCAGCCACCGTGCGCGTCGTACAGCACCAATCGCACCGCGATCGCACCCGTCCGGCGCACGGTGACCAGCTGATCGGTCCGCACCCGACGGCCGCGCAGCGGTTCGCGCACTTCCAGCCAGCCATCGCCCGCCGACACCCGCGGCGGCACGAGGACCACGAAGACCGCCCAGCCCAGCGCCACCCAGATCCCGGCGCGCAGCGGCGTCAGCCCGCCCGTCCCCCAGTCGGCCCCGGCGAGCAGGGCGGAGAAGAGCACCGCGCAGCTCGCGGCCCGTCGCGCACCGGCGGCCCAGTACCGGTCGCGGACCGGCACCAGCTCCGTCGTCGCGCGACGGAACGCGTCCGGGTCGAACACCCCGGCCCCGGACGGTTCCTGCTCACTCATACCTGCCCGCCTGCCCACCGTCGTCGTCAACTCGGTTCCGGACGACGAAGGTTAGGCGAGCGATCGGCGCCCACCGGCGGGCCCTGACGGAATCTTGACGGCAGCGCCCGTCAGGATTTCGTCAAGATCCTTCCGCCAAGCCATGGTTGACGGTCGATGGTCGGCGACCGCACCCCGGGCTCAGGCCGAGCAGAGCCCGCGGGCGTAGTCCACGGTCGCGGCGGCCTGCGAGTACTGCCACTCCGGCGCCAGCAACCGCGCGTCCAGCTGTGCGGCGGCGGCCTGATCCTCCGTCACGTACCCGAAGTCCTGCAGCCAGGCGGGGTAGAGGTTCTTGGAGCCGAGGTAGAACGCCGCGCCGTCCACCGACACCAGCTTGTGGTGCAGCGCGTAGGGGTGCCCGTCGGCCCACCGGTCACCTGGCGCGGCCCGGAAGGCGGCGAGCTGCAGGTTCTGGCACACGGTGGCCCTGGCGCCCGCCCGGTCCTGGCCGGTGACCGCGCTGACCCGGTCCAGCAGCACATCGCTGACCTCGGAGAGCGAGGTGATCTGCGAGTACCCGCCGCTGCCGACCGCGCCCCGGTTCGCCGGGTCACTGACCACGATCCGCACCTTGACCCCGGCGGCGAGCTTGGCCGCGAGGGCGTCGTAGAGGCGGGCGTCGTAGCGCGGCAGCGGCGGGCAGGTGCCGTTCAGGTCCTGCTGGGATATCTCGATGTGGCTGGTGGCGCTGGCGACCAGCGCGCGCAACGCGCTCTCCTGCGGGTTCACGGTCGCGTAGTCGCGGTCGGCGTTGGTGCGATCGGGCAGGTTCAGCGGCCCGCAGGCCGTGGCCGGGCCGCTCACCGGCGCGCTGACCGGCGGCAGTTGGAAGGACGAGGCGGGGTCCACCGCCTGGATGCCGACTCCCAGGCCACCGACCGCGATCACCGGCACGGAGCCGGTGGCGGCCGGGGCCGGATCGGCGTCCTGCTCCAGGGTGGCCAGGCAGCCGGCGCCGTTGGAGGCGGCGAACCACGCGGCCGAGAGGGGCCCGCTGTTGCGGCAGGTCCAGCCCCACAGCGTGTCCAGGTAGCGGCCGGCGGTCGAGGCGGCCGGTCCGCTCAACGCGAGGTCGGCGTCGGTGACCGGGTGCGCGGTCTCCAGGTAGTCGGCCTTCCAGTCGTTGATGCCGCCGGCGATCACGCTCCGGCCGTCGACCACCAGGAGCTTCGAGTGGTTCCAGGAGAAGGCGGTCCTGGCCGTGGTCATCGAGGCCACGTCGAGGGTGACCGACCCGGCCGCGGGCCCCAGCTTCGCGACCAGCTCGTCGCGGTAGGAGCTGGGCAGCACGTTGATGTTGTACAGCGGCGCGGCGCCGACCAGGATCCGCACCCGCAGCTGGTGGCCCGAGGCCACCGCCGACTTGAGCCCGGCCACGATGGCGTCCTCGAAGGCGCCGTTCGGCAGCGGGGCGAGCGAGGAGATGTCCACCGTGCGGGTGGCGGCCGCGATGTTCGCGGTCATCTTCGCCAGCAGCGCCTGGCTGCCCGGACGGTCGGCGCAGCTCGGATCGCCCCAGCAGCCCGGGGTCTGCAGCAGCCAGCCGCCCGGGTCGCCGGCGGGGGCGTCCAGCGCGTTGCCGTCCGTGCGCTGCCAGACCGTTCCCTCCAGCCCAGGCGAGACCTGACGCAGCGTCTGCTCGACGGCGTCCAGGTGCGGGGTGGCACTGGCGGCGGAGGCACTGGGGCTGGTCGCCGAAGGGGCAGCCGCCGGGGCCACTGGTGCCGGAGTGGCCGGCGCCGGAGCCGCGAGCGCGGGCACGGCCGGCGCGGCGGCGAGGATGCCGGCGAAGGTCGCGGCAAGGGTCAGCACCGAGCGCGCCGGACGGCGGTGCGAGCGGGAGGAGGCCCTGGGCAGAGGCATATGACGGCCCTTCACGAAAGCGGAACAGATGTTCACTGAACTGACCCGGCAAAGCTACTGCTCGGTCACCTTCCGTTTCGACAACTCACCGACCGTTCCAGCCGGTCGGCGGGGGCATTCCCGCCGACCGACGGGTGTCCCGCGCGGCCGTCCCGGCGTGGGAGAGCAGTCCCCGCGTGGGAGAGCAGGCCCGGCGTGGGAGAGCAGTCCCGGCGTGGGAGAGCAGTCCCGGCGTGGGAGGGCAGGCCGGCATGGGAGGGTACGAGGGCAACGCCACCGACCTGCCGCCAGGAGCCACCCCCGATGGACCGCCCGCCCGCCACGTTCCGCCTCGACGCCCCCGCCTCCGGGCAACCCGCCGGCATCCTCGCCGCCGCCGAGCAGGCCGAACGCCGGGGCATGGACCGCCTGGTGGTCGCCGAGATGGCCCACGACCCGTTCCTGCAACTGGCCAGGGCGGCCGACCGCACCAGCACGATCGAGCTGGCCACCGGGGTCGCGGTCGCCTTCGCCCGCACCCCGATGACCCTCGCCTACCAGGCTTGGGGACTGCACGAGGCCTCCGGCGGACGGGCCGTCATCGGCCTGGGCTCGCAGGTCAAGCCGCACATCGAGAAGCGCTTCGGCATGCCCTGGGACCGCCCGGCCGCCCGGATGCGCGAGTACGTCCACGCGGTGCGCGCGATCTGGCACAGCTGGCAGACCGGCGAGCGGCTCAGGTTCCGCGGTGACTTCTACACCCACACCCTGATGACCCCGCTCTTCTCCCCCGACCCGATCCCCACCGGGGTGCCGCGGATCCTGCTGGCCGGCGTCGGGCCGCTGATGACCCGCACCGCCGGCGCGGTCGCCGACGGATTCCTCAGCCACCCCTTCACCTCCGTCGACTACCTCACCGAGCAGGTGCTGCCGGGCCTCACCGCGGCCCGCGCGCAGGCCGAGGCCGAGGGCGCGCCGTGGACCAGGAGGCCGTTCGAGATCGTCGGCAACGTGCTCACCGCGACCGGCCGCACCGAGGAGGAACTGCGGGCCAACCTGGCCGGGGTGCGCGAGCGCCTGGCCTTCTACGCCTCCACCCCCGCCTACCGGCCGGTGCTGGCCCAGCACGGCTGGGCGGAGCTGCACGAGGAGTTGCACCGCCTCTCGCTACGCGGGCGGTGGCAGCAGATGGCCGAGCTGATCGACGACGAGGTGTTCGCCGCCTTCGCGGTCGCCGGGACGGTGCCGGAGGTCGCCCGCGAGATCCACCGCCGCTACGCCGGGCTGGCCGACCGGATCTCCGTCAGCCTGGGCGAGGAGGCCGACCCGGAGCTCGCCCTGGACGTCCTGGCGGCCGTGCGCGACCTGGGCTGAGCAACCGCGCCGAGGCGCGCGTGCGCCCGGGGCCGCCAGGGGCTGCCCGGACACCACGCGCGGCGGGACCTGCCGGACAGGCCCCGGCCCCCAGCCCCCAGGTCCCGGCGCGGCACCGCGCATGGATCGCGTCAACACCGGGCCCGTACCGCGCGCGTGGCGCGGTGGGCTGCTACACCGGAGGGCAGGAGGTGTGTGATGCTTCGCAGTCCCATCCGGCCCACCGACCGGACACCCCGCCCGAGCCCCCGGCAGCACCCCGGTCGGCGCCCAGCTCGGCGTCCCGGCCGGAACAGCAGCGGGGCCACCGCTCGGCACCCGGCCCATGGCCCGCTCGCCCTGCTCGCCGCCGTGGCCGCGCCCCTGGCGCTCTGCGCGGTGCTGCTGCCCTTCCGGGGCGGCATCGCCAACACCAATGTCGCGCTGCTGCTGGTCGTCGTGGTGGTCGCGGTGGCCGCCCTGGGCCGGCGGTCGGCCGGAGCCGTCGCCGCCGTGGTCGCCGCGCTCTGCTTCGACTTCTTCTTCACACGTCCGTACGAGCAGTTCGCGATCAGCAAGTCGGCCGACCTGACCACGGCCGCGCTGCTGCTGGCGGTCGGCCTGGCGGTCTCCCAGCTGGCCGCCCGGGCCCGGCGCTTCCGGGTCCTGGCGATCACCGACGCCGGCTACCTGACCCGGATCCGCGACACCGCCGCGCTCGCGCGCAGTGCCAACTCGGCGCTGACAGTGGTCGACCAGGTGCGCGACCAGCTGGTCGAGCTGCTCCAACTGCGCGGCTGCCGCTTCGAGTACGGCTCCCTGCTCGGCCGCCCGCCGCGGCTGGAGCACGACGGCTCCATCGTGGTCGGGCAGCGGAGCTGGGACGCCGACCGGCTCGGCCTGCCGGACGAGGACGTGGAGCTGCGGATGTTCGGCAACGGCACCTACATCGGCCGCTTCATGCTCGAACCCACCCCGGGTGCCGTGCCCTCGCGCCAGGCCAGACTGGTCGCCGTCACCCTGGCCTCCCAGGCCGGTGCGGCGCTCGACTCACTGCACCGCCCGGCGAAGGCCGCCTGAGCCGCGGCCGTCGAACCACCGAACCGCACCAGCGCCTGAACCGCGCCGAGCGCCCGACGGTGTGCCGGGGGCGCGCGACCGTTCCCCGGTCGCGCGCCCCCTCCCCAACACCTGGCCGCCGATGCCGTCACCGAAAAGCCGGTGCGCTCCCATCGGCGCGGCCCCGCCTGGTCCCCCACGGACGAAGCGGTGCCTTACCTCGTCCCGAACACTAACCACCGCCCGATCGATTCCACGCCGCCCTGACGCGCCCTTGGCGCCCAGCGAGCCGATCTTGACACTTCGCTGGCACCGGACCTGGCAGCAGCCCTGGCACCGGACCTGGCACCGGACCTGGCACCGGACCTGGCAGCAGCCCTGGCACCGGCCGCCGAAGCCCGGCTCAGACGGCGTTCACCGCTCCTCCGGCCGAACGATCACCACCGGGCAAGGCGCCTGCCGCGCGACCTCGGTGCTCACCGAGCCGAGCAGCGCCCGCGCGACCGAGCCGTGGCCGCGGCTGCCGACCACCAGCACCTCCGCCCCGCGCCCCGCTTCCAGCAGCGCCTCCACCGGATCACCTCGCACCAGCAGCTCCCGTACCGCCACCGGCCGTTCACCCGCACCCAGCACCGCGTCGAGCTCCTCGGTGAAGCGGCGCCGGGTGACGTCCTCATCGAAGGTGGTGTCCACCACCGGCGCCGACCAGCCGAAGTTCACCGGCAGCTCGACCACGCCGACCACCTCCACCACCCCGCCCAGCAGCCTCGCGTGCCCGACCGCCCAGCGCAGCGCGGCCCGTGACGACGGCGACCCGTCGACACCGACCACCACCCGGGGCGGCACACCGTCGTTCCCGGCCATCCGCACTCACCTCACCTCAGCTCGGGGCGGCCCCGTCGTCCGCCGGGTGCCCGCACGGCCGCGGCGGGCCCGGCGACCCAGGCGGTCACCGGTGCCCACCGAGCCCCTCGGAGCCAGTGCCCCTCAGAACCCGTGCCCCCTCAGAACCCGTGTCTCAGTACGCCGGCTGCCGAGGCCAGCCACCGCTCCCTTCCCGGTGCAGCACCCATCGGGCCGCCCACCAGAGCATCGCCAGCACGGTGGCGCCCCAGAACACGGAGAAGAGGATCAGGATCCACAGGGTGGAGATCTGGGCCGCCGCGAGGCCGAGCCCCATCGAGATGCCCACCATCCACACCACGGCCCAGGTGGGAATCTCGGCCACCTCGTGCACCACGTCGTGCGCGGGGTGCGCCTGCTCCTGACCCCGGTTGAAGTCGGGATGTTCCGCCATCACCACCACCTCCGCTTCCGAGCGCTCAGCGGCCAGGGCGGCCGCAGCAGCCGCGGCAGCCGAAACGGCCACGACAGAGCCCCCTCCCATCGTGCCCCCGCGCCCACCGCGCCGCCGCCCGGCGCGGGTCAGGCCTGCCGTGCGGCCGCCGTGCCCCGGACGGCCTATGCCGTCGGCCGTGTCCACCTGGTGAGCACCCGAGGCTCCCGCTGCGGCGCCGGCCAGATCTGCAGGCGGATGTCCTCGGAGGCGAAGCCCCGCGGGTCCGCGGCGGCGGCGTCCAGGCCGGAGCGGGCGGCACGCACCCGGAGCCATCCCACCGGGACGTCGAACCGGGCGGCGTCGGGCAGGTAGTCGGAGCAGCCGAGAACCGTCAGGCACCCCGAGGGCACGTGCAGGGCGGCCTCCACCACGTGGTCGAAGTCGGCGCTGTCGTCCACCGGCTCGTCGTCGAGGAGGTCCACCGTGACAGCGACGTGCATGTTGTTCACGGTGCCGAGGAGCACGATGCCGTCGGCGACGCCGACACCGTCGAGCACCGCCTGTGCGGACCAGGCCCGGCCCAGGTCGTCGTCGGAGTCCTCGTCCATGACGTGGATCTGGTGGTAGTCGGCGAAAATCTTCAGTCGGGTCGTCACCGGGCCATCATCAACGACCGGTAGGACAGTCAGATCGGACGGGCCACCCGCCGGACGCCGCGGCGCCAGGTTTCCGCAGCACCAGGTTAAAGAACAAGCTCATTCCTCCCTCACGTACTTCAAGGTGATTGCTCGCATCATGGAGGGAGGTGGAACCCGCTCGGCTCCTCGGAGTCAGAGCCTCTTCGGCTGATGTCGGCACGAGCTTCTGTTGGGGCGGTCATGAGCGAAAATCACGGCGCGGACGAATCGACCCGATCCGGTGGCCCGGAGCAGTACGGCCACCCCGACAGCCACGGCAGCGACCACGGCAGCGACCGGGGCGGCGACCGGGGCGGCGCACCCGGCGCAGACCAGGCCCCCGGCTCCGGCACCAGCCACGGCACCAGCCACGGCACCGGCCCCGCCGTCCCTCCCGGCGGCTGGGGCCCGCCGCCGCTGCCGGGCACGGCCGTCCCGGGCGCGCCGCCGACCCCGCCGTCCGGCCACCTCCCCCCACCGCCGCCCCCGTATCCGCCCGGCGGCTGGGGCCCGCCCCAGCACGGCTACCCGCCGGTGCCGCCGCGGCGCGGGCGCGCGGGGCGGACCTCGCTGGTGCTGCTGGCGGTGGTCATGGCCGGCGTGCTGGCGGGGGTCGGCCTCGACCACGCGTTCTGGCAGCAGCGGGACGCCGCCTCGCCGCTCCGGCCCGCCAACCCGGCGGCGCCCTTCACGCAGTCGGGCGCGGGCGGGAGCAGCGGTTCCGGCGCGGGCGCGGGAGTGGCCACCGCGGTCGACCCGACGCTGGTGAACATCGACGTCGCGGTCGGCTACCAGGGCGCCGAGGCGGCCGGGACCGGCATCGTGCTCTCCAGCTCCGGCGAGGTGCTCACCAACAACCACGTGATCGACGGCGCCACCTCGATCAGCGCGACCGATGTGGGCAACGGCCACACCTACACCGCCACGGTGGTCGGCTACGACCGCACCGGCGACCTGGCGGTGATCCAGCTGAAGGACGCCTCCGGACTGGCGCCCGCGAAGCTCGGCGACTCCTCGAAGGTCGCCGTGGGTGACACGGTGACGGCGATCGGCAACGCCGGCGGCACCAACCGGACCCCGACCGCGGCCTCGGGCAGCGTGACCGCGCTCAACCAGGACATCACCGCGAGCGACGAGGGCAGCGGCACCTCCGAGCAGCTCAGCGGCATGATCCAGGTGGACGCGGACGTGCAGCCCGGCGACTCCGGCGGTTCGCTGGTGGACTCCTCCGGGGCGGTGATCGGCATCGACACCGCCGGCTCCGACGGCTCCGGATCGCAGCAGCAGGCCGCCTCGCAGGGCTTCGCGATCCCGATCGACGCGGCGCTGCCGCTGGCCCAGCAGATGGAGGCGGGCAAGGCGAGCACCGAGGTGCACATCGGCCCGACGGCGTTCCTCGGCGTGGAGGTCGCCACCGGCTCCGGAGCGGGCTCGGGCCAGGGCTCGGGCTCGGGCTCGGGCCAGGGCTCCGGCTCCGGCTCCGGCGTCCCGATCGCCGGGGTGGTCCAGGGCTCCCCCGCCGCGCAGGCCGGGCTCGCCCAGGGCGATGAGATCACCGCCGTCGACGGCCGGACCGTGCTCGACCCGGACGCGCTCACCGATCTGATGAGCAGCCAGACCCCGGGCAGCCAGGTGAGCGTCCAGTGGGTCGACGCCGCCGGTGCCCAGCACAGCGCCACGGTCACCCTCACCACCGGCCCGGCCGACTGAGCCGACCGGCGCCCGGGAACACCGCTCGTGAGGAGCCCCCTCCCGGTGCCGGCGGTGTTCCCGGGCCCGGTCCCGCTACCGGCGGCGCCCCGGCGAGCGTACGGTTTCAGACAGAGCACCTCCGCAGGCCGCCGACGCCCGAGCGGCCCCCGCCGGCACCGCACAGCCACTCCAGCACCACCACCCGCACCACCCACCCGCACCACCCACCCGCACCACCACCCGCACCACCCACCCGCCCGGGGCACCGATGGCCGATCCGATGGCGTTCTTCAGCACCCCTCGGCAGGAGCGGGCCCGCCGCACACTCCCCGAGCGGGCGCACGACTCGGCCGAGGTCTACCGGCCCCGCGCCCTGCTGCCGATCGTCGGCACCCAGGCCACCCGCTGCATGGACTGCGGGCTGCCGTTCTGCCACCGGGCGTGCCCGCTGGGCAACCTGATCCCCGAGTGGAACCAGCTGGTCGCCGCCGACGACTGGCAGGCCGCCGCCCACCGGCTGGCGGCCACCAACAACTTCCCCGAGTTCACCGGACGGCTCTGCCCGGCTCCCTGCGAGAGCGCCTGCGTGCTGGCGATCGACGGCGAGCCGGTGACGATCAAGAACATCGAGCTGGCGATCGCCGACCGCGCCTGGGAGGACGGCTGCGAGGGCCCGCGGCCACCCGCGCACAGCACCGGCCGGACAGTGGCCGTGGTCGGCTCCGGCCCGGCCGGCCTGGCCGCCGCCCAGCAGCTGACCCGCGCCGGGCACGCCGTGACGGTCTACGAGAGCGCCGACCGCCCGGGCGGACTGCTGCGCTACGGCATCCCCGACTTCCGGCTGGAGAAGCACCGGCTGGACCGGCGGATCGGCCAGCTCCGCGCCGAGGGCACCAGGTTCTGCACCGGCGTGCGGGTCGGTGAGGACCTGGCGGCGGACCTGCTCCGGGAGAGCCACGACGCGCTGGTGATCGCCACCGGCGCCCCGGTCTGTCGTGAACTGGAGGTGCCAGGGCGCGAGTTCACCGGCATCCGGCAGGCCATGGAGTACCTGCCGCTGGCCAACCGGGTCGCCGCCGGCGACCTCGGCGGATCCCCGCTCAGCGCCCGGGGGTGCCGGGTGGTGGTGATCGGCGGCGGCGACACCGCGGCCGACTGCGTGGGTACCGCGCTGCGCCAGCACGCGCTGGACATCCAGCAGGTCGACATCAACCCCCGGCCGCCGGCCGCCCGGTCCACCGCGCAGCCGTGGCCGGTGCACGCGAAGGTCTACCGCGAGACCACCTCGCACGAGGAGGCCAACGCGCTGCACCCCGAGGACGACGGCATCCGGACCTTCGCCGCCACCACCGTCGCCTTCGAGGGCGACCGAAGCGGCCACGTGACCGCCGTCCGGCTGGCCCGCACGGCGAGCGGCGGCCGCCGACCGGTGCCCGGGAGCGAGAGCGCCCTGCCGGCCGACCTCGTGCTGCTCGCGCTCGGCTTCCGCGGCCCGGACCGGAGCAGCCGGCTGGTTCGCCAGCTCGGCCTGCCCGCCACCGCCGACGGCGCCCTCGCCAGGGACCACGCCTTCGCCTCCCCGGTGGACGGTGTCTTCATCGCGGGCGACGCCGGCCGCGGCCAGTCGCTGATCGTCTGGGCCATCGCCGAAGGCCGCTCGGCCGCCGCGGCGGTGCACCGCTACCTCACCGGCAGCGACGAGCTGCCGGCCCCGATCACCCCGCAGGACGGCGCCATCGCGGCCGAGGACCACGGCGGCGCCGGCTGACCCGGGCGGCTCCCGCCCCGCCCCGCGCCCGTCCCCCCACCGTCACCGTCCCCCCACCGTCACCGTCACCGTCACGTTCTGCGAACGTACCCGCATGGATCCGCCCCGGGCGGGCAGGCGACCAGTGCGGGAGCAGCTGAGGAGGATGGTTCGGGTGAGCGTGCAGAGTGTCCGGCCCACGGCGAGCGTCGCCGCCGTCCGGCGCGGTCGCGGCTCGCTGGGGCGAGCGGCGCGGCGCGGGCTGGGCCGGACGCGCGAGCTGGGTCGGCTGCTCGGGCGGGGACGGCCGCCCGCGTCGGGGCGCGGACGGCGGCGCGCGGTGCTCAAGGTGCCCCGGCAGGTACGTGACTGCCGGGAGTTCACCCGCCGCACGCTGGGCGACTGGGGTTGGCTGCCGGCCGCCGACCGGGCAGGCCGCGAGTGGGCGGACGACGTGCTGCTGCTGGTCTCCGAGCTGGCCACCAACGCCTTCCTGCACGCGGGCGGCCCCGAGTACCTGCGCCTGCGCCGCGGCCGGCACGCGCTGCGGGTCGAGGTCGCCGACCGCGAGGGCGACCGCCTGCGACCGCACCGCCCCGACCCGCTGCGCCCCGGCGGCTACGGCCTGCACCTGGTGCACGAGCTGGCCGCGGACTGGGGTGTGGCACCGCACCGGCGGCGGCGCGGCAAGTCGGTCTGGTTCGAGGTCCGCACACCGCGCTGACCGCCTGCCGGCAGGCCCCGTCGCGGTGGCCGGCGAGACTCCGCTCCCCGCGGACCCCGCGAGCCCTGCGGTCACTCCCTAATACCGTCGCCTCGATGCCACGCAGCCCGTACGGTCGGGCCATGGAACTGCTCAGCGTCAATGTCGGCCGGCCCCGGCCCAACCCCTGGAAGGACCTGCGCAACACGGGCATCGACAAGCAGCCGGTCGACGGCCCGGTCGCCGTGCACGCCCCCGGGCCGAAGGGCACCGGCGAGGTCGGCCTCGCCGGCGACCGGGTGTTCGACGTGAAGAACCACGGCGGCGCCGACCAGGCCGTCTACGCCTACGCCCGCGAGGATCTCGACGACTGGGCGGCCCAGTTGGGGCGGCCCCTGCACGGCGGCGTCTTCGGGGAGAACCTCACGACCGCGGGGCTGGACGTCAACGGCGCCCTGATCGGCGAGCGCTGGCGGATCGGCTCGGACGTCGTCCTGGAGGTGTCGTGCCCGCGGATCCCGTGCGGGACCTTCCAGGGCTGGCTGGAGCGGGACGGCTGGATCAAGCAGTTCACCCGGGCCGCTCGCCCGGGCGCGTACCTGCGCGTGATCGAGCCCGGCGACCTGTGCGCGGGCGACCGGATCGAGATCGTGCACCGGCCCGACCACGACGTGACGGTCGCGCTGGTCTTCCGCGCCCTGACCCTGGAGCCGGACCTGCTGCCCCGCCTGCTGATCGCCGACGCGCTGCCGCAGGAGGGCAAGGACCTGGCCCGCAGGCGCTCCGCCCGCGATCACGGGTGACGGCCGCCCGAAGGCAGACCGCCGTCACCCGTGATCGCGGGCGCCCATGACGGAGCCCCCCTCGCGAGGGGGGCTCCGTCATGGGGTGGCTGTCAGTAGTTGTGGTGGATCTGCCAGTACGCCCACGCCTGGTTCGGGCTGCCGTACCGCGAGTTCATGTAGTCGTACGCCCACTTGATCTGCGTACCCGCGTTGGTCTGCCAGTCCGCACCCGCCGACGCCATCTTCGAACCCGGCAACGCCTGCGCCAGACCGTACGCACCCGAGGACGGATTCGTCGCCGTCACGTTCCAACCACTCTCATGCGCGATGATCTGGTCGAACGACGCCAACTGGTCACCCGGCACCACACTCGCCGCGATCTCCTGCGGCGTCGCCGCCGACGCGGCCGACGGAGCCACAGCGGCACCCAACGCCGCGATACCAGCAGCCGAAACAAGAAGAGCAGCAGACTTACGCACACGAGAAGCAGAGAAAACGGCGTTCAAACGACAACCTCAATCAGACAGGGCACAGCCCACCCGCACCGCACACGGACGGCGCACGAACAACAAGGGCGGAAAGCACCAGGCACCCGACACACAACGGCACAGGCACCGAACGGAAAACCACGACCGGACCCGAAGACCCGGACACCGCGGCTGGCGACTGGACCAATTGTTAGCAACCACCACCACCCCCGCCAAGACCCCCCACCTACGACCCGACCCCGTAGACCACCCACCCCCACCACACCCCCCGAACCCACCCCGCTACCCCCCAACCCACCACCCAAACCACCCCGAACCATAAAAAACCGGACACCCCGACCACCGCCCCCACCAGCACGAACACCCCCACCACCCCCACCCCACGGACCAACCCCAACCCAAACCCCCAACCACCGAAAACCCCACCCACCACCACCAACGACCCCCCGTAGTACTCCCGAAACCCGCGTGAGGACCATCACCAACCAACCCCACCCGAGGCCCCTTTCATGGTGATCCGGGCCATATGTCAGCCCCCTCCCCTTCACCCCGCGCGGCGGCCGCCCGGGCGCAGCAGACTGAAGGCATGGGACGCCAGAGCTCGATCACCACCGGCCGGCAGACCCGCAAGCGGGTCCCCCGCTCCTCGCACGGCAGCTGGACACCGGCCCCGGACCGCGCCGACCCCGTCGAGATCCTGGAGCGGCAGGGCGCCAACCGGGTGCCCGAGCTGCTGCCGGTCCGCTACGCGCGGATGGCGGCCACCCGCTTCGGCTTCCTGCGCGGCGCGCCCGCCGTGCTGGCCGCCGACCTCGCGGCCGCACCGCACACCGGCCTCACCGTCCAGCTCTGCGGCGACGCCCACCTCTCCAACTTCGGCGTCTTCGCCTCACCGGAACGCGCCCTGCTCTTCGACCTCAACGACTTCGACGAGACGCTGCCCGGCCCCTTCGAGTGGGACGTCAAGCGGCTGGCCGCCAGCATCGCCGTGGCCGCCGCCGCGAACGAGGAGAGCGAGGCCACCGCCCACGCCGCCGCCCGGGACAGCGCGCGGGCCTACCGCCTCGCGATCCGCCGGCTGGCCGACCGCGGCGAGCTGGACGTCTGGTACGAGCGGGTGGACACCGCCGACCTGCTGCCGCAGGTGCGCAAGAGCGGATACCGCCGACGGGTCGAGGCCAACCTGGCGAAGGCGCGCGGCCGCACCAGCCTGCAGGCCCTGGCCAAGCTCACCGAGCCGGGCAAGGGCGGCACCCCGCGGATCATCCACGACCCGCCGCTGCTCGAACCGCTCGACCGGGCGACCTTCACCAATGTGCGGCAGATCCTCGACGACTACCGGGCCACCCTGCCCGAGGAGCGCGCCCAGCTGCTCGACCGCTTCGAGGTGCTGGACGCGGCCCGCAAGGTGGTCGGCGTCGGCAGTGTCGGCACCCGCTGCTACATCGTGCTGCTGCGCGGCCGCACCACCGGCGAACCGCTCTTCCTCCAGGTGAAGGAGGCCGAGCGCTCCGTCCTCGAAGCACACCTGGCCCCGGCCCGGCACCGCCACCAGGGCCACCGGGTGGTCGCCGGGCAACGCCTGCTGCAGGCGGCGGGCGACAGCTTCCTCGGCTGGTCGACCGGCCCCGGCGGCCGTGAGTTCTACTGGCGGCAGCTGCGCGACATGAAGGGCTCCGCCGTCATCGAGGGCATGCCCGGTGACCTGCTGCTGCGCTACGCCGCGCTCTGCGGCCAGACCCTCGCGCACGGTCACGCCAGGTCCGGCGACCGGGTCGCCATCGCCGCCTACCTCGGTTCCGGCGACTCCTTCGACCGGGCCATCGCCGACTTCGCCCTGCGCTACGCCGAGCAGACCCGCTCCGACCACGCCGCGCTGACCACCGCGATCGCCACCGGCCGGATCACCGCCGCCCCCGGCTGACCACCCCGGCCCTCGCCCCCAGCGGCCCCCAGCGGCCCCCAGGGAGCAACCAGCTCCGCCGACCGGGCGACCCCGGCGCGGACACCGCCCCCGCCGGGGTACAGCTCTGACCTAGCTCCTGTCCGGCGGGAGTTCGAGCTGCGGCGCGGCGGACCAGAGCGCCGGCCGGCTCCCGCCCTCATCGGAAGGGACCCATGTCGGCTGATCAGGCCAGAGACGAGAAACACCCCGGCGGCGCGAGGCACCCCGGCGGACGCACGGACGGCACCGGGCGGCGGTCCGTGGTGCGGAGCCTGCTGGGCGGCGGTGCCGCCGTCGCCCTCGGCGGGGCGACGGCCCAAGGCGCGGCCGCGGCCGCCCCCCGCGCGCGGGCCGCCACCGGGGCAGCCGCGGACCCCCTCGCCGCCGACCCCTTCACCGCCGACACGTTCCAGGCCGGCGGGCGGCTGCGCGAGTACTGGCTGCAGGCCGACTCCTTCGAACACAACCCGGTGGCCAACGGCCGGGACGCCATGATGGGCCATCACTTCACCGCCGGGCAGACCACCTTCCGGGCGATCGGGTACCGCGCCTGGACCGCCGACTGGGGCCGCCCGCTCGACGCCGACCCGGGGCCGGACGGCATCGGCGCCAACTGCGGCATCCCCGGCCCGGTGCTGCGCGCCGAGGTGGGCGACGTGATCCGGGTGCACTTCCGCAACAACGACGAGCACTACCGCTGGCCGCACAGCCTGCACCCGCACGGGGTGCGCTACGACCGCGACAACGACGGCGGTTGGCTGGCCGACGACCCCGACCGCCCGGGCACGGCCGTGCCGTTCGGCGGCAGCCACACCTACACCTGGGTCTGCCCGCCCTCCTCGGTGGGCACCTGGCTCTACCACGACCACTCGGTACCGCAGTCCATCGCCGCCACGCCCGCACCCGGCGGCGCACCCGCCGCACCCGCGCACCAGGGCCACGGGCCGGACGCCGGCGGCGGGCCGGGCGGCAGCCCCGCCGGCGGGTCCGGCGGCGAGGCGGTCATGGAACTCGGCGCGGAACTCGGCCTGTTCGGCGTCCTGGTGGTCACCGACCCGTCGACCCCGAAGGTCGACCGCGAGTTCGTGGTCTTCCTGCACGACGCCTACAAGTCCGACATCCCCTCGCTCGCGCAGAACCTGAACCTGGTCAACGGCGGCGCCTTCCTGGACAACACCCCGACCTTCACGGCCAAGGTCGGCGACCGGGTGCGCTGGCGGATCGCCGCGCTCGGCCAGGAGTTCCACGTGTTCCACCTGCACGGACACCGCTGGCGCAGCACCCAGGGCTACCAGGGCTGGGTGGACTCGCAGATCATCGGCCCCTCCACCACGCTCACCATCGAGTACCGGGAGGACAACCCCGGCGACTGGATCTACCACTGCCACGTCATCCACCACATGATGGGCGGCATGGTGGGCCGTTACCAGGTCACCTGACGGCCCGTCGGTCCATGCCGCCCGTCGGTCCACGCCGCCCACCGGTCCACGCCCACCGGCGGTCGGCCACCGGCGTCAGCTCAGGCTGAACACCTGCCGCAGCACCTCGGCCAGCGTCCGCTCGGGCTCCGGGCCGGCCGTCCGCGCCTGCCAGGCCACGAACCCGTCGGGGCGCACCAGCACCGCGCCGTCGGCCGCCACGCCGTGCAGCCCCGACCAGTCGGCGCCGTCCTCGGGGGCGAGGTCGCCGGCCGGTCCCTCCGCCACCCGGTAGCAGGCGAGCGGCACCCCCAGCCGCTCGGCCGCCCGCTGCCCGGCCGCGTGCCAGGCCCCGCCCTCGGGGCCGGTCAGCAGGACCGGCGTGCGCTCGTAGAGGTCGAGCGTCGAGACCCGGCCGTCCACGCCGCGCAGCCACTGGTGCGGTGCGCGGCCGCCGGGCACCGCCACCGGGCGGAAGTCCTCGGGGATGGCCGGGCCCTGCGGATCGGCCCCGGCCACCGCGGTCGAGGCGTAGCGGTAGCCCAGCACCACCGCCAGCATCCCGGCCTGCCGCCCGGTGCCGGGGCTCACCTCGTAACCGGGGTGGCGGTGCTCGGCGGACCTGGCCGATGCGCGCGCGCCGGTCGCCCGCGCCACCGGGCGCCGCTCGGCGTCGTAGGTCTCCAGCAGCCCGGGCCCCGCCCAGCCGCGCAGCACCGCGGCCAGCTTCCAGGCCAGGTTGTGCGCGTCCTGGATCCCGGTGTTCGAGCCGAACGCCCCGGTGGGCGACATCTCGTGGGCGGAGTCCCCGGCGAGGAAGACCCGGCCCGCGCCATAGCGCTCCGCCACCCGTTCGGCGGCATGCCACGGGGCCTTGCCGGTCACCTCCAGCTCCAGGTCGGGCACGCCGGTGGCGGCGCGGATCAGCGCCACGCAGCGCTCGTCGGTGAAGTCCTCCAGCGCCTCACCGCGGTCCGGGTGCCAGGGCGCGTGGAAGACCCAGTGCTCCTCGTTGTCGACGGGCAGCAGCGCGCCGGCGCCGGCGGGGTTGGTCAGGTAGCAGACGATGAAGCGCCGCTCGCCCACCACGTCCGCCAGCCGCTTGGCCCGGAACGTGATGCTGACGTTGTGGAAGAGGTCGCCCTGGCCCTGCCGGCCGATGCCCAGCGCCTCCCGGACCGGGCTGCGCGGTCCGTCGGCCGCGATCAGGTAGTCCGCCCGCACGGTGCGCTGCTGCCCCGACTCCCGGTCCCTGACCTGGGCCGTCACCCCTTGGTCGTCCTGCTCGAAGGAGACCAGCTCGGTGTTGAAGCGCAGCTCGCCGCCGAGCTCCTGGGCGCAGCCGAGCAGCACCGGCTCCAGGTCGTTCTGGCTGCACAGGCACCAACCGGACGGGCTCAGCCGGCCGAGCGCGCCGCCCGGGTCGATCTGCTTGAAGAGCCACTCCTGATCCGCGCCGGCCAGGGTGTCGGCCTGCAGGATGCCGTGGTTCTCGGAGAGCACGGCGGCGGCTTGGCGGATCCGCGGCTCGACCCCGGCGGTGCGGTAGAGCTCCATGGTGCGCACGTTGTTGCCGCGCCCGCGCGGATGGTGCGACGTGCGCGGATGGCGCTCCACCAGCAGGTGGTCGATGCCGAGGCGGCCGAGGAAGAGCGAGGCGGACAGCCCCACCAGGGAACCGCCCGTGATCAGGACGGGCACGCGGTCATCGACCTTGGGCGTCATGCGGAGTCTCCAGCCGTGCGAGGTGGCGGGGACCGCCGTCGCGGCGGCCCCCGCCTCGGATCTGCCTGAGTCCTAGCTATTCCCAGCGGCCCGGCGCGGCGGGCGGGTTGAGCCGATCTTCACCCGCGCGACTCACGCATCGTGCGCAGATCGTTGCGGTACGTAGTATCGAACGCATGCGATCAGACCCCGGACCGTGCGCGGGGGCCTGGATCCAGCGAGAGGAACAAGCACCGTGACCACCCTGTCCGACCGGCAAGCCCCGCCCGCCACCGCCACGACCTCCCGACTGCGCGTCGTGCTGCTGCTGGATGTGCACGACGGCCAGGAGCAACGCTTCCTGGCCGCCTACGAACAGATCCGCCACCAGGTGGCCGGCGTGCCCGGCCACATCAGCGACCAGCTCTGCCAGTCGCTGGGCAACGCCTCGCAGTGGCTGATCACCAGTGAGTGGGAGGGTGCCGAACCCTTCCTGACCTGGGTGGACAGCGCCGCCCACCGCAAGGTGGTGGAGCCGCTGCACGCCTGCGTCCGGGACACCCGCTCGCTGCGCTTCCTGATCGCCCGCGAGACCCCCGAGCCGGCGGCCGCGGAGCGCCGCCGGGCCGAGGTCGACGCCGCTCCCAGGCAGCAGCCCCTGACCGACCCGCTGCCGACGCCGCCGCTGGCCAGCGGCGGCGTCGTGCGCCACGCGCTGACCTTCACCGTCAAGCCCGGCAGCGAGCGGACGGTCGCCGAGCTGCTGGCCGGCTACCGCTCACCGCGGGCCGAGGTCGACGCCACCACCCGGCTCTGCCGCACGTCGCTCTTCATGCGCGGCAACCGCGTGGTGCGGGCCGTCGAGGTGCGCGGCGACCTGGGCAACGCGCTGCGCCACGTCGCGCAGCAGCCCGAGGTGCGCGCGGTCGAGGAGGCGATCAACCCGCACCTGGAGGAGGCCCGCGACCTCGGCGATCCGGCGTCCGCGCGCGCGTTCTTCGCCCGCGCGGCGCTGCCCGCGGTGCGGCACGTCGGGGGCGGCGGCGCGGGTGCGCCGCGGGACCTGATCCGGCAGGCCTTCCTCTACCCGGTCCGCCAGGGCCACGGCGCCGAGGCGGCGCGCCTGCTCGCCGAGCACGACCAGGCGGCGGCCGGGCAGCCGGGGCACCCGCTGGCGGGCAGCACCATGTTCCTGCACGACGACCTCCTGGTGCGCCTGGTCGACCTGCGGGTGCCCTACCGGCAGGCGCCCGCGCCGGCGGCCGGCTTCGCCCCCGGCCGAGCGCTGGAGGCACTGCGCCACCACCTGGACCTGAGCCAGGAGCAGCAGGCGCAGCTGACGACCGAGCCGGGGATCGCCGACTTCCTGGCCGCACACGCGATGGACCTCGTCACCGACCGCGAGTCGCCGCCCGCGGACCCCGGCGCGGACCGCCCCGCGAAGCGCTCCGCGGCCCAGCACGCCGACCCGCACGCCGACCCGCACACCGACCCGCACGCCCCGGGTGGGGCGCCGTCCTTCGCCGCCACCGGAGAGTGACCCGTGACCAGTCAGCCCGTACGCATCGTGCACCTCGACGAGACGCAGCCCAACCGCCGCCGCGGTGGCGACCTGCGCGCCATGCTCACCCCGACCACGGTCGGCGCCACCAGCGGCTTCATGGGCCTGGCGATCATCCAGCCCGGCGACCGGATCGGTGAGCACTACCACCCGTACTCCGAGGAGTTCGTCTTCGTCGTCAGCGGCGAGCTGGAGGTGGACCTGGACGGCGTCGCGCACTCGCTGCGGCCCGAGCAGGGCCTGATGATCCCGCGCGACATGCGGCACCGGTTCCGCAACGTGGGCGCCACCGAGGCCCGGATGGTCTTCCACCTCGGTCCGCTGGCGCCCCGGCCCGAACTCGGCCACGTGGACACCGAGGACACCGAGGACAGCCGGGACGCGACCCCGTCGGGAGTCGGCGCGTGACCCGGCGGGTGGCGGTCACCGGGCTGGGCGTGGTCGCGCCCGGCGGCATAGGGGTGCGTGCCTTCTGGGACCTGCTCACCGCGGGCCAGACGGCGACGCGCGGGATCACGCTCTTCGATCCCGCCGGGTTCCGCTCCCGGATCGCCGCCGAGTGCGACTTCGACGCGCTGGCCTGCGGGCTCGACCCGCAGCGGGCCGAACGCGCCGACCGATACGTGCAGTTCGCCTTGGCAGCGGCCGGCGAGGCGGTCCGCGACTCGGGCCTGGACATCGGTCTGCAGGACCCCTGGCGGGTCGGCGTGTCACTCGGCTCGGCCGTCGGCGGCACCACCCGCCTGGAGCACGACTACGTCGCGGTCAGCGCCGGTGGCGACCGCTGGGACGTGGACCACCGCGGCGCCGGACCGCACCTGCACCGCGCCTTCTCCCCCAGCGCGCTGGCCTCCGAGGTCGCCGAGGAGATCGGCGCGCACGGCCCGGTGCAGACCGTCTCCACCGGGTGCACCTCCGGGCTGGACGCGGTGGGGCACGCCTTCCACGCCATCGCCGAGGGCAAGGCCGACATCATCGTCGCCGGGGCCTCGGACTCGCCGATCTCCCCCATCACGGTGGCCTGCTTCGACGCGATCAAGGCCACCTCGACCCGCAACGACGACCCGGCCCACGCCTCCCGTCCGTTCGACGCGGAGCGTGACGGCTTCGTGCTGGGCGAGGGCGCCGCCGTGCTGGTGCTGGAGGAGCTGGAGCACGCCCGGGCCCGCGGCGCCCGGGTCTACTGCGAGATCCGCGGCTTCGCCACCTTCGGCAACGCCTACCACATGACCGGCCTGACCACCGAGGGCCGGGAGATGTCGGAGGCGATCGACCGGGCCTTGGAGCAGGCGCAGCTCGACCCCACCGACGTCGACTACGTCAACGCCCACGGCTCGGGCACCAAGCAGAACGACCGGCACGAGACGGCGGCCGTGAAGCGCTCGCTGGGCGCGCACGCCTACGCGGTCCCGATGAGCTCGATCAAGTCGATGGTCGGCCACTCGCTGGGCGCGATCGGCGCCATCGAACTGGCCGCCTGCGCCCTCGCGCTCACCCACGGCGTGGTTCCGCCGACCGCCAACTACGAGACGCCGGACGCCGAGTGCGACCTCGACTACGTGCCGCGCACCGCCCGCACGGCGCGGTTGCGCACCGTGCTCTCGGTCGGCAGTGGCTTCGGCGGCTTCCAGTCCGCCGTGGTCCTCACCCGCGATGACGGGAGGTCGCGATGAGCGGCTCGAACCGGCGGTCGACCCGCCGCCAGGTGGCGCTGACCGGGCTGGGCGTGGTCGCGCCGAGCGGCGTGGGCACCGACGCCTTCTGGAAGGCGGTCCAGCAGGGCACCGCCTTCCTCGCCCCGGTCTCCCGCGAGGGCTGCACGCACCTGCCGCTGCGGGTGGCCGGCGAGGTGCGCGGCTTCGACCCGGCCGGGCTGATCGAGGACCGCTACCTCGTGCAGACCGACCGCTTCACCCACTTCGCCATGGCCGCCGCCGAACTCGCCCTGGAGGACGCCCAGCTGCGGACCGACCAGGAGCGGCCGTTCGGCATCGGCGTGGTCACGGCGGCCGGGTCCGGCGGCGGCGAGTTCGGCCAGGGCGAGTTGCAGAACCTCTGGGGACAGGGGCCGCACTTCGTCGGCCCGTACCAGTCCATCGCCTGGTTCTACGCCGCCAGCACCGGCCAGATCTCCATCCGCGGCGGCTTCCAGGGCCCGTGCGGGGTGCTGGCCAATGACGAGGCCGGCGGCCTGGACGTCTTCGCGCACGCCGCGCGGGCGATCCGGCACGGGACGGACGCCGTGGTGGCCGGCGCCACCGAGGCCCCGCTCGCCCCCTACTCGGTGGTCTGCCAGCTCGGCTACCCGGAGCTGAGCTTGTCCGCCGACCCGCGGCGCGCCTACCTGCCGTTCACCGACGAGGCCTGCGGGTTCTCGCCGGCCGAGGGCGGGGCGATGTTCGTCCTGGAGGACGAGGAGACGGCACGACGGCGCGGGGCCCGGGTCCGGGCGGTGGTCGCCGGCCACGCCGCGACCTTCACCGGCACCGGCGGCTGGGAGCGGTCCCGGCAGGGGCTGGCCCGGGCGATCGCGGGCGCGCTGGCGGAGGCCGACTGCGCGCCCGACGAGGTCGACGTGGTCTTCGCCGACGCGCTGGGCATCCCGGCCGCCGACCAGGCCGAGGCGCTGGCGATCGCCGACGCGCTCGGACCGCACGGCGCGGAGGTCCCGGTGACCGCGCCCAAGACCGGATTCGGCCGCGCCTACTCGGCCGCCTCCGCGCTGGACGTCGCCGCCGCGGTGCTCGCCCTGGAGCACGGCACCGTGCCGCCGACGCCGAACATCACGGAGGTGCGGCACGACCTCGACCTGGTCACCGGCCACGCCCGCCGCGCGCCGCTGCGCACCGCCCTGGTGCTCAGCCGCGGCCTGATGGGCTGCAACTCGGCCCTGGTGCTGCGGCGCGACACCGACGACCGGAGCTGAGCGCGCCCGCGCCGCCGCCCTCCGCCCTCCCGCCCCCGGATTCCCCCGCTGCCCTGAAGGAGACCCCCGCATGAACGGCCCCGTGACCTTCGACGAACTCGCCCTGCTGATGAAGGCCCGAGCGGGTCTGACGGTCGACCCCGACCAGCTGGAGGGCGCGCCGGACACGCCCTTCGAACAGTTCGGCCTCGACTCGCTGGGCCTGCTCGGCATCGTCTCCGAGCTGGAGAACCGCTACGGCCGGTCGATCGGCAACGAGCCGGAGAGCTGCAAGACCCCGGCCGACTTCCTCACCCTCGTCAACGACCAACTCTCCATCGGAGCCTGAAAATGACCGGACACACCGAGAACGAGATCCTGATCGCCGCCCCGCTCGGCCTCACCTGGGACCTGACCAACGACCTGGAGCGCTGGCCGCAGCTCTTCAGCGAGTACGCCTCGGTCGAGGTGCTCAACCGGCAGGGCGAGAAGGTCACCTTCCGGCTGACCATGCACCCCGATGAGAACGGCACGGTCTGGAGCTGGGTCTCCGAGCGCGAGACCGACCGGGCGGCGCGCACCGTGCTGGCCCGCCGGGTGGAAACCGGCCCGTTCGAGCACATGGACATCCGCTGGGAGTACCAGGAGGTCCGCGGCGGCACCTCGATGCGCTGGATCCAGGACTTCGCGATGAAGCCCACCGCCCCGGTCGACGACGCCGGGATGACCGACCACATCAACCGCAACTCCAGGATCCAGATGGAGCTGATCAGGGAGAAGGTCGAGCGGCACGCCCGGGAGCACGGCCACGACACCCCCGTGCCCGTGCCCAGCTGAGCGCCACCCGCCGACCCGCACCCACCAGCCCGCACCTGTCGGCCCCGGCACCCACCGCCGCGGGCCCCCACCGCTCAGCCGCCCGGCGCGCACCGCCCGGCACCCGCACCAGAGAACGAAGGGACGCGACCCATGCATCGCGCTCTGATCGTCGCCCGGATGAAGACCGGCGCCGCCCCGGAGATCGCCAGGACCTTCGCGGACTCCGACCGCGGGGAGCTCCCCCAGCTGATCGGGGTGACCAGCCGCAGCCTCTTCCAGTTCGGCGACCTCTACCTGCACCTGATCGAGTCCGAGCGCCCCCCTGGGCCCGAGGTGGCCCGGCACAAGGGCCACCCGGACTTCGTGGACGTCAGCGAACGGCTGGCCGCGTACGTCCAGGCCTACGACCCGCAGACCTGGCGGGAGCCGAAGGACGCGATGGCCCAGGAGTTCTACCGCTGGGAACGCGGCAGCACCGCATGACCACCCGGCTCGGGCGGCCGAGCGGTGGCGATCAGGCCGGACGTCAGGCTGGAAGGACAACTCCCATGGTCGAGGTGGAGAGTGCGCCGATCGACCCGGCACCCCCCTGGGTGCGGTGCGATCGGTGCGTCACCCTCATCTACGGCAAGCGCTTCAGCCGGGCGCTGCAGGTCTGCCCCGACTGCGGGTCGCACGCCAGGCTCACGGCGCACCAGCGGCTGGACCAGCTGCTCGATCCGGGCTCGGCGCAGCCGCTCGACCACGTCGACTGCGTGAGCGACCCGCTCGGCTTCGCCGACACCCAGCCGTACCCCGACCGGCTGCTGGCCGCGCGGGCCGCGACGGGGCTGCACGAGGCGGTGCTCTGCGTGCGGGGCACCATCGAGGGCCGGCCGGTGGTGGTCGCGGCGATGGACTTCCGCTTCCTGGGCGGCAGTCTCGGCTGCGGGGTCGGCGCGATGATCACCGAGGCGGCCCGGACCAGCCTGCACTCGCGGCTCCCGCTGCTGCTGGTCACCGCCTCGGGCGGGGCCCGGATGCAGGAGGGCGTGCTCTCGCTGATGCAGATGGCGAAGACCTCGCAGGCGCTCGCGGAACTCGACGAGGCCGGGATCCTGGTCCTCTCGCTGGTCACCGACCCGACCTTCGGTGGCGTGGCCGCCTCGTTCGCCACCCTGGCGGACGTGATCATCGCCGAGCCCGGCGCCCGGCTCGGCTTCGCCGGGCCGCGGGTGATCGAGCAGACCATCGGCGAGAGCCTGCCGGCGGGCTTCCAGACCGCGGAGTTCCTGCTCGACCACGGGCTGGTCGACGGCGTGGTGCCACGAGCCGGGCTGCGGGCCACCCTCGCCCAGCTGCTGAGCCTGCACTCCGGCGCGGCCGACGGACCAGCCGACGGACCAGCGGACCGACCAGCGGACCGACCAGCGGACCGACCGGCGGACCGACCGGCGGACGAAGCGGCCGCCGCGCCGGTGGAGGCGCTGGTGGAGGCGCCGGAGGCGCCGATCCTGCGCAGCGCCGAGCAGCTGCCGCGCACCGAGGCCTGGACGGCCGTGCGGCTGGCCCGCCATCCCGAGCGACCCACCACGCTGGACTACGCGGCGCACCTGCTGGACGGCTTCCGCGAGCTGCACGGTGACCGGATCGCCGAGGACTGCCCTGCCGTGGTGGGCGGCCCGGGTCGGCTGAACGGACGGTCGGTCATGCTGATCGGACATCAGAAGGGCGGCGACGACCTCCTCGAACGCCAGCGCCGCAAGTTCGGCATGCCGAGCCCCGGCGGCTACCGCAAGACCGCCCGGCTGATGCGGATGGCCGCCAAGCTGGGCCTGCCGGTGGTGACGCTGATCGACACGCCGGGCGCCAACCCGGGGCCGGACGCGGAGCGCGGCGGCCAGGCGGTGGCCATCGCCGAGAACCTGCGGCTGATGGCCCGGCTGCCGGTGCCGATCGTCGCCGTGGTCACCGGGGAGGGCGGCAGCGGCGGCGCGCTGGCGCTGGCCGTCGCCGACCGGGTGCTGATCTGCGCCAACGGCATCTACTCGGTGATCAGTCCCGAGGGCTGCGCCGCCATCCTCTGGAAGGACGCGGAGGCCGCGCCGGCCGCGGCCACCGCCCTGCGCGTCGACGCCAGGGAACTGCTGCGCCTCGGTATCGTCGACGGGGTCGTGCCCGAGCCGCCCGGTGGTGCGCACACCGATCACCCGCAGGCTGCGCTCCTGCTGGGCCGGGCCGTGGCCGCCGCCCTGACGGAGCTCGAGCCGTGGGAGCCCGCCCGGCTGCTGAGCGAGCGCCGCAGCCGCTTCCACCGCTTCGGGCTGGACAGCGTCCCGACTGCTGAAGGAGGTGCCCAGTGAGGCCAGAACGTGCGGAGTGGGAACGCCGCGAGTTCCACCGGCGCGAGGAGGACCGCAACGAGGCCGGCCACGGCGAGGACGAGCGCGCGCAACCGGCATCCGGCGCCGTGCTGGACGCGGTGTGCCGCAACGTGGCGCGCCTGGCCAAGGCCGCGCCGACCCCGCCCCGGCGGATCAGCGTGCGCGACGGACAGGCGAGCGTCGAGATCGAATGGCCCGAGGCCGCCGGTCAGGCCGGCCCCGCGCCACTGGTGGGCGCCGCGGCACCGGCGGACGGGCCCAGCGGCGGCCCGACGGGTGAGGAGCAGGACGCGCTCGACTACGTCCGGGCCCCGATGGTCGGCACCTTCTACCACGCCGGTTCGCCGGAGGCGGCGCCGTTCGTACGGATCGGCGACCTGGTCCGACCGGGTCAGCCGGTGGGGGTCCTGGAGGCGATGAAGATGATGAGCACCATCACGGCGGCCGTCGGCGGCCGGGTGGTGGAGGTGATCGCGCCCAACGCCCACCCCGTGGAGTTCGACCAGCGCCTGATCGCGCTCGAACCCGTCGGCGCAGGCGAGCATCCGGACGATGCCGCCGCCGCGGCCGGCTAGCACGCGGCACGCGGCAGGCACCGGCGAGGTCGTCCCCAGCACCGAGGTGAACTCCATGTTCGAAACCGTTCTGATCGCCAACCGCGGGGAGATCGCCCTGCGGGTGGCCCGCGCCTGTCGCGAACTCGGCATCCGGACGGTGGCGGTGTACTCGACTGCCGACCGCGACTCGGCCGTGGTCCGCTTCGCCGACGAGGCGGTGCACATCGGGCCGCCACCCGCGAAGGCCAGCTACCTCAGCGTCCCCGCGATCATCGAGGCCGCGCTGCAGACCGGCGCGCAGGCCATCCACCCCGGGTACGGCTTCCTCTCCGAGGACCCGGACTTCGCGGAGATCTGCGAGGCCAACGGGATCGTCTTCATCGGACCGCCCGCGCAGGTGATGCAGCAGCTCGGCGACAAGGCGGTGGCCCGGACGCTGATGGCCGAGGCCGGGCTGCCGGTGCTGCCCGGCAGCACCGACGCGCTGACCTCGGCGGCCGAGGCCAAGCAGCTGGCCCAGCAGGTCGGCTACCC
Source organism: Kitasatospora sp. NBC_01287 (assembly GCF_026340565.1). Taxonomy (NCBI): domain Bacteria; kingdom Bacillati; phylum Actinomycetota; class Actinomycetes; order Kitasatosporales; family Streptomycetaceae; genus Kitasatospora; species Kitasatospora sp. NBC_01287. The sequence continues at coordinate 387,975 of NZ_JAPEPB010000001.1, forward strand.
GGTGATCCTCAAGGCGGTCGCGGGCGGCGGCGGTCGCGGCATGGCCGTGGTGCGCGAGGCCGACGGCCTGCGGCTCGCCTACGCCGAGACCCAGGCCCACGCGCGGGCCGTCTTCGGCGACGAGCGGCTCTACCTGGAGCGGTTCGTCGAGGACGCGCGGCACGTGGAGGTACAGGTGCTCTGCGACCGGCACGGCACCGCGATCCATCTGGGCGAGCGGGACTGCTCGGTGCAGCGCCGGCACCAGAAGCTGATCGAGGAGTCACCGGCGCCGGAACTGCCGCCGGCCCTGCGCGAGGCGATGTGGGCGGCCGCGGTGCGCGGCGCGTCGGCGGTCGGGTTCGTCGGGGCCGGTACCTTCGAGTTCGTGCTGACCCCGGAGCACGAGTTCTTCCTGATGGAGATCAACTGCCGCCTGCAGGTGGAGCATCCGGTCACCGAGCTGGTCACCGGGGTCGACATCGTGCGTGAGCAGATCAACGTCGCCGCCGGCCTGCCGCTCTCGGTCCGCCAGGAGGAGGTCAGCTGCCGGGGCGTGGCGCTGGAGTGCCGGGTCAACGCCGAGGACCCCGCCCGGGAGTTCGCGCCGGCGCCGGGGCTGCTCACCGAGTTCGTGCCGCCCGGCGGCCCCTTCGTGCGGGTCGACACGCACGCCTGTCCGGGCTGGCGGATCGGGCCGGACTACGACTCGCTGCTGGCCAAGGTGGCGGTCTGGGCCCCGGACCGCGAGCAGGCGGTGGCCCGGATGGACCGGGCGCTGGGCGAGTTCCGGGTGGCCGGCGCGGGTGTCCGCACCACGCTCGGCTTCCTGCGCACGACACTGGCGCACCCGGTCTTCCGGGCCGCGCGGCACACCACCGGGCTGGTCGCCACGATGGCCGAGGAGGCCGACGCGGCGGCAGCGGCGGCTGCCGAGGCGGCGGCCCGCGCTCCGGTGGTCGCCCCCGTCGGCTGAGAGTGCCGGCCCCGCCCCACTCCCCCGGACGCCGAACGGCGCCGACCGCGCATTCCGCGGTCGGCGCCGTTCGGCTGTCAGGCCCGTCAGGCCCGTCAGGCCCGTCAGGCCGGCACGGTGCAGTCGAAGGCGTGCAGGTAGGCGTTGACCGGCCGGATCTCGCCGATCGTCAGGCCCGCCTCGGTGATCAGCGAGACCAGGCTCTCCTTGGTGTGCTTCGCGCCACCGACGTTGAGCAGCAGGAGCAGGTCCATGGCGGTGGTGAACTTCATCGACGGGCTGTCGTCCACCAGGTTCTCGATCACCAGGACCCGGGCACCGGGGCGCGCGACCGCCAGCACGTTGCGCAGGGTGCGGCGGGTGCTGTCGTCGTCCCACTCCAGGATGTTCTTGATGATGTACATATCGGCCTGGATCGGCACCTCGTCGCGGCAGTCGCCCGGCAGCAGCTGGACCCGGTCCGCGAGCGCGCCGCCCTCACGCAGCCTGGGGTCGGCGTTCGCCACCACCGTGGGCAGGTCGAGCAGGGCGCCGCGCAGCTCCTGGTAGCGCTCCAGCAGGCCGGCGAGCACATGGCCCTGGCCGCCGCCGATGTCCACCACGGAGGTGACGCCGGTGAGGTCGACGGACCGCGCGATGTCCTCGGCGGACTGCCGGCTGGAGTGGGTCATCGCCTGGTCGAAGACCCGGGCCGAGTCCGTCGCGTCGTCGTGCAGGTAGTCGAAGAACTCCTTGCCGTACAGGTCGGGGAAGACGCTGGCGCCTGACCTGACCGCGTCGTCCAGCCGCGGCCAGGCCTCCCAGGTCCAGGGCGCGGTGCACCAGAGGGCGATGTAGCGCAGGCTGTCGGTGCTGTCCTCGCGCAGCAGCCGGGACATCTCGGTGTGCGCGTAGCGGCCGTCCGCGTGCTCGGTGAAGATGCCGTAGCAGGACAGCGCCCTGAGCAGCCGGGCCAGCGGACGCGCCTCGATGCCCAGCGCGGCCGCCAGCTCCTCGGCGGTCGCCGGGGTGTCCGCCAGCGCGTCGGCGACCCGCAGGCCGGCGGCCGCGCGCACGGCGGCCGCGCAGGCGGCTCCGAAGACGAGCTCGCGCAGCCGCATCGCCGGAGTGCCGGGGGACGGGTGGGGGGAGGCGGTGGGGGAGGTCGTGGCGGGGGTGGTGGAAGGTGCGGAGGTCATGGCGCCGCCGTTCTCTCGGTCGTTCCGTCGGTCGTTCTGTCGGTCGGTCGGTCGGTTCGGGTGGGGGCCGGCCCCGGGGCGCTCAGCACCGGCCGGCGGGCTCGGAGGTGCGGCAGGTGTTGCCGGTGAAGGTGTTGCCCGCGCCGCCGTCCCGGTCGGCGAGGTCGGCGGGCCCGTTGTCGGCGGCGTGGTTGTCCGCGATGCTGTTGCCGGTGCTGGGGCCGCCGACGTAGCTGCGGAAGAGCACGATGCCGCCGGAGAGCGGCGAGGCGCCGACGTTGCCGTCGACCTCGTTCCGGGTCACCACGGTGTCCTCGACCCCGGTCAGCACGATGCCGCTGCCCTGGATGAAGGGCAGCCGGTCGTTGGTCGGGCAGTACTTGTTGTTCCGGTCCACCCGGTTGTGGCGCACGGTCAGGGCACCGGCTCGCGGGCGGTTCTCGTCGCCGACCACGAAGACGCCGCCGCAGTTGCCGGTGATCGTGTTGCGCTCGACGGTCAGGTCCCGCAGCCGCCGGACCACCACGCCCATCCGGTTCCCGGTGAGCCGGTTGCCGCTGATCACCGCTCCCTGGGTGTCGATGGCGCCGCCCTCGCCGTAGGCGATGTTCGCCAGGAAGATCCCGGCCTCACCGTTGCGGCGGGAGTCGTTGTCCTCGAACCGTCCCCGGATGGACTTCTCCTGGCTGATGCCCTCCTCGCCGTTCTCCTCGGCGAGCACGCCGCGCACGGTCAGCCGGTCGGTCTCGGAGGCCGAGATCCCGTTCTTCGGGAAGCCCGAGACGGCCAGCGACTCGATCCGCACATCGGTGAGCCGCTGCCCGGCCGTTCCGGTGACGCAGAGCCCGTGCCCGGCCTGGGCGCACGCGTTCGCCGAGCCGGCGGGACCGGGTGTGAGGACGGTCTGCGGGCCGGTTCCGCGCAGCTTCAGGCCCTGCGTGCCGATCTGGACGCTCCCCTGGTAGCGGCCCGGCAGGACGAGGACGGTGTCGCCGGGACGCGCGGCGTCCACGGCTCGCTGGATCGACTCGCCCGGGTGGACGACGTGGACGGCGGGGAAGGTGGCGGCATGGGCGGGCGCGGCGGCCGCCAGCGCGAGGAGAAGGCCGGCGGTGGCACCCACCAGCCGGCGGGCCCGTCGTACGGGCATGGTCCCAACCTGCTTTCCCGGACCCGGGGCATGGAGTCTCCGTGCTCAGCGACGGACCGGATGGCAGTCCGACGGCGACGCCGGGCCCGGTGCCCGGCTGCGCGTGTCCGTTGAATCGAAGCTATGGGCGGTGGTCACTGTGCGCCACTTGATACTCACGCACCGGTGCGCCCGGTTGCCGGACAACCGGGCGCCCGGTCTTGGCGAGATCCTGACGCCCTGCCGATTGACTCCCGGGCCACCGTTGAATCGGCCACGACCGGCAGCCCGCTGCCGCGGCCACCGCCCCGCCGGGAACTGCCTGGTCAGGCGGCCGGCAGCGGCGGGCGGCCGGTGCCGTCGGGCCGCCCGGCCATCATGACGAGTTCCTGACGGTGGCCTCCTTGACTTCGAGGGCCCCCGGCCGCGAAGCCCCTCGACGCTGGGCATACGATGCCCCGCATGCCTTCGACGCTTGGACTCATGAAGCGGCTGCTCGTCGGCCAACCGATGCACAACGAAATGCTCGGTGAGGCCACCCTGCCGAAGAAGATCGCGCTGCCGGTCTTCGCCTCCGACGCGCTCTCCTCGGTCGCCTACGCGACCGAGGAGATCCTGCTGGTGCTGTCCGCCGGGGGCGTGGCCATGTTCCACTTCACCTGGTGGATCGCCGCGGCGGTCGGCCTGCTGATGCTGGTCGTGGTGGCCTCCTACCGGCAGAACGTGCACGCCTACCCCTCCGGTGGCGGTGACTACGAGGTGGCCACCACCAACCTGGGGGCGAAGGCCGGTCTGACCGTCGCCAGCGCGCTGATGGTGGACTACATCCTCACCGTCGCGGTCTCGGTCTCCTCCGGGGTCGCCAACCTCGCCTCCGCCTTCCCCGCCCTCAACAGCCACGTCGTGCTGATCTCGGTGCTGGTCATCGCGGTCATCACGGTGCTCAACCTGCGCGGCGTCCGGGAGTCCGGAACGGCCTTCGCGGTGCCGACCTACCTCTTCATCGCCTCGATCGTCGTGATGATCGGCTGGGGGCTGTTCAAGATAGCCACCGGCCACCCGCTGCACGCCGAGAGCGAGAACTACCAGATCAGGGCCACCGGGACGTTCGGCGGCTTCGGACTGATCTTCCTGCTGCTGCGCGCCTTCGCCTCCGGCTGCACCGCGCTGACCGGCGTCGAGGCGATCAGCAACGGCGTGCCCGCCTTCAAGCCCCCGAAGAGCAAGAACGCCGCCACCACGCTGGCGCTGCTCGGCGCGATCGCCGTGTCGATGTTCGCCGGTGTCACCGCGCTGGCGCTGGCCGGCCACGTGCACGCGGCCGACGCCGCCGACCTGATCGGCGTGCCGAACGGGCAGACCCCGCGCACCGTGATCGCCCAGGTGGCCCGCTCGGTCTTCGGTGACGGCTCGCCGCTCTTCTACGTGCTGCAGTTCGTCACCGCGATCATCCTGGTGCTGGCCGCGAACACCGCCTTCAACGGCTTCCCGGTGCTCGGCTCGATCCTGGCCAAGGACGGCTACCTGCCGCGGCAGCTGCACACCCGCGGCGACCGGCTGGCCTTCTCCAACGGCATCATGCTGCTCTCCGGCGCGGCGATCCTGCTGGTGCTCGCCTTCCAGGCCTCCCCCACCCGGCTGATCCAGCTGTACATCGTCGGCGTCTTCGTCTCCTTCGTCTGCAGCCAGACCGGCATGATCCGGCACTGGAACCGCCTGCTGCGCACCGCCACCGACGCGGCCCTGCGCCGGCACATGATCCGCTCCCGGGCGATCAACGCGGTCGGCGCCGGCTTCACCGCCGTCGTGCTGACGATCGTGCTGGTCACCAAGTTCGCCAAGGGCGCCTGGATCGTGGTGGTCGCCATGCCGCTGATCTGGCTGGTCATGCGCGGCATCCAGCGGCACTACGCCGCCGTCGCCCGCGAGCTGACCCCGCCGGAGGACCTGAAGGTCACCGCGCCCACCAACAACCACTCGATAGTCCTGGTCTCCAAGCTCCACCTGCCGACCATCCGGGCGCTCGGCTACGCCAGCACCACCCGCCCCAACCAGCTGGAAGCCGTCACGGTCGAGCTGGACCCGGCCGAGACCGAGGCGCTCAAGCGCGACTGGGCGGCGCGCGAGATCACCATCCCGCTGACCGTGATCGCCTCGCCCTACCGCGAGGTCACCAGCCCGGTGGTCGACTACGTGAAGCGGCTGCGCACCGAGAAGCCCAACGACATCGTCACGGTGTACATCCCGGAGTACGTGCTCGGGCACTGGTGGGAGCAGATCCTGCACAACCAGTCCGCGCTGCGGCTCAAGGGACGGCTGCTGTTCCAGCGCCGCGTGGTGGTCGCGAGCGTGCCGTACCAGCTGCAGACCGCCGTCGCCCGCGAGGCGTAGCACCGGGAGCGGTCAGGAGCGCGCGGCGCCCGGCGGGTCGGTCACCGACCCGCCGGGCGCCGCCGCGTTCGGGGGTGGACCTGCGGTCCGGTGCGCGGCCCCGGTCCGGCGTGGTGCGGGCAGGAGAGCACGACGATCAGCGGCCAGCAGGACTGGACGGTGGTCACCAGCCGTTCGGCCACACCGGCGGCGCCGTGGTGGTTCAGGGCGATCACGAACCAGAGGGCGCCGAGCAGCATCAGCACGATCACCAGGGCCGCGGGGCCGGGCCGAAGGGCCCAGGGGGCGCCACGGCGGTGGTCGACCGTCAGGCCCGGCCAGACGCAGAGCAGTGCGAAGCCCACACCGACCGTCACCCCGTGCCGCAGCGAACCGCCGTGCTGGGGCTCCTGGAACAGCGCCACCAGGATGGACGCCACGCCGCCGCCCGCCAGCGCGAGCCGGCCGGCGCGCGAGGCGGCCCGCAGGCCGAGCGCGGTGACCAGGTGGCAGGTGCCCAGACCGGCCAGCGCGGCCACCACCAGCCAGTGGCCCGGGACGTCCTGGGCCTCCAGCGAGCTGATCGTCTGGGTCGCCGGGTCGTAGCTCGGCCCGCTCAGCATGCCCACCACCACCCAGCCGAGGATCAGCACGAGGGGCGCGCAGGCCGCCGACAGCAGGGCCCACCAGGGGATGAGTCGCATCTGCCCACCGTAGGTCGCCGTCGGGCGCGCGCCCCTCGCACACGCCAGGGGCCGTGGCGCGGGAGCGACCGCGGCGCTCGGGCGGGCGGGTGGCGGGCGGCGGGCGGCGGGCGACGGGCGACGGGCGACGGGCGGCGGGCGACGGGCGACGGGCGACGGGCGACGGGCGACGGGCGACGGGCGACGGGCGGCGGGCGACGGGCGACGGGCGACGGGCGACGGGCGACGGGCGACAGTCAGATGATCGATCGACTCCATCCGTAACGCGCCTCACCGGCTGTCACATCATCAGAGGCCGACGGCACCAAGCTGGTGCTGGACCCGGCTGCCACGACGGACGACCCCAACGCCGTCAAGAGCGTGCGAGCCGAGACCGCCGAGGCGCTGCGCCCGGACGGCACCGACGTGCTGGTGACCGCGTTCAACAGCCCGGGCTTCGATGACGCGCCCACCTGCCCGGCACCGGCGCTCACCATGGACCAGCTGAAGGCGATCGCGCTCAGCCCCAAGTGGCCTGCTGCGCCCTGGAAGTGAAGCAGGTAGCGGCCCGGACACCCCCGGCGGGGTGTCCGGGCCGCATCGCGCTCGTGATCCGGCGCGCCAGGGGATCCGGCACGTCAGGGCATCCGCGCGTCAGGGGATCCGGGCCTCGATATGGGCGAGGTGGGCGGCGAGGATCTCTTCGAACGCGGCGCGCCGCTCCGCGCCGAGGGGGCGGATGTCGCGGGCGAAGTGGGCCAGGGCGGGGAAGCGCTCGGGGTCGGCGCCGAGCACGGCGACGCGGAACTGCTCCATGCCCTGCTCGTACTCCTCGGAGGTGATGGTGCTGATGCCGGCCTCGGAGGCGATCAGCGCGGCGAGGAGGATCACGATGCGGTGGTAGCACGCCGGGATCTCCTGGTCGGGCAGGCCCGAGGTGCGCAGGGCCTGCAGCACCTCCTCCATGACCAACCGGGATCCGGTGCCACCGGACCCGTAGCGTCCCCAGATCGCGGCGAGTTGGGGTTGCTCGCCGAAGGCCTCGCGCAGGCGGAGGCCCAGGGCGGTGATGCGCTGCTTCCAGTCGCCCTCGGGGCGGTGGCTGTCCACGGCGGCCAGCAGGACCCGGTCGGCGACCGCGCGCAGCAGTTCGGTCTTGTTGCGGAAGTGCCGGTAGAGGCTGGAGGAGTCGGTCCCGAGCGCTGCGGCGAGCTTGCGCACGCTGAACGACTCGGCGTCGCTCGTGCGCAGCAGTGCTACCGCCGTGTCCAGGATCTCCTCGGTCGACCATCGCCTGCGGCCAGTCATCTCGCCCCTCTCGTCCGGGCTCAGCCTAACTTATGCACTTGCTGTTGCACGCACCGCGCGCATAATGAGGGCAACACGCTGTCCGGCCGCAGCCGCACAGCCGCTCAGCCGCACACCCGGCGTCCGGCCGGGAGGGGAGAAGGAAGCATGAGCGAGACCGCTACCGCCGCACGGCCGTTGGAGCCGGACTTCTCGGCGATCACGACCGAGGAACTCCGCGCCTACCGCGACGCGGAGAACCGCTTCCGCGCCTCCAGCACGGCGCGGACGATCCTCGGCGAGCCGGACCCCGGCGCCGCGGTCCACTGGCAGCAGATCGCACTGCCCCACCGCGACCTACCGGTCCGGGTGTACCGGCCGGCCCCGACCGAGGACGACGAAGCCGCCTGCCGAACCGACCTGCCACTCGTGGTCCACGTGCACGGAGGCGGCTTCGTGGGCACGGCAGTGCAGTGCGACTGGACCAACAGCCACCTCGCCGCCCACCTGCCCGCGCTCGTCGTCTCGGTCGAGCACCGCCTCCTCGCCCCCGGCAGCCCGCTCTCGGACGCCGCCGATGACGGCTGGGACGTGCTCGACCACGTGGTGCGGCAGGCCGCGCAGTGGGGCGTCGACCCGGCGCGCACGGCCGTCTTCGGCGAGAGCTGCGGCGCGCTGATCAGCGCCCTGACCGCCGTCCGGGCCAGGGAGGCGGGCCTGGAACTCAAGGCGCAGGTACTGGTGAACCCCGCAGTCGACGTGACCGGGACGATGTTCGACCACCCCTCGATCGCCGAGTACCCGTACAGCCCGACCCTGAGCCTGCCGCAACTGCGGCTCATCCAGCGGCTCGCCGTCCCGCCGGGAGGCGACGCCGGCGCGGTCTCGCCGCTGTACGCGGACGACCTGAGCGGACTGGCCCCGGCGCTCGTGGTGGTGCCCACCCACGACGCGGTCGCCGATCACGGCCGCCGCTACGCCGAGCGGCTGCGCACGGCCAGGACGCCCGTGCGGCTCTCCGAATACCCGGGCGCGAGGCACGCGTTCCTCACCCTGCCCGGCCTGGAACCACAGGCCGCTGCCGCCCGGGCGGAGATCCTCCAGTTCCTCCGCGCGGCCCTGGCGCGGTGACGACAGAAGACGTCAGCCGTCGCCCGCCCGGTAGAAACCGTCGGCTGAGCACCAGGAAGGCAGGTGAGCGACGACCCACGCGGGAGGCGCACTTCATATGGTCTAACCGAAGACGATGGCGCGGCCGCCGGCGATGCTCGTGCGGCATGCCAGGTGGAGCTGGTGCCAGGTGAAGAGCTCCGCCGCGAACGGGGCGTCGTCCGGCAGGGCGGCCAGGCGGGCCGACTCGGTCGCGTCGAGGGTGCCGTCGGCGTCGAGCCGCACGCCGATCGGGCCGGCGAGGTGGGCCAGCTCCTGGAGCAGGCCCTGGCTGGAGCCGACCATGCCGCCGCCCGGCACGCCCGACTCCGGGGGCAGGAAGAGCGGGTCGCCGAAGTCCTCGGGTATGTAGTAGCCCTCGCAGTCGGAGTGGCAGAGCAGGTGGGAGTCGAACATCAGGGTCTCCTCGTCGACCTCCGCCAGGTCGTGCCGGTACTGCTCGGGGGTGACGGACGCGGCGGGGGTGACCGGCTCGCCGAGCCGGTGCAGGGCGAGGACGCGGCGCAGCTTGGCCAGGTAGCCGTACGGGAACCCGGCGGCGAAGCGGTCGGCCGGCGAGGGCGGGGTGCGCGGCTCGCGCCAGGCGATGCCCTCGGCGGCAAGCGCCTGGTGCAGCAGCTCGAAATCGCCCTGGCTGTCCGGCTCCTGGGTGGTGCCGACGGTGAGTGAGAGTCCCATGCGCCGCACCGTAGTGCACCGCGCTGACGGGCGGCCCGGCGCCTGGGTGCCACCGGACACCCAGGCGCCTCCCGCGTGGGAGCGTGCCCACCTTTCTGCAACGGCCGCTGCGCCGAGTATTGACGAGCCTTGGCAGTCCTGGCTTGATGTTTTTCGGCACCGGTGTCATGCCCTTGCCGTCTCATGGAAGCGCTCCCACGCTTCTGCCGCTCCCCGCAAGGCGCAACCCGGGCCCATCCCACCCCCACTCGAAGGGACCCGACCGTGCCACACCCCCTGTTCCGAAGGCTGCGGACCGCCGCGGCCGCGATCGCGCTCGGCGCCGCCGCGCTGACGCCCGTGGTCGGCGCGCCGAGCGCGCAGGCCGCAACCACGACCACGACCGTGACCACGAGCGCGGCGGCGCACGTCGCCAACCCGTTCGTCGGCGCGACCGGCTACCTCAACCCCGACTACGTCGCCGAGGTCGACGCCCAGGCCGCCGCCGACGGCGGTGCCCTCGGCGCGGCCGAGACGCAGGTGGCCGCGAATCCCACCGCCGTCTGGATGGACCACATCGGGGCCATCGCGGGCGACAGCACCCACCTCGGCCTGCGGGCCCAACTCGACCACGCGCTCACCCAGGCGGCGGCCGGCAGTTCGCCGGTGGTCTTCGAGGTGGTGGTCTACGACCTGCCGGGCCGGGACTGCGCAGCCCTCGCCTCCAATGGTGAACTGCCCGCCACCAGCGCCGGGTTGGCGACCTACGAGAGCCAGTACGTGGACCCGGTCGCGGCGATCCTGAGCGACCCGCGCTACGCCGCGCTGCGGATCGCGGCGGTGATCGAGCCGGACTCGCTGCCCAACGCGGTGACCAACCAGAGCAAGCCCGCCTGCGCCACCGCCACCCCGCTCTACGAGTCGGGGATCGAGTACGCGCTGAACAAGCTGCACCCGATCACCAACGTCTACGACTACCTGGACATCGGCCACGCCGGCTGGTTGGGCTGGCCCAGCAACATGAACCCGGCCGGCCAGGAGTACGCCAAGGTCGCCAGGGCCACCACGGCCGGTTTCGCCAGTATCGACGGCTTCATCAGCGACACGGCCAACACCACGCCGACCACCGAGCCCTTCCTCGGCAACCCGGACCTGCAGGTCGGCGGCAACCCGCTGAAGTCGGCCGACTTCTACCAGTACAACCCCGAGTTCGACGAGTACGGCTACGACACCGCGATGTACTCGACCATGGTGGCCAACGGCTTCCCGAGCACCGTCGGCTTCCTGATCGACACCTCCCGCAACGGCTGGGGCGGCCCGTCCCGGCCGACCGCGCTCAACGCCGCGCCGACCACGGTGAACGGCTACGTCACCGCGAACAAGGTGGACCAGCGCCCGTTCCGGGGCGACTGGTGCAACGTCGACGGCGCGGGGATCGGCGCGCGCCCGCAGGCGCTGCCGTACGGCAGCGGCAGCCCGATCATCGCCTTCGTCTGGGTCAAGCCGCCGGGCGAGTCGGACGGCGACTACCCGACCGCGACGCACAGCCACGGCGACCCGCACTGCGACCCCGACGGCACCCAGAGCGACGGCAACGGCGGCACCTACCCGACCGACGCGATCCCCGGCTACGACATCCCGGCCGGGCAGTGGTTCGGCGCTCAGTTCCAGCAGTTGGTCCGATACGCCTACCCGTCCTTCACCACCGGCACCGGCGGTGACACCACGCCGCCCAGCGTCCCGACCGGGCTGAGCGTCACCGGCAGCACGGCCTCCGGTGTGTCACTCGCCTGGAGTGCCGCGACCGACAACGTGGGCGTCGCCGGGTACCACGTCTACCGGGGCGGCACCGAGGTCGGCAGTACCAGCGGTACCAGCTACACCGACACCGGGCTCAGCGCGGCTACCGACTACCAGTACAGCGTCAGCGCCTACGACGCGGCCGGCAACGCCTCGGCGCTCTCCGCGGCCGTCACCGCGACCACCGCGAGCGGCGGCGGGAGCGGCGGCGGCTGCACGGCGACGTACACGGTCGCCAGCGACTGGGGCTCCGGCTTCAACGCGAACGTCACGGTGGCCGACACCGGCACGGCCGCCACCAAGTCCTGGACCGTGAGCTGGACCTGGGGCGGCGCCCAGCGGATCAGCAACAGCTGGAACGCCACCGTCACCCAGAGCGGCAGCGCGGTCAGCGCCGCCAGCCTGGGCTACAACGGCGCGATCGCCGTCGGCGGCAGCACCAGCTTCGGGTTCCAGGGCAGCTACACGGGGTCCAACACCGCTCCCGTGCTGAGCTGCGCCGCGAGCTGACCGACCATCACCCCGGGGCCGGCCGGCACCACCCGCCGGTCGGCCCCCTTCCTCCGTAGGAGCGCTCCCATGACCTCCGCACCCCCTCCCGCCCGCCCCGGTCCCCCTACCCCGTCCGCCTCGTCCGCCTCGTCCGCCTCGTCCAGCGCCCGCCCGGCCAGGCGCGGTGTGCTCGCGGCGGCGGCCGTCGTCGGGGCCGGCGCGCTCGGCGCGGCGCTGCTGCTGCCGCCCGGCGACCTGGCGGTGGCCGGTGCCACCGCCCCCTCCTGTCAGGTCAGTTATGGCGTCAACGACTGGGGTGGCGGGTTCACCGCCAACCTCACCATCAGCGACACCGGCACCGCGCCGATCAACGGCTGGACCCTGGGCTACGCCTACACCGGCACCCAGACCCTCAGCAGCGGCTGGAACGGCGGCTGGACCCAGGACGGAACCGCCGTCACCGTCACCAGCCCCGGCTGGGCCGCCACCATCAGCCCCGGCGGCAGCTACACCACCAGTGCCAACTTCAGCTACACCGGCACCAATTCGGCCCCCACCGCCTTCACCCTCAACGGCACGCCCTGCGGTCCGGCCGGCTCCCCCAGCCCGTCGCCGACGCCCACTCCCACTCCCACTCCCACTCCCACGCCCACTCCCACTCCCACGCCCACTCCCACGCCCACACCCACCGGTCCGCCGAGCACCACGGCTCCCGCGCTGCGTGTCTCGGGCAACCGGCTGGTGGACGGCTCCGGACAGACCGTCACCCTGCACGGCGCCAACCGATCGGGCGCGGAGTTCGCCTGCGTGCAGGGCACCGGGTTCTTCGACGGCCCGGTGGACCAGGCCTCGATCGACGCCATGAAGAGCTGGCACCTGACCGCCGTCCGGATCCCGCTGAACGAGGACTGCTGGCTCGGGCTCCCCGACGTCAACCCGGCCTACGCGGGCACCGGTTACATCAAAGCCGTCGAATCCTACGTGTCATTGCTGCACCAGAACGGCCTGAACACCATCCTCGACCTGCACTGGACCGACGGTGCCTACACCGGCAACTCGGCGGGCTGCGCGAGCGCCACCGCCACCTGTCAGAAGCCGATGCCGGACGCGGCCGAGGCACTGCCGTTCTGGCGCTCGGTGGCGGGCACCTTCAAGGGCGACGACGCGACCGTCTTCGACCTCTTCAATGAGCCGTACCCCTCACGCGCCACCGGCAGCGAGAGCAGCGGATGGGCCTGCTGGCGCGACGGCGGGAGCTGCCCCGGAATCGGCTACCAGGTGGCCGGCATGCAGGCCATGGTGAACGCGGTGCGCGGCACCGGGGCGGACAACGTCCTGCTGCTGGGCGGGCTGGAGTACGCCAACGACCTGAGCCAGTGGCTGGCCTACGAACCGACCGACCCGCTGCACGAGTTGGCGGCCTCCTGGCACTCCTACAACTTCAACAGCTGCTCCTCGGCGAGCTGTTGGGACAGCCAGATCGCCCCGGTCGCGGCCGCTGTGCCGCTGGTCACCAGCGAGCTGGGCGAGAACGACTGCGCCCACGGCTACCTGGACTCCCTGCTGCCCTGGCTCGATCAGCACGGCGCCTCCTACCTGGCCTGGACCTGGAACACCTGGGACTGCGCCTCCGGCCCCGCGCTGATCACCGGCTACGACGGCACTCCCACCGCCTTCGGCGCCGGCTTCAAGGCCCATCTGGCCGCGCTCGGCTGATCCCCGGCCGGGCACGGCCGGGCACGGCCGCAGCGGAGCAGCGGTGAAAGGTGTGGGGAGAGGAGGCGGTGAGGGAGAAGTGGCGAGGGAGAGGACCCATCCCTTGCCACTTCCAAGCTATAGCGCACCCGGGGGCTTGCGGCAAGACCCCGGTCATGCCGCAGAATCGCCGACCGAGGCCAGAAGCTGCGGATATGGGAGATTCACGACGTGCGCGAGGCGATGACATGAGCCCCTTGACCACCAGCGCGTTCGACCTGCCCGACCGCCTCGCCGCCAAGGCCGACCCGGCGCTGATCGCCGGCGACGAGCGGCACTTCGCGGCCCTCGGGCAGAGCCTGGAGCAGGCGATCGCCGAACTGTCCACCCGCCTGGAGGCCGAACGCCTGGCGCCCGGCGGCATCGGCCGGGAGGCGATGGACCGGGACATCGAGATCCACCGGCTGACCGGTCGCCTGCGCGCCCTGCGCCGCTTCGGCCTGGACCTGTGCCTCGGACACATCGTCCGCGCGGACGACCCCGAGCCCGTGTACATCGGACGGCTCGGCCTCACCGACAGCGAGGGGCGCCGGCTGCTGCTCGACTGGCGCTCCCCAGCGGCCGAGCCGTTCTTCGCGGCGACCCACGCCAACCCGACGGGTCTGACGAGCCGCCGCAGATACCGCTGGACCCGTGGCCGGATCAGCGACTACTGGGACGAGGTCTTCACCGCTGACGGGTTGGAGGGGCACGCCGCGCTCGACGACCAGTCGGCCTTCCTCGCCGGCCTGGGCGGCACCCGGTCGGCCCGGATGCGGGACGTGCTCGCCACCATCCAGGCCGATCAGGACGCCATCATCCGGGCCGGCTCGCGCGGCGCCCTCGTCGTCGACGGCGGTCCGGGCACCGGGAAGACCGTGGTCGCCCTGCACCGCTCCGCCTACCTCCTGCACTCCGACCCCCGGCTCGGTCACCGCCGGGGCGGCGTGCTGTTCGTCGGTCCGCACCAGCCCTACCTGGCCTACGTCGCCGACGTGCTGCCCGGTCTCGGCGAGGAGGGCGTGCGCACCTGCACCTTGCGGGACCTCGTCACCGAGGGGGCCGCGGCGGCGGTCGAGGCCGACCCGCGGGTGGCGCGCCTGAAGTCGTCCGCGGACATGGTGAAGGCGATCGAGGCGGCCGTCCGGTTCTACGAGGAGCCGCCGGCGGAGGGGATGACGGTCTCGACCGACTGGTCCGACCTCTGGCTGAGCGCCTGCGACTGGGCCCAGGCGTTCGAAGCGGTGGAGCCGGGCACTCCGCACAACGAGGCGCGCGAGCAGATCTGGGCGGAGCTGCTCGCGATCCTGCTGGCCAAGCAGGGCGATGACGACGTCCCGCCCGACGAGTTCGGGCAGTCGCTGCGGCAGGACGAGGAGCTGGTCACGACCCTCAACCGCGCCTGGCCGCTGCTCGAAGCGGCCGACCTCATCGGGGACCTCTGGTCGGTGCCCGCCTACCTGCGGATGTGCGCCCCCTGGCTCGACCCCGACGAGGTCCGCAGGCTGCGCCGTCCGCGGCACTCGGCCGACGCCCCGGCCTGGACCGTGTCCGACCTGCCGCTCCTGGACGCGGCGCGGCGACGCCTCGGCGACCCGCAGGCGGCACGGCGTAAGCGCCGGCAGCACGCCGCTGCCGCCGCCGAACGCGCGCGGATGGCCGACGTCATCGACGACCTGCTCGCGGCCGACGACGACGGCGAGGGCGCGGTGACGATGCTGCGCGGACAGGACCTGCGGGACAGCCTGGTCGACGAGAGCGCGCTGCCCGCCGCCGACCCCGAACCGCTGGCCGGCCCGTTCGCCCACATCGTCGTGGACGAGGCCCAGGAACTGACCGACGCGGAGTGGCAGATGCTGCTGATCCGCTGCCCCTCCCGGAGCTTCACCATCGTCGGGGACCGCGCGCAGGCCCGGCAGGGCTTCACCGAGTCGTGGCGGGAGCGGCTCGAACGGATCGGGCTCGACCGGATCCGCGTGGCGTCCCTGGGCATCAACTACCGGACGCCGGAGGAGGTCATGGCGCAGGCCGAGCCGGCCATCCGCGCCGTGCTCCCGGACGCCAACGTGCCGACCTCCGTCCGCAGCACCGGCCTGCCGGTGGTGCACGGATCCGCCTCGGAGCTGGACCCGATCCTCGACGCCTGGCTCGCCGCGCATGCCGAGGGGGTCGCCTGCGTCATCGGCGCCGGTGCCATCGGCGGCGCCGGGGACGGCGGGGACATCGGGAGCGGGAGGTCCCGGGTGCGATGGCTGACTCCGGAGCTGTCGAAGGGCCTGGAGTTCGACCTGGTCGTCCTGATCGACCCGGAGTCGTTCGGCACGGGTGTCGAAGGAGCGGTGGACCGCTATGTCGCGATGACCCGGGCGACGCGGCAGCTCGTCGTCCTCACCGGTCCCTGAGACCGGCGCGGCACTCGGGGCCGAGGGTGACGGTGAAGCAGGCGCCGCCGTCGGGGCCGTGGCCGCGCACGGTGATGGTGGCGCCGAGCCGGTCGGCGAGACGGCGGGTGATGGCCAGGCCGAGGCCGGTCCCGCCGGGGCGGGTGCCCGCGTAGCGGGAGTGCAGGGCGCCGGGTTGGAAGGCGATCCGGACGTCGTCCTCGGTCAGGCCGGGGCCGCCGTCGCTGACCTGTAGTTCGGCGTCGCCGCTCTCCGTCCTGCGCAGGGCCAGCACGACGGGGGCACCGGGCGGCGAGACACGCACGGCGTTGCCGATCAGGCCGTCGAGCAGCTGGCGGACCCGGAATCCGTCGGTGACCGCGATCACGGGTTCCCCGGCCACTTCCACCCGCAGGTGGAGTTCGCCCTGCCGGGCGCGCTGGGTCCAGGCTTCCGCGCTCTCCCGGAGGAGGGCGGCGAGGTCGGTGGGTTCGCGGGTGACGGGGAAGTCGTCGGCGTCCAGGCGGGCGAGTTCGAGCAGGTCACGGACGAAGCGGTCCAGGCGCTGGGTCTCGGTCAGCAGGATCTGGCCGACCTGGGCCTGCTGCCCGGGTTCGATGACCCCGTCGGTGAGGGCCTCGGCGTAGCCCTGGAGCGCGGTGAGGGGGGTGCGGATCTCGTGGGAGATGGAGGTCAGGAAGTCCCGCTGGCGTTGTTCGCTGCGTTCGAGGGCGGCGCCGAGCGTGTTGAGGGCCTGGGCGACGTCGCGGGCCTCGGTGGGGCCGTGGGCCTCGCAGTGCAGGCCGCGTTCGCCCGCGGCGAGTCGGTGGGCGACGCCGGCCGCCGCCACCAGGGGGCGGGCGATGCGGCGGGCCAGCAGCGCGCCGGCGAGGGCGGCGCCGACCAGGCCGGCGACCAGGGGCAGCGTCAGGCTGCCGCGCATCCGGTTCGCGGCCGCGTCGACCTCGGTGAACGGCTGGGTCAGTACGACGGCGCCGCCGTTGCCTGCCGGGTGTCCCTGGACGAGGACGCGCTGGTCGCCGAGCGAGGCCGTGGCGGAGAGCGTCCGTCCGGCGAGCAGCGCGTCCTGGTCCGCCGGGGTGACGGCCCGCGCCGCGGGGCCGTCCACGTGCCCGTCGGGGGCGATGACGGCGACCTGGACGCCGGTGGCTCCGGTCAGCCGCTGGGTCTGGTCGAGGAGCAGCACGGAGAGGTTGGGCGCGAGGCTGAGCACGGTGGCCTGCCGCGACAGGCGCTCCCGGTACTGGGACTCGGCGTTGGAGAAGGCGGTCTGCCAGGCCGCGACCCCTGCCAGGAGCACGGCGGTGGCCGCCACCACGGTGGCGAGCAGGACCAGGCTGCCGGTGAGCGAGCCCGCGCGCAGGTGCCTCACCGGCCGGCCTCCTCGGCGCTGTAGCCGATCCCTCGCACGGTGCGGATCGGGCTGGCCGCGCCGAGCTTGGCCCGCAGCTGCGAGACGTAGACGTCGACCACCCGGCTGTCGCCGTAGTCGGCGTGGCCCCAGACCTGGGCGCGGAGCTGCTCGCGGCTGAAGACCTGACCGGGCCGGGCGAGCAGGTGGGCGAGCAGGTTGAACTCGGTGGTGGTCAGCTCCAGCGGTTCGCCGTCGCGGAGCACCGTGCGGCGGCCCGGGTCGAGGCGCAGCCTGCTGGTTCCGAGGACGGCCGAGGCCGGTGGGCCGGCGGTGCGGCGCAGCACCGCCTTGACGCGGGCGACCAGCTCGCGGGGCGAGAACGGTTTGGTGAGGTAGTCGTCGGCGCCGATTTCCAGGCCGAGGATCCGATCGGCCTCCTCGTCACGGGCGGTGACCAGGATGACGGGCGTCCAGTCGTCGGCGGCGCGCAGCCGGCGGCAGAAGTCGGTGCCGTCCAGCCCGGGCAGACCGATGTCCAGGACGATCGCCACCGGCCGCAGCCGTGTGACGGCGGCCAGCCCGAGAATGCCGTCGCTCTCGGTGTGGACGCCGAAGCCCTCGCGGGTGAGGTAGAGGCGCTGGAGGTCGGCGATGTGGCGTTCGTCCTCCACGACCAGGACGAGGCCCTTGCTCAGTGTCATCTGCCCTGTGTCATCTGTTCGGCGTCTTCTGCTCGGTGGCTTCTGTTCGGTGGCTTCTGTTCGGCGGCTTCTGTTCGGTGGCTTCGACGGATGCCGGCGCCGCGGCGCCCCCTTCGCGGCTGCTCGGCCGGCCGCGGGTGCCACGGCTTCGACCTGCACCGATGCTAACGCGCGGGTCGCCTTCGTCCCGTTGACCGGCGGCGATCCTTACAAGGCCCGAACACGGGCTGAACCTTCGCCTTGCACGACGGGGACAGGATGCCGGTGGCCTCGCCGACCGGCGGGGTCAGGACGAAGGAGAGCAGTCGTGCTCACGGACTCCAGGTCCCTCGCGCTGGTCGGCGTCTGCACCGCGGCCCTCCTGGTCGTCGCGGTCCTCGTGCTGCTCGCGCGCACCGGGCGCACCGGGCGCACCGGGCGCACCGGGCGCACCACCTCCCTGGGCGGCCGAGCGGCCGCAGGGCGGCGCCGGGACGGCACCGACCACCGGCCGCTCGCACCGTCCGACGCCCCGACCAGGACGGCAGGAGGACGATGACCAGCAGGCCCGCACCGACCCGCACCGCCACCGGACGGCTGGGGCGCCTTCGCCGCCCGGCCACCCGGCGTGGCCGGATCACCCGCGCCGTCGTCCTGCCCGTGGCCGCTCTCCTGGCCCTCGCCGGGGTCGGCGAGGCGGTCGCCCGGCACGTCCTGGAGGGCCGGATCGCCGACGGCATGGGAAGGGCGCTCGACACCCGGGTGACGGTGGACACCGGCGACGGCCCTGCCCTGCTCACGATCCTCGACCGGCACCTGGGCCACGTCACGCTCAGCGGTGCCAACGCCCGCCTCGGCCCCCTCACGGGCGCATCCGTCCGCATCACGCTCGACGGCGTCCACCTGGCCAAGCCCGCGACGGCGTCCGATGTCCGGGCCACCGTCACGATCCCCACCGACTCCCTGGCGGAAGCGATCCGCGACTCGGGCCAGGGCGTTCCCGTCAACAGCGCTCGCGCCGACCCTGCCACGGGCACCCTCCTGCTCACCCTGGGCCCGGGCGGCATGGGCCAGTTGACGCTGAAACCCGCCCTGACCGACGGACGGGTCACCATCACGGCCACCAGCTTGCGGTTCCTCGACCGAACGATCACCGGCCCCCAGCTCGACCAGATCAACAGCCGCCTCACGGCGCGGAACCAGCCGGCCGCCTACCCCCTGTCGCTCAAGCCCGTCTCACTCACCGTCACACCGACCGGACTCGCCCTCACCCTGGCTTCCGGCCACACCACGCTGGAGCAGCCATGAAGCCACGAGTGACCCCAGCGATGACCCGCCCCACGACACCACGGCCCGGCCGCCGCACCCGCCTGCGCCGACGCATCGTCATCACCGTCACGGGCCTGCTCGTCCTCACGCTCACCGCGGCGGCCGGCGCGCTGTGGCTGCTGACCGGCAAGCTCCTGCACCCCACCGACGACACCCCGCTGAACACCCGCATCGTCGCCGTGGGCACCGCGTCGGTGACCCTGCCCGCCACCGACGAGAGCCGCTACACCGGCACCTACGGCCTGATCTGGCAGGACAGCGGATCCACGCAGCGGCACTCGGGAGTACTGGGCCGGATCCTCGACTCGGACAGCAGGACCGTCACCCGCGAACTCCGGACCACCACCCCGCCCGCCGTCGGCGACAAGGCGAAGATCGCCGTCACCGTGTGGTCCTCGGACCCGAGGCAGGCCCTGGGACTGGATTACCAGGACGTCAGCTACCCCGGCGACCTGGGCCCGATGCCCGCCTGGTTCCTCCCGGGCTCGCGAAGCACCTGGGTCATCCAGGTCCACGGACTCGGGGCCGGCCGCAGTGCGGGACTGCGGGCGATGCCCGAACTGCACGACCTCGGCTACCCGGTCCTCGACATCACCTACCGCAACGACCCCGGCGCGCCCCACGACTCCAACGGCAACCGGCAGCTCGGCAACACGGAATGGCGCGACCTGGACGCCGCCGTCCGCTACGCACAGGCCCACGGAGCCTCCGGCGTGGTGCTGTACGGATTCTCCATGGGCGGCGGCATCGTCGAGACCTACCTGCAACGCGCCTCGGAGACCAGCGCGGTCCGCTCGGTCATCCTCGACTCACCCGCACTCGACTACCGGGCGGCCATCGACACGATCGGCACCGGCCTCGGGCTCCCGTTCCCCGTCGCCGACGTCGCGGCCCCCTTCATCCGGCTCCGCGCCGGCGTGGACCTCGACCAGGTCGACACCCTGGCCGCCAACCGGCGTGACGGCGGCCCCGAGCAGCCCGTGCTGCTCTTCCACGGAACCGCCGACACACTCGTCCCGTATGCCAGCAGCGCCCGATTCGCCCGCGACTGGCCGGACGAGGTCAAGCTCGTCACCGTCCCCGGGGCCGGCCACACCGGCTCCTGGAACGCCGACCCCGCCCGGTACGACAGCGAGCTCGCGGACTTCCTCGACCAGCACGGCTGACTGCCTCAACCACCGCCCCTGGGGGCCTCGATCAGCACCCCCGGCTGCCTCCCGGGCGCCGCGCCTCCACGTCGCACGAGCACGTCGCACGAGCCCGACTCGTGCGGCACCGAGGAGCCACCCCGACCCGGCGCGGATTCCGACCTCCGAAACCGGGGCCGGAACGCCCGGTCAGGCCGACTCGCGCACCACCAGCTCGGTCGCCAGCACCACCTGACGTCTGGGGCGGCCCGGATCGGCGATCTCCTCCAGCAGCAGGCGGGCCATGGTGCGGCCCATCTCCTCGATGGGCTGGCGGACACTGGTGATCGGCGGGTCGGTGTGCCGGGCCACGATGGAGTCGTCGAAGCCGATCAGCGCGACGTCCTCGGGCACCCGGCGGCCGGCCGCGCGCAGAGTCTGCAGGGCGCCGGCGGCAAGCACGTCGGAGGCGCAGAAGACCGCGTCCAGGTCGGGCGCCCGGTCCAGCAGCTCGCGCATCGCGGTCCGGCCGCCCTGCTCGGTGAAGTCGCCGACCCCGACCAGCTCGTCGTGCGCGGGGCCGACGGGGTGGGCGGGACCGACGTGGCCGGCCTCGGCGAGGGCCTCGCGGTAGCCGGCGAGGCGGGCCTGGGCGACCTCCATGTCCAGCGGTCCGGTGATGGTGGCGATCCGTCGGCAGCCACGGCGCAGCAGATGGCGCACGGCCATCCGGGCCCCGCCCGCGTTGTCGGCGGCCACGTAGCTGAGCGGCTCCTGGTCCCCGCGCCGCCCGGCCAGCACGGCGGGCAGCCGCAGTTCTTCGAGCACCGTCGGCAGCGGGTCGTCCCGGTGCACGGCGACCAGCAGCACCCCGTCCACCCGGCGTTCCCCGAGGTAGGCCGACAGGCGGGCGCGCTCCCGCTCGTTGCGGACCAGGACCAGCAGCAACTGCATGTCGCTGTCGGAGAGTTCGGCGGAGACACCGCTGATGATGTCGGAGAAGTAGGGCTCGGAGAAGAGCCTGGTCTCGGCCTCCGGGACGACCAGCGCGATCGCCTCGGTGCGCGAGGTGACCAGGGTGCGGGCGGCCCGGTTGGGGACGTAGCCGAGTTCGGCGACGGCCCGCTCGACGGCGGCCCGGGCCCGCTCGCTGACCTTGGGCGAGCCGTTGATCACCCGGGAGACGGTGCCCCGGCCGACTCCGGCCAGCGCCGCCACCTCCTCCAGGGTGGGGCGGCCGGTCGCGGGCCTGCCCTCGGCACCGGCCGGCGAGTCGGGCGGGCGCTGCGCGGTGGGGCTCATCACTCACCTCGTCGGACGGGGCCGCGGTCGGCACTGCGGACGGTGGCCATTCTGGCAGGTGCGGATGGTGGCAGGACACGCTGCGGTCACGCGTTCGACGCACCCCCTTGACACCGGGCCCCGCAAGGCAGGAACCTTCCGGCAGGCGAATGGGAGCGCTCCCACCGCGTACGGGGACCGAGCGTACCGCGCCCCCGGCGCTCCACCCAGGCCTCCCCACCACCCCGTCAAGGAGCTCACCTTGAACCTCCCCGGCACCCGTCCGCGCAGATCCGCCCTGCTCACCGCCGGCGCCCTGGCCGGCTCGCTGCTGCTGCTCACCGCCTGCTCCAGCAGCGGTGGCGGCGGCTCCGACAGCCCCGACGGCGGGAAGACGACCCTGACGGTCGGCGACTTCGGCACCTTCGGGTACAAGGAGGCCGGCCTCTTCGACGCCTACATGGCCGCGCACCCGGACATCACCATCAAGGAGGACACCACCACCGCCGAGGCCGACTACTGGACCGCGCTGCAGACCCACCTGTCGGCCGGCGGCGGGCTGGACGACGTGCAGGCGCTGGAGGTCGGGCGGATCGCGCTGGCCACCTCCGACGCGCTGAGCGGCGACTTCGCGGACCTCGGCAAGGCGCCCGGGGTGGACAAGTCCGCCTACCTGCCGTGGAAGTGGCAGCAGGCCACCACCGCCGACGGGCGCACCATCGGGCTGGGCACCGATGTCGGCCCGATGGCGATCTGCTACCGCCAGGACCTCTTCCAGGCCGCCGGGCTGCCCAGCGACCCCGCCGCGGTGAGCGCGCTGTGGGCCGGCGACTGGTCGAAGTACGTCGCGGTGGGCGCGGAGTTCCAGGCCAAGGCGCCCAAGGGGACGTACTTCATGGACACCGCCACCGGGCTCTTCAACGCCGTCGTCTCCTCCGCCGGCACCCAGTACTACCAAGGCGGAAAGCTCGCCTACAAGGACTCGCCCAGCGTCAAGTCCGGCTGGGAGCTGGCGATGCGGGCCGACGCCGCCGGACTCTCGCAGGGCCTGAAGGAGTTCGACACGCCCTGGCAGACCGCCTTCGCCCGGTCCAGCTTCGCCACCACCGTCTGCCCGTCCTGGCAGCAGGCCAACATCCAGAAGTTCTCCGGGCCGGCGAACAGCGGCAAGTGGAACATCGCCCAGGCCCCCGCGGCCGGCAACTGGGGCGGCTCGTTCCTCGCGGTGCCGGCGAGCGGCAAGCACACCGCCGCGGCCGAGGCCCTGGTGGCCTGGCTGACCGCGCCGGAGCAGCAGGCCAAGGTGTTCCAGGCGGTCGGCAACATCCCCTCCAACCAGGGGGCTTACGCGCTACCGGCGGTGACCGGCTTCAAGAACCCCTACATCGGGCCGGACGCGGCCACCGGCCAGATCTTCTCGGCGGCGGCCAAGGCGATCCAGCCGGCCGAGATCGGCCCGCACTCCGGCGACCTGCAGAACGACTTCAGCAACGGGATCCTGCTGGTCGAGCAGAACCACAAGAGCGCCGCCGACGCGTGGAGCACCACCGTCCAGCAGATCGACAGCAGCGTCCAGTAGCCGCCGCACGGGGCCGGCCGGCCGATCCGCCGCGCCGGCCCCGGCCGACCACCCCCACGGAAGGACCACCCCGTGGCCTCCAGCACCGGCCCCAGCCGCCGCCAGACCTGGCGGACCCGGCTCTACCGCTGGGACAGCAAGGGCTCGCCCTACGCCTTCGTCGCACCGTTCTTCCTCGTCTTCGCCGCCTTCGGGCTCTTCCCGCTGCTCTACACCGGCTGGCTCTCGCTGCACCAGGTGAGCCTTTACAACGTGCGCAGCTCGCGCTGGATCGGGCTGCGCAACTACACCGACCTCTTCACCGGCCCACCCAGCCGGTTCTTCTGGAACGCGCTGCGCAACACCATCACCTTGGGAGCGCTCTCAACGGTGCCGCAGCTGCTGATCGCCCTCGGGCTGGCCCACCTGCTGAACTACCGGCTGCGCGGCCGCGCCTTCCTGCGCACCGCGCTGCTCGCCCCGTACGCCACTTCGGTGGCCGCCGCGACCCTGGTCTTCGCGCTGATCTTCAGCCCGGAGGGCGGGATGGCCAACTGGCTGCTCGGCCTGGCCGGGTTCGGACCGGTCGACTGGGAAGCCGGGCGCTGGACCTCGCAGTTCGCCATCGCGCTGATCGTCACCTGGCGCTGGACCGGCTACAACGCGCTGATCTACCTCGCCGCGATGCAGGCGGTGCCCGGCGAGCTCTACGAGGCGGCGGCGATCGACGGGGCCAACCGCTGGCGGCAGTTCTGGCACGTCACGGTGCCGGCGCTGCGGCCGACCATCCTGTTCACCGTCGTGGTCTCCACCATCGGTGCCACCCAACTCTTCGGCGAGCCCTTCCTGTTCGGCGGCCAGAGCGGCCACCAGGGCGGCGCCGCCAACCAGTACGAGACCCTCGGGGTGCTGATGTACGACCAGGGCTTCCGCAACAGCATGCTCGGCCGGGCGTCCGCCATCGCCTGGACCATGTTCGCGCTGCTCCTGCTGCTCGGCCTGGTCAACACGCTGATCGCCCGTCAGCTGCGCCGTGCGCGGTAGCGGGAGGAGAGGAACCATGGACCGAACCGCACACCTGCCCCGAGCCGCGGGCGTGAACCGCGCGGGCCGTCCGAGTCGAACCGCGGGCGTGAACCGAGCGGGCCGTCCGAGCCGAGCCGCGGGCGTGAACCGCGCGGGGCGCCAGCACCACGCGGGCCCGCTGACCTACCTGGTGCTGATCCTGGTCGCGCTGGTCTCGCTCTTCCCGCTCTACTGGACGCTGGTCGCCGCCTCCACCGACGCGCACCGGGTGGTCTCCAGCCCGCCGCCACTGGTGCCGGGCGGGAACCTGTTCAAGAACCTCGGCTACGTCTGGCGCAACGCCGGCGGGCGCGGCATGGGTGTGGCACTGCTCAACTCCACCCTGGTCGCGGGCTCGGTCACGCTGGGCACCACCGGCTTCTCGCTGCTGGCCGGCTTCGCCTTCGCCAAGCTGCGGTTCGCCGGGCGCGGGGTGCTGATGGGCCTGGTGGTCGCCACCCTGGCGGTGCCCGCGCAGCTGAGCGTGGTGCCGCTGTTCATCCTGATGCGGCGGCTGGGCCTGGGCAACCACCTCGGCGCGCTGGTCCTGCCGACCCTGGTGACCGCGTTCGGCGTCTTCTTCATGCGCCAGTACCTGGTCCAGGCGCTGCCCACCGAGCTGCTGGAGGCGGCGCGGACCGACGGGGCGAACTCGCTGCGCGTGGTCTGGCACGTCGTACTGCCGATCGCCCGCCCGGCGCTGGCCGTGTTGGGCATGCTGACCTTCGTGCAGTCCTGGAACGACTTCCTGTGGCCGATCATCGCGATGAACGGCGCCACCAACCCGACCGTGCAGGTGGCACTGGCCGGCCTCGGGACCGGCTGGTCCACCGACTGGTCGGTGATCATGGCGGGCGCGCTGATCGGCACGCTGCCGCTGCTGCTGGTCTTCCTGATCTTCGGCAAGCACATCGTCGGCGGCATCACTCAGGGCGCCGTCAAGGGGTAGTCCCTTCCTGTCCATTCCACTCGCCTCTGGGAGCGCTCCATCCATGACTCCGGTACCTGCCACCACTCCGGCGCCCGCGCCGACCACCGAACGAGCCTCGGACCAACGAGCCTCGGACCAACGAGCCTCAGGCCAACGAGCCGGCGCTGAACGGGCCGAGGCTGAACGGGCCGGCGCGCGGCTGAGCTTTCCCACCGGCTTCCTCTGGGGCGCGGCCACCGCCGCCTACCAGGTCGAGGGCGCGGTGCGGGAGGACGGCCGGACGCCGTCGATCTGGGACACCTTCAGCCACACGCCGGGCAAGGTGCACGCCGGCGACACCGGCGATGTGGCCACCGACCACTACCACCGGTACCCCGAGGACGTCGCACTGATGAGCCGACTGGGCCTGCGGGCCTACCGGTTCTCGATCTCCTGGTCCCGGGTGCAGCCCACCGGGCGGGGCCCGGCGGTGGAACGCGGCCTGGACTTCTACCGGCGGCTCACCGACCGGCTGCTGGCGGCCGGCATCCAGCCGGTCGCCACGCTCTACCACTGGGACCTGCCGCAGGAGTTGGAGGACCGCGGCGGCTGGCCGGAGCGGGACACCGCCGAACGCTTCGGCGAGTACGCGGCGCTGGCGGCCCAGGCGCTGGGCGACCGGGTGGCACTGTGGACCACGCTCAACGAGCCCTGGTGCTCGGCCTTCCTCGGCTACGGCTCCGGGGTGCACGCGCCCGGGCGCACGGACGCGAGCGACGCGCTGCGCGCGGCCCACCACCTCAACCTCGGCCACGGGCGGGCACTGGCCGCACTGCGGGCAGGACTGCCGGACGGCGGGCAGGCGACGGTCAGCCTCAACCTGCACCAGGTGCGGGCGCTCACCGACTCCCCCGCCGACCTGGACGCCGCCCGCCGGATCGACGCGGTCGGCAACCGGATCTTCACCGGCCCGCTGCTGCACGGCGGCTACCCCGCCGACCTGCGGGCCGACACCGCGCACCTGGTGGACTGGGACGCCCTGGTGCGGCCCGGTGACGAGCGGGCCATCGGGGCGCCGATCGACCTGCTCGGGATCAACTACTACACGCCCACCCTGGTCTCCGCCCAGCCCGCCGACCCAGCGGTCGGGGCGGGCGAGGCGGCCCGGCACGACGCGCACGGCGCGAGCGAGCACTCCCCTTGGCCGGGCGCGGAGTCGGTCCTCTTCCACCTGCCGCCCGGCGACACCACGGCGATGGGCTGGGCGATCGACCCCTCCGGCCTGCAGGACCTGATCACCGCGACAGCCCGCGCGAACCCCGGGCTGCCACTGCTGATCACCGAGAACGGCGCCGCCTTCGAGGACGCCGTGACGCCCGAGGGGGAGATCCACGACCCCGAGCGGATCGCCTACCTGCGGGCCCACCTGGCCGCTGTGCACCGTGCGATCGCCGCCGGAGCCGATGTCCGGGGCTACTTCCTCTGGTCGCTGCTCGACAACTTCGAGTGGGCGTACGGCTATGCCAAGCGGTTCGGGGCGGTGTACGTGGATTACCCGAGCAACCGGCGGATCCCGAAGGCCAGCGCTTACTGGTACGCCCGGGTGGCGCGCGACAACGCCGTCGACGTCGCCGAGGCCGAAGCCGAAGCCGAAGCCGTTGAGACTACCGAGGCCGTTGAGACTGCCGGGGCCGTTGAGACTGCCGGGGCCGTTGAGGCAGTCGAGGTGAGTAACGGTAACTTCCGACACGCGGCGGAGAGCTGACGCTCCCTCAGATCGGTACCGGCAGGCCGGCGGCCTGGGCGAGCAGCCGGTAGGAGTCGAGCAGCGCCGCCTGGTCATAGGCGTGGGTGGTGACCAGGAACTCGTCCGCCCCGGTTCGCGCGAGCAGCGCGCCGAGCTCGGCGACGACCTGGTCCGGCGTGCCGGCGATGTGCCCGCGGAGCGCCTGCTGGTACGCGGCGCGCTCACGCGGGCTCATCTCCCGCGCCAGCACCTGCGACACCGGGGCGAGTGGCGGGAACTCCCCGTGGGTGCGGGCGTAGGCGCCCGACCAGGCCTCGGAGACCAGCAGGTCGCGGGCCGCCCCGGCCGTTTCGGCGACCGCCACATTGCCCGAGACGACCACGTACGGCGCCTCGGCCTGGGCGGAGGGGCGGAACCCGGCGCGATAGCGCTCGATCGCACCCACCATCGCCTCCGCCCCGCGCAGCCCGCCGATGACCAGCGGCAGGCCCGCCTCGGCGGCGATCCCGGCGCCGGCGCCGGTGGCCAGCACGAAGGCGGGCACCCGCAGGCCCTCGGCCGGGCGGGCGTGGACATCACCGCGCGCGCCGCGCTCCGGGTCGAAGTAGCCGAGCAGTTCGGCGAGTTGCTCGGCGAAGTGGTCGGCTGCGTCCTTGTCCCGGCCCAGCGCGCGCCGGATGCCGTCGGTGAACGCCACCGAGCGGCCGAGCCCCATGTCGATCCGTCCGGGGAAGAGCGAGGCGAGCACGCCGAACTGCTCGGCCACCACCATCGGCTGGTGGTTGGGCAGCATCACCCCTCCGGTGCCGACCCGGATCCGGGTGGTCGCGGCCGCGACCGCCGCGGCCAGCACGGTGGGCGCCGAGCCGGCCACCCCGGGCACGCCGTGGTGCTCCGCGACCCAGAACCGGTGGTAGCCGAGCCGCTCCACCTGCTGGGCGAGGAGCACCGTGTCCCGCAGCGCCTGCGCGGGCTGCTGCCCCTGCCTGATCCGGGAGCGGTCCAGCACCGAGAGCCGGGGCGGGGAGCCGGGCGCGGCGGAGGCGCCGGGCGCGGCGGAGGCGCCGGGCGCGGCGGAGGCGCCGGGCGCGGCGGAGGCGCCGGGCGCGGCGGAGGCGCCGGGCGCGGCGGAGGCGGCGGAGGCTGCGGGGCCGGGCGCGGCGGCCGGGTCGCTACGGGTGGTCGGGGTCGTCGGCGTGGTCACGTCGAACGTCAACGCCCCCCGTCACCGGGCGCATTCCCACAGGTCAACGGGTCAACGGGTCAGCCGGCCGCCGTGACGGCGGCGATCAGGGCATCACCGGTGTAAGCGGTGCCGCCGATGCCCCAGGCTCCGGCAGGGGCGTTGAGGATGTTGACCCAGGTGTCCGCCCGGCGGTGTCCGGCGACGGTCAGCTCGTCCACGATGTCGGTGGCGGCGGTGATGAACGCGGCGCGGGCCTCGATGCCACCCAGACCGATGTCGGGCAGCTTCAACTCGACCATCACGACGGGGCGGTTCACACCTCCGGCGTAGACCCGCTCCGGGGCCAGAACGTGCACGCTGCCGCCGACGATCGAGGTGAAGAACGCGTTTCCGGTGAGCCCGCTGACCTCGGTCATGGCCGCGGTGAGCCTGGGCAGGATCTCGCGCTCGCCCTCGGCGGTGAGAACGCCGAGAGGAGCGGTGACGGTGATCGGCATGGGAGGAGCCTCTCTGCTCGCTTGCACTAGCTAGTACGTACGTCCTAGCGACTCCAGCGTGCAGTAGGATGCCCGTACTAGTCAAGGGCTGGAGGCCACCGATGCTGAGCGACACGCGGGCCAGGATGATCGAGGCGACGATCCAGGCACTGCGGCGGCGGGGCGTGGCGGGAATGTCCTTCACGGAGATCCTGCGCGACAGCGGCGCCGCCCGGGGAGCGATCTACCACCACTTCCCCGGCGGCAAGAGCCAGTTGGTCGCCGAGGCGGCGGCGCAGCACGGCGCGGCCGTCCGCGAGCAGTTGGCCGGCCTGCCGAGCGACAGCGCGGCCGTGGTGGTCGCGGCCTTTCTGGCAGCCGTTCGGCCGGTGGTGCGGGAGGCGGCGTGCGGCAGCGGCTGCGCCGTCGCCTCCGTGACCGTCCACTCCGGCGCGGACACCGAGAACGCCGCGCTGCGCCAGGTCGCCGCGACGGCGTTCGCCTCCTGGGTCGACCAGCTCGCGGAGCGGCTGGTCGCCGCCGGCCTGCCGCTCGCGGACGCCTTCGACCTGGCCGCCACCCTGATCACCCTGCTGGAAGGGGCGCAGGTGCTCTGCCGTGCCACCACCACGATCGAGCCGTTCGAACAGACCGTGCGCGCGGCCATGGCACTGGTCGAGAGCCGCTACCCGACGTCCTGAGGGAGACGAGCCCGAGGCCGTCGGACGCCTTGTCGGTGCCGTGGTGCAGGATCAGCGGGTCGGCTGCGCAACACAGCGCGGCGCTTTCCCGGCTCTCCAATCGTCGGCTCTCCGACCCTTCACCATGAACTCTCCGACCCTTCACCATGAACAGAGGCCTCTCATGCCGATCACGAACCCGCAGGTGGCGAAGTACCCGTTCCTGCAGCAGCTCTACGCGGACGACTACTTCCCGGATCACGTCCTCGACAAGTGCCGGGCCGTCCTGCTGGAGCTGTGCGAGCGGATCGAGGCGGAGCGGCCCGCGGACCTGGCGGCGCTCTACCTGCTCACGGAGCGGGCGACGGCCGAGTTCAACGCGCTGGAGGCGGAGTTCGAGGCAGCCGACAGTGAGATCGAGACCGTCGCGCGCGAGGAGATCGCCGAGGACTTCGGATTCGTGGCGGACGCCTACGGGTTCGAGGACGCGGACATCGAGGAGCTGATCGCCGGCCGGGAGTGGTGAGGCGCCGCGGCGCGCGGCGGGGGCGGTACCGCGGGCGGTACTGCGGGCGATACCGCGGGCGCGGCGGGGGTGCGCCGCCGCGGGTGAGCGGCGGGCGGCCCGGACCTGCCGGGCCTGCCGGCCACCTCACCTGACGGCTGGTCAGCTCACCGCGGCGCCCGACCGGACGGCAACCAGCTCCGGCGGCACCGCGCCCAGCCACCAGGTGGGATCGGCGCTGCCGTCCGTGGTCCGGCCGTCGCGGTGCACGTAGTGGCGCACATCGCGGCCCGGCTCGGCGAGTTCGCCGTTCAGGGCGCGCTCCAGCCACTCGGCGCCGAACCGGAAGACCTCGGCCGCCACACCGCCCAGCGGGTGGAACTCGTTCTCGTAGACGCGCAGTTCCTTCGGCGCGCGGATCCGCTCGTAGCTGGCGATCGCCTGCTCCAGCTGGGTGAGCTCGTCGAACTCGCCGATGCCGTGGAGGACCGGGCAGGCGATGTCCTGGACCAGGTCGGCCAGCGGCATCCGCTCGGCGAGGTCGCGGTCGAAGGCGGCTTCGTCGGTGTACCCGGCCATGTACATGTAGTTGTTCTTGAAGGTGGGCTGGGCGCGCTCGAAGATGGTCCGGAAGTCGCCGGTGACGGCCTCGAAGGCGGCGAGCGCGGCGAGGCGGTGGTCGGTGGCGGCGGCGCGCGAACCCCAGTAGCCGCTCATCGAGATGCCGAACATGCCGATCCGGTGCGGGTCGACCTCCGGCAGCGCGGCCAGGTGGTCGAGGTAGCGGCCGATCGCCCGCTCGTAGTTGGCGAGGTCGACGGTCAGGCCGCCGGCCCGGGTCTCCCCCTGGCCGGGACCCTCGATGGAGAGGGCGACCATGCCGCGCGAGGTGTAGTAGCGCTCGGCCGCGTAGATGTAGTCCTCCTTGATCATGTCCATCCCCGGGCCGAGGATGACCGCCGGGGCGTTGCGCACCTGCCCGGCGGGCAGGTGCAGCAGGGCGAAGATCCGGCTGCCCTCGAAGTCGAGGACCACCCGGCGGACCCGGTTGCCCCGCAGCGCGCCGAGGCGCTCGACGCAGTGGTCGGCCCGCGCGCGCAGCGCCGCCTTGCGCTGGTCGGTCGCGTCGAAGAGGGAGTACTGCGCACGGCCCCACATCACCGCCGCGCGCAGGTAGAGGTCGGCGGCGGTCTGCGCGAAGCCGCCCCGCTCGTGGTGGGCGGCCCGCTCCTCCGCCTGCCCGGCGACGGTGGCCCAGGCCTTGGGCAGCATCGCACCGCTCTTGACCAGGGCGAAGACCTTGTCGAAGTCGGTGTGGTCGTGGCCGAGCTGCTCCAGGGTGCCCTTCGCCTCGGGGTGCAGCGCGTCGAAGCCGCCCTGGGCGAGGGCGATGTCCAGGGCCCAGCTCTGGCCGGTGGAACGGACGGTCATGGGGTACTCCTCGGGGTGCGTCGCAATTGCTAAGTACTTATTGACTAAGTACTTAGCCATTAAGCACGCGGGTTAGGCTCACTGTCAAACCCGCCGCCCCACCTGCCCCGGAGACGAACCGCCGATGCCCGACGCCACCGCCGACCGCACCCCGGAGCCCGCACCCGACCACGGGCGGGCCGGCGACCTGGACCAGCTCGCCCGGGCCGCCTACCGACTGAGCGCGGCCGACGCCCGGCTGCGCGGCCGGGCCACCCGCACGCCGGGCGCGCTCTCCCTCACCCACGCCCGGGCGCTGCGCGCGCTGGCCGACCAGGGGCCGCTGCCGGTGGGCCGACTGGCCGCCGCCACCGAGACGACCGGCGCCGCAACCACCCAGCTGGTCAACGGGCTTGTCGCGGCCGGCTACGTCAGCCGGGAGCGCCCGCCGGGCGACAAGCGCTCCGTCCTGGTCACCCTCACCGAGGAGGGACGCCGGCGCCACGAGGAGCGCCAGGCCGTACTGCTCGACGCCCTGCGGGACTCGCTCACCCAGCACGACAGCGCCGCCCTGGCAGCGGCCGCCGACGTGCTCGGGCGGCTGGCCGAGATCTACGACCTGCTCTGACGACGCGTCAGGCGGAGCGGCAGGCGGAGCGGCAGGGGATGCGCCGGGGGATTCGCCGAGGGATGCGTCCGAGGGCGCGGCCCCGCGGTGGCCCGCGATCGCGATACGGTCGCCGCATGGCTGACACCCGGCTGACCACGCCCTCCTTCCTCGTCCTCGGCATCATCGACAAGCTGGGCGAGGCCACTCCGTACGACGTGAAGGTCGAGGCCGCCCGCACGGTGGCACCGTTCTGGTCGATGCCGCACGCGCAGGTGTACGCGCAGTGCGACCGGCTCGCGGAAGCGGGCCTGCTCTCGGAGGTCCGGCAGACGGGCGGGCGCAACCGGCGGCTGATGAGGCTGACCGACGCCGGGCGGGCGACCCTGGCGCAGTGGCTCGCCGACCCCACCTTCGTACCGGTCGAGGCCCGCGAGCGCGGCATCCTGAAGCTCTGGTTCGGTGCCCGACCGGCGGTGCTCGCCCCCGAGCAACTCACCGAGCACCACCGCACGCTGAGCGAGTACGAGGGACTCGCCGAGAGCGTCGGCACCCTGCTGACCAGCGGTCAGCGCGAGGCGCTGGAGTTCGGGATCCGCTACGAGCGGATGATGGTCGACTTCTGGGAGTGGGTCGCGCAGCGCGACTCGTGACGCCGCGAGGTGCACCAAGGCCGCCAAGGCTGCCAAGGCCACCACCGCCGCCAAAGCCACCAAGGCCCACCACAACCGCGCAGGACCCAGCGCGACCGGACGCGCGATCCCCTCCTCCTCGGATGTCCGCCGCGGGCGTTGACCGCGGGGCGGACCGCCGCTACCTTCTCGATAGTCCTTTCTGGACTATCGAGAAGAGAGCAGTGCCCGAGGGAGCCGCCGTGAACCGTCTCAGGAAGGTCGCCTGGGGACGCGTCGCCACGATCACCGTGGTGCTCGTCTGCCTGGGTTACGCACCGATCGCGATGACCGAGCTGTGGCCCTACGCACACCCGGGCGCACCGGCGTTCGGCCAGTGGATCCTGGCGCGCACGGTGTCGCCGAAGTACGTCGCCGACGCGCTCGCCACCCGGATCGGGCCGTACGGGCGCAGCCTGGTCCCGCTGATCGTCCACTCCGTGCTGGGCGGCCTGCTGATGCTGCTCGGGCCGGTCCAGCTGCTCTCGGCCCTGCGGCGCCGGGTCCGGCTGCACCGGGCGAGCGGGGTGGTCTTCGCGCTGACGGTCTACGCCTCGATGGCGGGCGCCGCGCTCTACCTGGCGCGCACCGCGCCGGCCGACGCCTTCGGCGGCGCGGCGTTCTGGATCGTGCTCGCCACCATCCTGGTCGGCACCGTGCTGAGCGTGAGCTTCGGGATCCTCGCCGCCGTCGGGCGCTTCCCCGACCTGCACCAGCGCTGGATGCTGCTCTGCTACGGCTTCCTGATGACCGCTCCGCTGCTGCGGCTGGAGTGGGGAGTGCTCCCGTGGGTGCTGCCGGGCCTCTCGATGGCGCAGGTGAACCAGGTGGCGATCATGCACCTCGGCTCCCTGGTCACCTTCGGCGCGCTGCTCGCCTCCCGCGCGCTGGACAAGCGGGAGAGGGTCCCCGGCGTGACCGGGAGCTGGGTGCCGCTGCCGGTGCTGGCCCTGGCCCACCTCGCCGGCGCCGTGGCACTGGCCTGGATCGTCCGCTCGTACCTCGGCTGGGGCGCCACCGGGCACCGCCTGCTGGCCGCCTACCTGCTGCCCTACGCGGCGGTCTACGCGGTGCTGCTGGTGCGCCAGTGGCGCGCGGCGCGGGCCGGGCACACCTGGGCGCGCGAGGAGTGGCGCCTGCACCTCACCGCGCTCTGCCTGGCCCCCGTGCTCTCCGCCGGGGCGGCGCTCCCCCTCCAGCACTCCCTCGGCCTGGACCGGCAGACCGCGCTCTGCGCCGGGGTCGCCATCGGCTGCGGGATGCTCGCGTTCACGGCCACCACGGTGGTGAGCCTGCGCGTGATGTACGGGCGCGAAGTGCTCGAACGGGCCGAGCCGGCGGCCGCCCGGCGCACGCGACCGGCGGCCGCCACCGCCACCGCCACCGCCACCGCCACAGAACTCGACGGTTTCCACGGAGGTGTCCGATGAGCAGCAGTCAGACAGACCCGGTGGAGCCGGAGTCCGGCGGACGCGAGCTGACCCCGGGCGTCACCATGCTGGCCACCACCGTGGCGGTGGTCAGCCTGCTGGTCGGCACCCTGATGGCGGGCGTGAGCCTCAGCGGCCACGTGTTCGGCGCCTGGCAGTCGCCCGGGCCGGTGAGTCAGGGACTGGTCGGCGCGGCCATGCTCGGCGTCTGCCCCGGCCTCTTCAGCATCGGCCGGGCCGGGCTCTGGGAGGAGGTGCGGACCCTCGTCCTGCCGCTCGCCATCGTGCTGGTGGGCCTGCTCGCCGTGACGCTGCTCAACGGCGGCCGGCTCCAGGTGGTCCGCGGCGGTCCGATCATTCTGGTCTTCTTCAGCCTCGGCTGGGTGGCCGTGCTGGGCGTGCTCGGGCTGTGCGCGGTCGGCTGCCTGCTGTGGCAGTACCTCCGGCCCGCCCGGCCGCTGCCGACCCGGGTCGCGCCGCTGCCCGCCTGGTCGAGGCCGGCGCTGGCGGTGCTCGGTTCGGGCTGGTTCGGGATCGGGGCGGGCCTGCTGGTCGACCCCGGATTCTGGTCGGCCCTCGTCCCGTGGCAGCTCGATCGCCCGGACGCCCAGGCCCTGGGCGTCTGGGGCCTCGCCCTCGGTGTCGGCGTGCTCGGCGCGCTGGCCGAGGACGACCTGACCCGCACCCGGCCCGCGCTGCTCGCCCTGCCGGGCGTCGCGGTGGCGGTCGCCGTGGTGCTGACCGTGCGCGGCTCCCAGGTGCGGTGGGCCTCGGCGGCGGGCGTCTCGCTGATCACCCTGGTCGGCGGCCTGCTGGTGGCGGGCCTGACCGGGCAGTGGCTGCTCTCCCGGCGGGCGGCGGCGGTGGTGATGGCGGCGGCGGTGACGACGGCGGCGGGTGCGACGGATCCGGCGCGGTAGTGGCGTTGAACGACCGTCAAGCGGGCCCCGTCAAAAGGGCCGTCGAGCGGGCCGTCAGGAGGCCGGGGCGGGGTCTCGCCAGATGTCCATCGGGACGGCGCGGACCGCGCGTCCCTCCGCGTCCAGGATCCGGCCCATCCGCTTCACGGTGCGCAGCGACACCCGGCGCTCGGCCACCCGCAGGTCGGGGAACCTGCGTGCGAGAGCGGTTTCCAACCGCTGGACGTCGGCGAGGGAGCGCTGCCAGACGGAGAGCACGAGGTTGTGCGCGCCGGTGACGGACACGCACAGCCGGATCTCGGGGAGTCTGGCCAGCTGCGGGCCGACCTCGTCGAGCCGGTCCGGGGGAAGGTCGGCCCGGAAGGTCGCCAGGACCGGCCGCCCGGCGTCGCGGGCGGCGATCTCGCAGCGGAAGCGGATCGCGTCGGAGGCGGCCAGCCGGTCCAGGCGCCGGCGCAGCGTGGACGGGCTGAGCCCGGTGGCGGCGGCCAGCTCGGCCTGGTCGAGGCGGCCGTCGACGCCCAGCCTGATGAGCAACTCACGGTCTTCTTCGCGGACTTCAGCTCGCGCTCCGGACGGTGGCCCATGGCCCGCCGGGTGATCGTCGTGCAGCTCCACGCGCTGGGCGGGGTCCAGTGAGTCCAGTCGCCAGCGGATCCCCTCGGCGTAGAAGCCGGTTGCCAGGTGAACGCGGACGGCGTTGACCCCGGGGAGCCGGCCGAGCCGTTCGGTGGTGTACCGGGAGACCAGCGCCAGGTCGGTGAAGGCCGCGGTGACGACGAGGTCGCAGCCCTGGGAGTGATGCTCGATGCTCATCACGTGCGGGTCCTCGGCCAGTTCGTCGGCGATCTGCCGGAGCCGGTCGGGAGCGCAGTCGAGGTCGAGGTAGGCGATGCACCCGCGGTCCTCGGGGTGCGGCAGACCGTAGGCGGTCACCCAGGCGATCCCGGCCTGCGAGAGCCGGCGCCAGCGGCGGGCCGCGGTGACCGGGCTGATCCCGAGGGTCTGGCCGAGTAGTGACCAGGGTGCCCGGGGCCGCAGCTGCAGCGCGTTCACCAGGGCGAGGTCCAGCTCGTCCGCTGTCACGTCGCGGCCGGTCATCGTGGACCGCCGGTCATCGTCGACCTCTGGTGGATTCGTTCATCAGATGGCCTCCTCATGGCGCAATCCTGCGAAATCGCGGGAAACTCCCGCCGCGAGATCCAGAATCACCGAACAAGATCGCTCTGCACAAGTTCCCGCCGCAGCGGGTTCGATGGAGGTACCTGTGTCCCTGCACGACGACGCTCTCACTCTGGCCCCGGACCTGGTCCGGCTCCGCCACGACCTGCACCGGTTCCCCGAGCTGGGCCTCGACCTCCCGCGCACCCAGGAGCGGGTGCTGCGGGCCCTCGACGGACTGCCGCTGGAGGTGAGCCAGGGCTCCGCGCTGAGTTCGGTCACCGCTGTGCTGCGCGGCGGCCGACCGGGGCCGGTGGTGCTGCTGCGCGGCGACATGGACGGCCTGCCGGTCGCCGAGAAGGCCCCGCTGCCGTTCGCCGCCGACAACGGCGCCATGCACGCGTGCGGACACGATCTGCACACCGCCATGCTCGCGGGCGCGGCACACCTGCTGGCCGCTCGGCGGGAGCAGCTCCACGGCGACGTGGTCTTCATGTTCCAGCCCGGCGAGGAAGGCTCGGACGGCGCCGGCGCCATGCTGGCCGAGGGTGTGCTGGACGCGGCGGGCCGGCGCCCGGTCGCCGCCTACGCCCTGCACGTCGCGTCGGCCATGCCGCACGGGGAGTTCGGCTCCCGGCGCGGACCGATCCTCGCCGCCTCCGATGCGCTGAACGTCACCGTCCACGGTGCGGGCGGCCACGGCTCGGCACCGCATCGGGCCAAGGACCCCATCCCGGCGGCCTGCGAGATGATCACCGCCCTGCAGACCATGGTGACCCGCCGCTTCGACGTGTTCGATCCGGTGGTGGTCACCGTCGGACTGATCCAGGCCGGCACCCAGCGCAACATCATCCCCGAGACCGCCTACTTCGAGGCGACCGTGCGCACCTTCTCCGCCGAGGCGCGGTCCAAGGTCGCCGACGCCGCGTCGGAGCTGGTCAGGGCCATCGCGGCCGCCCACGGCCTGCGGGCGGAGGTGGAGTACCTGCCCGGGTACCCGGTGACCGTGACCGACGGGGCCGAGACCGACTTCCTGGCCGACACCGTCCGAGACGTCTTCGGCGAGGAGCGCTACCAGCCGATGCCGAACCCGATGACCGGGGCGGAGGACTTCTCCCGGGTCCTTGACACCGTTCCGGGCTCCTTCGTGTGGCTCGGCGCTGCCCCGAAGGGGACCGACCCCGACAGCCTGCCGCTCAACCACTCCCCCTACGCGGAGTTCGACGACGCGGTGCTCCCCGACGGAGCCGCGCTCCTCGCCGAACTCGCCACCCGCCGCCTCGCGGCCTGAACCCGTACACCGAGGAAGGAACGATCACGCACATGACCGAACCGCGCGACGTGGTCGAGCAGCAGCTCGCCGCCTACAACAGCCACGACATCGACGCTTTCGTCGCCACCTACGCCGAGGACGTCACGGTCCACCGGGCCAACGGCACCCGACTGCGGGGCCGGCCGGCTCTGCGTGACAGGTACGTCGGACAGTTCGCCGAAGGCCGCTGCCGGGCGGAGATCGTGGGGCGGCTCAGCGAAGGCGACTGGGTGGTCGACCACGAAGTCGCCCACGGCCTGGCCGAGGAGCCGGTCCGCGTCCTGGTGGCCTACCGGGTGCGCGAAGGCCTCATCGACCGCGTCGACTTCCTCAACTGAGCAGCACCGGCCGACGCCCCCGGCCCCGCACCACCGAGTACGGGGCCGGCAGCCTGTTCTGACCGCTCACCGCCCAAGACGCTGGCGCGTTGCTCACACCGACCTCTGAAAAACAGAAGACCCCAGGTGACTGGGGTCTTCTGTTTGGTGCGCGAGGGGGGAGTTGAACCCCCACGCCCTTTCGGGCACTGGAACCTGAATCCAGCGCGTCTGCCTATTCCGCCACCCGCGCATTGGTGCTGAGAGAAATATTAGCGGATCTTCCGGACCACTCCGCACCACGTCGACGCCACGACTGCGGCCCGGCACGGCCCGGCCCGGGCGCCGGCAGCCGGCAGCCGGCAGCCGGCAGCCGTGCAACAGCGAGGCAACGGCTACGACACGGGATCATCACGGCCGGCCCAAGATCGGTCAAAGTCAAGCCACTATGCCCCGATATGCCCGATCCGTGGCGAGCGCGCGCACTTGACCGGCAAGCACCGGAGGTTGCTAATTAGGCGTGCCTAACTAAGGCAAGCCATACCTAAAGCCTCGAAGGGCTCGCTCATGCTCCCCACGTT
Source organism: Kitasatospora sp. NBC_01287 (assembly GCF_026340565.1). Taxonomy (NCBI): domain Bacteria; kingdom Bacillati; phylum Actinomycetota; class Actinomycetes; order Kitasatosporales; family Streptomycetaceae; genus Kitasatospora; species Kitasatospora sp. NBC_01287. The sequence goes on from NZ_JAPEPB010000001.1 coordinate 426,139, forward strand.
CGTCATCGGACTACGCGAAGGGCTGGAGGCGGCCCTCATCGTGGGCATCATCGCCTCCTTCCTCGCCCAGCGGGGACGCCGTGACGCGCTGCGCCGGGTCTGGCTGGGCGTGGGTCTCGCGGTCTCGCTCTGCACCGCGGTCGCCGTCGCGCTGCAGGTGTACTCCGCGGACCTGCCGCAGCGTCAGCAGGAGCAGCTGGAGACCGTGGTCGGCGCGGTGGCGGTCCTGATGGTCAGCTACATGGTGCTCTGGATGCGCCGTCACTCCCGCGATCTGCGCCACGACCTGGAGAGCACGGCCGGCGAGGCGCTGGCCAAGGGCTCGGCGTCCGCGCTGGTCGCCATGGCCTTCCTGGCCGTGCTCCGCGAGGGCCTGGAGACCTCGGTCTTCCTGCTGGCCACCTTCAACGAGAGCGACAACCCGTGGTTCGGCGGCATCGGCGCGCTGCTCGGCATCCTGCTGGCGGTCGCGATCGGCTACGGGATCTACCGGGGCGGGGTGCGGATCAACCTCTCCCGGTTCTTCCGCGCCACCGGCGTGGTCCTGGTGCTGGTCGCCGCCGGCCTGGTGGCCACCGCGGTGATGACCGCGTTCGAGGGCGGCTGGATCAACCAGGGTCCGCAGGCCTTCGACCTCTCCTGGCTGGTGCGCCCCGGGACCCCGATCGCCGCCGTCGTCACCGGCGTGCTCGGGATCCAGCCCTTCCCCACCTGGTCGATGGTGGTGGCCTGGCTGGTCTACGCCGTACCGATGACCGCCGTGGTGCTCTGGCCGGCCCGCCGCCGTCCGGGCGCCCCGCGCCCGCGGGCCGCGGCACCGGTCGAGGCCGGCGCCGGTTCCGGCGCCGAAGCCGTCTGACCTCCCGGCCCAGCGCCACCGCCACTCCCCTTCCACTTCCTCCGCCTTCCCCGCACCACACCGCGGCACTGCCCCGGTGCCTTCCGAAGGAGTTCCCCGTGCAGTCCCCCGCTGTGCCGACCGACCGCCTCGCCGCCCGCTCGACCGCCCGGCGCGTCCTGGTCAGTGCGACCACCCTCGCGCTGACCGGGCTGCTGCTGACCGCCTGCGGTGGCTCGGCCAAGAAGAGCGCCGCGCCCGCCGCGGGCAAGGACGCCGCCACCGCGGTCAACATCACCATCAGCGACCAGGGCTGCACCCCCTCCCCCGCCAAGGTGCCGGCCGGCCCGGTCAAGTTCACGGTGGCCAACAAGAACTCCGGCAAGGTCACCGAGGCCGAACTGCTGGACAGCGGCAAGATGCTGGGTGAGAAGGAGAACCTGACCCCGGGCCTGTCCGGCGACTTCTCGCTCACCCTGGACGCGGGCAAGTACCAGGTCTACTGCCCGGGGGCCGGCACCAGCCACACCGACTTCGAGGTCACCGGCTCGACCGCGAACACCTGGAAGGACAACCCGGCGCTGGTCACCGCCACCACCCAGTACGCGAGTTGGGTGGACGACCAGACCAAGCAGCTGGTCGCCGCCACCAAGGCCTTCGACGACGCGGTCCGCGCCGGCAACGCCGACCAGGCCAAGCAGCTGTACGGCAAGGCCCGCGCCTTCTACGAGAAGATCGAGCCGACCGCCGAGATCTGGGGCGACCTGGACGGCCGGATCGACGGCCGGATCGACGACGCGCCCAGCCCGGACCAGTTCACCGGCTACCACCGCCTGGAGCAGGCGCTCTGGCAGCAGAACTCGCTGACCGGCACGGACAAGCTCGCCGACCAGCTGGACGCCGACGTCAACCAGCTCTACACCCAGGTGCAGACCGTCGAGTACCAGCCCGCCGTGATCGCCAACGGCGCCACCGACCTGGTCAACGAGATCGAGACCTCCAAGGTGACCGGCGAGGAGGAGCGGTACTCGCACACCGACCTGATCGACTTCCAGGCCAACCTGGACGGCGCCAACGAGGCGATCGGCGTGCTGATGCCGGTGCTCCAGCAGAAGAACCCGCAGCTGGCGGCGAGCATCACCGCGGCCTACCAGAAGACCACCGCCGCGCTGGCCCCGTACGCCGCCGCCCCTGGCTACGAGAACACCGGCTTCGTCGACTACAGCACCGTCACCGACGACCAGCGCAAGGTCCTGTCGACCACCGTGAACGCGTACGCCGAGGTCGTCTCCAAGGTCGCCGGAGTGGTGGCGTGACCTCCCACGACCAGGAACCGGCCGGGCCGGGCGGCCCGGCGCCTACCGGCGGCGTCAGCCGGCGGCGGCTGCTCGGCGGCATCGGGGCGCTCGGCGCCACCGCGGCCGCCGCCACCGCGGTCACCCTGACCGTGCGGCACGGCGACGACGTCAGGCCGACCGCGGACGACACCCAGATGGTGCCCTTCCGCGGCGCCCATCAGGCGGGCATCGCCACCCCGGCGCAGGACCGCCTCTGCTTCGCCGCCTTCGACGTGGTGCCCGGCACCAGCCGGGACGACCTCGCGGCGATGCTGCGCACCTGGACCGCGGCCGTCGAGGCGATGACGCTGGGCCGCACCGTCCCGGGCGAGCAGGAGGACCCGAACAGCCCGCCAGAGGACACCGGCGAGGCCGTCGGCCTCACCCCGGGCAACCTCACGGTGACCATCGGCTACGGCCCCTCGCTCTTCGACGACCGCTTCGGCCTGGCGGCGCGGCGCCCCGCAGCGCTCAGCCCGCTGCCGACGCTGCCCCGCGAGGACCTCGCCCCGGGCTCCTCCGACGGCGACATCTGCGTCCAGGCCTGCTCGGACGACCCCCAGGTCGCCTTCCACGCCGTGCGCAACCTGCGCCGGCTGGGCACCGGCGTGGTGAACCCGCGCTGGATGGAACTCGGCTTCGGCCGCACCGCCTCCACCTCGCCGGCCCAGGCCACCCCGCGCAACCTGATGGGCTTCAAGGACGGCACCCGCAACATCGACGCCGCCGACCAGGCGCTGATGGCCCAGCACGTCTGGATCGGCTCCGAGGAGCCGCAGAACTGGATCCGCGGCGGCTCGTACCTGGTCAGCCGGAAGATCCGGATGCTGCTGGAGCAGTGGGACCGGGACAACCTGGCCGACCAGCAGAACGTCTTCGGCCGGCAGAAGTCCACCGGCGCCCCGCTGACCGGCACCCAGGAGCGGGACACTCCGGACTTCGCCGCCCGCAGCGGCGGTGACTACGTCATCCCGGTCACCTCCCACGTGCGGCTCGCCGCCCCGGAGAACAACGGCGGCCTGCGGATCCTGCGCCGCGGCTACTCCTACACCGACGGCATCGATCCGGTGACCACCCAGCTGCTGGGCGGGCTCTTCTTCCTCGCCTACATGAAGAGCCCCGGCCAGTTCGTCTCGCTGCAGAAGATCCTCGGGCAGCACGACGCGCTCAACGAGTACATCCAGCACCTCTCCGGCGGCCTCTTCGTCGTGCCGCCGGGGCTGGCCCAGGGGCAGGACTGGGCGGGCCAGCTCTTCGGCTGACCCGCCCGGGGGGACACCAGGGGACCGCTACGGACGGCTACGGACGGATACGGGGACGCGGACGGGGTCCGGCGCGCGAGGTGCGCGCCGGACCCCGTCCGGCTGTGACGACTGCAGCCGTGGTGGCAGCAACTGTGGCTGTGGCTGTGGCAGCAGCTGTGGCTGTCAGTAGTTGTGGTGGATCTGCCAGTACGCCCACGCCTGGTTCGGGCTGCCGTACCGCGAGTTCATGTAGTCGTACGCCCACTTGATCTGCGTACCCGCGTTGGTCTGCCAGTCCGCACCCGCCGACGCCATCTTCGAACCCGGCAACGCCTGCGCCAGACCATACGCACCCGAGGACGGATTCGTCGCCGTCACGTTCCAACCACTCTCATGCGCGATGATCTGGTCGAACGACGCCAACTGGTCACCCGGCACCACACTCGCCGCGATCTCCTGCGGCGTCGCCGCCGACGCGGCCGACGGAGCCACAGCGGCACCCAACGCCGCGATACCAGCAGCCGAAACAAGAAGAGCAGCAGACTTACGCACACGAGAAGCAGAGAAAACGGCGTTCAAACTACAACCTCAATCAGACAGGGCACAGCCCACCCGCACCGCACACGGACGGCGCACGAACAACAAGGGCGGAAAGCACCAGGCACCCGACACACAACGGCACAGGCACCCAACGGAAAGCCACGACCAGACCGGAAGACCCGGACACCGCGGCTCGGCGACTGGACCAATTGTTAGCAACCACCACCACCCCCGCCAAGACCCCCCACCTACGACCCACCCCCGTAGACCACCCACCCCCACCACACCCCCCGAACCCACCCCGTTACCCCCCAACCCACCACCCAAACCACCCCGAACCATAAAAAACCGGACACCCCGACCACCGCCCCCACCAGCACAAATGCGTGTAAACACCGCAAAGGGCCCACAACGCCCGCGGTGCGAACCCTCCGCACCCACCACCGGCCGGCGGCGGTCGACGATCGGCCGTAGTAGTCCCGGAACCCGCGTGAGGACCGTCACCCGCCAAGGCGGTCAAATGTCCCGATTTGAGAGGTTTGGCCCGGCTCGATCGGGCGCTCAACCGGCCGGGCCGTCGGGGTCAGCGACCGCCGTGCAGGGGTAGACCGGGGGGCGGACCGAGGGGGCGGACCGAGGGGGCGGACCGGGGGCGGTTCGAGCGCGACGGCGTGGTCGTCCCCGGCGCTGCCATCAACGCTCGCTCCCTCAGGTTTCTCTGCTGATGTGGATGTGCTGCACACCGTGCTGCGCCGCGTAGATGACACCGTGGCCGGAGGCGCGGTTGACCATGCTGGAGCGCTCGCGCCCCGGCCGCTCGGTGACCGCCGTGCGCTCGGGCGCGGCGACCGGCTCGGGCTCGGGCACGGCGACCGGCTCGGGCACTGCGTGGGGCACGGGCTCGGGCGCGGCGACCGGCTCGGGCACGGCGGTCGACCGGCCGACGAGCTGGAGCCAGGCGGCATCGGTGAACTCCTTCGCCGTGACCACGACTTCGCGGAAGGTCTCCGGATCGATGCCGGGATGGCCGTGCCCGACCGTCTCCTCGTGGATGTGCCGGGAGACGATCAGCGAGGCATCCACCGCCGCGGGGGCCGCCGCCAGCGCGCGCCGGGCCGGCGCCGCGTCGAGCAGTCGGGCCAGCACCTCCAGCGGCCGACCGGCGACCGAGCCATCGGGCGCGATCCAGAGGTCGCCCGCGTGCAGCGCGATCCGGACCCGGATCCGCGTGGCGGCACCGGCCGTGCGGTTGTGGGCGCGCAGCCGGGCGACGAGTTCGTGCACCAGGGGATGGATCATCCTGCTCTTCGGTGTCCCCGCCGGTGCCGTCACCCGCAGGCCGTCCCCCAGGTCCTCGCACAGACAGGCCGCCCAGTCGATGCCGCTCTGCCCGAACGCCTCGCGCAGCGCGGTCGCGAGGACCTCGCGGATCCGCAGCAGCGCCGTGTTACCGCGCCCGGCGGACCGCTCGATGTCGACGGCCAGCACGACCCGGTACTCCAACTCACGGTCCATCCGGTCCTCCTGGAACAGGGGCTGACTGACTCACCGTCAAGGATCCGGCCGCGCCGCCCTCGGCGACACCCCCCCGGGTGCGCACACCCCACTCTCCAGCGGCTGCCGGGCGGAGATCCCGTCGCAATACGGGATCGGGAGAGCGGATCCTCGCAACGACTCCGGGCCGGCGGCGCCAACGCCCGGCGACGAGCCCGGTGCCCAGGGCCCGCCCGGGACCCATACTGGTCCCGGCGGCCACTCCTCGCGCCGGCGGGGACGCGAAGAGCGGGGCACCGAGGCATGGTTGACGGAACTCCGAGCCGAGCCGGGGTTCGGCCGCGCGCGGCGTGGGCCTGGCCCGCGGCCAGCCTGCTCGGCGGCCTGGACCGGCCGACGCGCGACCGACTGCTGGCCTTGGGCGTGCCGACCCGGTATCCGGCCGACCGGGTGCTGCTGCGCGAGTCGGAGCGGACCGCCTTCGTGCTGCTCCTGCTGGACGGCGTGGTCAAGGCGACCGCCCGCACCCACGACGGCCGGGACGCGCTGCTGGCCGTCCGGATGGGCGGCGACCTGGTCGGCGAGTTCGCCGCTCTGGACGGACGGCCGCGTTCGGCGACCGTCACCACCTGCGGGCCGGTCGCCGCCCGAGTGGTGGGCCGCGGCGACTTCCTCGACTGCGTGCGGCGTGATCCGCGGGTCTCCCGCGCGGTCAACGAATCGATCGTGACCAAGCTGCGCGCCGCCAACACCCACCGCGTCGACTTCACCGGCTGCGACGCCGCGACCCGGCTGGCCCGGGTGCTCCATCAGATCGCGCTGAGCTACGGCGAGCGGGTCGGCGACGGGGCCGTGATCCGCTGGCCGCTCACCCAACTGGAGTTGGCCACCTTGTCCGGCGCCGCCGAGCCCACCGTGCACAAGGCGCTGCGCAGACTCCGCGCGGCGGGCGTGGTCTCCACGGGCTACCGCGCCATCAAGGTCGAGAGCCTCGCGCTGCTGAGCGGCATCGCCTTCGCCGAGCCGGGATCGGCGGACGGAGCGCCGGGCTCCGACAGCGGGAGGCCGGCGCGGGGCGCGGGCACGGGCACGGGCACGGGCACGGGCACGAGAGCGGGCACGAGAGCGGGAGGTCGCCATCGGACGGACTGACCGGAAACAGTCGAACGACGGTTTTGCCGGCGCTGCCCGTGGCTAGCGTGAGCCGTGGACGGGCGCCGCCGCGGTGCCCGTCAGGCCGCGCCGGCAGTCGGTCGGACCAGGCCGCCGGACCAGGCAGCCGGAGCAGGCGGCCCCGCGGGCAGTCGGAGCGGTCGTCCTTGGGCGACCGGGAGGGCAGGGTGGCGATGGGCGGGACGGACGAACTCGGCACAGCGGGCGGAGTTGACGGAGCGTCAACAGCCTTCAGCGGGAACGCCTACCGGATCGACATCGGCGGCAACGCGCACGGCCCGGTCGTCGCGGGCGACCACAACATGGTCGTCAACGCGCAGCACGGCTCGACCGTGACGCTGCTGACGGAACGCGAACGCCCGCGTCCGGTGCGCCGGGACCGGGTCGAGCTGCTGCCGCGTGCGCAGCGGCAGCCGGTGGGCCGGGAGGCCGAGTTGGCGGCGCTGGCCGCCGCCGTCCGAAGTGGCGGGCCGGTGCAGCTGTGGGGACCGCCCGGGATCGGCAAGAGCGCGCTGCTGCGGCACGCGGCGCGGCTGCTGCGGCCCGGCCCGGACGGGGTGCTGTTCCTCAGCGCGGCCTACCGCGAGGTCGGTGATCTGGCACAGGAGGTGTTCGAGGCCTGCTACGACGCCGCCGGCTATGCGCCGACCTCTGCCGAACTGCGGCGCCTGATGGCCGGCGTCCGGGTGACCGTCTACGTCGACAACGCGGACCTGACCTCCGAACAGCTGCTGGAACTCAGCGACGCCGCACCGGACGCGACCTTCGTCCTGGCCGGCCGCGAACGGTCGCTGTGGACCGACGGTACCGCGCTGGAACTGACCGGCCTGGACCGATCGGCCGGCCTCGACCTCCTGGCCCGGGCCATGCACCGCCCCCTGCACGAGAGTGAGACGACCGCCGCCGCCGCGCTCTGGGTGGCCGCGGGCGGCCGACCGCTGCCGCTGCTGCGGGCAGCCGGATCGCTCGTCCTCGACGACGCGGGCCGATCCCGGCTACCCAGGCCCGGCGAGGTCGCCTGGCTGCTCCCCCGGCTGCTCGACCAGCTGGACCCTGCGGGGCTGGCCGTGCTGCACCTGCTGGACCTCTTCGGCAGCGCCGAGTTGGCGCCGGTCCACCTCACCGCCATCAGCGGCGACCCCGAGGCGGCCGCCAGGTGCGGCCACCTCGTCGATCTCGGGCTGGTGCTGGGTGACGACCAGGGCTATCGACTGGCCGCCGACGCCGGGGTCGAGCTGCGCACCCGGCCCGCCGCCCCGATCCCGGTCGAGCGGCTCTGCGAGCACTTCACCCGCTGGGCCGCGCAGGCGACGACCACGCCGGCCCAACTGGCCAATGCCGGAACGGCGCTGGCCAGAGTGGTCGAACTGGCCCAGGCGGCCGATCGGCCGGACCTCGCCGTCCAGCTCGCCCGGGCCGCGTCGCCCGGCCTGGCCCGCTCGCTGCGTTTCGGTCTCTGGGGGCGGCTGCTCGGGCTCGGCTGGGTCGCCGCCCGGAACGCGGGCGACCGGAACGCCGAGGCGTACTTCGTCCACGAGGAGAGCATCCGAGCGCTGCTGATCGGTCGGCGCATCGCCTCGGCCGCACTGCTGGCGGAAGCGGTGATGCTGTGGCGGGAGTTGGGCCGCGGTCATGGCACCGCTGCTCTGCCGGCCGCACCCGGGGGCATCACACCCCCGGGGATCACGCTGCCGACCCCGGTGCACGGCGCGAGCAGCCAGGCCATGGTGAACCACATGGCCGCGAACGGCTTCACCCTGACCGGGCCGGCCGCCGGACCGCCGGCGACGCTGGTGGCGCCCGTCGCACCGGTCGCACCCGTCGCACCGGTCGCACCAGCTACACCAGTGACACCGACGCCCCAGCCGGTGGTGTCCACACCCCCGCACCCGGCTCCCGCGCCGGCGCAACCGCCCGCACTGACGCAACCGCCCGCACCCCAGCCGCCACCTGCCCGACCGATCCACCATCCCACCGTGCCCGCCACCCAGCACATGACGCGGGCGGCCGCCGCCTCACACGTCTCCGGTGCCGCCGTGGCCGGTACGTCCACCGCCACCGGCGGGGCCGCCACCGCGGCAGCGGTGGGAAGCAAGCTGGTCAGCCTCATCCTCACGCTGGTCGCCATCGTCGGCGTCGGCGCCGTCGGCCGGGCCGTCATCGCCAAGATCCAGGCGTCGCAAGGTTCGTCGCACACCGGCCTGGCCGGACAATGGCGGGACGGCTCGGGCCAGAACGTGCTGATCGACGCATCGGGGTCGGGCCGCTTCACCGTTCGGCAACCCCAGGAAGCCTGCGCCCCGCCCGACATCCTGCTCACGGGCGGCCCGCTCAGCTACCGCGGCACGTACCGGATCTACCAGGACGGCAACCCCTGCGAGGAACTCCTCGCCGAGGCCCCGGTCACGATCACCCTCGCTTCCGACGGATCCACCGCCCAGGTCGTGCTGTCGGCCCCCGCGAACCTCGACTGCTACACCTGCGGAACCCAGACCTGGACCCGCGAGTAGTCCGCCCGCCCGGCACCGAGCCCCACCCCATCCCACCAGAGGAGCCAGCCCGTGCAACCACCCCCCGGCGACCGCATCACCATCCGGATCAACGGCGACGCCACTGGCCCCGTCGTGGCGGGCCGCGACAACCGTGTCGAGGTCGAGCGACCGCCGGACGAGAACCCGGCGGGCGCCGCCGAGCGGCAGGCCGCCGGCCCGACCCAGACCAACACCGCGAACGACCACGGCACCCTCTTCACGGTCATGCACGGCGACCTGCACGTCCACCACGACACCGGCCCTCACGCCGGCGGGCACCGCGACGGCGGCCAGCAGGGTGGCGGCCAGCAGGGCAACGGCCCGCAGGGTGGCGGCCAGCAGGGCGACGGCGCCGAAGCGTCAGCCGAGCGGTGACGGTGACAGGGCCTGGTCCACCAGTGCGCGCAGCTCGGCCGTCCCGATCAGCCCGACGCCGTGCCCGTCGTGCACCACCACCGCGGTCCGCCCACCCTGTTCGGCCAGCTCGGCGAGGGCCGCCCCAGCCGGCTCGCCGGTGCCGAAGCGCGGCAGCGGCGGCGCCAGGTGGTCGGCGATCGGGTCGCCCGCGGCGGCGGTGCCCCGGGCCAGCGCCGCCGTCAGCTGCTCCAGCCCGACCGCGCCGAGCAACTCGACGGAGGTGGGCTGGCGGCCGGGCGCGACCGGCGCCGGGCCCACCGGCAAAACGGGCTCGGCGCCCTCGCGCTGCCGGGCGCGCAGCGCGTCGAGCGCCTGCTCCACCGTGCGGTGGTGGTGCAGGTAGGGCAGCGGGCGCTCGCGCAGTTCGGCCGGCACCGCGTCGCCGACGCGCGGGGCACCCGGGTCGCCGTCCAGGAAGCCCTGGCGCAGCATCCACTCGTCGTTGAAGTACTTGGAGAGGTACTGCCGCCCCGAGTCCGGCAGGATCACCACCACCAGCTCGCGCGGCCCGAGCCCTGCGGCCACCCGCAGTGCGGCCGACACCGCCGTGCCGGCCGAGCCGCCGACCAGCAGGCCCTCCTCGCGGGCCAGTCGGCGGATCGTCAGCAGCGCGTCGCGGTCGGCGATCGGCAGGATCTCGTCCACCACGTCCTGCTGGTAGGAGTCCGGCCAGACGTCCTCCACGGTCTCCGGGTGGCGGAACCGGCCTGCGGCCTCGACGAAGTAGGGGCGCCCGTCGCCCCCGGAGTAGACCGAGGAGGCCGGGTCGGCGCCGATCACCCGGACCGCGCCGCCGCTGGCCTCCTTCAGGAACCGCCCGGTGCCGCTGATCGTGCCGCCGGTGCCCACGCAGGACACCAGGTGGGTGACCCGGCCCTCGGTCTGCCGCCAGATCTCCGGACCGGTGGTCAGGTAGTGCGCGGCCGGATTGGCCGGGTTGCCGTACTGACCGGCGAACCAGCCGCCCGGGGTGCTCTCGGCCAGCCGGGCGGCCACGTTGAGGATGTGCTCGGGGTCGTGCGCCGGCAGCCCGCCGGGCCGCACCACCACCTCGGCGCCGTAGGCGCGCAGCGTGGCGATCTTCTCCGCGCTGCTCTTGTCCGGCAGCACCACGACGGTCCGGTAGCCCTTGGCCGCGGCCACCATGGCGAGCCCCGCGCCGGTGTTGCCCGAGGTGGCCTCGACCACCGTGCCACCCGGCCGCAGCGCCCCGGACTTCTCGGCCTCCTCGATCATGCGCAGGCCGATCCGGTCCTTGACGCTGCCGCCGGCGCTCAGGTATTCGAGCTTGGCGTAGACGGCGGCCCCCTCGGCCCCCGGCGTGCGCAGCCGCACCAGCGGGGTGTTGCCGATGAGCTCGATCAGGGACTCGTGGGCATCCATGGCCGCAGACTACCCAACCTGACGCCCGGTCACGGGGGCCGGGTCGGCGCCCGGGGCGGCTCACCGCCGCGCGGCCCCGCACGGCCCCCGGGGCCGGGGCCGGGGCCGGGGCCCGGGTGCTACGCGCCGGCCGCGTCGGCACCGCCGGCAGCGCCGCCGTCGGAACCGGACGGCGTGCCGAGCTCCTGGGCGAGGCGGCGCAGGTGCGGGCCGTAGGCGGGGTCGGCCAGGGCGGCGGCGAACTGCGCGGTCAGGTAGGCCAGCGGGTTGCCGGTGTCGTACCAGCGCCCCTGGATCACCTGGCCGTAGACCGCGCGGCTGCCCGCGTAGGCGTTGATCGCGTCGGTGAGGTAGACCTCGCCGGTGCGGTGCTCGTACCAGCGGTTGGTCTGCTCGCGCAGTTCGTCGATGATCCCGGGGGTGATCACGTACCCGCCGATGGCCGCGTAGGCGGAGGGCGCCTCCGCGGGCTCGGGCTTCTCGACCAGCCCGGTGATCCGCAGCAGGCCGCCGTCCAGGTCCTCCTTGACCACCGGGACGCCGTAGCGCGGCGCGTCCGCGCTGTCCATCGGCATCAGCGCGAGCACCGGGCAGTTGGTCGCCTCGTAGGCCCGGATCAGCTGCTGGGCACGCGGGACCTCGGCGACGAAGACGTCGTCGGGCCAGAGCACCAGCATCGGCTCGTCGCCGAAGTTGCGGGCCGCGTTGAGCACCGGGGTGCCGTTGCCGTAGGGGCCGTGCTGGTCGAGGTAGGTGATGTGCCCGGCCCGGGAGAGCTCGCCGACCTCCTCCACCGCGTCCGCGTACCCGTCCTTGCCGACCTCGCGCAGCTGGGCGACGAGGGCGGGGTTGGGGCGGAAGTGGTCCTGGATCAGGCCCTTGCCGCCGGAGACGACGATCGTGATGTCGGTGATCCCGGAGGCGATCAGCTCGCGGACCGTGTGCTCGATCACCGGCCGGTCGCCGACCGGCAGCATCTCCTTGGGCGTCGCCTTGGTCAACGGCAGCAGGCGGGACCCGAGGCCGGCGGCGGGGATCACCGCGCGGCGGATGGTCTGGGGCATTCGGAGCTCTCCCGGAGTCTCGGGGTGCGGGCGCGCCGGGTGGCGCCGCGAAGATCGACGCTACCAACCTTGACGGACGATCATAGACGGTGTGGCACAAGGAGGTTAACGCCGAAACGCGCGGAGGTTGACGGCACTGCGCGGGTGGTCGGCGCTGCACGGGTGGTCGGCGCTGCACGGGTGTCGGCGCTGCACGGGTGTCGGCGCTGCACGGGTCGGGTACGGGTGACGTGGTCGACCATCCCCGTTGCCGCGCCCTGCGACCCGGCCCCGAGCAGCGAAGAGCACGACGCGCCCGGGGCAGGTCGTCGGTGAGCCTCAGCCGACAACCGCGGCCTCGCGGCGCCGACCTGAGCGCAGCACGGCCTGGCGCTCCTCGGCGGTCATGCCGCCCCAGACGCCGTAGGGCTCGCGGGTCGCCAGGGCGAACTCCAGGCAGGCCGCGCGCACCGGGCAGCGGGCGCAGACCTCCTTGGCCGCGGCGTCGCGTTCGGCGGAGGCGGGCGGGCGTTCGCCGGAGGGGTGGAAGAAGACGCTGGTGTCCGTCTCACGACAGGCCGCGCGCAACTGCCAGTCCCAGTAGTGGTCGAAGGCTCCGGGCAGTCGGGTCAGGTTGGTCATCGAGGACTCCCTGGAAGGGTGAGCATCGGTCGCGACGATCGGTTGCGGACCTCGGACCACGCTCCCGCCTCGCGGGCGCGGGCCCGGCCCGCCCGTGCTCGACCGTCGCGCCCCGTCTGCCCGCCCGGCCGCTGTTGATGCGCACGGGTGAGCGACTGGACTAGCGCCCGGATGCGCGCGGGTGAGCGACCGGGGCGGCCGCGCATGCTCGGGCGACCTGCGGGCAAGCGGGAGAGCCGACGTCGTATCCCCGCGACGCGCCCCCTTCCCGACGGAGAGGACGGACGATGACGCCAGCCCCCCAAGGCCCGCGCGACACACCGGTCGCACCGCCCGCCCACCCCGACCGAGCCACCCCGACGGCGCGGACACGGCCGGCGTCGCCGCTGACACCGCGGGCGCCACTGACACCGCAAGCACTGCAAGCACCGCAAGCACCGCAGGCACAGCAGGCACAGCAGGCACCCCGCGCAGCCGGGACAGCGCGCGCCGCGACCGTGCCCGAGCGGCCCGGCTACCGGCTCAAGCGGGCGCTGCTCGGACCGCCGCTGGTCACGGCGGAGCTGCACAACGAGAAGCTCAGCAACCCGGTGGCGCTCGGCGTCCTCGCGCCGGACTGCATCAGCTCCAGCGCCTACGGCACCGAGCAGATGCTGACCCAGCTCGTACCCGCCGCGGGCGTGGCCGGCTTCGCCCTGGTGATGCCGGTGACGGGCGTCATCCTCGCCCTGCTGCTCCTGCTCACCTTCTGCTACCGGGACGTCGTCTCCAGCTACACCAGGACCGGCGGTTCCTACGCGGTGGCCCGGGACAACTTCGGGCCCAGGGTGGCCCAGGTGGCCGCCGTGGCGCTGCTGATCGACTACGTGGTGACGGTCGCCGTGCAGACCGCGGCCGGCACGGACGCGGTGGCCTCCATGCTCCAACTGCTGCTGCGGGTGGACATCGACCGGCAGAAGCTCTGGATCAGCGTCGGGGTCGTCCTGCTGCTCTGCTACGGCAACCTGCGCGGGATCCGCGAGGCCGGCAAGGCGTTCAGCTTCCCGACCTACCTGTTCGCCGGTGCGGCCGGCCTGACGGTGGTGGTGGGGCTGGTCCGGCTGGCGGCGGGCGACCTGCCGCGGCTGAGCGGGGCCGACCTGCACGCCTCCGGGGTGGTGCCACTGGGGCAGCCGGGCGGCGGCGTGCTGCTGGGTGCCTCGCTCTTCGTGCTGCTGCGCGCCTTCGCCAACGGCGGCTCCTCGCTCACCGGGCTGGAGGCCATCTCCAACGGCGTCAGCGCGTTCCGCGAGCCGCGCGGCGTCAACGCCCGCCGCACCCTGGTCGCGATGAGCTGCCTGCTCGGCTTCCTGGTGCTCGGCGTCTCCACCCTGGCCTGGCGGACGCACGCCGTCCCGCACCTCTCCGGCACCCCGACGGTGCTCGCCCAGGAGGCCCATCTGGTCTTCGGCCGCAGCGACTTCGGCAACGTGATGTTCGCCCTGGTCCAACTGGCCACCGCGCTGGTCCTCTACGCGGGCGGCAACACCTCGTTCAACGGCTTCCCGTTCCTGGCCGACTTCGTCGCGGAGGACTCCTTCCTGCCGCGCCGGCTGACCGTGCGCGGGCACCGACTGGCCTTCTCCAACGGCATCCTGGTACTCACCGGCGCCTCGCTGCTGCTGCTCCTCGCCACCGGCGGCAACCTGACCAAGCTGGTCTCGCTGTACGCGATCGGGGTGTTCACCGGCTTCGCGATGGCCGGGGCCGGCCTGGTCCGCCGCCACTGGGTGCGCCGCGAGCCGCGCCGACCGCTGAAGCTGGCCGTGAACGCGGCCGCCGCGGTGGCCTCCGCCGGTGTCGTCGTGGTCTTCGGCATCACCAAGTTCACCGAGGGCGCCTGGCTGGTGCTGGTCGTCTTCCCGCTCGGGGTCTGGCTGCTGATCCGCACCAACCAGCGCTACCGGGCCGAGCGCGCCGCACTGGAGCTGGCACCCGCCTCGGCCGAGAGCGCGGGCCGGCCGCGCGCCGCCGTGTACGTGCTGGTCGACCGGTTGGACCTGGCGGTGGTCCGAGCACTGCACCACGCCCGCGGGCTGCGCCCCGACGAGTTGCGCGCGGTGCACTTCGCGCTCGACGACAAGCGGGCCGATCGCCTTGAGCGGGCTTGGCGGGCGAGCACCGCGGCCGACGTGCCGCTGGATCTGGTGGCCTGCCCGGACCGGCGTCTGCACCGCGCCGTCGCGGAGTTCGCCGGGCGGGCCGGCGCCGACCGGCTGACCGACGTCACCCTGCTGATCCCCCGGCGGCTCTACGGCCCGCTCCTGGGCCGCCTGCTGCACGCGCGCAAGGGCGACTCGCTCGCGCACGCCGCCGGCCGGCTCCCCAACGTGGCGGCGGCCATCGTGCCGTTCGACGTCGGGCGCGCCGTAAGGCAGTTGACCGACGAGCGGGCGGTGACCGACGTGCAGGCGGTGACCGACGAGCGGGGCGCGTCACAACACGGCAGCACAGAGGCTATCTGACGCCGCGTCAGGAAGCTGCCGGGGCGACCGACATATCCGGACCCCTGCCGCGCTCGCCCGGTCGGACCAGGCCTCGGGCGGGTCGCCGACGACGGTGACCCGCACACCTTGCCGCAGGAACTGCAGGATGAGCGGCCATGCGAGGTCTACCAGGATCCGCGCGTCACCGTCGAGCGCGCGGGCCCATGCGTCGAGGTCGATCGTGACTCCGCCGCCCTGCGCCTGTTCACCGGCCGCGTCCGGATCGGCCCCGCCGCCGCTTCCCAGCAGAAGGCGCCGGTTGGCCTCCAGGAAGTCGACGGGACGCCGCCGGCCGTCTCCGGTGCCGCTGCTGAGGGCTCCCGCGACGGCTCGGCCGGCGCTCTGGGTGACGCGGGCCAGATCATCGATGGTCGGCGCCATGAAGTACCCGTCGATGTCGCTGGCGAGGATGCGGCTGATGGGGCCCCGGAAGTCGGCGCCGTAGTCGTCGTCGGTGAACTCGGTGGCGAGCATCCGGGCTTGTGGGAACTGCCGGCGCAGGACGCCGAGGAGCTGAGCGCTGGCGGGCGGGACGAGCACGATGTCGGCGTCCGGTCCGGCGCGGCGGATGTCCAGGACGATGTGACCGGGGCCGAGCCGCTCGGCCAGGGCTTCACGGGCGGGCCGCTTGAGTGCGATGGCGGTGACGACGATGATCGGCCCGCTCCTGGTGGCCTCGCCGACCAGGGGTTCGCCCCGGGTGGTCATCCGACCCTTGGGGACGGGCAGCGCAGACTCGTCGGGCGTGGCAGGCGACGTCGGCCGGGGGCGCTCGGGCACGCTCGCGTGATCTTGCTGTTCGTCAGGAGACATGGCACCCAAGACGCGTACCGCGGCAGGTCGGTTCCGGGTGGGTGGCCCGGTCATCAGTACCCGACCTGACCGACGCGCGGCTTGTGCGCGGGTGCCCCACCGCCGGATCGGCACGGTGGCGGGACCGGGTTTGAAAGACGGCAGCGCGGCAAGACGCCCGATGAAGCCGCTCGGCGGCACGAGCCTCCCCCCGCTCGTGCCGCCCCTCCGGAGTCGGCTTCAGGCCGGGCCCCGGCGCCGACGGATCATTCCGGCGCCGGGGCCCTCCGCTGCCCGCCGCGTCCTGCCGGCGGCGCGTCGACGGGAGATCGCCACGCCGCCCAGGCAGAGCACCCCACCGGCCAGGGCCGGCAGGCCGGGCACCACCGAGGAGCCGAGCCAGGTCAGCAGGAGCACCAGGACCGGCACCGCGTAGGTGGTGGCTCCCATCCGGCCCGCGGTGGTGCGGGACAGCGCGAACGCCCAGGTGGTGAAGGCCAGGGCGGTCGGGAAGACACCCAGGTAGAGCACGTCGAGGGTGGCGGAGAGCGGCGCGTGGGCCGCCTGGGTCACCAGGTCGCTGGCGAAAGGCGAGCAGACGGCCGCGCCGGTGAGGCAGCCGAAGAGGGTCACCTGCAGCGCGCCGGCGTGCCGCAACGCGGACTTCTGCGAGACCACACCGGCGGCGTAGGAGAGCGCGGCGAGCAGGCAGAGCACGGTGCCGAGCAGCCGGGCGTGCGCCGGGCCGGTGCTGCCGAGCGCCACCACCAGCGCGCCGCAGCAGGAGACCACCATCCCCACGCAGAGCGCCCGCGGCAGTCCCTCGCGCAGCAGCAGTGCGCTGAGCAGCGCGATCAGGATCGGCCCGATCCCGACCACCATGGCGGCGGTCCCGGCGTCGACCTCCTGCTCGCCCCAGTTGAGCAGCACCATGTAGCCGCCGAACCAGAGCACTCCGGAGCCGAGGATGCCGGGCCAGGCCGCCCGGGGCGGCAGGCCGTCCCGGCGGGCGAGGCTGATCGCTCCGAGCACCAGCGCCCCGGTGATCAGCCGGCCGAGCGCCAGCGCGCCGGGCGAGAACGCGCTGCCGGCGCTGCGCACGCCGATGAACGCCGAGGCCCAGAGCAGCATGGTGACGCCGGCCGCCCCCAGCGCGGCCACCTGGGAGCGGCCCGGCGCGGGAGCGGCAGGGTCGGCGGGAGCGGTGTCGGTGGACTCGGCGGCGGACGTGGCGATCGCGGTGGCCGTGCTGGTGGCTGAGGTCATGGATCGACAGTAAGGCGGGCACAGTTCGGCGTGGGCCGAAGTGTCCCGCACCGCCTTGACTGCCCGCACCGCCCTGACTGCCCGCACCGCCTTGACTGCCCGCACCGCCCGCGCCGCCCCGGGTGCCGCCCGCCGCCCGCGAGCGGTGCCCGTCAGGAGGCGCGCCGGTCCTCGGTGGCCGCTCGCGGTCTGGCCGAGGCGGCGCCGCCCAGCGCCCGGGGCGGCGCGAGCAACCGGGGCACCGCGTCGGGCGGCTCGACGACCCGGGCCACGATGGTGGTCGGCGGGGCGTGGGCCGCGCGCAGCCAGCGGGCGAGCGCGTGGACGAAGTCGGGCCCGAGGTGAGCGGCGTTCTGCAGCTGGTCGAGGTCGCCGTAGCGCAGCGGCACGCCCGCCTCGCTGAGCGCCGCCAGCAGCGGGTGGACGAGCAGCCAGTGGTCGCGGGTGACGGGCAGCGGGCCAGGATGTTCGGGGTCGTTCACGCCCGGCCCAACCCGCCGACCGCCGGACCAGACACGGCCTGGCGGTCGACTTGATCCGAACGGGCGGACGCAGCTCAGCGCGCGGACGCAGCTCAGCGGTACACGCGCAGCGCGCCGGGCCTGCTCCGCAGCAGCAGCCCGTCCGGCGCGGTCACCGCCTCGCCGTCGACCCCCAGGTGCCGCACCTCCCGCAGGGCACCCACGCGCAGGCTGCGCAGCCGGGCGGTGCGGTAGACCGGGGTCCGCTCCAGCGCGCCGGTGAGCAGGGCCGCCACCAGGCGGGTGCGGGCGAAGCGGTGGCCGGCGTCGACCGCTCGCACGTCGAGGATCCCCGCGTCCAGACGCTCCCTGGCCACCGGGGCCATGCTGCCGCGGCGACGGTAGCGGCCGTTGCCCGCGAAGAGCAGCCAGAGCCGGTGCGAGCGGCCGGCGATCTCCAGCGTGACCGGCTCGGCGCGGGGCAGCAGCCGGGCGACGGCGAGCGCCAGCGCGGGCCACTTGCCGATCCGGTGCTCCCAGCGCTCGCGCAGCCGGACCAGGTCGGGGTAGATGCCGATGCTGAAGGTGTTGAGGAAGACCCGGTCCGTGCCCTCGCCGTCCGCCACCACCTCGCCGAGGTCGACCGCGATGCCGGTGCCGGCTTCCACGGCCGCCGCCGCGGTGGCGAAGTCGAGCAGGCCGACGTCGGTCGCGAAGTGGTTGAGGGTGCCACCGGGGAAGACCGCGAGCGGCAGGCCCAGTTCCGCCGCGCGGGCGGCGGCCAGGTTCACCGTGCCGTCGCCGCCGCAGACGCCGAGGGCGCCGTGCGCCGAGCGGGCCCGCTCGGCCGCCTCGGCCAACAGCTCCGGCAGGTCGTCACCGGCCTCGGCGACCCGCACCTCGGCCTCCGGCAGCAGCTCGCGCAGGGTGTCGGCCTTCGAGGCCGGTGCGCCGAGGCCGGGCAGCAGGTCGAGCGGGCCCAGGGCGCCGGAGCCGTCGTTCACCACCAGGTGCAGGCCGCGGCCGCGCGGCAGGGCCGGCAGGGTCGCCTCCGGGCCCGCCGGGGCGGCTGGTGGCCGCCGCCGCTCGGTTGCCGCCGGGCGCCAGCGGCCCAGCAGGGCGGCGGCGCCCGCACCGAGCGCCGCGCCGGCCAGCACATCGCCCGGGTAGTGCGCCCCGACGTAGACCCGGGAGAACATCACCGACGCGGCGAGGGGCACGAGGGCCGCACCCAGCACCGGGGACTCCAGGCCGAGCCCCACCGTGAAGGCGGCCGCCGAGGCCGAGTGCCCGGAGGGGAAGGAGGTGGTGAACGGCGCCCGCCGCAGATGGCGGACGGCGGGCACCGGCCCCAGTTCGGGACGCGCCCGGCCGCTCGCCCGCTTCGCCACCACGTTGGCCAGCGCGGAGGCGACCAGCAGCGAGCCCATCGCGCGCCCGGCGGCGCGGCGGGCGCGCGGGGTCCCGCCCAGCGCGAGGCCGGCCGCCGTCACGCCCCACAGCACGCCGTGGTCGGCCGCCCGGCTCAGCCGGGGCAGGCTCCACTCGGCGCCGGGCCACCGCGAGCGCGCGATGTGGACGAACAGCCGCCGGTCCAGGGCATCGATCCGCTTCATCGTCCGACGCTACCTCCGCTCAGGCCGCGGGCCCGGCCGACGCGACGTCGACCGGGCCCGCGGCGGGGACAAGTGATCCGACCCACCGCGGCCGCCCTACCAGCGGTACCAGCGGCTGCGGGAGCCGCCCGCGTCCGTCGTGCGGGCGATGAAGCCGATCAGCCAGACGACGAGCACGATGACCGCGACCCACCAGAGGATCTTGAGGGCGAAGCCGAGGCCGAACAGGAGCAGAGCGAGCAGCAGGACGATGAGTAGCGCAGCCATCGGAACCGGCCTCCTTCTTTAGCAACCTTCTTGGACAGCTTGGACAACCCCTCGGCTGCCCCGGACGCGCCAACTCATGCCGGCCGGTCAGCACGGGCTACCGGGCAGGTGTGGGCCGCCGATCGCGGGGCAGCCGAGGGTCGGGTTCGCGGTGCCCGGGACCGGCCCGGGGCACCGCCGCAGTGAAGGGAGCACCCATGAGCGGCATCGAGATCTGGCAGTTCCGCACGACCTCCGGCCACCTGGCCGGCGCCGACCTGGTCGGCTACCACGTGGAGGCCACCGACGGTTCGATCGGCAAGGTCGACAAGCACACCCGGGAGGTCGACGCCGAGTTCCTGGTGGTGGACACCGGCCCCTGGCTCTTCGGCCGCCACGTCCTGCTGCCCGCGGGCACCGTGCTGCGGGTCGACCAGGAGGAGCAGCGGATCCACGTGGACCGCACCAAGGACGAGATCAGGAACGGCCCGGAGTTCGAGCAGGACGGGCACGGCCCGAGCGGCGGCTACCTGGAGAAGTACGGCGCCTACTACGGCCCGTTCTACGGCGGCCCGGTGACCTGACCGCACGGCACGGCACGAGGAGACCTCAGACCGTACAGGCTTCACAGCCGCGCGGAACTGACTGCCAGTCAGTTTGATGGGCCATCAGATTGACGATCCGTCAGTTCCGCTTCCACCGCCTGTCCGTGCGCCGCCGCAGCCGCGGCGGCGCCGATCCGCCAGGAGGCTTCATGTCCGAGTTCGTCACCGATGTCCACGCGCTGCGGGCCGCGGCCCGGCAGGAGATGCTCAAGGGTCCGGTCACCGCGGCCTACCGCGCCGATCTGCCGCGGGTGCTCGTGCTGCTCAACGCGGCGCTGGCCACCGAGACCGTCTGCGTCCTGCG
Source organism: Kitasatospora sp. NBC_01287 (assembly GCF_026340565.1). Lineage (NCBI taxonomy): Bacteria > Bacillati > Actinomycetota > Actinomycetes > Kitasatosporales > Streptomycetaceae > Kitasatospora > Kitasatospora sp. NBC_01287. The sequence continues at coordinate 446,596 of NZ_JAPEPB010000001.1, forward strand.
CTACCGCCAGCACCACTTCGCCGCCACGGGGCTGAACGCCGAGCCGGTGGCCGAGGAGTTCCTGCGGCACTCCGAGGAGGAGCAGCACCACGCCGACCTGCTGGCCGCCCGGATCGCCCAGCTGGGCGGCACACCGGACCTCGATCCGATGCGGGTGGCGGAGCGCGCGCACACCACCTACGTGGCCAGCACCGACCTGCGCGAGATGATCGAGGAGAACCTGGTGGCCGAGCGGGTCGCCATCGCCGGCTACACCGAGATGATCAGCTGGCTGGGCGACGGCGATCCGACCACCCGGCGGGTCCTGGAGGAGATCCTCGCGAGCGAGGAGGAGCACGCCGAGGACATGCTCGGCTTCCTGGGCGGCGGGCACTGAGCGCTCCGTCGTGCCGCTCCTGGCCGAGAGTCGGCACACCATCTCACGCCACGGAGATGCCGGACGCGGGCCGGCCGCCGGGCCCACCGCGCGTGACGTGAGCGCCCCGTCACCGGCACCGCGTCCGGCCCGCGTCCGGCCCGCGTCCGGCACAACGGGCGGCCGGGCGCCGGGCGGCGGAGAATTGGCCGGGGCGGCACGTCAACGCAGAGCCCGCGCCGCCCAGTTGTCCGGCGCCAGGCCGGCCCGGCCGTTCTGCCACCCCGGGGCGCGTCAGCCGTGGCGACGGCCGCGCCGACGGTCCTGGCACCCGGCCGGCAAGCGCGACTGACGCGTGCCGGCTCTCAGCAGACGGAGAGGAACCCCCATGGCGACGACATCCGAGGTCGGCTGCCTGGTCGTCTTCGGCGCGACCGGCGACCTGGCCAAGCTGGAGACCTTCCCCGCCCTGGTGGGCCTGGTGGACCGGGGCGTCCTCGACGTCCCGGTGATCGGGGTCGCCAAGAACGGCTGGGGACTCCCCCAGTTCCGCGACTACGCGACCGCCTCGCTGCGCCTGGCCGGACTCGATCCGGCCGCCCCGGCCGCCACCCGCCTGCTCCAACTGCTGCGCTACGTGGACGGCGACCTCTTCGAGGAGGCCACCTACGAGGCGATGGCGCGGGAGATGGGCGACGCGGCGCATCCGCTCTACTACCTGGAGGTACCGCCCGCGCTCTTCGGGCGGATCGGCCAGGGCATCGGGGCTGCGGGCCGGGCCCAGGGGTCACGGGTGATGGTGGAGAAGCCGTTCGGCACCGATCTGGCGAGCGCACGAGCGCTCAACAGCACGCTGCGGCAGGTCTTCCCGGAGGACGCGATCTTCCGGGTCGACCACTGGCTGGGGCTGGAGGCGGTGCAGAACCTGCTCTTCGCCCGGTTCGCGAACGCGGTGCTGGAGCCGCTGCTGAACCGGACGTACGTGGACAACGTGCAGATCACCATGGCCGAGTCCTTCGACGTCGCCGACCGCGGCCGGTTCTACGACCACACCGGTGCCATCCGCGACGTGCTGCAGAACCACCTGCTGCAGGTGCTGGCCACCGTGCTGGCCGACCCGCCGGACGGCCACGGGCTGGACCGCTGGCCGCAGGCCAAGGACCGGGTGATCGGCGCGATCCGCCCGCTGACGCCCGCCGACACCGTGCGCGGCCAGTACCAGGGCTACCGGGAGGTCGACGGTGTCGGCGCCGACTCCTCGGTGGAGACCTACGTCGCGGTGCGGCTGGCGGTGGACTCCTGGCGCTGGGCCGGGGTGCCGGTGCTGATCCGGGCGGGCAAGTGCCTGCCGGTGTCCGCCACCGAGGTGCGGCTCTCGTTCCGCCACCCGCCGCACGACATCTTCGGCCTGGCCGACAGCCGGGTGGCGAACGCCCTGCGGATCCGGGTCTCACCGCACACCGCGCTCGCGCTGACCCTGGTGGGCCGGGAGCCCGGGGCCGAGCGGCCGGTGCCGCAGTACGAGGAACTCGCCTTCTCCCAGCACCCGGGCGAGGACATGCGCCCCTACGACCGCCTGATCGGCGCGGCACTGAGCGGGGACCGCTGGCTGTTCGCGAACCAGCAGACCGTCGAGGACGCCTGGCGGATCGTCGACCCGGTGCTCGACGACGCGGTGCCGGTCCATCCGTACCCGCGCGGCAGCTGGGGTCCGTCGCAGGCGGACGCGCTGCCGGGGCCCGGACGGGCTTGGCAGGATCCGGCGGCCTGATCAGCCGTGGCCAGGGTGCGCGCGAGAGGTTACGGCGGGGCCGGAGCGGCCGCACGGGCACCTGGCGGGGCTGTCCTCGGCCGCGGGCCGGTCCTCGGGCCCGGGGCTGTCCTCGGCCGCGGGCCGGTCCTCGGGCCGGTCCGAGGACGCGCGCGGTGAGCCCGCAGGCGCGCGGTGCCTGGCGCGGGCCGGGCGAGGACGCCGGGCCCGCTCCTGGCACCCGGGGTGCGAGGGCCGGCAAGCCAGGCACACCGCCGAGCGAGGCGGCCAGGCGGGCGGTCCGCAACGCCGTACGGGTCACCGCCGCCGCGGCCGGCGGCTTCTACCTGTGCCGCTACGGCCTGGGCCAGCCGGTGGTGGCCATCTACGCGCTCTTCGCCGCCGTGTCCCTGGGCGCCCTGGCGCAGATCCCCGGCTCCGGGCGGCAGCGGGCCGCCACGGTGGCCGGCGCGCTGCCCATCGCCTGGGTGCTGGTCGCCGCCGGGACCGGGCTCTCGGCGCACACCTGGACGGCGGTCGTCGGCATGGTGGTGGTCGGCTTCACGCTGGCCTTCGCGGCAGTGGCCGGCCCGCGCCCGGCCGGGGCCGCCCCCGGGCTGCAACTGCTCTACATCCTGCCCTCGTTCCCGCCCTACGCGCCCGACCAGCTGTGGGACCGGCTGGCCGGCGTCTCCGTCGGGCTGGGGCTGCTCGCGGCCGCCGAGCTGCTGCTGCCCGAGGCCGGTGCGGTGCCCTACCGGCAGCGGCTGGCCGCTGCCGCGAGCGCGGCCGGCACGGTCGCGGCCGTGCTCGCGGCCCGGGCGGCGGACGGCACGGCGGACGGCACAGCACGGCGCGCGGCGGATGGCACGGCCGGTGGCCGGGCCCGCTCGCCCAGCTCGACGGATCGGCTGGCCGCACTCGGTGAACGGCTGCGCCCGTTCCGGGTGCCGCCCGCCGAGCGGCCGGCCTCGGCGAGCCGTACGGACCGCGCGCTCGCCCAGGCCGGCGTGGCCGCCCGCGAGCTGCTCGCCAAGCTCGACGAGCTGAGCCGCGCCACCCCGTCCCCGAGCCCCGACCCGCTCTCCGCCGAACTGCTCGGCCAGGTCGCGGACGGCTGCGCGCACACGGCGCGGCTGCTGGAGTCGGGCCGACGGCTGGGATCGGGCCAACGGCTGGGCCACCGCCCGCACCGGGCCCCCCATCGGGACCCGCACCGGGCCGACGGCGGTGCCGGCGAGGAGCTGGACCGCGCGATCACGGGCTTCCAGGCCGCCCGGGCCGCACTCGCCGCCGACCCGCCCACCGACCCGCCCGCCGACCCTCCCGCCGACCCTCCCGCCGACCCTCCCGCCCACTCCCCCGGCAGCCATCGCCGTCACACCACGGTGCTGGCCGTCGCCGAACCGGCCCGGATCCTGGCCACCGCCGCCGAGGTGGCGGTCCACGGCAAGCCCGCTCTGGCGCCGCACCCGCCCTACCTGTTCTGGTACGCCCGCGCCGGGGTGGCCACCCTCTGGTGGTACCGCGTCCGCAGCCACCTGACCCGGCACTCGGTGCACTTCCAGAACGCCGTGCGCACCACCGTCGGCCTGGCGCTGGCCAGGACGATCGCCGGTGTGCTGCTGCTCTCGCACGGCTTCTGGGTGATGCTCGCCGTGCTGACGCTGACCCGCACCACCGCCATGCGCACCTGGCAGACGGTCTGGCAGGCGCTGCTCGGCACCCTCTGCGGCGCGCTCGCGGCCGGCGCGCTGCTGCTCGCCGCGGGTGGTCACACCAACGCCTACGCGATCGCCCTGGTGCCCGCGATGCTCGCCGCGTTCACCATCGGCCCGCTGCGCGGGGTGGCCTGGGGCCAGGGGCTGTTCACGCTGGTGGTGGCCAGCGCGTTCGCCCAGCTGGAACCGTCCACCTGGCAGCTCGCGCAGACCAGGCTGGTGGACGTGGCCACCGGCAGCGCGGTGGGCCTGGCCTGCGGGGTGCTCGCCTGGCCGCGCGGTGCCCGCCCCGAGTTGCAGCGCGCCATGGCCGAGCTGCTGAACACGATCGGCCAGGTGGTCAGCAGGACCACCGCGAGCCTCCTCGCGCCGGGCGCCGGCACGGCACCGGACCTGCACGCGGCCCGACGCGCCCTGCTGCTCGCCGAGTCCTGCTACGCCCAGTACCAGAGCGAGCCCGGCGATCCGCTGCGCGGCCGGGTGGACTGGCAGGGCGTGCTGATCGCCGGTCACCACGTGGTGCTCGGTGCCCAGGAGATCATGGACGAGCACCGGCGCGCCGACACCGCGGCCGGCCGGGCCGCAGGTCAACAGACCGCAGGCGATCAGGCCGCAGGTGATAAGGCCGCAGATCAACAGGCCGCGGCCGACCGGAGCACCGGTGAGGTCGGCGAGGCGGCCGCCGGGCAGGCCCGGGCGGCGGCCGACCGGCTGGCCCGCGACTGCGCCGACCTGGCCGCGCGGATCGGCAGCCCCGCCGCCGGGCGCGACACGCCGTCCGCGCGCCCGACCCCACCCGTGGACCTGGCCGGGGACCTGGCGGGCGTTCCGCCGGTCCTCCTCGACCTGGAGCTGTGGCTGAACGGCGTGACCGCCGACCTGCGCCGCATCCCGCCCCGTCCCACCTCCCAGGCCGATGCCACCGCCACCCCCGCCCCCGCCCTTGCCGCGAGCGCCCCACACCGCACCGAATGACCAGATGAACCGATGAACCGAGGAACCGATGCCATGCCGACCTGACAACCTGCCGCCCTGCCGACCTGACCTGACCTGACCTGACGACCAGTCGAACGAAGGTGACCCCTGATGCCCGGACGGATCGAGGACTACGCGATCGTCGGTGACCTGCGCACCGCCGCCCTGATCGGCACCGACGGCTCGGTCGACTGGCTCTGCTGCCCGCGCTTCGACTCGCACGCGTTCTTCGCCGCACTGCTCGGCTCCGAGGAGAACGGCCACTGGCGGATCGCCCCGAACGGCGCGGGCGCCTGCACCAGCCGCACGTACGCCTCGGACTCCCTGGTCCTGCAGACCCGCTGGGACCAGCCGGCCGGCCAACTGGTGCTCACCGACTTCATGCCGCCGACCACCGAGGACGCCCCGCCCCGACTGATCCGGATCGCGCAGTGCACCGCCGGCACGGTGGAGGTGACCAGCGAGCTGCGGCTGCGGTTCGGCTACGGCCAGTACGTGCCCTGGGTGCGGCGGGCCGAGGGCGGGCACGTCGCCATCGCCGGCCCGGACGCGGTCTGGTTCCGCTCCGACACCGACCAGCGCGGCGAGCACCGCCTCACTCGCTCGCACATCACCCTGCAGGCCGGCGACCGCGCCGAGTTCGAACTCAGCTGGCGCCCCTCCCACCTACCGGCGCCGCCGCCGGTCGATGCCCAGGAGGTGCTGCGGACGACCCTCGACTTCTGGTCCGGCTGGATCGCCGACTGCACCTACCGGGGCCCCTGGCGCGCCGCCGTGACCCGCTCGCTGATCACCCTCAAGGCCCTCACCTACGCGCCCACCGGCGGCATCGTCGCCGCGGCCACCACCTCGCTGCCCGAGGACCTCGGCGGCGAACGCAACTGGGACTACCGGTTCTGCTGGCTGCGCGACGCCACCCTCACGCTCTCCTCCCTGCTGCGCAGCGGCCTGGTCCGGGAGGCGGAGGCCTGGCGCGAGTGGCTGGAGCGCGCGGTCGCGGGCAGCCCCGAGGACCTGCAGATCATGTACGGCGTGGCCGGCGAGCGCTTGCTGCCGGAGGCCGAACTCGACTGGCTCCCCGGCTACGAGGGCGCCCGCCCCGTCCGGTCCGGCAACGCCGCGGCCGGCCAGCTCCAACTGGACGTCTACGGCGAGGTGATGGCCGCCCTGCACCTGGCCCGCTCGGCCGGCCTGCCCCCGCTGCGGCACGCCTGGGACGTGCAGTGCGCGCTGATGGACTTCCTGGCGACGGCCTGGCGGGAGCCGGACGACGGGCTCTGGGAGGTGCGCGGCCCGCGCCGGCACTTCGTGCACTCCAAGGTGATGGCCTGGGTCGCAGCCGACAGCGTCGTGAAGTCCGCTCAGGCCTTCCAACTGCCCGGCCCGGTGGCCCGCTGGCGCGCCATGCGCGACGAGATCCACCGGGAGGTCTGCGCGCAGGGCTTCGACACCGAGCGCAACACCTTCACCCAGTACTACGGTTCGCGTGAACTGGATGCCGCGCTGCTGATGATCCCCAAGGTCGGCTTCCTGCCCGCCGACGACCCGCGGGTGGCCGGCACGGTCGACGCGGTCGCCCGCGAGCTGGACCACCAGGGCTTCCTGCGCCGCTACAGCACCGGGGGCGAGGGCCCGAGCAGCGTGGACGGCCTCTCCGGCTCCGAAGGCGCCTTCCTGGCCTGCTCGTTCTGGCTCGCCGACGCGCTGACCGCGCTGGGCCGGGAGGAGCAGGCCCACGCGCTCTTCGAGCGGCTGCTCGCGGTGCGCAACGACGTCGGCCTGCTGGCCGAGGAGTGGGACCCGGTCGCCGGTCGCCAAGTGGGCAACTTCCCGCAGGCGTTCAGCCACGTCGGACTGCTCGACACCGCCCTCGGCCTCTCCGGCCGGCCGCGTCTGATGGGCCGCAGCTGATACTGACGATCCTTTGGACATCCGTGGACATCCGTGGACACCCGACGGACCGCCGGAGGGTCAGCTCTCCTCTTCCCGCCCCTCGGGCACGAGCTGCCGCAGCTTCGCGCCGTGGAACATCCACACCCGGAAGTAGGCCTGTTCCTGATCCATCACGAAGAGCTGGACGAACTCGGGGTGCTGCCAGGCGATGCGCTCCACATGCGCCACCAGCCCAGCCAGGTCCGCGTGGTTGAGCGCTCCCGCATAGACGTCGCACTCCGGGGACTTGCCGCCGCCCCAACGCGTACCGCTGCCCGTGGTCTCGTTGAGCGAGCCGACCCGGCCGACAGCGCCGGGCCCGAAGCCGCGTCGCGGGGCAGCCGTCCGCAACCACTGACTCAGTGCCTCGACGGCTGGTCGATCATCCGGCTCGACGGAGATCATGACGTTGGCGACGTGACTCATCCCAGGATTCAACACAATCGCCGGCCGCCCTGCCACTCATCGTCGTCCCAGTCATCGTCGTCAGAGGGCGATATGTGAGTCGATGTCCAGTTCGCGCTGCCGGCTCGTGACGTGACCCGCCTGTCCTGCGTCGCCAAGGTCTCCACCTCGCCAGGCCCGTACGCGCGCCGTGACGGTGGCTCACAGCGGCCCTGGACGGCCGCCCGGAACGCTCCCCGCCGGGGGCTCGCCGCGCGCCGATGGTGCTCGTTGTCGAGCGTCTCTCGGCAGGTCAAACGGCTGGGCGGTGACGATTCGTTCCCGATCAGGATGTGATGCTTCGCCCAGCCTGTTGGCCTGTCGCAGTACCCCACGGTCGCCCCATACTCCAGGACCTGACGAACCAACGGTGGCGCGCGGTCGACCAGGACATTGAGGTCCTGGACATCCTGGTCACAGCCGGCGGGACAAGGCGGTGACACAACCTCAGACGGTCACACCACCGACAACGTGACGACGCCTTCCGCTCCACTGTCCGTCCCGTCCCGTCCCAGCCCAGCCCGTCCCAGCCCAGCCCAGCCCAGCCCAGCCGTGATCAACGACCAGGAGAACCAGGTGAACCGGACGAGCACGCTGTCCCCCGACACCCTTCGGGACGAGGCCGCCCCGGACCGTCGGCCCTGGCTGGTGCGGCGAGGGCTGCTACTCGAGTCCGCCCCCCAGCGCCGACTGGCCCTCGGCGGCTTCGTCAACCAGCTCGGCACCGCGGCCTTCCTGGCGACGGCGCCGCTGTACGCCATGCGGGTGATCGGCCTGTCCATCGGGCAGGTCGGCCTCGGTCTCGGTGTCGCCGGAGTGGTCGGCCTGCTCGCCGGCCCACCCGTCGGACACCTCGCCGACCGGCGCGGCCCGCACGGCGTCTTCCTGGTCACCCTGCTGATCCAGACCGTGTCCATGCTGTCACTGCTGTTCGCCCACTCGTTCGTGGCGTTCATGGTGGCCATGGCGGTGACCGACCTGGCCGGCGCCTCGGGGGGCGCCGCGCGTGGCCCGATGATCCGCCGCTTCGGCGGTGACGAGGTGCCGAAGTTCCGTTCCTACCTGCGCTCGACCGCCTTCCTGGCCGGCACCTTCGGTGCGCTGGCCGCCGGTGTCGTGATCCAGCTCGACTCCGGCTCCGCCTACCGGGCGCTCATCGTCGCCAATGCCCTGACCTTCGTCGGCTGCGCGGCTGTCATGCTCCGGCTGCCCGAGCTGGAGCCGCTGCCGGCCTCGGCCGGGTCGGACCGGTGGCTCGCGCTGAAGGACAAGCCGTACATGGCGTTCGTCGTGCTGGACGGCATCCTGTGGATCCAGGGCGAGGTGGTGACCTACGCCCTCCCGTTGTGGGTGGTCCTGCACACCCATGCACCGCGCTGGTTCACCGGCGTGGCGCTCGCCGTCAACACCGTGATGGTGGTCCTCCTGCAGGTCCGCACCAGCCGCGGGATCAAGGGCGGACGGGTCGCCGGCCGGGCCACCCGGCGTGCCGGGGTGGCGTTCCTGGTCGGCATGGGGGTCATCGCGATGGCCTCGGGCCTGCCGGGCTGGGTCGCTGCGGCGATCATGACGGCCGGCGTCGCCATCCACACGGTGGGTTCGCTGTGGCACGGGGCCGGGTCGATGGAGCTGCGGTTCCGGCTGGCCCCCGCGCACGCGCAGGGACAGTACTCCGGCGTGTTCGGCATCGGCATGGGCCTGTGCTACACCGTCGCCCCCGGCCTGCTCGGCCTGCTCTGCCTGAGCTGGGGCGCCCCCGGCTGGCTGGTCATGGGCGGTCTCTTCGTCGCCGCCGGCCTGGCCATGCCGTTCGTGGTCCGGTGGGCGGGACGGTCCCGGGAGATCGACGCCTGACCGGGCTGTCCCCGTCCTGACGGGCGCACCGGTCACGGCAGGGGTCCGCGCCGACGGGCCCACGACCGGCTCACCTATCCCAAGGACAACGAAGAAACGGACATCAGCTCACGTATCGCCCTCTCAGACGATGAGTATCCGGTCGAGCACCTTGTGGTACTCCCGCAGCGCGCCGCGGAGCTCCTCCGTGGTGGGCGCCGGGCCCTGCGGTAGGGCGCGCAGGCGGTGCCGGGCCTGCTCGACCTGCTCGGTCAGCAGGGTCAGCGCCCGCCCCAGCACCTCGTCCGCCGACCGGGCGGCCTCACGAGGGTCGTCCACGAAACCCGCCTGGACCGCTGTCCACTGCGCGCGCAACACCGCGACCCGGTGACGGTCCAGCCACTGCACGGGGACCGGCGGGGCGGCGTCGGCGGCCGCCTCGGCATCGCGCTGCCCGGGCAGCGCCGGCAGCGCCGGCAGCGCCGGCAGCACGGGGCTCGTCAAGGGCTGGGGTGGGGGCTGTGGGAGCGGGGGCTGTGGGAACGGGGGCTGTGAGGTCGAGGCATCCGGGGGCGAGGTGTGCCGGGTTCGCGGCTACTGCTCCTCGTTCGCCATGACTGCTCCTTCCGTTGGGGCGTTCGGGCGTTGGGGCGCTGCGCTTGGGACTCAGGCGCCGCCCGGCCGGTCAGCTGTGGTCACCCGACGCCCGGGCCTGCGGTCGGTCAGCCGGCGGGCAGCCGTGCGCTCCGTAGTGGCCACCGGGTCGCGGCCCGCCACGTCGAGCGCCATCTCGCGCAGGGCCAGCAGCGCGCCGCGCAGTTCCTCGGTGCCCGCGCCGGTGGTGCGGGCCCGCTCCAGGGTGCCGAGCGCGAGGCGGTAGGGCGCCAGCAGCGGCGCGTGGTCGACCGAGAGCGCGGCCTGCCGCCCCTGCCCGGGGTAGCCGACCCGGTCGAGCAGCTCGCCGAGCATCTGGTCCGCCACCTTCACGGCTCGCAGCGGGTCGTCGACGAACCGCACCTGCAGGCCCCGGAAGGCGTCGACCACCTGCTCGCGCTCGGCGGCCGAGAGGGCCTGCAGCCGAAGAGTGCGATGGCGGTGCAGACGGTCCGTCAGTTCGTTCTCCGCGGCGGAGACTTCGCCATCGTGGTGGAGCAGCGCCCGGTCGTACTCTCCGGCGAACCGCCGGCGCAGGCGCGCGGTCCGCAACCGCGGCACGGCGAGGGCGAAGCCCGCCGCGACAGCGAGCACCACCACGACCAGAAGCAGAAGCGCGATCATCTCAGGTCCTTCCCGTGCGAGGCCGCAGCACGGGCCGGAAGCGGCCCGCCGCCCCTTCGGCTTGCCGCGATCCGCGACCGCAAACCTCGCCCGGACAGGGGTGATGGTCGCCGCGGAGCGGGCGGGCGGCGGAGAGGTGGGCAGCGGAGCGGGCGGGCGGCGGAGAGGTGGGCAGCGGAGCGGTGGGCACTCCGGAGGCGAGCACAGAGAGGCGCGTGCCCGGATGCGAGGGGAGTCGACCTTTCGCTTGCGGGCACGCGCCGGTTCCGGGACGGGACTCAGACGGTCAGCAGGCTGGGACTGGCGGCCTTGTCCGTGGGCAGGAAGTCGTCCGGGACGGGGTACTGGCCGAGCACGTAGTTGAGGATCGCCGCGTGCATGGCCTCCACCGGGGCGATGGTGGCGGCGGTGGCGATCCCGCCCGGGCTGGTGACGTTGTAGGTCGCGAAGAGGTAGGTCTGCGCGGCCTGGTCCTCCAACTGCAGCGCGAGCTTGGCGACGTCGCCGACCGTGCCGGCCTGCCCGAGGGCGGCCAGGGTGGCGGGCTGGTCGGAGAGCGGCACACCGGTGATGGCCGGCTTGCCGGCCCCGGTCAGCACCGCGTTCCAGGCCTTCGCGTGGTCGGCGTGCTGCCCCATCGCGGTGGTGATGAAGGTGGCCACCGCGGGGGGCACCGTGCCGAGCTTGCCGGCCTTCGCCGCGTCCAGGGCCGCCTGGTAGGCGCCCACCGCCTGGTTCTCCAGCGCGGTGGCCAGCGCCACCACCTTCAGGTCCCCGGTGTACTGGCCCGTCGCGGAGCCCGAGGCCCCGGCGGAGGGCATGGCCGAGCCGGTCGGCGCGGCCGACGAGCTCGACTTGGTGCCACTGGAGCAGGCGGCCAGGGTGAGCGCGACCGCCGCCCCGCCGGCTCCGAGCAGGAACCGGCGCCGCCCCGCGTCGCGCGGCTCGGCGCTCCGGCCCCGGAGCTCCGCGGCCAGGTCCAGGGCACTGGCGCGCATCGCGGGCAGCGTCTCCTGGTGGGCCTCGTGCAGGTCACCCGTGAGCCGGGTGAGTTCACGCTCGCTGATGGGCAGCTCCCAGCCGCCCTTGGTGCTCGTCACTTGACGGCCCCTTCGCTGATCGGGGAAGCGCTGTCGGTCTTGTAGAAGGCGTCGGGGAACCCGACGCTGCCCGCGGCCGCCGGCAGCTTGGCCGGGTCCACCGGGATCGTGATCAGGTCCGCCGCGTTGCCCGCCAGCAGGGCCTGGACCGCCAGCAGCACCGAGCGGTGCTGCGCCTCCACCGGCGCCACCGAGGCGAACAGCCTGCGCAGCTGCGCGTCGCTCACCTGCGTGACGTTCTTGGTGTAGGTCTGGGCCGCCACGTCCTCCAGCGTGATCGCCAGCTTCACCACATCCGCCGGGCCCTGGATCGAGGGCAGCATCTGGTCCACGATCGCCTTGTACTTGGGATCGGGGTCATGCTGCGCCTGGCCGCCGGCCGTGGTGGCGGCGGCGTTGAACGCCTGGGCGTGCGCCTGGTGCTGGCTGGTGGTCTTGGCGATGAACGCCGCCACCGTCGCGTTGCCGTTCTTGATGAACGACAGGCCCGCGGCGGTCTGGTAGACGCTCACCGCCAGGTTCTCGATCGACGCTGCGGTCTGCAGCGCCATGATGTCGTCCGTCGAGACCGAGCCCGAGCCCGAGGCAGCGCCGGAGCCCGAGGCAGCGCCGGAGCCCGAGGCAGCGCCGGAGCCCGGGGCAGCGGCCGACGGGGAGGCGGAATCGGCGAACGCGCGCGAGGATCCCAGCAGCGCGGCCACTCCCGCCCCCGCCAGCACCCCGCCGCGCTGCCACCAGCGCCGGCGGTCCGACTCGGCCGCCTCCCCGAAGTCGACCAGCGCGCTCCGCGTGATCCGCAACGCGTCGCTGTTCAAGTCCTCCGACTGCTCGGTGAGTTCACCGAGCAGTCGGGTGTCGATGTGCTCTGCGGCCATCATGTCCCGTCTCAGGTCAGGAACCCGTCTCCACCGCGGGCCCGTATGCCGTCGATTCGGCACGCCCCAGGGCGCGGATTGGCCTCCGGGGCGGGCAACTCCAGGATTCGCCCGCAGGGGTGAGACGGCCCGTACCCGGGGACGGTGTTCGGACAGGCGACCGAGATCCGTGAGCACCCGCTTCAGGCCCCCCCGGGGGGCGGACAGCGGGACGGACAGCGGGCACGGACGGCGAGACGCCCACCGGAGGCGGGGCGCTCGGCGCTCGGCGCTGGAGACGGGGACGGGGACGGGGACGGGGCGGCGGAAGGCCGGCTCGGCGGATCGCGCGCCGTGGTCGGCCAGAGCGGTCTACAGTGGGCAGAAGATCACCTGGCCGGGTGGGGGTGAGGATGACCTCGGCGCTCGACTTCACCAGCGGTTCCTCGCTGCTCGCCGCCTACGGCGCCCTCGCGGTGCTGCTGGTGACCTTCGCCGAGGCGGGCCTGCTGGTGGTCGGATTCTTCGTCCCGGGCGACACCCTGCTCTTCCCGGCCGGGGTGCTCTGCGCCTCCGCCCCCACGGCCGCCACGCACCACGGTCCCTACCTCACCCTCTGGCAGGTGCTGCTCTGCGCGGCGGTGGGCTCGCTGGTGGGCACCCAGGTGGGATTCCTGATCGGCCGGCACGGCGGCCAGGCCCTGCTCTCCCGCAGCCGCAGCGCCCGGCTGAAAAGCGTGGCGGTCCGCTCGGAGGACCTGCTGGACCGCTACGGCCAGCGCAAGGCGATCGTGCTGAGCCGCTTCGTGCCCATGGTGCGCACCGTGCTCGGCCCGCTGGCCGGCGCACTCCGGGTACCGGTCCGCACCTTCACCCTCTGGCAGGTGGTCGGCGGACTGCTCTGGACGCAGACCACCGTGCTGGCCGGCTACGCACTGGGTGCCTCGGTCCCCGGCATCGACAACTACCTGCTGCCCGTGGTGCTGGGCCTGGTCGTACTGACAACGCTGCCGCTGCTCCTCTCCAAGCGGAGGAGCAGCGGCAGCGGGGAGCGTTAGCGAGCTGTGGCCGTGGCAGCAACTGTGGCTGTGGCAGCAGCTGTGGCTGTCAGTAGTTGTGGTGGATCTGCCAGTACGCCCACGCCTGGTTCGGGCTGCCGTACCGCGAGTTCATGTAGTCGTACGCCCACTTGATCTGCGTACCCGCGTTGGTCTGCCAGTCCGCACCCGCCGACGCCATCTTCGAACCCGGCAACGCCTGCGCCAGACCATACGCACCCGAGGACGGATTCGTCGCCGTCACGTTCCAACCACTCTCATGCGCGATGATCTGGTCGAACGACGCCAACTGGTCACCCGGCACCACACTCGCCGCGATCTCCTGCGGCGTCGCCGCCGACGCGGCCGACGGAGCCACAGCGGCACCCAACGCCGCGATACCAGCAGCCGAAACAAGAAGAGCAGCAGACTTACGCACACGAGAAGCAGAGAAAACGGCGTTCAAACTACAACCTCAATCAGACAGGGCACAGCCCACCCGCACCGCACACGGACGGCGCACGAACAACAAGGGCGGAAAGCACCAGGCACCCGACACACAACGGCACAGGCACCCAACGGAAGCCACGACCGGACCGGAAGACCCGGACACCGCGGCTCGGCGACTGGACCAATTGTTAGCAACCACCACCACCCCCGCCAAGACCCCCCACCTACGACCCACCCCCGTAGACCACCCACCCCCACCACACCCCCCGAACCCACCCCGCTACCCCCCAACCCACCACCCAAACCACCCCGAACCATAAAAAACCGGACACCCCGACCACCGCCCCCACCAGCACGAACACCCCCACCACCCCCACCCCACGGACCAACCCCACCCCAAACCCCCAACCACCGAAAACCCCACCCACCACCACCAACGACCCCCCGTAGTACTCCCGAAACCCGCGTGAGGACCATCACCAACCAACCCCACCCGAGGCCCGGTTGAGCCTGGTTCCAACGTGTCCGCCGCCACTCTCAGCCGACCGCCGCCATCGTCGACAAATACCCCCAGGGGTATGGTTGGCATACTGATCAACCACACCCGCCCCCGCCCTGTCCCCGGGCGGCCACGAGAGGACATCGCGCCATGTGCCGACGCACCAACTGCCGCACCTGCGGAAAGCCCGGCTACGCCGGATGCGGCATGCACGTCGACCAGGTCCTGGCCGGCGTACCGAAGGGTGACCGGTGCGCCTGCGACCAGAGCAGCGGCGCGAAGAAGGGCGGCGGCGAGGGCAACGGTGGAGCAATCGCAGCAGCCAGGACCGCCCGCAAGGGCCCTGGGCTCTTCAGACTCTTCCGCCGCGGCTGATCATCGGGCGCATCCGTGGACCCGACCGCCACCAGGTCGGGTCGCTGCCCGGAGGCTGCCGGGCTGCCGGGCTGCCGGCCCAATGCCCTACCGCCGCCAGAGCTGCCCTGCCGCCCTGCTGCCGCCGGCCCGCCCCGTCAGGCCAGTGCCAGGAAGAGCTTCTCCAGTTCGGCCTCTGTCATCGGCGGCGCGTCACCGTCCGCCGCGGCCATGCACTGGCGCATCCCGCTGGCCACGATCTTGAACCCGGCACGGTCCAGTGCCCGGGAGACCGCGGCGAGCTGGGTGACCACATCCTTGCAGTCCCGCCCGGCCTCGATCATCGCGATCACCCCCGCGAGCTGACCCTGAGCCCGGCGAAGCCGGTTGAGCACCGCACCCACCGCGTCGTCGTCCACCTGCATGAGCCGCCTCCTGAGCGATGAACCTTCTCAATGCCGGACCAAGTCAATGATTGACCTTCTCAGCGCCTGACGATCAGCAGGATTGATGATCTCAATGATTGACAACCTCAAGGCTTGATCACTTCAATGATCTGAACATCGATGGTCGGTGCACTTATGGCCAGCCTGTCGACGATCTACCTTCTTCATGATCGACTTACTCGATGATAGATCCACCGAGCCGCTGGTCGGCCGACCGTGCCCATGAGCCGCAGATCGTGCTCTTCATGGCTGGAGGCTCGCCCGATGTCGGTAGTGGCCGTGGCGCGCTCGGGCCTGCCGGTCCTACCGGGCCTGCCAGACCCGCTGTCGCCGGCGGCGGGGGTGTGGCCCCGGCGTTCGCGGGCGGGCGACCGGCAGCGGCGGCGAGCAGGGCCCCGCGCCCGGTTCGCGAACCCGAGGGCGCCCTCTGTCAGCGGACGGGGTCAGGACCGAGCGATTCGATCCAGGACGCGAAGTCGGCGAACACGACGTCGAAGTCCGCAGGATCCAGATCGCCCAGATCGGAGGAGAACACGGCGGAGTCCGGATCACCGGCGCGCAGGAGGAATCCGCGGCCACCGCTGTCATCACCGACGAGGAGGAAACCCGGTGCGTACTGGGCGACTTCGTAAGTGGCGTTGCGTTCGCCGATGCACCCTGCCGAGTACACCGCGATGCCCGACGCGGCGAGCAGGCCGTCCCGCACGCTCCACAGGGCCAGCAGCGAAGCCGGCAGGCTCATCGCGGTCTCGGCCCGCGCCCGCACCACATCACCCGGCGTCGCCGCCGTCGGCCTCGAAACCGACCCCGTCATTCTGCACCCCGATCAGGCTACGGCCGCCCCGACAAGCATCGGCCGGACAGCTCCTGACGGCAATCGCCATCTGATCGCGCGTCAATGACTCGCAGGAGCGCCGCAGTTGATTCCCTCCCCGTCGCACGGTAGCGAAGCCGGCAGGCTCATCGCGGTCTCGGCCCGCGCCCGCACCACATCACCCGGCGTCGCCGCCGTCGGCCTCGAAACCGACCCCGTCATTCTGCACCCCGATCAGGCTACGGCCGCCCCGACAAGCATCGGCCGGACAGCTCCTGACGGCAATCGCCATCTGATCGCGCGTCAATGACTCGCAGGAGCGCCGCAGTTGATTCCCTCCCCGTCGCACGGTCGGGTTCCTCAGCCGCCGGCGCTCGTCAAGTGCCTTATGACCGCCATCGGGTTCCTCAGCCGCCGGCGCTCGTCAAGTGCCTTATGACCGCCATGAGTTCGTCGGGCAGCGAGATGCTCATGATCCGAGTCTGCCGGTCGAAGACCGTGATCGATGTCAGGGTGCCGGCACGCCACCAGAACACCCGGGGCGAGAGGCGTCCGGGGCCGTCCTCGTAGGCGCCCTGCCCGAACTGGGCCAGGGCGTTGACGGCCTCGACCACGTGCCGGTCGGTGAGCGGGTAGTACACGAGATTGTGCCGGTTCGGGACGACGAGCAGCACACCATCGGCCGGAAGCTCGGGGCCGCCGGCAGCCCGCACCGCCTCGTCGAAGACGAGCACCTTGCTGGCCGCGAACACCGACTCCGGGTGGCCGAGGATGTGAAGGACCGCGCCACCGGGGAGATCGAGGAAGTCGTAGTTGACCGGCGCGCTGAGCAGGTTGGCACGCGCGGCCGCCATGAGGGTGTCCCACGCGACCAGGGACACGTCGCGGTCGTCGAGGACGCGGACGTTGTCCGGAGTGTCGAGGACCACGCCCATCAGGAGGTCCGTGGCCAGCGGGTGCAGGTAGCTGAACTGCCCTCGTGCATCCGCTGGTATCGATTCCTCGGCGACCAGCCGCAGGTACACGTTGCGCAGGGGGTCCGAGGCGCTGCTGCGGCTGGTGTGGGCTGACAGGTCGGTCATGCGCGGCTCCTTGGGTGCGTGCGGCCGCGGCAAAGTGCCGGGCTCGTATGGCGGGTTGGCCCGTTCGCGACTCACAGGTAGTCAACCCACGAACAATCAGATCACACGGTCCCGCGCCGCCCGCACCAACCCTCCGGCAGCCGACGGCTCCGGCAGCCCCCAGCCCACGGGCAGCCGTCACCGCCGGGAACCGCGGCCGGAGGGGACGGCGTCCACTCCTGGGCGACACACGAGATCGTTAGTGGGCGCGAAGGAGTTTGGACGCGCCGAACTGGCGCTGGCTCGGCCTCAACCACTGCAACGCCGCCCTGACGGTCATCCGGTTCGCCCCCGGCCGTCCCGCCTGCGTCCTCTTCTACAACGACATGCGGCATCTGCCCACCGAGCTGCGCCGGACCGGCTTCCCGCCCGAGTCGCACATCTGAGCAGCTCAATCGTGGAATGACCAGCGGTGCGGCGGGGCACGCGTCAGCGTCCGGTTCGGCGAACCCTGCGGGCGGCGCCGGCCAGGCCGGTAGCGGTGATCGCGCCCAGGACGGCGATGGCGATCAACATCCCGGGGACCGCGCCCCAGGGGGCTTCTCCGGTGGCGGCCAGCAGCGCGTACAGGCCGACCGCCAACAGGAGGGGGAGGCCGGCGAAGAGGGTGGTGCGCAGGTGGGCGGCAGTGCTCATGGTGCTGCTCCTTCGGTCGCAGTGAGGTGCGGTGGGGTGAGTGGGGGTGAGTGGGGGTGAGGTGGGGGCAGGGTGGAGATGGAGGTGGAGGTGGAGGTGGCCGAGCGGACCGGCCGTCAGGCGGTGCGGCCGCGTGCGTGCTCCAGGTAGGAGCCGAGGTCGTGCCAGGCGTCGGCCGGTGCCCCGGGGTCGCCGGACAGTGCGGCGGGGTCCTCGTGCCAGGCGGCCCGCACGCCGGCCGAGATGTCGCTGTCGCCGCCGGTGAAGAGCACGCCCAGTTCGTCCATCCGGGCCACCAGCTTTCGGACCTGCGGGTCGGTGGGCGGCGTGCCTGCCACCCGCAGCCGCTCGGCCCGGCGGTAGAGCTCCGGCCACTCGACCTCCAGCAGGTAGTGCATGGCCGGTCCCAGAGCGGCCGCGCGCTTCCGCAGGACCTGCAGCTGGTCGCCGTCCAGGTGGCGGCGCAGCACGGTCTCGCTCTGCGGATCGACGGCGCTGAGGGCCGCGAGCGCGGCGAACAGATCGCCGCTGGAAGGCATTCGACCGCAGGTCAGCTCCGAGCTGAGCCGATGCAGCCGCTCGCGCAACTGGTCGAGTCCGGCGATGGTGGCCTCCACCCCCGCCAGGTGGTCCTGGACCAGCCGTACCGGGTCGACTCCGCTGTCCAGGCAGGTCGCGATCGTCTCCAACCCCAGGCCCAGGCTGCGCAGGGCGAGGATCTGGTAGAGCCGGGCGACGTCCTGCTCACTGTAGGAGCGGTGCCCGCCGGCGGTCCGCTCCGAGGGCGTGAGCAGGGCGATGGTGTCCCAGTGGTGCAGCGTACGGACGGTCAGCCCGCTCGCCTGCGCGAGTGGGCCCACCTTCCAGGTGGTGGAGGAAGTCATGCCACTACTGTGCGACCTCACGTCGCGTGAGGTGCAAGCCCCCGAGCGCGGGAGGCGGGAGGCGGGTGGCGGGTGGCGGGTGGCGGGAGCCGGGAGCCGCGAGCAACCGCTCAGTCGAAGTGGACGAGGGCTGGCCAGATTTGGGACCAGGTGCCGCGTGGCCGGCTGCAGACGTAGATCGCGGCGTGATGCTCCACCTCCTCGTCGTGCACCCCGTTCATCCGGATCGGGGCGACTTCGGTGACCTCGGCCCACGCCAGGCGCAGCTGGTCGGGGCGGAACTCGCCCACGCACAGGGCGACGTCCGGGCGTCCGGGTGGCGGACCCCAGAGGGCGTAGGTGTTCTGCGCGGTGAGCACCGGCTGCCGCAGGCCCTGTGCCGGGCCGAGGATCGTCAGTGCGCCCGCCTCGCCGTAGTTGCTGGTGAAGACCGGGGTTCCGGGTGGCAGCGCGGCGGCGGCCTGCCGCACCTGCTCGACGAACCCGGGCCATCCGTAGGTCTCGACCACCGTCGGGTTCAGCACCGCCACGGCGTTGGCCGCGCTCACCGGCAGCACCGGCAGCCCGGTCAGCACCGCGGCCAGTGCGGAAACTCCGATCAGCGGCACTGCGGTACGGCCCCATCCCCTCCCCCGGCCCCGACCCCGACTCCGGCTCCACTGTGTCGACTCCAACCGCACCGCCCCCGCCGCGAAGAGCCCGACCACCACCGGGCCCGGGTAGTACGCCTTCCCCCCGCTCGCGGTGAACACCACCACCGCCACCACCGCGACCACCAGCACCCACCGGTGCGCGCGGCCGGCCGGGGACGCCAGCCAGCGGGCACCGAGCACCCAGAGCACCAGCAGCGGCGGACCGGCCAGCACCACGAGCAGCGGCAGCTGTTCCAGGGAGCCGAGTTGGCCGCCCTGTTCGGCAGAGAGCGCGCGGGCCATCCGCAGGTTCGGCCAGCCGTGCGCGGCGTCCCAGATCACGTTCGGCGCGGCCAGTGCGAGCGTCACGACCCCGGCGAGCCACGGTCCGGCGGTTCGCAGCGCCTCGCGCCGCAGCAGCGCCAGACCGACCACTATGCCGAGCAGCAGTACGGCCGGTGTGTCCTTGTTCTCCAGGCCGATGCCCGCAGTCGCCCCGGCGGCCAGCCAGGACCCCGTGGTTCGCAGCCGCAGGGCGCGGGCGACCAGGACCAGCACGGCCACCCAGACCACCTGGTCCAGCACCGTCGTGCCGAACAGCAGCGACGCGGCCACGAACAGCGGGCAGGCGGCGACCGCGGCCGCGGTGACGGTCTGCGCGCGGCGGCCACCGCCGAACTCGGCCGCCAGCATGGGCGCGAGCAGCACACAGCCGACCTGCGCGGCCACCGCCAGCACCCGCAGCGGCAGCACGCCGCCGGGTAGCGCCGTGGCGAGCCGGGCGAGCAGCGGAGCCAGCGGCGGCTGGTCGGCGTAGCCCCAGGCCAGGTGGCGGCCGCAGATCACATAGTAGAACTCGTCACGGTGCCAGCCGTAGCGCGTGGCGACCGCCAGGTGCACGGCCGCCACGGCCGCGGCGACCAGCCACACCGGGCGCCACGCCATCCGCCCACGGCCGGGCGCCGAAGGGGTGGCGGATAAGGCCGATGCGGATTCGGACAAGGCTGATGCGGACAAGGCGGATTCAGCGGTGTCAGTCATGGCTTTCCTCTGCGATTGGGAAGGCGGCGACCAGCAGGTGGCGCACGGTGCGGCGGCAGTCGTCGTCGGTCAGCATCCGCGAGTCCGGGTCGCCGTGGCGGTGCATGGCGAACCAGGCGACGGTCTCGACGATGAACCGGGCGGCGACCGGCACATCGGGTACCGGGCGCAGCAGGCCTGCCGCGATCCGGGCGGCCAGGTAGGTGCCGACCTGTTCGACCATCGCGCGCCGCCGCTGCACGAAGTACCACTGGGCCAGCTCGGGCAGGTGCTCGGCACACCTCTCCACCAGTTGCAGCGCCAACCGGTTCCGCTCGACGAACGCGTACAACTCGTCCACCACGGAGCCCAGTTCCGCAGCCGGCGACAGTTCGGACGAGCCGGACGGACCGGACGAGCCGGACGGACCGGACGAGCCGGACGGACCGGACGAGCCGGACGGACCGGACGAGCCGGACGGACCGGACGAGGCCCTGGCCAGCACGGGCAGCGCGGTCTCGTCGCCCGCCCAGGACTCGACCACCGCGATGACCGCTTCCGCGGTCGGGGTCGGCACCGGCACGGCCAGCCCGGGCACCGCGTCCGGCCGCAGCACCCGCACCAGCGCCAGGTGGAGCAGGGCCTGCTTGCTCTTCACGTAGGTGTAGACCGCGCCGTGGCTGAGCCCGAGCTCGGCCGCGACGTCGGAGATGCCCGCGGGATGGAAACCCCGTGCCAGGAACACTCGCACCGCCGCGTCGGCGATCTCTTCCAGTGGCCGTATCGGCATCCGTCCGCGCATGGGTCGACCATAGACTGACTGAGTCAGTCACTCAAGTCCGAGGACGCACGAGCCGCACGGCGGCAACGCCCCGCAACCACCCCGCCAACCCCCCGAAGGAGCTCCGGACCAGGTCACTAGGCTGCACGTCATGACGACCTGGCAGACCCTCCTCGCCGACCCGATTGACCCGATTGACCCGATTGGCCCAGCCGACCCGAGCGACCCGGCCGCCCCGGCCTTCCGCCCGACGCCCGAGCTGGTCGCCGAGGTCAGCGCCGCACTGCGCTCGCCCGACCCCGTCGTGCGGGACGACCAGGCCTTCGTGCTGCTGGCCCGCTGGATCCCGGACCTGCCGACGGCGATCCGGCACTCCCTCGGCACCGAGATGGCGGCCAGGTTCACCGACCCCGAGATCCAGAGCCGGACCTTCGCGCCCCTGGTCCTGGCCGCGCTGGTGCGGCACGGTGCGTACGACCCGGCATGGCTGGCGGCGTTCGCGCGCTGGTACCCGGCGGAGACGGATCTGCGCGGCTACGACCCGGAGTTGGGCTGGCTGCACGCGGCCGCGCACGGCGCGGACCTGCTCGGTGCGCTGGGCCGCTGCCCGCAGGCGGATCCGGTCCCGCTGCTGGAGCTGGCCGTGGCCCGCCTGCTCGCGCCGACCGAGCACCTCTTCGACGCGATGGAGGACGACCGGCTCGGCCTCGCGATCGCCCTGACCCTGACCAGAGCGGAACTGACAGAGCGTCAGGCAGTTGACTGGCTGCGGCCGATCACCGCCGAGTTCCGGTCCGGGCAACCCGGTCCGATGCCCGCGCACGCGTCCAACACCATGCGGACGCTGCGCGTGGTCCACCTGCTCGCCAGCCGTGGGGTGCGCCCGCACCCGTACACCGGCGACGCGGTGGAGCTGCCGCACGCGGCGGCGGTGCGCGAAGCGGTGGCCGCGGTGCTCGCCATCGCCGCGCCGTACGCCGGGTAGGCCCTCGGCGGGCGGTCAGGAACAGCCGGCAGGGCGGGCGGGGTCACCCCACCCCGGGGTTCAGCGGGCCTCCCGCTCCCGGCGGGCAGCGGCCGCCTCCTCGGCCCGGCCCAGCACCTCCAGCACCGCGGCGTGCACGGTCAGGAAGTCGGGCAGGCCGGGGAACACCTGGTGCTCGCCCGACTCCTCGGGCGCCAGCAGCCGGGAGGCGCGGACCGCCTCGCCACTCGCCCCCAGCGCCTCGGCGAGCTCCACCCCCGCCAGCACCCGCACCAGCGCGAAGGCCTTCAACCCGTGGGCGCAGTCGGCCAGGTGGGCCTGCCGGTCCGTCCGGGCGAGCCGCGCGAGCGCCGCCACGCCCTGCCGCGTCGCGAGCAGCGCCTGGTCCACCCGGCCCGCCTGCGAGAGCCGCAAGCCCAGCAGGACCGCTCCCCGGGCGAGTTCGGCCCGGTGGGGCACCGGGTCGTCACGGGCGGCCGTGCGGAGCGCGTCGAGGGCGAGGGTGGTCAACCGCAGCGCCTCCGGGGCCCGCCCGACCTCGACCAGGTGCAGGCCGTACAGCGCCACGGAGCGCAGCAGCATGGGGAGTTCGGCCGCCGCTCCGGCCGCCGCGGCGGCGCCGCGTACCGCCACCTCCTCGGCCAGCCGCGCGAAGGACTCGTCCTGGCGACCGGCGCGGGCGAGCAGGATGCCGACGGTGCGCAGGGTCTGCGCCAGCCGGGGCCGGTGCGCGGCGGGGTCCGCCTGGGCCAGGCGGCGGCGCACGGTCACCTCCTCCTCGACCGCCGCCAGGGCTTCCCTGTGCTGTCCGAGTCGGCCGTGCCAGTGACCGAGGATGAAGAGCGCGGTGGCGAAGTCGGGGAGGTGGGCGGGATTGCCGCCGGCCAGGGGGCGGAAGAGGTCGACCGCCCGTTGCGCGTGGGTGAGCCCGTCGGGCGAGCCGTCGCCCCCGTCGCCCCCGTCATCGCCGCCGCTCTGCGAGAGGCGGATGCTGAGGTTGGTCAGCGACTTGGCCAGCCCCGGCAGGTGGAGCACCGGATCGGACCCGGCCAACCGCTCCCGGGCCGCCAGTGCCTCCCGCGTCGCCGCCAGGGCCTCCTGCCGCTGCTCCCGTCGGGCGAGGAGATTGCCGAGGTTGTCCCAGGCCATCGCCAGCCGGGGCAGATGGGCGGTGGGGTTGACCTCGACCAGCCGCCGCTGGAGGGTGACCGCTTCCTCGCAGGCGGCGAGCGCCTCGTCGAGCCGGTTCGCGTTGGTGAGGCGCAGGCCGTGGTTGATCAGGGTCATCGCCAGGTCCGGCAGGTGCCGGTCCGGGTCGGTCTCCACCAGTCGGCGGCCGAGTTCGACAGCCTCTGCGGCGACGTCCAGGCCCTCCTCCCAACCGCCGGACTCCGAAAGGTTGTTGCTCAGATTGGTCAGAGCCGTGGCCAGCTCCGGCAGATACCGATCGGGTTCGCTCGCCAGCAACCGCCGGTAGACGTCGACCACTTCCCTCCCTGGCACCACCGCCTCCCCGGCCCGGCCGAGCCGGAGCAGCAGGGTGCCCTGGTTGTTCAGCGCCCTGGCGAGGTCGGGCAGCTGTGCGGCGGGATCGGCCTCGGCGAGCCGCCGGTACAGATCGACGGCCTCCCGCGCGGGCGCCCACGCCTCCTCGTAGCGGCCCGCCTCGATCGCGGCGGCGGCCAGGGTGTTGACCGCCGTCGCGAGGTCCGCCAGATGTCCGGGATCGGCCGCGGCGACCTCCCGGTACAGGTCGACGGCCTCCCGCGCCGGTGCCAGGGCCTCGGCGAGCAGGCCCGCGTTGCCGTACCGCCAGGCGAGATTGCGCAGCAGCTGGGCCCGCTCCTCGGGGGCGAGCGCTCCGGCGGCGAGCCGATGACGGGTCAGCCGCCTGGTCAGCACCGCCGCGGCGAGGTCGAGGTCGACATGGCGCCGCTTCGGCAGGTGCGGCGCGATCCGCTCCAGGACAGCGCTCGGCAACTCCGCCAGCTCGCACAGGCGCAGCAGCGCGGCGCCCCCGGCGGCGGGGGCCAGGGCGGGCCGGCGCAACAGCATCGGCACCAGTTGGGCGGGCACGAGGTGCGGCCAGCGGTGGGCGGCCTCGATCACCACGGTGAGCACCTGGCGGGTCCAGGCGAGCGGCTCGCCGTCGACGGGATGTTCGAGCAGCAGCGCCGGAGCCACCGCGGCCCAGGAGTCGGTCGCGTGGTAGTTGGTCGTCTCCTCGCGGCCGGGCAGGGTGAGGGCGAGGAAGTCCTCGGCCAGACGGTCGGGCGCCAGGGCCTCGAAGACCAGGCCCTCGTCCTGCGGCGGGTAGCACCGGGCGTGGTCGGCCACCACCTGGGCGGCCCCGGCGGCGTCCGCCACGGCGGCGCGGCTCAGCGCCGTGACCGCCTCGGCGGGCGGCAGCGGCCGGGTGAGGGTGGCGAGGTAGACCGCGCGGCGCAGCACCGCCTCGCCGGTGCGCAGCGGACCGCGACCCCCGTCGTGGAAGGACCGCCAGTGGTCGTGCTCGCGATCCAGCAGGTACGAGGAGAGCGCGGCCAGATCCCGGCCGGACGGCGGCGCCACGCCCCGGCGCGCGGCGTCCACATCGACCAGCGCCTTCATGTGCACGGCCAGGGTCAGGGCGAACTGGGGATCGTCGAGTTCCTCGGGGACGCCCAACTCGGCGGGCTCCGCGAGGTCCAGGGCGGCACCGAAGCTGTCGCGGGCCGAGGTGTAGATGCCGCCGCGCACCCGGGGGTCGTCCGGCAGCGCCGCCAGCGGCAGGGCTCCGGTCTCGAAGACGTCCAGCTTGACGAGTTGATGCTCCAACCGCTGCCACCACTCCCCCGCCGGGCGGGCCAGCAGCAGGATCCGCAATCGGTCGCGGGCCGCGTCCCGGTGCTGACCCACCAGGGTGATCAGGTCCGCCAGCGGCCAGCGCTCCGCGTAGTCGACCACCAGCACCAGGCCGGGTTGACGCACCGTCAGACTCTCGTCGCCTCCGCCGGCGGAGGCGACCTCGCTGCGGTGGCGCGCCTGTGCCACTGTCCAGCCCGCTCGCGCCGAGCGCGCGGCGAACTCGGCGGCCAGCCGGGTCTTGCCGCGCCCGCCCTCGCCGTGCAGCAGGCGCACCGACAGGCCCGGCGGCGCGCCGTCCCGCCAACCCGCCAGCGACTCCAGCTCCGGGCGCGGGAAGAACGGGACGACCTGGTGACGGGCCGTCAGAAGGCGGCTGGGAACGCGGGCCAGGCCGGGGGCGGGCGCGGCCGGGCGGGCGAGCGGGTACGGCTCCACGCGGTAGGGCGGCGTGCCACGGTAGATGTAGTTGTACTGGTCGCCGTTCTGGACCGCGTTCGCCCGACCGCCGAGTGCGGTGACGTTCTGCGTGAGGACGGTGCCGTTCGGCAGGGCGCTCTCGCTCACACGCTCGCCTCGCCCTCGGGCCCCTCCTGGCGCGGCCTGTCCATGAAGTGGTTGTACTGGTTGCCGCCCTGCACCACGTTGGCTATCGCGTGGCCCGAGACCCTGACGTTCTGCGTCGAGCCCCGCGCGTCGGCCGGCAGGCGGCTCTGGACCAGGTCGATGAGCTCCTTGAGGTCGGCGACGGCCTGCGGGTCCTCACTCAGCAGGGCCAGCAGCCGGCGCCGCCACGGTCCGACCAGCTCCGAGCGGGCGGCGTCGGCGTCCTCCCCCGCCACCAGGGCCGCGTCGTTGTCCAGTTGCCGTTCGACCTCGCCCGCGCTGTGCCCGCGCCGTTGGAAGAACCGGGCGGTCCAGCCCCGGGTGGCCTGCCAGGCGTCGGTGCCCATCGCGGCCGCCACGGTCGAGGCTCCGGTCAAGGCCAGGGCCTCGACCAGCTGTTGTGCTTCCTGTGGGTCGGGCATCGGGTTCCCCTCGGTTGATTCCGGATTCCGGATTCCGGATGACGTGCGACACCTCAGATCATTGCGCTCAGGCGTCGGAAGCGCAGGCGTTCGTCACACCTCCGCCCAGGTGCCCCCGGTCTGCTCAAGTGCTCCCGGTGCTCCCGGTGCTCCCTGGACGAACGAGGGCACACCCTGCATGATCAATCAACTGGTGACCATCCCGGAGAACCACCCCGGAGACCGTCGTCGAACGCCAGCTCGCCGCCTACAACAGCCATGACCTCGAAGCCTTCGCGGCGACGTACGCCCCCGACGTCCGCGTCAACCGTCGCGGCGGCGACCACCTGCTCGGGCGCGACGCCGTGCGGGAGGCGTACGCCGACTTGTTCGCCAAGGGCCGCTGCCAGGCCGAGATCGTCGGCCGGCTCACCGAGGGCGACTGGGTGGTCGACCGCGAGATCGCCCACGGCATCAACGACGACCCGCTCCGCGTGCTGGTCGCCTACCGGATCCGCGACGGCCTGATCGACCGCGTCGACTTCCTCGGCTGACATCCGCCGGTCCTCCCCGCGAGGAGGCCGCGCCGCAGGGCCGACGCCTCGCGCGCGCAAGCCCGCCCGGCAGTGACACCACGGCGGGGCCGGCACCTGTCAGCGGGAGTTGGCCTCGCTCTGCCCCGGATGGAGCAGGCCGAGGATGGGGGCCCAGGCCGCTTCGCCGAGCAGGGCATCGCCGCGGGCCGTCCCTCCGTACGCGAAGATCTCCGAGGGCGCGGCGGGGCCTTCACCCGGGAAGCGCGGCCGGTGTCCGGCGTCGTCGCGGGTCACCAGGTGGACCGGGGCGCCGGCTGCTCGGCGGCGCGCGGCCAACTGCTCGGCATACCGCAGGGAAGGCCACATCTCGTCGTCGCCGCCGGCGACGAGCAGGATGTCGGCGGACGCCTTCTCCACCGGGATCGCGGCGGCGTCCAGCCGCCCGGCGTAGGTCCGCTCGCTGAGTTCGTACCAGCCGCGGATCGCCACCGGACCATCACCTTGCTCCACGGGCTGCCAGGAGTCGCCGTCCGCCGGGACGAAGGGCAGCGGCTGCCCCTGCCAGGTCCAGGAGGACCTCCAGGGCCGGTCCCGCCCGTCGAGCCCCGGCCCCACGTTGCACCAGGCCAGCGAGGTCGGAGAGATGGCCACCACCGCGTCGACGCGCGGCTCGTGGACCGCGGTGAGCAGCGCGGCCTCGGCGCCCTTGGACCAGCCGAGGAGGCCGACGCGCCGCGCTCCGTGAGATCGCAGCAGGTCGGCGGCCGCGACGAACGTCTCCAGCGGCACCTCGCAGATACCCGGCGGCTGGCCCGGTCCGCCGTACCAGCGTATGGCCAGAGCGAGGAGACCCTGCTCGGCGAGAAGCCGCGCTCGTTGACGGTCCACCCGGCCGCTCGACCCGGCCAGTACGACGACACCCGCACCGCTGCCCGCGGTCGGCTCCATCAGGACCCCTTCCCAGGGGGCCGTCAGCTCGTGTTCGACGACGATCACGGTGTCGTCTCTCCTCTCTCGGCAGGGAATTCACTTGGAGCGAGGCTATCGACACCCCGACGGACCCCGTCCTGCGGGCCCGCACGGTCCGCGGGCATCACCTGCGGGTACTCTGCGGCGGTCACAGGTGGTTCCGCACAGGTGGTTCCGCACGGGTGGTTCCGCACGCGGCGCGGGGACCGGAGAAGCCGTGCCGCCCGCTGGACTGTCACAGCCCTCCTCCATGCTGTCCGCCATGAACGAGGACTCTTTTTGGCAGCTCATCGAGGAGTGCACGCCCACCGGGGCCGATCCGGACGCGGAACGGCTCGCCGCCGCTCTGGAGGCCAGGCTGATGAACGGCCCGCTGGCGGACGTCGTGGAATTCGCCGAGCAACTCTCCTGGGCCCTGTACCGACTCGATCGCAAGGAGTACGGCACCAGGGCGTCGGGTGACGCGTTCCTCTACACCCGCGCCGCCGTCGTGGCCAGCGGTCGAGCCGAGTACGAGGCGGTACTGAAGGACCCCGCCCTGTTCTCGCCGTACGCGGACGACTTCATCTGGGCCGAACCGCTGCTGTACGTCCCGGACACCGCCTACGAGGGCCTGAGCGGCCATGAATGGGACCGCGACACCCGCTACAGCTACGAGTCGTACTCCAACTCGGAAGGCTGGGCGGACTAGGGCGTGTCTGACAATTCCCGCCGGGCGCGCGACGCCGGGCATCCCGCCTGGACGCACCGGCGAAGCACCCAAGTACGACCCAGTACGAGGGAGCTCCGCCGGCACGCCCAGCCGGGCGCCCAACGCCGCGCGCTGATCCGACGGGAATTGTCAGACACGCCCTAGCCAGGACCTTCCGGCGCCCCCTTCCGGTGGACGTGTCCGGGCGATCGCAACCGGCATCTCATCGGAGCGCGACCGAGCGGCTCGTGCCGCGCGTGTCCGAGGCTCGGGACCGTGCGGCGTTCATGGCGCGGATCCACGAGGCCACCGATCGGCCGTCGCCGTCCTCTCCGCCGCCCGTGACGGACCACCATCCGCGAGGTCGCGCTGCTGACACCCGTGCGCAGCCCTTCGGCCCACTGGAGAGGAGCGAGAGGCAAGGACGATATCTCAGCCAGCGCTACAGGGAGTTCCTACGGCACCCCGGCCGCTCCGCCAGTGACCGGCGCGCGCGGCGGATCGAGGCGGAGCCACGCTCCCTCGCGCATGAGGACTCGGCCGCGCAGCTCCGGCTCGCCGCGCCAGGCGAGCACTGTCTTCGGCGCCACCCGGATGTACAGGTACGGGCCTTCCTCCATTCGCGGGTCCCAGCCGAACTTCTCGGCGAACGCGTCCCCGGCGTCCGCCGACACGGCTCGGTCCGAGAAGCACTCCGCCTCCCCCCGCAGGAGCACCACGTCGAAGGCGTCCGGCAGTGCCAGGCGCACCCGCGGCTCGCTCCGCACGTTGCGCGCGGTCGCGGAGGCCTCGCCGGTGCACAGCCACACTGCCTGCCCGTCCCACCGGAACCACAGCGGCACTTGGTGCGGGCCGTGATCCGGATGGCTCGTCGACACCCAGATGTCCCGTTCTTCCGAGAGCCGTTGAAGAGTGTCGCGCCTGCGCTCCGGCACATCACGACGAGCCGTTCCCGTGGTCTGCATGAACGCCGAGCCTAATCAGCGGCTCCGGAGCGCGCACCAGGCATTGGCCCTACGCCCAGCGACCTACGGCCCACCGCGCCCGCGGCTCGGGGCGCGGATGCCGCGCGGTTCGAACGCCCAGTGCGGGCGTCATCCCTCGGCCGTGCTGCCCTGGTGCTCGTGGCCCGTGTCGAAGTAGCGGTCCAGATACGCCTCCTCGTCGAGGGAGCTGTCGCGCAGCAGGGAGAAGACCTCGTCTCCGTCGTCCGGTCGTCCCGCGGTGGCCAGGCGGTAGCACTGGGCCAGCTCCAGGTAGCGATGGCCGTTCTCCCTGGCATAGGTCCGCGCCTCACCTTCCGCCCTGGCGATGGCCTGGTCCATCGAGACGGCCTGCCAGAGCGTCAGGCGCTCCTCGTAGGCGTGCCCTCGAACGCGTCCCACTGGAACACGCAGCGAACCGCGTACCAGTACTTCTCGTCCGCCATGTCCGTGACTGCCATGGGGAGCTCCTTGGGTGACGCACGGCGCCGGGCGTGGTCGACCGGCGCCCAGGACCTGGACAGCC
Organism: Kitasatospora sp. NBC_01287; assembly: GCF_026340565.1. Taxonomy (NCBI): domain Bacteria; kingdom Bacillati; phylum Actinomycetota; class Actinomycetes; order Kitasatosporales; family Streptomycetaceae; genus Kitasatospora; species Kitasatospora sp. NBC_01287. Next base: position 476,053 of record NZ_JAPEPB010000001.1, read on the forward strand.
GCCGATTCTCGCCGCCGGGCACGCTCCCCGCAACCGACTACTGGCCGGCGAGTGGCGCAGCGGCGGCCAGGTCGCGGCCCAGGGCGGTGGTGAGGCGGCCGTGGACGGCGCTCATCGCGGCGAGGGTCGCGTCCAACTCGGCGGTGGTCGCGGCGGTTCCGGTGGTCACCTGGCGGTCGAGGTGGCGGCCGAGGGTGCGCAGGTCGGCGAGTGCGGCGTCGCGGTCGAACGGCCGGGGCGGGTGGTTGGCGGGGCGGCGGGCGGGGGTGGCCATCGCGGTTCCTTTCAACTTGCTTTTTTGCTCGGCTACTTGAGGAACGACGCCCGCAGCCGCACACGGTGGAGGTAGCGGGAGGCGCGTTCGAAGCCGTCGACGCAGTAGGGCAGGGTGACCGCGCGGCCGTCCCCGGTGAGGATCTGCGGGCCGGGGGCGACCAGGGTCTGGCGGTCGCAGCAGGAGCAGCGCCCGAACCGCCACTGCCGGTTCGGGGGCAGCGGAATCGACCCGCTCGGGGCGCTCACCGCTTGCCGCGCGGCGGGACGGGATCCAACTCCGGCTGCTGGGGCAGCTGCTGGATCTCGCTCGCCGGGGTCTCCCACTCCGTGCCGCCGCCCGCCGGCCGGAGGAAGACGGTGGGGTGCTTGCCGTACCCGGGGCCCATGTAGACGCCGGTCGCGTCGTGCTTCAAGTCCCGGACCAGCTCGCCGACCTGGGGGGTGTACAGCGCCGTCGGCGGGATTCTGCGCGCGGACATCATCGTCCCTCTCTGTAGTCATTCCACTACCAAGACGATTCACTGTCCCGTAGAGTGAGAGCGCCTTCAACTTGTCAGGCAGGAAGGGAGAGTAGGTCTTGAACCGACTGGAGCTCGATCCCAACGCATCCCCGCGCGCCGCCTTCGGCGCCGAACTCCGTGCCGCACGTGAGGAGATGGGTCTGACGCAGGAGCAGCTGGGCGTGCGCCTGGAGTACTCGTCGACGCATGTCTCGGCCGTCGAGACCGGCCGCAAGCCCCCAACTCCCAAATTCGCGCGCAGAGCTGACCAGGTGTTCGACTCGGGCACCAAATTCGTCGACATGTTCTGGGACATCCGGCGGACGTCGCTGCTGCAGGGCTTCCCCGACTACCTGGCGCATGAGGCACGGGCGGTGGAGTTTCGGCTCTTCGAGCTCGGCATCATCCCCGGCCTGTTGCAGACGCCGGAGTACGCGGCGGCCATCACCACCGGGGCGGTGCGGCGGGGCAGCATCACCCAGGACCAGGCCTCCGAGCGCTTGGCCTTCCTCGCCGAGCGGCAGGCGCGCCTGACCCGGCACCCGGCGCCGCTGATCCACGCGGTGCTGGACGAGAGCTGCCTCCACCGGGTGGTCGGAGGCCGGGCGGTGATGGCCGCGCAGCTGGACAGCCTGCAGGCCTTCGCCGAGTTGCCAAACACAGTCTTCCAGGTGGCCCCGTACGAGATGGGCGAGGCCCGCAGCTTCGATCTGCCGATCAACCTGCTGACCCTGCCGGACCACTCGGTGGCCGCCTACTCGGAGTCGGCCCAACAGGGGCACCTGGAGCGCGATCCCGACGCCGTGCGCCCGCTGCTGACGGCCTACCATCAGCTGCAGGTAGAAGCGCTGTCGCAAGCCGCGTCCGTGGCGCTGCTTCGCAAGGTACGAGAGGAATTCCTATGACCCCCGAGTGGTTCAAGTCCAGCCACAGCAGCAACGGCGGTAACTGCGTCGAGATCGCCGCCAACCTCCAGGGCGTTGTCCCCGTCCGGGACTCCAAGGACCCGCACGGCCCCGCCCTCACCTTCCCCGCCGAAGGCTTCACGGCCTTCATTGCCGAGCTGAAGTCCGGCGGATTCGAAGCCGCGTGATGCCTCGGCAGACTCCGCCCCACGGCCGCGCCCGCCCGCCCGCCATCGGCTCCAGGTAGCAGCGTTGTCCCCCGCCGCCTCAGGCACGAAGGGAACTCCCATGACCCCCGAGTGGTTCAAGTCCAGCCACAGCAGCAACGGCGGTGCCTGCGTCGAGATCGCCGCCAACCTCCCCGGCATCGTCCCCGTCCGGGACTCCAAGGACCCCCAGGGCCCCGCCCTCACCTTCCCCGCCGAAGGCTTCGCCGCCTTCGTCGCCAGCGTGAAGGCCGGCGGACTCCGCGAGATGTGACGGCCCACCGAAGAGCGCGGCGCCACCCCACGCTGAGCCCCTGCCTGGTCCCACGGGACCGCGCAGGGGCTCAGCACATGCACCACCACGGCGCGCCGGCGGCTCGGCGACCTGGCGCTTCGTCAGGTGGGCATTGAAAAGTCATACCGGGATCGGCGATCATGCTGCGCGACGGACGATCGGCGGCGCACCTCCGCCGCGGCAGCCGTGACCAGGGGAGCGTTCAGTGCCCGAGCAGCAGCAGACCACCGCCGACTGGCAGCCCGCCGTCTTCGAGACCCCGACACCCAACATCGCCCGGGTCTACGACTACCTGCTCGGCGGCAAGGACAACTACGCCCCGGACCGCGCGGTCGCCCAGCGGATCGAGCAGACACTGCCCGAGGTGCACCTCGGGGTGAAGGCGCAGCGGGCGGTGCTGCGGCGGGTAGTGCGGCACCTGGTGGGCGAGGCGGGGCTGCGGCAGCTGCTGGACATCGGCTCCGGGCTGCCGACCGCCGACAACGTGCACCAGATCGCGCAGGCCATCGACCCGGCGACGAAGGTGGTCTACGTCGACAACGACCCGGTGGTGCTGGCCCACGCCCGCGCGCTGCTGGCCGACAACCGCGAGACGGTGGTGGTCGCCGGGGACCTGCGCAACCCCGCCGAGCTGCTGGCCGACGAGCGGCTGCGCGAGCACCTGGACTTCGGGCAGCCGGTCGGGCTGCTGCTCTGCGGCATCCTGCACTACGTGCTGGACGAGGAGGAGCCGGCCCGGGTGGTGCGCGAGCTGGTCGCGGAACTGCCCTCCGGCAGCTACGTCTTCATCCACCACCTGCTGGCCGCCGGTGACGACGCGGAGGCCGCGGCCACCGAGGCGGTGCTGCGCCAGGGGGTGGGCCGCGCCCAGTTCCGCACCATCGGGCAGGTCGCCGAGTTCCTGGAGGGGCTGGAGCTGGTGGACCCCGGGGTGGTCACCGTCTCCGAGTGGCACCCGGAGGAGGACGGCCCGAAGCTCGGCGAGAATCCGGTGCTGCGCCTGGCGGCGGTCGGCGTGGCGCGCAAGCCCTGAGCAAGGCGTGGGCGCCGCGAGGCCGTACCCTCCTGGGATGACCGCAGTCCCCGACCCGCCGTCCGCCTCGTCCGGCGCGGCCCTCTCCACCGGGGGCGTCGCGCGGCAGCTCGGGGTGTCGCCCACCACCGTGCGTTCCTGGGAGCGCCGCTACGGGATCGGCCCGGCCGAGCACGAGGCGGGCCGGCACCGGCGCTGGAGCCCGCGGGACATCGCGGTGCTGGAGGCGATGTGCCGGCTCACCGCGCGCGGCGTGCCGCCCGCCGAGGCCGCCCGGCTGGCCCGCGAGGGCGCCGAGGGCGCAGAGCCCGGCGTCAGCGTCAGTGCCGACGCGGGTGCCGAAGCGGGTGCGGGCCGGGTCAGGGCGGCGGGCAGCCGCCGGGCGCTGCCGCTGGGCACCGTGCGGCCGGAGTGCCGCGGGCTGGCCAGGGCGGCGGTGCGGTTGGACGCCCCGGCGGTGGAGCGGCTGCTCGGCGAGGTGGTCGCGGACCTCGGGGTGACGGTGGCGTGGAACGAGGTGATGACCCCGGCGCTGCGCGCGGTGGGCCGCAAGTGGGCGGCCGAGGGCGAACGCTACGTCGAGGTCGAGCATCTGCTCTCCTGGCACATCTCCGGCGCCTTGCGCCAGGTCACCCGCTGCGCCGAGGCCGGCGGTGGACCGGCGCCCGTACTGCTGGCCGGGATGCCGGACGAGCTGCACGCGCTGGCACTGGAGGCGGTGGCCGCCGGGCTGGCCGAACGCGGCCTGCCTTTCCGGATGTTCGGACCCGCGCTGCCCGCCCCCGCGCTGATCGAGGCGGTGCGCCGCACCGGGCCCGCCGCCGTGCTGCTCTGGTCCCAGCTGCGCCCCACCGCCGACCGGCAGTTGGCCCGGCGCGCCGCCGCCACGGCCTGGGGCGTGCGCGGCGCCCGCTCCCGACCGCTGGTGCTGCTGACCGGGCCGGGGTGGGGCGGCGGGCGGCATCCGGAGGGCACGCTGCGGCCGCGCGGGCTCACCGAGGCGCTGGAGCTGTGCGCGCGGCTCGCGGCCTCCTGAGCTGGGCGGCGCGGGGCGGCCTCACCCCGACGACGGCCTCACCCCGGCGAGGGCGCGCTCCGGTGGTCGGCGGCGGCGAAGGCCCGGCGGGCCGAGCTGCCGGGTGGGGCGAGGAAGGCGAAGAGGTGGCGGCCCTCCTCGGGGAGCGGGAGCACGGTGTACTCCAGGACCCCGGTCTCCAGGGCGGGGTGCCGGCTGTAGAGGCGCCCTGGGCCGGGCGGGCCGGCCCGGTGGCGGTCCCACAGCGCGGCGAAGGCCGGGCTCTCGGCGGACAACCGCCGTACCAGGCCGATGAGTTCGCGGTCAACGGGACGGTCCGCGTGCTGGGCGCGCAGGGACGCCACCAGGTCCGCGCCGATCGAGCCGTCGGCGGCGACGTTGCCCTGGGAGCGGACCCGGTACGGGCAGCAGAACACCTGCCAGAGCAGGTTGCGCTCGTGCGCCGGGCGCCGTTCCGGCGAAGCCATCAGCAGGGCGGCCGGCCGGTTCCACGCGAGCAGTTCGAAGGTCGGGCCGGTGACGAAGGCGGGCGCGGCGTCCAGGGTGTCCAGCAGGGCCGCTGTGCTGGCCGAGACGGTGCCGCCCGAGACGGTGTCCGGGACGGTGGGCGCTCCGGTGGGCGCTCCGGTCGGCGGCGCGAGCGGGCGGCGGCGGTGGCCGGCCAGCCGGTGCAGGTAGGCGCGCTCGGGTTCGGCCAGTCGCAAGGCCGCGGCGATGGCGTCCAGGACGGACCCGGTCGGCACCAGCTGGCGGCCCTGCTCCAGCCTGGCGTAGTAGTCGGTCGAGATCCCGGCGCGAGCCGCCACCTCCTCCCGGCGCAGGCCGGGCGTCCGGCGGTACCCGGCCGTGGGCAGGCCCGCCTCGGCGGGCGACAGGCGGGCACGGCGGGCGCGCAGGAACGCGCCCAGCGGGGTCTCGGGCATGCGGCCCACGGTGCCACAGCCGGGCGCCGCCAACCAGGACCTGGCGGTCCCTGGTTGACCCCGTCCCCGGCTGTCCCGTCCCTGGTTGACCCCGTCCCCGGTTGACCCGTCCCCGGGACGAGCCGGCCGCTGGTGACCGGCCCCGGGCCCGCCGCAGACTCGCCGCATGGGACTCCTCGATGGCAAGGTCACGATCGTCACCGGCGCCGGACGCGGCATGGGCGCGGCCGCCGCCCGGCTGTTCGCCCGCGAAGGCGCGCTGCTGGTGCTCGCCGCCCGCTCCGGCCCGGAGGTCGAGGCGCTCGCCGACGAACTGCGCGCCACCGGTGCCCCGGTGGTCCCCGTCGCCGCCGACCTGGCCACCGCCGCGGGCGCCGAACGGACGGCCGAGGCGGCGCTCACGGCCTTCGGGCGGTTGGACGCCGCCTTCAACAACGCCGGTGACGGTCTGGCGCCGGCCCCGCTCGCCACCCGCACCGAAGAGCAGTGGGACGCGTCGCACGCGCTCAACCTGCGCGGCAACTGGCTCTGCCTGCGTGCCCAGCTGCGGGCCATGCTGGCGGGCGGGCACGGTGGTTCGGTGGTCTTCAACTCCGGTGTGGGCGCCCTGGTGGGCGGCTTCGGCGACAGCCTGCAGCAGGCTGCCAAGCACGGCCTCACCGGCCTGGTGAGAGCGGCCACCGCCGACTACGCCGGGCACGGCATCCGGGTCAACGCCGTCGCCCCGGGCGTGGTGAGCACTCCGGGGTCGGCGGCGTTCTTCGCGTCCGGCCCGCAGGCCGGGGCGCTGGTGGCGCGGTCCACCCCGCTGGGGCGTCCGGGCCTGGACACGGAGGTGGCCGAGGCGGCGGCCTGGCTGCTGAGCGACCGGGCGTCGTACGTGGCCGGGGTGACGCTGCCGGTGGACGGTGGGATCACGGCGACCCGGCGGTTCGACTGATGGCCCCGGGGGCGGGGGTGCGGGGAAGCGGTGCGGGGAAGCGGTGCGGGAGCGCTGCGAGTGGTGGCGGGCTACGGGTCGGCCGACGATAGCGGTAGCTACCGCGCGCCCGCCCCGCGCCCGCCCGCCTGCGAAAGGCCCCCGCCATGCACCGCCCCCTGCTGCGACTCACCGGCGCCGCGACCGCGCTCTACGGCCTCGCGGTGACCCGGCGCCCCGAACTGCTCGCCCGGCCCTCGGGACTGGCCGGCCCCGGCGGTGAGGTGCCGACCGCGCTGGCCACCTGCCTGCGTCCGCTCGCCTTCCGGGATGCCGCGAGCGGTCTGGCGATGCTGCTGGCCCCGGACGACCGCAGCCTGCGGCTCGCCACCCTGGTGCGGATCGCCGCCGACTTCGGCGATGCCGCCCTGCTCGCCCGCGCGCTGCCCGGGCGGCGGCACCGGGCGATGGCACTGGCGGTGTCGATCGGTTGGGGCGGGCTCTCCGTCGTCGGGCTGCTGCGCCCCTCGCCCGGCCGTACCGGGACCGGGCAGCCGGGGCAGCCGGCGGGCGAGGCGGCGGAGGCGGCCGGCCTCGTGGCGCGGGTCAGCGGTCCGCGCGGTCCGCGCGGGCCCGTTCGGTGATCCGGCGGGCCATCCCCTCGAAGACCACGGTGTGGAACGGCGCCACCGCCCACCAGTAGGCGTGGCCGGCCAGGCCGTGCGGATGGAACAGCGCCCGCTGGCGGTAGACCGTGACCGGGCCGGCCGCACTCCGGCCCTCCACACCCGGGCTGTCCGCTCCCGGCCCGTCCGCACCCGGGCCGCGCCCCTCCCCCGTCTCCCCCGTCGCTTCCGAGGCAGGCCGGACCGACAGCTCCAGCCACGCCAGGCCTGGCAGCCGCATCTCGGCGCGCAGGCGCAGCAGGCGGCCCGGCTCGATCTCCTCCACCCGCCAGAAGTCCAGCGCGTCACCGACCCGCAGGTGCACCGGATCCCGCCGCCCCCGGCGCAGCCCGACCCCGCCGACCAGGCGGTCCGCCCAGCCGCGCAGCGACCAGGCGAGGGGGAGGGAGTACCAGCCGTTCTCGCCGCCGATCCCCTCCACCACCCGCCACACGGCCTGCGGGCTCGCGGCCACCGAGCGTTCGCGCAGGTCCTGGTAGAGGCTGCCGCCGGCCCAGTCGGGGTCGGTGGGCAACGGGTCGCTGGGAGCGCCCGGCAGCGAGGCGGAGGACCAGCGGGTGCTGACGTCGGCGTCCTGGATCCGCCGCAGCGCGAGCCGGACCGCCTCGTCGAAGCCGATCAGGCCCTGCGGCGGGTCGGGCAGGTAGCCGGCGAGGTCGTGCTCGGCGCAGACCACCTCGTGGCGCAGCGAGGCGACCAACGGGCGGGCGATGGCGCTGGGCACCGGCGTCACCAGGCCCACCCAGTGGCTGGAGAGCCGGGGCGTGAGCACCGGCACCGGCAGGATCACCCGCTTGCGCAGCCCGGCGACCCGGGCGTAGCGGCGCATCATCTGACGGTAGGTCAGGATCTCCGGGCCGCCGATGTCGAAGCTCCGGTTGACCTCCGGGGGCAGCTCGGCCGCGCCGACCAGGTAGCGCAGCACGTCGCGCACGGCGATCGGCTGGATCCGGGTGTTCACCCAGCTGGGGGTGACCATCACCGGCAGCCGCTCGGTGAGGTAGCGCAGCATCTCGAAGGAGACGGAGCCGGAGCCGAGGATCACGGCCGCGCGCAGCTCGGCGGTCGGCACGCCGCTGGCCCGCAGGATCCGGCCGACCTCCGCGCGCGAGCGCAGGTGCGGGGAGAGCTCGGCGTCGGGCACCCCGGCCGGGATCAGGCCGCCCAGGTAGACGATCCGGCGCACCCCCGCCCGGGCGGCCGCCGCGCCGAAGGCTCGGGCGGCGGCGCGGTCGCGGGCCTCGAAGGTGGGGCCGGTGCCGAGCGAGTGCACCAGGTAGTAGGCGGTGTGCACGTCGTGGAAGGCGCCCAGCAGCGTCTCGGGGCGGGTGACGTCGCCGGTGACGGTCTCGACCCGGGCCCGCCACGGGTGGTCGCGCAGCCGTCCGGGATCGCGGACCAGGCAGCGCACGGTGTGCCCGGCGGCGAGCAGTTCGGGCACCAGGCGGCCGCCCAGGTAGCCGGTGGCCCCGGTGACCAGGCTGCGGGACGCGGTGGTGCTCGACTCCGGCATGGGTGCTCCTTCTCTCGACGCGGTTCCGGCTCACAGCCGTGCTGACGGCGGGTCAGCGGCCGCCGGCCGGCCGGGGCGCGGTCGGCCCGGCCGCCAGGTCCGCCAGGACCTCGCGCGCCGCCCGCGCGCCGGAGGCGAGCGCGCCCTGCACGGAGCCGGTGGCGCGGTGGTCGCCGCAGACGTGGCGACCGGGGGCGAAGCGGGTGCTGCGGCTGAGCGGCTGCGGGGCCGGGCGCGCGGGGAGCGCGGCCGGGATCCGGTGGACGGCCAGCTCCTCCCAGTCTGCGGTGTCCGTCCGGTAGAGCTCGGCCAGGCGCGCCCGCACCCGCGGCTCCTCGGCCCGCAGCCCGAGGACGGAGCTGGCGATCAGGGCGCGCCCGTCACCGGAGAGCGTGGGGGCCACCTCTGTCAGCACCACGGTGTTGAGCAGTTGCCGGCCGGCGTCCACCAGCAGGGTGGGTTCGCGCAGCGGGGAGCGCGGGGCCGCGTGGTAGAAGGTGGAGACCGCGCGCCCGGCCGGCACCCGCAGCCCGGGGAGCAGCCGGGCCGCCTCGGCCGGCTCGGTGGCGACCACCACCGTGGCGGCGGGCAGTTCGGTGCCGTCGGCGAGCAGCACCCCGTCGCCGGTCAGCTGGGCCACGGGGCTCTCCAGGCGCAGCACGCCGGGCGGCAGGCGCTCGGCCAGTTGGGCCGGCACCGCGCCGATGCCGGTGCTCGGCAGGCAGAGCGTGCCGCGCAGCATGCTGCGCCAGACCAGGTGGCAGAACCGGCTGGAGGTCTCCAGCTCGTCCTCCAGGAAGACCCCGGCGAGGAACGGGCGCAGCACCGCGTCCACCGCCGCGCGGGAGAGGCCCGCCCTGGCCAGCGCGACGCCCGTGGGCAGATCGCGGGTGCGGCGCAGCGCGGCGGCGGGCAGCAGCAGGTCACGGGCGCTCAGTGCGGCGAGCACCAGCAGGTCGGGGTAGCGGGCGAGCCGTCCGGCGAGCAGGTCCCCGCTCTGCCAGGGCTGCCGGGTGGGATCGGCCAGCCGCACCCGGGCGGCGGCGCCGTCGCCCCGCGCACCACCCAGCAGGAAGCCGGGGGTGAACGGGCGCAGCCGCAGCGCGCGCAGGTCGAAGCGGCGGCGCACCTGGGGGTAGGCGGTGTTGAAGACCTGGAAGCCCCGGTCCAGCCGGAAACCCTGGACCAGGTCGGTGCGGACCCGGCCGCCGACGGCATCCGCGGCCTCCAGCAGCCGGACCCGCAGGCCGTGCGCCGCCAGGTCCGCGGCACAGGCCAGCCCGGCCAGCCCGGCGCCGACCACGATCGCCTCCGCCGGGCGGCCTCCGTCTCCTCGGGCAGCCGGTGCCACAGCGTCTCCTCGGGCGGCCGGTGTCACAGCGCCAGCATCCGACCGATCATGAACCCGACGCAGGCGATCACCATGACGCCGATCAGCAGCATCGGCACCAGGCCCGACCAGGCGTCGTGCAGTTCGACGGGCTCCGGCACGGAGATCCCGGCGGTGGTGGAACCCTCGCACTCGGGCGTCTCCTCGGGCGCGGGCCCGGGACGCTGTGCCAGGGGTGGAACGACGGTTCCGGTGACAGCCATGACGTCCACCTCCATGATCGGGATGTCGGACTGTGCTCCTCCAGCCTCGCGCGCGGCGGTCGCCGGGCCCAGTCGCACCGTTCGCGCACCGTTCGCGCACGCTCGCCCCGCGACCGGCGGTCGCCGCCGCGCCCGCCGGTCGCCCCCGCGCCTCCCTTGCCCCTCCCCCGCCCCTCGCTTGCCCCTCCCCCGCGCCTCCTTCGCGCTCAGGCGTGGGCCAGCTCCAGCACCGCGATGCCGGCCAGCACGGTGGCGCTCGCGCCGATCCGGCGGCGGCCGAGCGGCTCGTGGAAGACCAGCGCGCCGATCGCCGCGGCGATGACGATGCTCGTCTCGCGCAGCGCCGCGATGGTGGCCAGGTCGCCGCGGGACTGCGCCCACACCACCAGCCCGTAGGCCAGCAGCGAGAGGGTGCCACCGGTCAGCCCGCGCAGCAGGAACGGCCTGGCCTGGGCGACCAGGGCGCGGCCGCGCAGCGCCAGGGCGGCCAGCGGCAGGACCGGGCCCTGGCACAGGTAGAGCCAGGCGAGGTAGCCGGAGACCGTCCCCGCGTGCCGGACCCCGATGCCGTCGACCACGGTGTACGAGGCGATCATCACCCCGGTGCCGACGGCGGCCGCCAGCGACGGCAGCTGCGCGCGGCCCGGCAGCCCGTCGGCCAGCGCCAGGCCGGCCAGGCCCAGGCAGATCACCAGCACCCCCAGCACGCCCCCGCCGGAGAGCGGCCGGCCCAACACGGTGGTCGAGGCCACCGCCACCAGCAGCGGCGAGGTGCCACGGGCGATCGGGTAGAGCTGGCCGAAGTCGCCGAGCCGGTAGGTCTGCAGCAGCAGCGCCTGGTAGGCGGTCTGCAGCGCGGTGGAGGCGGCGATGAACGGCCAGGCGGCCGGCGCCGGCAGGGGCGTGAAGCAGACGGCGACGGCGGCGACCGCGGTGAACGCGACCCCGATCAGCGCGAAGCCGACCAGCTTGTCCTTGATCGTGTGGGCCAGCGCGTTCCAGGTGGCGTGCAGCACGGCGGCGGTCAGCACCGCGATCGGCACGGCGCCCCCGCCCGCCGCCGCCGGCAGGCCGGGCATGGAGAGAGCGGCCGTGGAGAGAGCGGCCATGGACATGAGTGGTCCTTCCCGGACATGGAACCGGCTTCCGCCTGGAACTGATTTCCGCGCTATCGTAGACCCATGGAATCGAGTTCCGCACAGGGTGGCCGCCTCGCCGCCCACGTCCGCGCCCACCTGCCCGAGCTGCGCGAGGCGGAGCAGCGCGTCGCCCGGGTCGTCCTGGAGCAGGGGCCAGGGCTGGCCGACCTGACCATCGGCGACGTGGCCACGCTGGCCGGCACCGCACCCTCCTCGGTGGTGCGCGCCTGCCAGCGGCTGGGCTTCCGCGGCTTCCAGCAGCTGAAGATCGCCGCCGCGCAGCAGGCGCCGCGCCCGACCCCGAGCACCGACGAGGAGCGGGATCCGGCCGCCCGCGCCCTGGCCGAGACACTGCGCGCGGCGCGCGAGGCGCTGGACGGGCTGACCGCCACCCTGGACGCGGCCCAACTGCGCGAGGCGGCCGAGCTGCTCGACTCGGCGAGCCGGGTGCTGGTGGTGGGCGCCGGCCTCTCCGGCGCGGTGGCGCTGGACGCCGCCTACCGCCTGCGCGCGCTCGGCTCCGCCGTCGACGCACCGGCCGATCCGAGCACCGCCCAACTCGCCGCCGGCCTGCTACCGCCCGGCGCCGTCTGCCTGGCCATCAGCCACACCGGCAGCGCCCGCAGCACGGTCGACGCCGCCCGGCTGGCCAGGAAGGCCGGCGCCGGCGTCATCGCGCTGACCAGCACGGCCAGTTCACCCCTGACCGTGCTGAGCAACTGCACCCTGGTGGCCGGCGGCCAGGACCTCATCCTGGGCCTGGAGACGGTGGCCAGCCGGCTCGCCCACCTCGCGGTCCTCGACGCGCTCTCGCTCACCCTGCTCACCCTGCGCGGCGCCGCCGCCGAGCAGGCACTCTTCCTGTCGGCCGGGATCACCGCGGACCACCTGTACTGAGAGCTGACCGTATCTTCCGCCACCGAATCGCCGTCTCATCGAACGCAGCCGAGAAACGTCTCCGATGCCCGAAGATCTACGGATGAATGAGCATTCGCCATCTTCGAACGTGCTGGTCGGAGGGGCTGGCGTGAGGGGTCTCCGGAGTGCTCGTGCTGGCCGCGGATGGGAGTCTGCGGCCTTGATCGCCCGTCAGCGGCTGGTTGCGAGACTGGTCAACCTGGCGGACGGACCCGAAGCCGACAGATCACCCGTGCGGCTCCGCGCTGCACAGTGTGTCGTTGCGTGCCGCGAGTGAAGACGAAAATACGGTGAATAGCTGTTCGGTTGATCACTCTGGTGTGAGGGCGGTCGATGCGCATCAGTGGCTTGAATGGCGCGGCCAGGCAACGCGGTCTCGGCGCGACGGGAACCCTCACCGCCGCCACCGCACTGGCGGTGCTGTTCGGCACCCCCTGGGTGGCGCACGCGCAGCAGGAACTGGAGATCGTGCGGATCAACGTGCCGGCTTCGGCGAAGCCCGGCGACACGGTGTCCTTCAGGATTGGTGTCCAGAACCTGGGCGCCGCCACCGAGATCCGGTATTCGGCGGACCTCGGCAACGTGACGGACAAGGCCGACTTCCAGGGCGTGCAGACCAGTGAGTCGGGAACGGAGAGCTACCAGGCACCCCTGCTCACCTGGGTGGGCCCGATCAACGGCGGGAACCTGGACGGAGTCAACTTCACCGTCGTGGTGAAGCCCGGCGCGACCGGCGTGATGCGGGTGAAGGTCGTCGTCGCGAACTCCAACTGCGCCGAGGGCTCCACGGAGCCGGTGTGCGTGGCAGAGGTGCCGATCATCCCGGACGAGCCGACGCCATCACCGTCCCCGACCACGTCTCCTTCCCCGACGCCATCACCGTCCCCGACCGGATCCGCGTCCCCGACCGCCTCTCCGTCCCCGACCGGGTCTCAGACCGCGACGACGAATCCGACCCCGGTCGTGTCGCCGCGCCCCACGGCGTCGACGGGCTCGAAGGAACTGGCGGCGACCGGCCAGTCCGGCACCGGGATCGCTGTCATCAGCGCCATCGGAATGGTCCTGATCGGGACGGGCGGAACCGCGGTGTGGGCCAGCCGCTGTCGGCGCCGCTGACGGGGAGTGCCACCTCACCGGCCCGGGGCGGCTGCCGCCCCGGGCCGGCGTCGATCGCCGCTGCCCCCTTGACCTCGCCCCCCGTCTTGGAGGCTGGAGTCCACGATGTCCCACAAGTCCTCGTGGACCGGGACCATCTGCGGGGCCCTCAGCGGACCGATGTTGGCGGGCCAGACCCTGCGGTCGAGGCCGTGGGCGTCCTTGACGAGCAGCACCGCCCCATCCCGGCGAGCACCGGCACCTCCCGGAACCGTGGATCCCGGCGCCCACCCGGCGTGCCAGTCGGGCGCTCGGAATTTCTACCGGCAGGAGACCCGGCCCGGACAAGCCGGAGCGGCCCGCCGGTCGAGCTGACGGTCCGTCATGCGAGATCGAGACTGACGCATCAACAGGAGGTCGCGTCGAGCAAGGCGCGAGCTGCGCTCGTGGCGTAGTGACGGACGCGGGGGCCGTCTCGCAGGCTGCTCACCAGGCCGGCCTCACGCAAGACGGTGGCGTGCTCGGAGGCGGAGGCCAGGGAGATGTCGGCACGCTGCGCCAGTTGGGCGGTGGTGAGCCCTGGGGCGGCTGCGATGGTGTGCAGGACCGTGCCCCGGGTGGCGCCCATGAGTCTGCCGACGGCGGCGACGCTGTCACCCTGTCGTCGTGTGGAGCCGGTGGCCAACGGGCTGACGTGGGACGGGTCGTACGCCGGTGGGTAGACCAGCTCCGGTCGATCGTTTTCGGCGTCTCCGACGTACAGGCGTGGCAGCGGTCCGCAGAACACCATGGGTGCCAGGGCCAGGCCGCGGCCTTTGAGCTCGACGTCGAGATCGACCGGCGAGGGCAGGGTCAGTACGGGCGGCTGCCAGCGGATCGCCGGGTGCAGTCCGGCGAGGAGCCCTTCGACGCCGTACCGGGTGAGGATGGTTGTCCTGCGGGCCCACTCGATGTCGATCGATGCCTGCATGCCGACGAGGTACGGGGCGATCGCAACCCGGTGGAAGGTCGCCAGGGCCTCGGCGACGGCGTCCAGCGCAGAAGGTTCGCCGTTGGCGATCCGGCGCGCCCAGGCCGGAGTCGAGCCGTCGACCAGTCGGGCGATGTCCGACGCGAGGCGGTCGACGGGGGTGGCGCGGATGGCCTTCAAGGCGGATCCTCCATCACCGTCCACCCCGGCCGGGGTGAGGAAGTCGGGAATCCAGCCCTGTGCGGGAACCAGGTCCCACAGTGGTTGGACGCCGGCCGGTATGCGTCCGGTCAGGCTCGCGCGCCAGTGCCCGAAACGCCGTGGTTGGTCTCGCCGGCGCAGGACCTGCACGCTCAGCACCGCCTCGCCGATCTGTGGCACCACCTGGTTGATCAGGCCCACGCGCGCCAGGTCTGCGCTGGTGAAGTGAATCCGCAGCATCATGCCCCCCGCATGTCATCGCTGTCAGTCACGCTTCGTGGTACCCGTCTTGAAGGGCTGTGATGCTACCGGGCCGTTTCGGGCTGGGCCGAAGGGTCGTGCGGCCGTGTCTTCCGGCGCCCATGCTTCAGGAACAGGTCGGTGCGTGGAACAAGCGCCGAAGATCAAGGGGGACCAGAGATGAGCTTCTACAGGAACCGACAAACGGCAGTGTTCACGAAGAGAACACTCGCCAAGGCAGTCGTGCCCATCCTCGCCGCAACCGCACTCGGCGGCGTCAGCGCGGCCTCGGCCCATGCCTCCGACCCGGGAGGCGGTGGCTCCTGCGAGAGCATCGACGTCAGCGGATACCCGGGTATCGAGACCTTCACCCTGCATGTCGACTGGAACGGCTGCGGGTACCCGGTGAAGGCCTGGGCCGTCTGCTTCTCCGAATGGATCCCCCCGTATGGCTGGCATGCCACCGGCGACATCACCTACTCCTCCGGCGGCACGTCGGAGGCCGACTGTTCTCCCGGTGAAGTCGCCGCCTACTGGGGCTACTGGATCTTTTCGGGAGGCACGTGGCACCAGTACGACATGGAGCACGGCACCTGGGACTCGTGAGGACGGCACCCAGGGCTGATCCGTAGCCCCGGCGCTCCGACTACCCGTCCGATGCATCCGCACCCCAGTGCGCGTATCCGGAAAGCCCGCGTCTCGCTGTCCGGGCGTATGACGCCCGGACAGCGACCTGATCGATGAACAGAGAGCATCGCGAGAGCACCCGCGCCCGCGGGACTGACCGTGGCAGACCGGGCATCACAGGGGACAGCCGATCTCCGGGAATCTCGAATGGCCCGGCCCAGGGAATCCATGCCAGTGAGAGCAGTGCCGCGCCGCCGGTGAATCGCGATCGCGAGCCCAGTTGCAGCCTCACGTGAGGGAAATACTGGCGACTTTAGGACACGCCAGCGGAAATCCTGATTCGCCACATAGGCGACAGCTCATTCGCTCATTGCATGGATTTCTTCCGACCAGTCGGCCGCGCCAATGTGCCGACTCCAGTCGCGGGCAATTCGGCAATCAGCGCCAACGCATCGACGAAAAAAGGAAGATGCCCAGCATGAAGCTCGCGGTCAAGAAAATCGCCATGGCCGGCGCGGCTGCCATCGCAGCCTTCGCAGGCATGACGGGAACCGCCCACGCGTCAACCTACGGCGTGGAGCTGTACAACAGCTCGACCAGACAGTGTCTGGTCAGCGACAGCTCCGGGAGCGTCGCGTTCAGGGGGTGCAACAACACCAATTCCCTGTGGGACTGGAACATCGTCTCGGACAACGGAAACTTCCAGATCCAGGACTCCGGGACCCACATGTGTCTCACCTACAACAAGTGGTTCGACACACTGAGCACTCAGGGCTGCGACTACACCAACCCGATGGAGTGGTGGACGGTGCATGAGTACGACAACGGCACAAGCTTCGAGTCCACCGGCCAGGAGATGTGTATCGACGCCAGCCAGCCGGCCGAGATTTCCGCGTGCAACGCTGGTACCGGGCAGAAGTGGTGGGAGATGACGCCATAATCCCGCCCGCCCTTCGGTGGCGGCTTTGGGAGCCTCGTTCTTTCCAGGTGTCAACGGTCGTTGAGATGACCAGGGCGGGCGGTCTTCGAGTGTCCAGGCTGGTGGTTACCAGAAGACTGGGTGGAGACGAAGGGCTACGGCACCAGCGGCTCCGCCCCGCGGCGCTCCACTGACGGGGCCCCGCGCGGCTCCGCCGGCCGGCCCGCGCGTCAGCGGGCCAGCCGGTGGCCGCCGAAGCCGTTGCCGCCGCCCGCGTCGAGCCACCACTCCTCCATCGCCCGCTGGTCCATCGCCGCCCACTGGGGCGTCTGCTGGACCTGGGCCCGGCCCAGGCTGCGGCCGAGCTCGACGGTGGCCCGCCCGAGCGGCGCGCGCTCCGCGCTGTAGGCGGCCAGCGCCTCGGGCAGGGTGTCCGCGGCGCGCAGCGCCCGCTCCAGCGCGGCGGCGTCCTGCAGCGCCTTCATCGCGCCGCTGCCGGTGGTCGGCCGGGCGATCGAGGCGGCGTCACCGAGCAGCGCCAGGCGGCCCCGGGTGAAGTGCGGCGTCGCCATGTCGTACATCGGCTGGATGAACCGCTCCTCGACGGGGGTCAGTTCGACGACCTCCTGCCAGTAGGGCGGGAAGTGCCGCTCCACCAGCTCCCGTTGGAGGCGCACCAGGTCGGCGGGCACCGCACGCGGGTGGGTCGAGCTCGGGTCGGCGAAGCGCTGTGCGCCGGCGGCCGGCGGTGTGGTGTAGAAGACCCAGTTGACGGCGGTGCCGGTGCCGCTCCGCGCGGGGATCCGGTACGCGATCATGTGGCCGCCGGGGAAGGCGACCGTCGTGGCGTCCGTCTCGGCGAAGGCCTCCGCCGGGCCCGGCAGTCGCTCCACCGGCAGGGTGCCGCGCCAGGCCAGGAAGCCGCCGTACTCGGCGGCGGCCCCCGGATACATCGCCGCCCGCACCAGCGACCGGTAGCCGTCCGCGCCGACCACGACGTCGAACCGCTCCTCGGTGCCGTCCGCCAGCCGCAGCTGCACCCCGTCCGGCTCGGGCTCGACCCCGGTCACGGCCGCCCCGACCCGGAAGTCGACGCCCTGCGGGATCCGCCCGCGCAGCTCGCGCCAGAGCGAGCCCCAGCTGTAGGAGCGGAACGGGAACGGCAGTGCGCCGATCTCCCGCCCCGCGCGCAGCCCGTCCTCGCGCACCACCCACGGGCGGCGGGTCAGCCGGACCCACGGCATCCCGGCGTCCAGGTACCCCGCCTCGGCCAGTTCGGCGTAGCGGTCGTTGTGCAGTGCCAGCCCGACGCCCAGGTCCCCCAGCCGGTCGGCGGCCCGCTCGAAGACCACCACCTCCCGGGCTCCGGCCCGCGCCACCGCGAGCGCACCGGCGCACCCCGCGATGCTGCCGCCCACCACAGCCACCCGTTCCCCGCGCACGACCACGACCACCCCTCTCAGCCGGACCCTGTCCGTGTCCGGCGCCAGCGCCCTACCCTGGCGCGCCCGGCGGGGAAACGTCCACCACGCACCGCG
This sequence comes from Kitasatospora sp. NBC_01287, assembly GCF_026340565.1. Classification (NCBI taxonomy): domain Bacteria; kingdom Bacillati; phylum Actinomycetota; class Actinomycetes; order Kitasatosporales; family Streptomycetaceae; genus Kitasatospora; species Kitasatospora sp. NBC_01287. Next base: position 493,585 of record NZ_JAPEPB010000001.1, read on the forward strand.
CCCGCGCGGCCCGCGGCTCCACATATCTGACATTACGTCACTTATGGTGTGAATCGGCACAGCTGACGTGCCGGCCGGCCTGACCGGGCCGGATCGCCAGCCCTGAGGGAGCAACCACACCGTGCATCGGATCACCCGCCTCGCCGCGGCCACCGCGACCGTCCTCGCCGCCGTGGCAGTCTGCGCCCCGTCCACCTCCGCCGCCGCCTCCACCTCCGCCGCCTCGCCGGCGGACGCCGGGCACCCCACCGGAGGCCACCACGCCGTCTTCGTCCAGACCGACAACCCCGCCGGCAACCAGGTCATCGCCTACCACCGCGGTGACGACGGGCTGCTGACCCGGGCCGGCGACTACGACACCGGCGGCCTGGGCGGGGTGCTCGACGGCTCGGTGGTCGACCACCTCGCCTCCCAGGGCTCGCTCACCTACGACGCGCGGCACGGGCTGCTCTACGCCGTCAACGCGGGCAGCGACAGCGTCACCGTCTTCGCGGTCGACGGCGACCGCCTGGAGCGCCGCCAGACGGTCGGCTCGGGCGGCCGCTTCCCGGTCAGCGTGGCCGTGCACGACGACGTCGTGTACGTGCTCAACGCCCTGGACGGCGGCTCGGTCCAGGGCTTCCGGGTGCGCGAGGGCCGCCTGGAGCGGCAGGACGGCTGGAACCGCTGCCTGGGCCTGGACCCGGACGCGGTACCGCAGTTCACCAACACGCCGGGCCAGGTCGGCTTCACCGCCGACGGCTCCCGGCTGGTGGTGACCACCAAGGCCAACGGGAACAGCCTGGCCGTCTTCCGCCTCGATCGCGAGGGCGCCCCGGCCCAGGCACCGGTGGTCACCGTGCTGCCCGGGGCGGTGCCGTTCGCGTTCGTGCCCAACGGGCGTGACGGGCTCTTCGTGACCCAGGCCGGACCCAACGCGCTCTCCACCATCGCGATCCGCCCCGACGGCAGCGCCGAGCAGCAGGCCTTCGCAGCCACCGGCCAGGCCGCCACCTGCTGGGTGGTCGCGGTGGACGGCCTGCTGTACACCTCCAACGCGGGCAGCGCGACGGTCAGCGGGTTCCGGCCCGGCGACGGCGGGCGGCAACTCACCGCGCTGGGCAACACGCCCACCGACCCGGGCACGGTCGACGCGGCCGCCTCGGTCACCGAGGCCGGGCGCTACCTGTACGTGCAGACCGGCGGCAACGGGATCGTCGACGAGTTCGCGGTCGGCCGGGAGGGCTCGCTGACGGCGATCGGCTCGGTGACCGTGCCGGACGCGGTCGGCGGCGAGGGCATCGTCGCGCTCTGAGCGGCGAGCGGGCAGCGGCGAGCGGGCCCCGGCTTTGGCGCCGGGGACCCGCTCGACTCGGACTGCCCGGCTCGGACTGCTCGGCTCGGACTGCTCGGCTCGGACTGCTCGGCTCAGCGGCCGGTGGGCAGGTTGGCGCCGCCGGTGCAGTTGATGACGGTGCCGGTCATGAAGGTGTTGCCGACCAGCATCCGGATCACCTGCGCCACGTCCTCGGCGCGGCCCACCCGGCCCGCCGGGGTGGTCGCGGCCAGGCCCTCGAAGAGCTCGGCACGGTGCGCCGCGGGCACCCGGTCCCACCAGGGGGTGTCGATCACCCCGGGCGACACCGCGTTGATCCGCAGCGGGGCGAGCTCGACGGCGAGCGGCGGGACCATCGCCTGCAGGGCGCCGTTGATCGCGGCCAGGCCCGCCGTGCCGGGGAAGGCGGCGTTGGCCGAGGCCGCCGTGACGAAGGTGACCGAGCCGTCGACGCTCAGCCGGGGCAGCGCCGCCTGCAGCAGGTGCAGGAACGGCCAGAACTTGCCGTCGAAGCCGGCGGCGAGGTCCTTCGGGTCCAGCGCGCTGATCGGCCCGGCACCCGCCGCGCCGCTCAGCGCGAGCACCAGGTGGTCCACCGGGCGCCCGATCCCCTCGAAGAAGGCGGCGATCGCCGCCGGGTCGGCGCCGTCCAGCCGCTGCCCGGTGACGGCGTCACCACCGTCGATCCGCTCCAGGGCGGCCGCCAGGCGCTGCTCGTCCCGCCCGGCGATCAGCACCGAGGCGCCCTCGGCGGCCAGCAGCCGCGCCGTCGCCTCCCCCACCCCGGAGCTGCCGCCCACCACGATGGCGAACTGACCCTCAAGTGCACGCGATTCGGTCATCAGGTTCCTCCCCGAAACAGTGTTTCGTCCATGATCACCTGGACCCGACGGTTCGTCCAACAACGAATCATGGTGACGCGAGCAACCCGTGCGGGTCGTGCACCGCCCGGCCGCCGATCAGGGTGAGGTCGGGGAGCAGGGTGGCCAGCTCCAGGTCGGGGCAGCGCAGCGGATCGGCCGGCCAGAGGGTGAGGTCGGCGAACCGGCCGGGCGCGAGGGTGCCTCGTGTCACGCTCTCGCCGGTCAGCCGAGCGGCGTTGACGGTGTGCAGGGCGAAGGCCTCGGGGCGGGTGATGGCGTGCCCGGGGCCCTGGACGCCGGCCAGGGTCTGCCGGGTGGTCATCCCCCAGACCGAGGTCATCGCACCGAACGGGCCCACCGGGAAGTCGGAGCCCGCGGTGAGCAGCGCACCCTCGTCGAGCCACTCGCGCAGCGGGAAGAGGTCGGCCACCCGCTCGGCGCCCCACTCGCGGATCTGGGCGCCCGCCGCGTCGTGCAGCAGCGGGTGCTGCACGGTGACCGGCAGGCCCAGCTCGATGGCCCGCGTCCGCTGCTCGGGGCGGGCCAGGCCGCCGTGCTCGATCACCAGCGTGCCGGCGGGCAGGTCGGGGTGGCGGCGCAGCACCTCCTCGTAGACGTCGAGCAGCACGCGCAGTCCGCGGTCCCCCCAGGCATGGCTGCCGACCCGCCAGCCGCGGCGCACCACCGCGTCGACCGCCTCGACCAGCGCCTCGGGCTCCCAGTTCAGGCTGCCGCAGTAGCAGTCACGGCCGGCGTAGGGCTGCTCCAGGGCGCCGGCCTCGATGCCGCCGTCGATGCCGAACTTCACGCCCCAGACGCTCAGCTGATCGTCGTCGGCCCCCTGCCACGACTCCATCCCCGCCAGCAGCTCCTGGACCTGGGCCACGCTGTTCAGGCCGATCGCCGAGACCAGGGCGCGCACCCGGACGGCGAGTGCCCCGGCCTCGCGGGCCGCGCGCAGGACCGGCAGATCGGCGAGCGGCACCATGCAGTCGCGCACCGTGCCGATCCCGGTGGCGGCGTAGGCGCGCGAGGCGGCGTGCAGGTCCTCGATCCGGGCGACCAGGTCGGGGCGCGGCAGCAGGGCCTCGGCCCGCGCGGCGGCGGAACCGATCAGCCGACCGGTCAGCGATCCGTCGGCGGCGCGCTCGATCCGGCCGCCGGCCGGGTCCGGGGTGTCGGGGCCGAGGCCGGTCAGCCGCAGCGCGGCCGAGTTCAGCACCACGTTGTAGGCGCCGCGTTTGACCAGGACGGGGTGCTCGGCGGCGGCCGCGTCCAGCTCGGCCATGGTCGGGAGGCGGCGCTCGGCGAGGTTGAACTCCTGCCAGTTGATGGTGGTGCGGATCCACTCCCCGGGCGGGGTGGTGGCGGCGCGCAGGCGGATCAGCTTGAGGAAGCCGGCCAGGTCGCGGGCCCGGTGGACGGGCACGTCATGGACGCTGTCGGCGGCCAGGATCAGGTGGGTGTGGGTGTCGTCGAAGGCGGGCAGCACGGTCGCGGCCGGCTGGTCCAGCACCGCGGTGCCGAGGCCGATCCAGTCGTCCAGTCCCGCCGGGTCGGGTGCCAGGGCCGCGATCCGGCCGCCCTTGACGGCCAGCGCCCGCTGCGGGGCCTGACCGGGGACGAGGGTGTGCACGGCGGCGGCGCGGAGCACCAGGTCGGCGGGGGGCACCAGGTCGGCGTGGGGCATGGCGGGGGGCATGACGGCGGGGACTCCCTGCTCGGTGCGGATCTCGGGCGGATGGGGCTGTTCGGAACAACGGGGCGGGGCGGGGCGGGGCAGGCCGCGCCTGACCCGGCCGGTCCCGGGAGGCTGGTCGACGGCGGCCAGGTTCTCGACGGCCGGACCGGTGGGAGCGCCGGCCACCTGTTCGACGTACCGCAGGCTCGGTACGGCGAGCAACTGGTGGAGTTCGGCGAAGACCCGGCGGGCCACCACCGCGTTCCAGTCGGCGGGCAGCAGCTCGGTGGGCAGCCCCGGGTCCAGGTAGGGCAGCCGGCGCCATTGGGTGAGCATCGGCACGTAGGCCCGGAAGGCCGCCGCCGGGTCGGGATCGGCGCCCAGCCGCTGCGCCAGCGGCCGGTGGATGTCGGCGAATTCGGCGTACTGGTGCTCGATCGCCGGGAAGTCCCACCAGCCGCTCACCGCCTCGCGCAGCTCGGCGAAGGCCGCGTACTCACCGGTGAACAGGTGCACGTAGTCACTCAACCCGAGGCGGCGCAGCATCAGTTCGGCGTCCGGCAGCAGCCGGGCGGGCGCCAGCCAGACCCCCGGGGAGGCGTTGCCGAAGCCCAGCCAGCTGAGCCGGGAGCGCAGTTGGTGGCGGTGGGCGCGCTCCGACTCCGGCACCGAGAAGATCGCGATCACCCAGCCGTCGGCCAGCCTGGCGGGCTCCAGGCTGCCGAAGATCCGCCGGTCGCCCTCGTCGAAGACCGGGCCCACGGCCGGGCTGAGCCGGTAGCCCGTGCCGGTGGCCCGGCGCTCCTGGACCAGGGTGCCGCCCTTCTTCAGCCGGGAGATCGCCGAGCGCACCGCCTGGCTGCCGACGTCCAACTCGGCCAGCAGCGCGATCAGGTCGGAGACCGGGATCCAGCCGCCCAACCGCCGCACGAACGCCCCGTAGACGGTGTTGATCAGGGCACTGGGTCGGGTCTCCGGCATGGTCGCCTCTCCTGGGCCGTGTCTGACAATTCCCGCCGGGCCCGCGACGCCGGGCATCCCGGCTGGACGCACCGCCGAGCCACCCAAGTACGAGGGCGACTCGGCGGCACGCCCAGCCGGGCGCCCAACGCCGCGGGCCTGTCCGACGCGAATTGTCAGACACGGCCTAGGGGGCTCACTGGCCGCGATCATACGCAGAGCAGGGCGGCCCCCCGGGCCTCAGGCGGGCATCGGGTGGGCCTCAGGCGGGCCTCAGCCGGACTCCGCGAAGGCGCCGGAGAGCAGGTGCCCGGCGCCGGGGGCGACGGCGGGCAGGCCCAGGGCGCGCAGCAACTGGTGCGCGGTGCAGATGGAGGCGGAGACCACCGGCTTCCCGAGCAGTTGCTCGGCGTCCGCCACCGCTGCCAGCGAAGGCAGTTGGACGCAGGCGGAGAGCACCACGGCATCGGCGTCCGCGTGCGCGAGGCGGCCCGCGATGGCGGGCAGCGTGGCCGGGTCGTGGGCGGCGACCTCCAGGTTGTCGGGTATCTCCAGCGAGGTGTGGTCGAGCACCTCGATGCCCTCGGCGCCGAGGTAGTCGACCACCAGCCGGGTCAGCGGGCGCAGGTAGGGGGCGACCAGCGCGATCCGCTTCGCCCCCAGCGCCCGCAGCCCGTGCACCAGGGCGCCCGCGCTGGTGACCACCGGCGCGGGCGCGCCGTTCTCCACCGTGCGCCGGTGCAGCCGCTCCTCGGAGACCCGGTGGTAGCCGTGGCCCATGCTCATGATGGCCACCAGGCAGGCGTAGCCGAGCACGTCGACCCGGGCGTCGGAGAGCTCCAGCGCGCAGCGGTCGGAGTCGGCGTCCATCGCCTTGAGCTGCTCCGGGGTGACCCGGGTCATCCGCATCCGGCTGGAGTGGAAGGTGAAGCGCTCGGGCGCGATGCTCTCGCGGGCCCGCAGGATGGCCGGGACCTCGGTCTCCATGGTGACGTTGGAGCTGGGCACGATCTGCCCGATCCGGTAGCCGCGCGCGCTCATCGGGCGTCCACCACCGGGTTGGCCAGGGTGCCGATGTGCTCCACGGTCGCCTCCACCAGGTCTCCGGGCCAGAGGAACTGAGGAGGCGTCAGGCCGGCTCCGACACCGGAGGGCGAGCCGGTGGAGATCACGTCGCCGGGCTCCAGGGTCATCCCGGCCGAGATGTCGGCGATCAGGCGGCGCACCGCGAAGAGCATGTGGCGGGTGTTGGACTTCTGCTTGATCTCCCCGTTGACCCGCAGCGAGAGGTCGAGCCGCTGCGGGTCGGGGATCTCGTCGGCGGTGACCACGGCGGGGCCGAAGGGGGCGTAGGAGTCCTGACCCTTGGAGAAGAACCACTGGCCGGAGCGGCGCTGGTCGCGGGCGCTGATGTCGTTCATGATGCTGTAGCCGAAGACGTGGTCCAGCGCGTCCGCCTCGGCGACCTTGAAGGCGCGGCGGCCGATCACCACGGCCAGTTCGCACTCCCAGTCGAGCTGCTGGGTCAGCTCGCCGTTGTGCAGGATCGCTCCACCCGGGCCGGTGACGGCGGTGGCGGGCTTGCCGAAGAGCACCGGGCGGTCGGGCAGTTCGCGCGCGGTGTCCAGGGCGCGGCTGGACTCCTCGACGTGCTCCACGTAGTTGAGGCCCACCCCGACGATCTTGCCGGGGCGCAGCGGCGCCAGCAGCGTCACGTCGGCCAGCGGGTGGGCGGCGGCCGCCGACTCCAACTCCCGGGCCAGGGCCAGGGCCGGGGCGCCGGCCTGGATCAGCGCGAGCAGGTCGGTGGGCAGTTCGGCACCGGCCGCGGCGGCCGCCGCGGCCAGGTCGACCACCCGGTCGCCGAGCTGGGCGCCGAGGCGGGGGGTCGACTCCCGGTGGGTGTAGGTGATCAGGCGCATGGCGGTCCTAACGCTCCTCGGCGGGCTGGGCGATGGGATGTGCGGCGGGCTGGGTGACGGGGTGTGCGACGGGCTGGGCGATGGGGTGTGCGACGGGCTGGTGCCCGTCGTGGTCGGGGTAGGCCTCCTCGCGGTGGAAGGCGAGCGAACGCATCACCGGGAAGTCGTTGAAGGAGAAGAGCACGGCGTCCTCGCGCTCGTCGAGGTTCGCGTGCTCGTGCCAGGCCCAGGACGGCACGCAGAAGATGTCGCCCTGCTGCCAGTCGAAGCGCTGCCCGGCGATCACCGAACGGCCGCGCCCCTTGGCGACGGTGTAGACCACCGACCCGGTGTGCCGGTGGGCCCGGGTGGCCTGCCCGGCCCGGAGCAGCTGCAGGTGGGCGCCCATGGTGGGCATCACCGAGCCGCCGGTGACCGGGTTGGTGTACTCCATGATCACGCCGTCGTACGGCGAGCCCTCGGCGGCCTTGGCCAGATCCAGCAGTGCCTGGTAGCTGGGCTCCCACGGCCAGGCGAGCAGCGGGGAGTACGGGCGGGTCCACTTCTCCATACCGTGGGGCAGCAGGTTGCCGCCGTAGCTGAGCACCGAGGAGTTCACCACCGCGCCCGGGCGCTGGTAGAGCTCGGGGTGGACCTCGTAGAAGCCCGCGTCCAGCGCGTTGACCAGCGGGATGTCCAGACCGTCCTGCCAGATCACCGGCGCCTCGGTGGACTCGTTCCCGTGCTCGTGCCAGGTGCCGTTGGGGGTGATGGCGAAGTCGCGCGGGCCGACCTTGAGTTTCTGGCCGTCCACGACGGTCCAGGCGCCGGTGCCCTCCTGGACGAAGCGCAACGCGGCCGCCTGGTGGCGGTGGGCGGTCATCGCCTCGCCGGGACCCATGATCTGCAGGCCGGTGTAGAGCAGGCCGACCGCCGCGCTGAGCTCCTTGCGCCCGGGGTTGACCAGCATCACCACCCGGCGGCCCGCGTCGTCGGCCCGCACCAGGGGCAGCGCCTTGTGCACCAGCGGGCGTAGCTCCTGGTAGCGCCAGAGCGTCGGGACGGACTTCGGCTGCGGGTACCAGGGCTCGATCTCGTTGGCCACCGTCCACAGGGCGCCGGCCTGCAGGGCGCCCAACTCCTCGTAGTAGGCCTTGAGTTCCGGGGTGTCCGAGACCCTGGCCCGGCCGGCCCTGGTGTCGTCGTAGTCGTTCACGCCGTGGTCGTTCACGCTGTGGTCGTTCACGCTGTGGTCGTTCACGCTGTGGTCGTTCACGCTGTGGTCGTTCACGCTTCCTCCTCGTCCACGGGTGCGGTGCGGTCGGTGGTGAAGCTGACCGGCTGCCGGGGACGGTCGTCCACCAGCAGCCGGAAGACGTCGAAGCGGTTGTAGTGGCCGATGATGTCGTGCATCTGCTTGGGCTGGACGCACCGGTTGAGGTCGATCTCGCCGTAGACGATGCCCTCCTCGTCGACCAGCGGCTCGGTGACCGGGCGGCCGTCGGGGCCGAAGATCCCGGAGAGGGCGCTGCGCTTGCGGGCCAGCTGCTCGCGCACCTGCTCGTCCTCGCCGGCCACCGCGTCCACGATCTCCGGGGAGATGGTGGAGCAGGCGACCACGGAGAAGAGCTTGCCCTCGAAGCAGTGGGCGGCGGTGCGCACCGCGATGGCGTCGGCCATGTCGTAGTCCTCGGGCGCCACCGGCAGCGCGATGTAGCTCGCGCAGTGCACGAGTTCGCCCTGCGCGAGCAGGGTGAAGCGGGCCAGGGTGTTGGTGTTCTCACCGCAGGCCAGCGCGCCGAGCGGGCCCACCGCGGTGCGGTGCACCCGCAGCGTGCTGCCGTCACCGCCGGTCCAGGTCAGCTTCTCGGCCCAAGTGGGGACCAACTTGCGGTGGGCGCTGAGCAGTTCGCCGTCCGCGCCGATGATCAGCAGCGTGTTGTAGAGCACGCCCAGGCTCTGCGCGCCGCGCTCGTTGACGCCCACCACCAGCACCACGGCGCACTCGCGGGCCACCGCGCGCAGCGCGTCCACCTGCGGGCCCGGCACGTCGATCGAGGCGCGGTAGAGCCGCTCGAACCAGGGCGAGCCCTGGATCGGGTTCATCGTCCAGTTCCAGTAGGGGTATCCGGGCACGAAGGCCTCGGGCAGCACCACCAGCGCGGCACCGTTGCGGGCGGCCTCGCGGACCAGCGCGACCGCCTTGTCGACGGTGGCGTCCGGGTCCAGGTAGACCGGGGCGGCCTGGACGGCGGCGGCGGTGAAGCGGGGCAGCGGGAAGTCCATCAGGCGCTCCGGTCGGCGTGGGCGTCGTCGTGGGGGTGCGGGTCGGCGTGGGGGTGCGGGTCGGCGTGGGGGTGCGGGTCGGCGTGGGGGTGCGGGTCGGCGTGGGCCTTGGGCAGCCAGCGACGGTTGACGGGGTCGGCGGGTGCGCGCAGCAGCTGCAGCCGGGGCGGCACCCGGTCCGCGCGCGGGCCCGGGGGCTTGCGGCTCCCGGCCAGCCAGGGGGCGGGCCAGGGGGCGCCGGGGCCCGTGTAGCCCTGGTCGGCGGCGGCGTGCAGGGTCCAGAGCGGGTCGTGCAGTTGGGCCCGGCCGATCGCGACCAGGTCGGCCCGCCCGGCCAGGATGATCGAGTTGGCGTCGTCGTGGCCGGAGATGGCGCCGACCGCGATGGTGGGGATCCCGGTCGCGTTGCGGATCAGGTCGGCGAACGGGGTCTGGTAGCTGCGCCCGTACTGCGGCCGCTGGTGGGCGACCACCTCGCCGGTGGAGACGTCGACCGCGTCCGCGCCGCCCCGGGCCAGCGCGCGGCAGATCGCCACCGCCTGCGCCGCCTGCGTACCGCCCTCGGCCCAGTCGGTGGCCGAGATCCGCACCAGCAGCGGCTTGGCGGCGGGCCAGACGGCGCGCACCGCCGCCAGCACCTCCAGCGGGAAGCGCAACCGGCCGGCCAGGTCGCCGCCGTACTCGTCCCGCCGGTGGTTGGTGAGCGGGGAGAGGAAGCCGGAGAGCAGGTGGCCGTGCCCCATCTGGAGCTCCAGCACATCGAAGCCGGCCCGCTCGGCGCGCGCCGTGGCGGCGGCGAAGTCCCGCACGATGTCCGCGAGTTCGGCACGGGTCGCGGCGCGCGGCGGCGGGCTCTGCGCGTCCCAGGGCAGCGCGGAGGCGGCCAGCGCCGGCCAGCCGCCGTCGGTGGCGGCCAGCGGCGCCCCGATGCCGTCCGGGCCCGGGGCGGTGGTCGAGGCCCGGCGGCCGGCGTGGGTGAGCTGCAGGCCGAGCCGGGTGCCGGGCAGCAGCCGGGCGGCGCTGACGATCCGTCGCCAGGCCCGCTCCTGCTCGTCGGTGTAGAGCCCCGGGCAGCCGGGGGTGGCCCGGCCCTCGGGGCTGATCGCCGTCATGCCCGCCAGCACCAGGCCGGCCCCGCCGAGCGCGTGCGCGGCGAACTGGGCGGCCTCGAAGGCGCTCGGCACGCCGTCGACGGAGGTGAAGGTGGCCAGCGGGGGCACCACGATCCGGTTGCGCAGCCGGGTCCGGCACAGCTCGTAGGGGCGGAACATGGGCGGCACGGAGGTGGTGGCGACATCGTCCTCGGCGACATCGTCCTCGGTGGCGGCGTCCTCGGTGGCGGCGAACCACGAGTCGACGGCGGCCACGAAGGCGGGGTCCCGCTCGCGCAGATTGCCGTAGGTGACCCGGCGGCTGCGGGTGAGCAGGTTGAAGGCGAACTGCGGGGCGGGCTGGGCGGTGTAGCCGCCGATCCCCTCGAACCACTCCAGGCTGGCCTGGGCAGCGCGCTGGGTGGACTCCACCACCGGCTTGCGCTCGGCCTCGTAGGCGCCCAGCGCCGCTGCCACGGAGGGTTGTTCGTGCAGGCAGGCGGCCAGCGCGAGGGCGTCCTCCATGGCCAGCTTGGTGCCCGAGCCGATCGAGAAGTGCGCGGTGTGCGCCGCGTCGCCGAGCAGCACGATGTTGCCGCGGTGCCAACGCGCGTTGCGCACGGTGGTGAAGTTGATCCAGCGCGAGCTGTCGCCCGCGATCAGCCGGTGGCCGCGCAGGTGCTCGGCGAGCAGCTGCTCGCAGCGCCGCACGCTCAGGTCCCGGTCCTGGTCCGCGAAGCCGGAGCGCCGCCAGGCCTCCTCGCCCAGCTCCACGATGAAGGTGCTGCGCCGGTCGTCGTAGGGGTAGGCGTGCACTTGCAGGACACCGAAGTCGGTGGGCAGCACGATGAAGGTGAAGGCCTCGAAGACCCGGTCGGTGGCCAGCCAGATGTAGCGGCAGCCGCGCTCGTCGAGCCGCGGGCCGAAGCTGCCGGCGTACGCCTGCCGGGTGGCCGAGCGCACGCCGTCCGCGGCGACCACCAGGTCGTGGCCGGCGCTCAGTTCGGCCACCGGGGGTGCCTGGGTGCGAAAGCGCAGGTCGACCCCGAGGGCCGCGCAGCGCTCGCGCAGGATGGCCAGCAGGCGCCGGCGCTCCAGGGCCGCGAAGCCGTGGCCGCCGGAGGTGAGCCGCGCGCCCGCGTAGCGGATGTCGATGTCGCGCCAGCGGGCGAACTCGGCCGACATCGCCCGGTACACCTCCGGATCGGCCTGGGCGATCCCGTCCAGTGTCTCGTCGGAGAAGACCACGCCGAAGCCGAAGCTCTCGTCGGGCGCGCTCTGCTCCCACAGGGTGATCTCCTCCTGCGGGGCCAATTGCTTGGCGAGCGCGGCGAAGTAGAGTCCGCCCGGCCCGCCGCCGATCACGGCCGTACGCATGCCGGCTCCTCCCGCAGATAGTGCTCGGCGTCCTGCGGCCCGGCCTGGGTGAGGGCGGTGCGCACCTCGTCCGGCCAGGGCACCGAGCCCTCGACCCCGACGGCGGCGTGCACCACGGTGAGCTTGCCGCGCGCGGCGGGCCCGTTCGGGCCGCGCACCTCGAAGGCGTAGCCGAGCGAGGCCCGGCCCACCCGCGCCACCCGCAGCTCGGTGTGCACCGACTCGCCGAACCAGAGGCGCTCCAGGTAGTCGGCCTCGAAGTGGACCCGCGGGATGCTGCCGAAGAGGCCCTCCAGGCCGAGCCGGCGCAGCAGCACAGCCTCGGCCGCCTCGACCCAGCGCTGCACCGCCGAGAAGTGGTAGTGCCCCGCCGCGTCGGTGTCGGACCACTCCACCCGGCGCTCCACCACGACGCTCGGCGGCTGCGCGGCGGCCCAGCGCCGCAGTTCGGCCCGGTGCAGCTTGCCGCTGGAGGTGCGCGGCAGCGCGGGGACGAACTCGACGGCGCGCGGGTACTTGTAGGGGGCGATGACCTGCTGGACGTGCTGCTGCAGCGCGGCCACGGCGCCCTCGTCGGCGGCGGCGCCCTCGCGCAGCACCACGTAGGCCTTGACCACGCTGCCGCGCCGCTCGTCGGGAGCGCCGGTCACCGCGCAGTCCAGCACGTCGGGATGGCTGAGCAGCGCCTGCTCGACCTCGGGGGCGGCGATGTTGTAGCCGGCCGAGACGATCATGTCGTCGCTGCGCGCCTGGTACCAGAAGTAGCCGTCCTGGTCACGCAGGTAGACGTCGCCGGTGAGGTTCCAGCCGTCGCGCACGTACTCGGCCTGCCGCTCGTCGGCCAGGTAGCGGCAGCCGGTCGGGCCCTTGACCGCGAGCAGCCCCGGTTGCCCGTCCGGCACCGGTTCGCCGCGCTCGTCCAGGATCGCGGCCCGGTAGCCCGGCACCGGCCGGCCGGTGGCGCCGGGGCGGATGTCCTGGTCGGCCGCGGAGATGAAGACGTGCAGCAGTTCGGTGGCGCCGATCCCGTCGATCAGGCGCAGTCCGGTGGCCCGTTCGAACTCCTGCCAGACGCCGACCGGCAGCGCCTCCCCCGCCGAGATGCCGCGGCGCAGTCCGGCCAGCTTCCCGGCCAGTCCCGCGGCCAGGATCGCCCGGTAGGCGGTCGGCGCGGTGAACAGCACGGTGGCGCGGTGCTCGGCGACCAGCTCGGCCAACTCCTCGGGGGCGGCCCCCTCCAGCAGCAGGGTGGCCGCGCCGACCCGCAGCGGGAAGACCACCAGGCCGCCGAGTCCGAAGGTGAAGCCGAGCGGCGGTGTGCCGGTGAACAGGTCGTCCGGCTCGGGCCGCACGATGTGCCGGGAGAAGGTGTCGGCGTTGGCCAGGACGTCCCGGTGGAAGTGCAGGGTCGCCTTGGGCCGCCCGGTGGTGCCGGAGGTGAAGGCGATCAGCGCCACGTCGTCGGCCGCGGTGTCGACGGCGGTGAAGACGCCGTCCTTCGCCGCGCAGCGGGCCGTCAGGTCGGCCGGATCGGCCTGGCCCGCCGGGCCGACCGCGCCGTAGCCGAGCACGGTCAGCTCCGGCAGTTGCTCGGCGGCGATGGCGAGTTCGGCGGTGTAGCGGTGGTCGCAGATCGCGACCACCGGGCGGCTGATCCGGGCCAGCTCGGTCAGCTCGCCGGCCCGCAGCAGCGGCATGGTCGTCACGGCCACCCCGCCGGCCTTCAGCACGCCCAGCCAGCTCGCCACCAGCCAGGGGTTGTTGGGCCCGCGCAGCAGCACCCGGTTGCCGGGCAGCAGGCCCAGCTCGCCGGTCAGCAGCTGGGCCACCTGGTTGGCGCGCGACTGGAGTTCGCCGTAGCTCCAGCGCTCGGTGGGCGTCAGCAGGCAGCGCCGGTCCGGGCCCCAGCGGGCCACCGCCTCGTCGAGCAGCTCGCGGGCGCAGTTGAGCCGCTCGGGGTAGTTCAACTCCGGTAGTTCGTGCAGTAATTCCGGCCACTGCTCGGCGGCGGGCAGGCCGTCGCGACAGAACGTGTCGACGTGGCCGGAGCGGGAGAGCTCCAGGGGCTCCATGGGCGGCACCTCGGCGGACTCGGCGAAGGGGCGAAGGGTGGAGCGGGTGGCGCGGTGGAGCGGGTGGAGCGGTGGCGCTGGGCGGACGAGGCGTGTCGCAGATATCGCGCTTTCCTGACGACAGTCATTGTGACGCCATATCTTGATCGCTAAACCTGACTCAGCCCGGCAGGTGCGCCGGCGTCCCCCGCACCGCCTCCTTCCGCACGAAGGCGGCCCGCAGCGCGTGGTACGGCGCGGCCGGGTCCAGGAAGGTACGGCGCATCACCGCCAACTCCGCACGCCGGTAGGCGGCCAGCGGCTTGGCCGCCTCGTCGCGCTCGCGCTCGGCCTTCTTGGCGGCGATCCGCTCCTGCAGCAACGGCCGGGCGGCGAGCAGCGCGGCCAGCCGGGCCACCGTCGGGCCGAACTCGCGTGGCGCGGCCGGGACCGTGCGGTCCACCAGGCCGAGCCGCTGCGCGCTCACCGCCGTGATCGGCAGCGCCTGCTCGGTCAGGCGCTTCGCCACGGCCGGGCCGACCCGGCGCGGCAGCGTGTAGGTCCAGTACTCCGAGCCGTGCAGCCCCATCAGCCGGTAGTGCGGGTTGAGCAGCACCCCGGCACGGCACCAGACCTCGTCGGCGGCCAGCGCCAGCATCGCGCCGCCCGCCGCCGCGTTGCCGCCGAGCGCGGCGACCACCAGGCGGTCGGTGGTGGTGAGGATCTCGGCCACCAGGTCGTCCATCGCGTTGATGTTCGCCCAGGACTCCAGCGCCGGATCAGCGGCGGCCTCGATCACGTTGAGGTGGATGCCGTTGGAGAAGAAGTCGCGGCCACCACCCAGCACCAGCACCGAGGTCGGGCGGGTACAGGCCTCGCGGTAGGCGGCCAGCAGCCGGCGGCAGTGGGTGGTGCTCATCGCCCCGCCAGGGAACGAGAAGCGCAGGAAGCCGACCGGGCCGACCTCCCGGTAGTCGAGGTCCGTCCAGGTGCGGCGGCCCTCGGGCAGTTGGAGCGGTGCGGCCGCCTCCGGCAGCTCGGGCAGCAGCTCCCCCAGGGCCAGCGTGGCGGGCAGCTTGACGCCGGCTCCGCCCCGCGCGTCCAGCTCTGGATCGCGCCGCGTGTCGCGCCGGGCGCGCAGCTCGGGCAGCCACACCGCGCCGTCCAACGTGGCCCGGCACACCGCGCCGGCCCTGGTCGCCAGCAACTCGCCGGGGGTGCCGCGCAGTTCATCCTCGCCGTGACCGCCGTGCAGATACCAGCGGGCGCCCAGCAGCTCATCCGGCACGCCGGGCTGGGAGTCGGCGGCGCGCAGCGTGCGCAGCACCGCCGCGGTGGAGTCGGCCGACCAGTCGATCCGGCGCTCCTGCTGGCGCAGCAGGGGGCGGGTGTGGTCGGCGACGTCCCAGTCCGGGCCCTGCTGCGGACGCGGACGGAAGGGGCGCGGGGCACCGGGGCGCGGGGCACCGGGGCGTGAGGCGCCGGGGCGTGAGGCGCGTGCCGTCGGGGCGCCTGGCGCTGGGGGGCGGCCGAGCGATCGGAAGCGCTCGACGGCGAGCAGCACGGCCCGTGACGCGGCGTCGGAGACCTCGCCCCGGTACAGCTCGCTCTTGCCCACCGGCGGCAGCGGGCAGTCGACGTGCGCCCAGACGTCGCCACCGTCCATCACCCCGTTCGCCTGGAGCACCGTCACGCCCCAGCGCTCCGCACCCTCCAGGATCGCCCAGTCGAGGGAGGAGGGGCCACGGTCGCCGAGCGGGCCGGGGTGCACGATCAGCGTGGTGCGGGCCGACCAGACGTCCTCGGGCACCGCCACCTTCAGCATCGGCGCCAGGATCAGCTCCGGGTCGTGCCGGTGCACCGCCTCCCGCAGCGCGTCGTCGTCGGTGGCCAGGTGCACGGCCGGGCGGTGCCCGTGGTCGCGCAGTTCGGCGAAGACGCGCTGGGTGAGGCTGTTGAACGCGCTGGCGACCAGCAGGATCCGCATCGGGACCTCCGGTTCGGGGCCCGCCGCTCCGACTGCGGCGGGCGGTGACGGCGGGTGACCGCTGACGATCGTCGCGCAGTACGCCGCGGCGCCGGTCGGCGAATCGCCGCGGGCTCACCCGATCGGCGGGCGCCGGAGAGCGGCGGCGCCGGAGAGGGGCGGCGCCGGAGAGGGGCGGCGCCGGAGAGGGGCGGCGCCGGAGAGGGGCGGCGCCGGAGAGCGGCAGGGGCGGAGTGGGGCAGGGGCGGAGTGGCGAGCGGCCGGGTTCCGCCCGGAGTGCGTCGGAGGTCTGGACAGGCCCCGTGGTCATGCCGCAGGCTTCGTGCCCGTGACCGCGACCGTGAACACCAGGGTGATCGAGGCGAACCTCGCCACCGCCGAGGACATCGCCCGCCTGCTGCGCTCGCGCCCCGAGCCGGCCGCGCGGATACCCGGGGCCACCTGGTCGGTGGGCGAGGCGGCCGCGCACCTCGCGCTCGCCAACCAGTTGATGGCCGACCTCGCCGGCGGCCGCGAGCGCCCGTACGGCGACGGCACGCCCGCGGGCCTCGCCGCCGCCAACACGCGATCCCTGGCGGCCTACCCCGAACGCGACCCGGCCGTCCTCGCGGACGCGATCGTGGCGCACACCCGGGCGTTCGCCCAGCACCTGGCCGCCGACCGGGCCGAACCAGCCGGCGACCGGGCGGACCCCGCCGCCGGCCTGAGCACCCCGATGGGTCCGATGGACCGGGACACGCTGGCCTCCTACCTGCTCACCCACCAGCTCGGCCACGGCTACGACATCGCCCGCGCGCTGCGGCTGCCGCACATGATCGACCGCGAACGGGTCGAGCTGTCGCTCCCCTTCCTGCTCACCGCGATGCCCCGGGTGGTGGACCGGCGCTCGGCCACCGGCCGCCGGCTGCGGTACACCATCGGCCTGCGCGGCAGCGATCGGCGCTACGGAGTCACCCTCACGGACGGCACCGCGACGGTCACCGAGCACCCCGCACCGCGCCCCGACTGCGTGATCATCGCCGAGCCGGTCACCTTCTTCCTGCTCGCCCTGGGCCGCCGCACCCCCGCCCAGGCCCTGGCCCGGGGGGCGATCCTCGCCTGGGGCCGCAAGCCGTGGCTGGCGCCGGCCTTTCCCCGGTACTTCAAGGCGCCCTGAGGCCGCCTCTCGACGGCGCGACGGCGCGACGGCGGCGGGGGGCGACAGCGGGGGGCGACAGCGGGGGGCGACAGCGGCGGGGGGCGACGGCGGCGGGGGGCGACGGCGGAAGGCGCGAAGGCCCGAAGCTCAGTCGCCCAGCAGGCCGCCCATGTGCCCGTCGTCGGCGAGCGTGCGCCAGAGGCCGTCCTCCTCCGTCACGCTCATCGGGTCCAGCTCCGCCAGCAGGTCGAAGCCGGCCTCGCTGAGCAGGCTGCCGGGCTCGAAGACCTGCCAGTCGGCGGGCTTGCGCAGGCCGTGCCAGCGGGCGGCCTCCGCGCGCAGCCGGGCCAGCACCCAGCAGGTGAGGTAGAAGGCGGAGAGATCGCTCTGCAGCAGGGCGGCGGGCCAGCCCTCCTCGCCGTCACCCTCGGTCAGCTCCAGTCGGCCGCTCGCACCGTCCACCACCACCAGGCAGTCGTAGAGCGTCTCACCGAGGCAGACCTGGTCGAGCTGGTGGGCGCGCTCCTGCGAGAGGTGCTCGGCGATCCACGGGTGGCGCTCCCCCAGCGGCAGGAGTGGACGCTCCTCGTTTGCCCGAAGCTGATCAGACGTCAGCAGGCCTATCCTGGTCAGCAGTTGACGGGTCGGCGGATGGGCGAGCACGGACGGCAGGTGCGCCGGGTCCACCGGGGCGAAGCTGCCGATCCCGGCCGCCAGCTCAGGGGTGATCTCGTAGGCGAGGGAGGGGCCGTCCAGCCAGGCGCCGGGGCGGGCCGCCCAGCGCAACCCGTGCACCAGCAGCACCGCGCTCCAGAGCGGGGCCTGGCCGGCCGCGTCGAAGACCGCCGGGTCGAGGGCGCGCAGCCGTTCGGTCAGGGCGCTGGTCACCTCGGCGACCACCGCGGGCCCGCGCAGCCCGTCCAGGGCACTCGGGTCGGCGGCGTCCGCGCGCAGGACCTCCAGCTCGTGGATGAAGAGGAGCAGCACCGACAGGTCACTCGCCACCAGGTCGATGAGCACCTCGGCAGGCTGCCCGTACGTCGTCCCGGCGAGGGCGATCCGGCCGGTCACGCCGTCCAGCACCAGCCGGTCGCACCCGACCCGCCCGAGCACCAGCAGCTGCTCGGCGCCGGTGGACGGCCCGTCCAGCAGCTCGGCCAGCGGACGGAGCAGCAGCTCGGGCCCGGTGGCGAACTCCACGCGCGCACCGCCCTCGCGGGGCAGGCCGAGCTCGGTGAGCAGCCACCTGCTGGGCTGGTGGACGAGGGCGTCGGGCAGCGCCGACCCGGGCACCAGGCGGGTGCCGTCCTGGCCGAACCAGTCGGCGAGCCGGTCCCGATCGAGGTCGACCTTCAGCTGCACCCTTGCCTCCGCGGTGGTGAGTCGTGAGTCCCGTGGAGGTGATCATCCAGCACGACCCCGGCGGCCCGGCCGGGAGCCCCTCCCGCGCTTGGCCCGCCCACCGGGGCTCCTGACGGGCAGGGCTACCACCGGGCGGGGCTACCACCGGTCGAGGGCTTCCTTTTGACCGTGCGCCACGGACCGGCCCGGGGCCCGGGCGGCGCCGGGGGGCTACGGGCGGCGCCGGGGGCTACGGGCGGCGCAGCGGCTCCCACCACGAGCGGTGCTCGCGGTACCAGGCCACCGTCCGCGCCAGCCCGTCCGCGAAGTCGACCTGCGGCCGGTAGCCCAGCTCGGTACGGATCTTGCCGGTGTCGAGCGCGTAGCGCAGGTCGTGGCCCTTGCGGTCGGCGACCCGCTCGACCAGCTCCCACCCGGCGCCCACCGCCGCCAGCAGCAGTCCGGTGAGCTCCCGGTTGCTGACCTCGGTGCCGCCGCCGATGTGGTAGACCTCCCCCGCCCGGCCGCCGCGCAGCACCAGCTCGATGCCCCGGCAGTGGTCGCTGACGTGCAGCCAGTCGCGCACGTTGCGCCCGTCGCCGTAGAGCGGGACGCGCCGGCCCTCCAGCAGCCGGGTGGTGAAGAGCGGGATGACCTTCTCCGGGAACTGGTACGGCCCGTAGTTGTTGGAGCAGCGGGTGACCACCACGTCCAGACCGTGGGTGCGGTGGTAGGCCAGCGCCAGCAGGTCGGCGCCGGCCTTCGAGGCGGCGTAGGGCGAGGTGGGCGCGGGCGGCTGGCTCTCGCGCCAGGAGCCGTCGGCGATCGAGCCGTAGACCTCGTCGGTCGACACCTGGACGAACCGTCCGATCCGGTGGCGCAGTGCGGCGTCCAGCAGGACCTGGGTGCCGAGCACGTTGGTGCGCACGAACGGCGCCGCGCTGTCGATCGACCGGTCCACGTGCGACTCGGCGGCGAAGTGCACCACCGCGTCGTGACCGGCCATCACCGTGTCCACGGCGGCCGGGTCGCAAACGTCGCCCTGCACGAAGGTGTAGCCCGGATGCCCGGCGATCGGGTCGAGGTTGGCGAGGAGGCCGCAGTAGGTGAGCTTGTCGAACACCGTCACCCGTGCCGCCGGGTCGGCCGCCAGGTGGGAGCGGACGAACTCCGAGCCGATGAATCCGGCGCCGCCGGTTACAAGAATCCGCATGGTGTGGCCAGCCTAACGCGCAGCTCAGGGCCGTAGCCGCGGGGGCGGGGGCCACGGGGGGCGCCGCACGGGCGGTGGGCCCCGAACGCGGGCTCCACGGCGGCGTTGCGGAGCATGGCCAGCAGGGTGGGACCGGCCTACGGGTCCGCCCAGACCGTGAGCGCACCGCGCACCAGGCGCTGCGGGAGAGTGGCCGGTGGCCGGGTCCCCCGTGAGGGCCTGGGCGAGCACCTCGGCGGGGTTGGCGGCCAACGCGAGCACGGCGCCGAACAGGCCCTTCTCGGAGCCGAAGAAGTAGCTGATCAAGGCCAGGTCCACGCCGGCTTCGGCGGCGATCGAGCGCAGCGTGACAGCGTGGTAGCCCTCGGCCAGGAAGCGGCGGCGGGCGATGTCGAGGATCACCCCGCGGGTGTCCGGGCCGCCGGGCCGGCGGGCCGGCGGCCGCGCGGAGCGGATCTGTTCATCACCGTTGAAATGCTGTGCCCGGGGCGATGAGTCCGGAGCGGTCACCCACCTTGCCCAGCGATCAGAGCGGGAGAGCGAGAAGCATGTCATCCACCCGGCAACCAGCCGCCCGGCACAGCGCGGCCGACGCACCCGGCACACCGGCGCGCGACGCATCACCACCGCAACACGGGGCGCCCGTGCGGCCGTTGGGCCCCGTACGGCAGCAAGTCCCCGTACGACAGGAAGTCCCCGTACGGCAGGAAGTCCCGGTGCGGCAGAACGCCGTCCTGGCGATCACCTGCCTCGCCCTGGCCACGGTGGTGGCCGCGATGTCCTCGCTGAACGTCGCGCTGCCCTCCGTCGCCCGCGAGACCCACGCCGACCAGACCCAGCTCTCCTGGATCATCGACGCCTACAGCCTGGCCTTCGCCGCGCTGCTACTGCCGGCCGGTGCGCTGGGCGACCGGTTCGGGCGCCGCCGCGCGCTGCTCACCGGGCTGGCGATCTTCGCCGGGGCCTCCGGCGCGGCCCTGCTCACCACCTCCCCCGACCTGCTGATCGTCCTGCGCGCGGTGCTCGGGGTGGGTGCCGCCCTGGTCATGCCCGCCACCCTCTCGACCATCACCGCCACCTTCCCGCGCGAGCAGCGCGGACGGGCGGTCAGCGTGTGGGCGGCAGTGGCGGGCGCCAGCGCCGTGGTCGGGCTGCTGGCCTCCGGCTCACTGCTGCAGGAGTGGTCCTGGCGCTCGGTCTTCCTGCTGAACGTGCTGCTCGCGGCGCTGGCCCTGATCGGCACGCTGCTCCTCGTCCCGGAGTCGGCCGAGGCCGGGCGCCCCGCGCTCGACAGGACGGGCGCGGTCCTGGTGGCGCTCGGCCTGGGCGCCCTGGTCCACAGCGTGATCGAGGCGCCGGTGGCGGGCTGGGGCAGCACGCGCACCCTCGGCGGGATCGCGGTCGGACTGCTGGTCCTGGTCGGCTTCCTGGCCTGGGAGCTGCGGCGGCCGCACCCGCTGCTGGATCCGCGACTGTTCCGCAACGCCGAGTTCGCGGCCGGCTCGCTCTCGGTCGCGCTGCAGTTCTTCGCCTTCTTCGGCTACATCTTCGTCATCATGCAGTATCTGCAACTCGTACGTGGTGACAGTGCGTTGACCGCCGCCGTGAGCGTGCTGCCGATGGCGGCGGCCATGGTGCCCTGCTCTCGGCTCAGCCCCAAGCTCAGCACCCGGTTCGGCGTGCGCCGCCCGTGGCTGATCGGCCTGCTGCTGGTCGCGGCCGGCCTGGCACTCTTCACCCAGCTGGGCCGCGCCAGCTCCTACGGGCTGCTCGCCACGGCGCTGCTGGTCCTCGGCGCCGGGATGGGCCTGGCGATGACCCCGGCGACCACCGCGATCACCGACGCACTGCCACCGGCCCTGCAGAACGTCGGATCCGCGATGAACGACCTGTCGCGCGAACTCGGCGGCGCACTGGGCATCGCGGTGCTCGGCAGCATCCTGAGCGCCTCCTACCGCAGCCACCTGAGCCTGCCCGGGGCCCCCGACCACGTGGTGGCGGCCGCCCACTCCTCGCTGGCTGCCGCCGCCGCGATGGGCGGGCCGGTGTTGGACCACGCACGCACCGCGTTCCTGGCGGGCATGCACGATGCCCTGCTCGGCGGGGTGGCGGCCGCCCTCCTCGCCGCTCTCGCGGTGGGCCTGCTGCTGCGGCACACCACCGACGGAAGGACGGGGCCATCCAGTTCGACTTCGACTGACGAACCGTCAAGCCAAGTCACTGATCAGTGATGTGACGTCAGATCAGCCCATCCCCAATGTCAGCAAGGAATCACCATGGCGCCGCTGAGCCCGCGCCCGGCCCGCGCGGCGGCCTGCCAGACGGGCACGATGCCGTCCAGCATGGCCGCCGCCTCCGCCGCGTCGCCGTCACCGCTCTCGCACAGCCAGGTCACCGTCCGTTCCTCGGCGGCCCGGCGCTCGGCGGAAGTGAGGTCCAGGGCCGCCTCCACGTGCGGCAGTTCGGCCCGGACCCGGGCGGAGCCGATCGTGAGGTCACCGAACCAGCCGGGCAGCCGCGCGAACCGCGCCGGTCCCAATCCATGGGCCAACGCCGCCGCGGGGTGGCCCTTTCGGCAGCCGGCGGTGAGCAGCGGGCCCTGCTGGTCGCCGTGGCCCCAGAGCTCGTAGACCGTCTCGATGTGCGCGTCCAGCGGGCAGGCGCCGGAGAGTTCCTGGAACGCCTCGCTCGCCTCCTCCAGCGCCCGCCCGTTGGCACCGACCTGCCGCAGGCCGCCGACCAGCTCGGGCGCCGCCTGCCAGTCGCGCCACAGCCGCCGGGTGCGCGCCGCCTGCCGCTGCCGCGCCACCGGCGGATCCAGCAGCGGTGCGAAGCGGGCCACCGCCTCGTCGGGGACCGGCAGCAGCACCCAGATCCCGGTGGCACTCACCCGGCCCCACCTCCTCCCTCGACCTGCGCCGCGCTAAATCCCTTGCCGAGGAGCGAGTCTGACAGACCGACGGACGGACCGGCGCAGGTCCGCTGCTACGGCCTGCCCCGACGCGGCCCCGACGCGGACGCGGGGCGGACGCGGGGCGGACGCGGCACCGGCTCTCTGCCGCGGCCGTGCCGTACGCGTGCGTCCGACACGCTACGCTGGAGGCGTGGAGACAGAAGCGGCGCACGAGATCGCTGAGGCACTGGGGCTGCTGCTCAAGCGGACCACCCGGGCACGGCTGTACCAGCGGCTGACCGAGGGCCTCGGCGAGGGCGTGGACGAGCTCACCTATCCCGTGCTCAGCGGGCTGGCCAGGACGGGGCCGCGCAGCGCCGCCGAGCTCGCCCAGGAGGTCGGCCTGGACCGCTCGAACGTGACCCGCCGCGCCAGCCGCCTGGAGGCCGCCGGCCTGCTGCGCCGCGAGCCCGACCCGGCCGACCGCCGCGCGGCCCTGCTGGTGCTCACCGATCACGGCGAGCGGACGGTTCGGGCCACTCGCGAGCGGCTGACCACTGAGATCGAGCGCGCGCTGCACGACTGGCCGCCCGCCGAGGCCCGCTCCTTCGCCCACCAGTTGCGGCGCTTCGTCACCGAGGGTCCGTTCGCCCCGGACCGGGGTGAGGCGAAGGACGAAGCCGAGGCCTGAGAGCCGCAGCGGCAGGGCGGGCGACGCGGGGTGGGGCCGATCGGTCCCACGCCGCGTCGGTGACTCAGAAGCGGTCGGTGGCTCAGAAGCGGTCGGTGGCTCAGAAGCAGTGGTGCGGGCCGGTGACGGTGCAGGCGGGCTTGGCCGGCGCGGCGTTGGCCGCCGGCGCCGAGATCGCCACCACCGCGAGCAGGGCGGCCACCGAACAGGCCACCGAGACAGCCTTCTTGACGACGTGCTTGGACACGGGCACCTCCGGTACGTCCCTGACCGGAAGGACGGCCAGTGAACAAGAGCGGATGAGATGCAATGAAGCATTCATCTCAGCTCATGCCACTGTCAAGGCCGCCGAGCCCCCAGAACCTCAGGGCGTCAGAACGATCCGCCGCCCCGGGGCGGTCGGGGTGTGCCACACCTGCTCGACCCGCGCCAGCGGCACGGATACCGGATCCACCGCCAGCGCGCCGGTGGCGATCCGCTCGGCGAGGGAGGGCAGTTCGGCGACGACATCGGCGACAACCGCCAGCTGAGCGACGGCCAACCGCTGAGCGACAGCCGATCCCTGAACACGGTGGACGCCCTGGTGCAGCTGTCCCTGCTGGTCCAGCGCGTCCTGGCCACCACCGGCGCCGAGCACGACCTGTCGATGATCCGGATCAGGCTGCTGGGCATCCTGCGCGACCGCCGGGCCGGCATGCTCGAACTCGGCCGCCACCTCGGCCTGGACAAGTCCGCCATGACCGGCCTGGTCAGCCGCGCCGAGAAGCGCGACCTGGTCGAGCGCTCGCCCTCACCCCACGACGGCCGTGCGGTCCTCGTCTCGCTCACCCCGCACGGCCGGCAGCTCACCGACCGGTGCACCGCCGAGATCACCAGCCGTGTCACCGAGCTCACCGGCCACCTCACCGCCGGCCAGCGCACCCAGCGCACCCAGCTCACCCGGCTCGCCACCGCCCTGGTGCGGGGGCGCGAGGCCGGGCCGGGGCAGGCCGGGCCGGGCCGGGGCAGGCCGGGCCGGGCCGGGGCAGGCCGGGGCAGGACGACTGATACCGGTACGATCAGTGCGCACGACAACGGGGGGCGAAAAGCCATGGCACTGCCGATTCCTGCCGATGCCGATCTGGGGCAGCACCCCGGGGCGCTGGTCGCCCAGGCATGCTCGCGACTCGGGCACGGCCAGGTCGCCGACTGGTGCGTCGGCCTCCTGGCCGGCCGTCTGGCCCCTGACGATCCGGAGCACCCCTCCCTGGCCTGGCTCGGCGGTGCTCCCGCCGCCGCCGCGCTGCGCCGGGGGCGGCTCACCGATCCCGACCAGGACCACTGGCCCCGGGTGTGGGCAGTGCGCGCACTGCGCTACTGCTGGACCCCGGCCGCCGCTCCGGTGGTGGGCCGGGCCTTGGCCGACCCCTCCTGGCGGGTGCGGGAGACGGCCGCGAAGCTGGTGGCGCTGCGGGAGCTCGGCGAGGCGGTGGAGCTGCTGGCCGCGCTGGCCGACGACGAGATCCCCCGGGTCCGCGCCGCAGCCGTCCGGGGGCTGGGAGTCGTGGGAGAAGGAGAACACGCTCCGGTGGTTCGCGCGGCCCTCGACGATCCGTTCCCCGGGGTCGCCACCGCGGCCGAGACCGCGCTGGCCGAGCTGTGCCACCGCCTCGACCGGGACCTGTGAAGGCTCCCCCACTGGGCCGGACCCTGACGACGCGGCTCACCGGCGCCACCCACGCCACCGGGCAGCAGGCCTCCCGGGCCGCGGTGGGCGGCTCGCCGGGGCCTTGACAGTCCGCCATCCGCGCCACGCTCCCTGCGAGGATCACCCCAGCCCGCCCGGGCGTGCCGCTGGGGGCCGAGGTGGAGGTGAAGGTGGCGAGGACGATGGCGATGCCGCTCGCGTGGTCCGGCACCACGCTGCTGCTGGCCGTGGCGCTGACCGGGCTGGTCCTGCCCGTCCCGGCCGCCGCCCCTGCACAGGCGCCCGCATCCGCAGCCGTCACCGCAGCCGCGCGCGACCGGGCCCCCGCCTTCGACACCGCGCCCGCCGAGGCGAGCCTGCGACGGCTGCTCCCCGCGCACGCCACGCAGTTCCGGCTGCTCGCCGAGGCGCGGGCCACCACCGCGTCAACCACCGCCGCGTCAACCACCGCGCCAACCACCACCGCGGCCCACCACCCCGCGGACTCCTTCACCCTCGGCGGCACGGCGGGCGCGATCACGGTCCGCGCCACCTCCCCCGCGACCCTGCTCAGCGGCGTCGGCTGGTACCTGGCGCACGTCGCCGGGGTGGACCTGGGCTGGCCGGGTGACAGCCTCGACCGGCTCCCGGCCACGCTGCCCGCGCCGGCCGGCGGCACCACCCGGACCGCGGCGGTGCCGCACCGGTACGCGCTGAACGACACCGACGCCGGGTACTCGGGACCATACCGCGACTTCGCCGCCTACCAGCACGAGATCGACCTGCTGGCGCTGCACGGGGTCAACGAGGTCTTCGTGCAGACCGGCGCGGAGTATCCGTACCTCCGGGCGCTGCGTCAGTTCGGCTACCGCGACGAGGAGTTGCGAGCCTGGGTGCCTGCACCCGGCCATCAGAGCTGGTGGCTGCTGCAGAACATGGCGGGCTTCGGCGGCCCGGAGTCGGCCCGGCTGGCCGAGGCGCGCGCCGCGCTCGGGCGGCTGATCACCGACCAGCTCCGGGCGCTGGGCATGACGCCGGTGCTGCCCGGCTTCTTCGGCACCGTGCCACCCGGGTTCGCGCAGCGCAACGCGGGTGCCCGCACGGTGCCGCAGGGCGAGTGGGTCGGCTTCGCACGGCCGGACTGGCTCGACCCCACCGGCCCGGTCTTCGACCAGTTGGCGGCGGCCTACTATCGTGCCCAGCGGGAGCGGTTCGGCGACAGCACGATGTACAAGATGGACCTGCTGCACGAGGGCGGCCTGCTCGGCCCCGTCGACGCGACGGGTGCCGCCCGGGCGGTGCAACAGGCGCTGGACGCCGCGCACCCCGGCGCGACCTGGGTGCTGCTGGGCTGGGAGCAGAACCCCACCGCCGCCGTGCTGAACGGCGTGGACCGGGCCCGGATGCTGATCCTGGACGGCCTGGCCGACCGCTACGACGGCCTGGACCGGGAGGGCCAGTGGGGCGGGACGCCCTATGCCTTCGGCACCATCGACAACTTCGGCGGACACACCGGCCTGGGCGCCAACACGGCTGTCTGGACGGACCGGTTCCGCCGCTGGCTGACCAAGCCGGGCAGCGCACTCGCCGGCCTCGCCTACCTGCCCGAGGGCACCGGCGGCAACCCGGCGGCCTTCGCGCTGTTCACCGAACTCGCCTGGCAGCAGCGGCCCGTCGACCAGCGCGCCTGGTTCGCCGACTACGCCGCACGCCGGTACGGCGGACCGGACGAGCACGCCGCCGCGGCCTGGGAGCTGCTGCGGAGCGGCCCGTACAGCACCCCGTCCGACGGCTGGAGCGAGCCGGCGGACAGCCTCTTCGCCGCCCGGCCCGCGCTGGACGCCGGCACGGCGGCGACCTGGAGCCCCGGCGCCACCCGCTACCCGCCCGCGGCGGTGGCGGCCGCGCTCGGCGAACTGCTGCGGGTGGCACCGGAGTCGCGCGGCACGGACGCCTACCGCTTCGACCTGGTGGACGTGGCCCGGCAAGTGCTCGGCAACCGCGCCCGGGCCCTGCTGCCGCACCTGGCCGCCGCCTACGGCGCGCACGACCGCGCCGCTTTCCGCGCCCTGGCCGAGCGGTGGACCGCCGACGAGGCACTGCTGGATCGGCTGCTCGCCACCGACTCCCGCTTCCTGCTGGGCCCTTGGCTCACCGCCGCGCGCTCCTGGGGCGAGGGCGGCGCCGAGAGCGACCAACTGGAGTACGACGCACGCTCGTTGCTCACCACCTGGGGCGGCCGCGGCCCCAGCGAGCAGGGGCAACTGCACGACTACGCCAACCGCGAGTGGTCGGGCCTGGTCGCGGACGTCTACGCGCCGCGCTGGGCCGCCTACTTCGCGAGTCTGGACACGGCGATGGCGGACGGGCGGGAGCCGGTCGCGATCGACTGGTTCTCCCTGGACGACGCCTGGGCGCACCGGACCACCGCCTATCCCACCACACCGGTCGGCGACCCCGTCGAGGCGGCCCGAGCCGTGGCCGACCAGAAGGCTGCCAACCAGGACGTCGCGGGCCATGACGTCGCAGGCCGAGCAGTCACGGGCCAGGCAGTCACGAGCCAGGCGGTCACGGGCCGAGCAGTCACGGGCCAGGCAGCCGCCGATTAGACCCGCTCCGGGCGCCGGCCCTACCGAGCAGGTTCATCTGGCCCGGGAACAAGCGACATTGACAAACGAAGCACTGCTCCGCTTATTATTCGGAGCAGTGCACCGGATTGCGTTCGGACGGGGTGCACCAGTCGACACCTGGGGGAACAGCATGGGGACAGCAACGATGTGGGCCGTACGGGTGCACGCCTTCGGCGACCCCGAGCAGCTGGTGCACGAGGAGGTGCCGCGGCCCGAGGCAGGGCCCGGCGAGGTACTGGTACGGGTCCACGCGGCCGGGGTCAACCCGCCCGACTGGTACGCGCGCCGGGGCTTCGCGAACATCCCGGAGGCGATGCGTCCGGTGTGGCCTGTGCCGTTCACACCGGGCTCCGACATCTCCGGCGTGATCGCGGCCGTGGGCACCGGGGTCACCGAGTGGCAGGTCGGCGACGAGGTGTTCGGGCTGGTGAACTTCCCCGGCCGGGCCTCCGGGTACGCGGAGTTCGCCACCTCGCCCGCCGCGCACCTCGCGCCCAAGCCTGCCGCGCTGGGGCATGTGGAGGCCGCGGCCGTGCCGATGGCGGGCCTCACCGCCTACCAGTTCCTCTTCGAGCACCTGCGCATCGAAGCGGGCAGTACGGTGCTGGTCAACGGCGCGGGCGGCGGAGTGGGCCACTTCGCCCTGCAGTTGGCCAAGGCCGCGGGCGCCGCGCAGGTGATCGGCGTGGCCTCCGGACGTCACGAGGCGTTCCTGAAGGACCTGGGCGCCGACCGGTTCGTGGACTACACCCGGGACGCCGTCGAGGACGTCGTGCGGGAGGTGGACATCCTGATCGACACGGTCGGCGGCCCGGACGGCCACCGCTTCCTGCCGGTGCTGCGGCGCGGCGGCACGCTGGCCCCGGTCTACTTCGGGGAGTACCACCGCGAGCGCGCCGCGGAGCTCGGCATCACGGTGGGCGGCTGGCAGGTGCGCTCCAGCGGGGAGCAACTGACCGAGCTGGCACGCTTGATCAATGCCGGCCTGCTGCGGGTCGGCATCGACAGCGTCTTCCCCCTGAGCGCCGCGGCGCAGGCTCACACCCGCGCCGAACAGGGCCACCTGCAGGGCAAGATCGTCCTCCGAGTGGTCACCTGAGCTTCGGTTTTTACTTCTGCGGGCATTCATCGGCGGGGCCATCGACTGGTGATCGATGGCCCCCCGTCGTCCGTAGTGGCTACTGGCGCCTGTGTGTCTGTTATGCGGTTTTCTTGATGGCTGGGTAGCGTGGTGCCGGCTCCGAGCGGCGCCCTTGGGGTCGGCCTGGTGGGCGGCCGGACGGTCTCGGTGCGCGTGCGACACGGGGTAGTTGTGCAAGTAGATGGCCATAGCCGCGACGGACGCGGCCGGGTGTGCGCCTGTTCGGCGGAAGGGGCGGCTGCCAGGGCAGCCGGTGCTCGCCGACGAGAAGGGCGCCAGGCGGAGTTGGGTGTAGGCGGCTTTCCATGACCACCACGATGGCCGGGTCACCTTCAACCCAGTGGCCGGCCACGACCAGACGGCCCAGGGCTCCTCGGCTGGTCGGACGCGACCAGTTCGGCGGCGCGCGCGGGTTCGCCGTCCGCCCGCTCGAGCAGCGCCTCGACGTCGTAGCCCGATGATTCGAAGTTGTCGCCGAGGCCGAGGGACACGCCGTGGTCGAAGCGCTCCATGTACACAGAGGCATCCAGGTCGGGGCGGAGCTGGTCGAGCGCGCACAGCAGGTCCCAGGCGGAGGCGTCCAACTGGGCCCGCCGCACCGGGTCGCAGGCGTTGACGGCAGCGGTGACCCAGACGCCGTCGGGCTCGTACTCCAGCAGGGACGGAAGCAGTTCGGGGATGCCCATGATCTCTGCCGCGCTGAAGGTGAGGGTGTGCGCGCCCTCGGGGTTGTCGAGCAGTTCCGCCAGCAGCGGGACGGCGCGCAGGTCGTGTCGCCGGGCGAGTCCGCGGATGCCCTCCTCGCGGGCATCCGCGGACTCGTCGGTCGTCCGCTCCCAGAGCGCGGCCCGGATCGCGGGGCTGTCGACCTCGGCCTGGAAGCCCAGTGTGAACGTCGCCCAGTTACGGACCTCCGGATCCTTGTCGCGGGTCAGCATGATGAGTGCGCGGATGTCCGGTCCGTCCGGCAGGCCGGTGACGACCCCCGCGAAGGAGCTGGCCACCCGCTGGCGGATCTCGGCGTCGGGATGCCCGGCGAGGGCGGCGAGGACGGGGACGGCGCGCTGGTCGTACGTCCTCTCGATCGCGCGCGCCAGGGACCACAGCACGTGGCCCTCGGTCTCCCGCTCCGCGAGCGCGACCAACGCGGCCGCCGTCTCGGCACGGACCGCCTCGTTCTGGTCGCTCGCGTCGCCCAGCAGATCACAGCCCGTCGCACGCTCGACCGGATCATCCGAACCGATCAGCTCCAGGCCGAGCGGCAGCGACCCCAACCCGTCGGCGGCCGCCCGCCACAGCAGCGTCCCGTACTCGTCCCACTCATCCGTCTCCTCGGCAACGCGCGCCGCCGCCAGGGCCTGCCCGACCAGTTCCGCCACCGTGCCCGCTTCCATCCGGGCATTCTGGCGCACGAACCGCGAATACGCCCGGGAATTGTCGCCGACCCAGCTTGTTCTGACCTCTGGTCGCCGGCCGGAGGTTAAACAACGAGAACCCCAGGGGCGTTGCAAAGTCTGACGATCTTGTGAGTGTGCTGGTCAGGCGATGGCCAGGAGGTCGAGCGGGCGAGTGAGGGGCTCGTAGGAGGCTTGCCGGAGGCCGGCAGCGACGTTCTGCTGCCCCGCGGCTCGGATGGTGTTGATGGCCAGGTTGCGCAGGGTTGCCATGTTCTCCGGGCCGTGGCCGGTGCGGATCTTCGAGGCGTCCTCGCGGAAGGTGGTGTCACTGACCGAAGCGGAGCCGGTTCTCGATGGTCCACTGCGACCGGGCGAGGCGGCCGAGCCGCCGCGGCGACGCGTGATACGAGATCAGGTCCGCGATCGCGTAATCGGTCTCGCGGCTGGTCCTGCCGGACTTCAGGTCGGTGCGGTGCCGCAGGATGCGCACGCGGAGCTTCGTCGCATGCGTAACGGCCCAGTCCCGACGGCCCCTCGCCTCTCGCGACCGACGGACTCAAGCACTCGCGGGGACTTTGAAACGCCCCTGGCCCGAACCCGCGGTGACTGTCAGCGAGCTGTCGGGCCCTGGAGTCCAGGGAAGCCGTTCGGATCACCGTCGCAGTGACGGTGATCCGAACGGCTCTCGGGGCAAGATCCCCGACCTCGTCACCCGCGATCAGCTCTGCGTCTCCTCGCGGCGTCCAATAGCGGCCGCATCGGGTACGACGAGCAGCTTGCCGGTGGTACGCCGAGCCTCCAGATCGCTGTGGGCCTGGGCGGCCTCGGACAATGCGTAGCGGCCCGTTACGGTGACCTCAAGCGCCTTGGAGCGCACCCACTCGAACACATCGGCGGCCCGTCGGAGCAGTTCGGACCGATCGGCGATGAAGTCCCCGAGGCTGGGCCGGATCAGGGTCAGCGAACCGCCGTGGGCGAGCCGAATCGGATCAAACGGAGGCACGGCACCACTTGCCGCGCCGAAGAGCACGAGATGGCCGCGGGTTCGCAGGCTGGCGAGGCTCGCATCGAAGGTGTGCGCGCCGACGCCGTCGAAGACAACCGGCAGTCCCTGACCGCCGTTGAGCCGCCTCACCTCGGCTGCGAGATCGTCGACTGCGGAGGAAAGGATCACCTCGGCGGCCCCGGCACGCTTCGCCAGCTCGGCCTTCGCCGTGGTCGACGTCGTGCCGATCACCCTGCCGCCGAGATGGGTGATGAGCTGGGTCAAAAGCAGCCCCATGCCACCAGCAGCCGCATGCACGAGCACCGTGTCGCCCCCCTGAACCGGGTAGGCGTCCTTGACGAGATAGTGCGCGGTCATGCCTTGGAGGAGCACGGCGGCGGCTGTCTCGAAGCCGATATCGTCGGGCAGCGGCACCAGCCGGGAGGAGTCCACGACGGCCCGCTCGGCATACGTGCCGGGAATCTCCACCCAACCGACCCGGTCCCCGACTGCGACGTCAGCGACGCCGGGTCCAACGTCGACGACCGTGCCGGCGCCCTCAGCGCCCGGGGTGAAGGGCAGCGGGAGGCTGTACCGGCCTTCGCGGTGGTAGACGTCGAGGAAGTTGACCCCGGATGCGGCGACCTCCACGATCGCCTCGCCCGGACCCGGCCGCGGCTGGTCCACCTCGGCCTCCCGCAGCACCTCGGGACCGCCCACTTCGTACACCTGAATCGCTCGCATGATCCTCCAATAACGGCTCATCCCCCACCAACCCCGTTGATGGCGATCCGATTCCCGGCAAGCAGACCAGCCCGCCGCCCCCGCCGAGAGCTGAGACGCCCGCTTTGCACCCGGGTCCGGGACAGGAGACCGAGGCCGTCAAGGGTCGACGAAGGCACCACCCGCCGCTTCCGCACCGCCGCACGGCCACCCACCACAAACGGGCCGCGGACGACCGTCTTGTTCGCCCCCCGGACCCGGCAACCTTCCGCACGATGGTGGACACCCGGATCGCGGACCTCCGGCTCGTCCTGGACCGGCTCAGCCGCCTTCCGCTCGCCCGGGCCATGGACTCCCGCCGGATCGGGTTGTACGGGCACTCCACAGGCGGCACCGCGGCGGTGTACGCGGCCCGTGACGACCGCCGGGTCGGCGCGGTGGCGAACCTGGAGGGCTATCTCGACCGGCACCCGACGCTGGCCGGCCTCGACCAGCCGCTACTGCTGTTCCGCACCGACGGATTCGACGGCGCCGCCCGAATCGAGTCGTCCTGGGCGGGCCTTCCCGGCCACCGCGTGCTGCTCCCCGACGCGAACCCCTGGGCGTTCACCGACTACGGCTCGCTCGTCCCTCGACTCCAGACTTCCGGTCTCGTGACAGCGACGGCGCGGACCGCGCTCGTCGGTACCGGCGACCCTGCGGTGACACTCGCTGAGGTACGGCGCCGGGTGGGGACCTTCTTCGCCCGTCATCTGTCGTAACGGGACTACGAGGCGGCGGCGAGCCGCCCGCTCCAACTCACAGGTGCGTCGACCGCCTGTCGGCAAACGATCGTTTGACGACAGGCGGTCGACGCGTCCAAGAACTCACGGGATGTCGCACATCCGAGCTGACCCGCGCCACCGCCCGGCCGGCCCGCCCGGCCCGGCCCGGCCGGCAGCGGGCCGTTCCACCACACCCGGGCGGGAGGTTGATATGATCATTCCTTGACCTTTCCTTTGCCTTTCCTGGGGGAATTCCACATGGCCGACGAGATGGTTCGCCTCACCCGGCGGTTCGTGAACACGACCTACGGCAACGGCGCCACCCTCGGCGTATCCAAGCTGGAGGAGGACGGCCGCACCGGCTGGACCACGACGTACGCCCTGACCCGGGCGCTCCGGTACGAGATGGGCATCAGCGCACTGTCGAACGCGGACTGGCTCTTCACCTCGCCGGCGCGCCGGCTCAAGCCGCGCGAGGCCCTGATCCAGGCGCCCGTGCTCCGCCAGGCACCCGTGCTCCGGGAGCCGCGCAAGCCGAACCCCCCGGACTTCCTGGCGGACGAGGCCGTGAAGAACGGGCGCGAGCCGGCCGGCTGCACACCGTGCCGGAGAACTACAACCGGCTCTCGCGCGGCAAGTGGCGCCGGCCGTGGACGCGCATGCCGTGACGCCCGTGGATGACCTGAACAACCCGGACCGCGCGGCCACCGCCCGGGTGCGGAGCTGGTCGACGGCCGTGCTGGTGAACCTGACGCTGGGCGTCCCCGGCGTGGTGCCGGTCTGGCTGCTCTGGTACCTCGCCGTCAACTGGCCGCTGGCCGCGCTCGGCTGGGCGACCCGGGAGGCGACCGAGAACGACGGCGTGCTGCCGTGGCTGATGATCGGCCTCCCGGTGCTGACCCTGTTCGGACTGCTCTGGTGGCTCGCCAACCGGCGCGTGCGGCGGTCGATGGCACCGCCCTCCCGGCTGTACTGGCCGGTGAGCGGCCTGCTGACCGCAGTGCCGACGTTCGTCCTGATGATCGTGCTGTGAGAAGCGGGAACGAGAAGCGGCAAGCGGCAACCAGAAGCGAGATGAGAACAGAAGTGAGAACGGCAATGAGAGGTCGAGCCGATCCAGCCGGGCGACCTGCTCGGCCGTCAGCCGATCGGCACGCTCCGCGGCCAAGGGGTTTCGCGACAGCCCACTGGAGCCACACCTGCCACCACTGTCAGGCCCTCATCACAGACAGGCTCCGGGGCCCCCTTCCCGACCCCGCCGGGCGCGCGGATCGTTCCGCCCTCAGCGGGCGCTGCCGAGGTCGCGGTCGGCCTCGTCGCCGGCCAGCAGCAGGGTGGTCTCCTCGATCCGGCGGAACCGTCCGTCGGGTGCGAACTCGGCGAACAGGTAGACCTCCATGCGCACGGTGCTGCCATCGGTCTTGGTGACCTCGACGACGTGGCGGTCGGCGTACCGGTCCCCGTCGCTCAGCTCGTCGAGCACCGTCACCGAACCGCCGGCGACGACGGAGCGCAGGTGGGCGATGTGCGTCAGGAAGGCCGCGCGGTCGTCCCAACGTCCGTCGGTGCGCTGGCGGTAGTCGGGGGCGAAGTGGCGGTCGACGGCTTCGTCCAGGTCGAGGCCCGGGGTGAAGAGGAGGTCGGTCAGGGCGCCGGCGATGTCGGTGCGGAAGGCGGCGGGGGCAGGTGCGGCGGGGGCGGTGACGGGCGTGGCGGGGGCGGCTGCGATGTCCATGGCTGATGGCTCCTGAGGTCGTGACGCGATGCGTGCGCTGTGCACGGATAGGACAGTAGCACTTATCCGTGCACAGCGCACGCTTCTCTGTCCGACCCCCTTCCCGGCCCTCAGCCTCAGCCTCAGCCTCAGCGATCGAACGCGATCAACCCGTTCGGGAGTCGGAACCGCGGCACTACCGACCGTTCTGGAGGTAGCGCGCCGCTCCGTCGGCACGGGCCCGCAACACGGCCGCGAACCACGGGCGCTGCTCGGGCTGCAGGTAGGGCCGCCACTGCTCCGGGGCCCGCCAGGCGAACTCGTCGTGCTCGGCGCTGAGCACCACCGCGACGCCGTCCCCGGCCGGACCGGCGTCGAAGCAGAAGTCGATCACCGGGGGCCAGTCGTCGGCCGGGACGCGGTGGTCGACCACCAGCAGGGGCAGCGCGGCGGGCAGCGCGATGCCGGTCTCCTCGCGCGTCTCGCGCACCGCCGTCTCACTCGGGCGCTCGCCGTGGTCGGCCAGGCCGCCGGGCAGCTGCCACCAGGCGGGGTGCCCGGGGTAGGCGTGGGCCTGGTGGAGCATCAGGATCCGCCCGGCCCGGTCGGCCAGCAGGACGGCGGCGGAGACGACGTGCTTGGGAAGGGTGGCGGCGAACTCGTCGGGCGGCATGGCCAGGGTCGTCAATCTCGGCCCTCTCTCGGTGCGGCGGATGCTCGACCTGCTCAACGAACGGCGGCGCGGGCGGGCACGGCGTGGGCGGGCGAGGGCACGGGCGGGCGAGGCCTAGCGGAACTCCACAGCCAAGCACCACAGCCAAGCACCACACCCGAGCTCCACACCCGAGCTCCACACCCGAGCTCCACAGCGAAGCTCAACAGTTCGCCTTGCAAGTTCCCCTGCCGACCCATAGGCTCGACGGCATGTCCCCCGCCACCCCCGCCCACCAGGACCCCGAGGACCTGCCCGGCTTCGCCGCCGAGATCCACACCGTCCTCGGGCAACTCGCCCGCCGGGCGCGCGCCGCCTCGGCGGCCAGCGAGCTGACCGCCTCCCAGCGCTCGGCCGTCGCGCGGCTGCTGCGGGACGGCGCGGCCACCACGGCCGATCTGGCCCGCGCGGAGTTCGTCCGTCCGCAGTCGATGCGGATGACCGTGGCGGCGCTGGAGGAGCGGGGCTACGTCCGGCGCACGCCGCACCCCACCGACGGGCGGCAGCTGCTGATCGAGCTGACCGAGGAGGGCCGGGCCGCGGTGGACTCGATCCTGCGGGCCAAGCGCGACTGGCTGACCAGCGCCCTCGGCACCCAACTCGACGCCGCGCAGCGCGCCACGCTCGCCCAGGCGCTGCCGCTGCTGCGCAGCCTGGCGGCCGGCGACGACCAGTGAGCGCGCGCCGGACCCCCGGCACCAACTCCGGCACCAACCCCGGCATCAACCCCGGCTCCAATCACCGGCGCCATCACCGCCGGGAGCAACCCCTCCAGGAACAAGGAAGCACAGCCATGACTGCCACCACGCTGGACCGCGACACCGCCCTCATCCTGGTCGACCTGCAGAAGGGCATCACCGCCATCGCCGCGGACGCCGGCATCGATCAGGTCCTGGCCAACGCCGAGCAGTTGGTCGCGGCGTTCCGCGAGCGCGAGCTGCCGATCGTCCTGGTCAACGTCACCGGCGGGGCGCCCGGCCGCACCGAGCGTCCCGCCCGCGGCGGCGACCTCCCGGCGGACTGGGCCGACCTGGTGCTGCCCGCCCAGCCGGGCGACATCACCGTCAGCAAGCGGACCTGGGGCGCCTTCCACGGCACCGAGCTCGACCAGGAGCTGCGGCGCCGCGGTGTCACCCAGGTCGTCATCGGCGGTGTCGCCACCAGCGTGGGCGTCGAGTCGACGGCCCGCGCGGCGTACGAGCACGGCTACCACGTCACCATCGCCACCGACGCGGTGGCCGACCTGGACCCGGTCTCGCACGAGCACAGCCTCACCCGGGTCTTCCCGAAGCTCGGCGAGACCGGCGGCACGGCGGAGCTGATCGCCCTGTTGAACGACCGCGGCTGACCCGAGCGCCCGGCGGACCGCCGGTGCCAGTGCCCTGGGCACCGGCACCGGCCGCAGCTCAGGTCGACTGAGTACGGCTCAGTACGGCTCAGTACGGCTCAGCTCAGCCGCCGCTGGACACCCCGAGAGCCAGCCCCGCTTCGACGGCCATCGCCGTGAACGCCGTCGTCTCGCGCCCCCGCCGCGCCTCGTCGCCCGCGTAGGCGGAGGGAGTGCCCGCCGCCTCCCGGACCCGCAGCGCCTCGGTGACGATCGGGTGCCAGCGCGGTTCGAACGCGGTCAAGGCGTACCGTCCGGCGGCGCTCTTGGCGGTGAGCGCGCCGGTGGCGAGCAGGTGGTGCAGGCGGCTGACCCCGAGCACGCACCACTCCGCCGCCAGGGGTGTGGCCGCACCCGCCGGGTCCTCGGTGAGCTCCTGGACGGCGCCCGCCCAGTAGTCGGCCAGGTTCGCGTGGCTGAAGGCGCGCAGCGCGGCGTCGTCCGTCCAGACCTCCGTCCCGGTGAGCACCGGCCCGCGCACCGTCACGCCGTGGCGCGCGAGTTCGTGCCAGGTGACCGGAGAGACGTCGAACCGGTCGGCCTCCGTGAAGGTGGCGTCCTTGACGCACGGCACGTCCGGGCACTGCTCCGGCGACCGGCCCAGATCGGCGCGCAAGAGGTGGAATCCGTCGAAGTACGGCCCTGGGCAGCGCTCCCGCACCACCCGGTGCGCCGTGGCGAGCGCCGCGAGCGCGGCCTCGTCGGGGCGTTCGGCCAGGACGGCGACGAAGTCGATGTCGCTGCGGTCGGCGTAGAACTCGCCGAAGCCCAACGAGCCGTGCAGGTACAGGCCTTCGACCAGCCCGGGTGCGGTCTCGTCGATCGCCGCGAGGAAGGTCGACGTGGTCCGCCGCACCTCGGGCGGCAGTGACGGCTGCGCGGAAGGCGCGGGCGGCTGCGGCTCAGGTCGCGCCGCGGACGCGGCTGTCGGCGCCGGAACCGGCCCGGATATCGGAGTTGGCATACGGACATCCTAGGCACTGACCGACCGTCACAACGCCCGCCGGACACGGCGTGTCAGTGCACGGAGAAGCCGCCGTCGACGAAGACCGACTGCCCGGTGACGTAGGCGGAGGCGCGGCTCGCCAGGAACACCGCCGCACCCTCGAAGTCCTCGGCCAGACCGTTGCGCCCGACCATCGTGCGCGCGGCCAGCGCCGCCACCCGCTCCGGGTCCGACGACAGCCGCGCGTTGAGCGGCGTCATCACGAACCCCGGCACCAGTGTGTTGCAGGTGACGCCGTACGGCGACCAGGCCTCGGCCTGCGAACGGGCCAGCGACTCCAGCGCCCCCTTGGAGACTCCGTAGGCTCCACTCTGCACGAACGCCCGGTGCGCTTGCTGGGAGGTGACGTGGATGATCCGCCCGAAGCCGCGCTCGGCCATGCCGGGCCCGAACCGCTGTCCCAGCGCGTACGGCGCCGCCAGGTTCACCGCCATGGTGGTGTCCCAGACGTCGTCACCCAGCTCGCCCATGGGCGGCCGCAGGTTCACCCCGGCGGAGTTGACGAGGATGTCGGGCTCGCCGAACACCCCGGCCGCCTCATCGGCCACGCGGCGGGCGCCGTCGCGCGTGCTCAGATCGCCGCTCACCCAGGCCGCCCGGCCGCCGTGCGCCGTCAGCTCGCCTACCGCCGCCGCCAGTTCCGCCTCCCTGCGCGCCACGATCACGACGCTCGCCCCTGCCCGGGCCAGCGCTCCGGCGATGGCACGGCCGATGCCGGAACTGCCGCCGGTGACCACGGCAACACGTCCGTCCAGCGAGAACAGCTCAGCGAGATAGCTCTGCGACTCCATGCCCGCACCCTAGACGACGTGCCGCGGCGCCAGCACCCGGGTTACAGGGGACGCGGTACCGCTGCGGACCAGCGGGCCGGGCGGGCGCGGCGGCCCCACCTCACAGCGCTCCGGGTGGCGGGGCGGCCGACCCGTCGGGGAGGTCCTGGCGAGCGCCGAGGAAGTAGACCAGGTCCGGCTCGAACTCGACGTCCACAGCAGAGCCGTCGTCGGCGGAGCCGTCCGCCGCGGCCGCCGCCAGGGTCGCGCGCAGCGGCTCCCGGAGCGCGGGCAGGATCTGGTACTCGCCCCCCGTCAGCCAGTCGTCGTCACGGACGTCGCAGTGCTCGCGCAGCAAAGGGCGGATCCGCAAGTACTGCTGCCTGTTCAGCGGGACGGACGCGCGGAGCCGGTCGTCGGCTCCGAAGCCGCTCAGCAGCCAGAGCAGGTTGCGGCCGTCGGCGAAGGGTTGCTCCTCACTCATCCGGTCACCCTAGAACGGCTCTCGCCTCCACCGGGCAGCCGGGCAGCCGGCAGGCCGCGGGATGCGCTCCGAAACCCGGTGGCCGGCGCGGCCCGTGGGCCGGTACCGTCCGATCTCCCACGGGCCGCATCAGCGGCAGCAGACACACGGAGAGCGACTCCCATGACCGGCCGGCGATCGACGACGACCCTCTGGAGACCCACAGGGCCCGAGGAGCTGGCCCTGGTCCGGGAGCTGAACTGGCGTGCCTGGCCGGCCCGGTTGCCCGAGCAGCCGATCTTCTACCCCGTCCTCGACGAGGACTACGCGATCAAGATCGCGCGGGACTGGAACGTCAAGCACAGCGGTGCCGGGTTCGTCACGCGCTTCGAGGTCGAGTCGGAGTTCCTGCGCCGGTACCCCGTCCAGCAGGTCGGCGGCCGGACGATCCTCGAACTGTGGGTACCGGCCGCGGAGCTTGACGAGTTCAACGCCCACATCGTCGGCGAGATCCAGGTGGTGCACGAGTTCCGCCGGCTCCAGAGCCGTTGAGACATCGCGACATCCTGCTGATGCTCGAACTGGAGAAGGAGCCCATGCGCATCCGAGAGGCCCACAGCAACGAACTTCCCCTTCTCCAGGAGATCGAGAGGGCGGCGGGCCGCTGCTTCCGCGATATCGGCATGGCCGCTGTCGCGGACGACGAGCCGCTGCCGCTGGACGAACTCGCCCGATACCAGCGAGCCGGCCTGGCCTGGGTGGCCGGCGACGGGACCGGCGCCCCGGTGGCCTACCTCATCGCAGACCACGTCGACGGCAGCCTCCACGTCGAACAGGTCTCGGTGCACCCTGACAGTGCCCGCAGGGGAATCGGACGCGCGCTCCTGGACCATCTCGCCGACCTGGCTGCAGCCGGCGGCATCCGCGCCCTGACCCTCACCACGTTCACCGACGTGCCGTGGAACGCCCCCTACTACGCCCGCTGCGGGTTCCAACCGCTCGCCGAGGAGCTACTCGGCCCCGGTCTGCGGGAGGTCCGCGCGCGGGAAGCGGCCCACGGTCTGGACCGGTGGCCGCGGTTGTCCATGCGGCGAACCATCGGCTGACGGATCGCGCAAGGCCTGTGCCACCAGCGGTCCGCTCCGGCGCGGGCCACCTCGGCAGGCCGCGGCCGGCGCCCGCCGGTCAGGAACCGGGGCCGAACTCCCCGTCCGCGAGCAGGAACGGTGAGACCGCCGCCAGGAACTCCCCCGGGGCCGCGTGGTGGATCAGGTGCCCCACCGGGATGGTCACCACCCGCCCGTCGGGGAGGCGGCCGGCCAGTTCGGCGATGCCTTCCTGGGCGACGTGGCTGGATGGGCCGCCGGCCAGCACCAGGGTCCGGGCGGTGATCTCACCGAGCCGTTCCAGCCACGCGGGATCCCCGCGGAGGTCGAGCGCGTACACCCGTCGGCCGCGGGCGAGGACCGGCGTCACCTCCCGCCAGTCGGCGGCTCCCTCGCCCAGCGCCTGCAGCAGGACGAGCGGCGGGGCGTCCGGCGGACCCGACAGCTGGTAGGCCAACCGGATCCCGCCCACCTCGACCGAGTGTTGATCAGCAACCGTCTCCGGAGGAGACGCGGAAGGCGTGTGCCGGAGCGACGGAGTTCACCAGCGGCCGAACCACTCGTGCGCCGACCGCCGCCACGCCATAGCGTCCGGGGCGGACCGCGCAGTAGTCGGACTCGGGCCGAGGGGTGCGATTGAGCCAACCACCCTGTGCTGGTCGGCGAGTTCACGCTGTCGCCGGCCGGCAGAAGGCTCGAAGCCCAGGGCCTGGAGGCGGCGGCAGCACTCCGGGCTGAGTTGGCCGAAAAGCAGCGCTCAAGTAGTAAATATGCCAACGGCATTGTCATACGGCATCTCTCACTCAGTAACCTTCCGTGGCAGTCGAGCAACGCGTCGTGGCGGTCGACGGCTGGCGGTCGACGGCTGGCGGCTGGCGGCTGGCGGCTGGCGGCTGGCGGCCAGTAGTCGGTGGCCGGTGGCCGGTGCTGACCACCACCTCCCACTCCCGCCGACATCCCTACCATTCCGAAGGAGCCCAGGTGCCGGGGATCGAGGACTGCCTGTCGGCGGCGATGAGAATCGCCGGCGCGCGCGGTGCGGGCCTGCTCGACTGGGGCAGCGGACTGGCGCTCGGCACGGCGGGGGTGAGCCCGGCCGAGGACCACGAAGCCACCGCCGCCGAGGCCACCGACCTGGTCAGGCTCGCCGCCGAGAGCCTGAGCTTCGCCGAAGCGAGCGACCCACGACTGCCGCTGCAGGACCTGATCCTGACCACGGAACGCAGCTACCACCTGTTCCGGCTGATCGGCACGGTCTTCGACAGCCGACTGCTGCTGCACCTGTGGCTCGACCGCGAGGAAGCCAATCTGGCCGGCGCGCGCCTACGCCTGCAGGCTCTGGCGGAGGAGCTGGTGCTCGGCTGAAGCACCGCACCGCACTGCACCGCACCGCGCCTCCAGCACGGCCCGGACGGCCCGGCACGCGGCGCCGCAGCATCGCCGTACCCCCACAAGTCCGCCTCCACGTACGGGAGCTGAGGATGTGAGCACACCCATGTCACGCCGCTGGCAGCCACCGGGCCCGGCTGTCGAGCGGCTGGCCGACACCCGGGCCACCGGGGCCCTGCACACGGAGACCGGCACCGTCTACCTGGACCACGGCGCCGTCGTCCACGCGGACAGCCCGCACTCCCTCGACCTCGGGGAACTGCTGACCCGCTGCGGCCGGCTCACCCCGGACCGCTGGCAGCACACCCTGGACCAGTTCGCCGACAACTGCCTGGTCGGCCG
This sequence comes from Kitasatospora sp. NBC_01287, assembly GCF_026340565.1. Classification (NCBI taxonomy): domain Bacteria; kingdom Bacillati; phylum Actinomycetota; class Actinomycetes; order Kitasatosporales; family Streptomycetaceae; genus Kitasatospora; species Kitasatospora sp. NBC_01287. Next base: position 534,568 of record NZ_JAPEPB010000001.1, read on the forward strand.
CATGCTGGTCGCCCAAGGGAGCCTGACACGAGGCGAGTTGGAACTCTGCCACCTCGCCGCCCTGCACGACGCGGCCTTCTTCGCCCTCGGCGCGCTCTCCCCGGACGCCCGCTTCGAGCCCGGAGCGCGGCACTGGCTCGGCCCGGTGAACGAGGTGGACCCCAGGCTGCTGCGGCGCGAGGCGGTACGGCGCCGGGATCTGCTGGAGCGCATCTGGCCCTGGCCGCAGGTGGACACCGCGCCCGTGCGGCGGGCGGCCGCGCCGCACGGGAACAGCGCGGGGCCGGCCGGAAGTCCACGACGGCGCGAGCTGCTGGGCCTCGCCGACGGCCGCCGGACACCGACCGAGCTGGCCCGGCTGCTGGGACGCTCGACCTACGCGACGATCGTCGAGGTCCGGCGACTGGCGGCGGCCGGCCTGATCGCGACGCCCCGCGAGGAGTCGTACGAGCGGCTGTGCCAGGAACCGCGAGCGCGGCAGCCGCAGGATCAGCGGTCCCAGGACCAGCATCCTCAGGACCAGCGACCTCAGGACCAGCGACCTCAGGACCAGCGACCTCAGGACCAGCGGCCGGTCGGCGAACTGACCGGCGTCGGGGCCGGGTTGTCCGTGCCGCCCCCGCGCGACGCGCTGGACCACCGGGTGCCGGGCGCAACCCTGCGCCGTGCCACCGGGCGCAACCCGCCGCCGCCCCGCCCCGCGCCCACCGAACCGGACATCGCTCTGCTGACCCGCGTCCGCATCGCACTGGAGGCCCGACTATGACCCCCGCCCCACCCGCCACCCCGAACGCCCGGTCATGAGGCGGATGCTGAAGCCGCGCTACGATCGGCGCCAACTCGCGGCCCTGGAGAGCACCTTGCTCGCCGAACTGCGCGTCTTGCGGCTGCGCGTGCCGCACCTGGCCGGCGGCCTGGTCGCGGGGGTGAACGGTCTGCTGCTCGCCCACGACACCCACGACACCGACCCGGACGGCCTGGCCGCGCTCACCGCGACCGCGCTCGGGGTGGCCCAGCGGTTGGCCGATGCCACCGGCCAGGGAGAGTTCCGCGAGTCGCTCTTCCGCGGCGAGCACGGCTTCATCGCGACCTACGCGGCCGGACCGAACTGCGTCCTGACACTGCTCTCGCACCCCGACGTGAGCATCGGCCGGCTACGGCTGGAGGGGCGCCGCTCCGCGCAGCGCCTCGCCGAGGTACTGCGCGGGGGCGAGCCGCAAGCCTCCTCCCCCTAGACCCAGCCCCCCACCGCCCACCGCCCACCGCCCACCAGACCAACAGGCCATCAGACCAACAGGCCATCAGACCAACAGGCCATCAGACCAACTCGGTTACGACCAAAGACCTTTCGTTCCGCTGTCCACTTCCAGCCCCACTTCAGGAGATCACCATGGCAGACGCCGACACCGCACTCCGGCAGGCAATCAACAACATCGAGGGCGCGATCGGCGCCGCACTCGTGGACTACGGCAGCGGGATGGCCCTGGGCACTCTGGACGGCGGCGGCGGGCTGGACCTGACCGTGGCCGCCGCCGGGAACACGGATGTGGTGCGGGCCAAGTTCCGGACGATGGAGATGCTGGGGCTGAACGACGGCATCGAGGACATCCTGATCACGCTCAGCAGCCAGTACCACATGATCCGGCCGCTGACCGGCCGCACCGGCAAGGGCCTCTTCCTCTACCTCGCGCTCGACAAGCGCCGGGCGAACCTCGCCATGGCGCGGCACCAGCTGGCCAAGATCGAGGCAGACCTGGAGGTCTGACACGCTCTGACACCCTCTGACGCGTCTGACGCGCTCTGATACGCCGTCACATCATGCGCGCCGCAGGGCTCACAGTCCGGGCAGCGCGTCCTGCGCCACCTCGTGCCGCCGCACCGGCTCACCACCGGTGTGGCGGCACCCGGGGCCCAACCGGAGCATCCGCGACTCGGGGTCGTGCAGCAGCCGCCCGCAGCCACGGCAGGTGACCAGCTCGGCCAGCCGCTCCTGGACCGCCGTTCCGGGCAGTCGCTGCGCCGCCTCGGGACCCGGCCCAGAACTCGCGTCGGGCCCCGGGGCACGACTCCGCCCAGGTCCCGGTACGGGACTCGGTACGGGACTCGGTCCAGGGCCTACCGCCGACAGATCGCTCACCGGCGCAGCCTATCGCGCACGGACCACGGGTCGCCGGACCCGGTCAGCCCGTGACCAAGGCGCCCGTCGGCAGTTGAGCAGGACGACACACCCCACCGCCCGATGACCAGAGGACCAGAGGCCCGCATGCGTACCGCGATCCGATTCACCTTCACCGGCGCCCTGCTCATCGCGGCCGGCCTGGCGGCCGCCACCTCGGCCTCGGCGGCCGGGACGACGGCCTACCCGGCTCCCTCGAAGCAGGAGCACACCTACAGCATCCCGGTCGGGGGGATCTCGGATCTGGGGGATCTCACCAAGGTCGCGAACCTGGGCACGGACTTCGCGGGTCTGCTCGGCCACTGAGCCCCGGCTCGCACCCGGGCGGGTGCTCGGGGCAACCGCTTGCCTGCCGGATAATCGCTTGCCTGTCTGACCATCCGTCAGAATCATGACCACGGTGAACGACGTACCCGAGCGGTGGAGCCAGGCGAGCGTCTACCCCGACATGTGGGCGGACCCGGACAAGGACCCCCGGAGCAGCGACGGAGCCCTCCCGGAGGGCGAGTTGGCGACGCTGCGGGACTTCCTGACGAGCTACCGGCTGACCCTGCTGATGAAGTGCGAGGGACTGGATCCGGAACAGCTGACGCACCGGTCGGTGCCGCCGTCGACCATGTCCTTGCTGGGACTGGTCCGCCATCTCGCCGAGGTGGAGCGGGATTGGCGCAACTGGGTCCAGCCGGCGGACCCGGCGCCGAAGCTGTACGGCGCGGGTGACGGCGACTTCGAGGGAGCCTTGGCGGAGCAGGGGCTGGTCGACGGCGCGTTCGCCGATCTCGCCCGCGAACAGGCCGCGACCGACGCTGCGCTGGCCGGGTGCACGGATCTCGGTGCGCGGGTGGGTCACGACGGCCTCCCCGTCCGCGGGCTGTGGGTCCACCGGATCGAGGAGTACGCCCGCCACTGCGGGCACGCCGATCTGCTGCGCGAACGCGTCGACGGCCGGGTGGGGCAGTAGCGCGGAGCGGCCGGATCGCCGGGTGGCGACTCAGCCGGTGGCGGCGCCGAACCACTGGGGCAGCCGGGCGAGCAGGTCCCGCTGGTCGTCACCGACCCACGCCACGTGGCCGTCCGGGCGCAGCAGCACCGCGGGCACGTCCAGCTCTTCGCTGACCCCGACGACGTGGTCGACCCGGTCCGCCCAGCCCGCCGCCGAGAGCCGGCCGGTCTGGTCGAGCAGGAGCCCGCGGCCGCCGTGCAGCAGCCCGTAGAGGCGGCCGCGCTTCAGGCCCACGTCCCGCATCCTGCGGCCCAGCAGTTCACGGCCCCCGGCGAAGTCACCGACGCCACCGGTCCCATCGGCGTCACCCGCATCACCATCACCCACGTCACCCTCGCCCACGTCACCCTCGCCACGCGCACCACCCGCACCACCCGCACCACCGACGTCGTAGCGGACCCCGATCGCGGTGACCTTCTCGATCAGGTGCCGGTTCACCTCGTCGAAGTCCATCAGCTCCGACAGCAGCCGGCGCACCGCCAGGGGGCCGGGCTCGGGGGAGAGCAGCAGCATCTGCGCCCGGGTGTTGTCCAGCACCGAGGCTGCCACCGGGTGCCGTTCCGTGTGGTAGCTGTCCAGCAGTCCCTCCGGCGCCCAGCCGTTGACCTCGGCGGCCAGCTTCCAGCCGAGGTTGAACGCGTCCTGGATGCCGAGGTTGAGGCCCTGCCCGCCGGTCGGCGGGTGGATGTGCGCCGCGTCGCCGGCCAGCAGCACCCGGCCGGTCCGGTAGCGCTCGGCCAGCCGGGTGGCGTCGCCGAAGCGGGAGAGCCAGCGCGGTGAGTGCATGCCGAAGTCGGTGCCGGCGAAGACCCGCATCCGCTGCTTGAACTCCTCAAGGGTCGGCGGGACCTCGCGGTCCTCGCTCACCCCTTCGGCGGGCACGATCACGCGGTAGAGCCCCTCCCCCATGGGGCCGGCGCCGAACCGCAGGTGGGTCTTGCGGACTTCGGCCACCACCGCGGCCAGTTCCTCGGGCGGAACGCCCATCTCCACCTCGCCCAGCAGCGTCTCGACCCTGCTGGGCTCCCCCGGGAAGCCCACACCGAGCAGCTTGCGCACCGTACTGCGCCCGCCGTCGCAGCCGACGAGGTAGCGCGAGCGCAACCGCGTGCCGTCGGCCAGTTCGACGGTCACGCCCTCCTCGTCCTGGGACAGCCCGACCAGTTCGCACCCGCGCCGGATCTCCGCGCCGCGCTCACGGGCGTGCTCGGCCAGCAGCCGCTCGGTGACCGCCTGCGGAATGCCGAGGATGTACGAGTGCGCGGTGTCCAGCCGCTCGGGCCACGGCTTGATGATGCCGGCGAAGAAGCTGCTGGTGGCGTGCCGCCGGCCGTTCGCGAGGAACCGCTCCAGCAGACCGCGCTGGTCCATCACCTCGATGCTGCGCACGTGCAGACCCTGCGAACGGGAATGCCCGGTCGGCTCCGCCAGCTTCTCCAGCACGAGCACGCGCACACCGTGCAGCCGCAGCTCGCCGGCCAGCATCAGACCGGTCGGTCCACCGCCCGCCACGATCACGTCGATCATCACAAACCCTCATCCGTTTCCGCGCGTTCTGGCCTCGGTCGGCGATTCTGCGGCACGACCGGGGTCTTGCCGCAAGCCCCCCGGTGCGCTATAAGTTGAGAGTGGCAAGGAGTGGGTGACCTCCTCCCCGAACTCCCGAGCCGACGCCGGCGCAGCAGCTCGGCTCAACACCTCGGCTCAACAACTCAGCTCAACAACTCAGCGGAGCAGTGGCTCAGCACGGACCGCTCTCCACCGGATCAGCGCCGCTCCTCATCCCGCCAGTATCCGCCCCGACGACACCCGGGGCACGGCACGGCGCACCGGAACGGACGCGGCGGTCCGGGCGCAGCCGGCCGAACCCAGCGATCCGCGCGCAGCAGTCCGGGTACGGAGGAGCAGGCCCCGGTCCGGGTTGCCGACTTGCCCGGCCGGGTAGCCTCCAGCCCGGTCAAGATCGCGGCACAGCCACCGAGGAGCCCGGACGTGAGCATCCCGAATTCCACCGCGACCGGCCGATCCGCCGCCCGGCTGTCAACGCACGACGCCGTCGCCACCGCGCTGACCGGGCTCACCGACCGCGAGTTGCTCGACCTGCTGGCGGCGGCCAGGCCGCTCGGTGCCGGCATCGGCGGTGCGGTGTCGCTGCTGGAGGTGGCCGGCTCGTCGGTCTTCGTGAAGCAGGTGCCCCTCACCGCGACCGAGCTGCTGCCCCGGCACGCCCGGTCCACCGCGAACCTCTTCGCGCTGCCCGCCTTCTGCCACTACGGCATCGGCGGGCCCGGCTTCGGCGCTTGGCGCGAACTCGCCGCGCACGAGCTGACCACCGGCTGGGTGCGCGCCGGCGAGCACGAGGGCTTCCCGCTGCTCCACCACGCCCGGGCGCTGCCGAGCCCGCGTCGGCCGCTACCGGCGGAGCTGGCCGACGCCGACGCGGCCGTCGCGTACTGGGGCGGCCGGCCCGAGGTGCGCCGCCGGATCGAGGAGCTCGCCGACTCCGCCGCGAGCCTGGTGCTGTTCCTCGAATACCTCCCGCAGACGCTGCACTCCTGGCTCGGCGAGCGGCTGCGCGCGGGCGAGGCCGCCGCCGGGCGGGCCTGCGCCATGGTGGAGCGGGAGTTGACGGCCACCACGGCCTTCCTGCACGCGCGCGGGCTGCTGCACTTCGACGCCCACTTCGAGAACATCCTCACCGACGGCCGGCGCCTCTACTTCGCCGACTTCGGCCTGGCCGTCGCCGACAGCTTCGAACTCGCCCCGGCGGAGGCCGCCTTCCTCGACCACCACCGCGGCTACGACCACTGCTACGCACTCACCCACCTGGTTCGCTGGCTGGTGACCGAGCTCCACCACCGCAGCGGCTCCGAGTGCGACGCGATCGTCCACGCCTACGCCGCGGGCCGCGCACCCTCCGCTCCACCCGGCGGCCACCTCCCCACCGCGGCCACGGCCCTCCTGCGCCGACACGCACCACTGGCGGCGGTGATGGCGGAGTTCTACCGCGACCTGCAGCGGGAGAGCCGCGAGACCCCGTTCCCCGTCGCCCGCCTGCGCCGCTTCCTCCCCACGGCGGCCACCGACGGGTGGGTGGGCCGCTGACGGACGCCGAGATCCGCGAGTGGGCTCCGGACGGCCGCCCCACGTACGAGCGGTGGACGGTCGCCTTCGACGCGTTGCAGGAAACCGTTGGCCGCGGCGTCGGCCGCTGCACGGTGCTGTACCACGACGGTGTCCCGGCGGAGGTCGGCTACTGGGGGTGCGCGGCGGACCGAGGCGTGCCCGGCCGGTCTTCCTCTGCCGGCTCGGGGAAGAGCCGGCCGAGGTGGTAGCGCAGGACCGCGGCCGCGTCGCCCGCCGTGCGCTGGCCGAGGAGGACGCTCAGGCCGAGGCCGGCGGAGGCCGCCAGCAGGACGACGGCCTCCTGGCGGGCGTCCAGGCGTGGATCGGTGTCGCCGGCCTGCTGGGCGGCGGTGAGCAGGCCGACCAGGAAGCCCTCCATCTCGTTGGGCGCCGTGAGGAACGACTGATCGGCGAGCGCGGGGTCGGTGACGGAGAGCACCGCGTACTCGGTGTAGACGAGGTGGAAAGCCCGGCTCTCCTCATCGGTCGGTACGGCTTCGAGGAGGACCGCCTCGATGACCTCGCGCGGGGCCGTCGGGGAGCCGGCCGCCCTGACCCGGTCGCGCACCCGCTCGCCCATCCGCACGGCCAGGCGGGTGAGCGCCGCGAGGAGCAACTGCTCCTTGGTGTCGAAGTAGTACTGCACGAGCCGCACCGAGACGCCCGCCTCGATCGCGACGGACCGCATGGTGACGGCGTGCAGGCCCTCGCTCGCCGCCGCGCGCAGCAGCGCGTCGATGATGTGGGCGCGCCGCTCCTCGTGATCCACCAGCTTCGGCATCGGGTTCCCTTCAAGAACTTTTATGGTACAAACATACCATCAAATGCCGCCGCCGTTCAGCGCACAGCGCCGCTGCCGCTGCTTCGCGCACCGGGAGGGAACATGACCAGGACGACCGTCGGACGCTTCGTCAGTGAGGAAGCCCGAGCGAAGTTCCTTGAGGCGTACGACCGCGCGATGGCGCTGTGGCCGAGCCCCCGCCAGGAACTCGATGTCGAGACCGCCTACGGAACGGTCCACGTCCACCACTACGGGCCCCGGACCGGCGAACCGGTCGTGCTGCTGCACGGCCACGCCGGACACCCCGCCAACTGGTACCCCCAGATCGCCGCGCTGGGCCGGCACCACCCGGTCTACGCGATCGACACGCTGGACGACCCCGGCCGCGGTGTTCAGCGCGCCGTCGCAGCCGGTTCGACGGAGAACGCCGCCTGGCTCAGCGAGGTGTTCGCCGGCCTCGGACTGGAGCGGATCCACCTGGTCGGCCTGTCCTACGGCGGCTGGCTGGCCCTCAACCAGGCCATCCACGCGCCCGAGCGCCTCGCCTCGATCGCGCCGCTGGACCCTGGCGGGATCGAGAAGGTCCCCGCCCGGTTCTACGCCCACATGGTCGGCGGCCTGTTCGGGCTGCTCGCCCCGCGGCGCCTGCGACCCGCGCTGGGACGTCTGCTCGCCAACCCCGCGCTCAGCTCACCGCCCGAGATGATCGCCCCCCTGATACTGGGCATGCGGACCTACAGGCCGAACACCCGCCCCGCCGCCAGACCGTTCACCGACGAGGAGTTGGGCTCCATCGAGCTGCCCGCGCTCGTCCTGCTGGGCAGCCGCAGCGCCCTGCTCCGGCCGCGCCACGTGCTGGCGAGGGTCACCGCGCTGATCCCGGGCGTCCGGGCCGAGATCGTGCAGCGCACCGGCCACGGACTCAACCTGGAGCGCCCGGACCTGGTCAACGAACGCCTGCTGCGGTTCATCGCCTCCTGCCGGTCGACAGCCACCCCGTAGCGACGGGACCGGTCGGCGGCGGTCGGTCTACGCCTCCGTGCCGAGCGCGAGCAGCGCGGCCAGCTCCGCCGCCGGCAGGCCGCCCGGGGCGCGGCCCTCCCGGGCGTATCCGGAGGCCAGGCGCTGCAGCGCCTCGTTGAGCGGGGCGGGCACGCCGTGTTCGCGGGCGAGCAGCACGATCTCGCCGTTGAGGTAGTCCGACTCGATCGAGCCGGTGCCCCGGGTCAGGCTCTGCCGCGAGGAGCTGCCGCCGAGTTCCACGCCGTCCAGCGGGAGGGTCCGCATCAGGTCTCCGCGTCGCTCCAACTGCTCGTCGACGGTGGCGTAGGCGATCCCCGCCGCGGTCAGCACCGCCGCGCCCTCGGCCATGGTCCGGTGGAAGAGCTCCGTCACTGGCTCGTTCCCCTCGATCGGGCCGGCCACGGCGTCGAGCGCGTTAGGCAGGTTGCCGATGAGCTTGCCGTACTTCCACCGCATCACGTCCTCGTCGACGGGTGCCTGGAAGCGCGAGCGCTCCAGGTCCGCGGCGATGGCGCGCACCGTCCCGTCGCTGCCGCGCGGGTAGCGGCCCAGGTGCAGGATGCCGGAGAACGGCGCGCCGGGGACGGCGACCCGGCCGGGCTCCAGGTACGTGGCGGGCATCCAGACCGACATCCCGTAGACCCGGCGGAACCAGCGAAGGGCGAGGCGCTCGTTGCCCACGCCGTTCTGGGCGCAGACCACGGGCAGCGCCTCGCCCGCCGTGCCGCCACCGCTCACCGGCCGGCCCGCCCACTCCTGCAGGACGCCGACGGTGTGCTGGGACTTGACCGCGACCACCAGGACGTCCTCGGGCGCCAGGTCCAGCTCCTCGGGGCCGCCGACCGCCGCAACGGCGAGCGTCCTGGTCCCCTCGGGCGTGCTGAACCGCAGGCCGTCCGCGCGCAGGGCCGCCAGGTGCGGGCCGCGCGCGACCAGGACCACGTCGTGCCCGCTCTCCTGCAGCCGACCGCCGATGCCGCCGCCGATCGCCCCTGCCCCGATGATGATGTAGCGCATCCGGCGAGCCTCGCACGGGCTCGGGCGAGCCGGAAGGGCTTTCGCTCTGCGCGGAGCAGACGGCAGACGGCAGGCGTCGGGCAGCAGGTGGCGGGCGGGCGGGCGGCGGAATTCACTCGTGTTCGAACAGGCCCGATGGTAAACAGGCCTGATGGTTGATCAACTCTTCGCGGATCCCGACCTCGCCGCCCTGTACGACCCGCTCTGCGCCGGTCGCGACGACCTCGACTTCTACCTCCCGCTGCTGCGCTCCGCCGCCTCCGTGCTCGATGTCGGCTGCGGCACGGGAGAGTTGCTGCACCGGGCCCGCCTGGCGGGGCACTCGGGGCGGCTGTGCGGCCTCGACCCGGCAGCGGCGATGCTGGCACACGCGCGGGCACGCACCGCTGCCGAGCGCTCCGGCGTCGAGTGGGTGCTCGGCGACCTGACCACGGTCCCGCTCTCCTGGCAGCAGCGGTTCGAGCTGGTGGTGATGACCGGGCACACGTTCCAGGTGTACCTGACGGACGAGGAACTGCGGACCGCGCTCGGCGCGGTCCACTCGCTCCTGGCCCCCGGCGGCCGGTTCGTCTTCGAGACGCGCAATCCGGCGGCGCGGGAGTGGGAGCGGTGGACACCCGACCGGGTCAGCGAGGTGCGGGGGCCGGACGGGACGGTGGTGCGGTTCTGGCGAGAGGTGGCGGAGCCGGTGACGGGGGACATCGTGCGCTTCCGGCACACCTTCGCCGCGCCCGGCCGGGCGCAGCCCCGGCGCACCGCCAGTACCCTGCGGTTCCTCGGCCGGGCCGCGCTCGCGGAGTTCCTGACGGGCGCGGGGCTGGTGATCGAGGAGCAGTACGGCGATCTGCGCGGCGGCCCGCTGACCGGGGCGAGCCCGGAGATCGTCACCGTCGCCCGGCGGGCCTGACGGAGCCGACGGGCGCACCCCCGGCCTGGCACGGCCTGGCACGGCCCGCCCCGGCCTGGCCTGGCACGACCCGTCCCGGCCTGGCACGACCTGCCCCGGTCACCGCACCAGGAGTTCGGCGAAGCGGTCCAACGCGCCATCGGTGCGTTGGCGGTCGCCGGTGACGGTGAGATCGAACAACAGTCCCCGGACGACGGCCATGACCAACGTGGACGTGACGGTGTCGTCCGGTCCGGTGGAGACATCGCGGAAGGTGGCTCCGAGGGTGTCGAACCAGTCCGTGATCGCCTCGCCCTGGCCCGGGTAGTTCTCGGGGTGCACCAGGCCGTCGGCGTGCACCTCGAAGAAGAGCCGGACGAACGGCAAGCGCTCATCCGCGCTGATCCACTCCCAGATGGCGCGGAGCCGCTCCCGCGCGGAGCCCGTGCCCGTGCCCGGTGGGAGCTGCTCGGCCAGCCGCCCGGCACCTCGGCGGCGGGCCTCGGCGAGCACCGCGGCGACCAACTCCTGTTTGCTGCCGAAGTCGTACAGCAGCATCCGCGGGCTGGTGTCGAGGGCCGCGGCCAGCGGGCGCAGGCTCAGCCCGGCCAACCCGTGGCACAGCACGTAGTCGGTCGCCCGCGCCAGCGTGCGCTCGCGTCGGGCGGGGTCCGCCGGTCGCCCCACGATCGATCTCCTCTCGGCAGGCCGGAACTGAAGCAGCGTCAACAGGAACATCATCGTCCACGCCGGCTTCAACACGTATATGATACGACTGTTTCACTAACGAGGGGAGATCGCCATGCACACCTTCGACCGAGGACTCGTCCTGGGCCCCGGTGGCCTCGCCGGCACGGCCTGGACGGTCGGGCTGGCCCACGGTCTGCGCCGCGACGGCGTGGACCTGGGCGAGGCCGACCTGATCGTCGGCACGTCGGCCGGCGCGATCGTCGGAGCGCTGCTCGCCACCGGGCAGGACCTGGAACGGCTCGCGGCGTCGACCCGCGACCCCGCCCACCGGCCCAAGGTGGACCCCGGGCGGATGGGCGAGGTGTTCGCCGTGCTCGGCGACCGCGGCCTGGAACGGGGCGAGGCCAGGCGGCGCGTCGGCCGGCTCGCGCTCGACGGCGCCGACCCCGAGGCCGAGCAGGCGTTGCTCGCGGGACGTGCCGCCCTGATCGGCGCGCAGGCGTGGCCCGAGCGGCGACTGCTGATCACCGCCGTTGACGCGAGCACCGGTGAGCCGGTGCTGTGGGACCGCGACAGCGGTGTGCCGCTGGTCTCCGCGGTGGCGGCGAGCAGCGCCTTCCCCGGGGCCGCGCCACCGGTCGCGATCGACGGCCGGCGGTACATGGACGGTGCGCTGCGGGAGGGGACCAACGCCGATCTCGCGGCCGGCGCCCGCACGCTGGTCGTGGTGGAACCGATGGCGCACCTCTTCCCCCGCGAGGCGCTCGACCAGCAGTTGGCGAGCGTCGGGGCGGACACCGTGGTGACGCTCGGCCCCGATCCGGCCGCCGTGCGCGCCTTCGGCACGGACCCGGGCGACCTGGCCGCCTGGGGACCGAGTTTCCAGGCGGGTGTTCAGCAGGCCGCCGAGGTCGGCGCACAGCTCCGCTCCGCGTGGCGAGCGGCGGCCGGGGCGAGCTGACCATCGATCGGATCAGCTTGGACGTAGGCTGATCCATGCGGCCGATCCATGCGGCCGAGCCCGAGGCCGTGGGTGTGACCGAGCCCGAGGCCGTGGGTGTGGCCGTGGGTGTGGCCGAGCCCGAGGCCGAGGGCGAAACCGGGCACACGTGCGGCGAGACGTGGGAGGTGTGGGCGGCATGAGCGCCACCGCGGCGGGCGGCGGCCCTTCCGGCACGCCGCTGGCCAGGAAGATCGGCATCAAGCCCGGTCAGCTGGTCCACCTGTGCCACGGGCCGGCCCGGTGGGAGCTGCCCGGCTTGCCCGCGGGCTGCACGGTCGGCGAGGGCGGCCCGGCCGGCGCGGATGTCACCATCGCGTTCTACCGCTCCGCCGCCGAGCTGTCCGCCGCGGCGCCCGCCCTGGTCGATGAGCTCGCCGATCAGGCAATGCTCTGGATCGCCTGGCCCCGCCGCGCGGCCGGTCACCGCAGCGACATCACCGACAGCACGCTGCGCGAACTGCTCCTCCCGCTCGGCGTGGTGGATGTGAAGGTCGCCGCGCTCGGCGAGGACTGGTCGGGGTTGAAGTTCGTCCGCCGCAAGGAGAACCGGCGGCGCCCCTGACCGAGCGGGCGCGGGTGCGGCGGCCACCGGGACGTCAGCCCCCCGCCACCTCAGCCGTCGCCACCTCAGCCGTCGGTGCGGCGGGCCCGGAAGGCCGCCGCCTTGACCCGGTTCTGGCAGGCGGTCGAGCAGAACTGCCTGCCCGCGTTGCGCGAACCGTCCACGAACACCCGGTCGCAGCGGGCGGCTTGGCAGACCCCCAACCGGCCGGCGAGGTCGCTGCCGACCGCGAGCGCGAGCGCCGTCGCACAGCCCGCGGTCCAGCCCACCGCGAACGAGTCGTCGCTGCCGTGGAAGTGCAGCTGCCAGGGCTCACCCGCGACCCGGTCCAGCTGGGGGCGGGCGCCGGAGGAGCGCAGCAACGGGTTCAGGGCGGCGGCGGCCGCGTCGAGGTCGCCCGTGTCCACCGCCGTGAAGACCGCGCGCAGTTGCCGCGCCGCGGCGGCCAGGTAGGCGGCCTGCTCGGGGGCGAGGGCGTCCGGCGCGGCCTCCGGGGAGTGCTCGCCGCCCGGCAGCAGGGCCGCGAGGATCGCGGGCGCGAGCTGGGCGTCCCGGGGGGCGACGTAGGGCTTGCCGCGCGCGCTGCCGTCGGTCAGCGCGTTGACCAGGGCGACCGACGCATCCAGCAGTGCCGCTACGTGACTGTCGAACATCACTTGACCAGTTACTCCTTCGCGCCTAGCGTTCGTCACTGACGATACACGGTTCACCAGTCACGATTGGGCCCAGCCATGCCCCTGTCACCACCGCTGCCACCACCGCTGCCACCACCGCTGCCACCACCGCTGCCGCGCACCGTTCGGCTGCTCGTCGCGGCCCGGGCTGTCAACCGCCTCGCGGCGTTCTCGCTCCCCTTCCTGACCGTGCTGCTCAGCACCGACTTCCACACCGGCACCGCGACCGCCGGCCTGATCGGCGCCGCCTTCGGGCTGGCGACCATCCCCTCCCGACTGCTCGGCGGACGCCTGGCGGACCGGCTCGGGCGGCGGCGCACCATCGTGCTCGGGCTCACCGGCTGCGCGGCGGCCCAACTGGGCCTCGCGCTCGCCGGCGGCCTGGCGGTGGCGACCGGGTGCGCGGTGCTGCTCGGACTCGCCTTCGAACTGTACGAACCGCCGAGTCAGGCGATGATCGCCGACGCGGTGGGACCGGAGCACCGCGTGCGGGCCTACGGTCTGCTGAACGCAGCCCTGGCGGGGGCCGGCGTCGCGGCGGGGCTGCTGGCGGCGACCCTCGGGCGCTGGGACCTGCGATGGCTCTTCGCGGCGGACGCGCTGAGCTGCCTGGCCTGCGCCGCGGTGGTCCGCGCGGTGCTGCCCACCGACCGCGCGGTGCTGCCCACCGACCGCGCGGTGCTGCCCACCGACCGCGCGGTGCTGCCCTCCGACCGCGCCGGCCGCGCCGACCGCCGCGGCCAGAGCGGATCCGCCCCCGCTGCCGGCGGCCCGTCACCGGTCAACCCCTGGCGGGACCGCGCACTGCTCGCCATGGTCGTCTCGGGCACCCTCTTCGCGCTGATCTACCTGCAGCTCACCATCGCGCTGCCGCTCTCGCTGGCCCGCCACGGCCTGCCGCCGGCCGACGCGGGGCTGCTCCTCACCGCCTCGGCGGTGACGGTACTGGCCGGCCAGCCCCTGCTCCGGCGCCCGCGCCTGGCCGGCCTCACCGCACCGACGGCGCTGCGCGCGGGCTACCTGCTGCTCGCGGCCGGGCTGGCCGGCTACGCGGCGGCCGGCAGCCTGGCGCCGCTGCTCGGGTCGACGGTGCTGTGGAGCCTCGGCGACCTGCTGCTGGTCGGCCGGGCCTACGCCGTGGTCGCCGACCTGGCCCCGCCCGGCGGCACCGGCCGCTACCTGGCCGCCTACGGGACCAGTTGGGGAGCCGCCGCCGTCGCCGCACCCCTGGTCGGGACCCAACTGCTGACGCGCACGGGCAGCGCCGGACTCTGGCTCGCTCTGGCGGGCGGCTGCCTGCTGCTCGCGGTCGGCCAGCCCCTCCTGCTCCCCGCCCACCCTCGCAAGAGCGAGGACATCGGTGTCTGACCAGCCGCAGCCGCGAGGCCGGCGCCCTGGTCGATCACCTAACCAGCGGCCGACCGCCTGGTGCCCCGCGCCAGTCGCCCACCCGGTCACCACCCTGTTTGGATAGGCCCCGGCCCTACCGCACAGGGCCTGGCTCGCGGCCTCCCCCACACCCGGGCCGCCGACGGCAGCCGTGCCCGGCCAGGGCGCGGGGAGCCGTGCGGGCACCGCCTGACCTCAAGCAGGCCACCCGCACGACCCTCCACCCCCTCGGCCACCGCACGGCTGCCGTCGGCCGATTCCGTCCTTGGCGGCCGGACTCGTCGAGGCCGGTTCGACGTTCACGATGCCGCGTTGAACAGCTTCCAGTGGCCCTCGGAGATGACCTCGACGTCGCCGTCGGTCACCTTGATGGCGGTCTGGGCGTCGATGGCGTACGCCGGGCCCTCGATCTTGGCGGCCCAGCGTTCCGCCTCGGCCATCGTGTTCTCCGGACAATCCGGGCTGTCGAGGTGCGGGAAGACGGAGAAATCGACGACTCCCAGCGTGCTGTCGCCACCGGTGGGCGGCTTCCAGCCGACGAACTCCTCCCCGATGCGGGGAGTCAGCACCATGCTCCCGGCGCTGAGCCCCACGTAGACCGTGTCGCTCAGCGAGGGGAGGAGGTCGGCCAGTCCGGACTCCCGCATCCAGTGGCCCAGGTACAGCGCGTCGCCGCCGTTCACCAGCAGGACGTCCGCCTCCCGGACCCAGGAGACCCAGCGTTCCTTGTCGATGCTGGGCAGTGCGGTGAGCTCCAGCAGGCCCACCGACTTCCACCCCAACTCGGTCATGGGACAGGGGGAATTTCCGCTGACGAAACGCCATGGCCCGCCCGGCCCCCCGTACGGGCCCCCGTACCCCGCGGTGGGGATGCAGAGGGCACTGGCCTCGGCGACGGGTTTGCCCAGGAGATCGACCAGCGCCGCCAGAATGCTCGCGTTCCTGACGCCGGAGTCGGTAAGGAGAAGCTTCATCACGCCCCGCACTGATCTCATGGTGAAGTGGTCGAGCGACGCTAACACGACCGACCGCGAAGCAGCGTCGCGGTTCGATGGTTGACGTGGGAGACCCGGCGCACCGAGGCTCCCGGGCCGGCTAGCGCTCCGACTCCCGCAGGCGCGCCCGGTGCGCCACCAGCCCCAGCCAGACCTTGTCGCGCAGGAACGGGGCGTCGGTGAAGCGCACGCCGGTCGCGTCGCGCAGGGCGTTGGCGAAGGCGGGCGGCACGGGGTTGAAGGGGCTCTCGCTCATCGACTTGGCGCCGAGCGGGCCGATCGAGTCGGAGGTCTCGGTGAAGTGGACCTCGGTGCGCGGGACATCGGCGTAGGCGGGCAGCCGGTAGCGGCGGAAGGCGGCGGTGCTGACCTCGCCGCGCTCGTCGACCAGGACCTGTTCGAAGAGGGTCGCGCCGAGCGCCTGGGCGACGCCGCCCTCGACCTGGCCGCGGCACTGCATGGGGTTCATCACCTTGCCGGCGTCGGCCCCGTGGACGCTGCGCAGGATCTTGATCTCGCCGCTGTCCGGGTCGACCGCGAGCCGGAACCACTGCGAGTTGAAGGCCACCGAGCGGGGCGTGCCGCCCCAGTGCCCGTCCGCGCTGAGCTCGACCCCCTTGCCGCGCGCCGCCTCGAAGACCTCCTTGAGCGAGACCAGCCGGCCGTCGCACTCCACCGAGTCCGCGGTCAGCCGCAGCAGGCTGCGTGGCGTGCGGGCGTATTCGGCGGTGAAGGAGAGGAGTTGCTCGGCGAGCGCGTTGGCGGCCTTCATCACGGCCTTGCCCGCGACCACCGTGCCCGCCGAGCCGAAGGCGCCGGTGTCGTGCTTGACCACGTCGGTGTCGGACTGCCGGATGGCGATCCGGTCCACCGTGGTGCCCAGCGCCCCGGCGGTGATCTGCTTGTGGACGGTGGTGGTGCCGTTGCCGAACTCCGCGGTGCCGACCGCGATGTCGTAGGTGCCGTCCTCCAGCAGCTTCACCGTGGCGTCGGCGAAGTGGCCGCCCGGCGGGCCGGTGGCGATCGCGGACATCGCGAAGCCCTGTCCCACCAGCCAGCCCTCGGGCGCGAGTTCGGCGCTGCGGTCGTCGGCGAGGGCGTCGCGCACCACCTGTAGGCACTGGTCCAGGCCGTAGCTGGCGATGTGCAGGTCCTCCTCCTCGCCGCACGGGCCCTCCATGTGCTCGCCGGGGCCGATGACGTTCTTCTCGCGCAGCACCAGCGGGTCGATCTCCAACTCGCGGGCCAGCTCGTCCATCGCCGACTCCAGGGCGAAGGTCACCTGGCCCAGGCCGTAGCCGCGGAAGGCCCCGGCGGGCACGCCGTTGGTGTAGACCGAGTAGGCGTTCACCTTCTTGTTCGGCGCCCGGTAGACGCCCATCGACTCGCCGACGCTGTGGAACATCACCGCGGGGCCGTGGTTGCCGTAGGCGCCGGTGTTGGCGACCACCCGGAACTGAATGGCCGTCAGCGTGCCGTCGCGCCTGGCGCCGAGCTTCACCGTGACCTTGAACGGGTGCCGGGTGGTGGCGCCGTAGAACTGCTCGGGGCGGGTGAACTCCAGCTTGACCGGTCGGTGCAGCTTCATCGCGGCGAGCACCGCGATGTCCTCGGTGAGCATCTCCTGCTTGCCGCCGAAGCCGCCGCCGACCCGGCCGGCGATCACCCGGACCTTCTCCATCGGCAGGTCGTACAGGTCGCAGAGCGCGCGCCGGGTCAGGAACGGCACCTGGGTGCTGGAGCGGACCACGATCCGCTCCTCCGCCGTCTCCGACCCCGGCTCCGTCCCGTCCTCACCGGGGGCCGGCTCGAAGTAGACGACGCAGCCGTGCGTCTCCAGGCTGGCGTGCTGCACCCGCTGGGTCTGGAAGGTCTCCTCGTAGATCACGTCCGCCTCGGTGAAGCCCTGCTCCACGCTGCCCAGTTCGCCGTGCACCTCGCCGCAGACGTTGTCCTCGGCGCGGAAGATCCGCGACTCGGGGCCCTTCGGATGGATCACCGGGGCGCCGGGCAGCATCGCGAGCTCCGGGTCGATGACGAACGGGAGTTGCTCGTACTCGACCACGATCCGCCGGCAGCCCTCCTCCGCCGCGCCCTCGCTCTCCGCGACCACGGCGGCCACGCGCTGGCCGACGAAGCGGACCACGTCGTCCAGCACCCGGGTGTCGTCCGGGTCCTCGGTGGGGTGCTCGTGGCGGGCGGAGGAGTAGAGCTTGTCGGGCGCGTCGCGGTGGGTGAGGACCGCGTGCACGCCGGGCACCCGCAGCGCGGCCGAGGCGTCGATGGAGAGGATCCGGGCGTGCGGGTGCGGGGAGCGCAGCAGCTTCATGTGCAGCAGGCCCGCCACCTCGACGTCGAAGGTGTAGCGGGCGGTGCCGGTGACCACCAGCGGCCCCGCCGGGGCGCCCAGGCTGCGGCCGACGGCCTGCCCCGCGCACGGCTCCTCGACGTGCTTGACGCCGCGGATCGAGTCCTCGATCGCGCGGTAGCCGGTGCAGCGGCAGAGGTTGCCCTTGAGCGAGCGGGGCAGGTCGGTGAGCTGCTCCTCGTTCAGGGCGGAGGTGGTCATCAGGAACCCGGCGGTGCAGAAGCCGCACTGGAAGCCCTGGGCGTCCAGGAACCTCTGCTGCACGGGGTGCAGCTCACCGTCCTTGGCCAGGCCCTCGACGGTGGTCACCGAGCGGCCCTCGGCGCGGACCGCCGGATAGACGCAGCTGTGCACGGGCCGGCCGTCGACCTGCACGGAGCAGGCGCCGCAGTCGCCCGCGTCGCAGCCCTTCTTCACACCGAACCAGCCGCGTTCGCGCAGGTAGGTGCGCAGGCACTGGCCGGGGCGGGGCTCGGCGTCGAAGTCCTGGTCGTTGACGCGGATGGCGAAGCTCATCGTCCGGCCTCCTCGGTGGGGGTGAGGTCACACTGTCCCTGCGCGGGCCCGGTCAGTTCGCGGCGGATCTCCTCGGCGTACCGGAAGGTCATGTGCCGGCGCCAGGCCGGGTGGCCGTGGATGTCGTCGAAGTACTCGTGCGGCTCGACGGCGTTCTCCACGGCCTCGCGCACCGCCTCGGCGTTCGGCGGCACCGGGAAGCGCAGCTGGATCGGGCGCACGGTGGAGGCGGTGATGGTGAGGGTCAGCGTACCGCTCGCCTGGGGCGTCTGCCGGCCGGAGGCCGAGGGAGGATCGAGCGCGCCGATCAGCAGTGCGCCGGAGCGGCCGAGCCCGTAGAGCGAGGCCTGCCGGAAGGCGGTGCGGGCGGCCAGCGCGCGGGCCGGCAGGACCACCGCGCGCAGCAGTTCGCCGCGCCGCAGCACATTGCGCCCGGCGCCCACCACGAACTGCGCCACCGGCACCCGGCGGATGCCGCCGCCCTGGTCGAGCAGCACGGCCACCCCGTCCAGACCGGCCGCCAGGGAGATCATCGGACCGGCGGGCAGCGAGTTGCACAGGTTGCCGCCGAAGGTGGCCATGTTCCAGATCTTCCAGGAGGCCAGAAAGGCCCGGCAGCACTGCTCGAAGAGCGGCACCGCCGTCCAGGGGGCTGATTCAGCGTAGCGCGAGAGCTCGGCGATGGTGCAGGTGGCGGCGATCTCCAGGTCCCCGGCGGCGGTGACGCGCAGCGGCTCCCAGCCGGTGCGGCTCAGGTCGATCAGGCGGAGCAGGTGCGGCTGCGGCTCGGAGAAGAGGTACGTGCCGCCGCCCAGCCACGCGTCACCGGTCCGCCACGCACCGCGTTCGCGGGCGTCGCGCACCTCCACCACCGTGTTCAGATCCACGTTGTCCCACCGTCCTCGACCAGCTCGATACGGCGATTGAAGCAACGCGCCGAGGCGGCGACGAGTGGTGCGGGACACCAGCTCCACCGGGCCCGGCTGGGTGATCGACCAACGGCGCCGGCCAACGGCGCCGGCTGCCGGCCCGGGCCGGAGCGGCACGGGCCCGACGCGGAACGGCGCAGGTCGGACGCGGTGCCGCTGCGGCCGGAGCCGGACCAGCGGGCCTGCTGGGTGCCGCTGGGTGCCGCTGGGCGTGCCGTGGGCGAGCAGCTTCCCCGAGGACCGGGAGCGGATCCGCGCCCATGCGGAGCGGCTGACCTCCCCGCCTGCCAACAAGCTCAGTTGACGTACTGTCAGCTCGCGGAGCGCCCGCCGGGCCGCCCGGGGCCGGCACCGGCGGCTCTGCCAGAATGCTTTCCATGACCGACGACAACACGGTGGCGGCCCGGGCGGCGATCGAGGCGATGTTCGAGCGGGCCGGCTGCACGGGCGCCCTGCGCGTCCAGTCGTTGACGGACGGTTCGGCGTTCGACCTCCACGGCGATGAACCGGTGGTCCTGGCCTCGGTCTCCAAGGTGCTGGTCGCCCTGGAGGCCGAGACCTGGTTCGCCGAAGGCCGGCTGGACCCGCGCGAGCCGGTGACCCTGCCCGCCGCCGAACGGACCCTGGGCCCCACCGGGCTCTCGCTCATGGCGGACGACGTCGTGCTCACCTGGCGGGACATGGTCGTCCTGATGCTCACCATCAGCGACAACCAGACCACCGACGCCCTGCTGGGCCGGGTCGGCGTCGACAGCGTCAACGCCACGGCCGCCCGGCTCGGGCTGACCCGCACCGTACTGGAGTCGGACAAGCGGACCATGATCGATTCGATCGCCCAGGACCTCGGCCGCGCCGACTGGGCCGATCTGGTCGACTGGGCGCGCGAGGCGACCGAGGCGGAGATGGCCCGGGCCGACGAACTGCTGCTCTCCGCCCGTGCGCTGGACCCGGAACGCGGCACCCGGAGCACCCCGCGCGAGATGGCCGAGCTGCTCCGGCTGATCTGGACCGACCAGGCCGGCCCGGCCGCCGCCTGCGCCCGGGTCCGCACCGTGCTGGGCCATCAGCTGACCCGCCATCGACTGGCGAGCGGCTTCCGCCGGCCGGTGCGGGTGGCGGCCAAGAGCGGCAGCCTGGTCGGCGTGGTGCGCAACGAGATCGGGGTGATCTCCTACCCCGAGCACCCCGAGCACCCGGATCACCCGGAGCACCCGGAGCACCCCGGTGGCCGGCACTACGCCGCCGCCGTCTTCACCCGTTCCCGGCCGGGCTCGGACGACAGCGCGATCAGCGCCGCGATCGGCGCGGCGGCCGCACGGGCCGTCGAGGCGCTGCGCGCGGCGGCGGCGGGGGCCTGAGCAACGCCGTCACGTGGTCGGCGAGGCACCGTCGGGCTACTCGCCGACCTGGGCGTTCACCGCGGAACGCGCGTCACCGCTCTCCGCGCCCAGGCCCGCGAGCAGGCGCAGCCCGTCCTCGGCGGGGCTGCCGGGGGCCGCGGAGAGCACCAACAGCTCCATGCCCGACTCGTCCGGCAGCGCGAAGTTCTCCTGGTGCAGTTCGAGCAGTCCGACCAGCGGGTGCCGGTACGCCTTGCGTCCATGGGTGCGGGCGCGCACGTCCGCGCAGGCCCAGAGGCGGCGGAAGCGCTCGCTGCCCATCGCCAACTCGCCGATGAGCGAGGCCAGGCGGGGGTCCTCGGGGTACTTGCCCGCGGCCAGGCGCAGGTGCCCGACCACGTCGAGGGTGCAGCCCTCCCAGTCCGCGTACAGGCCGCGCTCGGCCTCCTCCAGGAAGATGTGCCGAGCGGTGTTCAGGCCCGGCAGCGAGCGGCCGAGGAGGAGTTCGGCGAGGCGGTTCCCGGCGAGCACGTCCAGGCGGTGGTCCATGATCAGCGCGGGTGCGCCGGCGACCAGGCCGAGGACGCGCAGCAGCTCCGGCCGGACCCTCCCGCTCGGCGCCTTCGCCCGGCGGCGGCGCTGCCGGGCGAGCCGGTGGAGGTGCCCGCGTTCGGTCCCGTCGAGGCCGAGGACCCGGGCGAGCGCGTCGAGGACCTGCTCGGAGGGCTGGGTCGCGCGGCCCTGCTCCAGGCGTACGTAGTAGTCGACGCTGACTCCGGACAGGTGCGCGACCTCCTCGCGGCGCAGCCCTTCGACCCGGCGGCGGCTGTCGGTGGGGATGCCGACGGTCGCCGGGTCGACCCGGGAACGCCGGGTCCGCAGGAATCCCGCGAGATCGTCCATGCCCCCAGTATGTCCTCGGCGACGCCCGCGAAGGTGGTCCTGCCGATACCAGGAACTCCCGTCCGATGGAAGCGGAGCCCCTGAACGCCGGGCGCCGTGGCGCCCAGGATCGAGGGCATCCGATGAGAAGGAGTTCCCGTGAAGACACTGATCGTCCACGCCCACCCCGAGCCGAAGTCGCTCAACGGCTCACTGAAGGACCTCGCGGTGTCCACCTTGGAGGGCGCCGGGCACGAGGTGCGGGTGAGCGACCTCTACGCGATGAACTGGAAGGCGGTCGTGGACGCCGCGGACTACGGCCCGCACGCCTCGACGCCGCTCAAGGTCGCCCTGGACTCGGGCCGGGCCTTCGACGCCGGGGCGCTCACCCCCGACGTCCGCGCTGAGCAGGAGAAGCTGCTGTGGGCCGACACCGTCATCTTCCAGTTCCCGCTGTGGTGGTACACCATGCCCGCGATCCTCAAGGGCTGGGTGGACCGGGTGTTCACCTACCACTTCGCGTACGGCGTCGGCGAACACAGCGACACCAAGTACGGCGAGCGCTTCGGCGAAGGCACCCTCGCGGGCCGGCGGGCCCTGCTGTCGGTGACCGTCGGCGGCCCGGGGTCGCACTACTCCGCTCGCGGGATCAACGGCCCCGTCGACGACCTGCTGTTCCCGATCCAGCACGGCATCCTCTACTACCCGGGCATCGAGGTGCTGCCGCCGTTCGTGCTCCACGGCGCCGACCGGATGACCGACGCGGACTACCCGGACGTCGCCAAGGCCTGGGAGCAGCGCCTGCTCACCCTGGAGTCGACCGAGCCGATCGCCTTCCGGCGGCAGAACTTCGGTGACTACGAGATCCCCTCGATCCGGCTGAAGCAGGGGCTGGAGCCCGCGGGCCGCTCGGGCTTCGCGCTGCACGTGCGCGGCTGACCACCGGCGAAGGCCTGCCGCCGCGCACCGCCAGGCCTTCGCCGCCAGGCCTTCGCCGGCAGGCCTTCGCCATCAGGCGCGCCGAAACAGCGGCGCCTGACAGCACCTTGACGTACCGTCGAGCAGCTCCGGGAACCGGACGCGGGTCCGACCTGTCTCCGGCAGCGGACCGTTGGCGACGATGAGGAGGACGGCCGTGACACGGGATCGGACAGGGACGCGCATATCGCAGGTCGCGCTGTGGCTCGCGCTCTGGTGGCTGTGGATGCCGCTGGGGGCGTTGCTGGTGTGGCTGGTCAAGCATGAGGTCTTCGGCGGATTCGGGCAGCAGGACCAGAGCTACGTGCTCTTCCTGCGGGCGGAGTTCTTCCCGCACGGTTGGCCGCTCGGCGCGGCGCCGCTGTTCTGGGTCTGGGTCTTCATCGGGCTGGTCGGCAGCCTGATCATCATCCCGCTGGTCGACGAGGGCGCGTTCGGCAGCTGGGACGTCATGTCGTGGCCGAGGCGGGTGGTGATGGTCGGCCTGGTGCTCGCCACGCTGCTGAGCGCGGTGCGCACGGGGACCGGGCTGTGGGACAACGACAAGGAGGTGGGCCGCTTCTACGCCGCGGCGACGGTGCTGGACGTCCCGGGCGGTGGCCGGGCGCCCGCCTCCGTGCTCCCGGTGACCGACCACGCGAAGCCGGGCGGCGGCGGGCGCTGCGACCTGGTCGGCACCGGCGACGTGCCGTCCTGCGTGAAGACCGCGCCGATGCCGGACTTCGACTTCGACCCGCGCACCGCCTCGTACGGCGCGGCCACCACCGCGCTGAGCGCCGGGTCGGGGCTGGCCTCGCGGGTGCGGCTGATGCAGCACAGTGTGCACTACCTGCCCGGCGCCCAACCGGGGAAGGGGGTCTGGACGGCGGTGCTGGACGGATCGGGCCTGCAGCCCACCGAGGGGGTGGCCCTCTGGGACGGCAGCTCCAACACCGTCAGCTCCTGCGAGTTCCAGGGCGATCACGCCTTCGACCGGGCCTTCGGCGGTGACGGCGCCAACAGCCTGCGCAACCTGCTCGCCCAGCGCTTCCCCGCCCTCGTCTACGACGACCAGGACATCTGGGGCTACTGCGACGGGTCGGACCCGAGCACCGCGGCGCCGGTGATCGTGATCTCGGTGGAGCGCCAAGTGGCCTTCGCCGACCGCACGGTGCTCCAGCCGGCCGGCGTGCTGGTGCTCAAGGGCTCGCCGAGTGGACGGCCGGTGATCGACTACCGCGCGGTGGTGCACCCGGGCGAGCTGCCGGGCGCGGCCTACCCCGCCTCGGTGGTCCGCGACCAGATCCACGAGGTGCAGTGGCTGGCCGGCCGCGGCGCCAAGGACGACAGCAGCTTCGGCTACTCGCACACCTCCGCCGACACCAACGCGGGCAACCCCGGCGAGTTCCTGCTCCGCTCCGACACCGATGGGCACTTCTACTACGTCACACCGCTGGTGCCCCGGGACAGCTCCTCGCAGGCCATCGTCGCCTTCGCCGTGGTCCAGGCCGACCAGGTCGGGAACGGGCTCAACGAGCTGCACGTGTACGTCCGCGCCGACAGCGACCCGGCGGTCAACCTCAGCGGGCTGACCAGCCGGATGGTCTCGTGGATCTCCCAGCAGACCTCGGTGACGGTGACCTCGGGCACCGGCGGCGAGTTGCAGGAGATCATCCCGTTCGGGCACGACATGTGGCGCGGCTTCGTGGACATCGACGGCCAGACCCAGGACTACGTCGACCTCTCCGCCGACGCGAGCGTGACGCCCAATCTGGTGTTCCTGAAGGGCAGCATCCCCGCGCCGGGAGGCGCGCAGCCCCCCGCCTCACCCTCACCCTCACCCGCCTCCCCGGGAGCCGCCCCGCCGGGATCCCCCGCGCCGGGGCCCGCGCCGAGCGGGTCGGTGGACTGCGGCGGCGATCCGGCCGAGCTCACCCCCGGCCAACTGAGCGCCTGCATCTCCGCGTTCGCCGGGGAGCTGCAGCGCCGGGCGCACTGAGCCCGGCACCCGACCACC
Source organism: Kitasatospora sp. NBC_01287 (assembly GCF_026340565.1). NCBI lineage: Bacteria > Bacillati > Actinomycetota > Actinomycetes > Kitasatosporales > Streptomycetaceae > Kitasatospora > Kitasatospora sp. NBC_01287. The sequence goes on from NZ_JAPEPB010000001.1 coordinate 558,902, forward strand.
GAGACCGGGATCGCGCTGAGCGCGCTGCTGCGGCGCTTCCCGACCCTGGCCCTCGACCACGCTCGGGAGCGGCCCGAGGAGCCGCTCGCCTACCGCCCCTCGCTGCGCGCCCGGGGCCTGTTGCACCTGCCTGTGCAGTCCTGATTTCGCGTCACACCCCTTCCCACCAGCGGAAACAAGCCCCATGGAGGCACCTCGGCATCAAGTCGGCATCAAGTTACTGATGAGTACATAATTTTCTTTGCAAAGAACCCTGTGATGTCCTATCGTTGAGCCATGGAAGAGCCCACCGAACAGCTCGCCCAGGTCAGCCTGGACGCGCGCAACCTGCGCGGGATCGCGCACCCCCTGCGGGTGCGGATCCTGGGCATCCTGCGGACGGACGGACCGGCCACGGCCTCGATGCTGGCCCGCCGACTGGACGTCAACACCGGCGCGACCAGCTACCACCTGCGGCAGTTGGCCGAGCACGGCTTCATCACCGAGGTGCCCGCCCGCGGGGCGCGCCGGGAGCGCTGGTGGCAGGCCGCGCACGCCAACACGGTGGTGCCCGACAACGAGCTGCTGACCGACCGTCAGGGGCTCGGCCCGGTCTTCCTGGAGTCCCTCGCCCGGGTCTGGGCCGACAGCATGCTGCGGGCCGTCGAGGCGACCCCGACGCTGCCGCCGGCCTGGCGCGACGCGCAGGACTTCGGCGACTACATGTTCAACCTCACGCCCGACGAGGCGAAGCACCTGATGGCCGAGCTCCACGAGGTGCTGAAGCGCCATCACCGCACGGATGCCGGGGCGGCCGACGCCGACTCGGCCCGGGTGACCTTCCAGTTCCAGCTGTTCCCCAACCCCGAGGACCAGCGGCACCCCCAGGACGAGAACCACCCCGAGGACCAGCACCAGCGCATCTCCCCGACCGCCCCCGAAACGGAGTGAGACGATGACCACGGCTACGATCGCCGACCCGAACCGCCGCTTACTGCGTGGCCTGATCGGCATCCTCTCGGCCAGCGCCGCGTCCCTCTCCGCCAACCGGGTGCTCTCGATCGCCCTACCCTGGTTCGTGCTCACCACGACCGGCAGCATCACCAAGACCGGTCTGGTCGCCTTCTGCCAGGTCCTCCCCTACGTCATCTCGCAGGCGCTCTCCGGACCGATCATCGACCGGGTCGGCCCCAAGCGGATCAGCGTGCTGGGCGACCTGGTCTCGATGACGGCGATGGCCATCGCGCCGCTGCTCTACCTCGGCGGGGCGCTCTCGTTCCCGGTGCTGCTGGGCCTGATGGCCGTGATCGGCATCGCCGACGGGCCGGCCAACGGTGCCAAGGGGCTCTTCCTGCCCGGCGCCACCCGAGCGGCCAAGGTCTCGATCGAACGCGGCACCGGCCTGTGCGCCGTGGTCGAACGCACCGCCACCACGGTCGGACCCGCGCTCGCCGGTGTGGTCGTCGCCTCCTTCGGCAGCGTCTTCGCGCTCTGGGTCACGGCCTCGCTCTTCGCCCTCTCCGCGCTGGTCGTCTCCACCACCCTCAGCAACCCGGTCCCCGAGCCGCACGAGGCCCCGACCGCCCAGGACGCCGGCTACTTCACCCGGCTGCGCGAGGGCGCCGACTTCCTGCGCAGCGCAGGCCTGCTGCGCTCGATCATCCTGATGCTCGCCGCGACCAATCTGCTGGACCAGACCTTCATGTCGGTGCTGCTCCCCGTCTGGGCCAAGCACTCCGGCAACGGCGCCGAGGCGATCGGCCTGGTGGTCAGCGTCTTCGCCGCCACCTCGATCATCGCCGCCCTGGTCGCCGCCGGATTCGCCGAGCGGCTGCCGCGCCGCACCGTCTACCTGGTCGGCTTCGTGATCGGCGGCATCCCCCGCTTCGTGGCGATGGCCGCCGGTGTGCCGCTCTGGGGCGTCCTGGTGGTGCTGGCCGCCGGTGGTCTCGGCTCCGGCTTCGTCAACCCGATCCTCGGCGCGGTGACCTACGAGTTGATCCCCACCGCCCTGCTCGGCCGGGTCAAGACCCTGGCCCAGGCGGTCACTTGGGCCGGCATCCCGTTCGGTGGCCTGGTCGGCGCCGGCCTGGTGACGCTCGCCGGGGTGAGCGGCGCGCTGTGGATCGTCGGTGGGCTCTACCTGGTCGCCATCGTGGTGCCGGGCCTGAGCGGCGACTGGTCCGGGATGCGCAAGCAGCAGGGCGCAGCCGACGGCGAGGCGGCAAGCGAGATCGGGACCGGGGCTGAGACCGGGGCTGGGACCGGGGCTGGGACCGAGACCGGGTCGGGCGCCGAGGAGGCCGCCGGCACCACCGGGAGCAGCAACGGAACGACCACCGGTACCACCGTCCCGGAGCTGGCCAGCACCTGAGCCCGACGGGCGGGCGGTTCGACGGGCAGCGCCTCTCCCCGTCGTCCTGGATTCTCGACCGAATCCAGGACGACGGGGAGAGGCGCATGTCCGCGCGCCGCACCCGCCCCTCCGTCAGCCCGTCGTCAGCTCCTCGTCAGCCCCTCGCCACTACCCAGGTGAGCAGGGCGCCCGCACCGGCCGCCGACATCGGCACGATGATCCCCAGGACGAAGTCGGCCACCGCTCGGCCCGCGCGCTCAGCCCTCGTGGGGGTGACCAGGCCCAGCCGGACCCTGGCGTGCCGGGAGATCCGCGGGCCGCGGGCCGACGGCTCGCCGGCGGTCGCCACCCCGGCCACCCCGGCCACCCCGGCCACCCCGGCCGCCTCGACGAGGGTGGCGATGCGCCGGACGGCCGTCTTGTCAGCGATCCGCAGCACGACACCGCGGCCGTCCCTGACCACCAGCTCGTCGAACCACAGGCCGCCACCGCGCTTGGGCGTGCGGGAGCGGCGTATCCGGGTCAGGGAGGCCGTGTCGACCGTACGCGGTCCCACCAGGGTCCGTGCGCTCACCAGGCTTCCGCCGGGACCGTGGCACACCGTGCGCCCCGCGCTGAACAGGTCAGGGAAGATGACCCCGACAGCTGTGCCGGTGAGCGCTCCCGCCACCGGCGCGCCCGAACCGACGACGTGCGAGCGCTCCAGCAACGCGGGGACCAGCACTCCGGCCGCCGCACCCGCGCCGAGCACGGTGTAACCCAACCTGCCGCGCCGCAGGCTCACTTCGCCGGGGACCCCGTCCGGGCCCACCTTCGCCAGGAGCGCCTCCCTGCGCTTGTCGGGCTCGGCCCGCCCGGTCCGCGAACGAGGGCCGGGCTGCGGCCGGTTCCTGCGCTGTGCCTTGCTCGTCATGAAGCCCTGCCCGTTCCCGGCCTGATGATGGTGCGGCGGTCACTGTACCGACGAGGAGAGTGCCACAGACCTCGGGCACCGGTGGGGCGCGGGGGGTGACCTGCCGGTGGCACGTCCGTGCGAATATTGATCATGGCTGTGACGAACCCCTGGTTGGCTGGGCCGGCCCCCAAGGAACGACTCGACCGCGAGCGCCTGGAGGAGCGGATCCTGAACCTGCTCTCCTCGCAGAACATGTGCGTGCTGGCGACCTCGGGGGATGCCGGCCCTCTGGCCACACCTGTGCGGTACTACCACCTCGACTTCGCCCTGATGTTCACCGCGTCGGGTGCGTCCCCGAAGATGCGGAACATCGCGGCCGACCCTCGCGTGTCGATCGGCGTCTTCGCTCCGCTGGTCGGCCAGGCCAGCAGCCGCGGTGCCCAGATCTTCGGCCGGGCCCGGGTGTTGGGGCCGGAGGACACCGACTTCGAACACTACTGGCAGGCCTTCCGGTGGCAGTCGGACCATGTCGAGCGCTCGCTGCCGCTGACCGAGCCCCCGGTCGGGCCCGTGGTGGTGGTCGAGGCCGAGCGCATCGTCTACACCGAGCACTGGCTGCGGCGTGACGGTCTCGCTCCGCGCCAGTTCTGGACCCGACCGAAGGCCGGCTGACCAACTGGCCGGCCTCACCGGCCTCACCGTTCACCAGGTTTCCGACGGCCCCGGGTGGCGGCCGCGCCCGTCCCCACGGGTGCGGCCGCCACCCGGGGCCGTGTTGGTCAGAAGTGCCCCGCCGACGGCCGGGTGAAAGTGCCCAGTTATCCCGCCAGGGCGCCTCTGCGAGCCTCGATATCGGCCAACGGCTCAACCGGAGCTGGTCGATGACGAGGATCTGGTGAACTGATGACGACGAACCCGATGGCGGAACCGAGGCGCGACGAGCTCTCCCCGGCGGAGCAGCGCATTGCCGAGATCTGGTGCGAGCTGCTCACCGCCGACACATCGACCGCCCACGCGATCGGTGCTGACGCGCCCGGTGCCGACGCGATCGGTGCCGACGCGCCCAGTGCTGACGCGATCGGGGTGGACGCGCCCAGTGCTGACGCGCCCAGTGCTGACGCGATCGGGGTGGACGCGATCACCGGCGACAGCGACTTCTACGCGCTCGGCGGCAGTGCGGCGCTCGCGGCGGAGATGGCCGACCTCGTCGCGGCCGCCTTCGGGACGGAGTTCCGCCTCGACGCGGTGTCGGCTCCGCTGACGGTGGGTTCGATCTCCTCGCATCTCGCCGACCAGGCCGTGTTGCAGGCGATGCGGCTCTTCGAGGACGGCGCGGATTTCGAGCTTGAGGCGGCGGGCGGGGCCGAGGAGCCGGCCATCCCCGCGGCCGTCCGGGACGGCGGGCCGCTGCCGATGAGCTTCGCGCAGCAGCGGCTCTGGTTCCTGGACCAGCTCGACCCCGGGCGGGCCGAGTACCTGATCCCGATCGGGCTGCGGATCACCGGCGCACTGGACACCGCCGCACTGACGGCGGCGCTGTCCGGGCTGGTGGCGCGGCACGAGGTGCTGCGCACCCGGTTCGTCACCGACGAGGACGGCCAGCCCGCGCAGGTGATCGGCGCGCCGCGGCCGGTCGCCCTCAGCGCGCACGACCTTCGCCACCTGAGTGACCCGGACGCGCGCGAGGAGAGCGCCCGGCGGATCGTGGACGGCGAGGCGTTCCAGCCGGTCGACCTGGCCACCGGGCCACTGCTGCGCGCGGTGCTGGTCCGGCTGGCCGACGCCGAGCACATCCTCGCGGTCACCGTGCACCACGCCGTCTTCGACGGCTGGTCCACCGGGATCTTCTCGCGCGAGCTGACCGCGCTGTACGCGGCGGCGTCCGGCGCGTCCGGCGTCTCGTATGCGCCCGGCGTCTCCTATGCGCCCGGGACCGCGCCCGCCCTGCCCGAACCACCGCTGCAGTACGCAGACTTCGCCGTCTGGCAGCGCGGCTGGCTGACCGGCGAGGTGCTGGATCGGCAACTGGGCTACTGGCGCGACCGGCTGACCGGCACCGAGCCGCTGGAGCTGCCCACCGACCACCGCCGCCCGGCCGCCCGCAGCGGCAACGGCGCCGAGATCACCTTCAGCGTCCCGACCGAACTCGCCGACCGGGCGCGCGCGCTGGCCGCCGAGACCGGCGCGAGCCTCTTCATGACCCTGCTGGCCACCTTCCAGCTGCTGCTCTCCAAGTACAGCGGCCAGCAGGACATCACGGTCGGCACCCCGATCGCCGGACGCAACCGGGCCGAGATCGAGGAGATGATCGGGTTCTTCGTCAACACGCTCGTCATGCGCACCGATCTCACCGGCGACCCGACCTTCCGCCAGCTGCTGGAGCGGGTCAAGGAGAGTGCGCTCGGCGCCTACGACCACCAGGACCTGCCCTTCGAGCGGATCGTCGAGGAGCTGGCGCCCGAGCGCGACCTGAGCCGCAACCCGCTCTTCCAGACCATGTTCGTGCTGCAGAACGTCCCCGACACCAGCAGCTGGAACCTCGCCGGGCTGGCCGTCGAGCCGATGGAACTCGAAGCCCAGGACGCCAAGTTCGACTTCACCTGCTACCTGACCGAGACCGCCGCCGGCGGTCTCGACGGGATGATCGTCTTCACCACGGACCTGTTCGAGGCGGCCACCATGGACCGCCTGGCCGGCCACTTCCAGGCGCTGCTGGCCGCCGCCACCGCCGACCCGGAGCGCCGGATCTCCGAGCTGGAGCTGCTCACCGCCACCGAGCGCCGGCAGCTGCTGGTCGACTGGAACGGCGCCCGCCTGGACGCGGTCGATGATCTGACGATCCCTCAGCTCTTCGAGCGGCAGGCCGCGCTGCGCCCGGACGCCGTCGCTGTCACCGCCACAGGCACCGCCACCGCCACCGCCACTGTTCTGACCTATCGTCAACTCAACGAACGGGCCAACCAGCTCGCCCACCACCTGCGCGAGCGGCACGGCATCACGACCGGCACACCGATCGGCCTCTGCCTGGAGCGCGGCCCGGACCTGATCTGCGCGCTGCTCGGCATCCTCAAGGCCGGCGCCGCCTATGTCCCGCTCGACCCCGAGTACCCCACCGAACGGCTCGACTACATGGTCGAGGACTCCGGCGCGCCGCTGATCATCACCCAGCACGACCACCGGGACCGCTTCGCCGCCGCCGTCCCGCGGCTGCTCCTCGACCGGGAGTGGCCCACCGGCGAGACGCGGGACCCGGCACCGGCCGCCGGGCCCGATGACCTCGCCTACCTCGTCTACACCAGCGGCTCCACCGGGCGGCCCAAGGGCGTGCAGATCGAGCACGGCGCGCTGCGGGCCAGGATGCGCGAGACCGTGCGGCGGCTCGACCTCACCCCGCGCGACCGGGTGCTGCAGTTCGCCTCGATCGCCTTCGACTCCTCGGTCGGCCAGACCTTCGCGCCGCTCAGCTGCGGCGCCTCGGTGGCGCTGCGCGACGCCCAGTGGGACCCGGCCGGACTGGCGGAGCTGATCCGCCGCTCGGGCGTGACGGTCGCCTGGCTCACCCCGACCGCCTTCGGCGCGCTGACCGCGCAGATCGAGGGGCCCGGGTCGCTGGGCGAGGAGCTGCGGCTGGTCCGGCTCGGCGGCGAGGCGCTGCAGCAGGAGCAGGTCCGGCAGTGGTTCGAGCGCTGCGACGTGCCGCTGGTCAACGGCTACGGCCCCAGCGAGGGCGCGCAGGAGGCCGCTACCGCGCGGATCGAGGCGCCGGGCCGCTTCGTGCCGATCGGGCAGCCGGTGGGCAACACCGAGGTCTTCCTGGTCGACCGGCACGGGCACCCGGTCCCGGTCGGGGTCCCCGGCGAGATCCTGATCAGCTGCCCCGGCCTGGCCCGCGGCTATCTGAACCAGCCGGAGCTGACGGCCGAGAAGTTCACCGCCTACGAGCTCGACGGCACCACCCGCCGGGTCTACCGCACCGGCGACCTGGCCAAGTGGCACCCGGACGGGCAGCTGGAGTTCATCGGTCGCGCCGACAACCAGGTCAAGCTGCGCGGCTACCGGATCGAGCTGGGCGAGATCGAGGCGGCACTGGCCGACCACCCGGCCGTCGACGCGGCGGTCGTGGTGCTGCGCGAGGACGCCCCCGCGGGCAGCGACGCCGGCGGTACGGGCAGTACGGGCGGTACGGGCGCGGCCAGGCTGGTCGCCTACCTGGTCGCCACCGGGACGGCGCCGACCACCGGCGAACTGCGCACCCACCTGCAGCGGCTGCTGCCGGACTACATGGTGCCCGCCGCCTTCGTCGCCCTGGAGCGCTTCCCGCTCAACCCGAACGGCAAGATCGACCGCCGCGCCCTGCCCGCCCCCGACAGCGCCCGCCCCGAACTGGACGCCGCCTACACCGCCCCACGCACCCCCGTCGAACTCGCCGTCACGGCCAGCTGGTCCGAGGTGCTGGGCATCGAGAGCATCGGCGTGCACGACAACTTCTTCCACCTGGGCGGCCACTCGCTGCTCGCCACCCAGGTCACCAGCCGGCTGCGCAAGGCGCTCGGTGTCGAACTGCCCGTGCGGGCGCTGTTCGGCGCGCCGACCCCGGCCCAACTCGCCGCCGTGATCGAGGGCCTGGAGGCCGCCGAGACCAGCCGGATCACCCCCCTCCCCCGGGACGGCGGCCCGCTGCCGCTCTCCTTCGCCCAGCAGCGGCTCTGGTTCCTCGACCAGCTGCAGCCGGACCGCGCCGAGTACCTGATCCCGTTCGCCCTGCGCCTGACCGGCCCGCTGGACACCGCCGCGCTGCGCACCGCGCTGGGCGCGCTGACGGCCCGCCACGAGGTGCTGCGCACCCGCTTCACCGCCGACGCCGCCGGACAGCCCGCGCAGCTGATCGACCCGCCGGCCGAGGCCGAGCTGACCATCCACCAGCTGGACCACCTCGCGGACCCGGCCGAGCGGGAGGCGGCGGCGCAGCGGATCGTCGCGGCCCAGGCGTTCCGACCGGTCGAGCTGACGGCGGGCCCGATGCTGCGCGCGGCGCTGGTCCGGCTCACCGAGCAGGAGGCGATCCTCACCGTCACCGTCCACCACATCGCCTTCGACGGCTGGTCGGTGACCGTGCTCTCGCGCGAGCTCACCGAGCTGTACACGGCCGCCCGCGAGCGGCGCACGCCCGAACTGCCCACGCCGGCGGTGCAGTACGCCGACTACGCCGTCTGGCAGCGCGAGTGGCTCAGCGGCGACACCCTGGATCGGCAACTCGGCTACTGGCGCGAGCGGTTGACCGGACTGGAGCCGCTGGAGCTGCCCACCGACCACCGCCGCCCCGCGCAGCGCACCGGCGCGGGCGCCGCCGTCGCCTTCACCGTCCCCGCCGAGCTGGGCGAGCGGCTGAGGAGCACGGCCGCCGGGCAGGGCGCGAGCCTGTTCATGACGCTGCTGGGCACCTTCCAGCTGCTGCTGGCCAAGTACAGCGGCCAGCAGGACATCGCGGTGGGCACGCCGATCGCCGGGCGCAACCGGGCCGAACTGGAGGAGCTGATCGGCTTCTTCGTGAACACGCTGGTGCTGCGCACCGACCTCTCCGGCGATCCGACCTTCGCCGAGCTGCTGGAGCGGGTCAAGGAGACCGCGCTCGGCGCCTACGAGCACCAGGACCTGCCCTTCGAGCGACTGGTGGGGGAGCTGGCCCCGCAGCGCGACCTGAGCCGCAACCCGCTCTTCCAGACCCTGTTCGTGCTGCAGAACGTGCCGGACTTCGACACCTGGCAGCTCCCGGACCTGACCGTGGAGCCGGTTCAACTGTCGGCGCAGGACGCCAAGTTCGACCTGGCGATGTACCTCACCGAGGCGGCGGACGGCGGCCTGGAGGGCGCGGTCGTCTACAGCACCGACCTCTTCGAGCAGGCCACCGTCACCCGGCTGGTCGGCCACTTCCAGACCCTGCTGGCCGCCGTCACCGCGCGCCCCGGGGCGAAGCTGTCCGAGCTGGAACTGCTCGGCGCGGCCGAGCGGCGGCGGATCCTGGTCGACTGGAACGACACCGCCACCCCCTACCCCGACACCGCGACGATCCACCGCCTCTTCGAGGAGCGGGCCGAGCGCGACCCCGCCGCCACCGCCGTCACCTGCGGGGAGCGGACCCTGACGTACCGTCAGCTGAACGAGCGGGCCAACCAGCTCGCCCACCACCTGCGTGGCCTGGGCCTCGGCCCGGACACCCCGGTCGGGGTCTGCCTGGAGCGGAGCCCGGAGCTGATCTGCGCCCTGCTCGGCATCCTCAAGGCCGGCGCCGCCTACGTCCCGCTCGACCCGGAGCACCCCGCCGAGCGGCTCGGCTACCTCATCGATGACACCGCGACGCCGCTGGTCCTCACCCGCACGGCGCTCGCCGACCGGCTGCCCGCCGGTACCCCCGTGCTGGACCTGGACCGCGACCACGCCGAGATCGCCACCCGGCCGACCACCGACCCGACCCCGCTGGCCGGCCCCGAGCACCTCTGCTACCTGATCCACACCAGCGGCTCCACCGGCCGGCCCAAGGGCGTGCGGATCGAACACGGCGGTGTGGTCAACTACCTGGCGGGAATGCAGGACGAGTTCCCGATCGCGGCCGGCGAGGGCTTCCTGCAGGCCACCCCGCTCTCCTTCGACGTCTCCGCCTACGAGATCTTCTGGCCGCTCTGGCGCGGGGCGAACGTCGTCCTGGTGCCCGGCTCGGAGCGGCTCGACATGACCCGCGTCACCCGGCTGATGCGCGAGAACCGGATCGTCGGACTGCACTTCGTGCCCAGCCTGCTCGACCTCTTCGTCACCGAGGCCCGCCCCGAGGACTGCACCCACCTGCGGTACGCCTTCGCCAGCGGCGAGCCGCTGCAGCCGGCCCTGGTCAGCCGGTTCCTGGACCGCTTCCCCGGCGACCTGATCAACCTCTACGGCGCCACCGAGGTCTCGGTGGACACCACCTTCTGGCGCGCCGACCGCTCCGCGCCCACCGGCCCGGTGCTGGCCGGGCGGCCGATGATCAACCAGACGGTCTACGTGCTCGACCGGGACGGCCGCCCGGTGCCCTCCGGGGTGCTGGGCGAGGTCTACCTGGGCGGGGCCAGCGTCGGCCAGGGCTACCACAACCGGACCGAGTTGACCGCCGAGCGGTTCCTGCCCGACCCGTTCGCGGCAGGTCCGCGGGCGCGGATGTACCGCACCGGCGACCTCGGCCGGTTCACCGCCGCCGGCGAGCTGGACCTGCTCGGCCGGGTCGACCGGCAGGTGAAGCTGCGCGGCGTGCGGATCGAGCTCGGCGAGATCGAGGCCACCCTGCTCGGCCACGACACCGTCGGCAGCTGCGCCGTCGTGGTCCGCGAGGACGAGGCGGCCGGCGCAGCCGGCCGGGCCGGAGCCCCGGGCGGCGGGAAGCGGCTGACCGCCTACTGCGTGGCGGCGCCCGGGCGGGAGATCGACCTGACCGCGCTGCGGGCCTGGGCCGGCGAGGTGTTGCCCCGGGCCATGGTGCCGGCCGCCTTCATGGTGCTGGCCGAACTGCCGCTCTCCGCCAACGGCAAGGTCGACCACAAGGCGCTGCCCGCGCCCGACGGCGCCGGGGTCGAGACCGGAGCCGGGTTCACCGCGCCGCGCGACGAGATCGAGATCGCCATCGCGGAGATCATGGGCGAGGTGCTCGGCCTGGACCGGATCGGCATCCACGACAGCTTCTTCGAACTCGGCGGGCACTCGCTGCTCGCCACCCAACTCGTCAACCGGATCGAAACCCTGACCGGAGTCCGCGTGAGCCTGCGGAAGCTCTTCCTGGTCCCGACGGTCCTCGGCATAAAGAGCCAGCTCATCGAGCTGCTCGACGCCGAGTCCGACAGCGACGGCAGCGGCAGCGGCGGCAGCGGCGAGGCCCTCGGGGCCGACGCCCGCTCGACCTCCTGACCCGCGCCCGGACCGACACGGAAGACCGGCTCTCCCAGGCAATCGTCCGTCCGCGATCACGTGGACAGTGAGGAACGAATCATCATGAGCGAGAAGTCCAGCGAGACGTCCATCGAGAAGTCCAGCGAGTCCCGACTGCTCTCCCGGATGCGGCAGCGCGCCACCGCCGACCGGATCGCCCGCCGCGCCACGACCGGCCCGGTGCCACTCTCCTTCGCGCAGCAGCGGCTCTGGTTCCTGGACCAGCTCGAACCGGGCGGGGCGGAGTACCTGATCCCCTTCGGTCTGCGGGTCACCGGGCCGCTGGACGTCAGCGCGCTGCGGACCGCGCTGTCCGGGCTGGTGGTGCGCCACGAGGTGCTGCGCACCCGGTTCACCGCCGACGAGGCGGGGCAGCCCGCGCAGTTGGTCGACGCGCCCTGGCCGGTCGAGGTCGGCGTGCACGACCTGCGGGAGGCCGAGGAGCGCGAGGCGGCGGCCCGGGACCTGCTGCGGAGCGCCGCGCTGCGGCCCTTCGACCTCGCGGCGGGGCGGCCGCTGCGGGCGGACCTGGTGCGGCTGGCGGACGAGGAGCAGTACCTGCTCCTGACGGTCCATCACATCGTGGCCGATGGCTGGTCGGAGGGCATCCTGGCCCGCGAACTGCGCGAGCTCTACGCCGCCGCGCTGGCCGATCGGGCGGCCGAACTGCCCGAACCGACCCTGCAGTACGCCGACTTCGCGGTGTGGCAGCGGCAGTGGCTGAGCGGCGGCACGCTGGAGCGGCAGCTGGACTACTGGCGCGGTCAGCTGGCCGGCGTCGAGCCGCTGGAGCTGCCGACCGACCACCGGCGGCCCGCACGGCACGGCGGCGCCGGCGACTCGGTGCCGTTCGCCGTCCCGGCCGAGATCGCCGAGCGGCTCAGGAGCGCGGCAGCCGGCCAGGGCGCGAGCCTCTTCATGGTGCTGCTAGCGGCGTTCCAGCTGCTGCTGTCCAAGTACAGCGGCCAGCAGGACATCGCGGTGGGCACCCCCATCGCCGGCCGCAACCGGGCAGAGGTCGAGTCCCTGATCGGGTTCTTCGTCAACACCCTGGTGCTGCGCACCGACCTCTCCGGCGATCCGACCTTCACCGAGTTGCTGGAGCGGGTCAAGGAGACCGCGCTGGGCGCCTATGACCACCAGGACCTGCCCTTCGAGCGGCTGGTGGAGGAGCTGGCGCCCGAGCGCGACCTGAGCCGCAACCCGCTCTTCCAGACGATGCTGGTGCTCCAGGCACCGGGCGGCGACGCCGCGGCGGGGGCGGGGACGGACGCCGGGGCGGACGCGGGCGGGTGGCAGTTCGCCGGGACGCGGGTGGAGCCCGTGGAGATCCGGCGGGGCGTGGCGAAGTTCGACCTGACGCTCACGCTGGTGGAGACCGGTGACGGCCTGGACGCGGCGGTTGAGTACCGGACCGACCTCTTCGAGGCGGCGACGGTGCGGCGGCTGGTCGGGCACTTCCAGACCCTGCTGGCGGCGATCGCCGAGCGGCCGACAGCCGCGCTGAGCGAGTTGGAGATGCTCACGGCCGCCGAGCGGCAGCAGATCGTCATCGACTGGAACGCCACCCAGGGCCCCTACCCCGACACCGCCACCATCCACTCCCTCATCGAAGAACGCAGCGAACGCGAACCCGACGCCATCGCCCTCACCCACGGCGACGTCTCTCTGACCTACCGCCAGGTCAACGAGCAGGCCAACCAACTCGCCCACCACCTACGCACCATCAACGGCATCACCCCCGACACCCTCATCGCCGTCTGCCTGGACCGCAGCCCCGAACTCATCACCACCCTCCTCGGCATCCTCAAAGCCGGCGCCGCCTTCGTCCCCCTGGACTCCGACTACCCCACCGACCGCATCACCTACATGATCCAGGACACCGCGACACCCCTCGTCATCACCCACACCGATCACGCCCACCGCCTCCCCACCGAAACCCCACTCCTCCTCGTGGACCACAACTGGCCCACGTCGGAGACGACCACCAACCCCACGCCCGTCGCCACCCCCGACCACCTCGCCTACGTCATCTACACCAGCGGCTCCACCGGCCGACCCAAGGGCGTCCAACTCGACCACCGCGGCGTCGTCAACTACCTCCACTGGTGCAACCTCAACTACCCCACCCAGACCCCCAACGGCATCGGCACCCTCCTCTACTCCTCCGTCACCTTCGACCTCACCATCACCGCCCTCTTCCTCCCCCTCATCCAAGGCCAACAACTCACCATCCCCGTACCCACACCCGACCAGAGCGCCTTCGACGCCGCCATCGACCTCATCCTCACCGGCACCCCCATCAGCTTCCTCAAAGCCACCCCCTCCCACCTCGAAGTCCTCACCGCCCAACTCGAACTGACCGGCAAACACCACAACATCACCACCATCGTCGCCGGCGGCGAAGACCTCTCCCCCACCCTCGCCAACCGCATCCTGACCACCGGCACCGGCCACACCGTCATCGCCAACGAATACGGCGCCACCGAAGGCTCCGTCGCCAACGTCATGAGCCTGACCACCACCATCGACCCCACCTACCCCACCTCCTCGGTCGGCGTCCCCATCACCAACACCACCGCCTACATCGTCGACCGCTTCAACCACCCCGTCCCCATCGGCGTCCCCGGCGAATGCCTCCTCGGCGGCATCTGCGTCGCCCGCGGCTACCTCAACCGCCCCGAACTCACCACCACCCGCTTCATCGACCTGGCGATCAACGGCACCACCCAGCACGTCTACCGCACCGGCGACCTCGTCCGCCTGCGCCCCAACGGCGAAATGGAATTCATCGGCCGCATCGACAACCAGGTCAAACTCCGCGGCTACCGCATCGAACTCGGCGAAATCGAGAACAACCTCCTCACCCACCCGCAGCTCTCGGACGTGACCGTGATCCTGCGTGAGGACACCCCCGGCGACAAGCGCCTGGTCGCCTACCTGGTCGCCGCGGCCGCGCCGAGCGCCGCCGAGCTCCGCACCCACCTCCAGCAGCACCTGCCCGACTACATGGTCCCCACGGGATACGTCTTCCTCGACCAGCTGCCGCTGACGCCCAACGGCAAGGTCGACCAGAAGGCGCTGCCGGCCCCGGACGGCGAACGCCCCGAGCTGGCGTCCGCCTACACCGCGCCGCGCACGCCCGTCGAGCAGGCGGTCACCGCGATCTGGTCCGCCATCCTGGGCGTCGACCCGATCGGCGTCCACGACAACTTCTTCCAGCTCGGCGGTCACTCGCTACTCGCCACCCAGGTCACCTCCCGGTTGCGCAAGGAGCTGGGGGTAGAGGTTCCGGTCCGAGCCGTCTTCATTGCGCCCACGCCGGCCGAACTCGCCGCCGTCGTCACGGAGCTGGGCGCCGACCAGGCCGCTGGTCCGGCCACGCCGATCACCGCAGCGCCTCGGGACGGCGGGCCGCTGCCGCTCTCCTTCGCGCAGCAGCGGCTCTGGTTCCTCGACCAGCTGGAGCCGGGCAGCGCCGAGTACCTGGTGCCGTTCGGACTCCGGCTGCGGGGCCGACTGGACCTCCCGGCGCTGGAAGCCGCCCTGGCCGGGCTGGTCGCGCGGCACGAGGTGCTGCGGACGCGGTTCACCGCCGACGAGGACGGCCACCCGACCCAGCGGATCGACGCCCCGCACCCGGTTCCGGTGACCCTGCACGACCTGCGCGGGATCGCCGACGCCGGGGCACGCGAGGAGGCCGCGCAGCGGCTGCTGGCGAGCGAGGGTGCCCGGCCGTTCGACCTGGCGGCCGACGCCCTGCTGCGGGCGGACGTGGTGCGGCTCGCCGACGAGGACCAGTTCCTGCTACTGACGCTCCATCACATCGTCTCGGACGGCTGGTCGGAAGGCATCCTGGCCCGCGAACTGCGCGAGTTCTACTCCGCGGCCGTTCGGCAGCGGCCCGCCGAGCTGCCGGAACTGGCGGCGCAGTACGCCGACTTCGCCCTGTGGCAGCGCGAGTGGCTGACCGGCGAGGTGCTGGACCGGCAGCTGGACTACTGGCGCGGTCAGTTGACGGGCATCGAACCGCTGGAGCTGCCCACCGACCACCGCCGCCCCGCCGAGCGCGGCGGCACGGGGGACGCGGTCCGGTTCGGCGTCCCGGCCGAGGTGACCGAGCGGCTGAAGGCAGCGAGCGCCGAGCAGGGCGCGAGCCTCTTCATGACGCTGCTGGGCACCTTCCAGCTGCTGCTCTCCAAGTACAGCGGCCAGCAGGACATCACGGTCGGCACCCCGATCGCAGGCCGCAACCGGGCCGAGGTCGAGGAGATGGTCGGATTCTTCGTCAACACGCTCGTCATGCGCGCCGACCTGAGCGGTGACCCGACCTTCCGGCAGGTGCTGGAGCAGGTCAAGGAGACCGCCCTGGGCGCCTACGACCACCAGGACCTGCCCTTCGAGCGGCTGGTCGACGAGCTGGCGCCCGAGCGCGACCTGAGCCGCAACCCGCTCTTCCAGACCATGTTCGTGCTGCAGAACGTCCCCGAGGGGGACACCTGGACGCTGCCCGGCCTGGCGGTCGAGCCGGTCGGCGTGCGCGGCCAGGCGGTCAAGTTCGACCTGCAACTGACCGTGGTGGAGAGCGGCGGCGAGCTCCACGCGGCGGTGGAGTACCGGACCGACCTCTTCGAGGCGGCGACGGTGCGGCGGCTGGTCGGACACTTCCAGACCCTGCTGGCCGCCGTGGCCGCCCGCCCCGACGCGAGGCTCTCCGAGTTGGAGATGCTCACGGCCGCCGAGCGGCAGCAGATCGTCATCGACTGGAACGCCACCCAGGGCCCCTACCCCGACACCGCCACCATCCACTCCCTCATCGAAGAACGGGCCGAGCGCGAACCCGACGCCATCGCCCTCACCCACGGCGACGTCTCTCTGACCTACCGCCAGGTCAACGAGCAGGCCAACCAACTCGCCCACCACCTACGCACCATCAACGGCATCACCCCCGACACCCTCATCGCGGTGTGCCTGGACCGCAGCCCCGAACTCATCACCACCCTCCTCGGCATCCTCAAAGCCGGCGCCGCCTTCGTCCCCCTGGACCCCGACTACCCCACCGACCGCATCACCTACATGATCCAGGACACCGCAACACCCCTCGTCATCACCCACACCGATCACGCCCACCGCCTCCCCACCGGCACCCCACTCCTGCTCGTGGACCACAACTGGCCCAGCACGGAGGCCACCCACAACCCCACGCCCGTCGCCACCCCCGACCACCTCGCCTACGTCATCTACACCAGCGGCTCCACCGGCCGACCCAAGGGCGTCCAACTCGACCACCGCGGCGTCGTCAACTACCTCCACTGGTGCGACCTCAACTACCCCACCCAGTCAGCGAACGGCATCGGCACCCTCCTCTACTCCTCCGTCACCTTCGACCTCACCATCACCGCCCTCTTCCTCCCCCTCATCCAAGGCCAACAACTCACCATCCCCACCCCCACACCCGACCAGAGCGCCTTCGACGCCGCCATCGACCTCATCCTCACCGGCACCCCCATCAGCTTCCTCAAAGCCACCCCCTCCCACCTCGAAGTCCTCACCGCCCAACTCGAACTCGCCAACGCCAAACACAACATCGCCACCATCGTCGCCGGCGGCGAGGAGCTGACGCCGACCCTCGCCAACCGCATCTTCGCCACCAGCGGTCGCACCACGGTCATCGCCAACGAGTACGGTGCGACCGAGGGTTCGGTCGCCAACGTGATGAGCCTGACCACCGACGTCGACCCGACCGCCGGTACCACCTCGGTGGGTGTTCCGATCACCAACACCACCGCCTACGTCGTCGACCGCTTCAACCACCCCGTCCCCATCGGCGTCCCCGGCGAATGCCTCCTCGGCGGCATCTGCGTCGCCCGCGGCTACCTCAACCGCCCCGAACTCACCACCACCCGCTTCATCGCCGACCCCTTCAACACCACCGATCCCACCGCCCGCGCCTACCGCACCGGCGACCTCGTCCGCCTGCGCCCCAACGGCGAAATGGAATTCATCGGCCGCATCGACAACCAGGTCAAACTCCGCGGCTACCGCATCGAACTCGGCGAAATCGAGAACAACCTCGCCGCCCACCCCGCCATCAGCGCCACCACCGTCGTCGTCCGCCAGGACACCCCCGGCGACAAGCGCCTCGTCGCCTACCTCGTCCCCGCCGGCGCGGCCACCCCCACCACCACCGAACTCCGCACCCACCTCCAGCAGCACCTACCCGACTACATGGTCCCCACCACCTACATCACCCTCGACCACCTCCCCCTCACCCCCAACGGCAAGGTCGACCAGAAAGCCCTCCCCGCCCCCGACCACCACCGCCCCGACCTCGCCGCCACCTACACCGCACCCCGCACACCCGTGGAGCGGACCCTCGCCACCATCTGGAGCGAGATCCTGGGGGTCGACCCGATCGGGGTGCACGACAACTTCTTCGAGCTCGGCGGCGACTCGATCATCAGCATCCAGGTGATCGCCAAGGCCAAGAAGTTCGGCCTGCACCTGACGCCGCGGATGATCTTCAAGCACCAGACCATCGCGGAGATCGCCGAGCACGCGCAGGCCGGCGGCTCGGTCGACGCGGAGCAGGGCCGGGTGCGGGGCGAGGTGGTGCTGACGCCGATCCAGCACTGGTTCTTCGAGAAGGAACTGCCCTCCGGCCACCACTTCAACCAGGCCGAGCTGCTGGCCACCGACGGCCTCGACCCGGCCCTGCTGGCCACCGCCCTGGGCGATCTGACGGAGCATCACGATGCCCTGCGGCTGCGCTACCGCGGCCAGGGGTCGAGCTGGAGCCAGCACCTGGCGGAGACCGCCGGTCCGGACGTGCTCCAGCTGCACGACCTCTCCGGGGTCGGCGACGACGAGCTGTGGTCGGTGATGCGCGGGATCGGCGAGCAGGTGCAGCGGAGCCTCGACCTGCGCGACGGGCCGATCCTGCGGGGCGCCCTGCTGGAGCTGGGCGCCGGGCGCGGGCAGCGGCTGCTGCTCACCGTGCACCACCTGGCGGTCGACAGCGTCTCCTGGCGGATCCTGCTGGAGGACCTGGGCAGCGCCTACGAACAGCGGGCCGCCGGCCGGACACCGCAACTGCCGCCCAAGACGAGCTCGTTCAAGGCCTGGGCGGAGCACCTGCGCCGGTTCGCCGTCTCCCCCGAGGCGGAGGCGGAGTTCGCGTACTGGTCGGAGCCCAAGCCGGACGGGCGGCTGCCGCGCGACCGCCGCGGCGCCAACGAGGCGCGCTCAGGCGACACCGTCAGCGTGTCGCTCACCCCGACGGAGACCGGCGCCCTGCTGCGGGACGTGCCGCGCGCGTTCAACACCCAGATCAACGACGCGCTGCTCACCGCGCTGGCCCGCGCGGTGGCGCGGTGGACCGGCAGCGGCAGCACGCTGATCGGGCTGGAGGGCCACGGCCGCGAGGACCTCTTCAACGACGTGGACCTGTCCCGCACGGTCGGCTGGTTCACCAGTGTCTTCCCCGTCGCCCTGACGGTGGACCCCGCGGCCGACCCGGCCACCTCGCTGGGCGGGGTCAAGGAGCAGCTGGCCCGCATCCCCAACAAGGGTGTCGGCTACGGGATCCTGCGCTACCTCGGCAGCCCGGCGGTGACCGCCGCCCTCCAGGCGCAGCCCACGCCCGAGATCAACTTCAACTACCTGGGCCAGTTCACCGAGCAGTTGCCGGGGATCGGCCGCTACGCCGACCCAACCGAGCCCAAGGGCCAGTCCACCAGCCCGGACGGCATGCGCTGGAACGTGCTCGACATCACCGCCGCCGTCGAGGGTGACACGTTCGGTCTCAACATCACCTACTCCGCGGCGCTGCACGACCGGCGCACCGTCCAGCGGCTGGCCGACGCCATCCTGGACGGTCTGCGACAACTCATCTCGGCCGGCACCGACCCTGCCGCCGGGCCCGCCACCGGCCCCGCCCGGGCCACCGAAGGCACCCCCCTCACCGATGTCAGCGCCACCGACATGGCCGCGATTCTGAAGAGGTTCTCCGCATGAGCGCGCACAACGTCGAAGACGTCTACGGACTCTCCCCCCTGCAGTTCGGGATGCTCTTCCACTCGCTGGAGGACTCCTCCGACACCCGCCCCTACCTGGTGCAGATGACCGAGGAGATCAGCGGGGCCTTCGATGACGACTGCTTCCGGGACGCCTGGCAGCAGCTGATCGACCGGCACCCGATCCTGCGGAGCGCCTTCATCTGGGAGGGCGTCTCGGAGCCGGTCCAGGTGGTGCAGCGCACGGCGAAACTTCCGTACGAGCGACAGGACTTGCGGGGCCTGCCGGCCGAGGCCCAGGAGGCCCGGCTGGCGGAGTTCCTGGCGGCGGACTGGGAGCGCGGGTTCGACCTCACCCGGGCGCCGCTGGTGCGGGTGGCCAGCCTGCGGATGGACGATGAGCGCCGGATCGTGGTCTGGTCGTTCCACCACATCCTGCTGGACGGGTGGAGCATCCAGATCCTGCAACAGGAGCTGCTCACGCTCTACCGCGGCCTGCTGACCGGCCGACCCGCTCAGCTGCCGCCGGCGCTGCCCTACCGGCGGTACATCGAGTGGCTCAACTCCCAGTCGCCGGCGGACTCGAAGGCGTTCTGGACCGACTACCTGAGCGGCGTCACCGAGCCGACCGACCTGCACGTCGACCGGGCGACCGGCGAGACGGGCATCGGCGAGATCGAGGTGGTGGCCGAGGAGGAGCTCTTCACGGCGGCACGCGGCTACGCCCGGACCCAGCGGATCACCATGAACACCCTGGTCCAGGGCCTCTGGGCGATCCTGCTCTCCCGGTACAGCGGGCAGGACGACGTCCTCTTCGGCTCGACCATCTCGGGCCGGTCGATCGAACTCCCGGGTGTGGAGTCGATGATGGGGCTCTTCATCAACACCCTCCCGGTGCGCGGCCGGGTGGCCGGCGAGCAGCCGGTGGCCGAGTGGCTGCGGGCGCTCCAGGACGAGCAGCTGGACATGCGCCAGTGGGAGTACTGCCACCTGGTCGACGTCCGCGAGTACAGCCAGATCCCGCGCGGCGAGCCGCTGTTCCGCTCGATCCTGGTCTTCGAGAACTACCCGGTGCTCCAGGAGGCCGCGGACATCCCGGCGGAGATGACCAGCCGCCTGGTCAACTGCGTGGAGCGGACCGGGTATCCGCTGACGCTGGTGGCCTCGGCCGGGCGCGCCCTGGAGTTCCGCTTCGTCCACGACCGCGCGTTCTTCGACGACGCGACGGTGCGGCGGCTGGTCGGGCACTTCCAGACCCTGCTGGCCTCCGTGGTGGGCGGGCGACCGGAGACGAGGCTCTCCGAGTTGGAGATGCTCACGGCCGCCGAGCGGCAGCAGATCGTCATCGACTGGAACGCCACCCAGGGCCCCTACCCCGACACCGCCACCATCCACTCCCTCATCGAAGAACGCAGCGAACGCGAACCCGACGCCATCGCCCTCACCCACGGCGACGTCTCCCTGACCTACCGCCAGGTCAACGAGCAGGCCAACCAACTCGCCCACCACCTACGCACCATCAACGGCATCACCCCCGACACCCTCATCGCCGTCTGCCTGGACCGCAGCCCCGAACTCATCACCACCCTCCTCGGCATCCTCAAAGCCGGCGCCGCCTTCATCCCCCTGGACCCCGACTACCCCACCGACCGCATCACCTACATGATCCAGGACACCGCGACACCCCTCGTCATCACCCACACTGATCACGCCCACCGCCTCCCCACCGGCACCCCCCTGCTCCTCGTGGACCACAACTGGCCCAGCACGGAGGCCACCCACAACCCCACGCCCGTCGCCACCCCCGACCACCTCGCCTACGTCATCTACACCAGCGGCTCCACCGGCCGACCCAAGGGCGTCCAACTCGACCACCGCGGCGTCGTCAACTACCTCCACTGGTGCGACCTCAACTACCCCACCCAGTCAGCGAACGGCATCGGCACCCTCCTCTACTCCTCCGTCACCTTCGACCTCACCATCACCGCCCTCTTCCTCCCCCTCATCCAAGGCCAACAACTCACCATCCCCACCCCCACACCCGACCAGAGCGCCTTCGACGCCGCCATCGACCTCATCCTCACCGGCACCCCCATCAGCTTCCTCAAAGCCACCCCCTCCCACCTCGAAGTCCTCACCGCCCAACTCGAACTCGCCAACGCCAAACACAACATCGCCACCATCGTCGCCGGCGGCGAAGACCTCTCCCCCACCCTCGCCAACCGCATCCTGACCACCGGCACCGGCCACACCGTCATCGCCAACGAATACGGCGCCACCGAAGGCTCCGTCGCCAACGTCATGAGCCTGACCACCACCATCGACCCCACCTACCCCACCTCCTCGGTCGGCGTCCCCATCACCAACACCACCGCCTACGTCGTCGACCGCTTCAACCACCCCGTCCCCATCGGCGTCCCCGGCGAATGCCTCCTCGGCGGCATCTGCGTCGCCCGCGGCTACCTCAACCGCCCCGAACTCACCACCACCCGCTTCATCCCCGACCCCTTCAACACCACCGACCCCACCGCCCGCGCCTACCGCACCGGCGACCTCGTCCGCCTGCGCCCCAACGGCGAAATGGAATTCATCGGCCGCATCGACAACCAGGTCAAACTCCGCGGCTACCGCATCGAACTCGGCGAAATCGAGAACAACCTCGCCGCCCACCCCGCCATCAGCGCCACCACCGTCGTCGTCCGCCAGGACACCCCCGGCGACAAGCGCCTCGTCGCCTACCTCGTCCCCGCCGGCGCGGCCACCCCCACCACCACCGAACTCCGCACCCACCTCCAGCAGCACCTACCCGACTACATGGTCCCCACCACCTACATCACCCTCGACCACCTCCCCCTCACCCCCAACGGCAAGGTCGACCAGAAAGCCCTCCCCGCCCCCGACCACCACCGCCCCGACCTCGCCGCCACCTACACCGCACCCCGCACACCCGTGGAGGAGGCGATCGCCGCCGTCTGGAGCGCGGTGCTGGGGGTGGCCACGGTGGGCGTCCACGACAACTTCTTCGAGTTGGGCGGGCAGTCGATCAACGCGGTGCGGGTCGCCTCCCGGATCAGCGAGGCCGGCTGGCGGGTGACCCTGCAGCAGATCATGCGGCACGCCACGATCGCCGAGCTGGCCGCCGCGATCACCGCCCCGCAGCAGGCGACCGCCGGTCTGATCGTGCGGCTCTCCGAAGGCCCGGTGACGGATCTGCCCCGCCTCTTCTGCGTCCACCCCGGCGGCGGCAGCACCCACTCCTACCGGGAGCTGGCCGCCCGGCTGGCCGACTCGTACGACGTCTACGGCGTGCAGGCGGCCGGGCTGAACCCCGGCGAGGAGCCCATCACGGGCATCGAGGCGATGGCGGCCCGCTACTGGGCGGAGATCCGCTCCGTCCAGCCGCAGGGGCCCTGCCTGCTGCTGGGGTGGTCCACGGGGGCGGTGGTGGTGCACGAGCTGTGCGTCCAGCGCCCGGACGAGGTCCAGGCGGCCTTCCTGCTGGAGCCGGCCGTCACCGGCCCCGAGCAGCGGGAACGGTTCGAGCGCTACTCCGAGGTCTACCGGCAGGTGGACGCGCTCTGGCAGCAGGGGCAGGGGCAGAGCGGGCCGGCCCGCGCCGGGACAGAACGGGCTCTCAAGGAGCTGGCCCCGCGGATGAACATCGAGGTGGAGGCCGTCACCCTGGACGAGTGGCTGCCGTACGCGGTGCTGGAGGCCGAGGTCCGCTCGCTCGCCGCCTACCGGCCCGGCCGCGCCTTCACCCGCGCCACCCTCTTCGTCAGCGAGTCGGTGCGCGCCGCCGGCCCCGAGGGCACCGAGGACGAGGTCGGCCCCGCCCGGTACACCGCCCACTGGCAGCAGCGCTACCCCGCCGGTCTGGAGATCCTGGAGATGCCGGGCCGCCACCTGCGGATGGTCAAGGGCGAGGAGCAGCTGGAGGCGCTGGTCTCGGCCATCGAGAAGCTACGGGCGCACTCCTGACGGATCGTCAGATCAGTGCTGGGCGGCCGGGCCACGAGCCCGGCCGCCCACCGGCGCGCCGTGACGCGCGGGGCAGGTCAACGCCGTGACAGCACCGCGAGCTCCGCTCCGAAGCTCACCACCAGCCGGCCCTCCGGCGCGGCGCCCAGCGCGCGGACCGGCAGGGGGAATACCAGCGGCACCCCGACCTGCTCGCGCGTCGCCGGATCCCACAGCCGCACCGTCCGGTCCTGGCCGCCGGTGGCGACGAGGAGCCGGCCGTCCATCATCAGCGCTGCCACCGCACGCCCCCTTCCGCTGTGTCCGGCGATCTCCTCGCCGAGTTGCCGACCATCCATCAGATCCCCTACTGGTGTGCCGCCTTGACCGGAACTGGCTACCGCGACCGGGCGACCGTCCAGCACCGCCGTCGCCATCGCCGCCTCCTCCTGCCCGTCCCCGTCGAAGGGCTCGCCGACCTGGTGCTCGGACGTCAGGTCCCACGCCCTCACCATGCCGTCGCCATCGCCCGTCAGGGCGAGCGGGCGGCCGTCCACCACCGCGGTCGCCACCGCCAGCACGACGTCCTCATGGAGGGTGACAGCGGTGCCGAGCTGTGCGCCCGTGAGCAGCTCCCACACCCGGACCGTCCCGTCGGGATCACCGACGACGGCCAGGGCCCGGCCGTCCAGCAGCACCGCCGCCAGGGCGCTCACCCCGCCGACATGGCCGGCGATGGGCGCGCCGACCGGTGCCCGGGTGGCCAGGTCCCACGCCTGGAGCGTCCCGTCCTCGCTGCCGGTCACGGCGAGCGTCCGGCCGTCCAGCACCAGGGTCGCCACCGCCACCACGCGGCCGGTGTGGCCGATGCAGGCCGCGCCGAACTCCTCGCCGGCGGCCAGGTCCCACACCCGCACCATCTCGTCGTCGCCGCCGGTGACCGCGAGCGTCCGGCCGTCCAGCTCGACGGTCGCCACCGCCCACACCCCCTCGGCGTGGCCGGTGAGTGGCTCGCCGAACTGCGCACCGGTGATCAGGTCCCAGCGCCGCACCGTCCCGTCCTCGCCGGTGGTGACCGCGAGGGGCCGACCGTCGAGCACCACCGTCGCCACCGCGCACACCCAGCCGGTGTGCCCGGCGAGGGGCGCTCCGACCGGCTCCCGGGTGACCAGGTCCCAGCGGCGCACCATACCGTCGACGTCGCCGGTGACCGCGAGCGTCCGGCCGTCCAGCTCGACGGTCGCCACCGCCAGCACCTCGGCCACCCAGTCGCCGCGGCCCATGGGTTCGCCGACCGGCTCCCCGGTGGCCAGGTCCCACAGGCGGAGCGTCCCGTCCTCGCTGCCGGTCACGGCGAGCGTCCGGCCGTCCACCACCGCCGTCGCCAGCGCGCACACCCGGCCGGTGTGCCCGGCGAGGACGTGTCGGAACCGGTGGTCGACCAGTGAGCCGGTCGCCCAGTCCACCCCCCACCGCGCCGCCGGCTCCCCGGCCACCGGTGCCGAGGTGATCCGCGCGGAGAGCTCCAGGTCGCCGAAGCGCGCGGCATCCAGGGCCAGCAACTGCCGGCGCACACCCCCGGTCGCGGCCCGGTGCAGGTGCGCCGAAGCCCGGTACACCGCCGCCGCCAACCGCGCCGCGGGGCCCGACGCACCCTCCAGCAGCGCCTCGACCTCCCCCGGGGCCGCACGTACCAGGAACTGGGGGTCGGTCAACCACGCTTCCCTCGTGGCTGGTTCGGCGCGCGGACCGTCATATCGCTGAGCATCGGACATGATCGGCACTCTAACGGGCGCAACCGCCGCGTCCCGCCGGGCGGCCGGACCACGCGCCCGGCCGCCCGGCCGCCCGGCGGGACGCCCAACGCGGGCACCGCGACGCCCAACGCAGGCACCACGACGTCCAGCAGACGCGCGCCGTACACCCGTCAAGCACTCCACCGGCGCCACCAACCGCGCGCCGACGCGAACCGGGCCGACGCCGCCTCCCCCGTGAACGCGTACAAGCCGAGGGCCCGCCCACCGGGTCGCGCGGGCGGTGCGCGATGATGCCGTGGTGGAGACGATCAAGGAAGACGGCCTGCTGGCGGAGCTGCGTCGGCGGACCGGTCAGATGGTGGAGCAGCTCGGCAGGCTGGTCTCGGCCGAGACCCCGTCGGAGGACCTGGCCGCCTGTGCCGCCGGCGCGCAGGTCGTCTCCGGCCTGGGGAAGGAGATCCTGGGCGACCCGGCCGAGTTCGTCGAGGTCGACGGCCGGACCCACCTGCGGTGGCGGTGGCCCGCCCGTCCGGGTGGGGCCACCATCGCGCTGATCGGGCACTTCGACACCGTCTGGCCACTGGGCACGCTGGGGCGCTGGCCGTTCGCCGTGGACGAGGCCGCCGGCACCGCCACCGGTCCGGGCTGCTTCGACATGAAGGCCGGGATCGTGCAGCTGCTCCACGCGGTCTCGGTGCTGGACGACCGGGCCGGGGTCGAGATCCTGCTGACCTCGGACGAGGAGGTCGGCTCCCAGAGCAGCCGGCAGCTGATCGAGGAACTGGGCCGGCGGGCCACCGCCGCGCTGGTCCTCGAAGGCTCCGGTCGCGGTGCGCTGAAGACCGGGCGCAAGGGCACGGGCATGTACCGGCTGGAGGTGACGGGCCGCGCCGCGCACGCGGGCCTGGAGCCGGAGAAGGGAGCCAACGCCCTCACCGCGCTGGCCCATCTGCTGCTGGCCGTCGACGCGCTGGCCAGGCCGGAACTGGGATCCACCGTCACCCCGACCCTGAGTGCGGCGGGCACGGCCGGCAACACCGTCCCGGCGCACGCCTACGTCGAGCTGGACGTGCGGGTCAGCGGCCAGCAGGAGGCCGAGCGCATCGATGCCGCGCTGCGCTCCCTGGCGACCACGGCACCCGTGGTGCCCGGCACCTCGCTGACCGTCAGCGGCGGTCCGCACCGGCCGCCGCTGCCGCCGAGCTCCAGTGCCGCGCTGTTCCGGCGGGCGGGTGCCCGGGCGAGCGCGCTCGGCCTGGGCGAGTTGCGGAGCGTCGTGGTCGGAGGCGCCTCCGACGGGAACTTCACCGCCGCGGTGGGGTGTCCCACCCTGGACGGCCTGGGGGCCGTCGGCGACGGGGCGCACGCCGAGGGCGAGCACATCTCGATCGCCGACCTGCCCGAACGCGCCGCACTGCTGGCCCACTTGATCGATGACCTGCGGACCGGACCGGACCACACCGGACCGGACAGCACCGCACCGGGCCGCACCGCACCCGGCCGCACCGCACCGGGCCGCGCGGCAGTCGCGCGGGGAAACACCTGATCAAACCCATCGACGGCTGTCGGACCGCGTCGATACGGTCAGCCCCATGAGATCCACTGGAACGTTCAGCGTGAAGAACTTCGTCCCGACCGACGTGGTGCCGACCCCGGCCGTGGCCACCGGCACCCCGGCGGGTGTCGCGACGATGGAGAAGCACTACGAGGGCGAGGTCGTCGGCCACTCCGCCACCCTCTTCACCGCGGCGTTCGACCAGACGACCGGAGTCGGCACCTATCTGGCCCTGGAGTCCTTCGAGGGCTCGCTGCACGGCCGGGCCGGCACCTTCAACTTCGCGCACTCGGCGACGACCACGGGCAGCGACCGCACCGCCGAGTTCTTCACCATCGTCCCCTCCAGCGGCACCGGGGAGCTGACCGGCATCACCGGCGCCGGCGGGATGACGGTCGACGCCGATGGCACGCACCGGGTCTGGTTCGACTACGAGATCATCGGCTGAGGTCGCGCCAGGCGCGGTGGCTCGCCCGGCCGAGCCACCACGCCTGGCGGCTCGGCCGGGACGGCGGGCTCAGCTCTCCGGACGGCGGGCCCAGAACAGCGCGTGTCCGCCTTCGCCCTCGGGGACGAACTCCTCCTGTTCGACCACCAGGCCCGCGCGGGTGAGCCAGGCCCGGTAGGTGGGGGTGTCCGCGTGGCTCCACCACATGGCCGTCCCGCCGTCGAGCCAGTTCTCGTCGAGTCCGGTCCACGCGCGGTGCCCGGTGGTGCCCAGGAACCATCCCCCGGGCCGCAGCCACGAGGCCATCTTCCGCAGCAGCGGCGGCTGTTCCTCCAGGGGGATGTGGATCAGGGCGTAGAAGGAGACGATCGCGTCGAAGGATCCGCCGCCGAAGTCCAGGGTCGTGGCATCGGCGCGGACGAACTCCGCCCGCGGCACGCGCTCGCGGGCCCTGCGGATCTGGACGTCGCTGATGTCGACGCCCGTGACCTGGCACCCCGCGGCCGTCAGGTCACGCGCGACGGGCACTCCGCTGCCACAACCCAGGTCGAGTACCCTGCTTCCGGCCGGGACGCGGCGACAGAGTTCGCTGAGCCAGGACTGGTACTTCGTCTCGGAGCCGTACACCTCGTCGTAGCGCGAGGACAGGGCGTCGTATCCGCGCCGGACCAGCTCCTTGGGATCGTCAATGTCCATGTCGGGACACGCTAGTAGGCCCCCTCCGCGCGCCGCGAACGGTTTTCACGGGGGCCTGCGGGACACGGGGATCCGACCTCAGGCCCCCGGGCCGGCCTGCTCGGCGGCCGACTTGAGCGCGGCGGCCGACTCCCGGCGGTGGTGGAACCATTCGACCAGCGAACCGGTCTCGTCCCGCCGGTGCGGCGGCACGAGGAGCCTCGGGCGGTTGAACCACGCGATGGTGGCGTGCAGCACCATCCCGAGGAGGAAGCCGACGAGGCTCAGCAGGGCGGTGAGGGCCGCGACGGCTCCGGTCACCCCGCCCAGCCCGTCGTCCACCGTGCCGTCGACCACGAGCAGGGGCATCAGCGCCCATCCCGCCGCGAAGGGCACGATGCCGCGTTCGTGACCGCGGATGACGGCCGGGTCGGAGGACTTGGTCAGCCGCAACCGGGGCGCCCGCAGCGGGTGCCGCCAGGACAGCCAGGCGGCGCGCAGGAGGAAGGCGGCCAGGAGGACGAGAAACAGGGTGACGCCGATGAAAGCGCTGATTGCCGCGACCAACGTGACCCCACCCTGTCCGTTCCGCCCCGAACCCTGTCCGTTCCACCCTCAACTCGAACACACCGTACTCGAACACACCGTACCGGGGCCGTTGACCACCGCCGCACGGCGCTCCCCGCCTCCACGGCAGTACGGTGGGGGTGGCGGGGCCGCTACCGCGCACGGACCGAGCCCAGGAGGCCGGGATGCCGAACCACTGGTGGATTCTCGAGACCCAGGACGACACCGGGCGCTGGTCCCGCCACGACGGTGCCCCGACGCCCAACCCCGTGGCCTACGACGGACCGCCCCAGCAGGCGGCCAACCACCTGCGGGAGGTGTTCGTGCGCACGCTCGCCTCACCCGCGCCCGGCCCCCGGGCGATCAGGATCCGGCTCTGGGAGGGGCACCGGCCGGACGGCGCGCCTCAGGCCGAGACCGAGTGGTCGCGCGAGTAGCCGCGGGTCCGGTCGCGCGGGTGGTCGCGGGTCCGGTCGCGCGGGTGGTCGCGGGCCGGCCTACGCCGGGGTCGGCCAGGCGGCGGCCCGGGTCCGGGCGACAGCCGCACGCCTGGCCGCCGCGATCGAGCCGTCGGCCGGCGCGACGGACGACGTCAGGAACTCGGGGGCGACGGCCGCGGCAGTGGCAGTGGCAGTGGCAGTGCCGACAGGAATGGCGGGGCCCGCGGAGGTGGCCATCAGACCACTCGCGGTCAGGCCGTTGGCGGGGTCGGCGGCCTCACGCAGCAGCCTCGTGGCATCCACGACATCCGTCTCCGGCGGGACGACCAGCAGGTCGAGCCGGCGGGAGCCGAAGGAGAACACCATGATCAGGTGCTCGTCCTGCTCCGCGGTGAACCAGCCCGCGTGCACGACGTGTCCCGTGATCGGGATCCGCCCGGGGATGACGGGCCACTGCGCCGGGTTCACCGTGATCCGGGTGATCTGACCCCAGCGCTCGGCCAACGCATCAGCCAGTGCGGGGAGTTCGACGAGGAGGTCACGCGAGCGCGGCCACCAGGCGCCGTCCAGGCGGCCGGGGGCGACGCCGTCGGGCGCCCGGGAGAGGCGCGCGGCTGTGCGCAGGGGTTCGAGCGAGGGGCCAGGCGTAGCCGCCTGAGGTTCGAGCGGGAGAACAGGCGTAGCCGCCTGATCGAGGTAGGTGGTCATCACGAAGGACCCGTCTGCGGACCCGGCTCGGGCCGGATCCGCGATTATCGTCCGCCAAAGACGACGCCGGTGTCGGGACCAGCATGCGAGGTGCCTTCGGTGATATCCAGGTTACTCCGCGCAGCCCCGCGCCGGAGACGTCCTGCCGGAGACGTCCTCGGGCGCGGGAAGCCACGCGCTCCACCGCGCGGGCCTCCCGGACCACCACGCGGACCCGTCGGGCCCGGTTCCGGTGCCGCCTGGCCCAGTTGGGGGAAGGTGGCGCCGGAACCGGGCCCGACGGGTCCGTGGAACGGAGGGTGCCGCGATCGGCGCCGGCTCAGCAGGAACCGGCGGAGCGGGAACGGGCGGAGCAGGAACCGGCTGAGCGGGAACGAGCGGAGCAGGAACCGGCTGAGCGGGAACGAGCGGAGCAGGAACCGGCTGAGCGGGCCAGGGCCCTCACCACCGGGCCAGGTCGGGGAAGAAGCCGGGGATCTCGGTGGCCCGGCCCTGCTCCAGCGCGGTCCGGTAGATGTGCGCGCCGACCGCCAGGTCCAGCACGCCCAGCCCGAACGGGGAGAAGATGGTGGTGCGGTCCTGATGGACCGTCACCTTGCCGCTCAGCACGTCGGCCAGCGTGCCGTCGATGAAGTCGCGGGTGCCGTACTCGAGTTCGGTCAGGTGCGGGGAGGTCTGGGCGGTCAGGCAGTGGTCCAGGTCGTCCAGGATGTTGTGGCACTTGATCATCACGGTCGGGTGGATGTCCCGCAGCGAGAGGTTGAGGATGAGCTGGTCGGGGCGCAGCGTCTGCTCGTCGCTGAGCCAGGGTGCGGGGGCGGTGGTGGCGAGGACGACCAGGTCGGCCATGGCGAGCGCCGAGTCGATGTCCTCGGCCCGCTGCGCCTGCGACCAGCCGTGGGTGGTGCGCAGGTAGTCGGCGAAGGTCTCGGCGTAGCCCTCCACGTGGTCGTAGACCAGGCACTCGCCGACCGCCAGGTCGCGGGCGGCCAGGAAGTCGGAGACGGTCCGCCCGATCACTCCGGCGCCCACGAAGAGGACGGTGCGCGGCCGGTCGCCGGGCTGCAGGGTCTCCACCGCGAGCGCCGCCGAGGCGGCGGTGCGGGCGGCGCTGATCTGCGAGGCCTCCAGGCAGGCGAAGGGGTAGCCGGTCTCCGCGTCGTTGAGGATCAGCACGGCGGAGGCCCGCTGCAGGTTGCGCTCGACGTTGGGCGGGTAGCTGGCGATCCACTTGATCCCGGAGACCGGCTGCTCGCCGCCGAGGTGCGCGGGTAGCGCGATGATCCGGCAGCTGGGCTGGTCGGGGAACCGCAGGAAGTAGCTGTTCGGGTTCACCGTGGCACCCAGGCTGTGCTGCAGGTAGGTGTCGCGGACCAACTCCAGGATCTTCGCCGGCGAGGCGGCGATCACCTCCTGGGTGAGCGTGCCGTCGACCACATGGAAGGAGCTCATCGGGGTTTCCTCTCAGCCTTTCGGCGGATCAGCGCTTCGGCGCCGTTGGGCGGGTGTGCGGGACGGGTGTGCATGACGGGTGTGCGAGACGTGCGTGCAAGACGGTCGTGCGAGACGTACGTTCAAGACCGGCGTACAAGACCGGCGTACAAGACGTGCCTACAAGACGTGCGTACAAGACGTATGTGCAAGACGGGCGTCCGAGACAGTCGTGCGGGACGGGCCCTCAGCCGGCGAGCGCGCCGAACCGCTCCGCCACCCAACCGTCGTTGTAGACCGTCTTGAGGTAGCGCTCGCCCAGGTCGGGCGAGACGGCGGCGATCCGGCTGCCGGGCGGGAAGCCGGCCGCGTAGTGGCGGATCGCGGCGAGCACCGAGCCGGTGGAGCCGCCGGCCAGCAGGCCGTGGTCGCGGGCCAGTCGGCGGCACTCGCGGATCGCGTCCGGCTCGGCCACCAGCACGACCTCGTCGGCGAGTTCGGGCCGGCACAGCTCCGGCCGGCGGCTGGCGCCCAGGCCCGGCAGGTAGCGCTGGCCGGCGCGGCTGCCGAAGATCACCGAGCCGACGGCGTCGACCGCGACGATCCGGGTGTCGGGCGAGTACTCCCGCAGGTACTGGGCGCAGCCGACGAAGGTGCCGGTGGAGCCGGCCCCGACGAAGAGGTAGTCGATCTGCTGCAGCTCCTTGAGCATGCTGCGCCCGGTCTGCTCGTAGTGCGCACGGGGGTTGGCCTGGTTGGCGTACTGGTTGAGCCAGAGCATGCCCGGGTCGGCGGCGGTGCGCTGCTGGATGTAGGCGATCCGGGAGGCCAGGAAGCCGCCGTTGGCGTCCAGGTTCTCCACCACCACGACCTCGGTGCCCAGCGCCCGCATGTGGTCGGCGCTGGTGGTCGAGGTGTTGGGGTCGACCACGCAGGTGAAGGGGTAGCCCTTGGTGGCGCAGATCGAGCTGAGCGCGATGCCGAGGTTGCCGGAGGAGGACTCGATGATCCGGGTGCCGGGAGCCAGCAGGCCGCGGTGCTCGGCGTCCTCGATCAGGCTCAGCGCGGTCTTGAGCTTGACCGAGCCGGCCGGGTTGAGGCCCTCGATCTTGAGGAAGACGTCCGCGCCCGGGGCCAGTTCGGGCAGCCGGAGGAAGATGTCGTCGGTGACCATGTCGTAGGTGTGCTGGTAGATCATGATGCGGTCTCCCACAGGTCCTCACGGCCGAGTTCCGCCGTGCTGTACTTGCCCAGCGCGCTGATGAGCAGCTTCATCTCCAACTCCAGGGCGGCCAGCAGCCGTTCGAGGCCGTCCTCGGGGTCCTCGTCGACCGCGACCAGCGCCGCCCGGCCCAACCCCACGGCCGAGGCACCGAGGGCGAGCAGCTTGACCGCGCGCGGCCCCTGCCAGACCCGGCCGCTGGCCAGCAGGCTGCCCCGGGCGGGGCCGACCCGGCGCAGGCACTCGGCGAGCGGCAGGCCGACGTGGTCCAGGAAGGCGCTGGGTGCCCACCCGGTGCCGCCCTCGGCGCCGTCGACGGTGACGGCGTCCGCGCCGGCCAGCCAGGCGACCTCGGCCGCGTGGCCGACGTCGCGGCCGGGGAAGAGCTTCACCCAGCAGCGGGCCCGCGGGTAGTTGTTGCGCATCAGGTGGATCTGCTGGCGGAAGATCTCCTCGGTGAAGGTGCCCGGGGAGGAGCAGCGCAGCACCGGTCCGTCGGCGACCAGCCGCTCGATGGCGTACTGGTCGTCCAGCCCGGCCACCGCCGCCTCACTGATCATGGTGAGGCCGCCGAGTCCCGGCTTGGCGCCCTGGCCGACCTTCAGCTCGAAGACCAGCCGTCCGGTGGCGAGCAGCTCGCCGACCGCCGGGTCGCTGTACACCTGGTTCCAGACCTCGGAGTTGGCGTCCTCGGTGCTCTGCTGGACGCAGATGCCGCCCAGGCCCTCGGGCAGCTCCTCCAGGTAGGCGTGGATCCGCTCCAGCAGGCCCTTGCGGTGCTCGTCGCCGCTGGTGCGGAAGCCGTTCATCGGCGCGACGTTCTCCCCGATGATCATCGGGATGCCGAGCCGGCCGGCCTGGCGGCTGATCCCCAGGCTGGCGTTGGCCACCCGGGTCGAGCCGAGCGCGGAGACGTAGACCGGCAGCGGGGAGGCCAGACCGCCGAAGGAGGTGTCCAGGCGGACGTCGGAGTAGAGCGGCTCGCGGCCCAGGTCGATCAGCTTGGCGAGCCGGCCGGGCATGAAGAGCGGCGGGGCCAGCCGCAGCGCGTCGATCGCGTCACCGGGCTGCGCGGCGCCGCCGCTCGCACCGCTTGCGCCGGTCGCACTGCTGGCGCCGGTCGCACTGCTGGCGCCGGTGCCGCCGTACACGGCGGTGCCGTACTCCTCCAGCGGGGGGAAGAGGGCGGCCGCGCCGTCGCGGGCCCGGCGGCGGACCTCGTCCTCGGGGAATCCGGGTGCGGTCAGGTACGTCACGGCGAGACCACCCCCGCGAGCTTCGGGAAGGCGGTGGCCTCCCACACGGCGTCCAGCCCGGCCACCCAGCGGGTCAGCCGCTCGACGCCGATGCCGAAGCCGGCGCTGTTCGGGATCCCGTTGCGCACCACGTCCAGGTACCAGGCGTACTTGGCCGGGTTCTCGCCGGTCTCCCGCATCCGGGTGATGATCTTGGCGTACTCGAACTCCCGCTCGCTGCCGCTGCACAGCTCACCGCAGCCCTCGGGGGCGATCAGGTCGAAGTTGAGCAGGGTGCCGGGCTCGGTGGTGCTCTCCTTGTCGTAGAAGCCGCGCGAGCCCTTGGGGTAGCCGACCACGAAGAACGGTGCCGTGGCGTCCTTGGAGATCAACTCCTCGGCCTGCCACTCGATCTCGGTGCCGGCCGCCTGCGGATAGCCCTTGGCGCGCAGCCGCTCGACAACCTCGCCGTGCGGCAGCCGGGCGAACGGCTGGGCCACGAAGGCGCGCAGCGCGGCGGTGTCGCGCTCCAGCACCGCGAGGTCCTCGGCGTTCTCGCTCAGCACCTTGGTCACGGCGTGCCGGATGACGCCCTCGACCAGGTCCATCGCCTCGTCGCGCCCGGCCCCGGCCACCTCGACGTCGATCTGCCGGAACTCCGCCAGGTGGCGGCGGGTGGAGCTGGTCTCGATCGGCTCCAGGCGGACGTTTGGCGCCACCAGGAAGATCCGGTCGAAGGTGAGCAGCGAGGCCTGCTTGTAGAGGATCGCACTGGTCATCAGCTTGTAGCGGTGGCCGTAGAAGTCGATGTCGGCCTGCTTGGCGCCGCGCGAGCCGGGGTCGGTCACCGGCCCGATGATCGGGTGCGCCATCTCCACCGAGCCGCCTGCCCGCAGGAACTCGCGGGCGCCTGCCAGCAGGGTCTGCTGGATGCGCAGCGTGGCGCGGGTGCGCGGGTCGGCCAGGTGCAGGCGGGGCAGCGGAAGGGCGTCGGCGGCGGGGACGGCCGTCAGCGGCCGATCGATCTGGGTGGTCATCTCGGGTCCTCGGGTCGTTGCTCAGGCGCTGCGGCGCAGCGTGGCGTGGTCGGCGGCGTGGTCGGTGGCGTGGTCGGCATCGTCGTAGCGGGACTTCACATAGCTCAGGGCGTGCAGCAGGCGGGTCGAGGTCAGCTGGGTGGCGCGGCGGGCGGGTGCCAGGTGGCCGATCGGCAGCGAGCCGGTGCGGCTCCACTCCAGGCGGCCCTGCTCGGAGATCACGCTCCGGGCGCGGCCGGCGTTGTCCGGGTGCAGGCAGTACGGCACGTCCAGGTAGCCCTGGGCGAAGGCCCGCACCAGCGCCTTGCCGATGTCCTCGTTGAGGTCGAGCACCGCCTCGATCAGCGCGCGGGCCTCGGCCTTGATCCCGGTGTCGACGGGCGGCGCCGGGCGGCGTCCGGTGCCGGCGGCGGCCCGGGCGGCCACTTCGA
The DNA here is from genome assembly GCF_026340565.1 of Kitasatospora sp. NBC_01287. Classification (NCBI taxonomy): domain Bacteria; kingdom Bacillati; phylum Actinomycetota; class Actinomycetes; order Kitasatosporales; family Streptomycetaceae; genus Kitasatospora; species Kitasatospora sp. NBC_01287. Next base: position 593,563 of record NZ_JAPEPB010000001.1, read on the forward strand.
GCGCGGTCACGTTCTCCGCGATCGAGGGGATCCGGTGGGCCTCCGCGGCGGTCTTGACGATCAGCCGGGTGGAGCCGGTGCGCACCGCGAGCCGGGCGGCGTCGGCCACCAGGTTCAGCGCGCCGTGCTCGGTCTCCGGGTAGAGGCCCATGTAGGCGTAGATGACGACGTGCCAGCTGGTGTCGCCCAGCAGCTCCGCCGCGATCTCGTGCAGCGCGAGCACGGCCTCCCGGTCCTGCTCCTCGTTGGTCTGCTGGGCGTAGCTCAGCGAGATGCTGCGGATCCCGTGGCGCCGGAAGAAGAGGCCCTCCAGCACGGTGATCGCGATCAGCAGCGAGGGCGGGCAGAGCTGGCCCAGCATGCAGCCGCCGAAGCTCTCCAGGTGCGGCTCGATGCCGCCCTCGCGCAGCGCGGCGAGCTTCTGGCAGGCCTCCTGCCAGGCCAGCACCGAGCGCTGCACGGGGGTGCGGCTGTAGGGCAGGCAGTAGGAGATCGGGCCGCCCTCGGTGGCGTCGAGGCCTGCCTCGATCAGCGCGTCGACGATCCGGCCGGGCAGCGGGGAGCCGTGCCGGACCTGGACGGGGAAGTCCCGCCCGCGCAGGCCAGCCAGCATCGCCGTGGTGGTGGCGGTGGGGAAGTTGACGATCGGGTAGCCGTTGAGCGGCCCGCGCTCGCGCAGCGCGCGGTCGACGGCGGCGAAGTCGCCCACCCGGGTGAAGCTGTCCAGGGTGAGGGTGCCGACGGTGGTGGCGTTGGCCGCCTTGGTGGCGCTCAGCCCGGCCCGCATCCTGGCCGGGTCGCTGAAGCCCATCCGGGGCTGGACCACCAGGGCGCCGCGGCGGCGGGCCGCGTCCAGCACCGCGTGGAAGGTACCGGCCGGACCGCTCGCTCGCTCGGCGGCGAGCTCCAGGGCGCGGTGGGGTTCAGCGGGTCGCATGGGCGTACGCCTTCCGGGCCAGGGCGGCGGCCGACGGCGCGAGCGCGGCGGCGGCCGGCAGCCGGTCCAGCAGCGCCAGCAGCTCCGGCACGGCCGTCTCACCCACCAGCACCGCGTCGAAGCCCGCCTCGAAGAGCGGCAGGAAGTCGGTGTCGGCGCCCGATCCGGCGGTGTCGATCTTGCCGCCGATCACCAGCGGCACCTGGCGCAGCTCGGCGCTGGCCCGCACCGCGCGGGCCAGGTCCTGGCCCTCGTGCAGGCCGTGGCCGTTGACGGTGCTGATCACGATCAGATCGGGCCGGCTCTGCGCCGACTCGCCGACCAGCGTGGCCACCGGAACGCAGGCGCCCAGGTTGGTGACGGCACAGCCGTGCTCCTCCAGCAGCAGTTGCAGGAACAGCAGGTTCCAGGTGTGCGAATCGGACGGGATGGTGCTCAGTACGACCTTGCGCTTTCCGGCGCTGTGCGTGCCCGCGCCGGGCGTTGGCGCGTTGCTCTGGGGCTGCTGCCGCAGTACCACAGCCGACCTGCCTCTCTTCACCGTGTGTGCGACCGCGATCGGAGTGATCGGGCCTGGTACTCCGTGGCTGGTGTCTCGCCGCCGTGCGGTGCGGATCCGTTCGGTGCGGATCCGTTCGGCGACGGACTCATCGTGGCCAGCGGAACCGCGCCGGTGGAACTGGGTACATGTGACCGCCGGCCGGGGTGGCACTTCCGACCACTGGGGGCGGCGGCGGGTGCGCCCTAGCGTCTGCGATGAGTGAAAGACTGACGACGCGTTGGGAGTGGAACGGTGACCGACCACCAGAAGGACTACTGGCAGCGGACGTTGGCCGGCCTGGAGCCGCTGCAGCTGCCGACCGACCGTCGCCGGTCCGCGATGACCGCCGAACCGGCCCGGGCGAGCCTGGACTTCGAGCTGCCCGGCCCGGTGGCGCCGGCGACGCTGCTCGCGGTCTTCCAGCTGCTGCTGGCGAAGTACAGCGGTCAGCAGGACCTCGCCGTGCGGGTCCCGGCCGGCCGGGACGGCGGCAGCGTGCTCGTGCGCACCGATCTCTCCGGCGACCCGGGCTTCGACGAGCTGCTCGACCGGGTCGCGGCCGCCGCCGACGCGGCCGCCCGGCACCCCGAGCTGCCCGCCGCGCTCCGCGACGACGCCGACCTGCTGCGGCTGCCGGCCCTCGGCCTGCCCGGGGCCGGCGACTTGGGCCTGGGCGCCACCGGCTCGCGGGCGACGGTCGAGTACCGGACCGATCTGTTCGAGCCGGCTACGATCGCCCGTCTGGCCGGCCACTACCGCACGCTGCTGGCCGCCGCCACCGCCAGCCCCAGCGCCCGCCTGTCCGAACTGGAGCTACTCACCGACGCCGAACGCCGCCAACTCCTGACGGACTGGAACGGCCCCACCGTCGACTTTCCCGCACACCTGACGGTCCACCAACTCGTCGAACAGCAAGCCGCCCAGAACCCGGAACTCACCGCCGTCGGCGACCTCACCTACCGCGAACTAAACGAGCGGGCCAACCAACTCGCCCACCACCTGCGCGCACAAGGCATCACACCCGGCACCCTGATCGCCGTCTGCCTGGAACGCGGACCCGAACTCGTCACCACCCTGCTCGGCATCCTCAAATCCGGCGCCGCCTACATCCCCATGGACCCCGAATACCCCACCGACCGCCTCACCTACCTCATCACCGACTCAGCCACCCCCCTCGTCATCACCAACACCACCCACACCCACCAACTCCCCACCAACACACCACTCCTCCTGACCGACCGCAACTGGCCCACCGGCCCCACCAACAACCCCGACCCCCTCGCCACCCCCGACGACCTCGCCTACACCATCTACACCAGCGGATCCACCGGCCACCCCAAAGGCGTCCAAGTCGAACACCGCAGCCTCGTCAACCTCATCCACTGGCACAACACCACCTTCAACACCCAACCCGGCAACCGCGTCGCCCTCCTCGCCGGCGTCGCCTTCGACGCCGCCGCCTGGGAACTCTGGCCCGCCCTCGCCGCCGGCGCCAACTGCCGCACCACCAACGAAACCACCCGCCTCACCCCCACCCTCCTCCAGCAATGGCTCACCGACCAACACATCCGCGGCACCTTCCTCTCCACCCCCATGCTCGAAGCCCTCGCCACCCTCCCCTGGAACCCCCACACCACCACCCTCGAACACGTCCTCACCGGCGGCGACCAACTACACCTCCCCACCGACCAACACCTCCCCTTCCGCATCATCAACAACTACGGACCCACCGAAGCCACCGTCCTGGTCACCTCCACCCACATCACCCCCGGCGACCCCATCCCCCCCATCGGCCGCCCCATCAACAACAGCTCCCTCCACGTCGTCGACCCCCACGGACACCTCGTCCCCATCGGCATCCCCGGCGAACTCCTCATCAGCGGCACCCCCCTCGCCCGCGGCTACCTCAACCAACCCACCCTCACCGCCGAGAAGTTCACCCACACCCCCTACGGCCGCGCCTACCACACCGGCGACCTCGTCAAATGGCGCACCGACGGCCAACTCGAATTCCTCGGCCGCATCGACAACCAAGTCAAAATCCGCGGCCACCGCATCGAACTCGGCGAAATCGAAGCCACCCTCCTCACCCACCCAGCAGTCACCACCGCCACCGTCATCGTCCGCGAAGACACCCCCGGCCACAAACAACTCACCGCCTACCTCACCCCCACCAACACCCCCCACCACGACCTCCGCACCCACCTCACCCGCACCCTGCCCGACTACATGATCCCCACCACCTACATCACCCTCGACCACCTCCCCCTCACCCCCAACGGCAAAATCGACCGCAAAGCCCTACCCGCCCCCGAGCTGACAACCACCGCCTACGTCGCGCCGCAGACCCCGGTCGAGCAGGCGATCACCGCGGTCTGGGCCGAGGTACTGGGCGTCGAGCGGGTCGGCCGCGATGACGACTTCTTCCAGCTCGGCGGACACTCCCTGCTCGCCACCCGGGTCACCTCGCGGCTGCACACGGCCCTCGGCGTCGACATCCCCTTCCGCACCCTCTTCGCCGCGCCCACGCCGGCCCGCCTGGCTGCCGCGATCGCCGCGCTGGACACCAGCGAGGCGAGCCGTCCGGTCCCCGTCCCACGTGACGGCGCCCCGCTGCCGCTCTCCTTCGCCCAGCAGCGCCTCTGGTTCCTCGACCAGCTGGAGCCCGGCAGCAGCGACTACCTCATCCCCTTCGCCCTGCGCGTCAACGGCCCGCTCGACCTCACCGCACTGGAGAGCGCGCTGTCCGGCATCGTGGCGCGCCACGAGGTGCTGCGCACCCGCTTCGTCGCGGACGCCGACGGGCAGCCCGCGCAGCACCTCGACCCGCCCGCGCCGCTGACCGTCGCCGTCCATGACCTGCGTGACCTGCGTGACCGGCGCGACCTGCGCGACCTGCGCGAACTGCCCGATGCCGAGGCCCGCGAGGCCGCCGCGCGCGAGCTGCTGCGCACCGAGAGCCGGCGCCCGATCGACCTGGCCACCGGTCCGCTGCTGCGCGCCACACTGCTCCGGCTCGCCGATGCGGAGTCCGTCCTCGCGCTGACTGTCCATCACATCGCCTTCGACGGCTGGTCGGTTGCGCTGCTCGCCCGTGAACTCACCGATCGATACGCAGCCGCGGTCGACCCGGCGCCCGGCAGCGGCACCCAGGAGCCGGCAGAACTCCCCTTGCAGTACGCCGACTTCGCACTCTGGCAGCGGCAGTGGCTGAGCGAGGAGCGGATCGCCGGGCAGCTCGACTACTGGCGAGGCCAGTTGGCCGCCATCGAGCCGCTGGAGCTGCCCACCGACCACCGCCGCCCCGCCCGCCGCGGTGCGGCCGGAGCCGCCACGGCCTTCACGATCCCCGCCGAGCTGGCCGCGCGCCTGCGGGCCACCGCCACCGAGAGCGGTGCGAGCCTCTTCATGGTGCTGCTGGCCACCTTCCAGCTACTGCTGGCCAAGTACAGCCGCCAACACGACATCACCGTCGGCACCCCGATCGCCGGCCGCAACCGCGCCGAGATCGAAGACATGATCGGCTTCTTCGTCAACACCCTCGTCATCCGCACCGACCTCAGCGGCGACCCGACCTTCACCGAACTCCTCGACCGCGTCAAGGAAACCGCCCTCGGCGCCTACGACCACCAGGACCTCCCCTTCGAACGCCTCGTCGAAGAACTCGCACCCGACCGCGACCCCGCCCGCAACCCGCTCTTCCAGACCGCCTTCGCGCTGCAGAACGTCCCCGACCTCGACTCCTGGCAGCTGGCGGGGGCAGCCGTGGAGGTGCTGACACCGGACGTGCAGGACGCCAAGTTCGACCTGACGCTCACCGTCGTCGAGGGCGCGGGCGAGGAACTGCGGGCGACGGTCGAGTACCGGACCGATCTGTTCGAGCCGGCTACGATCGCCCGTCTGGCCGGCCACTACCGCACGCTGCTGGCCGCCGCCACCGCCAGCCCCAGCGCCCGCCTGTCCGAACTGGAGCTACTCACCGACGCCGAACGCCGCCAACTCCTGACGGACTGGAACGGCCCCACCGTCGACTTTCCCGCACACCTGACGGTCCACCAACTCGTCGAACAGCAAGCCGCCCAGAACCCGGAACTCACCGCCGTCGGCGACCTCACCTACCGCGAACTAAACGAGCGGGCCAACCAACTCGCCCACCACCTGCGCGCACAAGGCATCACACCCGGCACCCTGATCGCCGTCTGCCTGGAACGCGGACCCGAACTCGTCACCACCCTGCTCGGCATCCTCAAATCCGGCGCCGCCTACATCCCCATGGACCCCGAATACCCCACCGACCGCCTCACCTACCTCATCACCGACTCAGCCACCCCCCTCGTCATCACCAACACCACCCACACCCACCAACTCCCCACCAACACACCACTCCTCCTGACCGACCGCAACTGGCCCACCGGCCCCACCAACAACCCCGACCCCCTCGCCACCCCCGACGACCTCGCCTACACCATCTACACCAGCGGATCCACCGGCCACCCCAAAGGCGTCCAAGTCGAACACCGCAGCCTCGTCAACCTCATCCACTGGCACAACACCACCTTCAACACCCAACCCGGCAACCGCGTCGCCCTCCTCGCCGGCGTCGCCTTCGACGCCGCCGCCTGGGAACTCTGGCCCGCCCTCGCCGCCGGCGCCAACTGCCGCACCACCAACGAAACCACCCGCCTCACCCCCACCCTCCTCCAGCAATGGCTCACCGACCAACACATCCGCGGCACCTTCCTCTCCACCCCCATGCTCGAAGCCCTCGCCACCCTCCCCTGGAACCCCCACACCACCACCCTCGAACACGTCCTCACCGGCGGCGACCAACTACACCTCCCCACCGACCAACACCTCCCCTTCCGCATCATCAACAACTACGGACCCACCGAAGCCACCGTCCTGGTCACCTCCACCCACATCACCCCCGGCGACCCCATCCCCCCCATCGGCCGCCCCATCAACAACAGCTCCCTCCACGTCGTCGACCCCCACGGACACCTCGTCCCCATCGGCATCCCCGGCGAACTCCTCATCAGCGGCACCCCCCTCGCCCGCGGCTACCTCAACCAACCCACCCTCACCGCCGAGAAGTTCACCCACACCCCCTACGGCCGCGCCTACCACACCGGCGACCTCGTCAAATGGCGCACCGACGGCCAACTCGAATTCCTCGGCCGCATCGACAACCAAGTCAAAATCCGCGGCCACCGCATCGAACTCGGCGAAATCGAAGCCACCCTCCTCACCCACCCAGCAGTCACCACCGCCACCGTCATCGTCCGCGAAGACACCCCCGGCCACAAACAACTCACCGCCTACCTCACCCCCACCAACACCCCCCACCACGACCTCCGCACCCACCTCACCCGCACCCTCCCCGACTACATGATCCCCACCACCTACATCACCCTCGACCACCTCCCCCTCACCCCCAACGGCAAAATCGACCGCAAAGCCCTACCCGCCCCCGCCGCCCAGCCCGAGGCCTCGGCCCAGGTGGCCCCGCGCACCCCCACCGAGGAGGCGGTCACCGCCATCTGGCGCGAGATCCTGGGGGTCGAGTCGATCGGCGTGCACGACAACTTCTTCCAGCTCGGCGGGCATTCGCTGCTCGCCACCCGGGTCACCAGCCGGATCCGCGCCGCCCTCGGCGTCGACCTGCCCGTACGCACCCTCTTCACCGCCCCCACCCCCGCCGAACTCGCCACCGAGATCGCCGAGTCGGCCACCGCACAGCCGGACGCCACCGGCCCGGCCGCCCACTCCCTCGCCCTGGTACCGCGTGACGGCACCCCGCTGCCGCTCTCCTTCGCCCAGCAGCGCCTCTGGTTCCTCGACCAGCTGGAGCCCGGCAGCAGCGACTACCTCATCCCCTTCGCCCTGCGCGTCAACGGCCCGCTCGACCTCACCGCACTGCGGACCGCCCTCGCGGGGCTGCTCGCCCGGCACGAGATCCTGCGCACCCGGTTCGTCGCCGACGCCGCGGGCGAGCCCGCCCAGCACATCGATCCGCCCACCTCGCCCACCGTCACCGTCCACGACCTGCGCGAACACCCCGCCGCCGGAGCGAGCGAGGCCGCCGCCCGCGAGGCCGCCGCCCGGCAGCTGCTGCTCGACGCGGGCCGCCGCCCCTTCGACCTGGCAGCCGGCCCCCTGCTGAGGGTCGACCTGGTCCGACTCGCGGACCAGGAGCAGCTGGTGCAGCTGACGGTCCATCACATCGTGGCGGACGGCTGGTCCGAGGCTGTCCTGGCCGGCGAACTGCGCGAGCTCTACGGCGCGGCGCTGCGGGGTTCAACCCCTGCCCTGCCGGAACCGGGCGCGCAGTACGCCGACTTCGCGTCCTGGCAGCGCGGGTGGCTCACCGGTGAGGTGCTGGATCGCCAACTGGACTACTGGCGTGCGCAGCTGTCCGCCATCGAGCCGCTGGAGCTGCCCACCGACCACCGCCGCCCCACCCAGCGCGACGGGGGCGACGACGACACGGTGCTCTTCACCGTCCCCGCCGAGCTCGCGGAGCGGGTGCGGGCCATCGCCACCGAGAGCGGCGTGAGCCTCTTCATGGTGCTGCTGGCCACCTTCCAGCTACTGCTGGCCAAGTACAGCCGCCAGCAGGACATCACCGTCGGCACCCCGATCGCCGGCCGCAACCGCGCCGAGATCGAAGACATGATCGGCTTCTTCGTCAACACCCTCGTCATCCGCACCGACCTCAGCGGCGACCCGACCTTCACCGAACTCCTCGACCGCGTCAAGGAAACCGCCCTCGGCGCCTACGACCACCAGGACCTCCCCTTCGAACGCCTCGTCGAAGAACTCGCACCCGACCGCGACCCCGCCCGCAACCCGCTCTTCCAGACCATGTTCGTGCTGCAGAACGCCACCGAGGCCGGCCACTGGCAGCTGCCGGGCACCACGGTGACCCCACTGCCGGTCACCGGACGGCAGGCCAAGTTCGACCTCACGCTCTCGCTCAGCGAAGCAGCGGACGGCGCACCGCACGACACGCGGCTCGACACGCAGCACGACACGCAGCACGGCTCGCTGATCGGCTCGCTGGAGTACCGCGCCGACCTCTTCGAGCGGGCGACGATCGAGCGGCTGATCGGGCACTTCCAGACGCTGCTGGCCGCCGCCACCGCCACCCCGGGCGCGCGCCTGTCCGAACTGGAGCTTCTGGCGGGGGCCGAGCGGCGCCAGGTGCTGGTCGAGTGGAACGACACCACCACCGACCACCCCGACGCCGCCACCATCCACAGCTTCTTCGAGGAGTGGGCCGAGCGCACCCCTGACGCCCTCGCCACCCGCGGCGAGCAGGGCGAGTTGACGTACCGTCAGGTCAACGAGCGGGCCAACCGGCTCGCCCACCACCTGCGCGGCCTCGGGGTCCGCCCCGACTCCCTGGTGGCCGTCTGCCTGCAGCGCGGGGCGGATCTCATCTGCGCGGTCCTCGGGGTGCTCAAGTCCGGGGCGGGCTACCTGCCGCTGGACCCGGACTACCCGGCCGACCGGCTCGCCTTCATGGTGGAGGACTCCGGCACGCCGCTGGTGATCACCGACACCGGACACGCGCCGCTCTTCCCGGCCGGTGTGCCCGCCTTCCTGACCGACCACGACTGGACGGGCCTGGCCGCGCAGCCCGTCGAGAACCCGCCGGCCGTCAGCGGGCCGGAGAACCTGGCGTACACCATCTACACCTCCGGCTCGACCGGCAAGCCCAAGGGCGTCCAGGTGCAGCACCGCAGCATCGTCAACCTCATCAACTGGACCACGCGCAACTACCGGACCGGTCCGGGTGACCGGGTAGCGCTGCTGGCCGGGGTCGCCTTCGACGCGGGGGCCTGGGAGCTCTGGCTCGCCCTCACCTCAGGGGCCACCTGCTGCACCACCAGCGAGACGGTGCGGCTCACCCCGGCGCTGCTCCAGCAGTGGCTGAACGAGCAGGAGATCCGCGGCACCTTCCTCTCCACCCCGATGTTGGAGTCGCTCGCCGCCCTGTCCTGGGACTCGGTGGCCACCAGCCTCGACTACATCCTGACCGGCGGCGACCTGCTGCGGCTGCCGGCCGGCAAGCACCTGCCGTTCCGGGTGGTCAACGGCTACGGTCCCACCGAGACCACCGTGATCGTGACCTCGGCGGAGGTCACCCCCGGCGACCCGGTCCCGCCGATCGGCCGGCCGATCGCCAACACCCAGGTCTACGTGGTGGATCCGCAGCACCGCCCGCAGCCCACCGGGGTCCCCGGCGAGCTGCTGATCGGCGGCGTCGGGGTGGCCCGCGGCTACCTGGGCCGACCGGACCTGACGGCGGAGAAGTTCGTGGACCTCACCCTCGACGGCACCACCCGCCGGGTCTACCGCAGCGGCGACCTGGTGAAGTGGCGGTCGGACGGGCAGTTGGAGTTCCTCGGCCGGATCGACAACCAGGTGAAGCTACGCGGCTTCCGGATCGAGCTGGGCGAGATCGAGGCCACCCTGCTGACCCACCCGGCGGTCACCGCCGCCACCGTGACGGTCCGCGAGGACACGCCCGGGGAGAAGCGTCTTGTCGGCTACCTGGTGGCCGAACCCGCCCCGACCGCCGCCGAGTTGCATGCCCACCTGGCGCCGCACCTGCCCGGCTACATGATCCCCGCCGCCTTCGTCGTCCTGGAGCGGCTGCCGCTCACCCCCAACGGCAAGACCGACCGCCGGGCGCTGCCCGCCCCCGACAACCACCGCCCCGAGGTCGCCTCCTACGCCGCGCCCCGCAACCCGGTCGAGAAGGCCATCACCGCCCTCTGGAGCGACATCCTGGGCATCGACACGGTCGGCATCCACGACGACTTCTTCCACCTCGGCGGCCACTCGCTGCTCGCCACCCAGGTCACCAGCCGGATCCGCACCACCCTCGGCGTCGACCTGCCCGTGCGCACCCTCTTCACCGCCCCCACCCCCGCCCGGCTCGCCACCGCGATCCGCGAACTGATGCTGGCCGGCATCGCCGACCGCTTCGGCCGGGCCCGCTGACCGACGGCTGTGCGCCCCCGAGCGACTCATCGCTCGGGGGCGCACGGCCGTCCGGTGTCAGGCGGCCACCGTCACAGCCGTCCCGCGTCAGAAGGCCGCCGTGCGGTCCTCGCTGCGCGGGTCGGCCACCCGGTACCCGCGGTGGACGCCCGCGCGCGATTCACGACGCCAGGGCCGCGCGTACGCCACCGCGTCGGCGGCGGCCTCGGAACCGTCGTCGAGGTCCACCACCGCCACCGACGGCGAACCGTCCGCGCGGCACCGCGCGATCCACTCCCCGTTGGGGGCGGCGACCCCGGACGGCGCGGTGGCGGCGTGCTGCGTGGGCACCGAGAAGCTGACCCAGTAACTGTTGGCCGCGGCGTGGCCCCTCGCCTGGACGGCGGCGTTGCCCGGGGCGACACCGGTCGTGGAGAACAGGACGCAGTCGACGTCCAGCCTCTCGTACTCGGCGAACAGCTCCGGGTAGTGGACCTCCGTGCCGAGCAGGCAGCCGAAGCGGACACCGTCCACGTCGAAGACCACCGGCGAGGTGCCCGGCGAGTACAGGTACGAGACCTTCGTGCTCGACAGCAGGCGCTCGTCGTAGCGCGTGACGACCTCGCCGCGGTCGGAGACGACGTAGAGGCTGTTGTGCGGGCGGTTCGGCCCGGTCAGGCGGTGCGCCGAGGCGATCACCGTCCAGAGCCGCAACTCGCCCGCCAACTCGGCGATCGCGGCCAGCTCCCCCTGCAGCACCGGCCACCGGCACCGCTCCCAGTCCGCCGGTCCGACCGCGTCCGGGCCGTCGACGGACAGGACGAGCTTGTGGGGCGCGCAGATCGCGCCCTCCGGGAAGTGCACGATCCGCGCGCCCTCGGCACTGGCCTCGCGCATCAGCGCGCGGACCTGACGGCCGCTCTCACGCAGCGCGTCACCGTCCCGGGGGTCCTCGCGGACGGGGGTCTGCGCGACGGCGAACCGCACGCTCCTGGGGTTCCTTGCTTCCGACATGACGTCTCCTGATGGCGTCGGGCGGAAGTGCCGCAGGGCAGACGTGTAGGACTCGCCGGTCTTGGCGGCTCGGGCGCGCACCTGGCGCTTGAAATTCCTGTGGGCTGTCATCGCGGCCTTCCACGCCTTGAGCGACAGTTCCCCAGCAACCACGCCCGAGGCGAAACGGCTGCGACAGCGACCTGAGACCCTGGTCCCTTTGCCTCCACCGGGGGACCGTGCTGGGGACGGTCGCGGGAGGTTCGGCGTAGGCCACGCCATTGCTCATCATGCCGCCGCCCACCGGCCCCGTCAACCACCGTCAACCACCGTCAACCACCGTCAACCACCGTCAACCACCGCCAACCACCGCCAGTCACCGTCAACCACCGCCAGTCACCGCCCGCCACCGCCAGCCCGGGTCGCGCCGACCCGACCCGCCCCGGTCGAACACGGCACGCACAACTGATCCGCAGTCATCAGCTGATATACTTATAGTGCAGCGTCGATCTCCCCCAGGGAGTCCGACGCTTTTTTCATGCCCACTCAAGATCAACAGCCACGCGCCCACGGCACCCTCTACCGGACCGGGATCGCGGACCCGCGCGGCGAGGACCTGCTACCGCTGTCCATGCTCCGGGAGCACCACCCGGACCTCCACGCCCGCCACGTCGCCAAGTACGCCGGCCGTGAGGACCGGCTGCGCGAGCGCGTCATACCGCTCGACTGTGCCTGGTCCGACGTGGTCTTCCTGTCGCCGCTCGACTCGACCGTGCTCTTCGACGCGGCGCGCGACTCGGGCCGGCAGGTCTGGGACGGCCCGGTCTGGACACTCGACGCCTCGCGGCTGGATCCGGCGCGCTGCTGCGTCCGGCTCATGCGCACCACGCCCGGGGCCCGCACCGCCGACCCCGGCACCGCGGACGACTACCTCCCGCTGACCACCGCCACGCTGCGGGCGGTCGCCGAGGTGACCGACCGCGCGCTGCGGCGGCTGCGCACCCTCGGTCCGGACGATCCGCTGCTGCCCTGGGGCGACGTGCCACACGTCCTGCACCGCGGCCCGGTGCCGCTGAGCCTCTTCCGGCAGGGGCCGCCACGCCGCACGCCCCCCGCCTGACCGACCGCGCCACACGCCCCGCTGCCCCCGGCAACCGGGGGCCGGCCGTGCTGCGCTTGCGGGCGGGGGCACGCGGTTCGAGCGTTGGGGGTAGCGGCTGCGCACGGCAGCCCGGGAGGAAGTCCCGAAGACGCTCCCAGGTCCCCGGACCGCTCCGGACGCCTGCCGAAGGGACGACGCGATGGATCCCGACCTCCAGATCACGGCCGCGATCGAAGAACACTGGCGGGCCTCGGAGCGCGGGGACACCGACACGGAGCACGCCATCTACGCCGCGGACGCGATCCTCGACTACCCCCAGTCAGGTGAGCGGTTCGTGGGCCGCGCGGCGATCGCGGCCCAACGTGGCGGGCACCCGGCCGACCGGCACTTCACCGTCCAGCGGATCACGGGCAGCGGGGACCTGTGGGTGAGCGAGTGCGTCATCACCTACGACGGAGTGCCCACCTGGTCCGTGAGCATCATGGAGTTCGCCGGCGGGGCCGTGGTGCACGAGACGCAGTACTTCCCGGAGGCGTTCGGCGCGCCTGAGTGGCGGGCAGCACTCGCGGAGCCGATGCCGGGCAGGCACATCGCCGGGAGCTGAACCGGGCCGCCGGTGGCTCCACCGGGGCGTGGCCGGCGAGCCGTTTCTCGCCGTTGACGACCTCGCGTGGCCCAGCCTCACCGGAACGGACCGGGCCGCCAGGACGTGATGTCCAGGAGGCCGCTGGGCTTCCGGGGCCGTCAGATCATGTCCTCCGCCCGGATGCTCCCCTCCGCGATCGCCATCGCCCCCAGCTGGAACCGGCTGTGGGCGCCGAAGCGGTCGGTGAGCTTGTCGGAGAGGCGGCGCACGGTGCGCAACGAGACGTCCATCTGGCGGGCGGCGGAGGCGTCGGTGAGCCCCTGGGCCCAGAGCCGCAGGATGTGCTGCTCCTGGAGCGAGAGGTGGCCGCCGGTGCGCGGGCGGGCCTCGGTGAGCGGCAGCGCCTCCTTCCACAGGGTGGCGAAGAGGGCGGCGAAGGTGTTGACCATGGAATCGGCGGTGCAGACCAGGCCGCCCATCACCGACCGGAAGGAGCTGACCGGCACCACCACGTGCCGGCGGTCGATCAGGATCATCCAGACCGGCAGCGAGGGCAGCGTGCGCACGCCGCCGAGCGCGTCCATCTTCCAGCGCAGGTAGGGCATGGCCGAGCTGTCGTTGCGCGCGCTTTCCAGCAGCACCGAGCGGGAGCGCGCGCCGCGGCGCAGCACGGTCTCGTCCAGCGTCCTGGCGGCCCGCAGCACCGAGTCGGTCAGCCGCTCGGTCGGGCCCAGGGTGAGCACCTCCTCCTCGCAGCCCTCGGCCAGTTCGGCCACCCGCTCCCACAGCGCCGCCTCGCCGGAGAGCCACTCCACCCCGGGCACCTGGCCCTGGGGGCGGCGGCCCTGGCTGGCCAGCAGTTGCGCGACGGCCAGTCGGCTGTCCTCGAACTGCTGCTGACGCTGTGCCAGTTCGGCCTGCTGGCGGGCCAGCATGGCGGCCAGGCCGACCTCGGGATCGACCGGCAGCCAGCCGGTGGCGCCGTCGCCCGGGGCGATCAGCGACAACCGGGCGAGTTGGGCGAGCGCCTGCTCGACCGCCGCGGTGCTCTCGTCCAACTGCTCGGCCAGCTTCTGCACATCAGCGCGCGGCTCCGCCACCATCGCCAAGTAGACCTGCTGTGCCACCACATCGATCCCCAGTGAGGTCCGCAACTCGTACCCTCCTCGATCGTGATCTGCGCACCGTCGCCAGCTGATGGGCGACCGGCTCTCATGCACAACAGTTAACGAGGCGTCGGATCGGCGCGGATGCGTGACCGGCACCCATGTTCACCGGCGACCCCGCTGCACCCCCCGGTCGGCAGGACCGCCGGCCACCCACCTACCGGCCGTTCGGACGGCCCGGCGGGCACCCGCCCCCGGCACTTGCCGCCCCACACCGGGCACGCACAAGCGGAGGCGACCTGCCCGAGTCCCGCTCAGGACCTGGCTCAGCGCCGGAATATGGGGCCTTTCCACCCATGTCCCACGGCGGCCTGGGCGGCAACTTGGGAGGCATGCACACCAAGTCATTCGCCGACATGCCCTGGGAGCGGGTCGACCTGTCGGCGGCCGAGCTGGACCTGCCGATCGCGGTCGGCGGCTCCACCGCCCCGCACCGCCTGCTGGAGGCGCACCGCCACGGCGCGTTCCCCTACCCGCGCGACGAGCTCCACCGCCCGCAGCAGCCGCCGCGGGCCGGCGACGAGCGTCGGGCGCTCTATGCCCGCCACGTGGCCGACGGGCGGATCGCCGCGTTCCCGACCCTGGAGGAGCCCGACGCCTACGCGCTGACCTGGTGGAGCCCGACCTGGCGTCCGGTGCTGGAGGTCGGCTCCGCCCACCTGGCCGGAAGCCTGCGCCGGCACCCGGGCGGCGCCGCCCCCGGCTGGATCGCCACCTGCGACCACGCCTTCGCGGGGGTGGTCAGCAGTTGCCGGGACCAGGCGGCGGCCCGCTGGCTGACCGACCCGCTGCGCGCCTCACTGCTCAGCCTGCACCAAGCGGGTTGGGCGCACAGCATCGAGATCTGGCACGGCGAGGAGCTGATCGCCGGCCTCTTCGGCACCGGGATCGGCCAGGTCTTCAGCGTGGACTCGGCCTTCGGCCGGCATCCCCAGGCGACCGGCGCGGCCTTCGCCGACCTGAGCCGGCGGCTGCGCGGACGGGCGGCGTACATCGACATGCAGGTGCCGCACCCGTACGCGGCCGCGCTCGGCACCCGGTCGATCAGCCGGGCTGAATACCTGGACGCGCTGCTGACGGTGGATCTGCCGGTGGCATTGCGGGCGGGGGTGCTGGCCCTCGAACCGGCGGGACCCGACGCAGGCTGACCGACGCCTGCCGACCGACGCCTGCCCACCTGCCCACCTGCCCACCTGCCGATCCCACCCACCCCACCCACCCAGCGGGGGTGGGTGGCGGTCCGAAGATATGGGTGAGTCACACCCATGTGGCCGTCTACCTGCGCTGACAGGCTTCTTCTCGAAGCCGGAAACGACAGAGAGCAGGCGACGACAATGAAGAAGCAGCAGCTGAAGTCCGCGGTCTCCGCCCTCGTGCTGAGCGCACTGGTCCTCCTCGGGGCACTGGGCGCGACCGCCGCGAGCGCCGGTACCGCCCAGGCCGACCCCACCTGCGTGGTGACCTCGACCACCAGCTGCCCGGCCGACGGCGGCACCGCCAACGGCTGAGCGCACCGCCCGCACATCAAAGCCCGCATATCAAACAGATTTTCGCTGAATACTCCTCAGCACGTGCATATCCCAGGGGGTTTGGGGTAGGTTGCGCGGGTGCAGGTGTCGTCACCGATAGTGATCGGGCGGGCGGGGGAGCTCCAGCTCCTCGACAGCGCGCTCAACGGAGCACGAGCCGGACGCGGCGGGTCGGTCTTCATGGTCGCCGACGCGGGCCTCGGCAAGTCCAGGCTCGTGCAGGAGTGCATCACGATGGCCCAGGGCGGCGGGATGGCCGTGCTGCGCGGCCGGGCCACCCAGGCCGGCGCGACGGTGCCCTACCGGCCGCTCACCGAGGCGCTCTTCTCGATCGTGCGCTCGGGCGCGGTACCGGACGATCCCGAGCTGGCGCCCTACCGCCCGGCCCTGGGGCGGCTGATCCCGGAGTGGCGCGACGGGGTCCCGTACGAGAGCGATGATTCGCCGGTGGTGCTTGCAGAATCGGTTCTGCGCCTGCTGAGCGTGGTCGGCCGCGGCCGCGGCGCGCTGATCTGCCTGAGCGACCTGCAGGACTGCGACGCCGAGACGATGGGGATCGTCGAGTACCTGGTCGACAACCTGGCCGACCTGCCGGTGCTGCTGCTGGCCACGGTCCGTTCCACGCCCTCCCCCGCGCTGAACCTGGCGCAGTCCAGCGCGCGGCACCGGGTGGCCCGGCTGGTGGAGCTGGGCGCGCTGACCGACGATCAGGTGGCCGAACTCGCCGCCTCCTGCCTCGACGTCGAGGTGCCGCGGCTGCCGCCGGGGCTGCTCGGCTGGCTGACCCAGAGCGCCGAGGGCAATCCGTTCATCGTCGAGGAGCTGCTGCGCGGCGGCATCGACGCCGGCGCCCTGGCCCGCACCGCCGAGGGCTGGCGGATGGTCGAGGGGGTACCGCGCGACATGCCCTCCACGGTGGCCTCCAGCGTCAGCGACCGCGCCCGCCGGCTGGGCCCCGAATGGCACAACGCACTGCAGGCCGCCGCGATCATCGGCCGCCGCTTCCCGCTCGACGCGCTGCGCCGGGTCTCGGGGCTCGGCGAGGACGAACTGCACGCGCTGGTCCGGGCCGGCACCGAGGCGCAGCTCCTCGCGCCCTCGCTGAGCGCCCCCGACTGGTGCGCCTTCCGCCACTCCTGGACCGCCGAGGCGCTGGCCAGCGGGGTGCTGCCGGCCCAACGCCGGATGCTGGCCGCGGCCGCCGCCACCGCGGTGGAGTCGATGGACCCCGACCTGCCGGGCGAGCTGTGCCAACTCGCCGCCCGGCTGCGGCTGGCGACCGGCGACGAGCCTGCCGCCGGGCTGCTCTACGCGCGAGCCGGGCGGCGGGTGCTCGGCGAGGGCGCGGCGGCCTCGGCGGAGCGCCTGCTCGACCGGGCCCTGGAACTGCTGCCGGCCCACTCCCACCCCGGCCAGCGGGCCGAGGTGCTGGAGTCGCTGCTCTACGCGCTGACCGAGGCGGGCGACGTGGAGCGGGCGCTGCGCCGGGGCGCCGACCTGTACGGCTCGGTGCTGCTCTCGCCGCAGCAGCGGGCCGAGTTGCTCACCCGGCTGGCCTGGGTCTGCGTGGTGGGCGGGCACTGGGAGAAGGCCGCCGAGCAGGTCGCGCTGGCCCGCCGGCTGCTGACCGGCGCGGCCGCCCCGGCCCAGCTGGCGCCGCTGGACGTGGTCGAGGCGCACCTGCTGACCCTGGCGGGCGGGCAGGGCGACGACCAGGCGGCGCGGGCCGAGGCGCTGGCGCTGCGCGCGGTGCGGACCGCCGAGGAGGTGCCGCTGCCGGCCACCGCCTGCCAGGGACGCCAGGTGCTGGCCCTGCTGGCCCGGCGGCAGAGCTTCGACGAGGCCGACGTGCACCTGCGCCACATGTTCGGCACGGCCGACGCGCACGGGCTGCCGATCTGGCGGCTGCGCGCGCAGATCCGGCTGGCCACCAACGAGCTGATGCGCACCGGCGAGGCCGAGCAGATCCTGCTGGCCCGGCAGGCGGCGCTGGCGATCGGCGCGGTCACCGCGGGGGCGCAGGCGGATGCCACGATCGCGATGCAGCACGTGCTCTACTGCGAGTTCGACCAGGCCGAGGCGCTCGCGGACAAGCTGCTGGAGTCCACGGGGCGGATGCACCAGGAGGGCGAGTCCCAGTTCTGCCTGGTGATCAAGATCGCGGCGCGGGCCCACCAGGGCCGCCGCGAGGGGATGCGGGCGGTGCTGGCCGAGTTCCGCCAGCGCGGCGGAGAGCAGTCCTTCCACGCGCCGGTGGTCTTCGGGCACCGGGCGATCTGCGCGCTGCTGGGCGAGGACCGGCCGGGCGCGGAGGCGGAGATGGCACGGGTGCGCGAGTGGGAGCGCACGCACCCCACGATCTACTACCAGTCGGGCCGCTACGGCCTGGGCGTGCTGCTGGAGGTGCTGGCCGACCGGGCCGGCCAGGAGCTGCTGACCGAGACCCGATCGGCCCATGCCGCACAGCTGAGATGGAACCTCCAGTTCGTCCTGGCAGCTGAGGCGGTGCTGCTCGGCCGCGCCGGGCAGGCCGCCGCCGCCACCGCCAAGCTCGCCGAATCGCAGGCCGCCGCCGCCCCCTTCCCGATGGCCCGCCACCTGGTGCTGCGGCTGGTCGCCGAAGCCGCGCTGGCCGACCGCTGGGGCACTCCGGTGGACTGGCTGCGCGCCGCCGAGCAGCACTTCCACGGCAGCGACGTGGCCGCGCTGGCGGGCGCCTGCCGGGCGCTGCTGCGCAAGGCGGGGGTCCGGGTGATGCAGCGGCGCAGCGGCAACGAGGCGGTGCCGGCCCAGCTGGCGGGCAAGGGGGTCACCGCGCGCGAGTACGAGGTGCTGGTGCTGCTCGGCGAGCGTCGGGCCAACCCGGAGATCGCCAAGCTGCTCTTCATCTCACCGCGCACGGTGGAGAAGCACGTGGCGAGCCTGATGGGCAAGTTGGACAGCGCGGACCGCCGGGAGCTGTCCGAACTGGTGACCGGCCTGGAGCTGACCTGAGCCTCTCCCCGCCCGGAATGGCCCTCGGGGTCAGCCCACCACCGAGCGGACCAGCAGCACCGCCACGTCGTCGGTGCGCTGCTCGGCCTGCCCGGACTGGTCGATCAGCGTGTCCGCCAGCCGGTCCAGCGGCTCGCCGCCGTGCCGGGCGAAGGTGTCGGCCAGCCGGGCCAACGCCTGGTCCAGGTCGCCGCCGGGGGTCTCCACCAGGCCGTCGGTGTAGAGCAGCAGCGTGGTGCCGACCGGCAGCCGGATCCGGATCTGCGGGTACTCGGCGTCAGGGTCCACGTTGAGCACCAGGCCGCTGCGCGGGCTCAGCAGCCGGGCCCGGCCGTCGGGGCCGCGCAGCAGCGGCACCGGGTGCCCGGCGTCGGCCAGCCAGGCCTCGCGGCGGGCCAGGTCCACCCGCAGGTAGGCGCAACTGGCGAGCAGCGTGGTGCCGAGGTCGGCCAGCAGGCGGTTGGTACCCGCCAGCACGCTGCTCGGATCGGCGTCGACGCTGGCGAAGGCGCGCACGGCGGTGCGGATCTGGCCCATCAGCGCGGCCGCGTTGACGTTGTGGCCCTGCACGTCGCCGATCACCACGGCCAGCCCGCCGTCGTCCACCCGGATCAGGTCGTAGAAGTCGCCGCCGACCTCCATCCCCTCGGTGGCCGGCAGGTAGCGCGCGGCGGTGCGCAGCCCGGGGACCACCGGCAGCGCGCTCGGCAGCAGGCTGTCCTGCAGGCCGTGGGCCAGGCCCGACTTGGTGTCGTAGAGGCGGGCCCGGTCCAGCGCCTGGGCGATCAGGCCGCCCAGTGCGGTGAGCACCGCGCGCTCCTCCAGGGCGAAGTGGTGCGGCTCGGCGAAGGCCAGCACGCAGGTGCCGATCAGCCGGCCCGAGGTGACCAGCGGCAGGTAGGCCCAGGCGGCCATGCCGTCCTGGGTCTCGCGGCGCCCGGCGTAGATCCGCTCCAGCTCGGCCCGGTTCTCGAAGAAGGCCGGCACCGGGTTGGTGGAGGCCCGCACCCCGGGGGTGGACTCGGTCAGCGGGGTCCCGTCGAACTGGTCCACCAGGCCGGGTGGGTAGCCGCGGTGCCCGGCGATCCGCAGCTTGCCGCCCTCGGCCAGCAGCACCGCGACGGCCCGGCCGCCGAAGCCCGGCACGATCTGGTCGGCGACCATGCTCACCACGTCCTGCACGCTGGCCGCCTCGGTCAGCGCGGTGGCCAGGTGCAGGATCCAGTAGAGCGCGCCGGGGCGGGTGTGCGGGACCGGTTCGAGGGGCACCGGGTCGACGGGCAGCGCGCGCCGGGTCACCTGGGCGGCCGCGATCCGCGCGGTGACGCCGAAGGCGTCGGGGAAGAGCCGGAACGAGAGCCACTGGTCCGGCGGGCGCAGTGCCACGAAGGAGGACGGCTCGCCGCTGATCACCGCCGCCCGGTAGTGGTACTCGTAGATCGGATCGCGCAGCCAGGGCAGTGCCGTCCACGGTCGGGCACCCAACAGCTGGTCGGCGGGCCGCGCGAGCAGCCGGGCCGCCTGCGCGGACACCAGGGTCAGCCGCCCGTCCAGGCCGATCGCGCAGACCCCGTCCGGCAGCCGCGCCACCGTCGCGGCGAGCAGGTCGGCGGCGCCGCCGGGCGGCACGACGGGCAGCGGGCGCGGGCCGGCCCGCAGCGGCGGGTCGGCGGCCGCCACCCGGCGCGCCAGGCGCCCGGCGATCTCGCCCAGCGCGCCGCGCTCGGTCGGCGAGAGCTCGGCGGGGTGCGCGGCGGGCCAGAGGAAGAACACCGCGCCCAGCCGCCGCCCGCCGGCGGTCAGCGGCACGGCCGCCAGGCTGAACGCGTACGGCATGGCGACCGCCACCCGCGGGTAGCGCCGCGCCATCTCCCCCGCGCCGCCCACCCAGACCAGCTCACCCTCACGCACCGCGTCCGCCACCGGGATCGCCGCCGCCAGTCCCACGTGCTGCCAGCCCCGGACGAACTGCCGGATCGCCCCGAGACTCAGCGCCATCTCCAGCGCCTGCCCGTCCGCCGACAGCAGGTAGACGCCGCCCATGTGCGCCCCCAGCAGCTCGGGCGCCGACCGCAGCGGTTCCACCAGCGTGTCCAGGCCTGCCCGCGCCGCCGCCTCGGCATCCGCGGCGCCGAGCCGCGCGGACGCGGGCCGTGACACGCTCACCGCAACCACCTCGCTCCGGCCGGCGGGGTGCGCGCCCGCACGGCTCCCTCCCATACTGGCCCGTCCGGGTGGCAGATGCCCCGGGACGGCGCTGCCGGATCGCGCCGGGCCGGCCCGGACCGGCCCGAGCGAGCGCAGGTGAGCCCGGGTGAGCCCGGACCGGACAGGCCCGGGTGGGCCCGGGTGGGCCCGGGTGGGCCCGGGTGGGCCCGCGCCGCCCGGATCAGTCCGACGCGCCCACGACCCCGCGCGTCACGCCGAACGCGGCGCGCAGGTCGGCAGGCTCGCGGTAGACCACCCCGGCCATGCCCAGCGCGATCGCGGCCTCGACGTTCTCCGCCCGGTCGTCCACGAAGAGGCAGCGCCCCGGCTCGGCGCCGGCCCGCTCGGCCGCGATCTTGTAGATCCGCGGGTCCGGCTTGGCGACGCCGACCCGCGAGCTGTTGACCACGTGGTCCGCGAGGTCCAGCAGCCCGAGCAGGTCGAGGTCCTGCTCCAGCCAGGCGGTGGCGTTGGTGACCAGGACGACCGGGCAGTGCGCGCGGACCGCCCGCAGCAGCCCCACCACCTCCGGGTCGGCCCGGAACGGCGCGCTGCCGAAGGCGGTGGCCAGGGCGCGGGCCTGGTCGGCCGGCACCCTGGCGGCCAGGGCGCGGGCGATCGCCTCGACCCACTGCTCCTTGGTGATCTCCCCGAGCAGCAGGGGTCCGTCGTGCTCGGGGGCGAAGGCGACCGCGGCGGTGCTGCCCGCGCTCAGCCCGGCGGCCAGCTCCAGGCGGGCCAGCTCGGTGTGGTCGAAGAAGCGGACGACGTTGTCCAGGTCGCACAGGACGGCGGCGAAGGGGAAAGGCGTCGGAAAGATCATCCCGTAGTCATATCAGCAGCCGACTAAGCGGCCGGGGTCGCCGGCCAGGGGTCCGGCTGTCCGCCGGGCGGGCGAATTGTCGCCCCTGGCGTGTCATCCGCACCCGGAGGCGGGCCAACCGCGTGAAGGTGGGGAGTCCCGCAGCCCGTCCGCCCCTGGAGGCGCCGTGCAGAGCATTCCGGTCCGGCGGCTCGCCGCGCCACTGGCCGCCGTCCTCGTCGCGCTGCTGCTCAGCGGCTCGGCACCCGCCGCCGCCCCGGCCCCGCTGGCCGGTGACCTGGACCGGCTGCTCGCCGACCCGGCCCTGGCCGGGGCGCAGGCCTCGGTGCTGGTCACCGACGCCGCCACCGGGCAGGTGCTCTACCAGCACGATCCGGACGCGCTGCTGCTGCCGGCCTCCACCCTGAAGACCGTCACGGCGGCCGCCGCGCTCGACCTGCTCGGCCAGGACCACCGCTTCACCACCCAGGTGCTGGCGGCCGGCCCGCGCACCGGCGGCCGGCTCGACGGCGACCTGGTGCTGCGCGGCGGCGGCGACCCCAGCCTGCTGCCGGCCGACCTGGACGCGCTGGCCGGCCGGGTGGCCGCCGCCGGGGTCACCGAGGTGACCGGCTCGGTGCTGGCCGACGCCTCGCGCTACGACGACGTGCCGCTCGGCGCGGCCTGGGCCTGGGACGACCAGGCCGCCTACTACAGCCCGCAGATCTCCGCCCTCACCCTGACCACCGACAGCGACGACGACGTGGGCAGCGTGCGCCTGACCCTCACCCCCGCGCAGGCGCCCGGCGGCCCGGCGACGGTGCGGCTCACCCCCGCGCGGGCACCGGTGCGGATCAGCGGCCAGGTCGCCACCGGCGCGGCGGGCGGCACCGACACCGTCCAGGTGGACCGGCACCCCGGCGGCAACGACCTGGTGCTCTCCGGCAGCCTGCCCGCCGACGCCGGCCCCACCGAGGAGTGGGTGGCGATCGACGACCCGGCGCGGCTGGCCGGCACGGTCTTCGCGGCGGCGCTGGCCGACCACGGCGTCACGGTGCGCGGCGCGCTGCGCGCCGGCCGGGCCCCGGACGGCGCCGCGCTGCTGGCCGCGCACGACTCGGCGCCGCTCGGCGACCTGCTGGTGCCCTTCCTCAAGCTCAGCAACAACGGCATCGCCGAGCACCTGGTGAAGGAGATCGGCGCCGTGCGGGCCGGCTCCGGCAGTTGGGCCGCCGGGCTCGACCAGGTGCGCGGCTTCCTGCGCCGGGGCGGGCTGGAGAGCACGCCGGCCCGGCTGGTCGACGGCTCGGGGCTGTCGCGGCAGAACCTGATGACCGGCCGGCGGCTGGTGGCCCTGCTGCGCTTCGCCCGGCAGCAGCCCTGGTTCAGCGCCTGGTACGACGCGCTGCCGGTGGCCGGCGACCCGCGCCGGATGGTCGGCGGCACCCTCACCGAGCGGATGCGCGACACCCCCGCCGCCGGCCGGGTGCACGCCAAGACCGGTTCGATGACCGGCGTGGACGCGCTGGCCGGCTACCTGGAGAGGGTGGACGGGCGCACCCTCGCCTTCAGCGTGCTGGTCAACGACTTCGCCGGGGCGAGCCCGCGTCCGGTGATCGACGCGCTGGTGGTGCGCCTGGCCTCCGACGCGGCCTCCGCCCCGCGCCGGGCCGTGCCCGCCGCCCCGCACGACTGGGAGACCGCCTGCGCGGCGGCCGCCCGGTGCTGACCCGCACCGTACTGCCCCGCCCTGTGCTGGCCCGCGCGGTACTGACCCGCGCGGTACTGACCCGCGCGGTGCTGACCCGCGCGGTGCTGGCGCTGGCCCTGCTGGCCGCCGCGACGACCGGCTGCGCGCGCACCGGTGCCGAGGACGACCGGCCGGTACCGGACGTGCCAGGCGGCGCCTACTCCGTCGCGCTCACCGAGCCCGACCACCTCACCCCGGGCCGCACCACCAGCAGTTACGCCCTGCAGGTGCTGTCCGGCGTCTTCGACACCCCCGTCGGCCTGGACCCGGGCGACGGCCACCCCGTGCCGCTGGCCGCCAGCGCGCTGAGCACCACCGACCAGCGGGTCTGGACCCTGACGCTGCGCCAGGGCGCCCGCTTCCACAACGGCGAACCGGTCACCGCCCGCAGCTTCGCCGCCGCCTGGGACGCGGCCGCCTACGCCCCCAACGGCTGGGACGCCAACGCCTACTTCACCCAGATCGACGGGTACGACGACCTCAACCCGCCCGGCGACCGACAACCCGCCACCCGCCACCTGCGCGGCCTGACGGTGCTGGACGACAGCACCCTGCGGGTCACCCTCAAGGCCCCGTTCAGCCAGTTCCCGATGCTGCTCAGCTTCCCCGCCTTCGCGCCCCTGCCGCAGGCGGCGTTCAGCGACCCGGACGGCTTCGACCTGCACCCGATCGGCAACGGCCCGTTCCAACTGGACGGCGCCTGGCGGCACAACCAGCGGATCGACCTGAAGCGGGCCGCCGGCTACACCGGACCGCGCCCGCCGATGGCCGACGCCGTGCACTTCGAGATCTTCACCAGCAAGGACACCGCCTTCACCGAACTACGGGCCGGCCACGTCGACTTCGTCACCAGCGTGCCCGCCACCCGGGCCTACGAGGCCAAGCGCACCTTCGGCCGGCACTACGCCGTGCGCCCCAGCGGCACCATGGACTACCTGGGCCTGCCGCTCTGGGACCCGCGCTACGCGAAGCCGGAGCTGCGCCGGGCGCTGTCGATGGCGATCGACCGCAAGGGCATCACCCGGGCGATCTACAACGAGGTCTTCACCCCGGCCGACTCGCTGGTCGGCGCCACCATCCCCGGCCACCGGGCCGGCGCCTGCGGCGAGACCTGCGAGTACCGGCCCGCCGAGGCCAGGCAACTGCTCCAGCAGGCCGGCGGCTTCACCGGCACGCTGGCGCTGTACTTCGCCAACTCCGACCCCAGCTACCTGCAGTGGATGACGGCGGTGGCCAACGAGCTGCGGCAGAACCTCGGCATCCGGGACATCACGCTGCGCACCATGGCCGCCGCCGACCTGGGCCCGATCCTCAACCACCACCAGGCCACCGGCCCCTACCGGCAGAACTGGGTGGCCGACTACCCCAGCGAGCAGAACTACCTGGCCGGGCTGCTCGGCCCCGGCACCCGCTCCGGCTGGTCCAGCCCCGCCTTCGACGCCCTGCTCGCCCAGGGCGACGCGGCCCCCACCGCCGAGCAGAGCATCGCCCACTACCACCAGGCCGAGGACCTGGCGCTGCGGGAGCTGCCGCTGATCCCGCTCTGGAACTGGCAGGACCAGACCGCCTGGAGCGGTCGGGTCGGCAACGTCCGGCTCGACCCGTACAGCGCCGGGCTGCGCCTGGAGGAGATCACGGTCCGCCACTGACGCCACCGCGTCCCGTCCCGCCGGAAGGAGAACAGATGGGCCGATACCTCGCCCGCCGCCTGCTCTACACCGTCCCCGTCCTGCTGGCCACCACCTTCCTGATCCACACCCTGGTCTTCGTGCTGCCCGGCGACCCGATCCAGGGGCTGGCCGGTGACCGGCCGCTGCCCGCCTCGGTGCTCGCCGAACTGCGCCACCGCAACCACCTGGACCAGCCGCTCGTCGTCCAGTACGCCGAGTACCTGCGCGGGCTGCTGCACGGCGACCTGGGCCGCACCTTCACCGGCGAGCCGGTCGCCGACGCGCTGGCCGGGCGCTGGCCGGTGACGCTGCGACTGGGGCTGACCGCCTGGTTCCTGGAGGCCGCGCTCGGCATGGCGCTGGGCGTCTGGGCCGGGCTGCGGCGCGGGCGCTGGGCGGACCGCGCGGTGCTGGGCGGCACCACACTGGTGGTCGCCGTGCCCGTCTACATCCTGGGCTACCTGGCCCAACTGGTGCTCGGGGTGCGGCTGGGCTGGTTCCCGGTCTCCGGCACCGAGGCCGGCTGGCCCACCGCCTACCTGCTGCCCGGCCTGGTGCTCGCCTCCTTCGGGGCCGGTTACGTGGCCCGGCTGACCCGCTCAGCGCTGCTGGAGCACCTGCGCGCCGACTACGTGCGCACCGCCACCGCCAAGGGCCTGCCCCGGCGCCGGGTGGTGGTGGCGCACGCGCTGCGCAACTCGCTGCTGCCGGTGGTCACCTTCCTCGGCGTCGAGCTGGGCTCGCTGCTGGCCGGGGCGGTGGTCACCGAGTACATCTTCAACCTGCCGGGCATCGGCCAGCAGGTCTTCCAGGCGATCCAACTGCGCGAGGGGCCCACGGTGGTGGGCGTGACCACCGTCCTGGTCCTGGTCTTCTGCCTGGCCAACCTGGCGGTCGACGTGCTGTACGGGCTGCTCGACCCACGGATCCGGCATGACTAGCCTGCAGCGGGCCGCTCCCGCCCCGGTCGAGGACCAGCCGCTGCCACCGGCCAGGACACCGCGCCGACTCACCGCCCGCCCCGGCCTGGTGGCCTGCGGTGCCTTCCTGGTGCTGATCGCGTTGATGGCCGCGCTGCCCGAGCCGTTCATCGCGCTGCTCACCCATGACAACGGGCGCTGCGAGCTGGCCGACGCCCGGGTGGGGCCCAGCCCGGCGCACCCGTTCGGCTTCGACACCCAGGGCTGCGACTACCTGGCGCAGATCGTCCGGGGCGCCCGTCCGCCGCTGGTGATCGGCCTGGTGGTGACGGTCGGCGCGCTGGCGCTCTCGGTGCTGCTCGGGCTGCTGGCCGGCTTCTACGGCGGCTGGGTGGACGGGCTGCTCTCCCGGGTCACCGACGTCTTCTTCGGCCTGCCCTTCGTGCTCGGCGCCACGGTGATCCTGGTCGCCTTCCCCGACCACGGGCTGGGCGCGATGACGCTGGTGCTGGTGGCGCTCGGCTGGACCACGATGACCCGGGTGATGCGGGCCCAGGTGATCGGGGCCAAGGACGCCGAGTACGTGCGGGCCGCGCGCGCCACCGGCGCCGGACCGGTGCGGCTGATGGTCCGCCACGTCCTGCCGAACGCCGTGACACCGGTGGTGGTGGTCGCGATGCTGAACGTCGGCAACGTCATCTCCGGTGAGGCGACGCTGGACTTCCTCGGCGTCGGCCTGCAGTACCCGGCGCTCTCCTGGGGGCTCCAGCTCAACGCCGCCCAGGCCTACCTGCTCGACTTCCCGCACCTGCTGCTCTTCCCGGCCCTCTTCCTGTCGGGGACCGTGCTGAGCTTCCTGCTGCTCGGCGACGCGGTCCGGGACGCCTACGACCCGACCCTGCGCTGAAACCCCGACCTTGCGCCGAACCCCCGACCCGCACGAACCCCCGACCCCGCGCCGAACCCCCGACCCGCACGAACCCCCGACCCCGCGCCGAACCCCCGACCCGCACGAACCCTGGAGGCGCCACGATGCGCGTACTGGTCTCCGCCGACATGGAAGGCGCCACCGGCACCACCTGGCCCGGCGACATCCTGCCCGGCACCCCCGGCTGGGAGCGGATGCGCCCGCTCTTCACCGGCGACGTCAACGCCTGCGTGGCCGGACTCTTCAACGGCGGCGCCGACCAGGTGGTGGTCAACGAGGCGCACGACACCCAGCGCAACCTGCTGCTGGCCGAACTCGACCCGCGCGCCCGGCTGCTGACCGGCCGGCACAAGCCGCTGGCCATGATGCAGGGCGTCCAGGAGGCCGACGCCGTGGTCTTCCTCGGCTACCACACCGGCGCGGGCGTGCACGGCGTACTCGCCCACACCTACCTGGGCGCGGGCCTGACGGGCTTCCGGATCGACGGCGAGCACGCCGACGAGGGGCGGATGAACGCGCTGACCGCCGCCGAGCACGGGGTGCCGGTCATCCTGGTCACCGGCGACGACCTGACCTGCGCGGCCGCCGCCCGCTGGGCACCGGGCGCGCGCACGGCGGCGGTCAAGGAGTGCGTCAGCCGGTACGCGGCCCTCTGCCTGCCGCCCGCGCGCAGCGCCGCGCTGATCCGCGAGCGGGCCGAGCAGGCGATGGGCGACCACCGCAGGCACGGGCGGCCCGAGCCGGTGAGCGGGCCGCACCGCTTCGAGATCGACTTCCACGCCACCCATCAGGCCGCCGCCGTGGCGCTGGTGCCCACCGTCGAGCAGACCGGCCCGTGCACGGTCGCCTTCAGCGCGCCGACCGCGACCCGGGCGGCGCTGACCTTCAAGATCTGCTGCGCCATCGCGAGCGGGGCGGCCGAGGCCCAGTACGGCTGAGCGGCGGCGCGGGCACGGGTGCGACCGCGCGCGGCAGTTGTTCGGTCCCGGTCATTGCGGTGCGCGGGAGGCTCGGGGAGAGTGGTGGCATGGCGACGGACGCGCGGGCGATGCTCTCGGTGGCGCTGGCCGAGGCCCGGCTCGGCCTGGCCGAGGGCGGCATCCCGATCGGCGCCGCGCTCTTCGGCCCGGACGGCGAGGTGCTCGGGCGCGGCCGCAACCGACGGGTCCAGGACGGCGACCCGTCCACCCACGCCGAGACGGCCGCCTTCCGCGCGGCGGGCCGGCTGCGCGGCTACCGGCCCACCACGATGGTCACCACGCTCTCGCCCTGCTGGTACTGCAGCGGCCTGGTGCGGCAGTTCGGCATCGGCCGGCTGGTGGTGGGCGAGGCCCGCACCTTCCACGGCGGCCACGACTGGCTGGCCGAGCACGGCGTGCTGGTGACGGTGCTGGACGACCCCGTCTGCGCCGCGCTGATGCGGGACTTCATCGCGGCCCGCCCCGAACTCTGGTACGAGGACATCGGACGGTGAACCGTGCCCACTGATCCCACCGCGCCCACCGCGCCCGCCCTGGGCGGCTACGACGTCGTGATCGTCGGCGGCGGCCACAACGGCCTGGTCGCCGCCGCCTACCTGGCCCGCGCCGGGCGCAGCGTGCTGCTGCTCGAACGCCTGGCGCACACCGGCGGGGCGGCCGTCTCCAGCCAGGCCTTCGCCGGGCTGCCGGCCCGGCTCTCCCGCTACTCCTACCTGGTCAGCCTGCTGCCCCGGCGGATCGTCGACGAGCTGGGCCTGCGGTTCGCGGTCCGGCACCGGCGGATCTCCTCCTACACCCCCACCGTGCGCGGCGGGCGGGACACCGGCCTGCTGGTGGATCGCGCCGACCCGGCCCGCACCGCCGCCTCGTTCCGCGAACTGACCGGATCGGAAGCTGAGTTCAAGGCCTGGCAGGAGTTCTACGCGATGACCGCGCAGGTCGCCCAGCGGGTCTTCCCCTCCCTCACCGAGCCGCTGCCCAGCCGCGCCGAGCTGCGCGCCCGGGTGGCCGACGAGCGGGCCTGGACGGCGCTCTTCGAGCGCCCGCTGGGCGAGAGCGTGGAGCAGTGGTTCGCCGACGACCTGGTCCGGGGCGTGGTCCTCACCGACGCGCTGATCGGCACCTTCACCCACGCCCACGACCCCTCGCTGCGCCAGAACCGCTGCTTCCTCTACCACGTGATCGGGGGTGGCACCGGCGACTGGGGCGTGCCCGTCGGCGGCATGGGCGCGCTCACCGACGCGCTGGCCGAGGCGGCCACGGCGGCCGGTGCCGAGCTGCGCACCGGCTGCGAGGTGACGGCGCTGGCCACCGACGGCGCGAGCGCCGAGGTCAGCTACCGCGAGGGCGAGCGCGAGTACCGGGTGGGTGCCCGCCGGGTGCTCTGCGGCGCCGCGCCGCACACCCTGGCCCGGTTGCTCGGCGAGGAGCCGGCCACCCCGGGCCCCGAGGGCTCCCAGCTCAAGGTCAACATGCTGCTGCGCCGGCTGCCCCGGCTGCGGGACCGGGGCGTGGACGCGCGCGACGCCTTCGCCGGCACCCTGCACCTGGCCGAGTCCTACCGCGAGCTGGCCGCCGCCCACCGGCAGGCCGCCGCCGGCGCGCTGCCCGACCCGGCGCCGTCCGAGCTGTACTGCCACTCGCTGACCGACCCCTCGATCCTCGGCCCCGACCTGGCCGCCCGGGGCTACCACACCCTCACCCTCTTCGGCCTGCACCAGCCGGCCCGCCTCTTCAGCGCGGGCACCACGGCGGACCAGGCGCTGCGCGCGGTGCTGGCGCCGCTCGACGCCGTGCTGGCCGAACCACTCGCCGACTGCCTGGCCCTGGACGAGCTGGGCCGGCCCTGCCTGGAGGTGAAGACCCCGCTCGACCTGGAGCGCGAACTCGGCCTGCCCGGCGGCAACATCTTCCACCGCGACCTGGCCTTCCCGTACGCGGAGCAGGACCCGGACGCCTCCCCCGAGGGGGGCGACCGCCCGGACCCGGCCGCGAGCGGCGATCCCGGCAGCGCGGCGCACCGCTGGGGCGTGGCCACCGCGCACCCCGCGATCCTGCTCTGCGGCGCGGGGGCGCTGCGCGGCGGCGGGGTGAGCGGGATCCCGGGGCACAACGCGGCGATGGCGGTGCTGGAGGACTGACGCGCGCGGACGGTTGCGCGCGGCCGATTGCACACGGACGGTTGCGCGCGCCGGGCCCGACGGGGGCCGCTCAGGCCGGTCGGTCTCAGAGGCCGCCCGTCTCCCGCCAGTGCCCGCGCCCGGACCAGAGCGGCTCGACCCGCTCCCAGTCCGGCTCCCAGGCGCGCTCGGCGCGGCGGTCCAGGCAGCGTCGGCGCAGCTGGTAGCCGACCCACGACACCGCGCCCACCCCGGCCAGCGCGCCGATGCCGTACAGCGCGGCGGCGGTCGCCAGCTCGCTGTCCGGCGGGGGCGGCGAGGCCGGCCCGCCGCTGTCGTCGACCCAGAGCGGCAGCCGACTGCCCTGCGCGGTCCCGGCCGGCACGCCGATGACGCCGGTGTGCGCGCTGGCCCCGGGGTAGGCCCAGGACGCGTTGGCCTGGGCCGACCAGAGCGAGCGGGTGGGGCTGTCGGTGGCCGCGCTCAGCGTGGTCGCGGTGACCGGGTGCAGGTGCGCGCCGACCTGGCGGGCGTGCGCCCGCATGCCGCCCAGCAGCAGCAGGGCCACCAGCGCGCCGACGGCCAGGGCCAGCACCAGCCCCGCAGCCAGCGCGAGCAGCAGGCGGCTGCGCGAGCGGTCCACCGACCGGCAGAGCGGATTCTCGTCGTGCCCGAGGGCGCGCCGCAGCTGCCGGGCCAGTGGCGTGCCATTCCCCCGGTGCCGACGCGGGACGGATGCGGTGGACATGGCGCGCCTCCTCAGTGGTGGTGCGCGACCGATGGGTCTCCCTCTCAGTCTCTCCCCTGCGGGCCATGTCCTCCAGGGCCGACGGGCACTGACCGTGTTCTCCGCCGCTTCGCCGCGCACGGAGCGTGACACCCGGGGTGCGCCGGGTCAGCCAGGCCCTGCTCACGGTCAGCCCTGCGCGCCTCTGGTCAGCCCCGCGTGCCCGTGGTCAGCCCAGCCTGCTCAGCAGTTCGGCGGCCAGCGGCGCGGCGGAGGCGGGGTTCTGCCCGGTCACCAGGGTGCGGTCGACCACCACGTGCGGCGCCCAGGGCTCGCCCTCCTGGTAGTCCGCGCCCAGCTCGACCAGTCGGTCCTGGAGCAGCCAGCGGGCCTTGTCGGCGAAGCCCGCCTGAGCCTCCTCCGCGTTGCTGAAGCCGGTCAGCCGGTAGCCGGCGAAGGGCGAGCCGCCGTCCTCGTCCCTGGCGGCCAGCAGTGCCGCCGGGGCGTGGCAGACCACGCCGAGCGGCTTGCCGGACCGCAGCGCGAGGGTGAGCAGCCGCCCGGAGTCGGCGTTCACCGAGAGGTCCTCCATCGGGCCGTGGCCGCCGGGGTAGAAGACGGCCGCGTAGTCGTCGAGCCGGACGTCGGTGAGCGCGATCGGGTGCTGGAGCTCGGTCATCGAGGCCAGCACGCCCGCGACCCGGTCCGCGCCCTGCTGACCGCCGTTGAACTCGGGCGCCAGGCTGGCCCGGTCGACCGTCGGCCGCACGCCGCCCGGGGTGGCGACCACGACCTCGTGGCCGGCGGCCTTGACGGCCTCGTAGGGAGCCGCCGCCTCCTCGGCCCAGAATCCGGTGGGGTGCTCGGTGCCGTCGGCCAGCGTCCAGTGGTCGGCGCCCGTCATCACGAAAAGGATCTTTGCCATGTCACGTCGCTTCCAGGGGTCCACGCCCCGGACGGTCCGGCGCCCGGGCGGCGCGGGTCGGGGCGCTCGTGCCCCGACCGTAGGGCGCCCGGGCGGCGGCACCCGGCAAAAACGCCGGTGCCGAGGGTGGGCATCAGCCGACGGCGGCTGCTGCGTCGGCGGCGGTCACCCCAGCGGCGGCGGTCACCCCAGCAGCGGCCGAGAGCAGCCGCCGCAGCACCCGCGTCAGGTCACGCTCCGGCCGCTCGGTCAGCCCGGCGGTGCGCCAGGCGACGAAGCCGTCGGGACGGACCAGCAGCGCACCCCCCGGACCGATCCCGGCGGCGGCGGGCCAGCGGCCCTCGGCGTCCAGCACCGGGTCCCACCTCGTGGCACCTCCAGCGGCCTCGGCAGCACCGGACCCCTCCGCCGCGATCAGCTCGGCACCCAGCGCGATCCCGAGCCGCTCGGCCACCGCCTCGGCCGCCGCGCACCAGGCCCGCCCGCCCGGGCCGGTGAGCAGCGTGAAGCGCGAGCGCACCAGGTCCAGCGTGGAGAGGCGGGTGCCGTGCCGCTCGACCCAGAGGTGCGGCAGCCGGGAGCCAGGGGTGCCGTCCAGGTCGAGCGCGAGGTCCTCGGTGGAGGGCGGCTCGGGGACGGCGTCGAGCACCGCACCCGAGTCGTACCGGTAACCAAGCTGCACGATCGGGGCGTTCACCACGCCTGCCGCGGCCCGCTCGGCCGCCGACCGCGGGCTGCGGTCCCAGTGCAGGTGCGGCGCGGCCAGCCGCAGCCGGCCCTGCTCGACGGAGAGCGCCCCGACCGGACGCCGCTCGGCGTCGTAGCTGTCCAGCAGGCCGGGCCCGGCCTGGCCGCGCAGCACCAGGGCCAGCTTCCAGGCCAGGTTGTGCGCGTCGGCGATGCCGGTGTTCATCCCGAACGCGCCCAGCGGCGGGATGGCGTGGGCCGCGTCGCCGACCAGGAAGACCCGGCCGGCCGAGAAGCGCTCGGCGAGCAGCGCCCGCACCCGCCACGGCAGCACGCTGACGATCTCCACCGGCAGCCCGGCGGCCGGCTCGCCCAGCGCCGAGCGGACCAGCTCGCGGCAGCGCTCGGGAGTGAAGTCGTGCACCGACTCGCCCGTCTCGGGGTCGTAGCCGACGTGCAGCACCCACTGCGAGACGCCGTCCATCGTCATCAGCATGGCGTGGAAGTCCGGCCGGACGATCTCGCAGCCGAGGAAGGACCGGCCGCGGGTCAGCGCGCTCAGGTCGGCGCGGAAGAGGATGTTCACCTTCGGACCGCCGATCGCACCAGGCCCCTGGGCCTGGATGCCGAGCGCCTCGCGGATCTGGCTGCGCGCGCCGTCGGCGGCGATCAGGTAGTCGGCCCGCACCGTGCGCCGGCCGTCCGGGCCGTCGAGCAGCGCCGTGACGCCCTCGTCGTC
Source organism: Kitasatospora sp. NBC_01287 (assembly GCF_026340565.1). Classification (NCBI taxonomy): domain Bacteria; kingdom Bacillati; phylum Actinomycetota; class Actinomycetes; order Kitasatosporales; family Streptomycetaceae; genus Kitasatospora; species Kitasatospora sp. NBC_01287. The sequence goes on from NZ_JAPEPB010000001.1 coordinate 626,858, forward strand.
CTGGTCGAACGAGACCAGGCGCGTGCCGTGGACGACCGTGGCACCGCGCTGCCGGGCCGCGGGCAGCAGCACCGCGTCCAGCCGGTTCTGCGGGCAGGTGCCGCGCACCCGGCCGGGGCTGAGATCGCGCGCCGGGTCGGCGGGTGGGGCGGCGAGCGCGCCGGTGGCCGCAGCGGCGAGCGGGTGCTCCGGGGCGGCGAGCGCGGAGGCGGTGGCCAGGCTCTCGGCCATGATCAGGCCGAGGTTGCCCGCCCGCATGTCGACGGCCACCGCGTCCACCGCCTCGGCCAGGCCCAGCTCGCGCAGGATCTCCAGGGTCCGCTGACCGACCCCGGTGGCCCTGGGGTGCACGGACGGTCCTGCCTGGCTCTCCACCGCCAGCACCTCGACCCCGTGGTGGGCCAGGCAGAGCGCGGCGGCCAGCCCGACCGTGCCGGCCCCGGCGACCAGGACCTGGACCTGGACCTGGGCATCGGGGTGTGCGGGTGGCTGAACCTGGGCCTGGGCCTGGGCCTGGGCGTGCGGCAGGGCGTGCGGCAGGGCGTCGTGCATGACAGCTCCTCGGCAGTCCGATCCGAACGGGCGAGCGCGGTCCGCCCCCCGACTGGGAACACCGTACCCCATGTGGGCACAGTGTTCCCACATTCGGGAACACTGTGCCCGTCGGCGTACGATGTGCCCACCCGATCCACCCGAGGAGTTGCCGCGATGCCCGAAGAGCCGGTCCCCGCCCTGGTCTGGGCTCGGCCACCCAGAGCCCCGCGCCGCCAGAGCCTGACCCCGGAGCGGATCGTCGCGGCGGCCATCGGCATCGCCGACACCGAGGGCCTGGAGGCGCTCTCGATGCGGCGGATCGCCACCGACCTGGGCTCCGGCACCACCTCGCTCTACCGCCAGGTGGCCGGCCGCGACGAACTGCTGGACCTGATGGTCGACGCGGTGCGCAGCGAGCAGCCGGCCCCCGAGGCCACCGGTGACTGGCGCGCCGACCTGGCCGGCCTCGGCCACCGCCTCCGCGCCGACCTGCTGCGCCACCCCTGGCTGGCCGGCACCCTGATGGCCCGCCCCGCCCTCGGGCCGAACTCCGTGCGCCAGACCGACCTGGCGCTGGCCGCCGCCGCCGAGCTGACCGCCGACCCGACCCTCGCCGTCACCCTGATCCGGGCGCTGAACCACTACGTGCTCGGCGCGGTCTCCGACGAGCTCGCCGAGCAGGACACCCGGCGGCGCACCGGCCTGACCCTGGAGGAGTGGCGGGCGAGCGTGGGCCCGTACGTCCGCACCATCGTCGAGAGCGGCGAGCACCCGCACTTCGCCCGCTCGGTGATCGAGGCCGAGGATCTCGACGCCGACCACCAGTTCGCCTTCGGCCTGGACTGCCTGCTGGACGGGATCGCGGCGCGGGTCAGCACGGGCGGCCGCTGACCCGCGCGGGCCCGGCCATCCGGGCCGGCCACCCGACTCGGCCACCTCGCTCGGCCACCTCGCTCGGCCACCCGGAGGCCACCCGGACGGACCGCCCACCAATGCGCCGCCGACCGGGCACTCGGCGGTTAGATGGACCTGATGCCCCATCAGACCGGCCCGCCCAGCGGCCCACCCAACGGCCCGCCCGTCGGCCCACCCGTCGGCCCACGCCACCAACGCTTGCGCCGCGCGCTGCGCGTGCGCCAACGCCGGCTGGTCATGACGGCGGTATCGGCGCGCGCCCGGACGGAGCGGCGCCTGCCGGTGCTGACCACCCTGACCGAGCGGCTGGTCACCGCGAACGTGCTGGACTCCGCCACCCGACTGGCCGCCCAGCTCTTCCTGACCACCGTGCCCCTGCTCTTCGCGCTGGCCGCCTTCGCCCCGCAGAGCGTGCGCGACCAGATGCTCGACTCGCTGCGCGAGGTCTTCGGGCTCAGCGGCAACGCGGCCCAGCAGCTGCGCGACCTGGCCAGCGGGGGCACCCACGACGAGGAGTTGCGCGAGACCACCGGCCTGATCGGCGCCCTGATGGCGGTGCTCTCCGCGACCAGCTGCAGCCGGGCGATGACCCGCACCTGCCAGCGGGCCTGGCGACTGCCGAACGCCCCGGTCCGGCTGACCGCCTGGCGCTGGCTGGCCTGGGTGCTCAGCTGGCTGGCGATCCTGATCCTGCAGGGGCCGCTGCGGTCCGGCTTCGGGGTGGGGCTCTGGCTCGGCGTACCGGTGACCTTCGTGGTGAGCACCTGCGTCTGGTGGTGGACCCAGCACCTGCTGCTGGCCGCCCGCAAGCCGTGGCTGCCACTGCTGCCGGCCGCCCTGCTGACGGCCGCCTGCACCTCCGCGCTCTCCCTGACCGCCCGCCTCTACATGTCCAGGGCGCTCAACCGCAGCCTGGCCGAGTACGGGTCGCTGGGGCTGGTGCTCACCATCCTGACCTGGCTGATCGTCTTCTGTACGACGATCACCGTCACCATCACCGCCGGCGCCGTGCTCGCCCAGGAGCCGCCGCTGAACCAGCTGCTCGGCGTCGAGCAGTTGCCCCCGGCCCCTCGCGAGGGCGGCAGCTGACACCGCGTCGACCCCCGCCCGCGTGGACGTGCGTTCGCTGCTGACGGCCGGTCAGCGGCACGTCCGACCGTCGACCGACCCGATGCTTCCCACCGGTGGCCGGCTTACCGGGGCGACCCCGCAAGCGGCCCGAGTCCCTTCTCGGCCACAAGGGGTACGACAGCAGGCGGACGCCCGGCGAGAGCTGATCAGGCGCCGGATCCTGCCCGTCATCTCCCGATGTGGAGAGCCGGACATCCGCGGCCTCGGGAAGCTCCGCGTGGCGACCTGCTGGGTGGTCGGGGGATACGTCGGCAATGCCGGCGACGTGTGGTACCGCACTGCGGATTTGCGCTTCAGCGGCGGCGGGGACTTCTACGTGGGGGCTGCCTATACCTTCGCACCGTATGTGGACTACGCGGCGGCGTTCCACAACGTGCCCGGCGTGCCCCACTGCGTCTGAACCTGCCGGTAGACACACAGCGGCCCCACGCACCGGATGGTGCGCGGGGCCGCTGATCGGCCGCACGCTGATCCGCAGGACAGCGGCAATCTCCGCGGTCTTCTGCCCGCCCTTGAAACGAAACGCTCCACGGCCTGAAGCCGTAAGCGCTCCCACATGGTTCTCTCGGCATCGGCCGGCCCGCCGCCGTGCGCGTACCTCACACCCCGGGGTTACGGGTGCCGGCATCCAGCTGTCAGGCGAACGGCACCGACATCACTCAATCAAGTTCACTTGAACTGCTCAGCGGTTCAAGCGGAGCAGGGGATGTAACCGCCGACGGCGTAGGCCGTGGTGATCCCATAGGAAAACGCTCCGCACGGGCCGTTCTGGCGTATCCCGACGAGGATGGTGTGCTGGGCGTCGCTGAAGAAATCCACGGCATACTCGGAGCCCGAGCCTATCTGGGGCTTGGCGTGCGCTTCGGCTGCCTGCCCGGTCAAGCCCCGAAGTCGCGTGATCGCGGCCAGGATCGCCTTGTTGCGCTGTCGGCGAAAGCCGGGCAGCACATATCGCTGAGCAGCGAGATCGCCGTCCGGGGCGGTGGAACCGTGTTGCCGGGTTCTGGCAGCGCGCTGGTCCTTGCTTCCGGCTGCCCGGCCGCCGAACTGCTGGACGGCCCGGTGGCCGACACCGCGCAGCGTCCCGGCCGACCCATGAGCCGGGCCGTGGTTGAGGGAGAGCAGCCGAGAGAGCGCAGCTGAGGGACCGTCATCACTATGAAGATATGATCGTGATTCACGATGATCTTCAAAGGTGAATGTCATGACTGACCCTCAGATAACCAGTCCCTCCGCAGCTCCCGGCGCCCGGATCGCCGAACTCGTCCGCTTCGTGCGGACCGCCTCCCCCTTCTACCGCGAGCACTACGCGGACCTCCCCGAGGACGTCGCGGACCTCCCCGCGCTGCCGCTGATCGACCACGCCGCCTTCTGGGGCTCGCACGGGATCACCGACAGCCGGGTGCTGACCGGGACGCACCGGGACGGCATCGTCTTCAAGACCGGCGGCACCACCGGGGCACCCCGGGTCTCCTTCTACACCCGCGAGGAGTGGCGGGCGATGGCCCGCCGGTTCGGCGACGGGCTGCCGGCCGCCGGGCTGCGGGCGGGCGACCGGGTGGCCAACCTGTTCTACGCCGGGGAGCTGTACTCCAGTTTCGTCTTCACGCTCAACCTGCTCCAGGAGGCGCCGATCCCCACGGTGCAGCTGCCGATCGCCGGCGCCGCCCCGCTGGAGTACGTGATCGCCACCCTGCGGGACTTCGCGGCGACCGTGCTGACCGCGCCGCCCACCTCGCTCTGCCGCCTCGCCCGCGAGGTGGTGGACACGGTGGGCGAACTGCCCGGCATCCGCCTCGCGCTCTTCAGCGGCGAGGCCTTCTACCCGGACCAACTGGCCCTGATGGCCCAGGCGTTCCCCAACTGCGCGGTCCGCTCGATCGGCTACGCGAGCGTGGACGCCGGCATCCTGGCCGGCCCGGTTGCCGGCGAGCCGGACGCCCGGGTGCACCAGGTCTTCAGCCCCGACAAGGTGGTGGAACTGCTCGACCCCGAGACCGGCGAGGCGATCGAGGAGCCGGGCCGCCCGGGCCGGGTCGTCGCCACCGACCTGGCCCGCCGGCTGATGCCGATGATCCGCTACCCCGTCGGCGACCTCGCCGAGTGGGTCGACTTCCCACAGCGCCGGTTCCGCCTGCTGGGTCGCTCCGAGGAGGGCGCCCGGGTCGGCCCGGTCACCGTCTACCTGGAGGACCTGCGCGCCCTGGTGGCGGGCCTGGACACCGAACGGCGGGTGGACGGGGTGCAGATCGTGCTCCGGCACCACGGCGGGCTCGACCAGCTGGTCCTCCGGCTGGCCGACAACACCGCGCAGGCCGACGGACGCAGCTTCCTGGAGTGCCGGCTCACCGAGGAACTCGCCGACTCCCGGCCGATGTTCGCCGACCACGTCGTGCGCGGCCTGATCCACCCGCTCGCCGTGGAGTGGGTCGCCGCGGACGGCCTGAGCATCAACCCGCGCACCGGCAAGGCGATCCGCCTGCTGGACGAGCGCCTGGGCTGACCCGGGGCCTCCGGGGAGCGGTCGGTTTCGGTGGCACCCCGGGGCCGCCGGCCGCCGTCGGTGGCACCGGCTACTGTGCCGGTCATGTCCGACGATCCGCGGGATGGCAGCCGGCGTGGTGGACCCACCGCGACGGGCGACTGGTTGACGGGTCCGGGGCTCCTGGCGGACCCGGATCAGGAGGGGCTGCCGGGGCAGCCGCGGCAGGCGGCGGGTGCGGGCGCCTCGCGGGGGTGGCAGGTCGCGTGGGCGACCGGCGGCCGGGTGCCCGGTCACGACGCCGAGGTGCGGGCGGTGGCCGCGGCGGTGCTGGACGGCCGCCCGGTCGCCGTCACCGGCAGCGCCGACTCGACGGTGCGGATCTGGGACCTCGCCACCGGCGAGCGGCTCGGCGGACCGCTGTGGGGCCACACCGGCGAGGTCTGCGCGGTGGCAACGGCCCTGGTGGGCGGCCGGCTTGTCGCGGTCACCGGGAGCAGCGACCAGAGTGTGCGCAGGTGGGACCTGGCCACCGGCCAACGACTGGGTGGCCCGCTGAACGCCTACGACGGCGGGGTGTCGGCGGTGGCCGTGGCGGAGCGGGCGGGCCTGCCGATCGCCGTCAGCGGCGGTGTGGGCCGGACGGCCCGGGTGTGGGACCTGGCCACCGGCGAGCAGGCGGGTGCGCCGTTGACCGGCCACACGGGGTGGGTGCAGGCGGTGGCGACCACGGTACTGGACGGCCGGCCCGTCGCCGTCACCGGCAGCGGGGTCCGCCGCGGGATGGTTCGGGTGTGGGACCTGGCCACCGGCAGGCAGCTCGGCAGGCCGCTGAGCGGCCACACCGGCCCGGTGTGCGCGCTGGCGACGGCGGTGCTGGACGGCCGACCGGTCGCCGTGAGCGGTGGCGAGGACGCGACGGCGCGGGTGTGGGACCTGGCGGCCGGGAAGCCGGTCGGCGAGCCCCTGACAGGGCACTCCGACCGGGTCTGGGCGGTGACGACGGCGGTGCTGGACGGCCGCGTCGTGGCCGTCACCGGCAGCCGCGACGGCACGGTGCGGTTCTGGGAGCCGGCCACGGGCGGGCAGCTCGGGGAGGCCCTGGTCCTCCCGGGCGTCCGCGCGCTCGCCGCGGCGCCGGGTGGCCGGCTGCTGGTCGGCCGGCTGCTGGTCGGTTTCGGCGACGAGGTCGCGCTCCTGGCCCACCGCTGACCGGCGGGCCACAGGTGCGGGGGGGCGAGGGCAGCCGCCGCCCCCCGGCACCCTGACGCGTCAGCGGTTGCGCTCGCGCAGGTCCAGTACCTCGCGGAGCTTGCCGCTGGCCGCCGTGCGCTCGAAGGCGTCCGCCGGCACGGACTCGACGCGCAACTCCACCAGGCGGTCCCGCTCGACCGCCGCCGCCAGCTCGACATAGCCGTCAAGGAAGGCGCGGGACGCCGCCGCGCTGTCGAACACGCCGTCCTCGGAGCTTTCCAGACGGACCGTCAGCCACTCGTCGCCGCCCTGCTCGTCGAGCACGATCTGCAGGGCGCCGCGGTGGCCGAGCACCTCCTCGGCCACCGCGGTGAAGCGGCGGTAGTTGAGGAAGTGGCTGCCGCTGCGGAAGATGTCACCGAAGCGGCCCAGCAGTTCGAAGCGCGGGGTGCGCCGCCCGCACGCGCACTCCCCCGCGACCCAGCGGCCCAGATCGCCGATCTCGTAGCGGTCCAGCCGCTGGCCGCGCCGGGTGTGGGCGGTGAAGACCAGTCGACCCGCCTCGCCGATCGGGGCCGGGCGGTCCGTGTCCAGGTCCAGGATCTCCAGCGTCTGCAGCCCGCTGAACAGGTGGTGCACCCGGGCCGGGGCGTGCTCGCACTGGTAGCCCAGCGGCCCCGCGTCCACGCTGCCGTAGGCGGCCGAGCGGACCAGCTCGACGCCGAACTCCTCGCGCAGCCAGTCCTGCTGGGCCTGCGGGAAGTGCTCGCCGCCGAAGAAGACCTTGCGCACGCCCCGGTAGGCGCGCAGCTCCGCCGCACCCTCGGTGAAGACCCGCAGCAGGTAGTTCGGCATGCCGAAGACGGTGTCCACCCGGTGCTCGACGATCGAGCGGGCGACCAGCGCGTGGTCGTCCTGGGCCGCCATCGGGAACTGCACCGCCTGAAGGGTCTCCAGCACCGAGTAGAAGCTGAGGAACCCGCCGTAGAGCTGCCCGCCGAAGAAGAGGTTCATCGCCCGGTCGGTGCGCGGCTCGAAGCCCGCGGCGAGCAGGCCCTCGGCACCCGACCGCATGTGCTCGTGATAGTCGTCCCAGGCGAAGGCGGAGAGCTTGGGCGCGCCCGAGCTGCCGCCGCTGCGGAAGAAGACCTCGGCGCGGCGCAGGTCTCCCTGCAGCTGCTCGAACTCGGTCTTGGCCGTCACCTCCACCTGGGGCGGGGTCAGTTCGCGGGCACCGACCAGGTCGTCCAGGCAGGCGTCGGCGGTGAACCGCCCGTCCAGCTGGACGTCCACCCGGCGGCTGTAGCGCTGCAGCGCGTAGACGCCGTCGTGCGGCTCGCCGTCGTAGGAGCCGAGCATCCCGCCGGGGACGGTGACCCGCTGCGCGCCGGCCGCCAGCACCTGGCCGGCCAGCAGGGCGGTGTCGGCCCGCTCCGCGCCGATGCCGACCGTCTGCAGGTAGCGGCGCATCGGGCGCAGCACCTCCAGGATCCGGGTGCGGGGCAGCGGCTTGACCCAGACCGTGCGGTGCAGCGGGGAGGCGCGCAGCGCGCTGCGCAGGTCGGCCAGCACGTGCCAGCTGCCGTCGGGGGCGGCGTGCACCCGGGTCAGGCCCAGGTGCTCCTCCAGCCCGGCCACGATGACGGTGTTGCTGATCTCCGCACTCTCCAGCAGCTCCGGCTCGCGCGGTGCGAGGTCGGCGACCGCCTCGGCCAGCACGGCGGCGAACCGCTCGGCGAAGGCGAAGACCTGCTCCGGGTCCTCGGTGTCCAGGTAGACCAACTGCGGGCTGGAGCAGGCCTGCTGGTCCAGGCGGCAGATGTCGGCGGCGATGCCGCGCAGCGCGGCCGGCTCGGCCCAGGCGTCCGCGGTCAGGTAGGCGAAGGAGAGCTTGGGCCCCCAGTCGACCAGCCGGCAGCCGGCCGGCACCAGAGCGGCCACCCCGGCCAGCGCCTCCTCGCCGCCCCAGGCGGCGACCGCGTCGGCGGGGGCCAGCAGCGCGGCCAGCCAGGCCGTGCGGCTGGAGGAGAAGGCCAGCACGATCGTCCGGGCCGCGATCGCCCCGCTCGGGTCGAGCTCGGCCAGCTCAGCCAGCAGCAGCTGGGTGAAGTGCGAACTCCCGCTGGTCTTGGCCGCGTTGACATTGCCCGCGAGCAGGCCCTCGATCACACTGAGCGCCCCGGCGGCGGGCGCGTTGCCCGGCGCGACGTGCACCAGCAGTCCGACCGGCAGCCAGCCCTCGAAGATCTCCCGGCGGAAGTCGAAGCGGGCCAGGCGGCCCGGGTCGATCCCGCCCAGCTCGCGCATCAGCTTGGCTTCCAGGGCCTCGCGGTCCAGCGCCTCGGCGATGTCGGCCAGGGTCCGCTCGGTCTCGGCGGCGGATATCTGATGAAGCGTCAGTTCCTCGGTGAGCAGCTTGGTCTGACGGCTCGCCGGATCGCGCAGCGCGGCGGCGAGCCGGTCGCAGGCGGCGAGCACGGTCAGCGGGCCCAGCCGCGGCTCGGCCAGGACGGCGCGCACCCGCTCGTCGAGTGCCGTCAGCCGCCGCTCGGCCTCGGCGTCGTCGACGAACTCGCCCTGCCAGTAGTGGACGCGCTGGTCAGGAGAAGGAGCAGTGGTCACGAGGTCCCCTTGAGCAGTTCGGCGGCGGCGATGGCGCAGCTGCGGTTGCGGCTGAGTCCGGCCCGCCCGTGCACGGCGAACCAGGGCGTGGGCAGGCCGCAGCCGCACTCCTCGGGCGCGTGCTGCGAGACCAGATCGCCCATCAGGACGGACTGGGCCGGCACCGAGGTGATGTAGGGCGAGACGAACTGCGCGTAGCCGCGCTCGCCGTGGCCCAGCGGTGCGAGCGTGCGCACGTCGCGGACCAGCAGCCGCGACCAGGTCGGCACGTGCAGGCGGTGGTTGGCGCACTCCATGTAGAGCACCGAGTGCTCCACCGCGCCGTAGCCGTCCCGGATCCGCTCGTCCGGGATGCCCAGCTGGTCGTGGATCCGCCGGTACAGCTCCGGCTTGGCGACCTGCTTGTCGGCGTGGCCCTTCCAGCCGCCGCCGAAGACCACCAGCGACTTGGGGTGCAACTCGATCGGCGGCAGGCCCAGTTCGCGCATCCGGTCCAGGGTGAAGGAGAGGAAGGCGGGGAACCCGAGGATGCGCACCGGGGCGCCCTCCTCGGCGTAGCGCAGCAGCGCCCGCACGCAGCCGAAGGGGTCGAACTCGTGACCGCTGCCGGTGTGCTTGAGCGCGTACTCGACCGAGCGGACCGGGGCGAAGTGGCACAGGTACTCGTCGGTGAACGAGGTGCCGAGGTTCAGGCCCGGCCGGGGCTGGTAGTTGGAGAGCAGGTAGTTGACCGGCTCGTCCTCGCCCAGCCAGCCGTAGGAGTCGAAGACCCGGGCGACCATCCGCTGTCCGTTGCGCAGCGTCCACTCGTCGAAGAACATCTGCGACTTCTGGCCGGTGGTGCCGGAGGAGGTCACATGGAGCTTGACGTCCTGCTCGGGGATCGAGACCACTTCGTGCGCCTTGAAGAAGTTGGCGTGCACGAACGGCAGTCGGGCCAGGTCGGCGACGGACTCCAGCGGCTCCTTGGCCGCCTCGCTCGCCGCCCAGAGCTTGGCGAAGAACGGGGAGCGGGCAGCGTGCCAGGCGTTGGACTCGTTCATCGCGAGGGCGAAGAGCCGGTCGTTCTCGGCGGAGACCGCGTAGGGCTCGGCGAGGTCGCAGAGCCGCTGGACGTGCGGGAGGGCCCCGGGGTCCGGAACCCGGACCGGGGCAAGGTAGTCGCTCACTGGAACACCCCGTGCGTGTTGAGGTACTGCTGCTTCCACTGCTCGATGTACTGCTCGGTGAAGGGCTGGAAGGCCGCGTCGATGGACAGGCCGCGGAAGTCCAGCGGCTGCAGGCTGCGGGCCATCACCACGTAGTCGCGCCAGCCCTCGCCCTGGCGGCGCATCGCCGGGTAGGCGGCGGCGGGCAGGAAGCCGTGGGCGAGCAGCAGCCGCAGGTCCTGGTAGCTGTCGAGCGGGAGCAGGGCCTCCAGGTGCGAGGCGCCGTGCTCGGCGAGCTTGGCGATCACCGTCTCGAAGACCTCGGAGAGCCCGGAGAGCCCGGACGGCTCGGATGGCCCGGACAGGCCGGACAGCTCGCCCGGCTCGGACTGCCGGCCCTGCTCCGACGGGGTGGCCCCGATCAGCGCGCAGTAGCCGTCCGAGGGGTTCAGCTGGGCGTAGACCTCGTAACCGCCGTCGGCCGAGGTCAGCATGGTGTCGGGGGTGTGGAAGGGGTAGAAGCGCTGCTCGGGGTCGGGCAGCGTCTCGGCGATCCGGCGCAGCACGAAGCGCGGGGCGCCGATCAGCTCCAACTCCGCCCCGTCCGCGGCGGCCCGGCGGGCCGGCAGCGGCTCGTGGTCGACCACGGGCAGCGGCTGCCCCGGCAGGCCGACCGCCTCGTGCAGGGCCAGCACCAGGTCGGCCAGGCCGGCCGGCACCCGGTCCACCGGCAGGCGGCCCTCCAGCACGCCGGGCCGGTGCTTGGCGAGCAGCACCATGGTCTCGTGCTGCTCGGCCTTGCGCAGGTTCGGGAAGATGCCGAGCGCGCGGAACCCGGCGCTCAGGCAGACCCGTTGCGGCGCGGTGGAGTTGGTGCGCGCGGTGGCGTAGACGGAGTCGGCGGCCCGGTCGCCGCCGAGCAGCGCCTCGCTGAGCTGCCGCACGGCCTGATGGGCGAGCCCGGTGCCGCGGGCGTCGGGGTGCACGACCAGGCCCTGGAGCTTGCCGAGCCGCTCCCGCGCGTCGAGGGTGCCGATGATGGTGCCGACGATCCGCCCGCCGCCCGGCTCGCGGGCGGCCAGCCAGGTGGTGTCCGGCGCGGCGATCTCCCGGGCCATCACGGCGGGGTCGGTGCCGATGGGCAGCGCGTAGCCGCTGCCGTAGACCTCGCGGTAGAGGGCGAGCAGCCCGTCGATGTCATCGAGCTGTACCGGCGCGAATTGTTGAAACGTCAAAATACCTCCCCGGTTCTGCTGACGCGGCCGCGGATCAGCGCGGTGCATCGTGCAAGGAGTCCTCGCGATCGAATGCGCAGGCCCTGGTGGGGTGGGTCGCATGCGGAAGTCCGCGTAGGGCGGATTCCGTGCCGCGGCGCCACCGGGGCGGGGTGCCCGATGGCTCGTCGGCCGAAAGGAGGAGGTGGCCACGGGGTGCGTGACCGGCGTGCTTCACCCTAGCTCGGGCGCATGGCGACTGATGAACAGTCAGCATACGGAGCGAGCTGAGCTACCGTCAGATGCGGTGGAGATGCGATGGAGATCACAGCGGAACGAATGCTCGTCGGGGGGTTTCCGGCCGGGGTTGCCCGGTATTTCGGCCAGATTACGTGGTCGCGTACCAACGAGGGCGGGGATCCCGGCTGCCCGGCGATCGGGCCGGTGCCTCAAGTCCGGTGAATACCAGGGAAATCACCGACGGATTCCCGGCAGCACGACGGCGTCGTCGCGCGGGACAGGACGGCACGGGACGGCGCGGCACGGCACGGCACGGGACGGGACGGGACAGCACGACGGCGGCCGTTCGCACCCCTGCCGAGGGGGTGCGACCGGCCGCCGTCGTTCGGTGCCGTGGTGGGCGGTCAGCTCACGGTGAGGGCGAGCGGACCGGCCAGCGCGGTGTAGCCGTCGTCGTAGAGGTACCAGACGGCGTAGTTGCCCGCGCCGCTCAGCTTGCTGGTGTCGAAGGTCAGGCTGCCGCTGCCGTTCGGCGCGTACTGCCAGGTGATCGAGGACTGCGAACCGGGCGTCACGCCGGTCGGGTAGATGCCGATCCAGTTGGTCGAGCCGGCGGTCGCCGGCGGCGTCGAGTACTGGAAGGTGACGCTCGATCCGTTCGCCACGCTCGGCGTGGCCGTGGTCAACGTGTTGGCCGGCGCGGGTGCGGAGCCGGGCACGAAGGCGTCGTTGAGCGGCGTCGCGTAGGTGTCGTTCGCGGTGATGCCGGGCACGCCGAGCGCCGCCTCAATGGTGCGGGCGGTGCTGTAGTGGTCGTAGCGGGTGGCGCTGGTGGTTCCGGCCGGCACGGTGCCCTGCGAGCCGTCGACGATCGCGGCGACCTGGTTGCCGCCCTGGCTCTCGTCCTCGTCCCAGGTGACGATCAGCAGCGACTTCTGCGTGGTCCAGGCCGGCGACTGCATGATCGGGGCCAGGGTCTGCTTCAGCCAGCCGTCCTGCGTCTTGAGGCTGGTCGCGCTGCCGTTGCCGGAGGCCTCGCCGTCGTAGTAGTCGTCGGCGGCCAGCCAGGAGAAGGCCGGGGTGGTGGCCGCGCTCTGCAGGTCGGTGGTCAGCTGGGTGGTGTCGAAGAGGTGCGCCGCGCAGCGGGCGGCGTTGCCGCTGACGTCGGTGTAGTTGATGAACGGCGCGTCGTCCGGCTCGTACTTCGCGTCGTACTGGGTGCTGGTGTTGCAGGGCGTGCCCATGCCCTGCTCGTAGGCCTTCCAGCTCTTCCCGGCGGCCTCCAGCCGGTCGCCCAGGTTGGTGCCCGGGTCGTTGATGTTCGGGTAGTAGGTGGCACCGGTGGTGTAGGTGTCACCGCCCGCGACGGCCAGGTAGTTCTCGTCGCTGGGGTGGTAGACCGCGTGGTAGTTGCTCATCGAGGCGCCCTGCGCCATCAGGCTGTGCAGGTACGGGGTGTCCGCCGGGTCGCCCATCACCTGGTTGTAGTCGGTGTTCTCCATCATGACCATGAAGACGTGGTCGTAGCCCGGCACCTTGGAGACCGGGGGCGCCAGGGTGGCGGCGGTGACCGGGGTGTTCAGGGTCAGCGAGAGGTTGTCCAGGTAGCCGGCCTCGCTCGAACTCTGCAGGAACTGCGCCTCGACCAGGATCGACCGGGTGCCGGCCGGGACGGCACCCGTGCTGCTGCGGGCCAGGAACTCGGTGGCGCTGGAGCGGTCCGCGGTGGTGACGGTGGGCAGCGTGGCCGTCGAGCCGAGCTGCGCCCCGGAGGCGTTCTGGAACTGCAGCGTGACCTGGACGTGGCCCGCGTAGGTGGTCCAGCCGCCGAGCCAGCCGGAGAGGTTGTAGCTGATGCCGCCGCCGTCGATGGCGCTCGCGGCGGAGGAGACGTCGACGCTCTGCTCGATCGCGCCGTCGCCCTGGTTGCCGGGGGCGAAGAAGGCGGTGCCGGGCGCCGGGCTCGCCGGGTGGCCCAGGCTGCCGACGGAGTAGCAGACCACGTCCGGGCTGCCGGAGAGCACCGTCCAGCCCGGCAGGGTGGTGGCCGCGGTCCAGTCCTTGGTGCAGTAGCCGGCCTCGGCACCGCCGTTCACGATCAGGTTCCCACTGGTGGTCGCCGCACCCGCGGGCTGCACCACCGCGAGCAGTCCGCCCAGCAGGGCGAGGACCGCGCCGAGCGCTCGCATCAGTCTTCTCATTGTCTTCGCTGACCCTTCCGTCAAGCCGCCGTTTGTCAGTGCCGGGTCATGACTAACGGTCCCCGCTGTCCGCTGGGCTAACACCGGGCCAACGCGCCCTGGCCGAAATGGCAGGAAGATGAGGTGAGTTGTACAGACAACATCTCGAAGTCGGTCGAGCCGCTGGGCCGGTCGAGCCGCTGGGCCGGTCGAGCCGCTCGGCCGAGCCCGGCCTGCTGGTGCCCCGCCGGCCGGCGGGGCGCCGGGGCCCCGGTCGAGCGCGGCCCCGGCACCCGTCCGTCAGGCCCAGAGCCTCTGGTACAGCGAACCGTTCGTGCCGACCACGAACAGGTCGATCAGGTTGGAGCCGGGGGAGATCGCCGTGGTGTTGGACGCCGGCGTGCCGCCCTGGGACGTCCAGGCCCCCCAGCTGCCGCCGCTGTAGAGGCTGCTCCAGATCGCGCCGTCCTTGCCGCGGACGTAGACCTCGATGTCGCCGGTGTTCGGCTGCCACAGGGAGGCCGCCGGCGCGCTACCGGGCGCGATGCCGACGGGCAGGGCCGGCAGGTTCGGCGACCACTTGTTCCAACCGGCGGTCGGGGTCCAGTACTTGTGCCAGATGTTGTTGTCGGTACCGAGGCCGAAGAGGTCGATGCGGCCGCTGTCGGGGGAGGTCGCCGCCGGGTCGGAGACGATCTTCGCGCCGAGGCTCTCCCACTTGCTCCAGCCGTTGCTGTAGCTCAGGTGCCAGATCGCGTTGTCCTTGCCCCGGACGAACAGGTCGAGTCGGCCGGTGCCCCAGGAGGTCACGGTCGGCGTGGCGCCGGCGGCCAGCCCCGGCGGCGGGGCCGCGAAGTCGACGTTCCAGTTGCTCCAGCCGCCCGGGTTGTTCCAGAAGCGGTGCTGGATGTTGCCGTCCGTGCCCACGCCGAACAGGTCGACCCGGGTCGAGTCCCAGGAGACCGCGGCGGGGTTGGAGGCGAAACTTCCGCCCATCGACTCCCAGGGGTACCAGCCCGCGCCGCCGGTGTCGTACGGCTGGTGCCAGATCGCCCCGTCCTTGCCCCGGACGAACAGGTCCAGGCGCTTCGGACCCCACGAGGAGACCACCGGGGAGGCTCCGGCGGCCAACCCCGGCGCCGGCGCGTCGTGCTGCTGCCAGTCGGACCAGGAGCCCGAACCCATGCTGCAGCCACCGGAGCTGTTGCTCCACAGCGGCTGCATGGCGAAGGTGTTCCCGGAGAGGTTGGTGTTCCCGATGTTGATCCAGGAGCACTTGTCGGCGATCTCCGCGTAGGTGCTGTCCCGCCAGGCGTTGATCAGGGGGTCGGTGATGGTCTCGGCCATCTCGTGCCCCGCGACGATGCTGACGCCGTCCAGGGCGCCGGCGGCGCCGTTGGCGCTGCCCGCACCGCAGGAGCCGGCCGCGTCCGGCATGTAGGGCAGGTCGGTGTAGGTGACGCCGGCCAGCGCCGCGACCGCGCCGTGGTAGCCGCAGTAGCTGCTGCCGAAGCCCGCCGTCGAGTGGCCGGTCGGGGTCGCCACGACGATCTGGGTGTTCACCGAGGTGGCGGCGCCGAAGTGCTGCGCGGCGCTGACGGCCTCGGCCTGGATCTGCGCATCGGTCGGCGCTGCGGGCACCGGGGCCGGATCCGACCAGGTGCCGGCCAACAGGCCGGAGGGCGAGCCGGCGCCGTACTGCTCGACGGTCGCCAGCCAGGGCGAGGAGCCGACCGAGGAGTAGAACCGGTTGAGGTAGGGCTGGACGCCCGCCGGGTCCGAGGTCCAGCCCCAGTAGTCGACGTAGATCCGTGGCGCGGTCTGGACCGGGCCGCCACCGTTGACCAGCGGTCCGCCGCCGGCCGCCGTGGGTTCCGGTACGGAGGCGTCACGCACGTCGCGCGGGGGCGTCAGGTGCGGGCCGGCGCCGGCAGCGGAGCTCGCGGACGGCGCCACGGGTGCGCCGGCAGCGGTCGTTGCCGCGGTGGTGGTTGCCGCAGTGCTGGTTGCCGCAGTGGCCGACGGCACGAGGCCCAGGGTCGGCAGCGCCACCGCGAGCGCTATCGCCAACGCTGTCGATGTCCTTGATATCACTGGTAGTTCACCATTCTCGCCGCTGTCGATGGCAGCGGCCGGTTCGGACGAGGAGTGGATCCGGGACCACCTAGCGGTGACCGGACCGGGCGCCGGTCTCCAGGAAGTGGTCCCGCATAGCCACTACGGCTGAGCCCGCGCACTGGGCTCAACCGGACCGCGACCGGTGGCCCGCCCCCGCGAACCGCGCACCACGACCCGCGCACCACGACCCGCGCACCACGACCCGCCCACCACGACACGCCCACCACCGGGCGCAAGGCACCCGGCCACCCCCGCGCGCTGCTAGAACGGGACGCCCGAGGGGTGAGGCTCTCCATGCACAAGCTGACCATCACACAGATCCCGATCACCACAAGGATCCCGACCGCCGAGCGAGGCCTGACGGCCGCGAACGGCCTGACCGCGCACGGCCCGTCCGTGCACAGCCCGGCCGCCCGGCAGCTGGCCGCCGCCGTGCTGCGGTTGGACGCGCGGCCGATCGACTACGTGCTGCTCGCCGTCTACTTCACCGTGGTGCTCGGCATCGGCGCGCTGGCGCGCCGCTCGGTCTCCTCCAGCCTCGACTTCTTCCTCTCCGGCCGTTCGCTGCCCGCGTGGATGACCGGGCTGGCGTTCATCTCCGCCAACCTGGGTGCCGTCGAGATCTTCGGCATGACCGCCAACGGCGCGCAGTTCGGCATCCCGACCGTGCACTACTACTGGATCGGCGCGATCCCGGCCATGGTCTTCCTCGGCCTGGTGATGATGCCGTTCTACTACGGCTCGAAGGTGCGCAGCGTCCCCGAGTTCCTGCTGCACCGCTTCGGCCGGTTCGCGCACCTGGTCAACGGGCTCAGCTTCGCGCTCGCCCAGGTGCTGATCGCCGGGGTGAACCTCTACGCGCTCGCGACGGTGGTCAACCTGCTGCTGGGCTGGCCGCTCTGGGTCTCCGTCATCGCGGCCGCCGTCATCGTGCTGGCCTACACCACGCTGGGCGGGCTGTCCGCGGCGGTCTACAACGAGGTGATGCAGTTCTTCGTCATCGTGGCGATGCTGGTCCCGCTCACCCTGGTGGGCCTGCACACGGTCGGCGGCTGGCACGGGTTGACCGACCGGATCAAGGCCGCGAACACCGACTCGGCCGTCCAGCTGCACTCCTGGCCCGGCACCAACCTCACCGGGATCGCCAACGCCACCCTCTCGGTGCTGGGCATCGTCTTCGGCCTCG
Organism: Kitasatospora sp. NBC_01287; assembly: GCF_026340565.1. Classification (NCBI taxonomy): domain Bacteria; kingdom Bacillati; phylum Actinomycetota; class Actinomycetes; order Kitasatosporales; family Streptomycetaceae; genus Kitasatospora; species Kitasatospora sp. NBC_01287. The sequence continues at coordinate 643,822 of NZ_JAPEPB010000001.1, forward strand.
GCTTCGTGCTCTCCTTCGGCTACTGGACCACCAACTTCGCCGAGGTGCAGCGCGCGCTCGCCGCCCGCAACATGTCCGCTGCCCGCCGCACCCCGTTGATCGGCGCCTATCCGAAGGCGCTGATCGCCCTGGTGATCGTGATCCCGGGCATGCTGGCCGCCGTCATCTCCCCCGAGCTGGCCGCCTACAAGGCCAGCGGCGGAACCCTGGACAACGGGGTGACCTACAACAACGCGATCGAGCTGCTGATCCGCGACCTGCTGCCGAACGGCATGCTGGGCGTGGCGATCACCGGCCTGCTGGCGGCCTTCATGGCCGGGATGGCGGCCAACGTCAGCTCGTTCAACACGGTCTTCACCTACGACCTGTGGCAGGCCTACGTGGTCAAGGACCGCCCGGACGCCTACTACCTGCGGGTCGGCCGCACCGTCACCGTGCTGGGCTGCGCGATCGCGATCGGCACGGCGTTCATCGCCAGTGGCTACAACAACATCATGGACTACCTCCAGACCCTGTTCTCCTTCTTCAACGCCCCGCTCTTCGCCACCTTCATCCTGGGCATGTTCTGGAAGCGCACCACCCCGATGGCCGGCGGCATCGGCCTGATCGTGGGCACCGCCTCGGCCTTCACGGTGGACCAGCTGAACCGGCACCACGTGCTGCACATGTCGGGCCAGGGTCCCAGCTTCGTCGCCGCCATCGCCGCCTTCGTGATGGACATCGCGGTCAGCGTCGCCGTCTCACTGGTCACCGAGTCCAAGCCGGACCGTGAACTGGTCGGGTTGGTCTGGTCGCTGACGCCGCGTGAGTCCCACCGCGAGGCGGGCGGCGCGCAGGACGCCGGGTGGTACCGCAGCCCCGTGCTGCTGGGGGTGGGCGCGCTGACGCTGGCGACCGCGCTCAGCGTGGTCTTCTGGTGAGGCGCTCGCCTCGGCGCCCGTGCTGCCGAGTGGCCGTCCGGTACGTGATCTCCTGCTAAGGACAACTTCCCCGTGTTCGACCTGCGTTGGATCCTCGCCCTGCTCTTCACCTTCTACGGCGCGGTGCTCACCGTCATGGGCGCGGCCTTCACCTCCCAGCGGGACCTGGACCGGGCCGGCGGTATCAACGTGAACCTCTGGATGGGCATCGCCATGCTGATCGCGGCGGCCCTGTTCGGTGCCTGGGCCCGGCTGCGCCCGGTACGGCCGGCCACGCCGCCCGAGCCGGCCGCGCCGGCCCCGGGATCCGGGGAGGGGTAGCGGCCGGGCGGCGGGACGGCGACCAGCCGCCGGGCAGCGGCCCGGCGGCGCGACAGCGTTACGGAGGCTACGAGTTGAGCGCCGACCAGAGCCAGACCCCGCCGACCCGGACGTACAGGCGCTTGTCCACGGTGTCCACCGCCATCGTCCCGTCGAGCGGGGCGTGGCTGAACGAGGCGTCGCTGACCGGGCCGGCCACCAGGCGCAGCGCAGCGGCCGGCTGGTTCCTGGCCGGCAGCGTGCCACCGGCCTGGCCGCCCTTGCTGCCGTAGGAGTTCTCCACCAGGAAGTCGCCGGTGCTGGAGCTCTCGTAGTAGATGTGGCTCCCGGTGGGCTGGGTGGCGTAGTGCCCCTCGACGTTGCGCAGCACGGCGGTCGAGCCGGGGCCCGAGTAGAGGTCGACGCCGGAGTTGACGGTCGCCACCGGGCCGTTGGCGATCAGTACGTTCTCCAGCGCGCCACCGCTGGTCGCCCAGGCGATGATGTTCTGCGCGGTGCTGTAGCCGGGCGCGAAACCGCCCGCGTAGCAGTAGATGTTGGTCGCGTAGACATGCGTGCAGGAGGCGTCGGTCTTCAGGTGCGGGCCGCCCTGCATGCTGGAGGTCTCGAACTTGCAGTCCGTCAGGTAGATCCCGTTGGGATTGTCGGTGCCGGCCGGCCCCTGCGTGATCCACAGCGCGCCGGTGCCGAAGTTCTCCAACCGGCAGCCGATGAAGTGAAGTTGGTTGACGCAGTCGGAGCTGTAGCCCCAACTCCCCTTGGTGGCGGAGGAGGAGTTGCGCAGCCAGATGTTGGGCTGGGTGGTGCTGCCCGGGGTGCCGGTGCTGGACTCGATCACCAGGTTGTAGAAGCGGGAGTCCCAGCACTCCACCGCGTCGACGCACAGGTCGTTGTTGCTCGACATGAAGACGTCGCGTACGTAGGAGTTGTTGTTGTAGTAGAGCTCCAGCAGCAGGCCGGTCCTGCCGTTGCCGTTGAAGCCGAGGTTCTCCACCGAGCAGTAGCTCAGATGGGTCGCCCCGCTCGGGTCGCTGCCCTGCCCCGACATCCGCAGCAGGATGCCGTTGCCGCCCTTGACCAGGGTGGCGGACTTGCTGCTGGCGCCGAGCAACCGCACACCCTTGCCGGTCACCGCGAGCGCGGGGCTGCCACCCGCCGGGGTGACCAGATAGGCGCCGGCCGGGAAGTAGACGGTGCCGCCGCCCGCGCCCGCGGCGGTGAGTGCGCGCTGCACGGCCGCGGTGTCGTCGGTGGTGCCGTCCCCGACCGCGCCGTAGTCCGTGACGCTGTACCAGTCCAGCGCGGAGCCGGCCGTGGCCGGACCCACCGTGGCCGAACCCATCCCGGCCGGACCCACCGTGGCCCGGCCGAGTGCGGCCGAACCGGCGGCAGCCGCGGCGGGCTGGGCCGACGGCAGAGTGGCGGCGCCCGCGAGCCCGGCGACGGCCCCCGTGAGCAGTGCGCGACGGCCGGCGCCGGTGCCCGATCCCCCCGTTTTGATCATTCTGACGTCCCTTCAGTATGGTTGGAACCGTTGGCAGTTCGAGCCGCTGGTTGGTCAACGCACAAGATCTCAGCGGCGCCGAGAATCAGTCAAGCGGAACCAGTTCTCCCGCTTGACGCCCCAGTCAGCGGTTGGTCCGCGAACGGCTCCGCCGTGACGCGGAATTCTGCTTCCCGAAAATACCGGCAGGCACGCGGACTGCCGGGAAGAGTGACAAGGATCGCCTCCGGTCGGCGATTTCCTCCGACCGAGGACGAACGCCGCCGGTTTCACAAATACTTCACCAGGCGCTGCTTGCGACGCCCATCAGGGCTATGGGCAGAATCGAGTCGTTCTGGCCGTACAGCGACAGCTCCGGGGGGAGATCGAGCTGGACAGGAGAGCTCCACCGTGAAGTTCCGCGCCAAGCGCGCCACCGACGACGTCCGCACGCCCTCGGTTCCGCAAGGCGGCGGGCAGGCGCCGGTTCCGTCGGCGGCGCTGACCTTGTCGCAGCGCCCGACGCCGGTCGGCGCGGGATCCCCCGCGGCGGCCCTGGCACCCGCCGCGGTGCCGCTGTCCGCGAACGACAGCGCGCTGATCAGAGCCAGTCTCTCCGTGATCGAACCGCATGCCGCGAACCTGCCCGGCTTCTTCTACGGAACGTTGTTCGGACGCTATCCACAGGTCCGCGAACTGTTCCCGCCCGACATGGACGTCCAGCACGACCGGCTGCTGCGGGCCCTGCTGATGATCGTCGATCTGGTGGACGACCGCGCCAATCTGATCCGGTTCTGCTCGCACCTGGGGCGCGACCACCGCAAGTTCGGCACCGAGAGCGCCCACTACGCGGCCGTCGGGGAGTGCCTGCTGGCCACCCTGGCGCACTACGCGGGCCCCGCCTGGACGGCGGAGACGGCCGGCGCCTGGTCCCGGGCCTACCAGACGGCCGCCGAGGTGATGGACCACGCCGCCAGGGCCGACGCCGCGGTGCGCCCCGCCGCCTGGGAGGCCCGGATCACGGCCCACCGCGGGCTCGGCGACGGCCTCGCCGAGTTGACCGTCCAGCCCGACCAGCCGTATCCGTTCGTCGGCGGGCAGTACGTCAGCCTGACCACGCCGTGGTGGCCGAAGATCTGGCGCTACTACTCCCCCGCCAACGCGCCGCGGCCCGACGGCACCCTCACCTTCCACGTCCGCGAGGTGCCGGGCGGGCGGGTCAGCGGCGCCTTGGTGCACCAGGCCACGGTCGGCGCCGTGCTGCGACTGGGCCCGCCGCAGGGCGACATGGTGCTCGATCCGGGCTCGACCCGCGACATCGTCTGCGTCGCGGGCGGCACCGGCGTCGCCCCGATCCGCGCCCTGGTGGAACAGGCCGTGCTGGACGGCGTGCGGCGCCGGATGGACCTGTTCCTGGGCTCCCGCACCATCGATGGGCTCTACGGGCTGGACGACCTGCTGCGGATGTCCCAGCGCCACCGCTGGCTGACCGTGCGCGCAGCGATCGCCGACCAGCGCGTCCAGGGCGGCGCCGCCGGCCTGCCCAAGGTGCTCGCGGAGGCCGGCCCCTGGCAGCAGCACGACGCCTACCTCAGCGGGCCCGCCCCGATGATCGTCACCGCCGCCCGGGTGCTGACCCGCTCCGGCCTGCCGCTGGAGCGGATCTACCACGACCCGTTCGTGACGCTGACCGATGCCCCCTGAGCCCTTCGACCTGAGCCCTTCGACCTGAGCCCTTCGACGCGAGCCCGACCTGACTGCCGCCGGCCGGACTGATGATCTGTCAGCTGAGGAACAGTCAGCTGACAGATCGTCAGGCCATGCCGGGTCAGGGCTTGAGCGCCACTCCCGCGTAGACCGAGGACTCCTCGTCGCTCACCGCCGCACCCTCCACGCTCTGCGGCCGCCAGCGCTGGGTGGGCACCAGGCCCGGCGCCACCAGCTCCCAGCCGGCGAAGAAGGCGGCGAACTCGGCCGCGCTGCGGGCCTGCAGCGGGGTGCCCGCCGCCTGGTATATCTGCACCAGGCGGGCGATCTCGGTGGGCGCGAAGTCCTCCGTCACGTGGGTCATCGCCAGGGCGCTGCCGGAGACCAACGCGCCCTTGAAGTGCTCCACGATCCCGGCGGTGCCGCGGTCGTCGGGGACGAAGTGCAGCAGCGCGTTGAGGCTCAGCGCGATCGGCCGGGAGAAGTCGAGGGTGGAGTGCAGCTCCGGCGAGGCCAGCAGACCGGCCGGGTCGGTGACATCGGCCTGGAGGTAGGTGGTGCGGCCCTCGGGGGTGCCGATCAGCAGCGCCTTGGCGTGCGCGAGCACGATGGGGTCGTTGTCGGCGTAGACCACCCGGGCGGACCTGTTGACGCTCTGCGCGATCTCGTGCAGGTTGGGCGAGGTGGGGATGCCGGTGCCGATGTCGAGGAACTGGTCGATCCCGGCCTCGGCGAGGGCCCGGGTGGCGCGGTGCATGAAGGCGCGGTTGACCCTGGCGGTGGTCTGCACGAACGGCATCACCGCCTTGACCTGCCCGGCCGCCTCGCGGTCGGCGGCGAAGTTGGTGACGCCGCCCAGGAAGTAGTCGTACATGCGGGCGGAGTGCGCCCGGTGCAGCTCCAGGTTGACACCGTCGTAGTCGGTCATCGGTCCCCCTCGGTGATCGGTGTCGAGATCGGTCTCGTGATCCGTCTCGTGATCCGTCTCGTGATCCGTACAACTGGACGACCACCATGATTCCCCAGACCCGGGGCCGCGATCCCGGTAACCCGAAAGATCTCTTGCCGCCTGCATATGACACGATGTCAGTTAGTGCGACCATATGAACATCACAAACTGTTCTTGTCGTGCGCCAGGACGCCCGCACTCTGGTTCCATGGTCCACGAGGGTGAGCAGCACTCGTCCCGAGGCGGCCCCGCCGCGCCGCTGCCCGAACGCCGAGAACCGACGAAGGCAGGACCGATGACGATCGACAAGGGCGGCCGCACACCGGGGCGCCCGGGAGGGCCGGCGGTGGACAGCACGGGCGAGGGCGCGGCCAGTGCCCGGCTGCGACTGTCCTACCAGGTGTTCTGCGAGCTCCACGGCCGCGCCTGGCTCGCCTTCGCCCGCACCCGGATCGGCAACCTCGCGGACGCCGAGCTGGTGGTGGCGGCGATGAAGGAGGAACTGGCGCAGCAGTGGCCGCACGCCCTGCGCCACCCGACGCCGGCCGCCTACGCCTGGCGGCTGCTCAAGTCCCATCTGCACCAATGGGCCTGGCACCAGGACGAGGTGGAGGTCGAGGCCACCACCTTCGCGGCGGTGATCGGCCGGTTCAAAGAGCTGGCCGGCGACAGCCTGCGCAGCGAGGAGGACCAGGTCGGCCTGTACGGCTCGATCCTGGCGCTGCCGGACCGCCAGCGCGACGTGGTGATCCTGCGGTACGTGCTCGACCTGGACGACCTGGAGATCGCCGCCTACCTGGACCACCCGGTGGAGACCGTGCGCTCCAACCTGCGCCACGCGCGCGAGCGGCTGGCCCGGCGCCTGGGGATCGGTGCGCTGCCGGACCGGCGGGCCGAGCGGTGAGCCGGCGGCCCAGGTCCGGCGCGCTGCCCGAGTGGCTGGGCTGCGAACCGACCGGCGCGGCAGCCGATGCGGAGGGCACGCAGGCCGGACCCGTGCGCTCCATCCCCACACCTGTGCGCCCCTACGAGGACCTGATCGCGACCGCCCGCCAGGCCCGGCTCACCGCCGCCCCGGCCAACCTGCCCACCGAGCACGAGCAGGCGAAGTTCGAGCTCGGCCTGGTCGTCGCGCTGATCCTGGACGCGCCCGAGGCGGCGCGTGGCCTGGACCTGCTGGTCAACGACCGGCAGATCCACCCCGAGGGCGCCGAGGTCTTCGCCGCGCTGCTCTACGCCACCGAGCGGCGGGACGGCGCGGAGTTCTGGTGGCGCTTCGCGGCCGGCTCCGGCAGCCGGATCGCCGCCTACTGCCTGCACCTGCACCACCTGTGGCTGGGCGAGCTGAGCGACGCGGACTACTGGCTGGCCTGGTCCCGCGACCTGGCCGCCCGGGCCCGGCCCACCCCGCCGCGCCCGCTGCACTCCAGCCAGCCGCTGCTGCCCGACGCCGTCCGCCGCGACATCCTGGCGCGCTGCCACCGCGGCCTGGCCCCGCGCCTGCCGGCCGCGGTGGAGGCGGTGATCGACCGGCTGCCGGTCGAGAGCGCTGACGAGAACCACACCGGCGTCCCCCAGCCGGACACGCTCGCCGCCTCCGCGCTGGACCCCGAGCCGCCCGCCGCGCCCGCCCCGACGAGCCGGAGCGCGGCGGACATCACCGCGCGCGAGCAGGCGTCCGGCTGCCACAACCGCCCCCGCCGCGCGGCACCGTAGACCGGCGCGCGGACCGGCGGCGAGCACGGGCGAAGCAGGCAGCGCGACCCGGCGGCGAGCACGGGCGAAGCAGGCAGCGCGGGCGAAGCGGGCGGGCCGCATGCCGGCCCGCCCTGCCGCGCCGACCCGGCAGGCATGAACTCCCGGTGCCCGGGGCAGTGATCGTCGCGGCGCCCGTGGCCTGCATGGGCATGACGACCACCACCGGGAGGCCCGCTGCCATGAGTGACGACCGGTTCCTCACCCTCTCCGCCGAGCTGACCGGCTTCGCGGTCGACGAGTTGCGGGCCACCGGCCTGGCCGCCACCTACCGGGCGGTGCTCCTGGAGCACGCGGGCCCCGAGGCGCTGGCCCGGCTGACGGCGCTCGGCGGCGCCCCGCCCCCGGCGGACGAGCCGCTGCGCGCGCTGGCCCGGGACCTGGTCCAACTCTGGTACTGCGGCACCCGGCCCGGCGCGCGCCCGGAGGTCGTCTCCGCCCAGGCCTACGCCAACGGCCTGGTCTGGCGCGCCTTCGGCGGCCGGGCCCCCGGCACCACCGCTGCCGGCCACGGCAGTTGGAGCACCGCCCCGGCGAACCGATGAGCACGCCGCAGGAGCGGCACTGGGACGCCGTGGTGGTCGGCGCGGGCTTCGCCGGTTCACTGGTGGCCAAGGGGCTGGGCGAGCGCGGCTGGCGGGTGCTGGTGCTGGAGGCCGGGGCCGGGCAGTCGCACGCCGAGGCGCTGGAGGCCTACCGCACCGCGCCCGCCAAGACCCCCAACTCCCCCTACCGCAGCACCCCCAGCGCCCCCTCCCCCGACGTCACCGACCTCAGCGGCGAGGCGGGCGGCGGCTTCCACGCGGACGGCTACTTCGTGCAGCGCGGCCCGCTGCCCTACGCCAGCGGCTACCTGCGGGCCAACGGCGGCACCGGGCTGGCCTGGACCGGCCTGGCTCCCCGGATGCACCCGGAGGACTTCCGGGCCGGGGACTTCGGCCACGGGCGCGACTGGCCGATCGGCTACCAGGACCTGGAGCCCTACTACCGCGCCGCCGAGCGCGAGATCGGGGTGGCCGGCGACGCCGAGGAGCAGCGCGCGCAGGTCGGCCTGCCGCTCCCGGACGGCTACCGCTTCCCGCTGCGCGCGATCCCGCGCAGCTACCTGGACCAGGTGATGTCCCGCGCGCTGGACGGCCACAGCGTGCGCGACCCGGCCGGCCCGGCCCCCGTGCGGCTGCGGGTGGTCGGCACGCCGCACGCCCGCAACAGCCTGCCGACCCCCGGCCACAGCGTCGAGGGCGGCAGCTGCGTCGGCCACGCCAGCTGCGTGCCGATCTGCCCGTCCCAGGCCAAGTACACCCCGCTGCGCACCCAGGCGCGCTGGCGGCCCTCGGTGCACCTGCTCACCCGGGCGGTGGTCAGCCGGGTGCTGCTCGACGCCGCCGGGCGGGCCACCGGGGTCGAGTACCGCGGTGATCCGGCGGACGGCACCCGCACCGTGCGGGCCGACCTGGTGGTGCTGGCCGCGCACGCGATCGAGAACGCCCGGCTGCTGCTGCTCTCCGGCGCCGCGAACAGCAGCGACCAGGTCGGCCGCAACCTGATGGACCATCCGGTGCTGCTCACCTGGGGTCTGATGCCGCGTCAGATCGGGCCCTACCGGGGCCCGGGTTCGACCTCGGGCCTGGAGGGCTTCCGGTTCGGGCCGGCCCGGGCCCGCCGGGCGCCGTTCCGGGTGGAGATCGGCAACTGGGGCTGGACCTGGGCGCTGGGCCCGCCGGACGGCCGGGTCGCCGAACTGCTGCGCTCCGGCGGACCGGACGGGCGGGGCCGGTTCGGCACGGAGCTGCGCCGGACGGTCGCCGACCGGGTCGGCCGCGAGTTCGCCTTCCAGTTCGAGATGGAGCAGGACGCCGACCCGGCGAACCGGGTCACCCTCGACCCGCGCCTGCGCGACCCGCTGGGTCTGCCGCGCCCGGCGCTGCACTACGACCTCTCCGGCTGGGTCCGGCGTGGCATCGCCGCCGCGAAGGGCGTCTCCGACCAGCTCTTCACGCTGCTCGGGGCCGAGGACCTCACCAGCTTCGCCCCCGGGGCCGGCTGGCCCGGCTACTTCGAGCACGAGGGCCGCGGCTACGCCTACCGGGCCGCCGGTCACGGCGCGGGCACCCACCTGATGGGCACTTCGCCCACCGACTCCGTGGTCGACCAGTGGCAGCGCTGCTGGGACCACCCCAACCTCTACGCGGTGGGCTGCGGCAGCATGCCCAGCGTCGCCACCGCCAACCCCTCGCTGACCATGGCGGCCCTCGCCCTGCGCAGCACCGAGGCGATCCACCGCACCCTGCTCGCCCGCCGCCGCCTCAACGCGTCGCCGCCCGCCCTCGAAGGAGCCGACCACCCGTGACCCAGGACCAGCCGCTCGCCCTGCCGCCCGTGCCGGCGCCCTACCAACTGCCCTTCCACTACGGGGCCCTGCACAACATCGGAATCGACTTCCTGGTCGACCCGGTGCCGGTCCGCGCCCTGCTCGCCGAGCACCACCCCGAGCTGGCGGCGGCCGACTTCGACGGGCGGGCCTGCGTCTCGCTCAACTACCAGCTCTACTTCGCGCAGTACCCGTTCGGCGGCGGCATGACCCAGGAGATCGAGGTCAACATCGTCGCCCACCCCGAGCAGGCCGCCCACCGCCTGGCCGCGCTGGACTACCAGCAGTACGCACGCGGCTTCGACCAGACCAAGCTGCTCGGCATCGCCCGGATCCACGTGCTCTGCGACAACCCGCTCGCCATCGACGCCGGGCGCAGGCTCTACGCCGAACCGAAGTACCCCGGCTGGTTCGAGACCGTGATGCCCTCCCTCAACGGCCCGGCCGACCAGCAGCGCTGGTCGATCACCTGCAAGCGGGCCGAACCCGGCGCGGCGGGGGCGGACGGCGCCGGGGGCATCGAGCGCTCGGACCACACGCTCTTCTCCTTCGAGGCCGAGCTGGCCGGCCTGGCGGGCGAACCGGTCAACAACACCCCGATCACCGGCTACGGCACCGACCCCCGGGCCGGGCTGCTGGCCGGGCCGATGAACGTCTACCAACCCTACCGCCACCACTTCCTGGAGCCGGGGAGCGAGGAGCGGGTCCGGCTCACCGTCACCGATGCGACCGCCCCGGTCGGACGGGACCTCACCGCGCTGATCGGCCCCGCCCCCGCCGCCGGCGTCTGGACCTACCAGTCCGCCCCGGTGGCCGCGCACAACCGGGCGTACTACCTGGCCGCCAAGGGCTGAGAGATCGCCGGACACCGCCGACGGAACTACCCGACGGTTGAGTGGGCGAGACCACCAGTCCCGGATCCGGCCCCGATGGACGCGCCGTTCCCGGCCGCCAGCGCGTCCACCGCCGACCCGGCCGCCGCCAGCGAGGCCTCGCCCAACTCCTGGAGCCCGGCCAGCGCGGGGATGTCCGCTGCCCGGGTCAACTCGGCGTGCACGAAGCGCAGGTTCGCCTCGGCGACCCCGAGGTTGCCGAAGTACGCCCGCAGGTAGGGCATCTGGTGGTCGAAGGCCTCGCGCGGGGTGCCGGGACCGTACCCTCCGCCGCGCGCGGTCACCACCACCACCTCGGCGCCGCGCAGCAGGCTCTCGCCGGTCCCCGGGTCGGTGAAGGCGCCGGGGAAGCTGATCCGGTCGATCCAGGCCTTCAGCGTGGCCGGGATCGCGAGGTTGTACATCGGCACGCCGAGCAGCACGGTGTCGGCGGCGAGCACCTCCTCGATCAGCGGCCGGGTCAGCGCCCACTCCCGCTCCTCGGCCGGGCCCTGAACCAGCGCGGCCACCTGGGCCGGGTGGAGCGTGCCCTGCCGCTCCACCCGCTGCCCGAGCCGGGCGTAGGCCGAGCCGATCATCGGCACGGGGTCGGCTGCCAGGTCGCGGTAGCGGTAGCCGGCCGCGCCGTGCGCCGTGCGCCAGGCGGCCGCGAAGCGCTCGGTCAGCCGGCGGCTGACCGACTCCTCGGCGGTGCTGATACTGGTGTCGATGTGCAGCAAAGTGGTCATGATGGCCCTCTCCCGGTCACCTGGGGTGCGTCGAATCCGTCAAACAGATCGACGGAACAGGCCGGGGAAAGGTGACCGATGGGCGCGACGGACGTGGTGGACGTGGTGGACATGGTGGACATGGTGGACGCGATGGACGTGGTGGACGCGATGGACGTGGTGGACGCGATGGACGCGATGGACGAGTACGAGAAGCCGCGGCGGCAGCAACCCGCGGGGCGGCCCGTACCCGGATCGGGGTCCGCAGCCGGGGTCCGGAGCGGTGGTGGGGGCGATATCGAGGAGCTGGCCGTCCGGTTCGAGGCGGAGCGCGGCGCGCTGCGGGCCCTCGCCCAGCGGATGCTCGGCCCCACCGGTGAGGCGCAGGACGCGGTGCAGGAGGCCTGGCTGCGGCTGAGCCGGGCCGATGCCGGCGAGGTGGCGAACCTGGCCGCCTGGCTGCGGACCGTCGTCTCCCGGATCTGCCTGGACCTGCTGCGCTCGCGCGCCGCACGCCGCGAGGAGTTGGACTCCGCGCCGGCGCCCGACCGGGTCGCCGAGGCCGCGGACGGCGGCGACCCCGAGCACGAGGCGCTGCTGATCGACGAGGTGGGCCGTGCGCTGCTGGTGGTGCTGGACCGGCTCGCCCCCGCCGAGCGGGTGGCCTTCGTGCTGCACGATCTGTTCGCCGTACCGTTCGACCGGATCGCCCCCATCGTGGAGCGCACGCCGGTCGCCGCCAAGAAGCTCGCCAGCCGCGCCCGCCACCGGGTCCAGGGCGCCCCGCTCGCCCCGCCCGCCGAGGTGGCCCGGCAGCGGCGGGTCGTCGAGGCGTTCCTGACCGCCTCGCGCGGCGGCGACCTGGCGGCGCTGCTCGACCTGCTGGCCCCCGACGTGGTGCGCCGGGCCGACCCCGCCGCGCTGCCGTCCGGTGCGGCGCTGGAGACCCGCGGCGCGCTCGCGGTCGCCCAGGGGACGCTGGTCTTCGGGCGGCGCTCGCGGTTCGCGGCGCTCGCGCTGGTCGACGGGGCGGTGGGCCTGGTGGTGGCCCCGCACGGCCGGCTGCTGCTCGCGCTCACCTTCACCGTCGAGGGCGAGCGGATCGCCGGCTACCAGGTGATCGCCGACCCCGTGCGACTGCGGCGACTCGATCTGGCCGTACTCGGCGAGGCCCCCGTGCTCGACGAGGCCCCCGTGCCCGGGGAGCCGACGGCACCCGGCGGCCCCGCCCGACGGACCACCGCTTCCTGACAGGCCGCCTCTTCCCGGTGGGCCGCCTCTTCCTGACGGGGCCACGCCGAGCGTACGATCCCCCGACAGCCCGCCTACCCCGTCCCCGGAGGACCATCCAGTGGAGTACTCGGAGTACCGCAGCCATGACGCCGTGGGCCTGGCCGGGCTGGTCGCGGCGGGCGAGGTCAGCGCCACCGAGCTGCTGGAGCTGGCGATCACCCGGGCCGGGGCGGTCAACGGGCGGCTCAACGCCATCATCACCCCCATGCACGAGGCGGCCAGGGCCCGCGCCGCCGAGCCGCTGAGCGGTCCGTTCGCGGGAGTGCCGTTCCTGCTCAAGGACCTGATGCAGGACTACGCGGGCCTGCCCACCGGCAGCGGGTGCCGCGCGCTGCGCGACCGGCCGGCCGAGCGCCACAGCGAGGTGGTCAGCCGCTGGCTGGCGGCCGGCCTGGTGGTCTTCGGCAAGACCAACACCCCGGAGTTCGGCGCCAAGGGCATCACCGAGCCCGAGGTGTACGGGGCCACCCGCAACCCCTGGGACCTGGGCCGCACCCCCGGCGGCTCCTCGGGCGGCTCGGCGGCCGCCGTCGCGGCCGGGATCCTCCCGATGGCGGGCGCGAACGACGGCGGCGGCTCGATAAGGATCCCGGCCGCCTGCTGCGGGCTCTTCGGCCTCAAGGCGGGGCGCGGCCTGGTCCCGGCCGGCCCGCTGGCGGCCGAGCACCTGCTCGGCGCCGCGACGGACGGCGTGCTCTCGCGGAGCGTGCGCGACTCGGCAGCGATGCTCGACGTGCTCACCGGGACCCCCGACCCGGGCGGCCCCTACCTCGCGGCCCGCCCCGCCGCGCCGTACGCCGAGCTGGCCCGCCGGGCGCCCGAGCGGCTGCGGATCGGCTTCAGCACCCGCTCACCGCTCGGCACCGAGGTGCACCCGCAGGCCGTGGCCGCCGTCGAGGACGCCGCCGCACTGCTCGCCTCGCTCGGCCACGTGGTGGAACCGGCCGAGACCGGCATCGACGAGCACCGGCTCGCGCTCGACTTCCTCTCCATGTGGTGCGTCCAACTGGCCCACACCGTGGACGACATCCGCCGCACCACCGGCGCCGGGCCGGACGGCTTCGAGCTGGACACCCACCTGCTGGCCGCCGCCGGGCGCGCCGTGCGGGCCCCCGACCACTACGCGACCCATCAGCGCTGGAACACCTACAACCGCGAGCTGGCCGCCTTCCACTCCCGCTACGACCTGCTGCTCACCCCGACCCTGGCCCGCCCCGCCGTGCGGATCGGCGAACTCGACACGCCCGCGCCGGTGCGCGCGGTGGCCAAGGTCCTGCTGCGGCTGGGGCTGCTCGGCACGCTGGCCGGCACCAAGGCCTGGGAGCGCGCGGTGATCGCCAACCTCTCGGCCACCCCGTACACCCAGCTGGCCAACCTCACCGGGCGCCCGGCGATGAGCGTGCCGACCTACCGCACGCCGGACGGGCTACCGCTGGGCGTGCAGTTCGTCGGCCCGCTGGGCGGCGAGGGCACCCTGCTCGCGCTCGCCACCCAGTTGGAGGCGGCCCGGCCCTGGGCCGCGCTCGCCCCGGCGCTCTGACCTCCCTGCCTCCTCGCGCTCTGACGCGGGCTCACGCCTCCGCGGTCGCCGTCGGCGGCGTCAGAGGGGGCGTGAGCAGCACGAAGTCCGCGCCCGCCGGATCGACGCAGACCGCCATCCGGCCGATGTCCGGAGCGTCGACCGGGCCCATCTGGACGGTGCCGCCCTGCGCGGTGACCTTGGCGACCGTGGCGTCGCAGTCGACCACCGTGAAGACGGGGTGCCAGTACGGCAGGCCGCTGGTCAGCGTCAGGTGCTCGGGCCGCAGCTCCAGCAGACCGCCGAACATCCGCTCCGGCGGCAGCCCGTGCGGCGTCAGCAGCGTGTAGCCGCCCTCGCCGCCGGGCATCGGGACCTCGCTGCTCCGCCAGCCGAAGAGGCCGCCGTAGAACCGCTTCGCGGCGGCCGCGTCGGTGGTGTAGAGCTCGGCCCAGCAGAGGCTGCCGGGCTCGTCGGTGAGCTCCATCCCCGGCATGGTGCCGGGCTGCCAGACCGCGAACCGGCCGCCCTGCGGGTCGGTGAACTGGGCCAGCCGCCCCTCCTTGCCGGCATCGGTCGGCGGCAGCCGGACCGTGCCGCCCGCGTCGAGCACGGCCTCGGCGGCGGCACCCGCGTCGGGCGTGTTGAAGTAGACCGTCCAGGCCGAGCGGGCGCCCGCTTCGGTCAGCCGGCCGACGGCGCCGACGGCGCGGCCGCCCACCCGCAGGACGGCGTAGCCCTCGGCCTCCTCGCCGAAGGACTGGGCCTCCCAGCCGAAGACCGCGCCGTAGAACGCGACGGCGGCGGCGACATCGGGCGCGCCCAGGTCGATCCAGCACGGGGAGCCGGGGACGAAGTCGGTGGTGAGCACGGCGCCTCTCCTTACGCTTGGTCAGGTGCTTCCTCTGCCGCCCACCCTCGCACCCGCCACTGACAACGCACCGCCGACTCGCTTACTCCGGAAGGAAACTGATGGATCATCAGATCTTATGACCGCCCTCCCTCCACCAACTCCCCCTCCTCCCCCCAGAGCTCCACCCGGTGCCCCGCCACCACCTCCCGGATCCGGTCGAGCGCCTCCGCGACCGGCACCGGGGCGAGGCGGCGACCGTCGCGCAACCGCAGCGCGACCGCCTCGGCCGCCGCCTCGCGCGAGCCGATGACCGCCTGGTACGGCACCAGCCGGGCAGCGCGGATCCGCGCCCCGAGACTGCCGGCCCCGGGCAGCGCCGGCTCGGCCCGCAGCCCCGCCGCCAGGCAGCGCTCGACCAGCGCGACGGCGGCCGGCACCTGCGCCTCGCTCACCGGCAGCGCGACCAGCTGCACCGGCGCCAGCCAGGCCGGGAAGGCACCGGCATGCCGCTCGATCAGGTGGGCGACCGCCCGTTCGACGCTGCCGATCACCGCGCGGTGCACCATCACCGGCCGGTGCGCGGCGCCGTCGGAGCCGACGTAGCGCAGGTCGAACCGGGCGGGCTGGTGGAAGTCGACCTGGATGGTGGAGAGGGTGGCCTCGCGCCCCAGCGGATCGGCGATCTGCACGTCGATCTTGGGCCCGTAGAAGGCGGCCTCGCCCTCGGCCCGCTCGTACTCGATGCCCGCCTCGTCCAGCACGCCGACCAGCAGCTCGGCGCCGCGCCGCCACATCTCCGCGTCGGCCACGTACTTGTCGCCGGCACCGGGCAGCGAGAGCCGGTAGCGGGCCGCCTCGATCCCCAGCGCCCGGTAGGCCCCGCGGATCAGCTCCAGCGCCGACCTGACCTCGTCGGCCACCTGGTCCAGGGCGCAGAAGACGTGCGCGTCGTTGAGCTGGATCGACCGGACCCGGGTCAGCCCACCCAGCACGCCGGACCGCTCGGCTCGGTACATCCCACCCAACTCGGCCATCCTCAGCGGCAGTTCGCGGTAACTGCGGGCCCGGGAGCGGAAGATCACCGCGTGGTGCGGGCAGAGGCTGGGCCGCAGCAGCAGCTCGTCGCCGCCCACCTCCAGCGGCGGGAACATGTCCTCCCGGTAGTGCGCCCAGTGGCCGGAGAGCTCGTACAGCTCGCGCTTGCCGAGCACCGGTGAATACACGTGCTGGTAACCGGCCCGGCGCTCGACCTCGCGGACGTACTCCTCCAGCGCGTGCCGGACGGCGGCACCGGCCGGCAGCCAGTAGGGCAGTCCCGCGCCGATCAGCGGGTCGGTGTCGAACAGCTCCAGCTCGCGACCGAGCTTGCGGTGGTCGGGCAGTTCGCCAGGGTTCATGGTGGGCACTCCTCACGGTGGTGGGACGAGTGCCGGTACGACGAAGCCCCGGGGCACTCGCCCCGGGGCTGGTCGGACAGAAGCAGCTGTCAGCGCACCGGGACTGGGTCCGGCGTCGTCGTGGCGGCAGCGCGCTTCGGGAAGCTCATACCGGCCAGGGTAGCAGCGGCACCTCCGCACCAGCACGGAATTGTCCGGGGACCGGGCGGCACGGGCTGGGAAGGCGCGGCTCCACGGACCGGCTCGGCCCGGCTCGGCTCGGCATGGCCCGGCGGACCGACGCGGACCGGCTCGGCGGACCGGCTCGGCGGACCGGCTTGTCGGACCGGCTTGTCGGTGCGACCGGTTAGCCTCGGCCGCGTCCAGGAGGAGCGGCGGCGCGCGGGAGGCGGTGGAGTGTGACGAGCGGCTGGCTGGCCACCGGGGTGCAGTGGGACGACGGCCGTGCCACGCTGCGGGCCGTGTGCGGCGCCCGCGAACACGTCCGCGCACTGACGCCCGGGGCCCGGATCAGCTGGCGGCTGCACGGCCCCCGGCGGTGCGTGGGCGCCTGGCTCGGTGGCGCGATCGGCCATCGCGCGTGCCCGCACCACGCCACCGTCGAGTCGACCGGCCCCGGCGCGCAGTGCCAGGCCTGCCAGAGCGCGGACCACGGCCTGCGGATCGCCCGCGACCAGGTGCTCGACGACGGGCGGCCGTACCGGCTCTACTTGGCCTGGTTCGGCGCCGGCCTGCTCAAGGTCGGCCTCACCGGCGCCCACCGCGGCACCAACCGCCTCGCCGAACAGGCCGCGCTCGCCTACACCTTCCTCGCCGGCGGCCCGCTGCCGGCCGTCCGCCGCGCCGAACTGACGGTCTCCGGCGCCGGGATCGCCCGCGAGCGCCTCCCGGTGCGGACCAAGGTCAAGCACTGGTGGGAGCTGCCCGCGGCGCCCGCCGCCGAGCGGGAGCTCGCCGCCGCTCGAACCCGCGCCCTGGAGCTGCTCGGCGGCCACCCGCTGGACCTCTACCCGGACCACCCGGTGCTCGACCACCGCCCGCTCTTCGAGCTGACCACGGGCGCGCCGCCCGCCTACCGCGAGGTCACCGCGCTCACCGAGGGCGCGGTGCTCGGCGGCGAGCTGCGCGCCCCGATCGGCCGGCACCTCTTCGTCGACACGCCCGCCCACCCGCACCCACTGCTGCTCGACACCCGCCGGCTGGCCGGCTGGACGCTGGCCGCCGGCGGGGACGCCCCGTGCGAGGGCCTGCACCTGGCCGATCACCGCCGCCCCGCACCGGCCGGCGACCAGCAGGCCCTGTTCTGACCAGGCACCCGAATCGCGGTATCCGCGCACCTTGAGCCCCTCCTCCGGTCCCTGCCCGGCGCGCCGCCGGGCAGCCCCGCCGGAGGCCGTTCGGGGACGGACCGCTATCGTTCGACCGACCGAGAAGATCAAATCGGGAGGGTGACCGCATGCTGGGCGAGTTGGGCACGTTGGACACGTTGGACGAGTTCTGTACGAAGACGCTGGCCGAACACGGTTGCGCGTCGGTATCCCTCGCCGTCGCCGAACACGGTGAACTCGTGCTCACCCGGGCCTACGGCTCGGCGGACGTGGCCACCCAGCAGCCGGCCACCCCGGAGACGGTCTACGGGCTGGCCTCCATCACCAAGGCCTTCACCGCCACAGCCGTCTGCCTGGCCGCGGACGAGGGCCTGGTGGACCTCGACGCCCCGATCCCCGGCAGCTACCGGTGGACCTCGCCGACCCCTCGTCAGCTGCTCCAACACCGCGGTGGGTTCCCGGCGTTCTACAACTTCCACTACGACGGCGGACCGCTGCCGATCGACATCGACCGCTACCGCACCCTCGTCCGCGAGCCGGGCACCGACTTCGAGTACTCCAACATCGGCTACCACGAGCTGGGCCGACTGCTGGAGGCCGCGACCGGCCAGGACCTGGGCGGCTACCTGCGCGAGCGGATCGCCGAGCCGTTGGGCCTGACCAGCTTCGGCTACGGGTCGGCCTACCCAGGGACGGCGGCCGTCGCCCAGCGCTACTCCGCCGACGGGCGCGCGTACGCCACCTGCCACAGCGGTCACCCCGCCGCCGGGGCAGGCTGGGCGACCGCCGGCGATATCGCGCTCTTCGCCCGGAACGCCCCCCGGTTGCTCAAGCCCGCCACGGTCGCGGCCATGTACGACGCCGTGCCGATCAACGAGCACCTCGGCTACGGGTTCGGCCGGATCGTCTCGCACGGCGCCGGACCCGTGATCCGCAGCCACGGCGGCGGCATGGGCGGCATCGCCGCGATGATGATCGAGATCCCCGAGCGCGAGACCTCCCTCGCCGTCCTGGCCAACTCCACCAACAAGGCGGCTCGCGACGCCGTCATCGACCACCTGGTCGGCAAGCTGGCTCCCGGCTTCCATCGCGATCAGCTCGACCCGATCACTGAGCGGACCCGCCCGATGACGCTGACGCGGGGCGAGTGGGCCGGGGAGATCAGCACCCCGGACGGGGACATCCCGCTGCGGATCAGCGTCCTGACGGGAGATCAGGTGGAGGTTCGGCTGGCGGACGGCCCGCCGGTCACCGCCTCGGCCGGCGCCTCCCAGCGCTGGGACCTGCGCCTGAGCGCCCTCCTGCAACTGCCCACCGCCGACGCCCGGCTGAACAGCCCCAGCCTCGCCCTCGAACTGCGAGCCGAGCAGGACCGGTTGGTGGGCCGCGCGTCGGCGTTCAAGGACGGCGACCGAGAGGGCCGACTCGGCGCCTACCTGATCCACCCCTGCGTACTGCGCTCCCGCTGACGCCGGGTCAACGCCCGGCCTGACCCGGCCGCGGGACCGGCCACGTGGGTGGCGCATCCTGGGCGCCACCCACCATCTACACCCTGACCGAACAAGGCGAGCAATGGCAGCAGATGATCATGACTGCCGTTCGCGGAAACCTCATGCCGCGTCGGCAAAGCGTCGAACAGTGGACCAGTGGGCACAGCTGGCATGGGGCGGCGGGTGTCACTCCTCGGCCGTGCCGGGTTCCCCGCTGATGGATTCCTGGTAGACGTCCGCATAGGTGGGAGAGTCCTTGACCAGGTCGTCGCAGAACGCGGCGACGTCGGTGCCGATGAGTTCCAAGACCCCCTTGCCCGCGGCGACGCCCTCCTCGAAGAAGTCGACGATCCCAGGGAGCAGGGGCCCGTCAGGCAGGTTGATCGGTCCGACCTTGAACAGGTACCTCTGCATCTCCTTGTAGACGATCTGGTAGTCCGGTGGGAGTGCTTCGACCCGAGCCGCGTGCGCCCGCCACTGCTTCTTGCCCTCGATGATGTCCTGGATGCTCACGTCAGCCTCCCAGTCGCTTCAGTTTCCTTGCGACGTTCTTGTTCAACTGCTCGCGCCACCGGTCGCGATAGGTTCGGGCCCCTTCTCCACCGGCCAGCGCCGCGCAGAAGCCTCCGATGTCGTCGCCGAGCACCTCGTGGACGCTCTGCCCGTCCGCCGCTGCTACTTCGAGCAGCCCCAGGGCGGCGTCGAGGATCGGCATCAGGTTGCGGCCGGTGAGGTCTCCATAGGGGAAGAGGTGGGCGGTGATCTGCTCCCACGTCGCCCGGTGGTCGTCCGGCAGGGCCTCGGCCCGGGCTTCGAACGCCTTCCATTCCCTGGTGAGATCGCTGCCCGTGATCTTCTCCCAGAAGTTCATCTCCCGCCCTCCTTGAGCCTGTTGATGCGCGCTGAGACGTACTGCCATTTCGCCCAGAACTTCGCGAGTTCCTCGCGTCCGGCATCGTTGAGCGCATAGAACTTGCGCGGCGGACCGACCCCGGACGGTCGCTTCGTCACCTCGACGAGTCCGTTCCGCTCCAACCGCAGCAGGATCGTGTAGACCGTCCCCTCGATGACGTCGGCGAAGCCGAGCTCGTTGAGCTGACGGGTGATGGCGTACCCGTAGGTTTCCTCACTGCCGATGATTTCGAGCACGCACCCTTCGAGCGTGCCCTTCAGCATCTCCGTCAGGTCGTCCATCGCGAGTCCTCCTCCACGCCCCTCGGTACTGCGTGCTACCGAGTACCACTATACGGTATCACCAAGTAGTGGAGGGCGGCAGCACCTCCGGCCTCGGGGGCCGGCGGAACGGTCAGTATCGGTGAGGGGCCCGGCCCTGACGCTCAGCCAGGCCGGTACAGGGAGGCGACGACTGGCTTTCCGGTCGCCCTCCGGAGTCGCCGCCATGCGCACCCGCCTGCGCGCCACCCCGGCACCCGGGCACCCGGGCGCACCTGGCGCACCCGCACCGGCCGCACCCGGCGTGTCAGGCCCCCGCGGCGCCCGTCGGCGCGAGTGCCGCCGCCCTGGCCAGCAGGGTGCGGACCGCCGAGCTGTCCGGGTGGGCGTGCAGGCGGGTGCGCATGGCGGCGACGGCGGTGCGCAGCCGGGCGGAGCCGACCAGGGGGTAGTCGTCCAGCACGGTGTGCCAGGTGGCGCAGGCACGGTCGAGCCGGCCGCGGTCGAGGAGCAGGCCGGCCAGCCGCGCGTTGGTGACCGCGCGGGCGCGGCGCTCGCCGGGCGGCCGCTCGCGCACGGAGCGCGTCAGGGAGTGGATCGCGCCCTCGGTGTCGCCGAGCGCGGCGAGCACCTCGGCCTCCTGGTGGGCGTACGCGGCCCAGTGGTAGTCGGCGAGGCCGGGCGAGGGCTCCGGGGTGCGCTCCAGCAGGCGCTGGGCCCGGCCCAGCAGGCCGAAAGCGGCGGCGCGGTCCCCGCAGTCCGCCGCACCCAGGGCCTGCTGTCCGAGGACGAAGCACTGCTGACGGTGCGTCAGGAGCGTGAGCCGGGCACCGGCCGCGTCCGCCAGCTCGCGCGCGTGCCGGCGGCGGCCGAGGTAGTGGGCCTGCACGCTCAGCCCGCGCAGCGCCGTCGCGTGCAGTTGGGGGTCGGCCGCCTCGGCGGCCAGTTCACCGGCCAGGTGGTAGTAGGCCTGGGCAGTGCCCTGGCGCTGCCCGTCGAAGCAGCAGAAGCCGGCCAGGTAGGCCAGGCGTCCGGTGCAGAGCAGCAGTTCGCGGCGGACGGCGGGCGCGGCCGGTGCGCGCAGCCAGTCGGCCACCACGGTGGCGAGCAACGCGGTGAGCGCCGGGCGGCAGTGGTCCGCGCCGAGCGACTCCTCGGCGGCCAGCAGGACGGCCAGCAGGTCCTGGGCCAGGCGCAGTTGGGCAGCACCGACCCGGGCCGTCAGCAGCGACCGCGCGGGTCCGGACGCGGACTCCGGCGGAGCGGACGGCGCCGGCAGCGGCAGCGGCAGGCGGCTGCCGGGCGGGGCCGGGTAGGCGGGCACCAGGCGGCGGGCGAGCGAGTAGACCGGCCCGGCGGCGCGCGGGTCGACCGCCGCCTCGGCCAGCCTGGCCAGCAGCTCGCCGACCGGTTCGGCGGCGGCGCGGTCGGCAGCGGCCCGTTCGGCGGCGGCCTCGCGGCGGCCGGGGCGCTCCAGGCGGGTGTCCGCCACGGTGACCGGTCGGCCCAGCGCCCGGGAGAGGACCTCCGCCACCAGGGCCGGGACGGGGGCCGCCGGGTGCGAGCCGCTCAGCCAGTGCGCGACGGCGGTGCGGTCGTAGCGGAAGTGCCGGCCGTCGCTCGCCCCGGCCCGGTTGACGGCCCGGGCCAGTTGCTCGCCGCTCCAGCGGGCTTCGGCGAGCAGGGCGCGCAGTTGCTGGTTGGGCACGCGGGTACCGGTCATCGCGGGCTTCCTTGCGACGTTCCTGGCGAGCCCTGGCACCGGGCCGACCGGGCGCTCGGCGCCCGTACTCCAGAGTGGTACGGGGACGGGCCGCACCGCGAGAGGCGTACGAGGACGCGGCAAGGCGCACGCGGACCGCGAGCGCCCGGCCGAGCGCCGAAGCACCGGGCTGTCCGGTCGCCCGGTCGCCCGGCTGTCCGGCTGTCCGGCTGTCCGGCTGTCCGGCTGTCCGGCTGTCCGGCTGTCCGGCTGTCCGATCGCCCTGAGGCTCCGTCAATCGCGCAACGCCCGGCGGCCCTTCAACACCTCCGCCGCGCCGCCGTCCTCCCCCGCCCCGCGCCGATGCCCTTGGCTGGGCGTTGCGAAGGAGCACCACAGCCGAAGGAGGAGCCGTCATGCCCCGTCCCGGTGACGCCGTGGTCCGCCCGGGGACCGTCCACGCCTTCCCCGGCCAGGGAGACTTCCCGCTCTCCCCGCTGCCCCGGGCGCTGGTGGCCGTCCCCGAACTGCGCGCGGCGGTGGCCGAGGTGTTCCGCGCCGCCGACCCGGCCGGGGCGGAGTTCGGCGTGCGGCCGCTCGGGCCCTGGCTGCTCGCGCCCGCGCCGCCGAGCGGCGCCGCGCTGGCCGCCGAGGTGCCGGGAACGGCACAACTCGCGCTGTTCGGCCTCTGCCTGGCCGCGCACCGGGCACTGGCCAGGTGCGGCCTGCCCGCCGACCGGCTGCTCGCGGTCAGCTTCGGCGAGATTCCCGCACTGACCGCCGCCGGTGCGCTCGCGGTTCCGGACGGCGCCCGACTCGCGTGCCGACTGGGCCAGTTGCTGCACACCGCGCCCGGCGGGCTGACCGTGCTGCGGGCCTCGGCGCCCCGGGTGCGCGCGCTGCTGGCCCGCTGCGGGGCGCGCGAAGTGGTCGTCGCCTGCGTCAACGACGCCGGTGAGACGGTGATTTCGGGCCCGCCGGCGGCCCTGCTGGACGCCGAGCGGGCGGCCGGCGCGGCCGGGGTCGAGGCGGCCCGGCTGCGGCTGCCGTTCCGCGCGCACCACCCGGAGCTGCGCGAGCAGGCCGCCGCGTTCGAGGCCTTCGCCCGCGCACTGCCGTGGCGCCCGCCGCGACTGCCCGTCCACTCCGCCGTCGCCGGTCGCGCCTACCAGACGGGCAGCGACCTGCCGCGCGCGCTGGCCGACTGCCTGGTGCGCCCCGCCGAGCTGCCGCCGGTGCTGCGCCAGGCCGTCGGCCCGGGAACGCTGGTGCTGGAGACCGGCACCGGCCGCGCGCTGAGCGAGAGCATCCGCCGCACCGTGCCGGGTGCCCGCATCCGCGCCCCGATCGCGGACTCGGCCCGCGGCGCCGCCCGGCCGACCGACGCCTCCGTCCCGCACACCCGCACGGCCCGAGGGGGATGCCCATGACCGCCACCGAGGACCTCACCCGGCAACTGCGCGGCGGCCCGCCGACCCCGGCGGCCGCGGCCCTCACCGACCGGCTGGCCGAGCACCTCGCCGAATCCCTGGCCGAGCCCAGGCGCCGCGCGAAGCCGGATCCCCTGGCCTCCGATGTGAGCGCCCACCGCCGACTGCGCCGGCTCGCCACGACGCTGCCGCCGGCCGCCGAGGTGTTCGCCGACCCCGGTCTGCTCGCCGAGCTCAGCGCCGCCACCGCGCTCGCCGACCCGCCGCTCTACCAGACCTTCCTCTCCCACTACATCCTCTGCGTCGGCTCGGTGGCACTGCTCGGCCCGCCCGAGGACGACCTCATCGGCGGCAACCCGGGCGGCGGCGCGACCGGCCGCGCGAGCAGCCGCCCGGGCGGCCTCGCACACGCCCACACCAAGGGCTCGTTCCTCGTGACCGAGCTGGGCGACGCGAGCAGCCACCTGGGCATCCGCACCATCGCCCGCTTCGACCCGGTGACCAGGGAGTTCGTCCTGCACACCCCCGACGGGCGGGCCGCCAAGTTCTCCAGCGTCGCGGCGCCTGGGCTGCCCCAGCAGGCCGCGGTCTGCGCCCGGCTGATCAGCGGCGAGCGGGACGCCGGGGTGTTCTCCTTCCTGGTCGACCTCACCGACGAGCGCGGCCGACCCGTTCCCGGGGTGTCCATCTCCCGCCCGCTCACGCTCGACGCGCTGCCGCTGCCCTACGCCGCCGTGCGGTTCCGGCAGCTGCGGCTGCCCTACCGGCGCTGGCTGCGCGACGGCGCCGAGCTGGCCGCCGACGGCACCCCGCACGATCCGCTCGGCTCACCGCAGGCCCGGCTGGCCCGCACGCTGAGCGTCGGTCAGGCGCTCTGGGCCACCCTGCCGTCCGCGATGGCCGCGATCGCCGCCCGCGGCGCGCGGCTGGCCTGGCGGTTCAGCGCGTCCCGGCACTCGCACGGCGGCCTCGCGCCGGGCGCGCCGGTGCTCGGCTACCGGACCCAGCAGCACGCCGTGGTCGGCGCGCTGGCCGAGGCCTTCGCGCTGCGCCGCGCGGCGGACGAGGCGTTGGCCGGCTGGGCAGCGGGGCGGCGGCGGCCGACCGCGGCCGGCGCCGGGGCGGCCGCCATGGCCTTCTCCCCGTGGGCGGCCGTGGACCCCGACCTGGCCCTGCACAAGGTGCTGGCCACCCGCGGCGCCGCCCGGCTGCTCGACGAGTGCCAGCACCGCTGCGGGGTCTCGGGGTTCTTCGCGGTCAACCGGCTGCCCGGCTACCTGGGCCTGGCGCGGGCGTTCGAGAACGCGGGCGGTGACAACACACTGATCCTGCTGGACGCGGGCCGGGCGCTGGCCGAACGGGAACCCGGACCGCCGCCCGCGCCGGTTCCGGTCACCGACCCCACCGATCCGGCCTGGTGGCCGGCCACCGTCGCCGCGCTGCGGCACCGCCTGGCCGCCGAGCTCCGGGCCGACCTGCGGCAGCGCGAAGCGGCCGGCGCCCACGGGCTGGCCCTCTGGAACCCGCTGCTCGACCAGGCGCTGCGGCTCGGCGAGGTGGCCACCCAGCAGCTGGCCGCCGAAGCGGTGGCCCGCGCGGCCGCCGCGCTCGACCCGGGCGCGCCCGACCCCGCCGCGTTCGACCCGGCAGGGGCTGACCCGGCAGGGGCCGCCCAGCCGGCGGCCGACCTCGCGGCACTGCACGGGGTGCTGCAGGCCCGCCGGTTGGCCGGGCCGCTGCTGGCCACCGGTCTGCTCACGCCGGACACCTTCCGCCTGCTGCCCGCCGCGCTCGACCGGCTCTGCGACGCGCTCGCCCCGCGACTGCCCGCGATCGCCGAGGCCCTCGACCCGGAGGGCGAGCGGTGCGGTACCCCGCTGGGCGCGACCGACTACCCCGCCGCGCTCGACGCGGCGCTCGGTCCCCAGCTCGGTGCCCAGCTCGGGATCGAGCTCGGCGTCGAGCCCGGCCCGGTCCCGGGCGCCGTCCCCGGTAGCGGGCCCGGCGCCGGGCCCGCTACCTCCCTCGACCGGCCCCGAGGTGCCTGGTGAACCCCCTCCCCCACCCGATCGGCATCCTCGGCATGGGCAGCTACCTGCCCTCCGGGGTGCGCTCCAACGAGACCGTGGCCGCCGCGGCCGGAGTCAGCCCCGGCTGGATCACCGAACGCACCGGCGTGCGCCGCCGCCACGTCGCCGCACCCGGCGAGGCCTCCTCCGACCTGGCCGCCCGCGCCGTGCAGGCCGCCTGCCTGGCCGCCGGGATCGGCCCGGCGGACCTCGGCCTGCTGATCGTGGCCACCTCGACGCCCGACGAGCTGGGGCCGGCCACCGCCTGCCGGGTCCAGGCCCTGGTGGCGGCCGAGCGGGCCACGGCACTGGACGTGAGCGCCGCCTGCTCCGGCTGGCTCTTCGCCGCCAAGGTGGCCCACGACTGGCTGCGCGCCGACCCCGGGACGGGCTACGCCGTCGTGGTCGGGGTCGAGGCGTACTCCAAGTTCATCGACCCGGCCGACCGGGGCACCGCCGTGCTCTTCGCCGACGGCGCGGCCGCCGCCGTGCTCGGCCCGGTCGAGGAGGGCGGCGGCTTCCACGGCTTCCGGCTGGGCTCGGACGGGCGGGGCGCGCACCACGTGCTGATCCCGGCGGGCGGCAGCCGCCGGCCCGCCGACCCCGCGACGCTGGCCGACGGCGGGCACCGGATCCGGATGGACGGCCGGGCGGTGCGCGACTTCATCGTCGCGGTCTTCCCGCGCCTGGTCGCCGAGAGCCTGGCCGAGCACGACCTGAAGCTCGACGCGATCGACGCCGTGATCGCCCACCAGCCCAATCCGGTGCTGCTGCGCCGGCTCGGCGGCGAGATCGGCATCCCGGCGGAGCGGCTGATCGTCACCGGTGAGCGGACGGGCAACATCGGCGCGGCCTCGGCCCCGTTCGCGCTCACCGCGGCCGCCGCCGGAGGGGCGCTGCCCGCGCGGGCCCGGATCCTGGTCTGCGTCTTCGGGGCCGGCCTGACCTGGGGCCGCACCCTGCTGACCTGGAGCGGCGCCCCGGGCATCGCGCTGACCGGGCCGCCCCCACCACCCGCGCCGCCCCCGCCACCCCAGCCGCCCGCCGGTCGGGCCACCGATCGCCGGACCAGCAAGAAGGAGTCCTCATGAGCACCCTCGACAGCTTCCGCCTCGACGGCGCCCGCGCGCTGGTCACCGGCGCCTCGCGCGGCATCGGCCGCGCGGTCGCCGTCGCCCTCGCCCAGGCCGGCGCCCGGCTGGCGCTGACGGCCCGCACCGGTGAGGCGCTCAAGGCGACCGCCGAGCAGGTCGGGGCGCTCGGCGGGCCCGCGCTGCTCGTCCCCGGGGACCTCGCGGTCGGTGGCGAACCCGGGCGGGTGGTCGACCAGGCGGCCGAAGCGCTGGGCGGCCTCGACGTGGTGGTCCACAACGCCGGGATCCTGCCCACCCTGCCGGACGGCTCACCGCTGCTGGCACCGCTCCAACTGCTGCCGCAGGCGGCCTGGGACGAGGTGGTGGCCGTCAACCTGAACGCCACCGCCGCACTCTGCCGGCACGCGCACCCGCACCTGGCGGCGAGCGGGTCGGCCAGCCTGGTGCTGATGTCCTCGGTCGCCGGGGTGATCGGGGCACCGCTGATGGAGGCCTACGCGGCGTCCAAGGCGGCCCAGATCTCGCTGGCGCGCAGCCTGGCGGTCGGCTGGGCCCGGCAGGGCATCCGGGTGAACGCGCTCTGCCCCGGCTGGACCCGCACCGACATGACCTCCTTCGCGCACACCAACGGCCCGGTCAACGACTGGCTGTTGGCCCACGTCCCGCTCGGCCGCTGGGCCGACCCGCAGGAGGTGGCCGCCGCCGCGCTCTTCCTGGCCTCCCCCGCCGCCGGCTACCTCACCGGGCAGGCCCTGCTGCTGGACGGCGGCGTCTCGGTCCCCGACGGCGGGCTGGCCGGCATCCCCAAGCCGCCCAGTCCGTTCGCCGTCAGCTGACTTGATGATGCGTCAACTCTCTGGACTGACAAGGTCTTTCAGTTTCCGACTATCCGTCAGTCTGGAGAGCATCGGCCGCGGCCCCGCCTCCGCGAAACCCGCCACACCCGCCGCCCACAGGCGCGCCACGCAGGAGCGGAACGGCACCGGGTGCAGCAGATGATCGGTGACCCCGTCCCGGAACTCCGCCGCTGAGCGGTACGCGCGCCCGGTGCGCGGGCCGTGCACCGGCAGCCGGGGCGGGCGGAACTCCATCGCCTCGGCCAGCTCCCGCACCCGCAGGGCGACCGGCGCCAGCGCGGGGTGGTGGAAGAGGGTGCGGGTCGGCAGCAGGGTGCAGCCGACCGCGTCCTGCCGTGCCAGCGCCGCCAACGCCTCGACGGCCGGGCGCGGCCCGCTCACCACGCTCTGCTCCGGGGCGTTGTCGCAGGCCAGGGCGAGTCCTGGCAGCCCGACCCTGGCCAGCAGCAGCCTGGTCCCGGCGGCCGACAGTCGCAGCACCAGCAGTCCGCCGGGCGGGACCTCCAGCGTGGCCCGCCACCGGAGGCAGGCCAGCACCAGCCGCGCCCCGTCACCCACCGAGACCACCCCGGCCGCGGCGAAGGCGGCCGGCTCGCCCAGGCTGTGGCCGAGCAGCAGGGTGTGGTCCGCCGCCGGACCGGCCAGCGCGCAGTACGCCACCGCCTGGGCGTAGCCGGCCAGTTGGATGAGCGTGTCGTCCGGCGCCGCGGCCCGCGCGGAGGCGGCAGGCGCGGGAGTGGC
This sequence comes from Kitasatospora sp. NBC_01287, assembly GCF_026340565.1. Taxonomy (NCBI): domain Bacteria; kingdom Bacillati; phylum Actinomycetota; class Actinomycetes; order Kitasatosporales; family Streptomycetaceae; genus Kitasatospora; species Kitasatospora sp. NBC_01287. Next base: position 671,874 of record NZ_JAPEPB010000001.1, read on the forward strand.
ACGCCCGGAGGCGGCGTGCTCGGGGAGGGCGTGCTCGGGGAGGGCGTGCTCGGGGAGGGCGGTGAGCAACTCGCCCACCCGACCGTCCCCGAGCGCCTCGCCGACCTGTGCCAGCACCTCGCGCACCACCGGCCGGTCCGCGTACGGGGCCAGACAGCCGGGGCGCAGCGAGCCGATGCCGGGCACCAGCAGCACCGTCGTCGCACCGTTCAGGCGAGCGCGGTTCACACGAGCGCCGTTCACGCCGTTCACACCCCTCACGCCGCGGCGAACGCGAGCACCGCGTTCTGGCCGCCGAAGCCCGCCGAGCAGCTGAGCGCGAGGTCGAGCCGCGCCGGGCGGGGCTCTCCCCGCACCACGTCCAGCTCGATCGCCGGATCGGGGCGGGCCAGGTTGGCGGTCGGCGGGATCAGCCCCTCGGCCAGCGTCAGCACGGTCAGCGCGGCCTCGATCGCGCCGGCCGCGCCGAGCGTGTGGCCGAGCACGCCCTTGGGCGCGGTGACCGGCACGGCGCCGAAGAGGCGGTGCAGCGTGCGCGCCTCCGCCAGGTCGCCGAGCGGGGTCCCGGTGGCGTGCGCGTTGACGTGGCCGACCTCCGCCGTGCCGGCCCCGGCGTCCGCCAGCGCGCGCAGCAGCGCCAGCTCAAGGCCCGCGCCGCCGGGGTGCGGGGTGGTGGGGTGGTAGGCGTCCGCCGAGGCGCCGTAGCCGACCAGGCGGCCCAGCACCCGCGCCCCGCGCGCCCGGGCGTCGGCCACCCGCTCCAGCACCAGCAGCGCGGCGCCCTCGGCCAGCACGAAGCCGCTCCGCTCGGCGTCGAACGGACGGGAGGCGGCACCCGGGTCCGCCCCGCCGGGCGCGAGCGCGTCCAGCCGGGCGAAGGCGGCGGCGGTCAGCCGGTCGACGGCGGCCTCGGTGCCGCCGGCCAGCACCAGGTCGCAGGCGCCCGAGCGCAGCAGGTCGCGGGCCACCCCGATCGCGGTGGCGCCCGAGGCGCAGGCGGTGCACACCGCCAGGCTGGGCCCGTGCGCGCCGAGCGCGGCGGAGAGCTGCCCGGCGGTCATGTTGGCCATCACCAGCGGGACGGTCAGCGGCGAGACCCGCCCGGCCCCGCCCTCGGCCAGCCGCCCGGCCTGCCGGGCGAGGGTGCCCACCCCGCCGAACGCCGAGCCGGTCACCACCGCGACCCGCGCGCCGTCCCAGTGGGCCGGGTCGAGGCCGGCCTGGGCCAGCGCCTCGCGGGCCGCGAGCAGCGCGAACTGGGTGAACCGGTCGGTCCGCCTGGCCAGGTTCGCACCGAGCAGCCCGACGGCATCGAAGTCCGGCACCCGGCAGGAGAAGTCCGGCCGCAGGCCTCGCAGTTCGGGATCGGTGGCGGCGGTGGGCCGCCCTTCCCTGACCCGCTGCCAGCAGGCCGCGACACCGAGCCCGGCGGGGCTGACCACGCCCAGCCCGGTCACCGCGATCCCCGGGTTCACGGCAGCTCCGCCGCGGGTGCGAACAGCTCGGCGGCGGGCGACTCGGCGGTGACAGCGTGCGCGGGCGACTCAGCAGCGGGGGGCTCGGCAGCGGGGGGCTCGGCAGCGAGCGGGCCCGCCTTGGCGGCGAGCAGCTCGCCGAGCCGGTCCAGGGAGGCGGCGGCCGCGAGCTCACCGTCGACGATCGGGACGCCGAACTCCTCGGCGAGGATGTCGCTGAGCTCCACGACGGCCAGCGAGTCGAGCCCCAGCTCCTCCAGCGTCGCCTCCGGGCGCAACGCGTCGGCGGGCAACTGGAAGGCGGAGACGAGCACCTGTACGAGAGCGGGGTTCACCAGGGCGGACATGAGGTTCCTTCGGAGTGGGGCCGGGCAGCGGTGCGGCGGCCGGCCCACCCGGGGCGCGGGGGGCGCGGTGCCGCAGCACCATTAGCGCCCGCCGTGCCCACCCCCTGGAACCACCGTCGGCCCCCGGGCGCGTTGCGTTTCGCCGCGCGTTGCGCAGCCGCACCGCCCCGCTCCGGCCGCACCGCCCTGATCCGCCCCGATCCGCCCCGATCCGGCCGCCCCACCCGGTCCTGGCCGCCGGCACCACCCGGACCGTCTGCCCCGCCAGGCCCGACGCGCCGGGCGGGCCCGCCCGCGTGAGGATGGAACGGTCGTCCGCAACGAGGAGGGTCAGCACATGTTCGAGCCCGAGGACATCAGGGAGTGGCGGGGCCACGACGTGGTCGATCCGGAGGGCCGCCGGATCGGGCCGCTGGAAGCCGTCTACGTCGACACCCGCACCGACATCCCGGCCTTCGCCACCGTGACCATCGGCCTGCCGACCCGGCGCCACCTGGTCTTCGTCCCGCTGGCCGGTGCCACCGTCGGCCCCGGCTACCTGAAGGTCCAGTACCCGCGTGACCAGGTCAAGGCCGCCCCGTCGATCGGCACCGACGACGTGCTGCCCGCCGAGGAGGAGCCGGCCGTCTTCGCCCACTACGAGCTGGCCTACGAGACCGGTGCCACCGGCGAGCGCCGGCTCGCCCGTCCCTGAGCCTGTCCCTGAGCCCGTCCGGCGACCTGCGTCCGACTCCCGTCCGGCTACTGGTAGGGCAGGTAGTCCAGGTGCTTGCCCCAGCGGGGCCAGAAAGGCAGCGGGAGGCACCCGACCGGCGCCCGCGCGTTGTTCTGCTTCTCGTGCGTGCCGTCGGCGAGGGTGACGGTCACCTCGGCGCGCCCCGGCGCGAAGACCGCTCGGACCCGGCCGGCCACCACGCTGCGGACGACCGCCGCCAGGAAGTCCAGGTCCTCGGCGGTCGGTTGCAGCTCCCAGCGGACACCGTGCGGGTCGAGCCCGAAGATGACGTCGCCGCGGTGGATCCACCAGAAGCCCAGCGCGCCACGCCGCAGGGGAGCGACGGAGACGACCCGCCAGCCCTCCTCCTCCGATTCCTCGACGCTGAAACTGCCCGCTGACGCCTCGGCCAGCTCGTCGAGAATCACGCGTAGCCTGCGGATCACGGCGTCCTCGGCGAGATCGGTGCTGGTCATGGGCAGGACGTTAGCCCATTCGGGCAAGGCCCGGCTCCCGATGGATCGGGCGGGTGCGGGCGGCCCGGGTCAGGGGCCACCCGCACCCGCACCGGTGGTCAGGCGGCGCTGTTCCGGCCGCGGCGGGCGAGCAGGACGCCGGCCGCCGTGCCGAGGACTCCGACCACGATCCCGGCGATGCCGAGCGCGCGGGCGGTGGAGTCGCTGCCGCTCTTCGGCGCCGCGGTGGCGGCGGTGGCGGCGGTGGCCGGGTCGGTGAGCTTCAGCACCGGTGCCGGGTGGTCGGGCTCGGGCTGGCCCGGCTTCTGCAGGTCGATCCAGCGCACGACGGTGCCGTCGCTGTAGGTCTGCAGCGCCTTGAAGACCACCTGGTCGGTGCCGTCCGGCAGGGCGCCGAAGTCGACCGTGAAGTCCTGGTAGTGGTTCGGGGTGATCTGGCCACCGGTCCAGACGATCTGCGAGACCACGTCGGTGATGTCGCCGTCGTCGGTGTGGATCGGGGTGGTCAGCTTGGTGGTCTGGATCTGGTCGGTCCAGCCGGGCACCGGGGCGACCAGGGCGGAGGGGATCGGGTGGTCGGTCGGGAAGTCGACCTCGACCTTCACCGTGTTGGCGCTGTCCTCCTCGTTGGGGACCCGGAACGCGAAGGTCTGGTCGGTGGCGTCCTTGGCGACGCTGGGCGGCTGGACCGTGACGTGGGCGGCGGCCGGTCCGGCGACCAGCAGGACGGCGGCGCCGGCCAGCGCGGCCACGGCGGCGGCGCGGCGGGGCAGGGACTGCGGAGAGGTACGCATGGGTGAGGTGGGCTCCGTACTCGGGCAGGGGGACGCGCGCGCCGGCCCGAGATCGGGGTGGGGCGCGTGGTCAGGACAGGCGGCGGGGCCGGCGGGCGGCCGGGCGCCCGGGTGGCCCGCGCCTGATCACGCAGTGCCGTAGCAGGGCCTGCGCGGGCCCCCGCGGTCGCGCGGCCCCCGACGGGTCGGGCCGCCGCAGGGGACGCCACCGCGCGCCCAGGCCCTCGCGCAGCGCGGCGCAGAGCGCGAGCAGCCGGCGCGGGCGCGCCGCCCAGCTGTGCGCGGCGGCCGAGGCGGCCCGCGCACCGCCGCGCACCAGGCTCCAGATCGCCGCCTCACCGCGCCGCAGCCACCAGCCCGCCAGGACGACGGCCACCAGGTGGGCGGCCAGCATCGCGGGGCTGAGGCCCAGCAGCGCCAGGTGCGCCGGGGCTGACGCACCGGTGGACGCCATGCCCGCCATGCCCGGCATCCCAGGCACCCCGGGCATGCCGTCCATCCCAGGCATCCCAGGCATCCCAGGCATGGCCGAGGTGCCCGGCGGCCGCGGGGCGGCGGCCGCCGCCGGGGCTGCCTGGGCGAGATGGAAGAGCACGTGCAGCCCCAACTGGGCCACCGCCAGGCCGCCCGTGATCGCGGCCAGCGACCGCTCCCGCCGGGCACCCGCGAGCGCCGCCGCCGCGATGAGCAGCCAGCCGAGCAGGACGGTCCGCGGCGGGACCGCCGTGCCGCCGGCCAGCAGGTGCCCGGCCAGCGCCAGCACGACGCAGACCGTCGCGAAGGGCAGCGCCCGCAGCACGCGCAGGTCGAGCGCGGCGGGCCGTCCCCGCGGGGGCGCGGCCGGAGGTCGAGGGGCAGTCATGGCCGGGACATCATGACACCCGAGTCCTGGGCATCGGGGGCGGTCCCCGGAATCGGCGGGAACCCGACCCACCGGCCGCCCGCACCGGCCGCGCCGAGCGGCTCCGCCGGTGACCGCTGACCGCTGACCGCCGGCGGAGCCGCTCGGCGCCGACCCCCGGTCACCCGCGCCGCCGCGGACGCCGGGGCCGCCCCCGACGGGGCGTCAGGCGAGTGCGGTCCGGCCTGCCTGGGCCCCGCCCGCCCCGTCGACGAGGCACTCGACGGGATCCGGCAGCAGGGCCCGGGCCAGCTCGGCGGCCTGGTTGCGGATCTCGGGGATCGCGGTGGACTCCAGCAGCTCGCCGCGGCGCAGCACGCCCAGCGTCCAGAGCGGCGCCGGGGCACCGCCGACGGCCCGGCGCAGTCGGCCCGCCTCGGTGGTGGCCAGCCCCTGCCCCGCGGGCCCGGGGGCGGCCAGGCCGCGCGTCAGCAGGGCCCGGTGCAGGGGGTCCGCGCTGCCGGTCAGCTCGGCGGTGGCACCGGTGCAGTTGACGACGGCCGCGACGGTGAGCGCGCGCCCGTCGCTCAGCCGCACCCGCAGGGCGCCGTCGGCGGCCGGCTCGGCGGCGGCCACCTCGGCGGCGGTGACGGTCAGCAGGCCCTGATCGCGCAGGTGCTGGACGGTGGCGGCGGTGGCGGGCGCCAGGCGGTGGCGGTGCACCTCCCAGTGCCGCAGGTCCTCGCGCAGGAAGCGGATCCGCTCGGCCTCGGAGAGGCGCTGCCAGAGCGCGCTGGTGTGCGGGCGCAGGCTGTCCACCCCGGGCCGCCAGTCGCCGCAGGCGCGCCGGGCGCCGGCGACGTGGCGCAGCACCGCGCGCCGCAGCCCGGCCAGGTCCGAGGTCGGCGCACCGGTCGGCGCACCGGCCGGCGCACCCATCGACGCGAGGGGCCAGCGTGGGGCGGCCGAGGCCGGCAGCGGGATGACGCGGTGTCCGTGCGGGGCCAGGCCGTGCCGCGAGACGGCGTGCAGGACGCGGGCCGGTCGGGACAGGCTGACCGCGAGGTCGGCCATGGTCAGCCCGGTGCCCACCAGCAGCACCTCCCCCTCCTCCGGCACCGCCGCCAGCGCGCCGGGCGCCCACGGGTCGGTGACGAGGCCGGGGTGCTCGCGCAGCGCGGGCGGCGCCCAGCGCAGGCCCGGCTCGCGCAGGCCCAGCGCCAGCACCGCGGCCTGCACGGGTAACCGGCTGCCGTCGCTCAGGGTGAGCAGCAGGCCCCGCGGCTCCTCGGCGAGGTCCACCACCCGTAGCGGCACCCGGTGCAGCTCGGCGAGTCCCTCGCCATCGGCGGCCGCCTGCGCCAGCACCGCGCCCAGGTAGCGGCCGAAGGTGCCGCGCGGCAGGAAGTGGTGGGGCTGGTGCCCCTCGGCGGAGCCCGGACAGGACTCCCAGGCGGCCAGCCAGCGCAGGAAGTGGTCGGGGTCGTCCGGGAAGGCGCTCATCGCACCGGCGGGCACGTTGAGCAGGTGGCGCGGGTCGCCGGTGCGGTAGGCGACGCCGAGTCCGGCCTCGGCCGGGTCGATCAGCCAGACCTCCAGCGGCTGCCGCCGCGCGGTGGCGCGGCGCAGCAGCTGGGCGGCGGTCAGGGTGCCGGCGGCTCCGGCGCCGACCACGGCGATCCGGCGCAGGGGCGCGGGCGGGTGGGCGGCGCGGTCGGCCGTGTCACTGGTCATGGAGAACTGAACCCCCTTCAGGGTCGGCACGGCGGTCGGCCCGCTGGTCACGGGCGTGCCGCCGCGCTGCGGCCGATGACGGGTCGTCAACGATCCGCATGCACACGCCAGACAATGCCATGTCCACATGCTGGTCGGCGAGGCACTCGGCGGGTCTCGTGGGGCGCGGCCGGGAAGTGCGCCCCCGCGGGCCGTCCGCGCGACGACGCTCCCCCGGACGGGGCAAGCGGACGGGCCAGCTGTTGCCGCCTCGGCCCGGGGTGCGTTCACTGATCGATGATCAGGTCTTAGGCGAGAAGGATGGTCCAGGTGCTCTCAGCCCGCAGTCTGTTCCAGGAGATCCACGACAGCGACCAGGCGTTCCAGCTCTTCTGCTCCATCGCCGCCAAGGGCGAGGACCAGGGCGGCTGGGAGAACGGGCGGATCGCCCGGCTGGTCGCGGATCAGGAACTCGCTCCGAAGATCGCGCGGCACGGCGCCGACGAGGACAAGCACGGCCGGATCTTCAACGCCCTGCTGCACAAGCGCGGCCTGCACCCCGTCGAGGTACCCGGCGACACCGACTACACCATGCTCCTGGAGCGCCAGGGGATCGGCCTGGCGCACGCGCGGCTGCGCCGCGAGGAGCCGCTGACCGAGCGGGACGTGATCGTCTACCTCGCGCACAGCCGGGTCACCGAGCAGCGGGCGGCCGAGCAGATGCGGCTGCTGCGCACGGTGTTCGGCGGCCACCCGGAGCTCGGACGTGCGGTACGGATGATCTCCGCGGACGAGGACAACCACCTCGCCTACTGCCACGAGGAGCTGCTGCGGCTGGCGGCGGCCGGGCACGGCCGGCAGATCCTGCGGATCCTGCAGCAGACCGCGCAGGCCGAGATCCGCACCTACCGCGCCGTCAGCCTGGCGGTGATGGCGCACATGGGCGAGATCCTGCGCTGGCCGCGCGCCAAGGCGGCGGTGCTGGCCGCCGGGGTGCACGGGGTCTACGGCTACGAGCGGTTCGGCGGCGGCTGGCGGCGGATGACCACGCTGACGATGCCGCAGAAGCTCAACGCCCTGGGCGGGCCGCCCCCGCAGGAGGTCTTCGCCTGATCCGCGGCGGGTCCCCGCCGGCCGGTGGTACCGCTGACGGCGGCGGGCCTGACCGGCCGTCACCCCTGCTAACGTGCGTTCGCATGCGGATCCTCCACCTCTCGGACACCCATCTCGACGCCACCGACGCGCCGAACGCCAACGGGGTCAACGCCACCGAGTCACTGCGCCGGCTCCTCGCCGACCTGGCCTCCATACCCGCCCCCGACGCGATCGTGGTCAGCGGCGACCTCGCCGACGCGGGCGCGCCCGAGGCCTACACCGCGCTGCGCGCGCTGATCGGCGGCTTCGCCGCGACGGCCGGCGCCCCGGTGGTCTACAGCACCGGCAACCACGACGAGCGCGCCGCCTTCACCCGGGTGCTCGGCAGCGGGCACCTGGGTCCCGACGGCGCGGAGCGGGCCGAGCGGCTGGTCGAGTCGGCCGCGGGCGAGCGGGCCGCGGTGAGCCTGGTCGGCGGCTACCGCTTCGTCACCCTCGACACGCTGGTGCCCGGCAAGGCGCACGGCCTGCTCGGCCGCACCCAGCTCGACTGGCTGCGCGAGGTGCTGAGCGTCCCCGCGCCGCAGGGCAGCGTCCTGGTGCTGCACCACCCACCGGTCGCGCTCGACGTCGAGGTGCAGCGCGGGCTGGGTCTGCAGAACCCCGAGGAGCTGGCCGAGGTGGTGCGCGGCAGCGACGTGCGGATCGTGCTCTGCGGCCACTACCACCTGCAACTGCTGGGCTTCCTGGCCGGGGTGCCGACCTGGGTCACCCCGGGCGTGGTCAGCCGGGTCGACCTGACCGCCCCGGTGGGTACCGAGCGGGCGGTGCGCGGCGCCGGCGCGAGCCTGATCGAGCTTGGCGGCCCGCACTCGCCGCTGATCCACACCCTGCAGGCCCGGGACCCGCACTCCGGCGAACCGGTCTACGACCTGGACCGGTCGCAGCTGCGTTCGATCATCGAGCGGTTCGGTCCGGGCACCGTGCGGGCCGCGGGGTAGCACAGGGGGCGCGGGGTAACCCAGGAGCCGCGGGGTGGCGCACGGGCCTGGTGCGCGCGTGGCGCTCTTCTCTGCCCCGCGGGGCCTGTGATGGACTCGCCGCACACCGAGCGCCACCCGAGCGGCAGCAAGGAGCGAGCATGGACGCCACAGCGCCCCACGTCATCGTCGGAGCCGGACTGGCCGGGGCCCAGGCGGCCCGGACCCTGCGCGAGGAGGGTTACCAGGGCCCGCTGGTGCTGATCGGCGAGGAGGACGAACTCCCTTACGAGCGGCCGCCGCTGTCGAAGGGCTACCTGCTCGGCAAGGACCCCCGCGAGAAGATCTACGTGCATCCCGCCGCGTGGTACCAGGAGCAGCGGATCGACCTGCGGCCGGGCACCTCCGTGACCGGCCTGGACCCGGCGGCCCACCGGCTGACGCTGGCCGACGGCAGCACCCTGGACTACGCCAGGCTGCTGCTCACCACCGGCGCCGCGCCGCGCCGCCTGCCGGTGCCGGGCGCCGCGCTGGACGGCGTGCACCACCTGCGCCGGGTCGAGGAGAGCGACCGGCTGCGCACGCTCTTCCGCACCGCTCGGCGGATCGCGGTGATCGGCGCGGGCTGGATCGGCCTGGAGGTGACCGCCGCCGCCCGGGCCGCCGGGGTCGAGGTGACCGTGCTGGAGGCCGCCGAGCTGCCGCTGCTGCGGGTGCTGGGCCGGGAGGTGGCCGAGGTCTTCGCCCAACTGCACCGGGAGAACGGCGTCGAGCTGCGGTTCGGCGTCCAGGTGACCGAGATCCTCGGCGCGGACGGCGCGGTGACGGGCGTCCAACTCGCCGATGGCGCCGTGGTGCCCGCCGAGGCGGTGCTGGTCGGCATCGGCGTCCGCCCGAACACCGCGCTGGCCGAGCAGGCGGGCCTGGCGGTGGCCGACGGCATCAGCACCGACGAGCAGCTGCGCAGCTCGGACCCGGACGTCTTCGCGGCCGGCGACGTGGCCCGGGCCCACCACCCGCTCTACGGACGCGCGATCCGGGTCGAGCACTGGGCCAACGCCGTCCACCAGCCGCGCGCCGCCGCCCGGGCGATGCTCGGGCAGGAGGTCGCCTACGACCGCGTCCCGTACTTCTTCACCGACCAGTACGACCTCGGCATGGAGTACACCGGCTACGTCGAGCCGGACGGCTACGACCGGGTGGTCTTCCGCGGCGACGTGGCCGGACGCGAGTTCATCGCCTTCTGGACGGCCGGTGGGCGGGTGCTGGCCGGGATGAACGTCAACATCTGGGACGTCACCGACCCGATCCGCGAGCTGGTCCGCTCCGGGCGGGTGGTGGACCTCGACCGGCTGGCCGACCCGGACGTACCGCTCGGCGAGCTCTGAGGCGGGGCGGCCAGCCGGCCGGGCGACCGGGCGACCGGGCGACCGGGCGCGCTACCCGGCGACGGCGCCGGCGGCCGCCCGGGCGGTCCAGTCGTCGAGGGCGGCCCGCACCCGGAGCTCGTCCGGGGCGCCCAGCTCCCGCAGGACCGTCACCGCCCGGGCCAGGTGGTCCAGGCCGGTGGCGGTCCGCCCCAGCAGGCACTGGCTGTTGCCGATGACCTCGTGCGAGAACGCCTGGTACAGCGGCGACTTGATCGTGTCGGCGATCTCCAGGGCCTGGGTGGCGCGGGCCAGCGCCTCGGCCGGCGGCCCGGTCACCAGCAGCACCCGGCCCAGCCGGAGCAGTGCGCCGGACTCGCCGCCCCGGTCGCCCACCTCCTGGGCCACCGCCAGCGCCGCCTCCAGGTGCTCGCGCGCCCCCGCGAGGTCGCCGCTCTCGCGCAGGATGTCGCCCAGCAGCGCGCGCAGCCGGCCGGTGCCGAGCCGGGTGCCGAGCGAGGCGCCGACCCGCAGGGCCTGCCGCAGGTCGGCGGCGGCCTGCTCGTATTGGCCGGTGGCCTGGTGGGTCATTCCGAGGAAGGCGAAGACGTTCTGCAGCCCGCGCCGGTCCTCCAGCCTGGTGAAGATCTCCGTCGCCTGCCGCAGCGAGTCCTCGGCGGCCGGGTAGTCGCCGGTCGCGTAGAGCACGATGCCGAGGTTCGTCAGCGCGTTGCCCTCGTGCTTGCGACTGCGGCCCCTGGCCAGCCGCTGGGCCTCCCGGTGGTTCGCCGCGGCCTGCTCGTACTGGCCGGTGTCCTGCTGGACCACGCCCAGGTCGCCGTGCGCGTTGATCAGGCCGATCGTGCGGCCGAACTCGCGGAAGATCGCCAGTGCCTGCCGGTGGTTCTCGGCGGCGGCCTCGAAGTCCTCGGCCCGCTGCTGGACCCGGCCCAGGTAGGTGAGCGCGTTGGCCTCACCCAGCCGGTCGCCGAGGCGCCGGGCCAGTTCCAGCGCCTGCCGGTGGTGGGCGGCGGCCTCCGGGAAGGCGTTCGCCAGCTGCTGGACCTCGCCCAGGTTGGTCAGCACGATGATCCGCAGCCGGTCGGCCAGGTCGGCCAGGTCGGCCGGATCGGCCGGATCGGCCGGATCGGCAGCCGGCGCGCCCTCCTGGTGGGTCCGCGTCTCGTCGAGCAGCGCCAGGGCCTGCCGGTGGTGGTCGAGGCCCTCCTCGTAGCGGCCGCCGAGCTGGTCGAAGATCCCGAGCTGGGTGTGCGCCGCCGCCTGCCCCAGGTGGTCCCCGCTCTCGCGCGCCGCCGTCAGCGCGATGCCGTGCAGCAGGCGCGCGTCGTGCCAGTGGTCCGCGAAGCGCAGGAACTCGTGCAGGGCCGAGGAGAGCGCGATCGCGTGGGCGGGACGGCCGTTCCCGGCCGCGTGCTGGACGGCCGCGCGCAGGTTGCCGAGCTCGACCCGCAGCCAGTCGGTGGCCTGCTGCTCGGTCGCGGGCTCGGAGGCGAACTCCGTGGGGGTGGTGTCCGGGGCCGGGCCCGGGGCGGGGGCGGGGCGCGCGGTGAGGCGGTCCGCGATGTTGACGGAGTGCCGGGAGAGCCTGCGGTTGGCGGCGGCCGCCATCCGCAGGTAGTGGTCGAGCAGCCGGTCCAGCGGTGCGCCGCCCGGCGCCGGGTCGGCGGCGGCCAGGCCGCGGGCGTACTCGCGGACCAGGTCGTGCATCCGGTAGCGGCCGCGCGCCGACTCCTCGACCAGGTGGTGGTCCGCCAGTTCCTCCAGCAGGCCGCCGGCGGCGGCCGGTGCGATCCCGGCCAGCGCGGCGGCCGCCGCGGCGTCGACCTCGTCGCCCGGGAGCAGGCCCAGCCGCCGGAACAGCAGTTGCTGATCATCCGTCAGGTCGCGGTAGGAGAGGTCGAAGGCGGCCGAGACCGAGACGTTCTCGGCCCGCAGCGCGTCCAGTCGGCCGGTGGCGGCCGTCAGGTCCGCGACCAGGTCGGCGGCCGACCAGACCGGGTGGTGGCGCAGCCGGGCCGCCGTCAGCTGCAGCGCCAGCGGCAACTGACCGCAGAGCCGCACCAGTTCGGCGACCGCGGGGTCCTCAGGCCGCACGTCGGGCCGGCCGGCGCGCGCGGTGAAGAGAGCGAGCGCCTCCGAACGGGGCAGCGGCCGCAGGCTGATCGGCAGCGCGCCGTCCAGGGCTGCGAGCCGGCGGCGGCTGGTCACCAGCACCACCGTGCCCGCGCCGCCCGGCAGCAGCGGACGGACCTGCTCGGTGCTGCGGGCGTCGTCCAGCAGCAGCAGGATCCGCTGGCCGGCAAGGCGGGTGCGCCAGAGCCCGGCTCTGGCGTCCAGCCCCGGCGGTATCTGCTGCGGCGCCACGCCGATGGTGTGCAGCAGGGTGAGCAGGGCGTCGGCCGGATCGACCGGGGCGGCGCCGGGGGTGTGCGCGTGCAGCGGCAGGAAGATCTGGCCGTCGGGGAACTCCGCGGCCAGCCGGTGGGCCACGTGGACCGCGAGGGCGCTCTTGCCCACGCCCGGCATGCCGTCCACGGCGTGGATGCCGAGCACCCCGCCGCCCCCGCGCGCGGCGGCGCGGCAGGCGGCGAGCAGCTGGTCGACCTCGGCGAGGCGGCCGGTGAAGGAGGCGATGTCCCAGGGCAGGCCCATCCCGGCCGGGGCGGTGCCGGGGGCGGGGGCGGTGCCGGTGCCGGTGCCGGAGGTGGCGTCGGAGGGTGCCCCGGGGGTGGCGTCGGGAGCCTGCGCGCGGGCGGGCTCGGCATGCTCCGGGTGGACTGGGTGGCCCGGGTAGCCCGGGTGGCCCGGGTGATCGGTGGCGAGGATCTCCTGATGGATCGCCCGCACGGTCCCGCCCGGCTCGATGCCCAGCTCGTCGACCAGGGTGCGGCGCAGCCGGCGGTGGACGGCCAGGGCCTCGGCACGACGGTCCATCCGGTGCAGGGCCAGCATCAGCTGCCCGTGGAACACCTCGCGCAGCGGGTTCTCGGCGGCCGCCCTGGTCAGTTCCGGGACCAGCCCTTGGTGCCGCCCGAGCCGCAGCTCGGCGTCGAACAGCCATTCCAGGGCCTGCAGGCGGCCCTCGCGGAGCTGTTCGAGCCGCGGCAGCGTCTCCTCGGGCAGGCCGGGGACGTCGTCGAGCGGCTCGCCGCGCCAGAGCGCGAGGGCCGCGGTGGTCCGTGTGCTGACACCGTGCCAGTCCTCGCACTGACGCGCCGTGGCGGCGGCCGCCAAGTGCTGGGTGAAGAGGTCGGTGTCCAGTTCGCCCGGCTCCACCCGGAGCAGGTAGCCGGGGGCGACCGTGCGCAGACGGCCGCCGTCACCGTCACCTTCGCCATTGCTCTCGCTCTCGCTCTCGCTGAGCAGGCGACGCAGCCGCACCACGTGGTTGTTGAGCGAGGTGGTCGCCGTCGCGGGCTGCTCCTCCCCCCAGAGCGCGGCGCGCAGCCGGTCCCGGGAGACCACCGTGTTCGCGTCCAGCAGCAGCAGCGCGAGCACGGTGCGCAGCTTCGGGGTGGCCGGCTCGATCGCCGTGCCGGCGGCGTCCAGCACCCGCAGCGGACCGAGCACGCCGAACCGTGGCCCCAGCGCGCGGCTCCCGGTCGGCGTCGAACGGGAGTGCGGCTGTGCGGGGGGCGTGGTCATGGCCGGATGCTACCGCCCGCCACCTCGGGCACCGCCGGGTGAGCCGCAGGTCGGACGGGCCGGAGGCTGACCGACGGCCGTCCCCGGGCTCACCAGATGCCCGAGGCGCACCCGCCTATCCTGCTCGCCATGACCCGCACTCCCCTGCTCGCCATCGCCCTCGCCGAGACCGGCGGCCACGACGACCACAGCGGTCACAGCAGCCACAGCGGTCACAGCGGTCACAGCGACTTCGACGGGCTGCGGCTGCGACCCCTGCCCGAGGAGGTGGCCCGACTCCTCGACCGGTTGGACGCCCCGCCGCGGCTGGTCGCCCACCTGCGGGCCGTGCACGAGGTGGCGGGCCAGCTGGTCGACTGGCTGACGCGCTCCCGCCCCGCCCTGGCCTTCGACGGCTCGGCGGTGCTCTTCGGGGCCGCCACGCACGACATCGGCAAGATCTGGCACCCCGCCGAGCTCTCCGGCCCCGGCAGCTCGCACGAGGAGGCGGGCCGGGAGCTGCTGCTGCGCCACGGGGTGAGCCCGGCGCTGGCCAGGTTCGCCGGGACGCACGCCAGGTGGGACGGCGCCGGCATCGAGGTGGAGGACCTGCTGGTGAGCCTGGCCGACAAGGTGTGGAAGGACAAGCGGGTCCCCGAGCTGGAGGACCTCGTCGTGGCCCACCTCGCCGCGGCGGGCGGCCGCGCGGCGTGGCAGGAGTTCCTGGAGCTCGACGAGGTGCTCAGCGGGATCGGCGAGGGCGCCGGTGCGCGGCTCGCCTACCAGGCGGCGTACCCCGTACACGGCTGATCCGGCGTCAGTGGGCCGGCTGCTCGCGGGCGTAGAGGTGGGCGAGCAGGGGGACCTCGTAGAGTGCGGCGTGGGCGGAGACCTCGCTGAACGAGCAGTTCAGCACGCAGCTCTCGATCAGGTTCTCCAGGATCCGCAGGGTGGCCTGCTCGCCGTGGCCGAGCACGGACATCGCCTCGGTCAGGGTGAACAGCGGTGCGGGCAGCCGGCCGAGCCCGCGCAGGGCGGCGCGGACCGCCTCGGGCAGACCGCTCCACCAGGGGGCCAGCCGGGTGCGGACGGCGAGGTCGCCCGCCGCCAGTTCGTCCAGCAGCGCCGGGCTGCCGTCGAGCCGGGCGGCGTACTCGGCGAGGGAGAGCTGGCGGAGCACGGCCAGTTTGGAGCCGCTGACCCGGACCGCCAGCGGCAGCAGACCGACCGCGGTGACGATCCGCTCCGCGGCCAGGCGGTCGGTGGCGATCCGCGCGGGGCCGGCGATCCGGCCGAGCAACTCGACCGCCTCACCGAGCGGGTAGGGGCCCAGCTCCAGGCGGTGCACCGGGCCCAGGCCCACCAGCCGGGACCGGCTGGTCACCAGGACGGCGCTCGCCCCGGCGTCGGGCAGCAGGCGGCGGATGCTGCCCTCGTCCGGCGCGTCGTCCAGCAGCAGCAGGATCCGGCGGCGGGCGAGCCAGGAGCGCCAGAGCGCCGCCGCCTCCTCCTCGTCCTCCGGCGCCGTCTCCAGCAGGCCGGCGAAGCGGCACAGTTCGGCCAGCACCCGGCCGGGCGGGCGGGCCGAGCCGTCCTCCCGGCTCAGCCGCACGGTGAGCCGCCCGTCGGGGAAGTCCTGCTGGAGGCGGTGCGCGACGTGCACGGCGAGGCTGGTCTTGCCGACCCCCACCGGACCGCTCAGCACGGCCGTCCTGGTCGGTCCGGCCAGGGCCGTGAGCAGCTCGTGGACCTGCGCCTGTCGGCCGGTGAAGTCCGGCAGGTCGGCCGGCAGCACCGTGCCCGGGCCGGCTCCTGGTCGTGGCGGCGCCGGCGCCGTGGTCGCCGTGCTCGGCCGGGACGCGGGGACGGGGTCGGCCAGGCCGCTGAGCATCGAGCGGTGCAGCGCCTCCAGCGCCGGACTGACCTGCAGGCCGAGCTTGCGGGCGAGCAGCTGCCGCAGGTCGTTGTAGACGCCCAGCGCCTCGCTCTGCCGCCCGGAGCGGTAGAGCGCGGTCATCTGGGCGGCGCAGAGCCGCTCGCGCATCGGGTGCTCCGCGAGCACCTCGGCCAGCGCCTCGGCCACCACCGGTGCCCGGCCCAGTTCCAACTCGGCCTCGGCCCAGTCCTCGTGGACGGCCAGCCGACGCGCCCCCCGGCGCGCGGCCTCCGCCCGGACCAGGTCGCAGCCGTGCAGGTCCGCCAGCAGCGGCCCGCTCCAGAGGTCGAGCGCCTCGCGCAGCAGCCGGGCGGCGTGCCCGCCGGCGCCGAGCCGCACGGCCTGCCGGCCCGCCCTGGCGAGCTCCTCGAAGCGCAGCAGGTCGGACTCGGCCGCCCCGACCCGCAGCAGGTACCCCGCGCCCTGATGGACCAGGCGGCTCGGTCTACCGGGTTCCTCCAGGAGCTTGCGCAGCGCGCAGACGTAGGCCTGCAGGTTCTTGCGGGCCGAGCGGGGCGGCTCACCACCCCAGACGGCCTCGGTCAGCAGGGCGGTGGAGACGGTCGTGTTGGGGTGGCAGAGCAGCACCCCGAGGACCAGGCGCTGCTTGACCGGCCCCAGCGGCAGCGGCCGCCCGCCGGCCTCCACCGAGAGCTCGCCCAGCACCCGGAAGCGGACGGTGTCGCGCTCCGCGGCGGGGCCGCTCGACGACACGGTACGGGTGGTCGCCGCCGCATGGTCCAGCATCAGAACTACCTCCTGGTATCAGCACTCAAGTGACCCGCGAGGCCGCCGGGCGAGACTGGGCCCCACCCGGACCAAGGACCGGTCCAAGGGCATCAGGGCCAGGCCGGCCCCCACCCGGCGTCAGCCGGTGCCGGCCGGGGCCGGTCGCACCAGGGCCCGGGCGGCGCGGGCTCGGCCAGCACGGCGAGGGCGAGGCGCCGGTGGACCCGCTCGCGGTGGGCGCGGAGCAGTGCCGTCATCACTGCCCCGCTGATCGCACCGGCGGCGAACGCCGCGGCCAGCCGCAGCAGTTCCGCGTGCCCCGTGGCCGGGCACCGGGCGCACGGGTCGACCGGGGGCACGCTCAGTGTCCCCACCCGGTGTCCAGCGGGGTCGGGTGCGGGGCCGGGTCGGTCGCCGTGGCGGCCGGGGTCACGGCGGCGGCCCGGGCCCGCACGGCGGCGAGCTGGGACGGCTGCGCGGTGGCGGCCTCGGCGGTCACGGCGGTCACGGCGGTCACGGCCGGCAGGACGCCGACCGCGAGACAGGCGGTGGCGACCACGATCAGCTTGCGGGCTGTCGGCATGTTCTCTCCTCGGCTCAATGACTCAGTCAGACGGAATCAACGAGCGGAGCTGCGGGATTCCGGTGATGGCTGAAGCCTGCCGCCACACGGGGGAACGGGCCAAGACCGCGTGACATGCAGCATGCTGCATGCAGTAAGGCACCCGTGGCGCAAATCGCCCATACGGGGAAGATGGCCAAATGTCCGACCGCGAGCACGGCTTGAGTCCGGGTCAGCACGAACTGCCCGGTCTGCCCGGTGCCGCTGAGCGGGCGCCGGGCAGACCGGGCAGGTGGGGCAGGTGGGGCAGCAGGCAGGGCAGGCGGAGCAGGTGCCGGCGAACGGGCGTCAGCGGGCGGCCACCTCGACCAGGTCGGCCGCCACCGCCTCGCTCTTCGCCTGCCGCAGCCGCTCCCCGAGCAGCCGCACGCCCTCGCGCACCGCGTGGTCCCCGTGCGCGGCGGCGATCAGCGCCGCACCGTCGACGGGCCGCTCGGCGGCGCCATCGGCAACATCATCGCCGGTCGGGGCCGGGGCCGGGTCGACGCCCGCCGGCAGCCGCCGGGCCGCGCCCGCCCGCAGGCAGGCCGCGGCGAGGACGTGCTGCTCCCCTCCGGCCGGCGCCACCAGCAGCGGGCGCCCACCGAGCAGCGCGCCGAGCACCGGTGCCGTGGTGGCGTTGGTCAGCACCACGGCGGACCGCTCGACCAGCGGCGCCAGCCACGGCTTGCGCACCACCAGGATGTCGGTCCCGGGGGCCTGCTGAGCCGCGCCCGACCGGCCGAGCTCCACCACGGCCTGGTACGGGCTGTCGCGGAAGGTCTCGTTGAGCCAGGGCCAGAGGCTGTTGCCGCCGAAGCTCCGCCCGAGGTGGACGTAGACCACGGGCTTGCCGACCCGCCCGGTTGCCGCGTCGATCGCGTCCAGCTCGTCCTGCGGCGCCGACGGCTCCCACCAGCACGGCCCGACCTGCCGGACGCCCTCGGGGAGCACGGCGCCCGGCACTTCGAGCGCCGGATCGCCACGCAGCAGCAGGCCTGAGCCGAGCAGCGCCCGCTGCTCCTGCCGGCCGTCGGGGTACGGCGCCAGGCCTGCCTCCTCGCGGGCCCGGCGGTACGGCGCGAGGGTCTCGCCGACCCGCCACCGCCGCTGTCGCCGCTCCTCGGCTCCGACCGCTCCGCCCGCTCCGACCGCGCCGACCGCGCCGCCCGGTGCAGGCTCCTGGTAGGGCCAGAGGTGCGCGGCCAGTCCGAGGACGACCACCGGAATGTCGAGGAACTCGGCGGCCAGTAGCGCCCCGTGGCAGAGCACCGAGGTCACCAGCACCTCGGCGCGGGTCTCGCGGGCCGCGCGGACCACCGCCTCGAACTGCGGCAGCCCGTACATGAACCAGCGCCGCACCCGGAAGGTGCGCGGATCGGCCAGATCCTCGACCGGGCAGGGCACCAGCTCCTCAGGAGTGCCGGCCGCCGGCTCCGGGGTCGGCTGCAGCAGCCGCACGGTGTGGCCGCGGCGGCTCAGCTCCAGGCCGACCGCGATGCTCGGGTAGCGGTAGCCGGGGTCGACCAGCGGGCAGAGCAGGACGTTCACCGGGCCACCGCCGCCTGCTGCCGCGTCGCGCCCGCGACTGCCCCGGCCGCCGCCCCGGCTGTTACTTCGGTCTCTTCCCCGGCTGCTACTTCCGCCGCTTCCCCGCCCGCTTCCCCGCCCGCCGCGTCACCGATCGGGAGCCCGAGCCGCTCGGCCAGGAAGGCCAGGATGTCGGCGAGGAGTTCGGCGGTGGTGGCCACCCCGCGGATGCCGTGACCCACCCCGCGCTCCAGGCGCAGGAGCACCGGGCCGCCACCCGCGCGCGCCGCCGCGTGCTGCAGCGCGGCGCACATCTTGCGCGCGTGCAGCGGGTCGACCCGGGTGTCCCCGTCGGCCGCGCCGAGCAGCACGGCGGGGTAGCGGACGTCCTCGCGCACCTGGTGGTAGGGCGAGTAGCCGAGCAGCCAGCCGAGTTCGACGGGGTCGGCGGCGCTGCCGTACTCCTCGCGCCAGCTCGGGCCCATCCCGGAGAGCTCGTAGCGGACCATGTCGAGCAGCGGGGCGATCGCGACCACCGCCGCGTACTTCGCCGGGCTGCGGGTGAGCGCGGCCCCCATGGTGAGCCCGCCGTTGGAGCTGCCGACCAGACCCAGCCGCCCGGGCGCCGTCCAGCCGCCCGCGAGCAGCCAGTCGGCGGCGGCCGCCAGGTCGTCGAAGGTGTTCGACTTCCGCTCGCGACGCCCGGCACGGTGCCACTGCTCCCCCTCCTCCCCGCCACCGCGCAGGCAGGCGAAGGCGTAGACCCCGCCGGCCCGGGCCCAGGCCAGCGCCTGCGGAGCGAAGCCGGGCACGATCGAGGCGCCGAAGCCGCCGTATCCGGTGATCACGGTCGGGCGGGGGCGGTCGGGGCGGCCGGTCGGCGAGACCAGGAACATCCGTACCTGGGTGCCGTCCTGGGCCGGGAAGCTGACCTGACGGACCATCACATCATGGTCGGGCCCGCGGGTGCCGGCGTCCCAGGGCTCGGTGCGCCCGCTGCGGGCGTCGTAGTGCAGGACGGTCGAGGGGGTGGTGAAGTCGCCGTACCGGAACCAGACTTCGTGGCCGGGGCCGGATCGGGCCTTCAGCGCGCCGACCGTGCCGGGGCCGGGCAGCGCGACCTCGCCCAACTGCTCGCCGGTGGCCAGGTCGTGCACGGTGATCTCGCTGAGCGCGTGCCGGGTCCTGGTCACCAGGGCGAGTGGGCGGGCCAGTTCGGGGCCGTCCAGCACGGTGAAGTCCTCCACCACCGCCTGCGGGTCCTCGGCGATCAGCACCTCCCGGGTGCCCGGGTCCGCCGGGGTGGCGCGCTCGATCCGGCCACGCGGCGCGTCGCGCCTGGTCCGCAGGTAGAGCGCGTCCCGCGGCCCGGTACCGGCCCGCAGGTGGAGTTCGGTCCTGGCCGCCACGCCCTCCTGGACCGGCCGCAGCAGCGGGCGCTCCGGCTCGCTCGCGGTGAGGTCGGCGAGCCAGACGTCGGTGCGCGGCGAGGCGCCGGTGCTGGCGGTGAGGGTGAGCCAGCGGCCGTCGGGGGTGGTGGCGACGGTGTAGTACTGGGTCATCTCCCGGCCCTCGCCGAAGACTAGCCGGTCCTCGGCCGGATCGCTGCCCACCCGGTGCAGGTAGACCCGGCGGTGGTAGCGCTCCTCGCCCGGGATCGTCTCGGGGGCCGGGCGCCGGACGTAGTAGAACGCCCCGCCGCCCGGCAGCCAGGCGATGGCGGAGCGGCGCAGCCGGTCGATCGGCCCGTCGAGCACCGCGCCGGTGGCGGTGTCGAGCACCCGCAGCACCGAGTCCTCGGTGCCGCCGGTCGAGGTCTGGACCGCGACCGACGCCCCCTCCCAGGACGGCGTCCAGTCGTCCAGCACGGTCGCGCCGGACGGGTCCAGGACCAGCGGGTCGAAGACCGTACGGACGGCGCCGTCGCGCTCGGCGCGGGCTTCGAGCACCGGCAGGTCGCGGCCGCGCGCGCGGCGGGTGCGCAGCTGCCAGGGCCCGTGCGCCGCGGGCGGGGAGAGGGCCCCGGTGTCGAGCAGGTCGGCCAGTCGGGCCCGCAGCGCCGGCAGGTCGGGCCAGGCCGCCTGCCGGCCGCGGAAGAGTTCCCGCTGCGCGGTTGACCAGGCGGCGGTGCGCGGGTCGCCCTCGTCCTCCAACCAGCGGTACGGGTCGGCGACCAGGTGGCCGTGCAACTCCTCGACCAGGTCGGCGCGAGCGGCGGCGGGGTACTCCATCGGTGCGGTCATGGTCTGCCCTGTCGTGGGTCGCGATACGGGTGTGCGGTGGCCGCGCCGCCGAACCGGGGGCCCGACTCAGGCCGACCTCAGACCGACCTCAGGCCGGGGCAGGCCGGGCGGGACAGGCCGACCTCAGGCCGACCTCAGGCCGGGCGGGACAGGCCGACCTCAGGCCGGGGCAGGCCGGGGCAGGCCGGGCGGGACAGGCCGACCTCAGGCCGACCTCAGGCCGGGGCAGGCGCGGTCGGCGCCTCGGCGGCCGGGTCGGCGCTCGGCGGCTGCGGGGCGGCGTCGGTTGCGAGCGTGCCGGTGCGGAGCATCGGGACGGCGGCGAAGAGCGTGGACACCGCGACGATCGCGGCCATGACCAGCCAGGTGCGCGAGATCCCGATCCCCTGCAGCGCGAGGCCGGTCAGCATCGGACCGAGCGCGGCCAGCCCGGCGATCAGCAGGTTGGTGGCGGTGCTCACCCGGCCCAGCAGTTCGCGCGGCGACTGGCTCATGACGGCCTGGCCGATCACGATCCCGGACGGCGGGGTCAGCAGGATCAGCACCACCAGCACCGGACCGAGCACCTGTGGCAGCTGGGTCAGCGCGAAGGAGGCCAGGCCGAGCGCCCACACCACACCAATGGTCAGGAAGAGTTGACCCGGCGTCAGCATTTTCAGCACCCGTGGCGCGGCCAGCGAGCCGAGCACCGCGCCGATCCCCGCGCAGGCCATCACCAGGCCGATCGAGGTGCCGCCGGTGCCGCCGCTGCGCAGCGTGACCACCATCGCCACCTCGGCGGCCGAGGCGACCAGGTTGAGCAGGGCGCCGAAGGCCAGCGTCCGCAGCAGCATCGGCTGCCTGAGCAGCCAGCGCAGTCCGGCCGTCACGCTGCGGTCGACCGCGGGGCCGTCGGGGCGTTCGGCGGGACGGGTGGCCATCCGCCAGAGCAGGTAGGCCGAGACCGCGTAGGAGGCGGCGTCGGCGGTGAACGGCAGGATCCGGTCGACGGTGAAGACCCAGCCGCCCAGGAAGGGGCCGATCAGCGAGGCGGTCGCCGAGGAGGCCTGGTTCTTCGCCAGCGCGTCCGGCAGGTGCTGCTCGGGCACCACGTCGCGGATCGCGATGGTGCTCGCCGGGCTGAAGACCGAGGTGGCCACCCCCTCGATCAGCGCGACCACCAGCAGCTGCGGATAGGCCAGCGCGCCGAGTCCGGCGGCCACCGGGATGCTGCCGACCGTCACCAGGCGGACCAGGTCGGCGCCGAGCATCAGCCGGCGGCGGTCCATCCGGTCGGCCAACTGCCCGGCGGGCAACCGGAAGAGCATTCGGGTGATCAGCGAGCAGGAGGCCACCAGGCCGGCCTGCGCCGCGCCGCCGTGCATCGACAGGACCAGCAGCGGGAAGGCGATCAGCGACATCTGGGAGCCCAGCATCGACAGCGCCGTGCCCACCCAGTACCGCCGGAAGTCCCGGTTCACGCGCAGAACTCCGGGATCAGCCAAGGCACACCTCCGAGACGGGCCGGGTCTCAGAGACGGCCGGCGCTGTTCAACTGGTCCAGCAGGACGGAGTCGACCTCGTCCTGGAAGGCGGAGAGGGCCGCCGCCGCGTCCTCGCCGTACTCGTTCTGGTCGCTGCAGGCGATCCAGCGGCCCTCGGTCTCCTCGGCGGGCAGGTAGCCGTCGGCGATGGTGCCGACCTGCCACCCGGGACGGCCCGCGGTCTCCCAGCAACTGGACAGCACGCCATCGGCGTTGACCACGGCGCCGTACCGGCCGTCCTTGAACGAGCAGGCCTGGCAGCCGCGGTTGGCCCGCGGGCGGGCGACCGCGAAGCCCAGCTCCAGGGCCCGGGCGTGCCAGCGGGCGAACTCCTTCGCCAACTCGCCGCCGTAGGCGAGGTCGTTGCCGTAGCCGACACCGATGTCGCCGACCAGCGAGAAGCCGAGGCCGCAGCGGGCCGGGTCCAGGTTGGCGGCCAGGCGCTCGACCAGGTCGTCCATGCCGTGCCGGTTGAGGTGCGAGACGTTGACCCGAAGGTGCCAGCGCAGCGAGGTGGCCGCCATCGCCTTGGCCACGTTGTTGATGATCACGTCGAAGGTGCCGCCGCCGGAGCGCCGCACCCGGATCGCGTCGTGCGCGTCCTTGTCGCCGTCGAAGGTGATCTGCACCGAGCGCAGGCCCGCCGCGTTCAGCTCCTTGGCGATCAGCGGGGTGAGCAGCGTGCCGTTGGAGACCATGCTCGCGTTGAGCTCACCCAAGTCGGCCGCCCGACGGAGCAGTTCCCGGGCGCCGCGCGGGTTGAGCAGCGGCTCGCCGCCGAAGAGCATCAGCGAGAGCTTGCGGAAGTCTCCCGCGGTCATCCGCTGCCGGGTGAAGTCCAGTACCGAGGTGATCATCTCGGAGGTGAGGCGGGCGTGCGCGATGCGCGGCGGGCGGACGCCGCCCTTGGGGTCCTGCGCGGTGTTCTGGAAGCAGTAGCCGCAGCCCAGGTTGCAGTCCGTGCTGGTCAGCACGGTCAGCGAGTAGGAGCTGAACGGCTTGCGCTCGTAGAGCCCGGCCTCTTGCAGGTACTGCTCGGTGGCGGGCAGCAGCGTGCCGTCCGCCGCGACCTGCGCGGGGCGCAGCCGGGCGAAGCCGCCGTCGCCCATGAACCACCAGCCGTTCGCCGCCTTGAGCAGGCGACTGCCGACGGCGGTCGTCGCGGCCGCGGTCGCGGTCGAAGCGTGCGTCGTTTCCACGGGTATCTCCTCAGGGCGGTGAAGGGGGTGGTGGGTCGGGGCCGCGGGGCGCCCGGGGCAACGTGCGGCCGGGCTGCGGGCGGGGCCGGACGAGGGGCGCGGCCTGCCGTGGGTCACGGCAGGCCGCGCGCCGGGTGTCAGGCGTTGCTCTCGCTGTGGCCGATGCACCACGGGGTGTCCTCGCCACTGTGCGCGACGACCTCGGGACCCGCGACGGCGTTCTCCTCGCTGTGCCCGATGCACCACGGGGTGTCCTCACCGCTGTGCGCGACGACCTCGGGACCCGCGACGGCGTTGCCCTCGCTGTGCCCGATGCACCACGGGGTGTCCTCGCCACTGTGCGCGACGACCTCGGGACCGGCGACCGCGTTCTCCTCGCTGTGCCCGATGCACCACGGGGTGTCCTCACCGCTGTGCGCGACAACCTCGGGGGTGGGCTCGGTGTTCTCAGCCATGGCGTTCTCCCATCACGTCTGACATCTGCAGGGGGCTCGGCGGGAGGGTCTCCCGTGCCGACAGAGAGGAACCTAGGGACCCTCGGCCCGGGAACGGTTCGGCTCCGGTACAGAGACCGGGTATGCCCAGCTCAGCGGCCCTGTCCCGGCCGCCGCGCCACCCCGTGGCACCGGCCGCCGCACCGCCCGCACCCCACGCCGGCTCGGCTGACCAGCGGATATACCGCTCTCGGGGCGTCCCTGAACCCCTGGCCAACCCGCGCCGAGAAGAGTGCTGCCAGGCGTCCGCACACACCATCAGGGGCGCCACCGGCACCCGGTGGGACACGGTGGGACTGGGACACGGTGGGACAGAGAGGGGCGAGTCGATGGAGTTGGCCGAGTTGGTCGGTCTGCGGCCGGTGCCCTGCGCGGGCCTGCTGGTGATGCTCACCCAGCGCTGCCCGCTCGCCTGCGCGCACTGCTCGACCGCCTCCACGATGCGTGGAACCGACCAGGACTCCGCCCAACTGCTGCGCTTCGTCCGCTCCTTCACTCCGACCGACCGGCCCGAGCTGATGCTCCTCACCGGCGGCGAGCCGCTGCTGCGGCCCGACCTGGTGCAGGAACTGGCCGAGGCCGGGCGGGCGGCCGGCACCCGCACCGCACTGCTCAGCGGGATGTTCTTCGCCCGCGAGAGCCGGATCCCCGAGCGGGTGCTGCGGGCGATCACCGCCACCGACCACTTCTCCGCCAGCATCGACGCCTTCCACGAGCGCGAGGTCGCCCGCGCCGAC
Organism: Kitasatospora sp. NBC_01287; assembly: GCF_026340565.1. Taxonomy (NCBI): domain Bacteria; kingdom Bacillati; phylum Actinomycetota; class Actinomycetes; order Kitasatosporales; family Streptomycetaceae; genus Kitasatospora; species Kitasatospora sp. NBC_01287. The sequence continues at coordinate 696,314 of NZ_JAPEPB010000001.1, forward strand.
GTGCTGCGCGCGCTGCGGAGCGTGCTGGACGCGGGCATCCCGGTCAGCCTGCACATCACCGGCACCGGGCCCGCGGATCCGTACCTGGCCGAGCTGACCGCCGAGGTCCGCCGCACCTTCGGCGACGGCGTGCCGATGTTGGTCAACGAGGTGCGCGCGGTGGGCCGGGCCGCCGCTTGGGCAGGCGCGGGCGGGGTCAGTGGGGTCAATGGGGTCAATGGGGTCAATGGGCCCGGCGGGGTCAGTGGGCCCGGCGGGGTCGGCGGGATGGGGGGCGTCGCCGAGGGAGAAGGCGTCGCCGAGCCGGGCGCGAGCGGTGCGGCGGGACGGCCGGTGCCCTGCGCGATGGCCGCCTGGCCGGTGATCGCGGCCGACGGAACGGTCCTGGCCTGCTGCAACCAGGAGACGGTGGACCGCCGCCCCGCCCCCGCCCACCTGCGGCTCGGCCACCTCGCGGTGGACGACTGGGCGACGGTGCGGCAGCGCGCGCTGCGCGGTCCGGTGCTGCGGATGCTGCGCTCGGTCGGCCCGGCCCACCTGTACACGCGCTACGGCGGGGCCGACGGCTCCGACGGGCGCCGAGCCGGCTACTGCGACGGCTGCCGCGCGCTCGGCGAGCACCCCGAGGTGCTGGCCGGTGCCGCCCGGGCCGGGTCGGGGCCGGTGGGCGAACTGCTCGACCTGCAGGCCGCGCACGCCCAGACGGCGGCGGGCCCGGCCGCGCTGGTGCGCCGGTTCGGCTGCGCGCCGTACGCCGACCTGGTGGAGCTGACTCCTGATCGGACACCGGCTCGGACGCCCGACCGGACGCCGGACCGGACGCCCGACCGGCAGGCGGCGGTACCGGCGCGGGCCGGGAGCCGTCGATGAACAGGGAGGCGTCGACGAACCGGGAGCCATCGATGAACGGGAAGCCGTCCATGAACCGGGCGACCCCGCGCAGCACCGCCCTGCGCCTCAAACTGGACCTGGCCGCCACCCCGTTGCGGGCCGCCATGACCGAACTCTGGCGCCCCGCCGGTCTGGCCGCACGCTACGGCCACTACCTGCGCGCCATGCACGAGGTGCTGCGGGCCTCCGTACCGCTGATGGAGCTGGCGGCCCGGCGCTGCGCCGAACTCGGCCCGCGGGACCCGGTGGCCGGCCCGCTGGGCGCCTACCTGACCGAGCACATCGACGAGGAGCGCGGCCACGACGACTGGCTGCTGGCCGATCTCGCGGCCGCCGGCCTCGACCCCGCGCCGCTGCTGCGGGAGCAGCCGCCGGTGCTGGTGGCCCGGCTGGTCGGCCCGCAGTACTACTGGATCGAGCACTTCCACCCGGTCGCCCTGCTCGGCTACATCACCGTGCTGGAGGGCCACGCCCCGGCGCCCTGGCTGGCCGAACAGCTCGCCGCCGACACCGGATTGCCGCAGGCGGCGTTCCAGACCGTCAGCCACCACGCGGCCCTGGACACCGGCCACTGCGTCGATCTGGAGCGGATCCTCGACCTGCTCCCGCTGGATCCGGCCCAGGAGGCGGCCGTCGCGGTCAGCGCGCTGCACACGGTGGACGCCGCGACCGAGCTCTTCACCCGGCTGGCCCGCCAGGGCCGGCCCCGGACACCTCGGACGCCCTGACCGCACGCGCACACACGCACACACGCACACACCCGCACCGCCGACCCACCCCTGTCCCGACCCACCCCGCCCCGCCACCTGCCAGGAGGAACCTGATGTCCACCCCCGACCCGCGGATCATCGAGGTGCTGGCCACTGCCGGCTTCCCCGTCGAGTCCTTCACCGACGAGCAGTTGGGGGTCTTCGGCGCCCTCACTGAGGAGGAGCTGGCGCTGCTGGTCGATCTCAAGGCCAAGCTCGACGAGGTCGAGCCCGAGGTCCAGGCCCACGCCAACGTCGCCGGCGGCGCTCTGTTCTGAGTAGTCGTCACCCACTGACCACCCTTTGAGAGCCGGGGTGCCAACCGCACCCGAGCCAGCGCCGACAGGAGGCCCGCGGCCGTGAACTGCCCTTCGTGTGCCGGGATCCTGCCGGTGTCCGCGCGCTTCTGCCCGTCCTGCGGGACCCCGTGCGCGGTGACTCCCCCGCCCGCCGTGTCCGCCGTGTCCGCCACGCCCGCCATGGGCTCCACGGGCTCCATGGGCTCCATCGCGGCCCCGACGCGGGCGGAGGAGCGGAAGGTGGTGACCGTGGTCTTCTGCGACCTGGTCGGCTCCACCGCGCTCTCCGGCCGGCTCGACCCGGAGGCGCTGCGCTCGGTCACCCTGCGCTACTTCGAATTGATGAGCAGTCAGCTCCTCGCCCACGGTGGCACGGTGGAGAAGTTCATCGGCGACGCGGTGATGGCGGTCTTCGGCATCCCCGCCATGCACGAGGACGACGCCCGCCGCGCGCTGGCCGCCACGCTGGACATGCTCGCCGCGCTGGAAGAGCTGAACGCCGGACTGATCAGCTCGCTCGGCGTCCGGCTGGACGTCCGGATCGGGGTGAACACCGGTGAGGCGGTGGCCAACACCGAGGCCGGCGCCCGCCAGGCGCTGGTCTCGGGCGAAGTGGTCAACGTGGCGGCCCGGCTGGAGCAGCACGCGGCGGCCGGCCAGATCCTGATCGGCCCGCAGACGCTGCGGTCGGCGGGCGCCTGCGCGGTGGTCGACGAGGTCGGGCTGCTCGAACTCAAGGGCAAGGCCGAGCGGGTGCGCGCCTACCGGCTGCTCGGCCTGCGCGGCGACGAGCCCGAGCTGATGCGCCGCTTCGACACCCCGTTCGTCGGCCGCGAACGCGAACTCGCCGAACTGGACGACAGCTTCGCCCGGGCCCGCACCGGACCGGGGGCGCAACTGGTCACCGTCTACGCCGAGGCGGGGATGGGCAAGACCCGGCTGGTGCGGGAGTGGCTGGCCGGGCTGGGGTCGGGCGCGGCGCTGATCGGCAGCGGCCGTTGCCGTCCGTACGGCGAGCGGGGCAGCCTGGCGCCGCTGGCCGACGCCTTGCGGCAGCTGCTGGCGGACCCGCGCCGGGAGCCCCACCCTCGCGAGGGCACCCACCCGGACTCCTGCTCGGACTCCTGCTCGGACTCACACCCGGACTCCCGCTCGGACTCACATCAGGTCTCGCACTCGGACTCACATCCGGCCTCCCACCCGGGCCTGGCACGGCTGTTCGGGACGGACGGGTCGGCCGCGTCCCTCGCGCTGCTGCGCACCGGACTGCTGCTGGACGGCACCCCCACCCCCTCGGTCGAGGACACCGGCGCGGCACTGGCCGACGTGCTCAGCGCGCTGGCCCGCCGACAGCCGCTGGTGCTGGTGCTGGACGACGTCCACTGGGCGGGCCGGCTGCTGCGCGAGGCGCTGGAGCGGCTGGTCGCGGACCTGGCCGGGGCGCCGGTGCTGGTGCTCTGCGTGGCGCGGCTGGAACTCCTGGAGAACAGCCCGGACTGGGGCACCGGCCAGGAGCACGCCAAGACCCTGGTGCTGGACGCGCTCACGCCGCGGGAGTCGCTGCGGCTGGCCGCCGGTCTGGTCGAGGTGGCGGGGCACGGCGACACCGTGGCCGGCCAGTTGCTGGACCGGGCCGAGGGCAACCCGCTGCACCTTGAGCACCTGCTCGCCATGGTGGCGGAGCAGCGCGACCCCACCGAACTGCCGCCCACTGTGCAGGCGTTGCTCGGCGCCCGGATCGACGCGCTGGTCGGGCCGGAGCGGACGGCCCTGTCGCTGGCCTCGGTGGTCGGCCGGGAGTTCGGCACCGACGAGCTGACCGACCTGGCCCGCTCCGGCCCCGAGGGCGCCCAGGGCGGCGAACTCGCTCCGGACACCTGCGGGTTGGACACCGTGCGACCCGCACTGCGCGGGCTCGGCGGGCGCCGGCTGATCGAGCCGGCCCGGCGGCCGGTGGACGGTGAGGCGCTCTACCGCTTCAGCAGCGGGCTGGTGCAGGAGGTCTCGTACCAGAGCATGGCCAAGCGGATCCGGGCCGAGCGGCACGAGCGGGTCGCCGACCTGCTGATCGGGCGGGGCGCGCCGGACAGCGTGATCGGCGGTCACCTGGCCAAGGCCCACCGCTACCGCGGCGAGCTGGGCCTGCTCGACCAGCACACCGGCGCGCTGCGCCTGCGGGCCGGCGAGCACCTGACCCGCGGCGGCGAACACGCCCTCTCCCGCGCCGACCTGGCCTGGGCCGAGGAGCTGCTCGGCCAGGCCGTCGGCCTCTGCCACCCGGGCGAGCGGCCCTGGCTGACGGCGGCCTGGCGGCTGGCCGAGGTCCAACTCGCCACCGGCCGCACGGAGCAGGGCCGCGCGCTGCTGGAACAGGTGCTGGCCGTCGCCGAACAGCCTGACGCGGCGCGGGCCACGGTTACGGCTGAGGCCACGGCCACGGCCACGGCTGAGGCCACGGCCACGGCCACGGCCACGGCTGAGGCGACCCCCGAAGCCACCACCACCGCCACCACCGTCGCCACCGTCGCCACCGTCGCCACCGCCACCGTCGCCGCCCACGTGCGGCTCGCGCTCGCCGTGCTCGACCCCGGCGGCGACCTGCGCCAGGTCGCCACGACGGCGCGCGCCGAACTGCCGCACTTCGATGCCACCGGCGACTCGCTCGGGATCGCCCGCTGCTGCCTACGGATCGCCCAGGAGCAGCAGTTGCTCGGACGGCACGGCACCGCGCAGCGACTGCTCGACCGGGCGCTGGAGCACGCCGTGCTGGCCGACGCGGAGCCGGAGCGGGCTGCCGCGCTGGGCGCGGTCGGGGTGTCGCTGTGGGTGGGTCCGACCCCGGTGCCCGAGGCGGTGGAGCGCTGCCGCGCCCTGCTGGCCGAGCACGGCCGGAACCGGCGCGCCGTGCAGGTCACCCTGAACTGCCCGCTGGCCGTGCTCTACGCGCTCGGTGAGCGCCTGCCGGAGGCGCGCGCCTGCCTGGCGGCGGCCCGGCGCACGGCGGATGAGCTCGGCTACGCGGAGGCGGCCGTCTTCCTGCCGGTTTTCGGCGCCGCCGTCGAGCAGTTGGCCGACCGTCCCGGACGCGCCGTCGCACTGCTGCGCCGCGCCGACCGGGCCTGCCGCGAGCTGGGCGCCACCGTGCTGCTCGGCACCATCGCCCGCGACCTGGCCCGCGCGCTGCTGGCCGCCGGCCGGACCGAGGAGTGCGCGGCGCTGCCGAACTCGCCGGCCGGCACGGCGGACCGGCTGCCCTGCTCCGACGCCGCCGACCTGTACGGCACGCTCGCCCGGCTCCGGGCTTCGTGCGGCCCGGCCACGGCAGCCGAGGAGGCAGCGGCGGCCACCGCGCTCGCCGAACGGGCGCTCGCCGAGGCGGCGTCGACCGACTCCCCGGTGGTGCGGGCGACGGCCGCGCTGGACCAGGCCCACACCGAACTCCTGCTGGGCCGCCCCGGTCCGGCCACACGGGCCGCCGCCCGGGCCGGCCACCTGTTCGCCGCCAAGGGCCACCTGGTCGGCGTCCGCTGGGCCGAAGCGCTCGCGGCGCGGGCCGCACGGGCCGCTCCGGCTGCCACCGACCCGACACTCACCACCCCGCCGAACCCCGATCAGGAGGGCCTCACCCGATGAGCGCCACCGCCGCACCCGGGCTCACCTGGAGCCTGCGCGGACGCAGTCCGGACGAGATCCCGATCGCCGCCACCGGCCCCGACCTCACCCCGCAGTGGGCCTGGGGCGGCTCCACCGGACGCGGCGTGCGAGTCTGCGTGGTGGACAGCGGGGTCGAGCGCGACCATCCGCTGATCGGCCAGGTCGACGGCTCGTACGTGGTGCTCAAGGACGCCGACGGCACCATCACCGTCGAGCCGACCGAGACCGGCGACACCTGCGGCCACGGCACCGCGTGCGCCGGGATCATCCGGCGGACCGCGCCGGACTGCGAGCTCTACAGCGTGCGGGTGCTCGGCGAACGCTTCTCCGGCACCGGCGACGTGCTGCTCGCCGGGCTGCGCTGGGCGGTCGAGCAGCGGTTCGACGTGATCAACCTCAGCCTGTCGACCACCCGGCCGCAGTTCACCGACGCCCTGCGGGCGATCGCCGACGAGGCCGCCTTCACCCGCTCCGTGATCGTCGCCTCCGCGCACAACACGCCGGTGGAGAGCTACCCCTGGCGGTTCTCCTCGGTGATCTCGGTGGGCAGCCACCAGGAGGAGGACCCCGAGCTCTACCTGTACAACCCGAGTCCGCCGGTGGAGTTCTTCGCCCAGGGCCAGAACGTGACCGTCCCCTGGCTGGGCGGCGCAACCATCCGCACCACCGGCAACAGCTTCGCCACGCCGTACATCACCGGGCTGTGCGCCCGGGTGCTCGCCAAGCACCCCTCGCTCACCACGTTCCGGCTGAAGAGCGTCCTGTACCTGGCCGCCGCCAACGTCCACGTCAGCAACAGAGGTGAGGAATGACCGAGAACAGCACCGTCCCCCAGGTCGACCCGGCGGCCCTGGAGCTGCTGCGGTCGGTGGTGGACACCGCCCGCGCCATCTTCGGCGCCCAGGCGAGTTCGATCTTCCTGCTGGACACCGAGGCCGACGAGCTGATCTTCCAGGCCGTCTCCGGCAAGGGCGAGGAGTCGCTGGTCGGCAGGCGCTTCCCGGCCGGGCGGGGCATCGCCGGCTGGGTGGCCAGCTCCGGCGAGCCGATGGTGGTGGACGACCTCAGCACGAACGGGAGCTTCGCGCGGGACCTGGCGGAGTCCACCGAGTACGTGCCGAACTCGCTGATGGCGGCGCCGCTGCTGCACGCCTCCGGGGTGCTCGGCGTGCTGGAGGTGCTCGATCCGGCGCCGCAGGCCCGCTCGGACCTGGGCGAGTTGGAGCTGCTGGCGCTCTTCGCCCGGCAGGCGGCCACCGCGCTGCGGGTGGTGCTCGACCGGCGTTCGGGCCGGGCCGCCGCACCGACCGCCGCCGAAGCGGCCCTCCAGGACCTCGACCCGGCCGGACGCACGGCTGCCCTGCGGGCGCTGGACGCGGCGCGCGACCTGCTGCTGGCCACCGGCGACCGCTGACCACGCCCACCCGGTGACCGGCCGAACCGGCAACACCAGCCACACCAGCCGCACCGACCGCCGCCGAGGCGCCAAGGACCGAAGGGACCCTCGATGAACGAGCTGACCACCCAGCCCGCGCCCACCGCACCGCGCTTGCCGACCGCGCCGGACGGCCGGCCGGCCTCCCCGCTGGGCGGCGACTTCGTGGCGCACCCCGCCCGCGTGCTGGCCGGGTTCCGGGAGTCGTCCTGCCCGGTGACCGAGGTCCTCTCACCGGCGGGCCGGCCGCGCTGGCTGGTCACCCGGGAGGCGGACGTCCGGGCGGCGTTCCTGGACCCCCGGCTCTCGCTGCGCGCCACTCCCGCGCCGAAGGGCCGCCCGCACCGGGCCCTGGACATGTCGCTGGTGAGCTACGACCCGCCGGACCACACCCGGATCCGCCGCCTGGCCGCCCCCGCCCTCGCACCGGCGCGGATCGAGCCCTACCGGGAGCGGATCGCCGCCGTGGCAGCCGAGTTGCTCGACGCGCTCGACGCGCAGCGTCAGCCGGGCCAGCAGGGCCAGCCGGGCCAGCAGGGCACCGTGGAGCTGATGGCCGACTTCGCCGAGCCCTTCGCCTTCCGGGTGCTCAGCGAGGTGTTGGCCATCCCACCCGCCGACCGGCCCGCGCTGCACTCGGCGGTCCGGGTGCTGGTCGACCGGCGAAGCTACGACGCGGCCGCGCTGGAGGCCGCGGTGGGCTTCCTCGACGCCTTGGTGCGCACCGAGATCGCCGCCCGGCTCGACGGCGGCGGCACCGATGTGTTCTCCACCGTCGTCCGGGCCTGGCAGGCCGCGGACGGCACGGTGACCGAGGCCGAACTCGTCGACCTGCTGGCCATGCTGCTGCTGGCCGGCCTGGACAGCACCGTGCAGATGCTCGGCATGTGCCTGCTCGGCCTGCTCGGCGAGGCGGGCGAACCCGGCGCCGCCGACCGGCTGCGGGCCGAGCCGGAGCTGATGCCGCGCGCGGTGGACGAGTTGCTGCGCTGGGACACCCCGGGGCCGTTCAGCACCACCCGGATCGCCCTGGAGGAGATCCGGATCGGCGACAGCGTCATCCCGGCCGGGAGCCGGGTGCTGCTCGCGGTCGCCGCGGCCAACCGCGATCCGCGCTGCCACCAGGATCCGGACCGGCTGGACCTGGACCGGCCGCAGGCCGCCAGGCACCTCTCGTTCGGCCTCGGACCGCACTACTGCCTGGGCGCCACGCTGGCCAAGCTGGAGCTCACCGAGGCCTTGACCGCGCTGCTCGCCCGCTGGCCGAAGCTGTGCCTGGCCCGACCGGCCGCCGAACTGCGCTGGAGCGGCGGCCCCCAGCACCGCCGGCTCGACGCCCTGCCACTGCTGCCGGGCGGCCGCCCACCAGCCGCGGACGACGCGGACGCCCCGGACGCCCCGGACGCCCCGGACGACATGGACGCCCCGACCGACGCGGACGGACGGCCCGTCAGGCGCTGATCCGGGCCCTGGCCAGATAGCCCGCCTGGAAGCGGCTGGATGCGCCGAGCGTCTCCATGCTCTCCGCGATGTGCTTGCGGCAGGTGCGCAGCGACATGCCCAGGCGGCGCGCGATCATCTCGTCCTTCATCCCCTCCGCCAGCAGCCGGATGATGGCCTGCTTGATCTCGTCCATCGCGGAGTCCCCGCGCGGGCCGGGGGCGTACGGGTCGCCGAGCGTCCAGGAGTGGTCGAACACCGAGCAGAGGTACGCCACCGTGGACGGGTCTCGGATCAGCACGGCGCCGTCGTACTCGTCGCTGTGCGGGATGATCACACTCGACCGGTCGAAGGCGATCATGCGGCCGAAGAGCGCGGTGAGGGTGCGCACTTCGGCACCGGCCTCGGTGATCCGCCGGACGTACTCCTGGGTGGGCTGGTGGCGGCGCGAGGTGTGCTGGTAGAGCGTCCGCATCCGCACGCCGCGCCGGATCATGGCCAGGTCGCGGTCGAACGCCTGGCTCAGCAGGTGCGGGGCGCGCGGGCCGCCGGGCTGGCAGGTGAGCACCTCGGAGCGACAGCTCTCGGTGAGTTTGTCGATCACGTCGATGACGGTGTCCAGCTCGCGGATCTCGTCCAGCGGCGCCCTGCCGCGCTGTCCGCCGCCGGTGTCGTAGAGCGGTGCGAGCAGGGCGATCTCGGCCCGCACGCGCTCGGCCTCGGCCAGCCTGCAGCGCAGTTCGGCCTCGGTCGGGGCCAGCAGGCTGGCCGCGGCGCGGTCCGGTGGCACGGCGGTCAGCCGCAGCTCACCCGACGCCCCGGTGGGCATGGAGCGCAGCAGGTGCAGCCGGCGCAGCACCGAGACCGCCTGCTCCAGGCGCTGGGCGGAGATCCCGAGATCGGCGGCGGCCTCCTGCCGGACGAGGTGACCGCGCTGCGCCACCCACTGGAAGACCCGGGTCTCGCTCTCTCCCAGGACGGGAAAATCACCGGGCGCGCCGGCTGCGGACAACTCGCCCACGAGTACCTCCCCCAACCTGCTGACCGATCGACAGACCTGTCCGACCGCGGTCGAGTCGAACTTGACCGGTGTTGATCATATGCAACACCATCTTAGGTCCTCCTCGCCAGCTGCACAGGAGCCTCGACACCACCGCGAACAGCGATGACACCACCGCTGACCACTCACGGCCCTGTCGTCCCAGCACCACCACCAGCCACCGGCAAGCCTCCGCGCGGTCCGCCTCAGGCCACCTCAGGCCGCCTCAGGCCACCTCAGGCCGCTCCAAGCCACAGCGACGGCCGCAGCGACGCCGAGGCCGCGGCCGCGGTCCGATCGGTAAATCGGATACTGGCGGGACGCCGGTCAACGGTAGGTTCACCTGCGCGCCACGCGTGCCCGCGTGCGCGGCGCACACCCACCCGACCGCTCGACCGCACCCCAGGAGCACCCAGTGACCAGCGACAACCGGACCGGCCCGCCGCACTTCGGCACCGAGCGCGAGATGCTCCGGACCTTCCTCGACTTCCACCGCGAGACCCTGGCCATGAAGTGCGCGGGGCTGAGCGACGAGCAGCTGCGGGAGCAGTCGATGCCGCCCTCCACGCTCTCGCTGCTGGGCCTGGTGCGCCACCTCGCGGAGGTCGAACGAACCTGGTTCCGGCGGGTGTTCGAGGACCATGACGCGCCGCTGGTCTGGTCCGACAAGATCGACTTCCAGGCGGCGTACGACGCGAGCGGGTCGACCAGGGCCGAGGCCTTCGGCGCCTGGGAGGCGGAGGTGGCCAACTCGCGCCGGATCGAGCAGCAGGCGCAGTCGCTGGACCTGGCCGGATACCAGCCGCGCTGGGAGGAGGAGGTGTCGTTGCGGATGGTGATGGTCCACGTACTCCTGGAGTACGGACGGCACAACGGGCACGCGGACCTCCTCCGCGAGGCCGTCGACGGCACGGTCGGTGCCTGACGGAACGGTCGGTGCCTGACGGAACGGCCGGTGCCTGACGGAACGGCCGGTGCCTGCGGGAGCCGCCCGACGCCGCTCCCGCAGCAGGCCGTTGCCCGTTCCGCCCGGCCCCTGGCGCTGGTAATTTAGTTGACGTGCGCTAAGTACTTTCGGCGTCCACCTGCGAGAGGGATCAGCGATGGCGACGGGGAACGCGACGGGCAGCACGGCGGCCCATGACCACGCGCGGCCGGGGCGGATGGACACCGGGCACCCGCGCTACAAGTGGGTGGCGCTCTCGAACACCACGCTCGGCATGCTGATCGCGACGATCAACTCCTCGATCGTGCTGATCTCGCTGCCCGCCATCTTCAACGGGATCCGGCTCGATCCGCTGCAGCCGTCCAACGTCAGCTACCTGCTCTGGATGCTGATGGGCTACATGCTGGTGACCGCCGTACTGGTGGTGGCGCTCGGGCGGCTGGGCGACATCTGGGGCCGGGTGCGGATCTACAACGCCGGCTTCCTGGTCTTCACGGTCGTCTCGGTGATCCTCTCGCTGGATCCGCTGCACGGGGCCGGCGGCGCGCTCTGGCTGATCGGCTGGCGGGTGGCACAGGCGGTCGGCGGCGCGATGCTGATGGCCAACGCGGCGGCGATCATCACCGACGCCTTCCCCGCCAGGCAGCGCGGCATGGCGCTGGGCGTCAACATGGTGGCCGCGATCGCCGGTTCGTTCATCGGCCTGGTGCTCGGCGGCCTGCTGGCCGAGTGGAACTGGCGGTCCATCTTCTGGGTGAACGTGCCGATCGGCCTGATCGGCACCCTCTGGGCCTACCGCTCGCTGCGCGAGACCGGCGTGCGCCGACCCGGGCGGATCGACTGGTGGGGCAACATCAGCTTCGCGGTGGGCCTCACCGCGCTGCTGGCCGCGATCACGTACGGCATCCAGCCCTACGGCGGCCACACCATGGGCTGGACCAACCCGTGGGTGGTGGCCGGGCTGATCGGCGGCAGCATCGTGCTGGCCCTCTTCTGCCTGATCGAGACGAGGGTCGCGGAGCCGATGTTCCCGCTGCGGCTCTTCCGGGACGTGGTCTTCGCCGGCGGCAACGCGGCCACCCTGCTCGGCTCGATCGCGCGCGGCGGGCTGCAGTTCATGCTGATCATCTGGCTGCAGGGCATCTGGCTGCCGCTGCACGGCTACGAGTACGCCGACACCCCGCTCTGGGCCGGGATCTACCTGGTCCCGCTGACCATCGGCTTTCTGGCCGCCGGGCCGGTCTCCGGGCACCTCTCCGACCGCTACGGCGCCCGGCTCTTCGCGGCCGGCGGCCTGGTGGTGATGGCGCTCTCCTTCGCCGGACTGCTCCTGCTGCCCACCGACTTCGGCTACCCGTGGTTCGCCGCGCTGGTCTTCCTCAACGGCCTCGGCGGCGGTCTCTTCGCGGCGCCCAACACCTCCCTGGTGATGTCCAGTGTCCCGGCGGCCGACCGGGGCGCCGCCTCCGGCATGCGGGCCACCTTCCAGAACGCCGGGATGGTGCTGTCGATCGGCGTCTTCTTCTCGCTGATGGTCGCCGGGCTGGCCGGCTCGCTGCCGCACACCCTGGACGCCGGGCTCACCGCGCAGGGCGTGCCGCCGGCCGACGCGCACGCGATCGCCGCGCTGCCGCCGGTGGGCACCCTCTTCGCCGCCTTCCTCGGCTACAACCCGGTGCAGCAGTTGCTCGGTCCGCACGTGCTGAGCCAGTTGCCGGCCGCCAACGCGCAGACCCTGACCGGGCGCCAGTTCTTTCCCCACCTGATCTCCGGGCCGTTCCACGACGGGCTGGTGGTGGTCTTCTCCCTCGCCATCGCCATGTCGCTGGTCGCGGCGGCCGCCTCACTGCCCCGCGGACGGCGGCGCGCGGGTACGCCGGGCACGCCGGGCACGCCGGGCGGCACGTCGAACGCGGGCACGCCGACCGAGGACCCGAAATGACAAACCACGACACCGACCCGGGCCCCGACCGCCCCGAGCCCGACCTGTCCGAGCCCGACCGCCCCGAGCCCGACCTGTCGGCCGCGGGCACCCTCGACCCCGCCACCGTCGCACGGCTGCGGCTGGTGGTGGCCCGGCTCTACCGGCAACTCGCCCAGGCCTCCAGCGGCCAGGACCTCACCTTCGCCCAACTCTCGGCGCTCGCCAGGATCGAGGAGCACGGGCCGGTCCGACTGGGCGAACTCGCGGCCCTGGAGCGGGTCGCCGCCCCATCGATGACCCGCACCGTCACCCCCCTGGTGACCGCCGGCCTGGCCGCCCGGCTCCCGGACCCGCGCGACGGCCGCTCCTTCCTGGTCGAGCCCACCCCCACCGGCCGCGCGCTGCTGGCCCGGATCCGCCGGCAGCGCTCCGAACTGCTCACCCGGCGGATCGGCGCGCTCGGCGCGGCGGACCGCGAAGCCCTCGGCGCCGCCGTCCCCGTGCTGGAGCGCCTGCTCGCCGACGGCGACTGACCCGCTCCCGGCCGCCGCCGACGACCTCGGGCCCGGCCCGGGCCTCAGGCCCCGACCTCGCCGGCCTCCTTCGCCGCCTGCTCCACCCGCTCCCGGTGCGCGGCCCACCAGGCCGCCTCTCCGGGCGCCAGGTTGTCGCTCCCGATGCGCATCCCCCGTGCCCCGTCGATGAGTTCGCGGACGATGTCGGCGTGCCCGACGTGCCGGTCGGTCTCGGCGATCATGTGGACCAGGCTCCGGTGGAGCGTCACCTCACCGCGTTGCCCCCAGGGCACCCGGCCGACCGCGTCGAGCTCCAGCGACCGGATCGTCTCGTCCGAGTGGGCGCAGACCCGGCGGTAGCACCCGATGATCTCCGCACGCGTCTCGTCGGGCCGCGCCCACAGATCGGCGTTCGGCTCGGCCTCACCCGTGATCCAGAGCCCGGGACCGTCGACCGGCCGCCCGAACGCCGCACCGAAGTACACCGCCTCGGCCCCGGCCAGATGCTTGACCAGGCCCAGCAGATTGGTGCCGGTCGGCGTCATGGGACGGCGCACGTCGTATTCCGACAGCCCGTCAAGTTTCCACAGCAGGCAGTCGCGCGCGTCCTGCAGGAAGACGCGCAGGTCGTCCTTGAAGTCGGTTCCCGTCATGTCCTCACTCTGCCGAAGCCCATGATCACCCGTCCACCGCTTTGCGCACCTCGGCGTCACGATCGTGGACGACCGAAAATACCGGCACTCACGGCCGCCGCCGGGGTACGGTCCCTCGGTGATCAATGAAGACGGATACTTCGACGAACGTGAAGCGGCGAAATATGACGACCCGTCAAGTCCCGTGGAGCAGGTTGAGGTCATCGAATCCACGGTGGACTTCCTGGCGGAACTGGCCGGTGACGGAAGGGCGCTGGAGCTGGCGGTCGGGACAGGGCGCATCGCGCTGCCGCTCGCGCGGCGCGGGGTGCCGGTCCACGGTATCGAGCTGTCACGCGCGATGGTGGCCCGGCTGCGCGCCAAGCCCGGGGGCCAGGAGATCGGCGTCACCATCGGCGACATGACCACCACCACCGTGGACACCGGGGCGGACGGAGCCTTCTCCCTGTCCTACCTCGTCTACAACACGATCATGAACCTGACCACGCAGGAGGCCCAGGTCGCCTGCTTCCGCAACGCCGCGGAGCACCTCGCGCCCGGGGGCTTCTTCGTCATCGAGGTGATGATTCCGGAGCTGCGCAAGCTCCCGGCCGGGCAGCGCATCGTCCCCTTCGACACGAGCCCGACCCGCTGGGCCTACACCGACTACGACGTCACCACCCAGGCGGCACGCTGCCATTACATCAATGTGGTCGACGGCCGTGGCGAGCACAGCGAGGTGCCGTTCCGGTACGTGTGGCCGGCCGAGCTGGACCTGATGGCCCAGCTCGCCGGACTGCGGCCGCACGGGCGCTGGGAGGACTGGACGCGCAAGCCCTTCGCCCAGGACAGCGCCCAGCACGTCTCGGTCTGGCAGAAGCCGATCGGCTGAGCGCCGCTGCCACGCGGAGGCGGCCGACCCGCGGCGACCGCGCCAGCCCGAATTCCCTCAGCACCAGGGCGCGGCGGCCCGGCGCAGCGTGTCGACCGCCTCCGCCAGGCTCGTGACCGAGGCGAGCGCTCCGGTGATCGTGAACACCGCCCGCTGGATCCGCCCTGTCCCGCTCCGGCCACCCTGAGCGCCCTGCCCACCCTCGCCACTCTGACTGCCCAGGCCGGCCGCCTCCTCCCGCACCTCGTCCAGCACCGCCGCCACCACCTCGGCCGCACCGGGCGGCACAGCCCCCGGCGAGGCGGCCCGCAGCGCCCGCAGCTCGTCATGCAGCGTGCTCACGGCCTCCAGCAGCTGCGCGGTCGCCGCCGACGGCCCGTCCGCGTCAGCCTCGGCAGATCCGTACTGCCGGTAGTCGGCGCGGGCGTGGCTTCCGCTCTGCACCACGCCGGTGACCGACCCGGCGATGTGGATGCTGCCGCTCCGAGCGCTCTCGTCCGTCATGATCGCGTCCTTTCTGATCGTGGCCCGCGGCGGTCGGTTCCCGGCCGGTGCCAGTCGGTTCCCAGCCGGTGCCAGTCGGTTCCCGGCCGGTGCCGTCAGTCCCGGCCGGTGCCGTCAGTCGCGGTCGGTGCCGATCCGGGGTTGGGGGGTGGAGACCCGCTGGTAGTCGGCCCGGGCATGGGATCCGCTCTGCACGTTCCCGGTGACGTTCCCGCCGACCTGGATGCCGTTGTTGATCACCACGTTCTGGCGGACCTCGTACTCGTCGACGCGGTACCCGTGCTCCTTCAGGCAGTCCGCCACGGCACTCATGGTGCGTGACGTGATGCTCTTCAGGAACCGCTGGACGTCCATCTCCTGGAAGAGCTGGTGGTATCCGGACTCCGCACCCAGCTCGCGCACCGAGCGGGTCGGCCCGTGGTCGACCGCGCGGTTCGCCGCGCACATCCGCCGGTACCAGACCCTCCTGCGGGTGCTCCGGACGGCGCTGCGCACCGCCGTGAAGAGGTCCGGCAGCGCCCGGCTGACCAGGCCCAGCGAGGAGCCGAGCGAGCGGCCGAGCAGCAGCGTCCAGTCACCGGCGCCGTCGGGCGGCAGCACGGTGTCGATCGCGTGGTAGGCGCGGGCGATCGGCGGCAGCACGAAGGCCCGGCTCTCCAGGTAGAGCAAGCCGCCCTGCGCCTGCGCCCTGGTGTACACGGTGAGCACCACCTCACCGCTCCAACTGCTCACCCGCACCGCCAGGTAGTGGCGCAGCCGCTCCTCGGCCGCCAGGTCCAGACTGTCCGGCCACCAGGTCGCGGGGGCCTGCCCGGCGGGCCGTCCCAGCTGCTCGGCCGCCGCCCGGGCCGCGTACGGGGCCATGTGGGCGAAGGCGGTGTTCGGCCCGGTGCCGCTCCAGTCCTGGGCGGGACCGAGTCGCATGCCGCTCTTGAAGACGTGGTCCTCGATGCTGATCGCGTGCAGCGGATCGCCCGGGTAGCCGGGTCCGGGCCCTGGCGCGCCGAGCCGCAGCAGCTCCCGCCGCAGGTGCGCGTGGATCGTCGGAGTGGTCAGCGGAGCCACGACCCGCGGGTCCAGGGCGGTTTCCAGGGCCCGCGGGTCCAGGGCCCGCAGGCCCTCGGCCCCGGCATCCTCGTCGGGCCGCAGCTCGATGGCGAACGACCAGTGGTCCACCTCGACGCCGGCGCCGATGAACGGGGCGTGGTCGCTGTAGATCACGTCGGGGTCGGCCTGCCGCTGCCGGAGCTCCTGGTAGCGGGCCGCCAGGACGCCGACCCCGTCGGCCGGCACCGGGGCTCGACCCGTCGCCAGCAGGTGCAGGGTGGTCAGCCGCCGGTACCCGTCGACGGCCGCCACCGCCGTCCAGCCCAGCAGCACGATCAGCGCGGCCCAGAGCGCGGAGTTCGTGGTCGGCGTGCCGACCGTGCAGCGCAGGTCGCCGATGGCGTAGTCGTACCCGCAGGCGTGCTCGGCCGGCCTGGTCCACCCGTCGCCCCACAGGCCGCCGACGCCTTCGTACAGCATGACCGCGATGGACACCAGGGCGGCCAACCAGACCAGCGAACCGGCCCGGCGGATCCAACGGCCGCCGTCGGCGCCACCGAGCCGCTCGGCGAGCCGCTCCAGGAGCCGGCTGAGTTCGCGGGCGAGGAAGAGGCAGCAGCGCACCCCGAGCAGGAGGAACAGCGGGACCAGTGCGCCCTGGCTGTCGACCGGGATGACCAGCAGCGGCAGCCCGAGCAGCGACAGGCCACGCGTCACGGCCCAACGCCGCGTGGTGACGCACTCCTTCAGCACCGTGACGAGGTCCAGGCCGTGCGCCGGCGGCGGAACGCGGTGCGGGTTCTCGACGAGCTCCTCGATCACCGCGTCGCGGAACACCGGATCGAGGTGCGCGGCGGCCCGCAGACGGGCGAGCGCGTCACTGCGCCGGTCGCCCGCCTGCGCCCGGATCAGATGCTGCAACGGTCCGCCGGCCAGCGGCCGCGACGCCGGCCGCGGTGGTGGCAGGACGGCGGACCCCAGGGGCTTCGGCTCGGACACGGGAACGTGCGGCTGGTTCGTCACTCCCGTGACTCCCGTTCGTCGTGGCACGGACGTGGCTGGCAACGCACCGTGCGAGTACGGAGCGTGATGGAACGTCAGCCTATCGTGTTCAGTAGCGGGCGGCGGACCATCGCCTCGCGCCCCGGCCTCGCAGCCGGTCGCACAGCCGTTCCCACTCGCACGAGTTGCCGAATCCTCGGCTCAACGCCCGCATCCATGAGGCGGGTTGTCAATATTCACGGGGCTCGACCGCGATCGCGACCTAGGATCAGCAGTCATGGTTGATCTCTATCCTCCCACCGGCCCGTACAGTCACGGCATTCTCGACACCGGAGACGGCAACCGCGTCTACTACGAGCAGCTCGGCAGTCCCGACGGCAAGCCCGTCCTCTACGTCCACGGCGGCCCGGGCGCGGGCACGGTCTCGCGCCCGACGCGAGCCTGGGACCCGGAGCGCTACCGCGTCATCCGCTACGACCAGCGCAACTGCGGCCGCAGCACCCCGCACGCCAGCGACCCGGCAGCGGACATGAGCCTCAACACCACGCAGCACCTGATCGACGACATGGAACGGCTGCGCGAACACCTCGGCATCGAGCGCTGGTTACTGAACGGCGCCTCCTGGGGCTCGACGCTCATCCTGGCCTATGCGCAGCAGCATCCCGAGCGGGTCACCGAGATCATCATCCAAGCGGTGACAACGACCAGCCCCGGCGAGATCGAGTGGCTCTACCGGGGCGCCGGGCGGTTCTACCCGGAGGCATGGGACCGGTTCCGTGATCTCGTCCCCGAGGACGAGCGGGACGGCAACTTGCTCGCGGCCTACTCGCGGTTGATGGAGAACCCCGACCGGGCCATCCGGGAGAAGGCCGCCGCCGGGTGGCTCGCCTGGGAGGACGCGGTCATCACCAACGAGCCCAACGGCAAGCCCGGCATGTACAGCGACCGGGAGGTCGACGCGCAGATCGCCTTCGTCCGGATCTGCTCCCACTTCTTCAGCAACGGCGCGTGGCTGGAGGAGGACCAACTGCTGCGCAACGCCCACAGGCTGGCCGGGATCCCGGCGGTGCTGGTGCACGGCCGGCACGACATGGGCGGCCCGCCGCGGACGGCGTGGGAGCTGGCGAAGGCGTGGCCGGGCGCGCGGCTCCACATCTTCGACGACTCGGGGCACATCGGGAGCGAGGCGATGGTGCTGGCCGTCCGGGTGGCCATCGAGGAGTTCAAGAACCGCTGACCGCCCTCCCCCGACGCGACTCGCCCCGACTCGGACCGGCGGGAACGGGCCAAGAACGGGCCAAGAACGGCGAGAGCCAGCGAAAATCGGCGGCGCGGATGACCGGTGACCTCGCGAGAGCGGCGGCCACCGGTCAACCCATCGGCGCGCTCCACGCCGATGGCGTGCGCGCCCCTGCCGAGGAGCGCTGACACCTGCCGGTGCCGCCCTGACGAGTGCCGGTGCCGCCCTGATGAGCAGTCCCTCGCGGCGCTCTCGGGCTCAGCCGTTCAGGCCAGCGAGATCACCCTCAAGTTGGAGTAGCGAGTGTCCCTCACCCTCCGACCGGCCGCGCTCCTGCCTGCTGGACCGCATGACGTACGCCAACCGCACCGGCCGCCGACTCGGTGGCTGGGCCCTGGGACTGGCCCTGTCCCTCTCGGTCGCCACCGCAGCCTGCGGGCCACGAGCGATGGCAGCCGGCGAAGTGGAGCGGCCGGCTGCCCCTCGGCCGCCGGCCGGCCCGCCCGGTCCGCCCGTACCCCGCGCCGCGGCTCCGGGGGCACCCGGTGAGGACGGCAGGCCCGCGCCGGTGGCCGACCCCGGCCCCGCCCCCGCGGAATCGGTTCTGCATCGCTGGAGCGACCTGACAGCCGAACTGGCGCTGTCCGCCACGGCACTCGATTCGCTGCGCGAAGAGGTTCAGGAACGCCACCGCGCCGCCGCCCTCGTCCGGGTGCCGCGCGATGTGGCGCCCACCGGGACGGAGGCATCCTCCGCACCTGCGGGCGGGCCGGTCCGGGGCGGTCCGGTCCGGGGCGGTCCGGTCCGGGGCGGTCCGGTCCGGGGCGGTCCGCTCGCCGATGTCTCCGCCGTGTTCAGACTGCTGGCCGGCTGGCAGGCCGAACGCGAGGAGCAGGCGCGCGAGGTGCTGGAGGCCGAGGACCAGGCCGTCGACCGGCTGGCCGACGCTGAGCAGCGGCGCCGCCGACTGCTCGATGACCGCTCCGAGCTGCTGACCGGCCTGGCGGAACGTTTCGGCGACGGCACCCGGGAGGGGGCCACGGACCGCGCCACGGATCCCGCCGACGAGGAGCCCGATCCGCCCGCCGCCGAGGCTGTGGCCTTCGCGCTCGGCAGGATCGGCAGCCCCTATGTCTGGGGAGCGGTCGGCCCGCACGCGTTCGACTGCTCAGGGCTCACCTCGCAGGCCTGGCACGCGGCCCACCTCACCATCCCCCGCACCAGTCAGGAGCAGTGGGCGCGGCTCCCGCACCTGGGGCCCGGGGCACCGCTGCGCCCCGGGGACCTGGTGGTCTACTTCGAGGGCGCGACCCACGTCGGCCTGTACCTGGGCGACGGTCTGGTCGTGAACGCGCCGCACGCCGGCACGGTGGTGCGGCTGACCTCCCTGCACAGCATGCCCGTCCGCGGCGTGGTCCGGCCCCCGGCGGCCGCGGACCAGCGGTCCGTCGGGCTGACCGCCGGCCAGTCCGACGGCTGACGCAGTCTTCGATGTCCTCCAGGTCGTCGAGGCACATGGCGAGCCGCGTTCGTTGACCCCGCAGCTCCACTGCGCTCGGAGTGCCCGGTGGGCTCGGTGGGCTCGGTGGGCTCGGTGGGCTCGGTGGGCTCGGCTGGTGACGGATGTCGCGACGAGGCGGCACCTGTCCCGACCAATCACACGGTCACCGAACCGACGCCCGCCCGCTGCGCCCGCACCCATTCGTACACTTGTTCGATCCGCGCTACCCTGGGCCCATGCACCACCACCTGCAGAGCACCCTCTTCGGCAGCGCCGACGAGATCGGCCTGCGCCCGCTGGAGGCCGTCCGCCGCACCGAACTCGGCCGCGGGGCCTGGGTCGATCTGCTGCCCGGCTGGCTGAGCGGGGCGGACACGCTGTTCGAGCAGCTGGCCGCGGAGGTGCCGTGGCGGGCCGAGCGGCGGCCGATGTACGAGCGGGTGGTCGACGTCCCACGGCTGCTCGCCCACTACGGGCAGGGGGCGGCGCTGCCGCACCCCGTGCTGGCCGAGGCCCGCGGCGCGCTGGGCGCGTACTACGCGGCGGAGCTCGGCGAGCCGTTCGCCACCGCGGGGCTCTGCTACTACCGCGACGGGCGGGACAGCGTGGCCTGGCACGGCGACCGGGGCGGGCGGGCGGCCAGTCAGGACACGGTGATCGCGATCCTCTCGGTCGGCGAGCCGCGCAGCCTGCTGCTGCGCCCGGCCGACGGCACCGGGCCCAGCGTGCGGCACGCGCTCGGGCACGGCGACCTGCTGGTGATGGGCGGCTCCTGCCAGCGCACCTTCGAGCACGCCGTGCCGAAGACCGCCCGACCCGCCGGGCCGCGGATCAGCGTGCAGTTCCGGCCGCACCAGGTCTGGTGAGGGGCCCGCTCAACGGCTCAGCCGCTCAGCGACTCAGTGGCTCAGCGACTCGGCGGCTCAGCAGCGGCGTACCGGCTTGACGGTCAGTCAGGACCGTTCCGCGGCAGGCCACCAGCCGACCATCCGTGCAAGGCGACGTACGGCGCCACACCGACGGGCACAGGCTCACCACCAGTCGGGTCACCATGGTGCCGATGCCCTTCGTCTCGCCCCGGAGTCGGCGCACCTAAGGTGGTCCGATGCGAACCATCCTGCTGCGCGCCGCCGACCGCCTCTTCCCGGCCGAACCGGGCAAGTACGGCACCCTCCCGGTGCTGCTCGTCGCGCTGACCTTCGTCACCGGCGTGGTCGACGCGGTCAGCTACCTGGGCCTGCGCCACGTCTTCGTCGCCAACATGACCGGCAACGTGGTCTTCTTCGGGTTCTCGCTGGCCGGCGCGGCAAACCTCTCGCTCTGGGCCTCCGCACTGGCGATCGCGGCCTTCGTCGTCGGCGCCTGGACGGCGGGGGGCATGGCCCGGCGGTTCGGCGCACCCGAGCCGCTGTTCCGGGCCGTCGCGCCGCTCCAGACCGTTCTGGTGGCCGGCGCCCTGGTGGTGGCGCTGACCGCCGGACACGAGCGGGCCGGCGCGCAGGCCGCGCTGATCATCCTGCTGGGCGGTGGGATGGGGCTGCAGAACGGCACCGCCCGCAAGCTCGCGCTGCCCGACCTGACCACCACCGTGCTCACCCTCACCGTCACCGGCCTGGTGGCCGACGCGCCGGGGCCGGCCACGGCGCGGCGGGCGCTGTCGATCGCGGCGATGCTCGGCGGGGCCGTCTGCGGCGCGGCGCTCTTCCTGCACGTCGGCGCGGGGGCCGCGCTGGGGCTGGCGGCCGCTCTGCTGGCGGCGGTCACGGCGGCGTCCCGGATCTGACGGGCCATCACTTCTCCGCGCACACCCCACGCGGACCCGGTACACCCCACCCGCAGCCCGCGCACACCGCACTCGCAGCCCGTGCGCGCCCTGCGCCGATCGGGTGGGCCTCGGCGCGGGCTCGGACCGCACGGGCGCGGCGACGGGCGACGGTGCCGGGGCGGCGGCTTACGGTGCTCGCGATCCGTTCGGTCCGCGATGATCCGCGGTGCGCGGTTTGCGGTCCGCGGTCCACGACGCGCGTTCCGTCCACGACGCGCGTTCCGTCCACGACGCGCGTTCCGTCCGCGACGCGCGTTCCGTCCGCGACGCGCGTCCGGTCCGCGATGGAGGTGGGACCCGGCATGACCTCGGCGCTCGCGTACCTGGGCTTCCTCGGACGGCTCGGCCGGTTCTGCTACCGTCGGCGCCGCCTGGTGCTGCTGCTCTGGGTGGGCGGCACGATCCTGCTGCTGGTGGTCGGCTTCGGCTTCGCGGCCCCCGCCGACAACGACTTCACCGGCGGCAGGTCGCAGTCCGCCCAGGCGCAGCAGCTGATCAAGGAGCACTTCCCGGAGCGCCAGGGAGGCTCGCTGACCCTGGCGGTCCAGGCGCCCGCCGGTGTCACCAGCCCGGCGGTGCGCGCCCGGGTGGACGCGCTGACCGCCCAGTTGGGCAGCGCCGCGAACATCACGGCGGTCCACTCGCCGTACAGCTCCCCCGGACAGATCTCCGCCGACGGGCAGAGCGCCTTCGCCACCCTGCAATCCACCTCGAACCCGATCCCCACCGCCGAGGTCGAGCAGATGATCTCGCAGGTCGAGGCGGCCGGCGGGAACGGCGTGGTGTTCGCCCTGGCGGGCGCGGACGTGGTGACGGCCGAGACACCGTACGGCGGCGCCTCGGACGCGATCGGCGCGCTGGCGGCGATGCTGGTGATCCTTATCGCCTTCGGCTCGCTGCTGGCGATGGGGCTGACCATGCTGGCCGCGCTCTTCGGCATCGGCAGCGGACTGGCCCTCATCTTCCTGCTCGGCTACCTCTTCCCGGCCCCGTCGTTCAGTCCGATCGTCTCCACCCTGCTCGGGCTCGGCGTCGGGATCGACTACGCCCTGTTCATCGTCACCCGCTACCGCGAGGGCCTGGCGGACGGCCTGCTGCCCGAGGACGCGGTGGTGGTCGCGATCGCCAGGGCCGGGCGCTCGGTGCTCTTCGCGGGCGCCACCGTGGTGATCGCGATGCTGGGGCTCTTCGTGGTCCAGCAGAAGCTGCTCAACGCGACGGCGGTGGCGGCCTCGGCGACCGTACTGATGACGATGATCGCCGCGATCACCCTGCTGCCCGCACTGCTCGGCTACGCCGGCCGCGGCATCGACCGCTTCAAGCTCCCCTACCTGGGCCGGACCGGCTCGCGCAGTCCGATGGCCGAGCGCTGGGCCCGGGTGATCCAACGCCGTCCGGTCACCGGGCTGGTGGCGGGAGGGACCGTGATGATCGTGCTGGCGATCCCCGCCTTCTCGATGCGGCTGAGCTTCGAGGACAACAGCACCGAACCGCGCGACACCACCGGCTACGCCGCGTACCGGATCCTCGGCGAGGGCTTCGGCCCGGGCTTCGACGCGCCGTTCGTCGTGGTCACCGAACTGCCGCCGGGCACCGGCGGCGGCGGTACGAGCAGCAGCGGCGGTTCGGGCACCGGCGGTTCGGGCACCGGCGGTTCGGGCAGCGCCGTCGGCACCACCGCCGTGGCGCCGCTGGTCGCGGCCGTCGCGCACACCCCGGGCGTCGCCGCCGTCACGCCGCCGCAGATCAGCCAGGACGGCCGGGCCGCGCTCTTCATCGCCTACCCGACCACCGCGCACCAGGACGCCGCGACGCCCGAACTGCTCGACCGGCTGCGCGGCCAGGTGATCCCCGCCGCCGTCCAGGGCACCGGCCTGGTGGTCCGGGTCGGCGGGCCCACGGCCGGCGACACCGACTTCGCCTCCGAGGTCACCGATCGGCTGCCCTGGCTGATCGGCACGGTGATCGGCCTGTCGCTGGTGCTGCTGCTGTTCCTGGTCCGCTCGGTGGCGATCGCGGTGAAGGCGGCGGTGATGACGCTGCTCTCGGTGGGCGCGGCCTTCGGGGTGCTGACGGTGATCGTCCAGTGGGGCTGGCTGAGCGGCCCGCTCGGGTTCCCGACCACCGCGCCGATCACCGCCTGGGTGCCGCTCTTCATCTTCCCGATCCTCTTC
The DNA here is from genome assembly GCF_026340565.1 of Kitasatospora sp. NBC_01287. Lineage (NCBI taxonomy): Bacteria > Bacillati > Actinomycetota > Actinomycetes > Kitasatosporales > Streptomycetaceae > Kitasatospora > Kitasatospora sp. NBC_01287. The sequence continues at coordinate 720,023 of NZ_JAPEPB010000001.1, forward strand.
GGCCTCTCCACCGACTACGAGGTCTTCCTGGTCTCCCGGATCCGCGAGGAGTACGACGCCGGGGCCGAGACCGGCGAGGCGGTCGCGCGCGGCCTGGGGCGCACCGCCCGGGTGATCACGGCGGCCGCGGCCATCATGGTGACCGTCTTCCTCTCGGTGCTGGCCACGCCCGACATCGCGGTGAAGGAGTTCGGACTCGGGCTGGCGGTGGCGGTCTTCCTGGACGCCACGGTGGTCCGGATGGTGCTGGTGCCGGCCATCATGGAACTGCTCGGCAGCCTGAACTGGTGGCTGCCCGCACCGCTCGCCCGGCTGCTGCCGCAACCCGCCTGACCGACGCGCCCGACGCACCCGACGCGCCGACGCGCCACCGGGCCGTCACGCCACCGGGCCGCCGGGCCACCAGGCCACCGGGCCACCAGGCCAAGGCTGTTCAGTCGACGGTCGGGACCGGCGTCTGGTTGAACGCGTAGTAGACCGCCAGCACCCCGTGGACGGCCAGCGCCAGCGGCGCGGAGAGGAAGGCGATCAGCACGGTGATCGGGTAGACCACCAGCCCCAGGCTGAACCGCAGCCGGGTGGCCCGCGCCGCGTCCAGGTCGACCCGCTCGTCGAAGCAGTGGCCGGTGCGGGTGGCGTTGAACCAGAAGACGGTGAAGGTGACGGCGTGGGCCACCATGGTCGCCCCGTAGACGGCCGCGGCCACGTGGGCGGCCTCGGGGCGGCGCAGGTTCTGCGCCAGCAGCGCGGTGGGGAACGGAAGCACCGCGACGACCAGCAGGAGCAGCAGGTTGAGGAAGACCAGGGTGCGGTCGACCCGGGCGATGTAGCTGAAGACGGTGTGATGATTGACCCACATCACCCCGATCACCAGGAAGCTGACCAGGTACGCGCAGTAGGACGGCCACTCGGCGCCCAGCGCGTGCCAGAGCCCCTGGGCGCTGCGGGCCTCGGGCACGTCGATGTCGAGCACCAGCAGCGTGATCGCGATCGCGAACACCCCGTCGCTGAAGGCCTCCACGCGGGCGGAGTCGGTGGTCCGGGTCAACGTCAGCTCGGTGGTCACGCGGTGAGGATCTCAGCCTGGCCGCGCCCGGGCGCGGGGCACGCGGACGGGCGCGGCGGGGGTCGCTCTGCTGGGCGAGCGCGGTGCGTCGTCCGGCCGACGCATCGTCACCGCACGTGCGGGGGCGTGGTGCTGACCGGCGGGAGAGCGCGGGAGCACGCCGTCCGTTTGCCGCCGGTGTCCTGATCATCGGATCGTCACCATGGGTACATGACGACGGAGAGCACGACGAATTCAAGCCGAGGCGCGGGACCGGTGGCCGAGCCACCAACCGGGGCGCGGGCCCAGGGCGGCGCCTTGGCCGTACTACAGAAGTTCTACGCGGCCGAGGCGGCTTACATCGCCGCCGGAGGCATGGGCAGGGCGAGCTTCGACGAGCTCGCCGAGTGTCTCGACCCCGAGGTGCTGATGCACCAGGCACCCGGGTTGCCTTATGGGGGCACCTGGCGGGGGGCGCGTGGCATCGAGGAGTTCATGGCCGCGATGAGCGAGGCGTGGCAGTCGCTGGAGTTCTTCGAGCAGCGATTCGTTGTCGAGGGAGACACTGTCGTGGTGCTGAACCGGGGTCGCCTGCGGGCCCGCGCCACCGGTCGGGCCCTGGACACGTCGGTCATGCAACTGATCACCGTCAAGGACGGGCTCATCTCCGAGATCCACCCGTTCTACTGGGACACCATGGCGGTCGCCGAGGCCTTGCGTCCGCAGTAGGCCCGGTCGGCGGGCGGCGGGCGGCGGGCAACAGCCACCGGCCGGGCTCCGCGTCACGGCTGTCAGTTCCGCCGGTTACTGTTTCGCTACCTGATCACGCGTTCGAGTGGTGAGCGCGTCGGCGGACGAGGACAGGCGAGGTGGAGCGGTGCGGCGCTGGGAGTACGTCGAGGGGAGCTCGGCGAAGTTCTGGGAGGCGGCAGCCGAGGGCGGCACGCTGACGGTCCGGTACGGGCGCGTCGGGACCGCCGGGCGCGAGCAGTCGAAGGAGCTCGACTCCGCGCAGTCCGCGCTCGACCAGTTGGCCAAGCTGATAGCCGAGAAGGAGCGCAAGGGCTATCGCGAGGTCGAGGCCGCAGCCGAGGCCGCCACCGCCACCGAGGCGCCGGCCCAGCCCCAGCAGCACGCCGCCGCCGTCACCGCCACCGTCACCGCCACCGTCACCGTCACCGCCGAGCGGCCCGACGAGACCACCTTCACCCTGCCGCCCGCCTGGCAGCGCGCCCTGCACCCGCGGCGCGGCGGCATCGCCCGCCCGGCCGGCCCGCTCGCCGAGCGTGCCGGGGTGAAGCTCGAAAAGCTGCTGCGGAGCCAGGCGGACTGGATCGAGCGGATGCTCACCGCCGAGAAGAGCGACCAGGAGCTGGTCGCCGCCGCGCGGGCCCAGCAGCTGGGCTCCGCCAGTCCGTTGGGCACCGCCGTGCTCGCCGTGCTGGCGTACACCGCGCAGACCGACTACGCCGTGCTGGCCGACGCCTGGGTGGCCGCCCACGGGCTGCCCTTCGCCGCCCGCACCGTGGTCGAGTGCTTCGAGGTCGAGCCGCGCTGGCACCAGCAGGGTGGGCAGACCAGCGACCATCACGTGACCTGGCGCGCCGCGAACTCCCACCACCGTGTGGCACTGCCGGCCGCCGACCGGGTCCGCGCACTCCTCGCGGAGGCCGACGAGGAGACCTACCGCGCCGCCGTCGCGGCCCTGGCCACCGCCCGTGACGGGGGTCGGCGCCGGATCGTCGCCGCCTACCTGGTCCCGACCGAGACCGCGTGGGTCGACGAGTGCTGTGCCGACCTCGCGCCCGCCGCCGGCCACCAGGCCGCCCACCTCCGTTCGATGCTGGTGCGCTCGCTGAGCTCGCCCGAGCAGGCCGCCGGGCTCACCGAGCTGTCCGACCTCGGCTGGCACGGCTGGTCGACGGACGTGATCGGGACGGTCGCCGAGGGCATCGGCACCGCGCTGGCCCCGCTGATCGGCGCCCACCTGGAGGAGGTGTGGATCGACGCCGGCACCGTCAGGACGGTCGCCGCGACCCTGCGCGAGGTGCCCAGCGACGAGGCGTTCGAGCTGCTGCTGGGCGCGGTCGCGGAGAAACACGTCCGGGCCGAGCTGATGGCCGCGATGAACCGCTACCCGGTGCGCGCGCTGCGCCTGCTGCCGAAGGCGGCGGACGACCGGACGGACCAGGGCAGCCTGCTCAAGCGGCTGCTCATCACTCATGTGACGGCCCATCAGGAGCTGGCGCTGGCCGTGCTGCCGGAGCTGCCCGCCGAACTCGCCGAGGTGATCAGGCCGCTCGCGGAGCAGGCCGACCGACTCCCGGCGGCCCCGGCCGAGGCGCTGCCCGCGCTGCTCACCAGCCCGCCGTGGACGGTCAAGCGGCGCGCCGGCAAGCCGCAGCTGGTCACCGGGCTGACCGCGTCGGACACCGGGAGCGTGCACTGGCTGCCCGGCGAGTCGGACGAGTGGCGCGCCACCACCTCCTGGTTCTCCGACTGGAGCCCGCAGCAGGCCGATTGGGAGCACCTGCTCTCCCGGCAGCGGGCAGGCCTGCTCGGCTCCTACGAGGCGGTGGGGCTGTTCACCCACGGGCCGATCGAGCTGGTCGCGCCGCTGCTCCCCGACTGGCCGGGGCCGCCGAACCTGTGGGAGGGCGGGAACGGGCTCAAGCCGCTGATCGCCCGCCACGGCGTCACCGCGCTGCCAGTGGCTCTGCGGGTGGTCGGCAGTCTGGGCTCGGCCCTGCCGCTGCTGCTGCCGTTCCGCTCGGTCGAGGTCGCCCGGCTGATGGCGGACCGGCTGGCCCGGCTCAAGTCGGCTGCCGCCACCGCCCGTTCCTGGTTCACCCGGCACGGGTCGGCGGCCGCCGAGCTGCTGGTCCCCGACGCGGTCGGCGCGGTGGGCCCGGAGCGGCGCAACGCCGAGGGCGCGCTGCGCCTGATCGCCGCCGTCCACGGCGCCGAGGCCGTGCGCGCGGCCGCCACCCCTTACGGCGCCGAGGCCGCCGGCGCGCTCGACGCGCTGCTCACCGACGACCCGCTGGCGGCCGCGCTGCCCGCCAGGCTGCCGGCCATCGGCGCCTGGGCGGACGCCCGGCTGCTGCCCCAGCTGGTGCTGCGCGGCGACACCGCTGACGCTCCCGCCACCGCTCCCACCTTCACCGCCACCACCCTCACTGCCACCACCCTCACTGCCACCACCGCGCACCGCCACGCGCTGCCGGCCGACGCGGCCCAGCACCTGATCACCATGCTGGCTCTGTCCAAGCCCGGCGCGGAGTATCCGGGGGTCGCCATGGTGGCCGAGCTCTGCACACCCGCGTCGGCGGCCGAATTCGGCTGGGCACTGTTCGAGTTGTGGCGGCTGGCGGGAATGCCCCCGAAGGACTCCTGGGCCCTGCACGCGCTGGCCCTGCTCGGCGACGACGACACGGTCCGCCGGCTGACGCCCGTGCTGCGCGCCTGGCCCGGCGAGGGCGCCCACCAGCGCGCCGTCGACGGCCTGGAGGTGCTCGCCGCGATCGGCAGCGACGTGGCGCTGCTGCACCTGCACGGGATCGCCCAGCGGGTGAAGTTCAAGGCGCTCAAGGTCCGGGCACAGGAGAAGATCGCCGAGGTGGCGGCCGGGCTCGGGCTCTCCGGCGAGCAGCTGGCCGACCGCCTGGTGCCGGACTTCGGCCTGGATCCGGACGGCACCACCGTGATCGACTACGGCCCGCGCCACTTCACCGTCGGCTTCGACGAGCAGCTGCGCCCCTACGTGCTGGACCAGGACGGCAGGCGCCGCAAGGACCTGCCCGCCCCCGCCGCCCGGGACGACGCCGAGCTGGCGCCCGCCGAGCGCAAGCGCTTCGCCGCGCTCAAGAAGGACGTCCGGACCGTGGCGGGCGACCAGGTGCACCGCCTGGAGCAGGCGATGGTGGCCGGCCGGTCCTGGACGGCGGCCGAGTTCCGCGAGCTCTTCGTCCAGCACCCGCTGCTCTGGCACCTGGTGCGCCGCCTGCTCTGGCTCGCCGAGACCCAGGTCGGGACCGAGCCCGAGACCGGGACAGACGGCCGAGCGACTGAGCCAGACCGCCGAGCGACCGGGACAGACCTCCGAGCGACCGAGGCCGACGGCCGGGTGACCGCCTTCCGGGTGGCCGAGGACCGCACCTTCGCCGATGTCGAGGACGAGCTCTTCGCACTGCCCGAGGACGCCACCGTCCGCCTCGCCCACCCGCTGCACCTGGGCCAGGCGCTGGCAGCCTGGTCGGAGGTCTTCGCGGACTACGAGATCCTGCAGCCGTTCCCGCAGTTGGGGCGCGCGGTGCACCGGCTGACCGAGGAGGAGGCGGGCAGCGCGCGGCTGACCAGGTTCGAGGGCCGCACCGTGACGACCGGCAAGCTGCTCGGGCTGGTGCGGCGCGGCTGGGAGCGCGGCGAGCCGCAGGACGCGGGGGTCGAGCGGTGGCTGTCGCGCCGGCTCGGGCTCGGCCGCTACCTGGTGCTGGCGCCGAGCGAGGGCATCGCGGTGGGCGCGATCGACGCCTTCCCCGAGCAGCGGGTGGAGACCGTCTGGCTGGACACCCGGCCGGGCGACCACTGGGGGCGGCACGAGTACTCGCTGCGCCTCGGCGAGCTGGACCCGGTGCTGGCCTCCGAGGTGCTGGCCGACCTGACCGACCTCACCGAGCCGGCCGAACTCACCACGGGCTGACTCACCGTCAGATCCGATCGCACCAGCGGGCCGTACGGCCGTCCGGGGGGACGGTCGCACGGCCCGCCCCCTCTCAGAGCCTCCCGAAGGAACCCATGAGCACCAGCCGCCAGGAACGGGAGCCCGACCCCACCCTGCAGCGCCCGCCCGCCGAGATCCGGTACGCCGAGGAGCTGGCCGCCCTGCGCGCCACCGACCGCGATCCCCGCCCGCCGGGCTGGGAGTCGAGCCTGCGGGCCGCGCGCCGGTTCATCGTCGGCGACGAGGCGGCCGGGCTGAGCCGCAAGTTCGTCGGCGACACCGCGCTGGTGGAGCGGGCCCTGGTCACCCTCGCGACCAACCGCGGCCTGCTGCTGGTCGGCGAGCCGGGCACCGCCAAGTCGCTGCTCTCGGAGCTGATCGCGGCCGCCGTCAGCGGCACCTCGACGCTGACCGTGCAGGGCGGCGCCGCGACCACCGAGGACCAGATCAAGTACGGCTGGAACTACGCCCTGCTGGTCTCCGAGGGCCCATCGGCGCGCTCGCTGGTGCCCGCGCCGATGCTGCGCGGCATGGCCGAGGGCCGGGTCGTGCGGTTCGAGGAGATCACCCGCTGCCCGCTGGAGGTACAGGACTCGCTGCTCTCGCTGCTCTCCGAGCGCGTGGTGGCGATCCCCGAACTGGACGGCCCGGACGGGATGGTCTTCGCCCGCCAGGGCTTCAACGTGATCGCCACCGCCAACACCCGCGACCGCGGGGTGAACGAGATGAGCGCCGCGCTCAAGCGCCGGTTCAACTTCGAGACGGTCTTCCCGATCGCCGACCTGGCCACCGAACTCGCCCTGGTCGAGGCCGAGGCGAGCGCGCTGCTGCGCCGCTCGGGGGTCGAGGCGCCGCCGGACCCGGACGTGCTGGAGGTGCTGGTCAGCACCTTCCGCGAGCTGCGCTCGGGCGGCGGCGCGGCAGCGGGCGGCCGCACCGCGGCGGGCGGTGGCGGTGGCGGTGCCGACCGGCTCGGCGCGGTGCTGAGCACCGCCGAGGCGGTCTCGGTCGCGCACGCGATGGGGGTGCGCGCCTGGTTCCTGCGCGGCGAGGCCGGCGGCCCGGCCGATCTGGTCTCCTGCCTGGCCGGCACCGCCGCCAAGGACAGCCCGGAGGACCTCGCCCGGCTGCGCCGCTACCTGGAGCAGCAGGTGCCGCGCCACCGCGGCCCGCACTGGCAGGCCCTGCACGCGGCCCGGCACCTGCTGGCCGGCTGATGCCCGCGGTCTTCCTGGGGGTGCGCCACCACTCCCCGGCCTGCGCCAGGCTGGTCGCGCACCGGATCGAGACGCTGCGGCCCGCCTACGTGCTGGTGGAGGGCCCGGCCGACCTGAACGAGCGGCTGGCCGAACTGCTGCTCGGCCACCGGCTGCCGATCGCGGTCTTCAGCCACCACCGGGACGAGCGCCACGCCGCCACCTCCTGGGCCCCGTTCTGCGACTACTCGCCCGAGTGGGTCGCGCTCACGGCCGCACGGGCCACCGGGGCCGAGCCGCTCTTCATCGACCTGCCGGCCTGGCACCCGGCCTTCGCCGAGCGGTCCAACCGCTACGCGGACGCGGAGGCGCGCTACGCCGAGGCGACCCGGCGGCTCTGCGAGCGGTTCGCGGCGGACTCGGCGGACGCGCTCTGGGACCGCCTCTTCGAGGCCGATCCGCTCGGGCCGTCCGGGCCGTCCGGGCCGTCCGGGCCGTCCGGGCCGTCCGGGCCGTCCGGGCCGGATACGAAGGACCCAGCGGCCGACGCCGCCGCGGACGCCCTGGCCGAGCGGCTGGACGCGTACTTCGCGCTGGTCCGCGGCGACGCCGAGGCCGACCAGGGCGACCGGGCCCGCGAGCGGTACATGGCCCACTGGGTGCGGGCCGCGCTCGGCGCCGCCGGGGAGCGGCCGGTGCTGGTGGTGACCGGCGGCTTCCACCAGCCGGCGCTGCGCGCGCTGGTGGCCGAGGGCGGCCCGACGGCCCACTGGCCCGAGGTCCCGGCCCCGCCCGCGGGCTCGGTCGGCGGCAGCTTCCTGGTGCCGTACTCGTTCCGGCGTCTGGACGCGTTCGCCGGGTACCAGTCGGGCATGCCCTCGCCCGGCTACTACCAGCAGGTCTGGGAGCAGGGCCAACAGGCGGCCGCGACCGGGCTGTTCCACTCCGTCGCCGAGCGGCTGCGGGCCCGGCGGCACCCGGTCTCCACCGCCGAGCTGATCGCGGCCCGCACCATGGCCGAGGGCCTGGCCGCGCTGCGCGGCCACCCGCACCCGGCCCGGCTCGACGTGCTGGACGGCCTGGCGGCCGCGCTGATCGGCGAGGACCTGGCCGAGCCGCTGCCCTGGAGCGGACGCGGCCCGCTGGCACCCGGCACCCATCCGGTGGTGCTGGAGCTGATGGCGGCGGCCGGCGGCGACCGCGTCGGCGAGCTGCATCCGGACACACCGCTGCCGCCGCTGGTGCGCGAGGTGGACGAGCTGCTGGCCCGGCTCGGCCTGAGGGGCGAGCGAGCGGTGACCCTGCGGCTGACCGCGCCCGACGACCTGGCGACCAGCCGCGCCCTGCACCGGCTGCGCGTGCTGGGCGTGCCCGGCTACCGCCGCACGGCGGGCCCGGCGCACGGCACCGACCCCGCGACCGGCGAGCGGTGGGAGCCCGAACCGGCGCCCGGGCGGGAGGCTGCGCTGATCGAGGCGGGCTGCCACGGCGCGAGCCTGGAGCAGGCCGCGACGACCGCGCTCGGGCTGCGGCTGCACGCGGCCGACGGCGCGGCCGGGCCGCTGGCGGCGCTGCTCTTCGACGCGGTGCTGTGCGGCGCCACCGAGCTCTCCAGCACGCTGCTGACCGCGCTCGACACCGGCCTGCGCGAGCTGTCCGCGCTCGAACCGCTCGGCGAGGTACTGGAGACGGCGCTCGGGCTGTGGCGGCACGACCAGGTGTACGGGGTCGCGCGCGGCCCGCTGCTCGCCGCCGTGGTCGACGGCGCCGTGAGCAGGGTGCTCTGGCTGGCCGAGGGCCTGCACGGCTCCGGCGGGGCGGCGGTGGGACGGCTGCGGGCGCTGGCCGCCCTGCGTGACGCGCTGCTGCACGCCGAGGAGTTGCTCAGCATCCCGCGCACGGCCGCCGTGGCGGTCTGCCACCGGATCAGCCGGGACCGCCGGGCGCCCGCCGACCTGCGCGGCGCCGCCTACGGGCTGACCTGCGTGCTGGAGCCGGAGGGTCCCGCCGACCAGGTACCCACCGACCAGGTACCCGCCGACCAGGCACCCGCCAACCGGGCACCCGCCGACCGGGCCGCTGCCGACCGGGCCGCTGCCGTGCGGGAGTTGGCCGATCCGGAGCAGCTCGGCGACTGGCTGGCCGGCCTGTTCGCGCTGGCCCGCACCGAGGTGACCACCGCCGAGGACGGCCCGCACGGACTGGTCGGCGTGCTGGACGAGCTGGTCCGCGCCCTCACCGAGCGCGAGTTCCTCGCCGGCCTGCCCGCCCTGCGGCAGGCGTTCGGCTACTTTCCGCCCCGCGAACGCGAGCGGATCGCCCGGCAGTTGATCGAGCGGCGCGGCCTGCGCGGTTCGGGCCGGGCGCTGCTGCGGACCACCGCGGACCCGCTGCTGATCGCGCGGGCCAGGCACCTGGAGGACGACGTGACGCGCCTGCTCGACCGCTACGGCCTGCGCGGCGCGCGATGAGCACGCCTGCACCCCAGGAGCAACCCACGCCGCCGCTCCCTCCGCTGCCACCCCTGCCCGACGACGGTCTGGAGCGCTGGCGGCTGATCCTGGGCGCACCCGCCGAGCGCCACACCGGACCGCTCGGCGCGACGGCCGCCGCCCGTGACGCCGCGCTCGACTGGCTCTACGGGCGCGATCCAAACCAACGCGACCGCGGCGTGCGGCGCGCCCGCCCGGACACCCGCGAGGGCGGTGACGGCGCGTCGGTGGTCACCGCCGTCGACTGGCTGGACGACATCCACCGGCTCTTCCCGAAGGAGACCATCGAGCGGCTGGAGCGCGACGCCGTCGAGCGGTACGAGATCCACGAGATCGTCACCGACCCGACCGTGCTGGAACGGGTGGAGCCCAACCAGACGCTGCTGCGCGCCGTGCTGCGCACCAAGCACCTGATGAACCCCGAGGTCCGCGTGCTGGCCCGGCGGATCGTCGAGGCGGTGGTGCGCCAGCTGCTGGAGCGGCTGCAACCGCGGGTGCGCCGGGCGTTCACCGGCGCGCGCTCGCGGCGTCCCAGCCGCCTGCCGCTGGCCAGGGACTTCGACTTCAAGGGCACGGTCCAAGCCAACCTGAAGCACTACCAACCCGCCGAGCGGCGCCTGTTGATCGAGCAGCCGCGGTTCCACGCGCGCACCCACCGGCAGTTGGAGCGCTGGCAGCTGGTGCTGCTGGTGGACCAGTCGGGGTCGATGGTCGACTCGGTCATCCACTCGGCGGTCACCGCCGCCTGCCTGTGGGGGCTACCCGGCCTGACCACCCATCTGATCGCCTTCGACACCGAGGTGGTGGACCTGTCCGGCGACGTCACCGACCCGGTCGAGCTGCTGATGGGGGTGCAACTCGGCGGCGGCACCGATATCGCGCGCGCGGTCGACTTCGCCGCCGGGCTGATCGACCAGCCGCGCCGCGCGATCGTCGCCGTGATCAGCGACTTCTTCGAGGGCGGCGACGCCTACCGGCTGGTCCGCACGGTGCGGCGGTTGGTCGAGCAGGGCACCACGGTACTGGGACTCGCGGCACTGGACCAGGAGGCCAACCCGGTCTACGACCGCGAGCTGGGCCTGCGCCTGGCGAACGCGGGTGCCCAGGTCGGCGCCATGACGCCCGGCGAGCTGGCGGACTTCGTCGCCGAGCGGCTGGGCCGATGACCGGCACCCCCGCCCCGGCCGACCAGCACCGCGACCGCGGCTCCGCCCCCACCCGCCGCCCCGGTTTCTCCCCCATACGCCGCCCCAGCACCGGGAGCCACCTGTGACGCCCCGCGCCGACCTGCTCGCGCTGACCCCCGAGACCCTCGCCGCGCTGGCCAACCGCGGTCTGGTCAAGCGGGCCGCCAAGGAGCTGGACGCGGGCGGCGGCCCACAGCTCGGCGTCGACGCGGACGGCGCGGTGGACGGCCGCTTCCCCGACGGCACCCGCACCGTGCTGCCGCCGGGCACCGACCTGGCGGCGGGGCACTGCGACTGCGGCGCACCCGGGGTCTGCCGGCACCGGATCGGGCTGGTCCTCGCCTACCAGCGCACCGCCACCGCACAATCCGCCGCGCAGCCCACCGAGCAAGCCACCACACAGCCCACCACGCAGCCCACCGAGCAAGCCACCACCCACCCCACCGCACAACTCGCCGCGCCACCACCCGCCTTCACCGCCTGGTCCCCCGGCGCCTGTGACGACGAGGCGCTGGCCACCGCCATCGGCCCCCGCGCGCTCGCCGCCGCCCGGCGCGGCCACAACCGCGGCTACCCGGCGCGACTGCACCGTCCCACCCCGGGCGCGCCGACCGCCCAGGTCGAACTGCCCACCTGCACCGTGCGCTTCCCGGTGCCCGGCCAGCTCGGCTACGCCATCACCGAGGCCGGCGCCGACCAGCGTGGCGAGGTGATCGCGCTCGCGGTCTGGGCCTTCCGCGCGGCCGACGAGCGCGGCCTGCTCGACCCGTACGTCCAACTCGACGTCGGCGGCGCCCCGGACCCGGCCCGCGGCGGAGCCGAGCTGGCCGCGGCGCTGGAGCTCGCCGACGAGCTGCTGCTGACCGGCACCGCGCACGCCGGGCCGGTGCTGGGGGCCGCCGTGCTGCGCGTCCGCGACCGGCTGGCCGCCGCCTCGCTGCACTGGCCGGCCGGCGCGCTCACCGAGTTGGGTGAGCAGCTCGCCGACCACGCCGCCCGGGGCGCCGGCTTCCGGCCCGAGCGGGTCGCGCTGCTGCTCGCCGAACTGCACGCCAGGCACCGGGCCGCGGCCCACGGCGACGCCACCGCCCGGGCCCAGCTGCTCGGCACCCGCGAGGCGGGCGAGACGGCGCTGCGCCGGGTCCGCCTGACGGCGCTGGGCTGCCGGATCGGCGGCGGCGCGCGGCGGCGGGTGGCCCAGCTCTTCCTCGCCCACCCCGAGGCCGGGGTGGTCCTGGTGCTACGGCGGCAGTGGGAGCCGGCGGAGGGTCAGCAGGCCCTGGGTCCCGAGCTGGCCGGCCGCAGGCTGGCGGGCAGCACGCTCGGGGCGCTGGCGGCCGGCAACGTGGTCAGCGAGAGCGCCACCCGCAGCGCGAGCCGCACGGTCGCCATCGCCCGCGGACGGATCGCGGCAACCAGCGTCACCCCGGTCGGCACCGCCTGGACCGAGCTGCCCGAGCCCCTGCTGGTCCGCGACTTCGCCGCCCACGTGGCCCGCCTCGACCGGCTGCCGCCCGCCCTGCTGCGCCCGCGCGTCGAGGCCGAGGCGGTGCACGTGGTCGAGATCGCCGGGGTCGAGGAGCTCGGCTACGACCCGGCCGAACAGCAGCTGCGCGCCGTCCTACGGGACGCGGCCGGGCGGCGGGCCACCCTGCTGGCCACCCACAATCCTTACGCCCCAGGCGCCTTGGACGCGTTGGCCACGGCACTGGCGGGCGAGGTGCGCCTGCTGAGCGGCACGCTGCGGCGCTCGGGCGGCGGCCTGCTGCTCGACCCGCTGGCCGTGCTGACGGCCGACGGCGTGACCGTCCTCGACCTGGCCTCCACCACCTCGACCGGCCCCGAGCCGGCACCCGCCGAACCGACACCCACTGCCCCGTTCGCCGCCGATCCGACGCCCGCAGACCCGATCAGCGCCGACCCGATCAGCACCGCACTCCAGGAGGCGCTGTCCGCCCTGGCGGACACCGCCCACCGCGGCCTGCGCCAACTCGACCGCGCGCGGCACGCCCGGCTGACCGAAGCCGCCACGCGACTCGACCGCACCGGCCTGGCCACCGCCGCGGCCCTGCTCCGCGCCCTGCTGACGGCCGCTCAGGAACACGGCCCGGCCGCCTGGACGGCGGCCCAGCTGCACGTGCTGATCAGCGCGGAACTCCACCAGGAGGGTGATACCCCGGCCGACTGTTGACGCAGATTCTCACAAGTCAGTGACTCGCGGGTAACTTCCGCCTATCCTCGACAGCCATGGACCTCGTACACGAGCGCCGGGGCGACGGCCCGCCCCTGCTGCTGCTGCACGGCATCGGACACCGCTGGCAGGGCTGGAAGCCCGTGCTCGACCTGCTCGCCGCCGAGCGGGAGGTGATCGCCGTCGACCTGCCCGGCTTCGGTGCCTCCCCCACTCTGCCACCAGGCCTGCCCTACACCGTGGACAGCGCGCTCACGGTGCTCGCCGACTTCCTCGCCTCGATCGGCGTCGAGCGCCCCCACGTGGCGGGCAACTCGCTCGGCGGCCTCTTCGCACTGCGCGCCGCCCAGCGCGGCCTGGTCTCCTCGGCCACCGCACTCTCCCCCGCCGGCTTCTACCGGCTGCCCGGCTACCTCTACGCGGCCGGCCTGCTGGGCCTGCACCGGGTGGCCGCGCGCACCCCGGAGCCGGTGCGCGCCAGGCTGGCCCGCTCGGCCCAGGGCCGCAAGCTCATGTTCGGCGTGATCTACGGCCGCCCCGAGCGGCTCGATCCGGCCGAGCTGCTGCTCGACACCCGTGCCCTGCTGGACGCCCCCGGCTTCAGCGAGACCCTGCGGGCCGGACGCGCCGAACAGGCCCACCGCTTCCCGACGGCGATCCCCGCCGACGTCCCGCTCACCATCGCCTGGGGCACCCGCGACCGCCTGCTCCCGCACGCCCAGGGCCGCCGTGCCCGCACCCTCCTGCCAGGCGCCCGCTTCATCCCCCTCCCCGACTGCGGCCACGTCCCGATGGGCGACAACCCCACCCTGGTCGCCCGGGTCCTGCTGCAGGGCAGCAGCTCCCCGCTGCTCACCACCACCAGCACCACCACCAGCACCCAGTAGCCCGCAACCCCTACGACCCAGCAGGCGTCGCGCGGACCACGCTTGCTTCGAGCGCACTCGAAGCCTCTAGCGTTACCGGCATGACGGTGATCGACAGCACTCCCGTGCACTCCCCGCCCGCGCGCGCCTGCGTCTCCTGGGGTCCTGCCCATCCGCGCCCCGACGGCCAGGACCGGTACACGATCAGCGAGGTCGCGGCGCTGACCGGTCTCAGCGCGCACACCTTGCGCTGGTACGAGCAGATCGGCCTGATGACGCACGTGGGGCGGTCGCACCACGGCCAACGCGTCTTCGGCAACCGGGACCTCGACTGGCTCGCCTTCGTCGGCACGCTGCGCCTGACCGGGATGCCGGTCGCCGCCATGGTCCACTTCGCGGAGCTGGTCCGCCGGGGCGAGGACACCTTCGAGGAGCGGCAGGAGGTCCTGGAGCAGACCCGGCACGACGTCCTCTCGCGCATCGCGGAGTTGCAGGACACCCTCGCCGCGCTCGACCACAAGATCGACTTCTACGCGGACGCCCGGCGGGCGTCGGAGAGGGCCTGAGCGCCATCATGAGCAACACCACCGAGCAGATCCGCACGGTCGAGCTGGGTACCGGCGGCCCCGTCGTCGGTGTCCAGGGCTTCGGCGCCATGGGCATCAGCGCCGCTTACGGCGAGACGGACACCGCGGCGGCCCGCGACACCCTGGAGGCCGCCCTGGAAGCGGGCGTCACCCTCATCGACACCGCCGACATGTACGGCCACGGTGCCAACGAGGAGTTCCTCGCGCCGTTCCTCGCGGCGCACCGCGACGAGGTCACGCTGGCCACCAAGTTCGGCTTCGAGCTGCGCGCCGACGAGCCGGGCTACCGCGGCATCAGCAACGACCCCGCGTACATCAGGCGCGCCGCCGAGGCGAGCCTGCGCCGGCTCGGCATCGAGGCCATCGACCTCTACTACATGCACCGCCGCGACGCCGCCGTCCCGCTCGCCGAGTCGGTCGGTGCCATGGCCGAGCTGGTGCGGGAGGGCAAGGTCAGGCACCTGGGCCTCAGCGAGGTCACCGGGGCCGAGCTGCGCGAGGCGCACGCCGTGCACCCGATCACCGCGCTGCAGTCGGAGTGGTCGCTCTTCAGCCGGGACGTCGAGCGCAGCGCGGTGGGCGCGGCCGCCGAGCTCGGGGTCGCCTTCGTGCCGTACTCACCGCTCGGCCGGGGCTTCCTGACGGGTGCCTTCAGCGACGCGAGCAAGGAACTCTCCGGCGGCGACTTCCGGCAGTTGCTGCCGCGCTTCAGCGGCGACAACGCCAGGGCGAACACCGCGCTGCTGGCGCCGCTCGACAAGATCGCGGCCGATCACGGCGCCACCCCCGCCCAGATCGCGCTGGCCTGGGTGCAGCAGCGGGCCCAGGCGCACGGCCTCACCGTCGTGCCCATCCCCGGCACCCGCAAGCGCGCCCGCCTCCTGGAGAACGCCGCGGCCACCCGGATCACCCTGAGCGCCGCGGAGCTGGCACTGCTGGAGCCGATCGCCGGCCAGGTGGCGGGCCCGCGCTACTCGGACATGTCCCTCACCTCCGAGGCGCGCGAGGCCTGATCCGCGAGGCCTGATCGCCCCAGGCCCGAGGGCCTATCCGGAGGTGTCGGTGGTGTCCGCACCGGTGACGCGGTCCGGGTAGGCCTTGGAGAAGTTCAGCATGTAGACGATGAGCACGACGGGCAGGGCCAGGCTGAAGACCACCTCCAGGAGGTGATGCGAGGAGTGCCGGTCGAGGGCGACCGCCACGGTCCGGGAGGCACCGAGCGCCAGGATCGCCAGACCCCAGGCGGTGCTGAGCACCAGGTTGATCCGCTTGAAGGTGGCGGACCCCCAGGCCGCGCGCGGCACGCTCTCGCGGGCGAACTGCTCGGTGAACGGCAGCACCGGGACCAGCGCGAGGATGACCAGCCCGAGGATGATTCCGACGCCCGCACCGCCCCACCTTGCCAGCCAGGAGTCGTCGTGGCGGCCGAGGCTGAAGCCGAGCACGGCCAGGACGGCGAAGAGCACCAGCGAGCACACGTTCAGGACCTTTGGCGGCCACACCGGGCGGCTGATCGCGATGGCGATCAGCGCGAGGAGGGCGGCGACCAGCGCGGCGAGGCCGATGGCGTGCGAGGGCAGGAACCGGGCGAGCAGCGAAAAGGCGATCAAGGGAAGGAACGCGAGAACGAGCGTGGAGGTCTTCATCGCGGAACTCCGTCGGGACCCGGTCGGCTGAAGCGCCGGCTCATCGGGTCGAGGGCGGCACTACGGGCCATGGGGCAGACCATCGTTGAGGCTTCGACTACCTCCAGCATAGTCGCGGGGGCACCGGGCCGCCCCACCCGCCGCGGGTGAACGCCCGCTCACCCGGTGCGCGGACGGCGACGGCGCCCCAGCCGGTCCCAGCCCTTGAGCAGCCAGGGGACGGCGAACCAGAGCAGCCAGGCGGAGTTGGTGGCGAAGAACACCGGGATGGACAGGGCGAAGCCGAGCATCACCCGGCGCGAGGACCGGGCCGACCGCGCCACCGAGCTCGCCGACATGCCGGGGGCCAAGCCGTGTGCGGCCGAGTGGCGCACGATCGCCAGGAGCACTGCCGAGGCCAGCACCTGCAACACCGCGTAGAAGCCGAAGCGCAGCGCGTGGGCGTCGAGGGACTGCGCGCCGCGCGTCGTCAGCAGCCTGGTCGCGAACGGGTTCAGCACCACCGCGAGGAGCCAGGCCGTGTTGAGCACGCGAAGCTGCCGATCGGCCCGCTCGATGGAGAGGAACACCCGGTGGTGGTTGTGCCACCCCGCGGCGATCACGATGAAGCTGATCAAGAAGGCCGCATAGTGGCCGCCGTTGGCGCGCACGGATTCCCACAACGCGCCCACGTCCCTGCCGTCGGGTACCGGCAGGTCGATGGCCAGCAGGGTGATCGCGATCGCCACCACGGCATCGGAGAACCCCGCCAGCCGGTCGATCCCCCGCGCCTGCGGCCCGTCCTCGGCTTCCGCCTGCTCCGGCATACAACCACTCACCTGTCCGAAGAGTGCCCCGACGAGTGACTTCCGCCGGCCCGGGGCCGAGCGCGGCACCGGGCCGAGCGGGTGCTCCGGCCCCACGGGCGCCGTGGGGGCCGGAGCGGGCAGGCGCGGGCACGCCCGCCCGCTCAGGGCCGGTGTCTCAGCAGATCCGCGGCAGTTGCTCCCCCAGCGGCAGGTCGACCACCCGGGTACCGCCCAGCGCCGTGCGGGCCACCACCATGCCGGGGTGCTCGGCCACGCACTCGCCGATCACCGCCGCCCGCGCGCCCAGCGGGTGGGCCCGCATGGCCGCCAGCACCGCGTCCGCGTGCTCGCGCGGCACGAAGGCGACCAGCTTGCCCTCGTTGGCCACGTACATCGGGTCCAGGCCCAGGATCGCGCAGGCGTTGGCCACCTCCGGCGGCACCGGGACGGCGCGCTCGCGCACCGCGACCCCGACCCCGGCGGCGGCCGCGATCTCGTTCAGTGCCGCCGCCAGCCCGCCCCTGGTGGGGTCGCGCAGCACGTGCAGATCGGGGGTGACGGCCAGCATGGCGTCCACCAGTCCGCCGAGCGGGGCGCAGTCGCTGACGATCTCGACACCGAACTCCAGGCCCTCCCGGACGCTCATGATCGCCACACCGTGCAGGCCGATCTCCCCGCTGACGATCACCACGTCGCCCGGCACCGCGCGCTGCGGACGCAGGTCCACCCCGGCCGGGATCAGGCCGATCCCGGCGGTGTTGAGGTAGATGCCGTCCCCGTGCCCGGCCTCCACCACCTTGGTGTCGCCGGTCACCACCGCCACGCCGGCCGCCCGCGCGGCCGCGCCCATCGCCTGGGCGACCCGGCCGACCACGGACATCTCCACGCCCTCCTCCAGGATCACCCCGCAGGAGAGGTAGGCCGCCCGGGCGCCGCTCATGGCCAGGTCGTTGACGGTGCCGTTGACCGCCAGGTCGCCGATGCAGCCGCCGGGGAAGAAGAGCGGGCGCACCACGAAGGAGTCGGTGGAGAAGGCGAGTCGGGCGCCGCCCAGGGTGAGCGCCGCCGAGTCCGCCAGGGTGCTGCCGCCGAAGGCCGGCGCGAAGATGTTCTCCACCAGCTCGGCCGACATCAGCCCGCCGCCGCCGTGGCCCATCACCACCCGGGGGTGGTCGCGCAGCGGCATCGGGCAGCTCCAGCCGGAGAAGTCCGGTGCCGCCAGGGTGCTGGTCTCAGCCAACGGGGGTCACCTCCAGGGCGGCCGGCGTGCCGAGCCGCCGGTACAGGTAGTAGGCGGCGCAGGCGCCCTCGGTGGAGACCATGGTGGCGCCCAGCGGGTTGCGCGGGGTGCAGGTGGTGCCGAAGGCCTCGCACTCGTGCGGCTTGATCAGGCCCTGCAGCACCTCGCCGCTGCGGCAGAGCGCGGACTCGCGGGTGGTGATGCCGCTCACCTCGAAGCGGTGCTCGGCGTCGTAGGCGCGGTAGCGCTCGGAGAGCCGCCAGCCGCTGCCTGGGATCACCCCGATGCCGCGCCAGGCCCGGTCGGTCACCTCGAAGACGTCCTCCAGCATGGCCCGGGCGGCGGGGTTGCCCTCGGGCCGCACCGCGCGCTCGTAGGCGTTCTCCACGGTGTGCTCGCCGCGCTCCAACTGCCGCACGGTGCGCCGGATCCCCTCCAGGATGTCGAGCGGCTCGAAGCCGGTGACCACGATCGGCACCCGGTGCCGGGCGGCCAGTTCGGGGTACTCCTCGACGCCCATCACGCTGCACACGTGCCCGGCCGCCAGGAACCCCTGGACCCGGCAGTCCGGTGAGGTCATGATCGCCTCGATCGCCGGGGGCACCCGCACGTGCGAGACCAGCATGCTGAAGTTGCGGATGCCCTGCTTGCGGGCCTGATGGACCGTCATGGCGTTGGGCGGTGCCGTGGTCTCGAAGCCGATGCCGAAGAAGACCACCTCACGGTCCGGGTTCTCCCGGGCGATCCGCAGCGCGTCCAGCGGCGAGTAGACCACCCGGACGTCACCGCCCTCGCCGCGCACCCGGAACAGGTCGCGGTCACTGCCCGGCACCCGCAGCATGTCGCCGAAGGAGCAGAAGATGACGCCAGGACGCCCGGCGATCTCCAGCGCCTTGTCGATCACCTCCAGCGGCGTCACACAGACCGGGCAGCCCGGTCCGTGGATCAACTCCACACCTTCCGGCAGCAGTTGGTCGATGCCGTGCCGGATGATGGTGTGCGTCTGGCCGCCGCAGACCTCCATCAGCGCCCACGGCCTGGTGACCGCGGCCCTGATGTCCTCCAGCAGGCCGCGGGCCAGCTCCGGGTCCCGGAACTCCTCCAGGTACTTCACCGCTCCACCTCCGCACCGGCGCCGCCCGCCTCGGCCGCCGCGGCCGCCTCCCACGGGTCGCCGAACTCCTCCATCAGCAAGCCGAGTTCGGCGAAGAGTTCGAGGGTCTGGCGAGCCGACTCCTCGTCCAGCCGCTGCAGCGCGAACCCGACGTGCACGATGGCGTACTCACCGACCGCGAGGTCGGGCAGGTACTCCAGGCACACGTCCTTGACCACTCCGCCGAAGTCCATGACGGCCATCCGGGCGCCGTCGCGTTCCTCGATCTCCATCACCCTGCCGGGCACCGCCAGGCACATCGGTGCTACTCCTCTCGCCGGGCGGCTCGCGCCGCCACCATCAACTGGCCCAGTGCCAGGCCCCCGTCGTTCGGCGGGACCCGGCGGTGCCGCAGCACCGTGAAGCCGTCCGCCCCCAGCCCGCGCGCGCAGGCCGAGGAGAGCACGGCGTTGGCGAACACCCCGCCGGTCAGCGCCACCACGGCGGTGCCGTGCCGCTCACGGGCCGCGCCGCAGAGCCGGCGCACCAGCTCCGCGACAGCGGCGTGGAAGCGGGCGGCGATCAGCCCCGCCGACGCGCCGGAGCGCAGGTCGGCGAGCACCGCGGCCAGCACCGGAGCCGGGTCGGCCACCAGCGGCGCGTCGAGCCGCCCAGCCGCGCCGCGCACCGCGAACGCGTAGCCCTCGGCGTCCCCGTGCGCGACCGCCGCCGCCTCCAGCTCGATCGCCGCCTGCGCCTCGTAGCCGGCCAGCTGGCAGACGCCCGCCAGCGCGGCCACCGCGTCGAACAGCCGGCCCATGCTGGAGGTCGGCACACAGTTCAGCGATCGATCCAACTGACGATCCAGACAGGCGAGTTCATCGGCCGGACAGGCCCGCACGCAGGGCAGCTCGGGGTGCCAGCCGAGCCCGGCCGCCCGCAGGTGCGCCAGTGCCATCCGATAGGGGCGCGCCACGGCCGCGTCGCCGCCCGGCAGCGGCACGTAGCCCAGGTGCGCGAAGCGCCGGAACCCGTCGTAGTCCGCGAGCAGCACCTCGCCGCCCCAGACCGCGCCGTCCGTGCCGTAGCCGGTGCCGTCGAAGGCGACGCCGATCACCGGCGCGCTGCCGTCCAGGCCGTGTTCGGCCATCGCGGCCGCCACGTGGGCGTGGTGGTGCTGCACCCGGACCACCGGCCGTCCCCGCGCGGTGCGTTCGGCCTGCCGGCCCGAGCGGTAGCCGGGGTGCCGGTCGGCCACCAGCAGCTCGGGCCGCACACCCGTGATCGTTTCCAGGTGCCCGACGGCGGTGTCGAAGGCCCGCAGCGTGGCCAGGTCGTCCATGTCGCCGATGTGCGCGGAGAGCCAGGCGTAGCCGTCCCGGCCGAGCGCGAAGGTGTTCTTCAGGTCGCCGCCGACCGCGAGTGCCGGGCGTACCGGAACCGGCAGCGGCAGCGGCAGCGGGGCCCAGCCGCGCGAGCGCCGCACCAGCAGCTGCTCGCCGTCCACCACCCGCACCACCGAGTCGTCGCAGGGCACCTGGATCGGCCGGTCGTGCGTCAACCAGCCGTCCACCAGCGGCGCCAGGCGCGTGAGCGCCTCGGCGTCGTCGGTGACGATCGGCTCACCGGCCAGGTTGGCGCTGGTCAGCACCAGCAGCCCTGGTCCCGGCGGGTCACCGGGCAGGCCGAGCAGCAGGTGGTGCAGTGGCGCGTACGCCAGCATGACCCCCAGGTCCGGGCAGCGCGGCGCGATGGCCTCGGCCAGCGCGCCGGCCCCCGCCCGGCGGCGCAGCAGCACGATCGGCCGCACCGGGCCGGTCAGCAACTCCCGCTCCACCGGGCCGAGGTGGACCAGCGGTTCGAGGTCGGCGAGCGAACGGGCCAGCACCGCGAAGGGCTTGTCGCCCCGGTTCTTGCGGCGGCGCAGCCGCGCGATCGCCGCCGGGTCGGTGGCGTCGCAGGCCAGGTGGTAGCCGCCGATCCCCTTGACCGCCAGGATCGCCCCGCCGGCCAGCAACCCCCTTGCCCGAGCGACCACTTCGCCGCCGCTCAGGGTCGCCTCGCCGGGCCGGACCAGCGCGAGCCGCGGCCCGCAGGCATGGCAGGAGACCGGCTGGGCGTGGAACCGGCGGTCCGCCGGGTCGCCGTACTCCCGGGCGCAGTCCCCGCACATCGGGAAGCCGGCCATCGTGGTGGCCGCCCGGTCGTAGGGCAGGCCGGTGACGATGGTGAACCGCGGCCCGCAGTTGACGCAGGTGATGAACGGGTGCCGGTGGCGCCGGTCGGCCGGGTCGGCCAGCTCGGCCAGACAGTCGGCGCAGGTGGCCGTGTCCGGCGGGATCAGCGTGCGGGCCGGCCCGGTGGCCCGGGAGGCGAGGATCGCGAAGCCGCTCGCGCCGGTGGCCGCCAGGCTCTCCTGCTCCACCGCCGCGACCTGCGCCAGCGGCGGCGCGTCGGCGCCGATCCGGCGGCAGAAGTCCGCCAGCGCCGCCGCGGGTCCCTCGACCTCCGCGAGCACGCCGTCACCGGTGTTGGTGACGTGCCCGGCCAGTCCGAGCTCGGTGGCCAGGGTGAAGACGAAGGGCCGGAACCCGACCCCCTGCACGATCCCCCGGACGAAGACCCGTCGGCGCTGACAGGTCGTCAATGCCGGTCCACCAGACCATGGCTGTGCGTGTCCACCGGCGCATGGCCGTGCGTGTCCACCGGCGCATGGCCGTGCGTGTCCACCGGACCATGGCTGTGCGTGTCCACCTGGCCATGGCTGTGCGTGTGCCCCGCCGAGGGGCGGCCCATCACCGGCTGGTGCACCGGCGCGCCCTCCAGCACCGCGAGCGCCCGGTCCAGCAGCGCGCCGACCCCCTCCCCGGTGCGCGCCGAGGTCAGCAGCACCTCGACCCCGGGGTTGACCCGGGCGACGTTGGCCCGGAAGCCCGCCTCGTCGAAGTCGACGGCCGCCGCCAGGTCGCTCTTGGTGACCAGCACCAGGTTGGCCAGCCCGAAGGCGGTCGGGTACTTGAGCGGCTTGTCCTCGCCCTCGGTGACCGAGGCGAGCACCACGCGCAGCGATTCGCCCAGGTCGTAGGAGGCCGGGCAGACCAGGTTGCCGACGTTCTCCACGAAGAGCAGCCGGGTCGGCTCCGGCAGCCAGCCGTCCAGGTGGCCGGCCAGCATCACCGCCTCCAGGTGGCACAGCCCGTCGGTGAGCACCTGCTTCACCGGCACGCCCGAACGCCCCAGCCGCGTCGCGTCGTTCTCGGTGGCCAGGTCCGCGGTGAGCGCCGCGACCGGCACCGCGCGCTCCCTGGCCAGGCCGAGTTCGAGTTCGAGCAGCGCGGTCTTGCCGCTGCCCGGACTGGAGAGCAGGTTGACGGCGACGGTGCCGCGGGCGGTCAGCGCCGCGCGCAACTCCCGTGCGCTGCCGTCGTTGCGGGCGAGGACCGCCTGCTGGAGATCGACCGTACGACACATCGGCTTCAGCCTTCCTGGTCGGCCCGGGCGAGCGCGGGCTCCTCGGCCCAGCGCACGTCCAGGATCTGCAACTCACGCCCGGTCAGCAGCTCGCCCGCCACCCCGGGGCAGCGCGGGCAGCAGAGGTCGGGCGGCATGCCGACGGCCCACTCGGTGGCGCAGGCCGCGCACCTGGCCCGGGCCGGCACCGCCTCGACGGTCAACTCCGCCCCCGCCAGGACCGTGTCGGCGCAGGCCAGTGAGAAGCAGAAGTCGAGCGCGTCCGGCACCACCCCGGCCAGCTCGCCGACCTGGAGCCGCACCGCCTCGACGGCGACCGCCCCGTGCTCGCGCGCCGCTTGCTCCACCTGCTCGACGACGGCCACCGCGATCGACATCTCGTGCATCGGCCCTCTTCCCGGATCACGCGACTACGCCGCGGCGGGCACCATTAGAGAGCGCGGTGGCGGCAGCGGCTCGCAGCCGCGCCGCCACCGCGCCCGGGGCGTACGCCATTCGCAGCAGTACCGGGTGCGGAACCCGGTACCCTGCGCTCACCTGCGGTCACATGCGGGAGATCCGCAGGTACCGCTTGACGTCCGGCAGGGTCTGCCAGACCAGCACGCCCACACCCGCCGCGAGCACGCCGCGGACCAGGAACTTCAGCATGATGACGCCTTTCTCTGTGCCCGGTGGGCGACCGGTCGCCCGCTCGGGTCCGACTCCGCCAGCAGACACCGGATCACCGCGACCGCCTCGTCCACGGCCGCCGCCACCGGCGCGCTCAGCCCGATGCCCTCCTCCAGCGAGGCCGGCTCGCAGCCGACCACCAGCACCCGCTCCGGCGGCGAACCGCCGGTCCCGGCGGCGAGCGCGGCCAGCAGGCCGAGCACCGCGTCCGGGCCCATCCGGTGCCCGTCCAGCACGGCGGCGGCCACCGGGTCCACCTGCTCGACCGGGCCGCTGGTGGCATCGATCAGGTAGACAGTGCCGGGTACGCCACCGCGCGCGGTGGCGTCCACCAGCACCAGGGTCCGGTAGCCGTCCAGGAGTTGGTAGGCGAGGTGGACCCCGCGCACTCCGAAGTCGACCACCTCGACCCGCTCGGGCAGCTCCTGCGCGCCGAGCCGGCGCACCGTCTCGATGCCGAAGCCGTCGTCGCCGAGGAAGATGTTCCCCACCCCGGCGATCAGCACCCGGCCGTCCGCGACCAACCGCCCGGCCACGCCAGCGCCCGGCTCGGCCACGCTCTCGACCCGCTCCGTCATTCCCCCTCCAGCGGTGTGACCTCGTCCGGCTGGAAGTAGCGGAACCGGCCCTGGGCCCGCCACAGGTCGGCACCGGGGTCGCCCTCCACGGTGACGGCGAGGTGCACCTCGCCGTCCACGTCGTGCAGCACCGCCTCCACCAGCGCGGTGCGCCCGTGCAGGAAGAGGTCCTGCGCGTCGGTGCGCCGCCGCCCCGGCTTGAGCAGCACCCGGCTGCCCGCGCCGACCGAGCGGCCGTCCACCAGCACCCGGTCCTGGTCCGGGTCCACCTGCGGGTCGTTGCCCGGGTCCCACCACGGCTGGTCGGCGGCGGGCGCGGTCGGCGCGGTGACCTCGCGCAGCGCCCGCACCGCGCCGTGCAGTCGCTCCAGCACCTCGGCCGGCAGCGAGTCGGCGAGGTCGATCACCGCACCGGCCCGCTCGTCGGTGCCGCGCGCCTCGCGCTTCTCCCGGTCGGTGAGCGCGGCCGTGCGCAGCGCGAGGATCTCGTCGATCTCGGTCGCGTCGTAGAGCGCGCCCGGGCTCTCCGGGGCCACCTGCGGGTGGTCCTCCAGGATGATCGGCGAGGAGAGCAGCACCGAGTCCTGCCCGGGCGGCCCGACCAGCACCGGCCAGGTGTGCTCGCTGCGGCACTCGGCGACCGCCGCCTTGGCCCACTGCGGCGGGTCGGTGGCGGAGAGGAAGGCGCCCTGGTCGAGCCCGAGCAGCAGGTGCGCGGAGACCAGTGAACGAGGCAGCGCGGCCTCGCGCGGGTCGCCCGTGCCCGGCTGCCAGGTGGAGCTGTTGGCCACCTCCGCGACCAGCCGCACCGCCCGGTAGGGACCGGGCAGCTCCTGGGTGCGCAACCGCACCACGCCGTCCAGCTGTTCGCACTGGCGCAGCAGCCGGCCGACCAGCACGCCGTCCTCCAGCACCTCCTCCTGCTCCTCGCGGGCGGGCGAGCGGAACGGGTGCTCGATCCCGGTGCCGGTCAACTTGTCGACCGGAACGATGAGTTCGACCCGCTCCTCGATCCCCTCGTCCCACGGGACCAGCACCCGGTCGGCCAGCTCCAGTTCCGGGACGGTCTCGAACTCACCGTTCTCCAGGACCCGTTGGACGGTTCGCCGCTGGGCCCGCAGGAACCGCAGCTGCACCGCCAGGTCGGCGCCGCGCCGCGGCTCCATCACGCACTCGGTGCGCTGCTCGCTGTGCTCCGCGCTGTCCGCCCCGTAGCTGGGCGGCACCAGCACGCCGAACTGCCAGCGCAGCCGGTTCTTGGCCGCCGAGGCCCGGTAGGGGTAGAGCACGTAGCCCTCGAAGAGCACCGCGTCGGCGATCTGCCGGGCCACCGCGAAACGGGCCTCCAGCTCCACCGGCAGGGCCGTCATCGCACCGCCTCCTCGATCGGGGCCCGGTCGAGCAGTTCGCGCACCGTCGCCTCCCAGGAGGGCAGCGCCCGCTGGGAGCGGTAGAGCAGCAGCTCGTCCATCAGGTCGCCCGGCAGCCGCAGCCAGCCGCAGCCGGGGAAGTGCTGGTCCATCGCGTCCCGCCAGACCTTGGCGGGCATCCGCACCACCGCCTCCTTGTCCCAGGGCACCGGAGTGACCTGGAAGCCGCCGGGGCCGGTGAAGGCGGTGCCGGAGAAGAGCAGCAGCAGCGGGACGTCGCCGCCCTCCAGCGCCCGCAGGTAGCGGGAGGCGGCCACCTCCAGGTCGTAGGTGCAGGGCACCACGAGGTCCGCCTCGGTCTCGCCCTCGAAGCCGGGGACCAGCAGCGAGACCTGGGCGAACTGGATCGGATTGAGCGTGGTGCCCCAGCGCGAGCGGTCGCCGAACAGGTCGGCCAGCCGCTCGCCCTCGGCCTCGCCGTAGGGGCGGCGGGCCGGTTCGATCCGCAGCTGGCAGCGGAGCGCGAGCGCGTGCACCCGGGCCCCGCCGGTGGCGGTGATCCGCAACCGGAAGACGAGGGTCGGTCCCGCGGCGTACGGGTCGGAGCGCACCTGCGTGCAGGTGAAGCCGAGTTCGGTCACGGCCGCACCTCCGCGCGCGGGGCCCTGGCCCGCTCGGCCAGCCGGCCGAAGAAGCCGTCCAGCTCGGCGCGGGCCTCGGCGCCGCCGTCGAAGCCGTGCCAGCACAGCCGCAGCCGGCCGACCAGTTCGTAGCAGACGTCGATCGGGACCAGGTAGCAGTCGATCCGGCCCGCCGTGCGGCGCAGCAGCAGCGCTTCGGTGTCCGGCGCCAGCTCGGCGGCCAGCCGGCTGCCCTCCAGCACCGTCTGCCAGGCCGTCTCGTCGAGTTCGGCCTCGGCGGCCCCGGCCGGGCTCGGGTAGAGGGTGACCAGCCGCTCCAGCGCGGTGTCCCGGAACAGGAACGCGGTGCTGACCGGGATCCGCAGCGCCTGCCAGGCACTCTCGTCCAACTGGTGCTCGGGGTCGGCCAGATAGCGGTCGGAGAGCCCCTGGTAGCGGCCGCCCGCCGCACCCTGCTGCTGGAACAGCAGGGCGCAGGCCGGGCAGACGCAGACCAGCGCGCGCTCGTCGCGGTCCGCCAGGTGTCGGTGCCGGCCCGGCAGGTGGATGTCGCAGAACTCGCAGCGCTCGGGCTGCGGCGGCGCGGGCTCGCGCAGCCGGCGCAGCAGCGCGGTGCCGGGGCGGGTGAGATGTCGCAGGCTCACCGGACCTCCGCCACGGGGCGGGTGCCGATCTGCAGCAACGTGGGCTGCCGGGCCAGTTCGACCGCGGTGACCTCGGGCGCGAAGCAGGCCAGCGCCTCCTCCAGCCGCGCGCCGTCCTGTGCGCCGCCGCAACCGCAACCGCCGCCCTCGCCGTCCTGACGCAGCGTCAACTCGCCGCTCTCGGCGTCGAACCGCTGCACCTCCCAGCCGGGTACGGCCGCCAGCGCGTGCCCGATCCTGGTCGGCACGTCCTGCGGGTGCAGGTCGTGCAGCACCAGCAGTCCGGCCACCAGCTCGTCCCCGAACGCCTCGGCGGGCAGCAGCGCGGCCATCCGGCCCAGGCCCGCACCGTAGAAGTCCATCAGGGTGCGGACCAGTTCCTCGGCGGCCTCGCGCTGGCCGGCCTCGGTCAGCTCGTCCAGCACCTCCTGCACCCGCAGGCCCAGCTCCTCCGCCGTCATGCGGTGAGTCCGCTCAGACCGGTGGGCACGTGCATGGTCTGCACCGTCTTGCCGTTGCCCACGTACATGTGGACACCGCAGGGCAGACAGGGGTCGAAGCTGCGCACGGCGCGCATGATGTCGATGCCCTTGAAGTTCTCCGGGGAGTTCTCCTCGAAGATCGGGGTGTTCTGCACCGCGTCCTCGTACGGCCCGGGGGTCCCGTAGCTGTCGCGCACGCTGGCGTTCCACGGGGTGGGCGGGTACGGGTGGTAGTTGGCGATCTTGCCGTCCCTGATCACCATGTGGTGCGAGAGCACGCCGCGCACCGCCTCGGTGAAGCCGCAGCCCAGGCCCTCGTCGGGCACCTCGAACTTCTCCCAGGTCTGGGTCTTGCCGGCGCGCACCTCGGCGAGCGCCTTCTCGGCGAAGTGCAGGGCGGCGGCGGCCGCGTAGGCCTGGAAGTAGGTGCGGGCGCGGTTGCGCTCGATCGCGTTGCTCCACTGCGGGATCTTCCACTCGAAGGTGGTCTCCGGCTTGGTCATGGAGCGGGGCAGGTTGATCACCACGCTGTGCCCGGTGGCCTTGATGTAGCCGATGTCGACCAGCCCGGACAGCGCGGTGGACCAGAGCCTGGCGATCGGGCCGCCGCCGGTGTCCAGCGCCAGGTGGTCCTTGCCGTCGAACCAGCGCGGGGACATCACCCAGCTGTACTTGTCGTCGAAGTTGCGCTTCTGCGGCTGCGGGATGGTGTGCTGGTTCCACGGGTGGCGCGGGTCGACCGGGTTGCCGAGCGGGTCGTGGGTGACGAACTGCTCCTGGCCCTGCCAGTCCTCGTAGTACGAGCTGCCGAGCAGGATCCGGATGCCGAGGTTGATCTCGGTGAGGTCGTTGGTGACCAGCTTGCCGTCCACCACCACGCCCGGGGTGACGAACATCTTGCGACCCCAGTCCGTCATGTTCCGGTACGTGAAGTCGCAGTGGTCGGGGTCGTTGAGGCTGCCCCAGCAGCCGAGCAGGATCCGGCGGCGGCCGACCTCCTCGTAGCCGGGCAGCGCCTGGTAGAAGAAGTCGAAGAGGTCGTCGTGCAGCGGCACGACCTTCTTCATGAACTCCACGTAGCGCATCAGCCGGGTCAGGTAGTCGGTGAAGAGCTGCACCGTGGCCACCGTGCCGACGCCGCCCGGGTAGAGCGTGGAGGGGTGCACGTGGCGCCCCTCCATCAGGCAGAACATCTCCCGGGTGTAGCGGCTGACCTGGAGCGCCTCGCGGTAGAACTCGCCCTCGATCGGGTTGAGCGAGCGCATGATGTCGGCGATGGTCTTGTAGCCGTGGTCGCCCGCGTGCGGCGCCTCGGTGCGCTCGGCCAGCTCCAGCACACCGGGGTTGGTCTCGCGGACCATCTTCTCGCAGTAGTCGACCCCGACCAGGTTCTCCTGGAAGATGTTGTGGTCGAACATGTACTCGGCGGCCTCGCCGAGGTTGATGATCCACTCGCCCAGGTGCGGCGGCTTCACGCCGTAGGCCATGTTCTGCGCGTAGACGGAACAGGTGGCGTGGTTGTCGCCGCAGATGCCGCAGATCCGGCTGGTGATGAAGTGCGCGTCACGCGGATCCTTGCCGCGCATGAAGACGCTGTAGCCGCGGAAGACCGACGACGTGCTGTAGCACTCGGCGACCTTCTTCTGCTTGAAGTCGATCTTCGTGTGGATGCCCAGGCTGCCCACGATCCGGGTGATCGGGTCCCAGGACATCTCCACCAGGCCGCTGCCGTCGCCGGCCGCTTTCGTCGTCGGTGCCATCGTCTCTGTCGTGCCCTTCTGCTCTGCTCTGCCTCTGCTCGCGGAGGATCCGCTCGCGACTTGGGGGGACGCGGCGGCGGGCCGCACGCGGGGGCGTGCGGCCCGCCGGTGGGTCAGCGGGTCACCACGGCGGGCGGTAGCCGGTGGTCAGCCGGTCGCCGCTGTGCCGCCACTTGGGTTCCTTGTCCACCGTCTTCGTGGTGATCTCGCGCAGCTTGCGGATCACCGAGCCGTACGCCGAGCTGGCGTTGCTGGAGATGTGCGAGCCGGGCGGCGCGTCCATGAACGGCATGAACTTGTCCGGGAAGCCGGGCATCGTGCAGGCGATGCAGATGCCGCCGACGTTGGGGCAGCCGCCCACCCCGTTGATCCAGCCACGCTTGGCGACGTTGCACTTGACCACCGGGCCCCAGCAGCCGAGCCGCACCAGGCACTCGGGCCGGCCGTACTCGGTGGCGAACTGGCCCTGCTCGTAGTAGCCGCCGCGGTCGCAGCCCTCGTGCACGGTGGCGCCGAAGAGCCAGGTGGGGCGGAGCTTGTCGTCCAGCGGGATCATCGGCGCCGACCCGGCCAGCTGGTAGAGCAGGTAGGTGAGCGTCTCGGCGAAGTTGTCCGGCTGGATCGGGCAGCCCGGCACGCAGACGATCGGCAGGCCGGCCTTCGACTTCCACTCC
Source organism: Kitasatospora sp. NBC_01287 (assembly GCF_026340565.1). Taxonomy (NCBI): domain Bacteria; kingdom Bacillati; phylum Actinomycetota; class Actinomycetes; order Kitasatosporales; family Streptomycetaceae; genus Kitasatospora; species Kitasatospora sp. NBC_01287. The sequence goes on from NZ_JAPEPB010000001.1 coordinate 749,366, forward strand.
CAGCCGAGGTAGTCGGGCACACCCATCGCGCCGGTCGGGTTGCCCGCCATCGCGTGGATGCCGCCGTAGGTGGCGCAGGTGCCGATCGCGACCACGGCCGTGGCCTTGGAGGCGAGCCGGTCCAGCCACTCACTGGTGGTGATGGGCTGACCGGTGGCCGGATCGTCGCCGAAGCCGCACCAGTAGCCCTCCTGCTTGATGGACTCGTTCGGGATCGAGCCTTCGACCACCAGGACGAAGGGCTCCAACTCGCCCCGGTCGGCCTTGAAGAACCACTCGATGAAGTTGTCCGCGCCCTGCACGGGCCCGCACTCGAAGTCGATCAGCGGCCAGTGCACCGCGATCTTCGGCAGGCCCGGCAGCGCGCCGGTGACGATCTCCTCGATGCTCGGCTGCATCGCGGCGGTCAGCGAGACGGAGTCGCCGTCGCAACTGAGCCCGGCGTTGATCCAGAGAATGTGGATCAGCGGCTGCTCGTCGCCGCCCTGGGATCCGCCGCGGCCTTCCTCGGTCGCGGTCGTTTCTGTAGCACCCATGAGGATGCCTCCTCAGTAAAGGGATGAGGCCGACAAATCGGACTCAGACCTCTTCATAGCAGCCCGGTGCGGTCGCGGGGTGGACGAAGGGCCGCGTCGGTACCCCGAACAGCGGCGCGGTGATACCGCCGATCGGGGGTCAGCGGGCGCCGGCGGGCATCGGGCCCGGGCGGCGGGCGCCGCGGGGCACGGGACGGCCGGGGCGTTGCGACGGGGCCCGGGTGCGCGCGGCGGAGGCGGCACGCCGTAGCCGGTACGGGCCGGGTCGGCGCGGGGGTGGCCGGGTACTCCTTCCCGGTGACGGCGGGCCGGAGCGGAGCGGCCCAGGGCCCGCACCAGGGCCGGGCACTGGGCCGGGCGCTGGGCACTGGGCCGAGCACTGGCCGGGCCCCGGGCCGGGCGCTCAGCGGAAGAGGTCGAGGTGCTCCACCAGGAAGGCCTCCAGGCCGCGCGGCGCCCGTCCGAGGAGCCGGGCCACCGCGTCGGTCGGCCGCTCGGGCCTGGCCACCGCGAGCCGCTGGATCTCCACCACGTGGTCGGCCAGCCAGCCGGGCAGCCGCCCCTGCTCGATCAGCTGGGCGCGCAGTTGCTCCGGCGCCAGCTCCAGGTGGCGCACCGGCCGCCCGAGCAGCCCGGTCAGCAGCTCGGCGAGCCGGCCGTGGCCCACCGCCTCGGCCCCGGTCAGCGTGTAGGTACCGCCGACCAGCTCGGGGCGGGCCAGCACGGCGGCGGCCACCTCGCCGATGTCCCGGCAGTCGATGTAGTTGCACGGGGCGTCCCCGAGCGCGGCGGCCACCACACCCCCGCGCGCCACCCCGGGCGCGAGCAACAGCAGGTTCTGCATGAACGCGTACGGGCGCAGCACGGTGGCCTGGACACCGGCGGTGCGCAGGTAGGCCTCCACGGTGTGGTGGCCGCGGGCGACGGCGACCGGCGAGTCCGGCTCGGCGGCCGGCGAGGAGATCTTGACGATGTGCTCGATGCCGCACTCCAACGCGGCCTCGATCACGCGCAGTTCGAACTCGACCTGGCGCGGGCCGTTCGCCATGGTCAGGAAGAGCTGGCTGCCGCCCGCGAAGGCGGCGAGCAGCGAGGCCGGGTCACCGGCGTCGGCCTCGCGGACCTCGACCAGCGCCGCCGCGGCCGGGTCGAGGCCGGCCCGCAGCCCCCGCGGCGCCCGACTCAGGGCGCGGCTCGGCAGGCCCAGGTCGGCCAGGGCGCGCAGCAGCGCGCCGCCGGTGGCCCCGGTGGCCCCCATCACGATGATCATCGGTTTCCCCTCACGGTGTCGGCGCCGGTCCGGCCGCGCCAGCGCCAGCTGATGATGGTGGCGGCGAGCGCCGCCGAGATCGGCAGGTCCAGCCGCAGCCGGTCGAGCCAGGAGGCGGTCGGCGACCAGTTCCATCCGGGCAGCCCGTGGCGGGCCGACCAGCCCAGGCCGAACGCCACGCCCAGCGCGAGCCCGGCCGCCAGCAGGCCCAGGGCGGGGGCGAGCACCGTCCGGGGCAGCGCGCTGGGCCACCGGCGGCGGGTGCCGGCCCGTCGCAGCCAGCCGCCGGTGACCAGGGCGACGAGGGCCGAGGTGCCCGCGATGGAGGTGCCGGCGGCCCAGGTCAGCTCCGCACTCCCCCGGGCCAGCCCGCCCGCCCCCGCGGACAGGGCCGGCGCCAGGTAGGCGACCACCACCTCCCGCCAGAGCGTGAACGGCGGCGGGCCGCCGGTTCTGCGGCGGTGGGTCCGCTGGTCTTCCTTGAACATGTGCCATCCCCTCGATAAATAATTAGGCAGCTAACTATGTGGGTATGAAAAGGACCCCGCCAGTGGCGGGGCAACCCGTTCGCCCGACTACTCGGCGGTCAGCGCGCCGACCCCCCGCACGATCCGGCCCAGCAGCTCCAGGAAGACGCCGCGCTCGGCCACGCTGAGCGCGCCGACCATCGCCTGCAGCCGCTCGAAGTGCTCCGGCGCCATCTCGCGCAGCCGCTCGGCCCCACGGGCCGTCAGCACCACGACGGTGCCGCGCCCGTCCTCCCGGGAGGAGCGCCGGGCCACCAGCCCCTCCCGCTCCAGCCCGTCCACCAGCCCGGTCACCGTGGCCCGGGAGACCCCGAGCCCGGCAGCCAGCCGCGAGGGCGACTTCTCGCCGCCGTGGTCCTCCAGATCGGCGAGCAGCCGGTAGCGCCCGGTGGAGAGCCCGAAGCGGCCGAAGTGCACCTCCGACGCCTGCCCGAGCCGGGCGCCGGCGGCCATCAGCCGCACCGCGACCAGCACGGCCTGCGGGTCGGTCGCCAGACCGTAGCGCTGGATCTGGCGCCGGGCCTGATCCAGCGTCGGCTGGGCGGCGGGGTCGTCCGTCTCCTGGCTCATGAAAGTAATATGGCAGCTAATCACTTGCCCGGTCAAGCGGTTCACGTGCTCGCCGGGAGCGCCGCCCAGATCTGCCCGGCCAGCGGCCCGGGGGCCAGCGCGCCGTCCACCACCAGGTCGGCCCGGTGCCGCGCGGGCTCGACGTGCCGCTCGTGGGCGTCGCGGCGGTGCGCCAGGTAGTTGCTCAGCAGCACCTCCAGCGGGAAGCCGTCGCGCAGCACCTTGCGCTCGATCTTGCGGGCCAGCCGCAGGTCGGCCGCCAGGTCCACGAAGACGTCCAGGCGGGCGCAGCGCGTGCGCGGGGCGACCCGCTCGGCGAAGAGCCCCTCCACCACGACCACCGCCGCCCCGGCCAGCGCGGCGTCCGTGTCGCGGGCCAGGAGCTGTCCGGTCGATCTTGTCGGATCAGCGCGCGGTGTTGGGCGCCCGGCTGGGCGTGCGCTCGAGTCGTCCTCGTACTGGACGTACTTGGATGATTCGGGCGTGCGTCCAGCCGGGATGCCCGGCGCCGCGCGCCCGGCAAGATCGGCCGGACAGCTCCTGGTCTGGCGGCGTCGATCGAGCGCGGATCGCCGACGTCCAGGCGCCAGGTGCCCGCCCGGTCCGGCGCCCACACCCCGCTCTCCCGACCGGTGGCGTAGTAGTCGTCGCCGTGCAGCACCCGCACCGTGCGCGCCCCGGCGGTGGCGGCGAGCTCCGTCGCCAGCGTGGTCTTGCCCGCGCCGGCCCCGCCGGTCAGTGTCAGCAGCATCCGCCCATGGTGCCGGATCCCCCCTGCCCGCAGGGCCGGTGCCCCGGATAGGGCAGCATGGGCCCATGTCTGCCACCTCCGTACTGACGCGTGCCGAGGCCGTCGAGCGCCACCGCCTGCTCAAGGTCCGCACCGCCGAGATCGACCTCGACCTCACCAAGGGTTCCGAGTTCTTCGGCTCCACCACGGTCATCCGCTTCTCCTGCGCCGAGGCGGGTGCGGCGACCTTCGTCGACGTCAAACCCGCCCGGCTGCACCGGGTGCTGCTGAACGGCATCGAGCTGGACGTCGCGGCGCTGGCCGCCGGGCGGTTCCCGCTCACCGGGCTGGCGGCGGAGAACGAGCTGACGGTCGAGGCGGACATGGCGTACTCGCACACCGGCGAGGGCATGCACCGCTACACCGACCCGGCCGACGGCGAGGACTACCTCTACACCCAGTCGTTCCTGGACGACGGCCCGCGGGTCTTCGCCTCCTTCGACCAGCCCGACCTCAAGGCGGTGCACACGCTGTCGGTCACCGCGCCGGCGCGGTGGACCGTGGTCTCCAACGGGATCGCCACCCGGGGCGAGGCGGGCCGCTGGACCTTCGCGCCCACCCCGCCGATCAGCAGCTACCTGGTCTCGCTGGTCGCCGGACCGCTGCACTCGGTGCTCACCGAGCACGACGGCATCCCGCTGGGCCTGCACTGCCGCCGCTCGCTGGCCGCCCACCTGGACGCGGACGCGGCGGAGCTGCTGGAGGTCACCCGGCAGGGCTTCGACCACTACCACCGGGTCTTCCGCCACCGCTACCCGTTCGACAGCTACGACCAGTGCTTCGTCCCCGAGTTCAACGCCGGCGCGATGGAGAACCCGGGCTGCGTGACGCTGCGCGACGAGTACGTCTTCCGCTCCGCCGTGGCCGACACCGAGCGCGAGGAGCGCGCCATCGTCGTCACGCACGAGATGGCGCACATGTGGTTCGGCGACCTGGTCACCATGAAGTGGTGGGACGACCTGTGGCTGAACGAGTCCTTCGCCGAGTACATGGCCTACACCGTCACCGCCGAGTCCACCCGCTTCACCGGTGCCTGGACCGGATTCGCCGCCGCCCGCAAGACCTGGGGCTACGACGCCGACCAGCGGCCCTCCACCCACCCGGTGGCCCCCACGGCGGTCGAGGACACCGCGCAGGCGCTGCAGAACTTCGACGGCATCTCCTACGCCAAGGGCGCCTCCGCGCTGCGCCAGCTGGTCGCCTGGCTCGGCGAGGAGCAGTTCCTGGCGGGCGTCAACGACTACTTCGAGCAGCACGCCTTCGGCAACGCCACGCTGGACGACCTGCTGCGCTCGCTGGCCGCCGCCAGTGGCCGGGACGTGCACGGCTGGGCCGAGCGCTGGCTGCGCACCACCGGCGTGGACACGCTGCGGATCGAGGGCGGACAGGTGCGGCACAGCGCCGGCGACGGGCGGCCGCGGCCGCACCAGGTGAGCGTCGGCCGCTACCTGCGCACCCCGGACGGCGCCTTGACGCTGGCCTCGCGCGAACCGCTGGAGCTGGCCGCGGCGCCCGCCGAGGTGAGCGTGCAGGACTCGGACCTGACCCTGCTGAACGACACCGACCTCAGCTTCGTCAAGGTCCGCCTGGACGAGCGGTCCTGGCAGACCGTGCGCGATTCGCTCGGCGCCGTGCCCGAGGAGCTGGCCCGGGCCGTGCTCTGGAGTTCGGCCCGCGACCAGGTCAGGGACGGCGAGTTGACGCCGGGCCAGTACCTGGAGCTGGTCGCCGCGCACCTGCCCGGGGAGTCCTCGGTCCACCTGGTCCAGGCGGTGCTGACCTTCGCCGGCGAGTTCGTGGTCGACCGCTGCCTCTCGCCCGCCCGGCGTCCGTGGGGGCTCGCCCTGCTGGCCGGCGTCCACCGCGCGCTGCTGAGCCGCACCGAGGGCTCGGCGGACGGCAGCGGCCTGCGCCTGCTGGCCGTGCGCGGCCTGCTCGCCACCGCGGCGACCGAGGCCGAGACGGCCGAGCTGCGGGACTGGCTGGCGGCCGGCACCGTGCCCGGCGGCCCGGCACTCGACCCGGACCTGCGCTGGCGACTGCTGCTGCGCCTGTGCGTGCTCGGCGCGGCGGACGAGCCGGAGATCGCCGCCGAGTTGGCCCGCGACCCGAGCGCCACCAGCGAGGAGGGCGCGGCCCGCTGCCGCGCGGCCCGACCGCGGCGCGACGCCAAGGAGGCGGCCTGGGCCGCGCTGTTCCACGGGGAGCTCTCCGCCTACCTGGCCAACGCCACCACCGAGGGCCTCTGGCAGCCCGAGCAGGCCGAACTGCTGGACGACCTGACGCTGCGCTACTTCGAGGACGTGGTGGCCACCACCGCCGCGCGCGGCCCGGCGATGGCCTCGGTGCTCACCAGGCACGGCTTCCCGTCCTTCGCGGCCACCGGGGCCACGGTGCGGGCGGCCGAGGCCTGCCTGGCGCGCGAGGACCTGATCCCGGCCACCCGGCGGGGCGTGCTGGACCAGCTCGACAACCTCCGGCGGGCGGCCAGGGCCCGTGCGGTGGACGGGAAATGACGAAAGGTCAGCCGGATCCGGTCGGATCGACCGGATCGACCGGATCCGGCTGACCCGGCGCGCCCGGCGGCGGGCTCAGCGCCCGTGTCTCAGGCGGAGGTGTTGGCGGAGGTGTTGATGGTGCTCCAGTCCTGCCCGCCGCGCCCGTCCGCGAGGGCGGCGGCGAAGAGCGCGCGGACGCTCGCCAGGACCGGGAGATCGATCCGGTCGGCCAGCAGCGCCGCGTAGTCCAGGTCCTTGGCGGCCCACTCGGCGGAGAAGTTGATCGGCTCGGGTGGGGTGACCAGGCTGTTCCAGGCCTGCTGGGTGATCGCCCCGCCCGGGCGGTCGATCAGCGCCGGGCCGACCTGGCGCGGGTCCAGGCCCGCCGCGGTGGCCAGCCGGAGTGCCTCGCCGAAGCCGGCCAGGTGGATCGCCTGCAACGTGTTGAGCACCAGCTTGAACCGGGTGCCCGCGCCCACCGGGCCGAAGTGCTTGACCTCCCGGGAGATCGCCTCCAGGACCGGGGCGATCAGCTCCACGGCCGCGGCGTCGCCACCGGTGAGCAGCACCAGGTTGCCGCTGGCGGCGCCGGCGCTGCCGCCGGTGAGCGGCATGTCGAGGAAGGTCCGCCCGAGCTCCGCGCAGGCGGCGGCCAGCTCCTCGACCCAGCCGACCGACAGGGTCGCCGAGGTGATCAGCACGGCCTCGGCGCGGGCGCCGGCCAGGATGCCGTCGGGGCCCAGCCAGACCTGGCGCGAGGAGCTGTCGTCGGCGGTCACCTCGAAGACCACCTCGGCCCGCTCCACCGCCCGGGCGGGTGTGGCCGCCGGTTCGGCACCGGCCTCCGCCAGCGCGCGAGCCCGTTCGGGGCTGCGGTTCCAGACCACCACCCGGTGGCCGTGCTTGAGCAGGTTCTCCACCATGCCCCGGCCCATGATGCCCAGGCCCACCACTGCGACGTCCGCCATCTCGACTCCCCTGCCGGTCAGTTCGTATCCACCGCGATCATCCATGATCGCACTCGAGCGGAACTCGACCGCGCCGCCCCCACCTCCGGCCCCGGCCCCGGCCCCGGCGGGCCACCGGAAAACCAGCCGACAGCGGAGCAGGCCGGATGGCAGGCTCGCCCCCATGCTGCTCTTGACCCCTCGCCTGCGACTGCGCCGCTTCGCCCCGGCCGATGCCCCCGCCCTCGCCGCCTACCGATCCGAACCCGCCATCGCGCGCTACCAGGGCTGGACCGCGCCGGTGCCCGCCGCCGAGGCCGACGCGCTGGTGCGGGACTTCGCCGCGGGCGACCCGGCGCGAGCCGGCTGGTGCCAGTACGCGCTGGAGCTCACCGCGAGCGGCGAGCTGGTCGGCGACCTGGGCGTGTGCCTGCACGAGAACCTGCGGCAGGCCGAGCTCGGCTTCACCCTCGCGCCCGAGCACCAGGGGCACGGCTACGCGACGGAGGCGGTCCGCGCGGTGCTGCGCGACCTGTTCGAGCGGCGCGGGCTGCACCGGGTCTCGGCGGAGTGCGACGCGCGCAACCACGACTCCGCCCGTCTGCTGGAGCGGGTGGGGTTCCAGCTGGAGGGGCGGCGTCCGGAGCACACCTGGCTCAAGGGCGAGTGGACCGATGACCTGCTCTTCGGCCTGCTCGCCGAGCGCTGGGCGCGCCTGGCGGCAGGTCAATGACCGACCGGAGGACAAGTTGTGAGTAACCATCCGTGTGCTTAACGTACGTTTTGCCCGCCTTTGGCGGGACGATCCGTCGGGCTGCCACCTCCTGCCTACCCGTCGGCGGCCCCGGCTCACCGCAGACAGGCAGGAGTGCGCAGAGCCCGGTGCCCCGGGGAGACCGCCGGGGGCACCGGGCGGCGGAGGCGTCTGGGAGCTGCCCGTGCTTACTCGCAACTCACCCTCGCGCACCGGCATGCTCGCCGGTGCCCTGGCCGTCCTGGTGGCCGTGACCGCCGGCCCGGCCCACGCCCGGGACCGGGCGACAGCCCAGGTGACGCAGGACCGGCTCACCCCCACCACCGCCGTCGCCGACACCCCGGTGACCGCCCAGCTGACGGTCCATTCGAGCGCCTGCTTCACCGCCAAGGCCCTCGGGGTCGGCGTGCGCGACGCCAAGGGCGACAACCTCGACTTCCCCGGGAACCTGGGCAGCACCCAGATCTGCCCCACCGGGGTCAGCCTGACCACCGGCGCCCGTAGCTTCCCGGCCGGCACCTACCGGATCTTCGGCTTCTACCAGGACCAGGCCGGCGCCTGGAAGAACCTGCCCGAGCAGCAGCTCGTCGTCGGCGCCCGGGTCCCGATCGTCACCCAGGAGCAGCTCGGCCCGACCAGCGCGAGCGCCGACAGCCCGGTGACCGCCCAGCTGACGGTCCGTTCGAACTTCTGCTTCACCGTCCAGGCGCTCGGCATCGCGGTGCGTGACGCCCAGGACAACAACCTCGACTTCCCCGGTGGCCTCGGCAGCACCCAGATCTGCCCCACCGGCCTGACCCTGACCACCGGCGCCCGCAGCTTCCCGGCCGGCACCTACCGGATCTTCGGCTTCTACCAGGACCAGGCCGGCGCCTGGAAGAACCTCCCCGAGCAGCAGCTCACCGTCGGCGCGGCCAAGCCGCCCGGCCCGGTCTCGCCGGTCCCCGGCACCAGCCTGGTCTGGTCGGACGAGTTCGACGGCTCGCTCTCCAGCGCCAAGTGGAACCGCGTCAACAGCAGCGCGTACCGGTACGGCACCCACAACCCGCAGGACGACAAGCTCGACCGGATCGACCCGAACGGCGTCAAGGTGGCGGGCGGTGTCGCCACCTTCACCGCCAGGCCCAGCACCTTCGCGCTGCCCGGCGGCGGCCGGGCCGCCTGGGACACCGGGCTGCTCACCACGGAGAACTCCGGCGAGCGGTTCATGGTCAAGACCGGCGACTACGCCGAGACCCGGGTCAAGTTGCCTTCGGGCCTCGGCGCCTGGCCGGCCCTGTGGACCTGGCGCGACGGCGGCAACGAGGTGGACTCCTTCGAGTACCACCCCGACAACCCGAACCTGCTGGAGCTGACCAACCACACCAGGCCGGCCCAGAAGTACTGGGAGAACAGGGACGCGGTGAAGCCCGACCAGTGGGTCACCATCGGCACCCGCTACGGCGCGAACTCGGTGGGGTGGTACATCAACGGCGTGAACGTCTTCGAGGACGGCAAGGGGGTCGGCGCGAACTGGTCGGCCTACCTGATCCTCAACCTGTCGATCTGCTCCGGCGACTACCACCCGGACCCGGTCGGCACCAAGCCGGTCACCTTCGACGCGGACTACGTGCGGGTCTTCCGGTAGCGGACCGCGCGGTGCACGCCCGAGCCCGCCGGCCCGTCAGCTCGACAGCTGACGGGCCGGCGGGCTCTCCGCTGGGCGCTCAGCCCGGCGCTCAGCCCGGCGCTCAGCCGTCGATCTGGATCTGGAACCCGTCCGTGTGGCCGCTCTGGTCCTGGTCGGCGGGGCTGCTGACACTCACCTGGCCACCGGTCAGCACGCCGGAGGCGTCCGGGGAGATCTGCAGCGGCACCCGGGCGCTGGCCGTCTGCTCCGTCGGCAGGCCGGCCCGGAAGGTGCAGCTGACCGTGCGGCCGTCCGGCGCCGGCTCGCAGCTCTTCGGGAAGTAGGAGCCCGGCGGGACGGAGTCCTTCGGCGGCGCGCTCGCGCCGTCCGGCAGGCTGACGGTGAGGGTGAACTCGCCCGCGGCGCCGGGGCCGCCGTTGGCCACGGTCGGGTGGAGCACGGTCTGGCCACCGGCCGGCACCGGGTCGGGGTCCTCCTGCACCACCGTCAGATGGCCAGTTTCGGCCCGGATCACGGTCGGCGCGGCGCCCAGCAGCGCGGCGACCGCGCAGCAGGTCCCCACCGTCATCACCATTCTGCGCAGCATTCGGTCACACCCTCACAGCAGTGGCAGGCTCTCGGACACCGCCACGCTAGGGCCGGCGCACCGGGACCGGGCGGCGCAACGCCAGGCGGCAGCCCCGTTCGGCGCACCCGGGGCGGTCCCGAACGGGGCTGTCGACGCGTCACCGAGGCGTCACCGAGGCCGGGGGCTGTCCACTGCGGCCCACCGCGGGCGCCGAGCCGCCCGCCGCCGGGATCGCCTATCGTCGTCTCCTGACAGGCGCTGTCCGCGGGCGAGGGGGATGGACGAATGGACCAGACGGCGGGCGAGCCCACGTCGTTCTACCGGGACCTGGGCGAGGGGCGGTTCGAGAGCACCGGCTTCACCGCGGGGCCGTGGAGCCCGAAGGCGCAGCACGCCGGGCCGCCGTCCGCGCTGCTGGGCCGGGCGATGGAGCGGCACCAGGCGCGCGAGGGGTTCCGGATCGCCCGGGTGACGCTGGAGATTCCGCGACCGGTGCCGGTCGACGAGCTGGCGGTCGCGGTGCGCACCGTCCGGGCGGGCGCGCGCACCGAGCTGATCGAGGGCGAGATCACGGCGCGCGGCCAGGTCGTGATGCTGGCCCGGGCCTGGCGGGTGACGGCGAGCCCGGCGGACACGCCGGCCCTGCGCCCCGAACCGGCCGCGCCGCCGCTGCCCGCTCCGCAGCCGCCGCACACGCTGCGCGGCGCCTACCTGGACGGCTACATCGCGGCGATGGAGTGGCGCTGGCCGGCGGGCGGGGGCTTCGACCGACCAGGCCCCGGCGCGGCCTGGGCCCGCCAGCGGGTGCCGCTGGTGGCGGGCGAGCGGGACACCCCGCTGATCCGGGCGCTGACGCTGGCGGACAGCAACTGGGCGGTGGCCTTCGAGCTCGACCACGTCGGCCGACAGGTCATCAACACCGATGTCACGCTGGCCCTGCACCGCGACCCGGTGGGCGAGTGGCTCTGCCTGAGCGCGGCCACCACCGCCAGCCCGGCCGGCTCGGGCCTGGCGCTCGGGCGGCTGGAGGACCAGCTGGGCGACTGCGGCCGGGTGCTGCAGACGCTCTTCATCGCGGAGTGCTGAGCGGCGCCTGCAAAGGATCGCAAAAAGTTGTAAGAAACTTGCGCTCACTGTCGTAGGATCACCCGTATGACACGACGACTTGCGCAGGTGGCCAAGAAGGTCGGGGTGAGCGAGGCCACCGTGAGCCGGGTGCTGAACGAGAAGCCCGGCGTCTCGGAGGCGACCCGGGCCGCGGTGCTCACCGCGCTCGATGTGCTCGGCTACGAGCGGCCCTCGCAGTTGCGCGGCGAACGGGCCCGGCTGGTCGGCCTGGTACTGCCGGAGCTGCAGAACCCGATCTTCCCCGCCTTCGCCGAGGTGGTCGGCGGCGCCCTGGCCGGCCAGGGCTACACCCCGGTGCTCTGCACCCAGACGGCCGGCGGCGTCTCCGAGGCGGACTACGTGGACCTGCTGCTGGAGCAGCAGGTGTCCGGGGTGATCTTCTTCGGCGGCTGCTACGCCCAGGGCGACGCCCCGCACGAGCACTACGAGCGGCTCGCCGAGCGCAACCTGCCGACCGTGCTGCTCAACGCGGCCATCGACAACCTGGACTTCCCCCGGGTCTCCTGCGACGACGCGGTCGCCGTGGAGCAGGCGATGGGCCATCTGCGCCAGCTCGGGCACACCCGGATCGGCCTGGTGCTCGGCCCGCCCGACCACGTCCCCTCGCAGCGCAAGCTCGCCGCCGGGCGGGCCGCCGCCGCGCAGGCGGGGCTGGAGCTCGGCGACGAGCTGGTGGAGCGGGCGCTCTTCTCGCTGGAGGGCGGGCAGGCCGCCACCACCAGGCTGCTGCGCCAGGGGGTGACGGCGGTGATCTGCGCGAGCGACCCGCTGGCACTGGGGGCGGTGCGCGCGGTGCGGCGGTTCGGGCTCTCGGTGCCGACCGATGTCTCGGTCGTCGGCTATGACGACTCCTCCTTCATGACCTGCACCGATCCGCCGCTGACCACGGTGCGCCAGCCGATCGAGGCGATGGGGCGGGCCGTGGTCGAGCTGCTCACCGGAGCCATCGGCGGGGTCCGGGTCACCCATGACGAGCTGCTCTTCGAGCCGGAGCTGGTGGTGCGCGGCTCGACCGCGCCGGCCCCCGCGGGGGGCCGCGGCTGAGCCGACGAGGGGCCTGCGCGAGGCGGGCCGGGCGGCGGGAGAGATGGACGAGCGGGCGGGCACCGACGGTGCCCGCCCGCTCGCGTTGCCGCGGACAGCGCGGGCGGCGCGGCCAGCGCGGGCAGTACGGGCGGCGCGGCCAGCGCGGACAGTACGGGCGGCGCGGGCGGCGCGGCCAGCGCGGACAGTACGGGCGGCGCGGGCGGCGCGGACAGCGCGGACAGCGCGGACACGACAGGATGCTGTCGATTTTTTGCATTCTTTCGTCGACATCTTGTGGCCAACCGTTTCGGGCTGGTTAAGTGTGCTCACCGCCGAAGGCGTACGCGCCCGGCACGGCGGCTCCCACCACTTCGTACCCGGGCTCCTCCATGCCCGCGTGCCCCGCGGAAGGGTCACCCATGAAGAGCAAGCAGCTCCTGCGCAGATCCGTCACCCTCGCGGCCGTCACCGGCCTGGCCGTCTCGCTCGCCGCCTGCGGCAGTTCGGGTGGCGGCGGCTCGGCCGGCTCCGGCGGGAGCGGGTCGAGCGGTGACGCGGCGGCCCCCCTCGACCCGGCCGCCAAGGTGACGATCAGCATCGACTGCGAGCCGCCGGTGACCAAGACCGCCGAGCGCAAGGAGTGGGGCGAGGACATCGCGGCCTTCCACCAGCTCTACCCGAACGTGACGGTCGACGCCAAGGACGCCTCACCCTGCGAGGACCCGGCCACCTTCACCGCCCAGCTGGCGGGCAAGAGCCAACCCGACGTCTTCTACAGCTACTTCACCGACCTCAACCAGGTGCTCGACGCCGGCCAGGCCGCCGACATCTCCGCCTACGTCAACGACAGGACGGTCCCGGCGCTGAAGGACATCGACCCTTCGGTGCTGGCCACCCTCAAGTCCGACGGCAAGCTCTACGGCCTGCCGACCAGCAACTACAAGATGGGGCTGCTCTACAACCGGCAGCTCTTCGCCCAGGCGGGGCTCGACCCCGACCAACCGCCCACCAGTTGGGACGAGGTCGAGGCCGACGCCAAGAAGATCGCGGCACTCGGCAACGGCATCAGCGGCTACGGCGACTACAGCGCGACCAACCAGGGCGGCTGGCACTTCACCGCCGAACTCTACGGCCTGGGCGGCTCGATGCTCACCGCCGACGGCAGCAAGGCGGCCTTCGACACCGACCAGGGCAAGCAGGTCCTGCAGCACCTGCACGACATGCGCTGGAACGACCAGAGCATGAGCGCCACCGAGGGCCTCAAATGGCCCGACCTGATGACCCAGATGGCTGCCGGGAAGCTCGGCATGTACATCGGCGCCCCCGATGACATCACCTACATGGTGCAGACCCTCAAGGGCGACTACTCCGCCTACGGCATGGGCCCGATGCCCGGCCTGCAGGGCGCACTGCTCGGCGGCAACGACTACCTCTTCAAGAAGGGCGACACCCCCGACCAGATCAAGGCCGGGATCGCCTGGATCGACTTCAAGTACCTCACCATCGGCAAGGGGCAGTTCGACTACGCCCGCAGCAAGGGCGACGGGCTGCCGGTGGGTCTGCCCGAGCCGTTCTTCTTCGGCGGCGCGAGCCTGGCCGCCGACAACCAGGCCAAGGCCGCCAGCGCCACCGTCCCGGTCGCCAACTACGCCCCCTACCTGACGACTTCGGTGCCCGGCAAGACCGAGCCGGCGAACGCCCAGCAGATCTACAAGGTGCTCGACAACGCCGTCTCCGCCGTCCTCACCGACCGCGACGCGAACATCGACAAGCTGCTCTCCGACGCGGCGAGCCAGGTCGACCAGGTCATCGCCAACAACCAGTAGCCCAGGCCGGCCGCACCCGCCAGGGCCGCCCGCCGGGCCGGCCCGCCCCCAGCAGATCCGGAGTCACCATGGCAGCGATCACCGCCTCCCGCGCCCGCGGCCGCCCGCGCACCGCCGCCCGGTCGCGCCGAGGGCTGAAGCTGCGTCAGAACCTGACCGCGCACGCCTTCCTGTTCGGCGCCCTGGTCAGCTTCGGCCTCTTCACCTGGTACCCGATGGTGCGCGAGGTGGTGATGAGCTTCCAGCGCACCAAGCGCGGCCGGACCAGCTGGGTGGGCCTGGACAACCTGCGGCGGATCGTCCACGACCCGGCCTTCTGGCACGCCTGGGGCAACACCCTGCGGTTCACCCTGCTCGCCCTGGTGCTGGGCTTCGCACTGCCGTTCCTGATCGCCGTGCTGCTGAACGAACTTCGCCACGCCAGGGCCTACCTGCGGGTCCTGGTCTACCTGCCGGTGATGCTGCCGCCGGTGGCGGGCGTGCTGCTCTTCAAGTACTGCTACGACCCGAACTACGGCCTCTTCGACCACCTGCTGCGCGCCCTGCACCTGCCGACCTCGGCCTGGCTCAACTCCCCCGGCAGCGCGATGCTCTCGGTGGTGATCGCGGCCACCTGGATGAACATGGGCGGCGCCACGCTGATCTACCTGGCCGCGCTGCAGGGCATCCCCGGCGAGCTGTACGAGGCCGCCGAGTTGGACGGCGCGGGGCTGCTGCGCAAGGTCTGGCACGTCACCATCCCGCAGACCCGGCTGATCCTCTCGCTGCTGCTACTCCTGCAACTCGTCGCCACCATGCAGGTCTTCGTCGAGCCCTATCTGCTGACCGGCGGCGACGGGCCGCAGGACTCGACGCTCACCGTGGTCAACCTCGTCTACCAGTACGCCTTCAACTTCGGCAACTACGGGAGCGCGGCCGCGCTCGGCCTGGTGATGCTGCTGGTGCTGGCCGGCTTCTCGGCCCTCTACGTGCGCCTCAGCCGCGCCGAGGACTGACGCCCGCCTCCCAGCTTCTGCCCCCTACCCCACCCCCTGCCCCGCCCCCTGCCCCGCCCCCGCCTCGCCCCCTGGAGCCGGCCATGGCCGCCGCGGAACCGCAGCCCCGCACCCTGATCTCCGCCACCCAGCTCAACCGCCCGATGGGCAGGCTCGTCTACTGGACGGTCCTGGTCCTGGTGGTGGGCGGCTTCACCCTGGTCTTCCTCGGCCCGCTCTACTGGCTGGTGACCGGCGGGCTGAAGTCCACCGCCGAGGTGATCCAGAACCCGCCCACCCTCATTCCCGCCCACCCGCGGCCCAGCACCTACAGCGAAGCCTGGAGCAAGCTGGGCCTGGGCCGGCTGCTCTTCAACACGCTCTACTACGCGTTCGGCGCGCTCCTCCTCCAACTCGTCTTCGACGTGGCGGCCGCCTACGCCCTCTCCAAGCTGCGGCCGGTGCTCGGCAACCTGATCCTGGGCATGATGCTGGCCACCCTGATGATCCCCTCGGCCGTGCTGATCGTGCCGCAGTACCTGACCGTGCTCGACCTGCCGGTGCTGCACCTGAACCTGATCAACACGCCCTGGGCGATCTGGCTGCCGACCGTGGCCAACGCCTTCAACATCTTCCTGCTGAAGCGCTTCTTCGACTCGATCCCCGAGGAGTTGCTGGCCGCCGCCGCGATCGACGGGGCGGGACCGCTGCGCACGCTCCGCTCGATCGTGCTGCCGATGTCCCGGCCGATCCTCGGCGTGGTCGCGATCTTCGCCGTGGTCAACGTCTGGAAGGACTTCCTCTGGCCGATGCTGGTGGAACCCGACCCGCGGCACCAGCCGCTGAACATCGGCATCAACTCGCTTGCCACCGGGGTGCCGCAGAACGTGGTGATCGCGGCCCTGGCGATCGCCTCGGCCCCCACCATCGTCTTCTTCCTGATCTTCCAGCGCTCGATCATGTCGGGTCTGACCTCCGGCGGCCTGAAAGGTTGAGACGGGCAGAATGACTGATCGACCGTCACTTCCTGATCAACCGTCATCCGACGAAAGGACACCGCCATCGTGGCCCCACGTCCCGAGCCCACCGCCTGGTGGCGGAACGCGGCGATCTACCAGGTCTATCCGCGCAGCTTCGCCGACGGCAACGGGGACGGCACCGGCGATCTGGCCGGTGTCCGGGCCCGCCTGCCCTACCTGGCCGAACTGGGCGTCGACGCGCTCTGGTTCAACCCGTGGTACCCCTCGCCGATGGCCGACGGGGGCTACGACGTGGCCGACTACCGCGGCATCGACCCGCTCTTCGGCACCCTGGCCGAGGCCGAGAAGCTGATCGCCGAAGCGCTCGACCTGGGCCTGCGCACCATCGTGGACATCGTCCCCAACCACGTCTCGGACCAGCACCCCTGGTTCCGCGCCGCGCTGGCGGCCGCGCCGGGCAGCCCCGAGCGCGAGCTCTTCCACTTCCGCGCCGGGCGCGGCACGGCGGGCGAACTGCCGCCCAACGACTGGGTGTCGGAGTTCGGCGGCTGCCCGTGGACCAGGATCGGCGACGGGCAGTGGTACCTGCACCTGTTCGCCACCCAGCAGCCCGACCTCAACTGGGCCCATCCGCTGGTGCGGGCCGAGCACGAGGCGATCCTGCGGTTCTGGTTCGACCGGGGCGCGGCCGGGGTGCGGATCGACTCGGCCGCGCTGCCCGCCAAGGATCCGGCCCTGCCCGACTTCGATCCGGCCCGCGACCCTCACCCGTACCTGGACCGCGAGGAGCTGCACGGGATCTACCGGTCCTGGCGGGCGGTGGCCGACTCCTACCCCGGTGAGCGGATCCTGGTGGGCGAGGTCTGGCTGCCGGACGCCGAGCGCTTCGCCCGCTACCTGCGCCCCGACGAGCTGCACACCGCCTTCAACTTCGACTTCCTGGCCCGGCCCTGGGACGCCGCCGAACTGCGGACCTCGATCGAGGCCACGCTGAGCCGCCACGCGCCGGTCGGCGCACCGGCCACCTGGGTGCTCAGCAACCACGACGTCACCCGCACGGTGACCCGCTACGGCCGCCGCGACACCCGATTCGACTTCGCCACCAAGGCGTTCGGCACCCCGACCGACCCGGCACTGGGCCTGCGCCGGGCACGGGCCGCCGCGCTGCTGAGCCTGGCCCTGCCGGGCTCCCTCTACCTCTACCAGGGCGAGGAGCTGGGCCTGCCCGAGGTCGAGGAGCTGCCGGCCGAGCGTCGCCAGGATCCGATGCACCTGCGCTCGGGGGGCACCGACCCGGGGCGGGACGGCTGCCGGGTGCCGCTGCCCTGGGCGGGCGCCGCACCGCCGTTCGGCTTCAGCCCGGCCGGGGTCGAGCCGTGGCTGCCGCAGCCGGCCGACTGGGCGGCACGCACGGTCGCCGCGCAGCAGGCCGACCCGCACTCGATGCTGGCCCTCTACCGCACCGCGCTCGGCCTGCGCCGCGCCGAACCGGGCCTGCGCGGGGACGAGTTCGAGTGGCTGCCCGAGGCACCCGGGGTGCTGTCCTTCCGGCGCGGCGCCGGCCTGTGCTGCGTGGTTAACCTCTCGGCCGAGCCGGTGGCGCTTCCCGGGCACCGCGAAGTGCTGCTCAGCAGCGCCGAGTTGAAGCAGGGCCAGCTCGGACCTGACAGCGCGGCCTGGCTGCGCACCGGCTGACCCCGGAAGGGCGGGCGCAAGAACCCGGCACGCCACGGGAAGAAGGTGCCATCACGCCGGAAGTCTTGACGTGTCATGACCAGGACCAGATACTCCCAGACAATCAGAGACGCCCGGACGCCCGGACGCCCAGACGCCCAGAAACGCCAGACGCCCAGACACCCAGAAACGCCAGACACCGGCGGGCAGCCGGCTCAACCCTCGCTCCTGCCGCCGCCCCCGCGCGGCGGCCACCACATCCGCACCGCCGGCGGTCCCCCACAGCAGCCGCCGGCCGATGGTCCTTCGGGAGCCGTAGATGACAGCAGGGTCCACCTCCTTCGCCCCGCCGGCCCGCGGCGGTGCCCGCCCCCGGTCCGGCGCGCCGATCCGCCGGCTGCGCCGGGCCGTCACCTGGCTGGCCGCCGGGCTGCTCGCCGCGTTCGCCCTCCCGGCCACCGCGCACGCCGTGGCCGTCCCCGCGCCGCCCGCCGGGTGGACAACGGTGTTCAGCGACGACTTCGCCGGCGCGGCCGGCAGCGCGCCCTCGGGCGCGAACTGGATCTACGACACCGGCCCCGGCTCGAACTTCGGCACCGGCGAGATCGAGACCATGACCAACTCGACCAGCAACGTGCACCTCGACGGCAGCGGGCACCTGGACATCACCGCGCTGCAGAACGGCGGTAGTTGGACCTCCGGACGGATCCAGACGCCGTCCGCGCAGGTCGGCGCACCGGCCGGCGGCAAGCTGGAGGTGACCGCCTCGATCATGCAGCCGAACCCGGGCTCCGGACAGGGCTACTGGCCGGCGTTCTGGCTGCTGGGCCCCGGCCAGTGGCCGGAGAACGGCGAGATCGACATCATGGAGGACGTCAACGCGCTCTCCGACGTGGCGGGCACCATCCACTGCGGCACCTACCCGGGCGGGCCGTGCAACGAGGGCAACGGGATCGGCAGCGGCCTGGTCGCCTGCCCCGGCTGCCAGGGCGGCTACCACACGTACACGATGGTCCTGGACCGGACGAACACCGCGGCCGAGTCGATCACCTGGTACCTCGACGGCAACGCGTACTTCTCGGTGACGGAGGGTCAGGTCGGCACCGCCACCTGGCAGCAGGCCTTCGACCACAACCTGTCGATCATCTTCGACCTGGCCATCGGCGGCGGCTTCCCCAACGGGGTCTGCGGCTGCACCACGCCGACCGGCGCCACCAGTTCGGGCGCGACCATGAGCGTCGGGTACGTCGCCGCCTACACCACCACCGGTGGCGGCGGCGGTTCGACCGGCACCGGGCCGGTCACGGGATACGCGGGCCTCTGCCTGGACGACCGCTCGTCGAGCACGGCGAACTACAACCCGGTCCAGGTCTACACCTGCAATGGCACCGCCGCCCAGCAGTGGACCTTCAACCCGGCGGGCACCACCCTGCACGTGCTCGGCAAGTGCCTGGACGTCGACGCGGGCGGCACCGCGAACGGCACCGCCGTCGACCTCTACGACTGCAACAACACCGCGGCCCAGGTCTGGATCCCGCGCTCGGACGGTTCGCTCTTCAATCCGCAGTCCGGCCGCTGCCTGGACGACACCGGGTGGTCCACCACACCGGGCACCCAGGTGCAGATCTGGGACTGCAGCGGCAACGCCAACCAGCACTGGACGCTGCCGGCCGCCTGACGGCGCGGGCAGCCCCGGGGGAACGGCGACGGGGCGGGAGGGTCGGCCGCACTGCGCGGCCGACCGTCCCGCCCCGCCCCGTCGCGGTGTGAGTGTGAGTGTGAGTGTGAGTGTCAGCGCAGGTGGGCGAGGGCCCGGACGAGCTTGGCGGCGTCCACCGTGCCGACGCCGGTCGCCTGGTCGTAGCCGGGGCCCGCGGTGTATCCGGTGCTGCCGGTCGAGCCGCTGGTGATGTCCACCAGGCCCGGCGAGTGCTGGGCGTAGAGCCGGTAGAGGTCCTGGTCGATCACGCCGAGCCGGTGACCGGCGGCCTGGTCGGCCAGCGCGACCACGGCGGCGAAGAGCGGGGAGGACTCGCTGGTGCCCGCGCCGTCCGCCGTCCAGCCGGTGTTGGCCGGGTCGAAGCTGGAGTAGAGCCAGAGCGCGCCGTTCGGCGAGCCCGCCATGCTGATGTCCGGTGTGCCGCGCTGGTCACCGACCACCGAGCGCACCGGGTTCTGGTACGCCGGGCGGGCGAAGACCTTGGACAGCTCGCCGCCGCTGCCGGACCACGCGGTGTCCGGGGCGGTCCTGGTGCCCTGGTCGTCCAGCGAGAGCTCGGTGCCGCCGATCGCGGTCACCAGCGGGTCACCGGCCGGCCAGGCCGCGTCCAGCTTGGTCGAGTCGCCGCCGCCGTCGCCGGAGCTGGCGGTCAGCGTCACGCCGTGCGCGGCGGCGTCGGTGAAGGCGTAGCGCAGGTTGGTCAGGCTGCTGTAGTCGCCCTGGTCGAAGCCGGGGAACTGGCCCTCGCTGGTGGCCCAGCTCATCGACACCACATCGGCCCGGCCGTTGTCGACCAGGTGCTTGATGCCGTCCATCATCTCGGGCACCCCGACCGTGCCCTCGGTCTCCGAGACACCGGTCTCCAGCAGGATGATCTTCGCCCCGGGTGCCACCGCGTGCGCGGCCTCCACGTCGAGGGTGCTCTCGCCCGCCCAGCCGTCCATGTCCGCGTTGGTCGGGTCGAACGGCGGGACCTGGCCCGACTTGACCACCTCGACGTGGCTGCTGGGGATGCCCCAGTGCGCCGACCAGACGTCCAGGTCGTGCTGGATGGTCGGCGAGCCGTAGGAGTCGACGATCACGATGGTGCGGCCCTGGCCGGTGATCCCGTGCTGGTAGAGCGGGTCGAGGTCGTAGGCGGTGCGGTACTGGAGCGGCGAGTAGCAGGCGCGGTGCAGCTGGGTGAGGCACTGGCTCGTCGGCAGCGGCGCGGCGAGCACCGGGTCGTCGGCGGGGTTCGAGTGCCGCAGCGGGTGCACCGCGGGCAGCGCGGCGGCCGCACCGGCGGTGGCGGTGGTGGCCTGACCGACCGTCGGAAGCAGGGCGAGCGCGAAGGCCCCTGCGGCGGCGGCCGCGAGGCGCAGGCGGGCGGACACGGGCACGGCGGAGTCCCCTTCCGGGTTGAGGCGGTAGCGCGGCTGAGGTGTTGTTGAGGTGTTCAGGCCACAGCATTCGCCTCGTGTTGTCAATGACTCATCACAAAAGCCGTTGCCCGGTGCTCGACCGGGCCCCTAGGCTGAGCCGCTGACAGGCCGCCGCTCGCAACCGGAAGGAGGCTCCCGATGTTCACCCCGCACCCGGCGCTTCCGATGACCAGCTCCTGACCGATCGATCGGACGCGCCTCCAGCTCCTTGCCTCGGAGGCACCGTGTTCTTCCGCTCCACCCTCCCCCGTTCCACCACCTTCCGTCACGCCATCGAGGCCGACCTCGATCGGGTGCTGCCGCTGCTGATCGCCGATCCCGCCAGCTCCCTGACGACTGACCAGTATCTGGCGAAGCTCGCCGACCGCCAGTACCGCCTGCCTTGGACCTGGCTCGCCGAGGAGCCGGACGGCACCCTGGCGGCCGTCGCCGTCTGGTGGGGCTCCCCCGAGCGCGAGCTGCCGAGCGCGCTGGACGCCGTCCTGGTCGTGCCGGACGGCATCGAGTCGGGTCGCACCGAGTCGGGCAGCACCGACTCGGGCAGCACCGAGTCGCACGAGCGGCGGATCGAACTCGCGGCCGCGCTGCTCAGCACCGCGCACAGGGCCTACGCCGCCGCCGGCGCCCCCGCTCCGCCGGAGTACCACGTCTTCCTGCCCGGCGACTGGCGCGAACAGCCCTCTGTCGCAGCCGCCCTGACGTGGCGTCAAGAGGCGGCCCGGCGAGCCGGATTGCCGGTCGCGGTGGAGCGGCTGCGCTACGAGTGGACACCCGAGGCGGGCCTCGCGGCGCCCTCCGGCCGGCTGCGCTTCACCGCCGAGCCCGATGACGAGGTCTTCGTCGACCTCTTCCGCCGCGCGCTGACCGGCACCCTCGACGCCGCCAGCGGCAAGGAGGCGGCGGAGCTGGGTGCCGAGGCGCAGGCCCGCGCCGATGTCGCGTTCTACCGCGACGACATGGTCGGCGACCGCGCCTGGTGGCGGGTCGCCCGGACCGAGGCGGGTGAGGCGGTCGGCTTCGGCCTCCCGTCCCGCAACCACGTCTTCCCGGTGGTCGGCTACCTCGGCGTGCTGCCCGAGCACCGGGGGCGCGGCTACGTGGACGAGATCCTGACCGAGATCACCCGCATCCTGGCCGCCGAGGCGGCGCCCGAGGTGGTCCGTGCCGACACCGACCTGACGAACGCGCCGATGGCGGCCGCGTTCGAGCGGGTGGGCTACCGCAACAACGCGCGCCGGCTGGTGCTCTCCGCGCGCTGACGGACCCGGGCGCGGCCGCCGGGGGTCACCGCCGGTTCACGCCCGGTTCACGCCCTGGCATCGCCGCAAGAAGCCGGGCGGCGGGTCACGGCGTCAAGCGGGTTCGCGGCCCGCCGCCCGCTCACTTCCCGGGGACGAAGGCGAGGGCGAGCGCCGGCGAGGTCCCGGCGAGCAGTTCCATGACGATCCACGGCGCGCCTCCGGGCAGCCGAACGCCCCGCACGACGAGTGCCGTGCGAGGCGTTTTCAGGGGCGAGTGCGGCCGCACGCAGGGCGGCCCGGCCGGATCAGTGCTGTGGCATACGGGGCGACGTCTGCGGCACCCCCAGTAGGTGGCCAAAGTTGTCGGCCTGCTCCTGCCAGACTACGTGGCGCACGACGCCCAGCTTCGTGAGGACCCACGCGAAGGGGTCCGAATTGTGCCCGTCGGCATCCTGATGGAGGACGAGGTTGCCGTGCTCCTCGGTCAGGCCGAACGAGACGGTCGAGCCCGGCCCGTCGATGTACTTGCCACTGATCACCGTGAAGGTGAAGCGGGTCGGGCTCACCAGCGAGACCCGCACCCTACCGTCGCCGTAGAATCCGAACCCGGGACGGAGGGTGCACTCCGTGCCCTCCTGGAACCCGGCCGTGGTGCACTGGGTGATCGGGAACGGGAAGACCTTGGTCGGGGCGGCCTCGAACTTCGCCATCGCGGATTCCGGCGAACCGGTCTGGGCGATGCTGCCGACGGTCTCCTTGTAGTGGTACTTGTAACTGAACCCACCGGGGCCCGTCGACCCGTCGATGTACGTCGGCGGCGTGTGCAGGCTCTTGATCAGTGCCAGGTAGCCCGGATCGTCGTCGCTCTCGTAGCCCAGTTCCCCGCAGAGCGCGTCGCACACCTTGGCCTTGACCACCGGCGGCATCTTGCCGCCGTGGCCACCGCCGAGACCGCTGGTGTCCGGGATGGGCGGCTCGGGCACGTTGGTCGGCAGGGTGCTCTGGCAGGACAGGTCGCAGGCGCCCGAATCGCCACCGCCACCGTAGAAGTCCGGCGGGCGCATCTGGCCGGTGGGGTCCGAGCCGGTGACGGGGTCGTTGCCGGCGTAGTCGTAGCCGTTGGTCTGGGTCGGGTCGGTCGTCTCCAGCACCGGGTCCGCGCTGAGGAACCGGCCGGAGACCGGGTCGTAGAGGCGGGCGCCGAGGGTCTCCAGGCCGGTGGCGGTGTCGTCGTGGCCACCGACGTATCCGGTGTCGCCGGGGAAGCCGCCCGTCGCGCTGCCGCGGTCCTGACCGAACGGCAGGTACTGGCGGCGGGTGACCGCCGCGGTGTTGGCGTCGATGGTCAGCGTGCCGGTGCCCTGTCGGTCCGGGGTGAGGTAGCTGACGGCGCCGCCGCTGGTGCGGGCGGCCAGTGTGGTCCCGCCGAGGGAGTAGTAGCGGGTGCCGGAGACGCTCTGGGTCGCGGTGTTGAGGACGAGTTGGGAGTCGCCGTTGTACAGGGTGGTGCTGCCGGGGTCGCGGCGCAGCAGCACGTTGCCGTCCGCGTCGTAGACGTAGGACGTGGCGCCCGTGCTGGTGGTGTCCTTGGCCAGCTTGCCCTGGTCGTTCCAGGTCAGGGTCTGGCTGCCGAGGGCGCCGCCGTTGACGCTCGTGGTGTTGCCCGCGGCGTCGTAGCCGTAGGAGGCGGTGTCGGCGGCCGCGTTGGGCCCGCTCGCGGTCGTGGCGGTCAGGGTGTGCGGCTGGTCGCCGGTGGTGCCGGCGGTCGGGTAGGCGTAGGTCGTGGTGGTGTCGTTCCCGGTGTTCCCGGTGGTGTCGTGGTCGGTCTGGGTGAGCCGGTTGCCCGCCGCGTCATAGCTCCAGGACTGCCAGTACGGGGCCTGCGGACCGCCCACGCTCGCGCTGCTGCCGGGGGTCGGTGTGGCGGCGCAGTTGTCGGTCGCGCTCCAGGCCTGCTGGATCCGGGCGGCGTAGTCGTACTGGTAGCACTGGGTGTCCGTCGTGCTGCCGGCGTTCTGCGTGTCGGTGGTGGCGGTCAGCAGACCGGCGCCCTTCGAGACGGTGCCGGCGCTGTTGCCGTAGGTGTAGTGCAGGGCGTCGATGACCCCGGAGACCGCCGAGGCGCTGGTCTGGACGTCGGTGGCGCTCCCGGTCTGCGGGTCGTAGGTGTAGTCCTCCCAGACCTGGTCGCTGGTGGGACCGAGGGTGTAGCGCAGCGGCTGGCCGAACTCGTTGTAGCCGACGGCGCTGACGTAGCTCCAGGCGGCGCTGAGTCCACTGGAGATGACCGAGATCGGCTCGCCGAACTGGTCGTACCCGTAGGTCAGGCCCTCGGCCGGCAGGCCTCCCTCGGTCGGGTCGTTCAGGGTGCTGAGTTTGCCGGTCAGGCTGTAGCCGTAGGTGGTGGTCAGGCCGGCCGCGGGGACCAGGCCACTGTCCGGTCCGGTCAGGGTGGTCTGACTCGCCGCCACCTGGCCGAGGTTGTTGTACTGCAGCACCGTCGTGGTGTAGGTGTCACCGCCGGAGTACGAGGTGGTGGAGGTCGGCAGGCCCTTGTCCAGGGTGTCGTAGGTCCAGCCGGCCAGCTTGTTTGCGGCCGACAGGGTCTGGGTGCCGGTGGTGTCGTGGCGACAGCGACCACAGAATTCAACCGTCTACCAACTGACTGCGCAGGCCAGGCGCCCACTCGGCGTCTCCTACCTAACATTGCGGCGAACGGCAGCCTCACCATCGGCGCGGACCTGGTCGGTGGCAAGCCCGCCGACTTCTTCCCGGGCATGGTCTCCGGCTTCCAGACATGGACCTATGCCCTGCCCGAACCCCAGGAACTGGCCCTCGATTGCCGGATCGGTGTCGACGGCTTCTGACCCGTCCGATTGACCGAGCCGATGGCCGGGCCGACGGGGGCGCCGAGCCAAGCCGGCCCGGACCCGGCCGGGAGATCGGCGAGATCGGCGAGGCCGGGAGATCGGCGAGGTCGGCGAGGCCGGCGAGGGCGGGAGGTCGGTTTCCACCGTGCTGCGCCCCTTGTCCCACTCGCACCTGGGCCAGTACCCCTCCGGGTGGCCGGGGAACCCGAGTAGCGGCCCGGCCTCCCTGGCCCGGTGCGCGACCCGCGGGGCACAATCGTGCTCATGACGCATTCGGAGGAACCGCAGATCGGCGCGGCACCGGCGAGCGCCGACTCCACCTGGGCCGGCTTCGTCCGCGGCACCGTCGCCCAGGTCACCGAGCACGGGCCGGGCAGGCAGCTGGTCGGGCCGATCGCCTACATGGTCGACGCCTCCTGGCGGGTGGTCGCCTACAACGACGCCTTCGCGGATGCGTTCACCGGCCGACGGGTGCCGGAGAACATGTTCAAGTGGATGGTCTGGGAGGGCCGCGACCAGCTCCCCGAGCACAACAAGTACTGGATGCGCCGGGTGGTGCCGCAGCTGGACAGCCTGTTGGAGGAGTTCCCGAACCAGCCGGAGCTGATGGAGCTGGCCCGCTGGACCGAGCGCACCGTGGGCGGGCCGCTGCGGCTGGCCGGCCGCACCGGACCGGACGGCGAGATCCGGCCGCTGATCCACGCCCGCTACGGCTTCGGCTCGCTCTGGATCGGCGCCGCCACCCCGATGACCCCCGAGGGGCGGGTGGTCTTCGCCCACTTCTACGCCGGCGCGACCCCGGCCGAGGTGCGGGCGCTGCTGCGCTCGCCGGCCGGTCGGCAGGGCGCGGCCTGAGGGACCCTGGGCGGGAGCGCCCGCGGTCAATGGCGGTGGCCCGCCCAGGTCAGTGACGGCGGCCCGCCGAGGTCAGTGACGGCGGCCGCCCAGGTCAGTGGCGGTGGCCGCCCAGGTAGAAGAGCAGCATCACGAAGAAGGCGAAGAAGTGCGTACCGGCGATGTAGATCCCGGCCCGCACCAGCATGGCCCTGCGCTTGGTGTTCTCGTCGCGCACGGTCTCGCTCACCGGACTCGCTCCTCCGTCCGGCCGGCACCGGAGCGCAGCTGCACCAGCAGTTGCTCCTGGTCGACGATCATCTCGGTCAGGATCCGCCGGGCCGCCCGCAGCAGCTCGGCCACATCGGGGGTGCTCAGCGCGTAGACGACGGTGCTGCCCTCGCGGGTCGCGGTCACCAGGTTGCTCCGGCGCAGCACGCCGAGCTGCTGCGAGAGGCTGGAGGGCTCGATCTCGATCGCCGCGAGCAGCTCGCGCACCGGGCGCGGCCCGTCCTGGAGCAGCTCCAGGACCCGGATCCGGGCCGGGTGCCCCAGGGTGCGGAAGAACTCGGCCTTCGCCTGGTACAGCGGAACCGGCATTCCCGTCCTCTCGATCCACGTCGGGGGACAGCTTCTCCGAACGTGAAGAATTCTTCAAGCCGTGCACGCTCGGCGCCCGGAAACCGACACAGCCCGGACCCATCGGTCGACCAGGCTTTCGAAGCACCCGCGGACTGCGGTAAACTCTCCGAGATTGGTCTAGACCACTAAATACACGCTTTCGGACGGTTGGTCAAGATGGAGATTGTGATCGTTCCCGACGCCGCTGCGGGCGGTGAGCTGATCGCCAAGGCGATCGCGGACCTGCTCACCGGCAAGCCCGAGGCGCTGGTCGGCGTGGCCACCGGGTCGACGCCGCTGCCGATC
The DNA here is from genome assembly GCF_026340565.1 of Kitasatospora sp. NBC_01287. NCBI lineage: Bacteria > Bacillati > Actinomycetota > Actinomycetes > Kitasatosporales > Streptomycetaceae > Kitasatospora > Kitasatospora sp. NBC_01287. Next base: position 776,080 of record NZ_JAPEPB010000001.1, read on the forward strand.
TACCGGGCGCTGGCCACCCGGGTGCAGGACGGGACGCTGGACGTGTCGCGCGCCCGGATCTGCCAGCTCGACGAATACGTGGGCCTGCCCAAGGGGCACCCGGAGTCCTACCGCTCGGTCGTGCTGCGCGAGGTGCTCGAACCGCTCGGCATCACCGAGGACGCCTTCCTCGGTCCGGACGGATCCGCCGAGGACATCGCGGCCGCCGCCCAGGCCTACGACACCGAGCTGGCCGCGGCCGGCGGCGTGGACCTGCAGTTGCTCGGGATCGGCACCGACGGGCACATAGGCTTCAACGAGCCGTGCTCCTCGCTCGCCTCGCGGACCCGGATCAAGACGCTCACCGAGCAGACCCGGGTGGACAACGCCCGCTTCTTCGACAGCCTGGACGAGGTCCCGCACCACGTCATCACCCAGGGCATCGGCACCATCCTGGAGGCCCGCCACCTGGTGCTGCTGGCCACCGGAGAGGCGAAGGCCGAGGCCGTCGCGCAGGCGGTGGAGGGCCCGCTCTCCGCGCTGGTGCCCGCCTCCGCGCTGCAGCTGCACCCGCACGCCACCGTCGTGGTCGACGAGGCCGCGGCCGGCCGCCTCAAGCTCGCCGCCTACTTCCGCGCCACCTACGCCGCCAAGCCGGCCTGGCAGTCGATCTGAGGCAACGGCCGCCGGGCCATCAACTCGTCGCTGCCGTCGCAGAGTTCAGCAGTGGGTTCCACCGATTCGCTGATCCGGTGACGTCGTGGTCCCCCGGCCTCGGGCCGGGGGACCACGCGCGTTCGCCGACCGGGGCACGCGCACCGCGAGGCCGAACGGCGGGGCCCGCCGGAGCGGGCGGGGCCGGCGGGCCGGGAGCTGGGGCCATGAGGATCTCGATCCTGATCAGGGCGCGGCGGTGCGGGCGAACACCTCGACGCCGATGGCACTGTGCAGACTTGGCGAATCTAGCGAACCTGGCAGACTTGGCGGACTTGCCGTGAAGCTCCCTCCTCACGTCCTCCGACCTTGGCACAGCTACTTCACGCGGTCAAGGTCTATACCAGTTGGCGTCCATCTCAGCTGACGCCTGCTCAACCCCGCTGCCCTCGGACCCGGACCCGGACCCGGTCAGCGCACCCGGTCAGCGCACCCGGTCAGCGCACCCGGTCGGTGAAGAGCCGCGCCGCCCACCCCACCGTGACCACGGTCAGCGCCACCACCAGCACCAGGCTGCGCCAGACCACCGGATCGCCGGGATGCCCGGCGAAGAGCGCCCGCATCCCCTGCACCGCCCAGTAGAACGGGTTCCAAGCAGCCACCGAGCGCAGCCAGTTCGGCGCCAGCGAGAGCGGTAGCAGCACCCCGGAGAGCAGTGCGATCGGCTGCGCGATGGTGTTCACCACCGGTGCCAGGGCGGCATCGGTCGGCACCAGCAGCGCGATGCCGTAGGAGACCGCCGAGGCCATCAGCGCCATCAGCGCCAGCAGCAGGTAGGCGAGCAGCAGTTGGCCGATCGGCACGACCAGCCCGAACGGCAGCGCCAGCAGCGTGATGATGACGGCCTGCGCCATCAGCGCCACCACCTCGCGCAGCGCCCGCCCGAGCAGCAGCGCCACCCTGCTCACCGGGGTCACCCGGGAGCGCTCGATGATGCCGGCCTGCAACTCACCGAGCAGTGTGAAGCCGGTGAACAGACCGCCCATGATGACCAGCGCGGTGAGCAGCCCCGGCACGTAGATCCGGTAGGCCGCGGTGTAGCCGCCGCCGGGCGCCAGCACCGAGCGCAGCAGCGGGGCGAAGAGCAGCAGGTAGAAGAGCGGCTGGATGACGCCGACGGCGATCCAGACCGGGGTACGGACCATCAGCAGCAACTGCCGCTGGAAGACCAACCAGGTGTCCCGGGCGAGTTTCACCGCCCACCTCCAGTGACGATGTGACGTTGGGTCAGATGCCGCCGAGCGAGCGCCCGGTGCGGGCCAGGAAGACGTCGTCCAGACTCGGGCGCCGCAGCCGCAGCTGGGTCGGCTCGACCCCGGCCGCCTCCAGCGCGCGCAGCACCTGCGGGATGGCGGCGGCGCCGTCGTCCACGTAGAGCCGCAGCTCACCGGCCTCGCGCAGCTCAAGGCGCTGCACGCAGGCCAGCGGGGCCAGCGCGGCCTGGGCCCGCTCCGCGATGTCGGCCCCGGCCACCTCGGGCACCTCGACGCTCAGCGCGTCACCCGAGATCTCGCGCTTGAGCTGCTCGGGGGTGCCCTCGGTGACCAGCAGGCCGTGGTCGACGATGCCGATCCGGTCGCAGAGCGCGTCGGCCTCGTCCAGGTAGTGGGTGGTCAGGAAGACGGTCATGCCCTGCTCGCGCAGCCGGCGCACCTCGGCCCAGACGGTGGCCCGGCTCTGCGGATCGAGGCCCACGGTCGGCTCGTCCAGGAAGAGCAGCTTGGGCCGGTGGATGATGCCGAGTGCCAGGTCGACCCGGCGGCGCTGGCCGCCGGAGTAGGTGCGGCAGTGGCGGTCGGCGAACTCGGTCAACTGGAAAGCGGCCAGAGCTGCTTCGGCCCGGCGGCCGGCCTCGGCCTTGCCGATGCCGTACATCCTGGCCTGCATCACCAGCTCCTCGCGGGCGCTGGCGCCGTCGGTGGTGCCGCCGCCCTGTGAGACGTAGCCGATCCGGCGCCGCACCTGGCCGGGTTCGGCCCGCAGGTCCGCCCCCGCCAGGCTCGCGTCCCCGCCGTCGGGGCGGATCAGCGTGGCGAGCATCCGCATGGTGGTCGTCTTGCCGGCGCCATTGGGGCCGAGCAGGCCGAAGATCTCGCCCTCGTCGACGTTGAGGTCCAAGCCGCGCACCGCCTCGACCGCGGCGGCTCGTCGGCCTTGCCGCGACGGGAAGGATTTCCGCAGCCCCTTGGTCACGATCAACCGGAACTCCGATGAGTGGTGGGGTGATTGAGGATGTGAGGGGCTCGCGCGCACTACACGGCGCGGACCGGTGGCGGGGGATCCCGCGTACGTCCCGCGGCTCACCCTAGGGGGTGGACCGGCTCCGGAACAATGGTCTGGACCTTGTTGGCGGTCCGTCAGGACACCATGGAAAGCGCCTCCTCAATGCGGTCAACTGCCGTGCGTGCACCGCCTTGTGCGAGCAGCTCGCGACCCACCCGCGCGGCGGCCGCCCGGTGGGCGGGCCGCTCCAGCACCGCGCACAGCGCCTCGCGCAGCTCAGCGGGGGTGGCGGCGGCGAAGTCCACCACCAGGCCCGCGCCGGCTGCCGCGACCTGCGCCGCGACGATCGGCTGGTCGTGCCGGATCGGCGCGAGTACCAGCGGCACGCCGTGGGCGAGCGCCTCATTGACCGTGTTCATGCCGCCGTGGCAGAGCACCGCGCCGACCGGCGCCCGGGCCAGCAGCTCCAGGGTCGGCACCCGCTCGACCCCGAGCACGTGCGCGGGCAGCCCGGCCAAACCCCCGGCCGGGGCGGCCACCACCGCCTGCACCCGGTCGGCCAGCGGGCGCAGCGCCTCGGCCGCCCGCTGGTGGAAGTCCCCGGCCACGTCGGCGGCCAGCGTGCCCAGGGTGACCAGCACGTTCCTGCGGCCCGGGTCCAACCGCGCCCAGGGGAACGGCGGCGCGGCGGGGCGGTGCCCGAGCAGCGGGCCGACCAGCGCGAAGTGTGCGGGGAACGGCCGGGCGCCGGTGAGCGCCGGACCGGTGAAGGCCAGCAGCAGGGTGGGCGAGAAGCGCGGATCGGTGTACTCGGCGGAGGGCAGGCCCGCCTGCCGCCACAGCTCGCGCAGCAGTTCGCACTGCCAGACGGCCAGCTCGGCCAGCTCAGCCAGCTCGGCCTGGTCGGCGTGCTCGCGCGCCTCGCGCGCCTCGCGCGGCAGCCCCGCGAGCTCCAGCGCCGAGGGGGCCAGGCTCACCCAGGGCAGGCCGTGCCGGTGCGCCACCAGCGCCCCGGCAGGGGCGTGCTGGTCGACCAGCAGCAGGTCAGGGCGCCACTCCTGGACAACCCCGTCCAGCGCCTTGCGGGTGAACCGGGCGTAGGGCACCACGAAGCCCTCCCAGAGCGAACGCAGCGCGGCCGCCCCGCCACCGCCCTGCGGCCGGAACAGGCGGCTGCCGGTGGAGTGCACCTCCGCGTCCGGGCCGAGCAACTCGCGCAGCACCGGCCCGGAACCCGCCCAGGCCACCTGGTGGCCGCGTGCGAGCAGTTCCTCGGCCAGCGCGGCGGCCGGGTGGACGTGCCCGGCCAGCGGCGGGACCACGATCAGGCAGCGCAGCGGACGCGGCGGGCGCGGCGGAACGGCGGGAACGAGCGGCATGCGGGGACCTCCGAACAGGCGGAAGGGGGCCGGCGGGAGCGCGCGGCGGCAGGCCCTGACGGCGTCTCAGCAGGTGGACGGTCGCGGCCCGGATGATCCGCCGGCCGCTTGTGCGGCCCGCGGGGCGGGGGAATACTAGCCCGGGTGACCGCACTGGCGGCAGTCGCCGTCCACCTTCCCCCCGAGTCCGTGCCGGTCGAAGCACTGGGTGAACGCCTCGGGTTGAGTCCCCGTCAGACCAAACTCCTCCGCCGCTTCCACGGCCTGGACCAGGTGCGCCTGGACCCCACCGGGAGCCTGCTCGACCTGCTGTTACCCGCCGTGCGCGGCCTGGCCGAGCTGGCCGGGCGCGAACAGGACGTCCGGTACGTGCTGCACGCGCGCAGCATGCCGGTCGGCGTCCCCTACCCCGTCAACCCCCTGCACGAGCTGCTCGACCGCACCGGTCTGCGGCACGCACGTGCGTTCACCGTCACCCACCATGCCTGTGCCACCTCGCTGCTGGCCATCGACCTGGCCGGACGCCTGCTGGCCGCGGAGCCCGACCCGAACGCGCTGGCGCTGATCGTGGCCGGCGAGAAGACCTTCACCAGGGACGCGCAACTCGTTCCGGAGACCGCGATGTTCGGCGAGGGAGCGGCCGCGTGCCTGGTCAGCGCGGGTGGCACGCGGGACCGGGTGGTCTCCTTCGTGAGCAGCCAGCGCGGTGAGTTCGACGGTCGGCTGGCGGTGGACCCGGAGCTGCTGAGCCGCTACCAGCGCGCCTATCCGGAGCTGCTGGTCGAGGTGATGACGGCCGCGCTGGAGCGTGCCGGCGAGAGTTGGGAGTCACTGGCCCTGGTGCTGCCGCACAACGTCAACCAGGTCTCCTGGCAGCGGCTCAGCCGCCTGGTCGGAATCCCGCTCGACAAGGTGGTACTGGACAATGTCGCCGTGGTGGGGCACAGTTTCGCCGCGGACGCGTTCATCAACCACCGCACCGCCACCACCCGCGGTCTGCTCCGGTCGGGCGACCGGTACCTGATCGCGGCGGCCGGTCTCGGCGCGACCTTCTCGGCCATGGTCCTCGAACACTGAGGACACCGGCCCCGGCCCTCGGGCCGATCCTCTCCCGCGTGCGGCTCTCCCCGAGGCGGCCCGCGAGCGCGGCCCGCGCCGCGTGCGCCGCCCGATCGGCCGCCGCTCGCCTCTCTCCTCCGCCAGCTCCGTGCGCTCTCCCCGGCTCCATCCTCCGCCTCAAACATCCTCCTCCTCAATCATCCTTCCAGGGACGGACCGTGACGGACTCTGCGATTGCCCTCGACCCCACCGAACTGCCCGACAGCCCTACCGGCGGCGACCTGCGCGAGCGCGTGGTGGCCGGCATCGGGGTGCTGCTGCCCCGGGTGCTGAAGCGCGAGGTCCCGATGCCGGCCGAGAACGCCTGCCTCTTCGACGAGCTCGGCCTGACCTCGGCCAGCACCCTGGAACTGCTGCTGGAGCTGGAGGAGCGGCTGGACATCCAGATCGACGTCGAGGACATCGACCAGGACGACCTGCGCTCGCTCGGTGCCCTGGCCGACTTCGTGACCGACCACGCGATCACGGAGGACTGACCCGATGTTCGTCGCCGGCCCCGGCGGCCAGGCTCCGGGCGGTGCGCCGGCCTTGCGCCTGGACCGCGCGCTCGCCCGGGAGTTCGGCACCCACTCCGCCACCGCGCTCGACCCGGACCTGCGGGTCTTCGTCGCCGATCTGCTCCGGCCCTACGGGCAGCTCCCGGACGAGGCGGCGCTGGCGGCCGGGCGCGGCCAGTCGTACGGGGAGATGGCCGAAGCCCTGGTGCGCGAACTGGTGCCGGACGACCGGCCGGTGGACCTGCTGATCCTGGTCTTCGGCTCACCCGACGTGCAGCCCGGGCGGGCCGCCGCCGTGCACCTGAGTCGGCACTGCCCCGGCGGGCCGCTCGCCTTCGCCCTCGGCGACCAGGGTACGGCCGGCGCCTTCAGCGCGCTGCGGATCGCCCGTGAGTACGTGCGATCCGGCGACTGCCGGCGGGCGCTGGTGGTGGTGGCCGAGCAGGCTGAACTGCACTACCCGCTCACCGCCGGAGCGCCGTGGCCGGATCGGCACGCCGTGGTCGGCCTGCTCTGCGAGGCGGGGGACGGCAGCAGGGGGGACGGGCTGGGCGGTCCGCACGGGCTGGGCGAGTTGCTCGACCACTCGGCCGTGTCGAGTGAGCGCCTGCCGGGCCTGCTGCTCGCGGAGCTGGCCGGACTGGCCGATCCCACGGCGGTGCTGCTGTTGGGCGCCGGGCTCGCGGGCGTCCCGACGCCGCTCGGCTTCGGCGACGTGGTCCGGGCCCGCACGGGCAGTCCGTACACCGGACTCTGGTCCGCGCTGGCCGAGGGGCTGCCCGGCTGGCAGGCCGCCAACCGACCGCTGGTGCTCGCCGACCACGACGCGACACTCGGCTATCTGAGCCTGGCACGGTGGCAGGCGACTGCGCGGCGCTCCTGCTCGTGTTCGACTGTGCATCGTCAAGAAACAGCACGGCCGTTCGTCCAGGAGGTGGCCACGTGCTGACCACCACGCCACCGGGCCCCGGCTCGGCCCCGGACCCGGCCCCGGACCCGACCTCGGGCGCGACCCTGGTGGACCTCTGGCTGATCCGCACCGACCGACCGGGGGCGGCCCGCCGGGCAGCGCTCCACGGACTGCTCGACGCCGACGAGCGCCGCCGCGCACTGGGCGCCCGCCACCCGCTCGGCCGCGACCGGTACGTCATCGCGCACGGCGCCGCCCGCGAGATCCTGGCCCGCCGCACCGGCCTCGCCCCGACCGCGCTGCGCTGGCGGACCGGCCCGCACGGGAAGCCGGAACTCAGCTTTCCAGAACGAGATCTGACGACCAGTCTGACCCACTGCGAGCACCTGGCACTGTTCGCGGTCACCCGCGGCCGCCCGCTCGGCGTCGACCTGGAACGGGCACCGGCCCAGGCCGCCGCGGAGCGCCTGGCCCAGCGCTTCTACCCGCCCGCCGACGCCGAACTGGTCGGCACCGGCTCGGGTGCCGCCGACCGGTTCGCCCGGCTCTGGACCCGCAAGGAGGCCTATGTGAAGGCCTTCGGCGGCCGGCTGGCCGAGGGGCTGCGGCAGCCCATGCCCGGCGACGGGCCACTCGTGCTGCCCGGCCCCGACCGCGCCTGCCGGATCACCGACCTGCCTCGCCTGGGCCCGTACCGCGCGGCCTTGGCCCTGGCCGGCACCGCGCCCTATCTGGTCCGGCTGCACGACTGGGCCGCCGAACCGCAAGCGAAATTCAACTCCGAAGTGGTGGTGGATCGATGACCGACAACGCCGACGCCCGCCCGCTGCCCACCGAGGTGACCGGGGTGTTCCTGCACCCCGCCGCCTTCGAGCGACTGCTCGACGGGCTGCGGGCCGGGATCGCCGGGCTCGCCGCCGCCGAGCCCTTCGAGCGGCTGACCATCCCCCCGGTGATCGCCCGCCGCACCATCGAGCGGGCCGGCTACGTCGCGGCCTTCCCCCAGCTGCTGGGCACCGTGCACGGCTTCCGGGGCACCCCGAAGGAGTGGGCCGCACTCGCGCCACTGGCCACCGACGGCGGCGCCTGGCATGCCCGGCAGGAGATCGGCGACCTGGTGCTGCTGCCCGCCGCCTGCTACCCGGTGTACGCGACCCTGGCCGGGCGCGAGCTGGCCGAGCCGCTCAGGTTCGCGGTCGAGGCAGCCTGCTTCCGTCAGGAACTCACCAGCGAGACCGGCCGGTTGCGCAGCTTCCGGATGGCCGAGCTGGTCACTGCCGGAGACGAGGGGCACTGCCTCGCCTGGCGCGGCCACTGGCTGGACCGGGTCGCCGACTGGCTGACCGGCCTGTCGCTGAAGCCGTCCATCGAGGTGGCCGACGACCCGTTCTTCGGCTCGACCGCCAAGTTCTACCAAGCGGCCCAGCGCGCGCAGCAGTTGAAGTACGAGCTGCGGGTGGAGCTGGCCGACGGGCTGGTCCAGGCGGTCGCCTCGGCCAACATCCACAAGGACCATTTCGGCCTCGCCTTCGACTTCACCAGCGGCGGGGCGCCCGGCAACACCGCGTGCACCGCCTTCGGCCTGGAGCGGATCGCCCTGGCCCTGCTGCACACCCACGGCCCCTTCCCGGACCGCTGGCCCCCCGCGATCCGCACCGCCCTGGCGGGAGAGACCCGGTGACCGGCCCCGGCGGCCCCGGCGACCCTGACGGCATCGGCAGCACCGGCGGCCCCAGTGGCCCCAGCGACACCAGTGGCACCGACGACACCGTCGACACCGAGGAATCCCCGCAGCGGCTCATCGTCCGCTACCAGGCGAGCAGTTCGGGATCCGGTCCGCTGACGCTCGGCCAGGACAACATGATCCGCTGCGTGCTGCGCGACGAACCAGCCCATATGAGCAAGCAGGCGCTCTGGCCGGTCCCCGAGGGCACCGACCTGCCCGCCACGCTGGCCGCACTGCGCACCCTGGCCGAGCGGCACCCTGCCCTGCGCACGGTCTTTCCCGGCAGCCACTTCGAGTGCCAGGAGGAGCGCGCCGAAGGCGAGTTCACCATCGCCGTGGTTCCGGTGGCCCCCGGCGAGGACCTCGACAAGCTGGCCGGCGAACTGGGCCTGCGCGACCGCCACCGCGCCTTCGACCTGGCCCGCGACTTCCCCCTGCGCTTCACCCTGCTCACCCGCCAGGGCCGGCCGGTACGGCTGGTGGTCGTCGTCTGCCACGCCCACCTCGACGGCGCCGCCACCGCGCTGCTGGTCACCGAGTGGCTGGCGCTGATCGCCGGGCAGCCGCTCCCGGAGCCCACCTCGCACACCCCGCGTGAGATAGCCAAACTGGAGCGGAGCCCAGCCGGCCGGCGGCGGGCGAAGGCCTCGCTCCGGCACTGGGAGAAGGTCCTGCGCTGCGACCCGCCGGTGGTCTTCGCGCACGACGGCGTCACCCACTCCGACGCCCAACTCCCCACCCTGGCGCTCCGTTCGGCGACCGGCGCCGAGGCCCTGGCGCGCGCCGCCGAGCGCACCGGCGCGGGCCCCTCGACGCTGCTGCTGGCCGCCTACGCCGCACTGGTCGCCCACCTGGCCGGCCAGTCCACCTTGGTGGTGGCCGCCCTCTCCGCCAACCGCCACCGCCAGGCGCTCGCCGAGCACATCGGCACCCTGGCCCAGGACGCGCTGCTCTCGCTCGACACCGCCGTCCCCGACTTCGACCAACTGGTGCAGCGCACCCAGGCCGCCGCGCTCGCGGCCTACTGGCACAGCGCCTTCGACGCCGAACAGGTCTGGCGCCTGGTGGACGACACCGCCCACCACCGCGGCCTGCGCTACGCCCGCCACATGGTGGTCAACGACCTCAGCGCCACGGTCCCCGCCGACACCGCGCGGCAGCCGCTGCCCCCGCGGGTCGAGCCGGAGTTCTGGTGGCTGCCCGCCGAGACCATCCCGACCCGGATCATGCTGAACATCTGGCGCACCGGCGGCGTGCTCGAACTGACCCTGCACGCCGATCCGCGGCTCTTCCCGCCCGCCGCCACCGAGGAGTTCGCCAACGCCCTGCTCCGGCTGCTCGACCTGGTCGCCAAACGTCCGGTCCCTCTCGACGAGTTGGGCACGCTCACCACGCTGGTGCCGGGTCGGCGCGAGCGCCCGGGCTGGCAGCTGATCGACGGTTGCTGGATCGACCTGGCGGCAGTGCGCGAGCTGCTCACCGAGGCACTCACCGAGCCGCTCACCGAGCCGCTCACCGAGGCACGCGGCAGGGTCGGCGAAGTGACCGTCAAGGACGGCAGGTTGACCGCCTACCTGGAGTCGGCCGGAGCCCCGCTCACCCCGGAGTCCGCGCACGCAGCCGTGCTCGCCGCCCTCCCCGAGCACCACACCGCGATGGCACCCCACCACTACGTGATCCGCGACGGTGACCTGGTGCTCGCCGAAGGCTCGGGCCGCGATCCCCAAGTGCCCGACTGGCAGGCGCTACTGGCCTGACACCGGCTCCGGCCGGACCAGCAGCACCGGGCACGGCGCGTGGTCGACGACGAAGCGGCCGGCCGGTCCCAGACCGCGCGGGCCCAGGTGACCCCGGTCGCCGTCGCGGGCCAGCACGAGCAACTCGGCGCCCTCGGCCGCGGCCACCACCTCGCGCTCCACCCGCCCGACCCGCTCGACCGTGCCGCAGGGCCGCCCGAGCCGCTCGGCGGCGGCCGCCAGCAGCTCGGCCGCCGCGGCCGCCGCCAGCGAGGCCACCCGGGGCCCGGGATCGCGGGCCGGCCGCGCGCGCCCGAGCAGCCCGGCATAGGCACCGTGCGCCGCGCCCGGCGCCCCCGGACCGCTGACGTGCAGCAGGACGATCCCGGATCCGGCCGGCGCGTGCCGCCGCGCGGCGTCCACGCAGGCGGGCCACGTGCCCTCGGCGATCCAGACGATGACGGTCAACCGGTCAACCTCCCAGCAGGTGCAGCGACACCCACAGTGCTACCACGGAGAGCAGCAGGGCCGCGGGGACCACGAGCAGCCCCAGCCGGGTGAACTCGCCGAGGTCCACCTCGCTCTCGTGCTCGCGCACGATCCGCCGCCACAGCAGGGTGGCCAGCGAGCCGGCATAAGTGAGGTTGGGCCCGATGTTGACGCCGAGCAGCACGGCGAGCACCGCACCCGGTCCGGCGGGCGCGGTGAGCGGCAGCAGCACCAGCACGGCCGGCAGGTTGTTGATCACGTTGGCCAGCACGGCCGCCAGCACGGCGATCCCGAGCAGCGCGGGCAGCGCGGTGCCGCCCGGCACCAGGTGGGTCAGCGCGGTGGCGAGCCCGTTGTCCACCACCGCGCGCACCACGATGCCCAGCGCCAGCACGAACGCCAGGAACGGCAGCGCGGCCGAACGCACGATCGCCACCGGCGTGCTGCGCCGCCGGACGAGGGCGCGAACGGCGAGCACCAGCGCCCCGAGCAGCGCGGCCCAGGCCGGATCGACCCCGAGCGCGGAGGCGAGGACGAAGCCGGCCAGCGTGCCGCCGACGGTGAGCAGGGCGAACAGCGGCAGCTCGGGCGCCTCGCCGACGGGCTCGGCCCGCGCCCCGGCGTCCAGGTCGGCGGCGAAGAACCGGCGCAGCACCACGTACTCCACCCCGATGGCGACCAGCCAGGGCAGCGCCATCAGCCCGGCGAACCGGACGAAGCCGAGCCCGCTGGCGGCGAAGGCGAGCAGATTGGTGAGGTTGGAGACCGGCAGCAGCAGTGAGGCGGTGTTCGACAGGTGCGTGCAGGCGTAGACGTGCGGCTTGGGACGGGCGCCGAGGCGGGCGGCGGTGGCGAAGACCACGGGAGTCAGCAGCACGATGGTGGCGTCCAGGCTGAGCACCGCCGTGATCACCGAGGCGAGCCCGAAGACCTGGACCAGCAGCCGCCGCGGCCGCCCGGCCGCCGACCGGGCCATCCAGGCCCCGCAGGCCTGGAACAGGCCTTCATCGTCGCAGAGTTGGGCCAGCACCAGGACCGCCGCGAGGAATCCGATCACCGGCCCCAGCTGCGCGGCCTCGGCCCTGGCGTGCGCGGGCGCGATCGCCCCGGTGGCCACCAGCACCCCGGCCGCGGGCACCGCGACCACCGCCTCCGGCCAGCCCCACGGGCGCACCACCGCGCAGCCGAGCACGAGCACCAGCAGGCCGACCGAGAGCAGTTCGGCGAACGACGAGTTCAGGATCGGCTCCTCACGGCTGGTCAGGCATCAGGCGGTCAGGCATCAGGCGATCCGGCACCGGTCGGCGCGACGCGACGCGACGTCCGATCATCCCCAGCCCGGCACGGGTGGCAGCGGCCAGCGCGGCGGCTCCGGCAGCGGGAGGTCCGAGGCGAGCGCGCTGCCGTCGGTCCGTCCGGCGAGCCAGCCGAGCAGCTCGTGACCGGCGCCGCTGACCGTGGGGCCGGTCGCCGCCAGGGTCCAGTCGCGTCCCAGATCGAGGGCCGTCACCCGGGTGAGTGGGAACTCGCGGGCGGCCAGCGCGGCCAAGGTGTCGTCCAGGGCCCAGGACACGTAGGCGGTGGGCCAGTCGCCGGGCCGGTAGCCGACAGCCAGATCGACGTGATGGGTCTCCAGCTCCCGCCAGCACCGGTAGAGGGTGAACCATGCGGGGTGCCGCCAACCCGCGAGCGCCGTGACCAGCACCTCCCAGCGGTCCTCCGGCATCCCGGCGGCATCCGCCGCCAAGCGCGCCAGCCGCTCGCGCAGCACGGCCGCGAGTTCGGCGGCGGGGCGCTCGACATCGTCCTGGCCGGCGCCGGCCTGAACAGCGGCACCGGCGCGGGCACCGGCCAGCAGCCGCAGATAGGCGTCAGCTGCGCCCACCAGGTGGACGATCACCTGGCCGCGGTGCCAACCCGGCAGCGCCGACGGCCCGCGGACCGCCTCGTCGTCCAACGCGTCGAGGGCGGACAGCACTCGGTCGGCGGACCGGGTGACCTCCCCGAGGAGACGCTGCACACCGCCTTCCGGCGCCGGGCCCTTCCACGTGCTCACGGTAGTCAGCATGGGACGGGAGCCTACCGATGATCCACTCCTCCCCCAAGACGGGCGGCCGGTTCACCCCTGTCCGCCGCCGGAAACGCCGGTTCGCCCCTGTCCGCCGCCGGAAACGCCGGTTGCCCCCGTCCCCTGGAAACCGCCGAGAGGGACGGGGGCAACCGGCAGGCGAGCACCAGGGGTCAGATGCTCAGGACCTGGCCCGGCAGGATGACGTCCGCACTGGCACCGATGGTCTGCGCGTTGGCGGCGAACAGCTTGGCCACCGTGGTCCCGTGCGAGGCCGCGATCGCGCTCAGCGTGTCACCGCTCTTCACGGTGTAGGTCCCGCCACCGGACGCGTCCTTGCCGGCCGCCTTGTGCTTGAACGGCACCTGCTGCACCGGCGCCGACTTGGCCACCGGCGCCGCCTGCTGCTTCGACGTCGCAGCCGGAGCCGGGGCCTGGGCGGCGGCCGGGGCCTGGGCCGGAGCCGTCGTCGTGGTGGTGCTGGAGGCGCTGGTGCTGCTGGTGTCCACCTGCGCCGGCGCCCCACCCGCCGTCAGCCCCGCCTTCACCGAGCACACCGGCCAGGCACCCGGACCCTGATCCGCCAGCACCTTCTCCGCCACCGCGATCTGCTGCCCCTGCGAAGCCTGCGCCGCCGACGCCGCGTACTGCGTGCCCCCGTAGGCCGCCCACGTACTCGGCGTGAACTGCAGACCGCCCGAGAACCCGTTGCCGCTGTCGATCGACCAGTTCCCCGTGCTCTCGCACTGCGCCACCGCGTCCCACGTCGACGACGACGCCGCGGACGCCGCCGAAGCCGTCACCAGCCCCGCCACCGGCAGCACCACCACGGCCCCACCCAGCACAGCCAGGCGCAGCCGCGAACGCTTCCCGTTCTTCCCAGCGGGCGAAGCAGTGGCGGCAGCGGCAGAAGCGGCGTTCTCGGCACGGAAAGTCAAGGTTTCTCCCTCATCGCAAGATCCCGGACGAACACACGCGGAACCACACCCGCACACCACGAAGGGGAGAGGAAAGGCTCCGGTACGACCCGACCCGACCCGCGAAAACCCGCAAGCCCCAAGGACGGTCCCAGGCGGCGCACTCACCGGCGCCGACAACGAACCTACGAACCCCCACCCCCGGGCACAACCAGAACCACAACATCCCAGGCCACACCCCGTTACCCCCGGAAACCGCACCCCCAAAACCGTCTCAAGCCGACGAAAACAAGCCAAAACACCCCACTCACCACCCCATTCACGTGACGCACCCCACCCCCACCAACCCCCGGATCCACCACTCACAGCAACCACGCCACCACCCAGCGCCCACCGAACCGCCCCCCAGTGGCCCCCGCCACATCCCCGCACCTCACGGGACAGCCCGACGTAGACAGTGTCTACGCCGGGCTGGTAGACAGTGCCCATGGATCCCGAGCCCTCCCTGCGCGAACGGCTGGTCGATGTCGGCGTGGAGCTCGTCCTCACCGAAGGCACCGCCTCCCTGGGCCTGCGCGAGATCGCCCGCCGGGCAGGCGTGTCGCACGGCGCCCCGCGCCGCTACTTCCCCACGCACCAGGCACTGCTCTCCGCGATCGCCCACCGGGGCTTCGCAGACCTCGCGGCCCGGTTCGCCACCGCGACCGACGGGGCGGCCCCGCCACGCGCGCAACTCGCCGCCTTCGCCCGGACCTACGTCGACTACGCACTGGAGCGGCGCGGCATGTTCGAGCTGATGTTCCGTCATGATCTGCTCAACAGCGAGCCGAACGACCCGATCGGCACCAGCGGCCGTCCCCGGTTGCGCGACTCGTCCCTCCCGCTCTTCGCCCGCTTCGTCGAACTCATCGAACTCGCCGAACTCGCCGGCCAACCAGGCCAACCAGGCGGAGCCGACCCCGCCGTGACCGCCGCCGCGCTCTGGGCCAACCTGCACGGCATCGTCCAACTCTGGTTCTGGGGCAGCCTGCAGCTCGCCCTCGACGGCGACCGGCTCGACCCGCTCGACCGGCTCGTGACCGCCGCTCTGGACGCCCATCTGGGGCCGGTGCCCGCATGACCGCCCCCGCCGCCAGTACCACCACCAGCACCGCTGATCCGGCCGCGGGCCCCGCCCCGACCCGGCAGCGCCTGGCACTGCTCGCCTCCGTGGCCGGCGCGATGATCGTCGCACTGGACGGCACCGCGCTGATCGTGGCGCAGCCCAGCCTGCAACGCGAGCTCGGGGCGAGTGCGGACCAGGTCCAGTGGACCAGCACCAGTTACCTGCTCACCGTGGCGGCGCTGCTGGTCGTCGCCGGTCGGCTGGGCGACCGCTACGGCCACCAGCGGCTGCTGCTGGTGGGCGTGCTCGGCTTCGGGGCCGCCTCGGGCGGGGTCGCGCTGGCGCCCGGGATCGGCTGGGTGATCGGCCTGCGCGCGCTCCAGGGCGTCTTCGGCGCGCTGCTCCAGCCCGCCACCCTGGCGCTGCTCCAACTGGCCTCGCCACCTGATCGGTTGGGCCGAGCGATCGCCATCCGGACCAGCGGGATCGGGGTGGCCTCCGGCCTGGGTCCGCTGCTCGGCGGCGCGCTGGTGGCCCACCTGGGCTGGCAGGCCGTGTTCCTGATCAACGTCCCGATCACCCTCGCGATCGCCGCCTGCGCGCTCGCCGTCCGGATTCCGGCCCCCGCCGCGAACCGGTCCGCGCGGCTCGGCCTCACCGGCGCGGCCCTGCTCGCGGCCGCCCTCGCCGTCCTGGTCCACACCCTGGCCGGCGTCCCGGCGCACGGCTGGACGGGCACCTCGACGCTGCTCGGCCTCGCCGCCACCGCGGTGGCAGCCGCGCTGTTCGCCGGCCACCAGCACCGCACCGCGCTCCCGATCGTGCCGCCGGCCGTGGCCCGGTCCCGCCCGGTGACGGCCGCGATGGCGCTGCTGCTGGCCTGCGGCAGCGGCCTCTTCGGCACCCTCTTCGTGACCACCTTCTTCCTGCAGGACGCGCAGCGCCTGGACCCGCTCGCCAGCAGCCTGCGCGGGCTCCCGCTCACCGCGCTGATGGTGCTCGGCTCGCCGGTCGCCGCCGCGCTGCTGCGGCGCCACGGGCCGCGTCGCGTCGCCCTGGCCGGGACGGGCCTGGTCACGCTGGCCATCGCCGGGCTGTCCCGGCTCGGCCCGGACAGCGGCTGGCCGGGCATCTGCGCGCTCTTCGCCGTCCTCGGCGCGGGCTTCGCCGCCGTGATGGTCACCGCGACCGGGACGGTCGTCGGCGACACGCCGCCCGGCTACGCCGGGGTGGTCGGCGGGCTCAAGCAGACCGCGATGAACATCGGCCCGACCCTGGGCATCGCCATCGCCGTCGGCGCCGCCCCGGTGGCGGCGGCACCGGCGCCGGGCACCGCCCTGCCGGCCCTGACCGTCGTCGCGGCGCTCGGCCTGCTGCCAGCCGCACTACTGCCCTCACGCACCAGGCCACCAGACCACCAGGTGACCACTACTGACGGAACATCACCTAATGGTCCATCAGATCCGCCGCACCTGCGAGATCCACCGGCGCCACCACACGCCGTGCTCTGATGACCGGATGGACTGCGCCTTCTGCACCCTGCTGGCCGACCCCGCCGCACCGATCCACCCGGTCTTCCGGGACGGCACGGCGCTGGCCTTCCTGGACCACCGGCCGCTCTTCCCCGGCCACCTGCTGGTGGTGCCGGTCCGCCACGCTCGCACGCTCACCGACCTGCCGCCGGAGCTGGTCGGCCCGTTCTTCGAGCGGGTACGGCTGCTGACCGGGGCCGTCGAGCAGGCGATGGCGGCGCAGGGCTCGTTCGTCGCGCTGAACAACCGGGTCAGCCAGTCGGTGCCGCACCTCTTCTTGGGACGGTTTGAATCTGTCTCATGATGTATCGCTCGGAAGGATGAACGTGGTCCTGGAGCCGCTCGGCTCGCTGGTATCTCTCGTCTCCTGCGCTGTCTCACAGGGAGATGAAGATGCTGTTGTTCTCGGTGGACTCGAAGGTGGTGCGGAACCACCTGGAGAGTCCGGTGCTGTCTGGGGAGGATGCCGCCCGGCTGCTGGTACACCGCTCGATCTCGGACGGGGCGCCGGTCTACCTGGACGACGAGACGATGATGCCCGTCGAGCCGCTGTGCTCGTGGGGGCGGAACCTGTCGTACGCCGATCTGGCTCTGTCCACGCTGAAGGACTACGGGCGGATCATGGCTCGGTTCGCAGGTCACCAGGAGGGCCGCGGTCGTGACGTCCTGTCGGCCACCGAGTCGGACTTGGTGGCCTTCAAGAAGGCCCGAACGCAGTTCCAGGAGCGTCCCATCGGCTCGTCAGCCTGGGGCAAGGAGTCGGGGCTGCTGGACCAGTTCTTCAAGTTCGCCGTCGACGAGAAGTACCTGTCGCAGCGGCCGGTGCGAGTCGCGGCCCGCGGTCGTAATCCGCTCGCGCCACGGGTCCGAAGCGGCATGGACATCCGGCACCTCACTCTCGCTCAGTACCGCTACTTCCGAGACGTCGGCCTGGGCGGGGCAGAGGCCTGACTCCCAGGTCGACCGGAATTTTCGGGGCTGGGCTCCGCTCCGGAACCGCGCGGGTTCCGACCTTGCTCTGGGCTCGGGGACACGCTGGCAGGAGTGGGCGACGATCCTGTTGCCAGAGCTCGGAATCGGCGTCAACTCCCCAAGGCAGGCTGCTGAGTTCGCGGTCCAAGCCTGTGCGAAGTACGGCAAGGCCCGCACCGTCTACGTCCCCGAGGACGCGGTCAGGTCGGTCGACACCTACGTGATGCTCGAACGCCCGGAGCTGACGGCGGCCGCCGCCCGGAACCTGGGCCGGCGGCATCGGGACCTGTTCGTTGTTTCGCGCATCGACCACGGAACCCGGCGCGTCCGCGGGCTGCTGGACGGAGTGCTGCGCGAGTTCGACATGCAGGCGATGCCTGCAGATCTGCGTCGGATCACCGTCTACGAGGGCGAGTTCGGGCTGGAGGCGCTGGCGGTGTTCGTCTGCCGCAGCGGGCTGATGCCCGGGGCGGACTCGTGGAAGCGCTATCGGCATGCGGCCTGGCGCCGGATGCGGGCGCATGCGGATGCGACTACGCCACACCTGCCGGCGAAGAGATGGCGCTGGCACGACCTGCGCCACACCCACGCGCTTCATCTGCTGTCGTATCTGGAACGGCTGATGGACGGTGAGGAGCCTGACCACGTCGCTCGGCGCCGCCGTCACGACCGCTACCTGTCGAGCCACATCCGGCACAATCCGCTGCTGATCGTCAGCCGCAGGCTCGGTCACGCGAGCCCGGAAACCGCCTATGCGTACCTCCAGTACACCGACGACTTGGTGAACGAGTTCGAGGAGGCGTTCTGCGGCTGGGTCGGCGATGCGGGCGAGGAAGCGACCTACGCGCAGATCGCCGCGCACGCCTTCGGCCTGGAGGCCGGCTCCGGGGGTGGTCGGTGATGGCGCGGCGGCACAACTACGGCACCTTCGGCGAGTACAGCGAAGATGCTCAGGACAGCCACCAGCCGATGGCCCGAATCGGGGTCCGCTCCGTGACCTGCGCGAAGTCCGCGGGCCGGAACCAGGTGATCGAGCTCGATCCTGGGCGCTTCCGCTGTTCGCGGGTTGCGGCGCAACTCGCGGACGAGTGGGTCGAATATGTGGAGGCGACCGAGATCACGGCGGGTCCAGCGAGCGCCTATCGGCGGGCCATCGACCGCTTCTGCAGCATGGTCGACACCGAGTTGGAGAGCACCGTCGCACCGGTCGACCTGACCGATCCTCGGACGGCCCGGCTGCTGGCGAAATGGGAACGAGGCCTTGCCGCGACGTATTCGCCCGGCTCGAATTGGCCGGCCTACCTGGCGACGTCACTGCGAACGCTGCTGATCAGGCGCGACGATCATCCCGAGCGGGCCGTGGATCCCGTTCTGGCTCGCACGGTCCGCGGGCCGCTGCTGGTCTCCTGGGGCGAGAAAGCCGAGCACGACGAGTTCTCCCGCAAGGACAAGCAGGCCCTCGTCCGCGCCGCCTGGGCGGCGGTCAATGAGTTGGAGAAGCGACTGGCCGCGGGATGGCGACTGGTGGAGGAAGGGCGGCATCCCGACGCCGGGAGCTGGCTGCACCTGCCCGACCTCCTCTGGGGCCTGGCTCACGGCGAGGTCAGTCCGAAGGAGATCACGTCCCGTCTTCCATCGGTGGCCGGATGGCCGGACGACCTACGGAGTTTGGTGGCCCGGCCGGACGGCCGCATCACCGTGAACACCGCGAAGCAGAGGCTCGTATGCGAGCTCGTCGCCCACCTCTACCCGACCTCGCTCGACCTGCACGCTTTCCGCGTGCTGCTGATGGACGCTACGGGGCGCACCTCCGAGGAGGTGACCGGCTTCGGCGCCAAGGACGTGGAGTTCCTTGCGAAAGGCGTCCGGCTGACATTTCTGAAGAAGCGGGCCGGCCGTATCCGACACCGAGCCTTCCGGGACGGCGACAACAGTCTTCAACCGGATGAGGCGGAACCAGTCACCCACGAGATCGCGGACCGGCCCCGGCGCGAGGCCGGCGCAGTGGTTCGCCGGATGATCAACGTAACTGCAAAGGTCCGTGATCAGACCCGCGAGGTCGAGGACACGCTGTTCGTAAGGGCCGCGGTGCTGCCAGGCGGGAGGCTCGTCTTCGACCGGTGGAACTTCGCGGGCCCCAGTTCGTCGTTCGTCGCCTGGGCCAGGAGCCGCAACATCACGGTCTCCGGCGACCTGCACATCGCCCGGCTACGGAAGTCGACCAAGGTCGAGAAGGCGATCGTCGCCCGCGGCCGGGTCAGTGTCGCCGCCGACGACCACCTGGAGGAGACCTTCGCGGGCCACTATGCCCAGGGCACCACGCTGCGGATCATCTCCGGCGATGTCATCACCGCCGCGCAGGAGCACTGGTTCCGCCAAGCCGTCGACGGGCCCACGGTCATTACCGCCGAGGCCGCAGAGACCGCTGCCGGCACCGGACTTGACGGCTTTGGTCTGGAACCCCCGGAGGCCGAAGGAATCATCAGCGGCCAGCTGGACATGGGACTGTCCCACTGTCGGGATCCGCGGCAGTCGCCCTACAGCCCGTCCGGCGAGCTCTGTGCGGTCGCCCCGTTGCGCTGTCTGGAATGCCGGAACGCCTGGATCCTCCCCACCAACCTGCCTCAACTCCTCTTGTTCAGGAGCCATTTGGAGAGGTCGAAGCAGCGGCTTCCGCCCGCCGTATTCACCGCCCAGTGGGGCCAGAGCTGGGCGAACCTGCTGGCCGTCCTCGCCGACCGGACGCCCGAGGAACTGGATCTGGCCCGCCTGCACATCGCAGAGGGGCGTGAAGCCCTCCACCTTCCCCTCACCGCACACACGGAGTTCGATCAATGATTCTCAATCAGCCTGTGTCCCGGACCGCTTCGCTGTTCGGCGACGATGAGCCGGTCCTGCAAAGCCACCCGCTGCTGAGCGGGACCCACGACGGGACGGCGGCCATGCCCAGGTTCGGTGACACGGAGGTCTGGGACTTCAACGGTGTCGTCCGTCGGCCGCCCAACCTCTCCCACTGCCAGTGGAGAGTCCGGTTCAGCGGCGAGTTGACCGATCCGGCCTGGAACCTGCTGGCCCGCGAGGTCTTCATGGCCATGGCCAACCCGCAACACGAGGCGCTCCACGACCTCGGAGTGCACCTCGGCGCCGAGCGTGCTGCGGTCGGCACACTGATCCAAACCGCGTCGCAGCTCCGGCAGCTCATCACCTGGGCCACGAGGAAGGACCTGCCTTCCCGCCCGGCCGAATGGACGCACCGCGACCTGCACCGGCGCATCCGCGATCTTCTGGCGGTCCGCAAGCCGAGCACAGCTGCCTCGACGGTCACGTTCCTGAAGAAGATGGCTGTCATCGCACCGGCGATCACCGGAGGCTGGCCGACCGGGGACCCCTGGGAAGGGCGAAGCGCACGGCAGGTCGCCAAATGCCCTGGCAGACACGAACTTTCGACCGAGGCGATCAAGCCGGAGATCTGGTTCCCGCTCGTCCGCGCGGCTTGGGCCTACGTCCACACCTTCGCACCGGACATCCTGCGGGCCACCCACCGCTACGAAGAGCTACGGCGAGCGGCCCGCCCTCTGCCGGCAGTCGACCGCAAAGCCGAGATCGACATCTGGCTGGACGACCCGGCGAACAAGATTCCGGTCTACTCCGACCGGACCCGCGAAGACGGCAGCCCGCGCGTCCACCGGAATCTCCTGGGGCTTGCAGTCGGCCTGTCCGGACGGAGGGGCGGTGGTTGCAGGCTCGCCGATTCCTTGGGCCGCCGTCACAAGGTCATGCAGGCGGTCGCCGAAGGCCGGATCACGCGCGAAGGACTCGTCGCGGATCTGACCGAGGTCCGGCGTCCGGACGGCACCACGGGCCCCTGGCACCCCGGCATCACTCCGGACAACCTGTTCCAGCTGCATGTCGCGCTTCGCAATGCCGCTTTCATCCTGGTCGCGGCGCTTTCGATGATGCGGGACTCGGAAATCCAAGCGATCGTCCGTGGCAGCGTGGTCGAGCACTACAACTCTCCCGCCATCGCCTCCACCCTCCAGAAGGATCATCCGGGCCTGCCCCGCAAACACTGGTGGATCACCGAGCCTGTCGCGGAGGCCATCGCGGTCGCCGAAGCCGTCTCCGTCCACGCGGAACGGGTCTTCGCCCCGCTCGGACGCCCGGGCTTCAGCAGCTCCGTACAAGGCCCGGGAATGACACGACAGTTCATCACGTTCGCCAACGCCGGCCGGACCTGGTCAGGGCTTGACGAAATCCCGCCGGGCAAGGCCCGGCCCCACATGTTCCGCCGCACCATGGCGATGCTGACCGACCAGTTCCCCGGCTCGGAAATCGCGTTGGGCATCCAGCTCAAGCACGTCGCCACCCGGGCGCTGGCCAACCGGTCCACCCTCGGCTATGCCGCCTCCGACACGGCCTGGGCCGACCATCTCCAGTCCGCGGTCGACGCCGCCAAGTTCCGCCGTATCAAGGACCTCTACAGCGACCACTCCAACGGCAACACCATCGGCTACGGTCCTGGCGCCGAACGGATCAAGGAAACCTTCGACCAGATCAAGGAAACGGTCGCGGCCCGCGGCGGCGACGCCCGGGTTGAGGACAGCCTCCTGCGCAAGGCCCGAATCACGATTCGCTTCGGGACGCTGAATCACTGCCTGTTCGACGAGGCGAACCCGGCCGGGGCCGTCTGCCTGGAGAACGCGATCGTCCCCAGCGGCCACACCGGCCCCCTGGAGAACCGCTGCCGGCCCGACCGCTGCCACAACAGCGTGATCGGCCCCGAGCACGTCCCGATCTACGACTCGCACCGACGGACTCAGCTCACGCTCCTGAACAACCCTGCCCTGCCTTCCGCCCGCAAGGCACTCATCACCCGCGAACTGGAACGGACCGAGGCCGTTCTGGCGAAGGTCCACGAGGAGACACAGTGACGACACCACACGGTCGCGCCCTCACGGAAGACGGCGTTTCCTCGAAGACCGCCGAATCCCTGCGGGCTGCGATGCGGCGGCTGTTCGACGGCAAGCCCCAGCACACCGACGGCCGCCTCACCAAGGAGAACCTTTGGCGAGAAGCCCAGGTCAGCCGGGCCACCATGAACCGTGCCGCCGCCATCCTCGCCGAGTGGGACAACCACGTCGCCGAACACGGCACCGCCACGCCCGGCGAAGCCCGCCGGGATGACGAGATCGCACAGCTCCGCCGGAAGCTCGCAGAGAAGACCCACGAGTGCGCCCTGGCGAACCGCCGGCTGGAAGCGGCCGCCACCGCCATCGCGGCCCTCCACCACGACAACACCCAGCTCCGCCAAGAACTCGCCGCTAGCGGTGGCCGCGTCGCTCTGTTGCACCCCCGATCTGGCTGAGCTTGACCGGCGAATTCGCGATGTCGCTGACCCGAGAGCTACCCGTCGAATCGCCGCCATTCAAGGCCGAGTTCGCTAAGTGGCTGCAGCGCGCCGCGGTGGCATGCCCCGATCTGGACGGTGACCTCGCTCTCGTTGCGATAGCTCGGCGAGACCTGAGCGACAACACCAGGCGCGACGAGGAAGTTCTTCGCAACGACCGGCGACATGAACGGGCGGAGCGGAACACGCTGCAGAAAGCTCTCAAGCACCGGCAGCAACTGGCCGGGCAGGCCCCGCGCAGCCGCCTGGTAAGGCGCGGTGATGGCCGCTTCGTGAAGGGAGAACTGCAGGAGGAACCGACTCAGAGGCTCCTGCTCCGGTGTGGAGACATCACCACTGGTAAGCAGGACAGCCGGGTCGGTGCTCGCGGCATCGGGCTCCCAAGACACCGACCAGTCCCAGCCTCCCTGGTTCTCGTCAGCGAACCTCAGGCGCCCCTCCCGTCCGCCCGGCGCGAGCGCTGCCAACGGTTCGATGAAGTTCTGCTCCCCGAGAATGGCAGGACGTTTCTCGGCAAGACGGTAGAAGTCGGCCAACGCGGGCGGAACGAAGTCAGGGACCGTACGGACGGACGGCACCGTATCGGTTTCCGGATACCAGCCAGTAACGAACATCTCCAAGGCATGCTGCGGGTCACGCCCGATCCCCTCCAACCATTCCAGGCCGGGGAGGATGGGCATGGCGCCCGGTGGCCGGACCACAGCGAGCGTCTCGCGGCTCAGCGACGGGTCGATCCACAGGTCACAGCTGGTCAGCTCATCTTCGGCCCCCTCGCAGCCGCCGACTTGGACGACGCCGAGGTAGAGGCAGCGTCCGTCGACCCGGACCGCGAGGTGTATCGGCAGTTCCGGGTCGTCGGCCAGGTGGGTTGTGAAGGGCATGGGGCCCATAAGCCGCGCTCTGACCGGCTCGGGTGCCGGACCGATCAGTCGGAACTCCTCCTCGTTCCACACCCCGCTGACCGCGGCGTCATCGCCGGCATCCGCAACGATCGCCGTGCCCGACGCACCCAGGGCCACCACAGCGCCAGGCACCGGGAACACCCGTACGTCTGGACCGGCAAGGCCCAGCAGCACGTCTTCGTCGACCATGTCCAAGCGGGTGAGCGGCATTCGCGGAGTGTATCCGGGAAGCGATCTTCGACACCCTCGGAGCCCTCCACGTCAACTCCACTTGTGACCAGCCCCACGTCAGCAGTCCATGTCTCGTGAGACATACGAATCGCGAAGAACACCTGCACGTGCACGTGGTGCCGCGCAACCGGAAGGACGGGCTGCGCGGCTTCTTCTGGCCGCGCGGCCGCTACGCAGACGACACCGAGGCGCGGCGGACCGCCGAGCTGATCCAGGCCCGCGCCGCCGCACTGCTCGACGATCCTGGCACTGACCCTTTCGGGTGATATGACGCCGGGTCAGGAATATCGCGGCCGAGCTGGGCACTGTCATCGGCATGGCAACTCTTGGACTGATCGGCAGCGGAAACATCGGCGGCACCCTGGCCCGGCTCGCGGTGAACGCTGGCCTCGACGTGGTGCTCAGCAACTCGCGCGGGCCCGAGACCCTCGCACAACTGGTGGCCGAGCTCGGCCCGCGCGCCCGCGCCGCGACCCCGGCACAGGCCGCCGAGGCGGGCGACTGGGTGGTGGTCACCATCCCCCTGAAGAACGCCTTCCAGCTCCCCGCCGCCCCGCTGGCCGGCCGCATCGTGCTCGACACCGGCAACTACTACCCCGACCGCGACGGCCACTTCGCCCGGCTCGACTCCGGCGAGGCCACCAGCAGCGAGCTGGTCCAGGAGCACCTGGCCGACTCCAAGGTGGTCAAGGTCTTCAACAACATCTACTTCGGCCACCTGCTTGACCTCGCCCGCCCCAGCGGCGCGCCCGACCGCTCGGCCCTGCCGATCGCCGGTGACGACGCCGCGGCCAAGGAGCGCGCCACCACCCTGCTGGACACCCTCGGCTACGACGCGGTCGACGCCGGTCCGCTCGCGGCGAGCTGGCGCTTCCAGCCCGGCACCCCCGCCTACGGCCTGCCCTACCTGAAGGACCCGGCCGCCCGCCTCGACCAGGATCCGGGGCAGCCCGCCGACACCGCCACCATCGAGCAGGCCCTCGCCGCCGCGACCCGCTGAGCCACCGCCCCGGCGCCACTCGGCCATCGCTGGGGGCACACTGACCGGCCACCGGGCCGCCGCCCATCCGGGCGGCGGCTCGGCGTCACCAAGCCCCGGGCGCCGCCTTGGGCAGGGCCCGGATCACCGTGACCAGGGCCCGATCCCCGTGCGCAGCTTGGCGCACACGGTGACCAGCTCATCGGTGAAGAGCACCAGGTCAGCGGGCTTTCGGCTGGTGATCAGCGGTCCGGGGCCGGCCTCGCAGAGCCGCACCTGCTCGTCCACCCAGTCGGCACCCGCGTTCACCAGATCGGTGCGCAGGCTCGGCCAGGAGGTCAGACTCCGCCCGCGCACCGCGTCCGCCTCGATCAGCAGCCAGGGCGCGTGCCCGATCGCCGCCACCGGCTTGCCCGCCGCGCAGCAGGCCCGGACGAAGTCGACCGCTCCGGGGTCGAGCCGCAGCGCGTCGACACCGGCCACTCCGCCCGGCAGCACCAGGGCCGCGTAGTCGGCGGGGTCGCTCTCCCCGACCACCGCGTCGACGCCGAAGGTGTCCGCCCGTTCCAACTGCCGGTAGGCCTGCACCCGCCCCGCCGCGGTGGCCAGCAGCCGCGGCACGCCACCCGCTTCGAGCACCGCCTGTCGGCACACCGCGAGGTCGCGCTGCTCGACCCCCTCGGGGGCGGCGAGAAGCGCGAGGGTCAGCCCTTGCAAGGTGATCACCTGCACCACACCTCCTGTTCCGGCCCCCTGGCATCCTCTCCCGCGCACCGGCGGTCGGGCCGCCGCCGCGCCACCCGCCCCGAGGCTCACCCGGTCGGCCCCGATCCACCACGCGCCGGACGGGGGATGCCTGCACCGGCGGCACACCACCGACCGCCCCGGCCCGCACCACGGCATCACCGCACCACCGCACCACCACCCCCTCCCCCAACCGCACCGCCCCCGATCAGGAGCACAGATGACGAGCGCCGACCTGCTGACCGACGCCTTCGGCCGCGCCAAGGAGGCCGTCCACGAGGCGGTCAAGGGCCTGGGACCGAAGCAGCTGACCGCCCGGCTGGACGAGGAGGCGAACTCGGTGGCCTGGCTGGTCTGGCACCTGACCCGGGTCCAGGACGACCACCTCGCCGACGTGATGGCGACCGAGCAGCTCTGGACGGCGGCGGGCTGGCGGGAGAAGTTCGACCTGCCCTTCCCGGCGGACGAGACCGGCTACGGCCACGACCCGGAGCAGGTCGCACGGGTCCAGCTCACCTCCCGCCGCCTGCTCACCGACTACTACGACGCGGTGCACCGGCAGACCCTGGAGTTCGTACGCACATTGACCGACGCCGACCTCGACCGGGTGGTGGACGAGCGCTGGAGTCCGCCGGTGACACTCGGGGTCCGCCTGGTGAGTGTGGTCACCGAGTGCCTGCAGCACGCCGGCCAGGCGGCCTTCATTCGCGGCGTGCTGCTCCGTCGCAGCTCTTGACTGCTCTAGTTAGGAAACTTAACTTATGGACACCCAACTCCCGCGCGCGCCGCCTTCCCCTCTGGAGTACCCCGTGTCCGCGACACTCAGCAGACGGATCGGCCTGTTCCAGGCCATCACCATCAACATGAGCCAGATGTGCGGGATCGGCCCGTTCGTCACGATCCCGCTGATGGTGGCCGCGTTCGGCGGCCCGCAGGCCGTCATCGGCTGGCTGGCCGGCGCCCTGCTGGCCCTGGTCGACGGACTGGTCTGGGCCGAGCTCGGCGCCTCGCTGCCGGGCTCCGGCGGCTCCTACGTCTACCTGCGCGAGGCGTTCCAGTACCGGACGGGCCGGCTGATGCCGTTCCTCTTCGTCTGGACCGCGATGCTCTTCATACCGCTGATCATGTCCACCGGCGTGGTCGGCTTCGTCCAGTACCTGGCCTACCTGTGGCCGCAGATGACCAAGGCCCAGGGCGATCTGGTGGGCCTGGCCGTGATCGTGCTGGTCGTCCTGCTGCTCTGGCGCCGGGTGGAGAGCATCGCCAAACTCACCACGGTGATGTGGGGCGTGATGCTGGCCGCCGTCGGCGCGGTCATGCTCGCCTCCTACACCCACTTCTCACCGTCACGCGCCTTCACCTGGCCCGCGCACGCGATCGACGTGACGCACGGTCACTTCTGGCTCGGCTTCGCGGCCGGGCTGACCATCGGCATCTACGACTACCTCGGCTACAACACCAGCGCCTACCTGGGCTCCGAGATCAAGGACCCGGGCCGGGCGATGCCGCGCTCGATCATCTACTCGATCCTCGGCATCATGGTGATCTACCTGCTGCTGCAGATCGGGGTGCTCGGCGCGCTCGACTGGCACCAGATGCTCGACCCGAACTCGATCGCCTCCACCTCGGTCGCCTCCGCCGTGCTGCAGGCCACCTGGGGCAGGACGGCCGCCGACGTGGTCACCGTGCTGATCCTGGTCACCGCCTTCGCCTCGGTGTTGACCGGCCTGCTCGGCGGCTCCCGGGTGCCGTTCGACGCGGCCCGCGACGGCGTCTTCTTCCGCTCCTACTCCCGACTGCACCGCACCCACGAGTTCCCCACCCTCGGCCTGCTCACCATGGGCGCGGTCACCGCGGTCGGCTTCCTGATCGGCCGGCACACCAACCTGAACACCCTGATCAACCTGCTCACCACCGTGATGGTGATCGTCCAGGCCTTCGCCCAGGTGCTCGCCGTCACCGTGCTGCGCCGCCGCCAGCCCGACCTGCGCCGCCCCTACCTGATGTGGCGCTACCCGCTGCCGAGCGTGGTCGCGGCCGTCGGCTGGGTGGTGATCTACGGGTACGCCGACCGCAACGCGCCCGGCTACCACCCGATCGAGTGGTCGCTGGCCTGGGTCGCGGCGGGCGGGGCGGCGTACCTGATCTGGTCCCGCTTCGAGCGGACCTGGCCGTTCGGGCCGCGGGAGATCCGCGAGCAGTTCCGCCACCCGGAGACCGCCCCCGGCGAGCCGGTGGATGCCTGATGAACGCCCGACAGACAGCCGACTGATCGTCAGGACACCTGGACCGTACGGCAGATGGTGAGCGACGGCACTATCCGACCGCCGCCGTCCGGCGCTCGAAGACCTCCGCGCGCGCGTCCAGCAGCGCGGTGGCCAGCGCGCCGCGCAGCACCGCCTCGTCCCCCAGCAGGCTCGCCGCCAAGCGCGGCCGCAGCGGGGTGAGGCGGTGCAGCTCCTCCTCCAGCGGGGCGAGCAGCAGGTCGGCCCCGTTGCCCAGGCCACCGCCGAGCACCACCAGATCAGGGTCGAGCACCGCGGCCACCACCGCGACGGCGAAGGCGAGTTGCTCGGCCTCACGGCGCACGGCGGCGCACGCGGCGCCGTCCCCCGCGCGGGCCGCCTCGAAGACCCGCTTGGCCGTCAGACTGCCGCTCATGCCCAGCTCCCTGGCCGACCGCACCACCGACTCGGCCGCGGCCGTGCCCTCCAGCGTGGCCGGGGCCCCCGGCACGCCACTGCCCTCGGGCGCGGCCGCACCGCCCGCCATCGGCAGCAGCCCGATCTCGCCGGCCGCACCGCTGGCGCCCGGCTGCAGTTCACCGCCGACCACCACGCCCATGCCCACGCCGGTGCCGATCAGCAGGTAGACGAAGACCCGGCTGCCCGCGCCCACCCCGGCGGCGTACTCGCCCAGGGCGGCCAGGTTGGCGTCGTTGTGCAGGCTGATCCCGGTGCCCAGGCCGGCCGCGAGCCGCTCGAAGAGCCCGCGCCGCCCCCAGCCCGGCAGGTTGGCCGCGTAATGGACCCGGCGCTGCGACTCGTCCCAGACCCCTGGTGAGCCGATCGCCGCGTGCACCACGTCCTCGGGGCGCAGACCGGCCTCGGCGGTGGCCTCGTTCGCGGCGGCCACCACCGCGTCGGCGACGGCGTTGGCGCTGCGGCCGCGGTTGGGCACGTCGCGACGGGCCACGATCCGTCCGCTCAGATCGGCCACCGCCACCCGCAGCCGGGCCCGCCCGATGTCCACCCCGAGCACGTGCCCGGCCAGCGGATCCGGCTCGTAGAGCACCGCGATCCGGCCGCGCTCGGGGGCCAGCAGTCCGGCCTCGCGGACCAGCCCGGCCCGCTCCAGCATCGCCAGCGCGGCCGACACGGTGGGCTTGGAGAGCCCCGTGTCCCGGGCCAGCTGAGCCCGCGACAGCGGGCCGTCGGTGCGCAGCCGTTCCAGCAGCAGCCACTCGTTGTTGCTGCGCAGCCGCTGCCGGTTCCAGGGCTGCGCCGTCTGCGGCCCACCCTGCGAACCGGCACCTGTCGCCGGGCGGGTGCTCATCGATGCCTCCGGGCCGTTGTCATGCCTGCCGTACCTACGTCCGCCTGCCATACCTGCCGCGCCTGTTCCACGCCTCTCCACTCTAGGCACCCCGCCTGAGCAGCGGGGAGACCCGGGGCGGGCGACGGAGCGTCAGCCCGGTGCCGCCGGCACGTCTGCCGCGCACGGTGCGTCCGGTGCGGCCGGGTGGCGTGCCGGCAGGTCCGGGTTCTCCTCCCAGAGCGCCCGGTAGGGCGCCAGCCACTGCTCCAGCTCCCGCAGCGGCTCGGCGCGCAGCCGGTAGAGCCGGCGCTGCTCGGCCACCCGCACCTCCACCAGGCCGGCTTCGCGCAGCACCCGCAAGTGCTTGGAGACCGCAGGCTGACTGGCCGCCAGGGCCCGCGCCAGCTCGCCGACCGACCGCTCGCCACCTCGGACCAGTTCGAGTATCCGGCGGCGGCGCGGCTCGGCGAGCACCTCGAAGACCGACGTCACCAGCCCAGCATGCCTCTAGGGTTATATACCCGTCAAGGCATATGCTGACCACGCACGCCTCACTTCACCCGTGACCGGTCAAGGAGCAGAGCGATGACCGAAGAGACCCTCGCCCCACTGGCCCCGCTCGACGAGGAGTGGCAGCGCGCCCTGGCGGTGGTGGCCCACCCGGACGACATGGAGTACGGCGCGGCGGCCGCCGTGGCCCGCTGGACGGGGCAGGGCAAGACCGTCGTCTACGCCATGGTCACCAGCGGCGAGGCCGGCATCGACGCGATCGACCCGGCGCAGTGCGGCCCGCTGCGCGAAGCGGAGCAGATCGCCTCCGCCGCACTGGTCGGCGTGGACACCGTGGAGTTCCTGCGCCATCCGGACGGCGTGGTCGAGTACGGCCTGCCGCTGCGCCGGGACCTGGCCCGCCTGGTGCGCCGGTACCGCCCGGAGATCGTGATCACCACCAACTTCCGCGAGACCTACGGCGGCGTCTTCCCCAACCAGGCCGACCACATCGCCGCCGGGCGGGCCACCCTGGACGCGGTCCGCGACGCCGGGAACCGCTGGGTCTTCCGCGAGCTGACCGCCGAGGGCCACGAGCCGTGGGACGGCGTGCGTCAGGTCTGGGCGGCCGGCTCCCCGCTCTCCGGGCACGGCGTGGACACCACCGACACCTTCGAGGCGGGGGTGGCCTCGCTGGAGGCCCACGCGGCCTATCTCGCGGGCCTGGGCGGACAGATGGCGGACGCCCGCGGCTTCCTGGAGTCGATGGGGCGGGCCACCGGCAGTCGGCTCGGCACCAGGCTGGCGGCGGCCTTCGAGGTGATCAACCTCCGCTTCTGAGTGCTCGACGTGCTCGACCCGCGCCCGCGCGCGGGGCCCGGCAAGCACGGCCCCACCGCTGCGGCTAGGATTGACTGGTTGTCAGAATCGCGGGTCGGCACCGGTTGCCGCCCTTGGCGCAGCGCGATCCCCCGCGCGATCCCCCGGAGTGGAGCGAACGCAATGGCTGAGGAAGCGGCTTGCTGGGCGGCCTGGACCACCAAGAACGTGCGCTCGGGCCCCGGTGGCGTGCTCACCGCGGAGGGCGCCAAGCTCACCGGCGACCTGAGTGTGCACACCACATGGACGGGCACCGAGGCGATCCTCACCGTCCAGTACACCGACGCGCTGGACTGGTTCACCCTGCAGGGCAGCCCCAAGGCGGTGACCGAGGAGCTGGTCGCCCGTGATCTGCACCAGGCCGCCGTCAACGCGGTCAAGGCCGGCGGCGGCGCGGCCCTCGACTGAGGCACCACCCGTCCACCGGAGTGACGTGAGCCGGGTCGCGGCAGCTGCCGCGACCCGGCTCACGTCCGCTCAGTCGCCGGGCGAGTCGGCGGGCCGGACCGCGCCCAGCACTTCGCGCAGCAGCGGCAGCAGCTCCTCCGGTGCGGCCTGCGCCAGCTCCTCGAAGGCGCCACTGGTGCGGGCCAGGACCACCCCGGCGAACGCCGCCACCGCCAGCTCGGCGCGCAGCTGAGCCCGGTCCGCCCCCTGCTCGGTGAGCCGGTCGCCCAGCGGCCGCACCAGCCGCTCGGTCAGGTAGCCGCGAGCGGTCCGCTGGACCTCGCTGTTCTCGTTCGGCAGCACCGCGGCCTGGAACGAGGGCCCGGGGCCGCGCCGGTCGATGCGCTCCACCAGATCCCGCAAGCGCTCCGGGTCCAGCAGGTCGGCCGGGGTCGCGTCCCCCTGCTCGACCCGCACGGCGGCCAGGTAGAGCTGGGTCTTGCCGCCGAAGTACCGGGCGATCAGTGCCGGGTCGACGCCTGCGCGCTCGCCGATCTCCCGGGTGGTGGTGCGCTCGAAACCACGGTCCGCGAAGAGCTCGACCGCCGCCCGCACCAGGAGTTCACGGCTGCGCGCGGCGTCCCGGCGGCGGACCGGCGGCGGAGCGGCGGGCGGCGCACCGGCCGGGGTGCCGTCAGCGGGATCGGTCACCGCTCGGCCCGGGCCGAGGTGAAGGGGACCTCGTCCTCACCGGGCGCGATGTCCGCGATGCTCTCGTCCACCATCAGCTCCTCGTCCACCGCCACGTGGTCCACCGTCGCGTGGCCCACCGCCCCGGCGCCGCGCCGGGGCAGGACGATGGTAACCACCCCGATCGCCACCCAGACCGCACAACTGATCAGCGCGGCGAAGGTGTAGCCGGCGTTCGTGGGCAGCAGCTGACCGGGAGCGGTGTGCGCCTGCAGCACCGCGCCGCAGAGCGCGCTGCCGGTCGAGTAGCCGACGTAGCGCAGCACCTGGTTGAAGCTGACCGCACTGCCCACCTCGTGCGCCGGCACCGAGCTGACGATCAGTCCGGGCATCACCGCGAAGGTGCAGCCGACCCCGAGACCCGCGATCGCCATCACCACCAGCAGCTCCCAGAGCTGGTCGCGGGCGCCGAGGAAGACCAGCACCGAGACCAGCGAGACCGCGCAGCCCAGCGGCAGCACCAGCGCGGTGGAGGTGCGCCGGATCAGCAGCGGGACCACCTTGCTGGAGAGCACGCTCACCACCGAGAAGGGCAGCAGCACCAGACCGGCCACCACCACCGACTCGCCCAGGCCGTAGCCGGTGGCGGTGGGGGTCTGGACGTAGCGGATCACCAGCGACATCAGCAGGTACATCCCGACGCCGGCCACCAGCCCGGCCACGTCGGCGGTCAGCACCACCCGGTGCTTCAGCGCGCGCAGCTCGACCAGCGGGTGCTCGGTGCGCAGCTCGTGCCGGACCCAGCAGCCGAGCAGCAGCACCGCGGCGGCGGCCACCGCCCAGAGCCGACCGCTGGCCCAGCCCCAGGTCTCCCCCTCGCTCAGCACCAGCAGCAGACCGGTCAGCGCCAGACCGAGCAGCACCGCGCCGAGCCCGTCCAGCGGACGCGCGGCGCGGTGCGTGGTGGAGGGCAGCACCAGGGCGGCGAGCAGCAGCGCCAGGCCGCTGATCACGGCACCGAACCAGAAGCCGGCATGGATGCCGAAGGACTGGGCGATCAGTCCGGTGATCGGGTAGCCGAGGCCGACCCCGGCCACCGTGGTGATCGAGAGCAGCGCGACCGCCGAGCGCGACCGCTCGGCGGGCAGGCTGTCCCGGGCGGTGGCGATGGCCAGCGGCGTCAGCCCGAGACCGATGCCCTGCAGACCGCGCCCGACCACCAGCCAGCCGAAGCCGAGCGGCAGCGCGGCCAGCACGCTGCCGAGCACCACCACGGCAGCCGCCACCAGGGTCACCGTGCGCCGCCGCGGTCCGTCGCCGAGCCGCCCCAGGACCGGGGTGGCGACGGCGCCGACCAGCATCGTGATGGTCAGCGACCACTGGGCGTCGGCCAGCGAGACGTGGTCGACCTGGGCGATGGTCGGCACCAGCGGCGCCCCGAGACTGCTGATCACGGCGACCACCATGCCGAGGAAGACCAGCACGGGCACCAGGGCCCGGTGACGGAGCGTCGGTTGTGCGGCCGGAGCCTGCAGGTACGTCGCCACGGACGCGCCCTCCCTCTGATCGGACCGCGGGGTCCATGGCGGCCATGGCGTCCACGGGTAAGTCATCGTGCGATGTCATCTGATGATGACATAATGACGCGCGGACGGAAACCTCCCGGCCGCACCGGGCCCGCCACGGGCCCAGCGGCGGCCAGCGGCGGCCGGACAGGAACGGACGGGATGCGGGCGGAACAGCGGGCCCACCCCACGCGTTGCCGCTGATGGGTGCGGGGGTCCCCGCCGCCGCGGGCCTGGCGATGCGGCTGGACGATCGATCAGGGACGCGAGAGGAACAGGGACGACGATGGGCTCGCTGACCACGCTGATCCAGGCAGCCGGCCTGTGGTCGTACGCGCTGGTCTTCGTCCTCACCGCCGCCGAGACCAGTGCCTTCGTCGGCGTCGTCCTGCCGAGCGAGACGATGATCCTGGCCGCCGCGGTGCTGGCCGCCCACGGCACGCTCGCCCCGCTGCCGCTGGCCGCAGCGGTGGTCGCCGGCGGCGTGACCGGCGACAGCATCGGCTACGCGCTGGGCCGGCTCCTCGGGCGGCGGGTCGCGGACCGCCGCCGCTCCCGGCCGGTGCGCCCGGGCGGCCGGATCGACCGGGCCGGCGGCTTCCTGCGCGCGCACGGCGGCCGTGCCGTCTTCACCGGGCGCTTCCTGGGTTTCGTCCGCTCGTTCGTCCCGTTCGCCGCCGGGGCCGCGCGGATGCCCTACCGGCGCTTCCTCGGCGTCAGCGCCGCCGCCGCCGCGGCCTGGGGGTTGGGCAATGTGACGCTCGGCTACTTCCTGGGCGCCCCCGCGGAGCGCCTGCTGCACTCGGCGGGCCTGGCGGGCGCGGGCACACTGGCCGCCATGGCACTGCTCGCCCTGCTGGTGCTGCGACTGCGCCGCCGGAGCCGCCCCGAGCCGCGGTCGACCACGACCGCCACCATGACCGGCATCACAACCGCGCCCGCGACCACTGTGCCGTCCCCGCCCGCGACGGGGACCGCACCGCTGGAGGCGGCGTCGTCCCCGGTCCCGGCCGCCCGGCCGGCCGGACCCTCGGATTTGACGGCCCGGACGGCCCGGACGGCCCAGACGGCCCGGGTCGACTGAGCGGCCACGCGCCGCGCCCGGCCCGGCGCCGTCCCGGCCCGCTCAGTGGGCGCCCACCACGACGACGGCGCAGATCAGCGCCGCCAGCACCACGAAGGCCAGCGCGAGCAGCGCCTGCACCGGGCCGTGCCCCAGCGGTCGGCGATGGCGCATCCGGGCCTGGCGGGTCCGCCACTGGTGGTAGCCGACCAGCGTGGTCGCGACGGCGGCGGCGATCAGATAGGCGGACAGGGCCAACCGCAGGACGAAGGGGGCCACCCGGGGCAGTTGCAGGATGGCCAGCGAGCCGGCCAGCATCGCCAGGGCGGTGCGGGTCCAGGCGAGGAAGGTGCGCTCGTTGGCGAGGGTGGCGCGGTAGTCGGGCTCCTCCCCCTGCTCCCACCAGGCCAGCGGGCCGTCGCCCGCCGCGTCTCGCGCCCCGTCTCGCGCTCCGTCGGCCGTCGGCCGGTCCTCGGTCGCCATGGGACCTGCTTCCTGCGCTCGCGGCCCGGGCGTGCTCGTCCCGGCCGACCGCCCTGGTCCGGTGGATGATCAGGTTAGGTGGCCATGGCAGGCCCGCTCGCCGCCGACACGTCCGGCCGACCGGAGCGCTCCTCGCTCACCCGTCCGGCCGACCTGGGCAGCCGTGAGCCCGAGGGAGCGGCTGGACGGCCGGACCGCCGGACGGCTTCCGCGGCAGGTCTCAGCTCTCAGGTCTCCGGCTGCTGGCCGGGGGCCCCGGACCAGTCGCCGAGCACGGCGTCGTTGTGCTCCTCGGAGAGGTCGTGCGGCGTGCGGTCGCAGACGACGCGGGCGATCCGGCCGTCGAGGACGATGGCTCCGGTGGCAGCGCAGTGGATCATGCGGGTCATTGTCCCCGCGCTCCCCGGCGCGGTGCGGTCCGGGGCGCTCATGACGTGACCGCCCGCAGGATGAGCGCGGCTTGGACGAGGACGAATGCGGCAAGGGTGCCGAAGCTGAAAGCATCGGCGAGGGATGCCAGGTGGGCGCGAGTCATGGCGGTCGTGTTCCACGATTCTCCGCCGGTATGCGTCGGACTTCGGGACACGCGGGGCGACAGGTCCGGCTGTCAGCCGCCGCACGGCGTGCGCCCCCTGCGATCCGCCGGCGCGAGGGTTGGGCGTCCACGAGGTCCCTCCCGACAGAAGCGGGTGGCCCGACCGGCTCTCCGGTCGGGCCACCCGCGCTGACCGACCGCACTCAGTGCTTGAAGGCGTCCTTCACGTGCTCGGCGGCCTGCTTGACGTCGCCCTTGACCTGGTCCGCCTTGCCCTCGGCCTGGAGGCGCTCGTTGCCGGTCACCTTGCCGGCGCCCTCCTTGACCGCGCCCTTGACCTTGTCAGCAGCGTTCTCGATCTTGTCGCCCATGCCCATCGCGATCTCCTCACGTCACCGGTCCACCTCGTCCTGGCGGGGAGTCGCCTGCCCAGGAAGTGCGGGAACACTCCCCCGGATCCGTGACCGCCGCGAACCCCTCGCCCGACCCCTCGCCCGACCCATCGCCCGTCATGGAGCCTGGACGTCGGCCGCCGGCGGCTCGGGCTCCTCGTCGCCCTTCGAGCCCTTGTCCTTGGCCCGGACATCCGCCGGGGTGGGGGCCACGATCTCCCGCTCCTCCGCGGACCGCTCCCGCACCTGGTCGTCGTCCCGCGCCGTGTCATCGTCGGGGGTGTTCATCGCGCCATCCTCTCGCCGGGCCGCGTCACCTCACCGGAACGGAGGAGACACCAGGCGGCTGCCCTCTCTCCTTGCTCCCACACCCGACCGAACGGCGCACCCGGTGAGCGGCGCGTCGATGATCAACTGACATCCGCCCGGGCGGCCTCGGACCCGGCGAGATCGATCAGATTCTCATCATTAGCGCGGTCTATGGCGAAATGGCCATGCCAAAATGGGATTGAACGGCGGATTGCTGGGCAGACGCTCAAGGATCGGCCCGGACGGCGGTCCGGGCCGCCCGGTTCGCCGGTCTCTAGGAGGTCCGATCGTGGAACCCGTCCAGCGCTATGCAATCTCCATGCCCGGCCCGGTCGGCGGGCACCGCCCCGCGACCGTGGTCGTGGTGCACTGGACGCCCAAGACCGTCGGCGGCAGTGCCGTCTACACCGACGACGCCGGGGACTTCAAGGTCTCCATCGACGCCGGCGGGGTGGCCAGCCTGCTCAACGCCGATGAGGGGCACCAGCACCAGTGCCTGCACGCCGTGCCGCTGCAGCGGGCGCGCTCCTCGGCGGCGCCGCCCTACCGGGAGGCCTGGGGCGGCCCGGTGAGCTGAGGCACGATCTGCGGCAGGCCGAGGGGTCCCGGGGTGCGCCCCGGGACCCCTCGCCGTGCGCCGGGGCACACGGCCTGGCGGTGCCGCCACCTCGACGCCTCCACTCCGGCGCCACCACCCCGCTGCCGCCATCGGCTCAGGGGCGGCGCTCGTCGGTGCCGGCCCGCTTGGCCGAGGTGATCGCGATCCGGTTCCAGGTGTTGATCGCGAGGATCAGCCCGAGCAACTGCGCCAGCTCCGGCTCCTCGAAGTGCTCGGCGGCCCGGGCGTAGACCGCGTCCGGCACGCCGCCCTCGGCGACCAGGGTGACCGCCTCGGTCAGCGCCAGGGCCGCCTGCTCCTGGGCGGTGAAGAAGTGCGCCGCCTCCCGCCAGAGCGCCACCAGGTGCATGCGCTCCTCGCTCTCGCCCGCCTTGCGGGCGTCGCTGGTGTGCATGTGCAGGCAGTACGCGCAGCCGTTCAGCTGGGAGGCGCGGATCCGCACCAGCTCGGCCAGCACCGGGTCCAGGCCCTCGGCGGCGGCGGTCTCCAGGGCGATCACGGCCTTGAAGACCTTCGGAGCGACCCGGGGCAGCTGCAGGCGGGTGGCGGGGGCGTCAGCGGCGGGGGCGGGGGCTTCGGTCACGGTCTCGTTCGTCATGATCAGTACTCTACGAGCCGGATAGACCCCGGATAGGGTGCATTTTCATGACAGAATCATGGGTCAATTCGGCCCAGCGCATCGGTCGTGACCTGCACCTGGACCTCACCGGCCCGGGCAGCAGGCGGGCCGTGCTGATCCGGGCGCTGCGCGAGGCGGTACGGGACGGGCGGCTGGCCCCGGGCACCCGGCTGCCGCCGTACCGCTCACTCGCCGCCGACCTGGGTCTGGCCCGCAACACGGTCGCCGACGCCTACGCGGAGCTGGTCGCCGAGGGCTGGCTGACGGCCCGGCAGGGCTCCGGTACCCACGTCGCGGAGCGGACCCGCCCCCGCCGCACCAGCCCGCCCACCGCACCCGCCGCGCCACCCACCACACCTCACGGGCAGGCCGCCGCACCCCCCGAGCAGCCCGAGCAGCCCGAGCAGCCCCGGCACAACCTGCGCCAGGGCCAGCCGGATCCCGCCTCCTTCCCGCGCGGCGCCTGGCTGGCCGCCGCCCGCCGGGCGCTGACCGCCGCACCGACCGAGGCCTTCGGCCCGGGTGACCCGCGCGGCCGGGCCGAGCTGCGCCGGGCGCTGGCCGACTACCTGGCCCGCGTCCGCGGCGTGCGCACCGACCCGGAGCGGATCGTGGTCTGCTCGGGCGTCGCGCACGCGCTGCGGCTGCTCTTCGGCGGCCAGGTGCTGCGCGGGCGGCTGGCGGTGGAGGGCTACGGGCTGCCGTTCCACCGCGCCCTGCTGGAGCGGGCGGGGGTGCGCACCGACCCGCTGACCGTGGACGAGCACGGGGCGCGCACCACCGAGCTGGCCCGGCTGCCGCGCCCGCGCGCGGTGCTGCTCACACCGGCCCACCAGTTCCCGACCGGTGCCGCGCTCGGCCCCGAGCGGCGCGCGGCGGCGATCGACTGGGCGCGCGGCAGTGAGGGGCTGATCCTGGAGGACGACTACGACGGCGAGTTCCGGCACGACCGCCAGCCGGTGGGCGCGCTGCAGGGGCTGGACCCGGACCGGGTGGTCTACCTCGGCTCGGTCAGCAAGAGCCTGTCGCCCGCGGTACGGCTGGGTTGGCTGGTGCTGCCGGAGCGGCTGGTCGGCCCGGTGCTCGCGGCCAAGGGCGAGCGGGAGGCCTGGGCGAGCGTGCTGGACCAGCTGACCCTGGCCGAGCTGATCGAGTCCGGTGCCTACGACCGCCACATCCGCCGGATGCGCCTGCGCTACCGCCGCCGCCGTGACCAGTTGGTGACCGCGCTGGCCGAGCGCACCCCGCACCTCGCCCCGACCGGCATCGCGGCCGGCCTGCACGCGGTGCTGCGCCTGCCACCGGGGACCGAGGCGGCCGCCTACTGGGCAGCCGCCGCGCAGGGCATCGCGCTGGACGGGCTGAGCACCTTCCGCCATCCGGAGGCCACCGGGACCGGGCCGGCGGGGCTGGTGATCGGCTACGCGACGCCGTCGGAGCACGCCTATCCAGCGGCGCTGGCAGCGCTCTGCGGGGTTCTCCGGGTGACGGTCCCGGCACCGCTCCGAGGCCCGGCGGCAGCCCCGGACGGCGCGACACGGCGGCAATCGTCCGAACATCCGCGCTGATCCCGTTCTGGTGAGCGATCCTCAGGGGTACGAGTCGGTCCATCCGAAGGGCACCTGGCCATGGACTCACGCACCCGCTGGCTGATCGGCTGCCTCGCCCTGCTGCTGGCCGGCTGCGGCCCCGCCGCGGCGCCGCGCGCCGGCCTGGCCGCCACCCCGGCCGCGCCGGCCACACCGAGTGCCGTGCCCGGCGCGGCCGGCGCCGCGTCACCCGTCCCCGCCGCCGGCCCGGGCACCGCTTCCGCGCCCGCCGCCGCGCCCTCGGCCGCCGACTCCCCCTCGCTGGCCCCGCCCGCCGCGCTGACCTCCCCCGCCGCTCCGGGCGCGCCCACCCTCACCCCCGACCAGTTGGCCGGTCAGCGCGTCGTCTACTCCTACCAGGGCGCCACCGTCCCCGAGTCGCTGCTGACCGCCGTGCGCTCCGGACGGGCCGCCGGGGTGATCTTCTTCGGGGCCAACACCGCCGACCCGGTCGCCTTCCAGCGCGCGGTCGCCGCGCTGCGCCAGGCCCAGCGGCAGAGCCCGGTGCAGCTGCCGCTGCTGCTGATGACCGACCAGGAGGGCGGCCAGATCCGCCGGCTGGCCGGGGCGCCGGACCTCTCCGCACAGGCGATCGGCCGGAGCACGAACCCACAGGCGGCCGCGGCCGAGGCCGGCAGCTCGGCCGCCCGGAACCTGAGCGCCGCCGGACTGAACGTCAACCTCGCCCCCGTGCTGGACGTCTACGCGCGGGACGGCGACTTCATCGACGCCACCCAGCGCTCCTACAGCGACGACCCGACGGCCGTGGCCTCGCTCGGCAGCGCCTTCATCACCGCGCAGCAGCAGGCCGGGGTGGCGGCGACGGCCAAGCACTTCCCGGGTCTGGGCACCGCGCCCGCCGGGGCCAACACCGACCAGGGTCCGGTCACGCTGACCGTCTCCCGGCAGCAGCTGGCCGAGGCCGACGAGGCACCGTACCCGGCCGCGATCGGCGCCGGGGTCGACCTGGTGATGGTCTCCTGGGCGGTCTACCCCGCGCTCGACCCGGACCACCCGGCCGGCCTGTCACCCGCCGTGGTCGGCGGCGAGCTGCGCGACCGGCTGGGCTTCCACGGCGTGACCGTCACCGACGCGCTGGAGGCCGGTGCGCTCAAGGCCTACGGCGGCACCGGGCAGCGTGCCGTGGCCGCCGCGCACGCGGGCATGGACCTGCTGCTCTGCTCCGCCCAGGACCCCGACCAGGGACAGGACGCCAC
This sequence comes from Kitasatospora sp. NBC_01287, assembly GCF_026340565.1. Classification (NCBI taxonomy): domain Bacteria; kingdom Bacillati; phylum Actinomycetota; class Actinomycetes; order Kitasatosporales; family Streptomycetaceae; genus Kitasatospora; species Kitasatospora sp. NBC_01287. The sequence goes on from NZ_JAPEPB010000001.1 coordinate 816,082, forward strand.
CACCGCGCTCGCCGACGCGCTGACCACCGGCCGGTTGGACCGGACCGGCTTCGCCGCCGCGGTCGCCCGGGTCAACGCCCTGCGCGCCGGCCTGCATTGACGTAGCGGTGAGTGACGTAGCGGTGAGTGACGTAGCGGTGAGTAGGGACCGGTGAGTAGGGACCGGGCGAAAACCAGCTGTGCCCGACCTCCCCCACCACCTACGGTGTTCGCATGCGACGCGACAGGCAGGTACTCGTCTTCGATGCCGACGACACCCTCTGGGAGAACAACATCCGCTTCGAGCGGGCGATCGAGGCCTTCCTGGACCAGGTGGTCCCGCCCGCACCCGACCGCGCCGCCGCGCGCGCGGCGCTCGACGTGATCGAGGCGGCCAACGCCGCCACCCACGGCTACGGCGCCCAGGTCTTCCTGCGGAGCCTGGGCGAGTGCTTCGAGCAGCTGCACCGGCGGCCGGCCACCGCGGCCGAGCTGGCCGGCTTCGCGGCACTGGCCGCCACGATCACCACCGCCGAGGTGGAGCTGCTCCCCGGGGTGGCCGAGACCCTGGCCTCGCTCGCCGAGCGGCACCAGCTGCTGCTGCTCACCAAGGGCGACCGGGCCGAGCAGCAGGCCAAGGTGGACGCCTCGGGCCTGGCCGGGCTCTTCGCGGCGGTGCACATCGTGCCGGAGAAGGACGTCGTGGTGTACCGCCGGCTGGCCGAACAGCACACGCTCACCCCCGAGCGCACCTGGATGGTCGGCAACTCGCCGAAGTCCGACATCCTGCCCGCCCGGCTGGCCGGGCTGAACGCCGTCTTCATCCCGCACCAGCACACCTGGGTGCTGGAGAACGACGCCGAACTGGACCCGCACGACGGCGGGGTGCTCCAGCTGGCGGCCTTCGCCGAGCTCGGGGAGCACTTCTGATGGCCCGCCCCGAGGGCATCGCGGTCTCCTGCGTCTTCGTCTGCCACGACGGCACCGGCCGGCTGCTGCTGGCCCGGCGCGCCGCCGGCGCCCGCGACGAGCCGGGGCGCTGGGACTGCGGGGCCGGCGCGCTGGAGTTCGGCGAGAGCTTCGAGGCGGCGGTGGCCCGCGAGGTGCGCGAGGAGTACACGGCCCCGGCGCTGGCGACCACCGTGCTCGGGGTGCGCAACGTGCTGCGCGGCGAGCCGGTGGACTCGCACTGGGTGGCCGTGGTCTGCGCGGTGCGGGTCGACCCGGCCCAGGTGGCGATCGGCGAGCCGGCGAAGTTCGACGCGCTCGGCTGGTTCGCCCCGGACCAGCTGCCCGAGCCCCGGCACTCCCAACTCGACGCCACCCTCGCCTTGGTCGATCTGCGGCGTTTCTGACGGTTCGGCAGGTCGACGGTCTGCCAAGCTCGGTGCGATGACCGGACCACTGACCACCACCGTGACCGCCGCCCTGAGCCGGTGGACCCTGCTGCTGCCCCCGCTGGCGGCGGTGTTGCTCCTGCTGGTCTGGGGGCGGGACCTGCCCGCCGCGGCGGCGGCGCTGACCGGCCTGGTGCTGGTGGGCGCGGTGCTGGCGGCCGTGCACCACGCCGAGGTGGTCGCGCACCGGGTCGGTGAGCCGCTCGGGTCGCTGCTGCTGGCGGTCGCGGTGACGGTGATCGAGGTCGCGCTGATCCTGACCCTGATGGTGGACGCCCCGGACAAGAACTCCACCCTCGCCCGGGACACCGTCTTCGCGGCCATCATGATCACCTGCAACGGGATCGTCGGCCTCTGCCTGCTGCTCGGCGCGCTGCGCACCCGGGTGGCGGTCTTCAACCCGGAAGGCACCGGCGCGGCGCTGGCCACCGTGGCGACCCTGGCCACGCTCAGCCTGGCGCTGCCCTCCTTCACCACCAGCACCCCGGGGCCGCTCTTCTCGCCGACCCAGCTCACCTTCGCCTCGGTGGCCGCCCTGGTGCTGTACGGGCTCTTCGTGGCCACCCAGACGGTGCGGCACCGCGAGTACTTCCTGCCGCCCAACCTGCACGACACCCCCACCGACCCCGACCCGCACGACGAGCGCCCCACCAGCCGCGCGGCGGCCCTGAGCCTGGTACTGCTGATGATCGCGCTGATCGCCGTGGTCGGGCTGGCCAAGGCGGTCTCGCCCACCATCGAGCGCGGCGTCACCGCGGCCGGGCTGCCCGCCTCGGTGATGGGCGTGGTGATCGCGATGCTGGTGCTGCTGCCGGAGACCATCGCCGCGGTCCGTTCCGCCCGGCGCGACCAGGTGCAGATCGGGCTCAACCTGGCGCTCGGCTCGGCGATGGCCAGCATCGGGCTGACCATCCCGGCCGTGGCGCTGGCTTCGGTCTGGCTGAGCGGGCCACTGGTGCTGGGGCTGGGCGCCAGCCACCTGGTGCTGCTCGCGCTCACCGTGGCGGTGGGCACGCTGACCGTGATCCCGGGCCGGGCCACCCCGCTGCAGGGCGGGGTGCACCTGTCCGTCCTGGCCGCCTACGTGGTCCTGGCGGTCAGCCCCTAGCGGAGTCGGCGGTGAGGGTGCCGGCGGTGAGCGTGACGGCGGCCTCCGGCGAGTGGAGGGCGAAGGTCAGCGACTCCTGCAGGTAGAGCCGCACCGAGTCGGCGTCGTGGTCGAGGTAGCCGATCGACAGGTCCTGGCCCAGGTGCAGCTCGAAGTCACCGCCACGGGTGGAGAGCACCACCGCGCCCTCCAGGGCCGGCGCCCAGATGATCTCGCCGGTGACCACCCGGGCCAGGTGCTGGCGCACCGGGTAGCCGTGGTTGGAGGTCTCGTTGACGGCCGTGTAGACGTCGGCGCCCAGCAGCAGCGAGTACGGGCCGTCCACCCCGGCCAGTCGCAGGGTGCTGAGCGCGCGGCTGACCGCGTCCGGGTAGTCGACCACGTCGGCGGGCAGCGCGATCGGCGGATTGTCCGAACCGGTGCGCATCCCGGTGATGGCGGCGGCCGGCCAGCCCTCGAAGATCGCGGTGTCCTCGGCCTGGGCGATGGTGCGGGCGGCGTCCTTGACCGGCTGCCAGTCGGGGTCCTTGGCGCCGCGCTCCACGCTGTCCACGGCGGGCCGGCTGAGCGTGAACGGCACCCGCAGCTCCACCACCGGGAGCGCCTGGCGCGCGTGCGCCTCGGTGCCGGGCACCAGTGGGCTGATCTCGCGCCGGTGGCCGGAGCCGACCGCCGCCAGCCCTGGCCCGGCCGGTCCGGCCAGGTCGACCACCCGGCGGCCGGCCAGGTGCAGGGTGAAGGTGCGCCTGGCCTCGTCCTCGATCTGCGCCCAGGCCTCGGCGGCGATCGGGGCGAGTTCGCGGTGCAGGTTGTTCATGCCGTGCTACTCCTCTTCAGGCTGCCGATCATCAGACTGCCGCTCTCCGGGCCGGTGGTCTGCGGGCCGGTGGTCTGCGGGTTTGCAGTCTGCGGGCCGGTGGTCTGCGGGTTTGCGGTCTTGAGGCTGCCGATGCCGAGCGAGCCATCGGCGCGCGCGCCCGCGCCCGCCGGCGGGGGCGGCGGGTCGTCCAGCAGATCGGCGGACGGGACGAAGAACGACACCCCGGTCACGGCGGTGGAGAAGTCGAGCAGGCGGTCGTGGGTGCCCGGCGGCCGCCCGAGGAACATGTTCTCCAGCATCTCCTCGGTCACCGCGGGCGTGCGGCAGTAGCCGATGAAGTAGGTGCCGAACTCACCGTCCGCGTAGCTGCCGAAGGGCATGTTCAGCCGCACGATCTGCCGCTCGGTGCCGTCCGGCGCCGGGTCCAGGCTGGTGAGCGCCACGTGCGAGTCGGCGGGCTGCTCGGCGGCGGACAGCTCGATGTCGGCGAGCTTGGTGCGGCCCACCGCGTGCTCCTGCCGCTCGACCGGCAGCGCCTGCCAGGCCGCCAGGTCGTGCAGGTACTTCTGCGTGACCACGTAGCTGCCGCCGGCGAACTCCGGGTCCTCGGCACCGATCAGCGCCGCGGCGTCGCCCTCGGCGCCCTCCGGGTTCTCGGTGCCGTCCACGAAGCCGAGCAGGTCGCGCTGGTCGAAGTAGGAGAAGCCGGCCACCTCGTCCACCACGTCCGCCGCGCCGGCCAGCCGGGCCAGCAGCTGCCCGGCCAGCTCGAAGCAGGCGTCCTGGCGCCCGGCGCGCAGGTGCAGCAGCAGGTCACCGGGGGTGGCCGGGGCGGTGTGCCGGGGTCCGCGCAGCTCGCGGAAGGGGTGCAGTTCGGCCGGGCGCGGGCCGGCGAAGAGCCGGTCCCAGAGCCGCGAGCCGATCCCCAGCACGCAGCTCAGCTGCGCCTCGGGCACCCGGAAGCCCACCGAGCGGCGCAGCGCGGCCACCTCGGGCAGCAGTTCGCGCACCGCCGCCTCGCCGCCGGGGCGCACGGTGAGCACCAGGAAGAGCGCGGCGGCGCTCAGCGGGTCCCGGACGGCTTGCGGCCGCCGGCCGGGCCCGCTGGGGGCCCGGACGGCGGCTTCGTGCTCAGCGGTCATCGCTCCTGCTCGCTGCGATCCCCGGCCCAGAGGGTGTGGAAGACGCCGTCCCGGTCGGTGCGGCGGTAGGTGTGCGCGCCGAAGAAGTCGCGCTGGCCCTGGATCAGTGCGGCCGGCAGCCGGCCGGCCCGCAGCGAGTCGTAGTAGGCGAGCGCGGTGGCGAAGCCGGGCACCGGCACGCCGAGCTGGGCGGCCGTCGAGACCACCCGGCGCCAGGCGGACTGGGCGTCGCCCAGCGCCTCCTGGAAGTACTCGTCGGTGAGCAGCGTGGGCAGCTGCGCGTCGGCCTGGTAGGCGGCCTCGATCCGGTTCAGGAACCGGGCCCGGATGATGCAGCCGCCGCGCCAGATGGAGGCCATCGCGCCCGGCGCGATCCGCCAGCCGTACTCCGCGCTGCCGGCCTGGATCTGGTTGAAGCCCTGCGCGTAGGCGACGATCTTCGAGGCGTAGAGCGCCTTCTCCACGTCACCGGCGAACCGGTCGGCGGCGGCGCTGTCCAGCCAGGTCTCGCTCGGGCCCGGCAGGCCGCGGGCCGCCTCGCGCAGCGCCGCGCTGCCGGAGAGCGAGCGGGCGAAGACCGCCTCGGCGATGCCGCTGACCGGCACGCCGAGTTCGAGCGCGGTCTGCACCGTCCAGCGCCCGGTGCCCTTCTGCTCGGCGCGGTCCTGGACGATGTCGACGAACGGCTGCCCGGTGGCGGCGTCGGTGTGGCCGAGCACCTCGGCGGTGATCTCGACCAGGTAGGACTCCAGGCGGTCCTCGTTCCAGGACCGGAAGATCTTGGCGATCTCGGCGGGCTGGCGCCCCGCGCCGTGCCGCAGCAGGTCGTAGGCCTCGGCGATCAGCTGCATGTCGGCGTACTCGATGCCGTTGTGCACCATCTTGACGAAGTGCCCGGCCCCGTCGGGGCCGACGTGGGTGCAGCAGGGCTCGCCGTCCACCTTGGCGGCGATCGACTCCAGCACCGGCCCGAGCGACTTGTAGGCCTCGGCGGTGCCGCCGGGCATGATGCTCGGCCCCTCCAGCGCGCCCTCCTCGCCACCGGAGATGCCGGCGCCGACGAAGTGCAGGCCGTGCTCGCGCAGCGCGGCCTCGCGCCGGCGGGTGTCCAGGAAGTGCGCGTTGCCGCCGTCGACCACGATGTCGCCTGGTTCGAGCAGCGGGACCAGTTCGTCGATCACCGCGTCGGTGGGCTCGCCCGCCTTGACCATGATGATGATCTGCCGGGGCCGTTCCAGGGCGGCGACGAACTGCTCCATCGTCTCGGTCGGCACGAAGGCGCCCTCGTGGCCGAACTCGGCCACCAGCGCGGTGGTGCGGCCGACGCTGCGGTTGTGCAGGGCGACCCGGTGGCCGTGCCGGGCGAAGTTCCGGGCCAGGTTGCGACCCATGACGGCCAGTCCGGTGACGCCGATGTCGGCTGACTTCTGCACGCTCATTCAGATGACTCCAGTCGCTCGTCGGCACGGTGACGCGGTCGGTGAGGGCGGGTGATCGGCACAGCGTTCGGCACGGCGTTGGGCAAAGCGTTGGACGCAGCGTTCGGCACAGCACAGTGAACAGCCCATAGCCTGCCGTGCCCACCCCTCCGATGCACCCCGGCACGCGGGGCACTGGTACAGCGTCAGCTCTTGGTCGAACCGTACTCCAGTGCGGTCGCGCCGCAGCTGAGAGCCCGTCAGTCTCCCGAAGGGCGGTATACACCTCGGGTATACATCATGTGTATAGTCGCCCGCATGTCACTGGGCCACACCATCCTCGGGCTCCTGGAGTCCCATCCGCGCCACGGCTACGACCTCAAGCGCGCCTACGACGAGCGCTTCGGCCAGACCCGGGCACTGCCCTACGGCCAGGTCTACGCGACCCTCTCCCGGCTGCTGAAGAACGGCCTGGTCGAGGTGGACGGCACCGAACCGGGCGAGGGCCCCGAGCGCAAGCGCTACATCATCACCGAGGCCGGGATCACCGACGTCAACCACTGGCTGACGGAGCCGGAGAGCCCCTCGGCACACCTGCAGAGCACCCTCTACACCAAGGTGGTGCTGGCCCTGCTGACCGGACGCTCGGCCCAGCGGCTGCTGGACACCCAGCGCACCGAGCACCTGCGCCAGATGCGCGAGCTGACCCGGCGCAAGCTGGCCGGCGACCTGGTCGACCAACTGCTCTGCGACCACGCGCTGTTCCACCTGGAGGCCGATCTGCGCTGGCTGGAGCTGACCGCGGCCCGGCTGGACGAGCTGGCCCGGAAGGTGCGCGCCTGATGCCCGTCTCCCCCGTCGAGTCCGCCGCCGAATCCGCCGACGTCCTCGCCGCCGGCACCGTCCGCCCGGACGCGCTGCTGGCCGCCGTCGGCCTGCGCAAGAGCTTCGGCCCCACAGCCGCGCTGACCGGCGCCACCCTGGACCTGGCCGCCGGCGAACTGGTCGCGGTGCTCGGCACCTCCGGCTCCGGCAAGTCCACCCTGCTGCACTGCCTGGCCGGCCTGATCAAGCCCGACGAGGGCACCGTCAGCTACCGCGGCCAGGACCTCGGCCGGCTCTCCGACGCCGCGCGCAGCGCGCTGCGCCGCTCCGACTTCGGCTTCGTCTTCCAGTTCGGCCAGCTGGTGCCCGAGCTCGACTGCCTGACCAACGTCGCGCTGCCGCTGCGGCTGAACGGCCTGCGCCGGCGGGCCGCCGAGGAGCGGGCGCTGGCCTGGCTGGAGCGCCTGGAGGTGGCGGAGCTGGCGGCCAAGCGGCCCGGCGAGCTCTCCGGCGGCCAGGGCCAGCGGGTCGCGATCGCCCGCGCGCTGGTCACCGACCCGGCGGTGGTCTTCGCCGACGAGCCGACCGGCTCGCTCGACTCGCTGCACAGCGAGCAGGTGATGGCGCTGCTCGGCGCGGCCGCCCGGGAGGCCGGCGCGGCCGTCCTGCTGGTCACCCACGACCTGCGGGTGGCCGCCTACGCGGACCGCGAGATCGTGGTCCGCGACGGGCACACCGGCGAGGCGGGCGAGGAGTGGTGAGCGAGCCTCGAACCAACGGCCTGATCACCCGCCGGGCGGCCGAACTGGCCCTGGGCCTGCGGCTGGCCTGCACCGGCGGCCGGGACAGCCGGCTGCGCACCGTGCTGACCGCGATCGGGGTGGGCCTCGGCGTGGCGACCCTGCTGCTGGCCGCCTCCTTCCCGAGCGTGCGCGAGCACCGCGACGACCGGCTGCGGGCCCAGTCGGGCGCGCTGATCTCGGCCGAGCAGGCCCCGCTCTCCTCGCACAGCCTGCTGATGGCCGACATCAGCACCACCTTCCACGGCCGCACGGTGACCGGCCGCGCGGTGCGCCCCGACGGTCCGCACGCCCCGCTGCCACCCGGCCTCACCGCCTATCCGGGCCCCGGCGCGCTCGCCGTCTCCCCCGCGCTGGCCGCGCTGCTGCGCTCGTCCGGCGGCGAACTGCTGCGCGAGCGGCTGCCCGGGCCGATCACCGGCACCATCGGCGAAGCGGGCCTGGTCGGCCCCGGCGACTACGCCTTCTACCTGGGCAGCCCGACGCTGACCGCCGACTCGCCCGACACCGAGCGGATCGACCACTTCGCCGGCAAGCTGCCGCCCAAGCCCACCGATCCGGTGCTGGTGCTGCTGACCGTGGCCGGCGTGGTGATTCTGCTCAGTCCGGTGGCCGTGTTCATCGCCGCCGCCGCGCGGTTCGGCGGCGAGGCCCGCGACCGGCGGCTGGCCGCGCTGCGCCTGGGCGGCGCGGACCGGGGCAGCACCGCGCGGATCGCCGCCGGCGAGTCGCTGGCGGGCGCGCTGCTCGGACTCGGACTCGGCGTGCCCTTCTTCCTGCTCGGGCGCGCGCTGATCGAGCGGATCACCGTGCAGGGCCTGAGCGTCTTCGCCGTCGACGTCCAGCCGCAACCGGTGCTGGCCGCCCTCGCGCTGGCCGCCGTGCCGATTCTCGCGGTGGTGGTCACGCTGCTGACGATGCGTCGGATCACCGCCGAACCGCTCGGCGTGCTGCGCGGCTCGGCCCGGCTGCCGCGCCTGTGGTCCTGGCGGCTCTGCCTGCCGCTGGTGGGCGCCGCGCTGCTCTACACCCAGCACGACCAACTGGCCGTGATGGACGGCAAACGGCCGCTCGTGGTGCTGGTCGCCGGGCTGCTGCTGCTCCTGCTCGGTGCCACCGCGCTGCTCCCGCCGGTGATCGACCTGACCGCGCGGGCGCTGGGCCGCACCGGCGGGCCGCCCGCCTGGCAACTGGCCGTCGGGCGGCTGCGGTTCAGCCCCGAGACGGCCGCCCGCCCGGTGGCCGGCATCGTGGTCGCCGTGGCCGGCGCGATCGCGCTGCAGACCCTGCTCGGCGCCCTCGCCACCGAGCGCACCGGGCCGCCGGTGGACAGTGCCCCGGCGGACGGTACCCGACTGGTGGCGAGCTTCCCCGCCGCCGGCGACCGCGCCGCGCGCCTCGCCGAGCAGCTGCGGCACACCCCGGGCGTCGCCGAGGCGACCGGCTACACCTCGCTGGTGGCGCGACCGCCCACGCGGACCGAGGACTTCCTGCCGGTCACCGTGGCCGACTGCGCCGATCTGCGCGCCCTGGCCGGCGTCACCGACTGCGTGGACGGCGACGTCTTCACGGCGCGGGGCGACGGTGCCGCCCCGGCCGTCAGCCCGCAGCTCGTCATCGACCTCGGCGGCTCGTGGTCGGCGCCCTGGCAGGTGCCCGCCTCGCGCGCCACCGTCGACCAGCGGCCGGACCCGTACGGCGTGCCGGACCGCGGCGGCCTGCTGGTGACCCCGGGGGCGATCCCGAGCGCGCTGGTCAGCAGTCAGGAGGCCATCGTGGAGCTGCGGCCGGCCCCCGGCACGCCCGACGCCGAGGAGCGGCTGCGCACCGCCGTGGCCCTCCTCGACCTCCAGGGCAGGCTCGGCGATCCCGCCGCACGGCAGACCGATCCCGGCTTCACCAGCATCCGCCGCGCGCTGACCGCGGGGACGGTGGCGATCCTGGCCCTGATCGGCGCCGGGATGCTGGTGGGCCTGCTCGAACAGCTCCGTGACCGCCGACGCACCTTGGCCGTGCTCGCCGCCTTCGGCACCCGTCCGCGCACGATGGCGCTCGCGCTGCTCTGGCAGAGCGTGCTGCCCGTGGTGCTCGGCCTGGCCCTGGCGCTGGTCGCCGGGCTGGGCCTGGGCGGGGTGCTCGTCACCCTGGCGCACTTGCCGGTCGCCTTCGCCTGGGGCGACATCGCGCTGATGACGGGCGCGGGGGCGGGGGCGGTGCTGCTGATCAGCGCGCTGAGCCTGCCGGTGCTCTGGCGGCGGCGGGCGACGGCGGGGCTGCGGTACGAGTGAGGGTGCGGGTGCGTGGGGTGGGTGCGTGGGGTGGGACGGGGGTCTCAGACGTGAGTCTCAGGTCCGGGTCTCGGACCTGAGTCTCAGACCTGAGTCTCAGACCTGGGTCTCAGACCTGGGTCTCAGACCTGGGTCTCAGACCTGGGTCTCAGACCTGGGTCTCGGACGCAGGTCTCAGACGCGGGTCTCAGACGTGAGCCTCAGACCCCGGTCTCAGACCCCGGTCTCAGACGCGGGCCTCAGCCGAAGGCGAGAGCGCGGAAGGCGTCGCGAAGATCGGTCAGCGGCTGACTCTCCCGCGACAGCCGGACCCGGTTGGTGAGCAGCACCGCCCACCGCCCCAGCCGGGGTGAGAGCCACATGCCGGTCCCGGTGAAGCCGTAGTGCACCCAAATGTCGGCGGCCGGGTCGCTTCGCGGCGCGACCTGCCAGAACAGGCCACGGGCGGGCTCGAGGGAGCCGGTGCGCACGGTCAGCGACTGTGCCGTCCAGGCCGCACCGAAGCCCGGGCCCGCTCCGTGCGCCCCGTCCGACCTGCCCGGCTTGTATGGCGGGCCGGGCCGGGCCGCCGGGTCGAGCAAGTGCCGCAGGAACAGCGCCAGGTCCTCGGCGGTCGAGAAGACTCCGGCGATCCCGCAGATGCCGCCGAGCAGCCGCGCGGAGGGGTCGTGCACCACACCCCGGAACGGCGCGCCGGTGGCCGGATCGGCCTCGGTGGGCGCACAGCGGGTGGTCAGTTCGGCGGGCAGCGGACCGAAGCGGGTGGCTCGCATGCCGAGCGGCCGCCAGATCCGCTCGGCGGCCAGCTCGTCGAGCGGCCGGCCCGTGCGGTACTCGGCGAGGTAGCCGAGGACCAGTCCGGCCCGGTCGGTGTACTCCACGGCCTCGCCGGGTGGGCGGTGCGGGGCGGCGGCGAGCACCCCGGCGCGGATGGCGGCGGGGTCCGTGCCGAAGCACTCACGCAGCCGTGCGTGCAGGGGCAGCCCGGCGGTGTGCGTGAGGAGCTGGCCGGCGGTGATCCGGCCGAGCGGGCGCCCGGCCACCTCGGGCCAGTGGGCACCGAGCGGCTCGTCCAGCACGAGCCGACCGGTCTCCCAGAGGGTGCCCAGGGTCGACCAGACGGCCAGGATCTTGGTCAGGCTGGCGAGGTCGAAGAGGGTGTCAGGGCGCATCGGCACCTGCGGCACGGCGGGGTCGAGCAGCCCGACGGCCCCGCCGGCCAACGTCCCGGCCGCATCGCCGACGGCCCACACGGCACCGGGGTAGACCTGTTGCTCATCGGCGCCGTCCGCGATGAGTCGACGGATGTGGCGGATGCGGTCGGTGGTGGCGCTCATCGTCCCCCGGTTCGGTCCGGACCCTGGCCCGGTCGGTCGGTCGGTCGGTCGGTCGGTCGGTCGGTCGGTCGGTCGGTCGGTCGGTCGGTCGGTCGGTCGGTCGGTCGGTCGGTCGGTCGGTCGGTCGGTCGGTCGGTCGGTCGGTCGGTCGGTCGGTCGGTCGGTCGGCGCAGCGTACTGACCCGGTGGTGGCGGCGGCGCTACCGTGAAGGAAGGATTCCCCGGACTCGCTCCTGCGTACCGCTCCAGGACCAGGAGCGGCCGCGCGGCCCAGGACAGCTTCATCGGAGCGGGCACCAGCGTCTCCCCTCCCCCCGCTCACTCATGCCCGGTGAACTTAGCGGCTCGGCAGGCCAGTTGCTCACACGTATGCCCGCGTCGCGGTACTGGGCGGTCGCGATGGCGGATCGGACTGTCCCTGACGGTCATTCAGGCCACCGGATCCGGAACCGGGCGAGCTCGTTCACTCGCTCTGATGAATCCTCGACGCCTCGCGGGCGCCGGGTTTCGCCCAAGTTCCGGGCCAGTTCCGGGCGAGTTACGGCCGCCCCCGGAGCGGCGATGACCAGAGCCGCCCTGGCCATGTCAAGCTTGACGGGCCGTCAGGTCCCGCCCCGAGCCGCTCCGGCTGCGGGCGCCCGATCCAGGAGGCCGCGTGGGCACCTTCGCCAAGCAGTCGTTCAGCAAGCATTCCTTCGCCAAGCAGTCCTTCGAAACCCTCTACCAACAGCCGCTACCGCGCGGCTACTTCCACCGACTGGCACCGCTGCGCTACCGGAGCCCGGACTTCGCCCGCGGGTTGCTCCCGCAGACCATCGCCCGTCTGCGGCGACGCACCGGCCGGCAACGGCTGAAGATCCTCGACCTGGCCTGCGGCTACGGGATCAACGGGGCGCTGCTCAAGTTCGGCGTCGACTTCGCGACCTTCGCCAGGTGCTACCAAGCCGCGCCGGACGAGCAGGCCGCGCACCATCCGCTCGACCCGGTCCGGGCCCATCCGCTCGACCCGGTCCGGGCGCACCGGCTCGACCCGGCCGGCCGCGGCGGTGAGGGCACCCGCCACGCCGTCGCCCGGGACACCGCGTTCCTGCGAACCCGGCCCACCGACACCGAGCTGACCATCGTCGGGCTGGACGTCTCGCGTCCGGCGACCGAGTACGCGCTCGCCACCGGGCTGCTGGACGCGGCCGTCAACACCGATCTGGAGCACCAGGACCCCACCCCGGCCGACCAGGCCGCACTGGCCGGGGCCGACCTGGTGCTGGCCACCGGGGCGTTCAGCTACCTCGGCCCGGCCACCTTGGACCGCGTCCTCGCCCTGCAGGCCGCGCCACCGGTGGTGCTGGGGTGGCCGCTCTACGGTCAGCCCACCGAATCACTGGCCCGCTGCCTGGCGAGCCATCGCCTCACCGTCACCAGGCCCGATCCGGCCCCGCGCCACCAACGGCACTTCGCCGACGCCCGGGAGCGCGAGGCCTACCACTACTCGCTGCGCCGGCTGCGGCTGCCGTTCGTCGGTTCGGCCGCCGAGACCAGCCTCTGCGTCACCTCGCTGCTGGCCAGGCCTGCGTTCAGCTGACCCGACCTGCCGACGGCCGGTCGGCTGTGACGCCGGACGGGCCGGACCGCCGGACGGGCCGGACGGCCGGACGGCCGTCGGTCAGCGCCACGCGCGCCGGTCGGCCTCGCCCGGCCGGCGTCACAGGACCCGGCTGAGCACTCGCTGCCCCGCCGGAGCCGCGTGCCGCCCGCGCGCCCGCCCGTGCCCAGGACCACGGCCACCACCACCGCCACGGCCACCGCCAGCGCCACGACGGCGCGGGCGGAGCCAGGCGGGGGCCGACCGGGCCGCGCGGGCCCGGGCCCGGGCCGGGTCAGTGAGACTGAGCAGCAGGGCCAGCAACGGCGGGACGGTCAGCAGCAGCATGGTCAGCGTCATGGCGGACACCTCTTCCGATCGTCGGCGAACGGCCCGAGTAGCAGTCTCGCCCGCACACCCGCCCGGTAACCGCCCGTCACACCTTCGCCCGGGCCGGTCACCCGGCGGGCCGAGCCGCCCCTGGGCGATCGGCCGCACGCCGGTCCCGTCCGGGTGAGGAGCCGTAACCGACCGGCTGACAACCCATCAGACCTAAACTGGACCAGGAGCAGCACCCGGTCCCGCAGCAGAGGCAGGCCCTCCGGCGAGCCTGTGGGCAGGACCTGGAGCAGGCCCTCGAACAGACCCGATCAGAACCGAGCGAGCGGAGTCCCCGATGCCCACCGCGCACTGGAACGGCCAGGTGATCGCCGAGAGCGACGACACCGTGGTCGTCGAGCAGAACCACTACTTCCCGCTGAGCGCCGTCCGGTCCGAATACCTGACCGACTCGGCGACCACCAGCGTCTGCCCGTGGAAGGGGACGGCGAACTACTACACACTGGTGGTCGACGGCGAGCGCAACGAGGACGCCGTCTGGTACTACACCGACCCAAGCCCAGAGGCCGAGCAGATCCGCGGCCGGGTCGCGTTCTGGCGCGGGGTGGAGGTCCGCTCCTGAGCCGCGCCGCGGGCATCGCGCCTGCCGCGCCCGTCCCAGGAACCTGACGCGACATCAGCCGTCCGCCCCACGCGGGTCGGACGCTCCGCACACTACCCGCCCTGGTATTCCCGGCGTCCGGGTGGCCAATGTCACGCACCGAGCCGCGGCCCTACGGTGGCGTAGGTCACTTGAGACAGTGAAATATTCAGCCCATGGCTGACCATCTGGAGATCCTTGACCCCATCAGCTCCTACGCGGCCCTCGGCGACAGCTTCACCGAGGGCCTCAACGACCCCAACCCGGACGGCACCTTCGCCGGCTGGGCCGATCGGCTGGCAGCCCTGCTGGCCGACCGGGACCCGGGGGGCGAGTTCCGCTACGCCAACCTCGCGGTGCGCGGGCGGCTGCTCGACCAGGTCGTCACCGAGCAGGTCCCCCAGGTCCGGCGGATCCAGCCGGACCTGGTGACCTTCTGCGCCGGTGGCAACGACATCCTGCGCCCGGGCAGCGACCCGGACGAGGTGGCCGAGCGCTTCGAGGCCGCCGTCGTGCAACTGCGCGAGTCGGCCGGCACGGTGCTGATCTGCACCGGATTCGACACCCGGGGCGTGCCGGTGCTCAAGCACCTGCGCGGCAAGATCGCGACGTACAACGCGCACCTGCGGGCCATCGCGGACCGCAACGACTGCGCGGTGGCCGACCTCTGGTCGCTGCGTCCGCTGCAGGGCCGCCGGGCCTGGAGCGGGGACCGACTGCACCTGTCCCCCGAGGGGCACCAGCGGGTCGCACTGCTCGCCGCCCGGGCGCTCGGCCTGGCCACCGAGGAGGATCCGGCCGCGCCGTGGCCCGCCGAGGCGGAGCACAGCGCCGCCGAGCTGCGCCGGGAGAACCTGCAGTGGGCGCGGGACTACCTGCTGCCCTGGGTCGGTCGGCGGCTGCGCGGTGAGTCCTCGGGCGACCACGTGGAGGCCAAGCGCCCCGACCTGCTGCCGCTGTGAGCAGCGCGACGCCCGGATGCCCACGGGGGGCATCCGGGCGTAGCCGAGTTCCTGAACGTCTGAGTTCCTGAACGTCTGAGTTCCTGAACGTCTGAGTACCTGAACGTCTGAGTACCTGAACGTCTGAGTACCTGAACGTCTGAGTACCTGAACGTCTGAAGTACGCACCCGTCCGTCTGACCAGCCGTCAGCCGACCTGCCAGAGTGAGCCGTGGCTGCCGGCCAGCGCCACGGCGAACACGGCCAGGTCGGCGGCGCCCAGCGCGAGACCGAGCAGTGCCCGCCCGCGACGGGCGGTGCCGCGCAGCAGTGCGAGCGCACCGAGCGCCAGCGCCAGCGGCCCGAAGACGATGTTGAAGAGCAGCAGGCCGATCAGGCCGAGGACGAACGAGGCGACGGCCATCCCGTCCGCCTCACGGGTCAGCGTCCGAGTCTCCACCGGATTCCCCTTTCGGATGACAGAGCGAGCAGCAGCAGTACGAGCTGTAGCAGTACGAGCGGTACGAGCAGTACGAGCGGTACGAGCCGTGGCAGCACAGGCCGTCACGGCGCACCGCGACACGGGTGGCGGCCGCCGGTCAGCGGCGGCGCAGCCAGGCGGCACCCTCGCGGGCGCCGAAGAGCAGCAGCCAGCCGCCGATCAGCGCACCGGCCAGCGCGAACTGGGACAGCGTGGTGTGCGCGGCGGCACCGAGCAGGAAGCCGGCAGCCGCGAGTGCCGCGAACAGGAAGATCATGGTCGGACCCTTCGAACGACGGGACGTACCGGGTGCCGTCGGCAGACCCCCGCACTCCAGTTGAGCTAACAAGTGTTCGCCGACATCGCCACTCTACGCTGGTGGAAGTCGGCAAACAGTTGTTTACTGAATGATGTGAGTCACACTGTCGGAGTCAGAGCCGCCCAGAAGGAGCAGAGCCGCCGCGCACTGCTCGACGCGGGCCTGCGACTGCTCGAGCACCAGAACCTCAGCGGCCTCGGCGTCCGGGAGGTGACCCGGGAGGCCGGCCTCTCACCGGCCGGCTTCTACCGGCACTTCCGCGACCTGGACGAGTTGGGTGTGGTGCTGGTCACCGAGTCGCTGCAGAGCCTGCACCTGATGATCCGCACGATCCTGGCCGGCCAGAGCGAGGCCAACGAGCTGATCGACGGGACGATCGCGGTGATCGCCCGGCACGTACGCGAACACCGGTCGCACATCCGCTTCCTGGCCCGCGAGCGGCACGGCGGGGTGCGCCCGGTGCGCGAGGCGATCGCGGCCGAACTCGCCACCTTCACCGAGGAGACCGCCGCGGCGCTGGGCGGCCAGCCGCAGAGCGCCGACTGGAGCCGGGCCGATCTGCGGATGCTCGCCGGGCTCTACGTGGAGCACCTGGTGGCCACCGCGGCCGCCTTCCTGGAGGCGCCCACCGAACCGCCGGCCGCGGCGCGCGCGGCCGAGCGCCGCATCGCGGCACTGGCCCGCGACCAGCTGCGCCTGATCAGCCTGGGCCGCCGGCACTGGCCGACCGCGCCGCAGCGGTGACCACCCGCCCGGGTCACCCCGCACCGGGCGTTGATCACGCCGGACGGGTGAGTCCGAGCCGCCGCCAGTGTCCTCGCCGCGGTCCGGGCGTTGAACGCGGCGTCGCGAACAACGTTCGGACGCCGGCGCACGGCCCCTTCACACACTGCCCGCGCCGGTTCTTGTCGAGAGGATATGACTCATGCTGAAGAAGACTCTGGCGGGCGCCGGCCTCGCCTTCGCCTCGCTCGCCGCGGTGGCCTCCCCCGCCATGGCGATCGGCGACGCCGACGGCTCGGCGGCCTCGGTCTCCGGCAACGGCGGCACCAACCACACCGGCACCGTCGGCGAGCACAGCGCGTCCTACCACGCCGCCGACAACCTGAACCTCTGCCTGCCCGAGGTGCACCACGTGCAGGTCGGCGTGCTGGTCCCGGTCCAGGTGGACGTGCCGATCGCCAACCAGCAGCAGCACCAGATCTGCAACGTGGGCCAGACCACCCAGGGCGAGGGCGACGGCGCGCTGCTCTCGCACGCGATCGGCTGACCCTTCACCCGCTCGCCCCGCTCGACCGGCTGCAGACCCGCTCGACCAGCTCAACCAGCTCCATCGGCTCAACCAGCCCAACCAGCTCCATCGGCTCAACCAGCTCAACCAGCTCCATCGGCTCAACCAGCTCCATCGGCGCCAACGGCGCCGCCCCCGAGGCCCTCGCGGATCTTCCGCGGGGGCCTCGCGCCGTCCCCACCTGTCGTTGTGTCAGTGTTCACCTGCCACGTAACAGTGGTCTATACCAATCGGCTATCCTGGTGGCCGGAAGCTGTTCGACACGGCTGTGGGGGCCATATGACCGTCCATCACCTTCCGGCGCCACCGAACGACCAGGAGCTCTACTGGTACTTCGGTCCGCAACGCCGGTGGGTCCTGCTCTGCACATCGCTCGCCTTCGTCCTGACGGCGGCGACCATGCTCACTTTCGCCCTGCGCACACCAGCGCTCTGGGCCTTCCTCGCGGTGCTGGCACTCAACGTGCTGGCGCTGCTGCTCTCCTCGGTGAACAGCCTGCGCAAGCGCCGGCTCACCCAGCAGTCGCACGAGATCCTGGTCCGCGCCTGGCAGCCGGCCGAGGCTCCGAGCGTCGACCTCTACCTGCCGACCTGCGGCGAGCCGCTGGACGTGCTCGCCAACGCCTACCGGGCGGTCCACGCGGTGCGCTGGCCGGGCGAGTTGGCGGTCTGGGTGCTGGATGACGCGGATCGCGGCGAAGTCGCCGAACTGGCCGCCGAGTTCGGCTACCGCTACGTGGTCCGCCCGGACCGCGGGCACCTGAAGAAAGCAGGCAACCTCAACCACGCGCTGGGCCTGGGTACCGGCGAGTACATCGCCATCCTGGACGCCGACTTCGCGCCGCGCACCGACTTCCTGCAGCACCTGCTGCCGTACTTCGCCGACCCGGCGACCGGCATCGTGCAGAGCCCGCAGTGCTTCGACACCGACGGTTCGATGAACTGGATCGAGCGCGCGGCCGGCTCGGCGCAGGAGTGGTTCTTCCGCTGGATCCAGCCCTCCCGCGACGCCAGTGACGCGGCGATCTGCTGCGGCAGCAACGCCGTCTACCGGCGCAGCGCGATCGAGGCCGCCGGGGGCTTCGCCAAACTCGACCACAGCGAGGACCTGTACACCGGCCTCGCCCTCTACGAGTTGGGCTACCGCACGCTCTACGTGCCGGTCCTGCTCGCCAAGGGCACCTCGCCGGACAGCCTGGCCTCCTTCGTCAACCAGCAGTACCGGTGGGCGATGGGCAACCTGCACCTGCTCACCAGCCGGGACCTGAAGCGGATGCGCGCGCCCTGGCGGATGCGGCTCTGCTTCTACGAGGGCATCATCGGCTATCTGACCATGGCGGTGAACCTCTTCGCCGCCCCGCTGCCGCCGCTGGTGATGATGTACTTCTATCCGGCGCAGATCCGGCCCTGGCACGTGCTGCCGCTGCTCGCCCCGCTCTGGCTCTGGCACGTGCTGCTGCCCCGGGTGAGCCGCACCCGCTGGCGGGTCGAGGTGGTCCGCGCCAACACCCTGCTGAGCGTGGCCGCTGCCGCCGCCTTCCTGCACACCCTGCGCGGCCGCAGCGCCGCCTGGGTGCCGACCGGCGCGGGTCGGGCCAAGCCGGGCGGCCTGGCCCGCCGGGTAGTGCTGGTCTCCTTCGCCTGGGTCGGCGGCTCGCTGCTGGCCGCGGCCGTGGGTCTCGCGCTGGACGTGGCCGGTCAGGGCTGGGCGCCCAACTGGGGCCTCGCGCTCTACCTCCTGGTGCAGGCGCAGATCGGCCTGCCGCTGCTGCGCGACCTGCTGGTGGAGCTGCGCGCGGGGACGACCCGGCGCGCAGAGGCCGCCGAGGCCGCCACCTCCACCGCACCCGCCGCGCCCACCGCACCCGCCGCACCCGCCACGTCCGGCACGTCCGCCGCGCGGGCCGGCATGCTGCCGCGCCGCTGGCCGGAGGGGCTGGCCGTGACCGCCGCCCTGGTACTGACCGCGCTGCTGGCCTCCGGCTGGGTGACGCCGATGTTCCCCTGGCTGGGCTGAGCGATGGCACAGGTGCTGAACCAACCCGACGACCTGAACGAGTTGACGACACTGAAGACGCTGACCAAGCCGCACGAGCCGACCCGGACCGGCGCGCCGAGCGAGCCCGGGGGCCTCGGCAGGCCGGGCCGGCCGAACGGGCCGGTCCTTCCCGGCCGACCACACGCCCCCGGCGCGCCGGGCGGACCGGGTGAGGGGACCACCGGCTTCCGGCCGGACATCGAGGGCTTGCGCGCGGTCGCGCTGCTGGCGGTCCTCGGCTTTCACGCGGGTGTGCCGCACCTGGCCGGCGGCTTCGTCGGGGTGGACGTCTTCTTCGTCATCTCCGGCTACCTGATCACTGGTCAGCTGCTGCGCGAGGCGCTGGGCACCGGGCGGATCCGGCTGGCCGAGTTCTTCTCCCGCCGCGCCCGGCGCCTGCTGCCCTCGGCCGCCCTGGTGCTGGCGGTGGTGGCGCTCGCGAGCGTCTGGCTGACCGCGCCACTGCGCCGGACCGACCTGGAGTACGACGTCCTGGCCTCGGCGCTCTCGGTGGCCAACTGGCGATTCGTGGCCCAGCAGACCGACTACCTGGCGGCGGGCCGCGATCCGAGTCCGCTGCTGCACTTCTGGTCGCTGGCCGTCGAGGAGCAGTTCTACCTGGTCTGGGCACCGCTGCTGGCCCTGCTCGTCTATCTGACGATCCGTCACAGCAGGCGCCACGCAAGGGCCGCGGTGATCGCGGTCACCGCTTCGGTGACCGCCGTCTCGCTGCTGCTCGCGCTCTACTGGACGCACCGCGAGGTCTCGCTCGCCTATCTCGGTTCGCCCTCGCGCGTCTGGCAGTTCGGCGTGGGTGCGCTGATCGCACTGCTGCCCTGGCACCGGCTGCCCGGCCCGCGCGGGTTGCGCGCGCTGGTCGGCTGGGCGGGAGCGGCGGCGATCGCCTGGTCGGTGATCGTCTACACCGCGAGCACCCCGTACCCCGGCTACGCCGCGCTGCTGCCGACGCTCGGCGCGGGCGCGCTGATCCTGGCCGGGATCCCCGGACGCGGGCAGGCACCGCAGGCCGGCCCGGTCGGACCGGGGCGACTGCTGGCGCTGGCCGCGCCGCGCGCCGTCGGCCGGCTCTCGTACAACCTCTACCTGTGGCACTGGCCGGTGCTGGTGCTGGCCGAGGCCCGCTTCGGCCAGCTCGGCTGGCCGGTCAGGCTCGCGCTCACCGCGGCCGCCGCGCTGCCCGCACTGGCCACCATGCGCTGGGTCGAGCGGCCGCTGCGCCGCAACCCGGTGGTGACCGAACTCCCGCGCCGGGGACTCTCGCTGGGTCTGAGCGCGGTGATCATCCCGGTGGTGCTGGCGCTGGTGGTGGGCACCGGCACACTGCGTGTGCTCGGTTCCGGCGGTCCGATCGACCTGGCCGGTCTGCCACCGGGCGCCGCCACCGGGCCCTCGCTGCTGCAGCCCGCCACCGGGCCCACCGGGCACACGATCGTGCCCAGCGCGGCCCAGGCCCGCAAGGACTTCCCGCCGGACGGCGCCTGCGAGGTGCCGCCGACCGCCACCAGCAGCCCGCCCTGCCTCTTCGGTGACACCGCGAGCAGCAACCGGATCGTGCTGCTCGGCGACTCGCACGCCGGCCAGTGGTTCTCGGCCATGCTCGCCATCGCCGCCGAACGGCACTGGGCGCTGGAGGAGTTGGTCAAGCAGGGCTGTCCGCTGCCGCAGCTGACGGTGACCAACCCGCAGCTCGGCCGCACCTACAAGGAGTGCGACAGCTGGCGGGCCGACAGCCTGGCCCGTCTGCAGCGCGAACCCAAGCCGAGCCTGATCGTGGTGGCTTCGCTCAACCGCTACACGGCCGACGACACTTTGCTGGCCCAGGCGTGGGAGCAGACGCTGACCCCGCTGCGCGCGATCGGGGTGCCGATCGTCTACCTGACCGACCCCCCGATCCCGGGCCAGGACGTCCCGGCCTGTGTCTCCGGGCACACCGCGGACCCGGGCGCCTGCGACTTCCCGCGCGGCCAGGCGAACTGGCCCGACCCGCTGGCCGAGGCGATCGCCGCGGGCCGCGAGCCGGGAGTGCGGGCGATCTCGGTCAACTCGGTGCTCTGCCCCGGCTCGGGGCCGAACTGCCCGGCGGTGCTGCAGCGGATCCTGCTCTACCGCGACGACGCGCACCTGACCAACACGGCGGTGGTGGTGCTCACCCCGCGCGTTGAACAGCTGCTGGTGGACGCCTCGTTGGTGCCCGCGCGGGACAGCGGGGCGGGTGGACCCAGCGGGGCGGGCGGGGCGAGCGGGACGGGTGGACCGAGCGCGAGCGCCGCCGCACCGGCGGGCTGGACCCAGCTGCTGCGCGACGACTTCCAGGGCCCGGCCGGCGCCAAGCCCTCCAGCGCGCTCTGGCAGTACGACACCGGCACCTGCTACCCGGGCTGCCCAGCCGCCCAATGGGGCACCGGCGAGGTGGAGTCGATGACCGACGCGCCCGGCAACGTCGCGCTGGACGGGCGGGGCGCCCTGGAGATCACCCCCACCGAGCAGAACGGGCAGTGGAGTTCGGGGCGGCTGGAGACCAAGGGGGCCGACTTCGCCGCCCCCGCGGGCGGGGTGCTGCGGATCGAGGCCTCGATCCAGCTGCCGCAGGTCAGCGGCCCGGCGGCGGCCGGCTACTGGCCCGCCTTCTGGACCCTGGGCGCCGGCCTGCGCAACGGCTTCACCGGCTGGCCCGGGATCGGCGAGCTGGACGTGATGGAGTCGGTCAACGGGCGCGGCTCGGTCTTCGGCACCATGCACTGCGGCACCGCACAAGGCGGTCCCTGCCAGGAGCCGCAGGGTCTGGGCTCGGGCGAGCAGCCGTGCCCCGCGTGCCAGGGCGGCTTCCACACCTACGCGGTGGAGGTGGACCGCTCGACCAGCCCCGAGCAGGTGCGCTGGTACCTGGACGGCAAGGAGTACCACCGGGTGTCGGCGGACCAGATGGACCCGGCCACCTGGGACCAGGCGGTGCACCACGGGGTGTTCCTGATCCTGGACGTCGCGGTCGGCGGCAAGCTGCCCGCCGCGTTCGGCGGGTCGCTCTCGCCGGCCACGGAGCCGGGGCACCCGATGCGGGTCGACTACGTCTCGGTGGCCACCCGTCCGTAGCCGGGGCAACCGCATGGACCCACGGAACCGACCAACCGCACGGACCGGCCCGGTCGCTGACGTACCATCAGCGACCGGGCCGGCGGCCGTGTCAGAAGTTGATCATGTGTCCGGCCAGGCCGTGGATGGCCTCCTTGACCGCCTCGCCCAGGGTCGGGTGGGCGTGCACGTTGCGGGCCACCTCGTGCACCGTCAGGTCCCACTGCTGGGCCAGGGTCAGCTCGGGCAGCAGCTCGGTGACCTCGGGGCCGATCAGGTGGGCGCCCAGCAGCTCGCCGTACTTCGCGTCGCTGACGATCTTGACGAAGCCGATCGGGTGGCCCAGGCCGTGCGCCTTGCCGTTCGCGGTGAACGGGAACTTGACGACCTTGACGTCGTGGCCCAGCTCGCGGGCCTGCGCCTCGGTGTAGCCGAAGCTGGCCACCTGCGGCTGGCAGTAGGTGGCCCGCGGGATCATCACGAAGTCCACCTCCATGGTCTCGGCGCCGCCGATGGTCTCGGCCGCGATCACGGCCATGGCCTCGGCCGCGTGCGCCAGCATCAGCTTGGCCGTGACGTCGCCGATGGCGAAGATGTGCGGCACGTTGGTGCGGCCGCGCCCGTCCACCGCGATCGCGCCGCGCTCGGTCAGCGCGACACCGGTGGCCTCCAGGCCGTAGCCCTGGACCCGGGGCGCGAAGCCGATCGCCTGGAGCACCTTGTCGGCCTCCAGCACCTCCTGCTGACCGTTGCGGGTGACGGTGACCTTGACCTTGGCGGCCGGGTCGGCGTCGTCGATCGAGTCCACCCGGGTCGAGGTGAGGACCTGGATGCCGAGCTTCTTGTACTGCTTGGCCAGCTCGGCAGAGATGTCGGCGTCCTCCAGCGGGACCATCCGGTCCAGGAACTCGACGATCGTCACCTGCACGCCGTAGCTGTTCAGCACGTAGGCGAACTCCACGCCGATCGCGCCGGCGCCCGCGATGATGACGCTCTCGGGCAGCGTGTCGGAGAGGATCTGCTCCTCGTAGGTCACCACCCGGTCGCTCAGTGAGGTGCCGGGCAGCAGGCGGGTGGTGGCGCCGGCCGCGATGATCACGTGGTCGAAGGTGACGGTGGCGAAGCCGCCCGCGGTCAGCGCGACCTGCAGGGTGCGGTCGTCGACGAAGGTGCCGCGGCCGTCGAACTCGTCGATGGCGTTCTTCTTCATCAGGTAGTGGATGCCGGCCACCCGGCCGTCGGCCACCTTGCGGCTGCGCAGGAACGCCTCGCGGTAGTCGAACGTGACCTGGCCCTCGACCTTGATGCCGAAGGTCTTCGCCTCACGGGTGAAGATGGTGGCCAGCTCCGCGTTGCGCAGCAGCGCCTTCGAGGGGATGCAGCCGACGTTGAGGCAGACCCCGCCCCAGTACTTCTCCTCGATGACCGCGGTCTTCAGTCCGAGCTGGGCCGAGCGGATGGCCGCGGTGTAACCACCGGGACCCGCTCCCAGGACGACGACGTCGTAATGGTTGGTGCTCATGATCCTCGTTCCGGTCCTTCGGTGAGACGTTGACGCAGCTGACTGTATTCCCAGGGGTCCGCGGTGACCACGCGGGCCCTGCCCACCCGGTCGGCAGGCGGCGCGAGCAGGCAGGGCGAGCCGCCGGCCGGGCAGCCAGGCGGACAGGCGGACAGGCGGGGCGTCAGCCGTCCAGGTGGGTCAGGAAGGCGAGCAGTTCCGCGTTGACCTCGGCCGGGCGTTCCTGCTGGGTCCAGTGACCGCAGCCCGGCAGTGTCACGCTGCGGAACAGCTTCGGCGCGATGTTCGGCAGCTCGGCCACCCGGCGGTCCACCCCGCGCAGCACGGTCACCAGGTCGCGGTCGCCGACCACGTAGAGCGCGGGCACCGTGATCCCCAGCCCCTGGAACGCCGCCAGCAGCTCCCAGTTGCGGTCGATGTTGCGGTACCAGTTGAGCGGCCCGGTGAACGCGTGCTCGCCGTGCCGCGCGTAGTCCTCGGCGAACGCGGCGATGTCCTCCTCGGTCAGCCAGCCGGGCAGCTCCGCCGGCTCGGGCAGCGAGTCCAGCAGCGTCTGCCCCTCGTGGAGCACCCAGGGCGCGGGCTGCCGCGGGTTGTCCCCGGAGGCGCCGAAGAGGGTGCGGCGGAAGGTGGTCGCCCGGTCCCGCGCCAGCTCCGCATCGGCCACCCCCGGCCGCTGGAAGTAGCTCTGGTAGAAGCCCTCCCCGTAGTTCTTCCGGCTCACGGCCAGCGGCGCCAGGCCGCCCGGCAGCAGCGGCGGCACGCTCAGCCCGGCGACCGCGCGCACCACGTCCGGCCGCAGCATCGCGGAGATCCAGGCGACCGGCGCGCCCCAGTCGTGGCCGACCACCACCGCCTGCTCGGCGCCGAGCGCCCGGATCAGGCCGACCACGTCGCCGACCAGGTGCGGCAGCGTGTAGGCGTCCACCTCGCCGGGCCGGTCGCTGCGCGCGTAGCCGCGCTGGTCGGGGGCCACCACGCGGTAGCCGGCGGCGGCCAGCGGCTCGAACTGGTGGCGCCAGGAGTACCAGCTCTCGGGGAACCCGTGCAGCAGCAGGACCAGCGGGCCTTCGCCCAGCTCGGCGATGTGCAGGCGGATCCCGTTGACCTCGACATGGCTGTGCTCGATCGCGTGGACCACGGTGGCTCCTTCACTGGGCACTGGCTGTGGGCACCGGCTGTGGGCGCTCGCTGGCGAACAGCAGCCTAGCGAGCCAACTTACCAACCAGTAGGGCCGGTTCGGCCAACCTCCGGAAAACGCTGGTCGCCCGGCACCGAACACCCCGCTCACCCACTCCCGTCCAGCCACGCGCGGGGTCGACCGCGCTCAGGGCCAGAGCAGCCCCCGCTCCCACTCCTCGCCCCGCCGCCGGTACGCCAGCCGCACGTGCCGCCGATCGCGGGCGCCCTGCCAGAACTCGACCTGCTCCGCCCGCACCCCGTACTGCGTGTACCCGGGCGCGACGATCTCCGGCTCGGCAGCCAACTCCCGTGCCGCCTCGTCCCAGGCCACCCAGAACTCGTCCGCCGTGGCCAGCGGCTCGCTCTGCCGCCCCACCAGTGCCGCCACCCGGGTCGCCGGCCCGAGCCGCCGGAAGACCTGGTCGGCCGCCTCGGCCGGGCCGGTCACCACCTGCCCGCGCACCCGCACCTGCCGACCGAGCTCGGGCCAGTACCAGGTGAGCGAGGCCAGCGGCAGCGCGGCCAGCTGCCGCCCCTTGGGACTGCGGGCGTCCCCGGCGAACCACCAGGCGCCGCCCTCGGGGTCCACGTCGCGCAGCACCAGGATCCGCGCGTCCGGCGCGCCGTCCAGACCGAGCGTGCCGAGCGTGGCCACCTGCGCGTCCGGCACCTCCGCCCGCAGCGCAGCCGACAGCCAGCTCACGAAGAGCTCGCCCGGGCCGGCCGGCGCCTGCCGCGGGTCGAACCCGGGCAGCTCACGCGCCATCGCCGGCCGGGTGGCCAGCAGCTCGCGCAGCTCCGCCAGCTCCCCGCCCTCCCCCGCCACCCGCTGCTCCCGCTGCTCCCTCGGCCCGCTCAGCTCCTCCGGCCCGCTCAGTTCCTCCGGCCCGCTCATACCGCCGCCTCCCAGGCTGCCAGGGTCCGCCGCGAGCGCAGCCGCACGGGCCGACCGCTCAGCGGGTCGGTGAAGGCCAGGCCGACGGCGAGCAGCTGCAGCGGTGTCCCGAAGTCGTCCGGCGCGGGCTCGGGCAGCAGCTCGGGGTAGACCGGGTCGCCCAGGATCGGCAGCCCCAGGCCGCTCATGTGCAGCCGCAGCTGGTGGGTGCGGCCGGTCAGCGGGGCGAGCCGGTAGCGGGCCAGCTCCCCGCGCCGCTCGATCAGCTCGATCCTGCTCTCCGCGTTGACCTCGCCCGGCACCTCACGCGCCGCGATCACCCCACGCTCCTTGACGATCCGGCTGCGCACCAGGCGGGGCAGTGCCACCTCCGCGTCGTAGCGCGCGACGGCCTCGTACTCCTTCGTCACCAGCCGGTCCCGGAACATCGTCTGGTAGGCGCCACGCGCCCGGGCACTCGCCACGAACATCACCAGCCCGGCCGTCAGCCGGTCCAACCGGTGGGCGGGGATCAGCTCGGGCAGGTCCAGGTCGCGCCGCAGCCGGGAGAGCGCGGTCTCCACCACGTGGCTGCCGCGCGGGGTGGTGGCCAGGAAGTGCGGCTTGTCCACGACCACCAGGTGCTCGTCCCGGTGGACCACCTCGATCTCGAAGGGCACCGGGACCTCGGGGGCCAGGTCCCGGTGGAACCAGACGCTCGCGCCGGGCTCGTACGGGGTGTCCGGACCGATGGGCCCGTCCAGGCCGACGATCTCACCGGACCGCAGCATCTGCGCCAGCCGTTCGCCGACGTCGTCCGGCAGCCGGTGCGCCAGGTAGTCGGCCACCGTCGGCCAGGGGCCCTCGACGGGCAGCCGGATCCGGACCGGGTCCACCCCGGCGCGCTGCGGCAGCGGGGATCCGACCGACTTCGTCCTGCGTCTCATGCCGCAGAGCCTACGGTGACCTGCGGGAGTTCACGGCCGCCCGCCGGGACCGCGAAGATGGCTGTCCACCCAGTCCAGCACGGGAGTCCAGCGGAATGCCCAACTTCCTCGTGATCGGCGAGAGCGTCGCGGACGTCGTCCGCACCTCCGGCCACCCCGATGTCCCGCACCCGGGCGGCAGTCCGGCCAATGTCGCCTACGGCCTGGCCCGGCTCGGCCGCCCCACCGCCCTGCTCACCCAGCTCGGCGCGGACGCCGCCGGTGAGCTGATCGGCGCCCACCTGCGGTCGGCCGGGGTCGAGCTGCTGCCGCAGGGGCAGCTGCCGGGCCTGCGCACCCCGACCGCGATCGTCAGCCTGGACGCCGGGGGGCGCGCGAGCTACACCTTCGACATCCACTGGTCCCTGCCGCCCGCCGCCGGGCCCCTCGCGGAACCCGCGGGCCCGGCGCCCCACCTGCACTTCGGCTCGATCGCCGCACTGCTGGCGCCCGGGGCCGCGCCGACGCTCGACCTGGTGGCCTGCCGCCGGGCCCGGGCCACGGTGAGCTACGACCCCAACATCCGCCCCGCGCTGCTGGCCGACCCGGCCCAGGTGCTCGCCCAGGTGGAGCGCTGCGTGGCGCTCAGCGACCTGGTGAAGGCCAGCGATGAGGACCTCGCCTGGCTCTACCCGCACCGCACGCCGCAGGAGGTGGCGGCCGACTGGCTCACGCTCGGCCCGGCCGCGGTCCTGGTGACCCGCGGTGGGCAGGGCGCCTTCGCGCGCTCCCACGCGGCCGGCGCCGAGCTGCCCGCGCGGCAGGCCGCGGTGGTGGACACCGTCGGGGCGGGCGACTCCTTCATGTCCGCGACCCTGGACGCCCTGGCCGCCCGCGCGCTGCTCGGCCCCACCGCCCGACCGGCCCTGCGCGCGCTGGACGAGCGGGCGCTCACCGAGTTGCTCCGGCACGCCACGACCGCCGCCGCCGTCACCGTCTCCCGCCCCGGCGCCAACCCGCCGGACACCCGCGAGCTGGCCACCGCCCTGGCGGCCCGGCCGTAAGGCCTGTCCGATCCACCGGACGGCCGGGCCGGACCACCGAACCGCCGGGCCGGACCACCGGACGGCCGGGCCGGACCGGCTGACCGACGATTCCCGCCGGTGCCGCGCGGACGCCGGAGCCCCGGTGCGCGGCGCGAGCGCGTCCCGGGGCCCCGGCCGCCGACCACCGGCCACTCAGCGGCCGGTGGTCGACGATTGCCGACGGATGGTCAGCCGAGCGTCACCCAGGCCTGCGTGCCGACGGCCGCACTCGGCGGGTCGACGAGCACCAGGGCGCCCGCGGCGGTGCCGGCCGAGTCGAGGGCGTCACCGGAGGCCGCGTTGACGAGGGTGAGCGCGCCGGCGGCGTTCTGCGTGACCCGCCACTTCTGCGCGGCGCTGGTCGGGTCGTAGCTGTTCAGCACCGTGACGGTGGAGCCCGCGCCGCCGGTGGCGGTCAGGGTGCCGTGGACCTGGGTGCCGGTGTAGCAGTTGTCGGTGATCCGGACGGTGCCGTCACCGTTCGCGGTGAACTGCCACTGCTCGGAGGTGTGGGTCGGGTCGAAGGCGTTCAGGTCGGCCGCGCCGTTCGCGGGGGCGTCGCAGTGGCCGGCCACCTCCAGGGCGCTGCCGGCGGCGCCGCTGTTGGAGAGACCGTGGTACTTGCCGTCGCCGATGATCGCCGGAGTGGTGGTGACGCCGGCCGTGATCCGGTACATCGCGACCCCGTGCGGGGCCACGCTCGCGCTCAGCGTGCCGCTGACCGTGCCGGTGGCCTTGGACCAGAGGTCCTCCATCCGGTAGCCGCTGCCGGACAGGCCCAGCGCGCTCAGGCTGGTGGAGATGGTCTGGCTGCTGTTCGGGTCCTGGTTGAGCAGCAGCACCGCGACGTCGCCGTTGGCGAGCTGACGGCGCAGCACCACCGGCGCGGTCGAGGAGTTGGGCGGGCTGCCGACCAGGGTGGCGGGCTTGCCGAGCGCGTCCTGGTCGACGGCGACGACATCGGCGTTCTTGTAGACGGCGAGCGAGGAGGCGCTGACGCCGGTCGACCAGGTGGCACCGTTGGCGCTGCGCTGCGAGGCGGCGGCGGTACGGAAGTCGGCGCCGGAGATGAGCGGCGAGGCCATCATCGACAGCACGGAGAGCTCGGTGGCCGACTCGGTGTCGTTGAACGGCTTGTGGCAGGTGCAGGTGTCGGTGACGCCCCACGACCCGTAGGGGTCGTTCCAGCCGGCGAACATCATGTCCATGTCGTTCCAGCTGCCGGGCCGGACGTTGCCCGGGTACTGGAGCGCGGTCTGCAGCGCCCCGCCGTAGAGCACACCGCTCAGGTCACTGGCCCGGTCGCCGCCGATCCGGCACAGGTTGGCCACCTGGCCGCACCAGACACCGGTGGGCGCGTAGCCGGGCGCGTCGTACTGCGGGGTGCCGGCGGCGGCGACCAGCGAGTCGGCGCGGGCCGGGTCACCGGCGGACTCCAGGTACGGGACACCGGTGTGCACCGGCTGCGCGGAGACGCTGAGGGCGACCTTCGGGCGGCCCTGGGCTGCGGAGGCCGCGTCCAGGGCCTGCTGGAAGGCCTGCACCCGGGCGTACATGGACTCGGTGAGTTCCCTGCCCTCGCCCTGGGTGCCGTAGTTGTGGCCGTCCGGGCCGGTGATCGCCGGGCCGTAGGGGCAGTCGTCGTACTTCACGTAGTCGACGCCCCAGGAGACGAAGTCGCTCGCGTCGGTCGCCTCGTGGCCCAGGCTGCCGGGGTGGCTCTGGCAGGTGGTGTAGGTGTCGGTGGCGTAGAGGCCGAACTTCATGCCCTTGCTGTGCGCGTACCAGGCCAGGTACTGGATGCCGTTGAGCGTCTGGCCGTTCACCACCTGGGACGGGAAGTGGGCCGGGTTGGGGATCAGGTGGCCGGAGGTCGGGTCGTTGCCCGTGCCGTCGGTGCCGCTGACCGGGCTGCCGTTGCCGTCGTAGAGCTGCAGCGCGCCGTAGGAGTTCTTGACCAGGTCGGTGCTCTGGCCCGTGCGGTGCCAGAGCGACCAGCCGTCGTCGATGGTGACGGTGTTGTAGCCGGCGGCCACCAGGCCGTTGGCCGACATGAAGTCGATGGTGTCGGCCACCTGCTGCTCGGTCACATCGGTGCCCAGGCTGTTCCAGGAGTTCCAGCCCATCGGCGGGGTCAGGGCCAGGCCGTTGCCGAGCGGCGGGGTGGCGGCGGCGCCGACCGCGGTGGGGGCCGCGGATCCGTGCTGAGCGCCGGTCAGCGCGAGGGAGGTCAGCACGAGGGAGGAGAGCGCGAGCGCGCCGAGACGGCGTGACGCGGTCGACCAGGACTCAACCATTCCGGATACCTTCTGTGGGGGAAGCGGCTGCCCGCCGCTGTTGAGAAGTATTTGGTTCTGTTGGAATATGTCAACGTTTCGGGCAGAACTCACCGAATCCGCACGAACCGTCACGCAGCGCAGGCCGATCCGGCCACTGACCAGCACAGACGCCCAGGCGCCCAGATGCCAAGGCGCCCAGATACGGACACGGAGACGCCGAGTGGGGCGCGGCCGCCACGGCCACGCCCCACTCGTCTCGCCCTCGGTCCAGTCGACCGGCCCAGCGGCCCGGACGGCTGATCATCCGTCAGTTCTTGCGGCCGGCCCCCGCGTACATCCAGCGAGTGGTGGCCTCCGTCGACCCCTCCGGCCGCCAGAGGGGGACGAAGTCCACGCCGGGCTCCAGCAGCTCCCAACCGTCGAACAGCGCGGTCACCTGCTCGCGCGTGCGCAGCCGGATCCCCGAGGCCGTCTTGTCCCAGGTCTTGGCCGCCTCGGCGGCCCGCTCCGGGTTGCCCTCGTGCGTGCTGTGCGAGAGCAGCAGGTAGCTGCCGGGCGCCACCCGCTCGTGGATCCGCCGCACCGCCTCGTGCGCCTGCTCGTCCGTGACGAAGTGCAGCACCGCGAGCAGCAGCACGGCCACCGGCTCGTCGAGGTCCACCAACTCGCGCAGCTCCGGACGCTCGAAGAGCTCGTCCAGGTCGCGGACATCCCCGGTCAGCACCGTGGTCGTGCGGTTGTCGGAGAGCAGCGCGCGGCCGTGCGTGAGCACGATCGGGTCGTTGTCCACGTAGACCACCCGGGCCAGCGGGTCGACGTCCTGCGCCACCTGGTGGACGTTGCCGGGCGAGGGCAGGCCCGCGCCGATGTCGATGAACTGCCGGATCCCGGCCCGCGCGACCAGCTGCACCGCCCGGCGCAGGAAGGCGCGGTTCTCCCGGGCGGCGGCCGGGATGTCCGCCGAGACGCTGATCGCGTGCTCGGCCGCCTCCCGGTCCGGCGGGAAGTTGTCCTTGCCACCGAGCCAGTAGTCGTAGATCCGGGCAGGGTGCGGGCGGCTTGTCTGAAGATCCGTCAGATCGCTGCCTTGATCGGACTGCTGCACCGTCTCCCCCTTGCGCCGGGCCCGCCTGCCGGGCGGCCGGGTGCAGCATAGCGGGCGTTCGAACAGCGGCGGGGGCAGGGGCGGGGCGACCATGGACGGGGGCGCGCGGCGCGGTCGGTGGCGGGCGCGCGGCGCGGTCGAACGAGTCGGATTTAATGCCGCGCAACGTCGGGTCGGCCCCGGTAAGGTCGAGCGGTCCAGCGCGTGCCGCTGCCCCCGTCCCAGCTGCGAATGCGAGTTCAGATGACCGACCCGGCCGCCGAGTTGCCCTTCAACGAGCAGCGAGCCGACGAGCTGTCACCCCCTGCCCTGACCGCACCCGAACTCCTGCCCGGGACCCGACGGGCACTGCTGCGCCGCGTCGCCGTCGGCCAGGCGCAGGGCCGAACCCCTTCCCTGGCCGCCGCGGTGGTTCGCGGCGGCCACCTGGTGTGGACCGGCGCCCGCAGCATGATCGAGGGTCACGCACCGGACGAGAACGTCCAGTACCGGATCGGCTCGATCACCAAGACCTTCGTCGCGGTCCTGGTCATGCGGCTGCGCGACGAAGGCCTGATCGACCTGGCCGACCCGTTGGAGCAGCACCTGCCCGACACCGCCGCAGGCGGCGCCACCATCCGCCAACTGCTCAGCCACACCAGCGGTCTGGCCGCCGAGACGCCCGGCCCCTGGTGGGAGCGCACCGCCGGCGAGCTGCGCCCCGAGCTGGGCCACCTGCTGGAGGACCAGCCGTTCCGGCACGCCACCGGCGAACGCTTCCACTACTCCAACACCGGCTACGCACTGCTCGGCGCACTGGTGGCCAAGGTCCGCGGCCTGCCCTGGGGCGAGGCGCTGCGCCAGGAGGTGCTGGAGCCGCTCGGCCTGACCCGCACCACGCTGCTGCCGCAGGCCCCGCACGCGGGCGGCTTCGCGGTGCACCCGTGGGCGGACGTGATGCTCCCCGAGCCGCTCACCGACACCGCCCTGATGGCACCGGCCGGCCAGCTCTGGTCCACCACCGCCGACCTCGCCCGCTGGGCCTCGTTCCTGGCCGGCACCGCCGCGGGCGGCGCCGAGAAGGTGCTCGCCCCCGCCACGCTCGCCGAGATGCGCCTGCCGGCCGGCGCGCCGGAGGGCGACTGGACCGCCTGCTACGGGCTCGGGCTGCAGCTGCTGCGCCGGGACGGCCGGCTGCTGATCGGCCACGGCGGTTCGATGCCCGGCTTCCTGGCCGGCCTCTGGCTGAGCCCGGAGGACGATGTGGCGGCCGTCACGCTCACCAACGTGACGGCCAGCGCGGCGGTCTGGGACGTGGCCATCGACCTGGTCGCCATCGTTGCCGAGCGCGAACCGCGCATCCCCGAGCCCTGGCGCCCGTTCACCGACGCCGATCCGGAGCTGCTCGCGCTGACCGGGCCCTGGTACTGGGGGCCCACCGCGCTGGCCCTGCACCTGCGGGCGGGCCAGGTCCTGGAACTCACCGCGCTCGGCAGCCAGGCGCGCAGCTCGGCCTTCCAGCCGGAGTCCGACGGCACCTGGATCGGCCTGGAGGGCTACTACGCCGGGGAGACGCTGCGCGTCGTGCGGGCCGACGACGGCTCGGTCAGCCACCTCGACCTGGGCAGCTTCGTGCTGACCCGCACCCCCTACGACCCGGCCGGGGCCGTGCCGGGCGGCGTCGACCCACTGGGCTGGCACGCGGGCTGACGGATTATCAAATCACGGGGAGATAACGGCCCCGCTTTGTGAAGGGAATCACGCGGGAATCGGAAAGCCTGTCGCGAAGCCGAACATGAGACACCTCACATCGGCTTGTGATAGGACCTTCGACCCGCTTACGGTGCATCTCGTTCGTCTTCACACGAACCCCGCTCTCCGGAACGCCGAATCCTGCCGCCGGACGGAGCGGGCACGTGCATCCAAAGCACCACGGCAGGGGCGGGGGACCCAAGGTAAGTCGTCCCACCCGGATTTCTCCGGGTGGGACTTGGGGTGAAGCCGCGCATTGCGCGGCCGGGCAACTCCAGCCCGAATCCGACAGCTCACCTCGCAGGCGTGGGAGAGGAAACGCTTTTTCATGCTGTCCGTCAACGGTCGCTCCAGCCTGCCCAGCCGCGCCACCATCAAGCGCGCCGTCGCCATCGCCGTCGTCGCCGGTGTCGGCGCCGGCCTGCCCGTGATCGCCGCCACCGGCGCCAGCGCGGCCCCGCTCCACCAGGGCGGCTACGGCCACCACCACGGTGCCGGCCACGCCTACACCGCTCCCCAGGCCGCCACCCACCAGCAGGCTCCGGTCCAGCGGACCTCCGCCCCGGCCCCGGCCGCGCCCGCCGCTGCCGCGCAGGCCACCCCGGCCCCCGCCGCCGCGCCGGCCGGCTACACCGTGGCGAGCGGCGACTGGCTCTCCAAGATCGCCACCACCCACAACGTCCAGGGCGGCTGGCAGAAGCTGTACGACCTGAACAAGTCCGTGCTGAACCAGGGTCCGGACGTGCTCTACCCCGGCCAGCACCTGGTGCTGGGCGACGCCCAGGCCGCCGCTGCCCCGCAGGCCGCCCCGGCCCCGGCCGCCGCCGCGCCCGCCAAGCAGCAGAGCGCCCCGGCCGCGCCGAGCACCAGCACCAGCACCCAGGCCGCCGCTCCGGCCGCGCCCGCCGCCGCCGTCACGGCCCCGACCGACAACAGCCCGGGCTCGCTGCAGGCGCTCGCCGCCTCCATCGTCCCGGCCGACCAGCTGGCGTCGTTCGACCAGATCATCACCCACGAGAGCGGCTGGAACGTCACCGCCACCAACCCGAGCTCCGGCGCCTACGGCCTGCCGCAGGCCCTGCCCGGCAACAAGATGGCATCGGCCGGTTCCGACTGGGCGACCAACCCCGCCACCCAGCTCAAGTGGGCGCTGCAGTACATGAACACCACGTACGGCAGCCCGAACCAGGCGTGGGCCTTCTGGCAGACCCACTCGGCGTACTGATCACTCCGGTGATCACCAGCCGCAGCTGAACCGCCCGGCCGGTCGACAGGTCCTCCACCTGCCGACCGGCCGGCGGCTTTTCGGCGGCCACTGCTCGGCGGCCACTGCTCGGTGTCGGCCGCTCGGCGTCGGCTCCCGGCGCCGGATCTGCGGGGGTCGGATCTGCGGGGGTGGACCCTCGGCATCGGATCTGCGGTATCCCGATCCGGGATGCCGGGAGGACCCCATCACAGCCGGTAACCTGTCGATGACAGAACCGGTAGATCCGACAGGCCGTCATGGGGTTACGCATGGACCGGCTTCCGCCGACGGGGCATCCCGTCCACCCGTCCGCCGCCCCGCAGCCGGAGTTCGGCGCCGAGCTGCGCCGTCTTCGGACCGAGCGCGGCCTCTCGCTCAGCGCGCTCTCCCGACTGCTGCACTACAGCAAGGGCTATCTCAGCAAGATCGAGAACGGCGGCAAGCCGGCCGGCCCCGATCTGGCCCGCCGCTGCGACGCGCTGCTGGACGCCCAGGGCGCACTGCTGCGCCTCGCCGACCCCGTGGCCGACGCCGAGGTCGCACCCACCGTGCCGGTGCCCCCCGTGCCGATGCACCCCGTGCCGGTGCCCCCCGCGCCGGTGCCCCCCGCGCCGATGGTCCTCGTGCCCGGGGCGCCCTCCGGGGCGGTGCCGGCCGAGCCCGACCTCCCCTGCCCGTACTTGGGCCTGGCCGCCTTCGGGCCACAGGACGCCCGCTGGTTCGCCGGTCGCGCGAGCGCGCTGGCAGCCCTGCTCGACCGGCTGGCCGAGCGTGCGGGCCACGGCCCGCTCGCCCTGGTCGCGCCGTCCGGCGCCGGGAAGTCCTCGCTGCTGCGGGCC
Organism: Kitasatospora sp. NBC_01287; assembly: GCF_026340565.1. Lineage (NCBI taxonomy): Bacteria > Bacillati > Actinomycetota > Actinomycetes > Kitasatosporales > Streptomycetaceae > Kitasatospora > Kitasatospora sp. NBC_01287. The sequence goes on from NZ_JAPEPB010000001.1 coordinate 850,703, forward strand.
GGCCTGCTGCCCGCGCTGCGGCGCGGCGAGCTGCCCGTCACGGAGCCCGGTCCGCGCCGGGCGGTGGTCTGCACCCCCACCGCCCACCCACTCGCCGAGCTGCGCCGCGTCCTCGCCGGCGCCTCGGCCAACGCCCCGATCAACACCTCGACCGGCGGCTCGACCGGCGCTCCGACCAACGCCCCGACCAACGCCCCGACCGGCGGCGAGCAGGCCCGGAGCGGCCTGGTGCTGGTGGTGGACCAGTTCGAGGAGGTCTTCACCCTCTGCCAGGACCCCGTCGAGCGGCAAGCGTTCATCCAGGCCCTCTGCGCCCTCGCCACCAGCACAGACCGCGCACCCGCCCTGGTCGTCCTCGGCGTCCGGGCCGACTTCTGCGGGCGCTGCCTGGACCACCCCGACCTCGTCCCGGTCCTCAGCCGCGGTCTGCTCGCCCTCGGCCCGATGAGCGCCACCGAGCTGCGCGAGGCGATCACCGCTCCGGCGGTGGCGGCCGGCCTGCTGCTCGAACCCGGCCTGGTCGAGGTGCTGCTGCGTGACCTCGGCCTGGCCGGCGTCCCGCACCAGGGCGGCTCGCCGGAGGAGTCCGACGCGCTCGGCGCCGCTCCGCTGCGGGCCGGGCCGGCCGGGGTGCTGCCGCTGCTCTCGCACGCTCTGCTCGCGACCTGGCAGCAGCGCGAGGGGCGCACCCTCACCGTCGCGGGCTACCTTCGCACCGGCGGCGTGCAGGGCGCGATCGCCGCGACCGCCGAGAACCTCTTCGCCGGGCTGACCGGCGAAGGCCGGCAGGCGGCCCGACAACTGCTGCTCCGCCTGGTCCACGTCGGCGAGGAGAGCGAGGCGACGCGCCGGCCCGTGCCGCTCGACCAGCTCCGGGGCCCGGGGGGCACCGGCAATCCGGCCGCGCCCGTGCTCGACGCCTTCGTGCAGGCCAGACTGCTGACCGTCGACAGCCAGACCGTACTGATCACCCACGAGGCGCTGCTGCGGGCCTGGCCCCGGCTGCGCGGCTGGCTGCAGGCCGACCGGGCCGGCCTGCTGGTCCGCCAGCAGCTCGCCGAGGCCGCCGCCGAATGGGAGCGCACCCGCCATGATCCCGCCCTGCTCTACCGGGGCAGCAGACTCGCCACCGCCGTCGAGCATCTGCACGATCCGCGACGACGGGCCGAACTGACCCCGGGCGAAGTCGAGTTCCTGACCGCAGGTCACCAGCAGGAGGCCGAGCGGCAGCGGACCGCGCGGCGCCAAGCCCGTCGGCGACGCCAACTGCTGGTCACCCTCGCGGTGCTACTGGTGCTGGCCGTCACCGCGAGCGCCACCGCCTACCGGCAACGGGCCGCCGCCTTCGCCGAGCGCCGGACCGCGCTCTCCAAGGCACTGGCCGCCGAATCGGCCGGGCTCGCGGCCGGCCGGCCCGAGGCCTCGATGCTGCTGGCGGACGAGGCCTTCCGCACCGCGCCCACCACGGAGGCGCGCGGCGCGCTGCTCAGCACCCAGTCGCAGGCCTTCGCGGGCCGGCTCTTCGGCCACACCGGGCCGGTCAACGCCGTCGCGTTCAGCCCGGACTCCACCCGGCTGGCCACCGCGAGTTCGGACGGCACGCTGAAGCTCTGGCAGCCCGCGGACCGGCGGCTCGACACCACCCTCACCGGCCACGGCGGACCGGTGCGCGCCGTCGCGTTCAGCCCCGACGGCCGGACCCTGGCCTCCGGCAGCAGCGATGGCACCGCGCGCCTGTGGGACCTGACCGGCCGTCAGCTGCCGGTCACCCTCTTCGGTAACGGCGGCGGCGTCCGCTCGGTGGCGTTCAGTCCAGACGGCCGGACCCTGGCCTCCGGCGGGGCCGACCGCGCTGTCCGGCTCTGGGACACCACCAGCCACACCCTGCTCGCCACCCTCACCGGCCACAGCGACGAAGTCCTCGGCCTGGCGTTCAGCCCCGACGGCCACACCCTCGCCTCCGCCTCCGCCGACCATGACATCCGGCTCTGGGACACCATCGGCGACAGGCTGCTCGGCGCGCTCACCGGCCACAGCGACGAAGTCCTCGGCGTGGCGTTCAGCCCCGACGGCCACACACTCGCCTCCGCCTCCGCCGACCGCACCGTCCGCCTCTGGGACACCACCAGCCACACCCTGCTCACCACCCTCACCGGCCACAGCGACGACGTCAATGGCGTGGCCTACACCGACGGCGGCGCCACTCTGGTGAGCGCGAGCGGCGACGGCACGGTCCGGCTCTGGGACCTGGCCACCCGCCGGATCACCGCCACCCTGTGCGGTCACACCGACTACGTCCAGGGCGTGGCCGTCAGCCCGGACGGTGCCGTGATCGCCACCGCCGGCTTCGACCAGACCGCCGCGCTCTGGCGGCCCGGCGCGTCGGCGCTCACCGCGCACCCGTTCACCGAGATCTGGCAGAGCGCCATCAGCCCCGACGGCCGCACCGTCGCGGCGGCGGACGCCGCGCACACCGTGCGGCTCTGGGACGTGGCCCGGCACCGGCCGGCCGGTACGCTCGGCGGTCATAGCGGCTCGGTCTTCGGTGTCGCCTTCAGCCCGGACGGGCGGCTACTCGCCTCCGCCGGCGCCGATCAGACCGTCCGCTTGTGGGACCTCGCAAGTGGCAGCCAACTGGCGGTGCTCAGCGGCCATCAGGGCTCGGTCTTCGCCGTGGCCTTCAGCCCGGACGGGCAGTTGCTCGCCTCGGCGGGCGAGGACCGCACCGTGCGCCTCTGGGACGTCCGCACCCGGCGACCGGTGGGCGTGCTGAGCGGGCACACCGACTTCGTGAACGCGGTCGCCTTCAGCCCGGACGGCCGACGCCTGGCCTCCGGGAGCGATGATCTGACGGTCCGGCTCTGGGACGTCGCCGACCGGCGGCTCGCCACCACGCTGACCGGGCACACCGGCGCGGTGCGCGCCGTGGCCTTCGCCCCGGACGGCCGCACCCTGGCCAGCGCCGGGAACGACGGCACCGTCCGCACCTGGGACACCCACGACCACGCACCTGGCGCCATCCCCACCGCCATCGCGACACTCACCGGGCACACCGGGTCGGTCCGCGGCATCGCGTTCGCCCCCGACAGCCGCACCCTGGCCAGCGCCGGGAACGACGGCACCGTCCGCACCTGGGACACCCGCGACCGCACCCTCACCGCCACCCTCACCGGCCACACCGACGCCGTCTGGTCGGTGTCATTCAGCCCGGACGGCCGCACCCTGGCGAGCAGCGGCAGTGACGGCACCGTGCGCCTGTGGAACGCCAGCACCGAGGACCGTGCCGCCGAGATCTGCCGGTTGCTGGGCGTGGTCAGCCCGGAGCAGTGGGCCCGACTGCTCCCCGACCAGCCCTATCGGCCCGGCTGCTGAGCCGGCAGAGAAGCGCAGCTCAGCAGGGGTTTCCCAGAGCGTTTCCCGTTTCCCGGTGATTGGGCGACAGCTGTCCACTGGACACCACCGGGAGCCGGCGACCACTCTCGAAGCACCGTCAGTCGCGGCGCTGTCGCGGCAGTCGCCGCAGCGGTTCCACAGCCCTGCGGCCCTGACGGTTCATCAGTGACCACCATGCCCCGTGCCCTGTGCCCCGTGCTCTCTGGGAGCCCCGCCATGCCCACCTTGCCTACCATGCCCACCTCGAACGCACCGAACGCACCGAACGCCGACGTGAGCGCCGTCCTGCACGCTGCCACGGTCCGGGCCAGGCTCCGCGTCGCGCTCACCACCATCGCCTGCCTGCTCCTGCTGCTGACCGGGCCGCCCGTGGCCGCCCACGCCGCGCCGGCCACGGGCCGTGCCGGGCCCGTGCCGGACAGCGCCTACCCGGGCCAGGCCGCCGACACCGGCGAGTGCGCGCCGCTCGCGCCGGGTGCCTCGGCAACGGCCGAGAGCGCGGTCCGAGCCGCCTGCGGGCAACTCGGTGTCTGGTACACCTGGGGCGGCGGCCACGGCGCGACCCCGGGCGCGACCTACGGCTACCCCGACGGGGTCGATCCGGCCAGCGACCATGACGGTGAGCGCCTCGGCTTCGACTGCTCCGGCCTGGTCCGCTACGCCTACGCCCAGGCCACCGGGCAGGACTTGCTGAACGGCGATGCCGGCCAGCAGTTCTACACCCCGCACACGGCCCAGCGCTTCACCCCCGAGCAGGGCGGCGGCCCGCTGCTCCCCGGCGACCTGCTCGCCTACGGCAGCTCCGACAACCTCCACCACATCGCCATCTACCTGGGCGCGGGCAAGATGGTCGAGGCCCGCCAGTCCGGCACCCACATCATGGTCAGCGACGCCCGGCTCGGCGGCGACTACTTCGGCGCGGTCCGGATCGACCCGGGCCCGGTGTCCGGAACCACCGAGCAGACCTGGGGCACCGGCGTCTGGACCCACGCCCAGCCGTCCACCGACAGCCCCCGCGTCTACGCCTTCGCCGACGCCACCACCGTGCGGGTCTCCTGCCAGGAGCACGCCCAGAGCGTCACGGCCGAAGGCATCACCAACGACGCCTGGTCCTACCTGCCCGACTACCGGGCCTGGCTGAGCAACATCTATCTCCAGGGCCCGGCCTGGCTCGACTCCGTCCCCACCTGCTGAGGAGAACTCCCATGTCCTGCCTGCCCACCTTCCGCACCGCGGCGGTCACCGCCGCTCTCGCCCTCGGCGCCGGTCTGCTGATCGCCGCCCCGGCCGGCCCGGCCTCGGCCTCGGCCGCCGACTGCGCCGGCGGGGCCAACGGCTTCACCGACATCTCCGACAGCGCCTCCGGCACCGTCCAGCGCTCGATCTCCCACCAGGGCGACACGATCACCCTGCAGTCCACCGGCGGCAAGGGCTTCGCGAAGATCGAGGGTGCCACCCGCTCCGGCGAGAGCATCTGGATGGACTGGACCCGCGACGGCGGCCACACCTGGCTCCAGTGCGGCCCGTTCGGCGTCGACCACGGCGACGGCTCCACCAAGACCTCTGCTGCCAAGACCACCAGCTCCGACCCGAACTACCGGTTCCGCGCCTGCGGCCTGACCCTCGACCAGGCGATCAGCTGTACCGACTGGTGGTAGACCACGCGGCCCGGGGCCGTGCGCCCCGCTCGGGCCAGGCAGGGCGGGCCGAGCGGGGCGCACGGCCCCGCGCGGCGAGCAGCAACGCGGTGAAGGTCCTGCTCACCGAGCCGCGCTCGCCCCATACGCCGTTTCGCTGGACGCCGTCCGCTGTAGGAGCTGCCGCGGCGCCGGCTTCGGATCAGGTTCCTCGACCATCAGCAGTGATCGCCGAGCACGCCGAGCAGTTCCAGCGGCGCTGACCGGTGTCAGCGGAACGCGGCGATATTGCGGGCGGCCCAGTCGGCGAACGGGCGCGGGGCGCGGCCGAGGACGCGCCGGACGTCCGGACTCACGCGCAGTTCGGCCGGGTTCGGGGAACCGAGGATGTCCAGGGTGTCCTCGGCGAGCTCCGCCGGCATGGTCCGGGCCATGGCGGCCTTGGCCTCGTCGCGGGTGAGCTCGTGGAACCGCACTGGCGAGCCCAGCGCGGTGGCGATGGCCGCCGCCTGCTGGCGCGGCGTGATCACCTCCGGGCCGGTCAGCTCGTACACGCCACCGGTGTGCCGGTCATCCAGCAAGCAGGCCGCCGCGACGTCCGCGATGTCCGCCGGGTCGATGATCGGCACACCGATGTCGCCGAAGGGAGCGGCGACGACCCGCCGCGCGCGGATGGAATCGGCCCACCACAGGGCGTTGGAGGCGAAGCCGCCCGGCCGCAGGACGGCCCACTCCAGGCCGGACTTGCGCAGCACGTCCTCCAGCGCGCGCATCGCGATCCGCGTTGCGCCGAAGGGCCTGGTCGCCGCGCCCTGTGTGGAGAGCAGGACGACCCGACGGACCCCGCCGGCCTCGGCTGCGCCGATGATGTCGGCCGGGCCGGCTCCGGCGGCGTGCAGGTCGCCGGACAGCAGCAGGAACAGCGATTTCGCTCCGGCCAGCGCGGGCTCAAGGCCGGCGGGCTCGGCCAGGTCGGCCACCACGTGGCGGACGCCGTCCGGCACCGCCGCCGCGTGCCGTGACACCGCCGTCACCCGCTGGCCCGCCTCGGCCAATGCCCGGGTCAACGGCCGGCCCACATTCCCGGTAGCCCCGGTCACCACGATCATGTCCAGCTCCTTGTCCAGTGCCTTCTGTGGCCTTCACGGTAGGAGTCCGGCTAACTCTTGGTAAGTACATACCTTTAGGTAAGCTCAACACGTGACGGGAAGCGCGCAGCACACACGGGCCGAGGCGGGGGAACGGTATGAGGTGTTTCACACCGAGTGCCCCGCGCGTGATGTGGTCGACCATGTGACCAGCAGGTGGGGTGTCTGGGTGCTGATCTCCTTGCGGAGCAACGACCTCCGGTTCTACGAGCTGCGCGAGAGCATCCAGGGCATCAGCGAGAAGATGCTCGCCCAGACCCTGCGCGCACTGGTCCAGGACGGGCTGCTCCGGCGGGAGGTCGAGCCGACGACGCCGCCCCAGGTCACCTACGGGCTGACCGAGTTCGGCCGGGACGTCGGCGAGCCGCTGGCGGAGCTGTTCGACCGGATCACGCGGCGGCTGTCGCCGCGCGACGCCGGATAGCGTGGGAGCGGCCACCACCAAAGCGCATCCAATCTGTCCGAGCGCCCCACGGCCCGAGACCTTGGTACGGCCGGTCCGCCAGGAGGCGGGCTTGACTCACGCTCAGCTCGCGCCGAGGCGGCCGGTGTTGTGCGCCGACGGGCCGGTGAGGTTCGGGCCGAGCGACCGGCAACTGTGCGACGAGACGACCGGCTGGTCGCGCCGCGCCACGCACTCACCGTGGGACACGTCGGCTCATGGGATGTCCGTCAAGACGTCACCGCCGGGGTCCGACGATGCTCTGCGATCCACACCATGGGCATCGTCGGGGCCGGCATCCGGGTTTCGATGTTCTGATCCGAGCCCCTCCGGCCCAGGCCCGCGACAGCGAGCAGCCCTCCGACGGCAATACCTGACGACAGGTCGGATGCTGCCGTGGCGACGTAGGTTGCGCGGAGTCCACCGCATCCGCAACCGCGGTCACAGCAACGCGGCCGGGAGCGACCCTTCGTGGGTGAGCAGGTACTCCTTGCGCTCCAGCCCGGCGGCGTAGCCGGTGAGCGAACCGTTCGCGCCGATGATCCGGTGGCACGGGCGGACGATGAGCAGCGGGTTGGCGCCGATCGCGGTCCCGACCGCGCGGACCGCCGCGCGCGGCGCACCGATCTGCTCGGCCAGCCGCCCGTACGTGGTGGTGCTGCCGAACGGGATGGTGTCGATCGCCTGCCAGACCCGCTGCTGGAACTCGGTGCCGCCGGCGCGCAGCTCCAGGGCGAATTCCTCGCGATCCCCGGCGAAGTAGGCGCGCAGCTGGTCGACGATCTCCGGGAACGCCCCGGGGGCCGACCGCCAGTCCGGCTGGACGGTGGCCGCACGGCGCTGGCCGGTCACCGTGAGCGAACGGAGCGCGAGCCCTGCGGGCGAGCTCGTCGACTCCTCACCAACCAGCAGCAACTCGCCGAGCGGGCTGTCGGTCGTGGTGTAAAGAGTGCTGGTCACGGTGGTGGTCACGGCGGCTGACCTCTCTGGCTGAAGGCGGTGTACCCCTCTACTCTGCCGTGCCCTGGGCCCCCCGACCGGCGGATTTCGGACCTCGCCCTCAGGCACTGTCCGCTCGTTCAAGCTACCGCACGGAGCTGGGCCGGGCCGGGCCACGGCGGGCGGCCGGAGCTGCCGGCCGCAGTGACTGCTGCCGGCCGCGGTGACTGCTGCCGGCCGCGGTGACTGCTGTCGCCGCGGTCGCCGCGGTCGCTCCAGCGCGGATCGAGCGATTGTCAGGGGCAGTGCCTAACGTGGGCTCCGTGTTCACCGCGCCGACCCGGGCCCTCGCCCTGCCAGTCGATCTGATCGCCCTCCAGCAGGCGCTGCTCGCCGCCGATCGGGCGGTGGGCGACTTCGCGCTCGCCGTGCGCGACCGCAGGCGGGCCGCCTTTCCCGAACCGTCGCAGGCCGTGCAGCGGTGTACCCGGGCGGCGGGCGAGGAGACCGAGTTCGACCGCCGCTGGGAGGCGTACGTGCGGGCCGGTGCCGCGGTGCGGGAGCATCCGGTGCTGGTCCGGGCCCGGGTGCTGGGCGTCGAGGCCGAGGCGCTGTGCGCACTGCGGGAGGCGGCCGCAAGGCCGGTCGGCTGAACCGCGGCCCGACGCGCCCACGGCGTCGAGGGCGCAGCCAGGAGCGCGCTCAGGAACGCGGTCAGGAACGCGGTCAGGAACGCAGTCACCCGGCGGCCGGACGCGGGCTGGTGCCGCGGCCGAGCGTGCGGGTGACCGTGATCTCGATGACCGCCCGCTCCGGGTTCGGGCGCGGGGCGCGGTAGCGCCGGGCGTACCTGTCCTCGGCGTCCGCCACCGCCTCGGGCTCGCGACGCAGCACCGCGATCCCCTCCAGCGTCGCCCAGCGAGCACCGTCCACCTGGCAGAGCGCGACCCGGGCACCCCGCTCGCCCGCCGCCGCGACATTGCGGGCCTTGCGGCTGCCGGCGCTGGTGATCACCCGGGCGGTGCCGGTGGCCGGGTCGTAGGTGGCTCCGACCGGAACGACGTGCGGTGTGCCGTCGGGCCGCAGCGTGGTGAGGGTGCACAGGTGCCGCTCGGTCCAGAAGGCGAGGAACTCGTCACTGAGCACGGGCACAGGCACGGGCACGGGCACAGGCACGGGCACAGGCGCGGGCACAGGCGCGGGCACAGTCACCGTCGCGGCGTCGGCAGGGGCGGGGGCGGCGTCGCGGCCGGCATCGGGGCTGGTCATCGCCCCACCCTACGGGGCGCCCTGCACGCGCTGAACTCCGGCGGGCGACCTCAGTTCGTGCTGACCACCGTGTAGTGACGCACCTCCGGCGGGTGCTCCAGATAGGTCAGCTCGTTCTCCGACCAGACCGGGCGCATCGCCCACATCGGCCCCGCGTAGGCACGCAGCGCCGGCTCGTCGCGCCACCTGGTCACCACCAGGACACGGTGCGCGCTGTCCGGCAGCGAACGCAGCAGCTCACCACCGAGGTAGCCGTCGAGGCCGTTCAGCTCCGGCAGCATCTCCGACTGGATCACCGCGCAGAAATCGCTCATCATCCTGGGCGCGACCTGCGCCTCCCAGATCCGGATGATCATCGCTGCCTCCTCCCCCGCGGTCCGTACGTCCCGGCGGAAGTCTCAGGACTCCATTATCGACTGCGACCAGGCGCTGCCACCCGCTGCCACCCGACAGGCGCACCCCGACACCACCCCGACACCACCCCGACACGCGCCGGCCACACACTCGGGGCCGCACCGGCCGGGCGGAGGTAGGCTGGCCGCCAATCGAGCGCCGGACCCCGCCGCCCCACGAGGGCGCCGGGTCGGCGCGTCCGGACCACACGACGGCCGGGTGATCCTGCGTGGCGGTCTTCCTCCTGGCGATCGGCTCGGCCTGTTGCCTGGGCCTGGGTTTCGTGCTGCAGCAGCACGCCGCCCAGCGGGCGCCGCGGGCCGACCTGCTGCGCTGGCGGCTGCTGCTGGACCTGCTCAAGATGCCCGAGTGGCTGGCCGGGATCGGGGCCATGGTGGTGGGCCTGGTGCTCAGTGCCTGGGCACTGGCCCTGGGCGAGGTCTCGCTGGTCGAGCCGCTGCTCACCACCAACCTCGTCTTCGCGATGGCGCTGGCCAGCGTGCTGACCCGGCAGCGGCTGGGGCGCTCGGGCTGGGGCGGGGTGCTACTGCTGGGTCTGGGCGTGACGGCCTTCATCGTGGCGGGCGATCCGCACGGAGGCGGCGCGGTGGCGGGCCAGCTGCGGCACTGGCTGGTCTTCGGCGTGGTGGCCGGGCTGGCACTGCTGCTGGTCTCCTTCGGACGGCGCCTGCCGCTCTTCGAGGAGGCCACCATCCTGGCGCTGGCCGCCGGGCTGCTCTACGGACTGCAGGACGCGCTCACCCGTGCCACCGCGACCCACATCGACGCCGGCGGGCTGCGGGCGGTGCTGCACCACTGGGAGCCGTACGCGGTGATCGGGCTCGGCGCCACCGGGCTGCTGCTGGTGCAGAGCGCCTTCGAGGTCGCGCCGCTGCGGATGTCGCTGCCGGCGCTCACCGCGGCGCAACCACTGGCGGGAATCGTCTGCGCGGTCGGGTTCCTCGGCGACCGGCTGCGGGTGACGCCGGTCGCGCTGGCCTGGGAGGCCGTCGGTCTGCTGGCGATGGTGCTGGGCGTCGTGGTGATCGGCCGCCACCCGTCGCTGCCGAACGCCTGCGGGGCCGGGCCCGGCGCGACGAAGCTGCCGCACCCGTGAGCGCCGGCGCAGCACCGGCTAGGTGCGGTGTGTCACCGGCCTGGGCCGAAGGCCGCCTGAGAGCTGACAGGTTGTCGGGATTGGGCTGACACCGGGTGGGGAGGCTGCAAGGACACCCGAAAGCACCCGATGACACCCGTGAGCACCCGTGAGCACCCGTGATCATTTGAGATCACCCGATCGCCTGGGTGACGCGGAGGCGTCCGGCTCGTTGGCCGGTGGATCGTTGGTATCTCACCGACCCGTCCCGCCGGCGCCGGCTCCCGTCAACGCCTGGTCCCACTGGTCCAGGCCCCATCAGCTCCAAGTCCCAGCAGCTCCAGGCCCCACCAGCTCCAGTTCCCCATCAGCTCTCACTGATTCAGGAGCGGTCCCATGTCGCAGTCCCGGATCGTCCGTGCCGCCCTCGTCCAGACCCGGTGGACGGGCGAGCAGTCCTCGATGCTCGAACTCCACGAGCGGTACGCCCGCGAGGCCGCCGCGCGGGGAGCGCGGATCATCGGGTTCCAGGAAGTCTTCAACGCGCCCTACTTCTGCCAGGTGCAGGAGCCCGAGCACTACCGCTGGGCCGAGCCGGTGCCGGACGGCCCCACTGTCAGCCGGATGCGCGAACTGGCCGCCGAGCTGGGCCTGGTGATGGTCGTGCCGGTGTACGAGGTGGAGCAGAGCGGGGTGTACTACAACACCGCCGCCGTGATCGACGCCGACGGCAGCTACCTGGGCAAGTACCGCAAGCACCACATCCCGCAGGTCAAGGGGTTCTGGGAGAAGTACTACTTCAAGCCCGGCAACCTCGGCTGGCCGGTCTTCGACACCGCCGTGGGCAAGGTGGGCGTCTACATCTGCTACGACCGGCACTTCCCCGAGGGCTGGCGGGCGCTCGGACTGGCCGGGGCGCAGATCGTCTACAACCCCTCGGCGACCAGCCGCGGCCTCTCCGGCTACCTGTGGCAGCTGGAGCAACCGGCCGCGGCCGTCGCCAACGAGTACTTCGTGGCCGCGATCAACCGGGTCGGGGTGGAGGAGTACGGGGACAACGACTTCTACGGGACCTCGTACTTCGTGGACCCGCGCGGCCAGTTCGTGGGCGAGGTGGCCTCCGACAAGGAGGAGGAACTGGTGGTCCGGGATCTGGACCTGGGACTGATCGACGAGGTCCGCCAGCAGTGGGCGTTCTACCGCGACCGGCGGCCGGAGGCCTACGGGTCGCTGAGCGAGGCCTGAGCCCGCGCACGCCGCGCGGAGGCCCGAGCCCGCGCCACGCGCGACCACCGAACGCCGCACCCCCTTGCCGAGGAGGATCCACCCGATGACCACCACCGACCTCGCGACCGACCAGCTGCGGGCCCGGCACCGTGCCGTCCTGCCCGCCTGGCTGGCCACCTACTACCGCGAGCCGATCGAGCTGACCCACGGTGAGGGCCGGCACGTCTGGGACGCCGAGGGCAACCGCTACCTCGACTTCTTCGGCGGCATCCTCACCACGATGACCGCCCACGCGCTGCCCGAGGTGACCAAGGCGGTGGCCGAGCAGGCCGGCCGGATCCTGCACACCTCCACGCTCTACCTCTCCTCGGGGATGGTGGAGTTGGCCGAGCAGATCGCCGAGCTCTCCGGCATCCCGGACGCCAAGGTCTTCTTCACCACCTCCGGCACCGAGGCCAATGACGCCGCGCTGCTGCTGGCCACCAGCTACCGCCGCTCCAACCAGATCCTGGCGCTGCGCAACAGCTACCACGGCCGCTCGTTCACCACCGTGGGCATCACGGGCAACACCGCCTGGTCCCCCACCAGCCTCTCGCCGCTGCAGACGCTCTACGTGCACGGCGGCGTGCGTGACAGCGGCCCGTACGCGCGGCTGACCGACGCCGAGTTCATCGCCGCCTGCGTGACGGACCTGCGCGAGATGCTCGGCCAGGCCGAGGGCACGGTGGCCGCGCTGATCGCCGAGCCGATCCAGGGCGTCGGCGGCTTCACCCACGGCCCGGACGGGCTGCTGGCCGCCTTCCGCGAGGTGCTCGATGAGCACGGGATCCTGTGGATCAGCGACGAGGTGCAGACCGGCTGGGGCCGCACCGGCGACCACTTCTGGGGCTGGCAGGCGCACGGTCAGGCCGGCCCACCCGACATCCTCACCTTCGCCAAGGGCATCGCCAACGGGATGTCGATGGGCGGTGTGGTGGCCCGCGCCGAGGTGATGGACTGCCTGGGCGCCAACTCGATCTCCACCTTCGGTGGCAGTCCGATCACCTGTGCCGCCGCCCTGGCCAACCTGCGCCACCTGCTGGAACACGACCTGCAGGCCAATGCCCGGCGCACCGGCGCCGTGCTGCGCGCCCAGTTGGAGGCCGCGCGGCTGGAACTGCCGATCGTGCGGGAGGTGCGCGGCCGCGGCCTGATGCTGGGTGTCGCGCTGACGGACGCCGCCGCGGCCACCGCGACCCTGGAGCACGCGAGGGCGCTGGGCCTGCTGATCGGCAAGGGCGGCCGGGCCGGTGACGTGCTGCGGATCGCTCCGCCGCTGTCGCTGACCGAGGTCGAGGCGCGCGAGGGGGCCGACCTGCTCGTCGAGGCGCTGCGCCGGGCCGGCGCCGAGCGCGAGCAGGCGGCCGGGGGCACCGGGGCTGCCGGCACGACCGGGGCGACCGGGGCGACCGGGGCGGAGCTGCGGGCGTGACGCGCATCCGGATCACCGGCGGCCTGGTGATCACCGCCGCCGAGGAGCTCCTGGCCGACGTGCTGATCGAGGGCGAGCGGATCGTCGCGCTCGCCACCACCGGCAGCGACGTGGCAGCCGGCTGGCAGGCCGACCGGGTGATCGACGCGAGCGGCCGGTACGTGATCCCCGGCGGGGTGGACGCCCACACCCACATGGAGCTGCCGTTCGGCGGCACCAGCGCCTCCGACACCTTCGAGACCGGCACCCGGGCCGCCGCGTGGGGCGGCACCACCACCATCGTGGACTTCGCGGTCCAGCCGAGGGGCGGCTCGCTGCGGGCCGGCCTGGACAGCTGGCACGCCAAGGCCGAGGGCAACTGCGCCATCGACTACGCCTTCCACACCATCGTCTCGGACGTCACCGACGAGGTGCTGAAGGAGTTGGACCTGCTCACCGAGAGCGGCGAGTCGACCTCCTTCAAGCTCTTCATGGCCTATCCCGGCGTCTTCTACAGCGACGACGGCCAGATCCTGCGGGCGATGCAGCGCTGCGCGGGCAACGGCGGCCTGATCATGATGCACGCGGAGAACGGGATCGCCATCGACGTGCTGGTCGCGCAGGCGCTGGCCGCCGGGCACACCGACCCGCGCTACCACGGCGAGGTACGCCGCGAGCTGCTGGAGGCCGAGGCCACCCACCGGGCGATCAAGCTGGCCCAGGTGGCCGGTTCCCCGCTCTACGTGGTGCACGTCTCGGCCGCCTCCGCGCTGGCCGAGCTGGCCACCGCCCGGGACCAGGGCCTGCCGGTCTTCGGTGAGACCTGCCCGCAGTACCTCTTCCTCTCCACCGACAACCTGGCCGAACCCGGCTTCGAAGGCGCCAAGTACGTCTGCTCCACCCCGCTGCGCCCGCGCGAGCACCAGGCCGAGCTGTGGAAGGGCCTGCGCACCGACGACCTGCAGGTGGTCTCCACCGACCACTGCCCGTTCTGCTTCGCCGGCCAGAAGGAGCTGGGGCGCGACGACTTCTCGAAGATCCCCAACGGGCTGCCCGGCGTGGAGAACCGGATGGACCTGCTGCACCAAGCGGTGCTGGAGGGGCGGATCTCGCGGCGCCGCTGGGTCGAGATCGCCTGCGCCGCACCGGCCCGGATGTTCGGCCTCTACCCGCGCAAGGGCACCATCGCGCCGGGTGCCGACGCCGACATCGTCATCTACGACCCCGGCGCGGTCCAGACCCTCTCGGCCGCCACCCACCACATGAACGTCGACTACTCGGCCTACGAGGGCCGGCAGGTGACCGGGCGGGCGGAGCTGGTGCTGTCGCGCGGCAGCGTGGTGGTGGCGGACGGCCGCTGGCACGGCCGGGCCGGGCACGGGTCGTTCCTGCGCCGGGGGACCTGCCAGTACCTCGGCTGACACCACCCCCTGACCCCGACGAACGGAGAGTGCGGATGGACATCGGGCTCGTGCTCCAGACCGACCCCCCGGCCCGCCTGCTGATCGAGCGGATGCGCCGCGCCGAGTTGGCCGGCTTCACCCACGGCTGGACCTTCGACTCCTGCGTGCTGTGGCAGGAGCCTTTCGTGATCTACAGTCAGATCCTGAGCCAGACGGTCAGGTTGACCGTCGGGCCGATGGTCACCAACCCGTCCACCCGGACCTGGGAGGTGACCGCCTCGCTCTTCGCCACGCTCAACGACCTGTTCGGCAACCGCACGGTGTGCGGGATCGGGCGCGGCGACTCGGCGATGCGGGTGGCCGGGCGGCGCCCGGCCACGCTGGCCCGGCTCAGCGAGGCGATGCACGCGATCAAGGAACTCGCCGAGGGTCGCTCGGCGGTGGTCGACGGCACCGAGCTGCGACTGCCGTGGGTGCGGGACGGCGCGCTGCCGATCTGGATGGGTGCCTACGGCCCCAGGGCCTTGGAGCTGACCGGCCGCCAGGCCGACGGCTTCATCCTGCAGCTGGCCGACCCGTACCTGACCGAGTACATGATCAAGGCGGTGCGCTCGGCCGCGGCGGCGGCCGGGCGCGACCCGGGCTCGGTGCGGATCTGCGTCGCCGCCCCCGCCTATGTGACGGCGGACGACTCCCCCGCCGCGCTCGCCCACGCCCGCGAGCAGTGCCGCTGGTTCGGCGGCATGGTCGGCAACCACGTGGCGGACCTGGTGACCCACTACGGCGAGCACTCCGACCTGGTGCCGGAGGCGCTCACCGCCTACATCAAGGACCGGCACGGCTACGACTACAGCCACCACGGCCGGGCGGGCAATCCGGACACCACCTTCGTGCCGGACGAGATCGTCGACCGGTTCTGCCTGATCGGCCCGCCCGCCACCCACCTGGCGCGGCTGGCCGAGCTGCGCGCACTCGGCGTCGACCAGTTCGCGGTCTACGCGATGCACGACGCGATCGACAGCACCATCGAGACGTACGGGAGCGATGTGATCCCGCTGCTGTGATCCCGTTGCCGTGATCCCGTTGCCGTGATCTCGCTGCCGTGATCTCGCTGCCGTGATCTCGCTGCCGGGGGCCGGGCCGGGCGGCCGGCGGGGCCGGCCACCGGCGCCGGTGGGTGAGCCATCAGTGCCGGGCGAAGGTGCGCACGAAGCTCGCGGTCGCCGAGCCGAGCCCGGTGGCGTCGTCGTAACCCGGCGCGGCCTTCAGCGAGGTGTCCTGGTCCTCCAGTGACAGGAAGGTGAGGAAGGCCCCCGGGTGCTCCCAGTCGGCCTGGTAGGTCCGCACCCACGGCGCCTGACCGGCCGGGGCCGGGAGCACGTCGTGGATCGCCGGCGTACCACCCATCGAGTAGAGCAGCGGATTGGCGAAGCCCAGCGCGTGGCCCGCGGCCTGGGCCGCGTCCGCCTCCAGTCCCGCGATCAGCGGGGACGAGCCACTGGTGCCGCCGCCCATGACCTCCTGGTAGGCGCCGCCGAGCGGGGTGTAGCCGACCAGCCAGCCGCTGGCCGGGTCGGCGTCGGCCGAGAGGTCCGGCTGCACGCGGTGGGCCGGCGCCGTGCCGCCGGCGGTCGCAAGGGCCGAGGGGACCTTGCCCTTCTGGTACCAGGGCTCACTGATCAGGGAGCTGCGGCCACCGGTCGAACCCATCTGGAACGTCCCGGGCGGCGGCGTGAGGTAGCCGGTGCCCTGCGGGTCGAGCTGGACCGCGTCGCTGCCCCAGGCGAGCTCGCCGGCCACCTTGCCGGACCTGCCGATCTCCAGGGTGGTGCCGCCGACGGAGGTCGCCCACTGGTCGGCTGCCGGGAAGACCACCATGCCGGGGGTGCCGGCCGGCTCGCCGTCCAGCCCGTCACCAAAGTCGCCGGAGGCGTAGTCGAAGCCGATGCCCTCCAGCGTGCCCTGCTGGAACATCTGGTCCCAGGCCGCCATCGTGGTGGGCGTGCTGGTCCGCTCGTCGGTGCTGTACGAGTCGGTCGCCACGTCCGCGAGGTGCTGGTCGACGATCCGGGTGGTGGCGTCGAGGTAGGCCAGCGAGCCGCCACCGTAGCCCTCGTCGGACGTGCAGTCCGCGCCGACGTACACCACCTTGGCGTCCGGGGCGGCGATGTGGATCGTCTCCACGTCCAGCGACTCCTCGGTCGCCTGGGCGGATGTGCGGCAGCTGGCGGCGAAGTTCGGGCCGAAGTTCTCGCTGTACTGGCCGGGGGCGAAGCCGGGCACGCCGTGCGCGGCGAAGAACGTGTCGGCGTCGGCCTCCATGGTGGGCAGCGCGCCGTCCAGCACCACGGCCACCGTGCGGCCCCTGCCCGTGTACGGACTGTTCGTCACCCCGTAGGCGTCCCGCATCTGCTGGGGCGTGTAGCCGCAGACCTGGTCGATGGCAGTGGTGCGGCCGTTGACCGCCGGGATCGGGGAGCTGCTCTCGCCCCACCACTGCGAGCACGGCTGCGGAACGGCTCCGCCGCTCGACCCGGCGGCGGGCGTGGGGGCGGCGGCCCTGGCGGCGGCGGGCGTGGGGGCAGTGGGCTTGGCGGCCGTGCCCCTGGGGGTGGCCGTCGGGGTGGTGCCGGTGGGAGCCGCGGGCGGGGCCGGGTCCGTCGGCTCGTTGGCGGACGGGTTGTCGAGCCCGATGACCGTGGTGATGTCGTGGCCGAGCGCCGCCGGCACCGAGATCCCGCTCACCGGGGCGTAACCGACGCCCCACGACCAGGCGTAGCTGTGCAACGTGGTGGCGAACGCCTGCTGCGCCTCGGCCACGGTGCCGGTGACCGTCAGGTAGTGGGCGTTGCTGCCCGTGACGTGCATGCCCAGGCCGCTCAGCCAGCTGCTGACCTTCGCCGTCTGGGCCGCGGTGGTGCCGTAGCGCTGCTCGAACTGGGTGGGCGTCAGGTAGTGGGCGTAGTCGCGGCCGGACGGATCGGAGACCGACCGGGCTGCCTCGGCCAGACCCATCGGATCCTGCCCCGCCAGGTAGACCCGCAGCGACAAGGTCCAGCTTCCCGGGGCCGCACCGGTGTCGGCGGGCGGCTGGGAGGATGCGGTCCAGCTCGGGACGGCGGACGGCAGGGCGGTGCGGGTGGGGGTCGCGGCGCCGGCGACCGGCGCGACCGCACCCGCCGCGACCAGCGTGGCCGCGGCCAGCGCCGCGGCGCCCGCCATGGTGCCGGCTCCGGGGCGTCGGGCGGTCGGGGTGGCGGACTGCTGCTGCTGGGCCAAGGTCTCACGCTCCATCAAGAGGCTTCGGTCCGACCGGCGGTGGGCGGACCCCACGGACCGCCTCGATCGCCGATGCACCCGCGGTGCACCGGCGGCGACGGCCGCTCAGCAGCTGGAAACGTGTCGACGCGCGGTTTCGGTCGCACCGGGTCACTCGGCTGCTGCCCTCCTCGGTGACGCGCGCTCGGCTACCGGGCCGCGACGCGGTCAGCCGCGGGCATGGTGGCGGTCGACGGGGCGGAGGCCGTGCCGGGGCCGGGGCCGGGGGCAGAGGGAATATCCGGGTCGTGGTGTTCCCTCAGTGCCTGCTGGACCGGGTGCACGGTGGAGCGGAGCTCCTGCCCGAGTTCGCCGAGTTCCGGAATCGCTCCGGTGACAGCCCTGGTCATCAGTGCCTTGGGGTGCAGGTCCTGCGGGCGGAGGTCGGCGAACTCGGGGCCGAGGGTCTTCTTCAGCTCGTCCGTACCGGTGCGGGCGAAGGCCTGGAGATTGCGCAGCAGGCGCAGGGCGTCGGCGATCAGCACCGGGACCTTCTCCGGTCCGAAGATCATGACGGCGAGGGCCATCAGAACGGCGATCTTGACGAAGCTCAGATCGAGCACGGCGGTCTCCTCGGGATCGGGGCAGTCAGGATCGGGGCGGACCGGAGCAGGGCGGACCGGATCGGGGCGGACCGGAGCAGGGCGGACGGGAGCAGGGACGTCATCAGCGGTCCGCATCCGCGAACTCGGAGCGCTCGACCGGATCAGCAGTCGGAGCCGGCGAGGCCTGGTCGTCGGGCGGCTCGGTGGCGGCCTCGCGCGCGGCTCGCACGGCCCCGCGGCGGTCGTGCAGCGAGCAGATCCCCAGGGCGACCAGGAACAGCAGGCAGATCGGGACCGCGAGCACCAGCATCGTCAGTGGGTCCCCGGTAGGTACGACGACGGCGGCGAAGACGAAGATCAGGAAGATGATGATCCGCCACCAGCCGCGCAGCCGACGGGCGCTGACCACGCCGACGAGGTTGAGGACCACCAGCAGCAGCGGGAACTGGAAGGAGAGGCCGAAGACCACCACCATCCGCAGGAAGAAGTCAAGGAACTCGTCGCCGGGCAGCACCAGGCCGAAGGAGACCGGGGTGAAGGAGGCGAGCAGCTCGATGGTCTTCGGGAAGACCATGTAGGCCAGAGCGGCGCCGGAGGCGAACAGCGGCACGGCCGCGGCGGCGAAGGCCAGGCCGTAGCGGCGCTCGCGGCGGTAGAGGCCCGGCGCGACGAACGCCCACAGCTGGTACGACCAGAGGGGACTGGCGAGCAGGACCCCGACGACCAGGGCGACCTTGAAGGAGAAGCTGAGCGGGGCCAACGCGCCCTGCAGCACGAGCAGTCCGTTGGGGCAGGCCGGTGTCGCCGCGCCCACCCCGTGCACGTGCTCGATGCGGCAGGCCGGCCCGGTCAGCGCCGCGATGACCTGGGCGTGCACCAGCCAGCCCGCCGCGGAGCCGGCCAGCAGGGAGAGCGCGACCTTGGTCAATCGACCGCGCAGCTCCCGCAGATGGGCGCCGAGCGGCATCGTGGCGCTGTGCGGGTTGTCGGCCCGCGGGCCAGGCAGTTTCACGGTGTGTGCTCCGGACGCTGGTGGGAGGGCTCAGACGGTGGCGCGGCGCGGCTCGGCGGCGCGGGCAGCGGCCGGCTCGACGATCTCGCCCTCCAGGGCGGACGCCTCGACCCGCTGACCAGGCGCGGGAGCGGGAGCCGCGGCCGCGTCGACCCCGTCCGTCTTCAGCGCGTTCGCCTCCGCCTTGAGGATCCGCAGCGATTTGCCCAATGCCCGCGCGGAGTCCGGGAGTCGCTTGGCGCCGAAGAGCACCAGCACCACCAGGCCGATAATGATGATTTCCAATCCGCGAGTCTGGAACACTTCAAGACCACCTCGATTTTCCGTGCACGATCTGGCTTTGTTTTGAACGCGGCGGGATCGCAGGGCCGGAGAGAACCGGACTGCCCCGTCGCATAGTCATTCGTCGCCCTGTCCCCGGCGGATGGGTCCCGATCTCGACCCGGGTACAGGTTCACCCGTAAGGGCCAGTGCGATGGCACTGAGCTGCGGCGCAGTGCGGGCGGTCGAACGGTTGGCCGCTCCGGGTGGGCGCGTGTCGCCTTGACGTGGATAATCCGTCACCATTTCACTTCCCTCTGACCGCCCGCCACTTCCTGGGGCTATGGCCGTCACCTTCAATCGTCCCTCCCGCCCCGGCGTGTCCCGGACCGGGATCGGCCAACTTTGCGTGCGGCAGATCAGGCGGAGCCGGCGGCACCTCGCTCCCTCTCACCGATTCGGAGGAACCATGTCCCTGGATACCGATACGGCCGACAGTGCGTCCGACAGTGCGTCAGAAGGCCTGTCCCGCAGGCGGCTGATGCGTAAGGCGGCAGCCGTCGGCGCCGCCGGCCTCGCCGTCAACCTGCTGGCCGGCAGCGCCGTCGCCGCTGCCAAGCCCGCCGACCAGGAGCCGGCGGACGACGCCGCGCCCGCGCCGGCCGACGAGCACGCCCAGCCGATGATCGTCCACGTGCGCGACGTGCGATCGGGCCACCTCGACCTGTTCAGCGGTGAGCAGCACCACCGCGTCCAGGACCCGGCGCTGGCCGCCGCGCTGGTCCGCGCGCTGGGCTGACCAGCCCTCAGGACACCTGTTGTCCCCGGCAGACAGCTGCCGGGGGCGGCCGGCCCGCCAACCCGTCAACCTGCCCTTCCCCCTGTGAGGTTCCTGTGTCGTCCCACCGCGAAGCCCCCGAGATCTCCAAGGACCCGGTCGCCGACAGTACCGACGTCTACGCGTTCGTCAGCCCCGACGACTGCGACACGGTCACCCTGATCGCCAACTACCTGCCGCTGCAGGGCCCGGCCGGCGGCCCGAACTTCTACGAGTTCGGCGAGGACGTCCTCTACTCGATCCACATCGACAACGACAACGACGGCCGGGCGGACATCACCTACGAGTTGCGGTTCCACGTCGAGGTCCGCAACCCCGACTCGTTCCTCTACAACACCGGCCCGATCACCTCGCTGGACTCCCCGAACTGGAACCGGCGCCAGACCTACAGCATCACCAAGGTCGAGGCCGGGGGCCGCACCCGCCTGCTCGCCGAGGGCCTGGCCTGCCCGCCGTGCAACATCGGCCCGCTCTCCACGCCCGACTACGCCTCGCTGGCGGCCATGGCGGTGCACAAGCTGGACGGCGACCGCCGGGTCTTCGCCGGCCAGCGCGCCGAGGGCTTCTACGTGGACCTCGGCTCGATCTTCGACCTCGGCACCCTGCGCCCCTTCCAGCAGCTGCACGTGATGCCCGCGTTCACCCAGCCCGCCCCCGGCGTGAACACCACCAAGGCGCTCAACGTCCACAGCATCGCGCTGCAGGTCCCGATCACCGACCTGACCAAGGACCACCGGCGCCCCACCGATGTGCTGGACCCGCACGCCACCATCGGTGTCTGGACCACCGCCTCGCGCCGCAAGGCCCGCATCATCAACCCCGACGGGCGCGACACCGAGTCCGGCCCGTTCGTCCAGGTCTCCCGCCTCGGCAACCCGCTCTTCAACGAGGTCCTCGTGCCCATGGGCAAGAAGGACCTGTGGAACTCCCAGCCCCCGGCCGACGACAAGAACTTCGCCCAGTACGTCGCCCACCCCGAGCTGGCCAACCTGCTGCCCGCGCTGTACCCGGGTGTGTTCCCCAACCTCGCGGGCCTGGACACCTCCGGCAAGCCCCGCGCCGACCTGCTCGCCATCCTGCTCACCGGCATCCCGAGCGGAATCATCGCCGGCTTCCAGAACTACACCGGCGACACCCAGGCCGACATGCTGCGCCTGAACGTGGCGGTTCCGCCGAGCTCCTCCCCGAACATCCTCGGGCTGGTCGCCGGTGACGCGGCCGGGTTCCCCAACGGACGCCGTGTCTTCGACGATGTGGTCACCGTCGAGCTGCGCGCCATCGCGGGCCTCACCTACCACCTGGTGGACCCGACCTACACCCCGGACGGCGCGGCCGGCGTGATCACCGACGGGCTCACCCCTGCCGACGTCAAGAACCCCTACCTGGACGTCTTCCCCTACCTCGGCGTCCCCTACGACGGCTACCACAACCCGTCGAACTGACACAGCGGCACCGCGGTGCGGGCGATCTGGAATCGCCCGCACCGCCCCCGTTCCGGTCCCGGCCTCCGGAGGCATCCATGTCACACACCCATGAGCACCCGCCCCTGCCCGCTCCCTCCCGCGAGGGCAGCGTCGTCCTGGAGATCGGGGGCGATCTCGGCGCCCTGATCATCCACACCAGCGCCGCTGAGGACGGCCTGGAGATCGAGGTCAGCCCGATCGGAGCCGACCCGATCGACGCTCCCGAACCCCGCACCCATGCCGCCGTCCGCCCCCGCCACCTGGTCGGACGCAGCATCCACTGCGTGGTGATCTCCCCGCTCCAGGAAGGGGACTACACCATCTGGCGAACCGCCGACACCCCCGAGGCAACGGTCACCGTCCGGGGCGGTGAAGTCACCGAGCACCGCTGGTCCTGAGGTGCGTCCTGGCGCATGGCGGTCCGGTCGGCTGATGACCATCTGATCAACTGGCGGGGCCGGAGAACCAGCGATACTCAGGGCCTGCCCGCAGGCCTGCCCGCCTGCGACTGGGCCGCCCACGTGGATGGTGCCCTGATCGGGTTGGGCAAGCTCTCGTTGGCGGGCGCCGAGAACAGCGGGATCGCGCAGACCGAGGTGACGATGAAGGCCGACTCGCTCTGCGCTGACCAGATGCCGGGCAGCCGAGATGCGTTGGCGGCCGGACGGCCTCAGGCCACAGGGGGCGTGAAGGCGGGAGCCGGGGCGCCGAAGCGGGCGAGGTAGTGCCAGACCCGCTTCAGGGCCTGCTCGTCGTAGCGGCCGGAGCGTGAGGCGGCGCCGAGGATGGCGGGGTCGAGCTGCCCGTCCCGTGCCAGTTCGACGCCGAGCGCCACGAACTCGGGGCCGCGGAAGTCGGGGTGGCGGCGCAGCTCCTCGACCGAGAGGCGGTATCCGGGATGCCATTCGATCGGGCAGGGCAGTCGGCGAGCGGCCTCCTCGACCTCGGTGCCCCGGAAGCTCGGATCCAGGACCAGCGCCTCCATGTGCTGGTCGAAGCGGACCGGACCGTGCACGTGTGCCTCGATGTAGTCGTCCAGCGCGTCCCTGCTGTCCGCCGCGGCCAGCTCGACCAGGGGCATGGCCGCGGCGACCCCGAAGTCCGCAGGCTCGGTGAAGCTGTCCGGGTAGCAGAAGGTGCAGCGCGCGACCGGCTCGGCGCCGAGCCGGAAGTGCGCGGACCCGAACCGCGGTGCGGCGCCCACCACCTGGCGCCGGAAGTTCAGCGCCCCGTAGACCGGGCGCTGGTGCGCGGGCGCCTCGTCATAGGCGCCGCCGAAGATCCGCTGCTCCCACCGCCAGCGGTCCCCGCCCTGATGGGCCGTGAGCCCGCCGTTGCTCGTTCCGGTGACGAACTGTGAGCGGTACTGTCCGTCGACCGCCATCGCCTCCAGGATCCACTGCCCGCGCACCAGCCGGTCGGGGTGGAAGTTCAGCGTCACGCGAAGGTCCGGATCGACCGCCGCGCCGCTGGAGCGCGCGGCGACGTGGCCAATGGCGCGCGGGCCGGGCAGCTCGTCCGTATCTTTACTCACCGGTGCAGTCTGCCCGAAAGTCGATCACCGGGGAAAGGGGTTTCCCCACCACTGTGCAGTTGAGAAGGAGCGAGCCCGGGCCCGGTCGTGCGGCGGGTCCGATCGGGCCCGGGAGCTGGTGCGGAACTGGTGCGGAACTGCTGCGGAGCTGCTGCGGCGCATTCCGGGGAGCCGCTGGTTCCGACACCATCAACAGTCGACTGCCGCCGGCCGGGTGTCGAGGGGTTTCCCGTTTCCCTCAGGAAGCGGGAAACCCTTGGGAAACCCCTTCACCGGTTCTGGGAAACCCGAGGAAACGTGGTGGGCGGCCTGGGCGGCCGCTGAAGACCGGGAAGCGTGACGGCGGAAGAGTCGAGTTGACGGCCGGTCTCCTTGTGCGCGGTCGGCTCGTTGCTCTCGTGTGGACCACAACTCGCTCTCCGCCGCACCGTTCCGACCACGCCCGCGCCTGCTGCTGCGGACCGCGCTCGCCGGGTTGGGCTGCGCCGTGACGCTGGCCCTGGCAGGCTGCCAGGACCAGAGCGCCCAGCGGCTCGACACTCCGCCGGGCCCGGCGGCCAACGGTGGTGAGCAGTCCGGGGCGTCGACGACGCCGACCCGTGGCCCCGGTCCGCTGACACCGGTTCAGCCGTCCGCCGCACCGGGCAGTCTCCGGAACCGGCTGGAGCACAGCGCCGTGAGTATGCCCGCCGCGGGCGCCGCTGAGGCCGGGGGCCCGGGCGCCAGCACCGTTCCGCCATCCACCGAGGGCGGCGATGGAGCGGCGGGGTCGAGCGCCGAAGGCCAAAGGACGGATCCGGCGGCCTCGGACGACAGCGGCGAGCCGGGCCCGACCCTCCCGCCCGGGGCAGGCTACTCGCGTGGCGGCCGGTCCGGGGTGTCGGCCGGCGGCGCGGGCCGGGGATCGGGCTCGGCGGGGCGCGGCGGTCCGGCGGCCGCGCCACGACCGGCGCCCTCCCCCGCGCCCTCCCCCGCCCCGGTCGGCACACCTGCCACCGCGGCGGGAGGACGCCCGGGGGAGCAGCGGCCGGCACCCGCCGCCGGGCCGGGCGACACAGGTGGTTCGGGCGGCTCAGGGGTCTGCGCACTGGCGCAGACCTACGGGAACTGGCCCCCCGGATCCGAACAGGAACGGATCTGCCGTGGTGTATACGGTGGATGACGAGTGATCAGGACGATGCGGACGGACACCCAGCGTGCCGCCGGTCGCCGGTCGCCGGTCACCGCCGCCGGTCACCGCCACTGGTCGCCGGTCACCGGTCGCCGGTTCGCACTGTGGCAGCATGCTGGTGATCACATTCACCCGTTCGTCCCCCGCTTCACCCCGCTCGCTGTGGAGGAATCATGATCGCCGCATTCAGCGTGACCCCGCTCGGCATCGGCGAGGACGTCGCCGAGGCGGTCGCGGCAGCTGTCCGGGTGGTGCGGGCCAGCGGCCTGCCCAACCAGACCGACGCCATGTTCACCTCGATCGAAGGCGAGTGGGACGAGGTGATGGCCGTGATCAAGGAGGCCGTGGCGGCCGTGAAGCCCTTCGCCAACCGGGTGAGCACCGTCATCAAGATCGATGATCGGACCGGTGTCACGGACGGGCTGACCCGCAAGATGGCCTCACTGGAGCACCACCTGACCGGCTGAGTCCGGCAGTTGGAAGAGCCGGGCCGCGTTGTGGTGGCAGACCGCACGCAGCCAGGCGTCGCCGAGGTCGAGGCGCGCCAGCGAGTCCAGGGCGTGGCGGTACGGATAGGGGATGTTCGGAAAGTCGGTACCGAGCAGGATCCGGTCCTGGAGCTCCAGCAGGCGAGGACGAGCCTCGACCGGGAACGGCGCCCGCTGCTCGATGAAGTCGGTGAACGCCATCGTGGTGTCCAGGTACACGGACGGGTAGGCCTCCGCCAGGTCGAGGAACTCCGCGTACTCCGGCAGCCCCAGGTGCGCCACGATCAGCGGCAGCCGCGGGTGACGGGCCATCACCTCGCCGATCGGCCCGGGGCCGGTGTGCTTGCCGGGCGCCGGACCTGAGCCGCAGTGGGTGACCACCGGGATCCCCCGCTCGGCCAGCAGACCCCAGACACCGTCCAGCAGCGGGTCCGTCGGGTCGTAGCCGCCGACCTGCAGGTGCGCCTTGAAGACCCGGGCACCGGCCTCGACCGCCTCGGTCACGTAGCGCTCGGCCCCCGGCTCGGGGAAGAAGGTCGCGGTGTGCAGGCAGTCCGGGGTCCGCGCGGCGAAGTCGGCCGCCCAGCGGTTGAGCCACTCGGCCATACCCGCCTTGTGCGGGTACAGCATCGCGGTGAACGCCCGGACGCCGAACCCGCGCAGCACGGCGAGCCGTTCGGCCTCGCCCTCGCGGTAGGTGATCCCCCAGTCCCGCCCGATCAGCGGCCCGGCCGCGTCGAAGTAGGCCCAGACCTTGGCGAGCACGTTCTCCGGCATGAAGTGGGTGTGCACGTCGATCAGTCCGGGCAGCCCGAGGCGCTGCCAGAAGGCGACGACCGCCCCGCCCTCGACCGGCCCGTCCTCGACCGGCCCGCCCTCGCCGGCTCCGTCGGGCGCGCCTGCCGCCCGCCGCTGGTTCACCGCCATTGGCCGCCACCTCCCGTGGTCCGCCCCTGAGCACCCGGTGCGCTCACAGGCCCTGCGGGCGGTCACCGCCCGGCTGATCACCCGCACCCAACCTACGCGTCGGTACGGGCCGATGGGCGATGAGCCGACGGTTTTCGTGATAGTTGTCCGGACCAGACAAGAGATCGTGGTCAAAGTGGAGCGCAAACCATATCGGCCCGGGTTCAATCTCCTTGCCAGAGTTGGGTCAAGCGATGGAGATCGCCCGGCTGAGGGCGACTCGGTACGCTTTGCACTAGTGGAGGGGAACAAAGAATGATTCCGATGACGACCGGTCAGGCAGCAGCCGTGGTGACCGGCCTCGGCGCGACGACACCGCTAGGGGGCGACGTCGACTCGACCTGGGCCGCGATGCTGGCCGGGGAGTCCGGCGTGAGCGTGCTCGACGAGCCGTGGGCGGCCGGATTGCCGGTCCGGATCGCGGCACGACTGCGGATCGAGCCCTCGCTGGTCCTGGACCGGGTGCAGGCCCGGCGGCTGGACCGGGCGCAGCAGGTCGCCCTGGTCGCCGCACGGGAGGCATGGGCCCACGCCGGGCGCCCCGAGGTCGATCCGCATCGGCTGGCCGTGGTCATCGGTACCGGCAACGCCGGCCTGCTGACCGCGCTCGGGCAGGACGACGTGCTGGAGACCGCCGGGGTCCGCCGGGTCTCCCCGCACACCATCCCGATGATGATGCCCAACGGCCCCGCCGCCTGTGTCAGCATCGAACTCGGCGCGCGGGGCGGGGCCCACGCCCCGGTCAGCGCCTGCGCGTCCGGGGCCGAGGCGATCGCGGCAGGTCTGGATCTGATCCGGCTGGGCCGGGCGGACGTGGTGGTCGCCGGGGGCACCGACGCCTGCGTCCACCCGCTGCCGATCGCCGCGTTCGCCCAGGCCAAGGCGCACTCGACCCGCAACGACGCACCGCACGAGGCCTCGCGCCCGTTCGACACCGGCCGGGACGGCTTCGTCTTCGGTGAGGGCGCGGCCGTGGTGGTGCTGGAGCGTCCCGAGTTCGCGGCGGCCCGCGGCGCTCAGGTGCACGCCGCCCTCGCGGGGGCCGGGGTCAACTCCGACGCCTACCACATCACGGCGGGCAGCCAGGACGGCCAGGTCCGCGCGGTCCGGCTGGCACTGGCTGCGGCCGACCTGAGTCCGCAGCAGATCGACCTGGTGCACGCGCACGCGACGTCGACCGAACTGGGCGACCTGACGGAGGCCGGGACGATCACCGAGGCGATCGGCACTCACCCGGTCGTCACCGCCAGCAAGTCGATGACGGGCCATCTGTTCGGTGCCGCCGGGTCGCTCGGCGCGCTGGTGGCGATCCTGGCGCTGCGGGACGGCGTACTGCCGGCGACCCGCAACCTGACGGAGCTGGATCCGCGAGTGAAGCTCGACGTGGCCATGGGCGCGGCGCGGCGCGGCCAGTACGGCGCGGCAGTGGCGAACGCGTTCGGCTTCGGCGGGCACAACGTCTCGCTGGTCTTCACCAGGACGGGGTGAGGCCGCCGGGGGCGACCGGGTGGGGTAGCAGAACGCGCTAGCGGGGTAGCGGGGCCGGGCGGGGCCGGGCGGGGCGGGGCGGGGCGGGGCGGGGCGGGGCGGGGCGACCGTCGACGGTTGCGGTCAGGTGCAGCTCCGGCAGCCAAGACGTTCTACGCGCGTCACGAACAATTCACCGCGCACCCCCTTCCGAGGACGCCGACCAATCGCTGTCATGGACGCATCCACTCGGCCCCACGCCGGGTCAACCCCACAGGAGCGTCCATGCGTTCGATGCACCGCAGGTTCGCCGGCAGCGGGAGCGCGCTCGCGCTCGCCTTCACCGCAGGCACCATCGCGCTGGCCGGGGCGCCCGCCGCACACGCGGCCGACGCCCCGGCACGGCACGCCCCGCAGCCGCACACCGCGACCGCCGGGGCCAGTTGCTCCCAGGCCTACCTGCCGCTGCCCGACCCCGCGTGCACGCCCGGCGCGCTCAACCCGACCGTCTCCCAGAGCACCATCAACTCGACGATATGCGTGTCCGGTTGGACCGCGACCGTTCGGCCGTCGACCTCCTACACCAACCGCCTGAAGGCGCAGCAGATCGTGGCCTACGGCTACGCGGACACCAGCATGGCGGACTACGAGGAGGACCACTTCATACCACTGGAGCTGGGCGGCTCCCCCACCTCGCCGCTCAACCTCTGGCCCGAGCCGCACTACAACACCAACGGCGGCACCTCCTACGGGAAGGACGGCGTGGAGACCAAGTTGAAGAACGCCGTCTGCTCGGGAAAGGTGCAACTGGCCCCCGCGCAGAACGCGATCGCGACGGACTGGACCACCGCGCTCAGCACGCTGGGCCTGGCCTGACGTACGAAGGCGGGCCAGGGCCCGACCCAGGCAGCGGCCGGCTGAGCCAGGCCGGGCAGGGCTGGGCTGGGCCGGGCAGGGCTGGGCTGGGCTGATCCGGTGTCGACGCCCCCTCCGTGCGGCGGGGAGGCTCGCCGCACGGAACGGAGCGTGCCCATAGTGGGTCATGGAGCATGGCGCGCGGCCCACCGGATCAGCACCGGCCGGGGAAACGGCAGCACAAGGAGCAGCACCGGTCAGCCGGCGGTCGGCACTGGTGGCGGGGGTCGGCGCCGGGGTGCTCGCCCTCGCCGGATGCGCCGGCGGGAGCAAGCCGGGCCCCAGCGGAGCCACGGGCACGGGCACGGCGGCCCGGACAACGACAGCGACTCCCAGCACGACCACCTCCGCCGGCGCTGGCGGTACCGCGACATCGTCGCCCTCCTCACCAACCACGACCGGTTCGGGCGGCCTGCCGGCCACCACGCCGTGGGTCCCCGGGCCCGGTGAGATCCAACCGGACGTCAAACTGCGGGCGGTGCAGCTGGTCGAGGCGCTCAGCAGCTGGCCGCCCGGCGGCTCGGGTGCGCCGGCGGCCCGCGCGCGGGTCGGCACGCTCGGCGGCGTGGACGGCGCGCTCGTCGACCAGGCCGGCCCGCTGCTCACCCCCGCCGACCAGGCCGCCCTGCAGGTGATCGACGCCCAGTACGGCGGAATCCTGGCCACCACCGCCAGCGTCCTGGTGGTCTGCGACCAGTGGACCAGCGCCGGGCCGGGCAGCGCCGTGACCGCGGGCGGCACCACGGTGGACGTCAGGCTGAGCGCCGCCGCACCGCGCTGGACCGTCACGGCGCTCCACCCGGCGGACCCCGGTCCGCCGGCCGCCGCCCTCTCCGCCACCGCGACCCAGGTGCTCGCCGACGCCCGGATCGACCTGCCCCCGGCCGCGCTCGCGGACGTGCGCAGCGGCTCGGTGCACGACACCGTGCTGCGGGCGATGCTGACGCTGGCCCAGGCCTACACGATCTCGGTCAGCGTGGTCCGCTCAGGACACCCGCTGGACGTGTTCGGCACCGACCGGCCGAGCGATCACCCATTGGGGCGGGCCTTCGATGTCTGGCGGATCAACGGCCGCGCCGTGGTGGACCCGAGCACGCCGACCGACCTGGTGGACGGCTTCATGCGCGCCGCCGCGGCGGCCGGGTCGTACAACGTGGGCGGGCCGCGTCAACTGTCCGGCGGGGCGACACCGAACCAGTTCTTCACGGATGACACCCACCACGACCACGTACACATCGGCTTCAGCAGCTGACGGCCGCGCCGCGCCGCCGCCTCCCGCGCTGGTCCCGGCTCTCCGATCCCGGCGCCGCTACTCCTCGATCACTCCTCGATCGCTCCTCGATCACTCCTCGATCCGCAGCACCACGCGGCGCAGCAGGTCGGAGAGGAGCCGGCGCTCGTCGGGGTCCAGGGCGGCCAGGATCCGGTGCTCCTCGCGGCCGACCACGGCGATCGCCTGACGCCAGGCCTGCCAGCCCGACTCGGTCAGCTGGACGTCGACCCGCCGGCGGTCGGCGCGGGAGGGGGTGCGCCGGACGAAGTCTCGGCGCTCCAGGGCTTCGAGGCGCCCGGTGACCGAGGCGGGGGCCAGGTCCAGGTCATGGACGAGCTCGGAGGGGGTGGCCCCGCCGCCCCGGCCTGCAAGGGCGTGCAACGTGTCGTGCTCGTGCTTCTGCAGGTCGAACTCGACCAGCGACCGCTCGCGGACCCGCCGCAGGTGCTTCGTCACCACCAGCATCCTGGTGACCGCGCCTTCGATGTCGGCGTCGAGTTCGGGGAGCACCGGAAGCCAGCGCTCGACGTGGCGATCGGTGCTGTCCTCGGGTGAGGTGCTGGGCTCCATGACCTGATTCTAGGCAGCCTCCCTCCAGGTGGCCGCCCTCCGAGCAACGGCCTCGAACGCGCTTATTTCGTTGACGAAACTTTCGTCACCGAAATACTATCGCCGCCATGACACACCCGCTGCGCATCCGCGCCTTCCGACTGCTCTTCATCGGTCGCACCATCTCCTCGGTCGGCGACGCCGTGGTGCCCACCGCGCTCGCGATCGCGGTCACCCAGGCCACCGGGTCGGCCGCGGCCCTGGCCACGGTGCTGGGCTGCGCGATGCTGCCACGGTTGCTGCTCCTGCCGATCGGCGGGGTCGTCGCCGATCGGTGGGACGCCCGGCGGGTGGCGGTCGCCAGCGACCTGGTGCGCTGCCTGTGCCAGCTCGTCGTCGGGCTCGAACTGCTGGGCGGCCGACCGGACCTGGTCCACCTGGCGGCCACCGCCGCGCTCGGGGGTGCCGCGTCCGCCTTCGCCATGCCCACCCGGATGGCGCTGGTCGCGGGGACGGTCGACGGACCGGCCCGGCTCAAGGCCAACGCACTCACCGGCTCGGCCACCGCGCTGATCCAGCTCTGCGGCCCGGCGTTGGCCGGTCTGCTGATCTACGGTGTCGGCGCGGGCTGGGCCTTCGTCCTGGACTCGGCCTCGTTCCTGGTGAGCGCGAGCATGCTGGCGGTGATCCGGGTCCGCCGCACGCCCATCGCCCGCCGCACGATGCTGGCCGATCTCGCCGAGGGCTGGTCGGAGGTGCGCTCGCGCGGCTGGTACTGGAGCAGTCTGGTGGCCCACTCGGTCTGGAACGGGGCAGCGGCCGTGCTGGCCACCCTCGGTCCGCTGGTCGCCGCGCGCCGACTGGGCGGTGACGGGGCGTGGATCGTGGTGCTGGAGGCCGGCGCGGTCGGGCTCACCGTCGGATCCGTGCTGGCCGGCCGCCTGACGCCGCGTCGGCCGGTGCTGGTCGGCAACCTGGGTCTGGCGTCGTACGCCCTCCCGCTGGTCCTGCTGGCCCTGGCCGCCCCGGTGCCGCTGCTGGTCGGCGGCTACGCAGTGGCGATGGGTGCGCTCGGATTCCTCAACCCGGTCTGGCAGACCACGGTCCAGCAGCACATCCCGGCCCACGTGCTGGCGCGGGTCACCTCGTACGACTGGCTGCTCTCGCTGGCCGCGACCCCGGTCGGGTACGCGCTGACCCCGGTGGCGGCGAGCGCCTGGGGCACCTCCGCCCCGCTGCTGATCGCCGCCGTGCTGGTCGCGGGCAGTTGCCTGGCGACCGCCGCGTTCCCGGACGTCCGCCGACTGACCGCGACGGGCCGACCGGGCGCTCCCACCGGCGCGGTCGGCGACCCGGACAGCGACGAGGCCGCTGGTGTGGCCGCCGCCGACGTCACCGAAGAGGTCGCCTGAGCGGTCGCCCGAACGGTCAGCGCCAGCGGTCAGCGCCAGCGGTCAGCGGTCAGCGGTCAGCGCCAGCGGCGGGTGCGCGGCGGCGGCGCGTCCATGATCTCCGGATTCGCCATGAAGAGGAGCAGGTGACCGCAGCCCCGGCAGGCCAGTGCCTCCACGCTGCTCTTGCGCGAGAACATCTTGCCCGGCACGAAGGCCTTGACCAGCAGCCGGCCCGACCGGTCGGTGTGGGCGTCCACCTCCACGCCGCGCAGCTCGCCGGCGCAGAGCGGGCAGGCCTGCGGTGCGTGGTAGGTCGATCCGTCGGACGGCCAGTCGTCCTCGGTGCCGCTGTCCGGGTTCTGCATGCTCCACCCCCATGATCGAGTCCCCGCCAGCCCGGTCGTCGCGGATGGCCTTGGTCGTGCAGGGTAGTCCGGGTCCCTTCGGTCGACACCGGGCGGGTCGGACCGGGGCACCGCTCGGCCCGTGGTCAGCCGCCGGCGGCCGGACCCTCCGCTGTCAGCTCCTCCGCGAGCAGGTCCATCAGCAGCCCGTCGTGCCAGTCGCCGTCCGCACCGCGCTCGTAGCGGCGCATCACACCCACCGGGCGGAAGCCGACCTTCGTGTAGCAGCGGATCGCGGCGGTGTTGTCGGCCGCGGGGTCGATCACCAGCCGGTGGTGCCCCTGCGCGGTGAGCAGATGGCGGGCCAACGTGCGCACGGCGTCAGCGCCCAGTCCCCGGCCGTGCAGCGCGGGATCGAGGTAGATGTCGATGCTCGCGTGCCGGTACTCGGGCTCGGTCTCCTCCGCCCACTGGATCGCCCCGGCCACCTTGCCCTGGTGGACGATGGCCAGCGAGTGGCTGCCGGGCTCGGCGAAGTCCTCGGCGACCGCCGCCGCCAGGTCGGTGCCACCGCGCCAGCGCCGGTAGACCTCGGGGGTGCGGCGGATCTCGGCCAGCGCCGGGATGTCGTCGGCGGTGACGGGGCGCAGCAGCACCTGGGCACCGCGCAGGGTCGGGTCGGCGGGCGTGCGGTACCCGGACGCGGACGCGGACGCGGACGCGGGTCTCAACGGTTCGGACATGTTCTGACGCTCCCTCAGCAAGCACGGCACCGCCCCGCACAGCACAGCACAGCACAGCACCGATCAGGCCAGTACCAGCAGGTCCATCCAACTGCACGCCGGCCCCGTCGGCGCGTCGGCGGCTGCCGCCCGCAGGCGGGCCAGGCCCACGGCGTACTGCTCGTCGGTCAGGCCCCGGAGCTTGGAGTCCGTCTCGCGCCGCAGCCGGTCGGCGAACTCGCCCAGGGTCGCGGCGTTGCGCTGCGGCACGGAGTGCAGCGCGACCCGCCGGAACCCGGCGTCGGTGAAGGCGGCGCAGGTCTGCTCGACGCTCGGGTAGTGCTCGATCCCGCGCGCCGTCTCGGGGAAGAAACGCACCCGCAGATCCCGCTCGGCGCGCCCCGGGAAGATGTTCCGGATCAGCACCGGGGCACCGGGCTTGAGCACCCGGCGCAGTTCGCGGGCGGCGGCCGGCAGGTCACTGAGGTGGTGCAGCACCGATGCCAGCCAGGCCGCGTCCGCGGTGCCGTCCGCCACCGGCAGGGCCTCCGCACGCCCGTCCAGCACCTCGATCCCGTCGCCGGCCGGGATCAGCCGCCGCATCGCCTCGGCCGGCTCGACGGCCAGCACCCGCACGCCGAACCAGTCCCGCAGCGCGGCCGCGAAGCCGCCGGTGCCCGCGCCGACGTCGAGCACCGTCCGGCCCGGTGCCAGGCGCGCCTCGGCGCCGATCACGGCCCGCCAGTCGGCCAGGCCCTCGCGCGGGATCTCACGCGCCGCCCGGTACTGCTCGGCCAGCCGCTGGTCGTACTCGACGGCGGCCATCAGCGGCCCTCGGGATAACCGCGGTGCTGCTCCCACTCGGTGGCGAGCACCGCCATCAGCTCGTCGTCCGCCCAGTGGTCACCGAACCACACGGCCTGCCGGCGCACCCCCTCCGGCACGAACCCGACCTTCCGGTAGCTGCGCCGGGCCCTCGGGTTGAAGGAGAAGACGCCGAGCGAGATCCGGTGCAGGCCGAGCCGCTCGAAGCCGTGGCCGGCCATCAGGCGCATCGCCTCGGTGCCCAGACCCCGGTCGCGGCCGGCTGCGGTCAGGCAGATCCGGATGTTGCAGCTGCGGTGGGCGGGCTCCCACTCGTTGAGCACCACCTCGCCGACACATCGGCCGGCGGCGCGGTCGACCACCGCGAGGTCGAGCCGGTCCGACTGGTCGGCCCGGCTGCCGTACCAGGCGCGCATCCGCTGCTCGGCCGCCTCGTCCCAGGGCGGGGGCGGGGTCAGGCCCGGGTCGGCCGCGGTGAAGCGGCTGACCTCTGGGTCGGTGAGCAGCTCGCGCAGCACGTCCACGTCCTCGTCGAGGCGGAACGGGCGAAGCAGCGCGTGCTCACCGATCAGGGTCGGCTTCTCGGCGAAGGCGGCCGCGGCCGGTTGCTCGTCCATGGCCAGGATTCTGGGCAGCGGGTGCCAGGGGGGCAATCGAATTTCCGGCCGCCGCGCACTGCCCGTCAAAGCCCCTGCCACCTTCCCGCCCCCTCCCACCTCTCCCGCCGCTCCCGCCGATCCCCCTCTCCCGTCAGGCGACGCCCCGGATGCGGTGGACCAGGAGACCGGCCAGCAGGGTGACCAGCGCGGTGGCGGTGTAGAGGCCGCCGTAGCCGCCGAGGTGGGCGACGATGGGCGCCGCGAGCGCCGGGGCGAGCACCTGGGGGCCGGAGTTGGCGATGTTGATCACGCCGAGGTCCTTCGCCCGGTCGGCGGCGGCGGGGAGCACCTGGGTGACCAGGGCCTGGTCGACGGCCAGGTAGATCCCGTAGCCCGCGCCGAGCACCCCGGCGGCCAGCACCGTGGCCGGCCACGTGTGAACGGCGGCCAGCAGCGCGGCGGCCAGAGCCATCACCACGCAGGAGACGACCACCAGCGCCCTGCGGCGCCCGGTGCGGTCGGAGACCACCCCGCTGGGGATCGCCGTGAGCAGGGCGGCCAGCGTGTAGACGGCGGTGAGGATGAGGACGCCGTCGTCGGGAGACGGGTAGTGCACGGCGTCGGTGAGGTAGAAGAGCAGGTAGAGGGTGCCGATCGCGTTCCCCAGGTTGATCAGGAACCGGGTGGCCCACGCCCATCCGAAGTCCGGGTACCGGCGCGGGCTGACCCAGTAGCCCGCGGCAAGTGCGCGCGCCCGCAGTGGGCGGCGGGCCGAGCGTGGCAGCACCGGGTCGGGGCAGCCGAGGACGAAGGGCAGCGCGAGGACCACGGTCAGGGCGGCCGTGAGGGCGTAGCCGCTCGCGATGCCCTGGACCAGCAGGGTGGCCAGCAGGGCGCCGACCACCAGGCCCAGCGACTGGCTGATGCCGGTCCACCCGGAGACCACCGCCCGCTGCTCGGTGGGCACTTGGTCGGCCACCGGCGCGGTGACCCCGGCCAGCATCGCGTTCAACCCGGCCTGGGCGACCACCCAGCCGAGCACCAGCCCCGGCACCGAGTGCGCGGCTGCGGTGAGCAGCAGGCCGAGCGCCCCGGCCAGCGCGCCACCGAGGATCCACGGACGGCGGCGCCCGAAGCGCCCGGCGGTGCGGTCGGAGAGGGCGCCGGCCAGCGGGTTGGCGAGCAGCGCGACCAGCGCTCCGGCGCCGGTCACCCAGGAGAGGTCGGCGGCCTTGTGCGCGGCGTCCAGCCTGGCCAGTTGCTCGGGCAGCAGGATCTGGATCGGGGTGAAGAACCCCATGAAGACGGCCAGGTTGGCCAGGCTGAGCGAGCCGGTGAAGCGGGTGCCGACCCGGACCCTGGGCTCGGCCAGCGCCGCCGGAACGGCGCGCGAGGCGTGAGGGGCACTCGGGGTGAAGGGGGCTTGAGGAGCGAGGGGGTCGAGGGGGTCGAGGGGGACCTCCGCGGGGTTCCGCGACGGGACAGGGCCCGGGCAGTCGCCGCTGATCATGAGGGCACCTCATCTCCCCGCGCGGAGCCGGGCGGTCAGGCCGCGGCACCGTGCGCCCGGCGCCTCCCGGGCTGGGCACATCGGCGAAGGAGATGCCGTCCTCGATGAGCGCGATCCGCCGGTCGAGCAGCGCCATCGGTGCGGCATGTCCAGCCCTTCCGTTGAAGACGAGTTGCCCTCTGAAGATGAGTTGTCCTCATGTTAGTGACGTGCCGGCAAAACACCAGATGCGCGGCAGAGATCCGTGAGGGCCGGGCAGTCGGGCAGTCGGACAGCCGGGTGCCGCCGGCGCGCTGTGCGCGCCGGCGACGGGTCGGAGGCTGGACCGATCCAGACGGGCGGGCGGTAGGTGTCGTTGCGCGGCGTGCCGTTGCCGTCGAACGCCCTGTCATCCCGTTCGCCTGCCGAACTCAGGCCGCGCCGGTGGGCGGCGGCCGAGTTCGACACGACCGAAGCAGAGGTCAGGACGGGGGAACGGTCCGCTCCGGCGCGAGCGAGTTGCCCGCCGGGATCTGTCCGCAGTCGGACGGAGCCGGCTCACCCGCGAACCGGTCGTTGAGCCACGACACCGCCTTGGGCGCCCATACCGCCGCCGCTCCGACATGGCTGAGCAGGTCGTACTGGTCGTAGGTGATCGAACTGTCGCCGGCGGCGCAGTACTGGTTGGCCAGCGCCCGCACATCACCGGCGACCATGACGCCGTCGCCGGTCCCGATGCCGGCCGGGTCGGCGAAGGTTCCCTCCAGCACGCCCCCGTCGCCCTGGGCGAGGTAGCCGGGGACGGTCGGGCTGGGGGCCGAGCCCAGGTTGATCTTGTTCACCGCCTCGACGAACGCGGTCGCCGAGTCCGGGTCGGCGTACTGGGGCTTCGCGATCTGCTGCCAGGTCAGACCGGGGAAGTGGCCGAGTGCGTCGAGGAGCGAGCCGTTCTGCAGCCGGTTGTAGATCTGGACACCGTAGCTGTTCATGTACGGCGTCAGATCGATGCCGTACGAACGGGAGACCCCGATGATCGACATGGGGATGACGCCGGACCAGACCAGGGAGCCGTTGACGTAGTTCAGGTTGTGCGCCGGGTCGACGAGCACCCCGCCCTCGGCGAAGCCGACGAGGTCCTTGTTGACGTCGGGCGCATAGCTCGGGGCGAGTGCCGCCGCCCAGTCGGTCGCGATGGAGCCGCCGGAGTAGCCCATCAAACCGAACTTGCTCCCACCGTTCAGCCCGGTCGAGGGGGAGTTGATCGCGGCCCGGATCGAGTCCAGCGTGTTGAAGGCGTACTCCGGTCCGGCCGCGAAGTCCGCGGACTGGCCCTCGGTGTCCGGGATGACGAGGTTGTCGCCTTGCAGCAACAGCGCCGAGAGGGCGGCGGATTCGAAGTTGGCGATCGTGCCTCCCAGGGTCACGTTCCCGGCGATGGCCCGGGACGGTCCGTCCTGCGGGTTCAGGGAGTCGTAGAACGACTGGTAGGACACGGCCTTCGCGCTGCTGCCCGTGAGGCTGCGCACCACCGAGGTCACGTTCGCGGCCGGTCGTCCCTGGGCGTCGGTCGTGCGGTAGAGCAGTTGGATCGCGGTGACCGGCGTGGCGATGCCCTCGATGTGGTACTGCAGCGTCCGCGTCTTGAGCACGGAGCCGGGCGCGAAGGAGGACAGCGGCGCGCTGCCGCTGTAGGTGTAGAAGGGATCGCCCGTGGCGCTGCTTGCCGGCGCGGCCCAGGCGCACGGGGCGGCGGACGCGGCCATGGCCGCGACGGCGAGAACGACCAGGCGCCGAGCAGATCTTCTGTACATGGCTCCCCCGAAGTTGGTGAGACGGGTCACACTCCTGACCGAGAAGTAAGTTACCTACCAGTAGGACGCCCGTACAGGGAGACGACAAGGCATCGTGTGGGCACTTGGTGAAGGCTGCGCCGAGCGCAGTACGACCAAGGGCATCGGGACGCGGCCCAGGCCGAAGCGCTGGCGATGCCCCGGCGATGCCCCGGTGATGCCCCTCAAGGCGTCGATCGTCCCGGCACCGCACCCCGGCCGCGGCGGCCCGACGTGAGCGTCGGCGGCGGACGCCGCAACTGCCTTCGCCCGAGCCTCGGTCAGCGCGGCCGCGCGATCTCGACGGCGGCCCGGACGGCACTGATCTGCTGTTCGACCTGCCGGGCGACCGGCAGCCACACGGGACTGAAGCATGCCTGGTACTCGGCACACCACTGCTCGATCAACCGTTCCAGGTGCGAATGGAGCGCTCCGGTGCCGGACTGCGCCGGCGCGAGCAGCCTGCGGAGCATCGCCGCGGCACGCAGTGGCAACCGGTGCGCCCACAGCTCCAACCCGGCCTGGCGGGCGGCGGTCATCGGTGGCATGGGTTGCGCCTGCGGCTGGCGCACCCGCGGATCCCATTCATCGGCCAGCGGCGCGCAGACCGACTGATGGCCACGCGCGGAGCGGAGCAGCGGGTCGTCCCCGTCGCCCAAGTGCGGTGCGGCGGCCGCGAGAAGCTCGCCGAGCAGTCGTCCACGCTGCCGCAGGCGGTCGGCGGCGGCAGTCAGACCCGGCGCCGGGCAGGCGAGCGGGGTGGTGTCGGCCACCCGTTCGGTGACCCAGAGCGGCACCTCGACGATCACCGTGGCACCGCCGAATCGGTGCGGCGCGTGCCAGGTGGTGGTGCCCACCGCCCAGGAGGCGGGTGCGGACAGCTCGACCTCGGCCACCGGCGGCATCAGGTAGACGCCCGATCCGACACTGGGCCAGTAGAGGGTGTCGTAGGGGCCGGCGTCCACCGGGATCCCGAGACCGGCCGCGGACCTGGCGAACGGCTCGGCCAGGCCGGGCAGTTCACGGGTGGCCTGGAGAAAGGTCCCGCCAACCTCGGAACCGTGCAGCGAGACCTGCAGGAACGGGCGCAGTTCCTCGATCAAGCCCAGGAGCACTCGGCTCTCCGGCAGCAGCACACCGGTGGACGGTGCCCACTCGGGCTGCTCCTCGGGCACCGGGCGGAAGAAGTCCAGCAGGTGGCCCAGCAGTTCGCTGGGGTGTCGGCCCTCGCCCTGCGCCAGAAACGCACCGTCCGGATCCGCGCAGAGCAGGAAGTTCCAGGCGATCCCCGCAAGACGGTCCGGCTCGGCCAGCACCCGGTGGGCCAGCTCCACCACCGTGGCGCCACCCACCGGCTCGTTGGCGTGCGCGCCGGCCACCACGAGCACCTGGTCACTCCCGTGCCCGACCGACAGCAGATGCAGCGGCCGACCGCCGCGCGAGGAACCGACAACGCGCAGTCGGCACTCCCGCGGCCGGGCGGCAGCCAGCCGCTGTGCGGCCTCCACCACGGCATCCAGGGTCGGGTAGCGGTCGTGGACCACCACCGCTCGGCCTGCCGCGGTCGACGTGTGGAAGGGGAACATCGCGGCCTCCCCGCCTGCCGGAGCCATTGCCGCGACCGCCGGGAGCCGGCGGCCGCCGTGGCGCGGTGCCCGACCGGGCCGGTCACCGCGCCGATCGGTCAGTTGCCGTAGCTGTTGCTGTCGCCGGTGGTCTGCTTCTTGTCCAGCGGCTTGATCACGATCTTGTTCATGGCACACCCTTTCCCGAGGCGATCAAAGTGCGTCAAACAAAAGTACGTTGACGTACCATCAGTAGCTCACGGGCCAGGTTTGGTGTCAAGTGACCTATTGTGCTGGAGGATTCGACCGATGATGTTGCGCCCCCGGATAAAGCCCGAGCACTCCGGGTACAGAACTGTCTCCGGCACGGTCCGGCTGGGCAGCGTGATCTACGGGATCGGGGTCGAGATCGACGACCCGAGCGGCTGGGTCTGGACCCTGGTCCAAGCCATGGACGGCGGCAGAACCCCCGACGAGCTCGGCAGATTGGTCGCCGCCACGCACCCGGAGGTGACCGCGACCGAGGTCGTGCAGGCGATCACCGATCTGCAGGCGGCCGGCCACCTGGAGGACACGGGTGCTCCCGCGCCCGAGCTGTCAGCCAACGAGCGGGAGCGGTACAGCCGCGGCGTCCCGCTGCTGCGCTGGCTGGACCGCAGCCCGCGCCCGTCCGCCTGGGAGCTGCAAGAACTCCTGCGAGCCGCCCGGATGCTGCTGGTCGGCCTCGGCGGCACCGGCGGCTACGCCGCGCAGGCCCTGGTGGCCTCGGGTGTCGGGCACCTGCACTGCGTCGATCCCGACACCGTGGAGCTGTCCAACCTCAACCGCCAGCCGCTCTACCGCGAGCAGGACCTGGGCCGCCCCAAGGTCGAGGCGGCCCTGCGGGACCTGCGGGCCCGGAACTCCGCCGTGCGGGTCACCGGCGAGCGGCGCCGGGTGGGGGGACCGGCGGAGCTGGCCGAGCTGCTGGGCTCCGGGGAGGGCCGGTACGACGTGCTCCTGGTCTGCGCCGACCAGCCGCCCGAGATCCGGCGCTGGGCCAACCGCGTCTGCCTGGCCACCGGAACCCCCTGGGTGGACGCCGGCTACCACGGCCCGCTCGTCACGGCGGGCGTCCACGTCCCGGGCGAGGGGGCGTGCTGGGAGTGTCTGCGCGCGGGCGAGGTCGAACGCCGGGACCTGGGGCTCGCGCCGGGCCAGGACGAGGAGGCAGCCTCACCGCGGATGCCGTGGAACCCGGTCACCGCGGTCACCGCGGGCCTCTCGGGCCTGCTGATCGCACACGCCGCCCTGGCCCTGGTCACCGGTGCTCCGCCGATGGAGCCCGGTTTCCGCTACGGGATCAATCTCGCCGCCCTGGACGACACCGTGCGGCAGCGGTTTCCACGCCGGCCCGACTGCCCCGCTTGCGGCACGCCCCAGGAGGAACGGCCGGACTCGGCCGCCGGCGCAGCGGCGCGAAGCGACGGAGCGGGCCGGTGACGGCGCCGGCTCCGCTACCGCCGGTCACCGAGCACACGGTGGTGCGCCTCCACGAGCTGGCCACCCGTCCGGACGGCGACGAGGTCATCGTCGGGCGACTGGCCACTGGTGACTTCGTCGCGCTGCCCCCCGTCGGCGCGCGTGCGATCGAGCTGCTCGGCCTGCGGCTCACCGCCGGGGAAGCCCGCGACCGGCTGGCGGCGGAGACCGGCTCGGAGGTCGATGTGGTCGACTTCCTGGACAACCTGGTGGCCCTGGGGTTCGTAGCGGAGATCGATGGCATGCCCGTGCCGGGCGCCGAGCCACCACGGCCCACCCTGCCCTGGCTCACCCCGTCGCGCGCCGCGTGGTCGCTCAGCCCACTGCCCGCCATCGGGGTGGGCGCCCTGGTGGCGGCAGCCGTGATCGTCCTGGCGCTGCGCCCCCGAGTGATGCCCGGCTACCACGCGCTGCTCTGGAGCCCGTACGGGGGCCTGGTCCTGCTGGGGTCGTTCTGCCTGGGCTGGCCCCTGCTCCTCCTCCACGAGGCCGCACATCTGGTCACCGCGCGCGCGACCGGCGTACCCGCCCGGATCGGACTCGGCACCCGGCTGCAGTTCCTGGTGCTCCAGACGGACATGAGCGGCATCGACCTGGCACCGCGGCGCCACCGGCTCACGGCCTACCTCGCCGGCATCGCGGTCAACCTCGCGGTCGCGGCCGGCGGCCTCCTCCTGCTGGCCGCGACCGGACCGCACACCCCTGCCCACCGGGTGGTCGCGATCCTGGTGCTCATGGCCCTGATCCCGCTGCCGTTCCAGGGCATGGTGTTCATGCGGACCGACCTGTACTTCGTACTGCAGGACCTCACCCGCTGCCATGACCTCTTCGGCGACGGGCGAGCCTACGCGCGCTACCTCGCCCGCCGTGCGCTGCCCTGGCGCAAGGTCACCCCTGAGGACCCCAGCCGCCACCTGCCGCCCGCGCAGCGACGCGCTGTCAGGCTCTACAGCACCGTCCTGGTCATCGGGACCGTGCTCTGCCTGGCCGTCCTGGCCACGATCACCGCGCCCACCGACCTCACCGTACTGCTGCGCGCCGCCCGCCGGGTCGGCCCCGGCCACAGCGCGTTGCAGCGGACCGACGGCCTGGCCGTACTGCTCTTCCTCGGCGGGGCCCAGGCGCTCTGGGTCCGCACCAGGTGGGCCGCGTACCGGCGGCGACGGGCAAGCGCCGGCACGACCCGGCCCTCTCCGCGGTAGCCAGTCGGATCAGGACCAGCCGTTCCGACCGGGCTCGGCCGGACCACTCGCCCACGGTGCCGCCGACGTCACGAAGAGCCCAACTACCCCTCGCGCCGGGCTCGATGGACGTCGATCAGATCGCGGTACCAGGCGTACGAGGCTTTCGGAGTACGAAGCTGCGTGGCGAAGTCGACGTGGACCAGGCCGAAGCGCTGGTGGTACCCCTCAGCCCGTCGAACA
This sequence comes from Kitasatospora sp. NBC_01287, assembly GCF_026340565.1. NCBI lineage: Bacteria > Bacillati > Actinomycetota > Actinomycetes > Kitasatosporales > Streptomycetaceae > Kitasatospora > Kitasatospora sp. NBC_01287. The sequence goes on from NZ_JAPEPB010000001.1 coordinate 892,612, forward strand.
CCCTGTCACCGTACCCGGACGGCAGGCTCGGCCTCTGCCTCCTCTGCCTCCTCTGCCTCCTCTGCCGGGCCTTCGACCGTCGGGCCGGCGGCAGCGGCCTTGCGCCGGGCGGGTGGCAGATCGCGGGGAGAGCCCCGCGCGGGGCCCGGCGCGGCTCCCCGCCGACAGGCCTGGCACATCGGTGGAGCCAGGCTGCCGCCACTTACCTGACACCGCCAAGAGGCCCCTCCTGGTGACCTGGACCGTCTCGGTACGACCTTCGGCACCGTCCGGCTGATCACCCACGGCATCCGGGGCGGCCGACGAGTTCGCGCTGCTGCTGACCCTGCGGGACGTCTACTGGACCGAGGAGGGCCGGATCAGCGTGGAAGCAGGCGCCCCCGGCCCCGCCGTGCCTCAAGGCTCCGGCCACGCGGTGTGTCCGCAGGCCCGCACCGCTTCCGCGGAGGCCCGTGTCCACCCGACAAGCCCTCGGCGCCGGGTTCGACGTCTCGCGAGCGACCGCCTACCGCTGTGTCGCCGGAGGCACCGCGATCCGGGGTCAGCGGGTGATCGAAATCGCGAAGGGGACGAATCCGCTGGAGCGGATCACGTGGGGTACGAACAGGATCGCGGCCTCCGTGGCGCGGGCGGTCCGGATCCCGCCGAGGTCAGTGATCCACTCCTTGCGCCAGCCGAGGTCGGAGAGGAGTTCGCGCACGGTCTGCTTGGCCCCTGGATCCTCGCCGGAGACGAACACCGTGGGCGTCTGGGTGAGCGAGGCCGGCGCGGTCATCACCGGGAAGAGCATGGTGTTGAGGGTCTTGACGACGTGTGTCTCGGGGAGCGCTTCCTGGAGTTGCTCGGCGAGGCTCGAACCGGGGTGGAGCAGGTCGGCGGGCAGGCCGTCCGGTCCGTCGATCGTGGCGTTGGAGACGTCGACGAGGATCTTGTCGCGCAGTTCGTCGCGCAGGGCGGCGAGCCGGTCCAGGGAGCCGGCGCCCGGGGTGGCGTTGATGACGATCCGGGCTGTTCGGGCGGCGCCGGCGGCGGCGCCCGGCGCACGGTCCGCCACGGTCACCTCATGTCCTGCCCGGGTGAGGGCGGTGGCCAGGTTGCCGCCGACGCGGCCGTTTCCGAGAACGGCGATCGTGGTCATGATGATCTGGTCCTTCCGTGCGTGCGGGTTGTGGTGCGGAGTCAGCGTGAAAGCGTGGCGACGGCCTCGGCGTGGACGCCGGGCGCGGCAGCCAGGAAGCTTTCGCTCTGCGGGGTCCAGGGGCGGCCCTCGGCGTCGGAGATCCGTCCGCCGGCCTCGGTGACGAGGAGCACGCCGGGCAGCAGGTCCGCTCGGGCGCCGGCGAACTGCCAGAAGGCGTCGAGCCGGCCGGCGGCCACATTCAGCAGGTGCAGGGTCGCGGGCACGGCGACGCGGACGACGAGTGCGTCGACGAGCATCGCGGTGATCGAGGAGCCGACGCGCCGCACGACCTTCTCGTCCTCGTCCGGCCGGGCCTGGCTGGTGGCCACGATGCTCAGGCCGAGGTCCGCGGTCCGGGAGACGTGCAGACGCCGGCCGTCGAGGTGGGCGCCGGCGCCGGTGAGCGCGGTGTAGGTCTCGCCGGTCAACGGCAGGTGGACCACGGTGAGCACCGGCTGGCTGTCGCGCACGAGGGTGGCGGTCACCGCCCACTCCGGCAGGGCGTGCAGGTGGTTGACGTTGCCTTCGGCCGGATCCACGACCCACCACTCGCCGGGCGGCAGCGCCCCGCCGTCCAGTTCGTCCTCCACCCAGCCGGCGTCCGGGCGCAGGCTCGTGAGGCGGGGACGCAGGATGCCGAGGGCCGTGTCGTCGTTGGCGGCGAGCGCGCTCATCAGCTCTTCGCGGGTCCGGTAGGGGACCACCTCGCCGTACCGCTCGCGCAGTGCCGAACCGGCCTCACGCACGGCGGCCGCGGTCCGGTCGAGCAGGCCGGCGTCGGAGCCGGTGACGTCAGTGGTCCGAAGCGTTTCGGACATGGTGGAACTCCCGTCTGAGGAAGTGGCGTTGAAGAGGATTTCGGGCCAGGACGCGCGTTCCGTCCTGCGCCGTGGTGACGACGCTATCCACCCCCTCCATTAACATCAAATGCATGTCAAGCACGGCTGGGATTACTCCCATGCAATTGGATTTGAATCTGCTCACCGCGCTCGACGCGCTGCTGGAGGAGGGCAGCGTGGCCGGGGCGGCCGCACGACTGCACGTCACTGCCCCCGCGATGAGCCGGAGTCTGGGCCGGATCCGGCGCACGACCGGAGACCAGATCCTGGTGCGCACCGGCCGCACCATGACCCCGACGCCCTATGCGATCGCCGTCCGGGAGCAGGTGCACGAGCTGCTGCACCAGGTCCGGGGCGTGCTGGCCCCGAGCCGTGAACTCGATCCGGCAACGCTGGAACGCACCTTCACACTCCGCTGGCACGATTCCCTGGTCGCCATGAGTGGCCCCACGCTGCTCGCGGCCGTACGCGGACAGGCGCCGGGCGTGCGATTGCGCTTCGTCGCGGAATCGAGCGTCGACACCGCCGAGTTGCGGCGTGGCGAGGTCGATCTGGAGGCGAACGCCAACCGTCCGAGCGCACCCGACATCCGCGCCGAGAAGGTGGGCGAGACCCGCCTCGTCGCGGTCGTGAGGCAGGGGCACCCCCTCACCCGCGCCCGAACCGTCACCACAGAGCGGTACGCCGCCGCCGAACACGTCACCGTCTCGCGACGTGGGAACCTCAGCAACGCGGTCGACGACGCCCTCGCTCGGCTCGGCCTCACCCGCCGGGTGGTGGCGGCCGCGCCCACGGAAGCGGCCGCGCTGGAGTTCGCGCGCGGCTCCGATCTCCTCATCAGCGTCCCCGAAATCACCATACGCACCGCGGCCGCCGGCCTCGGTCTGGTCGTGCTCCCCCTGCCGCTCGAACTGCCGTCGGCACCGGTTTACCTGTCGTGGCATCAGCGCTACGACACCGACCACGCCCACACCTGGCTGCGCGCGCTGGCGCGAAACGCACTGGCCACCTGCGGAGCGTCGTAGCCGACGCCGTACGGCCGCGCGCTGCGGCCTGTCCGGCACGACCGTCGCCGCCACGGACTTCACCGACACCGCGGCGGCCACCACCCGGGTCGCGGCCGAGTTCGACGGGTGGACGCCGCACCTCACCGCGCTGATCACCGACGGCGAGACCGCCCCGGCCCCGGTGGCACGCATGATCCACACCCTGCCGCAGCAACGGCGCTGAGCCCTTTTTTGCCATCCCGTGACTGAGCGAACGCGCAAGCTGGGCCTATCTTTTCCATCCGGCGCCCGCTCGCCCCCTGCGGAGACCCCGAGGACGGTTCGGCCGGGCTCCAGCCCGTCGGCGCGCCTCGAACCCCTGATCCGCGCCATCCGCATCCGGCCTCGGAAGGCCCCATGACATTTGACTTCGCACGGGTCGACTCCGGTTCGACCGCCTGGGTCCTGGTCAGCGCAGCACTCGTCCTCTTCATGACGCCGGGCGTCGCGTTCTTCTACGGCGGCATGGTCCGCGCGAAGCACGTCATGAGTATGTTGATGCAGAACTTCATGGCCATCGCGCTGGTGAGCGTGGCGTGGGTGCTGGTCGGCTACACCCTCGCCTTCGGAAAGGGCGACGGATTCATCGGCGATCTGCATTTCGCCGGTCTCGCCCATCTGGACCAGGTGGTTCCCGGCTTCACCGGGAGCAGTGCGATGGCCATTCCGCCGCTGGTCTTCGTCGTCTATCAGATGATGTTCGCCGTGATCACCCCGTCGCTCATCACCGGGGCCACGGCGGACCGCTGGCGGTTCAACACGTTCGTGCCGTTCGTCGTCCTGTGGTCACTGCTGGTCTACAGCCCGGTCGCCCACTGGATATTCTCACCGACCGGATGGGCCGCCCGACTCGGCGTGCTCGACTTCGCCGGAGGGATCGTCGTGCACACCACTGCGGGCGCCGCCGCGCTCGTCATGGCGCTCGTCCTGGGCAAGCGCAACGGCTGGCCGAGCCGGCAGATGCCGCAGAGCAGCCTGCCCCTGATGCTGGTCGGCGCGGGGATCCTGTGGTTCGGCTGGTTCGGCTTCAACGGCGGCTCCGCCCTCGGCGCCAACGAGTTGGCCGCCAGCGCGTTCCTCAACACGAACACCGCGGGCGCCGCGGCACTGCTCGGCTGGCTGGCCGTGGAGAGGCTCCGGCACGGCAGGACCAGCACGGTCGGCGCGGCCGGGGGTGCCGTCGCCGGCCTCGCCGCGATCACGCCGTGCGCCGGGTTCGTCAGCCCGCTCGGCGCGCTCGCGATCGGGGCGGCGGCCGGCGTGCTCTGCGAGTTCGCCGTCGACTGGAAGCACCACCTCGGCTACGACGACGCCCTGGACGTGGTGGGCGTGCACCTGGTGGGCGGCGTGTTCGGCGCCCTCGCGGTCGGCCTGTTCGCCACCAGGTCGATCAACCCGGCCGGGGCGAACGGCCTGTTCTACGGCGGCGGCCTGACACAGCTGGGCAGGCAGGCGATCGGCGTCGGCGCGGCCCTCGGCTACACAGTGGCGGTGACGCTCGCCATCGCCCTGGTTCTCAAGAGGCTGATCGGCGACCGGGTCTCCGAGGAGGAGGAAGAGCGCGGGCTCGACCTCAGCCACCACGGTGAGACCGCGTACGTACTGACCGAGCCGTGACGCCTCGGCCCCAGGCCGTGTCTGACAATTCGCGTCGGCCAGGCCCGCGGCGTTGGGCGCCCGGCTGGGCGTGCCGCCGAGTCGCCCTCGTACTGGGTCGTACTTGGGTGGCTCGGCGGTGCGTCCAGCCGGGATGCCCGGCGTCGCGGGCCCGGCGGGAATTGTCAGACACGGCCTAGGCCGTAGACACTTCAGCCACGCCGCCCGTCAGTCTGGAGGGACCCGGGGTACTACCCCGGGTCCACCACGGCGTCCAGCAGCACACAGACCGCGGCGCCGAGCACGACCGTACCGGGCAGCAGCAAGGTCGCCGGCCGAGAAGGCCAGCACGGTCAGCACGCCGAACGGGACGAGGAAGAACCCGCCGATGGGCGCCAGCGAGAACAACAAGTCGCCCCGGTGGCACGACCGTTCCAGATCATCACCACAGCTGCCGATGACGTCGAGCCGCCGGTACGCGCGGGCGACGAACACCCGGAGCGTTCGGTCGGGGCCGACCTTCCGCTTGGTGCGGGCCGGCGGATGAACCACTGGTGAAGACCATCGCACCAGTCGAACACCCTGTCATCTCCTCCCCGGGTGCAGTGCCCAGCTATGGGCCTGCCTCGTAGAGCCCCGCCGGATCTGCATCGCGCCTGACGGCTGCCACCTCCGGCACCGATCCCAACTACCTTCCATGCGACACTCGGTGAGCTGTCATCAGGTCGCGGTACCAGCCGTACGACGCCTTCGGGGTGCGCCGCTGCGTCGCGAAGTCGACGTGGACCAGGCCGAAGCGCTGGTGGTACCCCTCCGCCCACTCGTAGTTGTCGAGCAGCGACCAGGTGTAGTAGCCGCGCACGTCCACCCCTTGCGCCACCGCCGCCGCGAGGGCGTCGAGGTGGCCGGCCAGATAGTCGATCCGGGGCTGGTCATGGACCGTGCCGTCGGCGGCGACCCGATCGTCCACCGAGCAGCCGTTCTCAGTGATGGTGATCGGCGGCAGCGCCGTGCCGTAGCGGTCCCGCAGGCCGACCAGGAGTTCGCGCAGGCCGTCCGGAACGACCGGCCAGCCGAAGGCGGTTCGCGGCACACCCTCGATCTCGGCCTCGGCGAACGGGAGTCCGGCGGGCTCGGTCGGGGCGGCGATCCGGGTCGGGTTGTAGTAGTTGACGCCGAGCCCGTCCAACCCCGCGCCCGCGATCAGCTCCAGGTCTCCGGGGCGGACGCTGCCGCCGAGGTCAGGGGCGACGCCGTACGCGGACAGGTCGGGGTAGCGCCCGAGCAGCAGCGGGTCGGTGAAGAGCCGGTTGTGCAGCGCGTCATACGCCGCCGCGGCCGCCACATCCGCCACCGCCTCGCTCGCGGACCACACCGGGGTGAGGTTGTTGGCGATCAGCACCTGGTGGCCACGCTCGCGCAGCACGGCGGCTGCCAGGCCGTGGCCGAGGAGCTGGTGGTGCGCGGCGGGCAGCGCGTCCAGCATCAGCGCGCGCCCCGGGGCGTGCACGCCAAGCGCGTAGCCGTACACCATGTGCACGAAGGGCTCGTTGAGCGTGATCCAGGCCGGCACCCGGTCCCCCAGCCGGTCCACGACGATCCGGGCGTACTCCGCGAAGCGGTACGCGGTGTCCCGGGCCAGCCAGCCGCCGCCGTCCTCCAACGCCTGCGGCAGGTCCCAGTGGAAGAGCGTCGGCAGCGGCGTGATCCCGGCGGCGAGCAGCTCGTCCACCAGCCGGTCGTAGAAGTCGAGTCCGGCCTTGTTGACCGCCCCGCTGCCCGAAGGCCGCACCCGGGGCCAGGCGATCGAGAAGCGGTACCCATCCAGGCCGAGGCCGCGCATCAACTCCACGTCCTCGCCGTAGCGATGGTAGTGGTCACAGGCCAACTCCCCCGTGTGACCGTCACGCACAGCCCCGGGGCGAGCGGCGAACACGTCCCAGATCGAGGGCCCACGCCCGTCCTCCGCCACCGCCCCCTCCACCTGGTACGCCGCCGTGGCGGCACCCCACTGGAAACCGGCCGGCAGGTCGCGTCGATTCGCCATCTCGCCATCCCCTTTCATCAAACACGAGGAGAACTCATGTTAGCGACACACCGCCGGAACGCCAGACGTTCGCACGGGCGACCGCCCGTCGGTGAACGACGGGCGCCCGGCGCCGAGGGCGCCGGGCGCTGCCGGGCACGGTCGAACCGCTGCTGGGCGACTGAATCACCCGCCGGCCGGGCCTCGGCACCTCCCCGCCGAGGCCCGGCCGGATCAACTCCGCCCCGCCGCACACCCGGCGAGAGCCCAGCGGCCCCATGGAGTCGAACCAGGGCCCGCACCTGCCTACAAGGACTTCGCCGCGTCGCGGATCACGTCCAGCACGAAGTCGGGGTGCGAGAGCATCGGGACGTGACTGCTGTCGACGTCATAGGTCTTCGCGCCCATCCGCTCGGCGGCGAAGCGCTCCAGCTCGGGGTTCACGGTACGGTCGTTGTTGGCCACGATGTACCAGCTCGGCGTGTCACGCCAGGCGGTGCCGGGCACCTGCTGACTGAACAGGTCCGCCGTCGGTACCGCACCCGTCGCCAGGACGAGCTTCCGCTCCGCCTCCGGGAGGTCGCCGCAGAAGTCCGCGACACCCGAGGACTTGAGCCACAGACGCCCGTCAGCGACCTCGATGTGCTCGAAGACGGGCATGGGGGCGAACTGCTCCTGATGCTGCTGCGAGGTCTCGTCCTCGTCCGGGGCGAGCGCGGCGATGTACACCAGCGCACCGACCCGGTCGTGGGTACCCGCCTTGGTGATCAGCGTCCCACCGTACGAGTGACCGACGAGTACGATCGGCCCCGGGACGTGGTTGAGCGTGAAGTTCACGCAAGCGACGTCGCTCTCCAGGGAGTTGAGGCCGTGCTGCGAGGCGAAGACCTCGTGCCCCTCGGCCTGGAGTGCCGGGATGAGCTTGCTGAAGCACGACCCGTCGGCCCAGAGCCCGTGGGCGAAGACGATGCTGGGCTTGCCCGCCATGATGGTTCCTCCTCCATGAGTACCTGCACGATGCGCCGCGTCGACCATCCCCCGGGTGGTCAGGAGTGCTGCCTGATCACGATCGTCGCGTAGTGCGCCCTCGCCAACCGACGCCGCGCCCCAGGGCGACGAGATGCCCGCACCCGTTCGGCGGAGTCGAGGTGCGTCAGCTCATGTCGGACGACTGAACCGCGATTCCCGGTGCCGGCCGGGCAGCGGGATCAGGAGGAGACAACGAGGTCGCACGTGTGCCGCGGCCGCTGGCGGCTCGTGCCGTTACAGCCGGCCGTTGCAGCCGCTGACGCCCAGCGAAGAGCTCGTGCCGCCGCCCTCGCCCCGGAGCACGAGCCGGGTCCCTGCCCGTACCGTGTCTGCCCCGGGACACCTCGACGCCGAGGTCCGACCGGACCACTCAACCGGCCCTGCACACCATCACCAGTCGGTCCTGCCCTGGTCCGAGGTAGTCCTGCGCGCGACCCGCGACGACGTATCCGAGCGAGTGGGCGAGAGTGAGCGAGGCAGCGTTCTCCGGAGCCACGGTCACCCACAGGTCGCCGATACCCTCCGCGCTTGCCAGGAGATGCAGTTCGGTCATCAGGCGCCGCCCGTAGCCGTGCCCGCGGTACTCCGCCGCGACGGCGATGGACAGGACCCAGTTGCGGTCGCGGCCGGGCCCGGCGGCCAGTAGCACGTAGCCGTACACCTCGGTACTCGTGCCGATCACCAGGAGGTGGCGGCCGTGGACGTCGAAGAGCTGGCGCAGGACGAAGAAGGGGTATGGCTGCTCCGCGAAGCACAGCGCCTCGAGCCGGGCCAGAGCCGGGAGGTCGCCCTCCAGGGCCGGCCGCACCGTGATCGAAGCGCCCCGGGCGGCGAGGAGCCGCTCCGCCGCGCCGTCCGGCTGGAGGTGATCGTCGTGGTACCGAGACATCTCGCTCCCGACTGTCGCGCTGCTGACCGAGGGCCGCTATCCCCGTATCCAGTAAGCATCTTGACGGTCCATCATACTCTGCGATTGGCTGAGGACGCAGTCGGTGCGATTCAGGGGGGCCAATGGAGCACTCGGTACGCGCGTACGGAATTCCAGGCTGCACGGCGGAGTATCTGCCGGATCCTGACGAGCCCATCGGCCGCTGGTTCACCATGCCGAACACCGGCAACTCGCAAGCCGTGGCGAAGACCGTCCTCGATCTGAGCCCGGTGGCTCCCACCGTTCTGATCGATCCGTTCTGCGGTGCGGGCAGCGGTTGCCTGGCGGCCCGTCATCTCGGGATCCCCTTCATCGGCGCCGAGGTCGATCCGGTCCTCGCCTGTGTCAGTACCGCCAAGGCGCTCTGCGGGCCGGCCGAGGGCGAAGCCCTGCTGCGGCCTCCGGAGGGGCGGGAAGGTGTGGCGCTGCGGTGCCTCCGGTTCGTCCATCGGTTGCAAGGCGCCGCCGGAGGCGGTTCGCTCAGTGAGCGGCAGCTCGCCGACGACCTGGTACGCGGACCCGCGCTCCCGCCGGGCAGCGCGGTGGTGCACGGCGACGCCACCGACCCGCACTCCTGGGACGGCCTGCCGGTCCCGGCCGACGGCGTGGTCGTTTTCACCTCGCCCCCGTTCTACGACGCCTGGGCCGGACCCGAGGTACCCGCCGGCCTGCGCTCCGAGGCGCGGGCGGCCCTCGCGGCCCGGCACCCGTCCGGGGACGGCGACCCCGGTGCCGGTACCGGCACCACGCCGGGCCCCACGCCACGCGGCTACGGCGATCTGGTGGTGGGTGCGCTGCGGGCCATCCGGACGGCGGCACCGCACGCCACCGCGATCATCGAGCACGAGCCGGGCTCCAGCACCGGGGACAGGCTGCCCGCGGTGGCCGAGCGCATCGTCGGCGAGGTGGGCGCGGAGAGTGTGGAGATCCTCCGTGTCGGCACGTTCTCCGCCGGCGGTCCGCTCTCCCTCCTGGTCTGCCGGTTCTGACCATGGACCCCATCGACCCCATCGGCCCCATGAACCACAAGGACCCAATGGACCCCGCCGGCCCGCGCAACCTGACCGAGTACGAGCTCCAGGCCCAGTCCTCGCAGCTCGACCTCGCCGACGGGCACGCGAACCACAGCCTCCACCACGGGACCCGGACCGCGCTCGGCAGGACGTTCGCCCGCTCCTTCGAGGAACCCCGCCACGGTCAGGTCAAGCGGGTGGAGCGGCGTTTCCTGGACGCGCTCGGCCACCACACCGGCCAGGAGTACCACCCGGCCAGGGCCCACATCGTGTACTCGGCCTCCGTCGCCACCGACATCGTCGCGAAGCACCTGGCCCTGACCGGCCGCAGGACAGGGGTGATCGCGCCGACCTTCGACAACATCCCCGCCCTGGTCACCATGGCCGGCGTCGAGGTGGTACCCGTCCACGAGAGGAGCCTGCTGCCCGAACCCGACCTCGACCGCCTCGACGCGCTCGGGCTCGCCGCGCTCGTCGTGGTCCTGCCGAACAATCCGACCGGCACCGGGATGGCGCCGAACGCGGCCCGCAGGCTGCTCCGGTGGGCGGGCGAACGCGACGTCCTGGTCGTCTTCGACGCCTCGTTCCGCCTCCTGGACCCGTCGTCCTGCTGGGACGTCCTCGCGCTGGCGGAGCGGTGTGCGGCGGACGCCGCGGTGATCGACGACACGGGGAAGGCCCTGCCACTGCAGGACACCAAGGCGAGCGTGCTCACGGTCACGTCCGGCCTGGCCCCCGCCGTCTCCGAGATCGTCAGCCAGTACCTGCTGAACGTCTCGTGCCTGGACCTGCGCCTGCTGACCACCGTGCTGACCCCGTCCCAGCACTGCGACGAGGTCCTCAGGGCCCGGGACATCGCGCGGAGCAACCGGGGAACCCTGCGTGACGCCCTCCGCGCAGCCGGACTGGCCGCACTGCTGCCCGCCGGGGCGCCCGACGACGGCAGCACGATCAACGTCGAATGGCTGCACGTCGGTCCCGCTCAGCAGCGGATCCTGGAGCACTGCCGTGCGGCGGGCCTCCAGATCCTGCCCGGCCAACCCTTCTTCTGGTCGACCGGGGCAGGCGAACGGCCCACCGGATGGGTGAGAGTGGCGCTACTGCGCGACCCCGCCGACGTCCGGCGCGGGGTCGCGATCCTCCTCGACGCCGTGCGAACCCACGGCGAGTCGGTGGCGGTCTCGCCGGCCGCCGGCCGCCGGTGGACGACGTGAACGCCCCCCGGCGGGACCCGGAGATCCTGATCACCGGCACCGACCTGGTACCGGACTCGGTCGTCGACTACGTGCGGGCCCGTGGCTACACCCCGCGCCGGGTCCGCCGGGACGACCTGAGCGAGGACGAACTCATCGCCGTCCTGGACGGCGCGCTGGGCTATCTGCTCGGGGGCTGGGAGACGCCCACCGACCGGGTCTTCGAGACGGTTCGCGGACTGGCGGCGATCGGGTTCGTCGGCACCGACTACCAGCTCTACGTGCCCGGTTGGCGCCGAGCGCGCCAGCTGGGCATGGCGGTGGTCAGTGCACCGGGGGCGAACGCGGTGTCGGTCGCGGAGTACACCCTGCTGCTGATGCTCGGCCTCGCACGGGGCCGCACCGGCGCTGTCGGCCCCGCGCGGACCACGGCGGTCGGCGCCCCGCCACTGGGAAGGGCGCTGCGCGGTCGCCGCCTGGGCGTCATCGGCCTGGGCCGCATCGGGGCCGAGGTCGCCCGGATCGCGGGGCAGGGCTTCGGGATGGAGGTCCGCTACAGCGCGCCGCGACCGAACCCCGCCACGGCGCGGGCCCTTGGCCTGCGCCGGTGCCCCAAGCCCGAACTGCTGGGCTGGAGCGACATCGTGTCCCTGCACCGGCCAGGACCGGCTACGGGGGAAGCCCCCGAGCTCGGCGCCGAGGAGTTCACCGCCATGAGGCCGGGAACGCTGGTCATCGACACCGTCCACCCGGCTCTGGTGGACTTCGCCGCCCTGCTGGAGGCCATCGAGCACAGGCAGGTGCGCTGCGCCTTCGACGGGCAGGGCGAGGGACCCGCCTGGGACGCCCTGACCGCACGCGGCTCCCATGGCCTGATCGCCGGGCCGACCGCCGGCTACCACACCCTTGAGGCGAACGAGGCGGCAAGCCGCACGGCCGCACGGGCGGTGTGCGATCTGCTGGATGCGCAGCGCCATGCCCCTCTGCTCGGTACAGTTGACGACGAGTCAGATCAAGACGGCGCCAGGTGACGTCGGCCGGCCGAGGCCGTCGGCCGGGCTGCGGGGGGAGCGCATGACATCGAGTCGACAGCCGGGTGCCGGCGGGCGGCCGCCGCGGCGCCTGCTGATCGCCACCGCCGTCGCACATCTGCCCCGGTCGCCAGGAGGTGACCGGCCGGGGCTGGTCAGGGCACGGCAGGAGATCATCGATCTCTTCACCACCCGGCTCGGGTACACCCACGTCAGCAGCCTGGGCCTGGACCCGGACCGCGGTGCGCTCCTCGACCAGTTGGAGCGTTTCGCCACCGACCCCGACCGGCGACCGGACGACATCGTCGTGGTGTACCTCGCGGGTCACGGTCAGCTTCTCGGCTCCTCCCGCCGCTCCCACATGTTCTTCCCGTCGGACGCCGATCTGGCCCGCCCGAAGCAGGCGTTGCCGACCGCGCAGATCGCCTCCGTCCTGCTCGACGACACGAAGATCAACCATCTGCTGCTACTGCTCGACACCTGCCACGCCGGCCAGGGCACCTCCGACGCCGTGGCCGCGGCGTTGGAGAGCCTGCGCCGCGATCCGGACAACGACAGCGCGGGCGTCGCCTTCGTCGCCTCCGCGCAGCCGGCCCAGCCCGCCCTGGCCGAGGCCTTCCCCGAACTGCTCCGCGCAGCCGTGGACAGCCTGGCGACAGCCGGGGAGAAGCCGGAGATCCTCAGCCTGGGGTCACTCGTCGCCCACATGAACGCCAGCCCGCGGCGGCCGCCCACCCAGAGCATCGAATGGCACTCGGCCAAGATGCTCGGCCGGGTGCCGCCGTTCTTCCCCAACCCCCGCCACCATGAGCGTCCCTTCGAGGCCGACCTCGCCATTCAGCAGGCCGCCGAATGGCAGAGCCAAGCCCAGCGGCGGGAGACCGAGCTGGCCCGGCGCATGCTCGTCCGTGCCAAGGCCTCCTTCGGTGAGGAGGGCGGCTGGTGGTTCGCCGGCCGTCGGCACGCGCTCACCGAGATCACCGCCTGGGTGCACGGAGCCGACCCGTTGCGGCCCGCCCTGGTGGTCACCGGGGGGCCGGGATCGGGGAAGACCGCCGTGCTCGGGCTGATCGCGGTGCTCACCCACACCGAGCGTCACCACAGCGTGCCGGTGCACCTGCTGGACCTGCCGGAGCGCGCCATCCCGCGGCCGGGCAGCGTCGATGTCGCCGTCTACGCCCAGGCGTTGACCAACGAGGACGTGCTCAAGGGACTGACCGCGGCCGCCCAGGTGAGCGCGTCCACCCCAGGAGCGTTCCTGGACGCGCTGAGCGCCAGGGACCAGCCGTTCACCGCGATAATCGACGCGCTCGACGAAGCGGCGACTCCCGACACGCTGCTCACCCATCTCCTCCATCCGCTGATCCGGTACGGCAACGGGCGGCTGCGCCTGCTCCTCGGTACCCGCCCGCACCTGCTGCGCCACCTCAAGGCCGACACCGCCGTCCTCGACCTGGACAGCCCCGACTTCGCGGACCGCGCCGCGCTCGGCGCCTACGCCATGCGCGGGCTGACCGACTCGCATCCGCGCAGCCCCTACGCCACCGCCCGTCCCAGGCTCGTCAGCGACGTGGCGCGCGCCGTCGCGGACGCCGCCTTCCCGTCCTTCCTGGTCGCGCGCATCACCTCCGGCACCCTCGCCGCTCAGGACGGCACGGTCGATCCGGGCGACCCGGACTGGCTGCGTACCCTGCCGAAGACGGCCGACTCCGCCATGGCCCAGGACCTGAACGAACGACTCGGCGCGGACGCCGAGCGGGCCAGGCACCTGCTGCGCCCGCTCGCCTACGCGGAGGGCCAGGGCCTGCCGTGGGAGGACATCTGGGCTCCGCTGGCCGCCCGGCTGGCCGGCCGTCCCTACAGCGACGAGGACCTGCTGTGGCTCCAGCGCTCCACCGGGCGCTACGTCGTCGAGGCCACCGAATCCGGGCACTCCGCGTACCGCCTGTACCACCAGGCCCTCTCCGAGCACCTGCGCCGGGACGATGACGAGCCGGCGGCTCATCGCGCCTACGTGGAGGTACTGCGGCGGACCCTGCCGCGCAACGCCCTGGGGCGCCCCGACTGGGCGCGAGCACACCCCTACACGCTCGGCTACCTGTCCACCCACGCGGCACGCAGTGGGCAACTCGACGCGCTGGTCGCCGACTGCGAGTTCCTCGTCCACGCAGAGCCCACCGGCCTGCTGCCGGCCCTCGACCAGCTGACGACCGAGCCGGCCCGCCGGTGGGCCGCCGTCTACCGGGCCTCCGCGGGAGACCACCGGCGCACCGATCCGCGGATCCGTCGGGAGTTGCTGGCGGTCGACGCGGCGCGCTTCGGCGACCGGGACCTGGCCCGGGCCCTGAGCCAGGGCAGCGCCTGGCGGCCGGCCTGGGCCACCGACAGCCAGATCACGGGGGCCTTCAAGGACCACTCCAGTGCGGTCAACGGTGTCGCCTGCGGTGAGGTGGAGGGGCGGCCGGTCGCGGTGAGTGCCGGCACCGACGGTGCCGTGCGGGTCTGGGACCTGGTCAGCGGCGCCCAACGGTGGCTGCTCACCGGTCATCAGGGAGCGGTGAACGCCGTTGGTTGCACCATGCTCGGTGACACCCCCGTCGCCGTCACCGGCGGGGACGACTACACCGTTCGGGTCTGGAATCTGCTGACCGGCAGCACCGTGGCCGTACTCAGCGGCCAGGCCGGCGCCGTGAACGGCCTGGCCTGTACGACGGTGAACCGGGTGCCGGTCGCCGTCGTCGGCGGTGGGGACGCGGCGGTGCGCCTGTGGGACCTCAGCACCGGCGACCAGATCGCCACCCTCGTCGGTCACACGGGCGCGGTCAACGGCGTCGCCTGCACCACCGTGGACGGGTTGCCGCACGCCGTCAGCGTCGGCGCCGAGGGGGCGGTGCGCCTGTGGAACCTGCAGGACCGGGTCGGGACGGCGGTCTTCCACGGCCACACCAGTTGGGTGTGGGCGGTGAGCTGCGCCGACCTGGCCGGGACGCCGGTGGCCGTCTCGGGCGGCGGTGGTGACGGCCACCTCTGCGTGTGGGACCTGCGGGAGCGCGCCTCCCGGCAGGTGCTCAGCGGGGACACCGGCTGGGTGAACGGCGTGGCCTGCGCCGACCTCGACGGCAGCCCGCTGGCGGTGGTCGGCGGCGGCGACTTCACGGTGCGGGTCCGGGATCTGGCCAGGGGCACCCAGCGCGCGGTACTGGCGGGCCACGCCGGTGCCGTGAACGCCGTCGCCACGACCACGGTGGCGGGCGACCCGGTGGCGGTGACGGGGGGCGCGGACGGTTCCGTCCGGGCGTGGGACCTGCGCACCGGTCGGCCGCGGCTGACGATGGGGCGCCCCGAACCGGTCATCCGGGACGATCCGCCCGGCCCCCCTGCCGAGGCCTCGCCGGCCACCGCGCTCTCGGAGCCGGACCGCGGTGTCTTCAGCGGGCACACCGGATGGCTCTGGTCGGTGGCACACACAACGGTGGACGGCGTACCGGTCGCGGTGACCGTGGGCGGCGACGGGGAGGGCGCGGTACGGCTGTGGGACCTGCGCACCGGCCTGCGGCGCGAGGTGCTCAGCGGGTACACGGGGGCGGTCAACTCCGTCGCCTGCACCCGTGTGGACGGCGTACCGGTCGCCATCGTCGGAGGTGGCGGCGACCACTCGCTCTCCGTGTGGGACCTGTCGACCAGCCGTCGGCGCCCGGCGCTGCGCGGGCACACGGACTGGATCTGGGCGGTCGACACCGCCGAGGTCGACGGTCGTCCACTGGCGGTCACCGGCGACGCCGCCGGTACGGTTCGCACCTGGGACCTGCGCACGAGCGAGCAGTTGGGCTCGTTCGTCGCACACACGGGTGTCGTCAACGGCATCGCCTGCACGACAACCGGCGACCGACAGGTCGCCCTCACCGTCGGCGACGACGGTGCCATGCGCACCTGGGACCTGCGCACGGGCGAGCAGTTGGGCTCGTTCGTCGCACACACGGGTGTCGTCAACGGCATCGCCTGCACGACAACCGGCGACCGGCAGGTCGCCCTCACCGTCGGCGACGACGGTGCCATGCGCACCTGGGACGTGCACACCGGGGAGCGACTCGGCGGGCTCGCCGGGCACACCGGCGTCGTGAACGCGGTCGCCGCGCGGCGGCTCGACGGCGTGCCCATCGCCGTGACCGTGGGCGACGACTACACCGTGCGGGTGTGGAACCTGGCCGCGGGCATCGAGCTGCTGCGCTGGGCCACCCCCTATCCGGCCAGGGCCGTCACGTTGACGCCGGGCGCGGACATCATCATCGGCACCGGCCACGAGGTCGTCGCCTTCGAGCTGGGCAGCGTCGCGGGAGTCGGCCTCTCCCGCTAGGCCACCAGGACGAGGTGAGGGGAACGGAATGCCGCGCGTGGTGTGCGTACACGGTGTGGGAAAGCAGCAGTTCGGCGAGGCCACCCTGCTCCAGCACTGGTTGCCGGCCCTGCGGGACGGGCTGAGCAGGGCGGGGACGGCGGTCACGGTGTCCGAGTCGGATGTCGCCATGGCCTTCTACGGCGACCTGTTCCTGCCGCCGGGTCAACTGCTCGCCGCCGACGATCCGTTCTTCAGCTGGTCCGACGTCCTGCCGGGCTGGGAGACCGATCTGCTGACGCACTGGTGGGAGCAGGCGGCCCAGGCCGAGCCGCAGATCGCCGGACCGGACGCGGCCGGCATGCTCGGTGGCCTCACGGCCTCGGTCCAGGGTGCGCTCCTCGCCCTGTCCCAGTCCCGGTTCTTCGCCGGCTTGGCTGAACGCGCCCTGATCCTCGACCTCAAGCAGACGCGCCGCTACCTCGCCGACCGCACGTTGCGGGAAGCGGCGCGCGATCGTGTCCGGGCACTCGTCGGGCCGGACACGGCGGTGGTGGTGGCCCACTCGCTCGGCACGCTGGTGGCCTACGAGGCGCTGTGCGCACTGCCGGGGCACCCGGTCCGCGCACTGATCACCCTCGGGTCCCCACTCGGGATACCCAATCTGATCTTCGATCGCCTCGTGCCCGCACCGGTCGACGGGCTCGGCCACTGGCCCGGCGAGCCGTCGTTGCGATGGACGAACATCGCCGACGCCCGGGACGTCGTCGCCTTGGTCAAGGACCTGCGCCCATGCTTCGGCCCCGGCGTCGCCTGCCACCTCGTGCCGAACGGCTCGCACGCTCACGACGCCTCCCACTACCTGACCAAGGCCGTCACCGGAGCGGCGCTCGCCGCCGGGCTCACCTGAGGGACGCGAGCGCACAGCACCCGCCGCGCCCCGACCTGGGCCGCGGGGTCACGTGGTCGGGTCCGCTCCCCCGTGTCATAGGCTGCCTGCTGGACAACCGGAGTGTTCCGGTGGTTGTGAAGGGATTGCCGTGACGGCTGAACGTCGAGATTCCGCACGTCTTGTCGAACTGCTCTCGGAGCAGGAGGAGGCACTGGCCAGGCAGTGGATCGCCGAGGTCTCCCACACCCTGCGCGGGCGTCTGAGCGCCGCCGAACTCGCTTCGGAGCTGCGCGAGCTGTACACCGCGCTGGTGCGGGGCCTGCGGTCGGGCGACGACTGGCGGGCGGAGGAGTTCTCCGAGGTGCGGGCGCTGCTCACCGAGCTGTCGCGCAACCGGGCCCGGCAGGGGTTCACCCCGACGGAGACGGCCACCGCGGTCTTCGCGTTCAAGGACCTGCTCGTCCCCGACACCGGGACCTCGCAGGAGGACATCGCCGCCTACCTCCAGCTGAACCGGCTGGTCGACGCGCTGGGCCTGTTCACGGTCGAGACCTACTCCAGGACGCGCGAGGAGATCATCGGGTCCCAGGCCGAGCAGCTGCTGGAGCTCTCCACCCCCGTGGTCAAGCTGTGGGACGGCGTGGTCGCGGTGCCCCTGGTGGGGACGCTGGACTCGGCGCGCACCCAGGTGGTGATGGAGAAGCTGCTGCAGACGCTGGTCGACACCGGCTCCGACCAGGCGATCATCGACATCACCGGGGTGCCGGCGGTGGACACCGAGGTCGCCCAGCACCTGCTGAAGACAGTGGTGGCCGCCCGGCTGATGGGGGCGGAGTGCACCATCTCCGGCATCCGTCCGCAGATCGCGCAGACCATCGTCGCGCTCGGCATCCAGTTCGGTGACATCGTCACCAAGGCGACCCTGGCCGACGCCCTCAAGCACGCGATGAAGCGGCTCGACGCCTCGGGCCCGACCGCCGAGCGGAGCGCGCGGTGACCGAGCGGATTCCGGTGCTTCGGATCGGGGGCGTGCTCCTGGTCTCCATCCAGACGGACCTGGAGGACCAGTCGGTGCTGAACCTCCAGGAGGACCTGGCGGCCAGGATCGTGGAGACCGGCGCGCAC
Organism: Kitasatospora sp. NBC_01287; assembly: GCF_026340565.1. Classification (NCBI taxonomy): domain Bacteria; kingdom Bacillati; phylum Actinomycetota; class Actinomycetes; order Kitasatosporales; family Streptomycetaceae; genus Kitasatospora; species Kitasatospora sp. NBC_01287. The sequence continues at coordinate 910,843 of NZ_JAPEPB010000001.1, forward strand.
GGGGTGGTGATCGACATCACCGCCCTGGAGATCGTCGACTCCTTCGTGGGCCGGATGCTCGCCACCACCGCCTCGATCTCGCGACTGCTGGACGCCGAGACGGTCCTGGTCGGCATGCGGCCGGCCGTGGCCATCACGCTGGTGGAACTGGGACTCTCGCTCGGCGGGGTGCGCACCGCGCTGAGCCTGGAGAAGGGCCTCGCCCTGCTCGGCAGCGCCGGTGCGGGCCGAAGCCGGTGACGGGAGCGGGGCACGACCTCGGCACGTCCGACGCGGAGCGGCTGCCGATCACGTCCAACGGCGACGTGGTCCGGGCCCGGCAGGTGGTGCGTAACCTGGCCCAGCAGGCGAAGCTGTCCCTCGTGGACCAGACGAAGCTCGTGACGGCGGCCAGCGAGCTGGCCCGCAACACCCTGGTACACGGTGGTGGTGGGACGATGCGCACGCTCCTGGTGCACCAGGGGAGCCGGACCGGGGTCACGGCCCTCTTCGAGGACTCCGGCCCCGGCATCCCGGACCTGGAGCTGGCGCTGACCGACGGCTGGACCTCAGGCAGCGGCATGGGCCTGGGCCTGAGCGGGGCCCGGCGGCTGACCGACGACTTCACCATCGACACCACGGCCGGCCGGGGCACCACCGTCACCATCACCAAGTGGGCCCGTTGAGCACGGCGTTGCCGGAGTCCCAGGACATCGCCTGGTTCCGCGACTCCGAGAGCCTGCCGGTGGCCGCGCGCAGTGCGGCCACCGCGCTGGCCCGGCGGATCGGCCTCGGCGACCAGCGGGCCGCCGAGGTGGCCCTGGCGATCACCGAGGCGGCCACGAACCTGCGCCGGCACGCGGTGGACGGCTCGTTGCTGCTGCGGGTGCTGCGCACCGAGGAGGACGCCGCGGTCGAGTTCCTCACCCTGGACAACGGCCCCGGGATGCGGGACATCCCCTACGCGATGGCCGACGGCACCTCCTCGGCGGGCACCCTGGGGATCGGCCTGGGCGCGATCGCCCGCCTGGCGGACACCTTCGACGTCCACTCGCTGCCGGACCGCGGCACCGTCCTCGTCGCCCGCTTCTGGGGCCGCGGGCGGGTCCCCGCCGCGGCGGCACCCGGCAGCCTGGGCGTGGCGGGCCTGACCCGTCCGATCAGTGGGGAGGAGAGCTGCGGCGACGCCTGGGCGGCCCGCTGGGCGGCGGGGCCGGCCGGCCCGGACCGCGCCCTGCTGGTGATGTTCTGCGACGGGCTGGGCCACGGCCCGCTCGCGGCGGTGGCCTCGCAGCGCGCCGTGGCCGCCTTCCGGGCCGGCACCGCCGAGGCACCCGCGGACGTGCTCACGGGCATCCACCACGCCCTGAACGGGACGCGCGGCGGTGCGGCGGCGGTCGTCCGGATCGAACCCGCCGCCGGGCGCGTGCGGTTCTGCGGGGTCGGCAACATCAGCGGGTTCACCAGCGACCCGCAGAAGCGCCACGCGCTGCTCTCCGCGCCGGGGATCGTGGGGCACCAACTGCCCACGCTGCGCACCCACGAGCAGCCGCTGCCGCCCGACGGCGCCGTCGTCCTGCACTCGGACGGCCTCACCGAGCGCTGGCAGCCCGCGGCACTGCCCGGGCTGCTGCGCCACCTCCCGGTGGTGACCGCCGGCCTGCTGCTGCGCGAGGCGGGGGTCCGGCGCGACGACGCCGGAGTGGTCGTGGCCCGGGTGCTGCGGTGAACGCCGTGGACCCGTCCCGGATCGCCCTGCTCACCACCACGGTCGCCACCGAGACGGACGTGTTCGCGCTGCGGCGGGCCGGCCGGACCGTGGCGCAGGAGCTCGGCCTGGAGAACCAGGACCAGGTCAGGTTCGCCACCGCGCTGAGCGAGCTCGGTCGCGACCTGCTCGGCTCCACCGGCCTGACCGCGGACTTCGCCCTCGCGCCGCGCAGTCCTGCCACGCTGGTCGTCACGCTGCGCTGGGAGGGCGGCGCGGGCCTGAGCGCCGAGTCGCTGCGCGCGGCCCGGCGCCTGGTTCCGGCCATCGCGCACCAGGGCGGCGCCCCGGGGAAGGTCCTTCTCGAACAGCCCTTGCCGCCCACCGCCCGACCGGCCGGGCAGCTGGCGGAGCGGGCCCGCGGCGCACTGCGTTCACTGCCCGGGACCACCTCCATGGAGGAGCTGCGGGCCCAGGGGCGGGAGCTGATCACGGCGCTGGAGGACTCGCGGGCCCGGCGCGAGGAGCTGCAGCAGCTCAACAACGAACTGCAGCGGCTCAACCAGGAGCTGCAGGAGACCAACCAAGGTGTCCTGGCGCTCTACACCGAGCTCTCCCAGGAGCTGGAGGAGACCAACAGCGGTGTGGTCGCCCTCTACGCCGAACTCGACGACAAGTCCCGGCTGCTCCGCGAGGCGAGCCAGGCCAAGACCCGCTTCTGGGCCAACATCAGCCATGAGCTGCGCAGCCCCGTGAACTCGGTGATCGGCCTGTCCAGACTGCTGCTCGACGACCTCGACGACCCCGACAACCCCGACAACCCCGACGACCCCGACGACCTCGACGACAAGGCGGCAGCGGCCCAGGAGCGCCGGCACCAGCTCTCGCTGATCGCGGCCTCGGGCGCCACCCTGCTCGCGCTGGTGGACGAGCTGCTCGACGTGGCGAAGGCGGAGTCCGGCACGCTGGAGCCGCACTGGACCCGGGTGGACCTGCGGGCCCTGCTGGGGCAACTGCACGGAACCATGCGGGACCTGGCCGGGGACGGGGTGGCCCTGGTGGTCCCGGAGCCCCCCGCCGCCGCCGAACTGGTCAGCGACGAGGTGATGCTCACCCGGATCCTGCGCAACCTGCTCTCCAACGCGCTGAAGTTCACCGCCGAGGGCGAGGTGCGGCTGACGGCCGAGACCGAGCCGCAGTGCGTGTCGGGCGAGGCCGGCGGGGCGCCCGAGGAGGGCGCGTGGCTGGTGTTCACCGTGGCCGACACCGGGGTCGGCATCCCGGTGCCGGAGCAGGAGCGGATCTTCGAGGAGTTCTACCAGGTCCGTGGTCCGCACCAGCGCGGCCGCGCTGGCACCGGCCTCGGCCTGCCCTACGCGCGACGGCTGGCCGAACTGCTCGGCGGCACCCTCACCGTGGGCGACCGCCCGGACCACGGCAGCGTCTTCACCCTGCGGCTGCCCGTCAGGGCGCGGGCGGCGGGCCCCGCCGTGCCGGCCGACCCGTACCCCGGCGGGACGGGCGGCCGCCTCGCCACCCTGCTGACGGTCGACGACGACGCGGCCTTCCGCGCCGGCATCCGTCCGATCCTGGCCCAGCTGGCCGAGCGGGTCGTCGAGGTGGCCCGCAGCTCCGAGGCCCTGGCCACGATCCGGCGCGAGCGGCCGGACGCCGTGCTGCTGGACCTCAACATGCCCGACCCCGACGGCTACACCCTGCTGGCCCAGCTGGCGGAGGACCCGCTGCTGCGCGAGATCCCCACCTTCCTGCTCACCTCCGCGGCGGCCGCCCTGCTGGACACCGCCCGGCTCGGCCACGCCCGCGCGGTGCTGGACAAGCGCGGGCTCACTGCCGGCGCCCTCGCCGAAGCGTTCGCCCGGGAGGGGATCGCGCCCCGGGGGTCCGACCGGGCCGCGCCGCCGGCCGCCGTCGGCCACCGGTCGCAGCAGCCGCCTCAGTCGCACCAGTCGCACCAGTCGCGGAACGGGCACTCGGACGAGAGGGAAGGCCGCCCATGAGCGAGGGCAGCACCACCGACAGTGCGGCCGCCTCCGTACTGATCATCGACGACAGCGACACCAACCGCTACATCATGGGGAGTTGGCTGCGCAGGGCCGGCCACACCGTCGTCGAGGCGGCGGACGGGACGCAGGGCCTGGCGCTGCTCGCCGCCACCGAGGGGGCCGAGCAGCCCGAACTGGCCGTGGTCGACGTGCGACTGCCCGACATGAGCGGTTTCCAGGTCTGCGAGGTGATCAAGGCCGATCCCCGCACCGCCCACCTGCCCGTCATCCACGTCTCCGCCACCGCCATCGACGTCAGCGACCGCGCGCAGGGCCTCTACCGGGGTGCCGACGCGTACCTGACCGAACCGATCGCCCCCACCGAGTTCCTGGCCACCGTCACCGCCGCGCTGCGCTACGCCCGGGCCCGCCGCCGGGCCGAGCGGCTGGCCGAGCGGATCGCCGAACTGAACCGCGCGACGCTGGCCATCTACGACCGGCAGGACGGCCGGTCCTTCGCGGCGGCGGCGGTGACGGCGGCCGTCTCCCTGATGTCGGCGCCGGCCGCCGTACTCGCGCTCGACACCCGCGGCTCGCTGGTGCACGCCGTCGCCGCCCCCGGGGCCGCCCCGGCCTTCCACGAGGGTGAGCCGGCCCAACTGGACCGGCTGGCCGAGGAGTCGCTGGGCGACGCCACCGGCATCGCGACCGCCACCCTGCCGGGCAGCCGCTGGTCCGAGCTCTCCTCCTGCGGCGTGTTCGCGGACGAGCCCGAGGTGGCCGTGGTGCTCGCCCGCACCAAGCGCGGCCGCGCGCCCGTGCTGCTGGCCCTGCCGGCCCGGGCGGTGACCGGCGATGACGACCGCGATCTGCTCACCCAGCTCGCCCAGACCTGCGCCCTGGCGCTGGAGGCGCAGCACAGCTTCCGCGAGGAGCACGACCTGGCCCTCACCCTCCAGCGCACCTTCCTCCCCGGCGCTCTCCCGTCGGTGCCCGGTGTGCGGATGACGGTCCGCTACGTCCCGGCCAGCGACCGCACCGAGATCGGCGGCGACTTCTACGAGGCGCTGGAGACCCCGGCCGGGCTGCTGCTGGTGATCGGCGACGTGGCCGGCCACTCGCTGGCCGCCGCCTTCGTCATGGGCGAACTGCGCCACGCGCTGCGGGCCTACGTCGTGGAGGGCCACGATCCGGCCGCGGTCCTGGACCGCCTCGACACCCTGCTCACCACGCTGCACCCCGACGTCACCGCGACGGTCTGCCTGGTCCTGGTGGACGCCGACCGCCGCCGCCTGCGACTCGCCAACGCCGGCCACCTCCCGCTCCTGCTGCGCCACCCCGACGGCACCGCCCGGTACCTGACCGAGCACGGCACCCTCCTGGGCCTGGGGGTGCCCCACCCGCCCGCGGTCAGCCACCCGGTCCCGGCCGGCGCCACCCTGGTCCTGTTCACCGACGGCCTGGTCGAGGTCCGCGGCGAGAACCTGGACACGAGCCTCGAAGCCTTCCGGCAGGCGGTCGCGACCGGCCCCGAGGCACCCGGTCAGCTCTGCGACGCGCTGCTGGACGGCTTCGGCACGGAGAACAGCGACGACATCGCACTCCTCGCGGTCCGCCTGGACTGACCGGCGCGACTGGAGCGACCGGCGCGACCGGCCTGACTGCGCTGAGCGGCCTGACCCGACCCGCGGCGCCCGGACCGACAGCACGGAGCGGCGCTCGGGCCCCCGTTGCGCGGGGGCCCGAGCGCCGCTTGCTCCCGAGTCGAGCCGTCAGCCGCGCAGCAGCGCGCGAACGACCAGCACCACAACCACGATCGCCACGAGTGTGCCAAGTCCTATGTACACGTGAATTCCTCTCTGCGCACCGCCGAGTCGAACCGGTCCCAGCACGGCTCCCCCGGTTCCGGCGTCCCATGTCCCGGTGCGCGAGAAAAAGTTGAAGTCCGCTCAGCAGGTGGGCCGCGGCGAAGCCGTCCGGGCCGGTCCGCCGCGTGGGCCGACCAGCCTGGCGCCGTCGGGCAGGCCGAGGGCGGCCGCGGTCCCGGTGAGCTGCAGCAGCCGCCGCACCACGGCGGAGGGCCGCTCAAGGTGGAAGGCGGCTCCGGTGCCGGCGATCCTGCGGCCGGCCCGGAGCAGCGCGGTGAGGCCGGCACAATCGCAGAAGCCCACGCCCGACAGGTCGATGATCACCACCCGCGGACGGTCGATCAGACCCCGCGAGACCGCCTCGGTGAGCTGCGGGCCGGTGTCGAGGTCGAGGTCGCCCAACAGGTCGACCCGGACCACCGTGCCGACCACCGCGAGGCCGACGCTGAGCAGCGGGCCGCCGCCGGCCGCCCGCACCGGGACCGGGCAGCTCTGGGGAGTACTCGGGGTTCTCGGTCGTTCGGCCACGCAGGCCTCCCTTCACCAGGTGCGAGAGGGCACCTGGGACCGCGCGCTGCGGCGCTGGCTATCCTAGGGGCAATATTTGCCATTCGACAACATTCCACGCCCGGCAACGGTTCGCAGGCACACCGGACCAGCACCGGACGAGCGCCGGACCAGCGCCGGACCAGCACCAGAGGTCAACCAACCTGCCGGGGGGACGACTTGCGCTTCGGCGCAGCCGGACCGGGCTTCGCGGGCAGCGGGCAGCGGCGCTACGCGGTGCGCGAGGCGCCCGCCGAGCCGTCGGCGCCGACCTCCCGGCGCGCACCCGCGGCGGCCCGGAAGGCCTCCAGACCGGTGATCAGGGCCCGCCGGCCGGTCGGCGTCATGGTGGCGAGCACCTGCGCCAACTCCTCCTCGCGGCGGGCCCGGAGGTCGGCCAGGAACGCCTGGCCCATCGGCGTGAGGTGCAGCCCCAGCTCGCGCCGACTCACGGCGCTCGGCGTGCGCTGCACGAAACCGACCGCCTCCAGCCGGTCGCAGAGCCGGCTGACCGAGGACGGGAGCGAGCCCAACTGGTCCGTCAGCGTACGCAGGTTGATGCCATCGTTCGCCTCCAGGACGTAGAGGACCCGCAGCTGGGACACCGACACCGGCGCGGCCGACAGGTCCCGGCCGCCACCCCAGAGCACCTCCAGCAGTTCCACCACGGACGACGCCACGGCGGGGCCATCCGTGCGGTGCGGGAGCGGGGCGGCGGGTTCCATGGAGTCAGTCTGACATCCCGGGTGCGCGGTGCGGGAGCCCATTGGCGCCATCACCTCCTTCCGCGCCGGCGGCACCGGCGGACCGGCCGAACCAGTCGAGGCAGACCACCAGGGCGTCGTCCGCCGGAGCCTGGTCCTGGCGCCTGGCGAGCTCACTGAGCACCTTGCGCGGCACCTCGGCGGCGGGCAGCATCCTGCTGGCCCGGATGGCCCGTGCCAGCGCCCGCTCCCCGCGGGACTCGTCGGCGGCACCCGCGACCGCGTGGACGCCGTCGCTGACGAAGATCAACCGGTCGCCCGCCAGCACCTGGATCCGCTGCGCGACATAGGGAGTGTCGTCCGCGAGGCCGAGCGGCAGCTGCGCCTCGAAGGGGATGCGCTCGACCAGGCCGTCCCGCAGCCGCAGCAGCTCGGGCGAGCCCGCGTCGACGATCTCCACCGCCCCGGTGTCGAGGTGGAACTCCAGCAGCAGGACCGAGACGTAGGCCCGCCCCCGGTACTGCCCGTAGACCGCCTGGTCCGCGAGCGCGGCCTGGTCCGCCAGGTCGACGCCGGCCCGGCGCGCGTTGCGCAACGCGCTGATGGCGAGGTTGGTCAGCAGCGAGGCCTCGATGCCCTCGCCCATTCCGTTGGTGATGGTCAGGGTGAGCCGGTCGCCGGTGGCGGACCAGTCGAAGTTGTCTCCGTGGATGGCGTAGGCCGGCTCCAGCTGCGCGCCGATGGCGTACTCCGCGCGGGAGCACGCCCGGGCCGGCAGCAGCTGCCACTGCATCTCGGCGGCCAGCGTGAGGCGGTCCTTGCGACGCGCCTGGAGGTACAGGTCGGTGTCGCGCTCGGCCACCACGATCTGGTGGCCCAGCATCTCGGCCACCTCGGCGAGCTCCTCCCGCAGCTCCTCGGTCAGCCGGTCCGCGTCCAGCGCGAGGCTGAGCACCCCGAGGCGGTCGCCGCGCACGGAGACCGGCAGGTGCAGCAGCGTCGCCGTGCCTTCGGCGCGTCCGGGCGGCGGATCCGCCAGCGGCTCGGCGTACGGCAGTTGCGCGCCGAAGGCCCGTCCGGGCGCGCCGGCGTGCACCGCCAGTGGCTGCGCGGTGCGCGGCAGGCTGGTGACCGGCTGCAGCACGGTCAGGCCGTAGTCGGCCATCAGCAGGCGGACATCGAACACCCCGCACGGGGCGAGAGCGGTGGCCAGGGCGTCCAGCAGCGCATGAGGTGCCGCGCCGCGCAGTGCCCGCTCCACGGTGGCGAGATCAGCGGTCATCCTTGGGGTTCTTCTCTTCGGAACGTCAGTTGGTCCGGCCGATCCGGCACGACCCTCCCGATCGGCACGGCACAGGACACCATACCGCCAAACCGACAACCGCGGTTGTCGTGTGAGATGACTGGAACCCAGTAAACTGCGCCCATGTCGCCTGCCCAGTTCTCCCCGTTGATGAGCGAGGAACAGATCGCCGCGCTCGCGGACGCGGCGGTGGCGGACCTGGCCTCCCGACTGGCCGCGCGCGCCTTCCGGCCGCTCCCGTCGCTGACGGCACCCGACGCCGCCGACCAGGGGGCGGCGCCCGTCTGGGAGCCGGCCCAGGGCGACGCACTCGCCCGACTGCACACCCTGCTGCACCTGCAGCGCGCGGTGGAGCGCCTCACCGACCAGGCCGCGCGCGAGGCGGCCGAGGCCGGGGCGGGCTACCCCCAGCTCGGCGACGCGCTCGAAATGAGCCGTCAGGGCGCCCGCAAGCGCTGGCCGGGACTGGTCGGCGCACCGCCCCGCCCGGCCGCCGGCCCGGTGGCGTGAGAGCTCGGCCCCGCGGCGGCGTGAGCGCTCAGACCCGCGGGAGCACGGCGGCGGTCTCCAGGTAGAAGCTGTCGATGCTCTGGACGGCCTGGGTGAAGTCGTCGAGGTTGACCGGCTTCGTGACGTAGGCGTTGGCGTGGCCGCTGTAGGCGCCGGAGACGTCGTCGGGCGCCCCCGAGGTGGTGAGCACGACCACCGGGATGGCCCGGAGGAGGGCGTCGCCCTTCAGCACGGCGAGGAGCTCCCGGCCGTTCATCCGGGGCATGTTGAGGTCCAGGATGATCAGGTCGGGCAGCGGACGGGTCGCGCGCAGGTGTTCGAGCGCGGCGACGCCGTCCTCGGCCCGCGTGATCGTCCGCGCGGCGCCGCGGTCGAAGAGGGCCTCCTCGATGAGCATCGCGTCGGCGTGGTCGTCCTCGACCAGCAGGACACGGTAGGACTTGGCGGGGCCGGGCTGGGACATCGAGAACTCCGGTCAGTGGCAGGGCGGCGCCGCGAAGCGGCGGTGGGCCCGGCCGACCGCGGCCGACCCCCGGGGAAGTCCCGCGGGCTCCCCTCGCGCGGGTCACCCGGCGCCGAGGCCGCGGGAGGCGGCATGCGATCACCCTACCGCCCTTCCGCACCCTGGCGACAACCAGGGTTGTCACCATGCCTGTAAGGTACGTCTGCCCGGCCCGGGGAGCGCGCGTTCACCGCGCAAGAGCCGCCCGCGCCCATCGGCGCGGCGGGAAGGAAACGCAGCATGGTAGGACAGACCCCGCCGGGGACCGGCCACCGCGCCCCGGACACCCCGGACGCCCCGGACGCCCCGCCGGCCGACGCCCCTGGGCCGGCCGGCCCCGGCCGCGCCGCGCGCTGGACGACCCGCCAGTGGCTGCGCGGCGGTGTCACGGCCTCACTGGCGGTACTGGTCCTGCTGGGCCTCCTGGTCAGCTGGGACTTCGCCCACTCCAGCGAGGTCACCGACAAGCTGGTGGACCGCAGCTCACCAGCGCTGGTCGCGGCCGTCCGGCTGGAGGCCGGCCTGGTCGACCAGGAGACCGGGATACGCGGTTACGGCCTCACCGGCCGCACCGAGTTCCTCGATCCGTACCAGGCGGGACTCACCGAGCAGCAGCAGTCGCTGGACACCCTCACTCCGCTGGTCGCCGAGGACAGCACGGACCGCGCCGACCTGGCCCTCGTGCTGCGGCGCGCCGAGGACTGGCAGGCCCGGATCGCCCGGCCGCTGGCCGCCGCCCCGGCCGGCGCCGCGAACCCCGCCGCCACCGCGCTGGCCGACGAGGGAAAGCAGCTCTTCGACGCGGTACGGACCGCCACCGCCGCCCAGCAGCAGCACCTGCAGGCCGAGCGCGCCGCCGCCCGCACCGACCTGCAGTCCGCCCGGGAGCTGCGCGACCTGATCTTCTCGCTGATCGGCGCCGTCCTCCTGACGCTCGCCATCCTGGTCTTCGAAGGGCTCCGACGCGGTGTCACCAAGCCGCTGGAGCTGCTGGCAGCCGACGCCGAGCTGGTGACCCGGGGCTCCTTCGAGCACCCGATCAACCCCACAGGGCCGGCCGACCTGCGCCAACTCGCCCGGACCATCGAAGCCATGCGCCGACGGCTGGCCGAGGAGCTGTCCTTCAGCGACCAGGCCCGCCGCACCCTGGACGAGCAGGCCGCCGATCTGCGCCGCTCCAACACCGAGTTGGAGCAGTTCGCCTACGTGGCCTCGCACGACCTCCAGGAACCGCTGCGCAAGGTGGCCAGCTTCTGCCAGCTGCTGCAGCGCCGCTACGCCGGACAACTGGACGACCGGGCCGACCAGTACATCGCCTTCGCGGTCGACGGCGCCAACCGGATGCAGACCCTGATCAACGACCTGCTCGCGTTCTCCCGGGTCGGCCGCCTGCACGCCGACCACCAGCCCGTCGCCCTGGAAGGCGTCTTCGCCGACACGGTCGACGCGCTGAGCATGGCGATCGAGGAGAGCGGCGCCGAGATCAGCCACGACCCGCTCCCCGAGATCCGCGGCGACGCCACCCAGTTGAGCGTGCTGCTGCAGAACCTGCTCAGCAACGCCATCAAGTTCCGCAGTCCGGAGCGGGCACCGCGGATCCACCTGGAGGCGGTGCTGGCCGGCGACCATTGGCAGCTCGCCGTGCGCGACAACGGGATCGGCATCGAGCCGGAGTTCGCGGACAAGGTCTTCGTCATCTTCCAGCGCCTGCACACCCGGATCGCCTACCCCGGCAACGGGATCGGCCTGGCCATGTGCAAGAAGATCGTCGACTTCCACGGCGGCACCATCGGCGTCGACCTCGCCCACTCCCCCGGCACCCGGATCACGTTCACCCTGCCCGCCGAACCCGGCGGACCGGCGAAGGCGGCCACCGACGGCGGGCGGGCGGCGGAGCTGGACGGAGCCGGGCGGCCATGACCTCCTCCCTCCGGCTCCCGCAGGCCGGCCCGACGCTGGACGGGCCGTACCGGATCCTCCTGCTGGAGGACGACGCCGGTGACGCCCTGCTCTTCGAGGAACTCCTGCGGGACACCGGGCTCCAGCACACCCTGCAGTGGCAGCAGACCCTGGCCGAGGCCGTCGCCGAGCTGACCCGGCGGCCGGCCGACTGCGTCGTGGTGGACCTGCACCTGCCCGACGCCACCGGCCTCGCCGTCCTGACAGCCGTCCAGCAGGCCTGCCCGCAGGGGGCGGTGATCGTGCTGACCGGGCTGGGCGACACCCGGGCGGGCGTCGAGGCGGTCTCCGTCGGCGCCCAGGACTACCTGATCAAGGGCCAGGTCGACGGCGCCCTGCTGCAGCGCGTGCTGCGCTACGCGGTGCACCGCAAGCAGGCCGAACAGGCCGGTGCCGAACTGCGCGAGAACCGCATCCGGGCGCAGGAGAACGCCCGTCTGGAGCGCGGCCTGCTGCCCACCCCGCTGCTGCGCGACAGCGCGGTCACGGTGACCACCCGCTACCTGCCCGGCCGTGAACGGGCCCAGCTGGGCGGGGACTTCCTGGACGCGGTGCAGACCGCGGACGGTGTCGTGCACGCCGTGATCGGCGACGTCAGCGGCCACGGGCCGGACGAGGCCGCCCTCGGCGTGTGCCTGCGGATCACCTGGCGCGCCCTGGTGCTGGCCGGCCACCGCGGCACCGAACTGCTCGACCTGCTGGAGCAGGTGCTCGTCGCCGAGCGCACCCGCTCCGACATGTTCGCCACCTGCACCCTGCTCGACCTCGACCTGGCGGCCGCCCGCGCGACCGTCCACCTGGCCGGGCACCACGAGCCGCTGCTCACCGCCGGGCGCACCGCGCCCGCCGAGGCCGCGCACGGCATCGCCCTGGGCATCGCGCCCGGGCTGCGCCACTGGCAGGCCAGCACCGTGCCGCTGCCGGCCACCGGATCGCTGATGCTCTACACCGACGGCCTGATCGAGGGCCACCGGGGGCCCGGTGCCGAGCGGCTGGGCACCGAGGGCCTGCTCGACCTGATCGCCCGGACCCCGGACCATGACACCGCGCCCTTCCTCGACCGGCTGATCAGCGCCGCGCAACGGCTCAACGCGGGCCGGCACGCCGACGACCTGGCCATCCTCCACCTCGCCTGGGACGGCGCGGGCCGCCCGGCCCCCTGAGCCGACCTCGCAGGTGTCGGACCGCGCGTCGCGGGCAGACGAGCGTCGCCCGGATCTCATGGATGCGACCCGGCGGAGCGATTGGGAGGACGACATGACGACGACCGTGCCGTACGCGATAGGCGCCGAGGTCCACAGCCAGGACGACACCTACGGCGAGCTGAAGCGCGTGGTGATCGACCCGCTGGCCCTGCGGGTCACCCACCTCGTGGTCGGCGGGCACCACGACGAGGACCGACTGGTGCCCGTCGACCTGGTCGACGGGCAGGCCACCGACGCCGAGCACATCAGGCTGCGCTGCGACAGCGCGGCGGTGCGGCAGTTGGAGCCGGCCGAGGAGACGGAGTACCTCCCGGGCTCCTCGGACCAGCTCGGCTACCAGCCGGAGCAACTGGTCACCCTGCCCGTCTACGGCATGGGCGTGGGCGGCGTCGGCATGATCCCCGGGCCGGAGCCCGTCCAGCTGGAGCCGTCCACCGTCGTGCACGAGCGGGTGCCCGGCGACCAGGTCCAGATCCGCCACGGCGACCGGGTCGAGGCCACCGACGGCGAGATCGGCCGGGTCCAGGGCCTGGTGGTCGATCCGCAGGACCACGGCGTGACCCACGTGCTCCTCAAGGAGGGCCACCTGTGGGGCAGGAAGACCGTCGCCATCCCGATCGGCGAGGTGAGCTGGAGCGCGGGGAGCGTCACCGTGCGGCTCAGCAAGGCGGAGCTGGCCGAGCTGCCCTCGGTGGACGTCCACGCCCTCCGGTAGGGCCCGCGGCGCGGATGTGCGCGGCCCGGTCGGTGGCAACCAACCGACCGGGCCGCGCACATCCGCGCCTCCCGCCCGCCCCCACCGGTCGCGAAAGGCGGCCCGAGCGGCTCTAGGCTTTGAGGATGAGCAGGATGCCGCCGACCAGGAGCCGTCGCGACGTCGACACGGTGCTCGCGAGGGGCCTGGCGGCCGCGCTCGACGGGTCGGCGCACGCCACCGGCGCGGCCACGGCGTTCGTTCTCACCGGTGAGGCGGGGGCCGGCAAGAGCCATGCGCTGCGGGCCGCGGTGTCGGGCTTGTCCGTGCCGCTCCGGTGGGCCGCGGCCGACGAGGCGGCGGTTCGGCACCCGTACGCGCTGGCCGCGGGGCTGCTCGGCGTGGAGCTGGGGCGGCCGCTGCCCGCGGACGCCGAGCAGCGGCTGCTGGCACGGCTCGACGAGCTCTGTGCGGGTGGCCCGCTGGTGCTCGCCGTCGACGACGCCCATCAGGCCGACGCCGCCTCGCTGGCCGTGCTGAACCTGGTGGCGGCGGCCGCCCGCGACCTGCCGCTGGCCCTGCTGATGGCCCGTCGGCCGCTGCCGGAGCGCGAGCACCTGCTGCGGCTGCTGCGCCGGCCCGACACCGGCGAGATCACCCTGCCCGCGCTGGACGAGATCGACCTCGACGCGCTGGTGCACGAGTACACCGGCCGATGGCCCGGGTCCGCCCTGCGCTCGCTGCTGCTGCGCCACCCCGGCAACGCGCTGTACGCGATCACGGTCATCGACGACCTGCGACGCTCCGGCGCGCTCACCGAGCACGGCCGGCTCGAACTGCTGCCCGGGTGGCGGGTCGGCCAGGGGGCCGCCGGGGGCCGCAGCCTGGAGGAGGTCATCGAGTCCGAGCTGGCCGGACTGCAGGGCCCGGCCAGGGAGGTCGTCAGGGCGCTGTCGGTGATGGGCGCGCCGACGACCCTGCGGCATCTCGCCGCCGTGAGCGGACTGGAGCCGGTCGCACTGGTGGAACCGGTGCAGGCGCTGCTCGACCGGGGCGTGGTGACCTTCGGAGCGGGCGAGCGGCTGGCCTTCGCGCACGACAGCTATCGCGAGGTCGTGCACCACGGGATCCCGGCCCCGCTGCGCCGCGTGCTGCACGCCGCCGCGGCCGAGCACGCCGACGCGGCCGACCGGGCCCACCACGTGATCGCCTCGGGCGCCCCGCTCGACGAGGTGCTGAGGGCCGTCCGGGCGGCCGGTCCCGACCTGGTGCACGCCCCCGCGGTGGAGGCCGACCTGCTGGCCCGCGCCGCCGCCGCGGCGAACAGTTCGACGGCGGGCTCGGCGGCCACCGAACTGGCCGTCGGACGGGCTCGCGCGCTGGCCCGCTCCGGGCAGCTGCGCCGCGCGGAGGAGAGCGCCCGCGGCGCGCTGGCGTCGGCCACCGGGCCGAGTGACCGGGTCGAGCTGAGCCGGGTGCTGATCTTCGCGCTGACGCTACGCGGCGAGGTCCCCGCTGCGCTGCGGCTGATCGACGAGACGCTGGCCGGGCCGGTCCCCGCACGGGTCCGCGACATCCTCACCGACCACCGGCAGCAGGCCGCCCAGCTCGCCGGGCTGGCACCGCTCCCGCTCGGGCCCCCGGTGGCCGACCCCCGCACCCTCACCCTCACCGGGCTGGTCTGCGAGGCCGTCCGCGCTTGCCTGACCGGTCACCCCCAGGTGGCGATCGAGCTGGCCTGGGAGGCCTCCCGGCAGCACATGTCGCGCGACGTCGACCCGTACGAGGGCCTCTCGGGCGACATCTGGCCGCCGTTCATCGAGCTCTCGCTCGGCGGCCCCGCCTCGGCCACGGCGGCCCTGCGCGAGGTGGAGGGGCTGCGCGAGGACCGCGGGGCCTCCTGGCAGGTGCCCTCCCACCAGCTCATCGGCGCCTCGATCGACCTGGTGGCCGGGCGGCTGGCCGACGCCGCGGCGGCGTTCGACGCGGCGCTGGAGCTCGTGGAGCCGGGTGAGTTCGCCTGGACCTCGCTGGCGGTCGGGGCCCGCACGATGGTCGACGTGCTGCGCGGCGACCTGGACGCCGCGGACCGCCGGCTGCGGGAGTGGGACGCCGAGCCGCGCGTCCTGCAGTTCGGCATCCCGCAGCCGGCCCGCGCGCGGGTCGCGCTGCTGGAGGCACGGCGGCGGCACGTGGAGGCGGCCCGGCTCGCCCGCGACGTGTGGGCGACGGCCCGCGCGCAGCACTGCCACACCTGGCTGGCCGCCGTGGCACCGGATCTCGGCCGCGTCGCGCTGCGGGCCGCCGACGACCGGTTGCGGGTGATGATCGCGCGGGACCTCGCCCTGCTCCCGCGCCCGCTGAGCCCCGCCGCGATCGCCTCCGTCCGGCTGGCCGAGGCCCTCACCGGGCCCGCCGACCACGGCCTCGCCGACCGGGCGGCCACCGCGGCGGCCCACGCGGCCCGGGTCGGGGACGCGCTGGTGGAGACCTCCGCCTGGGAGGAGGCAGCCGTCGCCTCGGCGGGGCAGGGCGACAAGGAGGCGGCCCGGCGGTACGCCCGGCGGGCCCTCGAACTGGCGGAGGAGACCGGCGCGGTGACAGTGGCGGTACGCGTGGCGGGCCGGCTGCGCTCGCTCGGCGTACGGTTGGGCGCCACCGCCGGGCGCCGCCGCCCCACCCGCGGCTGGGACGCGCTCACCCCGACGGAGACGCTGGTCGCCGAGCTCGTCGCGTCGGGGCTCCCCGGGCCCGAGGTCGCCCGCCGGCTGCACGTCTCACCGCGGACGGTGCAGACGCACGTCTCGCACGTGCTGGCCAAGCTCGGGCTGAGCAGCCGCGTCGAGCTGGCGGCGGCCGGCGCGGCCCGCGCCGCGGCGGTTGCCGCGAAGGGTGCCGGAGCGGGCTGACGGAGCGGGCTGACGGCTGGCACGGTTTCCTCTGTCATCCGACGGATGTTCGGCGGCCGCGGTGCCAGCAGGGTGGAGGCATCCCATCCGGCGACTGCGGAGAGACGCCATGAAACCGACGAATATGCTGCTAGGACTGGCCCCTTGGGTCCTGTTCTCGATGATCGCCGAGCACATCGGCGCGGGAGCGGTCGGTCTCGCGGCGCTGGCCGCCTGCCTGGGCTCGCTGGTGCTGACCGTCCGGGGCACCCTGCACGGCGGACTCAAGCTGATCGACGCCGCCGGGGTGCTCACCTTCGGCGCCCTGGCCGCCGTCGGCTTCGCGAGCGGCCACCAGGTCCGGACGCTGCTGGTCGACTACGGCCGCGGCGGTTCGGCGCTGGTGCTCGCGGCCGTCATGCTGGTGTCGGCGTTCACCGTGCCGTTCACCGAGCAGTACGCCCGTGCCGGCGTGGACCGGCGCTACTGGGCGAGCCCCGTCTTCCGCGCGCTCAACCGGCGGATCTCGCTGCTCTGGTCGGCAGTCATCCTCGTGATGGCCCTGTGCCACCTCAGCGCCGGTGCCCTGCAGGCCTCCGGCCACGGCGACACCGGCAACCTGCTGCTCAACTGGGTCATCCCGGTGCTGCTGATCCTCGGCGGCCTCAAGCGCAGCCAGCAGATCGCCACCGACGCGGGGGTCGGCGCCACGGCCGGTGGTCGGGCATGAGCGAGACCAGGAGGACCACCGGCGCCGCGACCACCGGCGCCGCGACGACCACCGCGACGATCGGGACCACGGCTCCGGAGGCCACCCGAGTGCCTCGGGGAGCCTGGACCACCCTGGTCGCGATGACCGGCGGCCTGTCCATGATCATGCTCGACCAGACCGTCGTCTCGGTCGCCCTCCCCACCATGAGCCGCCAGCTCGCCCTGTCGGCGAGCGGTCAGCAGTGGGTCGTCAACGCCTACGTCCTGGCCATGGCCGCCACCGTCGCCCTCGGCGGCAAACTGGGCAGCAAGCTCGGCCCGGTCACCACCTTCCGGGTGGGCGTGGGCCTCTTCTTCATCGCCTCGGCCCTGTGCGGCCTGGCCCCGACCGGGTCGCTGGGCCAGGGGTGGCTGATCGCCGCCCGGGTGGCGCAGGGCTGCGGCGCGGCACTGATGATGCCGGTGAGCGCGAGCATCGTGATGGCGGCCTTCCCGCTCGCGATCCGCGGCCGCGCCATGGGCGTCTACGTCGGGATCAGTCAGATCTTCCTGGCCCTGGGACCGCTGCTCGGCGGAACGCTCACCGAGTGGGTCAGCTGGCGCGCGGTCTTCTGGATCAACGTGCCGGTCGGCATCGTCGCCCTCCTCCTCGTCCGGCGCGCCCGCCCCGCCAACCCGGCGCAGCCGGGGCTGACGATCTCACCGGTCCACACCCTGCTGCTCATGGGCGGGATCGGCGGCACCGTGTACGCGCTCCAGCAGTCCGGCCCGTGGGGCTGGGGCTCCCCGAAGACCCTGGTGTGCCTGGGCGTCGGCCTCGCGCTGACAGTGACCTTCGTGCTCACCCAGCTGCGCGCCGCCGATCCGCTGGTGCAGGTCCGGCTGTTCCGGCTCCGGGGCTTCCTCGGGGACGTCCTGGTGCTGTTCACCACCCAGTTCAGCATGCTGGCCATGGTGCTGTTCTCCGCGCTCTACTCGCAGAACCTGCTGGGCTACAGCCCGGTGAAGGCCGGCCTGTGCGCGCTGGCCATGATCCTGCCGCTGATGCTCGGCGCCCAGATCGCCGGTCGCTGGTACGACCGCTCCGGAGTGAGGCCGCCGCTCCTCACCGGCCTCACCCTGGCCACCGTCGGGGCGGCGCAGTGGACCTCGATGCTGCCGCACATCGAGTACGTCTCCAAGGTGCCGGGCATGGCGCTGGTCGGGCTCGGCCTGGGCCTGGTGATGTCCCCGATCAACACCGACGCGCTGAGCCGGGTGTCGCAGGCGGACCGGCCGCAGGCGTCGGGCATCGTGCAGACCGTGCGCCAGCTCGGCGGGACGCTGGGCGTCGCGGTGGTCGGGGCCGTCGTCACGGCCCGCCTCCACCTCGTGCCGCCCGCCGCCCGGGTCCACGACACCGCGGAGGCGATGACGGCGGGGTTCGCGGTGGCCGCGGCGGTCTTCGGGCTCGGGCTCGCCGCCGCCTGGCTGCTGCTCCCGCGCGGACGGGCTGCGGCACCGGCCCGGCACCCGGCGGCGGACGGGTGAATCCCACCCGGCAGCCGGCCCCGTGCGGGCGACAGCGGGCGGAATCGAGTGGAACCCCGCCGCCCCGTCCGACGGACCGCGGCTCTGAACGGTGCCCGGCGCGAACCGGGGTAGGCGGACGCCGACCACGGAGAGGGAGGCACGTGATGGGTGAGACATCGATCAGAGCCACGGGATGGGCCCGGTCCTTCCCGGTGAGCGGCGGTGTGCGGGCGGGCCGGCAGTGGGCGCGCGAACACCTGGACGCCCTGGGGTGGGCCTCCGCGGCGCCCGACACCGTGGACGACGTGCTGCTGACGGTGTCGGAACTGATCACCAACGCCCACGTCCACGCGCACAGCAGCGCCCAGCTCGTCCTGCTCCGGGACCGGCGCCACCTGCACGTCTACGTCCATGACTCCTCCTCCGCGCTGCCCCGCCCCAAGCCGCCGGACGCGGGCCGGCCCGACGGGCGGGGCCTGGCCATCATCGACGCGCTCGCCGACAGCTGGCGGACCCGGCCGCAGGCGGACGGCAAGACCATCGCGGCCTGCTTCCTCGCCCCGGAGCAACCCGAAGCCGAGGCCCGTACCAACGGCTGAACGGCGGTATCGCTTCGGTCGGGCCGCCCGACGGGGCCGGATCGGGGCGGACCAGGCCGGATCGGGACGGGTCAGGCCGGATCGGGACGGGTCAGGCCGGATCGGGACAGGTCAGGCCGGATCGGGACAGGTCAGGCCGGATCGGGACGGGTCAGGCCGTGGGGACGTCGAACTCGGCCCAGACGGACTTGCCCGGCGCGTCACCGCGCGGCGTGGATCCCCAGCGGCTGGTCAGCAGCGCGACGGTGTGCAGGCCGTGGCCGCCGAGGCGCCCCGGCGAGTGCGGGAGCTGGGGCTGCGGGGGTGCGGCGAGCCCGTCGAGGACGTCGACGCGCAGCATCCGCTCGGTAGCGCTCAGGATCAGCTGGTCAGGGCCCTGGGCGTGCCGGGAGGCATTGGTGACCAGCTCGGAGACGACGAGCAGTACGTCGTCGGCGCGGGCCTGCTGGTCCGGGTCGTCGGTGGGCAGCCAGCCCCAGTCGTGCAGGGCCTGGCGGGTGTGGTCGCGGCAGCGCCCCACCGTGCCGGCGGCCCCGGTCAGGGCGAGCCGGCGGATCTGGCCGTGCGGAGGGAGCGAGGGCAGCACTGCCCGGCCTGTCGTCCGGGGATCGCTAGCGCTCATCTTTCCTCACTCTGACAGCCGGGATGCTGGGAAACGGGTCAACAGCTGTGCACTCCTCTGCCCCCTGATCGGGACAGGACACACGACCGGGGGGTCTACCGCAGGACGGCGTCCAGATCCGGGCGGATGTCGAAGACCGTGTCGGCGCCGGTGATCTCGAAGACCCGGGCCACCGCGGGCTGCAGACCTGCCAGCACCAGCGCGGCGCCGGCCTGCTCGGCGTCGCGCCGGGCGGCGAGCAGCGTGTTCAGCCCGGTGGAGTCGCAGAACCAGAGGTCGCGGCAGTCCACCACCAAGCGGTCGCTGTCAGGCCGGCTCAGCGCGTCGACGAGCCGCTCGTGGAGCAGGCCGACGCTGTCGTGGTCCAACTCGCCGGCCGGCGAGACGACGACGCTCCGGCCGTGGACCCGGACAGCTACGGTCAATCGGTCGGCTGGGGTCCCGGTCCCTTCGCCGGCACTGCTCTGCATGACACTCCTCTGCACTGGGTGGTGACGCGGCCGCCAGTCTGCCATGCCCGTGGGCCCTCTGGTCAGGGACCTGCGCGGTCGACGCCCGGCACGATCCGAAAACCTGGAAACATGCGAAGAAACGGTGAAGGTTGCCGGCCGGGCGGCTTGGCCGCCCGGATCGGGGGCAGCCGTCGGTGTGGTCCCAGGGCTCGCCCACGGCGGGCATCTCCGAGGCGTACCTCCACTGCTCCTCACTGCTCCACTGCTCCTCACTGCTCCACTGCTCCTCACCCCCCGCTGCCCCGCTGCTCCTCACTCGACGGCGACCGGGCTCAGGACTGCAGGTAGACGAGGAGGGCCACGTCGTCCCCGTGGCGGCCCTGGCCGAGCAGCACGGTGCAGAGGTGGTCGACCACGGCTTCGGCTGTCGGGAGTTCCGCGGCCAGCGCCGCCTGGGCTCGTTCGATGCCGGAGTCGATGATCTCGTCGCGCCGTTCGACCAGTCCATCGGTGTAGAGCAGCAGGCGGGCGCCGGTGGCGAGGATCGCCGTGCTCTCGGGCCGCTCGCTGCCCGTGCTGACGGCCAGCGGCGGGCTCTGGGCGTCCTGCAGGCGGTGCACGACGCCGCCGGGCTCGACCAGAAGGGCCGGCAGGTGGCCCGCGCTGCTGTAGCGCACGGTCCGCGTGGCGGGGTCGATGACTCCGCAGAAGACGGTGGTGCAGAACGCGCCGGGCAGGAGGTCGGCGAACCGGTCCAGGGCCTCCAGGACGCGGGCCGGGCCGTTGTTCTCCAGCAGCAGGGCCCGCGCCGCGCTGCGCAGTTGGCCCATGGTGGCGGCCGCGTCCAGGCCGCGTCCGACCACGTCGCCGACGACCACGCCGAAGCGGCGGCCGGGCAGTTCGACGACGTCGTACCAGTCGCCTCCCACCTCCAGGGTGGAACCGCCGGGTTCGTAGCGGACGGCGAAGCCGCCGGGCAGGTCGGCGGGGCCCAGGATGGCGCGCTGGAGAGCGAGGGCGACCTGCCGCTCAGGACGGTGTACTCGGGGGCCAGCAGGGCCGCGAGACAGGTCCGCAGGTCGGCGTTGTCCTCGGCCACCAGCACCGTGCCTCTGCCCGGTGTGCGGGCGCCGCGCGGGCCGGTACCCTCGTCCTCGCCGGGCGGCGGGCTCCGGCCCTCGCCGGGCGGCGGGCTCCTCCGGAGGGCTTCGGCGACGTAGTCCTGGACCACGCTGTGACCGTGCGCAGGAACGCGGAGTCACCGAACGTGATGCCACTGGCGTCGAGGATCACCACGGGGTGCGACGCGGCGGCGGCTTCGAGTTCGGCGGTCAACGGCCCCAGCGTGTCGGCGTCCGGCTCACCGCTCGCAGCGATGACCGGCAAGGACGCGAAGGGACCGCCGTCAGTGGTCATGCCTCAATTTGCCGAAGCCCGCGTCCGGCCCCTCATGACGACCTCGCCGGAGTTGGCCGTACCGGGAGCCGAGCCGAGGTGTCCGCCGTCCCGTCCGGGGAAGTCGCAGGACGAACGCACGAGGGCGCCGATTAAGATACCTGGCAGTCCCGCGCCCGCCTTCACCCACCGCGCCCGGGCAGCGGACCACGGAAAACAGACGCTAAGGGGCGCGGACGGCCATGGATCTCCACCAGTACCCGTCCCCGCTCCACACCGTCCTCTGCCTGGACGGCCTGCCCGGGTCGATCGCCACCGCCCGGAACCACGCTCGTGCGTTCCTCGCGCAGATCCCCCTCCGGGAGAGCGAGCACACCGCGGCGAGCGACGTCTTGGTGCTGGTCAGCGAGCTGGTCACCAACGCCGTCCGCCACGCGCCGGGGCCCTGCTCGCTGGGCCTGGTGTACGACGGCTCCAGCCTGGTGATCGCGATCAGCGACACCGGCCCCGAGCTGCCCCGGCGCCGCCCCGGCGACCTCCTCACCGGCAGCGGCGGATTCGGTTGGAACGTACTCACCAGCCTCACCAAGGACATCCACATCGCCCGCCACGGGGCGGACGGGAAGACCATCGTCGCCGTCCTGCCCTTCCCCCAGGCCTGATCCCCGCGGGCCTGACCCCCCAGCGCCGGCCCGCGCCGCAGCTCCGGCCTCGGCTCCGGCGACCGAGGAACATGAGCACACCTCATACTGCCGCCGAATACTGCTGGCGCCCGGTGCTTGACCGCACGTCAGCCGGGCCCCTGCGCCTGCTGACGCATGGTCGAGCAGCGGGCGCGGGCGGGGCGTCAGCGACCGGCGGGGTTGCTGACCAGCACCCGGTCCCCCGCGTGCTCGCTCTGGTAGCCGGCCTCGGCCAGCAGCGCCGCGAGGCAGAGGGTGAGCCGGAAATCCCGGGAGTGGATGGTGGCGGCTCCACGAGCCCGGGCAGAGGCATCGGCACCGCCGCCGCCCGCACCCGCACCCGCCGGCTCCACCGTGCCGCCCTGCGGGCCGCTCCGCCAGGAGACGGTCACGCCGTGGGCGTGGCTGGAGAGCACCGCCCCGGCCGTGGCCCGGCCGCCCTGGTCGGCGAGCGGGAGGCCCGCCTCGCGGAGCGTGTGGGCGATCGAGCCGAGCAGTGTGTGATGGTCAGCCATATGAAGAGTCTACGCGCCGAACTTCATATGAACGGATGGTGAAGCCGCGAGTAAGGCTGCCCGGGCGACAGCGTGCGCCGATCCGGTGGGCCTGCCGGACCGTCAGCTGTGGTTGACGACGACGGAGATCCCCCAGCCGGTCGCCGCGAGCACCACCGCGAAGCAGAGACCCGCCAGGGCGAAGCCGACCGGCCCGGCGGTGGTCCGCTCACCGGCGGCCGGCTCACCGGCAGTCCACTCGCCATCAGCCCGCTCACCGGCAGCACGCTCACCGGCAGCACGCTCACCGATAGCCCATTCGGCCGCGCCCCGATCGACCCCGCCCCGGTCCACCGTGCCCCGCCCGGCTGCGGGCGGCGGGCTGAGCAAGCGCAGGCCGATCGCGAAGAGCGCGGGCAGACCGGCTCCGGCGAGCAGGCCGACCACGACGATCTTCCACAGCGCGTTCAGATTGATCCAGGAGTTCACGAGGCAACCTCCTTCGACTCCGGCGTCGGGGCGAGCGAATCGGTCCACGTGGCGTTGACGTTCTCCGGCGTCACCGCCGGGCGGCGGGAGGCGGCGAAGAAGACGATCGAGGCCAGCACCAGCACGATGAAGACAACCAGCACCCCCGGCGTCCCGCCGATCCCGTGGGCGGTCCAGTAGGCCAGCGCACCGACCACGGCCGCGGCCGGCAGGGCGAGCAGCCAGGCTCCCACCATCCGCCGGGCGACGTGCCAGCGCACCACGCCGCTCTTCTTGCCCACCCCCGCGCCCAGGATCGACCCGGTGGCCACATGGGTGGTGGAGAGCGAGTAGCCGAAGTCGGTGGAGGCGAGGATCACCGCCGCCGAGGCCGACTCGCTGGCCATGCCCTGCGGCGACTCGATCTCCACCAGCCCCTTGCCCAGCGCCCTGATGACCCGCCAGCCGCCGAAGTAGGTGCCCAGCGCGATCGCGATGGCACAGGAGGCGATCACCCAGGTCGGCGCCTTCGCGCCGGTGTGCAGGGTCCCGTTGGCGATCAGCGCCAGAGTGATGACGCCCATGGTCTTCTGCGCGTCATTGGTGCCGTGGGCGAGCGAGACCATGGAGGCCGAGCCGATCTGGCCGAGCCGGAAACCGTGCCCGCGCGGGCGTTCGGGCACCTCGCGGGTGAGGCGGTAGACCAGGTAGGTGCCGAGGGCGGCGACCGCGCCGGCGATGAACGGCGACAGCGCGGCGGGCACGATCACCTTGGAGACCAGGCCCTGCCAGTTGACGGCCGAGCCACCCGCCGCCGCCATCGTCGCTCCCACGACGCCACCGATCAGCGCGTGCGAGGAACTTGAGGGGATCCCACGGAACCAGGTGGCCAGGTTCCACAGGATGCTGCCGGTCAGTCCGGCGAAGACCACCGTCAGGGTCACGTCGTGACTGTTGACCAGGCCACTGGCGATGGTCGCCGCGACGGCCGTCGACAGGAACGCCCCGGCCAGGTTCAGCGCCGCCGAGATGCCGACCGCCAGGCGCGGCCGTAGGGCACCGGTGACGATCGAGGTGGCCATGGCGTTGCCGGTGTCATGGAATCCGTTGGTGAAGTCAAAGCCCAGCGCGGTGACGATGACCAGCGCCAGGACCGCGTCATTACCGGTCACACGCTCGAACCTAGCCCGCCGCTCCGGCGGGCACGGCCCCCGACAGCCCGGCACGCCGGGCGGCCCGGAGTCGCCATCCGATCGGACCAACACCATGGCCCCGGGCCGCCCGCGTGCTGCTCGGGGCCGAGCTCCTCGGGCCGGCGCCGTCTCGTCCTGGTCCAGGTGGGCCCACATCCGGGCATCGAACGACGCGCCCGCCCTCGCCGGACAGGCGCGAGCAGCGGGGCGGGGTTGCGCAGAGGGGCGCCGGGGGTGGCGTCCGGCCTGGTTCCGCGAGAACATGAGGTTGACTCATGATAGTGATTCGCGCGCCGGACGCCCGATGCGGCACAGTGGTAGCCGGTGCGGGTGCACGCGGTCGGCGCGCGCGGTTGACGACGGGAGCTGGGCGGCGGATGAACGAGCTGAGCGTCGAGGCGGCGGAGCCCGAGCTTCGCCGCAAGCCGGTGCAACAGCGCAGCCAGGAGCGCCTGGAGCGGATCCTGGACGCCTGCGCGGAACTGCTCGACGAGGTGGGCACGAACGCGCTGACCACCAAGGAGATCGCCGCTCGGGCCCAGGTGCCGATCGGCACGCTCTACCAGTTCTTCACCGGCAAGCAGAGTCTGCTGGCCGCGCTCGCCCGCCGCAACCTGCGGCGCTACCTGGATCGGCTGACCCGGCGGCTGGCGGCCGAATCCCCGCAGGACATCGGCGGCTTCGTGGATCTGGCGGTCGAGGAGTTCGTCGCGATGAAGCGCGCGGTGCCAGGCTTCGGAGCACTCGACTTCGGGCTCACCGGTCCGACCCCGCCCGCACTGGCGGACGTTGAGCACCTGCTCGACGGCACGCTGGACAACAACAGCGCGGTGGCCCGGCTGCTGCACCAACTCACCTTCGAGCACCTGGCGGGCGATGGCGTGCGCCCCGGCCCGCTGGCGCTACGAGTGGCCCTGGAGTGCGCGGACGCGGTGCTCAAACTCGCCTTCCGGAGCGACCGGGACGGCGATCCCACGCTGATCGCCGAATGCAAGGTACTGCTCCGGCGCTACCTGGCCGGCTGATCAGCCGGCCGGACATCTCGCAGAACATGAGTTCGCCGCACGTACGCGCTGGCGAGCATTGAACCCCCGCAAGGGTCAATTCCCCGGCCGGGGACACCATTCCATGTACCGGCACGTTGGCAGCTGATTATCGTCCTGCGCATGCAAGGCGACGACGACGGCCCGCAGCAGGTGCCGGGCCATCAGCACACCCCGGGGCGGCCGGAACCCGGACCGCACCCGCCCGGGGACCACGGGCCTGGGGACCACGACCCCGGGGACCACGGGCCTGGGGACCACGGATCAGGGGACCACGGATCGGGGCACGACCATCCCGGGCCGCCCTCCCCACCACCGCACCATGAGCCGCCGCACCCGCCGCACCCTCCCCATCCCCCGTGCCCGCCGCACCCCTGCCCGCCACCCCCACCGTGTCCGCCAACGCCTCCTCCCCCGCCCCCGCCGCCTCCTCCCTGTCCACCGCCACCGCCACCACCACCCACCCCGCCTTCACCGCCGACACCGCCCCCACCCCCGGCGCCCCCACCACACCCCACCCCACCGCCGCCCCCACCACCTCCGCCGCCCCCGCCCCCGCCCCCGCACCAGGCCGCCCCGCCCCCACCCAAACCGCCCGCCCCCAAACCGCCCGCCCCGAAGGCAGTCGTCCCGAAGGCGGTCGCGCCCGTCACCCACGCGCCACCCCCAGCGGCCCCGCGGCAGCCGCGCCCGACCCCCGCGCTGCCCGCACCGCCACCCCCGGGCCAGGTGCACGCGGTCACCGCCGTGCCGACCCGGCCTCCGGACGAGAGCCTCGCGCTGCCTGGCGACGCGCAGAGCGCGTTCGTCTTCGTCGCCATCACCGTTCCCGCCGTCCTCGCCGCGGCGGTCGGCTTCATCAACCACACCATCGGGAGACGTCGTTGAGCCTGGGAATCGTCATCGCCGTGGTCCTCGGCGCCGCCATCGCCGTGGGCATCCTCGCCGCCCTCGGCCGTACCACCCGCTCGCGCGAGGGCACCTTCTCCGGTGGCGCGCTCAGCTTCCTCGGCTCGGCCTCGCTCTCCTCCTTCATCCTGGTGGCCGCCTTCCTGATCGCCGGCTCCTGGTCAAACCTGAACACCGCGCGCGGCCACACCTGGGACGAGGCCCGCTCGCTCAACGCCGCCTACACCGACGCGGACGCCAGCACCCGGCCACTGCTGCGCACCTACGTCACCGACGTGATCGGCCCGGACTTCGCGGCGATGACCCACGGCAGCGCCGATCCCGGCACCTGGGCCGGCCTGGACGCCGCGCGGCAGCACGTCGAGGCCGAGGCCAACTCGCCGCAGCGGACCGCCGAGCTGAGCGACCTGGACGACATCTACACCAAGCGGCAGATCCGGCTCGCGGACACCTCGCTGTCGCTGCCCTCCCCCCTCTACCCCGCACTGATCGGCACCGGACTGCTGGTGCTGCTCTACGCGCCGATCGCCGGGCTCACCTTCCACCGCCGGGAGGCGATCGCGCTGGGCCTGGTCGGCTCGGTGGTGGGCTTCGGCGTCTACCTGGTGCTGCACATGACGCACCCGTACATCGGCCCGATGCACGTCACGCCCGTCGCCTACCAGCAGAGTCTGCAGCGCTTCAGCCAGCTCTCCGAGCAAGCCGGCTGAGCCACCCGGTCCGCCCGCCAGCCGGCTCGACAGCGGGCCGGCCGGCCCCACGTCCGGCCGGCGGACGGGCGGCAGGCGGGCCCAGGTCCGGCGGGCGGGTCGGCCGGCGAGCGGGCCCCACGTCCGGCCTTGAGCCGCCCTCGAATCCGGCCATCCAGGCCCCTGCCGGGCCAGAACGACCGAGCCGGTCCGACAAGCCCGCGGTCGGATGATCGACAATGTCCGCCATGAGGTTGATCTCGGCGCTGGTCGGCGTCCTGCTGCTCGCACTCACGCTCGCCAGCATCCTGCGCACCCTGGTGGTGCCCCGCGGGCTCTACTCCTCGCTGGTGACGCGGCTGTGGCGCTCACTGCGTGCCCTGCTGCACCTCTGCGCGGCGCCCTTCGGCAACTACCGCGCGCACGACCGGGCCCAGGCCTGGCTGGCGCCGCTGATCCTGGTCGGCATGCTGTTCTGCTGGCTCTGCGCCCTGCTGGGGTCCTTCACGCTGCTGATGTACGCGAGCTCGGGACTCTCCTGGGGCGTCTCGCTGCGCGAGGCCGGGTCCAGCCTCTTCACCCTCGGGTTCGCGAGCGGCGAGCGGCTGCGGCTCTCGGCGCTGGACTTCCTGGCCGCGGCGACCGGCCCGGTGATGATCGCCCTGCAGATCGCCTACCTGCCCACGCTGTACGGCTCGTACAACCGCCGGGAGGTCGAGGTCACCCTGCTGCAGTCCCGGGCGGGCGAACCGGCCTGGGGGCCCGAGCTGCTGGCGCGGCAGTCCCTGGTGGACACCGAGACGGCGCTGCCGCAGCTCTACCGCGACTGGGAGCGGCTGGCCGCCGAACTGGGCGAGAGCCACTCCAACTACCCGGTGCTGCTCTCCTTCCGCTCGCCACAGCCGCACCGCAGCTGGATCGTCGCCCTGATCGCCGTGATGGACGCCGCCGCGATCCAACTCGCCGTCAGCCCGCGCAACGCACCGCCGGAGGCCCGGCTGGTACTGCGCGCCGGTTTCACCGCGCTGCGCGACATCGCCCGGGTGGTCCGGATCGACTACGAAGCCGATCCGGAGCCGAACAGCCCGATCCGGATCAGCTACGCCGAGTTCGACGCGGCGGTCACCATGATCACCGCGGCCGGCTTCGCCACCGAGCGCCCGACGATACTGGCCTGGCCGCACTTCAACGGCTGGCGGGTCAACTACGAGGCCATCGCCTACGAACTGGCCCGACGCTCGGACGCGGTGCCCGCACTGTGGACGGGCCCGCGCGACTTCCCGGCCACCCCGATCCCGCCGCGCCGACCGGCCGACCGCAGGCCGGGGCTGGTGCCGTGACCGGTCGGAGCATCGCCACCCGTTCGATGATCGACACCGGTTCGACCGCTGGCTCTGGTTCAGCCACTGGCTCTGGTTCAGCCACTGACACCGGTTCGACCACTGACACCGGTTCATCCCTTGGCACTGGTTCGACTATTGACACCGGTTCATCCCTTGACACCGGTTCGACCGTTGACGCCCCAGCGCGCGTTGACATGGAGCGCACTCCAGCATGCAGACTCCTCACCTGCACCGGCGCTACGGCAGCCGCCGGATGAGCGAGCACGAGGAGCCCCCGTGAAGTACCGCACCATCGGCCAGGACCCAGCGACCCGCCGGGAGGTGAGCGTGCTCAGCCTGGGCGCGATGAACTTCGGCAGCAGGACCGACGAGAAGACCTCGTTCGCCGTCCTGGACCGGTACGTCGCCGCGGGCGGCACCTTCATCGACACGTCGAACAACTACGCCTTCTGGGTGAGTGGAACCCAGGGCGGCGAGAGCGAGTCGCTACTCGGGCGCTGGCGGCGCAGCCGCGGGATCACCGACGAGGTGGTCATCGCCACCAAGCTGGGCGCCCGCCCACTGACTCCCGCCACCGACTTCACCAAGGGCGTCGAGGGTCTCTCCGCCCAGGTGATCCGCGACTCCGCCGCCGCGAGCCGGGAGCGGCTCGGCGTCGAGAAGCTCGACCTGCTGTACGCGCACATCGAGGACGAGCGGGTGGCCCCCGCCGAGACGGTGGCCGCCTTCGCCGAGCTGGTGGCGGAGGGGAGCGTGGGCCTGCTCGGGGTGAGCAACCACTGGACCTGGCGGGTGGAGCGCGCCCGGGCCCTGGCGGCGGCGGCCGGGCTGCCCGGGTACGAGGTGCTCCAGTACCACCACACCTACCTGCGCCGACGCACCGACCTCCCGACCCTGCGCTCGGCGGACGGCAGCATCGGAGTGGCGAGCGGCGAGGTGCTGAGCTACCTGCGCGCCGAGCCGGGCCTCGCGCTGGTCGCCTACTCGCCGCTGCTCGCCGGCTCCTACGTCCGACCGGACCGCCCGCTCGGCCCGGAGTTCGAGCACCCGGGCACCGCGGCCCGACTCGCCGCGCTGCACGCGGTGGCCAAGGAGACCGGTGCGAGCGCCGGCCAGGTGGTGCTGGCCTGGCTGATCGGCGGCCAGGTCCCGGTGATCCCCCTGGTCGGCGCCTCCTCGGTGGCGCAGTTGGACGAGAGCCTGGCGGCGGTCGAGCTGGAGCTGACCGAGGAGCAGCGCCGGCAGTTGGACGAGGCCGGTCAGGCATAGGTCCGCAGAGCCGGAATCCACTAATTGCACAAGGTCCAGCGGATCATTAATGCGACAATCCTACTTATGGTTCCCAATAGGAGAAACGCTGCCCGGAGCCACCCACTGAACCCACTCGGCGGCATATTCGAACTGTTAGTCGATAAAGGCTGATGCGTTCGCCTCAAACGGCGCATTTCCGCAGTTCACACGCCCCGTCGAGCACCGGCTGCCCCGCGGGGGCGCGGGCCGGGAGGAGTGCTTCCCGGAAAAGCCGGTGATTTTGCTGATCTCCCACTCCTGAACGTCGGCCGTGCGGTGGAATCTGAGTACGCAACGGATCCCTCGCGGCAGCGGATCTCGCCCGGCTGCCGGCGACCGTGACGAATGGAGATAGCCGATGTCGATCGAGACCGGGCCGGCACCGACCGAACCGCAGAACGTCCAGGTGCGCGCTCAGCTCAGCCTGAGCACGGTGGCGGCGCGCAACCTCGCCACCACCACCAAGTCCCAGCCCCAGATGCAGGGGATCAGCTCGCGCTGGCTGCTGCGTGCCCTGCCCTGGGTGCAGGTCTCCGGCGGCACCTACCGGGTGAACCGCCGCCTGAGCTACACGGTCGGCCGCGGCCGGGTGAGCTTCGTGAAGACCGGAACCGAGGTGCGGGTCGTCCCGCCGTCGCTGCGCGAGATCCCGGTGCTGCGCGGAGTGGCGGACGAGGCGCTGCTGGGCGAGCTGGCCGGCCGCTTCGCCCAGCGCGAGGTCGCCGCCGGCGAGGTGCTGGTCGAGGCCGGCCAGCCGGTCGACGAGATCTACCTGATCGCCCACGGCAAGATCGACAAGATCGGCACCGGCAAGTACGGCGAGGCCGCCGTGCTCGGCAACCTCGCCGACGGCGACCACCTGGGGGACGAGGCGGTCCGCCAGTCGGACGCCCTGTGGGAGTACACCATCAAGGCGGCCACCTCCGGCACCGTGCTCACCCTCCCCTGGGGCGCGTTCCAGGAGCTGGCCGACCGCTCCGCGGAGCTGCGCGAGCAGATCAACCAGTACCTGACCGGGGCGGGCCAGGCGCAGAACCAGCACGGCGAGGCCGACATCGAGCTGGCCGCGGGGCACGACGGCGAGCCGGAGCTGCCGAGCACCTTCGTGGACTACGAGCTGGCCCCGCGCGAGTACGAGCTGAGCGTGGCGCAGACCGTGCTGCGGGTGCACAGCCGGGTCGCCGACCTCTTCAACGACCCGATGAACCAGATCGAGCAGCAGCTGAAGCTGACCGTCGAGGCGCTGCGCGAGCGCCAGGAGTTCGAGGTGGTCAACAACCCGGAGTTCGGCCTGCTCGCCAACGCCGACTACGAGCAGCGGATCCAGACCCACTCCGGCCCGCCCACCCCCGACGACCTGGACGAGCTGCTCAGCCTGCGGCGCGAGACCTCCCACCTCTTCGCCCACCCGCGCGCCATCGCCGCCTTCGGGCGCGAGTGCAGCAAGCGCGGCATCTACTTCGGTTCGGTCGATGTCGGCGGCCACCACATCCCGGCCTGGCGCGGCGTGCCGATCTTCCCCTGCGGCAAGATCCCGGTGGCCGACGGGCACACCTCCTCGATCATCGCGATGCGGGCCGGCGAGTCCAACCAGGGCGTGGTCGGCCTGCACCAGACGGGCATCCCGGACGAGTACGAGCCCGGGCTGAACGTCCGGTTCATGGGCATCAACGAGAAGGCCGTGATCTCCTACCTGGTCAGCACCTACTACTCCGCCGCCATCCTGGTGCCCGACGCGCTCGGCGTGCTGGAGAACGTCGAGGTGTCGCGCCCTCGTGACTGACGGGATCCCACAAGAGGACGTCCCCGCCGGCACCCCCTCCACCGCTCCACCGCTCCAGCACGGACCACGGACCACGGAAGGAGAACTGACATGACATCAGCAGAGCCGACCCCACCCTCCCGGAGCCGCTTCAACGCCGGGCCGACGGGGCTCGGCACGGCAGCGGCCCGGCTGCCCGCCCGACCCGGGATCGACCGGGCGGTGCAGGAGCGCTCGACCGACCGGCGGCCCGCGGCCGCCGAAGCGGTGGCGACCCGCGCCGCGAACGGGGCCGCCCGCGCGGTTGGGACGGCGTCGGCCCGGGCATCGGGCGGACGGATCCCCAGCGGCCCGACCGGTCTGGGCACCACCGGCTTCGGGCTGTCCGCCGTCCCTGGGCAACCCGCTCCTCCGGTGCGCTGACCCGGGCCGGACAGACCGGGGCGCCCACCCCGAGCGGCCCGTCTCAGGGTCGGCCCGGCCGCCGGGCCTCGTTCAGCCGTCCTCGCCGTCAGCTGAACGAGGCCCGCACCGGTTCATCGACCCTGCCGACCGACTCCTGCTGGAAGGCCAGGTCGTACTGGCGGCGGATGCTCTCGATCCTGCTGTCCGCCGCCGCGGTCATGACGCGTGGATAGAACACGATCACCTGGTAGGACCGCTCCTTCTGGATCACCCCCGCGCTGTCGCGGTACTGGCCGCGCCCCTCCTGCACGGTGACACCGTCCGGGAACATCGGGGTCACCCGCTGGTCCAGGAAGTCCTGGAACTCCTGCTCGCTGATCGCCGACCCACCGTCCGGGCGCTGGGTGCCGAAGTACAACTCGGTGCGGGTGTAGGCGTCGTGCGGAGCACGGGGCAGTCCGATGGCGGCCGACTCCGACCCGAGCAGCGCGCCGCCCGCCAGCAGGGCCAGGCCGCCGAACAGCCAGATCCGGTTCTTGGTGTCCACAGCCGGTCCAACGCGACCGGGCGCCCGAGGTCACGCCTGGTCAGGGCTTGCGCGTGGCCGCCTCGACGCAGCGGGCCAGCAGCGCGCGCAGGGTCTCCCGCTCGGCAGGGGTGAACTCGCCCGCGAGGCGCCGCTCGAAGGCGACGGCCCGGGTCTCGGCGATCCGCACGGACTCCTGGCCCTCCGCGGTGAGGCGGGTCTCCAGCATCTTCTGGTGCCAGGGGTGGGGTGAACGCTCGATCAGGCCGATCTCCTGGAGGTTCTTCAGCAGTGCCGCCATCGCCTGCGGCGTGACCAGGCAGGCGCGGGCCAGCGCCGCACCGGAGATCCCCGGATTCTCGGCGAGCACGGCGAGCGCCGCGTACTGCGGCACGCTCAGCCCCGAACCGCTCAGCGCGGCGGCCTTGGCGGCCATCACCGCCTGCTCGGTGCGCTTGAGGTCCAGACCGAGCCGCTCCTCGGGAGGCATACCCATGAGCGGGATCCTACAGACTCGAACATAGGTCAGCGCTGTGGCAACGCCCAGATGCCTGATGTTCCTCAATGCTCGATCGATGATCAAGCATCGATCACATGACAAGCCTTGGCATAGTATCAATACATTGATATAAATCAGCTCATGGATGCCCTGACTCCCCCCACCCTCCGAGACCGCACCGTCCTCATCACCGGCGCCACCCAGGGCCTCGGCCGCGGCCTCGCCCTCGAACTCGCCCGCCGAGGTGCCACCCTGCTGCTGCACGGACGCGACGCCGCCCGGCTCGACTCGGTCCTCGCGGACGTACGCGAGGCCGGCGCTCCGCAGGCCCGCGGCTACCTGGCCGACCTGGCCGACCTCGACCAGGTGCGGGCGCTGGCCGTCCGCCTCTCGGCGGCCGAACCGCGTCTGGACGTCCTGGTCAACAACGCCGTGGCCGGTGGCGGGACCCAGCCCACCGTCCGCGAGACCGGGGCGCAGGGTCACGAGCTCCGACTCACCGTCAACCACCTGGCGCCGCACCTGCTGACCCAGCTGCTGCTGCCGCTGCTCGTGCGAGGCCGGGCCGAGGCCGGCGCCGCCGCCGCCCGGGTGGTCAACATCGCCTCGATCGGGCAAGCGGCGATCGACTTCACCGACCCGATGCTGGAGCAGGACTACGAGGGTCTGGAGGCGTACTGCCGCAGCAAGCTCGCCCTGATCATGTCGACCTTCGACCTGGCGGCCGCCCTCCCCGCACAGCAGGTCACGGTCAACACCCTGCACCCGGCGCACCTGATGGACACCGAGGGCGTCCGCGCCTACGGCCTGACCCCGCGGGTCGGGGTGGAGGAGGGGGTTCGCCCGACCGTCCGGCTGATCGCGGACCCGGAGCTGGCGGGCGTCACCGGCCGCTACTTCGACCAGTTCACCGACACCCGCGCCCACGAACAGGCCTACGACCCCGAGGCCCGCGCGCGCCTGGCCGAACTGACCGAGCGCCTCACCGCACCGTTCAGCGCCCCGATCGACCGGCCCCGCAGCCGCTGACAGCGAACGACCGATCCCGGAGCCGCCGACCCCGGCACGGCTGATCCCGGAACGGCGACCCGCAGAACGTCAAGACCCCCGGCGCCGCCAGAACCGAAGCACGCGCCGAGGGCCCGGCCCTCGCACCGGTCGCCGCCGATCAGCTCATCACGCGGATCAGCGTGAACCCGTCGTACCCCTTGCTGCCGACGGTCTGCACCGCCGTCGCCTCCACCCGGGGCTCAGCGGCGATCAGCTCGTGCATCCTGCGGATCCCGACGACCGACGGGTCGGTGCTGTCGGCGTCAGCGACCGCGCCACCGCGCACCACGTTGTCCACGATGATCAGCGAGCCGGGGCGGGTCAGCCGCAGCGCCCATTCGAGGTATTCGGGGTTGCTGGGCTTGTCCGCGTCGATGAAGACCAGGTCGAACGGCTCGGCGCCGTCGTCCACCAGCTCCGCCAGGCTGTCGGCGGCCCGGCCGGTACGCACCTCGGCCACCTTCTCCAGCCCCGCCTCGTGCAGGTTGGCCCGGGCGACGGCGGCGTGTGCCGGGGAGAGCTCCAGCGAGACCAACCGCCCGCCGGCGGGCAGCGCCCGGCCCAGCCAGATCGCGCTGTATCCGCCGAGCGAGCCGACCTCCAGGATCCGCTTGGCCCCCACCGTCAGGGCCAGCAGGTGGAGCAGCTTGCCCTGGGTGGGCGAGACGGCGATCTGCGGCAGGCCGGCCTTCGCGCTGGTCGCCAGCGCGGCGGTCAGCGCCGCGTCCTCCCCGACCAGCGCCTCGTTGAGGTACTGGTCGACCACGCCCCACTGCTGATCTGCCATCGGTTCTCTCCGCACTCTCACCCGCGCCCACCGGACGTACCGGCGACGATCTTACGTGCGGCGCCGGGCCACCGGTGGCAGGACACCAGTGGCGGGGCATCGGCCGGAGTCGGGGTGGCGGGGTGGCGGGGCGAACCGCTCACTCCCCCGCGGCCACCTGCGAGTCCAGCGGCTCGGCGGACCGGCCGGACGGGGTGGACCCGACCGGCTCGGCGGCCTGGTCCTCGGCCTCGTGAGCGGCGTGGGCACGCGCCGCCCGGCGCTTGACCACCAGGCCCGAGACGGCCCCGGCCACCACCGCCAGCACCAGGGCGATGTAGGAGAAGTTCGCCATGTACTGCTCCACCGCCTTGCCCACGTAGTAGACCGCCATCGTGGTGCCGCCGGCCCAGCAGATCCCGCCGAGCACGTTGGCGATCAGGAACTTCCAGTACGGCATCCGCAGCGCACCGGCCAGCGGGCCGGCGAAGATCCGCAGCAGCGCGATGAAGCGGCCGAAGAAGACCGCCCACATGCCCCACTTGTGGAACGAGCGCTCGGCGGTGGCCAGGTGGTCCGGCCCGAAGTGGCGCGGGAACTTCCGCCCGAGCTTGTCGAAGAGCGGCTTGCCGCCCTTGCGCCCGATCGCGTAGCCGATCGAGTCGCCGATCACCGCACCGGCCACCGCGCAGGCCGCGACCAGCTCCGGGTTGACCGTCCCCTTGGCGGCCAGCATGCCGGCGCCGACGAGCGCGAGCTCGCCGGGCAGCGGGATGCCGAGGCTCTCGATGCCGATGATCAGGGCGACCAGGGCATAGACCGCGTTCGGCGGCACACTCTGCATCCACACGTCGATGTGCAAGGCCGGTTCCTCCAGAACGCGGGTCGGTCGGTAGCGACGGCAGCCTAGTCTGCCACTGAAAGCCCGAACGCTTTACCGTCCCTTTAAGTTCCCTCGGACCCGGCGGAGGCCCTGGCGCAGCGCCGGCCGACGCCACGTCGGCCGGCGCCACACCGACCGACGCCACGTCGGCCGGCGCCACACCGACCGACGCCGTGCCGACCGACGCCGTGCCGGCCACCGCTCACAGCACATCCGCGAGGAACTGCCGCAGGCGCGGGCTGCTCGGGGCTTCGAACAGCGCCTCCGGTGAGCCGGATTCCACCACCACCCCGTGGTCCATGAAGGCCACCCGGTCCGCGACCTCGCGGGCGAAGCCCATCTCATGGGTGACGACCACCATGGTCATTCCCTCGCGGCCGAGCTCCGCCATCAGACCGAGCACGCCCTTGACCAGCTCGGGGTCGAGTGCGGAGGTGGCCTCGTCGAAGAGCATCACCTGAGGTGCCATCACCAGCGCCCGGGCGATGGCCACCCGCTGCTGCTGGCCCCCGGAGAGCCGTCCGGACCGCGCCTGGGCCTTGTGCCGCAGACCGACCTGGTCGAGCTGGCGCAGCGCGGTCTCGTCCGCCTCCTCGCGGGAGAGCCCACGCAGCTTGCGCAGCGGAAGGGTGAGGTTGCGCAGCACGCTCAGGTGCGGGAACAGGTTGAACTGCTGGAACACCATGCCGACTTGCTGCCGCAGCAGATTCGGGTCGCGCCGCAGCACGCTCTCGCCGTCCAGCAGCACGTCTCCGTGATCTGGTTCCAGCAGCCGGTTGACGGTCCGCAGCAGGGTGGACTTGCCGGAACCGGACGGGCCGATGACGCAGAGGGTGTGGCCACGCGGCACGTCGAGGTTCACGCCGCGCAGGATGGGGTTGCCGCCGAGCGACAGGCGCAGGTCCCGGGTGGCCAGGCTGACCGGGGAGAAGGACGCTCCGACGCCGGTGGCAGTGGGTGCGGTGGGTGCGGTGGGTCGCTGGTCAGGCACGGGAAGCTCCCTCGGCAGCGGGTGCGGCGGGGGCGGGTGCGGCCGTGTCAGGTGCGGCGGCGTCGGGTGGTGTGCTGTCAGGCGCCTCGGCTTCCGGCAGGTCCGCCGGTTCCTCGACCACCCGCCGCCCGTTCCGCAGCCGCCGGTCGATCACGTTGACGAGGTGGGTCAGCGGCACCGTGAGCAGCAGGTAGAACAGTCCGGCCAGGACCAGCGCGGACTCGTTCCCGGTGTTGGCCGCCGCGTCCTGTCCGATCCGGAACAGGTCCCGCTGATCAGCCGTCAGTCCGAGGAAGTAGATCAGGCTGGAGTCCTTGACCAGCCCGATGAGCTGGTTGACCCAGGCCGGCAGCACCCGCCTGACGCCCAGGGGGATGATCACCAGCCGCATCGCCGCCGGGTAGGAGAACCCGAGGGCGCGCGCGGCCTCCAGCTGGCCGCCCTCCACGCTCTGGATGCCGGAGCGGAAGATCTCGCCGAAGTAGGCGGCGGCGATCAGCGAGAGTGCCAGAATGCCGAGCGGGTACGGGTCCGGGCCCCAGACGGCCAGCCCCTGGGGTGCCAGACCGACGCCGATCAGCAGGATCGTGACCGCGGCCGGCAGGCCGCGGAACACATCGGTGTACACCCTGGCCGGCCAGCGCAGCCAGCGTGACCTGGCCGTTCCCGCGACCGCCAGCGGCAGGCCGAGCAGGGTGCCGGCGGCCGCGGCGGACACCGAGAGGATCAGCGTGTTCGGCACGCCGGTCGTGAGCAGGTCGGAGATCGCGGCACGCATCGATCCCCAGTTGAAGAACGTCTGCGCCAGCACGCCGAGCTGGTCCACGTCGTCCTCCTTTCGGTGGGTCGCGGGAACGGACGGAGAATCAGGAGCTGGGCGAGGCGCTGGACGAGGTGCTGGGCGAGGTGCTGGCTCCGGTGACCGGCGGGAAGGCGACCGATCCGCTGCCGGGCTTGAAGTCGGCCGGCACCGACCGCCCCGGGTAGTACTGCTCCTGCAGCTTGGTCCAGGTGCCGTCGGCGATCACCTCGTCGAGGCCCTTGTTGAGCGCGGCGAGCAGCTTGGGGCGGTCGTGTGCCACCGCGAAGGCGGTCGGCGCCGAGCTGAGCTGCTTCTGCGCGAGCACCACCTTGCCGCCGCTCTCCGTGGCGCTCTGCTCGCCGATCTCGGCGGGCGAGATCCAGGCCTGCGAGGTGCCGGCCTTCAGCTGGTTGAGCGCGCTGTTGTAGTCGGGCACTCGCACCGGGTTGAGGTTCTTCTGGGTCGCGTAGTCGTCCTGGACGGTGCCCTGGACCACCACGACCCGCTTGCCGGAGAGCTGGTCGAAGCTGGTGATCGGGGAGCCGGCGGGGACGTCGAGGCCGAAGTAGCCGAAGTCGTAACCGTTGCTGAAGTCCACCGTCTTCTTCCGGGCCTCCGTGATGGTGATGGAGGAACTACCCACATCGAACTTGTGGTTGGCGACCTGGGAGAGCAGCGCGGAGAAGTCGGTGGAGGCGAACTGCACCTTGAGCCCGACCTTGGCGGCGACCGCGGTGAAGAGGTCGTTGTCGAAGCCGGTGAACTTCCCGTCCTTGAGGTAGACGTTCGGCGGGGCGTCGGAGAGCGTGCCGACCTGGATCGTGCCGGGCGTGGCGAGCTGGTACGGGTTGCCGTCGGCCGAGCTCGTGGAGGAGCCGCTGCTGCTGCAGGCGGCGACCGACAGCAGGGTGGCGAGGGCGGTGAGGGTGCCGAGGACGATACGGGGGCGCACGGGAGCTCCTGAGGGCATGGTGACGCGTGGACGGGCGCATGCCGGACCCGCCCGGGGTCGACGGACCACAGGGCAGCAGGCAGCGGCGAACAGCCTTATGCGACAGAGTGATTGGTGAGAAACAGGCCGAGAAGGCGGCCGATGTGCGGAAGAGACGCAGGCGGCGTCAGTACACGCCCGCGAACACGCCCGCGAATGGGGTCAGCGACCGGCGCGACAGCTCATCGCCGTCACGCGGCGCAGGTCGATGTGCCTGCGGGTCACCAGATATCCAGCCATGTCGGCACTATGCGTGCTGACCAGCGCCGGAGTCAAATCCGTGTTCGAAGGGCTCCCTCGCCGGCCGGAGGCGGCTGCGAACCGGGGCCCGAGGACCGTACGAATCTCTCGGCGCAGGCGTTCGCTTGCGGGTGCCGGGGTGCCGGGGTGCGGGGGTGGGATCGCGGCACTGAACCACCCGGCACGGTCCCGCTCCGGGCAGGCGAACTCCGCGGCGCGGTCGCCGCGGTCGGCCACTACGACCGTCGGAGCACTACGACTGTTGGAGCACCACGCCCGTCGGAGCACTACGACCGTTGGAGCCGCTCGGCGAAGTCCAGGACGGTGACCGAGGGACGACGGGTCGCCAGCGGCGGAACGGTCAGGGCCAGCGGCAGCAGGGCACCGACCAGCCCGCGCCCGCCGACCGGCCGCACGTCCCGCACCGCGGCCACCGCCGGGCTCGCGGTGCGGAGCTTGTCCCGTTCGCCCGCGTCCATCGCCCAGGGCATCGGCGGCACCTGGTAGTCGCGGTTGCCCATCCTGCCGCTCAAGGTGATCCGGCTGAACCAGTGCGGCACGGCGTCCAGCACCAGCGAGCCGCCGGGGAACCGCTCGGCGCAGCCCGCGATCAGGGCCCGCACCTTCGCCGGGTGCAGATACATCAGCAATCCCTGCGCGGTGACGAGCACCGCACGGCTGCGGTCCACCTCCCCGGCCCAACCGAACTCCGTGACGTCAGCGGCAAGATAGCGCTGCCGCGACCCGGGCGGCAGCAACTCCTCGCGCAGCGCGATCGACTCGGGCAGGTCCACACTGAGCCAGCGGGCCCGCCCGTTGTCGACGCGCCAGAACTGGGTCTCCAACCCCTCCCCCAGACACACCACCGTGCCGCGCGGCTCCCGGGCCAGGAAATCCGCCACCTCGCGGTCGAAGCACGCCACCCGCAGCGCCTGCAACTGGGCCTGGAGGGAACTGTGGCCGAACCGCTCGGCGAACGGGTAGTCGATCCGGTCCACCAGCTCGACGGCCTTGGGATCGTGCAGCAGCGCGTCCGGGCGACGGGCTTCGGCGGCACGCTGGTAGAGGGTCCAGAGCGCGGTCTCGGGCACGGCGCTGAGCGTGGCCGGCAGCATTCCGGTGGACGGCGGTGTCGACGGTGCGTCAGGGGCCATGCAGGTCTCCTCAGGAGCAGCGGCTTCAGGAGCGTCGGAACCCGGGGCGGACTCAGGGCGGCCATCGGATGCGGGCAACGCGGTCGACTCCTCGGTTCTCGGGGCGTACCGACATTCTGACACCGCGTCAGCCGGGCCACCTGCCGAGACTCTGGCCGCCACCACGGGCCCCGATCCGACCGCAGCCTCAGCCTCCCTCAGCCTCAGCCTCAGCCTCAGCCTCAGCCGATGCTGAACGCCCCGGCCGGCGGCGGTGGCGAGCGGCGCGCCTGCGCGTCGCCCACCGGGACGGCGGCGCCGATCAGGCGGCGCAGCTCGGCGCCCTCGACCAGGCGGGCCGGGAACGGGTCGCCGGCCAGGCGGCGGGCCAGCGGCTCCACCGGGAGCGGGGCCTGCGAGCCGATCAGCAGCAGGTTGCCGTAGCGGCGGCCGCGCAGCACCGAGGGCTCGGCGATCAGGCAGCTGTGCGCGAAGACCGCTCGCACCGTGGCGGCCTGCGCACGGGCGAAGTCGAGCGGCGCGCTGTCCGCGAGGTTGGCCGCGTAGCTGCCGCCGGGGCGCAGGACGGCGGCGGCCTGCTGGACGAACTCGGTGCTGGTGAGGTGGGCGGGGGTGCGCGAGCCCTGGAAGACGTCGGCGATCACCAGGTCCAGCGACGCGGGCGCGGTGGTGGCCAGCACCTCTCGGGCGTCGCCGACGGTCACCGTGATGTCCGGCTCCGGCCAGGGCAGCACCTCGCGGATCAGTTCGACCAGCGGGCCGTCCGCCTCCGCCACCCGCTGGCGCGAGCCGGGTCGGGTGGCGGCGAGGTAGCGGGGCAGGGTGAGGGCGCCGCCGCCGAGGTGCAGCACCGCCAGACCCTGCCCCTCGGCGGCCAGCGTGTCGGCGAAGTGGCCGAGCCGCTGGGTGTACTCGAATTCGAGGTGACCGGGGTCGGCGAGGTCGACGTAGGACTGCGGGGTGCCGTCCAGGGTGAGCAGCCAGCCGCCCTCCTCGTCGAGGTCCGGCATCAGCTTGGCCGTGCCGAAGGCGGTCTCGCGCTGCACCGGCACCGGCTCGCCCGCCGCACCGCCGACGGGCGGGGACGCCGTCACCGGCGGGCCCCCGACCGGTGGTGAGGCCGGCGACAAGGCCGGTGGTGAGGCCGGTGGTGAGGCCGGTGTCGGGGCCTGCGATGAAGCCGGGGCGGCCCGGACGCCACGCGGCGGCTCTGCCCGGCGGCGGCGGTGATCGACATGTCGGCAGCATAGGCCCCGGATCATCGGCCCGTGCACCGCACCCCGCAGGCTACCGGCCGGTATCGTCGGTGCTCCCGAGCAGGTCGGAGCAGAGCAGAGATTGGGTGCGGCAGCAGACGTGGACTTTCGAGAAGACATCCTGGGTGCCCCGTACGAGGCGGCGGAGCTGGCCCTGGCTCCGGACGAGGAGGGCCCGGTCGGCGCGACCCTGGTCAGGCGGCTGTTCCCCGGTGCCGCGAAGGCCGTGCTGTACCTCCACGGCTACACCGACTACTTCTTCCAGACGAACCTCGCCGACCACTTCGTCGCGGCGGGCTTCTCCTTCTACGCGCTGGACCTGCGCAAGTACGGCCGCTCGCTGCGGCCGCACCAGTCACCGAACTTCGTACGCGACCTCGCCGCCTACGACGAGGAGTTGGAGCAGGCGGTGCGGACCATCCGGGCCGACGGCCACACCCAGCTGCTGCTCAACGGCCACTCCACCGGTGGCCTGGTCGCCGCGCTGTGGGCCTCGCGCCGCAGCGGCCAGGGCCTGGTGGACGGGCTCTTCCTCAACAGCCCGTTCCTGTCGATGCCCACCAGCCCCGCCATGCGCACCCTCGGCGCCCCGGCCGTCGGCGCCCTGGGCCGCCTCGCCGCCACCCGCAAGCTGCCCGCCCCGCTCAACCCGCACTACGTGCACAGCCTGCACCGCGACCACCGGGGCGAGTGGGACTTCGACCTCGCCTTCAAGCCCGCCGAGGGCTTCCCGATGTACGCCGGCTGGCTGGCGGCCATCCAGCGCGGTCACCGCGAGGTGCGGCGCGGCCTGCGGATCGACTGCCCGGTCCTGCTGATGGCCTCCACCGCCTCGATCATCACCTCCAAGTGGGACCCGGCGATGCACCAGCGCGACGCGGTGCTGCGCGCCGACGACATCGCCGCGCTCGCACCCCGACTGGGCCGCCACGTCACCACCGTGCGGATCGAGGGCGGCATGCACGACCTGGTCCTCTCCGGTGAGCGGGCCCGTGCCCAGGTCTTCGCCGAGCTGGACCGCTGGATCGGCGCGTACGTCCCCGCTCCGGCCGCCTGACCGGCCGCCTGACCGGCTGTCTGACCGGCTGTCTGACCGGCCGTCAGACCGGTCGTCAGTCACCGACTGCCCTGGGGGCCGCACTCCGCATCACTCCGCGGGCGCGGCCCCCGGGGCAGGGGCCGCCGCCGACCGGGGCGGCGCCCCCGGCGGCGGCTCGCCGAAGCCTCGGCCGCGCAGCACGGAGACCACCCCGAGCACGGCGGCGCTGAGCGGGACGGCGAGCAGCGCGCCGAGGATCCCGGCCACGCCGGCGCCGGCCACCACCGCGATCATGATCGTCGCGGGGTGCAGCTCCACGGTCCGGCTCTGGATCACCGGCTGCAGGATGTTGCCCTCGACCATCTGGACGGCCAGCACCACGCCCAGCGTCCAGAGCGCCTTGCCGGGTCCGCCGTCCGCCAGCGCGACCAGCACCGCCACGGTGCCGGAGAGGAAGGCACCGATGAACGGGACGAAGGCGCCTAGGAAGACCAGCGCGGCCAGCCCCGCCGCGCCGGGGACGCCCAGGATCAGCAGGCCGACGCCGATGCAGGTGGCGTCGATCAGGGCGATCAGGGAGGTGCCGCGCATGAAGCCGGCCATCGCGTCGAAGGCCCGCTGACCGCAGGCGATCACCGTCTCCGCGCGCTCACCCGGCAGCACGGAGCGGACCAGGTCGCCGCTGCGGTGGCCGTCGCGCAGGAAGAAGAAGACCAGAGCGAGGACCAGTACCCCGCCGGTGGCCACCTGGGTGGCGAAGCCGAGGCCCGAGAGCACGCCGTCGGCCAGCGAGGAGACCAGCGAGCTGCCGGAGCCGGCGGACTGGGAGAGCGCGTACTTGATCTTGTCCCCGAGTGGACCGAGCCGGCTCGCGATCTGGCGGCCGGCCTCCTGGAGCGAGGAGGCGATCTGCGGCGCGCTGTGCACCAGGGAGTTGGTGAGCACGGCCAGCACCGCGAAGACCATCGCGACCAGTACCGCGCAGGTGAGCGCGGCGGCCAGGCCACGCCGCACGCCGCGCCCGACCAGCCAGGGCATCACCGGGTAGAGCAGCGCGGTGCCCAGCAGCGCGAGGAGCAGCGGGACGGTCGCGGCGCGCAGCGCGACCAGGGCGTAGACGACCAGGGTGCCGACGGCGATGAAGAGGATCACCGCG
Source organism: Kitasatospora sp. NBC_01287 (assembly GCF_026340565.1). NCBI lineage: Bacteria > Bacillati > Actinomycetota > Actinomycetes > Kitasatosporales > Streptomycetaceae > Kitasatospora > Kitasatospora sp. NBC_01287. The sequence goes on from NZ_JAPEPB010000001.1 coordinate 953,635, forward strand.
ACGGACCAGGCCGCGGCGGTGCGCACACCGGGCGGCAGCACCTGGGCGGGGCGCCCGGGCTGACCCGAGCTCTCGGGGTGCTCGGCTTCTCCGGCCCGCATGCTCCTCCGCCTCCGACTCTGCCTCCGCGACTCTGCCTCCGCCGCCGTCTCCGTACCGCTACCGGCCCGGCTGACTCCGCCGCGTCAGCGAGTTACATATGAGCATATTTGGCACCCCGAGACCCGATTCGACCCGCGCCTACCGCGGCGTCACCTACCGCAGCGTCACCTCACGCGCCGTCGCCTCCGGTGCCGCGAAGGCCAGCAGGCGCTCCGCCTCCTCCTCGGCCGCCCGCCGGGCCGATGCGGCCAGCGGCGCGAACACCGTCAGCTCGGCGGCCGCCCGGTCGCCCGAGCGCTCCACCCGCCAGGTGCCGGCCACGAAGCCGTCCACCAGCAGGGTGCCCGGCACGATGCCGTTCTGCGTCATCACCCGCGTCCGGTACTCCTCCGGCAGCACCCGGGTCCGGTCGGCGTGCGAGAGCAGCAGGTTGTCGAACGGCGCCAGCAGCCGCACCGGAGCCGGGGCGGCCGGGCCGGGCCGGGGCGCGTCGGGCAGGTCGTGGAGGGTGCGGCCGGCCTCGTCCCGCAGTTCGGTCAACCGCGGGCGCAGCCGGGTGAAGACGGCGCCGAGGCGGGTCAGGCCGGACCACTTCTGCGCGTCGGCCACGGTGGCGGGACCGAAGGCGGCCAGGTAGCGCAGCACGAGTTCGTCCAGGCGCAGCTCCTGCTCGGCGGGGTCGGCCGGGGTGTCCAGCGGTCGGCCCAGCCAGTGCTCGGCGGTGGTGTGCGCCGCCGCCCCGCCGGTGCGCCACAGACCGCGCGGCGGCACCTGGACCAGGGCGAGGCGGGCCCGCAGCGCCTGGGCCAGCGCGGCGGGGTCGCGCTCGGGGTGGTCGGCGCCGAGCAGCGCGCCGAGCTCCTGGAAGGTCCGCGGCGCCTCGTCCACCAGTCGACGGCCGCGCTCGGTCATCGCCGCCAGGTCGAGGCCGGCCAGCAGCTTGCCGTAGCCGCCGCGCAGGCCCTGGTCCAGCACCGGCTGCAGCAGCGGGCGCAGCCGCAGGCCGTCCGCGGCGGTGACCAGGTGGATGGTGCCGCGCTGCAGCCCGAGCCGGACCGCGGCCCGCGTTTCGAGCAGCCCGCCGAGCTGCTCGGGGGCGAAGTCGGGCAGTCGGCACCAGAGGCCGTAGTAGGGCGGATCGGTGGCCTGCGACTGCAGGCCGACCAGGTGGGTGAGCAGCTGCTCGGGCGTCAGCTCGGCCGGGGCGAGCAGGTGCTGGCGGGCCAGCAGGGCGCGGTTCAGGGCGCGCCGGCCGAGGACGGCGGGCATCAGGGACGGCCGTCGAGCACGGAGCGCAGCAGACCGATCCGGTTGGAGGTCACCGAGGCGACCCCGGCCGCGCGCATCCGGCGCATGGTGCGGCGGCGGTCCACCGTCCAGGTGCTGACCGCCAGCCCGGCCTGCGCCGCCCGGTCCACCAGGGCCTGGTCGACCAGCCCGAAGGGCGGGTTGAGGTACCGCGGGCGCAAGTCGGCCAGCAGCGCGGCGACCGGCAGGCCCGGCCGCTCCCAGGTGAGCGCGAGCGGCACCTCCGGCGCCAGCGCGCGCACCGCCAGCAGGGCGGTCGCGGGCCCGCAGAAGAGCACCCGGTCCGCGGCCCGCCGCTCGCTGACGGCCTGCCAGGCCGCCGCGGCGGGCGCCGGGTCGTCCAGGTCGATCATCAGCCTGGCGCTGGGGTGCTCGGCCACCAGCTGGAGCGCCTCGGCCAGCGTCGGGACCCGCTCGCCGCCCTCGAAGCGCTGGGCGGCCAACTTCTCGGCGGTGAGCGCGTGCAGCGGACGGTCCAGGCCCCACAGCCGCTTGAGCGTGGAATCGTGCAGCAGCATCGGGACGCCGTCGCGGGTGAGCCGCACGTCGACCTCCACCGCGTCGGCCCCGGCGGCCAGCGCCGCGGCCACCGAGGGCAGGGTGTTCTCGCGGAAGCGGTACGGATCGCCCCGGTGCGCGACGGCCAGCGGGCGGGGGCCGGCACCGGCGGGGACCGGGGCGGCGTCCACCGCGGCCTGGGGGGTGGACGGAACGGCTCGGGACACGGCTCTCCTCAACTGCGGCTCGTGGTGCGGGACCTGACACCGCCTCGGGCGGTGCGACGGCGGTGGGCGCCGGTGCTTCCGGGTCAGTGTCCCTCGATCATCACATTGGTCGACTTGATCACCGCGGTGGCCCGGGCGCCGGGCACCAGGCCCAGTTCCTCGGCCGACTCGCGGCTGATCAGCGAGACCACCCGGAACGGCCCGGCCTGGATCTCCACCTGCGCGGCCACGTCCCCCAGCACCACGTGCGTGACGATCCCGGGGAAGCGGTTGCGCGCGGAGGACGTCCGCCCCTCGGCCTCGGCGACCCCGGGCTTGGCCAGTTCACGCGCGAAGGTGGCCAGCTTGTCCCCGGCGATGATCCGGTGCCCGTGCTCGTCCCGCTCGGCGGCCAGCCGGCCCGCGTCGACCCAGCGGCGCATGGTGTCCGCGCTGACACCGAGCATGGCCGCGGCCTCGCCGATGCGGTAGTGGTGGACCGGACGGGCGGGCTGTCCCATGGCACTCCCCGGGATCTCGTGGCGCTCGTGGTGATCGAATGCGGTCTCCATCCTGCCGCATCGTCCCCGACCCGCCGCACACCGAGCCCCCGCACACCGAGCCCCGGACGCCGCACGCCGCACGCCGCCGAAGGCCGCACCCGGTCGGTTGTCGAACCGGACCACCGGTCGGACGTTCTCACCGCCGTGCCGCGAGGCCGGCGCCGCCCACCCCCGGCCGGCGGTGGGGGCGAGCGGCGGTCGGGGGCGGGCGGTGGCGTCAGCGCTGGCGGCCCGGGGAGGCGGGCCGGCGGGGGGCCGGGCGGTGGCGGGCCGGGGTGGCGTGGCGGCGCGGGGTGCGGGCGGCGGTGGTGCGCTGCGCGGTGGGCCAGGCGGCGACCGGGTTGCCGGCCCAGCGGGTGCCGTCGGGCATCTCCTCGCCCCGCATCACCAGGGAGGAGGCGCCAACGGCCGTGCCGGCGCCGACCGCCGAGCCCGGGAGCACGATGGAGTGCGGGCCCAGGGTGGCACCGGCGCCGAGGCGGACCTGGTCCAGGCGCATCACCCGGTCGTGGAAGAGGTGGGTCTGCAGCACGCAGCCCCGGTTGACACTCGCCCCGTCGGCGACGGCGACCAGGTCGGTCTCCGGCAGCCAGTGCGTCTCGCACCAGACGCCCCGGCCGATCCGGGCGCCGAGCGAGCGCAGCCAGAGGTTGAGGAACGGGGTGCCGACCAGGGTCCGGCCCAGCCAGGGCATCGCCAGCTCCTCGACGAAGGTGTCGTAGAGCTCGTTGCGCCAGACGAAGGAGGACCAGAGCGGGTGCTCACCGCTCTTGAAGCGGCCCACCAGCAGCCACTTGGCGGCGGTGGTGACCAGGCAGGCGGCGATGCCCGCGCCGATCAGCACCGGGCCGACCAGGGCGCCGCCCAGGACCAGCCCGTCGCTGTCGACCAGCTCCTGCATGGCGACCACCGCGAGGTCGCCGAGCAGCACGGCGAAGAGCACCGGCACCACCCGGCACAGCTCCACCGCGGCGCGGGCCAGGATCAGCCGGCGCGGCGGTTCGTAGGTGCGGCTCGGGTCACCCGTCTCGGCGATCCGGGGCAGCGCCAGGCCGGGGCGGCCCAGCCAGGACGAGCCGGGCTCGGCCTGCGGCGGGGCGTCGGAGAGCACGCCGACCAGGGCGTCGTCGGGCAGCGAGCGGCCGGGGCCGACGATGCCGGAGTTGCCGACGAAAGCCCGGCGGCCGACCCGGGCGATACCCAGGCGCAGCCAGCCGCCGCGCATCTCGAAGGGCGCGATCAGCGTGTCGTCGGCGAGGAAGGCGCCGTCCGCCACCCGCATCAGGCCGGGCAGGGTGAGCACCGTGGAGGCCTCCACCCGGCGACCGACGCCGGCGCCGAGCAGCCGCAGCCAGACGGGGGTGAAGAGGCTGGCGTAGAACGGGAAGAGCGCGCCGCGCGCGGTGCCCATCAGGCGGCTGACCACCCAGGTGCACCAGGCGGCCTTGCCGTGCGCGGGGTGGAAGCCGGGCGTGATGGCCCGGCCGAGCAGGCGGACCAGCAGCACCAGCAGGCCCGCGTAGCAGACCATCGAGACGAGCGCGGCCAGCGGCGAGACGGTCAGCAGCTGGACCAGCACGGCGCCCAGCGAACGGTCCTGGTCGACCAGTTGGAAGACCACCAGCAGCGCGGGCGCGGCGGCGAGGAGCGGCAGCAGGCCGAGCAGCGGCAGGGCCAGCGCGTAGGCGAGGCGCCAGGTGCGCGAGCTGCCGTGCGCGGGGGCCGGCCAGCCTTCGCCGGCCCGGGCCACGCCCGGGCCGTCCAGCGGGCGGGCCGGGGAGCCGTGCCAGCGCTCGCCGGCCGGCAGCTCGCCGAAGAGGCAGGAGCCGGCCGCCAGGTCGGCACCGGCGCCCAGCCGGGCGTCGGGCATCAGCATCGCGCGGGTGCCGACCCGGGCGCCGGCGCCGACCCCGATCCGGCCCAGCCGCAGCATGTCGCCCTCCAGCCACCAGCCGGCCAGGTCGGCCTCGGGCTCGACCGAGCAGCCGGGGCCGAACCGGCCCAGGCCGCTGACCGGCGGCATGGTGTGCAGGTCGGCGCCCCGGCCGACCCGGCAGCCGAGCGCGCGGGCGTAGTGCCGGGCCCAGGGGGTGCCGATCAGCGCGGCCAGGTTGAAGGCCGCCACCGCCCGTTCGGCGGTCCACAGCCGCAGGTGGACCGAGCCGCCGCGCGGGTAGTTGCCGGGCCGCAGGCCGGCGGTGAGCAGCCGGGCCGCGCCGGCGCCCAGGAGCAGCCGGCCGGGCGCGCTGGCCAGCACCAGCCAGCCGGTGATGATCAGCCACCAGGGCGCGTGCGGAGCCCACGGCACCCGGCCGGTGAGGTTGTCGAGCGCGGCCAGCGCCAGCACCCAGCGCAGGCCGCTGACGGTGTAGGCGACGGTGAGCACCAGCAGCTGGACCAGCCCGGCGCGGCGCGGAGTGGGCCGCACGGGGCGGGGCTCGCCGCGCACGGCCTGCGGCGCCGAGACGTGCGGCGCGCCGGTCGGGGCACCGGACGGGGCACCGGACGCGGTGGTGAACGGCGCGCCGGACGCGGTGGTGAACGGCGCGCCGCAGGAGTGTTCCGGCGGCGGGCCGGTCAGCTCGTCCAGCCGGGCGGCCAGCGCGCGCAGCGTCGGGTGGCCGTAGACATCGGCCACCGAGACGCCGGGGTGGCGCTCGCGCAGTGCCGAGACCAGCCGCGCGGCGGCCAGGCTGGTGCCGCCGAGCGCGAAGAAGTCGGATCGCCCGGTCACCGGCAGGCCGAGCAGCTCGCGCCAGCGGGCGGCCAACCAGGCGGCGGTGCCCGCCAGCCCGTCGGCGTCGGCGCCACTGGCGGCGCCACCGGCCGTCCGCTGGTCGGCCTGGCCGGTCAGCGGCCAGGGCAGCGCGGCCCGGTCCACCTTGCCCGAGGTGCGGGTGGGCAGCTCCTCGACCAGGGCGAGCACCGGGACCAGCGAACGGGGCAGCCGCTCCAGCAGCAGCGCGCGGGCGGCCTCGGTGTCGAAACCCGCCGCCCGCTCCTGGACCAGGTAGCCGACCAGCACCTCGCCGCCCCCGGCGGTCCCGCGCACGGCCGCCGCGGCGGCCCGCACACCGGGCAGCGCCTGCAGCGCGGCGTCGATCTCGCCGAGCTCGACCCGGCGCCCCGCCAGCTTGACCTGCTCGTCGGCGCGGCCGACGAAGACGAGCCCCGCGGGATCGGCCCGGACCAGGTCGCCGCTGCGGTAGACCCGCGGGGCGCGCAGCGACGGGTGCGGACGGAACTTCTCGGCGTCCTTGGCCGCGTCGAGGTAGCGGGCGGCACCGACGCCGCCGATCAGCAGCTCACCGGTCTCGTGCCAGGCGACCGGGTCGCCCGCGCGGTCGACGACGGCGAGCTCCCAGCCGGCCAGCGGCACGCCGATCCGCACCGGCTCCCCTGGTACCAGCGGCGCGGCGCAGGCGACCACGGTGGTCTCGGTGGGGCCGTAGGTGTTCCACAGCTCGCGGTGCGGGGCGGCCAGCCGCTCGACCAGCTCGGCCGGGCAGGCCTCACCGCCCAGGATCAGCAGCCGCACCTGCCGCAGGCAGGCCACCGGCCAGAGCGCGACCAGGGTGGGGACGGTGGAGACCACCGTGATCCCGCGCTGTACCAGCCAGGGCCCCAGGTCGGCGCCGGCCTTGACCAGCGCGCGCGGCGCGGGTACCAGGCAGGCCGCGTGCCGCCAGGCCAGCCACATCTCCTCGCAGGAGGCGTCGAAGGCGACCGAGAGGCCGGCCAGCACCCGATCGCCCGGGCGCAGCTCGTTCCCGCGCAGGAAGAGTCCGGCCTCGGCGTCCACGAAGGCGGCCGCCGAGCGGTGGCTGACGGCGACGCCCTTGGGGCGGCCGGTGGTGCCGGAGGTGAAGATGATCCAGGCGTCGTCCCCAGGGGTGGGCCGGGCCGGGCGGCGGCCGGGCGCCACGGCGGGGCGCAGGGTGAACGTGCGCCCGGCACCGATCACGGCGCAGACACCGGCGTCGGCCCAGATCAGCTCGGCCCGCTCGTCCGGGTCGTCGAAGTCCACCGGGACGTAGGCGGCGCCGACCTCCAGCACGGCGAGGATCGCGAGGTAGAGGTCGGCGGTGCCCGACGGGACCCGTACGCCGACCCGGTCACCACGGCCGATCCCGGCGGCGGCCAGGTGCCGGGCCGACTCCGCCACGGCGGCCAGCAGCGTCCGGTAGTCGAGCACCTGCCCGTCGGCGTCCAGCGCGGGCGCCTGCGGCCAGGCGTGCGCGGCGGCCTCCAGGACGTCCACCAGGGTGCGGGCGGGCGCGGGGGGCGCGACCGGCCAGAGTACGCCGGTGGCCTGCGCCGGCTGGGCGGCCTGCGCCGCTCCCCAGGATTCGCGCAGCGGGGCGCCTAGATCTTCTACTGCTTCCATGGACCTTGCTCTCGCCGGACGGCTTGCGGGTCGGCAGCGGGCGATGGGAACCCGGCCGCGTGCGTGGGGACGCGGCGTGGTGGCGAACGGTTGGACGATCGGCACAAATCGACCCATCCGGCCCACTGACCCCACAACGGAGAGTAGGCGGGCGATCTCGACAACCCCGACGACGGCGCCGATTGTTCATGAAACCCTCATGAACCGGACAAAGCTCATCACATGATCAGCCGGGCCTGGAGCCCGCCTCAGGCACAGGTCGAGGCCGTCTCAGAGCAGGTCGAGGCCGTCTCAGGCCAGGTCGAGCCCGCCTCAGGCCAGGTCGAGCCCGCCGAAGAGATCGCGCCGCACCACGTCCGAGGCCGTCAGCACCGCCCCGCTCAGCACCGCGTCGCCGCCGGTCGTACTGGCCCGCACCTCGGTGCGCAGCGGGGAGAGCCGCGCCAGCCGGACCGCCACCCGATCGGCCAGCGCCACACCGCCCGCCCGGCCGACCTCGCCGCCCAGCACCACGCAGCCCGGGTCCAGGATCACGCTCAGCGCCGAGACGCCGATCGCCACCCGGTCGGCCAGCTCGTCCAGGAACGGCTCCCCCGCCGGGCCGGCCGCGACCGCGGCGCGCACCACCGCCTCGGCCGGCCCGGCGCCGCCCGCGTCCTCCGCGCCGTCGCTGACCGGCAGGCCGTGAGAGCGGGCCAGCGCGCAGACGGCCTGGGCGCCGGCCAGGCTGTGGAAGCCGCCGTCGCAGCTCTCCGTGTCGGGCAGCCCCCCGGTGCCGGGCACCGGCAGGAAGCCGATCTCGCCGGTGCCGCCGGAGGCACCGCGGCGCAGCCGGCCGTCCAGCACCACCGAGGCGCCGGTGCCGTGGCCCAGCCAGAGCAGCACGAAGGTGTCCCGGTCGGTGGCGGCGCCCAGCCGGTGCTCGGCGATGCCGGCCAGGTTGGCCTCGTTCTCCAGCAGCACTTCGCAGTCCAGCCCCGCGCGCAGGGTGGCGACCAGCCGGGCGTGCCAGTGCTGCAGTCGCGAGGTGCTGCTCAGCGCTCCGGTGGCCGGGTCGATCAGGCCGGGGGCGCCGATGGCGACGGTGTGCAGCGTGTGCGCGCCGGCCCGGCGCGCGGTGTCGAGCAGGGTCCGCAGCACCTGCTCGGCGAAGCCGGCCGGCGGGCCGGCGGGACGGGCCGGGTCGGCGGGGCCTTCCGGGTGGGCCTCGTCGGCGGGGAACTCGGGGTGGCCGGGGAGCTCGGGGTGGCCGGGTTGGCCGGGTTGGCCGGGTTCGACCGGCAGTGCGGCGCTGGCCAGGGTCCGCCCGGTCAGGTCGGCGACGATCAGGGTGACCCCGGAGATCCGCGCGTCGATCCCGGCCACGTGGGCCCGGTCGGCGCGCAGCGCGTACAGGCGGGCGTTGGGTCCGCGCCGCTGCTCGCCGCGCTCCCCGACGATGGCCACCAGGCCGCCGCGCTGCAGCCGTTCCAGCAGGTCCGCGATGGTGGGGCGGGAGAGCCCGGTGAGGGTGCGCAGCTCGGTGGCGGTCAGCGGGCCGTGGCCGAGCAGCAGGTCGAGGGCCAACCGGTCGTTGATCGCACGGGCGGTGCTCGGGGTGGCCGTGCGCGCGGTGGTCATGACCACGCATCCTTCCAGATCGGTCGGAGGGGTCGGCCCGGACGCCGAGCGGCCCGGTCACCGAGCGCCGCAGGGGCACCAGGCTCCGCAGGACGCCGCGGAGCGCCGGACTTTCCGACGGAATTCCGCTATCTATCAGGGTCCCTTCCTGATAATTTATCCGCCGCGTGGTCCATCCGTCGAACGGGGAGAATTCCGACATGCCGACACCTGCCCATCCGCTGCGCCGGGCCCGGCTCAGCATCGCGCTGGTCTTCGCCGTCCACGGCGCGGTCAGCGGCAGTTTCGCCACTCGCATCCCGGCCCTGCAGGACCGGCTGCACCTGAGCCCGGGCCAGCTCGGACTGGCCCTGGTGATGCCCGCGATCGGCGCCTCCACCGCGATGCCGCTGGCCGGCCGGATCGCCCACCGGCTCGGCGCGCGGGCCGCGATCCGGCTGCTGCTGGCGCTCTGGTGCCTCTCGCTGGCGCTGCCCGCGCTCGCCCCCGGCCTGCCCTGGTTCTGCCTGGCCCTACTGCTCTTCGGCGGTGCCGCCGGGATGGCGGACGTGGCGATGAACGCCGAGGGCGTCGAGGTCGAGCACCGGATGGGCAAGTCGATCATGTCGGGGCTGCACGGGATGTGGAGCCTGGGCGGCCTGATCGCCGCGGCGTGCGGTGCCCTGGCGGCCCACCAGCACCTGGCCGCCGCGCCGCACCTGGCGATCGCCGCCGTGGTGCTGCTCGCCGTCGGCCAGCTGGTCTGCACCTGGCTGCTGGACGTGCGCCCCGAGCCCGAGGCCGAGGCGCCGCCCCGGTTCGCGCTGCCGCCGCGCTCGGCGCTGGCGATCGGCCTGGTCGGTTTCTGCGCGGTCTTCGCCGAGGGCGCGGGGGCGGACTGGTCGAGCGTCTACCTGCGCGACCTGACCGGCGCGGCCGCCGGCACCGCGGCCTTCGCCTACACCGCCTTCGCGTGCACCATGGCGGTGGCCCGGCTGGCGGGCGACGTGGTGGTGCGGCGACTCGGGGCGGTGCGCACCGTGCGGGTCGGCGGAGCGGTCGCGGCGCTGGGCGGGGTACTGGTGGTGAGCGCGAGCAGCCCGGCGGTGGCGATCCCGGGCTTCGCGCTGCTCGGCGTCGGGATCGCGGTGGTGGTGCCGCTGGCCTTCGCCGCCGCCGGACACGCGGGGCCCAACCCGAGCCAGGCGATCGCGGGCGTGGCCACCGTCACCTACACCTCGGGGCTGGTCGCGCCCGCGATCGTGGGAACGATCGCCCAGGGCAGCTCGCTGCGGGTGTCGTTCGCGGTGGTGACCGTGCTGGCCGCCGCCCTGACCGTGACGGCGGGCGCGCTACGGGCCGCGGGCGCGGTGCGGGCGCGGGCGGCGGAGCCGGCCGAGCGACGGGCCGCGGTCTGAGCTGCGAAGGTGCGGGCCGCGGCTGGCTACACTCGCCCGCATGACACCGATCCGCCTGGCGCTGCCGCACGCGCGCTGGGCCCGCCCCGCGCTGCTGGCGCTCATCCTGGCGGCGGCGGCCGGGTCGGTGCTCTTCTGGGACCCGCGGCAACTGGCCGCATCGGTGCCCGGGGCCTGGCGGGCGCCCGCGTTCGTGCTGTTCTTCGCACTGGGCACGCTCGCCTTCCTGCCCAAGCCCGCGCTGAGTGTGGCGGCCGGCCTGCTGTTCGGCGCCCGCTGGGGCGTGCCGGTCGCGGTGCTGGGCACGACGGCGGGCGCCCTGCTGGCCTTCGCCCTGGGCCGGGGCCTCGGTCAGCGGGCGCTGCGGCCGCTGCTGCGCGGCCGGGCGCTGCTGGCCCTGGACCGGGGGCTGACCGAGCACGGCTTCCGCACGGTGCTGCTGATGCGGCTGGTACCCGGCGTCCCGTTCCAGGCGGTGAACCTGGGCGCGGCCGTGTCCGGGGTGCGGCTGCGGCCCTACCTGGCGGGCACCGCGCTGGGCGTGCTGCCGGGCACGGCGGCCTACGTGGTGGCAGGCGCCTCGGCCGGCTCACCCGGCTCGCCCGCCTTCCTCGCCTCGGGTGCGGTGATCGTGTTGCTGGGCGCGGCGAGCCTGCTCGGCGCCCGGCGCGCCCACCGCCGGGGCACGGCACCGGCCACAGCGGCGCCCTCCACCGGCTGAGCCCGACGGGCCGCGCCGGAAAACGCATTCGCCGTGCCCTCCGGCTCTGCGCCAGGATGGCCCCATGGACGACACGACAGACCGGCTCGACCCGCCCTTCGCCGCGGACGAGGGGACCATGCTCGCCTCGTGGTTGGACTTCCACCGCAAGACCCTGGCACTCAAGACGGCCGGCCTGACCGGGGAGCAGCTGAAGCGGCGCCCGGTCTCCCCCTCCACGCTCACCCTGCTCGGCCTGGTGCGCCATCTCGCCGAGGTGGAGCACTACTGGTACCAGGTGGTCCTGCTCGGCGGCGAGCCGACGTACCTCTACGGCACCGCGGAGGATCCGGACTTCGACTTCAACGGGGTCGCCGACGCCGATCCGGCCGAGGCCTTCGCCACCTGGCGCCAGCAGATCCGGCTGGCCGAGCAGGCCGTGGGCGACCTGCCGCTGGAGACGGTCGGCAAGCGGCTGCGCCGCGACGACGAGGTGACGCTGCGTTGGATCCAGGTCCACATGATCGAGGAGTACGCCCGGCACAACGGCCACGCGGATCTGCTGCGCGAGGCACTGGACGGCGTCACCGGGGAGTGACCTCACGTCAACTCCGGTACGTCGAATGGACGTTCGACGCGCCGTCGGAATGATCTCAGCCGGCCCGCGCAACCACCGGCCGAGCTGCGGCGTCCGCTCTCCATGAGGACGGCTTGTGCCACCGGCACACGCCACAACCTGAACGGCGCGCCAGCGCGGGCGCCGAAGCGGTGATCAGTGCGATACTCGGACAGCTCCGGTGAGTGGACGACGCGTCAGCAGGCTGCGCGACGCCCGGGGCCAGACGGGGACAGGGACAGGGAGGCGCGGCATGGGAGCACTTCGCGACGAGCACCACAACGGGTGGCTAATGCCGTCCGGGAGCTACCCCGCCGCGGTGTACGGGGAGGAGCCGTGGGCGACCGCGGACACCGTCCCGATGCTGCCGAACCCGGCGAAGATCGTCTCGGTGAAGCCCACCGGCTTCGAGTCGGCCCGCACGGTCGGCGAGCACATCCGCTGCGGCACGCCCGTGGTCATGGACGTGACGGAGATGGACGACGCCGAGGCCAAGCGCATGGTCGACTTCGCCTCGGGCCTGGTCTTCGGCACCCGTGGCGGCATCGAGCGGATCGCCCGGCGGGTCTTCCTGCTGACGCCGCCGGAGGTCGAGGTGATGGTGATCGACCGGCCACTGGACGACAGCGGGTTCTACAACCAGAGCTGACCGGATCAGGCAGCGAGAGGCCGGCGGCGGTCCCCGAGCGGGGGGCCGCCGCCGGCTTTTCGGCATCCGGACCGCGGACTACCAGCGGCAACCAGCACCGGCACCCGGCACCCGGGCGGCTATGGGCACGATCAGTCTCAAATGAGACGCGCATGTCTCAGATGAGCTATCCTGTTCTCATGGCCATCGACCGCGACGCGGTACTCAAAGCAGCCGTCGGCGTCCTGTCCCGGCAGCCGACCGCACATCTGGACGAGATCGCCCGCGCGGCCGGGATCAGCCGGGCCTCGCTGCACCGGATCTTCCCCGGGCGCGAGGCGCTGATCCGCGAAGTGGGCCTGCTCGGGCTGCGCCGCTACAACAACGCGCTCGACACCGCCGCGATCGAGACCGGCGACACCGCCGCGGCCCTGCGCCGGCTGATCGGGGTGATGGTCCCCGACGCCGCGCTCTGCGCCTTCCTGGCCGGGGAGAACCAGCTCTTCGACGACCCCGAGCTCTGCGCCCTCTGGGAGGAGCAGGACGCCCGGGTGCGGGCCTTCTTCCTGCGCGGGCAGCAGGAGGGGGTGTTCCGCGTCGAGCTGCCGGCCGGCTGGCTCAGCGAGGCCTTCTTCGACCTGCTGGCCGGCGTCGGCTGGGCCGTGCAGGACGGTCGGCTCGCCCCGCGTGACAGCGCCTTCGCCCTCACCGAGCTCTTCCTCGGCGGGGCACTCAGGAGAACCAGCTCATGACCAGCACCACCTCCCCGACCAGCACCGCGACCTCTACCACCTCCGGCCCGAGCACCACCGGCCCGAGCACCACCGGCCCGGCCACCGCCTCCCCCGCCGCGCCGCGCCCGCACCGCTGGTCCGGGCTGGCCGTGCTGGTCCTGGCCGTCACCGTCGTCGTGGTCGACGCGACGGTACTGGTGCTGGCGATCCCCTCGATCACCGAGACGCTGGCGCCCAGCTCGACCGGGCTGCTCTGGATCGGCGACATCTACTCCTTCGTGCTGGCCGGCCTGCTGGTCAGCATGGGCGCGCTGAGCGACCGGATCGGGCGCAAGCGCCTGCTGCTGATCGGCGCCGCCGCCTTCGGCGCGGCCTCGCTGCTGGCCGCGTACGCGCCGGGCCCGGGCTGGCTGATCGGCGCCCGCGCGCTGCTCGGCGTCGCGGGGGCGACCATCATGCCCTCGACCCTCTCGCTGATCCGCGCTCTCTTCCCCGACGCCCGGGAGCGGGCCAGGGCGATCGGCATCTGGGGCGCCGCGGCGACCGCGGGCGCGGCGGCCGGGCCGCTGATCGGCGGGCTGCTGCTGGAGCACTTCTGGTGGGGCTCGGTCTTCCTGCTCAACCTGCCGCTGGTCGCGCTGCTGCTGGTGTTCGGCGGCTGGCTGCTGCCGGAGTCGAAGAACCCGGAGCCGGGCCGGTTCGACCTGCCCAGCGTCTTCTGCTCGATGGGCGGCCTGATCGCCCTGGTCTACGCGATCAAGGAGGGCGCCGCGCACGGCGTGGAGCGCTGGGACGTGCCGCTCGCCGCCGTGCTGGGCGGGCTCGGCCTCTGGCTCTTCGTACGCCGCCAGCTGCGGCTGGCCAGCCCGCTGCTGGACGTGCGGCTGTTCGCCGACCGCCGGTTCACCGCCGCGGTGCTGGGCGCGCTGATCGCCGTCTTCGGGCTGGCCGGCGTGGTCTTCTTCACCTCGCAGTACCTCCAGTTGGTCCGCGGGTTCTCGCCGCTCAAGGCGGGGCTGGCCGAGATGCCGGCCTTCGCGGGCGCGGCGATCGCCTCGATGGTGACCGCCCGGCTGGCCCGGCGGGCCGGCGCCAGGGGCGCGCTGGTGGGCGGCATGGTGCTGCTCGGCCTGGCGCTCGGGATGCTGGGCTGGCTGCGCCAGGACACCCCGTACCTGGTGCTCGCGGTGGCCTTCCTCGGGGTCGGCGCCGCCGAGGGGCTGGTCTACACGCTCGCCTCGGACCTGGTGCTGACCGCCGCGCCCGCCGAGAAGTCGGGGGCCGCCTCAGCGGTCTCCGAGACGGCCTACGAGCTGGGCACCGCCCTGGGCATCGCGCTCTTCGGCTCCGTCCTCACCGCCGTCTACCCCGGCGCGGTCGGCACCCCGCCGGGCGTGGACGAGGCGACGGCCGCCAAGGCGCACCAGTCGCTGGGCGCTGCGGTGGAGGCGGCCCACACGCTGCCGGGCGCCGCGGGCCAGGCGCTGGCCGAGGCGGCCCGGGGCGCGTTCGTGCAGGGCATGAGCCTGGCGGCGCTCTGCGCGGCGGTGCTGGTGCTGCTGGGCGCCGGGCTCTCCTGGCGGCTGCTGCGCCGGCGCTGACCGCGCGTCGGCCACGGGGCGCGGGACGGGCGCGGGACGGCCGGGCGCACGGCCGGTGGGGAGCCGACGGTGCGCCGTCAGCTCCCCAGCGGCAGTTCCAGTTCCGCCCAGACCACCTTGCCGTCATGGGTCGGCCGGCTGCCCCAGCGGTGGGCCAGCTCGTTGATCAGGTACATCCCGCGTCCGCCCTCGTCCTCCGAGCCGGCCGGACGCAGCCTGGGGGCCTGCCGCCCGGCGTCGGCCACCTCCAGGGTGAGCATCCGGTCGCGGAACAGCCGCAGCCGCCGGGGCTGCTGGGCGTGCACCAGGGCGTTCGTGACCAGCTCGCTGACCAGCAGCTCGGCGAAGTCGGCCAGCGGGGCCAGGCCCCAGGCGGCCAGTGTGCTGCGGGTGAAGCGGCGTGCCCTGGCCGGCATCGGGCCCTCGCCGGTGAGCGGCAGGGTGGCGATCCGGTCCCCGGGCAGTGGCAGCGCCCTGGCCATGATCATCGCCACGTCGTCCTCGCTTCCGTCGCGCACCAGGGCCGAGACCACCGCGTCGCAGTGCGCCTCCAGGGTCCGCTCGCGGGCCGCCAGGGTGGCGCACAGCTCGTTGATGCCGTGGTCGATGTCCTCGCCGCGGCGCTCCACCAGGCCATCGGTGTAGAGGGCGAGCACGCTGCCCTCGGGCAGGGTGAACTCGATGCTCTCGAACGCCACCCCGCCCACCCCCAGCGGCACCCCCGGCGGCACCTGGAGCGATCGCGCGACGCCGTCGGCGTCCATCACCACCGGCGGCAGGTGGCCCGCGCAGGCCACCGCGCAACTGCGGTCCACCGGGTCGTAGACCGCGCACACGCAGGTAGCGAACTGGCCCTCGCCGATGCCGGTGGCGGTCTCGTCCAGTCGGGCCAGCACCTGGGCCGGCGGCATGTCGAGGGTGGCCAGGGTGCGGGCGACGGTGCGCAGCTGACCCATCGTCGCCGCCGCCCTGATCCCGTGGCCCATCACGTCGCCGACCACCAGCGCCACCCGCCCGCAGGAGAGCGGCACCACGTCGAACCAGTCGCCGCCGACCTCGCTGACCACGCTGCTGGGCAGGTAGCGGTAGGCGATCTCCAGGCCCAGGGTGCGGTGGATCTCCTGCGGCAGCAGGCTGCGCTGCAGGGTCAGCGCGGTGTCCCGCTCGCGGCGGTACAGGCGGGCGTTGTCGATGCAGACGGCGGTGCGGGCGACCAGTTCCTCGGCGAGCGCCACGTCCGCCTCGCTGAACGACTCGGGGTTGCGGGTGCGCACGAACTCGGCACCACCCAGCACCATGCCGCGGGCCAGCAGCGGCACCAGCAGGTAGGAGTGGATGCCGGCCGCCAGCCCCGGGGCGACCCGCTCCTCGCGCGCGGCCAGTTTGCGCAGGGTCGGCTCGTCCATCTTGGCGATCACCATCGACTTCCCGCTGCGCAGGCTCTTGGTGTAGTTGCGGTGGGAGTCGTAGGCGGTGGTCTCGCCGACCGCGTCGGCCACCCCGGTCAGGCCCGACCCGGGGACCTCGCCGGCGGCGACCGCGCGCAGCAGCACCCCCTGGTCGGGCGCCAGCAGGCTGGGCTCCTCGCCCTGCAGCACCGGGTCGAGCAGGTCGACGGTGGCGAAGTCGGCGAACTTCGGAACGACGGCGGCGATCAGCTCCTCGGCGGTGCGCTGCATGTCCAGGGTGGTACCGATCCGGGAGGTGGCCTCGGCGAGCAGGGTCAGGCGCTCCTGGGCCCGGGCGGCGCGCGCCTCGGCCTGGAACCGCTCGGTGACGTCGATGATCGAGGAGCTGACCCCGAGCACCCGCCCGGAGGGGTCCGCGAGGCGGAAGTAGGAGGCCGACCAGGCCCGGTCCTGGTCCGGCTCACCCGGGGTGTGCCCGTAGGAGCGGGCGTCGACGACGGGCTCGCCGGTGGCGAGCACCGCGCGCATCACGGTCTCGATCTCGGTGCTGTTGATGCCGGGCAGCACCGCGTCCAGCCGCCGGCCCAGGTGCTCCTCGGCCGGCAGGCCGTCCATCCGCGCCAGCGCCTCGTTGAGGCGGACGTAGCGCAGATCGGTGTCGTAGACGGCCAGGCCGATCGGCGACTGGGTGAAGAAGCCGTCCACCACCGCGAGGTTGGCCTCCACCTGCCGCAGGGCACGCACGTCGGAGCCGGTGGCCAGCACCAGCGGGCGCCCGCCGGGGCCGGCGATGCCGTAGGTGCGGAAGTCCAGCTCGACCTGGTGGCCGTCCTTGTGCCGGACCGGGAAGACGCCCGACCAGCGGCGCCCGGTCAGGATGTGCTCGTACAGCTCCAGCACCTCGGTGCGCTCACCGGCGCCGGTCAGCAGCGGTGCGGCCAACTGCCCGACGATCTCCTCGGCCCGCCAACCGAGCAGGCGCTCGGCGTCCTCGCTCCAGTGCAGGACCACGCCGTCGGCGTCCAGCAGGGCGGTGGCGAGCGGGACCAGGCGGTGGCCGTCCAGGCGCGCGGGGACGATCCCGGGAAGGCCCGCGCCGCCGCCCGCCCCGGCGGACTGGGCGCCCCCCTCGGGCGGGGGGCCTGACTCAGGTGCGTGCACCCCTCAAGACTGCCTGGTGATCGGCGGCGCGGCGACCGCGCACCGGAGTGGATGACCCGGTGTCACTCCGGTGCGCCGTCAGCTGACGCGGCGTCGAGGGCGGCCTGCAGCATCCGGGACCACTGGCGGACCACGCCGGAGCGGCGGGCGGCGTCGTCGGTGAGCAGGTTGGCCAGGCCCAGTCCGCGGGCCAGGTCCAGGGTGGCCTGGACGCACTCGCGCACGCCGGTCGCGCTCTGCGCCACGCCGAGGGACTCCAGCGTGGCGCGGTGCGACTCGCGCCCGACCCGGTTCTCCAGCGCGATGATCCGCTCGCGCAGCTGCTGCTCGGTGGCGGCGGCCACCCACAGATGGAGCGCCGCGCGGAAGAGCGGGCCGGTGTAGAGGCGCACGATCTGGTCGACCACCGCCTCGGTGCGGGCCGGGCCGGCCGGCGGCAGCTCGCCGGCGTCGGCCCGCACGGCGGCCAGCCGCTCGGCGGTGACGTGCTCGACGGCGGCGGTGAAGAGGTCCTCACGGGTCGGGAAGTGGTGCTGGGCGGCACCCCTGGTCACCCCCGCGCGCTCGGCCACCACGGTGACGGTGCTGCCGTTCCAGCCCAGCTCGGCCAGGCACTCCACGGCGGCCTCCAGCAGCCGGCGTCTGGTGGCGCGGCTGCGGTCCTGCTGGGGGGTGCGGGCGGGGCTGGTCATGACAGTGCGCTCCGGACGGCTGTGGGGGGGTGGGCCCGGTGGGAGGAGTGGGACCCCGGCCCCCGCATTTTCGCAGACGGGGGCCGGGATTCTCGCGGACGGGGGCCGGGCCGCAGGGCCGGTGGACCACCGCTGGGCCGGTGGGCCGGTGGGCCGGTGGACCGGTGGGCCGGTGGACCGGTGGACCGGTGGACCGCTGGGCGCAGGTCAGCGGCCGCGCAGCTCGCGCCGCAGGATCTTGCCGCTGGCCGACTTGGGCACCGCCGCCAGGAAGGCCACCGCGCGGACCTTCTTGTACGGCGCGACCTGGGCGGCGACGAACTCGATCACCTCGGCCTCGGTCAGCGTGCTCCGCGGGGTGCGGACCACGAAGGCCTTGGGCCGTTCGGTGCCGTCCTGGTCGGTGACCCCGACCACGGCGGCGTCGGCGATCTGCGGATGGGTCAGCAGCAGGGCCTCCAGCTCGGCGGGCGCGACCTGGTAGCCCTTGTACTTGATCAGCTCCTTGACCCGGTCGACGATGAAGAGGTAGCCGCGCTCGTCCACGTAGCCGATGTCACCGGTGTGCAGCCAGCCGTCCGCGTCGATCATCGTGTCGGTGTCGGTGGGCCGCCCGAGGTAACCCTTCATCACCTGCGGACCGCGGATCACGATCTCGCCGAGCTGGCCGGCCGCGAGGTCCTCGCCGCTGGCAGGGGCCGGGTCGGGGGCCGCGTCGGGGGCCTGGCCGTCGAGGGTGGGGGCCTGGGCACCAGGGGTGGGGGCCTGGTCGTCGGGGGCCACCGAGCGGACCCGCAGTTCGGTGCCGGCGATCAGCTTGCCGACCGAACCGGGCGCGGGGTCGGGGTCGTCCAGTCGGACCAGGTGGGTGGCGGGCGAGAGCTCGGTCATGCCGTAGCCCTGCAGCACGGTCGGCAGGCCGAGCCGGGCGGCGCAGGCGGCGGCGAGCGCCGCGTCCAGCGGGGCGGCGGCGCTGCGCACGTAGCGGATCGAGGAGAGGTCGAAGGAGTCGACCAGCGGGTGCTTGGCCAGCGCGAGCACGATGGGCGGGGCGACGATCACCCCTTCGATCCGCTGCTCCTGGATGGTGCGCAGGAACTGCTCCAGGTCGAAGCGGGGCAGCACCACCACGGTGGCGCCGGCCAGCAGCGGGCGGTGCAGAAGGATGACGAGTCCGTAGATGTGGAAGAACGGCAGCACCGCGATCACCCGCTCGCCGGGCACGCCGGCCTCGACCGCCTCGATCTGGGCGAGGTTGGTGGCGACCGAGCGGTGGGTGAGCATCACACCCTTGGGCAGGCCGGTGGTGCCGCTGGAGTAGGGCAGCACCGCGAGGTCGGTGGCCGGGTCGATGGCCACCTCGGGGAGCGGGGCGGTGGTGGCGCGCAGGTCGGCCAGGGTGCGGTACCGCGCCGGTCCGCCCTGGTCGAGCAGGATGATCTCGCGCACCTCCTTGCCGCCCTCGCCGGCGCCCTCTCCTCCGCCCTCCGTGGCGGCCAGCGAGACGGGCAGCAGCGCGCTGACGGTGAGGATCCAGCGCGCGCCGCTGTCGCGCAGCTGGCCGGCCAGCTCCTGCGGGGTGGCGAGCGAGGAGACGGTGGTGACGGTCGCGCCCGCCCGGCCGGCCGCGTAGAGGGCGACGGGGTAGGCGATGGAGTTGGGGCTGTGCAGCGCCACCACGTCACCCTTCGCCACCCCGGCCTCGGCCAGCCCGGCGGCCACCCGGCCTATGGCGGTGGCGAGTTCGGTGTAGCTGAGGGTCTCCCCGGTCAGGCCGTCGACCAGGGCGGGCGCGTCGCCGAAGCGGGCGGCGGCGGCCAGCACCAGCTCATGGATCGGCTGGTCGATGACGGGGACGTCGGGGTACTCGCTGCGGAACACCATGGGGACTCCTGCGGATCGGCGACTCACGGCCGGGTGGGGGCCGTGCCGGAGGTGCTACCCGGGCGCCGGGGCGCGCACGCCCCGGCGCCGTGGCCGGCCCGCGGGCACCCGTCCGGGCGGACCGGCTCGGCTCGGCTCCGTCAGTAGGAGCGCGGCAGGCCCAGGGTGTGCTGGGCGACGTAGTTGAGGATCATCTCCCGGCTGACCGGCGCCACCCGGCCGACCCGGGTGGCGGCCAGCAGCGCGGCCAGCCCGTACTCCTGGGTCAGGCCGTTGCCGCCCAGGGTCTGCACGGCCTGGTCGACGGTGCGGCTGGCCGCCTCGCCGGAGGCGTACTTGGCCATGTTGGCGGCCTCGCCGGCGGCCATGTCGTCGCCCGCGTCGTAGAGGTGGGCGGCCTTGCGCATCATCAGGCGGGCCAGCTCGACCTCGATGGCGCACTGGGCCAGCGGGTGCGCCAGGCCCTGGTGGGCGCCGATCGGGGTGTCCCAGACGGTGCGGCTCTTGGCGTACTCCACCGCGGTGTCGAGCGCCTGGCGGGCCACTCCGAGGGAGAAGGCGGCGGTCATGATGCGCTCCGGGTTGAGCCCGGCGAAGAGCTGCTGCAGCCCCGCGTTCTCATCGCCCACCAGCGCCTCGGCGGGCAGCCGGACGTCGTCCAGGAAGACCTGGTACTGCCGCTCGGGCGAGAGGAGTTCCATCGGGATCGGGCGGTACTCGAAGCCCGGGGTCCGCCGCGGCACGATGAAGAGCGCGGGCTTGAGCTTGCCGGTGCGGGCGTCGGCGGTGCGGCCCACCACCAGGACGGCGTCGGAGCCGTCGATGCCGGAGATGAAGACCTTGCGGCCGTTCAGGATCCAGTCCGCGCCGTCCCGCTTGGCGACGGTGGAGAGCTTGTGCGAGTTGGAGCCAGCGTCCGGCTCGGTGATCGCGAAGGCCATCCGGCGGCTGCCGTCGGCCAGGCCCGGCAGCCAGGCCCGCTTCTGCTCCTCGGTGCCGAACCGGGCCAGGATGGTGCCGCAGATCGCCGGGGAGACCACCAGCATCAGCAGCGGGCAGCCGACCGTGCCCAACTCCTCCAGGACGATCGAGAGTTCGTAGACACCCGCGCCCCCACCGCCGTGCTCCTCGGGGAGGTTGACACCGAGGAAGCCCAGCTTTCCTGCCTCGGACCAGAGTTCGTCGGTGTGCTCGCCGGCCCGGGCCCGGGCGAGGAAGTAGGACGAGCCGTAGCGGCGGCCCAGGTCGCCGACCGCCTTGCGCAGCGCGATCCGCTCGGGGGTCTCGATCAACGGGCTCTCGGGGGTGCTCGGTGCGGACATGCGGAGGTCCTCCGGTCAGCTGTCGGTCTCGGGGGTGCCGGGCGCGGGGGTGCCGGGCGCGGGGGTGCCGGGCGCGGGGTCGGGGTCGGGTTCGGGGTCGGGTTCGAGGACGGCGAGCAGGGTGCCCAGGTCGACCTGGCGGCCTGTGGTGACGCGCAGTTCGGTGACCGTGCCGTCGACCGGGGCGGTGACCTGGTGCTCCATCTTCATCGCCTCCAGCCAGAGCAGTGGCTGCCCGGCCGCCACCCGCTCGCCGACCGCCGCGGCCAGCCGGACCACGGTGCCGGGCATCGGGGCGAGCAGGGCGCCGGGGGCGAGCTGCTCCACCGGCTCGGGGAAGCGGGGCAAGGCGGTGAGGCTGAAAGATCCTGACGGTGTGTCAACTTCGATCGCCGGTCCGTAGGCGGCGACCCGGAAGTCGCGGCTCAGGCCGTCCAGTTCCAGGGTGACCTGGTGCCCGGCGGCGGCGAGCAGGCGGACACCGGGGTGCTCCTCGGCCCGCAGGCCGTCCCTGGTGTGCCGGTAACGGACCGTCAGTTCACCTGCCTCATCGGCACGGTAGCGCTTGATCTGGGGCTGGGAGGGCAGGTTGCGCCAGCCCGAGGGCAGCGGGCCGGGGCGGGCCGCCGCGTCGGCGAGCGCGGCTGCCAGGGCGGCGAGCGGCAGCTCGCGCTTGTCGGCGGCGGGCAGCAGGGCGGATCCGTGCTCGGCCAGGAAGGCCGTGCTCAACTCGCCTGCCAGAAAAGCTGGATGGCGAAGCACCCGGACCAGCAGGTCACGGTTGGTGGTCAGGCCGTGGATCCTGGTGCGGGCCAGCGCGGCGGCCAGCCGCCGGGCGGCGGCGGCCCGGGTCGGCGCCCAGGCGATCACCTTGGCGAGCATGGCGTCGTAGTGCACGCCGACCGTGCTGCCGCTCTCGACGCCGGAGTCGATCCGCAGCCGGCCGTGCGGGCCGTCCTGCTCGGACGGGAACTCGACGAGGTGCAGGGTGCCGCTCTGCGGCTGCCAGTCGGCCGCCGGGTCCTCGGCGTAGAGCCGGGCCTCGATCGCGTGACCGGTGGGCGCGGGGGGTTCGGCGGGGAGCGCCTCGCCCTCGGCGACGGCGAGTTGCAGGGCCACCAGGTCCAACCCGGTGACGCACTCGGTGACCGGGTGCTCGACCTGCAGGCGGGTGTTCATCTCCAGGAAGAAGAAGCGCCCGTCCGGGGCCAGCAGGAACTCCGCGGTCCCCGCGCCGGTGTAGCCGATCGCGCGGGCGGCGGCGGTGGCCGCGCCGGCCAGCCGCTCGCGCAGGCGGGGCTCCAGACCCGGGGCCGGGGTCTCCTCGATCACCTTCTGGTGGCGGCGCTGCACCGAGCAGTCGCGCTCGCCGAGCGCCCAGACGGTGCCGTGGGTGTCGGCGAGCAGCTGCACCTCGACGTGCCGGCCACCGGGCAGGTACGGCTCCAGGAACACCTCACCGTCCCCGAAGGCGGCCGCCGCTTCGGCGGCCGCGGCCGCCAGCTCCGCTGCGAGGGCGTCGAGTTCGCGGATCACCCGCATGCCGCGCCCGCCGCCGCCGGCCGCCGCCTTGACCAGCAGCGGCAGGTCGGCCGCGGCGGCGGCGCCCGGGTCGACGGGGGCGAGCACCGGCACGCCCGCCTCGGCCATCAGGCGCTTGGCGGCGCTCTTGGAGCCCATCGCGGCCATCGCCTCGGGCGATGGGCCGACCCAGGTCAGCCCGGCCGCCAGCACCGCGCGGGCGAAGGCCGGATCCTCCGAGAGGAAGCCGTAGCCGGGGTGCACCGCGTCCGCACCGGCCGCCAGGGCCGCGCGGACCAGCAGGTCGGCCCGCAGGTAGGTGTCGGCGGGAGCGGCCCCGGGCAGCCGGACGGCGAGGTCGGCCTCGCGCACGTGCGGGGCGTCGGCGTCCGGGTCGGCGTACACCGCCACGGTGGCGATGCCGAGTTCGCGGCAGCTGCGGAAGACCCGGCGGGCGATCTCGCCGCGGTTGGCGACGAGCAGCGTACTGATCATCTTGATCATCTGAGAACCCATCACATCCGGAAGACGCCGTAGCCGCGCGCGCCCTCGACCGGGGCGCTGTGGATCGCGGAGAGGCAGAGGCCGAGCACGGTGCGGGTGTCGCGCGGGTCGATGACGCCGTCGTCGTACAGCCGGCCGGAGAGGAAGGCGGGCAGCGACTCCGCCTCGATCTGCTGCTCCACCATGGCGCGGATCGCGGCGTCCGCGTCCTCGTCGTAGGGCTGCCCCTTGGCGGCGGCCGACTGGCGGGCCACGATCGAGAGCACACCGGCGAGTTGGGCCGGTCCCATGACCGCGGACTTGGCGCTCGGCCAGGCGAACAGGAAGCGCGGGTCGTAGGCCCGCCCGCACATCCCGTAGTGGCCGGCCCCGTAGGAGGCGCCCATCAGCACCGAGATGTGCGGGACGGTGCTGTTGGACACCGCGTTGATCATCATCGCGCCGTGCTTGATGATGCCGCCCTGCTCGTACTCCTTGCCGACCATGTAGCCGGTGGTGTTGTGCAGGAAGAGCAGCGGGATGTCCCGCTGGTTGGCCAACTGGATGAACTGGGCGGCCTTCTGCGACTCGGCGCTGAACAGCACGCCCTGCGCGTTGGCCAGGATGCCGACCGGGTAGCCGTGCAGGGCGGCCCAGCCGGTGGCCAGGCTGGTGCCGTAGCGCGGCTTGAACTCGTCGAAGTCGGAGCCGTCGACGAGCCGGGCGATCACCTCGCGCGGGTCGAAGGGGGTCTTGAGGTCGCCCGGGACGATGCCGAGCAGCTCCTCCTCGGCGTACTTCGGTGGCAGCGCGGCGGGATCGGGGCCTGGCCCGGCCTTGCGCCAGTGCAGGCGGTGCACGATCCGCCGGGCGATCCGCACCGCGTCCACCTCGTCGGCGGCGAAGTGGTCGGCCAGGCCGGAGCGGCGGGCGTGCATCTCCGCGCCGCCGAGCGACTCGTCGTCGGACTCCTCGCCGGTGGCCATCTTGACCAGCGGCGGCCCGCCGAGGAAGACCTTGGCCCGCTCCTTGACCAGCACCGTGTGGTCACTCATGCCGGGGACGTAGGCGCCTCCGGCGGTGGAGTTGCCGAACACCACGGCGACGGTGGGGATCCCGGCGGCGGAGAGCCGGGTGAGGTCGCGGAAGAGCGCGCCGCCCGGAATGAAGATCTCCTTCTGGCTGGGCAGGTCGGCGCCGCCCGACTCGACCAGGTTGATCAGCGGCAGCCGGTTGCGCAGCGCGATCTCGTTGGCCCGCAGCGCCTTGCGCAGGGTCCACGGGTTGCTGGCCCCGCCGCGCACGGTCGGGTCGTTGGCGGTGATCACGCACTCGGTGCCCTCGACCGTGCCGATGCCGGTGACCAGCGCGGCGCCGACCGGATAGTCGCTGCCCCAGGCGGCCAGCGGGGAGAGTTCCAGGAACGGCGAGTCCTCGTCGAGCAGCAGCTCGATCCGCTCACGGGCCAGCAGCTTGCCCCGGGCGCGGTGGCGCTCCACGTACTTCGGGCCGCCGCCGGCCAGCGCCTTGGCGTGCTCGGCGGCCAGCTCGTCGAGCTTGGCGAGCATCGCCTCGCGGTGGGCGCCGTGCTCGGCCGAGGCGGGGTCGACCCGGGTGGGCAGGACGGTCACAGCAGGGCCTCCGGGATGTCGAGGGTGCGGGAGCGCAGCCACTCCCCCAGCGCCTTGGCCTGCGGGTCGAACCGCGCCTGGGCGCCGACGCCTTCGCCGAGCAGGCCCTCGATGACGAAGTTGACGGCGCGCAGGTTGGGCAGCAGGTGGCGGGTGACCGGGAGGTCGGCGGTCTCGGGGAGCAGCTCGCGCAGCCGGTCGACGGTCAGGGTGTGGGCCAGCCAGCGCCAGGCGTCCTCGCCGCGCACCCAGACGCCGAGGTTGGCGTCACCGCCCTTGTCGCCGCTGCGGGCGCCGGCCAGCAGGCCGAGCGGGACGCGGCGGGTGGGGGCGGGGGGCAGGGGGGCGGGCAGTTCAGGTTCGGGGAGCTCGGGCGCGGGGAGCTCGGGCGCGGGGAGCTCGGGCGTCGCGGGGGCGGGGGCGGTGTGCGCGGTCGGTGGGATCGCGCGGCGGGTGCCGTCCGGGAGCACCGCCCAGTGCTCGACCAGTTCGGCGTCCAGGTGCACGGCCTCGAAGACGCCGTACGGGGCGCCGGGGCCCGGTGGCGCGGTCAGATGGAAGCCCGGGTAGCCGGCCAGGCCGAGCTCGACCGCCGCCGAGCTGACGGCCCGGCCGACCTTGGCCGCCTCCGGGTCGCGCACGGTGAGCTGCAGCAGGGCACTGGCCCGCTGCTCGGTGGGCGCGTCCGGGTGGTCGGTACGGGCCAGCGTCCAGCGCACCTCGGCGGGCCGCCGCTCGGTCGGCAGGGCCTGCTCGAACTGGGTGCGCACCAGGGCGGCCTTGGCCTCGATGTCGAGCCCGGTGAGCACGAAGACCACCTCGTTGCGCCAGCCGCCGATCCGGTTCAACCCGACCTTGAGCGTGGACGGCGGCGCCTCGCCGCGCACGCCGCTGATCCGCACCCGGTCGGGGCCGACCTGGTCGAGCCGCACACTGTCCAACCGGGCCGTCACATCCGGTCCGAGGTAGCGGGGCCCGGCGGTCTCGTAGAGCAGCTGGGCGGTGACCGTGCCCAGGGTGACGGCGCCGCCGGTGCCCGGGTGCTTGGTGATCACGCTGCTGCCGTCGGCGTGCAGCTCGGCGAGCGGGAAGCCGGGGCGGCTGACGTCGTGCTCGGTGAAGAAGGCGTAGTTGCCACCGGTGGCCTGCGCGCCGCACTCGAGCACGTGACCCGCGACCACCGCCCCCGCGAGCCGGTCCAGGTCACCGGGTCCCCAGCCGAAGTGCGCCGCCGCCGGACCCGCCACCAGCGCCGCGTCGGTGACCCGCCCGGTGACCACCAGCTCGGCACCAGCGCGCAGGCACTCCGCGATGCCGAACGCGCCCAGGTAGGCGTTGGCGGCCAGCAGTCCGGTGGGCTCGGTGAACTCGGCCGCCCGGCCGAGCAGATCGTCCCCGGTCACCTGGCCCACCCGCAGCCCGATGCCCAGCCGGTCGGCCAACTCGGCGATCCGCTCGGCGAGCTGCCCGGGGTTGAGCCCGCCCGCGTTGACCACGATCCGCACCCCGCGCTCCACCGCGAGCCCCAGGCACTCCTCCAACTGGCGCAGGAAGACCTTGGCATAGCCGAGCCTGCTGTCCTTGAGCCGGTCCCGGGCCAGGATCAGCATGGTCAGCTCGGCCAGGTAGTCCCCGGTGAGCACGTCCAGCGGCCCCCCGGTGAGCATCTCGCGCACCGCGCTGAAGCGGTCGCCGTAGAAGCCGGACGCGTTGCCGATCCGCAACGGTGCGACGGGGGTGCCGGCGGGTCCGGCCGCGGCGAGCGATGCGGGCGCGGCGGCGAGCGGGGCGGGCGAGGTGAGCGGGGTGTCAGGTACCGATCCGGGGCGCGGCATGCGGGGGCCTCTTCGATCGCGCTGGCGGGGTCGGTACTGATGGTGGGTCAGCGGCGAGAAAAAAGCAATCGTGCGTGCTTGTTTTTCTCCTCAGCTGAGAAGCGCCGAATGCTCTCCGCCGGCCGCCGGAGGGACGCCCGGCATCGCCCAGGCCCTGCGACACCTGGGCAGCGCTGCCGCCCGGTTCGGCGAGTCCGAGGACGGCCCGTACCTGCTGGACGCCCTCACCACCGCCGCCGAGGGTGCCCGGTGCTCGACCGAGTCACCCGCCAAGGGCCTCGGACGCCTCCGCGTCGCCGGGGCGACCGACGCCCTGGTGCACGCCTGGGAGTCGACCATCCACTCCTACGCTCGCGAGGCGCTGCTCGAAGGCCTGCGCGGCTGCACGCCCGAACCGGTGGCGGAGGGCTTCACCGAGGAGGCACTCGACGACTGCGAACCCCGCGTCCAGGAAGCCGCCCGCGCCCTGCGCCCACCTCGAAACCTGACAGCGCGCGACAGCGTGTAACAGAACGCAATGGCGCGGCTCAGCTCACCGCCCGCTTCACGAGCGCGGCGATCCGGGCCTCCGCCTCGGCCGTCACCTCGGTCAGCGCGAAACCGGCCGCCCACATCGTGCCCTCGTCCAGCTTCGCCTGGTCGCTGAAGCCGAGTGTCGCGTAGCGGGTCTTGAACTTCTCCGCGCTCTGGAAGAAGCAGACCACCTTGCCGTCCAGCGCGTAGGCGGGCATTCCGTACCAGAGCTTCGGCGCGAGGGTCGGGGCGCTGGCCGTGACGACGGCATGGATGCGCTCGGCCATGATCCGGTCGGACTCCGGCATCTCGGCGATCTTCGCGACCACGTCCCGCTCCGCCTCCGCCGCCTTCTCCGCGCGCGAGCTGCGGCGCGCGGCCGTCTTCAGCTCCTTGGCGTGGTCCTTCATCGCGGCCCGCTCCTCGGCCGAGAATCCCTCGTGCTTGCTGCTGTCGGTGCCGCTCATGGCAGTTTCCCCTCGGGGATGGTGAGGCGCGGGTCGATTGAAAGGGACCCTATCGCCGCCCACCGACAGCGGCCCCTCAGCGGCCGACGCGCCCAACGGTCCGATACGGGCGGGTCGGCGGGCGGGCCGACGTGCGGGTCAGCGTGCGGGCCGACCGACGGTACGGCGCGCACGTGCCCGCGGTGCCGCCGGTCCGATCGGGGCCTTCGAAGGGGTAGATCACCGGAACGGCATATGAAAAGTGTCGCCGGAGCGGGCGCGGGGGCCGGCGCGCGGCGGTGAGCGCGTGCGGGGGGGTCAGCCGCGCGCCTCCAACTGCTCGATCCGCTCGATCAGCGGCTGCAACTCGCGGCGGACCAGGGCGGCCAGCGCCTCCAACTGCTCGGCCGAGGGCTGGGGCTGGGACTGCGGGTGGTTCGCCCGCACGTGCGCGAAGCCGATCAGGGCCGCGGCGACGGCGCGGCGGGTGAGCCGCTGCTCCGCGCCGTACTCACGCAGGATCCGGCCGCCCGCGCCCTGCTGCTCGGCGATCAGGCCGAGCAGCAGGTGCTCACACCCGACGTAGTTGTGGCCGAGCGCGATCGCCTCGTTGACCGTCTGCTCGACCGCCTCGGCAGCCGGGCCGCTGAGCCGCAGCACGGGGGCGGTGGCCGGGCCGCCGCCCGCCGCGCCGCCCGGCGCCGTGGTCGCCCGGGTACCGGGAGCGGCGGCCGCCGTGGTCGGCGTGGTCGGCTCAATCGGCTTGGTCGGCTCGTCGTTGAGCTCGATCCGGGCCAGCGTGTCCTTGAGGTGCTGGGGGTCGATCAGCAGCGCGCCCAGGACCTGGAGCCCGAGGTTGCCCCCCTCCGCGAGCAGGCCGCCGAGCAGGTGGCCGCTACCCACGTTCGGCGACCCCTCGGCGGCGGCCAGCTCCGCGGCCAGCTTCAGCGCGGTGCGCGAGCGGGCGGTGAAGCGGGCGAGGTGGCCGGAGTCGTCCAAGCTGTCGAGGTCGTGCGCGACGACCTCACGGATCCCGGTGACCCGGCGGACGGCCTGCTCCAGGGCCCGCTGGCAGATCGGCGAGACCGAGAGCCCGGCCTCCTTGACCGCCTCGGCGAGCTCGTCCGGCAGATAGACGTTGATCTTGGGCATCGCGGATTCCTCCAACTGGTGGCTCCGAAGTGGGTGATTCCGTTGTACGCCCACCGGGGGTATGCGTCTATAACCCCAGTTGCCGGGCAAAGGTTCGGCTTGGTGCCGCTTCGAAGAAGCTGGGAACGCCACCAGGAGAAGGTGAGGAGGGGGAGCGGCAAATCAGGCTTTATTCGGGCAAAAAGGGCAACCGAACCCCGCTCTGGCCCGGAACAGGGGTGGCGGGTGCCGGGAAGTTCCCAGGAAGGCCCAGGCTTCCTAAACGACGGTGCTGTTCAGTCGAAGACGCCGTTGACGTCAAGCCCCCCGCTGCGTCAGCGGCACTCATACCTGATCACCTCCGCACGTCCGTTCCGAACCAGGAGGCACCGGCCCTTGTCCCGGACCACCATGCGCACCGCCGGCGCTGCCGCGCTGCTGGCCGCCGGCCTGCTGCTCACCGGCTGCTCCTCGTCGTCGACCTCCGCCTCGACCCCTCCGGCGGCCTCCGCCTCGCCCTCCGCCTCCGGCGCGGGCAAGAACTCGCAGGCGATGGCCGCGTACACCTCCTGCCTGCAGCAGCACGGCGTCACGCTGCCCACCGGTCGGCCCAGCGGACGTCCGTCCGGCCGGCCGAGCGGACGTCCGAGCGGCAGCCCTGGTGGCGGCGGCGGATACGGCGGCGGTGGCGGCTACTTCGGCGGCGGCGCCTCGGCCGACCCGTCGCGAGCGGCCGCGATGCAGGCCTGCGCCTCGCTGCGGCCGCAGGGCGGGCAGGGCGGCAAGGGCGGCGGCTTCAACAGCGCCACGTTCCAGGCCTTCACCAGCTGCCTCAAGGATCACAACGTGACCCTGCCGAGCAGCGATGGCGGGAACCCGCTGCGCAGCCTCAACACCGCCGACCCGAACACCGCGGCCGCCTACAAGACCTGTGCCCCGCTGCTGCCGACCCGCCCCTCCGGCGGCCCTTCGGACGACGCCTCGCCCTCGCCGTCGGCCTCCTGACCCACCGGCACGCCGTCGGCTGCCGGTACACCGGCAGCTCACGGACGCTCGGTGCGGACGGCGGGACCCATGGTTCCGGCCGTCCGCACGCCGCCTGACCGGCTGTCACCTCGTGCCCGCCGCACCGCCCCCAGGGTGGCGCGGCGGGCACCTGCGTCTTGCCCGGGTCGGCCCGCCGCGCTCATCTCCTCGGCCCCGGCCCCCTCGAACTCCCTCGGGCCCGCCTCCATGCTGATCACCACCGCGTCATGGCGAAGCCGGGTGGGAAGGCGCCGTTGCCTTCCCACCCGGCTTCCGTGCGTCGGCGGCCGCAGCCGGCCGCGTCAGTACTGCTCAGTACTGCTCAGTACTGCGTGGACACCGTGACTCCGCTGAAGCCGGTCGCGGCGTACAGGGTGATGTAGCGGTATCCGGCGGTGGTGTTGGTGACCGTGATGGTCTCGTTGTTGCCGGAGTTGGTCGACTCGGCCGTGTACGCGGTGGGCGAGGCCCAGGTGTTGGGGTTGTAGTAGAGGTCCGCGTTACCGGTGCCGCCGCTGGAGGTGACGGTCAGGTTCGAGGTGCCGGCCGGCAGGTAGAGGTAGTAGTAGTCGCTGTTGCCCACGGTGGCCGCCTGGTTGGCGCGCGAGCAGTTCTGGTCCATGACGCGGGTGTCGGTCGCCGTGCAGGCCGGCAGCGTTCCGCCGCCGGTGCCTCCACCGGTGCCGAACACGTAACGCGTGGTCACGGTGACCCCGCTGAAGGCGGTGGTGGCGTGCAGGTCGATGTAGCGGTACCCGGGTGCGGCGTTGGTGCTGGTGACGGTGATGCTGTCGTTGTTGCCGGAGTTGGTCGACGAAGCCGTGAACGCGGTGGGCGAGGCCCAGGTGTCCGGGTTGTAGTAGAGGTCCGCGTTACCGGTGCCGCCACTGGTCGTGATGGTCAGCGTCGAGGTACCGGCCGGCAGGTAGACGAACAGGCCCTCGTCGTTGCCGGCGGCGGCCGACTCGTTGGTGCGGTAGCAGTTCTGGCCCATGGCGCGGGCGTCGGGGTCCGTGCAGGGGGTCGAGGGACCGTTCGAGCCGGCGTTGGCGAGCGCGTCGAGCCAGGCGCTGAAGTCGGCGTCGTAGCCGGTGCCGATGCTGTTGTAGACCGCGTAACCGCCCGCGTAGTCACCGGTGCGGAAGTGGGTGAGCATGTTGGCGATGTCCGCGGGGTGCTTCTCGAACATGTACCGCACCGCGAGGTAGCCCCACGGGTAGGTACGGGTCTGGTCGGAGTTGTCGTACGTGCTCTGGAACAGCGTGCTCAGCGCGTAGGTGTGCAGGCTGGCGTCGGCGATCGCCTCGGTGTCGGCGACGTTGCGGTAGCTGTAGGAGACGTACTCGGCCTGGCCCTCGATCCACCAGATGTCCGGGACCGTGATCTGCGTGGCGAAGTCGCCCTTCATGTCGTAGGCGCCCTGCATGAGGTGCGTGAACTCGTGGTTCAGGTTCCAGACCCGCGCCGGGAAGCCGTTGTCGGTGTCCCACTGGTACTGGACGGAGACGGGCTGGTTGGTGGGGTCGGTGATGTCCCCGGACAGCGTCTCACCACCGTTGTTGGTGCTGTTGCCGAAGATCCAGCTGGAGTACGTCTGGTAGTCCTTGGAGCTCGCGAAGATGGCGAGCCGGACGTTCGTCTCGTACTGGCCGGGTATCGGGCTGGTGACCTTGTCCAGGTTCTGGAAGTACGGGACCTCGCTCTGCAGGCTGCTGCAGACCGCCGTCAGGTCCGCGGCGGTCAGCGCCTGCGTCAGCAGGGTGATCGTCGATCCGCAGGCCGTCGTGGTCGGCAGCGAGGCCGCGGTGAGCTGGGTGGCGAGGTTGCAGGTGCCGTAGTACGAGCACTGGGCCAGGTCGTCGGTGAAGGTCATCCCCGCGACACCGACCCACAGCGGCGCCGAGGTACCGGTGATCGCCGAGGCGCCCAGCAGGCCCTTCGCCAGCGGACGGACCTTGGCCTGGAGCGCGGCGGTGTCCAGGAAGCGGGCGACCTCGGTGCCGGCGTTGGAGTCCAGGTAGTACGAGTCCCCGCTGAGTGCGGACGCGTGGTTCAGCGCGAACGCGTCGAGGGTGTCGATGATGCTCGGGTCCGCGGTGACCGCGGTGATGAACGCCGGGTTCTGGTGGCCGCGGAAGATCGGGGTGAAGACGTCGTTGACGGCCGCGTCCATGCTGGCGTAGGCGTCGTAGGAGCTGTTGTAGGCGTTGAGCACCCGCTTGTAGGTGCTCAGGTAGCGGGGCTGCTCGTTGGCACTGTCCGTCAGGACGATGGCGTCGCCCGTGACGCCGCCGTTGGCATCGCTGACGTCCATGAAGTGCGGGGACGCCACGAAGGTGTCCAGTGCGCCCTCGATGGCGGTCGCCAGGGTCGGGCCGTACGTCCCGACATCCGTGGAGTCGTAGTACTGCGCGTAGTAGCCGGCGCGCAGGAAGAGCACCAGCTGCCACACCGAGGTGGAGTTGTCACCGGGGTAGGTGGCCGAGCTGCTGCGGAAGGCGTTGGCCACGGTGACCATCTGCGCCTCGTTGAAGACGCTGTGCGCGGCGGAGCCGGTGACGGTGAACAGCGTGTTCACACAGTCCGTGGTCGAGGACTGGATGTAGGAGACCAGCGCGGCCCCGGACCGGCTGCCGAAGTCGGCGGCCGTACAGGACTGCGCCGCCGCGAGGTTCGCGGCCTTGGAGCGTGCGCTGGGCTTCGACGCGGTCGACGTCGATGAGGCCGATGACTTGGCCGGCACCGGTGTCGCCGGCGCGGCCGGGCTGACCGGAGGCTGCTGTGCGGCGTTGACCCGTTGGCTTCGCACGTCGGCCTGCGTGGACCGGCTGGTGGTGGCGCCGAGCGGCGCCGACGACCGGGGCGCGCCCGCGGTGGGGGCGGGAGCGCTGGTCGAGGACTTCGGGGCGGTCGCGGCGAACGCCGGCGGAGCCAGCAGACCGGCCGTCGCGATCCCGGCCGCCAGGGTGGCGGCCAGGAATCTGGGCAGGGCAAATCGATGGCGCATCAATGCTCCTGAGTGAACGTGGGGGTCCGCCTCGGGTGGGGTCAGTGAGACGTGACATGTAACATCTCACTGACCTCAGCCACTGACAACGCACCACGTGATAGGACATCGCCCGAGGGGTGATAACACCCGCGACTGTCGGAAATCGCGGTGGCCGCCAACCCCCATGACACGGCGGCCGATCAGCGTCGAGGCGCTCCGAACGTCCGCGGGGACCACGGCCGCTGGTGCGGTAGGTGTCCGGAGAGGTCGCGGTACGCCGCGGACGCGGACCGGTGGACGGTCTCGACGACCTCGTCGGCGACACCGCCCGACTGCCAGGCCAGCAGGTAGCGGCACCAGACCGGCCTGCCGGTCAGGGGTTTGACCAGCACACCGACGGACGGGCGGAAGGTCGCCTGCACGACCGAGACACCCAGCCCGGCGGCGATCATGTCCCGCAGTTGGCGCCGGTCGCCGAGGAACTGGTGCACGGTGGCCGGTCGGAATCCGGCGACCTGGCACGCGACGTAGAAGACCCCGGGCCAGCCGGCGCCGTCGTCGGGTGTCACGAACCAGGCGTCCTCGGCCAGTTCGGACAGCGAGACCTCGACCCGGTGGGCCAGCCGGTGGTCCGCCGGCAGCGCCACGAACGACGGCTCGGTGACGATCGCGCGCAGCGCGACGGCCTCGGAGTGCCGCAGCTCCATACCGGGATAGTCGATGCCGATCGCGGCGTCCAGCTCACCGGCCTCCAGGAGTTCGACCATCTCCGCCGAGGAGTAGACGGAACTGATGGTCAGCGCCAGCGCCGGCAGCGCCTTGCGGATCCGAACGACCAGGCCGGAGAGGATCGGGGTGTTGGTCGCGGCCAGCCGCAGGGTCCGGCCGGACCGTGCGGTCTCCCCGGCCAGGCTGCGACCGATGCCGTCCACCTGGGCGAGCACGTCGCGGGCCTGCGCGATGACCTTCACGCCGAACGGGGTCGGGGCCACCCCCACCCGACTGCGGATGAACAGCTCCCCGCCGAAATAACTCTCGATCCGCTGGAGTTGGGTGCTCACGGCCGGCTGCGAGTAGCCCAGCAGCGCCGCCGCGCGACGCAGGCCACCGGCGTCGGCGATCGCACACACGAGGCGCAGATGACGAAGCTCCAGTTGTTCCATCACTGCTCCGGTAACGAGTCGATCGCCGAGGTCGTCCCCGTAGCGGCGGAAGCGGCAGCGCGGCGGACCGAGTGAACTTCGGGGAGTTCCGGGCGGCTCCGGTCAGCGCATTGTAGTTCGGGCAGCTCCTGAGGACGGCCGGGAAGGGCAGCCGGATGCCGAACTCCGAGCGGCGAACGGTCACCACGGGGTGGCGGGTTCAGCTGGCACCGGGCTCCGGCACGCCTTCCCCCTGACGCTCGATCAGCCCGTTTCGCACAGCATCAGACTTTCCCGAACTTTATCGGACACGCGGCCATGCCTGGCGTGTGACATGTGCAATTGTACATGCCGACCAGATCGGTGCGCGCATCCGCCACCGAAGACACCGAAGACACCGAGAAGGGGAACCACTGTGACCTCATCACGTTCAAGTGCGCGGCGCGGGACGGGGCTGCTCGCCTCCACCCTGCTCGCACTCGGCATGGTGCTGACCGGGCTCGCCGGCACCGCACAGGCCTCCGACGGCGTGCCGGACGCAACGTCGCATCCGGCATCCGCCGGGTGGGTTCAGACGCACGGCGACTGGGTCCAGATCCAGCCGGGTCACCCGCACGCCGCGCTGAGCGCGCGCCCCGCCTCGCAGTCCGGTCCGCAGTCCGGGCCGCAGTCCGGGCCGCAGTCCGGGCCGACGGCCAACGCCGACCCGGCCACGCCCGACGTCGTGGTCAACAACGACCAGCCGAACATGACCTACCGCGGCGGCCAGGACTCGGTCGGCGTCACCTCCGGACCGCCCAAGGTCTACGTCATCTACTGGGGTTCCCAGTGGGGCACGGCCGGCCAGGACGCCGACGGCAACACCACGCTCTCCAACGACCCCGACAACGCCGCGCCCTACCAGCAGTCGTTCTTCAAGGGCCTGGGCACCAACGGCGACGCCTGGAGTGGCGTGCTGACCCAGTACTGCGAGAACGTGGCTTCTGGCAGCGGGAGTTGCCCCTCCGACGCCTCCCACGTCGGTTACCCGCAGGGCGGCGCGCTGGCCGGTGTCTGGGTGGACAACACGGCCGCCGCGCCCGACCGCGCCACCGAACCCCAGATCGCAGCCGAAGCAGCGGCCGCCGCCAAGCACTTCGGCAACACCACCACGGCGCAGAACCGCAACGTCCAGTACGTGGTCACCACGGCCAAGGGCATGGACCCGGACAGCTGGCACGAACTCGACACCTGGTGCGCCTGGCACACCTTCGAGCGCTCCAGCTACGGCACGCTGGCGTACACGATCATGCCGTACCTGACCGACAACAAGTACTGCGGCACCAACTGGATCAACCCCGGCCCGCGCGGCCGACTGGACGGCTACTCCATCCTCGGCGGGCACGAGTACGCCGAGACCCTCACCGACCAGAACGCGATGGGCGGTTGGATCGACCCGGCCGGCCAGGAGAACGGCGACAAGTGCGCCTGGATCACCCAGGGAACACCCGGCGGCCTGTTCAACCTGCAACTCGCCACCGGCCCGTTCGCCGTACAGACCACCTGGTCCAACGACCAGCACACCTGCTCGGGTTCACATCCCGTGGTGGCCAACCAGCCGCTCGTCGTCAGCACGATCTGCGACCAGACCGCCGCACCGGGCCAGCGGGTCAGCGTCCCGGTGATCGCCACCGACCAGGGCGCGCGACGGCTCACCTACCGCGCCACCGGCCTGCCGCGCGGCCTCGGCATCGACCCGCGCACCGGGGTCATCCACGGCCGCACCCAGGACCGCGGCTACCACGACGTCTCCGTCACGGTGCGGGACGACGCCGGCCACCAGGCAAGCACGCGGTTCTGGTACGGCTTCTTCGACTCGGGTGAGCACGGCTGCCTCGGCATCGAGCAGATCGTCGACCCCGGCTTCGAGGTCCCGGCGGACGCCAAGGGCAACTACCCCGGCTGGTGGTCCCAGTCCTCGCCCGGGATCATCACCCAGTCCACCGCGCACCAGCCGCACTCGGGCGCCGGGTACGCCTGGCTGGGCCACAGTGCCGCCCAGGACGACTCGCTCTCCCAGGGTGTGGAGACCACGCCCGGTTACACCCGGGCCTCGCTCTCCTTCTGGCTGCACGTCGACTCCACGAACACCGCGCCGACCGCGCAGGACAGCCTGACCCTGGAGCTGGACGACCAGTACTCGGGCAAGCGGATCGCAGTCCTGCGGACCTGGACCAACCTGGACGCCACCAGCGGCTACGTCCCGGTCTCGATCGACCTGACACCTTACGTGGCAGCGGAGTTCGGATCCACGGTGATCGTGAAGCTCACCTCGCACGAGACCGGCAGCGCCAAGACCGCGTTCCTGCTCGACGACACCTCCTTCCACCTGAGCTGATCCCTCACCGCGCCGTCCCGGCCCACCCCTGGGCCGGGACGGCGCGCATCGCCGCAGCGGGCGTGGCACTCACCTCGCTTGAGCGACACCGCCCTGCCAACCGGCCCCTCCTGTCGTGCGGGCTTGCGGTCAGTCCTCAGACGCTCTCGATGCGTCCGACGATCTCCTCACACAACTCGTGGGTGCGCAGGGCATCGTGGGCGTCGAGGACCTTGCCGGACCGGACGGCGTCCAGGAAGCTCACCACGATCTGCTCGATGCCGCGTTGGCGGGCCACCGGGACCCAGTCACCGCGCCGGCGGACCGTGGGCTGACCGCGATGGTCGATGACCTCCGCGAGGTTCACCACGGCGCGCTTGGAGTCGCCGCCGGAGACCTCCAGGATCTCCTCGGTCGAGCCGCTGACCCGGTTCATGATGCCCAGCGCCGTGAAGCCGTCCCCAGCAAGGGTGAGGACTACGTGCTCCACCAGGCCGTCCCGCTCGCGGGCCCGGACGTCCACGTGCTCGATCTCGCCGGGCACGAGGAAGCGGAGCAGGTCCACCACGTGGATGAAGTCGTCGAAGACCAGCGAGCGAGGCGCCTCCGCCAGGCCTTCGCGGTTCTTCTGCAGCACGATCAGGTCGCGCGGGCGCTCCTTCGCCTGCACGTAGCCGGGCGCGTGCCGCCGGTTGAAGCCCACCATCAGCGAGCGGCCGCACCGGTCGGCGAGGTCGACCAGGCGGCGGGCCCCGTCCAGGGTGTGGTCGAGGGGCTTGTCGACGTAGACCTCGACGCCGGCCGTGAGCAGTTGCTCGACGATCGCGACGTGCTGGTCGGTGGCGGCGTGCACGAACGCCGCCCGGATGCCGCTGGCGATCAGCTCGCCGAGGTCGGTGAACCGGTGTGCCGCCTCGACGCGGTAGGTGTCACCGAGCCGGTCGAGCTTGGCCCGGTCACGGGTCATCAGCCGCAGATCGAGGCCCGGCAGGGCGGTGAGCACCGGCAGGTAGGCCTTCTGCGCGATGTCGCCCAGGCCGATCACCCCGACCGGGAGCGCGGCGTCGAGGGCGGGGGTCTGACTCATCGGGGCTCCTGGGATACGGATGATCATCGACCTCACCCACCCTACGGGCAGAGCGGCGGCGAGCGGGCTCCGCTCGGGCGGGCTCCGAACAGCCGTACTCCGGTCAGGCGGGCTCCGCGGCGGCTGCCACGGGCCGGCCCAGTTCGGCCGCGGCCGCCTCCAGCGCCCGTAGCACCGGGCGGATCAGCGGGTGCTGCTCGGCGCCGCCGCGCACGGCCGCGAAGACCTTGCGGGTGGCGAGCTCGCTGTCCACCGGGCGCACCGCGACCCGCGACAGGTCGACCCCGCGCAGCGCCGAACGCGGCACCAGGGCCACCCCCGCGCCCGCCGAGGCCAGCGCCAGCACCGCGCTGAAGTCGTCCGAGGAGTGCACCAGGCGCGGGGTGAAGCCGGCGTGCTCGCAGGCGAGCAGGACCACGTCGTGGCAGGGGTTGCCGGGGTAGGGGCCGATCCACGGCTCGGCGGCCAGCTCGGCCATCGGCAGCGGCCCGGGCCGCCCGGCGAGCCGGTGGTCCAGCGGCAGCACCGCCTCGAACGGCTCGGCGTAGAGGGGGAAGCGGGCCAGCCGCTGGTCGTCGGCCCGGGGCGCGCCACGGTACTCGACGGCCACCACCAGGTCGGCCTGTCCGTCCAGCAGCATCGGCAGGCTGGCGTCGCCCTCGACGTCCAGCACCTGGAGCCGCACGCCGGGGGCGGCGGTGGCCAGCGCGCCGATCGCGGGCGCCAGCACCAGCGCGATGCCGGTGGCGAAGGAGGCCACCGTGACCTGGCCCTGAGCACCGCCCGCGTAGGCGGCGAGGTCGGCCTCGGCCCGCTCCAGCTGGGCCAGCACCGCGTCCGCGTGGCCGACCAGGATCTCGCCGGCCGCCGTCAGCCGCACCCCGCGCCCGTCCCGGGCGAGCAGCGCGTGCCCGGTCTCCTGCTCCAGGGCGGCCAGCTGCTGGGAGACGGCCGACGGGGTGAGGTAGAGCGCGGCGGCCGCGGCGGTCACCGTTCGGTGGTCCGCCACGGCACGCAGGGTGCGCAGGCGTCTGGCGTCGATCACGCCTCAATTCTGCCAGCGTTGATCAGCGGATCCGCCCACCCGCCGATCGGTCGTCGATCAGCCGCCGATCCCCGGCCGATCGGGCAGGCTCAGGCCTCCAGCGCGGCCCGGGCGTCGATGAAGGCCGCCACCACCCGCTCGACGTCCTCGGTGGAGTGCGCCGCCGAGAGCTGGACCCGGATCCGGGCCTGGCCGCTGGGGACCACCGGGTAGGAGAAGCCGATCACGTACACCCCGCGCTCCAGCAGCAGTTCGGCGAGCCGGCCGGCCTTGGCCGCGTCGCCGATCATCACGGGGGCGATCGGGTGGTCGCCGGGCAGGATCTCGAAGCCGGCCCCGGTCATCGCGGAGCGGAACAGCGCGGTGTTGGCGCGCAGCCTCTCGCGCAGCTCGTGCGAGGTCTCCAGCAGGTCGAGAACGGTGAGCGAGGCGGCCGCGATCACCGGCGCGAGCGAGTTGGAGAACAGGTACGGGCGCGAGCGCTGGCGCAGCAGGGCGACGATCTCGCGGCGGGCGGCGACGTAGCCGCCGGACGCGCCGCCGAGGGCCTTGCCCAGGGTGCCGGTGATGATGTCGACCCGGTCCATCACGCCGTGCAGCTCGGGGGTGCCGCGCCCGCCGGGGCCGACGAAACCCACCGCGTGCGAGTCGTCCACCATCACCATCGCGTCGTAGCGGTCGGCCAGGTCGCAGATCTCGCGCAGCGGGGCGACGTAGCCGTCCATCGAGAAGACGCCGTCGGTGACGATCAGCCGGCGCCGGGCGTCCTGGGTCTCCTTGAGCTGCTGCTCCAGCTCGGCCATGTCGCGGTTGGCGTAGCGCTTGCGGGTGGCCTTGCAGAGCCGGATGCCGTCGATGATGCTCGCGTGGTTGAGCGCGTCCGAGATCACCGCGTCGCGCTCGTCGAGCAGGGTCTCGAAGACACCGCCGTTGGCGTCGAAGCAGGAGGAGTAGAGGATCGTGTCCTCCTGGCCGAGGAACGCCGACAGCCGCGCCTCCAGCTCCTTGTGCACGTCCTGGGTGCCGCAGATGAACCGCACCGAGGCCATCCCGTAGCCCCAGCGGTCCAGCGCCTCCTTGGCGGCGGCGACCACGGCGGGGTGGTCGGCCAGGCCCAGGTAGTTGTTGGCGCAGAAGTTGAGCACCTCGCCCGCGCGGCCGCCGCCGCTCACCGTGACGGACGCGCTCTGCGGGCTGCCGATCACCCGCTCGGGCTTGAACAGCCCGGCCTCGGTGATCTCGGCGAGGGTCTCGTTGACGGACGCGCGGACGGAATCGAACATCGCAGCAGGCTCCTTGGAAGGGTGACGGCCCGCGGGCCCCGGGAGGTCGGCCCCGCGGGCCGCGAAGGTGGCGGATCCGCGGGCCGCGGGATGGGCGCCCACGGGCCGGGGTGTCGGCCGGGGGAAGGTCAGATCGTCGACCAGTCGAGAATGATCTTGCCGCAGCGACCGCTCGCCGCCTCGTCGAAGGCGGCCTCGAAGTCCTGGGCGGCGTACCGGCCGGTGATCACCGGGGTCAGGTCGAGGCCGCCCTCCAGCAGCACCGACATCGCGTACCAGGTCTCGAACATCTCGCGGCCGTAGATGCCCTTGATGGTGATCATGGAGGTGACCACCTTCGCCCAGTCGATCGAGAAGTCCTCGGCGGGCAGGCCGAGCATGGCGATCCTGCCGCCGTGCGTCATGTTGTCGATCATCGAGCGCAGCGCCTCGGGACGGCCGGACATCTCCAGGCCCACGTCGAAGCCCTCGCGCAGGCCGAGCTTCTGCTGGCCCTCCTCGATGGTGTGCTCCGAGACGTCCAGCGCCAGCGAGACGCCCACCTGGCGGGCCAGGTCCAGGCGGTAGGGGCTGACGTCGGTGATCATCACGTGCCGGGCGCCGGCGTGCTTGGCGACGGCCGCCGCCATGATGCCGATCGGGCCCGCGCCGGTGACCAGCACGTCCTCACCGACCAGCGGGAAGGAGAGCGCGGTGTGCACGGCGTTGCCGAACGGGTCGAAGATGGCGGCGACGTCCAGGTCGACCGGCACCCGGTGCACCCAGACGTTGGAGGCGGGCAGCGCGACGTACTCGGCGAACGCGCCGTCCCGGTTGACGCCCAGGCCGATGGTGTTGCGGCACAGGTGGCGCCGCCCGGCCAGGCAGTTGCGGCACTTGCCGCAGACCAGGTGGCCCTCGCCGCTGACCAGGTCGCCCACGCTGACGTCGGCGACCGCCGGGCCGAGGGCGACGACCTCGCCGACGAACTCGTGGCCGATGGTCATCGGGGTGCGGATGGTCTGCTGCGCCCAGCCGTCCCACTTGCGGATGTGCAGGTCGGTGCCGCAGATGCCGGTGCGCAGCACCTTGATCAGCACGTCGGTCGGGCCGATCTCGGGCTCCGGGACCTCGGTCAGCCAGAGTCCGGGCTCGGCCTGCTTCTTGACGAGTGCCTTCACGGCCTGGGCTCCTGACGCGCGGGTGGGGGTGACGGGCGAGGGGAACGAAGTGGAGCCCGGCAACGGCGCCATTCCGCACCGGGCACGGAGCAATCTGCCTGGTGGAAGGGGGGACGGTCCATCGAGGAATTCTTAACGGGGGCGACAGCTGGGCTTCACGATCGTGCCCGAGCTGCGGCGGGGCGGCCCGGCACCATGCCGGTCCTCACCCGTTCGAGGGAGTACGAATCGCTGATCGCCATGGCCTGGTGCGGCACTAGGCTCCCCGGCATGACGACCCTTCAGCAGAACACCCTGGGCGACTTCCTGGACGACGCGGCCCGGGGAGTGTTCCCGCCCCCGGACGGCGGGGTGACGGTGGTGGCGCAGCCGGGCGGGCGCACGGCCGGGGTGCTCGCGTTCAGCGCGCACGCGGTGGTCTTCACCGACGAGGACCCGGCCTGGGTGCGGGCCGAGCTGGCCCGGATCACCAGCGATCCCCTGGCCGCCCCGCTCGGCCCCGCCTTCCTGACCGCCTTCGCCGCCCGCACCGGGCGGGTGATCGGCAACGTCGACCTGCTG
Source organism: Kitasatospora sp. NBC_01287 (assembly GCF_026340565.1). NCBI lineage: Bacteria > Bacillati > Actinomycetota > Actinomycetes > Kitasatosporales > Streptomycetaceae > Kitasatospora > Kitasatospora sp. NBC_01287. The sequence continues at coordinate 994,672 of NZ_JAPEPB010000001.1, forward strand.
ACCGTGGCCGGCCGGCTGACCGGCGAACCGCCGCTGCCGCTGGTCGAGATCGAGGACCGCGAACACCCGCGGGTGGTGCGGGCCCTGGCCTTCCGCGACGGAGTGCGGGTCTGGACGGTGCCGGGCGGGGTGCTGGTGCTGGGGCGCGGGGTGGCCGGGCGCTGGGAGGCGGCCGTCGAGGTGGACCCCGGCGCGCAGGGCCGCGGGCTGGGGCGGGCACTGGGGATCAGCGCCCGCCACCTGCTCCCCGAGGGCGACGTGGTCTGGGCCCAGCAGGCGCCGGGCAACGCGACCAGCGTGCGGGCCTTCCAGGCGGCGGGCTACCGTCCGGTCGGCGCGGAGGTGCTGCTCAGCCTGGGACAGCGGCGCTGATCAGTTGAACTTGGCCTTGCCCGGGCCCTCCTCGACGAAGCTGCGCATGCCGATCTCGCGGTCCTCGGTGGCGAAGAGGCCGGCGAAGAGCGAGCGCTCCAGGGCCAGGCCGCTGTCGATGTCGCCCTCCAGCCCGCGGTCCACCGCCTCCTTGGCCGCGCGCAGCGCCCAGGCCGGGCCGGCCGCGAGCTTGCCGGCCCAGGCCAGGGCCGCCTGGTAGACCTCCTCGGCCGGCACCACCTGGTCGGCCAGGCCGATCCGCAGCGCCTCCTCGGCGCGCACCTGGCGGCCGGTGAAGATCAGCTCCTTGGCCTTGGCCGGGCCCACCAGCCGGGCCAGCCGCTGGGTGCCGCCGGCGCCGGGGATCAGGCCGAGCAGGATCTCCGGCTGCCCGAGCTTGGCGTTCTCGGCCACGATCCGGATGTCGGCGCAGAGCGCCAGCTCACAGCCGCCGCCGAGCGCGTAGCCGGTCACGGCGGCCACCACCGGCTTGGGGATCCGCGCGACCGCGGTGAACGCCTCCTGCAGCGCGCCGCCGCGGGCCACCATGTCGGTGTAGGTCATGCGCTGCATCTCCTTGATGTCGGCGCCGGCCGCGAAGACCTTCTCGCCACCCCAGATCACCACCGCGCGCACGTCGGCGCGGTCGGTGGCCTCCTGGGCGACCTCGCGCAGCTGGTCCTGCATGGCGATGTCCAGCGCGTTCATCGGCGGGCGGGCCAGCCGGATGGTGCCGACGGCGTCCGCGACGTCCAGGGTGACGAACCGGGTCATGGGAGGTCCTCCAGGTCTGAGGGTGTTAACTCCAGAAGTGGTTAACGACCGTAAACCCTGACAGTAGCGGGCCCTGGGCTGCTAGCGTGAGGGACGTGTTCCTCCTCCTCATGGCATAGACCTCGCCCACGCCCGCACCGGTGAAGCTCCCCCGGTGCGGTGCCTCGGCGTCCCTGTCCCACGGCACTTCCTGAGGAACCCCCATGTCTTCGTCCTCCTACCGGGCGCTGCTGCGCGTGCCCGGTGTCACCCCCGTCTTCGCCGTCGCCCTGGTCGGGCGGCTCTCCTACGGCACCGTCTCGCTCGCCCTGGTGCTGACGGTGCAGCACCGCACCGGCTCCTACTCGGCCGTGGGCGCGGCGCTCGCCCTCTTCGGGCTGACCTGCGCCGCGCTGGCCCCGGTGCGGGCCGGGCTGATCGACCGTCACAGCGCCCGGCGGGTGCTGCCGGTGCTCGGCCTGCTCTACGGTGCCACCCTGCTCGCGCTCGCGGTGGTCCGCGACCGGCCCGCGCTGCTCGCACTGGCGGCCGTGGCAGGTGTCTTCGCTCCCCCGCTCGGGCCGGTGCTGCGCGCCCGGTGGAGCGAACTGCTCGGCGTCCACGGCATGCTGGAGCGCGCCTTCAGCCTGGACGCGGTGACCGAGGAACTGCTGTACGTCGGTGGGCCGCTGCTGGTCGGGCTGCTCGGCGGCCCCACCGGACTGCTGCTCAGCGCGGCGCTGGTGGTGACCGGGGCGCTGGGCCTGGCCGCGCTCATCCCGGCCCCCGCCCCCGCCACCTCCTCGGAGGGCGCCCGGCGGGCGCCCGGGCTCGGGCTGGTCCCCGGGATCGGGCGGCCGGTCGCCGTCGCGGCGGCGCTGGGTGCCGCGCTGGGCGGGCTCAGCCTGCTTCTGGTGGTCGCGGCCGGTGCCCGCGGCCAGTCCGGCGCGCTCGCCTGGCTGGAGGCCGCGCTGGCCGCGGGCAGCGCGGTCGGCGGCCTGGCGCACGGCGCCGTCCACTGGCGCCGCCCGGTGGCGGCCCGGCTGACGCTGACGGCGGCCGGCCTCGCCGGGTTGCTCGCGGTCGCGGGCTGCGCGCTCTGGGCGGGCGGGCTCGTCGCCCTGGCCGTCGGGATCGCCTTGACCGGCCTGTTCGTCAGCCCGACCCTGGCCACCGCCTACGTGCTGGCCGACCAGCGGACGGCGCCGGAGCACCGCACCAAGGCGGGCAGTTGGGTGAACACCGCGTTCAACGCCGGCTCCGCCCTCGGCCTGGCCGCCACCGGCCCGCTGGCCGGACACCTGCCGGCCACCGCCTGCTTCGGCCTCGTGGCCGCGCCGCTGCTCCTGGTCGCGCTGACACCCCGCACGCGGGGCCGGGCGCGGGGCGCCGCGCCGCGCCCGGAGCCGGTGGGCACCCCGGAGCCGGCGCGGGTCGGAGCCTGATCGCCGGCCGGGGCCGGGCCGGCCGGGGCTGGGCCGGCCGGGGCGAGGCAGGCCGATCAGCGCCGGGCGTCGCGGCCAGGGCCGGCGCCGGTCACGGCGGGACCGGTCAGTGCGCGGCGGCCGTCGCGGCCAGGGTCCGCACCGCCAGATCGATCTGATCGGAGGTCAGATCGGCCCGCGCCGTCAGTCGCAGGCGCGAGTAGCCGTCCGGGACTGAGGGCGGGCGGAAGCAGCCCACCGCGAGGCCCGCGGTGCGGCAGTCGGCGGCCCAGGCCAGGGCCTGCTCGGGGCCCGGGGCGCGGACCGAGACGACGGCCGCGTCCGGGACGCTGGCGAGCAGGCCGGCGGCGGTGAGGCGGGCGGACAGGGTGCGGGCGACCTCGCGGGCGCGAGCCGCGCGCTCGGGCTCGGCCCGCAGCAGGCGCAGCGCGCCGAGCGCCGCGCCCGCGGCGGCCGGGGCGAGCCCGGTGTCGAAGATGAAGGTGCGGGCGGTCTCGACCAGGTGCCTGATCACCCGCTGGGGCCCGAGCACCACGCCGCCCTGCGAGCCGAGCGACTTGGAGAGCGTCGCGGTGGCCACCAGGTCCGGCTCCCCCGCGAGCCCGGCGGCGGTCAGCGCGCCGCGCCCGCCCGCGCCGAGCACGCCGAGCCCGTGCGCGTCGTCCACCAGCAGCGCCGCGCCGTGCGCGCGGGCGGCGGCGGCCAGCGCGGGCAGCGGGGCGGCGTTGCCGTCCACCGAGAAGACGGTGTCGCTGACCACCAGCGCGCGCGGCTGCGCGCGGCCTTCGAGCACGGCGGCCACGGCGGCCGGGTCGGCGTGCGGAGCGCGGTGGACGGCCGCCCGGGAGAGGCGGCAGCCGTCGATCAGCGAGGCGTGGTTGTAGGCGTCGGAGACGATCAGCGTGTCGGGGTCGGTGAGGGCGGTGAGCGCGGCCAGGTTGGCGGCGTAGCCGGAGGAGAAGACCAGCGCGGCCTCAACGCCGTAGAAGTCGGCCAGTTCGACTTCCAGCTCGGTGTGCAGCTCGGTGGTGCCGGTGACCAGCCGCGACCCGGTGGACCCGCCGCCCCAGCGCAGCGCGGCCTCGGCGGCGGCCCGGGTGACCTCGGGGTGGTGGGTCAGGCCGAGGTAGTCGTTGCTCGCCAGGTCGAGCACCGGGTCCTCGGCGGGGCGGCTGCGCAGCGTGCGGGTGAGCCCGGCCCGGGCGCGCAGCTCGGCGGCCTCGTCGAGCCAGTCGAAGACGGCGGCGGGCGCGGCCGGGCGGGCGGACGCGACGGGTTGCAGGATCATGACCGGCAGCCTGGCACGGCCCGCTCGAAGCGGGCAATGTGCCCCTGCGCACAGCCGGTCTTTGCCCAGGCCCAGGGGCAGCAGGCAAGATAGGCCGGTGACCCTCCTTGACCTGATGCCCAAGCCCGCTGACGCCGACGCGCTCTACACCACCTTCGCCGCGTGGGCCGAGGAGCGGGGCATCACGCTCTACCCCGCCCAGGAGGACGCGCTGATCGAGCTGTTCACCGGCGCCAACGTGATCCTGGCGACCCCCACGGGGTCGGGCAAGTCCCTGGTGGCGGCGGGCGCGCACTTCGCGGCGCTGGCGGAGGGCAAGCGGACCTTCTACACCGCCCCGATCAAGGCGCTGGTCTCGGAGAAGTTCTTCGACCTCTGCAAGATCTTCGGCACCGAGCAGGTCGGCATGATGACCGGCGACGCGAGCGTGAACCCGACCGCGCCGATCATCTGCTGCACCGCCGAGGTGCTCGCGAACATCGCGCTGCGCGACGGTGAGCGGGCCGACATCGGCCAGGTGGTGATGGACGAGTTCCACTTCTACGCCGAGCCCGACCGCGGCTGGGCGTGGCAGATCCCGATCCTGGAGCTGCCGCAGGCGCAGTTCCTGCTGATGTCGGCCACCCTGGGCGATGTGCGCCGCTTCGAGGAGGACCTGACCCGGCGCAACGGCAAGCCGACCACCGTGGTCCGCTCGGCCACCCGCCCGGTGCCGCTCTTCTACGAGTACAAGCGCACCACCCTGCACGACACCCTGGAGGAGCTGCTGACGACCGGTCAGGCCCCGGTCTACGTCGTGCACTTCACCCAGAAGGAGGCGGTGGAGCGGGCCCAGTCGCTGATGAGCATCAACATGTGCTCGAAGGCGGAGAAGGACGCCATCGCCGCGCTGATCGGCAACTTCCGCTTCACCACCAAGTTCGGCCGCAACCTCTCCCGCTTCGTGCGGCACGGCATCGGCGTGCATCACGCCGGCATGCTGCCCAAGTACCGCCGCCTGGTCGAGCGCCTGGCCCAGGCCGGTCTGCTGAAGGTGATCTGCGGCACCGACACGCTGGGCGTCGGCGTCAACGTGCCGATCCGCACCGTGCTGTTCACCGCGCTCTCCAAGTACGACGGGGTCAAGGTCCGGGTGCTACGGGCCCGCGAGTTCCACCAGATCGCCGGGCGGGCCGGACGGGCCGGCTTCGACACCGTCGGCCAGGTGATCGCCCAGGCGCCCGAGCACGTGGTGGAGAACGACAAGGCGGTCGCCAAGGCCGGCGACGACCCGAAGAAGAAGCGCAAGGTGGTGCGCAAGAAGGCGCCGGAAGGTTTCGTCGGCTGGAGCGAGGAGACCTTCGAGCGGCTGATCGGGGCCGAGCCCGAGCCGCTGGTCTCCCGGTTCCGGGTCAGCCACGCGATGCTGCTCGCGGTGATCGGCCGTCCCGGCAACGCCTTCGAGGCGATGCGCAAGCTGCTCACCGACAACCACGAGGACCGCGGCGCCCAGCGCCGGCACATCCGCTCGACGATCGCCATCTACCGCTCGCTGCTGGCCGGCGGCGTGGTGGAGCGGCTGGCGGAGCCGGACGCCGAGGGCCGGATCGTGCGCCTGACCGTGGACCTGCAGGAGAACTTCGCGCTCAACCAGCCGCTCTCCACCTTCGCGCTGGCCGCCTTCGAGCTGCTCGACCCGCAGTCGCCGAGCTACGCGCTGGACGTGGTCTCGGTGGTCGAGGCGACCCTCGACGACCCGCGCCAGATCCTGGCCGCACAGCAGAACAAGGCGCGCGGCGAGGCGATCGGCGAGATGAAGCGCGACGGGATCGAGTACGAGGAGCGGATGGAGCGGCTCCAGGAGGTCACCTGGCCCAAGCCGCTGGAGGAGCTGCTCGACCACGCCTACGAGGTCTACCGCCGCGCGCACCCGTGGATCGGCGACTACGCGCTGGCACCCAAGTCGGTGGTCCGCGACCTGTTCGAGCGTGCGATGACCTTCGTGGACTACGTCGGCCACTACGACCTGGCGCGCACCGAGGGCATCGTGCTGCGCTACCTGGCCGGCGCCTACAAGGCGCTGGAGCAGACCGTCCCCGAGGACAGCAAGACCGAGGCGCTCAAGGACGTGATCGCCTGGCTGGGCGAGCTGGTCCGCCAGGTCGACTCCAGCCTGCTCGACGAGTGGGAGCAGCTCGCCAACCCGAGCGAGGACGCCGAGGAGCAGCGCGAGCTGGAGAGCAAGCCGCTGCCGGTGACGGCCAACGAGCGGGCCTTCCGGGTCCTGGTGCGCAACGAGATGTTCCGCCGGGTCGAGCTCTCCGCACTCGAACACTACGGCGCGCTGGGCGAGTTGGACGGCGAGTACGGCTGGGACGCCGAGCGCTGGGCGCAGGCGATGGACGCCTACTACGAGGAGCACGACGACCTGGGCACCGGCCCGGACGCGCGCGGCCCCAAGATGCTGCTGATCGAGGAGGACGAGGTCGACGGGATCTGGCGGGTGCGGCAGATCTTCGACGACCCGGCCGGCGACCACGATTGGGGCATCAGCGCGGAGGTCGACCTGCACGGCTCGGACGCCGAGGGGCGCGCGGTGCTGCGGGTCACCGGCGTGAACCGGCTGGGCTGACGGGCCACCGGCTGACGGGCCGTCAGTTCCGGTGCGGGGGGCGATGATCTCGCCCCCCACGGGACCTCCCCGCGCCTGTCTCGTCTCAGGACCAGGCGAAGGCGATCCCGACCGTGTAGGAGGCGGCCCGGGTGGCCGCGTCCAGATCCTGCTGGTCCTGCGGGGTGAGTGGAGCGTGCCCGTCGATGAAGCGGGAGCTGGTCACCGTGACGTAGTGCTGGACCGCCTCGACCCGCGGCACCTGGTCGGTCTTCGCGCCGGCCGCGGCACCTGACCCGGCGCCGGCACCCGGGCTGCCGCCGGGCGCGGCGGGCAGGGCGGGCGCGCCGGGCACGGCGGGCGACGGCGCGGGCCCGGCGGATGGAGCCGCGGAAGGGCCGGCGGAGGCGGCGGCATCGGCATCGGCATCGGCATCGGCGAAGCTGCCGTCCGGCTGCACGAACCTGACCAGGCCGACCTGGCCCCGCATCAGTCCGGCCACCGTGGCGCTCGTCCCGTCGGTACTGAACCGCAGCACCGACACGCTGGTCTCCACCCGGCCGTCCTGGCGGCTGAAGTCGACCGCCAGATAGCCCTGGCAGGCCACCGGGTGCAGCAGGCTCTGCCCGGCGTCCCCCAGTGTCTCGGCGCAGTCGTTGCCCTGCCGGGCGCCGGTGAGCCTGCCCTTGTAGCCGCCCAGGTCGATCAGCCGGGTCGGCGGGAAGAGCCGCTTCACGTCGAAGGTGTTGGGGTTCGCCGAGGAACTGGGCGCCGGGCTGCCGACCACGGACGGGTACTCGGTGTCCTTGCTCGACGGGCCGAGGCCGGGCAGCCAGTCACCGGGGTGCGGACGGGAGACCACCCAGCCGCCGGCCCCGAGCACCACCACCGCCACGGAACCGATCAGCACCCGCCGGGCACCGCCCCGCGAAACCGTGTCGGCGCGTCCTGGGGTCTTCTCGGCGCCGGCGGGTATCGAGTGGGGGTCCCCCTGGGTGGTCATGTCCCCGATCCTATGCGGCGACCCGATGCCGCAGGTCGGCGGGGAGCGGCGGACGGTCTGTCAGAGGGCGGCCGGGGCGGGCCGGATGCCACCCGGACGGTCGTCGGCGAACGACCCGGGCCGGGGCGGGCCGGAGGCGCCGCGCCCCGGCGCTCGGCCGCCGAGGCGATCGCGCGCGAACGGTCCCTCTGACCTGCACTGTGACAACTCGCACACCCGCGCGGAGATCTTCTGGTCGATTCGGTATGGCGCCGCTCAAGGTCGTCCGGGCAGGATCGGATCCATGGATCTGCTCGACACCCTCACCGCCAAAGGCCTGAACCGCGAGCTCCCCACCCGGGAGGAGGCCCTGGCCGTCCTGGCCACCACCGACGACGAACTGCTGGACGTGGTCGCGGCCGCCGGGCGGGTGCGCCGGCAGTGGTTCGGCCGCCGGGTCAAGCTCAACTACCTGGTCAACCTGAAGAGCGGCCTCTGCCCCGAGGACTGCTCGTACTGCTCCCAGCGGCTGGGGTCCGACACGGGCATCCTGAAGTACACCTGGCTCAAGCCCGACCAGGCCGCCGAGGCCGCCACCGCCGGGGTCCAGGGCGGTGCCAAGCGGGTCTGCCTGGTGGCCAGCGGACGCGGCCCGACGGACCGCGACATCGACCGGGTCACCAACACCATCGCGGCGATCAAGGAGCAGGAGCCGGCCGTCGAGATCTGCGCCTGCCTGGGCCTGCTCTCCGACAACCAGGCCGAGCGGCTGCGCGCGGCGGGCGTCGACGCCTACAACCACAACCTGAACACCTCCGAGAACACCTACGGCGGCATCACCACCACCCACACCTACGCGGACCGCGTCGACACCGTGCAGAAGGCGCACGGCGCGGGCCTGTCGGCCTGCTCCGGGCTGATCGCGGGCATGGGCGAGAGCCCCGAGGACCTGGTGGACGTGGTCTTCGCGCTGCGCGAGCTGGGCTCGGACTCGGTGCCGGTCAACTTCCTGATCCCGTTCGAGGGCACCCCGCTGGCCAAGGAGTGGCACCTCACCCCGCAGCACTGCCTGCGCATCCTGGCGATGGTGCGGTTCGTGAACCCGGACGTCGAGGTGCGGATCGCCGGCGGGCGCGAGGTGCACCTGCGCAGCCTGCAGCCGCTGGGCCTGCACATCGCCAATTCGATCTTCCTCGGCGACTACCTGACGAGCGAGGGCCAGGCCGGTCAGACCGACCTCGACATGATCAAGGACGCGGGCTTCGAGGTCGAGGGCCAGGGCGAGCGGACCCTCCCCCGCCACCGGGCGGACGCGGCCGCTGCCGCTGCCTCGGCCGGCGCCACGGTCGGCGGCTGCGGCAGCGGTGGCGGTGGCGGCGTGAGCGCCTGCGGCGGGCACGGCGCGGCGGCGGAGTCGGCGCAGGCGGCGGACGGTGCGGGTGCCGGCTGCGGCGGGCACCAGGGCGGCGGCTGCGGGCCGTGCGGCGGGCACCAGGCGCCGGCTCCGGCGGCCGAGACCGAGACCGGGACCGAGACCGGGACCGGGACCGGGACCGACGGGAACGGCCTGCGTGCCGACCTGGTGCGGGTGCGCCTGCGCGGTGCCGGCACCGAGCTCGCCCCGAACGCCTGAGGCTCCTCGTGCATCCTGTGACCGATCGTGTGACCGATCCTGTGACCGATCCCCTGACCACTCCTCAGACCCTGCTCGCCCTCGACCAGGCGCACGTCTGGCACCCGTACGGGCCGATGCCCGGCACCCGGGCGCCCTACCTGGTCGAGTCGGCCGCCGGGGTGCGGCTGCGGCTGGCCGAGCCGGCCGGCGGGCACCGCGAGCTGGTCGACGGCATGTCCTCCTGGTGGGCGGCCGTGCACGGCTACAACCACCCGGTGCTCAACGAGGCGATCCGCGAGCAACTGGGGCGGATGAGCCACGTGATGTTCGGCGGGCTCACCCATGAGCCCGCCGTCCGGCTGGCCGCCACCCTGGTGGAGATCACCCCCGAGCCGCTGCAGCACGTCTTCCTCTCCGACTCCGGGTCGGTCGCGGTCGAGGTCGCGATGAAGATGTGCCTGCAGTACTGGCGCTCGGTCGGGCGCCCCGGCAAGCAGCGGCTGCTCACCTGGCGCGGCGGCTACCACGGCGACACCTTCCACCCGATGTCGGTCTGCGACCCCGAGGGCGGGATGCACCAGCTCTGGGGCGGGGTGCTGCCGCGCCAGCTGTTCGCCGCCGAGCCGCCCGCCGGTTTCGACGCGGAGCCGGACCCGGCCTACGCGGCCTCGCTGGCCGAGCTCATCGAGCGGCACGCCGGCGAACTGGCCGCCGTGATCGTCGAGCCGGTGGTGCAGGGCGCCGGCGGCATGCGCTTCCACTCCCCCGGCTACCTGCGGCTGCTGCGCGAACTCTGCGACCGGCACGAGGTCCTGCTGGTCTTCGACGAGATCGCCACCGGCTTCGGCCGCAGCGGCGCGCTCTTCGCCGCCGACCACGCGGGTGTCTCACCCGATGTGATGTGCCTGGGCAAGGCGCTCACCGGCGGCTACCTGAGCATGGCCGCCACCCTGTGCACCGCCGAGGTGGCCGACGGGATCAGCCGCGGCGAGGTGCCGGTGCTGGCGCACGGGCCGACCTTCATGGGCAACCCGCTGGCCTCGGCCGTCGCCAACGCCTCGATCGGGCTGCTGCTCGGCCAGGACTGGCAGAGCGAGGTCAAGCGGATCGAGACCGGCCTGCGCGAGGGCCTGGCGGAGGCCGCCGACCTGCCGGGTGTCGCGGACGTCCGGGTGCTCGGCGCCATCGGCGTGGTCCAACTCGACCACCCGGTGGACATGGTGGCGGCCACCGAGGCCGCCGCCCGCGAGGGCGTCTGGCTGCGGCCCTTCCGGGACCTGATCTACACCATGCCGCCGTACGTCACGGGCGAGGAGGACCTGGCCCGGATCAGTGCCGCGGTGCGCGCGGCGGCACTGGCAGGCTGAGACACAGGCTGCGAACCACGATGACTGGAGTTCTCGCATGAGTCGGGTGCTGTTCGTGACCGGCACCAACACCGAGGTCGGCAAGACCGCCGTGACGGCGGCCGTGGCGGCGCTGGCGGTGCGCGCCGGGCTGCGCACGGCGGTGCTGAAACCGGGCCAGACCGGGGTGGCCCCGGGCGAACCCGGGGACGCCGAGGAGGTCGTGCGGCTACTCGGTCCCGCCGGGGCCCGGCTGACCACCCGCGAACTGGTCCGCTACCCCGAGCCGCTCTCGCCCGAGCGGGCCGGGCTGCGCTCCGGGCTACCGTTTCTGACGGTCCCTCAGTTCGTCGGCGCGGTCGAAGAACTGACGGACAGTCATGACCTGGTGCTGGTCGAGGGCGCGGGCGGCCTGCTGGTCCGCTACGACGCCGACGGGCTAACCCTGGCGGACCTGGCCCAGTCGGTGGCCGGGGCCGAACTGCTCCTGGTGGCCCACCCCGGGCTCGGCACGCTCAGCATCACGGCGCTCTCCGCCGAGGCGCTGCGGGCCCGCAAGCTGGCCTGCGCCGGTGTGGTGATCGGCAGTTGGCCCAGCGAGCCGGACCTCGCCACCCGCTGCAACCTGGCCGACCTGCCGGTGGCCGCGCGGGCCCCGCTGCTGGGCGCGCTGCCCCTCGGCGCACCGGGCGCCGCGGACTTCGCCGCGCTGGCCGCGACCTCGCTGGCGCCGGAACTCGGCGGGCGGTGGGACGCGGCGGCGTTCACCGAGGCGCACGCGGTGCCGTTCGCCTGACGCGTGCCCGGCCGGGGCGAGGAGCCGACGCGGGCTCCCGCCGGCTGCGACCGAGCTGACGGCCCCGATCGCGGCCTACTCCACCAGCGGCTTCACCCAGCGGCGCCAGCGGTCCTCGCGGTGGTAGCCGGCGGCGTCCCAGGTGCGCTTGCCCGCTTCGTTGCGCTCCAGCACCATCGCGTCGGCGCGGCGGCCGCCGAGCGCGGCGAAGCGTTCCTCCGCGGCCGCCAGCAGCGCGGCGCCGATGCCCTGGCGGCGGTGGTCCGGGTCGACCGCGAGGCGGTAGAGCGAGGCGCGCCAGCCGTCCCAGCCCGCGATCACGGTGCCGACGGGCGCGCCGTCGCGCTCGGCGACCAGCAGGGCCTCGGGGTCACGCGCCAGCAGCCGGGCGACCCCGGCCGGATCGTCGGTGATGCTGGTCCCCTCGGCGGCGCGGGCCCAGAAGGCCAGCAGGTCGGGGATCTCGTCGGTGGTGGCGAAACGGATGATCAGATCGTTCATCCCCCGGTCCTACCACCCGGTGCCGTCGCGCCCGCAGGGATTCCAGCTGCCGGACAGGGGATCCCGGCTGCCGAACAAGGGCTTCAGCTGCCGGACAACCGCCAGACCGTGGTGTGCTTCACCGCTCGGTCCTCCAGGTCCGCCAGCACCGGCACCTCGTACTCGGCGAGCGCCGTGAACCGCTCGCGCGGCAGGTAGGCCCGTCCCGGATCGCCCACCAGCACCAGCGCGCCGCGCGCGTGCGCCCGCTCCAGGAACGGCAGGAAGCGGGCGGCCATCGCGCGCTCGTAGAAGACGTCACCGGCCAGCACCACCTCGGCCGGCCCGCCGTCGCCGTCCAGCAGGTCCGCGAACTCGGCCGCGATCCGCACCCCGTTGGCCGCCGCGTTGAGCCCGATCGCCGCCACCGCGTAGGAGTCGATCTCCGCCGCCCGCACGCTGCCGGCCCCGCTCAGCGCCGCCGCCACCCCCACCAAGCCCGAGCCGGCCGCGAGGTCGAGCACGGCCCGCCCGGCCACCAGTTCGGGGTGGTCCAGCACGTAGCGGGCGACGCCGAGCCCACCGGCCCAGGCGAACGCCCAGAACGGCGGCGGCAGTCCGATCTCACCGCGCGCCGACTCGGTGCGCTCCCACAGCTCGATCGCCTCATCCGCCAGGTGCAGGCTGATCTCCGGCACGAACGGGACCGGTGACAGCCGGGTCTGTGCGCGGACGAACGCCGGCAGCGCGGCGGCGTCCTCCTGCTGCCGGTCGACCTGGGAACCACTGGGACCGGGCAAGGCGCTCTCCTCTGTTCACCGTGCTGCCCCGACCCTAGTGCACCCGCCGACCCCGCCGACCCCGCCGGCTTCCCGCAGCGCCCTGCCGGAGCCCGCCGGAGCAAGCCGGAGCAAGCCGAAGCCCGCCGAAGCCCGCCGGAGCTCGCTGACGCCTCGTCAACCGGTCGCGTCCCGCACCGGCCGCCCGGGGCGGCCGGTAGGTCAACTTTCGATACCGAACCGGTCATGAGCTGCGCATTTACTCGCGGCCCCGATGCCTCACGGGTACGATCCGGCTGACGCCCTCCGGCCTGCGGCTCACCCCCGCGGCGCCGGTGCGGCGCCGGTGTCGCGCCGGACGGCCCGTGCGGCGGAGCACCGGGGGGCTGGCGCGCACGTGTCATCGCGCGCCAACGCAGTCGCGCGAACGCGGAAAGGCAGCGTCTTGGCGGATCGGCTCACCGGAGGGGACTCCTCCCTGCTGCGTCGGATCAACGCCGCGGTCACCCTGCGCTCCCTGCGCGACGGCCAGGCCGTGACGCTGACCCAACTGGTCGGCGAGACCGGGCTGTCCCGGCCCACCGTCGAGGGCGTGATCGAGGGCCTGATCGAGTCCGGCCTGGTCGCCGAGGTGGACGCGACCCAGGAGAGCGGCCGCCAGCGCGGCCGCCCCGCCCGCTGGTACCGGTTCAGGGCCGAGGCCGGGCACACCCTGGGCATCGAGATCGGGGTGCACGCGGTGCGCGTCGTGCTCGCCGACCTGACCGGCCGCCAGTTGGAGAGCTACGCCCGCCCTGTCGACGAGGCGCTCGACGCCGAGGAGCGCCTGGGTGCGGTGCGTGCCACCGTCGCCGAGGTGCTGCGCAAGGCCGGGATCTCCCGGGACAACCTCTGGGCGGTGGGCGTCGGCAGCCCCGGCATCGTGGACCGCGACGGCTCGGTGCGGCTGGGCACCGCGATGCCCGGCTGGACCGGCCTCGACCTCGGCGCCCGGCTGCGCCGCTCGTTCCGCTGCCCGGTACTGATCGAGAACGACGCCAACCTGGCCGCCATCGCGGAGCACTGGCAGGGCGCGGCGGTCGGCATGGGCGACGTGGTCTTCGTGCTGGCAGGCCTGAGCCCCGGCGCCGGCTCGCTGATCAACGGCCGGCTGCACCGCGGCTTCGGCGGCGCGGCCGGCGAGATCGGCGCCCTGCACCTGCTGGGCCAGGAGGCCACTCCCGAGCGCCTGCTCTCCACCACCGGCAAGCCGCTCGACCCGCTGGACGAGGCCGCCGTCGCCCGCGTCCTCACGCTGGCCCGCGAGGGCGACCAGGTGGCCAGGGTCGCGATGGACCGCTTCCTTACCCGCCTGGTGCACGACGTGGCCGCGCTGGTGCTGGCGATCGATCCGCAACTGGTGGTGGTCGGCGGCTGGGCGGCGGGCCTGGACGACGTGCTGGAGCCGCTGCGCGAGCAGTTGGCGCTCTACTGCCTGCGCGCGCCCGAGGTGGCGCTCTCCACGCTGGGCGAGGACGTGGTGGCGCTGGGCGCGCTGCGGGTGGCGCTGGACCAGGTCGAGGAGCAGCTGTTCGCGGTGGACCAGCCGGTGGCGCGGGGGTAGGCGCCGAGCCACGCGCCACGCGATGAGGCCCTGAACCCGCCGGTGCGGGTCAGGGCCTCATCGCGTGGTTCGGGGTGGTTCGCGTGGTTCGGGGTGGCTCGGGGTGCTCCCGCTCAGGAGGCGGTGCGGATCGCGCTCACCGGGGTGACCTCGACCAGGCCGGTCTCCCCGAAGGTCAGCCGGCAGGTGTCGGCACGGTAGGTGGAGACGGCCAGGGCCGCAAGCCGGCCGGCCGAGGCGTACTGGGTGGTGACCACCAGCACCGGGGTACCCGGCGGACGCTGCAGCAGACCGGCCTCCTCGGCCTCGGCGACGCCGAGCTCGACCGCCCGCGACTCGCCGTCCACGGTCAGCCGCTCCAGACGGCGCAGCACCACGCGGGCCTGCTCCTCGCCCTCGGCCGCCGCACCCGAAAGCCGGATCTCGGGCACCTGCTCCAGCGCCTCCTCGGCCACGCGCAGCAGCTCGGTGGCCACGATCTGCCCCTGCTCGACCCGCAACCGGCGCACCGTGTGCACCAGCGCGCCGACCTCGACGCCGAGCGCCTTGGCCAGCCGCTCGGGGGCGGCCACGCTCACGCAGTCGACCGGCTGCCAGGCCTGCTCGCGGCTGCTGCCAGGCCAGCCCTCCTCGCGCCGGCTGACCGGGACACCGACCCGCGGCGCGGCGACCAGGGTGCCGATGCCGCGCCGGCGGACCAGGCGGCCCTCCAGCTCCAGCTGGTCGAGCGCCTGGCGCAGCGTGGCCCGGGCCACGCCGAAGCGGGCGGAGAGCTCGCGCTCGTTGGGGATCACCTGGCCGGTGGAGAACTCCGAGTCGATGGCGCGCAGCAGCACCGTGCGCAGGTGCCAGTACTTCGGCTCCGGTACCGCCGTGAGCTGAGCTGTCCCCACCGTGTCCTCCACCCTGTCCGACCGTCGACCGCTGTGGACGGGACCGCCGGCATCCTGAAGGTCCGGGGGGTGTCCGGTCGTCCCTGCCGCGCTCCGCGGTCGCGTTCCGCCAGGTGGGGACTCGGACTTTATCCGTCCTTCTTTATTAAAGGTCTTTGCAGTAAGTGACCCTAGGTGGTCCGCCGGGAGATGGTCAAGACCAATGGCACGCCTTGGCCGCGCTGCGACATGTCTTTCATGTCCCATTCACGATCCGCCCGCCATGGACGATCGCGGACGGCGGGCCGGGTAGGCTTCCCACGTGATCGTCGTAACCACTGCCAACGTCAACGGGATTCGCGCCGCCGCCAAGAAGGGCTTCATCGAGTGGCTCGCGGCCACCGGGGCGGACGTCGTCTGCCTCCAGGAGGTCCGCGCCGAGAGCGGCCAACTCCCGCCGGAGCTGCGTGAGTTGGATGGCTGGCACGCCTTCTGGGCGCCGGCCGCGGCCAAGGGCAGGGCCGGCGTCGCCGTGCTGTCGCGCACCGAGCCGACGCGCACCCGGATCGGGTTCGGCTCGACCGAATTCGACAATTCGGGCAGGTACCTCGAAATCGACCTCCCCGGCCTGACCGTCGCCAGCCTCTACCTCCCCTCCGGCGAGGTCGGCACCGAGCGCCAGGACGAGAAGGAACGCTTCATGGCCGAGTTCCTCACCCACCTCACCGACCTGCGCACCCGCGCCGCCGCCGACGGCCGCGAGGTCGTGGTCTGCGGCGACTGGAACATCGCCCACCAGGAGGCCGACCTCAAGAACTGGAAGGCCAACCAGAAGTCCGCCGGCTTCCTCCCCGAGGAGCGCGCCTGGCTGACCCGCGTCCTGGACGAAGCAGGCTACGTCGACGTGGTCCGCCGGCTGCACCCCGAGCAGACCGGCCCCTACACCTGGTGGTCCTACCGCGGCCGCGCCTTCGACAACGACTCCGGCTGGCGGATCGACGCACACTTTACAAGCCCTGGCCTAGCTGAACGAGCGCTCTGGACGAAGACCGAGAAGGCCGCCACCCACGCCGAGCGCTGGTCCGACCACGCTCCCGTGACCGTCGCGTACGAGTACCCAGCTCACGACCTCGGATGAAATCGGGTTCGGGGCGTGCCTGCCTGGCGGTTCGGCTGGTCGGTGATCAGCAGGCGGTGGGTCGGGCGAGTACCAGTTCTGTGCTCGGCTTGTGCCGGGTGGCCCGTCGGGCGGCGCGGTCGCAGACGAGGCCGGCGACGGCCAGGTGTCGGGGTAGGTCTCGCGTCAGCCGATGAAGCGCTGACGATGCGTCAGCCCACTTGGCCGCCCCGCGCCTTCAGCACGGACCCGCTCGATGTCGGCCTGCGCCTGGCGATGACTACAATGGACATCCGCATGCCCGGCACCGACGGCCTGACCGCCACCGCCGCCATCTGCGCCGACCCCGACCTCTCCGGACGTCGCCACCGAAGGCCTCCCGGCCACCTGCGTCGCAGTGAAGCCCCTCGAATCCGCAGCGAATTCGGCGACCGGCAGCACCCGCGGCAGACGGCATGGCCGGGGGCCGGGCCGAGGAGATCCGGCCCGGCCCCCGGCCGTCGTCCGCGCGGGTCAGAGCGCCGGGAACACGGGGAACACGCAGGAGGGTGCGGTGCCCTCACGAGCGCCCTGGGTCACGGTGACCCCGGCACCGCTGGGGGCCAGGTCGCTGCCTGCGGAAGTGATCTTCGCGTGGGCGGCGGTCGAAGTGGCGACGTCGAGGTTGACGTTCTCCAGGGCCACCTCGAGCGGGTGGGCGTCGTCCAGGCCGACCAGGGTGGACTTGGCGCCGCTCGGCGAGTGGAGTGCGGTGACACCGTCGACGACGATGCCGGTGAACCAGGGGGTGTTGGAGCCGCTGCCACCGGAGTAGTGGGTGTCGAACACCAGCGGTGCCCGGACGGCGTCCAGGCAGGTGTTCAGGTAGCCGATGTCACTGACCTTGTTGTTGTTGGTGGGTGAACTCTTGATCCGGATGCCGGCGCTGGAGCCGCTGGTGTTGCCGAGGGCATCGGTGCCGGTGAGGGTGTTGTCGCGGAAGAGCACGTTGGTCACGCCGCTGCTGGTCTCGCTGCCGATGGAGATGCCGTGGGTGCCGTAGAAGTGATTGCCGCTGACGGTGATGTTACTGCTGGCTCTGTTGCCGCCCTTGATGGCGATGCCGTCGTCGCCGTCCATGATGCTCGCCACCTCGTCAGTCGGCGAGCATGGCGGCGAAGAAGTCGAGCGAGCGGTCGACCTCCTTGAGAGACGGGCCGCGGTTGAGAGCGTTGTGGTGAACCGCTCTGTAGCTCGATGAGCTGCGGTTTCCTCAGCACGGTGGTGTGTGGATGGCTTCTTCAGGGCAGCCAGCTGACGGTTGGTTGGGTCGGTGGTGGAGGTGTCGTTCGTGCCGTCGGTGATTGCGTTGCTGGAGCGTCGTGAGGCGCGGGCCCGGGAAGAGTTGGATGCCTGGCAGGAGCTGCTGCGCGAGGCCCAGGAGCAGGTGGCTGTCCATCAGGAGCGGTTGGAGTGTGCGCGGATCGGCCGGGAGGAGGTGCTGCGTGCGCTGGCGGAGGAGGCCGAGGCCGTGATGGTGCAGCCGCTGACTGCGGTGACGCCCACCGCTCGCGCGCTGGCGCCGGTGACGGCACCGCAAGTGCCGCCGCAGCCGCCGCACGAGGCGGGGGACGGCGTGCCGGAGCCGGCAGTGCCCGCGGTGCCTTCGGTCCTGCGGACGGGTTACGATCCGCGGCCGCCTGCGTGGCAGCCGGGCCTGGGCGTGGAGGTGCTGGCCGGGGCCTATCGGCAGGTCTTCGATGTGGTCGCGGGTGCGGGTGCCCCGGTGGCGGTCAAGGCGTTGACTGTCGCGCTGGGGCGGGACGCAGAGCGGCTGAAGGAGATCGAGAAGGTCCGTCACCGGGCCTATGCGCTGCAGGCCAGGGGCTGGCTGGGGCGGGTGCCGGGCGGGTTGTTCATCCCCGCGCCGGGCCCGGCGCGGGGAGCCGGTGCGGGCGGAACTCGGGCCAGTGCAGGCGCTGGCGGGCCATCCGCCGGCCGAGGGTGATCGAGGCGGCCCACCACACCATCTGCACGTGGTGGTCGTCGCGGCGCTCGTGGTCGCGGTTCAGGCGCCGCGAGCGCGAGAGCCAGCCGAGCGTGCGCTCCACCACCCACCTGCGCGCCAGTACCCTGAACCCCTTGGTTCCGTCGGTGCGCTTGACCACCTCCACTCTCACCCCGTGCGCGGCGAAGGCGTCGGCCAGTTCCTGGCCCTGGTAGGCGGAGTCCGTCCACACGAGTTCGAGCAGCCGTCCGGGCTCGGCCATGAATGCCTCGAGCAACTCCGGGGCGGCCTTGGAGTCGTGCACGTTGGCCGCGGTGACGGTGACCTCCAGCAGCAGTCCGCCGGTGTCGGTCAGGACGTGGCGCTTGCGCCCGTCGCGCAGCTTGCCGCCGTCGAAGCCGCGTG
The DNA here is from genome assembly GCF_026340565.1 of Kitasatospora sp. NBC_01287. Taxonomy (NCBI): domain Bacteria; kingdom Bacillati; phylum Actinomycetota; class Actinomycetes; order Kitasatosporales; family Streptomycetaceae; genus Kitasatospora; species Kitasatospora sp. NBC_01287. The sequence continues at coordinate 1,013,102 of NZ_JAPEPB010000001.1, forward strand.
AGGTGGCCGGACAGGTCTCCGAGCCGTCCACGGACTGAGAGTCGATGATGCCCGCGCTCGGCTCCGTCGCCTTGCCCTGCTTCTTGCGCTCGGTGCGGCGCAAGCGCTGGTAGAGCTCGCGGATGTAGCCGTGGCGGCGCCAGCGGCGGAAGAAGTCGTACACCGCCCGCCAGAAGGGGTAGTCCGCAGGTAGATTGCGCCACTTGACGCCATTGTCGACCAGATAGCGCACCGCGTCGATCACCCCCCGGTGGCAGTGCGCCTCAGGGCGTCCGCCCTTCCCCTCCAGCCAGGCGGGCATCGGCATCGCGCCGCGGATCACCGCCCATTCGGCGTCCGTCATGTCGCTGTCGTAGCGCGGCGCGCGGTGCCCCTCCCCGATCGCCCCGTACAGGTGCACGTAGCAGTCACACCCCGGAGTGAGCGCAGTGGACTCGCCGGCACCGGGAGTGCTGAACTGGTTGGGCAACGGGCCTCCTCGGGCGAAAGCGGTCTCGACAACCAGCTCTCTACCAAGGGGCCCGTTGCTTCACGCCCAAGCGGTCACGGGCACCTGCGTGCGAACGCTCACCCTCCCCACCTGCAAACCTCGAACGCCGCACGGTTCACCACAACGCTCTGAGATGACCGTGCGTCATGCCCGCGGCCAAGTAGGACCGTACGCCGACGCCGGCCTCCTCCAGTCGCTGTTCGAACAGCTCGCCCGACGGCCTCAGGTCGTCGTACTGGGCAAGGACGATGCCGGTCGCGGGAAGGCCGCCGAGATCTGCCGCTCCGGGCATCGCTGACGCGGGCAGATCGCTCAGGCGCCCTACGTAGTTGCTCACCAGGAACTCGATCGCTTCGGGGGTGCACCGCAGATACGCCGGCAACGCCTCCATCTCGGCCTCCGTGTCCACGTCCAGCGCCGGGTTCGGGAAGTGCGCGAACGGATAGGCGAGCAGCAGGGCATCGGGGCACAGTTGGTCCAGGTCGCGGAGTCGGATCGCCGTGGACAGGGCGATGGCGGCACCCGCGCTCGCACCGCCGAGAGCGACCGGACCGAATGAACCGGACCGCAGCCGCAGGGTTTCGCTAAGCCAGAGCCAGGCGGCGTGCGCGTCGTCGACGGGAACCGGATAGTGCGTACCCTTCACGGCCAGGCGGTAGTCGACCGATACCACCAGCGCGTCGGCTCGGGCAGAGAGCTCGGCGGACGCCTGGTGCGCTTCGGGCATGTCGAGGCCGCCGCCCAGGAAACCACCTCCGTGCAACCACAGCAGCGCGCGGCTCGGCTCGGTGGCAGGGGTGTACATCCGGATCGGGACCTGCCCATGGGGGCCCGGCACCGTGCGGTCCTCCACCGAGACGTCCGGAGCGGTCCACTCGCCGGGATCGCGGAGGTACTCCCTCAACCGCGCTGCGGCCTGCGGGTCGCTGAGGGCGTCCGGCCCGTCGAGGCCGTCGAGGAGGTGCACCTTGTCAGCGAGGAAGGGATCGAGAGGCATGGACGCTCCGGACACGAGAAGTTGAGGGGCGGCACGTAGGCTGCCCGGGCCGTTGGTCCGGAAGTCGACGACGGGGGTGGGGCGGCCGGTGGCACCGTGGACCAGCCGCACGGACCACCGGACGACGCCGACCGGCGGGGAGCGGGATGCTGCCACGGGAAGCGAAGTGGACTCCAATGAACGTGCCGGCCCTGAACGGGGCAACGGGCCGACGGAGCCGTGGACACACGACCCCGTCGGCACCGCCAGGCCATTCCCCGGCTCACAGCCGCAAATCCGCCACGCTTACGTGCCGCCCGACTGTCGAACTCGGAGTCAGCTCCAGGGCTGGTCGACCGACCAGCTGGTGTCGGCGCTCCAACTGTTGCTGCTGTCCCAGGCGTTGGCGCCACCGTTGCTGGCGACGTAGAGCGTGTGGTCGTAGTGGCGCAGATACTTGGTCGGGTAGTTGACGGACTGGAACGAGAAGCCCGTGCCGCTGTTTCCGGCCCCCGGGCAGAAGGTGGCGTCCTGGGCGAACGTGGCGCCCCCGTCGTCCGGGCTCAGGTAGAGCTCGAAGTTGTAGTGCCGCAGGAACCGGCCGGGGTCGTTGGCCGACTCGAAGGTCAGGCAGGAGCTGTTCGCCAGCCCCACCCGCACGATCCAGGACGAGTCGCCCTTGACTGCGGACGAGCTGGAGGAGTCGACGGCGGAGATGACGACCTTGTTGTCCGTGTCGTCGTGCGTGATGTAGTCCCCGGTGCAGCAGGTGGTGGTGGCCTGCAGCGAGACACGGGAGCCGGGCGTCAGGGTGTTGCCGGTGGTGCTGGCGCTGCTGTAACCCGCCGCGGTGACATTGGCCTGGACGGCGTTCTCGGTGGCGTCGCTCGGGTAGCCGGAGGTCATCACACCCTCGTAGAACGTGCCCGAGGAGCCCTTGCTGTTGTCACCGCCGATACCGAGGATGATGGCGCCTTCCTTGTGCATCGGGTTGTAGCCGGAGACGTTGGGGCGCGGTCCGCTGTAAAAGGTGGACAGGCCGCCCGACTGGGCATCGCCGGACCGGATGGCCCACTGGTTGGGCTCGCCCTTGACCATCGCGGTCAGGAAGCGGTTGCTGACGCTCGGGTCGTTGGCGTTGTAGCCGGCGTTGACGCCGGAGAACAGGCCGTTCTCCTGGTCGGCCATGACCCAGGGGCCGTTGCCGCTGCCGTAGCCCCAGACCTTGATGTTGCCGAAGTAGATGGCTTCCATGTGGCCGTTGCCGGTGTCGTGGTCGTTGGTCTCGGCGTTGCCGTAGTCGAAGCAGCAGCCGCCGTCGTAGTGGGTGCCGTCGAGGATGGCGTACATGCCTTCGGGCTGGTCGCCGGTGGCGATGCCGTTGGTGTGGTCGTCGCGGTAGCCGGTGCCCGGGGCGATGTAGACGCCGTAGGCCTTGTGCCCGCCGACCGAGACCGGCGCCTCGACCGCGTTGGCGAGGTTGTCGGGGCCACTGGCCGCGCCACCGGCGGGCGCCTGGGTGAGGTTGTTGCCCTTGCCCGACTGGTCGTAGATCACGGTGATGACGCAGCTGGTGTTGGCACAGAAGGAGTCCTGCGCGGCCGCGTCTGCGTAGCCGCCCACACTCAGCACGCCGATGTCCTTCGTCGTGCCGTCGGAGACCCGCTTCACCTGGTACAGCGGGCCGTTGTACGCGCCGTACAGGGCTCGGGTGCTGCTGTGCGCCGCCACGCACGGCGTGCCGCCCGCCGCGTAGATGTCACACGGGCCCTGAACGGCGGCCTGCGAGGGCGCGGCCGAGCCGGCGATCACACCGGCGGCGAGGGCGAGGGTCGCCCCGGCCCCCATCAGGGTGCGCCGGACACGGCGCACCCACGGTCTCATGGTCATGGTTGAACTCCTCCGAGTGGGAAGGAAGTCGGATGGGAGCGGCAACGGGCCACCGCGTCGCGCCACGTGTCGACGCGGGCTCGGGTGCCAGGATTTCGGCGCATCGGGGATGGCCGTGACCGCGGACTGCGTCCGGCGGTCCCGGCGGCTCCGCGGGGATCGGACAGCGTGGGTCCACGCCCCTCGGCACCACCGGAGCAGGGAGATTCGTTTCGACGGCCCGCCTCTGCGGGCGCCTGACCACGAGGGGTCACTTCCAGGGCTGGTCGACCGGCCGGCTGGTGTCGGTATTCCCACTGCCGCGACGCAACCTTGGTAGGTTGAGCAAGACGAACTCCCCTGTTGGGTGGGGGGTGCAAAACTGTTAGCGCTAACATTCCAGTGCGGCTCAGCGGGCTCGCCACGGCGGGGGAGGAGGGCCCGTTGGATGCGGGGGGCCTCGGCATCACTATGGAGACACCCCGGGAGCCAGTCAAGGCTTCTCACGCGGCGGATATGGCCCGAACACGAATCCTCCAGGGCCGTGGAGCAATCGCGGCTTCCTGGGCGTGCGAACCGGTAAGTCCCGGGTCAGGCAACGCTGCTGCGGCAAGCGGGCGTGCGGGCCGGGCTGCGGCTGCTGAGGTCAGCAGCCGCAGCCCGGCCCGCACGCCCGCTTCGGGTGTCGCGGCGTCAGGCCCTGCTCGAGAAGTGCTTGGCGCGGAGCCGGTCGGCGAGGATGGCGATGCCGAGGACACAGCCGAGGACGATGTTGGTGTAGTTCGAGTTGATCTGCAGCGTGGTCAGGCCGTTGGTGATGAGCTCCAGCAGCACGGTGCCCGCCACGATGCCCAGGATCCGCCCCTGGCCACCGGTGAGGCTGACCCCACCGATGACGGCAGCCGCGATGGCCTGGAGCTCCCACCCGACGCCGACACCACTCGCGGAGCCGACGCCCATCCGGCCCAGCACCAGCATGGCCGCCAAGCCCGAGAGGAGCGAGCTGGTCACGTACATCGAGACGATCCGTCGGTCGCCGCGGATACCCGCCAGCCGGGCCGCCTCGGGGTTGCCGCCGACGGCGTAGACCTGCCGTCCGACGAAGGTGCGCTCCAGGAAGAACCAGGCCGCCACCGCCACGATGACGAAGAGGATCAACGGGACCGGGATCTGGGCGAGGTAGGACTGACCGATGTCGCCGAAGAAGCCCGAGATGCCGACGATGGACGTCCCGGAGGTGATCGCCAGGGTGACGCCCTGGGCGACGGTGTAGGTCACCAGGGTGACCACGAACGGGGGCATCTTCAGCCTGGTGACCGCCAAGCCGTGCCACAGTCCGATCAGCCCGGTGATGGCCAGGGTGGCCAGCATGGCGACCCCGGCCGGCAGTCCGGCACGCACGTTGAACCAGGAGATGAGGATCACCGAGGTGCCCAGCAGCGCTCCGACCGACAGGTCGATGCCGCCGGTGAGGATCACCAGTGACTCGCCGATCGCGATCAGGCCGTACTGGGCGAGGTCGAAGCCCATGCCCTGCAGGTTGACCGCGCTCGCGAAGGTGTCCCTGGCGAGCGCGAGCGCGACGAACACCGCGGCGCACGCGACGACGACGCCCACCTCGGGAGTCTCGACCAGCGAGCGCAACCGGCTGCGCGAGGTCACTCCTGCCCCCCTGGTGGCGGGGGTGATCTGAGTGGTCATGCCGTTGCCTCCGAGCCTGCGGTCAGCGGCTGCGTGCCCGCCGCCGCTGTCATGATCCGTTCCTTGCTGAAGTGCTCGCGCGGCAGGTCGGCGACGATCCGACCCTGCGCCATGACGACGATCCGGTGGCACATCCGGAGTAGTTCCTCCAGCTCCGAGGAAGCCACCAGGACCGCCAGGCCGTTCTGCGCGGCGTTGTCGATGAGCTGGTAGATCTCGGCTTTCGCCCCGACGTCCACGCCCCGGGTGGGCTCGTCCAGGAGCAGTAGGTCAGGCTCGACGTGCAGCCAGCGGCCGAAGACGACCTTCTGCTGGTTGCCGCCGGACAGGTCGCCGATCGGCTGCTCCTGCGAGTGCATCCGCACCCCCAGGTCCTTGACGATCTGCCGCGAGCGTTCCTTGTCCCCGCCAGGGGTGAGGACGCCGTTCCAGGAGTCGCGTCGCAGGGTGGCCAGGGTCGCGTTCCACCGGACCGGGTGCTGGAGCAGCAGCGACTGCTCCTTACGGTCCTCGGGGACCAGACCGATCCCGGCCGCGACGGCGTCAGCCGGGTGCCGCGGACGGAACGGCCTGCCGTTCAGCTCCGTCTCGCCGCCGGTGCGCGGCTGGGCACCCATGATCGTGTGCAGCAGGCGGCTGCGGCCGGAGCCCATCAGGCCGGCGACACCCACGATCTCGCCGACCTTCAGCTCCAGGTCGACGGGGCCGAGGCCGTCGGCGGTCAGGGAGCGGGCGGCCAGGACGGTGCGGTCCCTCCGGGAGGCGGGCGGAGCGCCGTCGGAGTGGGCGAGCTCGCTGCCGACCATCTCGCGGATCATGCGCTCCTCGGTGGCCTCTTCGGGGGTGAGGTCGGCCACCAGTTGGCCGCCGCGCAGCACGACCACGCGGTCGGCGATGTCGCGGACTTCGTCCAGGCGGTGGCCGATGAACAGGACCGCCCCGCCGTTCTCGGTGTGCCGGCGGGCGAGGTCGAGGACCTTGGCGGCTTCGACGGGGCCGAGAGAGGACGTGGGCTCATCCAGGATGAGGACCAGCGGGCGGTTGCCCCAGCCCTTGGCGATCTCGATCATCTGCCGCAGCGGTACCGGGAGTTGCTCGACCGGGCGGTCGACATCGATGCCGTCCACTCCGACGTCCGCGAGCAGCTCCCGGGCCTCCCTGCGGGTTCCTGACCGGTCGAAGAGCACGCGCCGCAACCGGCCTGCCTGCTCAGCGACGCGACTGTGGCGGCCCAGCAGCAGGTTCTCCGCGACGCTGAGCCCGCCCACCAGGGGGAACTCCTGGGCGACCATGCTGACGCCGAGCGCCTTGGCGTGGTCCGGCCGGCCCGGCTGGAGGGCCTGCCCCGCGATCAGGATCTCCCCCGAGGTCGGGGAGACGGTGCCGGAGAGCACACCCATCAGGGTGGACTTCCCGGCGCCGTTCTCCCCCACCACGCAGGTGACCTGACCACGCCTCAGCTCGAGCTCGGGGATGTCCAGCACGGTGACCGGCCCGTAGCTCTTCTGCACCGCGCGCAGGACCGCGGCCGGTCCGGTGCGGGTCGGGGAAGCGTTGGTGGTCACGTTCCTCACCCCGTGATGCCGAGCTGGGTCTGCTTGGCCTGGTAGTCGCTCAGGTTGACCTGGGTGACCACGCCGACGCCGGAACTCAACGTCGTCCCGTCGGACTCGAGGTACTGCTTGACCAGAGCCATCGTGGCGTCCTTGCCGAGCACCTTGAGCGCGGCCAGCAGGTAGGCGCCGGTGTAGCCCTGCTGATAGGGCGACTGCACCACGGTGGCCTGGATGACGCCCTGCTGGATGAACTTCAGGGTCTGCGCGTCGGAGTCGTCCGAGATGACCTTGACCTTGCCGGACTTGCCGGCGGCCTGCACGGCCTGGGCTGCGGAGGGTCCGTCGTAGGAGTAGACGCCGTAGAGGCCGGTCACGTTCGGGTCGGTCTGGATGGCCGTCTGCGCGTTGGTCAGTGCCTTCGAGGCGTCCATGTTGTCGGACAGCTTGTTGACCACCTTGATGTCGGTGCCCTTGAGCGCGTCCTCGAAGCCCTGGATCCGCTGCACGGCGTTGGACGCGGTGAGCGAGCCGACCAGCACCACCACCTCGCCCTTGCCGCCCAGCGCGGCCTTCATGGCCTCGCCGGCCTTCTGCCCGGCCTGGTAGTTGGGGGTGCCCAGGTAGAGCGCGGCACCGTCCTCGGCGGGCAGCGGGGAGTCGATCGCCAGCACCGGGATGCCGGCCGAATTCGCTTCCTGGATGGGCGCCTTGATGGCGGTCGGGTCGATCGCCGAGACCGAGAATGCGGAGATGTTCTGGCCCCGCATGGTCTGGATCATCGAGAGCTGCTGGTCCAGCCGACCGTTCGCCGGGGCCTGAAAGGTGCCCTGCACGCCGAGGTCGGCCAGACCCTTGTTGAAGCCGACCTTGCCGGCGTTCCAGTAGTCCACCGAGACGTTGACCACCATGGCCAGGTCCAGCTTCGACAGGTCCTTGCCCTGCAGCGCGCCCTTGAGCGCGTCGTCCAGCTTGGTCAGGTTCGCGTCGTTGAAGGTGATGTCGCCCTGGATCACGGGTGCGGCCGTGGTCCCGGTGGAGCCGGCGCCGCTGCCGCTGCTGCCGGCCCCCTGCTTGGAGCACGCGGTCGCGGTCAGGGCGAGCGAGGCGACGGCGGCGATGGCGGCGAGGCGCAGGCCTCTGCTGGAGCGGATGCTGGTGGCGCTCATGTGTGTCCTCTTCTGATCTGTACCGGGCGATGCGAAATGGTGCGGTGGACGGAGGGATGCCGGCGGTGCTCTTGTCCTTGATCGGAGGCGGGAGCGGACCGACCGGATTCACATCCGGTGGGAGTCAGCGGCCGGGCCTCGCACTGCTGGCTCGGACAATCAACTCGGGTGCAACTACGGCCACTTGGTGGGTTCTGTCACCCTCGGCGGCTTCTGGATCAGGAAACTGGACGCGGTGCAGCAGCAGTTCGAGACCGCGGCGCCCGAGCTCCCCGAAATGCTGGCGGACGGTGGTGAGCGGCGGGGTGAGGAATCCGGCCTCGGGGATGTCGTCGAATCCCACGACGCTCACGTCCTCGGGGACCCGTCGCCCCGTCTCGTGGAGGGCACGGACGACTCCCAGCGCCATGTGGTCGTTGGCGCAGAAGACCGCGGTCACCCGCGGGTCGTCGGCCAGCCGCAGGGCCGCCTGGTATCCCGACCGCGCCGACCAGTCCCCCAGCAGGCTGTCGGGCACCGGCCGCCCGTGGTCCTCGAGTGCGCGCCGCCATCCCGCCCGACGGGCCTTGGCCTCCAGCCAGTCGTCCGGTCCCGCGACGTGATGGACCGTTCCGTGCCCCTGGTCGAGCAGGTAGCGGACCGCTGCCCGGGCGCCGGCCTCGTTGTCCACGCCGGCGCCGGGCAGCCGACCCGGATCCGTGGGCCCGACCGTGACCATGGGAACGGTGGCGATCTGCCGTGCCAGCGCCACCATCGCGGAGACTCGCGAGGCGATGACGGCGATTCCCTCGACGGCCTGGCCCCGGAGCCGGTCCACGGCCTCGTGGACGGAGAGGGTGTCCTGGTCGCGCAGGCTCGCAATGCTGATGTAGTAGCCTGCGGCCCGGGCGGCCTGCTCGATTCCGTAGAGCATTTGAGAAGGCCCGTAGAGAGTGGTGTCGGAGCTGATCACACCCAGGGTCCGGGAACGACGGGTGACCAGCGCCCGCGCTGCGGTGTTGGGACGGTAGTCCAGCTTCCGAATCGCCGCGAGCACGCGTTCCCGGGTCTGCGCCCGCACGTTCGGGCTGCCGTTCAACACACGCGAGACGGTCTGGTGGGACACGCCGGCCAGAGCGGCCACATCCGCCATCACGGGCTGCGCCCCGTTGGCGGTTCTAGTTTCCGGCATGACCTCTCCCGAATCAGGGCTTGCGAGGATCTCAAGGGCTGCGCGGGGGCGGCCGACCGCCATCCCCTTTCCGACGTCGTATTGTTAGCGCTCACAAAACGTTCCGTCAATGGGGCGGGAGGGTCACGTTTGGGTCACTGGTGCCGCCCCCGCCCAGGGGTCGCCCCCGCGTCCGCGGCCTGAACGCGCGGACGCCGATCGAGGCACCAGGGCGAACGGTCGGCACGCCCGAGGGCGTGCCGACCACAACGGGTGGAGGTGACCGCGTGCGGCACTGCACGCCCTTCACCCGCCTGCCGGTCCCGCCGCACACGCGGCGACAGGACCCCTGTCGGCGGCCGCTGCGGCAGCGGAACGGCCACGGCCGCCGACAGAGACTTCGACACTCCCAACAGCCCGGCAGGGGCAGGCAGTGCCCCGCTGCCGGCCTCCCGCAGCAGCGCCGCGCACCGGGCACCGGAGGGGCCGGGCTGGACTGCCGCCGGCTCGTCGCGTCCGCACCACCGGATACCGAATACCGGAGGCCAGGGGTGAGCAGCTGGGATTTCAGATCGTGGGCGCTAACACTCTGGGAGTCAACGGCTTCGCCGGACCAGTGATCCGGCGAGGCCCGAGGAGTCGTCCCGGCCTCGCGGCCGAGTGGGTGCGGTGCACGGGCTCGCGCGGGTCGGCCGAACCCAGGAGTCGACGCCGGGGGTCCGCTGCCCGGCCCGGGTTGAGTAGGCTGCGGAGTGAAGCTGGTTCGTGAGTGCCGCAGTGGGACAGAGCCGTGGAGGGGCATGTGAGCGAGGCCGCCGACAGGCGTGCGCCGACGATGGCCGACGTCGCCAAGGTGGCGGGCGTGTCCCACCAGACGGTGTCACGCGTTCTCAGCGATCACCCCAATGTGCGCGAATCCACCCGCACCCGGGTGCGAGAGGTCATCGCCGAGCTCGACTACCGTCCCAATCAGGCAGCCCGTGCCCTGGTCACCAAGCGGTCCCGCACGCTGGGTGTCGTCGCCGCGAACACCACCCTGTACGGGCCGGCCAGCATCCTGGCCGGCCTCGAACACGCCGCCCGCGACAAGGGGTACCTGATCGCGACGGTGAGCCTGGACGAACTGAGCGAGACGGCGCTGCGCAAGGCGCTGGAACACCTGGCGGCCTGGGGCGTCGAGGGCGGCGTCGTGATGACGCCGCACGAACGGACGGTCACCGCCCTGCTGCGGCTGGCTGCGCCCTTCCCGATCGTGACCGTCGAGGGCGGCCACGACCTGGACGTGCCGGGCGTGGCGCTGGACCAGTACGCCGGCGCCCGGATGGTCACCGAGCACCTGCTGTCGCTCGGCCACTCCTCCGTGTGGCACGTCGCCGGACCCCGCGAGTGGCTGGAGGCGGAGGGCCGATTCCAGGGCTGGCGCGCAGCCCTCGACGACGCGGGGGCCCCGGTCCCGCAGTACCTGAGTGGAGACTGGAGCGCCGCGTCGGGCTACCAGGCCGGGAAACTGCTGGCCGCGGCCCACGCCGGCCTCGACCGGGCCTCCAGACCGACGGCGGTGTTCGTCGCCAACGACCACATGGCCCTGGGGGTGCTGCGGGCGCTGCGGGAGGCCGGGCTGCGCGTCCCGGAGGACGTGGCCGTGGCGGGGTTCGACGGCCTGCCGGAGTCCGACTACTTCGCGCCTCCGCTGACCACCGTCCGACAGGACTTCGCGGCGATCGGCAGGGCGGGTGTCGAGCTGCTGCTGCAGCGGATCGAGGACCCCTCCACCGCGCCGGTGCACACCACGCTCCCGCCGGAGCTCGTGGTCCGCTCCAGCACGGGTGCGCCGGCCGGCCGCTGACCGGCCGCGGTAGCGCTGGAGCGGTGGGCAGTGGTGGGGTGCAACGGCTCCCCCGGGCGCAGGACGGTGGAGGCGAGTCGGTTTGGTGGGACGGGGGCCGCCCAGGCTGGGCACCGGGTGTGCCGGGGCGGCCGGAAGTCCGGCCCGGACGGCGGACGCCCTAGAAACCCTGGGCAAGGCGGTAGTAGGCCTGGTTCCAACGCAGTTCGCGGGTGAACCGGCGGATGCTGGTGCTCTCGTCGATGACGACGAGCTCGACGGCGAGCATCTCCGCGAGGTCGTCCAGGACGTCGATGCCGAGCGCCCGGCTGAGTACGGTGTGGTGCGGGGCGCCGGCGGTCAGCCATGCCTCGGCGGAGGTTCGCAGGTCGGGCTGCGGCTTCCAGACCGCGCGGGCCACCGGCAGGCTGGGCAGTGGCTCGGCGGGCTCGATGACGTCGATCTCGTTGGCCACCAGCCGGAAGCGCTCGCCCATGTCCGCCAGGCCGACCACGACGGCTGGGCCGGGCTCGGCGTCGAAGACGAGGCGCACCGGATCCTCGCGGCCGCCGATGGAGAGCGGGTGGATCTCGCAGGACGGGGTGCCGGCCGCGATGGAGGGGCAGACCTCCAGCATATGGGCGCCCAGGATCAGCTCGCTGCCGGGCTCCAGGTGGTAGGTGTAGTCCTCCATGAAGGACGTGCCGCCGGGCAGGCCCTCAGCGGCGGCTTTGAGCGTACGCAGCAGGACGGAGGTCTTCCAGTCGCCCTCGCCACCGAAGCCGTAGCCGTCGGCCATCAGACGCTGGACGGCCAGGCCGGGCAGCTGCCGCAGGCCGCCGAGGTCCTCGAAGTTGGTGGTGAAGGCACGGAACCCGCCGTCGGTGAGGAAATCGCGCAGGCCCAGCTCGATGCGAGCGGCGTAGCGCAGCGCGTCGCGGCGCTCGCCACCGGCGCGGAGCTCGGGAGCCAGCCGGTAGAGGTCGTCGTACTCCTTGACCAGGTCGGTGATCCGCGCGTCCGCCACTGCGTCCACGGCGGCCACCAGGTCGTTGACGCCGTAGGTGTTGACCGAGACGCCCAGGCGCAGCTGCGCCTCGACCTTGTCACCCTCGGTGACGGCGACGTCGCGCATGTTGTCCCCGAAGCGCGCCAGCTTGAGCGTGGCGAGCTCGGCCCGGCCCGCGGCGGCGCGGGCCCAGTCGGCGATGCGGCCGGCGACGGCGGGGTCGCTCGCGTGGCCGGCGACGGTCTTGCGGGCGACGCCCAGGCGGGACTGGATGTGGCCGAACTCGCGGTCGCCGTGGGCGGCCTGGTTCAGGTTCATGAAGTCCATGTCGATGGTCGCCCACGGCAGGTGCTCGTTGGCCTGGGTGTGCAGGTGCAGCAGCGGCTTGCGCAGCGCGTCGAGGCCGGCGATCCACATCTTCGCCGGGGAGAAGGTGTGCATCCAGGCGATCAGGCCGACGCAGGAGTCCTCGGCGTTGGCCTGCAGGCAGATGCGGCGGATCGACGCGGCGTCGGTGAGGACGGGCTTCCAGATCAGCCGGACCGGGATCCCGGCGCGGGCGAGCTGGTTGACGACCTCGCGGGACTGCTCGGCGACCTGCTGCAGCGTCTGCTCGCCGTAGAGGCCCTGGCTTCCGGTGAGGAACCAGACCTCACGCCCGGAAAAGACTTCAGTCACTGGGGGTTGCTCCTTCAGCGGACAGCGGGCTGCTGGCCGTAGACGTGTCGGTAGCGGAAGTTCAGGCTGTCGATGTCGGCTTGGGCGATGGGCAGCGGCTCGCCGAGCTGGCGGGAGATGTGGACCGTGCGGGCGACGTCCTCGCACATCACGGCGGCCTTGACCGCGGCCTTGGCGTCCTTGCCGATGGTGAAGACGCCGTGGCTCTTCATCAGGACGGCGGGTGAGCGGTGACCGCGCAGGGTCTCGACGATCCCGCGGCCGATCGAGTCGTCGCCGATCAGGGCGAACGGCCCGACGGGGATCTCGGCACCGAACTCGTCGGCCATCGCCGTCAGCACGCACGGAACGGCCTCGCCGCGGGCGGCCCAGGCGCACGCGTAGGTGGAGTGGGTGTGCACCACACCGCCGACCTCGGGCATGTGCCGGTAGACGTAGGCGTGGGCGGCGGTGTCGGAGGACGGGCTGTGCTCACCGGCGACGACGTTCCCGTCCAGGTCGCAGAGGATCATGTTGTCCGGCGTCAGCTCCTCGTACGGGACGCCGCTGGGCTTGATGACGAACAGGTCCTCGCCGGGAACCCGGCCGGAGACGTTGCCGGCCGTCCAGACCACCAGGTCGTAGCGGACGAGTTGCTCATGCAGGTCGCTGACCTGACGGCGGATGAGCTCGATGGCATCGGTCATGGCCGGTCAACCTCACAGTTCGAGTCGTCGGAGGCCTGGTGGGCCTCGCTCACGGCGGCGTTGCGGATGGCGCGCAGGCGGTGCAGTTGCTTGTCCGGGCTGGTGCCGAAGTGGTCGTGCAGCAGCCGGTACTCCGCGTAGAGGGCGTCGTAGGCGTCGGCGCGCGCGGGGTCGGGCAGGTAGGCGTGGCGCTCGACGCTGCCCATCGTGGCGGCGGCCGTGCGCACGTCGGGGTAGGCCGCGGCGGCGACGGCGGCGTGGATGGCGGAGCCGAGCGCGGGCCCCTGCTCGGAGGCGGCGAGCGAGACCGGGCGCCGCAGCACGTCGGCGTAGATCTGCATCAGCAGGGCGTTCTTCTTCAGCCCGCCGGCGACCACGAACTCGGTGACCGGAACCCCGCCCTCGTCCAGGGCCTCGACGATCGCGCGGGTGCCGTAGGCGGTGGCCTCCAGCAGGGCCCGGTAGACCTCCTCGGGCCGGGTGGCCAGAGTGAGGCCCACGATGACGCCCGTCAGGTGGTGGTCCACCAGGACCGAGCGGTTGCCGCCCATCCAGTCCAGCGCGACCAGGCCGTGGCCGCCGACCGGCTGGTCCGCGATCTTGCGGGTGAGCAGCTGGTGCAGGTCCTCGCCGGTGGCCTCCGCCTCCTGCACGTAGCCGACGGGGAGGCCTTGGCGCAGCCACCAGGCGAAGAGGTCGCCGACCGCGCTCTGTCCTGCCTCGTACCCCCAGGCACCGTCGACGATCCCCCCGTCGACCACGCCGCAGATGCCCGGGACCTCCGCGAGGGTCCGGCCGTTGACGACGTGGCAGGTCGAGGTCCCCATGATGGCCAGCAGCTGGCCGTCGTCCACGGCTCGGGCCGCGGGGGCGGCGACGTGGGCGTCCACGTTGCCGGCCGCCACCGCGATGCCTTCGGGCAGGCCGGTCCAAGCGGCGGCCCGCGCGCTCAGCGAGCCGACCCGGGAGCCGAGCGGGGCGAGCGGGTGCTCCAGCCGGGTGCGGGCGAAGTCGGCGAACCCGGGGTGCAGGGCGGCCAGGTACTCATCGCTCGGGTAGCCGCCGTCCTGGTGCATGCCCTTGTAGCCGGCGGTGCAGGCGTTGCGGCTCTCGGCGCCGGTGAGCTGCCAGACGATCCAGTCGGCGGCCTCGATCCAACGCTCGCAGGCTGCGTAGACGGCCGGGTCCTCCTCCAGCACCTGCAACGCCTTGGCGTACTGCCACTCGGCGGAGATCCGCCCACCGTAGCGGTGGATCCACTTCTCGCCGCGGGCGTGGGCCAGGGCGTTGATCCGGTCGGCCTGCGGCTGGGCGGCGTGGTGCTTCCAGAGTTTGGGCCAGGCGTGCGGGCGGGCGGCCCACTCGGAGGTCTCGGCCAGCGGGGTGCCGTCGGCCCGGGTCGGCAGCACGGTGCAGGCGGTGAAGTCGGTAGCGATGCCGATGACGGCGGCGGGATCGACGCCCGCGCCGGCCACGGCCGCCGGCACGGCATTGCGCAGCACCTCGCGCCAGTCCTCCGGGTGCTGCAGCGCCCAGTCGGGCGGCAGGGCCCGGTCGGTGACCGGAAGACGGTCCTCGATCACGGCGTGCGGGTAGGCGTGGACGGCGGTGCCCAGCTCCTCGCCGTCGCGGACCCGGACGACCACGGCCCGGCCGGAGAGCGTCCCGAAGTCGACGCCGACAACGTAGCGATCGTCCTGGTCGTCGGCGCCGGTAGCTCGGTCGGAGATCGTATCGGTCACAGTTTCGTCCTTCGTGCGGAGCTGGGGTGGAAGGCGGCCGGCCGCCGAACGGTCCGCACGGCGGATCGGCGGCCGGCCCGGAGTTCCGCCGCCTCACCCTCATAAGGCGCGGAACCACGACCGCCGGCACCGGAGAAGCCAGGAGGGCCGCCATCCGGCCGGCGGGGTGGGCGACACGGTAAGACGCGAGGCATGCAGGGTGGTTGACATGTTCCGTCGCACTCCGCACCGTGGGACAGAGAGATGTTAGCGCTCACAATAGCCGCTGCACAAGAGCCTCTACCGAGGGGCGGCCCGGCCGGCGGGCCCCTCCGGGCCGCCCGGATTCCGCAGCGTCCGGCGGACTGCCGAGGGCACCGCCGGGCGCTGCGACGGCCGCCGACCCCTGGTCGACCGCGGCGCCCGGCTCCGCCCCGGCGGGCGTCTGTACGGTCTTCGGCTCTGTTTCGTAATCGGTGGTAGCACTACGTAGTGGTCACTGGAGGAGGATGCGGTGGCGGAGCAGGGGGAACCCGGCTCGGCCGTGCATCTGCCGCATGATTCGCTTGGTGCGTGTGTTGACGCCCTCGGTGCGGCCGTTGTGGTACTGGAGGGTGAGTCCGGCGTCGACGGCGGCGCGGTCGAGTTCGAGGCCGTTCGCGAAGGAGTGCAGGTGGGGCAGGTCGGTGGCGCGAACCGTGGTGATCCAGTCGGTGAGCTTGGCGTCATTGCCCTCCGCTGGGGTCAGTAGCTGAGCGAACTCTCGGGTAAGGCAGGCGAGTTCAGTCATCTCTGGGCAGGCTTCGGTGAGTTCCTGTGGTAGTGCGGTGTCCTTGTCGCGCAGGTTCTCGGGACGGGTGAGCAGGAGGTGGGCGAAGCGCTGCGGGGTGGTGACCGGTTTGTCGCCCTCGGCACGACCCTGGGGTGATGTAGCGGACCAGGAGGTTCGCGCTGCCGGTGTAGCCCAACTCCTTGATCTCGCACAGGAGGTGGGTGACGGGTAGCGCGGGGTCCTCGGCTCGGCGTCGGCGCAGGTGGTCGCGGTAGGGGTCGACGAGAGTGGGCTTGTAGCGGGGTGCGCGGCGGTCGCCGGTGGGCCCCTGCATGCGGGCGTACCGTTTGACGGTGTTCAGGGCGACGTCGAGGCGGCGGGCGCGTTCGAGCAGGCCGACGCCCTGGTCGAGGAGGTGGTGGACCCGCTGCCAGCGCTCGCGCGTGGTGTGCTCGCGTACGCCTGCGGGCCGGACGGGGTTCACGGCGGTGGCCCAGCAGCCGGCGTGGGAGCGGACCTCGGCCAGGACCTTGTCGCACAGGTTGCTCCACAGGGTGGGCCTGGTGAAGAACGCCAACCCGGCGCTGACCTTCGACACCGGTCACTGCGTCCGGGACCACATCGCCCGGTCGGCCTTCGCGCCAGGAGCTTGCCGACGGAACAGGCAGAGAGCGGTTCCTCTGCCTGTTCCGAGGCGGCTGGGCGTCATCCGGCCCCTGGTCAGCTCCAGGGGGACGCGGTGAGCCAGCTGGTGTCGTCGGCCCAGGACGTCGTGGAGTCCCAGGTGTTGGAGCCGCCGTCGGAGGCGGTGTAGACGGTGTAGTTGAAGTGGCGGAGGTACTTGTCGGGGTAGTTGACGGACTGGAAGGAGTAGCCCTGGCCGTTCTGTCCGGTCTGCGGGCAGAACGTGGCGTCCTGGGCGAACAGGGAGGTGTTGTCGTTGGCGTTCAGGTAGAGCTGGAAGTTCGAGTGCCGCAGGTACTGCCCCGGGTCGTTGGCGGACTCGAAGGAGACGCAGGTGCTGTTGGCCAGGCCGGCCCGGACGATCCAGGTGGAGTCGGCCTTGACCGTGGCGGAGCTGGAGGAGTCCACGGGGGAGATGACGACCTTGGTGTCGGAGTCGTCGTGGCGGATGTAGTCGCCGGTGCAGCAGGAGGTGGTGGCCTGCAGCGAGATCCGCGCGCCCGGGGCGAAGGGGGTGGTGCCGGTGGTGTAGCCGGCCGCGGCGATGTTGGCCTGGACTGCGGCGTCGGTGGCGTCGGTGGGGTAGCCCTTGACCATCGCGCCCTCGTAGAAGGTGCCCGCGCTGTCGTTGTGGTTGGTCTGGCAGCAGTCGCCGCCGCTGCCGAGGATGATGGCGCCCTGTTTGTGCATGGGGTTGTACCCGCTGGGCAGTGAGCCGCTGTAGAGCTTGGTCAGGCTCCCGGACTGGGCGTTGGCACCCTGCAGTGCCATCTGGGTGGTTCCGTTGTTCTTGAGCATCGCGGTGACGAAGTGGCTGGTCTCGGAGACCTGGTTGGTGTTCCAGGCCGTGCTGCCGCCGGGGAACAGGCCGTCCTCGAGGTCCGCCTGCACCCACGGCCCGGTTCCGCTGCAGCCGCCGAACCAGCACGACGTGCCGAAGTTGATCGCGTCCATGGCGCCGTTGCCGTCGGCCTTGTGGTCGGTCTCGGTGTTGCCGTAGTCGAAACAGCAGCCGTTGTTGACGTGGGTACCACTGGTGACCATGTACTCGCCCTCGGGCGAGCTGCCGGTCGGCACACCCGAGCCGTTGGCCCAGTAGCTGTTGCCGGGGTTGATGTAGAGCGCGTAGGCCTTCTGGCCGCCCACGGTCAACGCCTCGGTGGTCGCGGTGGCGGCCGAGTCGGCACCCCCGGTCCCGCCCGGTCCCTGGTAGACCAGGGTGTTGCCGCTGTTGCCTGTCTGGTCGTAGACGCGGGTGATGGTGCAGGTGGTGCCCGCGCAGAACGAGTCCTGGGCGGCGGCGTTGGCGACGCCTCCGGCGGACAGTACCCCGATGTTCAGCAGGGCGCTGTCCGAGGCCCGCTCCACCTGGTAGAGCGAGCCGTTGTAGGAGGCGAACAGCGCGCGGGTGGTGCTGTGCGCCGCGACGCACGGGGTGCCGCCGGCCGCGTAGATGTCGCAGGGCCCCTGGGAGGCGGCGTGCGAGGTGCCGCTGAAGGCGATGAGGCCGGTGAAGGCGAGCAGCACTGCGACCAGGGGGACGACCAGCCCCCGGCGCAGGGGGCGAAACAGGTGCAGGGAAGGCATCATGAACTCCCTTGTTCATTGATACGGGAGTGCGAGCGAATGTTAGCGTTAACAACTTGCAGGCCGAGTCAACTGTCACTCGGCCGTTCGGATTAAGCCCTCACTATTGACCCACTCCGGACGGGGCGTCAAGAAGTCGAACCGGCTGTCTTCAAGAGGATCTCCACGGCGGCCCCCACCTCCGGCGGCAGAGGCGAGTCGGCCCACGGAGGCCTCCTTCTCCGGTTTGCGAACGGGGCGTTCAAAGCGTTGACCCGCCGGGTCTCCGCGTGGACACTCGATCCCGGCTCGTTGTGCGCGCTAACACACGCAGACGCAGTTCCACGGAGGTTCCCGTGCGTCTCCCCTTCCGCCAACCCCCACCGCGCATCGTTCGCGGCGCTCTGCGTGGCGCTGGCCGCCGTCATGCTCCCCGGCGGGGCGCAGACCCGGGCGCAGGCCGCACGCCGAGTTCGAGGCTCTCGCGATCCGAGGCCGAGCGCCCGAGCAGCACATGAGCCTTGTCGGCACCCGGCAGTCCCATCGACCGCCGCACGAACACATTGGAAGGACGGGCGGATCCACACGTCGGCCATGGTCAGCAACAGCCCCCTGATGGCGTGTCACGCGCAGCTGTCCACCGGGACTCTCGCGCGAACGCAGCCAATCCCCCCATGGCCAAAAAGGCGAGGACCGCTTCCGCGGCCTGCCGGTCCGACGGGCCCAGCAGGAACTGCAGCACGCAGACGGTGGCCAGTTGGGCGGGCGAGAGCCCCGGACGTCCGTCTCGCGGACACCAGCTCGCGAAGTCCTCATCGCACCACAGCCCGTCCAGCTGGTCCGGTACCCACATTGCCGTCGCGCCACTTGCTCGCCCAGGCGATCTGCGCGGTCAGAGACGGGACCTGCCCACCAGAACGAGGGTGAAGCGACAACGGACACCTCGGCGGCTGAATCGGTCGACGAGACAGCCCGAGACGCCCACCGATCACGCTCGCGCACCGGGAAGCACCAAGATCACGGAAAAGTCAGGCAGAGATGTCCGACAATTGTTCACGTCAGCAATCAGGTCCGTGCGACACCTTGACGCTACCTGCGCGCGCCTCCATAGTTGGCAATCGCGCTGCTCAAGCAGCCACTATCCCCGGGCTTTCCCATGGGCAATTCCACAGCATGAATTGTTAACGCTAACAACCGGGAGCACCGGCCCCGCCCACAGACGGACGAAGGAGTTCGCACGTGATCATTTCGGGATGGCTGCGCCACGCTCGGCGCACCCTGCTGGCGACGGGGGCGGCTCTCGCCCTTGCCACCGGCGTACTGGTCGGCACCGCCACCACCTCACAGGCGGCCAGCCAGCAGGCGTGCGACATCTACGCCGCGGGCGGCACCCCGTGCGTGGCCGCGCACTCGACCACGCGCGCGCTGTACGCGGCGTACAACGGTCCGCTGTACCAGGTGCGGCGCGCCTCGGACAACGCGACCACGAACATCGGCCTGCTCTCCGCCGGCGGGGTGGCCAACGCCACCGCGCAGGACTCGTTCTGCGCCGGCACGTCCTGTGTGATCACGGTGATCTACGACCAGTCCGGGCGCGGCAACAACCTGACTCCGGCTCCGGGCGGCGGAGAAGTGGCGACCCCCGACCGGCCCGCCGACGCCACCTCGGCACCGGTCACCATCGGCGGGCAGAAGGCGTACGGCGTGTTCATCTCCGCCGGTGTCGGGTACCGCGACGACAGCACCAACGGCGTCGCCACCGGTGACAGTCCCGAGGGCGAGTACGGCGTGGTGGACGGCACGCACTACAACAACGGGTGCTGCTTCGACTACGGCAACGCCGAGACCACCAACCACGACGACGGCAACGGCACCATGGAGGCGATCTACTTCGGCAACGCCTCCTACTGGGACACCGGTGCCGGCAACGGGCCGTGGATCATGGCCGACCAGGAGAACGGCCTGTTCTCCGGCTCCAACGTGAACAGCCAGAACCCGGGCGACCCGACGATCAACCACCGGTTCACCACCGCGATGCTCAAGGGCGAGTCGAACCAGTGGGCGATCCGCGGCGGCGACGCCCAGTCGGGGAGCCTGTCCACCTTCTTCAGCGGACCGCGCCCCACGGGCTACAACCCGATGCACAAGGAAGGCGCGATCCTCCTGGGCATCGGCGGCGACAACAGCAACGGCGCCGCCGGCACCTTCTACGAAGGCGTCATGACCTCCGGCTACCCGAGCGACGCCACCGAGAACTCGGTCCAGGCCAACATCACCGCCGCCGGCTACGCCGACACCTCCTCGGGCACCGGCTCGATCGCCCCCGGCTCGCGGATCTCGCTGCAGGCCACCACCTCCTGCTGCACCGGCGACTACATCCGCCACGACGACTCCGACACCAAGGTCGTCATCTCCCCCGTGGACTCCTCCAGCTCCGCCACGGTCAAGGCCGACTCCACCTGGATCGTCCGGGCCGGCCTGGCCAACAGCACCTGCGTCTCCTTCGAGTCCGCCAACGACCCGGGGCAGTACCTGCGGCACTCGAACTTCCAGCTCTACCTGAACGCCAACGACAACACCTCCCTGTTCGCCCAGGACGCCACGTTCTGCCCGCAGACCGGACAGAACGGCCAGGGCTACTCCTTCCAGTCCGTCAACTACCCCGACAAGTACCTCCGCCACTTCAACTACACCGTCTACACCGCCTCCGACGGCGGCTCCAACACCTGGGACTCCACGACGTCCTGGGCCGACGACACCAGCTGGCTCACCGCCCAGCCCTGGGGCTGACACCTCACTCCGACCCACCGCCGGGCCGCACGGAGAAGCCCTCCGTGCGGCCCGGCGCCGCCTTCCGGGGCGTGCTCACCCGGGCACCCGCGAACAACACGGACAGCCTTCTGAAGGTCTTCCCGATCCAATTCATCGTCCCGCGCCAGTACGAAGCACAGGTCGGCCGACCGGGGATCACGCGCGGCCGCCACCCGGACACCGCTATGGGCCAGAGGATCGTAGGCGAGCACGAAGCAGACGCCCGCGGCACGCCAAGGGTCGAGCCGCCCAAGGACGTCCGCTGCCCGCAGCCGCAGGTCACCGCAGAGGGCGGGATCGAGGCCAGTACCAGAGCCTGGCGCGACGCCACCCTGCCGTCAAGATGCGCGAGCTGCTCCAAAGCGTCGACGCGCCACTCACTCGGCAGTGTCGCGTCCCATCGCGCGGCAGTTCCACGGTGGCCCGGAACGCGGCCCGTGAGCCGCCCCACGGGTCGGGACCGGTGCCGAGGAAGACCATGTCCAGGTCAACGACCCGGGCCTGGTTTGTCTCCTGATCGCCGGCGCGGAGGCCGACGGCCCGGCGCGCACGCCACGGGTAGGTGGCGTTGCTGCCGGGCCGTCAGTCACTCACGCGCTCTCACTTCCCGTGCAAAGCCTTGCGGCGACGTCCGCGAAGCACCAGCACGCTGCCGGCGGCGATGGCCAGCAGGCCACCGAGGGCGCTGAACGTGACGGCGTTGCTCATCCCGGTGAAGGCCAGGCCGCCGGGCGTGCTGCTCTGGGTCGGCCGACCGGCGGAGGTGGAGCCGCTGCCGGAGGGCGTGCCGGCCGCGGCCTGCGCACGGGTGCCGATCGTGCTGGAGGCGGAGACAACCGGCGTGGCAGCGGCCGGCGTGGGGGCGGGCGAGGAGCCGGTGGTCGGCGTGGCAGCGGCCGGCGTGGGGGCGGGCGAGGAGCCGGTGGTCGGCGTGGCAGCGGCCGGCGTGGGGGCGGGCGAGGAGCCGGTGGTCGGCGTGGCAGCGGCCGGCGTGGGGGCGGGCGACGGCTTGGCAGCGCCGGCAGTCCCCGCCGCGGGCTTCAGCTGAAGAGTCGTGATCGAGTACGGCGGCAGCGTCTGTGCGACCGCCGTGCCCCGCTCCGCCGTCGTCAGGGCGGTGCCTTCCCTGGCATACGAAACGGTCGTGACCGCCCCTGCGGCCGGGGTGAATCCGGCGTACGAGAGCGACACCTGCGCCGCGTTCTGCGGGTCCTTGTTGATCAGCATGACGTTCAGACCGCCGTTGCTGCTCCGCACCGCGTGCACAGCAACCGACGAGTTGCCCGAGGACGACTTGACCATGGTGTCGCCAGGCTGCGCCAGTGCGGTCAGCGAGCGGATGCCCCAGTAGGTGGGGAAGGGCGTATCGCGCTGCGGTTCGCACCTGCCCCCGGCGCAGGTTCCAGCGGAGAGCATGCCCCCGTCCTGGTAGTCGGTCTGGCCGTTGACGGTGGTGGGTGCTTGGTCCGTGCCGTTGTGCAGGTTCCACCAGTCCACGCTGGCGGCGCCGTGCTCGAACCAGGTCATGTAGGTGTCCGGCGCGTACAGGGCTGCGGCCTGGCTGGTCAAGGCGGGCGAGAAGACGGCGTCGGTCTCGGTGACCGCGATCTCCACCGAAGCGGCGCGCGAGCCCGCGTAGGTGGCGATCAGCGAGCGCAGGGTGGATGTGACTCCGGCGATCCGCGAGGGGGTGTTCAGCAGGTCGGCCGTGGTGGTGCCGCCCGGGTACCAGTGGACGATGACGAAGTCGATCGAGCTTGCCGCGATGGAGAGCACCGTGTGGTTCCAGTCGGCGCTGTCACCGGGAGCCGTCACCGCGTCCGGCCAGCCGCCGGGGGTGGTGAGCACCGCTCCGATCTTCACCGTCGGGTCCACGGCCTTCATCGCCTGCGCGTAGGCGATCAGGTTCTTCGCGTACGCCGTCGGGCTTTTGTCGGCGTGGGTGTCGGTTTCCCAGCCGTTGCCGTTGCCGTAGTGGCCGTTGCCGTAGACCTCGTTGCCGATCTCCCAGTACTTCACGCCGTAGCCTTTGTCGACGTTGGCGTACTTGACCCAGTCGGCGGCCTCCTGGGGGGTGCCGGAACCGTAGTTCGCGGTAACGATGGGCTGGGCGCCGACCGTCTTCGCGGTGGCCATGAAGTTGTCGAAGTCGGTGTTGGACGCGATCCAGCCGCCGTCGTTCATGGTGTGGGTCTTCCAGTGGTAGCCGTCCGCGCCGGAGCCGCCGGGAAAGCGCAGCTGCCGAACTCCTGCGGCGTTCATCAGCGATGTCACCTTGGCGGTGCCCATGTTCTCGTCGCCGACGCCCGTGTTGAGGCCGACACCGCCGCTGGGCACTGTGCCCAGCGAGGTTCCGGCATCGACGGTGACGGCGACGGTCGGCGCGGCGCTCGCCCCCAGTGCCAGGGCGCCGGCGCCGGCCCCGGCCACCAGGGCCGCAACCAGCCCCGCCACGATGCGGCGGCGCGTTCGGCTACGGCGGTGCGTGCGGCCCCAAGGCGTCGGCTGCTCGGCGGATCTCGGGTTGTCTGGTGACACGTGGGGCTCCGATCGGGTGTTGACACAGAGGGCGTAGCGCCGCTGACCACGGCTCGCCCCCGTCGGTACACCCCTGAGTTGCCGGTCGGAGCGGAAAGGTTGCCGTCTCAATCATTTCTTCATCGTTTCTTCGCCCAGACGCGGTCGCACCGTCTCACCGGACCCGGTAACCCCGTAACCGGGCGCCCCGGCTGCACGCCGGGGGCCTTTCCACCTCGACGGCGCGAACCATCACATGCTTCCGGCCGCACACCGGCCCGCGGCGACGGCCAAGGTCCTGGACGGACGGGTCGCCGCGTTTCGCAACCACCCCCTGGGCGGCAGCCCCTGCACCTTCGTGTGGATGGACGCACTGACGCAGAACGTCCGCGAGGGCGGCCGCATCGTCAACGTCCACACCCTGGTCACCGTCGGCGTCAACGCGGACGGCCACCGCGAGATCCTGGGCATCGACATCGCCTCCAGCGAGGACGGCGCCGGGCGGCATCGACGCGGCCGCGACGAGCGGGTCCTGTGGGTGTCCGGGGACGACCCCCAGGCCTGCGTAGTCCCAGGCCGGCAGGCCCGTTTCGGAACCCAGCCGGTAGCTGCCCACGGCGTGGGCGGGACCGGTAGTCCACCACCCCGTCGACGGTGAGCGTCTGCCCGGCCTGGGGAGCCTGGATCCTGACCCGCAGCGGGCCGGACTCGTAGGTGGTGAACCGGGCCGGCGACATCCGGACCGCTCACGTCGGTCGACCTGTCCGGAACGTGGAGCTTCACGCCGACGGGCCGAGCAACGACATCGATCACCGTGCCCGGCGGCGGCTGGTACAAGCGGGGCTTCACCGACGTGACCGAGGCGACGTACTCGCGAACCGTGACCGTACCGAACACGGGGCAGCCGCAGTCGGTGTGGATCGAGTTCGGTGCGGTCAACAACCAGGCGACGCTCTCGGACGGCGTCACGCCGCACGCCGTGACCGCGTCCGACCACGGCATCGCGGCCGTCTCCATCGACGGCGGGGCCGAGACGCTCGTCGACGAGTACTCGGCAACGCGCACCGGCGACGTCCCGGTGTGGACCAGCCCCCGACTCACCTCCGGCACGCACACGAGCCGCGTGTGCGTCACCGGCGCCCAGCAGCCCTCCGCGACACACGACCGGGTCACCATTGACCGCTTCGAGGTCGCCAACCAACCCGTGTCAGGCACGAACTACCGCATCGTCAACCGCAACAGCGGGAAAGGGCCGGCCATAGCGGGCGGATCTACCGCGGACGGCGCGTTGGCCGTCCAGCAGGCCGCCGGCGCCGCCTGGACCGTCAACGCCGCCCCCGGCGGCGCGTACACCCTGAGCTGCACCGCCAGCGGCAAGGTACTCGACGTCAACGGCTCCTCCCCCACCGTCGGACTCCAGCTGCAGCAGTGGACATCCAACAGCGGCACCAACCAGCAGTGGTACCTGCGACCCACCGGCGACGCGTACTTCACCATCGTCAGCCACGACAGCGGGCTGGTGGCGGACGACTACAGCTGGGACACCACCGAGAACGCCAAGGTCGTGCAGTACACGTCCGGCGGCGGCGCCAATCAGCAATGGCGGCTGGTACCGGCGTAATCCGTTCCCAACCGTCACCCGGATCCTGACGGCTGAGGATCCCAGGCGTGCGGTCGTCCACCCGGCCGACCGCACGCCTTCCTCCCGGTCACCAGCCGCTCGGCCCCGCATACGCCGTCGTCACTCCGACTGCGCCGCCACCTGGACCACCGTCTACACCACCACGAGCGGCACCGGTGGGGTGGAGAACGTCAGCAGCCTGTCCGGCTCCGGGCGCTACGTGCGGATGTACGGCACCGCGCGCGCCGCCCAGTGGAGCTACTCGCTGTACTCGATGCAGGTGTTCAACGGCTGACCCGCTCCGCCGTCGCCCGCCCGCACCGCGCGCCCCGGTGCGGGCGGCGGTGCGGGCGGCGGTGCGGGCGGCGGCGGACGATGTGCTCGCTTGTAGTCAGTCGCCGGCGCCGGGCAGCCAGCCGTCCAGCAGTTCGTTGCGGAACTTGCCTTCGGGATCGAGGCGTCGGGCGAGAGCGGCGAAGTCGGCCAGTCGCGGTACGGCCGCGGCGAGTTGGGCCCGCGTACAGGAGAACAGCTTGCCCCAGTGCGGGCGGGCGCCGAGCGGCAGCAGGGCTTCCTCGACCGCGGTGATCAGCGGAGCGACCCGGACCTGGTCGGCGATCCAGGTGAAGTGGAAGGCGACGCTGTCGCGCCGGTAGGCGGGACTCAGCCAGAGCTCGTCGGCGGCCACGGTGCGGATCTCGGACACGTGCAGCGCCGGTGCGAGCCGCGGCCCGAGAGCCCGCAGCCGGGCGATCCCCCCGGCGGCCAGGCCTCGCGGCAGCAGGTACTCGGACTGCAGCTCGTCACCGCTGCTCGGGGTGAAGTCGGCGCGGAAATGCGGCAGGCGCTCGTGCCACGGGCCCGGCTGCCCGAGCTGGGCGGTGCAGTTGACCGCCGACAGGCCGGGGATCGGGTGCTGCGGCGTGGCGGCCGGGACGGCACCGGCCACCGGCCCGGGCGGCTCGGCGGCGTCCGTGCGGTGCTTGGTCCAGACGGCCGCCCGGCCGCCGGCCCAGTCGGTGAACGCGCTCACGCTGTAGGCCGCGGCGAAGACCTCGTCGAAGTCGGCAGCGAGACGGTCGAGCGCGAGGTCGAGGTGGACCATCTGCGCCACCTCGAAGGCCGGCTCGACGGCCAGCGTCAGCTCGGTCACGATACCGAGCGCGCCCAGCGCCACCACTGCCGCAGGGAAGAGCTCCGGATCAGCTGCCCGGTCCAGCTCGCGCACCCTGCCGCCGGCGTCGACGAGTTCGAGGGCGAGAACGGCCGACGCCAGCCCCTCGTTCCGGTCGCCGGAGCCGTGCGTGCCGGTGGCGACCGCCCCCGCCACCGAGATGTGCGGCAGCGAGGCGAGGTTGGCGAGGGCCAACCCCGATCCCGCCAACTCGTCGGCAACCTCCGCGTAGCGCAGACCGCCGCTCACCCGCACCGAGCGGCGGTCCGGGGCGATCCTCAGCACCCCGGGCAGCCCGGCAGTACTGACGAGGTCGCCAGCAGTGTCCGCGAGCGCGTTGAAGGAGTGCCGCGACCCGAGCGCACGCACGCGTGCGGCCGAACGGACGATGCCGCGCAACTCCTCGACACTGGTGGGCCGGTGGACCCGCGCCGCCGAGTAGCGCAGGTTCCCTGCCCAGTTGGTCGGCGGCGCGGGGGCCGGGTCTGCGGGCATCGACTCTCCTGATCGGTTCCGCTCGGCCCGGGCGGGTCCGAGGCTCGTTCGACGGCCGGGTGCCGCCTCCGGCGATGCCGGGCCCATGATCCGGCGCATGACCAGGGACGGTTAGGGTCCGCCGGCCGCCACTTCGTCATGGCAGCGAACAAATTAGTGGGCAAAGGCCTCCGAGGGAAGCCTCCACCGGCCCGGCGGGCCGACTGACATCCCCGACCCCGCGAAGAACACCCCGGGCGTGATTGTTAACGCTAACACTCCCCAGGACGACAGTGCCAACACCCCCTGGTCACGAGTCGGTTACCGGCGCCGCCGACCCGACCTGGGGCCGCGCCGTCCCACGGCGGCGCAGCCGACTGGACCGGCGCCCTGATCGCGCTGACCGCGAGCATCGTGGACACGTATCAGCCCACGCGCCCGCGAGGCCGAGACGCTCTTCGACGACGCACTGGTCACCCGCTTCGGCCACCCGCGCGAGCTGCTGCTCCTGTAGCTGGCGGCCTACGCCCTGGTCCCCGGCAACGCCTACGACCCGACCGACGCCGACGGCCACTTCCAGTGGTGCGTGCGGATGCTGCGCCGCGACGACATCACCGGCCTGCTCGACCGTGGTTCCGGGCCACCCTGACGGCCCGTCGGGGTGCCGGGCACCCCTGCCTGGCATAGCGTTGCCGATGGCGCCCGCACGTCCGGTGACGGCGCCAGTCGGCGACACCCTGGAGGTTGGTTCATGCGTGCGGTGACCTACGACTCGTACGCCCCGGACAACTCGCAGCTGCGGTACGGCGAGGTGGCGGAACCCAAGGTCGGCCCCGGGCAGGTGCTGATCCAGGTCCGCGCGGCGGCCGTCAACCCGGTCGACTGGAAGATCATGGCGGGCGGCCTGGACGGGATGATGGACACGGTATTCCCGGTCGTCCCCGGCTGGGACGTGGCCGGCGTGGTGACCCGGACCGGCCCGGACACGCCCGAGTTCGCGCCAGGGGACGAGGTGATCTCCTACGCCCGCAAGGACGTGGTGCAGGGCGGCACCTTCGCCGAGTACGTCGCGGTCGCCGCACCGGCGGTAGCGCGCAAGCCGGCCGCACTCGACTGGGCGCAGGCGGCCGGGCTGCCACTGGCCGGCCTCACCGCGCTGCGCAGCCTGGAGCAGCTCCGGATCGGGTCCGGTGACGTGCTGCTGGTGCACGGCGCGGCCGGCGGCGTGGGCAGCCTGGCGGTGCAGCTCGGCTCGGACCGCGGCGCCCGGGTGATCGGCACCGCCTCGGAGCGCAACCACGCGTTCGTCCGCGCTCTGGGCGGGGAGCCGGTGACCTACGGGGACGGGCTGGCCGAGCGGGTGCGGGCGTTGGTGCCTGACGGTGTGACAGCCGCGGCCGACTTCGTCGGCGGCCAGCTGGAGACCACGCTCGCGGTCCTCGCCGACGGTGGTCGGCACGTCTCGGTCGCCGACCCGGGCGTGGAGCAGCACGGCGGTCACTGGATCTGGGTCCGCCCGGACGGCGCCAAGCTCGCCGAACTCGCCGCGTCGGTCGACCGGGGAGCGCTGACGGTCGAGGTCGCACAGACCTTCCCGCTGGAGCGCACGGCCGAGGCCTTCGACGCCAGCCGCACCGGCCACACCCGGGGGAAGCTGGTCGTCCTGCCCTGACGGACGCGGCCGGCCAGCCCGGGTCAGTAGTGGCTCGCCAGCACCAGGGCCAATCCGATCAGGGCCGGAACGGTCTGGACGAAGAGGATCTTCCGGCCGGCGGTGGCGGCCCCGTACGCGCCGGCCACCGCAACGCACACCAGGAAGAACACCTTCGCCTGGAAACCGACCGGCTCCGAGGCCACCGCTCCCCACACCAGACCGGCGGCGAGGAAGCCGTTGTACAGGCCTTGGTTGGCCGCGAGCGCCTTCGTGGCGGCCGCGAACTCGGCAGTGGTCCCGAACGCGGCACGGGCCCTCGGGCCGGCCCACAGGAACATCTCCAGGACCAGGATGTACACGTGGAGTGCGGCGATGAGCAGCACCACCGTGGTTGCGGCGATCGACATGGACAACATGATCACACGGGCCGGCAGCGGCTACGGCCACCCCCAGGCGTCACCACCGTGACCTACACGGCGCCTGGTGCTGCCTCAGGGGCGGCCGGTGCCGGCGAGATCCCGGCGGGAACCGGATCGATGAAAGTTACGGCGGGTCAGGACGCCGTTCACCGCAGCTCAGCCCCTGGAACGGCGCGGGCGGCCACCGGCACCGTTGACGCCCGTCGGCGCACCGGCCGACCCTCGGGTCACCGTCGGCGGTCCGTACCCCCGTCCCCACCCGCGAGGCCCCGACGGTACCCACCCGTCGAGAGGAACACGTCCATGTCCCTGCCGCCCCCATCGAGCAGGCTGCGCCTGCCCGCCGCCCTGGCCGGCCTGGCCCTGCTGGCCGCCGGCCCGCTCTGGAGCACCACGCCGAACGCCGGTGCGGCCACCTCCGCCACCACCGCCGCGACGGTGAGCGTGAACGCCGCGCAGTCCCTCGCCACCGTCCCCGCCACCGCGATCGGCACCAACGGCTCGGTCTATGACAGCAAGCTGGCCGACGCCGCGGTGCCCGGGCTGCTGAAGCAGGCCGGCGTCGGCCTGGTCCGCTTCCCGGGCGGCAGTTCGTCCGACAGCTACGACTGGAAGACCAACAGCGACCTCACCAACGGCACCCAGGCGGTCGACTTCGACCAGTACGCCACCATGCTCCAGCAGTCCGGCGCGCAGGGCATGGTGACGGTCAACTACGGCAGTGGCGACGTCGTCGGCGCCACCGAGAGCCCGGCCGAGACCGGGGCCCAGCTCGCGGCCGACTGGGTGCGCTACGCCAACGTGACGCACAACTACCGCATCAAGTACTGGGAGATCGGCAACGAGGTCTACGGGAACGGGACCTACGGCGGCAGCTGGGAGACGGACAAGCACTGCGCCGCCGGCGCGAGTCCGAGCAACTGTGGCCCGGCGGTGTACGCGCGGAACGCCGAGGCGTACATCGCGGCGATGAAGGCCGTCGACCCGACCATCCAGGTCGGCGTGGTGCTCACCGCCCCGGGGAACTGGCCGGACGGCAGCACTTCGGCCGGTAGCCCGCAGCCCTGGAACCAGACCGTGATGACGACGCTGGCCGGGCAGATCGGCTTCGCGGACGTGCACTGGTACCCGCAGAACCCGAGCAGTGTCACCCCGCCCGGGCCGACCGACTCCGGCTTGCTCGCCGCCCCGGCGCAGATTCCCGCCATGATCGGCACGCTGCGCTCGCAGCTCGACCAGTACGCGGACAGCGGCTCGGTGCCGATCATGATCACCGAGACCAACTCGGTCTCCTCCAACCCGGGCAAGCAGACCGTCGGCCTGGTCAACGCCCTCTTCCTACCGCAGGACTACCTCGGCTGGCTCACCAACGGCGCTGCCGGCGTGGACTGGTGGCAGATCCACAACGGCATCGTGACCAGCGGGGACAACGGCTCCGCGCTCTACGGCTCGGCCGCGTACGGCGACTACGGCATGCTCGCCGACGGCAGCTGCGGCACCGCCGGCGGCGCCCAGCTGTGCGAACCGGCGGCCGACACGCCGTTCCCGGCCTACAACGGGATGACGCTGCTCGGCCGGTTCGTCCACCCGGGCGACACCCTGGTCCGGGCCAGCTCCAACCAGTCCCTGGTCAAGGCGTACTCGGTGAAGGCAGCCGACGGCTCGCTGCGGGTGCTGCTGGTGAACGACGATCCGGCCAACAGCTACCAGGTGGGCCTCGACTACGCCGGATTCACCCCCGCGCCGGGCACGCCGGCGGTGACCACGATGGCGGGTGCCTCGGCCGCGCTGACCACGGCGGGCACGGGCACCGCGGCCTCGCAGACCGTCGCGCCGTACAGCGCGGTCCTGCTCACCCTGCAGCCCGGCAGCGCCGCGACCCCGCCGACCACCCCGGGCACGCCGACCTCCTCGGGCGTCACCAGCACCTCGGTGAACCTGAGCTGGGCCCCGTCCAGCAGCTCCACCGGCCTGGCCGGCTACGACGTGGTGCGGGTCCAGGGCGGCACCGAGACCGCGGTGGCCTCGCCCACGGGCGCGGGCGCGACGGTGGACGGCCTCCTGCCGGGCACCGCCTACACCTTCGCCGTCTACGCCCGGGACACGGCGGGCAACCGGTCGGCCCGTTCCGGCACCGTCACGGTGACCACGGCGGCCGCGACCGGCGGCAGCAGCTGCGAGGTCGGCTACTCGGTGAACGACTGGGGCGGCGGCTTCACCGCCACCCTGGTGCTCACGAACACCGGCAGCGCGCCGGTGAGCGGCTGGACACTCTCTTTCGACTGGCCCGGCGACCAGCGGCTGAGCAGCGGCTGGAACGCGAACTGGACCCAGTCGGGCAGCACCGTGACCGCCACCAGCCTCTCCTACAACGCCACCCTGGCGCCGGGCGCGAGCACCAGCGTCGGGTTCAACGCCTCCTACTCGGGCGGCAACCCGGCCCCGAGCGGCTTCACGCTGAACGGCACGCCCTGCGGCTGACGGCGTGACCGGTCCGCCCGGACAACGGTTCCGTTGCCCGGGCAGACCGGTTGACCCGGCGTCAGCTGCCGCCCGGCGCCGCCGGCCCGGCGAGTCACGGGTCACGGCCGCACCGGGGCCGGGCTCGAAATCACGGAAGGAAAATGCGGCGCGTCGTTGAACCGGGTTGCCGCAGGGTGCCTACCGCCAGTCGTCCTATCCGACACACCCAGCCGCAACACCCCCGACCACATGGAGCAGCGATGCCCTTCACCACCGCCACCGACGAGTTCGCCGAACGGGCCCGGCCGCACGCGACCGGCGCCCTGCGAATAGTCGCCGCCCTGCTCTTCAGCTGCCACGGGGCGGCGCTTCTGTTCGACGTGCTCGGTGGTGCCCACGGCGGTTCGGTGCGGTCGGCCAGCGGCCGAGCTGGCGGGCTGGCGGGCTGGCGGGCCGCGCTGATCCAACTGGTCGGCGGCGCCCTGGTCCTGCGGCTGGACCATGCGCCGCGCTCCGTGCGGCTGCAACCCGAGGGCCGGGAACTCCCCTGGCAGTACGACGGCACCTACCTGCAACGTGCAGGTGACCGTCCTCGACGAGCACGCCATGCTCGTGGTCGACCACGACTGACGCTCCCGGACCAGCGGACCAGCCCGGTCGGCGTGGGGATCAGCGTGCCGGGGTGAACCCTCCCCCGACCGAGGCCGAGCCGCCCGCACCCTGTGCCTCGACGCGGTAAACGTCACCCGCGGCGCTGCGCACTCCGGTGGCGTGGTTGAACTGGCCGGCGAACTCGTGCTCCCCGGCCGGCACCGTGCGGCCAGGCTTGAGCACCCAGCGGTAGACCAGCATGCCGCCGCTCTGCTGGACCGTGACGGTGAAGTCATCGCTCGGCAGGGTCTGCCAGTCGCCGGTGTCCTGCAGGCCGCCGGTCTGCGCGAAGCCCAGCTCCACGGTGAGTGCGGTGAGCGGCTGGGTGGTCCTCAGGACCAGGTTCTCCTGGGTCCAATAGACGATGCTGTGCGGATCCACCGAACCGGCCGACCACAGCGGCCCGTTCTGCGCCTGGACGGTGGTCGACGGTGTCGGGCGCGTGGTGACCGGGGGCGGGACGACGGGGACGGGCCGGGACGACGGTGTACCGGGCGCGCTGCCGGGCCGGGACTCTGACGGGGACCCGGAAGGGGACGGACTGGGCGGAGCTGTGACGGTGTCCGAGGACGAGGAGGTCACGGCGATGCCGGCGACAGCCAGGCCGCCCGTTGCCAGGATGCCGGCCGAGGCGATGCCGGCGAGCGCGGCCCTGGACAAGGAGCGGAAGCGCGACGGTGTGCGGTGGCGGACGGCGGGGCCGGTGACGCCGCGCTGGATCCGCGCCAGCATCCTGGCGCGGTCGGGCTGATGGGCCTGGGCGGCCTCGCGCAGCCGCCGGGCGATCTCCTCGTTCACCGGTTCCTCCTTCCTGCCACCAGTTCGTCGGCCGCTCGTGTGCCGAGTACACCTTCCAGCTCGGCCATTCCCTTCGAGGTCTGGCTCTTGACCGTGCCGACAGATATGCCGAGCGCCACCGCGGTTTCCTTCTCCGACAGGTCGAAGGCGTGGCGCAGCACCACACAGGCCCGCTTGCGGAACGGCAGGCGGGCGAGCGCCGCACGCACGTCCAGCACGGCCGCCACGTCCGGCCCGTCCGTCCGCTCCGGGGCGCGGGTCCAGAACAGCGTGATCCGGCGTCGTTCGCGGACCGCGCTGCGGATCCGCTCCCGCGCCATGTTGGCCACCACCCCGCGAGCGTAGGCCACCGGGTGGTCGGCGCTGCGCAACCGGTCCCAGCGTTGCCACAGGGCCACCAGCGCATCGGCCGCGAGGTCGTCGGCCGTGTCGCTCTCTCCGGTCAGCAGGTGGGCCAGGCGGGCCAGTTCGGCGTAGTGGCGTTCGAAGAAATCGTTGAACTCCGCGGACGCGTCATCGAGGAGCATCTTCCTCGGTCGCCCTCTCATCAGTGCAGGTCGAAAACATGTGCGCGTTAACAGTGGGGTGGCAGCATAACAGCGCCCGGCGACGGGGCCGGATGCCCTCAGTGCCGGGCGAACTGCGCCCCGGTCGGTTGCACGACATCCGGCTGCACGATGATCCCGTCCACGGTCAGCTGCTGGCCGTAGATGTCGGTGAGCCTGATCTCGCCGCCGCAGCCGGTGCCGTCGGTGGAGAGGAAGTAGTTGAAGTCGGAGCGCGGCAGCTGCTGCCAGCCGCCGGCACCGCGGACCTCCAGCTCCGCCAGCGGGTTCCGGTGGCCGATCACCTGGATGCCGCACCACCACTTGCTCGACCCGGTCTTGTACCGGATCGAGACGGTACCCGCCGTGTCGGGGCTCAGCAGCGTCCAGGTGATCGGCAGCCGGCCCACTGAGAGATCAGCGAGCCTGGCGAACGCCTGCTGGCTGAGGTCGAGTTGGCCGGGCGCGCAGGGCGCCGGACAGTCGTTGACGATCCGCACCGTGATGGCGGCGCCGCTCGCGGTGCGCACCGACACGTAGGCGCCGCAGGCCTTGGACGACTCGTAGTCGGTGTAGTTCATCGCCGCGATCATCAGGTCGTCGGAGGGGCCGTACAGGCAGGAGCCGTTGCCGTCACCCGCGGCATAAGCAGTGGCGACACCCTGGTTCGTGACGCCGGGCTTGATCCGTCCCGCCAGGGTGGCCGCCGCGGGGGCCACGCCCGCGCTGCCGCTCGCGGAGACCGCGCCGGCGCTACCGCTCGCGGAGGCCGTCGGCGCTACCGGGGTTGCGGGCACCTGCGTGCGTGTGGGTGAGGCGGACGGCGCGGGTGAGGGAGTGGCCGAGGCCGGTACCGAGCTCGTGACGGTGGCGGGCGCGTCCGCGCCCGCACTGGCGGCCGACGCCGCGGCCTGGGCAGTGGGTGGGACGCTCACCCCCGGCTCGGTGGTGCGGGCGGCCGCTCCGACGACCGGGCGCCCGGAGTCCCCTCCGCCCCCGACCAGGAACGTCACGACCAGGCAGACCAGGACGCCGACGGCCAGCAGCGCGAGGGGAACGCCCCTGGCCGGCCCGTGCCTGTGCCACGGTCGCCGGGCGGCGTGCTTCATTGCCTTCATGGCCATCCATTCGGTCGATCGAGTCGGTGCTCCACCGCTCGGTTGCCGCCGACGCCAAGAAGGTTGCCGCCCCCGCCGTCATTTCTCAGGAGGGCCGCCCTGTCGGACCGTGGTCCGGAGCGGCCGGCCCAGCGGAGGTTCCGTCGTTGCGGACCAGCACCACCGCCGCCTCGGCGATCCGCTCGGCCAGGGCGCGGTTGGCGAAGCCGTCCAGGTCGATCCGCCCACGCAGTCCGGCCGCCTCAGGATCGCCTCGCCGAAGGCCGGGTGGGCCCGTGGGAAGGCGATGGCAGCCGCCGGCAGGCTGGTGCCGAGGCGCTCGCACACCTCGGCGATCTCTGTGGCCGACGGCCCGTGCCGTCGGCCACAGAGGTCCCCGCGGCGGTCGCGGTCGCAGCTGCCCCCCGCAGCTTTCGTCACAGCGCCTTGCGCAGCCACTCCACCACGCCGCCGACGTGCACCGCCGCCCGCGTCCTGGCCAGCTCCACGTCGTGCGCCACCAGCACCTCGACCGCCGGATCCGCCCCGACACCATCCAGCAGCTCGGCCATCTCGGCCAACTGCTCGTCGGTCGCCCACTGGGCGGCCAGGCCGGATGCGGCCGACTCCAGCACCGCCCGCACCTGGAACAGCTCCACCACCGACTCGTCCTGGTGCAGGTCCAGGATGAAGGTCAGCGCCTCCAGCAGCAGCGACGGGCTCCAGGCTGGTCACGTAGGTGCCGCCGCACGTCCAGCACGTTGAGCAACGACAGCGCCTTCACCGCCTCCCGCAACGAGTTCCGCGACAGCCCCGGCTGCGCCGCCAGGTCGGGCTCCTTCAGCAGCCGGTCGCCGGGCTTGAGCCGGCCGGAGAGGATCATCGACTTGATCTTCTCGATGGCCTCGTCCGCCACGGCCACGTCACTGTCTCCCAGCACTCGGATGTCAGACCGGTCACTATGCCCCTCGTCGTGGCCGTGGTGGCCTTTCCTTCGACCGGAGCCCGCGGGCCGGCCGCACTTCAGCCCTCGCCCGGCGGGCTCGCGGGCCAGCGGGTCGGGGGCCAGGTGGACAGGCCGGGGACTGCGGCAGGCGAGCCGGTCAAGCGACGGCCGGCCGGGTCGTCACCGGGCCGGCCCGGCCGAACCCAGGCCGCAGCCAGGCGAGCCGGTCAGGCCAAGGGCAAGCGGGTGGGGTCCGCGATGATCTGGCGGGTCGTCAGCAGGGCTGCGCCGAGCAGCGCGCCGCGCCGCCCCAGCGCCGAGGGGCGCAGGGCTCCGGACGGCCAGGGCCGAACCGTGACCCGGGCGGCCAGCTCCGCGCGGACCGCCGGCAGCAGCCACTCGGCGAGCTCGGCGTACGCACCGCCCAGCACGAGGCCGTCCGGGTCGATCAGGTTCACCGCCGAGGCGAGGGCCAGGCCCAGGGCGCGCCCAGCCCGCTCCAGGGCCCGCAGGGTGGCCAGGTCCCCGGCGCCGGCCCGCTCGGCCAGCAGGACGACCGGGTCGCCGGCCGCCCTGAGCCCGGCCTCGCGGAGCACGGCCGCCTCGCCCGCGTACTGCTCCAGGCAGCCGCGCGCGCCGCACGGGCAGGGCACGCCGTCCGGGTGGACGGGGATGTGGCCGAGCTCGCCGGCGAAGCCGCGGGCCCCCCGGAACAGCTGGCCGTCGACGATCAGTGCGGCACCTATGCCGGCCTCGGCGGAGACGTGCACGAAGGTCTCGGCGCCGTGCTCGGCCTGCCAGTACTCGGCCAGCGCGCCGAGGTTGGCCTCGTTCTCCGGTACGGGCACGGTGTCCCGATCGGGCCAGTGGTCGGTGGGTCGCACCGCGTGCCAGCCGAGGTTGGGGGCATGCTCGACCAGGCCCTGCCCCGTATTGGGCACCACACCCGGCACGGCCAGGACCCGGCCCTCGACGCGCAGTCCGAGCCCGGCCGCCTCGGCCTCCGCGTCGGCACCGAGCACGGCGACCTCGGCAAGCACCTGCGCGGCCGGTCGGCCCGCGTTGCCGCGCTCCACCTGCCGCCAGACCCGGAGCCCGCCGCGCAGGTCCACGACGCAGGCGCCGAGGTGCGTGACGCCGACCTCCAGTCCGAGGCCCGCCGGGCCGCAGTCGTTCACGGCCAGCGAACGGCCGGGCCGCCCGACCCGGCCGCTCGGCGCGGTCTCCGCCTCGGTCAGCGCGCCACGGCCGATCAGCTCGTCGACCAGCGAGGAGACGGCCGCCCTGGTCAGCCCGGTGAGCCCGGCGACGTCCGCCCGGGAGAGCGGACTCCGCCCGGCGACCGTGCCGAGGACCACCGCGAGGTTCTGCCGGCGCATGTCCTGCTGCGAGGCCGGCCCGCCCTCCGAGCTCCTGCTCACTCCGCCGACCGCCACCTCGCGCCTTCCCTCCTACTGGTCCCGCGACGGGGCGCCCTGCGACGCTCCCGCCCGACACGGGGTATCCGTGATCCTCTCAAGCGCCACGTTGTCCCGCGCCACCGGCTCCAGCACCAGCCCGGCGGCCGTCCGGCCCCTGGCGCACCGGCCTGCGCGGCAACACCTGGTGCCCCGATTCTCCCCCTCTACCGCTCCCCCACCCCCACCGCACCCTGCAACGCCCCCGCCCGATGCAGCGTGTCCGTGATCCGCTCCAGCGTCGCACCGTCCCGCGCCACCGGCTCCAGCACCAGCCCGTCAGCCGTCCGCCAGCGCCGCGCCACCGCATCGGCCGCCTCACCGGTCACCAGCGCGGCTGCCTGCGCCGCGGCGCCCAGCGCGACCAGTTCCTCGGCGGCCGGCACCTGGACGGCGCGACCGCTCAGGCGCAGCACGGTCCGCTGCCAGGCACGCCCGCGGGCACCGCCGCCGATCAGCAGCAGCGGTACGTCCGGGTCGGGGCTCTCGCCGGCAGCGCGCAGCACGTCGTCCAGGGCGGCGAGCAGAGCGTGGGCGGCGCCGTCGTAGGTGGCCTGGAGCAACTGGCCCGGGGTGGTGTCGTGGCGCAGGCCGTGCACCAGGCCGGAGGCGCCTGGCAGGTCCGGGGTGCGCTCGCCGTCGAGGTAGGGCAGCACCACCGCCGTGCCACCGCTCTCGACCTCCTCGCGGTCGCGTCCGAGGACCGAGGCGAAGCGGTCGACGGCCAGGGTGCAGTTGAGCGTGCAGGCCAGCGGCAGCCAGCCGCCGAGGGCGTCGGCGAAGCCGGCCACGGTCCCACTCGGATCGGTGGGACGCTTGCGACCGACGGCGTAGACGGTGCCGGAGGTACCGAGGCTGAGCACCGGCTGACCTGGCATCAGGCCGAGCCCGAGCGCGGCGGCCATGTTGTCGCCGGTCCCGGTGGCGACCAGCGCCCCCTTCCGCAGCGGCAGGCCGGGGCCGACGAAGCCGACCGCCGTGCCCGGTGCGAGGACCGGCGGCAGGAGCGCGGGGTCGAGGCCGATCCGGCCGAGGATCTCCAGGTCGTAGCCGTCCGGACCCCACCAGCCGGTTCCCGAGGCGTCCCCGCGATCGGTGGCCGGCTCGCCGGTCAGACGCTCCGTCAGGAAGTCGTGGGGCAGCCGGACGGCGGCGACCCGGTCGGCGGCGGCGGGTTCGTTGGCGCGCAGCCAGGCCCATTTGGCGGCGGTGAAGGCGGCGGTCGGGACACTGCCGGTGCGGTGGGCGATCTCCTCCCGGCCGAACCCGTCCCGCAGCCGCGCGGCCTGGGGCGCGGACCGGACGTCGTTCCAGAGCAGGGCCGGGCGGACCGGGCGACCGGCCGCGTCGAGGGCGACCAGACCGTGCTGCTGGCCGGCCACCGACACGGCGGCGGCGCGGTCCGCCCAGCCGGTCCGGGCCACTGCCTCGCCCAGGGCCTGCCACCACTGCTCGGGGTCGCTCTCGCGCGCGGCACCGTCGCTGACCGTGTGCGCTGCACGCCCTCGGCCGAGCACGGTCCCGGTGGCGAGGTCGACGGCGATGGCCTTGGTGGACTGGGTGGAGCTGTCGATTCCGATCACAACTCGCTGTGCTGCCATGCGTTCCTCCATCTGGGGACTTCCTTCCGACGCCTCGGCATACTAATTTGTTTCCCGCCCTGACAAACATGGTTGCGGGCGGAATTCCCCCGGCAATGATCGGAGCCAGTAGTGACCAGCGACCCCCTCGTCCCGACCCCGGCCGACAAGTTCACCTTCGGCCTGTGGACCGTCGGCTGGCAGGGCCGGGACCCGTTCGGCGACGCCACCCGGCCGGCCCTCGACCCGGTCGAGACCGTGCAGCGGCTCGCCGGTCTGGGCGCGTACGGCGTCACCTTCCACGATGACGACCTGATCCCGTTCGGCGCCTCGGAGGCCGAGCGCGAGCAGACCGTCAAGCGGTTCCGCGCCGCCCTGGACACGGCCGGCCTCAAGGTGCCGATGGCCACCACCAACCTGTTCACCCACCCCGTCTTCAAGGACGGCGCGTTCACCGCCAACGACCGCGACGTGCGCCGCTACGCGCTGCGCAAGACCATCCGCAACATCGACCTGGCCGCCGAGCTCGGCGCCACGGTCTACGTCGCCTGGGGCGGGCGCGAGGGCGCCGAGTCCGGCGCCGCCAAGGACGTGCGCACCGCGCTCGACCGGCTCAAGGAGGCCTTCGACCTGCTCGGCGAGCACGTCGAGCAGCAGGGCTACGACCTGCGCTTCGCCATCGAGCCCAAGCCCAACGAGCCGCGCGGCGACATCCTGCTTCCCACCGTCGGCCATGCCCTGGCGTTCATCAACGAGTTGGAGCGACCCGAGCGGGTCGGCGTCAATCCGGAGGTCGGCCACGAGCAGATGGCCGGGCTGAACTTCCCGCACGGCATCGCCCAGGCGCTGTGGCACGGCAAGCTCTTCCACATCGACCTCAACGGCCAGTCCGGCATCAAGTACGACCAGGACTTCCGCTTCGGCGCCGGCGACCTGCGCCAGGCCTTCTGGCTGGTCGACCTGCTGGAGTCGGCCGGCTACGACGGCCCGAAGCACTTCGACTTCAAGCCCCCGCGCACCGAGGACTTCGACGGCGTCTGGGCCTCGGCCGCCGCCTGCATGCGCAACTACCTGCTGCTCGCCGAGCGTTCCCGCGCCTTCCGCGCCGACCCGGAGGTGCAGGCCGCGCTCGCCGCATCCCGCCTGCCCGAACTCGCCGCCCGCACCGCCCAGGACGGCCTGGCCGCCCTGCTGGCCGACCGCACCGCCTTCGAGGACTTCGACGTCGACGCGGCCGCCGCTCGTGGCATGGCCTTCGAGCAGCTGGACCAGCTGGCCATCGAGCACCTGCTCGGCGCCCGCTGACTCGTTGAACGGGTCGGCCACCCGCCGGTTCCGTCGCGCCACGGACGGTACCGGCGATCGCGACCACGGCGCCCGAACACAAACACGCCTCCGGACCCTTGAGGAGGAAAGAGGAGGAAAGAGGAGGAAAGAGGAGTCGCCTTGCCCTACAGCATCCGCGCGGGCGGTCTGGAACGGCACACCGCCGCCGAAGTCCTCCGCATCGAGCCCTGGGGGCCGGACGCCGTCCGGGTGCGGGCTTCGGCCGGGGACCATCGACCCCACCGCCCCCGGCGCGCTGGAGAGCCCCTCGCCCTCCCCGCACGCCGAACTGTCCGTATCGGACGATGGCTGTGCCCGCCTGGCCAACGGTCGCCTCGCCGTCGAGGCCTCCGCGGAAGGTCGGCTGACGTTCCGTCACGCCGTCTCGGGCCGCGAACTCCTCACTGAGACGAGCCCGCACACGCATCCCGCCGGCCATCGGGTCCACACGGCGGGCGGCCGGACGGAGTAGCGCTTCGAAGTCGAACTGGGCGCCGACAGCACCCGGTGGACCGCCGATGCCGGTGGGCGCATCGCTGGGCGTGGCGTGCTTCTGGCCGGCAGCCAGCGGCACGGGGCCCTGCTCTGGTCCGGCGACATCCCCACGACCTTCGACTCCCTCGCGCGCCAGATCAGGGCCGGGCTGAACGTCGCGATGAGCGGCATCCCCTGGTGGAACACCGACAGCGGCGGCCTCTTCGGCGGCGCCCCGGACGACCCCGCGTACCGCGAGCCGGGGTCGGCGGGCGCGTGCTGGGCACGCTGACACCCTCTTCGCACCCCGAGGACGGGGAGGTCTCCCCGGTGCTCACGCTTGACGCGGACCGTCCGGGCGGGCCGGGCGGGCCGGTCGACGTCCGGTTCGAAGCGGTCGGCCCGGCGGCCAGCGTCCGACTGCGCGAGGTACGCCTGGTTCGCTGACGCGGACCGAGCCCGCGCGGTGCGCCATCCGACCGATGGCGCACCGCGCGGGACGTCCTGACGTCCCATCAGTTCTTGCCGAGGAGGCGCCAGATCTGGTTGGTCTTGGTGGCGAGGGTGCTGCCGGTGTCGCAGGTCCACTGGTGGATCACGGCGCCGGGAGCCGTGGAGACGCCGTAGACGTCGACGCACTTGCCGCTGTGGGCGGCGACGAGCTGGTAGTCCTGGCTGTTGCCGAGCGCGGCGACCGGCCTGAGGGTGAACTCCTGGTTGGCCTGGCCGCTGCAGTTCCACTGGATGACCGCCGCGCCGTCAGCGGTCGAGGCACCGGAGACGTCGAGGCACAGGCCGCTGTGCTCGTTGACCACGGTGTAGGTGTTCGCCTGCCCGGCGACCGGCTTGAGGTCCAGCATCTGCTGGTAGCCGCCCTCGCAGGAGTACTGCTGGTACCGGGTGCCGGGGCTGGTGGAGAGGTTGGTGTCGTCCAGGCACTGGCCGCTGTTCTCGCTGACCGCGACCGTGGAGACCGTGGTGTCGGAGGGCGGGAGCAGCGTGATCGTGTAGCCGTCCTTGGCATCCGTGTAGGGGACGGTCACCGAGGCGGCGTTGTTGCCGACCGCCAGGGTGGTGTCGGAGATGGTGACCGGGCCGTCCACCGCGGTGCCGTTGTTGTCGGGAACGCGCTGCACCACGGCGCGCACCTGGCCGTTCTGCACCACGGAGGTGGTGTTGAGGCCGGTGAGGGCGACGGTCACGTTGCCGGTGTTGCCGTTGGAGCCCAGCAGGACCTTGGCGTTGCCCGCGGCGTTGTCCTTGGTCACGAAGCCGTCGATGCCGTTGCCGGGGACGAGGTTGACGACGTTTCCGGTCTGCGAGCCGTAGTAGCGGTACGTGAACCACTCACCGAGAGGAAGGTACTGGCCGGCGCTGTTCTTGGTCAGCAGGTTTGCCTCGTCATCGTGCAGGCCTGTCCCCCACCCCCAGTTGCCGCGCAGGCCGTCGGCGCCGGCCCGCTCCAGGCGGCCGATGAACCAGGCGCCGCCGCCGGGGTCCTGCTGGGAGAGCGCGCCGTACTCGTTGATCTGGTACGGACGGGTGTTGGTGAGCCCGTAGGCGGTCAGCGAGGCGTCAGCGCTCGCGGTTGCGGGGACTTACTGTGGACGTCCTGGGTCTGGTGATCGCCGTGGTGGTGCTGGCTGCCTCCGTCAATCCGGTGGCGCGTGGAGCAGACGAACGGGATCTTGATGCTGCACCGGCGGCTGGTGCGCGACTACGAGCACCGCCCGTCCTCGGCCGAATCCCGGGTGTACTGGGCGATAAGCGACGTGATGACCCGTCGACTAACGGGCAGCGCGACCCTATCCTGGCGCGGCGGATGACCGGTGGGGAACTGACCCTGGGTGCGGTGCTGGCACGACTGGAGGAGCGCGAGCGGGAGATCGCCGCGCAGGCCGAGCAGATCACGCAGCTCACCGCTGTGCTGGATTTGGGTCTCTGTCCGGAAACCTCGGGGCGCCTCAGAAAGCAGGCGCCCAGTCGCCCCTCGGGTCGGTGGTCTGACCCACCTCGATCAGGTGGCCGTCGGGATCGCGGATGTAGCAGCGGATCTCGTACGGGTGCTGCTTCGGCGGCGTCAGGAACTGAGCACCCCGGGCGCTCCACTCGGCGTACACCGCCTCGATGTCCCTGACCCGGAAATTGAGGAAGCTGT
The DNA here is from genome assembly GCF_026340565.1 of Kitasatospora sp. NBC_01287. Lineage (NCBI taxonomy): Bacteria > Bacillati > Actinomycetota > Actinomycetes > Kitasatosporales > Streptomycetaceae > Kitasatospora > Kitasatospora sp. NBC_01287. The sequence continues at coordinate 1,055,116 of NZ_JAPEPB010000001.1, forward strand.
TGACTCGGTCGGGATCGCGCGGCGTCTCCAGCGTGACCGTCGGCTTGTCGTCGGTCGGACCGCCACCGGCGTTGATGACGATCCAGGTGTTGGACAGAGCGACGACGGTCGGTACTCCGCCGAAGATCGTGGTGCCGCCGAGCACCTCGGTGTAGAAGTGCCGGGAGCGCTCTACATCGTCCGAGACGATGAAGTGCCCCAGCAGAACCCCATCGATGGGCGGCGGGAGCTCGACCATCTGACACCCCCACTGGCTTGTGTCATCCCACTGACGACCGGATCGAAAGTAGACATGACCCTCTGCATGCATAGCATTACCTTGCGACAGCTTGTTCTCTGAACTTCCGATACTCTTCTCGGCCCAGATCGGGCTTCCATCTCGCGCGATTCGCGGGCAGGTGGGACGCGCCGAGTGTGGCCGGGACCCCGGCATTCACTCCGAATCGCCAGCGCGCGTACCTGACGGCCAGTGAGCGGGCGACCAGTCTCCCTCGGGGTCGGTAGTCTGCCCTACTTCGATCAGGTGGCCGTCGGGATCGCGGATGTAGCAGCGGATCTCGTACTCGTGCTGTTTCGGCGGTGTCAGAAACTGGGCGCCCCGGGCGCTCCACTCCGCGTACAAGGCGTGGACGTCCTTGACCCGGATATTGAGGAAGCTGCTGACGCGGTCGGGATCGCGTGGCGTGGCCAGGGTGACCGACGGCTTGTCGTCAGTCGGGCCGCCGCCGACATTGATGATGATCCAGCTGTTGGCCAGGGCGACATAGGTCAGCCCTCCGGGGCCGGAGTAGGCCACCCGGCCGCCGAGTACTTCGGTGTAGAAGCGCCGAGAGCGCTCGACATCGTCCGAGACGATGAAGTGGGCCAGCACAATTCCTTCTGGCGGTGGGGGGAGCTCGGCCATCTGGTACCTCCGCAGGTCGGTCTCATAGCCCGTTGACCGCGAGGCCTGCAGGCGGCGTTGACATGAGCGGGATTCAGCGTTGCTCCAGCATTCCCTCGAAGAAGCCAATAATTCACGGCATCACCCTTCCGGCAGATGCGCGGGCTGTCGCCGCAAGTCACCGAACGCCGGCACTGGCCGGGGCCGCTCGGCCAGGATCGCGTTGTGAGGCGCCTTTCAGAAGGTGGGTAACGGCTGGCGGACCTCGCGCACCCGTCGTGGCTGCGGGCGGCCGGTCCCTCGCGGACGAGGAAGGTCGGTCCGGCGGCAAGGTTGTACCGGGCGAGCGGTATTCGGGCACCGAGGTCCGGTCCAGTCCGGGCCGTGTCGGTAAGTCATCTCGGCGGTGACGATCGGCACGCCGTCACCGCGGATCGCGGACTACAGTTGCCGCGAGAACACGGAAGCCCTGCTCAGCAACCAGAAAGCGCTGCTCGTGCCGACGCCGTAGGCGAGGTGGGCGGTCAGATCATCACCCAGCGTCTTCGCGTCGTACGTCCAGATGGGTTTGTAGAGTCCCGCGATCGGAAGTACCACGTATCCGCTGAGCCACACGAGCGCGCCGTACGGGAGCCCGTAGAGGACGTGGGGCTTGCGCAGCGAGGCGCTGACGACGCCGTAGAAGGCGGCGTTGCCTACTCCGTAGGCCCAGTGCATGAACGTGCTGACGGGGAACGCCGCCCTGTCCGGCAGCTCGCTCTGGGTGAAGGCCTCGGCCAGGCGCTTGGCGACCTGGCCGGGATCCGGCGCCTCCTGCCAGCTGCGAACCGGGGCGAACTCCCAGTGCAGGGCGTTGTGTTCGCCGCCGGCTCGTCGCTGGCGCAGGAACCGCACGGTGTCCATGCAGACGGTGCCGATCACTCCCGCCGCCAGACCCGCACCGACGGCGCCGAGCGGAGTCAGCTGCTTGCGCGTGCGCATGGGTCGATCACTCCCGATCCCGGTTCTTTCAGAAGCCGGCGCTCTGGCCGCCGTCGACGTGCAGGATCTCGCCGGTGACGAACGAGGCCTGTTCGAGGTACATGACAGCCTCGACGACGTCCTCGATCTCGCCCATCCGCCCGAGCGGGTGCAGCGCGGCGAGCGTGCCGCCCGGGTCGTCCGGGTGCAGCGGAGTGCGGATGACGCCGAGTGAGACGGCGTTGGCGCGGATCCGGCGCGCCGCGTATTCGATGGCCAGTTCCTTCGTCGCTGCGGCCAGGCCGCCTTTGGTCAGCGAGGTGAGCGCCGCGGGTATGCGTGCGTTGGCGCGGTCGACCAGCGACGTCGACACGCACAGGACGTGCCCGCCATCGCCGCCGGCGAGCATCGCAGGGATGGCGCTGCGCGTGACGTCGAAGAAGCCGCGCAGGTTGACGCCGGTCACCAGGTCGTAGTCGGCGTCGGTGTAGTCGGTGAACGGTTTCTCCATGTAGACGCCGGCGTTGTTCACCAGTGTGTCGATCCGACCGAAGCGATCCAGCGCCTGCTCGACGATCTGTGCACCGGTACCGGGCCGGCTCAGGTCGCCGGGCACGGCGAGCACGTCCGCATCGTGCGACGAGGGGATGGACCGCGCGGTCGCGACGACGGCGTACCCACGCCCGCGGTACGCGTCAGCGAGGGCCGCACCGATGCCTTGTGACGCACCGGTGACGATTGCCACCTTCTTCTCCGAGTTCATCGGCATGTCCAAGCTGAGGTGCTCACGCTGGAAGTCTCCGGCTCACGGCGGGCCGCGCACGACGACTGCGCCCACCGGCTCCACCCTACGTCCGGCCGAGCCCCGGCGCCCGCGTGGAGCTCATCGGGTACGGCCGGCGGCCGACCGTACGACGCTGGACGCACCGCCCTGCCGAGCGTGGGAGGAGCACAGGTCATGGCCGCTCTGATTGCCGTGAACGTCGGCACGCCGAGGGGCGTCCCCTGGCACGGCAGGACCACCCGCAGCGGCATCTGGAAGCACCCCGTCGCCGGGCCCGTGATGGCGCGCCGGCTCGACCTGGACTGCGACGGCCAAGGTGACCTTGCCGGGCACGCCGGCGAGTAGCGTGCCGTGCTGGTACACCAGTTGAGCTCCTACCGCCATTGGCAGGACTCCCTGGAACGGAACGACTTTACGTACGGCCAGTTCGGCGAGAACCTCACCGTGGACCGACTCGCCGACGACGAGGTGTGCATCGGTGACCGCTACCAGATCGGCGGTGCGGTTGTCGAAGTCAACCAACCCCGGTTGACGTGCTACCGCGTGGGGTTGCGGCTCGGCGAGCCACAGATGGCCGCCCTGCTGCTGTCCCATCGGCACCCGGGCCCTCTCCATGCGGGTGCTGACCGAAGGGCGGGTGCGGGCCGGGGACAAGATCGTGAAGTCTCCTCGGGTCTGAGGAGATGACCGTCGCGGAGATCGACGCGCTGCTCTACCTGCGGCCACGTCGAGTACGCCCCGCAGTCCCGGGGCCCCCGCTGGAGGAAGCGCGCTCATCTGCTGTTCGACGCCCCCGGCCGCGGCCCGGCCGGCCGAGCCGACCGACGTGGTCCTGGACGTGTGACCGGATGCGTCCGTGGTCGAGGGCAAACCGCCGACGGCGCGAGACGAGTCCGAGTCCGCCGACGGAGCCGCGGGTTGCGTGCGGTCGGCGCAGCTGCCTAGCGTGGTTGTGGTGGGGAGGGAGAGATCACCGGCGGGGCGAGTCGGTTGGGTGGGGCATCCCGCCGAAACCACTCCTGGCATGCGCCCGAAAGGGGATTTCTGCCATGGCAAAGGTGCTCTTCATCGTCAGCGGAGCCACCTACTGGGTGTTGAAGGACGGCACGCGACACGCGACCGGCTACTGGGCCGAGGAATTCGCGAACCCGTACAAGATCCTCACGGACGCCGGTCACGACGTCGTCGTCGCGACGCCGAACGGTGTGACTCCGACCGTCGACATGATGAGCCTGCGTCCCGAGATGGTCGGCGGAAACGACAGCGCCCTGGAGCTGGAGGCCGTCATCCGTTCCGCGGAGGTGATGCGTCGACCGCTGCAGCTGTCAGACGTGCGCCTGGAGGACTACGACGCGGTCTACCTGCCGGGCGGTCACGGTCCGATGGCAGACCTGGCGTGGGACGCCGATGTGGGGCGGCTGCTGACCCAGCAGTTGGCCTCGGGCAACCCGCTGTTCATCGTCTGTCACGGTCCCGCCGCGATGCTGGCCACCAGGATCCACGGTGAATCGCCTTTCAAGAGCCACAACATCACCTGCTTCACCGACGAGGAGGAGGATGGCGTCGGACTGGCCGCCAAGGCACCATGGCTGCTGGAGACCGACGTGAAGGCGAAGGTCGGGGTCAAGTTCAGTCGTGGTCCGGTCTGGGAGCCCTACATGGTCGAGGACCGAAACCTGGTGACCGGACAGAACCCGGCCTCGGCCGCGGTCCTCGGGAACCGGATGCTGGAGATCCTCAAGTAACCCAAGGTTCCACAGTCACACGATCTGGCGGCACCGAAACGGACATCACGTCACGTACCGCCCTCTCACAGGACTTGTTCTTTACCCAGCACCAGCAGGCAGTTATAGTCATCGAATCGGTTCGACTACCGTCGCGACAGCCGCCGCCAGGAGAACCATGAACATCGGGGAGATCGCGCGCCGCGCCGGCGTGTCCCGCAGCACCGTCTCGTACACGCTGAGCGGCAAGCGCAGCGTCTCCGAGGCCACCCGGCGGCGGATCCAGGACGTCATCGACGAGCTCGACTACAAGCCCAACGCCGCGGCCCGCGCCCTCGCGGAGGGCCGCACCCGCACCATCGGCCTGGTGATCCCTCCGGCCACCGCCCGGCTCACCCACATGCAGCTCGACTTCGTCGCCGCCGTGGTCGAGGCGGCGGCCAAGGCCGATCTCGACGTGCTGCTCTCGCCGTCCGGCGGGGACCACGACCGCTCCTTCGAGCGCCTGGTCTCCGGCCGCCGGGTGGACGGCGTGATCCTGATGGAGATCCGGGTCAAGGACGCCAGGGTCGAGCGACTGCTGCGTGAGGACCTGCCGTTCGTCGGCATCGGCCACACGGCCGGCGACCACCGGATGTCCTGGATCGACGTCGACTACACCACCCTCGTCGCCCGCTGCGTGCACCACCTGGCCGACCTCGGGCACCGTGCCGTCGCCCTGATCAACCGCTCCCCCGAGCTGCTCACCGCCGGCTACGGTCCCGGCCTGCGCGCCGCCGAAGGCTTCGCCGCGGCCACCGCCGAACGCGGCATCGCCGGCTACCCGTACCCCTGCGGCGACGACACCGCCTCCGGCCGCGCCGTGATCCGCCGCATCCACGCCGAGCACCCCGAGGTGACGGCCGCCGTCACCCTCAACGAGGCCGCGCTGCCCGGCATCCAGCACGCCCTGGACGACGCGGGCCTGCGGGTGCCCGGCGGCTTCTCGATCGCCGGGGTCGCCGCCCGGCAGTGGGCCGAGGACTTCCGCCCGCCGCTCACCGCCGCCGACGTCCCCGCGCAACAGATGGGCGCCCAGGCCATCGAGCTGCTGGTCGAGCGGATCGCCGAGCCCGCCGCGCCACCACGCCACATCCTGCTCACCCCGCCGGTCTCGCTACGGGCCAGCACCGCCCCGGCCTCCTCCCACGCCGAGCCGGTCGTTCACTGAGGACCGCGCGCTCGGCCCGGCGGCCGGCAGGCCGGTGCGTCGTGATCCCAGCGTGCTGGAGGATCCACTGACCTCAGACGTCCGACCTTCGCGCACGGACGGGGCGTGGTGGCCTGCGACAGCTTCCCGGTGCAGCTTGGTACCGTCGGATGCGTAGGTGTTGTGGAACACCGAGCCGTTGTCGACGGTGAACCGGAACCTCTTCCCGGCGTGGGCGAGCGTACTCGTGCCGGCCCCCGTGGGTTCAGAACAGTCCGTTGGAGTGGGGCAGCTCGGTCGGGACCGGGGCGATGACGTCCCAGTGCTCGACGATCTTGCCGTCGCCGACGCGGAACAGGTCCCAGTACGCCACGGGCACGCCGAACTCGCCCTCGGACTGCAGCAGCACCAGGTCGCCTTCGGCGACGACCTTGTGCACGGTCTTGTAGACGGCAGCCGCCCCGACGGGTTCACCCGGCCGCTGAGCACGCCCGCGACCGCGCGGGCACCCTCCTCCCCCGGGAAGAAGGCCTGGACGATGGCGGCCGCCTCGGTCACTGCCCGCCCGAGCGCGTAGGGGCGCCCGGCCAGCAGCACCAGCACCACGGGGGTCCCGGTGTCCAGCAGTGCGTCAAGCAACTGTCTTTGTCTTCCCGGGATTTCCAGGGACTCAGCGTCGCAGCCCTCGCCGCTGGTGCCGCGCCCGAACAGGCCTGCGCGGTCGCCCAGGGCGAGCACCACCACGTCCGCGCCACGGGCCGCCATCACCGCCGCGGCGATGCCTGAGGTGTCGGCGGTGTCGATGCCGGTCCCGTTCGTGGTGACCACCTCCGCGCCGGGGAACTCCTCCCGGACCCGCCCCAGCAGCGTCGGCAGCTCGATGCCGGGCGGCATGTCGGGGTGCTGGCTGCCGACGTGCACCGGAAAGGAGTAGCAGCCCAGCAGCGCCTGCGCGGTGTCCGCGTTCGGGCCGACGACCGCGATCCGGCGCAGCCGGCCAAGCGGGAGGGTACCGTCGTTGCGGACCAGCACCACCGCCGCCTCGGCGATCCGCTCGGCCAGGGCGCGGTTGGCGGAGCCGTCCAGGTCGATCCGCCCACGCGGTTCGGCCTCCTCGCCCGACTCGCCGTCCAGGACGGCCAGGCCGGCCAGGCCGGCCAGCGCGCTCGGCACCGGGGACCAGTCCGGGTCGAGCAGTCCGAGCTGCGCCTTCTGCACCAGCACCCGGCGCAGCGCGCGGTCGACCAGGCTCTCGTCGATCCGCCCGTCCAACAGACCGTCCAGCAGCGGCTGCCCGAAGGTCTTGACGGTCGGGAGCTCCACGTCCACCCCACTGGCCAGCGCCATCGCGGCGGCCTCGGTCCAGTCGGCGGCGACGCCGTGCAGCAGCTTGAGGAACGCGATGCCGAAGTAGTCGGCGACCACCGTCCCGGCGAACCCCCAGCGGTCCCGGAGCAGCCCGGTGAGCAGTTCCGGGTCGGCGGCCGAGGGGATGCCGTCCGTGTCGGTGTAGGCGTGCATGACCGAGCGCGGCCGCCCCTCCCGCACGGCCATCTCGAACGGGGGCAGCACGATCGGCGCCGGACTCGCGGTGCCACTCGCCTGGCTGCTGCGCGGCCCGCCCAGCCCGGCGGCCACCCAGGCCGCGCAGGGCAGCGACCGGGGCGGCGGCGCCGACGGGATCGGCACGGGCGGACTCGGTGACGGGACCGGGTGACCTCGCTGCCCAGCGGCCGTGCGGGGCCGCGTCTCAGGACTTGGTGGCCGGCCTGACCTCGACGTCGACCACCCCGGGCACCGCCCGCACGAGCCGCTCCAGCACGGGCAGTTCCTCCGTATCCGCCACGCTTCCGGTCAGCGTGATCCGCCCCTCCTCGACCCGCACGTCCACATCGGACGCCTGCTGCGAATGAAGCACTGCGAGCAGTTCGATCCGCACCTGATCGGCGAGCTCCTCGTCGGAACGCAGGTGGATCTTGAGCAGGTCACTGCGGCTGACGATCCCGACCAGCACGCCCTCGGAATCCACGACGGGCAGCCGCTTCAGGTGCTGGCGGGCCATCGCGCGGGCGGCCTGGGCGATCGGGCTCTCGGGGTGCACGCAGACCGCGGGCGAGGTCAGCAGGTCCCGTGCCGTCATCGTCGGTGCGTGCCACGGGTCGCGCTCACCGGCGAGCAGCAGGTCCGCCTCGGAGACCACGCCCACGACCCGCCCGTCTCCGGCCAGCACGGGAACGGCGCTGACCTTCCATTCCTGGAGCATCTTCAGGATCTCCCGGTACGTCGTGTCCCGGCCGGCGGCGATGACGGGGTGGGTCATCACATCAGCGACGGTGTTCCATTGGCGTGTCATGGCAGGCTCCTCCGATCGGGTTCCGTTCATGGTCACGGGGTCCACCCTCGCGCAACGCGCTCCAGGAGACCGGGCCGAGCAGATCGAACAGCCGGTACAGAACGTCGAGCAGCAGGTCGTCGACGGTGAGCAGGCCGACCAGCCGGTGCCCGTCGAGCACCGGCAGGCGCCGCACGCCGGTGCGGCGCAGGGCCCGGTACGCGGTCTCCAGGTCCGCGGTCGCCTCGATGGTGACCATGGTGGCGGACATCAGCTCGGCGACCGTTGTGTCGGGTTCGGCGGCGCCTGCCAAGCCCCGGACCACCAGGTCGCGGTCGGTGACGATGCCGAGCAGCCGGTCGTCCTCGGCGACCAGCACACAGCCGACCGCCTCTTCGGTCATCCGGATCGCCGCCAGCCGAGCGGTGGCCTGCGGGGGCACCGTGACCGGCGGTGTGACCATCAGCTCGGAGACCCTCATGATCGCGGCTCCAGCTCGACCGTCACCTCAGGGCGGTCGGAGAGCGTGGTGTGGACCGTGCAGAGCCGGGCCTCCGCGAGCAGGTCGGCGGCGCGCTCCGGTGGCAGGCCGGGAACGGTCAGCCGCAGGTCCACGGAGGCGACCCGGCCGGGGCGCTCGTCGGCCATGGTGTAGTCGGCCGTCACCCGCAAACCCGCCCGCGGGACGCGGTGGTGGTCCAGGTGGCGTCCGGCGTAGTGCGCCACGCAACCGGCCAGCGAGGCGACCAGCAGTTCGACCGCAGTGGGACCGGCATCCGTACCGCCCTCGGCGGCGGGCTGGTCGACTGTCACCAGGTGGCCGCGCACGGTCACGGCGTACACGTCGCCTTCCACCCCGACGGCCGTGATGCGGTGCTCGGGCTCAGCACCGGTACCGTCCACCAGGGCAGCCTGCTGGAGCAGCAGCCCGGCCAGTTGCCTGGCCTCGTCCGACGTGATCGAGGCCCAGACCTCGCCGAGGTCGTACCGCTCGCTTTCGGTGTCCAGCACCACCCGGCCTCGCCCTGGCGGAAGCGTCCCCACCCCGTAGCGGGAGACCGCGATGGTCCGGCCGCTGCGGGTGCGCAGCAGGCTCTGCTCGTGCGCGATGCTCTCGGTCTGCATGATGGCCCTCCAGCCCTGCGGCCCCCGCTGCGACCAGCAGACCGCATCGGCCCCCAGTACCGACAGGGCCTGCGGGGTACCCGGTGTTGGGCCGGTCGGCCCTGCCGGAACCGCCCCGCTCAGGCCCGCCACGGAGGCTGACGCCCCTGACGATGGGCCACCGCGCGGGCGAGGGTGGGAGCCGGAGCCTGCTCCTGACCACCACCGCGCGCCCGGTCAGCGCCGACCGGCGCCATAGGCGTGCGGGTGCTCCACCCGGAGTTCGGTGTCGTCCTCACTCCAGGTCAGCGTCTGGTGGACCGCCACCACGCCGTCCACCGCCCGGCACAACTGCTCCGTGATCGGGACCAGGCTCCGGCGCGGCAGGCGGCCGCTCAGCGTGACCACGCCGTCGTGCACGGCCACCCGGACATCGTCAGGGGCCAGCCGCAGGGTCCGGCCGAGGACGTCGTGGTCGATCTCCTCGCGGATCGCCGAGTCGTGCCGCAGGAACACCTCCAGGAGGTCACTGCGGCTGACGATGCCGACCAGCCGGCCTATCTCGTCCACCACCGGCAGCCGCTTGACCTTGTGCTTCTCCATCGCCCGGGCCGCCTCGGCGATGCTCCAGCCGCCCCGGGCGGTGACGGCCGGGCCGGTCATCAGGCCACCGGCGGTCTCCGCCTCGGCGCGGGCTCGGTCGTACGCGTCCAGCCGGCGGCCGGGGTCGCGGCCCCCGGGATCGGGCAGCACCGCCTCCTTGCGGATCAGGTCGGCCTCGGACACCACGCCGACCGGCCGACCCTGGTCGTCGACGACCGGGATCGCGGTGACGTCGTTGCGGTGGAACAGCGCCGCGACCTCCTTGAACGGTGTGTCCGGCCGCGCGCTGACGACCTCCCGGGTCATCACGTCGTGGACAGTGCGGTGCTGCATGGTCCTCACTCCTCACAGCTCGGTCCCCTACCACCACTCTGCGCCCGCCCTGCCGCACTTCCCCGGGTCGTTCGACCCCGCACCAGGGCCGCCCCGGCCACGACAGCGGGCGGGCGCGGGCTCACGATGGAAGGAGGGGCCGCCAGCAGGGGCCCGTCCCGGAGGACGCCATGAACACAGCGAACACCGCCCCGAGCGCCACGCCCCGTCCCGGGTTGCTCACCTTCCTGGGCGGGGTCGGCACCGTCACCGGCAGCAAGTTCCTGGTGGAGACCGACCACGCCCGGATCATGGTCGACTGCGGCCTCTTCCAGGGCCTGGCCGAGCTGCGCCGCCGCAACCGCCGTCCGCTGCCGCTGGACCCCGCCGACGTGCGGGCCGTGGTCCTCACCCATGCCCACCTGGACCACTGCGGCTACCTGCCCCGGCTGGTCCGCGACGGCTTCCGCGGCCCGATCCTGTGCACCGCGGCCACCGCCCGCCTCGCCGAACTGATCCTGCGCGACAGCGCCCACCTGCTGCGCGAGGACGCCGAGCACGCCAACCGCAACGGCTGGTCCAAGCACTCCCCTGCCGAACCGCTCTACACCGACAAGGACGTCGAGCGCACCCTGACCATGTTCGACCCGGTTCCGCTGGAGACCGACGTCGAGATCATCAGCGGCACCACCCTGCGCCTGCACCGGGCCGGGCACATCCTCGGCTCCGCCTGGGCCCACCTGACCCTGGAGGACGGTCACACTCTGGCCGCCAGCGGAGACCTCGGCCGCCCCGTGCATCCGCTGCTGCGCGCGCCCGAGCCCTTCACCGGCGCCGACGTGCTGCTCCTGGAGTCCACCTACGGCAACCGGCACCACGAGGAGACAGCCGCCCGCGAGTGGTTCGCGCGCGCCGTCGAGCGCACCCTGGCCCGCGGCGGCACCGTGCTGATCCCCTCCTTCGCCGTCGACCGCACCGAGGTCGTCCTGCACCAGCTCGCCGAACTGCGTCGCACCGGCCGGCTGGCAGCCGGTGCCCCCGTCTACGTGGACAGCCCGATGGCATTGGCCGCGCTGGAGATCTACCGCGAGGCCTTCACCGCCCGCTCCCCCGAACTGCGCCCCGAGGTACTCGCCGAGGGCGAGGCGGCGCTCGACCCGGAACCGTTCACGCTGATCCACTCGCTCCAGGAGTCGCTGGCGCTGGAGCGCTCCAGCGTGCCCTGCGTGCTGGTCTCCGCCTCCGGCATGGCCACCGGTGGACGTGTCGTGCACCACCTGCGCCGCCTGCTGCCCGACCCGCGCAACACCGTGGTCGTGGTCGGCTTCGCCGCCCAGGGCACCCGGGCCCGCGACCTGGTGAACGGCGCCCGGGTCCTGAAGATGTACGGCGGCTACGTTCCGGTGCGCGCCGAGGTCGTCAACGTGCCCGCCTTCTCGGCCCACGCGGACGCCGCCGAGGTCATCGACTGGCTGCACACCGCACCACCACCCAGCGCCACCTACCTGGTGCACGGCGAACCGGAGGGCTCACAGGCCCTGCGTGACCGGATCGACCGCGAGCTGGGCTGGACCGCCGTCGTGCCGCACTCCGGCGAGCGCGTACTGATCCGGTGAACCGCCCCAGCGTTGCGGTGTCCGGCGCGGACGGATAGGTCCGCTCGCCCCGACCGGCCGGACGGTCGGCCCCCGCGACACGGACAGGTCGGTCCCCACCGCTGATCTCCACGCTGCCCTTGCCCGGCCGGGTCTGCCACCATGCCGGCAGCAACCGCGTGCCCGCTCAGCGGAGAGCAGGGCGGCCACCAGTCGTGTTGACGGCACAGGTCCTCAGGTGCGGGTGTCCGGGCCCCGCTCCAGGACGTCGGCCGCCGGAGCCCGGGGTGTCGGTGCGCCCTCGGGCCCGTATCCCAGCCGGACGAGCATCTGCACGTGGCCCGGACCGTGGCGCGGGTCCCGCATCGCCCAGCGCAGATCAGGCCATTCCAGCGCCTGGCTCACCAGTGAGGCGCGCAGGCCGTGGGCGGTGGCCAGCAACAGGACGTGTTCGAGGGCCTGGCCGGCACGCAGCCAGTCGGCGGGTTCGTCCTGCGCGGTGCAGAACACCGCCACCCGGGGACGCGCCTCGAACGGAACCGGCGGCTGGTGCTCTGCGGGGTCGAGGGCACCGAAGTCGCGCACCGGCAGGCGTCCCTCGGCGTCCTGCGGACCGAGCGCCTCCGCCGGGATGCCGTAGGGACCGTCGGAGGCGCGGTCAACCGCCCGCCGACTCTCGGATCTGCGGCCGGGTTCGGCGGTACCGCGCCGCTCGGCCTCGGCGGTGGCCGCCAGCAGGCGGTGGATCTCCAGCTCACCGGGCAACTCCAGGACCGCTCCCTCGGCTCTGGCCGCCTCGGCGAGCTCGCCCAGCACCTCACCGGGAATGGGCGTGTCCGAGAACGGCAGCCGGCTGCTGTGCCGGTGCCAGAGCGCCCGGTAGAGGTCCGGTCCGCTCTCCTCGGCGGACCGGACCGGGCCGGCCACCCGGACGGCGGCGAGCAGGTCCGGCTCGGGTGACCGGGGCAGCAGCCGGACCACCGGCTCGCGGCCCAGCTGCCGGATGGCCAGCCGGAGATTGAACACCGCCGCGCCGACCGACAGGTGCAGGCCCCGCCCAGTGGGGTCGGTCACCCGCAGGCCGGGCTGCGGCACCAGGCGGACCTCCAGCGTGGTCGTCTCGGGACGGTAGCGGAAGCGCCAGGGCTGGCTGTTGTGCATGGACGGCGCCGCGACCGCGGCGGAGACCAGCCGTTCCAGGGTCACCGCGTCGAGTCCTGAGGTGAGCATCATGGCCTCCCTCTGCTCCGGCGGCGAGCAACCGCCGCCGCTGCCCCCATCGTGCGCCTGGGAGGCCGCTCGGCGAGCGGGCTGTCCGGCCCCTGTCGGCACGGGACGTACGGACCGCTGCCGGGCCCGTTCGGTCCCACGGCGTCCGGACGGTCGGCGGCGCACGATGAGAAGGAAACGGCCCGCGCCCGCCCGGCACCGCCGTACGGAACGCGCGGCATCGCCACGGACTCCCGAGGAAGGTGCCATGCCCGAGACAACCGCATGGGTGGTGGAGCAACCGGGGCCGCTGAGTTGCGCTCCGCTGCGGCGCGTGGAGCGGCAGGTACCCGAGCCGGGACCCGGAGAGCTGCTGATCGAGGTGGCGGCCTGCGGGGTGTGCCGGACCGACCTGCACCTGACTGAGGGCGACCTGGTCCCCCGCGCTCCGCACTGCACGCCCGGCCACGAGGTGGTCGGGCGGGTGCTGCGCACCGGCGACGGACCGGCGGACTTCACGGCCGGCGACCGGGTCGGCGTGGCCTGGCTGGCGAGCACCTGCGGCTCCTGCCGGTACTGCCGGGCCGGCCACGAGAACCTCTGCCCGGCCTCCCGCTACACCGGCTGGGACCGGCACGGCGGCTATGCCGGACTCCTGCTCGCCGACGCCCGATTCAGCTACCACTTGCCCGAGGGGCCGCCGGCCGAGGAGCTCGCCCCGCTGCTCTGCGCCGGCATCATCGGCTACCGGGCACTGCAGCGCGCCGAGTTGCCGCAGGGCGGCCGGCTGGGGATCTACGGCTTCGGCGCCTCCGCGCACCTGACCACCCAACTCGCCCTCACCCGAGGCGCCACCGTGCACGTCCTCACCAGATCCGAGCAGGCCAAGCGGCTGGCACTCGACCTCGGCGCCGCCTCCGCCCACGGCGCCCACGACGCACCGCCCGAGCCACTGGACGCGGCGATCCTCTTCGCCCCCGTCGGCGACCTGGTCCCGGTGGCACTGCGCGCCCTGGACCGGGGCGGCACCCTCGCGGTGGCCGGCATCCACCTCACCGACATCCCCGCACTGAACTACCAGGAGCACCTGTTCCAGGAACGCACCCTGCGCAGCGTCACCGCCAACACCCGCGCCGACGGCCTGGCCTACCTGGCCGAGGCCACCCGCACCCGCCCCGCCGTCCACGTGCGGCGCTACGCCATGGAGCACGCCGACACCGCGCTGGCCGACCTGGCGGCCGACCGGGTCACCGGCGTCGCCGTCCTGCTCACCGGGTAGTGCGGCACAGCTACCGAGGGCCCACCCGAGCCCGCCGCCGGCGGACCGGTGGTCGTGGGCATCGACGGCTCCGAGTGCTCCGCCGCCGCCGCGTTCGCCTTCCAGGACGCGGCACTGCGCCACACAGATTTGCCGGCCGTCGAGGTACGGGCGCCGCGCGAGGTCGGGACTCCCGATTTCGAGGAGGAGTCGCTCCTCGCGCTCTCCAGGACGCTCGCCGGCTGGCGGGAACGCTACCCCGATGTCTCGGTCCGCCAGGAGGTCAGGATGGGCCACCCGGCAGCCGAACTGGCCCTCGCAGCCGCCCACGCGCAGTGCCTGGTCGTCGGCTCCGAGGCGGTGGCCGGGCGCCACGAGACGTATCCGGACGTCGACCTGACCCACGAGGTGATCCGTGGGCACCCGGTGGAGGAGCTGGCCAAGGCATGCGAGCACGCCCTGGCCGTGGTCCCAGTCGGCAGAGGAGACGCGTGATGAGTGACGGATCGGCAGGTGAGCAGCGCATCGTGGTGGGGTGGATGGTTCGGACTCGTCGAAAGCGGCGCTGCGCTGGGCGGTGCGGTACGCCGAGTCGGGCGGCGGCGTCGTCGAGGCGGTCATCGCCTGGGAGTATCCGTTGGCCTGGTACGGCTGGACTCCGCCGACCAGCCACACGTTCGAGTACGGGCTGCTCGCGAGGAGGATCCTGGCCGACGCCGTCCTGGCGGCCGTGGGCCCCGACCGACCGGTGGAGATCCGCACGCACGTCGTCCAGGGCAACCCAGCATCGGCGCTTCTGGAGGCCACCCACGGCGCTGCACTCCTGGTGGTGGGCAACCGGGGCCACGGAGGCTTCGCGGAAGCGCTGCTGGGATCGGTGGGCCAGCACTGCGTCCACCACGCGCAGTGCCCGGTCGTGGTGGTCCGCGGCCCCGAAACCTGACGCTCAGTCCGTCGGTTGGACGTTCCGGTCGTTATCGAGTGGCACGTACTCGGGCTCGAAGCGTGCACCTTGTGCGGAGGCCCCCGGGCGGCGTCTTCGAGGTGCGGTGGGTGTGCCTCGGACCGTGGTGGCCGGCCTGACAGACGTCGAGTCTTCGTGCCGCCACCGGCGAGGGGCTGACCGACCGCCAGAAGGCGCGTGGCCAGATGCGTCGACACGGACAGATCCTTGCCCTGCCACTCCCTCCGGCGGGGCGTCGTCAGCCGTCGAGGAGCCGGCCGATCTCCTCGAAGGCCGCCGAGTCGAGCTGACCCGACAAAAGCGGGACGTCTAGCCCAAGGCTGACAGAGAGGGCCTCGTGGTTGTCGAAGTCGTGGATCACCGCGTGCCTCCCGGACCGCCCCCAGGTGCGCTCTACGACCCTGCCGCTCAGGCGGCTGTGCTACCGGGCCGAGGGCGCGCCCGACCTGCCGTCGGCCGCGAGCGCGTTCTCCCGCAGGCCCGGTTCGGCGCGCAGCGCCCGGGTGAACCAGTCTGCGTAGCGGTCCCCGAGGAACGGTGCGGTGGCACCGTGCAGCAGGACGCTCAGACCGACGCTCACCGCGATGACATCGCCCAGCAACGTGATGCCGGGCAGGTGCTCCTCGATGGCGATCAGGCCGAACACCAGGGAGGCCAGCCCACGCGGGCCGAACCAGCCGACGTAGGCGACGGAGGCCGGGCGCAGGCCCGTGCCCAGCAGGGCGAGAGCGACCGGCAGCATCCGGACCACGGTCAGACTGAGCACCGCGTAGACGACGATTCGCCACGTCACGTGCTGCAGTGCCGGTCCCAGGATCACCGCGCCGAACACCAGGAAGCTCAGCGAGGCCAGCAGGAGGCCGAGACGCTCGGTGAACGCCGTGCTCCGCACGGGATCCGGAGCCGGCGCACGAACGCCGCCGCCGCCGGCGGACACTCGGCGCAGGCGGACGCCGAAGGCGAAACCCGAGACCCAGGCGCCGATGAAACCGCTCCCCTCGGCCGCGGCGCACGTCCCGTACGCGATGACCGGGACGCCGAGCACCAGGAACTGCGCCCAGTCGGAACCGCTCCACCTCCGGACGGCCGACCAGTGCAGCAGGCTCGCCCCTGCCCAGCCGGCCGCGAGGCCGATCACGCCACTCAGCAGCAGCGCACGCGCGAACGTCGGGACGACGCCCGGATAGCCGTGGCCCTCACCCGCCGCTGCCAGCGCCAGGACGAAGAACGGCAGCGCCAGACCGTCGTTCACGCCCGACTCGACCGCCAGGCCACCGCGGACCAGCGCCGGGACCCGCTCGTTGGCGACGGCCTGCTGCCCGAGCGCGGCATCCGTCGGCGCCAGGATGACGCCGACCAAGGCCAGTTCCCCCCAACTGAGACCGGGCAGCAGCGGCCAGGCCGCCAGCCACCCCAGAGCCATGGTCGCCGGCAGGCCCAGCGCGAGCAGTCGCAGCGGCAGGAACTCCTCCCTGCGCAGGTCCCGGCCCCGGATCGCCGCCGCGTCCGCGAAGAGCAGGAGCACCAGTGCGCCCTCCAGCAACGTCCGGGTGACCTCCGGATCCCGGGCCTGATCCATCAGGCCCAGGCCCAACGGACCGATCGCCAGACCGCACAGTGTGAACACCAACGGCCCGGAGACCGCGGTCCTCGCCAACCGTCGCGAAAGTGTGCCGTAGCCGACGACGACGACACCGGCGACCACCACGGCCCACTGGCTCAATCGGCCCTCCTCACGACAGGCCCAGGTCATTCGCCCCGGGCAGCCGACCCTGGCAGCGCACTCGATGCCCCTGCCGTCAAGCCGCGGCGGTCACGTAGCGGTACGGATTCTCACCCTAAGTGCCGGCTCGGTCGGATCTCGGGCACCTCGCCGCCCAGTTCCACCACGAGTGCCGCAACCGCGGCTCGAGCAAGACAGCGTCGCGGGTCGGCCTGGCCGGGAAGGGCATCCTGCTGGGCGGCGGTCGGAGCCGTGCGTCGAAGGGCGGGTGCACAAGGCCGGCCGGCCGGTCCACGGATCGCGTCGGGCCCGTTCGGCCCTGGCACCGACGGCCCGGCTCTGTTGTGCTGGGAGGCGGGGCAGGCACTCACCACCCCGCACGACGACATCCCGCGGGGAGGCCGCGATGAAAGCCACCATCGGAGACCGGGTCATCGTGGAAGGCACCCGCCCGGGCACACCGCGACGCGACGGGCGGGTGACCGCGCTGCACCACCCGGACGGCGACCCGCCGTGGGACGTCCTGTGGTCGGACAACGGGCACACCACCACGTTCTTCCCCGGCCCGGACACCCACTTGCACCACTTCGCCCACCATGACTCCGCTACGTGCCCGCCAGAGCGGCCGGACGCGCCCGACCGGCCGGAGGCGGAGGAGGCCGGGCCCGGTCAACGCGCTGGTGAAGGAGTCGACCGGGCCCGGCCCGGCAATCCCGGTGACGTCGGCCGCCGCGTCGCCCGGCGCCGCGAGCGGCAGGGGCTCAGCCGGGAGCAGGTCGCGGCACAGGCCGGCATGGCCGTGCCGTACCTGGAGTACCTGGAGACCTCCACCGGCGTCGCCGACCGGGGCACGCTCGTCAGGCTCGCCGCCGCGCTGGACACCTCAGTCGACGACTTGCTGGGCGGCGGACTCGACCTGCCGCCCGGCCGGGACAAGGCCGCCGCGCATCCGGTGCTGGAGGAGCTCGCACATGCCGAGTGCTGGCAGCGGCTCGCCACGTACGGGATCGGCCGGATCGCGCTCACCACCGCGAGCGGTCCGGTCGTCCTGCCGGTCAACTACTGGGTGCTGGACGGCACACTGATCTTCCGCACCGCTGCGGACGGCCCGCTGGCCGGCGCAGTCGGAGCGCGTGTGGCCCTGGAGGTCGACCGGATCGACGAGGTGTTGCGCACCGGCTGGTCCGTGCTGGCCGTCGGCACCGCGGCTCGGGTGGACGACCAACCGGCTCTCGCCCATCTGAAGGAGCGGGACGCCCCCTCCCCCTGGGCGGGCGGCGAACGGGACCTGTGGGTCCGGATCAAGCCGACCGAACTCAGCGGCCGCGTCATCCGCACGCCGGACAACGGGGAGCGTGGGTGACCGGCTCGAAGCTCGCGTGGCCGAGCCCGCGGTTCTCGAAGAGCACGTTGTCCCGCGTCAACCGGTGAGGGTAGCCGGCGCCGGCTACCGGAATCGTCTGAACGGCTTCTCGCCGTCGGTGCCACGGCGTCGCGGGTCGGTCCTGGCCTCCCGCCTCGGGCCGGGCGACGGCCTACGCTGTCGCCCATGCAGGAGATGAACGCGGCCGCTGACGCCGTGCGGGTGCTGGTGGTCGAGGACGACCCCGGGATAGCCCGGTCGCTGGTGCGCGGGCTGGCCAGAGCCGGCTATGCGGCGCAGAGCGTCGGCACCGGCCGCGCCGCGCTACGGGCCGATCCGCTACCGGAGGTGGTCCTGCTCGACCTGGGCCTGCCCGATGTGGACGGCGTCGAGGTCTGCCGTTTGCTGCGCCGGCGCTGCGACGCGGCGATCATCGTGGTGACCGCGCGCGGCGAGGAGGGCGACCGGGTCTCCGCCTTGGACGAGGGGGCCGACGACTACCTGGTCAAACCCTTCGGGCTGGCGGAGCTGCTGGCACGGATCCGGGCGGTGCTGCGCCGCACCCGTCCGGCCGAACCGGAACTGCTGAGACACGGGCGTCTGACTGTCGACCCGCGCACCCGAAAGGTGACCGTCGACGGGAGCGAGATCGCGCTGACGCCCAAGGAGTTCGACATCCTGGAGTGCCTGAGTGCGGACCCGGGCCGGGTGGTGACGCGCCAGGAGATCCTGGAGCGGGCGTGGGACGCCCACTGGTACGGCCCGACGAAGGTGCTGGACGTCCACATGGCGGCGCTGCGTCGCAAGCTCGGCGTACCGGGACTGGTGGAGACGGTCTACGGTCGGGGTTTCCGCCTCGGCGAACCGGGCTGAGCGGCCGTGACCCGCCGGATCGCACTGACCGTGCTGGCCCTGGTCACCGTGCTGCTGGTGCTGGCGGTGGTGCCGCTCGGGGTGTTGCTGACGGAGCGGGAGGAGACCTCCTTCCGCAGTGCGGCCGAGGCGAGCGCCCGCGCTCTGGCCTCCGCCGCGGAGGAGAACCTCTCCGACCACAAACCCGAGACCGAGATGCTGCGGGTACTGGCCGACACGCAGGCGGACGGCGGCTGCGCCGCGGTCTACGACGCCACCGGGCAGGCGATCGCGCGCACCTCCTGCACCACGGCGACCGGCGGCTCCGTCCCGGCGATGGTCACCGCCGTCCTGGCACAGCCGCGGACCGACGTCACGCGGGCCGACGGCCGGCTGACGGTGGCGGCGCCGATCGGGGACAGCGAGGACGCCGTCGGGGTGGCGGTCCTGGTGAGGTCGGCCGACCCGTTGAACGACCGGATCGCGGTGGTGTGGGGCTGGCTGGCCGCCATCGGCGTCGCCGGACTGCTCGCGGGCGTGCTGCTCTCGGTCCGGCTGGCGCGCTGGGTGGGCAGTCCGCTGCGCGAGGTGGACGAGGCCGCCCAGCGGCTCGGCGAGGGTGCGCTGGAGGTGCGGGCGCCGACCGGGCGCGGGCCGCAGGAGGTGCGCAGGCTGGCGGCGACGTTCAACACGATGGCGGGGCGCAACGAGGCCCTCGTTCACGGGCACCGGACGGTGATCGCCGATGTCTCGCACCAACTCCGGACCCCGCTGGCGGCGTTGAGGCTGCGGCTCGATCTGCTCGCTGCCGATGCCGACGAGGAGACGGCGACGGATCTTGCGGGTGCGCAGGACGAGATCGCCCGGCTGTCGCGGCTGGTGGACGGGTTGCTCGCGGTGGCCAGGGCCGAGAGTGCGGTCCCTCGACCGGTAACCGTGCGGGTGGACCAGGTGGTGGCGGAGCGCATCGCGGCCTGGGAGCCGCTGGCGAGCGAGCGCGGGGTCGCACTCGCCGGACACTGCCCGGACGGGCTCAGCGCCCCTCTGGGAGCGGGAGACCTGGAGCAGGTGCTCGACAACCTGCTGGCCAACGCGCTGGACGCGGTCCCCGGCGGGGGCCATGTGCGTGTGGAGGGGAGAGCGGGTCGCGGGGCGGCGAAGCTGCGGGTGGTCGACGACGGCCCGGGGATGAGTGTCCGGGCGCGGGAGTCCGCGTTCCGCCGGTTCGGCAACCCGGAGGCGGGCGGCACCGGCCTCGGCCTGGCCATCGTGCACCGCCTGGTCACCGCCAACGGCGGCACCGCCCGGCTGGAGGACACCGACGGCGGCGGTTTGACCGTCGAGCTGGACTTCCTCGCACGCGCCGCGCCCATGACCAGGTGAAGGCACCCGGGCCGCCGGCCACCGGCTGAGACCGAGTCGCTCGGCGCCGCGCCTCTGCGTTCCCCTCGACCCTGGGTTCTCAGCACGATTTTCGACGGCTTAACGGGTTGCGAAGGTTTTCTGAACGGTATCCCGACCGCTCGTCCCGGAGGCTGGAAGCCAGACGTGCGACAGGTGCGTCCGCTGGGCCGGCGCCGCTGCGATGGTGCGGGGCGGCCCGGGACACCGAGCAGGAGGAGCACCACGATGCCCCACGCGGAGCGCATCCCGGGCGGACGGGCGGTCCGGCGACGCGACCGGGGACTGCGGCGGGTCGGTCTGACCACCGTCGCGGTGGCCGTCGTCGCAGCCGCCGGCTCCGTGGTGATGGGCGCCGGATACGCCCAGTCACTGCCCGGTACGGCGGCCGGTCCGGCATCCCGTGCCGCTTCCCCCTCGCCCGGCGTGGACCCGACCAGCGCCGCGCCCGGCACGGCGCCGACGGCCGCCCCTGCGCCCCCCGCACCGTCCGCCTCGCCCGCCCCCTCCCGCCCGCGGCCGCCTGCGCCGGCACACACGCAATCGAACATCCCCACGAGCCGGGCACCGCAGCCGGCTCCCGCGCAGACCCGGCAAGCACCCGCTCCGCAGCAGGCGCCACCGCAGCCGGCTCCCGCGCAGACCCAGCAGCCGCCCGCCCTGCAGCCCCCGGCCCAGCCGCCCGCACCGGTCGCACAGCCTCCGCAGCCGCCGCCCACCAGGTCCGGCGCGTCATGAGCGCCACGACGGCCGGCCCCGGCGTCACCCGGTTCGCCGCGCTCGGCACCACCGCGGTGCTGCTGGTGGCCGATCCCGCCCGCACACGGGCGGCCCGGGAGGTCCTGGAGGACGAGCTCGCCGCGATCGACCTGGCCTGCAGCCGGTTCCGCCCGGACTCCGAGCTGTCCCGGGCCAACGCCGCTGCCGGGCGCACCGTCACCGTCGGGCCGCTGTTCGCACAGGCGATCACCACGGCGCTGCGGGCGGCCGAACTCACCGACGGCGCGGTCGACCCGACAGTCGGCCGGTCGCTCGTCTCGCTCGGCTACGACCGGACCTTCGCCTCGGTACGGCCCGAGGACGTCCGCCCGGTCGCACCGGTGCGCCCGTCCGGCTGGCGCGGCGTCGAATGGCACCCCGAGCGCCGACGCCTGCGACTGCCGCCCGGGACGGCGCTCGACCTGGGCGCGACGGCCAAAGCGCTGGCCGCGGACCGGGCGGCAGGGCGTGCCGCCGCTGCCGCGGGGTGCGGGGTACTGGTGTGCCTGGGCGGTGACCTGGCCACCGCCGGCTCCGCGCCGGCCGAGGGCTGGCAGGTGGCGATCGCCGACGACCACGCGGCGCCCTCCTCCGCGTCCGGCCCGGTGGTGGCCGTCCGCAGCGGCGGCCTGGCCACCTCCGGCACCACTGTGCGGACCTGGCTGCGTGCCGGCCGCACGCTCCACCACATCGTCGACCCCGCCACCGGGGACGTCCCCGCGCCGTTCTGGCGGACCGTCAGCGTCGCCGCCGCGACCTGCGTGGACGCCAACACCGCCAGCACCGCCGCGATCGTCCGCGGCGAGCGGGCGCTCGGCTGGCTGCGCGACACCGGTCTGCCGGCGCGGCTGGTGCGCGTGGACGGGTCCGTGGCCCGGTTGGGTGGCTGGCCCGCCGACCCACCGAGCCCCCACCGCCCCCAGGGAGGCCCCCGATGACCGGTACCGTCCAGCTCGCCACCGCCGGGCCCAGCCCGCTCTGGTACGCCACCCGGGCGGGCGGCACCGTCGCCCTGCTGCTGCTCACCGCCACCGTCGTGCTGGGCATCGTCGCGGGCGGGCAGTACGCACCGAAACGGATCGCCCGGTTCGAGATCGGCGCCCTGCACCGCAACCTCTCGATCCTCACACTCGCCTTCCTCGCGCTGCACATCGTCACCGCGATCGCCGACACCTTCGTGCACCTGACCTGGTTGGACGCGTTCGTGCCGTTCGCCTCCTCCTACCGCCCGCTCTGGCTGGGCCTGGGGACGCTGGCGTTCGACCTGCTGCTCGCCGTCCTGGTGACCAGCGCGGTGCGGCTGCGGATCGGGCAGCGGCGCTGGAAGGCGGTGCACTGGCTGGCGTACGCGAGCTGGCCGCTGGCCCTGTTCCACGGCGCGGGGACCGGGACGGACACCCGGCTCTCGCTCCAACTGGTCCTCTCCACCGGTTGCCTGGCCATCGTGATGGTCGCCGTCTGGTGGCGGCTCCACCGGGCCGGACCCGACCACCGGGCCGGCCGGCTCTGGGCCGCGCTGGCGGTCGCCGCCGTCCCCGTCGTGCTGGCGGTGTTCCTGGCCACCGGCCCGCTCAAGGCCGGCTGGGCGCACCGCGCCGACGGCGCCGCGCCGAGCGTCGCCACCGTGACCGCCGACCGAACGGGAGAGAGTGCGTGAACCAGCGACCGGACGCCGTCCTGACCGATCAGGTCCAGAACGGGCGCGGCGGACCGCACGGCGCCCGCCTGCTGCACGGCTGGTACAGCACCGGCGGGCGCGCCGACCTGGCTGAGCACCTGCACCGCTACGGCCCGCCCCCGCTGCCGCCCGGCCGCCGCCCGGCCACCCAGCTGATCCAGGCCGTGGAGGAGTCCGGACTGACCGGACGCGGCGGCGCCGCCTTCCCCACCGGCCGCAAGCTGCGCTCGGTCTCGGAGGGCCGCGGACCGGCGGTGGTGGTCGTCAACGGCATGGAGAGCGAACCGGCCAGCCGCAAGGACGAGGTGCTGCTCGACCTCGCCCCGCACCTGGTCCTGGACGGGGCCGCGCTGGCCGCCTCGGCCGTCGGGGCCGCGGCCGTCCACCTGTGCCTGCCGCGCACCCGGGCCGAGCAGGTGCGCCGGCTGACGGCCGCCGTCGAGGAGCGCGGCCGGGCCGGGCTCGACCGGATCCCCGTGCGGGTGCACGCCCTTCCGCACCACTACGTCTCCAGCGAGGAGACCTCCCTTGTGCGGTGGCTCAACGGCGGCGAGGCCCGCCCCATGGCCACCCCGCCCCGGCCCTTCGAGAAGGGGGTGGACGGACGCCCGACCCTCGTCGACAACGTGGAGACCCTCGCGCACCTCGCCCTCATCGCCCGCTACGGCGCCGGCTGGTTCCGCGGCACCGGCCGACCGGACGCTCCGGGGACCACTCTGGTCACGCTCTCCGGTGCCGTCCGCGTTCCGGGGGTCTACGAGATCCCGCTCGGCACGCCGCTCGGGAGCGTCCTGGACAGTGCGGGAGGAGTCGCCGAGCCCGTCCAGGCGATCCTGGTCGGCGGCTTCTTCGGCAGCTGGCTCCCCGCCGCCCCCGCCGCCGGCGTTCCGTTCACCAAGACCGACCTCGCCGCCGCCGGTGCCGGGCCGGGCGCCGGCGTCCTGGTCGCCCTTCCGCAGGACGCGTGCGGCCTCGCCGAGACCGCCCGCGTGCTGGACCACCTCGCCGCCCAGAGCGCCCGCCAGTGCGGACCCTGCCGCTTCGGACTGCCCGCCGTCGCCGATGACCTCATCCAACTCGCTTGGGGCCCAACGGACTCCGCGCTGATCGAGCGACTGCACCGCCGCACCGGGCAGCTCCCCGGCCGCGGCGCCTGCCGCCACCCCGACGGCGCGGCCCGGCTCGCCGCCACCGCGCTGCACGCGTTCGCCGACGATGTCCACCACCACCTGACCAGCGGACCGTGCGCCGCCGCCGGACGCCGGCCCGTCCTGCCCGTCCCCGACGCCCAGGGCCCCGAGAGCGAGGGATGGCGATGACCCGCACCCACCGGCTCGGCATCGACCGCATCGCCTGCGACGGACGCGGCCTGTGCGCCGAACTGCTCCCCGAGCTGATCGACCTCGACGAGTGGGGCTATCCGATCATCCGTGACACCACCGTGGGCGACGGCCTGCTCACCAACGCCCGGCGCGCGGTCGCCGCCTGCCCGGTGCTGGCCCTGCGGCTGGACCGGTCCACCGACCGTCAGTGATCGCGGCGGACAGCTGACACGTGACCTGAACCACTTCTTAGTCCGTGCTCCGGCACACTGCTGTCTGCCCTGACCTGACGCAGACACGGGCACTCTCGCGAACCCCGGACCGGCGCCGCCTCCTCCGCGCCCCCGGGCCGGCACCAGTGGAAGGCGGACGACCCGTATGGCTCTGACCAGCAGCGACGTGGCACCAGCGGAGAGCGGAACCACGCCGCAGGACGAGGGCCGTCGCGGTGGTCCCGAGGGCAACCGGCGGCTGATCGCCGCCGTGGGCGCGCTCCTGCTGGTGCTCTTCGCCGCCCAGGGCGTCACCATCCTCTTCCTCGGGCAGCTCCTCACCTGGCACTTCTTCATCGGCATGCTGCTGATAGGCCCGGTCTGCCTCAAACTCGGCTCCACCGGCTACCGCTTCGTGCGCTACTACACCGGCCACCCCGCCTACCGGCGCCAGGGGCCGCCGCACCTGCTGCTGCGCCTGCTCGCACCCCTCGTGGTCGCCACCACCGTCGCGCTCCTGGCCACCGGCAGCACGCTCGCCCTCCTGGGACGCGACACCGGACCGGTCCCGGTCCTCTTCCTGCACAAGGCCAGCTTCGTGTGCTGGGCCGCCGCGATGACGGCGCACGTCCTGTCACACGTCTGGCGGCTGCCCCGACTGATCGGTGCCGATCTGCGGATCCGGTCGGCACGCCCCGGCTCCGGCTCGGGCCGGATCGGTGGTGCCGCCGCGCGCTGGTCGCTGCTGGCGCTGGCCCTGGGCGCCGGGCTGGCCATCGCCCTGGCCGGCTCCCCCCTGGCCTCCCACTGGAGTACGGCCGCCCACCACACCTCGCGCCACCACGCTCCGCATGCCGTGGCTTCCGCACGAAGCGGCACGTAGCCGGCCACGGGTGGCGATTGCGCATCTGAAGAAGACCCGCAGGGTTTCTTCACCCGTCGCCTACCGACGCTCCAGCACACTGGAGTCAGCGTGAACCCCTTGGTGCGCCGACTCCCGGTTACGGCCGCACCGTCAGCGCGGTGAGCATCTGGAGGTGCGGCCCGTGAACACCCCTCGCAATCGCCTGCGAGACGAGGGCCTGGCGAGAACGGCATCCTGGACCCGCCGCTGCGCGGCAGCGGCAGCGGTGCTCTGCGCGGCCCTGGCCGGTGTCTTCGCCTATGTCCTTCCCGGCCAGGCCACGACTGTCAGTGCCACTACTCCCGGCACGAGCAACGCGCCGTCGCGGCACCACCTGCAGCCACCGGCCCAGCCCCCATCCGCCGGTACCGACCGGCACCACGTCACGTCCGGTGGTTCCTGACCCGGACAGCACACGATTCGACGGCCCGCTGTTGCCTCGCACTCACTGTTCGCAAGGAGCGCTGAGGGAGCTGAGGGAGGAGTGTGCGGTGTCCACGCGCGCCACCAGGCCGACCGGTCGGACCGGGCGGACCGGTCGGCGGGGCAGTGGGCCGCCGCGCAGCCCTGGGGGCATCAGCGGGGCTCATCGGGTTCACCGTCCAGGACGTCGCTCGCCGGACTGCGAGGTGTGGCTGCTCCTTCGGGCCCGTGTCCCAGACGGATCAGCATCTGGGGGTGGCCGGGGCCATGGTGCGGGTCACGCAGGGACCAGCGCAGGTCAGGCCACTCCATCGCC
This sequence comes from Kitasatospora sp. NBC_01287, assembly GCF_026340565.1. Lineage (NCBI taxonomy): Bacteria > Bacillati > Actinomycetota > Actinomycetes > Kitasatosporales > Streptomycetaceae > Kitasatospora > Kitasatospora sp. NBC_01287. The sequence goes on from NZ_JAPEPB010000001.1 coordinate 1,080,986, forward strand.
TGGTGCAGCAGCGAGGCACGCAATCCGTGGTCGGTGGCGAGCAGCAGAACGTGTTCGAGTGCTTGGCCGGCGCGCAGCCAGTCGGCAGCCTCGTCGTGGGTGGTGGACAGCAGGACGATGCACGGGTGGGCCTCGAAGGAGGCGGTTGGCAAGTGCTCGGCGGGTCTGACGGCGGAGAAGTCCCTCACCGGCAGTCGGCCTTCGGCATCCTGTGGGCCGAGGGAAGTCGCCGGAATCCCGTGGCGACCGCCGTCGGCCGCGTGAAGGGCGTGCCGGCTCTCGGCGCCGCGTCGGGGCTCGGTGGTGTTGCGTCGCTCGGCCTCCGCGGTCACCGCCAGCAGCCGGAGAACCTCTGCCTCGCTGGGTATTTCGAGTTCCGCGCCCTCCGCACGGGCGGCAGCGGCGAGTTCGGCGAGGATCGTACGGTCGACCGGCCGACCGGTGAAGGGAAGGCGGCTGCTGTGCCGGTGCCAGATCGCTTCGTGGAGGTCCCGATCACCGCCCGCGACGACGTGGGTGGGGCCGGCGAGACGGATGGCGGCCAGCAGGTCCGGTTCCGCCGCGTGGGGCAGGAGGTGCACGACCGGTTCGCGGCCCAGGTGGCGGACGGCGACGCGCAGATTGAACACGGCCGCGCCGACTGAGATGTGGACCCCGCGGCCTGCGGAGTCGGTGACCTGCAGCGCCTGCTGCGGCACGGCCCGGACCTCCAGCGTGGTCGTCTCGGGGCGGAAGCGGAAGCGCCAGGGCTGGGTGTTGTGCATGGACGGTGCCGCGACCGCGGCGGAGACCAGATTCTCCAGGGTTGCGGCGTCGAGGGTCGAGGTGAGCATGAGGACCTCCTCCGCCGGCGGAGGAGGGGTTCCTCCTCCCACCGCCCATCGTGCGCGTGGCAAGCGTCCGGGCGCAGGGGCCGGCCGGCCCCGCCTGCCGCGCCGAGCGGCCCTGTTCACTTCGCCTGCCGTCGACGCGGAGTGGTTCTCGGGGACACTCACGAGGGTTGGGCCCAGGAGGCGCGCGATGATTCCACGGCTTCGACCACGGAGGCATGAACGGCTGGAGGTACGGACCGATGACTCTGGTCGCCGTGGCTCTCGTGACGCTCATCGCGCTGCCGGCGCTGCCGGCGTATCGCCGACTCGGCGGCCACCCACCGGAAGGCCGTACCGCGGGGGCCGCCGCTCCGCTGGCCCGCTCCATCTGCGGCGCGCACGATGGAGAACGGGCCACCATCCCCATGGCGGGAGCGAACCCGGAGGATCACCGTGAACAGACCGATCGTCGCCGGATTCGACGTATCGGCCGTACGCGCGGCCGCTCCGGACGGGGTCGCTCGTGAGGCTCGGGGATGCGGGCCTCCACCGGAGTTCATCCACGCCCGGGTGGGATCACCGAGCAGGAGCACGATCCCACCGTGGCAGGCACCGTGGCCGAGTCCGACATGACCGCCTCGTCCCCGGAGCGCCCGGAGACCTGGCACCTGCGCCTCCGGGGCTTCGAGCCGGCCGAGGAGGGCGTCCGCGAGGTGCTCTGCGCGGTCGGCAACGGCTACCTGGTGAGCCGTGCCGCCGCCCCGGAGTCGTCCGCGGACGGCGTGCACTACCCGGGTACGTACCTGGCGGGCGTCTACGACCGGGCGGTGTCGGTGGCCGACGGCCGAACGGTCGAGAACGAGGACCTGGTCAACTGTCCGAACTGGCAGTCCTTCAGCTTCCGCTCCGCCGACGGGGACTGGTTCACCGGACCACCGGCCGAGCAGCGGATGGACCTCGACCTGCGCCGAGGCGTGCTCACCCGACACGCCCTGGTCGTGGACGCGCACGGCCGGCGCACCCGTCTCGTGCAGCGCCGGATCGCCAGCCAGGCCCAGCCCCACCTGGTCGCGCTGGAGACCGAGCTGGTGGCGGAGAACTGGTCCGGCCCGCTCGAAGTCCGCTCCGCCCTGGACGGCACCGTCAGCAACACCGGTGTCGCCCGCTACCGGGGACTGACCAGCCGTCATCTCGTACCCGCCGGACAAGGCCTGGATGAGGACGGCACGTTGTGGCTGCAGGTCGCCACCGCCGGATCGCCCCTGTACATCGCCCTCGCCGCCCGAACCCGGGCGACACCGCCCGCGCTGCGGCGCACCAGTGGGCTGCGGGACGGCTGGGCAGCCGAAGTCCTCACCCTGGACGTCACCGAGGGCCGTCCGGTCATCATCGAGAAGACCGTGGCCGTGTACACCTCCCGCGATCCGGCCATCGACGCGCCGCTGCCGGCCGCACGGCGCCTGGTGGCCCAGGCGCCGGTGTTCGAGCACCTGCTCGTCGAGCACGTTCTGCGGTGGGCCGGGCTGTGGCGGCGCTGCCGGATCCAGGCCGACTTCGACGGCGCGACGGCCCTGCACCTCAACCTGTTCCACCTGCTGCAGACCTACTCCGAGCACTCGGTCGACCTGGACGTCGGCATCCCGGCCCGCGGCCTGCACGGTGAGGGCTACCGCGGACACGTCTTCTGGGACGAACTGTTCGTGCTCCGCCTGCTCAACCTGCGCTTTCCCGAGTTGGCCCGGGCCGTGATCGGCTACCGCCACCGACGGCTGGACGCCGCCCGGGCGGCCGCCCGCGAGGCAGGCCTCCGCGGCGCGATGTACCCGTGGCAGAGCGCGAGCGACGGCCGCGAGGAGTCCCAGCAACTGCACCTCAACCCGCTCTCCGGCCGCTGGCTGCCCGACCACAGCCACCTGCAGCGGCACGTCGGCTCGGCCGTCGCCTACAACGTCTGGCAGCACTACCAGGCCACGGGCGACCTCGACTTCCTCGCCGCCACCGGCGCCGAGATGCTGCTGGAGATCGCCCGCTTCTGGTCCTCCGCCGCAGCCTACGACCCGACCCGCCGGCGGTACTCGATCCGCGGCGTCCTCGGCCCCGACGAGTACCACGACGCCTACCCCTGGGCCGAGGGTCCGGGCCTGGACGACAACGCCTACACCAACGTGCTCGCCTCCTGGGTGCTGGCCCGCGCACTGGAGACGGTCGAACTGCTACCCGAGTACCGCCGGGACGAACTGCTGGAACGGCTGGCCATCGACCCCACCGAACTCGACCGCTGGCAGGAGGTCGGCCGCCGCCTGCACGTGCCGTTCCACGACGGCGTGATCAGCCAGTTCGAGGGCTACGAGCGCCTGGCCGAGCTGGACTGGACCGCCTACCGGCGCCGTTATCCCGACCTGCAGCGCCTCGACCGGATCCTGGAAGCCGAAGGCGGCACCGTCAACACCTACCGGGCGTCCAAGCAGGCGGACGTCCTGATGCTCTGCTACCTCTTCTCCCCGCGCGAACTACGCGGCCTGCTGCGCCACCTCGGCTACCCGGCCGGGCACGAGCTGTTGCGCCGCACCACCGACTACTACCTGCGCCGAACCGTCCACGGCTCGACCCTCAGCGCGGTCGTGCACGCCTGGGTCCTCACCCGCGCCGACCGTCAGAGGTCCTGGCGGTTCTTCCGCGACGCGCTCAGCAGTGACCTCCCCCCGGCCTCCGGCCAGGAAGCAGCCCCGAACCTCCAGCACGGCACCACCGCCGAGGGCGTCCACCTGGGCGCGATGGCCGGCGCCGTCGACCTCCTGCAGCGCTGCTACACGGGGCTGGAGCTCCGCGAGGACACCCTCTGGCTGGACCCGCGCCTGCCCTCGGCCCTCGGCCGACTCGAACTCGACCTGCGCTACCGGGGCCACTGGGGCGTACGGATCGTCGTCGACCATCACACGGTCACCGTCAGCCTGCGCGAGAGCCGCCAGCCGCCGGTCCAGGTCGCCTTCCGAGGCTCGACGACGGCGATCCGGCCGGGCACGAGCCGCACGTTCTCCCTCTGAGGGCCCGGCGTCCGGCCCGGTCCGGTGCCGTCGCTCATCGTTCTCACCCCGCCCTTCAGCGGCTGCCTGTTCCATTCTCGGCAGCGGCCGACCGAATCCCCCGGGCCGAAAGGGGTACAGCCGGCCGGCGGGGCCGGGCCACAGCGCCGGACCACGAAGTGCGTCCGCCTCGTCCAGCCACATGTCGCGCACGCGGCCGCGACAGGCCCTCCCGGCCCCGGCGGACCGGCCCGACCGGCCCTGTGCGGCTGGTCGGGTCCTGACGGAGGCTGGAGGTGAGCGGCCGGGCGTGCCACGCCCGGGGCACCCGGCATGGCACGGCCTCCGTGCCCGCCCGGCCGTTTTGTCGCGGCACGGCGGCACCGAGCCCGGGGAGCCCGCATGTCCACCGCCCAGCCTCTGCCACCGACCGTCGAGGCCCTGCTCTCCGACGGCACCACGGCAGCCATCCGACCGCTGAGGCCGGCCGACCGGGAAGACGTGTACGACCTGCACGCTGTGCGAATGTCCGAGGAGAGCCGCCGACAGCGCTTCTTCGGCGCCAGTCGCCTGGCCCCGAAGCTGGCCGCCGACCGGCTGTGCGCGCCACCACGCCCGGGGTTCCTCGCGCTCGGCGCCTGGGTGGACAGGGAACTCGTCGGTGCCGTGGACTACGAGACCATCCGCGACCGCCCCGACGCCGCCGAGATCGCGCTCGCGGTGGCCGACCGATGGCAGCACCACGGCGTGGCGACACTGCTGCTGGAGCACCTGCTGCATACGGCTCGCGAGCAGGGCGTACGCACCATCGAGGCGGACACCCTGGCCGGGAACCGGGCCGTCCACCAGGTCTTCACCGACCTCGGACTACGAGTGCACCGCCACCTCGGCCACGGTGAGATCCGGGTCCGAGTGCCCCTGGACGAGAAGGACGAGCACTACCGCGGCGCCGTCGAGGAGCGCGGGCGCAGCGCCGATGTCGCGAGCCTGGTGCCGCTGCTGCGGCCCCACTCGGTCGCGGTGGTCGGCGCCTCGCGGCAACCGGGATCGGTCGGCCGGACGGTGCTGGAGAAGATCCGGAAGGGCGGCTTCAGGGGCGAACTGTGGGCCGTCAACCCGTACGCGGAGCGAATCGGGGACGAGCCGGCCTATCCCGGGCTGAGTGAACTACCGGGGACCCCGGACCTGGCGGTGCTCGCCGTGCCACCCGGCGTGGTGGCGAGCGCGGCCGAGGAGTGCGGCCAGGCCGGTGCCCGCGCCCTGGTCGTGCTCACCTCCGGTCTGAGTGGTGCGGACGCTCGGCAACTGCTGGCCGCCTGCCGACGGCACAGCATGCGCGTGGTCGGCCCGAACTGCCTGGGCATCGCGGTGACCGACGACGCCGTCCGTCTGGACGCCGAGTTCGGCGCGGCCTGGCCGCTGTCCGGCACCGCCGGGGTGGCCGTGCAGTCCGGCGGCGTCGGGATAGCCCTGTTGGAGCGGCTGACCTGGCTGGGGGTCGGGGTGTCCGACTTCATCTCGCTGGGCGACAAGTACGACGTCAGCGGCAACGACCTGCTGCAGTGGTGGGAGAGCGACGACCGCACCGACCTGGCACTGCTCCACCTGGAGTCCTTCGGCAACCCCCGTGCCTTCTCACGCACCGCCCGCCGGGTGACCCGCGGGTTCCCGGTCCTCACCGTGGACGCCGGACGCTCCGCCGCCGGACGCCGGGCAGCGGCCTCGCACACCGCCGCCGCCGCCACCCCGACCGTCATGCGCCAGGCCCTGTACCGCCAAGCCGGTATCACCGCCACCCATGGAATCGGCGAGCTTGTCGAGACCGCAGCCCTGCTGCACGCACAGCCACTGCCCGCCGCGCGGTCCGCCGTCGCTGTGGTCTCCAATGCCGGCGGCGTGGGAATCCTTGCTGCCGACGCCTGTGTGGACTGCGGGCTCACGCTCCCCGAACTCCCCGCCCACCTGGCACTCGAACTGTCCGATCTGCTCCCCGCGGGCGCATCGGCCGCCAACCCGGTGGACACCACCGCGGCCGTCGGGCCGGACGAACTGCGGGCCTGCCTGGACCTGCTGACGCGCAGCCGGGCCGTCGAAGCACTGCTGGTCTGCCTCGTCCCGACCGCGCTGACCACCAGCCCCGAACAGGATCCGGTACGCGCTCTGCTCGACGGCCCGGGTCGGCGCCGCATCCCGGTCGCGGTCGTTCTGCTCGGCCAGGAGGTCCCGGTGCGCTACCTCGACTGCGCGCACGGCACGCACGTTCCCGTCTACGCCGACCCGCAAGCCGCCGCCCGCGCCCTCGCGCACGCCCGCGACCGGGCCCGCTGGCTCGCCGAACCGCCTGGTGCCGAACCCGTTGTCCACGACTGCGATCCGCAGGCCGCCAAGGACCTGGCGGCGCGCTTCCTGGAGGCGCATCCGGACGGTGGCTGGCTCGACCCCGCCCTCACCGCAGACCTTCTGGACTGCTACGGCCTGCCGCTCACCACCTCCCTCTGGGCACCCGACGAGCACAGCACGGTGCTCGCCGCCCGGTCCATGCGTCAGCTCGGGCACGAGGGAAAGATCGCTCTCAAGGCGTACTGGCCAGGGCAGCTCCACAAGAGCGACGCCGGTGCGGTACACCTCGGCCCCGGTGACGACGCGTCGGTCCGGACGACCTACCGCGAGTTCGAGAACCGCTTCGGTGAGCGTCTGACCGGCGTGGTCGTCCAGCCGATGTCCGCGCCGGGCACCGAGCTGTTCGCCGGCATCGTCCAGGACCAGGTCTTCGGCCCGCTGATCGTCTTCGGCATGGGCGGCACCTCCACCGACCTGCTGGACGACCGCACCGCCCGCCTCACCCCGCTCACCGAGAGCGACATCCACACCATGACCACCGAACTGCGCTGCGCCCCGCTGCTCTTCGGCTACCACGGCCGGGCCGCAGCCGACCTGACGGCCGTCCAGGACCTGCTCGCCAGACTCTCCCGGCTGGCCGACGACCTGCCCCAGCTCGCCGAGGCCGACCTCAACCCGATCATCGCCACCCCCGACGGGCTGCTCTGCGTGGACGCGAGGGTGCGGCTGGAACCCCGACACCCGTTCGACCCCTACCTGCGCCGACTGCGCCAGCCGGCGGCGAGCTCCCCGGCGACACCTCACGCGAGAAGCTGACCCGGCCGCTGATCATGTTCGCGGTGATCCGCGCCCTGACCATCGCCGGCACCGTCGCGCTTGCCTTCGGACTCAACCTCTCGCACGGCTACTGGCTGCCGATCGCGGCCATGGTCGCCATGAAGCCCAGCCTGGAGCAGGCCACGCTCGTCGCCGCACGGCGCAGGAGAGCCGGCATGGCGCAGACACAGCTTGACGACTTGCCGGCCCCGCCCAGACGACGCCTCCTGGTCGTCGCGAGTGGACCCGCCGGCGCCTGGATGATCTATTCCAAGGGGTGGATGGCGGGCAGTCGTGGGTGGAGGGCCTGGATGCGTCAGGTGATGAGGCGACGCAGTTCGTCCTGGGCGCGTTCGACGAGCTTCTTGGCGGTGTGGTCGGAGACACCGAGGTGACGGCCGATCTCACGGAAGGACCGTTCTGGGCGGTCATCCAGTCCGTAGCGCAGGATCAGCGCCTCGGCCTCGCGCGAGTCGATGCGGGCCAGAGCGGTACGGACCGTGCTGATGAAGTCCTGTGCGACAGCAGTGTGCGCGGGATCGGTCAGGACGTAGCCAGGTGCCGGCAGTTCTTCGTCGTCTTCAGGGCCGGTGGTGCGAAGTTGCCGGTGTAGCGCCGCGACGGTCGCCGGTGAGATACCCAGTGCGGCAGCTGCCAGGTTCAGGCTGTCGGCGTTCTCGTCCAGGGCGCGGCGCAGGGCGACGGTGCGGCCGACGAGGTCGGCGGGTAGGACAGCGGGGAACTCCTGTCGGGAGATGGCGCGCTGGATCTCCTTGCGTACCCAGGTGTGCGCGTACGCCCCGAAGGGCACGGCGCGCTCGGGATCGAAGCGGCTCGCGGCGATGAGCAGCCCGAGGATGCCGGCCTGTCGCAGGTCGGCCCGTTCGATGTGCCAGGTGCGGTAGCGGGCGGCCTCTCGCTCGACGAGGTGGCCGTGCAACGCCACGAGGCGTTCCCGTTCGCAGGCGTCCGGCTCGGCCTGCTGACTGGTCACGGCGGTGGTCTCCCTCAGTTCGGCGCCTATGTGGTTGCCGCTCCTACGGATACCGGGCAGAGCTGCGTATGCGAGGTTCGCACCGCGGGTGATCGCCGGTATCACTCTGGCGACCGAGAACGCCGCCCCGGAAGGCCGCCATATGTCTGACAGCAGCAATGCCACCTGGCAAGCAATCAAGATCGTCCCCTACGGGGCGATCCTGCACGTACCAATTGGCTGGGAGGCGCTGCCTCCCGTCCCGGCGAACGGGCCGGAGATCCTGCGAGCCACCGGAGGATCCGGCCAGATGCTGATCGTCTTCAAGATGCCCGCCAGGGGACTGACCGCTGCCCGGGTGGCGGACGCGGCTCAGGAGAGGCTCGCAGCCCATGGTTTCGAGGACTTCACACGAACCGAGACCCAGTTCGCCGGACAGTCGGCAGTAGCACTCGACTTCGTCACCCGCAACACCGAGGGGACGGTCGTCCGCCGGACGCGGGAGTACTTCGCCGTACGCGGCAACGCCGTGTTCGTGCTCGGCATGGGAAGCGCGACCTGGGAGGAGCACCTGCCACTCATCGAGCAGATCGCCGACCGATTCGAGCTCGCTGACTGAGCTGGTCGCCCCCCGATATCGCACGTGATTCCCGGCCATCAGCACCGTATTTCCAGGCTCCGGCCTCGCACCGCCCCGGTGCCGGAGCCTGGAGGCTTGGTCAATGCCGACCTGGAAACCCTCACGACCGCGCTGTTGGTGAAACGACGACGTGTGGCTGGCCGGCTCCACCCCGGTGGAGCGACCGCCCGAACGGACCCGTGCCCGGGGCCGTCCGGCCCTGGGCGCCCCAGCGCCGGGAGGCGCAGTCTGGGACTGTCATCCGAGTAGCGAGGTGCGAGATGAGTGCAGAAGAGTCGGCGGGGAGTCGGATCGTGGTCGGAGTGGACGGTTCGGCGTCCTCGAAGCAGGCCCTGCGGTGGGCGGTCGATCAAGCCCGGCGGACCGGCGCCGTCGTGGACGCGGTCGCCTGCTGGGCCTACCCGCCCTTGTACGGGTGGGGGATGACCGGACTGGATCCCGAACTCCCCGACGCTACCGGGAAGATGCTCACCCAGACAGTGGCCGAGGTGGTCGGCGACGACCCGCCGGTGGAGGTCCGTGAGAGCGTCGTGCTCGGCAATGCCGCCGAGGTACTGCTGGAGAGGGCGCAGGGTGCCGAGCTGCTGGTGGTCGGCAGCCGGGGCCACGGCGGCTTCTCCGGCGCCCTGCTGGGCTCGGTGGGCCAGCACTGCGTGCAGCACGCCCACTGCCCGGTCGTCGTGATCCGACACGCCGAGAACTGACCGGCCGGCCGGGAGCCGGCCCGGTGGCATCGGACCGGCTCCCGGACGGGGCTCGGGTCACCGGCCCAGCCTAGGTCCTCAGTGACGCCGTACGCGCTCAGGCGCGGGCAGCGGCCGAGCAGCAGCGAGTCGTGAACAGCCGGCTGTGCAGTGCGCCGCAGGCTGCGGCGGCCGCCACACAGACCTCGCAGGGATCGAAGGCGCCGGCACGAGTGGCTCATGAGCCGGCTTGCCGCCTTAGCCGCACCGCGGGACAGAGGGACTCGGCCACCTCTCGATCGAACGGTTCGGTGTCCGGGGTGAGCACTGCCGCGGCGGCCACGGCCACCCCGAGGGCACAGGCCTCGACCGGATCGTCGCCCGCGGCCAGCCGAAGGGTGAGTGCGGCCACCATGGCGTCTCCGGCCCCTGCGTCGCTGAGCACCTCCCCGGGCAACGGCGGAGCCCGCAACTCGGTGTGGCCATGCCTGGTCGAACAGAGTGCGCCCAGTTCGCCGAGGGTGGTGATGGCGACCTCGGTCGCTCCCGCGGCGAGTAGGTACTCGTTGACGGCACGGGCGTCGTCGAAGGTCCGGACGGGCCGGCCGGCGAGGCCGGCGGCCTCGTGATTGTTGCACCTTCGCAGAAAGGCGCCCTCACGCAGGGACTCACGCAGGGCTCGCCCCGAGGTGTCCAGCACGAGCCGGGCCCCGGCCTCCTTTACCCGGCGGGCGACAACCGCGTAGAAGGCGTCGGGCAGGCCGCTGGGCAGACTGCCGCTGGCCACGACGTACTCGTGCCTCCCGGCTGCTCGGCCCAGCGCCTCCACAAGACGTCCTCCCTCGCCGTCGTCCAGTCGCGGGCCCGGCGGCACGATGTGGTAGCTGCGGCGTGTCCCGGTCTCGAACAGCACGAACGCTTCGCGGGTCTCACCCGCGATCCCGATGGCGAGGTGGTCGACCCCTTCCTCGTCCAGTAGCCGGTTCAGGCGCCGGCCGACCTCCCGGCCGGCGGTGTGGACGGCCGTCGCCCGTCCTCCCAGACGCGACAGGCCCCGCGCGACGTTGATCCCTCCACCTCCGGCGGCCACGTACCTGACTCGGGCGCGGGTCTTGCCGATTTTCGCCAGACGGTCGACCTCGTAGCAGATGTCGACGGTGGGGTTCACCGTCAGGGTGAGGATCGGAGCCATGGTCTCCGCCGGCGGACTCACCCCGCCGCGACCAGCCGAGAGCGGACCGGACATCTCAGTGCCACTCATCGTGTGACACGAGGGTTGTGAGCTCGATCGTCCGTGGCCGCTCTCCCGGGTCCTCCGCGGAGAGGCGGAACTCCATGGGGAGCCCTCGAAGAGGTCCGGGAACGAAGGCCATCAGTACCCCACGTCCATCGCGCGGTTCGCCCGTCATCTCGACCTCCCCACTCGTCACCCCTTCCATCCTGCTGCGCGAGCGCAGGAGGCGCGATCGGGAGCACCCGGCTGCCTCCGGCCCGTGCGCCGGCTCCGGAGCGTTGATCAGGGCACGCCGACCATGCCGACGCGGTCACCCCGCCCACCGCCAGGACCGTCCGGGCCCCGGAGCGTCCGGCACAGCAAGCAGGCGTGGCGGCCAACGGCCGGGCGCGTTGCGGGTCAGTCCTGCTCGGCGGCGGCCACGTGCTGCTTGACCGCGACGAAGCCGTCGGGTGCCACGGAGATCGAGTCGATGCCGGCCTGCACCAGGAAGCGGGTGAACTCCGGGTCGTCGCTGGGCCGTTGGCCGCAGAGACCGACCGGGCGGCCGGCCGCGTGGGCGGTGGCGATCAGGGTCTCGATGCTGCGTGTTACGGCGGGGTCGGTCTCGTCGAAGAGGTGCGCGAGGGCGTCGGAGTCGCGGTCCACGCCCAGGGTGAGCTGGGTGAGGTCGTTGCTGCCGATGGAGAACCCGTCGAAGCGTTCGGCGAACTGGGCCGCCAGGATCACGTTCGCCGGGATCTCCGCCATCGCGTAGACCTTCAGCCCGTTCCCGCCGCGCGGCAGGCCCTCCTCGGCCATCACCGCGAGCACCCGGTCCGCCTCGTCCGGCGTGCGGCAGAACGGGATCATCACCACCACGTTCGTCAGACCCATCTCGTCACGGGCTTGGCGAAGTGCCCGGCACTCCAGGGCGAAGCCCTCGCGGTAGCCCTGGCTGTAGTAGCGGCTCGCGCCTCGCCAGCCGATCATCGGGTTGGCCTCGACCGGCTCGAAGGGGCGGCCTCCGACCAGTTTGGCGTACTCGTTGGTCTTGAAGTCACTCGTGCGCACCACGACCGGGTCGGGCCAGCGCGAGGCGGCGATCCGGGCGACGCCCTGGGCGAGGCGGTCCGTGAAGTACCGGGTGCGGTCGGTGTAGCCGTCGGTGAGCGCGTCGACCCGGCGCCGCTCCTCGGCATCGAGGCGCTCGGGGTGGACCAGCGCCATCGGGTGGACCTTGACCTGGTGGGCGACGACGAACTCGGTACGCGCCAGCCCCACACCGTCCGCCGGCAGCTGCCACCAGCGGAACGCCGCCGCGGGGGCGGCCAGGTTGAGCATCACCCGGGTGCGGGTCCGCGGCAGTCCGGCGAGGTCGATCTCGGACTGCTCGTAGTCGAGCAGACCGGCGTAGACGTGTCCGTCCTCGCCCTCGGCGCAGCAGACCGTGACCTCCTGGCCGCCGTACAGCAGCTCGGTCGCCCGGCCCGTCCCCACGATCGCGGGCACGCCCAACTCCCGGCTGACGATGGCCGCGTGCGAGGTGCGGCCGCCGTGATCGGTGACGATGGCGGCGGCCCGCTTCATGATCGGCTCCCAGTCGGGGTCGGTGATCCCGGTGACCAGCACCGCTCCGGGCGGGAAGCGCTCCAGTTCGACGGGAGCGGACAGCGCGCACACCGCGCCGGCGCCGATCGCCTCACCGACCGCGATACCTCTGACCAGCAGGTCACCGGTCCCGGTCAGCCGGAAGCGGTGCAGCATCGTCGCGCGCCGCCGGGACACCACGGTCTCGGGCCGGGCCTGCACGACGAAGATCTCACCGGTGCGGCCGTCCTTGGCCCACTCGATGTCCATCGGGCAGCCGTAGTGCTGCTCGATGACCACGCCCCAGCGGGCGAGCGTGCGCACCTCCGCCTCGTCCAACACCCGCCCGGCGCGCTCCTGCGCGGTGGTGTCCACCGTGCGGGTCAGTCCCTCGTCGGCGTAGACGGCCTTGCGGCGCTTGGCGCCGGTCTCGGCGTGGATCACCGGGTTCAGGCCCGGATCCTTGAGCAGCGGCTTGAACACCAGGTACTCGTCGGGGTCGACCTGCCCGCTGACCACCGTCTCGCCCAGCCCCCAGGCCGCGCTGACCACCACCGCGTCCGGGAAGCCGCTCTCGGTGTCCAGGGTGAACATCACCCCGGCGCCCGCCAGGTCGGAGCGGACCATCAACTGCACACCGACCGACAGCGCCACCGCGAGCTGGTCGAAGCCCATCCGCTCGCGGTAGTCGATCGCCCGGTCGGTGAACAGTGACGCATAGCAACGGCGGAAGGCGTCCAGCAGAGCCTCCCGGCCCACCACGTTGAGGTAGGTGTCCTGCTGCCCGGCGAAGCTGGCCTCCGGCAGGTCCTCGGCCGTGGCGCTGCTGCGCACCGCGACGTCCGGGTCCGCCCGGCCGGCCTCCCGGCCGAGGTCGGCGTACGCGTCGGCGAGCTCCCGCTCCAGGGCGGGCGGCAGCGGTGTGCCGAGCATCGCGGCCCGGATCACGCCTCCCACCTGGTCGAGCGGCGCACCCGCGTGCAGCAGCGCGACCTGCTCGACGATCCGTTCGCGCAGACCTCCGGTTCCGAGAAACTCCCGGTAGGCGTCAGCGGTGCTCGCGAAGCCGTCGGGAACCCGGACACCCGCGGGACCGAGGTTGACGACCATCTCCCCGAGCGAGGCGTTCTTGCCTCCGACGACCTTCACGTCCGCGCGGCCGATCCCGGCGAACCGGATGACACGACGGGTCGAGGACATGACTACCTCCGCTGGTACGGGAGTGAGAAGGCGGCCGGCCGTCGAGCGACACCGACGGTTCGTCAGATCAAGAGGGCTGGGTATCGCCCGACATGCACCGAACCGGTGCGAGTCCGTCGGCCGCGTCCCGGGGGCATTCCTGCTGCTTCCATGGGACCACCCGACGGAGCGAGTCGCCAACGCCCGACGGGCCCCTCGACGGGCCGGGCACCGGCCGTCCCGGCACACTCGAAGGTGACACGTCCGGATCTGCGGCGGTGGGAGCACCCATGGACACGAGCGAAAGCCGCGATCGGCAGTCCATCCGCGTGTTCCTGCTCGATGACCACGAGGTGGTCCGGCGCGGGGTTCGGGATCTGCTGGAGGCCGAGCCGGACATCGAGGTGGTCGGCGAGGCCGGAACCTGTGCGCAGGCGCTCGCCCGTGTGCCCGCGCTGCGCCCCCAGGTCGCTGTGCTGGACGTCCGACTGCCCGACGGCGACGGGGTGAGCGCCTGCCGGGAGCTGCGCTCCCGGATGCCGGAACTGGCCTGCCTGATGCTCACCTCGTTCGATGACGACGAAGCGCTGTTGGACGCGATCATGGCCGGCGCCGCGGGGTACGTCCTCAAGGATGTCAAGGGCGCCGACCTGGTCACCGCGGTGCGCACCGTCGCCGCCGGCCAGTCCATGCTCGACCCGGCCACCACCACCCACCTCATGGCGAGCCTGCGCCACCACGACGAACCCGACACCGGTCCCGGCCTGGCCGACCTCACCCCCAGGGAGCTGGAGGTGCTGGCCCTGATCGGCAAGGGCGAGACCAACCGCCAGATCGGCCGGGAACTCTACCTGGCCGAGAAGACCGTGAAGAACCACATCTCGCGGATCCTCGCCAAACTGGGCGTCGAACGCCGGATCCAGGCCGCCGTCATCGCCACCAGGCTCGAGCGGCCGGCCCCCGGGGCCGGCGGCTCCCACGGGACGTGGCGCCCTCACAGTTCACCCTGAACCCCGGTCCGGCTCGCCGAGCACGGGCAGCGGCACCCGCCATTCCAGACGCGTCCCACCCGTCGGGCCCGCGACGGCCTGGAACACCCCGCCGAGCCTCGCCGCCCGCTCGGCGAGATTGTCCAGGCCACTGCGGCGCCCGCCCTCCGGCAGGCCGACCCCGTCGTCGGTGACGGTCAGCGCCAGCTCCCCGTTTACGGCCAGCACCACCTCCGCCGATCGGGCCCGGGCGTGCCGGGCGACGTTCGACAGCGCCTCCCCCAGAACGGCCAGCACCTCCTCGGCCAGCGCCGGGGACACCCTGAGGTCGATCAATCCCTGCATCCGCAGTGCCGGGGCGAACCCCAGGCTGGCGGCGGCCCGTTGGACAGCCGCCACCATGTCAGCCCGCAACCCGATGCCGGCCGGGCCGGATTGCCGGGCCCGCAGCCCGAAGATCGTGGACCGGATGGTCTTCACCGTGTCGTCGAGATCATCGATGGCCCGCAGCACCCGCTCGACGGCCTCCGGGTGCTCGATCAGGCGGGCCGCGCCCTGCAGGGTCATCCCGGTCGCGAAGAGCCGCTGGATCGCCTGGTCGTGCAGGTCCCGGGCGATACGGTCGCGCTCCTCCAGCAACGCGACCTGCTCGGAGTCCCGTCGCCGCTCGGCGAGTTCCATCGCCACCGCCGCCTGCCCTGCGAAGCTCGGCAGCGGAGCGCACTCCTCCGCCTCGAACACCGGGCGGCCGGCCGCCCTGGCCAACATCAGCACCCCGCGCACACCGCCCCCGGCCGTACCGATCGGCACCGCCACCGCCGGGCCAAGGCCCTCCCAACGCGGCGGACCCGCGGTGATCCTCGGGTCCTTGCCCACATCGACGCTGGTGACCAGCCCTCCACTGCGGACCGCCGCCCCCACGAAGGAGCCCTCCAGTGGCAGCACCAACCCTCGGTGCGCCTGCGCCTCCGTGCCGACGGCGACCTGGACCTCCAGTTCGTCGGAACCGGGAAGCGGTAGGGCGACGACCGTCAGGTCGGCCCCGGCGATGTCCCCGGCCCGGGCGACCAGCAGTTCCAACACCTCCTCCTGGGAGTGCCCCGACATGAGGCTGTTGGTGAGCTCGCCGGTCGCCAGCAGCCAGCGCTCCCGCAGCTGTGCCTGGGCGTACAGCCGGGCGTTGTCGATCGCCACCCCGGCAGCCACCGCCAGCGTCGCGAGCACGGACTCGTCCTCGGCGTCGAAGTCCCCGCCACCGCGCTTCTCGGTGAGGTAGAGGTTGCCGAAGACCTTTTCCCGGACCCGGATCGGCACCCCGAGGAAGCTGTGCATCGGGGGGTGATGGGCCGGGAATCCGTAGGAGGACGGATGCTCGGACAGCTCTGCCAGGCGCAGCGGTTCGGGGCGGTGGATCAGCTCGCCCAGGAGACCGTGCCCGGCCGGCAGCGGGCCGATCCGCCGGATCTGCTCATCGCTCAGGCCAACCGGGATGGACTGCGACAGCCACTGGTCCTCGCCGATCACCCCCAGGGCCCCGTACTCGGCGTCCACCAGCTCGATCGCGGCCTCAGCGATGTGCTGGAGCACCTGGCCCAACTCCAGCTCTCTCCCCACCGACAGCACCGCCTCCAGCAGGCCGTGCACCCGGTCCCTGGTCCCGCGGGCCATGTCCAGCCGCGCCTGCAACTCGTCCAGCAGGTCGTCCAACTGCAGCTGCGGCACGGGTGAGGAATCCGCTTCGGACGGACGGTCCACCGACATCCTCCCTGCGCTCGTGACGGGGCACCATCACCGGCTGCGCCTCGAGGCACAACGACCTCAGTCGTTGCTCGCCTCACCGGGGCCGCGCACGATGACGACCGGGCAGGAGGCATGCTGCGCGCAGTGCTGCCCGACCGAGCCGAGCAACGCCTGCGCGAATCCGCCGTGGCCGCGGTTGCCCACGACCAGCAGGCGTGCGCCTCGGGCGGCGTCCAGCAGCACAGCGGCGGGGTGGCCCTGGACCACGCGGGTGTGGATCTCCACCGGCCGGTCGGGGCCGATGGCCCGGTCGATGCTTTCGACGAGGGTCCTTCTCGCGTTCTTCTCGTAGTCGAAGACCTCCGCCTGCGGAGGCGTCCAGCCGTACCAGGCGGTCGGGTACTCCCAGACGGCGACCGCCTCGACCACGCCGCCGATCAACCCCGCCTCCCGCACCGCCCACCACAGCGCCGCCTTGGACGGGTCCGATCCGTCGACGCCCACCACGATCCGCGGCGCAGCCGTCACGTCATCAGTCATCGTCCACCGCCTCCGATGCTCGGAAAACCTGTCTCCCACCCTGCCCGGAGGAGCGGGATGCAGCCACTCCAGCGCTGGTCGGCACGCGTCATCCCGATGGACGCGATGAACGGGGAACTTTCGCCGCACCCTTGCCCTGTACCGGACGGGTCCGGTCAGCCCAGCCCCGAGTGGTCACGGAGCGTCGTGGGGAGGGGGTCGGCGAGGTAGTGCTGAATGGTGGGGGCCAGGAGGTCGGTGACGGTGTCGGCGGGGAGGGTGGCGATGTCGCCGACCTGCCAGATGTAGCGGTTCATGACCATGCCGACGATCTGGGTGGCGATGAGGCTGGCGCGCAGGGTGCGTTCGGTGTCGGGCAGGCCGTGGGAGACGACGGCCAGGACCAGTTCGGAGAACAACTGCCGCAGGCGCTGCATGGCGGCGGGCTCCTGGGCGGCTGTGAGGATGATGGAGCGCAGGATCTCGGCGGGGGCAGGGTCTTCCCACAGGCGCAGGGTGGCCTGCACGAACGCGCGTCCGCGCTGGTGCAGGGGCTGTTCGGCCGCGGCGGCCACGGCCGCGCCGAACGCCTCGGGGGGCTGCATGACCGCTTCCAGCAGCGCGGTCTTGCCCTGGAAGTAGTAGTGCACCAGGCCGGGGTCGACGCCGGCGTCCTGGGCGACCGAGCGCAGTGAGGTCGCGGCGTAGCCGCGGGTGGCGAAGGATCTGCGGGCGGCGGCGACGATCTTGTCCGCCTGCTCTCCGCGTTCTCCTCGGGGGCCTCGCCCACTCACACGCTTCACCTTCCGCAGCAGGTCGCCGAGGACCTCCCTTGCCGTCCGCGACAGTTTCATCATACGCTGAAATTAGTTTCCACATGCGATGAAATTAGGAGTTGGTCATGCGCACGTTCAAAGACGAGTGGGTCACGGCGTCCGACGGCGTCCGGATCCGCGTCGATGTGTACCTGCCTGACGGGGACGGCCCGTTCCCCGCGCTGTACGCGGTGGCGCCCTACCAGAAGGACCTGCTGTACCTGCCCGCCGTGTCGATGTTCCGGTACATCGAGACCGGTCCGATCGACTACTGGACCGGGCACGGCTACGCGGTCGTGGTCGGCGACCAGCGCGGCACCGGCAGGTCCGAAGGAGAGTTCGCGCTGTTCGGCCCCGCCGAACAGCGCGACTTCCACGACACCATCGAGTGGATCGCCTCCCTCCCCTGGTCGACCGGCAAGGTCTCGATGATCGGGGAGAGCGCCTACAGCGTGAACCAGTGGCTGGCCGCCGCGCAGCGCCCACCGCACCTGACCTGCGCCCTGATCTACAACGGGTTCACGAACCTCTACCACGACGCGGTCTACCACGGCGGGATCTACTCCATGGGGTTCCTCAACTTCTGGTCCACAGACCACCTCCGCGCCGCCGCCACCATCGGCGGCGGCGCCCCGCCCCGGCCCGGCGGCATCACCACCGACATCATCGGCACGACCCTGGACCGGCCCGTCGTCGACGACTGGTGGGAGCAGCGGGCGGTGAAGGTGGAGGACATCGACATCCCCGTCCTCAACATCGCCTGGTGGTACAGCGTCGGGCTGCACCTGCGCGGTCAACTCGACGGCCACGAGCGCCTCAAGGGCACCGACAAGCGGCTGCTCGTACTCGCCGGCGGCGACAGCCACGAGCGCTACTACCAGACCGAGTTCCTCGACACCTACATCCGCCCCTGGTACGACCACTGGCTCAAGGGCATCGACAACGCCGTCATGGACGGCCCTCCGATCCGTATCCAGGTCGCCAATTCCGGGAGCCGGCCGCGGGAGGAATCCGAATGGCCGCCCCGGCGCGCCGTGCCGACCACGCTCTACCTGCGCCCCGAGACCGCACACGCCGTCGGCTCACTCAACGACGGCAGCCTCAGCACGACCGCGCCCACCCAGGCGGGTGGGCAACCGACCGTCCACGACTACCCCAACCCCGAGTGGACGGTGGGCACCACCGTCATCACCGACGGCATCCCACAACCCACCCGCGGCATCCTCACTTTCACCACCCCACCCTTGGAACACGACACCGAGGTCACCGGGAAGATCACCCTGGTGCTGTACGCGGAGTCCGACCAGACCGACACCGACTTCCACGTCAAGATCTCCGAGCAGAAGGCCGTTCCGAAGCTCAAGGCGGCCCTGATGCGCAAGGTCGCCAAGAACGTGCCGCCACCCTCCGCGATGGTCACCCGCGGCTGGCTGAAGGCCTCCCACCGCACCCAGCCGCCCCAGCCGATCGAGCCGGGGACCGTCATCCGCTACGAGATCGAGATCTGGCCGACCTCCTACCTCTTCCCCAAGGGAAGCCGCATCCGCCTGGAGATCGCCAACGGCGACTCCCCGGTGGCCGACGGCCTGTTCCACCACTACTACGGCCACCAGGTGGGCCGCGATCTCATCCACCACGACGCCGACCACCCCTCCCACCTCGTCCTGCCCGTCATCCGCTGACACCCACTCTTCCCACGGAGCAACCACCATGGCCACCGCATCGTCCTCACCGAGACCATCCGCCCGCCGCCTCACCGACATCCCCGCCCGGGTGCTGCGACCAGCCGCCATCGGTACCGGTCTCCTCGCGAACCTCGCGTACGTGATCGTCCTCACCGACACCGCCGGGTACGACCTCAGGACTCCCGCCGTGTTCGGGCGGCCGGCCCAGTCCATCCTGATCAGCCTGGTGATCGCTGCCTCCGTCGTCCCGACGCTGCTCGGCTGGGGACTGCTGGAACTGCTGGAACGACGCGTCCCACGGCGGGCCACCGCCATCTGGACCTCGCTCGCGGTCCTGGTGCTCGTCGGCGGCCTTCCCTACAACGGCGCCGGTGTCACGACGACCGACCAGTTCCTGCTGGCCCTGATGCACCTGATCGCCGGCGCGGCGGTGATCCCCGCATTCGTGATCACGTCACTGCGCCGGTCCTGACGTCCGGCCCAAGCCGTCCGAGGAACTCGTGGGTGCCATCACAGGCGCCACCGACGACGTCCGCGCCCTCCGTCCACGGCCCTCCAACCGGGCCACCGCATCCAGGGTCGACGCCGGTGCCTCGGCCTCCTCCACGTCTGCCCCCGGGCCGCCGCACCCGCCCCGGAGACCGCCATGACCACGGTTCACCCCGCCCAGGAGGAGATGTTCCGGCAGGAATCCAGGTGGCCAGGTCGCCAGGTCGCCCGGTCGCCCGGTCGCCCGGTCGCCCGGTGGCCCGGTGGCCCGGCAGGGACCGATCGGCCCTGTTCCGCGCCGTGGTGTGGGCGGAGTCTGGGAGCAGGAGGGCGTCGTGCCCTCGGCAGGGATCGACACCCGAGGAGGCGTGAGGGCCATGCAGCACCGCACCGTCCACGACGTGATGACCCAGGGGGTCGTCACCGCCCGGCCCGACACCCCGTTCAAGGAAGTCGCCGGGCTGTTCCACCGCAACGACATCACTGCCGTCCCCGTGGTCGACGACCGGGACCGCCCGCTCGGCATGGTCTCCGAAGCGGACCTGCTCCGCAACGAGGCCGTCCAGCCGGACCCCGCTGGTCACTCCGGCGCAGCCCGCTTGAGCCCTCACGAGCGTGCCCGCGCCGAGGCCGAGACCGCCGGTGCGCTGATGACCAGCCCCGCCATCACCGCCCGGCCCGACTGGAGCATCGTCGAGGCCGCCCGGGTGATGGACCGCGAGAAGGTCAAGCGGCTGCCCGTGGTCGACGAGGCCGGACGACTGGTCGGCATCGTCAGCCGCAGCGACCTGCTGCAGATCTTCCTGCGCCACGACGCCGCGATTCGCGAGGAGATCACCCACGACGTCCTCGGCGAGACGCTGTGGCTGGCCCCCACCGCGGTGGAGGTCACCGTGCACGACGGCGTCGTCAGCCTGACCGGTCGCGTCGAGCAGAAGAGCCTCATCCCGATCGTCGAACGACTCTGCCGCTCCGTCGACGGCGTCGTCGCCGTACACAACGCCCTCGGCCACACCGTCGACGACACCGGCCTCGACGTCGGAAACCCCTCGTCCGCGGCATGATCGGCCCGTTCACCCCCCCACCACTGAGACCCTGCCTCCCGCCGCCGGACAGCACGTCGCGGCACGCCCGGACGCGCGCGTCGCCCGGCGCGGCCGCCACCACGGAGCCCGCGTGCCGCAGCACGGCACCGGGAGGAGCATGGGAATGACGAGAGCACCGACCGTTCGCCTCAGGACAGGCCGCATCGCGGTCCGCGCGGCCGGTGCGCGGCCGGCCCTGCTGGGGACGAATTGCACCGGCCTCGGGACCTTCGGGCCCGGGCAGGCGCGTCGGACCGGCCCGACGCGGGCCGGTCCGACGCGAGGAGGACACCGTGAAGCACCCGCACGTCAGCGACGTCATGACGCACACCGTGATCGCGGTGGGCCGCGACGCGCCGTTCCAGGAGATCGTGGAGAACATGCGCAAGTGGCGGATCAGCGCGCTGCCGGTGCTGGCCGGCGACAGACACGTGGTGGGCGTGGTGTCCGAGGCCGACCTGCTGGCCCGGGAGGAACTCAGGGAGGCCGTCCTGCCCCCGTCGGACCGCGCGACGGACGCGACCCGCCAGCAGCAGGCCCAGGCCGTGACGGCAGGGCAGCTGATGTCGTTCCCCGCGATCACCGTCCACCCCGACGCCACCACGGCCCGGGCCGCCCGCGCCATGGTGCACGCCCGCGTCAAGCGTCTGCCCGTGATCGACTCGGAGGGCCATCTCGTCGGCGTCGTCAGCCGCGGCGACCTGCTCAAGGTCTACCTGCGACCGGACGACGACATCGCGGGCGACGTGCACCGCGCACTGCTCGCCCACCCGTTGCCGGCCGACGCGTCCGGCATCAACGTGGAGGTCGAGGAGGGCCGGGTCACCCTGCGCGGCACGGTCCCGGAGCCCAGCCCGATCGGCGTCCTGGACCTGCTGGCCCGATCGGTACCCGGCGTCGTGGACGTGCGGACCCTCATCAGCGTCGGACCGACCGCGCAGGCCGATGACGGCCGGAGCGCGACCACCCGCGGCAGCGGAGCGACGCAATGACGGTCTACGCCGTCATGGCCTCCCCACCGGTCGTCCCTCCCCGCACCACCGCCCAGCAGGCAGCGGTACGGACGGACTGAGCCGGCATGGCCGACAGGGAGCCGCTCGCGCCGCAGCAGGCCTCGGCGGACAGTGCCGAGCAGCCTGGGTCACCCGACCCACGTGAGCCGCTGTCCGTGCTCCTGCGTGACATGCGGACCTCTCCACAGGGCCTGGCGGCGCGCGAGGCGGCACGCCGGCTGACCGTCTACGGGCCGAACATGCTGGCACGCCGTGGCGGCCGGCGCTGGCCCCGGGAGCTGGCACAGCAGTTCACCCAGCCGCTGGCGCTGCTGCTGGCCCTGGCCGCCGTCCTCGCCGCGGCCACCGGCGCACCGGCGCTCGCGCTGGCGATCCTGGCCGTGATCGTGCTCAACGCCCTCCTGGCCTTCGCGCAGGAGCAGCAGGCCGAGCGGGCGGTGGAGGCGCTGGCCGCGTTCCTGCCCGACCGGGCGGCGGCCGTGCGCGACGGGGTGCGTCAGGAGGTCGAGGCGACCGCTCTGGTGCCTGGTGACGTCCTGGTGGTGGAGGAAGGCAGCCGCATCTGTGCGGACGCCCGGCTGCTGTCGGGCGGGGTGGAGGTGGACCTCTCGGCACTGACCGGCGAGTCGGTCCCGGTGTTCCGGTCGGCCGAGTTCGTCGATGCCTCCGGCCCGCTGCTCCAGGCGCGCGAGTTGCTCTTCACGGGCACGACGTGCACCGGCGGGCAGGCGGTGGGGGTGGTCACCGCCACCGGGATGCACACGGAGCTGGGGCGGATCGCGGCGCTCAGCCAGCGCACGCAGCGCGAGGAGAGCCCGCTGGAGCACCAGGTCAAGCGGGTGGCGCGGCTGATCGCGGTGATCGCGGTGGGCGTGGGTGTGGCGTTCGTTCCGCTGGGTCTGGCCTCAGGGCTGTCGCTGTCGGCCACGGTGGCGTTCGCGATCGGCCTGCTGGTCGCCAACGTGCCGGAGGGCCTGCTGCCCACGGTCACCCTCGCCCTCGCCTCGGGTGTGCGCGCGCTGGCCCGGCGCGGTGCGGTGGTCAAGCGGCTGTCCGCCGTCGAAACACTCGGCTCGACCCGGGTCATCTGCACCGACAAGACCGGAACGCTGACCGAGAACCGGATGCGGGTCACCACTGTCTGGACCCCAGGGGGCGAGAGCGATCTGGGCGACGCCGTTCCCGCCGCTGTGCCGGAGCAGGTCCACCTGCTGGCCGCAGCGGCCGCCGCCTGCACCACTGCGACGTCTGCCGTCCGCGGGGACGGCCACTCCACCGGGGACCCCACCGAACTCGCACTGCTCGACCTCGCCGACCGCCTCGGCGACCTGGCTCCACCCGAACAACGTGACCAACGGCGCCGGGCGATGTTCCGCTTCGACCCGCGGATCAAATTGATGACCACCGCCGACGCCGAGAACGGCGGCGCCTTGGTCCTGCACACCAAGGGCGCACCGGAACAACTCCTCCTCCGCGCCGACGCCGTCCTCGACCGTGGGAACGAGCGCCCGCTCACCCCCGCCGACCGGGCTCAGATCATCCGCACCGTCGGCTCGCTGGCCGAACGCGGGCTGCGGGTCCTGGCGGTCTCCCTGCGTCGCCTACCAGCCGGGCAGCCGCCGCCCGGCAGCCGCGAGGACGCCGAGCAGCACCTCTGCCTCCTCGGGCTGGTCGCCATGGCCGACCCGCCACGCCCCGAGGTCGCCCACGCCATCGAGCTGGCGCACCGGGCCGGGATCACCGTGCACGTGGTCACCGGCGACAACGGCCTGACCGCCGCCGCCATCGCCGCGCGGGTCGGCATCGGCCACCACGGCATGCGCATCGTCACCGGCACCGAACTGGAGGCGATGAGCGAACGCGAACTGGACACCCTGCTCGCCCGCGGCGAGGAGGTGATCTTCGCCCGCTCCTCACCCGAAGCCAAACTGCGGATCGCCGACGCGCTGCGCGCCGCCGGCAACACCATCGCCATGACGGGAGACGGCGTCAACGACGCACCGGCCCTGCGCCGCGCGGACATCGGCATCGCGATGGGCCGGTCCGGTACGGACGTCGCCCGCGAGTCGGCGACCATGGTGCTCACCGACGACAACTTCGCCACCATCGTGGCCGCCGTCGAGGCGGGCAGGCGAACCTACGACAACATCCGCAAGTTCATCGTCTACATCTTCGCCCACGCCGTCCCCGAGGTCGTCCCGTTCCTGGTGTTCGCCCTGGCCGGCGGCATGATCCCACTCCCCCTGACAGTCATGCAGATCCTCGCCATCGACCTGGGCACCGACACCCTCCCCGCCCTCGCCCTGGGCCGGGAGAGGGCCGAACCCGGGCTGATGGACCGCCCGCCCCGCCCGCGCAGCGAAGGCGTCATCCAACCGGCGATGCTCGCCCGCGCCTGGGGATTCCTCGGACTGCTCTCCGCCGTCCTCGTCATGGGCGGCTACTTCCTCACCCTCGGCCGCGGCGGCTGGCACCCGGGCGACCCGACCGGAGCCGGCACCGCACTGCACCACACCTACCAGCAGGCCACCACCGTCACCTGGCTCGGCATCGTCGCCTGCCAGATCGGCACCGCCTTCGCCGTGCGGACCGAACACGCCTCGCTGCGCTCCCTCGGCGTGTTCAGCAACCGCTACCTGCTCGGCGGCATCGCCTTCTCCCTCACCTTCGCCGCCGCCCTCATCTACCTGCCGCCCCTGCACTCCGTCTTCGGCACCGCGGCCCTCACCCCGCTCCAGCTCGCCACCGTACTGCCCTTCCCGTTCGTCGTCTGGGGCGCCGACGAACTGCGCCGAGCCCTGCTGCGCCACCGCACCGGCCAACTCCCCGCACCGCAGCCCGCTCCAACGGCACCTGCTCTCCCCGAACCCGCAACCGGCACAAACGGCCACCACCAGCTGGCCGTGCTGCTGGCCCGCCACGGCTGGAGTGCCCACCGGCTCTCCCGTGCCCTGGACGTGAGCGAACACACGGCCGCCGACATCGTCGCCCACGCCCACCGGGTCGGCGCCGAGCACGGTCGGCGAGCACCGTGACCAAACCGGACGGGCCCGTCCGGCCACCGACGAGGGCCGGATGGCCCAAGCCGGCGAGGCTCCGGCAGGGCAGGCTGGAGGCGGCGGCGAGTGAAGGAGGCGGTTGTCATGCCGAAGGCCAGAGTCACGATTGTGCGGCGGTGCGAACACAGGGTGTCCGAACACTCCCCCTTCGTCAGCTACGAGAACCGGCACACCGCCACCGATCTACCCTCGGCGATCGCCGGCCACCGGTTCCCGGCACCGATCCGCACCCGCTCGCGCGACGGCGCCCCGGGCTGGCAGACGGAAGGATGTACCTGGCCATGAACGAGCGCACCACGACCCAACCGGCACGCACCAAGCAGTGGACCCTGCGACTCGACATCTTCGAGGAGGGCGACGTCACCAAGGTCCACGCCGTTCTCGACACCGGCGACAACACACTGCACAGTCAGACGGCTGCGCAACGCAACCCGCACGACGACCCCGTCCCCGAGATCGGCGATGAGTACGCGGCCGGCCGCGCCCTCCTCGACCTCGGCCGGCAACTGATCAACGCCGGCCGGGCCGACTCCTGGACGGACGACTCCACCCCGCACGACTGACTTCCTGTCGGCCTGGACGGACTCACCATGACCATGCAAGCCCTCACCCCCGACGAGCTACGGCTGTTGGCCGAGGCCGGTGGAGCGGCGCCGTCGCTGCACAACAGCCAGCCCTGGCTCTTCCGACCGACCCCCGATGCCCGAGGCCTGTGCCTGTCCAGCGATCCCCGGCGGGCCGTACCCCTCACCGACCCCGACGGCCGGGCCCTGCACATCTCGCTGGGCGCGGCCCTGTTCAACCTGCGCCTCGCCGCCGTCCACCTCGGACGGGAGCCGGACGTGCACCTGTTTCCCGACGGAGACGACCCGCACCTGGTCGCCTTGCTGGACCTCTCCGAGCCCGCCGCCGTCCCACACCCCTACGGCCGGGACCTCTATCCGGCGATCACGCAGCGCCGCTCCAGCCGCCAGCCGTTCGCCAACCGCGACATCCCCGAGACGGTACTGGGCGAACTGATGGCGGCGGCCCTCGACGAGGGCGTGGTGCTGTCCCCACTGGAAGAGGACGGAGTGCGCCGGGTCCTGTCACTGACCGCCCAGGCCGAACAGCGCACCGACACCGACCTGGCCCGGATGGCCGAGACCCGCAGCTGGCTCCGGCCGGAGCAGCCCGCGACGGACGGCATCCCGCAAGCCGCGCTCGGGCCGCAGGACCACGAGGCCCATGTGCCCATGCGCAGCTACACCGGCCGGCCGTCGACCGACGCCACCCGATCCCAGCGCTTCGAGGCGCTGCCCCAGCTGGCCACCCTCACCACCCACGCCGACCTGCCGGCCGACTGGCTGCGCGCCGGACAAGCCCTGGAACGCGTGTGGCTGCTGGCGACGGTCCGAGGCCTCCGCGCCTCGGTCCTGCACCAGGCCGTCGAGTGGCCCGACACGCGCTGGGGCCTGCGCGACCCGGCCGAGGGGCCCGGCCACGTCCAGCTCGTCCTGCGCCTGGGATACGGGCCGCCCGGATCCCCCACACCCCGCCGTCCGGTCAGCGAGACGCTGGACCTGGGCATCCGCCAGAACACGACGGTGTGAGTGAGCCACGTTCCACCCCACGGTCCAGGACGTGATGACCCGCCAGGAAGTCCGTGTCACAGCCGGCACCGGCTTCCAGGAGATCCTGACCCTGCTCACCGAGTTCGACATCACCGCCGTCCCGGTGGTCGACACGGACGACCACCCGATCGGCACATCGGCACATCGACACATCGGCGAACAGGACGCCTGGGCGGGTCCGCCCTACACGGCCCTTCGGTAGAACCACACCCCCAGCGGCGCGAAAACGGCGACGATCCCCGCGTCCCAGGCGAGCGCCTGCCACACCGCAGCGCCGGCCGGGCCGCCCAGGACCAGGATCCGGACCGCTTCAGCGGTCTGCGAGACCGGCTGGTGGTTCGCGAAGGCCTGCAGCCAGCCGGGCATGGTGTGCACGGGGATGAACGCGGCGGAGGCGAAGACCAGCGGAGCGAGCACCGGGAAGGCGGCGGCCTGCGCGGTCTCCGGGTCGCCTACCGCCATGCCCACCACGGCGAAGATCCACGACATCGCGAAGCCGAACGCGAGCACCAGCAGCACGCCGCCGAGGAACGCCAGGACACCGGCGTGGATCCGGAAACCGAGGGCGAACCCGACCGCGGTCATCAGCGCCACCACGAAGACGTTGCGCGCCAGGTCGGCCGTGGTCCGCCCGACCAGCACGGCGGAGCGCGCCATCGGCAGCGAGCGGAAGCGCTCCATCAAGCCGGTCTGCATGTCGGTGGCCAGGCCGATCGCCGTGTTCATCGAGCCGAAGACAGCGGTCTGCACGAAGATCCCCGGGATCAGGAAGTCGACGTAGGAGACCCCGGGCGGCAGCGACGGGCCGACCACCCCGCCGAAGACGTAGCGGAACATCAGCACGAAGACGAGTGGCTGGATGGTGGAGAACACCAGCAGCCGCGGCACCCGGCGCAGCGCGATGAGGTTGCGCCAGGCGACCGCGAGGCCGTCGCGGACGGTGGCGGCGATCCGGTGGCCTGGCCGCCCTGCGGCGAGGCCGCGGGGGGCGGTGTTCACGGTCATGACGGGCCTCCGGTGGTGGCCGGGTCGGCGGAGGGGCCGGGCTGTGTGCGATGGCCGGTCAGGGCGAGGAAGACGTCGTCGAGGCTGGATTCGCGCACCCAGACGGTGCGCGGTGCGAGTCCGTCGGCGTCCAGCAGGTTCAGGATGCCGCGCAGCAGTCCGGAAGCGTTCCTGGAGGTGAGTGCGAGCCGCGCGCCCCCGATCTCCGGTGTCTCTCCGAGCCGTTCCGCGATGACGGCCGCGGCCTTCACCGCGTGGCTCCGGTCGCCCATGTCCAGTTCGATCACGGTGTTGCCCAGGTCGGCTTTGAGGGCGGCGGGGGTGTCGTCGGCGATGACCCGTCCCTCGTCCACGACGACGACCCGCTCAGCCAGTTGGTCCGCCTCCTCCAGGTACTGGGTGGTCAGCAGGACGGTGGTTCCGTCACTCACCAGTTCGCGGATCAGCTCCCACAGGGCGTTGCGGCTCTGCGGGTCCAGGCCGGTGGTCGGTTCGTCCAGGAAGAGCACCGGCGGTTCGGGAACGAGCGCGGCGGCGACGTCGAGACGGCGGCGCATCCCGCCCGAGTAGGTCCGCACCGGGCGGTCGGCGGCCGCAGCGAGGTCGAAGCGCTCCAGCAGGGCGGACGCCCGCGGACGGGTCCGCGAACGGGGCAGCTGGGTCAGCCTGCCGATCAGCCGCAGGTTCTCCCGCCCGGTCAGGTTCGGATCCACGGCCGCGTACTGGCCGGCCAGCCCGATCAGCCGCCGTACCACCGTGGCCTCCCGCACCACGTCGTGCCCGAGCACCTCGGCGTGTCCGGCGCTGGGGCGCAGGATCGTCGTCAGGATCCGGATCACGGTGGTCTTGCCCGCCCCGTTGGGTCCCAGTAGCCCGAAGACCGCTCCGGGACGGACCTCGAAGTCCACCTGGTCCAGGGCGACCACCGAACCGAACCGCTTGCTGAGACCGGCGACCTTGATGGCGGCTCGCTCCATGGGCTGCCCCTCGGTCGACGTGGCGGTTCGCTCCTGGCCGAACTCACCGGGGCCCTTCCATTCTCGCCTCGCACCGTCCTCGCCGCAGTGGCGACCCGGACCTGGAATGGTCAGCAGTTCCCGGCGCGTTCGACGGTGAGGTCGAGGAAGTGGGTCGAGCAGGAGATGCAGGGGTCGTGGTTGCGGATGGCCCGTTCGCACAGGGCGGTCAGCTCGGCATCAGCGGCGTCGCCGCGGTCCAGGCGGCTCTGGACCTGGCGGCGGAGGTCGTCCTCGATGGCACCCTGGTTCTGTGCGGTCGGCGGGACCAGGACCGCGTCGGTGACCGTCCCGGACGGGTCCAGGGTGTAGCGGTGGTAGAGCAGGCCGCGCGGTGCCTCCGTCGCGCCGTGGCCGGTCCCGGCCCGCGGAGGGACCTCGACGTACGGGCTCGGCGCGGGCTCGTAGGCGTCGACGATGCGCAGGGCCTCGTCGACGGCGTACAGGACCTCGACGGCGCGCACCACGATGCTGCGGTAGGGGTTGCGGCACACGGCGCCCTGCCGGGGGTCGCCGAGTCCGGCGTCCTGGGCGGCCTGGAGGGCGATCGGGGAGAGCAAGCGGCCGCTGACGGCGTAGCGGGCGAGCGGGCCGGTCAGGTGGCGGCGGCCGTCGAGCCGGGAGTGCAGGGCGGTGGAGTGCGGCACCTGGTGCTCGACGACGTGGTCGCCGAAGGCGCGCAGAGGGAACGTGCGGGTGGGCAGTGCGCGGTCGCTGTCGCGGGCCGGGCCGGTCGTGCCGGGGGCGGGCATGACGGTGGGGGTGCCGGACTCGATGGCGTAGCGGTCGGGTTCGGCCAGGGCGAGCAGGTCGTGGTCGCAGTCGGCGTCGGGGAAGTCGAAGCCGGCCACCCACCGCACGGTCTGCTGGGCGTCGTCGCGGGCCCGGCGCAACTGCTCTGCCAGTGGGCGCAGTTCGGCGGTGGTGGGCAGGCGGTGGAAGCCGCCGAGGCGGACGTTGACGGGGTGGATCGCGCGGCCGCCGAGGAGTTCGAGGATCGCGTTGCCGGCCTGCTTGAGGCGCAGGCCGCGCTCGACGTCGGTGCGGTGGGTGCGGGCGAGGTCGACGGCGCCGTCGGCGCCGAGGAAGTCGGGGGCGTGCAGGAGGTGGACGTGCAGGGTGTGGCTCTCGATCCACTCGCCGCAGTAGAGCAGGCGGCGCAAGGCGGCCGGTTGGCCGGTGACGGTGACGCCGCAGGCGTCCTCGATGGCGCGGCAGGAGCTCAGCTGGTAGGCGACGGGGCAGATGCCGCAGATCCGGGAGGTGAGGTCGGGTGGCTCGGTGTGGGCGCGGCCGCGCAGGAACGCCTCGAAGAAGCGCGGGGGTTCGTAGATCGCCAGCCGGGCCCCGGTGACGGTGCGGCCCGCCAGTGCGAGGTGCAGTGCGCCCTCGCCCTCGACGCGGGCGAGTGAGCCGACGTGCAGGACGCGGGTTCCGCGGTGGGTCACGGTTCCAGTTCCTTCCGGGCTGCCGTGTCGAATTCGGGGGCGGCGGCGTTGAAGGTGCGCAGCACGCGCACCACGGCGAGGGTGTCCATGCCCTCGCGGTGCAGGAGCGGGACGAAGGCGGGGAGGTTGGTGGAGTCGCTGGGGCCGAAGCAGCCGTAGCAGCCGCGTCCGTAGGTGGGACAGATGGCGCCGCAGCCGGCGTGGGTGACCGGGCCGAGGCAGGGGGTGCCGTGGGCGACGGTCACGCAGACCGTGCCGCGTTGCTTGCACTCGAAACAGACGCTGTGGGCGGGGACGTTGGGGGTGCGGCCGGCCAGCTGGGCGGTGATGACCTCCAGCAGTTGGCGGCGGTCGATGGGGCAGCCGCGCAGCTCGAAGTCGACGGGGACGTGCGCGCTGATGGGGGTGGAGGTGGCGAGCGTGGCGACGTAGTCGGGTCTGGCGTAGACGACGGCCTGGAACTCGGCGACGTCCGCGTAGTTGCGCAGGGCCTGGACGCCGCCGGCGGTGGCGCAGGCGCCGATGGTCACCAGGCGGCGGGAGACGGCGCGGATGTGGTGGATCCGTTCGACGTCCTGCGCGGTGGTCACCGAGCCCTCGACCAGGGACAGGTCGTAGGGGCCGGGTGCGGTCGCGCTGGAGGCTTCGAGGAAGTGGGCGATGTCCAGTCGCTCGGCGAGCGCGAGGAGTTCGTCCTCGCAGTCCAGCAGGGTGAGTTGGCAGCCGTCGCAGGAGGCGAACTTCCAGACGGCGAGCTTGGGGCGCGGGCGATCGTGCGGGGCCATCTCACAACTCCCGTACCAGGAGAAGGGGTCGGGCGCGGGTCCAGCTGACGACCGGGCCGTCCCGGCAGAGCAGCAGCGGGCCGAGCTGGCAGTGCCCGCAGTGCCCGGTGCCGCAGTGCATGGTGCGCTCCAACGAGACGCGGATCCGCTCGGGCTCGACGCCGCGCTGGACCAGGTCGTCGGCGGTGGCCCGGATCATCGGTTCGGGGCCGCAGACGAAGGCCGTCGTCGTGCGCGGCTCGAAGACGGCCCGGTCCAGCAGGGTGGTGACCACGCCGACGTCGCCCTGCCAGCGGTCGTCGGCGCGGTCCACGGTGGTCAGCACGCGGGCGGCCGCATTCCAGGCGGTCAGCTCGGCGGGGTAGAGCAGCTCGCGGGGTTCACGAGCTCCGACCAGGACGTTCAGCCGCCCGTACCGTCCGGGTGCGGCGAGCGCGGCCAGGACGAGCGGGCGCAGCGGCGCCAGGCCGATGCCGCCGGCCACCACCAGCAGGTCGCTCCCGGCCGCTCCGGGCAGGCCCCAGTCGGTGCCGAACGGTCCGCGCACTCCGACGGTGGCTCCGGGCCGCAGCGCACGCAGGGCACCGGAGATCGCGCCGACCGCCCGGACGCTGTGGGTCAGGCGGTTCCCGTCGATGCCGCAGACGGAGAGCGGCACGTCGCCGACACCGAAGGCATAGACCATCGCGAACTGGCCGGGGGCGAAGGGCGGCAGCGCCGTGCCGACCGGCTCCAGCGCGATCGTGGCGGTGTCGGCCGTGTCGTCACGGCGGGCCACCACCCGGTAGGGCAGCGGGACGAGGGAGGGAGTCGTCATCATCTCGCCGCCCCGGTGTCCGGCGGCCCGTACAGGTCCAGCAGGCGGGTGCGGGTGGCCTTCAGCCGCCTGGCGATCACCCGGGCGGCGCCGTGGGTGATCGCCAGGCCGAAGGCGGGGTCGTCCGCGCAGGCCGCGCGGACCCTCGGCGCGTCGAACTCGGCGGCCAGCAGCGCACTGCGGACCTGTGCGCCCAGGTGCCAGCGATACGGTTCGAACAGCCATGACCAGCCCAGGAGTTCACCCTCCCCCAGGGTCTCCACGACGGCCCCGCGACGGCCGGGGACGTGGATGTCGAGGGCAACCGACCCGGAGCGGACGATCCAGAAGCGGTCGGCCGCGCCGTCCTCCTCGAAGAGCCGCACCCCGGCGGGAAAGGAGACCTCGCGCGCCAGCCCGAGCAGGCGCGCTCGATGGGCCGGCGCAAGAGCGGCGAGGAAGCCCGACGCCGCGGTGGTCACCGCGCCCCCTCTCCCGCGCCGCTCTCCCGCTCGCGGTTCAGCGCGTGGGCCTCCTCGGTGATGTCGATGCCGACCGGGCACCACACGATGCAGCGCCCGCAGCCGACGCAGCCGGAGCTGCCGAACTGGTCGTACCAGGTGCCGAGTTTGTGCGTGGCCCACTGCCGGTAGCGGCTGTTCGAGGAGTCGCGGACCGGGCCGGTCGGCAGGTGGGAGAAGTCCCGGTCGAAGCAGGACTCCCAGTGCCGCCAACGCTCGGCGTGGTCGCCGGTCAGGTCCGTGACGTCCTCGACGGAGGTGCAGAAGCAGGTCGGGCAGGCCATCGTGCAGTTGCCGCAGGTCAGGCAGCGGGCCGCGACATCGTCCCAGCGGTCGGCCGTGAGCGTCTCGCGCATCAGGACCTGCAGGTCCACCAGCGGCATGCTGCGGCCCATCCGGTCCGCCGCCTCGGCCACCCGGTCCCGCGCGGCGGTGCGGGTGGCGGTGTCGGCCACCCGCGTGGGCAACTCGGCCAGCACCGCCTCACCCTCCGGGCTCCCGGCCCGCACCAGGAAGCGGTGGCCGTCGGCGTCGACCACCTCGGTCAACGCCAGGTCGTAGCCGGGCCCCACCGCCGGCCCGGAGCCCATGGACACACAGAAGCAGGTGGCCCCCGGCTCGGTGCACTCCACCGCCACCAGGAACGCCCGCTCCCGGCGCCCGCGGTAGGCCGGATCGCTGTACGTCCCGCCGGTCAGCACCCGGTCCTGGATCGCGATGGCCCGCAGGTCGCACGGACGCACGCCCAGGAAGGCGTACGACGGCGGCACGCTCGCGTCCGCGGTCATCACCAGCTCGCCGTCCGCAGCGCGGTCAGCGGTCCACTGCCGCACGCGCGGCGGGTGCAGGAACGTCTTCCAGGACTGCGGGCCCGCACTGTGCGCGAACGCCGCACCGTCCTCGCGCGTCCGCAGCCGGTACACGCCGGCCTCCAGCTCGACGCCCCATCCGTACGGCAGGTCCGCCCCGCCGGAGAGCTCGGCGAGCACAATCGCCCCGTCGCGGACGGTCGGGCCGACAACGGTCCGACCGCGAGCGACGAGGACCCCGATCAACGCGTCCAGGCCGTCCTTTCCGAGCACCGCTGTCGCACCGTCGTCGTCCGCCATCTCCGACCTCCCGACGCCGATCACGCTGTCCGGGCCAGTATGTGCACGGACCGGAACGCGGATGCGGGCCGACGGGCTCCGCTGTGGCCCAGGTGGCGGTGGACTTACCCCGGACGGACCCGCTCACCCCGCGCGCAGGACTGACCCGGGCGACGGGCGGGAAGGGCGACACCCATGAGCAGAGCAGCGCGGACCGCCGTCATCGGGGTCGGGAACGAGTACCGCCACGACGACGGCCTCGGCCCGGCCGTGCTGACCCGACTCGCCCGGCGGGCCGAGCAGCAGCCGCTGCCGGGCGGGACCGACCTCCTGGTCTGCGACGGTGACCCGGCCCGGCTCATCACCCTCTGGGAGGGCGCCGACCTCGCCGTCGTGGTGGACGCCGCCCACGCCCACCCCGGCCGACCGGGCCGGGTGCACCGGCTCGAACTCGACGGCGGACCCTGGTCACCCGCCGCGGCCAGTACCAGCTCGCACGGGCTGGGACTCGGCGAAGCCGTCGAACTGGCCCGTGTGCTGGACCGCCTACCGGGACGGCTCGTCGTCTACGCCGTCGAGGGAACGGAC
Organism: Kitasatospora sp. NBC_01287; assembly: GCF_026340565.1. Lineage (NCBI taxonomy): Bacteria > Bacillati > Actinomycetota > Actinomycetes > Kitasatosporales > Streptomycetaceae > Kitasatospora > Kitasatospora sp. NBC_01287. The sequence continues at coordinate 1,114,509 of NZ_JAPEPB010000001.1, forward strand.
ACCAGCCCGGGAACCGGCCTGTCAGCACCGGTCGCCGCCGTTGTGGACCCACTGGCCCGGCGGATCGCCGACGAGATCGCGTTCCATCACCGCCACGGCGATCGCCGATGAGCCGGCACCGGTTCGTCGGGAGCAGTGCGGGCGCGGCGGGCCCTGATTCGCCCGCCCGCCCGGCTCGGCGGCCAGGGCAGGACAGGATGAGAGCAGGACAGCAGCCTGTCGCGGCGTGACGATCAGAAGGACGACAACAGCCGACGGAGGCCGGCCACGTTGACCGCAGAGGCCGGTGGGCGACCTCGGTAACGGCAGTTACCCGCATATCGAGATATCGAGATATCGAGGGAGAAGCAGATGAGACACCCGGTCATCGTGGGAATCGACGGCACGGACGCCAGCCACGACGCGGTCGGCTGGGCCGCGGAGGAGGCCCGTCTGCGCGGCGTGCCCCTGCACGTCCTGCACGCATGGCTCGGCGAGACGCTGCACGCGCCCGCCGGGCAGGTGACCCGACAGACCCGCGACACCGGCGAGGAAGCCCTCGGGGCGGCACGCGAACAGGCCCGCATGCACAGCCCGGGTCTGGAGGTCACCACCGAGCTGGCCGACGACTACGCGCGCGAGGCCCTGCTCACCGCCTCGGAGGAGACGGATCTGCTGGTCCTCGGAGCCCGCGGCTCCGGGGGGTTCTCGCGCCTGCTGGTCGGCTCGACGAGCCTGCACCTGTCCTCCCACGCCCTGTGCCCGGTCGTCGTGGTCCACCCGCGAGACGCCCGGTCGACTCCCGGCGGCGTCCTGGTGGGTGTGGACGGCGAGCAGTACGGCGAGGACGTGCTCACCTTCGCCTTCGAGGCCGCGAGCAGGAGGAAACTGCCGCTGCAGGCCGTGCACGCCTGGAGCTATCCCCTGGTCAGCGGACCGGGCCACAGCTTTCCCGCGGTGTACGAGGACGAGCACGTCGCCGCCGAGCGGGAGCGGCTGCTGGCCGAGGCACTCGCGGGGACACGGGAGAAGTACCCCGACGTGGAGGTCGCGGCGATCGCCGTCCGCTCCAGCGCGGCCAAACTGCTTGTCTCCCTCTCCGAAACCCATCAGTTGGTGGTGGTCGGGCGCCACGGTGCGGTACGCGGGCCCCTGCGGCGTCTGGGCTCGGTGAGCCAGGCGGTCGTCCAACACGTGCAGTGCCCGGTCGCCGTGGTGCCCGTGGGGTGAGCGGCCCTGACGGCCCTGCCCCGCTCAGACCGGGCGAATGATCCGGCCGGTGACGCGGGTCGGCTCGATCCGCACCCAGAGGTCACGCTTGCCACCCGCCCAGGGCTGCGCTGCGGACTCCTCCATCAGGCGCTGGACAGCTTCGGGCTCCGTGACGTACTCGACCGTCCCGACGACCACGACGCTCCACCCTCGACTGCGGGCCTCATCGATCTGGTCGACTTCGAAGGCCACCTCTCCGCCCGGCTCAGCCGCGGTCACGGTGCCGGGGGCCGTGCGGTAGACAACCGTTCCGCCGAGGACGGTGTAGTTGACCGGGACGACGGTCGGCCCGCCGGACGTGGAAAGCGCCAGGCGGCCGACCCCGTGCGTGCCGAGCCGGTCGCGGCACTGCTCGGGGTCCAGTTTCCACAGTGCCTGGCCGGGTGCCGCGTCACCCTGCCCCGGCGGGCCGTCACCACTGCCTTCCAGCAGCTCCCGTGGCGTCGTCTCCAGAGCTGCCGCCAGTCGGTGCAGGCCGACGCCGTCGAAGTCGCCGCCGAGTTCCTCCAGAAGCTGGAGGTAACGCGGCGCCATGTCGGCCCGTGTCGCCAGTTGCTCGTGGGTGAGTCCGAGTTGCCGGCGGCGCTGCCCCACCCGCAGCGCGAAGCCACTGCGGCTGCCCGTCGGCGAGCCACCGGGCCCGTCGGACGGCGTGGTGTTCTCGCTCACGACCGATCACCTCCTCCCACCGAGCATGACACCGGTAGCGCGACGAGGCCGTACGGGGGCAATCGTGACGAACACCGGCGTCGGCGTGTCCACCGACAGCCGCCGCGGTGGTCCGGCCAACCTCGCCGCGTGCCCGCTGACGGGCCGACCTGGCCGCGGAGCGTCTCGGAGTCGTGACCGAGATCGACGTAAAGGCGACGCTTCGCGCCGAACTCGGCGAGGAGAATGGAGGACTACCTGGTCCTCGGCGCCTGCAACCCCACTCGCACGAGGTCGGGGCCCTGAGCGTTCAGCACTCGCCGTTCTCCGGGCGGCGGCCGCGCCCGGACCAGAGCGGCTCGACCTGCTCCCAGCCATGCTCCCAGCCGCACTCGGCCCGCCGGTCGAGCACCCGACGGCGTACGGCGTAGCCGGTCCAGACCGCCGCTCCTGTCACGGCCAGGACAACGAGGCCGTCCATTCCGGCAGTCGTCTCCAGCCGGCCGTCGGGTAGCGGCGGCGCGGCCGGATTTCCGCTGTCGTCGACCCAGAGCGGTACACGGACCCCCGGCGCGGTTCCGGCCGGTACGGGGACGAAGCCTGTCCGGTGGTCGGACTGCGGGTAGTCCCAGGCCGCCTTCGCCGACGTGGCGGTCGACGCCGGATCGTCGCCGCCCACCGTGGCCAGCGTGGTGGCGGTCACCTGATGGCGGTGCTGGGCGGTCCGGTGGGCCTGTGCCACCATGCCGTCCATCCGGGTCAGGGCGAGCAGCGTGCTGAAGGCCACGCAGAGCGCCAAGGTCACCATGATGGTGAGCAGCAGGCGACTGCGCGCCCGGTCGACCGGGCGGCAGAGCGGGCTGTGGTCCTGCCCAACGGCGCGCCACAGCTGACGTGCGAGAGGCGTGCGGGAGTAAGGGTGCCGGTGCGAGACAGCTGCGGCGGGCATGGCGGCGCCTCCTCGGTGCTACGCGGTTCCTGTAGCGCTCACCCTCAGCTTGTTGCGCCGGCTCGTGCGGTCCATAGGGTCCAGCGGTGCCGAAAGGTGGGCCGGTGGGCCCGACCAGGCCGTGCGTCAGGGGATGTGGCTACCCGATCGACGGCCCGGGCCGCATCCAACGACTCGGCCGGCCGACCCGTCGCGGTCACCCACTGCGATCAGCCGTCCCTGGTCCGGCCCTCGGAGGCGTCATCGCGGTGGCTCGAGCCGAACTCGACGCGCAGCCGATCTCGCCGCTTCCGGCCGCCCAGCCGCGGGGTGTCAGCCCACGCGCACGCGCCTGTTCGTCGAGCACGCGGCGCCGGCAGGATGGAGAGCCGTCGGCCGTTTCCGCGTTCCAGGGGCCGCGCTCCGGTCAACCGGTCCGGGGGCGGCTCCCGCAGCGGCCATGGGAACGCGCGGCTCCGGGGTTCTGCGCTCCAGGGCCGGACGGCTGACCTCCTTCTCGATTCCGCGCGCCTTCGGGCCGCGGTGCGCGCATGGTGGAGGTCGGAGGTGGGCGAGGTCGGAGGTGGGCGAGATGGCCGTGGACCGGCAGGCGCGCCGGCGGCGACTGGCCGCCGAGGGCGTGGGTACCTTCTTCCTGGTCCTGGTCGCCGCCGGCGCGGGCGTGGTCGCCGCCGTCACCGGCGGCACCGTCTCACCGGCGGCGCAGGCCCTCGCGCCCGGCGCCATGGTCCTCGCCCTGATCTACACCCTGGGTGTGACCTCCGGTGCCCACCTCAACCCGGCGGTGACCCTGGCGTTCGCGGCCCGCGGCCACTTCCCGTGGCGGCGGGTACCGGCCTACGTCGGCGCGCAGCTGGCCGGGGCCGTCACGGCAGCAGCGGTACTGCGGGCCATGTTCGGCACCACGGGCCGGTTGGGGGCCAGCCACCCGGGCCCGGGCGTCGGTACGGGCGCGGCGTTCGGTCTGGAGGTGCTGCTGTCGCTCGGACTGATGACGGTCATCCTCGGCACCTCGAACGGGGCGCGGAACATCGGCCACAACTCAGCCATCGCCATCGGCGGCTACATCGCGCTGGCGGGGCTGTGGGCCGGTCCCGCCAGCGGTGCGTCGATGAACCCGGCACGCAGCCTGGCACCGGTGCTGCTCGGCGGACACGGCGGCCCGCTGTGGATCTACCTGCTCGGGCCGCTGATCGGCGCCGGACTCGCGGTTCCGCTCGCCTGGCTGCTGCGCGGCCCGCCCAGCCCGGCGGGCACCCGGGCCGCGCAGGGTGACGACCGGGGCACCGGGGCCGACGGGACCGGCACGGGCGAACTCGGCAGCAGGGCCACGTGATCGAGCCACCGTTCGCCCCGCGGTCCCGAACCCATGGCCGTTCGTCCACGCACCAGAGCCGGTCCGGCCACGACAACGGGGACGTACGGGCTCACGATTGAAGAGCGGCCACCAGTATCGGAGACGACCACGGACCACGGAATCAGCGTCCGGCCCGACCGCCCGTTCAGTGACGCGGTCGAGCGGGTGCGCGGCCGCCTGGGCTCGACGAGCCGGGCCACCGTCCACCACGCGGCCTGCCCGGTCGCCGTCGTGCCCACCTGACCAGCGCCGACCGGACCGCCGGCCCACGTCGCCCGGCGGCGCGCACGATGGCGGAGGGGAACACGCCCGAGGCCGGGGCAGAAGCGGAGGACCACCGTGAACAGAATGATCATCGCTGGATTCGACGTGTCGGCCGAGAGCGCGGCCGCCACCGACTGGGCCGCGGCCGAGGCCTGGCGGCGCGGGTTACCGCTGGAGATCGTCCAGGCCTGGCCCGGCTCACCGGGCAAGTCCCCCGGCACCGGGGAGGCCGAGGCTTGGGGGCGTCAGCGGCTGGCCGATCAGGCGGACCGGATCCGTACCCGCTTCCCCGACCTCGACGTGCTGGCGACGTACGTTCCGGACGACCCGGTGACCGTGCTGGAGGCGGCGGCCGAACGGGCCACGGTGCTGGTGCTCGGCTCCCGAGGCCTCGGCGCGCTTCGCGGTTTCGTGGTCGGCTCGGTGAGCCAGCAGGTGCTCGGCCATGCCCCCTGCCCGGTCGTCCTGGTGCGGGACGACCCCGCGGCGCCCGCCCGCGACCGCTTGGTCGACGGACCGCCACCGACGGCCACCGCGGCGCCAGGAGTCGTCCTGGGACTCGATCTGGATCACCCCTCCGAGCAGGTCCTCGCCTTCGCCTTCGAGGCCGCCGCACTGCGCCGGGTCCCGCTGACCGCCGTGCACGCCTGGGAACCGCCGCCCGGCAGTGAGTACATGACGTTCGCCGCGATCGCGAGCATGGACGAGGAGCTGGCGGCTGACGAACGGCGCCGCCTGGACGGGGCGCTCGCCCCTTGGCGCCAGCGCCATCCGGACCTGCGGGTGGTGACGGAGCTGCTCCGCGGCCATGCCGGGGTCACCCTGGTGGACGCCGCCGCACACGCCGGGCTGCTGGTCATCGGCGCCCGCCACCGCAGCAGCCCGCTGGGGGCGCACCTGGGGCCGGTGGCCCACGCGGTGATCCACCACGTGGGGTGTCCGGTCGCGGTCGTCCCGTCCCGCTGACCCGCGCCCGGCCAGTGGCCTGTCGGGCGACGCGACTTGGCCCGGGCCGTGCTCGGCCACCGCCATCCCGGCGCCGACGGCGGGCCGAAGGTGGTGATCAGCACCGGCGTCGACCGGCCTCAACGACCCTGTCCGCGCGCCGTGCCGAAAAGGACGGTGCAGGACGGAACGAGGCTGCCCCGCAGCCGCCGCACCGAGTCGCCCAGCACCCCGAGGAGACCGCTCCCATGCGCGACACCGACCCGTCGAACGCCGCCACGCTGCCACACCGCCACGCCGCCACGCCGCCACGCCGCCACGCCGCCCGATCATGAACTGCGGGAGCTGGACGCCCACTGGCGTGCCGCGAACTACCTGGCGGCCGGTCAGATCTACCTGCTCGACAACGCGCTACTGCGCGAGCCGTTGACACCGGCGCACATCAAGCCCCGCCTGCTGGGGCACTGGGGCACCTCCCCCGGGCTCAACCTGGTGCACACCCATCTCAACCGGGTGATCGGGCGGCGCGGGCTGGACGCGATCTGCGTCTGGGGTCCGGGGCACGGCGCCCCGGCGGTCCTCGCCAACTCGTGGCTGGAGGGCAGCTACACCGACACCTACCCCGACGTCACCCGGGACGGCGACGGCATGGCGAAGCTGTTCCGGCAGCTCTCCTTCCCCGGAGGTGTCCCCAGCCACGTGGCGCCCGCGACCCCCGGCTCGATCCACGAGGGTGGCGAGCTGGGCTACTCCCTCTCCCACGCCTACGGCGCGGCGCTCGACAACTCCGGCCTGCTGGTCGCCTGCGTGATCGGCGACGGCGAGGCCGAGACCGGACCACTGGCCGCCTCCTGGCACGGCAACAAGTTCCTGGACCCGGTGCACGACGGCGCCGTGCTTCCGATCCTGCACCTCAACGGCTACAAGATCGCCAACCCCACGGTCCTCGCCCGACTGCCCGAAGCGGAACTGGACGGCCTGCTGCGCGGCTACGGCCACGACCCGCTCCACGTCACCGGCGACGACCCACTGACGGTCCACCAGCTGATGGCCGCCGCGATGGACACCGCGATCAACCGGATCGCGGCCATCCAGCAGGCCGCCCGCGCGGACGGCGCCACCAGCCGCGCGCACTGGCCGATGATCGTGCTGCGCACCCCCAAGGGCTGGACCGGCCCGGCCGAGGTGGACGGCAAACCGGTGGAGGGCACATGGCGCGCCCACCAGGTGCCGCTCGACCACGTCCGCGACAACCCCGAACACCTCGCCCAGTTGGAGGCCTGGCTGCGCTCCTACCACCCCGAGGAGCTCTTCGACGAGCATGGGCGCCCGACCCCGCAGGTGCTCGCCTGCATCCCGGACGGCCGGCGGCGGCTGGGGGCGAACCCGCACGCCAACGGCGGCCTGCTTCTCCGCGCACTGCCGATCCCGCCGCTGGAGCATTACGCCATCCCCCTCCCGACACCCCCCTCCACACTCTCAACGCGCTCCACGACCAGTTCCCCGAGGCCAGCCACCGCCTCGCCATCACCGCTGCCAGCCTTGCCAACGAACTTGTGCGACACCACCGTGTCCTTACCGCGGCCGACCCCGAGGCCCACCTACCCGGCCTTGCAAACTCCCTCAACAAACTCGCTGTCAGCCTCAGCAGGGTAGGTCGCCAGGAGGAGGGCCTGGCCGCCAGTCAGGAAGCTGTCGCCATCCGCCGTGTCCTCGCCGAGGCCGACCCCGGCACCCACCTGCCATCTCTCGGCGTGGCCCTCAACAACCTCTCCACCCCGTCATCCACCCATCGGGACGGAGAGCGCAACCCACGTACAGGCAGAGCCGGCGGCACAGCGGGAACGGCTACGGTCGCGCGGCCACGGCGATCGGCGAGCAGGTCACCCGGGCCGCCGGGGACAACGTCCTGATGCCCAACGTCTTCGGCGGCAACGAGCCCGCGGTGTCCCCCTGCACCGCGACCGACCACCGCGACCGGCCACCGCGACCTGGAAGGGGGCCGCTCCCTCGACCCACTCCGGGCGCCGACGCAGAGACCTCGCCCGGCCCGCATGGCAAGCGGACCGCGTCCGGGAGGGTGACAACCCGTCAGGTCGCGCCGGTCCACCGTCAGCGCACACCCTAGCGTGACGGTATGGATACAGAATATGCACCCTCCGTAACCGGGGAGCCGGGCAGGCCAGGCAGACCCGGCCACGCACCGCGGACCGGGCTCTCCGCCGTACTGGTGATGGCACTGGCCATGCTCACCTTCGCCGCCGTCATCTCGCCGGCCGCCGCCGCGCGGCGCGAGGGCGGCAGCGTGACGGTGAACTTCACCAACAACAGCGACCGCGCCCTGTCGCTCGCGACCTTCACCATGACCAGGGGCTGCCTGATCGGTAGCCAGCCGAGCGAGATCGCCGCGGGCACCTCCGCCAGCTGGTCGTCCGAGCCCTGCGTCGGCTCGAACGGCAGTGCGGGCAACGCCTCCTTCCGGGTCGCCGGCGAGAACGTCGGCACGGTGCAGGTGAGCTGGGACAGCCCGACCAGCGGCCCGAACAGCTACTCCCAAACGGCACTGGGCGGCTACGTCATCAGCCACAGCGGCGGCGAGGGCTCGAACCCGACCGTCCAGTTCACCTTCGACTGCAACTCGACCACCTGCGACGGGATCCCCGACGACTGGAAGCGCAACGGCGTCACCATCCTCCCCGGCGACGGCAGCGGCCCGCAGTTCATCGACCTGCCCAAGATGGGCGCGACCGTGAACAAGCCGGACATCTTCGTCCAACTCGACTGGATGGCCGACAAGACCCACAGCCACGCACTCGACCCGCAGGCCATCCGCCAGGTGGTCGAGGCGTTCAAGAACTCCCCGTACAACAAGCACTCGCCGACCACCGGCATCAACCTGCACATCGACGCCGGGCCGAACAGCATCCTCAACTTCGACACCAACGCCACCTGGGGCACGCTCAGCAAGGCGCGGCAGCTGACCGACACGACCAACCTCGGCACCGTGGACGGCAACGGCAACTACCAGTGGGACGCCTTCAGCAAGATCAAGACGGAGAAGGGCGGCTTCGTCAGCTCCGGCCGGGTCCCGGTCTTCCACTACGCGATCTCGGCCGACCACCTGTGGCCCGGCTCGACCACCCTCGGCATCGCCGAGCTCCCGGGCAGTGACTTCATCCTCAGCCTGGGCGCCCTCGCCCCCAACGTCCCCCAGATCGCCGCACAGGCTGTCGACTTCATGCACGAACTGGGCCACAACCTGGACCTGCGGCACGGTGGTGACGCGGACCTCCCGAACTACAAGCCGCAGTACTTCAGCGTGATGAACTACTCGTACTCCGTCCGGGGCCTGACCGCCGGTACGACCACCGGCATCGCCGACTACTCCCGCGACGTCCGCAGCCTGAACGAGGTGTTCATCGACGAGGGCAACTACCCGTTCAGCAGCAAGAACTACGACGTCGTCCACTACTGCCAGAACGACCCGAACGGCCCGTACATCACCACACCGCGGAGCAAAGGCTGGGTGGACTGGAACTGCGACGGCGTCCAGAACCGCGGCGTGGTCACTGCCGACGTCAACGGTGACGGGCAGAAGACACGGCTCTCCGGCCACGACGACTGGAGCGCCCTGCGACTGCGCGCCGGCGGGATCGGCCTGCTCGGCGCCCGCCTCCTCCCCGACCTGCCGACCCCGAACAACGAGCCGACCATGGAGCAGGAGGAGGACGTCCTGCCGCTTGACACCACGCCGCCGGCCACCACCGCCACCACCGACCCGGCCGGTGGCCGGAAGGACTACTTCACGACGGACGTGACCGTCACCCTCAGCGCCACGGACGACATCTCGGGCGTGAGCCGGACCGAGTACAACCTCGACGGCGCCGGCTGGACGGCCTACACCGGCCCGATCACGCTGACCACGGACGGACGGCACGAACTGCTGTACCGCTCGATCGACTTCGCGCAGAACCAGGAGGCCGACCAGTCCCTGACCCTGCGCATCGACTGCGAGCACGGCCACGAGCACGAGCACGACCACCCGTCGGGCCAGGGCTCGTGAGCGTGACGACGGCCACCAACGGCTGAACCGCACCGCCCGGATCCGTCCGTCGCCTCGCCCAGCCCCTGCTCCAGCCGCCCTCTCGCGGAACGGAGCGGGGCTCGGCGTGCCCGGGCGCCCGGGCACTGCCGTGACCGGCCGCCCGCGCTGCTGTCGCGGGGGGACGGTCGCGGACGTGTCGGCGGACGTGTCAGCGGACGTGTCGGTCGATGCCCGCCGGGTCGCGCTCGCCGTCGTGGCCCTCTTCCGGTGTGGCCGAGCAGCACCTAGCCTTCCCTGCGGCAACGCGTCGTGCGCTGCCATGGGGAGGGAAGAAACACATGAAGTCTCGCGCAAAGGCGTTCCATTGGGGCACGGCGGCGCTAGCCGTCGCGGCCCTGCTCGGTCCGGCGGCCGACGTGGCCGCGGCGGCCGGCGCAACCGCGGCAGACGCGCCGGTCACACCGGTCTCCGGCAACGAGGCCACCATCACGGTGGGCGCGGGGGAAGCCACGCCGGCCGTCAGCCCGGACGGCGGCAAGGCCTACGTCGCGGCGGTCGACGGGAACAACCACCTCGTGCTGAACGCGGTCGACACCCAGGCCGACACGGTCATCGGGAAACTCGTGCTGGGCACCTGGCAGGGGAGGCCGTTCATGGCACTCAGCGCGGACGGCTCGCTGCTGTACGTGCTGAACGGGCCGAACCTCAGCGTGATCGACACCGCCTCGCTGGCCGCACTCGCCTCGGTCACCGTGCCGGACCAACCACGCCCGACCGGCTGGTCCGCCGGCACGACCGAGGGACTGGCGCTCAGCCCGGACGGGTCCACCGTCTATGTGGCCCAGAACGGGCCGGAGACCTATCGCCAGGAGGGGCAGGGCCGGGTGCTGGAGTTCGCCACCGCTCAGCGGGCGTTCACCACGCAGATCCAGCTGACCGCCGGCGAGCTGGGCTCGGTGGTGGTCCGGCCGGGCAGCCACGACGTGTATGTCGGCAGCAACGGTGGCGTGTTCCACCTGAACGTGGCCGGCGCCGCACCGAGCCTGGTCGGCACCGTCCCGGGCACCACCACCGCCTACGACTACGAGCTGGCGTTCACCCCGGACGGCACCCGCCTGTTCGCGGTGAACGGCACCGGCAGCGGAGCCGGCGCGCTGATCAACCCCGGGACCGACACCGTCACCACGGCCCTCAGGCTGCTGGCGCCCGACGGTGACCTGGAGTACCCGCAGGTCAGCCCGGACGGCTCCCGGCTCTACCTGGTCAACGAGGACCTCACCAACGGCCCCTCGGTGCTCGCCTTCGACGCCACCACGGGTGCGGCGATCCCGGCCGAGACGGTGAGCGGTCTGGATGAGGACACCGTCGACGGCCTGGCCCTGGGCCCCGACGGCGACACCATGTACGTCACCGGCGGCGTGAGCCCGAGCGGCACCACCCTGCAGATCGTCAACTACTGACGCTGTCAGCCGGGTTGCCCGACCGTGGTCGTCGAGCCGGACGGACGGCCACGGTCAGCTCTTCGGCTCACCGATGGAACACACGCCCACAACCGAGCGGTAACGACACGCGACCGCCCCCGTGCGACGCTGGTAGGTGCGTTCGATGCTCTCGCGCATGATGCCCGCCACCCTGGGGTCGGCGGCGGAGCGCGGCGGGACCAGCGGTCCGCCCTGGGCGCCCCTCGCGGGCGGGCGGCCCGGAGGTCGGCGAGAAATCGAAATGGCCCGGGCTCGCCGAGAACCGCCGAGAACCGCCGAGAATCGCCCGGCTTGATCGACCCGTTCGAACAAGGGCAGGATCCTCGCCCATGGACGAGATCTGGGAGACCGTCAACTTCCTTGCCGACAAGCTTGATTCACACTTCGATCGGAGTGACGAGCAGCGCTGGACCGTACAGGCGCTCAAGCTCCAGGAGGAGGTCGGCGAAGTCGCCGAGGCCGTGATCGGAGCACTCGGCGCCAACCCCCGCAAGGGCCATTCGCACGACTGGGACGACGTGCGCAAGGAGACCTGCGACGTGGCCCTGTCCGCACTGGTGCTGCTCGCCCGCATGGGAGGCGACCCCCGCCGGTTCTTCGCGGAGCACCTGCGCGCCGTCGCCGCCCGCTCCGAGAGCGGGGGCACCACGACGTGAGCACCGGCGCGAAGCCCGCCCGGGGACGCACAGGGTCGAGCTCCGCATCACCGAACCGTAGATGACACAGAGTCACCTGGAACCGGCCGACAGCGCGGGCCGCTTCCCAGGGCACGACGGGCGGCTCTGATGTACCGCACCGGCGGCCGGGCGCGCCGGTTGCCGCCGTCGAGCTGGTCTGCCCGGGCCTGCAGGCGGGCCGGTCGACGTACGGCCTGACCGTTCGTCCGCTGACCAGTTCTCCGCGGGCGGTGGAGCGGCCGTGGCGCGGGCCCGAGTTGGGCCCGGCCCCGCGGCCGCCGCCATTACTCAGAGTTGCCAAGAAGTGCGAGCTTCCGGTATTCATAGGCGGCCATCCTCATGTCCCATTAAGGATTGACGTGTCTATACCTCCCAGTGAGAACCCTCAGCAGCCCTACGGCGTCCCGCCGCAGCAGCCGTACGGCGCGCCGCAGCAGCCCTACGGCTACCCGGTCCAGCAGCCGACCGGCTCGAACGGCTTCGCGATCGCCGGTCTGATCCTGGCCTTCTTCTTCTCCCCGCTCGGCCTCATCTTCAGCATCGTCGGCCTGGTCAAGTCGAAGAGCGCCGGCAAGGGCAAGGTGGCGTCGATCATCGGCCTCATCGTCTCGCTGCTCTCGATCGCGGCCGCCATCGCGGTCTTCGTGCTGATCGGTTCGAAGGTGGTCAAGGCCATCGACCCCGGCTGCACCAGCGCCACCAGCACGGTGAGCACCTACTCGGACAAGATGACCGCCGACGCCAGCAACCCGGACGCGCTGAAGACCGACTTCAAGGACGCGACCGACCAGCTGAACGCTGCCGCGGCCAAGGCCGGCAACGCCAGCGCCAAGAACGCGATCAGCGCGCTGGCCGCCGACTACCAGCAGCTGTACACCGACGTCAACACCGGCACCGCGCCGAGCGACGACCTGCAGTCCAAGCTGGAGACCGACGGCAACAACGTCGACACCGCCTGCGGCCACATCGGCTGATCCCCCTGGAGATCACCGCGCCGGCGACCTGGCTCGACGCTTACTGCCGGGGCTGACCCGGCCCACCGCTTCCGTATGCCGACCGCGTCCACACGACGCGGTCGGTCGGCAGGACGAAGCCGGTCGAGCGCTGCGAACCGCCGAACCGGCGAAGAACGGCGAACCGGCGGAGAACGGCGAGCGCGCCGGCGCCCGCCCGAGTCGCGCTACCTGCGTCACTCACTGCGCTGACCACGCACACCCTGGCACCCGGCGCTGCTCGGTGCGGGGCGGCCGGTCAGCGGCGGGGGGTGTGGCGGGCGGGCGGGGTGATGCGGACGCGCTGGGTGGTGGGGGCCTGCTCGATGTCGTCGAGCTGGGCGGTGACCGTGGCGCGCAGGTCGTCGTAGTCCTCGAAGGAGTGGTCGTTGAAGAGGGTGTAGCCCGTCCACATCAGGTTGGCGCACACCCGGGCCGGCACCTGGCCGGTGCGGGCGCCCATGCCGACCAGGGCCACCGAGCGGATGCTGCCCGGTACTTCCTCGTTCTGCCGGTGGATCGCCTGGAACGCGGCGGCGCAGGCCAGTGCCACGTTGAGGGTCTCGCTCACGTTCTGGGCGGACTCGTCCATCGTCGGCGCCGAGATCAGGTGCTTCGGGTTGGCCGCCCCGGACGGGACGCAGACCGCGCTGCCCACCGGAAGCCTGCCCTGGAAGCCGTCCCGGATCGCCCGCTGCACGCGCAGCTGGATCCCCGCGCCGAGGTGCCGCTTGATGGCCGCGTCGGTGCCGCCGTCCATCCGGCCACGGGAGTTGGTGGGACTGACCCAGGCGTCGACCTTCTTGTCGAGGATCGAGCCGGTGCGGATCTCGATCCCGGGGGTGTCCGCGAACGCCGCTCGCCACGCCGCCACCACTGTCGCGTTGATGTCGGTCAGCACCACCTTGAGCGGCGACTGCACACGGTCTTCGGTCATGGTCCACTCCGATCGAGAAACTGCCCCGCTGTCGATCACGAAGCTACCGTCCGCCGCTGACAAGGCAGTCGGGCGTGTCGAGCGCATCGGGCGTCCCGGGCGTTGTCACCGGCGACCGGTATCACTACGAGTGCCGCCGGTGCCTCGGCCACCCGGCGGTCCTGCCCCCGTCAGCGCGGCTCGACCCCTCGGAGACCCACCACCATGAGCGACGCCAACTCCCCCGCCACGCCCGCCCCGAACGCCACGCCCGACCCGAGTGACCCGCTGGCCCTCGCCGAACTCTTCGCGGGCGGCGGCGAGGCCTGGCTCCCGCTGCTGGGGCCGGTCATCGAGGCGCAGCCCGACGCGGCCTCGTTCATCGGCCCGGGCCGCGGCCAAGGGGTCGTCCCCGTCCGCGAACTGACCCTGCAGGCGCTCAAGCCGAACGCGCCGCACAAGTGGAAGGTCGTCGTCTTCGGTCAGAACCCGTACCCGCGCGCGGAGAGCGCCACCGGCATCGCGATGTTCGACAACACCTTCCACGACTGGAAGGACAGCCAGTTCGGCCGGGTCATCAGCATCCGCTGCGTCATCAAGGCGGCGACGATGTGGAAGTACGGCATCCCCAAGAAGACCCCGATAGCCGACATCCGCGCGCTGCTGAAGGAACGGGACACCGTCCAGCCGCCGGAGTGGTTCCAGGCGATGCTCACGCAGGGCGTGCTGCTGCTCAACGCGGCGCTCACCGCCAGCGGCGACGGGGCGATGGCACCCGAGCGGCACACCGCGTTCTGGCGGCCGGTCGCCGAGCGGATCGTCGAGGAGATCCTGCGGGCCAAGCAGCACGCGCGGGAGGAGGACCGCGGTGTGGTCTTCGCCTGGTGGGGGGCGCACGCGCGCAGTCTGAAGCAGGTCGTGCTCCGGCTCCAGAAGAAGTACCCCGGGGTCGAGGTCCGCCACATCGACCACCCGAACCCCGCGGCGCAGGGCGACGTCTTCTGCGACGGCGACCACTTCGGGCTGGTGAACGCGGCGCTCGCCTCGCTGGGCGCTGCCGAGGTCGACTGGCTGCCGAGCCGGGGCTGGAACACGCTCGCCGCGGCGAGCGGCGGCACGGACGGCGAAGTCGCCGCGCGCATGGGCGCGTTCATCACCTCCACCATGGAGCTTCACCAGCTCTACCTGGAGCGGCTCGCCGGGGTGAAGGACGAGGGGCTCGTCCTCCCCGCGATCACCGGCGTGTTCGACACTCCGCTGATGGACTTCCGCGACGCCGTGGGACCGGTCGCCGCGCTGCTGTCCGGTCTGGACCGGTACGTCGGGCTGTCGCACGAGTTCGGCGAGCGGCGGGCGGACGGAGCGGCCGCCGGCCTGTCCGCCGACGCGATCGCCGCGCTCCACCTCTACACCTGCGAGTCGGCGTTCTACCGGGAGATCAACGCGATCCTGCGCTCCCCGGACCGGAGCAGGCTCGTCCCGTACCTGCCCTACCTGCGGCTGCTGTTCGCCGCGGTCTCGCGGCTGCCCGCCCGCACGGAGCCGCTCTGGCGCGGGGTGCCGCTGGACCTGCGGGCGCAGTATCCGCTCGGCCGGACGGTGACCTGGTGGGGCGTCTCCTCGTGCACCTCGAAGCCCGGCGTGGCGCGGGCGTTCCTCGGCAGTCGCGGCAAGCGGACGCTCTTCGAGGTGCGGCCCCTGCGGGCCACCGGCATCCAGGACTTCTCCGCGTTCACCGGCGAGGAGGAGTTCATCCTGCTGCCGGGCACGCAGTTGGAGGTGACGGACGTGAAGAGCGAGCGCGGCGGCCTCTGCACCGTGACGCTGGCGGAGTTGGAGGCGCAGACCCTGGTGTCCTGAGCGGCGCCCGGCAGCTCACACCCCGCGGGTCACGCGGCGCGGTCACGCAGCGCGGGTCACGCGGCCTCGGTGAATGGACCGCATGGCGCGCCCCCGTCCCCGCCGCCGCTCCCGCTCAAGGCGTCAGTACCACCTTGCCCGCGACGGTGCCCGACTCGGCCAGGCGCAGCGCCTCGGCGACCCGGTCGAGCGGGAGTTCGGCGGCGATCTGGGCGGTGATGTCCCCGCGGTCCAGCGCCGCGAACACCTCGCCCAGATCGGCCCGCAGGCGTGCGCGGAAGCGGTCCTTGGCGAAGGCCCGCCCGGCCCAGACGTTGTAGAAGTAGGCGTGCCGGCCGTTCGGCAGCGCGTTCCACCACCAGACCCGGCCGAGCAGCTTGAGCACCGGCCACTGCTTGGAGCCGGTGTCGTCGCGCGTCGAGGCGCTGCCGTAGGCGACGAGGGTGCCGCCCGGGGCGAGCAGCCGCCAGGAGTCCAGTACGCCGGGACCACCGATGTGGTCGAACACCGCGGCCACCCCCTCGGGCGCCAACTCCCGTACCCGGGCGGGGACATCCTCCGTGCGGTAGTCGACCGGGAGCACGCCCAGGCGGCGCAGTGCCGCGTGGTGCCGCTCGGCGGCCGTCCCGATGACACGCACCCCGGCGGCCAGCGCGAGTTGGACGAGCGTCGACCCCACGCCGCCGTTGGCGCCGTGCACCAGCACGGTCTGCCCCGCGCGCACCCGGGCCTTGCGGTGCAGCAGCTGCCAGGCGGTGACGCCGTTGACCACCGCGGTCTCCGCCCGCGCCGCGCTCAGCCCCTCGGGCACCGGGACCAGGTCGGCGGCGTCGAGCAGCGCGTGGCTGACCCAGCCGCCGGTCTTGGTCAGCGCGGCCACCCTGCTGCCGACCAGCGCCGCACCGACCCCCTCGCCGACCCCTTCGCCGACCTCCAGCACCGTGCCGACCAGGTCGTAGCCCGGCACGAAGGGGAAGGGCGGCTGGTCGTAGTACCGGCCGCGGCGCATCTGCTGCTCGGCGAAGGAGACGCCGGTCGCCGCGACCCGGACCAGCACCTGCCCCGGGCCGGGCGAGGGCACCGGACGGCGGCGCAGGAGCAACCCCTCCGGCTCCACCACGCCCGGCAGGACCACCTCGGTGAGCTCCTCGGGCAGAGCGGCGGCGTCCGGCGTGGCAGGAGTCTTTGCAGTCATGGTTCAACCTCCGTTAGTGATACTTGCTTCAGTTACACCCTCTAACGCAAGAATGAACGTGTTATCGTCAGCTTGTCAAGCCGCCCCGGAAAGCCGGTGGCGGGAGGAGCGGGAGAAGGAGAGGCAGCGTGGACAGCCAGGTCCCGACCACCCCACGCGAGCGCTACCGCACGCAGGTCCGCGCCGAGATCAAGCAGCACGCCTGGGAGCAGATCGCCTCGGCCGGCGCCTCAGCGCTCTCGCTCAACGCCATCGCCAAGCAGCTGGGCATGAGCGGGCCGGCCCTCTACCGCTACTTCGCGGGCCGCGACGAACTGCTCACCGAGCTCGTCCAGGACGCCTACCGCAGCCTCGCCGACGCGGTGCGGGCCGCCGCCGAGGCGCCG
This sequence comes from Kitasatospora sp. NBC_01287, assembly GCF_026340565.1. Taxonomy (NCBI): domain Bacteria; kingdom Bacillati; phylum Actinomycetota; class Actinomycetes; order Kitasatosporales; family Streptomycetaceae; genus Kitasatospora; species Kitasatospora sp. NBC_01287. The sequence goes on from NZ_JAPEPB010000001.1 coordinate 1,131,475, forward strand.
GGCGCCGAACCGGGCCTCCTCGCGCGCGCGCTCTACCGCTGGGCGCTGGACGACCCGCAGCGCTACCTGCTGATCTACGGCACGCCGATCCCCGGCTACCACGCGCCCGACGGCACCACCGCCGTCGCGGCCGAGATCATGGACCTGCTGATCAGCGCCTTCGCGGCGCTGCCCCCGGCCGCCCCCGTCCCGTTCGACGACTACCTCGCCACCCACCGGGACTGGGCCGGCGGCCACCCCGCGCCGGCGGCGGTGCTCCGCCGCGCGCTCACCTTCTGGACCAGGCTGCACGGCCTGATCAGCCTTCAGGTGGCCGGTCACTTCGCCGGCATGGGCTTCGATCCCGAGCGGTTCTTCGAGGCCGAGGTCGACCAGCTCCTCGCGCCGTGACTCCGCGCGCGCCGGCTCCGCGCGCGCTGATTCCGCGCTTGCCGGCTCCGCGCTTGCCGACTCTTCGCGCCCGTGCTGTTCGCGCCCGTGCTCCTCGCGCCCTGCCGCAGGGCGGGCGGGCCGGACCGTGCGGGCCGGCCCGCCCGCTCAGCGGCAGGTGTAGGTGAAGGTGGTCGCGGCGGAGCGCGCACCGGGCGAGAGCACCTCCAGGGTGGCGGTGGCCGCCATCGTCCCCTTGCCGTCGAAGGTCCAGCGCAGCACCACCTCGGTGCGGTGGCTGCCCTTCGGCACCTCCTGGGTGAGCTCGGCGGAGACCGTGCCGTCACTGCGCCGCCAGCGGTAGGAAACGGTGCCGGCCCCACCCTCGGTGGCCAGGGTCCCGACCACCTGGGCCGTCCCGTCGCAGGCCGGGCCGGCCGGGCCGGTGTGCACCGAGACGCCGGTCACCGTCAGCGGGTCCGGCCACCACTGCCAGGCGAGGAAGCCCAGCACGGCGAGCAGGATCAGCACCGGGAGCAGCCAGCGCGAGCCCCGGCCCCGGGCCGGCCGCTCGGCGGGCGCGGGCGCGTTGTCACCGCTGTCACCGCTGTCACCGCCGTCGCCGTGCCAGCGGGCAGCGAGCTGCGGCGGGACCGCCACGGCCGCGACCGGCACACCGGGGCCGAAGCGGCGCAGGCCGTCCTCGGCCACCGGCAGCTCGTCGGCGGGGAGTTCGGCGGTGGAGAGCGGCTCGGTGGCGAGCGGCACGGTGGGCGTGAGCACTTCGGTGGCCGTGAACGCTTCGGCAGCCGTGGGCACTTCGGTGGCCGTGAACGCTTCGGCAGCCGTGGGCACTTCGGTGGCCGCGCCCAGTTCCACCGTCACGGCGGTGGAGTCGGCCGGCGCCGGAGGCAGCTCGATGGTGACGGCCGGGGTGTCCCAGACCTCCTCGTCGAGCAGGGTGGCGCTGTCGGTCTCCGGGTCGACGGGGCGGGACGGGAGGACGGGCGGGAGGTGGACGGTCGGGTCCTGTGGTGCGGTCATGGTCTCTTCCTGGCGGCTGGTCTGCGGTGGGTCCACCGCTGGTCTGCGGCTGCTCGGCGGCCGGCCGGATCAGCTCCGCGGCGGCCCGGCACCGCTCGGCGGCCGGCTCGGCGGACACCCCACCGGCACGCGGTCAGCGCGGCGGGTTGCAGAGGTAGGCGGCGACCTCCTGATAGGAACCGCCTGCCTGCAGGCCCCACATGGTCGCGCTGTCCGCGAAGGTGTGGTTGACCGCGAAGCGGGCCGTGGTCTGCCCCTTCGCGATGGACAGGACCTGGGTCGCGACCACCTTGCGGGTGCTGCCACCGTCCACCCAACTGATCGTCAGCGTGCCGGCCGCGGCACCGTCGGAGGTGACGGTGACCGTGCCGCTGGTGCCGTAGGTCCGGTAGCAGCCGTACCCGCTGATGGTCACCCCGGTGATCCGCAGCGTGGCGGGCGGCGGCGTGGGCGAGGCGGACGGCGGCGCGGCGGACGCCGAGGTCGGGACGGCCGCCGGAGTGGTCGCGGGGGCGGAGGCCGGCGCCGAGGCGGGAGCGGTGCTCGGCGAACCGGCGGGAGTGGTCGGCGCCGTCGGGGTGGCGCCGGGCCCGCCGGCGGTCGGCGCGGTGCGGCCGGGCTTCGGTGACGGCGCGCCGGAGGCCCCGGCGGCAGCGCTCGGCGAACCGGTGCCCGAGGCGGCGGGCGAGGCCGAGGCGGAGGCGGAGGCGGACGACGACGGGGACGCCGAGGGGGACGGCGACACCGAAGCCGAGGCGGACGGCGAGGCCGACCCCGAGGCGCTCGGCGCCACGGAGCCGCCTGGCGACACCTCGGCGACCGGCGCGAGCGAGGTGGTCAACTCCGGTGCCGGGCCCGTCATGGCGGTCGTGCCCGAGGCGCCGGAACCATCGGCGGCGGCCATCTGGACCATCGCCCCACCCAGCAGGGCGATGCCCACCGCGCCCGCCAGCAGCTTGCCCCGGCGGCTCAGCCGAGCTCGCGGCACTCCGGACCCACCGGCGGCGGGCCACAGGTCCGCACCCGGGCCCGGCTCCGTCGCCGCGGCGAGTTCGCCCGGGCCACCACCCAGCTCCGTGGTGGCCAGCTCCGTGGTGGCCAGCGCGGTGGTGCCGGTGGCGGCGCCGCCACCGGCCGGGAGCAGCAGCAGCGGCAGCAGCGCGACCAGGGCGGCGAGCGCGTCGCGACCGCGCTCCTCCCAGTCCTCGCCGTACCCGGCGCGCGCCGCCCGCTCCAACTGCTCGACCAGCGCGGCCGCGCTCGCCGGCCGCTCGCCCGGCGTCTTGGCCAGGCCCGCGCGGATCAGCGGGCGGACCGGCTCGGGCGCCAGCTCGTCCGGAATCGGGGCCTCGGTGTGCTGGGCGGCCAACTCGGCCAGCGTGGTGCCGTTGTAGGGCTTGGCGCCGGTGAGGCACTCGAAGAAGGTCGCGGTGGCGGCGTACACGTCGGCCGAGGGCGTGGCCGGCTCGCCGGTCCACTGCTCGGGGGCCATGTAGACCGGGGTGCCGGCGATGCCCGGCTCGGCCCCGCTCGGCACGGCGATGCCGAAGTCCACCAGCTTGGACGAGCCGTCGAGGGCGACCAGCACGTTCTCCGGCTTGTAGTCGCGGTGCACCACCCCGGCCTCGTGCGCGGCGGCCAGCCCGAGCAGCGAGCCCTTGAGCACGGCCAGCGCCGCCTCGGGAGAGGTGGCCCCCTCCTGGCGCAGCAGCGCCCGCAGCGAGGGCCCGTCCACCAGCTCCATCACGATCGCGGCGCCGCGCGGGCCCTCCACGTACTCGTAGAGCTGGGCGACCTGCGGCACGCGCAGGGCGCCGAGCAGTTCCGCCTCGCGGCGGAAGGCGGTGGTGCCGCCGAGCGCCTTGCTCAAGTACTTGACGGCCACACGGGTCCCCGTGGCGTCGTGCCGGGCCAGCACCACCCGGCCGCTGCCCCCGGTGCCCAGTTCGCGCTCCTCGGTGTAGCCGGGCAGCGTCCACGGTCCGTCGGCCTGGGCCGCTCTCTCCTCGGGTCTCTCCTCGGTCGGGCCGTTCATCCTCGGTCTCTCTTCTCCGGTGCCACCAGACCGCGCGAGTGTGCGGCGCTGCCTGCGACGTGCACCGTAGGGCCTCGGGTTCCCGTCCGAGGCGCATCGCAGATCACGATTCGGGTGCTTCGCACACTGCGATTTCTTCAGTGCGATTTCCTCAGTGCGGCGGCCACCGCGGCGGGTGCGGAGACCCCAGGTGGCCTCCGGTCGGACCTGACGATCCTTCAGTGTGCGTACGACAGGCCGCCGCCAAGGAAGTTACTCTTGATCCACTGACCGAGCAGGCGAACGGGAGAGCGATATGTCCGACACGGACTGGATGTCACAGAAGCCGCAAAGCGACGAGTGGCCGAGCATAGACCTGCGCATGGACGTCCCTCACTCGGCCCGGGTCTACGACTACCTGATCGGCGGCAAGACCAACTTCGAGGCCGACCGGACGGCCGCCCACGCCTCCGTCGAGGCCTGGCCCGCGCTGCCGGTCTCGATGCGCACCACCCGCACCTTCATGCAGCGCGCGGTCCGCCACCTCACCGAGCAGTACGGGATCCGCCAGTTCCTGGACATCGGCACCGGCATCCCCACCTCCCCCAACCTGCACGAGATCGCGCAGGCCATCGCCCCCGAGGCGCGGGTCGCCTACGTCGACAACGACCCCATCGTGCTCACCCACGCCCGGGCCCTGATGTCCAGCACGCCGCAGGGCAGGACCTGCTACATCGACGCCGACCTGCGCGACGTCGACTCGATCCTGGACGCGCCGCGGCTGCGCGAGGTGCTGGACCTGAGCCGGCCGGTGGCGCTCTCGTTGATCGCGATCGTGCACTTCGTCCTCGACAAGGACGACCCGCAGGCCATCGTGCGGCGCTTCATGGACGAGCTGGCCCCGGGCAGCTTCCTGGCGCTGACCGTCTTCACCGGTGACACCGACCCGGTGGGCGTCGGCGGCGTCAGTCGCGAGTACAACGCGCGTGGCATCCCGCTGCAGGTCCGGGACAAGGCCGAGGCCACCGCCTTCTTCGACGGCTACGACCTGCTCGATCCCGGGGTGACGCTGGTCCACCAGTGGCGGCCCGACCAGGGCGCGCCGCGGGTGCGCGACCAGGACATCGCCATGTACGGCGGCGTGGCCGTCAAGCGGGGCTGAGCCCCCTGGGGGCGGCCCGAACCGCTGGGACACGTTCCGGGTGGCCGACACCCCACTGAATAAGCGCTTGCTTAGCTCTGGACAAGCGACGGTCGGCGGTGTTGGCTGACCGGGACGGCAGCTACCCACGAGTAGGGAGTGCGAGTGCGCGCGATCCAGATCACCGAGTTCGGCGGCCCCGAGGTGCTGCGGGTCGTCGACCTGCCGGAGCCGTCGGCACAGCCGGGGCAGTTGCTGGTGGAGGTCTCGGCGGCCGGGGTGAACTACGCGGACACGCACGCCGTCGAGGACTCCTACCTGTCGCGGAGCACGCTGCCGATGGTGCCCGGTGGCGAGGTGGTCGGGCGGACGGCCGAGGGGCGGCGGGTCGTGGCGCTCAGCGACGGCGGCGGGTACGCGGAGCGGGCCGCGGTGTGGGAGGCGATGGCCCACGACGTGCCCGAGTCGGTGACCGACGGCCAGGCGCTCGCCCTGGTGGTGCAGGGCCTCACCGCCTGGCACCTGCTGCGGACCTGCGCGCGCATCGCACCGGGCGAGTCGGTGGTCGTGCACGCCGCCGCCGGCGGCACCGGTTCGCTGGCCGTGCAGCTGGCGAAGGAGTTCGGCGCGGGGCGGGTGATCGCCACCGCCTCGTCCAAGGAGAAGCGTGAACTGGCCCTGGAACTGGGCGCCGACGTCGCGATCGAGGCCGCGCCCGACGGCGAGGGGCTGAAGGAGCGGCTGGTCGAGGCGAACGGCGGCGCCAAGGTCGACATCGTCCTGGAGATGACCGGCGGCCCGGTCTTCGACGCCTCCCTGGCAGCGCTCGCGCCGTTCGGCCGCCTGGTCACCTACGGGATGGCCTCGCGGGTGCCGCCCACCCCGGTGGCGGCGGCCCAACTGATGGGCCGCTCCCGGTCGGTGGTCGGCTTCTGGCTGATGCACTGCGTCGGACGCCCCGGGATGTACCGGGAGCCGATGGCCGAACTCTTCGCGATGACCACCGACGGCCGCCTCAAGCCCCAGGTCGGCGGCGTGTACCCACTCTCCGACGCCGCCCGCGCGCACACCGACCTGCGAGCCCGGCGCACCTTCGGCAAGCTGCTCCTGGACCCGGACCGCTGAGCCGCGGACGGCGGACGGCGGACGGCGGACGGCGGACGGCGGGATCAGACGGGTGCCGTTCCGTCAGCGGCCGCCGCTTGCAATATCGTTGAGCCCGCAGCAACCGTGTCGGCCGCTGCCACCGTGGGCGTGGGCGTGGGCGCGCTCCGTCGGAGCAGGTGCCGCAGCAGGGCCAGCACGGCGGCGACCGCGACCACCCCGCAGACGCTGCCCCAGCCGATGTCGTAGACGCGGACGCCCAGCCAGGAACCGACGCTGCCGCCAAGGAACGAGCAGGTCATGTAGGCGATGTTGAGCCGACTGCGGACCTCCGGACGCAGCGCGAAGATCCTTGCCTGGTTGGCAACTTGACCGGCCTGCACAGCGACGTCGAGCAGCAGCATCCCCACGGTCAGGGCCGCCAGGCCGATCATGCCGTGCAGCAGACCGCCCAGCAGCACGACCGCCGCCAGCACGACGCCCAGCATGCAGGCCAGGTTGACCAGGTCGGGCCCGCGCCGGTCGACCCAGCGCCCGGCGATCGGCGTGCTGAACATGCTCGCAGCACCCACCAACGCGATCAGGCCGACCACGGGCGCGCCCATCCGGTACGCCGGCCCGGTGACGAAGAGCGCGATGCTCGTCCAAGCGGCGCTGAACGCGGCGAACAACGCGGCCTGGTACCAGGCGGATCGGCGCAGGTCGGGCTCGGCCCGCAGCAACCGGAGCGGTTCGGCCAGCAACGCGGGATACCGTTGCCGCGAGGGCGGCGCGGTCACCGGCAGCTTGATGGCCAGCACCACGGCGAGCTGCAGCACCAGCGCCGCGGCCGCCAGGTACGGAGCCCGCCAGCCCAGCCAGGTGTGCCTGGACTTCATCCGCACCCTGCGCCACCGCGGCTCGGCCGACGCCGCCGACGTGGTCGAGGAGCTCGCCGACCCGGCGTCACTGGCCGCCTGGGTACGGCAGTTCTGGCCCCACGTCGGCGAACCGCCCGCGCAGGTGGCGGTCGGGCAGGTCGAGTCCGCACAGGTCGAGTCCGCTCGCGCACTCCGCGAGGCGGTCCACCAGCTGATCCTGGCGGCCCGCAGCGAGCGGGGCGCGGCTGCCTGCGACCCCACCTCCGCCGAGCTCCTCAACCAGGCCGCCGCCCACCCGGTGCCGGCCCCTCGCCTCGACACCTCCGGCCAACTCCACTGGCACGCGGCGGATCCGGTCACCGCCACCCTCGCGCTGATCGCCCGCGACGCCCTCGACCTCGCCACCACCCCCGCCGCCACCCGCATCCGCGCCTGCGCCGGCCCCCACTGCGACGCCCTCTTCCTCGACAACTCCCGCCCCGGCAGCCGCCGCTGGTGCTCCATGGACACCTGCGGCAACCCCGCCAAGAAGACCGCCCTGAAGACCGCCCTGAAGACCGCCCACCACGACAAGACCGCCGCCCCCACGGCCTGAGGCCAACGTCGAAGGCGCTCGGCGAGCCAGCAGCGGGCCGGGCTCAGTCCCGTCTCATTACAAAGGCAGCGCGGCCGACTATCCGACACCGTGGCACTCGCCTTGGCGCAGGTCTTCTCCGGGGCGGCCGGAGCCGATCGAAACCTTCGTCCACCTGAGCAACCTCAAGAATCCACCGAACAGCACGCTTTCCGAGTGGACCTCGCCCTCCTCCGCGCCGGCTTCAAAGCTCCGAACGCCGGCCGGCCACCCGGCCGATCCGCCACCATCGGCAGGCCAACAGTGCTGCTTCCTCCGGCAGTACGTTCGCCCAGCACCTCCCACCGACCGGAGACCACACCCCGGCGCCAGAGCACGCACGGGCATCACCGTGACACGGGTACGGTCCCGCCGATCGACCTCCTCGCCACTCCCGTGAGCGTCGGAGACCTCGTCACACTGCTCATGCCGCCCCCGCGACAGACCTCAGCCTCCAAGCCTGCCGAGGGGACGAACCGTTTTGCTGATGCGCCCCCGTCCGTGGGCGGATCGCCCGTAGGATCCCAACCTGCAGCCCAAGCCTCCGACATACCCCGGGACCACCAGAGCACCCCGGCACAGCTGCACGAGATGGCGCGCCAGGCCGAGGATTGATACCGCTTTCACCCAAAAAGCCCGTTCCCACCAAAGTACCCACCCACCGCCCCCACCCCCAGTAAACGCCCAGCTCACGAACACTGCTCCCCGCACCCGCGGGGTTGATCCCCCGATCTCCCCCCACTGCTCGTCGCCGTCCTCCTGCTCCCCGCACCCGCGGGGTTGATCCCTCAACGATCATCGCTACTCCTTGGCTTTATCGCTGCTCCCCGCACCCGCGGGGTTGATCCGTACTAGTGTCCCATTCGGGATCACTGTCTTGGCTGCTCCCCGCACCCGCGGGGTTGATCCCGCGACGAAGCCGATCATCCACCAGTGGATCTTCTGCTCCCCGCACCCGCGGGGTTGATCCCGGAAGGAGCCCCACCACCTTGTTCGGTCTCGACTGCTCCCCGCACCCGCGGGGTTGATCCCACGCCCGCCGGCGCGAGCACCCTGATGCCGTCCTGCTCCCCGCACCCGCGGGGTTGATCCCTCCAGGCAGACCAGCTCGACGGGCTGATCCAGCTGCTCCCCGCACCCGCGGGGTTGATCCCGCGCGTGCGATTCTGCACGAGGCGGCCCTAGCCTGCTCCCCGCACCCGCGGGGTTGATCCCCGCGCCCGCCGGGTGGTCCGCCAGCGGATCGACTGCTCCCCGCACCCGCGGGGTTGATCCCTGGCCAGGCGCCCGAACTGTTGCGCGGGGCGCCTGCTCCCCGCACCCGCGGGGTTGATCCCTCCTTGGTGTGGGCCAGTTCGCGGGTCACCTTCTGCTCCCCGCACCCGCGGGGTTGATCCCTCCTTGGTGTGGGCCAGTTCGCGGGTCACCTTCTGCTCCCCGCACCCGCGGGGTTGATCCCTCCTTGGTGTGGGCCAGTTCGCGGGTCACCTTCTGCTCCCCGCACCCGCGGGGTTGATCCCGGTCCCTCGACCTGGTCCTGTTCGTCAACGGCTGCTCCCCGCACCCGCGGGGTTGATCCCGGCATGTGGCTCCTCAACCGCGCCCGGGCCGACTGCTCCCCGCACCCGCGGGGTTGATCCCATGGTCAGCCGCGACCGGTCACGTCCTGCGGAGTGGTGTATCGACGGCCACTCGGTGATCCGATTTCAGGCTATGCGGTGAGTGCGGTTGTGCTGGTCTCTTCGAGGGTTTCTCCCTCGATCGGGTGGAGGCGGCAGCGGCCGAGGATCTCGGAGCCGATGTAGCGGCGCTGTTCTGCCCATTCGTCGCTCTGCTCGGCCAGGACGGCGCCGATCAGGCGGATGATCGAGCTGCGGTCGGGGAAGATCCCGACGACGTCGGTGCGACGGCGGATCTCCTTGTTCAGGCGCTCCTGCGGGTTGTTCGACCAGATCGACTTCCAGACGGTGCGCGGGAAGGCGGCGAAGGCGAGCAGGTCTTCGCGGGCGTGCTCCAAGTGCTCCGCGGCTTTGGGGAATCGCTCGTCCAGGGCGGCGATGACGGTGGCCATCTGCTGGCGCACGGCCTTCGCGTCGGGCTGTTCGAAGACGGTCCGCAGCAGGGTGGCGACCCAGGGCTGGGCGGACTTCGGGACCTGCGAGAGCAGGTTGCGGGCGTAATGCGTTCGGCATCTCTGCCAGGCCGCACCGGGCACGGTGGCGCCGATCGCGTCCACCAGCCCGGCGTGGGCGTCGCTGACGACGAGCTTGACGCCGGCCAGGCCGCGGGCGACCAGGGAGCGCAGGAAGGCGAGCCAGCCGGCGCCGTCCTCGCTGGTGGCGACGTCCAGGCCCAGGACCTCGCGCTGGCCCTCGTTGTTGACGCCGACCGCGACCAGGCAGTGGACGTTGACGACCCGGCCGCCCTCGCGGACCTTCTGGGTGAGCGCGTCGACCCAGACGAACGTGTAGGGGCCCTGGTCGAGCGGGCGGTTACGGAACTCGGCGACGCGCTCGTCCAAGTGCTTGGCCATCTCGGACACTTGGGACTTGGACAGCTGGGTCACGCCCATGCTCTCGGCGAGCTTCTCCACTCGCCTGGTGGAGACGCCGAGCAGGTAGCAGGTGGCGACCACCGAGACCAGGGCCTGCTCGGCCCGGCACCGGCGCTCCAGCAGCCACGACGGGAAGTAGGACCCCGACCGAACTCTCGGGATGGCCAGGTCGATGGTGCCGGCGCGAGTGTCCCAGTCCCGATGCCGGTAGCCGTTGCGGGAGTTGGTGCGGTCCTCGCCCGGGCGGCCGTATTCGCCGCCGCAGGCGCGGTCGACGTCGGCGGACATCATCGCCTCGGCGAAGGTCTTCACCATCGCGCGCAACAAGTCCGGACTCGCCGAGGCGAGGTTCTCCTCCAGCAGCGCGGCGAACGGCAGACTGTCAGGTGCGGTCATCGTGTTGGTCTCCTCTTCGTGACGTCAGACATCTCGAAGGATCAACCGGTGGCCGTTCTACATTCTCAGGCGACACCCGCTACCGGGACGAAACCCCCGGAACGGGTGGAACCCGTACACCACTTCCCTGGACGCAACCCCGCGACCAGGCGTTTTCCCAGGTCTGCTCCCCGCACCCGCGGGGTTGATCCCACGTCGTGGGCGCGGAGCTGGACCTGAGCCTGCTGCTCCCCGCACCCGCGGGGTCGATCCCTTGCAGGACTATTCCGCGAGTTTCGCCTCGATCTGCTCGCCGTACCTGCGGGGTTACCCTCACCCGGTCACCCGACTGCTGCCGTCAGCACCCACATCCCTGCAGCAGTCGGATTGGCACCCTGCCGGGCCTACGGGCCAAGGGGACGCCTGCGCCCCCACACTCGCGGGATTGATCGCGCGGCCGGAGCCGTTCGCGACCCGGACCCCCTGCTCCCAACAGCCGCAGGGCTGATCCTGACACCCAGCAGGACCCCCATCAGCATGTGGGGCAATTGCTCCCCGCACCCGCGGGGTTGGCCTATCGCCTGGCCAGCGGGCCCGATAGGTCTCCCACTACCCCACGTTCGCGAGGTCGCCACCAAGCTTGCTCCTCACCACAGCTGCGCCCACCGAATCACGCCCTCACCCTCCAGGCACCCGTGCCTGGCCGTGCCGTCTCACCTGCCCCCCTCCCAGTCTCCGGCGAACCGATCAGGTGTGCCCAGCAAACGATCACCTTCGATCATCAGCAGCCTTCTTCCTCTCATCAGCCAATCCCACCAAACCCCTTGCGATTGAATCCCGACCATGACCGGATCAGCCGACGCCGCTGCCCTCGGGGCGCGGCTCACCCCGGCCGCACGCTCCGTCTGGGCGAAGCATCACCAGGCGACCGACACCTGGCTCCCGCTGTGGCGGCACCTGGCGGACAGCGCGGCCGTTGCCGGACAGCTGTGGGACGAGTGGCTGCCACTGAGCATCCGTCAACTCATTTCAAACCAACTGGCCGACGACACAGCCGACATCAAAAGCTGCGCCCACGCCCGCACCCTCGTCGTCTGGCTCGCCGCCACGCACGACATCGGCAAGGCCACGCCCGCCTTCGCGTGCCAGGTGGAGAGCCTCGCCGACCGGATGCGGGCGGCGGGGCTGGAGATGCCGCAGCAGCGGCAGTTCGGGGAGGACCGGCGACGGGCGCCGCACGGGTTGGCCGGGCAACTCCTGCTGCAGGAGTGGCTGGTGGAGGAGAACGGGTGGTCCGAGCGGTGGGCGGCGCAGTTCACCGTCATCGCCGGGGGGCACCACGGGGTACCGCCGAGCCACTCGCAGATCCATGATCTCGACCTGCGGCCCGACCTGCTGCGGACCCACGGACCCAGCGAAACCCTTTGGCGCGAAACACAGTTCGAGCTGCTGGATGCCTGCGCTGCCGACTACGGCATCCGCGAGCTGCTCCCCGCCCTCCGCACGGTCAAGCTCTCGCAGCCCACGCAGGTCTCGCTCACCGCTGTCGTCATCCTCGCCGACTGGATCGCCAGCAACCCGGAGCTGTTCCCCTACCTTCCCCTCCCGCAGCCTTCGCGCTCAGCCGACCGGATCGCCGCTGCCTGGCGCGGGCTGAACCTGCCGCCTCGATGGTGCCCGGTGGAACCCACGGAGCCCGCGGCCACGTTGATCGCCCGCCGCTTCGCACTACCACCCGGTGCCACGGCCCGGCCGGTCCAGGAGCAGGCGATCGAGCTGGCGCGCACCATGCCGGAGCCGGGCCTGATGGTGATCGAGGCGCCCATGGGCGAGGGCAAGACGGAGGCCGCCCTCGCGGTGGCGGAGATCTTCGCCGCTCGTAGCGGGGCGGGCGGCTGCTTCATCGCGCTGCCCACCCGGGCGACGAGCAACGCGATGTTCTCCCGGCTCCTCCAGTGGCTGGACCACCTACCGGGCGACGGTGAGCGCTCCGTATACCTGGCGCACGCGAAGGCCGCACTGCAGGACGAGTACGCCGGACTGATGCGCGCGGGAAACCGGAGCATCGAAGCCGTGGACGCGGACGGGCCGCGCGGGATTCCGCGCTCATGGCGGCAGAACCGTTCGGCAGAGGCCGAGTTGATCGCCCACCAATGGCTGCGCGGGCGGAAGAAGGGCATGCTCGCTTCGTTCGCGGTCGGCACCGTCGACCAGCTCCTCTTCGCCGGGCTCAAGAGCCGGCACCTGGCGCTGCGGCATCTGGCGCTGGCCGGCAAGGTCGTCGTGATCGACGAAGTGCACGCCTACGACGCCTACATGAGCAGCTACCTGGAGCGGGTGCTCTCCTGGCTCGGCGCCTACCGCGTCCCGGTGGTGATGCTCTCGGCGACCCTCCCTGCCGCGACCCGCAAGGCCCTGCTGCAGGCGTACACCGGGGCCGAGGCTGGCAACCAGGCGGAGTACGTCGGAGTGCCGCTCCCCCCGACCGCCGCGTACCCGCTGCTGACCGCCGTGGCCCCCAGCAGCCGTCCGGTCGAGCGCCAACCACCCGCCGCGTCCGGCCGCCGCACCGCCGTCCGGCTGGACCCACTGAGCGACGACCTCGGCGAGCTCGCCGACCGCCTGGCCCACGAGCTGCGCGAGGGCGGCTGCGCGCTGGTCGTGCGCAACACCGTGGACCGCGTGCTGGAGGCCACTCAGCAGCTCCGGGAGCGCTTCGGTGCGGCAGCCGTCACCGTCGCCCACGCCCGGTTCCTCGATCTGGACCGGGCCCGCAAGGACAGCGAGTTGCTGAGCCGGTTCGGTCCTGACGCGCACCCAGGGGCCCGACCCGCCGGCCCGCACATCGTGGTAGCGAGCCAGGTCGTCGAACAGTCGCTGGACATCGACTTCGACCTGCTGGTCACCGACCTCTGCCCGGTCGACCTGCTGCTGCAGCGCCTGGGTCGGCTCCACCGCCACCAGCGCCAGCGCCCTGCGCCGCTCCGCACCGCGCGCTGCCTGCTGACGGGGGTCGACTGGCAGGTCGGCGCATCGCCGGCTTCTCTGACGCTCCAGGGATCAGTTGCACCGGCACCGTCGACACCCCCAACGCCCCCGACGCCCGTCCGCGGCTCCGTGGCCATCTACCGCCTTCACCCCCTGCTGCGTGCGCTGGCTGTCCTCCAGCCCCAGCTGCACGCCGATGGACCAGCCCTCCAACTCCCGGACGACATCAGCCCGCTCGTCCAACGCGCCTACGGCGACGGCCCCGAGGGCCCGCCCGAGTGGGCGGCTGCCATGGCGCGGGCCGCCGACGACTACCGCCGGGCCCGCGCGGAGCAGACCGCCCGTGCCGAGGTGTTCCGGCTGGACGAGGTACGCAGACCGGGGCGCTCACTCGTCGGCTGGATCGAGGCCGGCGTCGGCGACACGGAGGACACCCGCACCGGCCGGGCCCAGGTGCGCGACGGCGAGGAGAGTCTCGAAGTGCTCGTGGCCCAGCGGCGGGCGGACGGCTCACTCACCACCGTGCCCTGGCTGGACCGCGGGATGGGCGGGCTGGAGCTGCCGCTCGACGCGGTACCGGCGCCGCGTGCGTGCCGAGCCCTGGCGGCGAGTTCACTGCGCCTGCCCTACCAGTTCAGCAAGCCCTGGGTGGTGGACCGCGCGATCGACGAGCTGGAGCAGCTGAACGTCGCCGCCTGGCAGGTGCGCGAGTGCCCGCAGTTGGCGGGCGAGCTGGTGCTGGTGCTGGACGAGGACTGCCGGACCCAACTGGTTGGCTACGAGCTGCAGTACAGCGTCACCGACGGCCTGGTGGTCAGGTCGGCCGACGCGAAGAAGAGGAGTCAGGTGCCATCCGTTCCATCCGTTCCGTCCAAGTCGTCCACGCCGCAGGTGCTGCTTGCGCACGCGGCGCCTCCCACGCGATCCGTACCGTCCTTCGACCTGGTCTCGCAGCCGTGGCTGCCCGTGCAGCGGCTCGACGGCACGACGGCCGAGCTCTCCCTCGGCGAGGTCTTCACGGAGGCCCACGCCCTGCGTCGACTGGTCGGTGATCTGCCCACCCAGGAATTCGCGCTGCTGCGGCTCCTGTTGGCGATCCTGCACGACGCCGTCGAAGGCCCGGTCGAGCTGGAGGACTGGGAGGAGCTCTGGCACAGCCCGGCGCCGTTCACGGCGGTCGGCCCGTATCTGGCGAAGTACCAGGAGCACTTCGACCTGCTGCACCCGCGCACTCCCTTCTTCCAAGTGGCCGAACTGCGCACGGAGAAGGACGAGGTGGCGAGCCTCAACCGGATCGTCGCCGATGTGCCCAACGGTGACCCGTTCCTCACCATGCGGATGCCCGGTGTGGACCGGTTGGGCTTCGCGGAGGCGGCGCGCTGGCTGGTGCACGCCCACGCCTTCGACACCTCGGGGATCAAGTCGGCCGCCGTGGGCGACCCCCGCGCCAAGAGCGGCAAGGTGTATCCGCAGGGCCTGGGTTGGACCGGAAACCTCGGCGGCGTACTGGCGGAGGGCGACACCCTGCGCGAGACACTGCTGCTCAACCTGGTGGCCGCCGACTCGCCCGGCCTGCGGTTCAGGCCGGCGGACGACCGCCCGGCCTGGCGCCGCGGACCCTACGGGCCCGCCCAGGACCCCGGCGCCGCAGACCCGGCGGCCCGCCGACCGTCCGGCCCCAGAGACCTCTACACCTGGCAGTCCCGCCGCATCCGCCTGCACCACGACGGGCAGCAGGTGCACGGGGTCGTCCTCTCCTACGGCGATCCGCTCAGCCCGCGCAACCGGTTCGCGCTGGAGCCGATGACCGGGTGGCGGCGCAGCCCGGCTCAGGAGAGGAAGCTCGGCGAGGTACCGGTGTACCTGCCGCGCGAGCACGACCCGGCTCGGGCGGCCTGGCGCGGCCTGGCGGCGCTGCTGACCGCCGAGGCCGAGCACCTGCCCGAGCAGCGCGCGGAGGCCGCCACCTTCCTGCGCCCGCGGGTGCTGGACTGGGTGGCCCGGTTGACGACCGAGCGGGTGCTGCCCGCTCGCAAGTTGATCAGGGCGCGCATCATCGGTGCGGCGTACGGGACCCAGCAGTCGGTGATCGATGACGTGGTCGACGACGGCCTCGCCCTCGCCGTGGTCCTGCTCCACGAGCACGACCACCGCTACGCCGCCGCGGCGATCGACGCGGTCGCGGACGCCGACAGCGCCGTCCGGGCGCTGGGCCGACTGGCGTCCGACCTCGCCGAGGCAGCCGGCTCCGCCCAGGACCCGCCGCAGAACCGCGCCCTGGACCTCGGGTTCGGCCTGCTCGACGGGCCGTACCGGCAGTGGCTGGCCGAACTGGGTCGCAGCGCCGACCCGGCCGAGGCCCGGCAGGAGTGGCAGCGCACCGTGCACCGCCTGCTCGGCAGCACCGGGCGCGAGCTGGCCGATGCGGCCCCGCAAGCCGCTTGCGAAGGGCGGGTGGTGACCGACGCCAAGGGCGGCCGCTCCTGGCTCGACGACAGTCGCGCGCTGCTGCGGTTCCGCGGGCGGCTGAACCGCTTACTGCCCGCAGCCGTTGCCGATGAGCGGATGAACGGCGACAAGCCGCGCAACCACCACGAGCAAGACGAAGGCAGCGCGCGCAGCATGCCGAGCGAGCACAACGGCCAGAGCGGCCAAAGCGACCAGAAGGCTGAGGAATGACCACCACTGACACCCGTCCCCCCACCGACCAACGGAAGCTGGGCCTGGTGGGCACCGCCGTCGAGCCGCACATCCGCGAACTCCAGCGCGGCTACCGCGAGGACCGTGCCGACGCCGTCTCCGCCGTGGCCCGGATCCGCCGCGGCGCCGGCCGGTCCGTGGCGGAGGCCGTCGACCTGTGGGGCGTCACGGGCATGGAACGGCTCTACCAGGAGCAGGCGTTGAGAGGCGCGGCCGCCGAGGAGGCGGAGAACGCGTTCCATGCCGCCATCACCCTCTGGGCGCTGCACCAGCAGGCGCACCGCGAGTCCGGCATGCACCGACGCGGCGGCTGGCAACTCGGCGGCGCGGTCCGTCGGCTGATGCCGACCAACGACATCGACGAGGCTGTCCGGATGCGCTTCGTGCGGCTCGGCTCCTCGTCCTCCTTCGACCTGCTCAGCCAGCGGCTGCGCGAGATCGTGCTGCTGCTCCGGCGTGGTGACGGGATCCCGCTCGACTACGGCGTGCTCGCCGACCAGCTCTTCCAGTGGCAGCGGCCTGACGGCCGCACTGCGGTGCGCCGCGCCTGGGGGCACAGCTTCCACGCCGCCTGGTCCGGCGACCAAGCCTCCGCAACCGGCACTTCCGAGAGCACCTCAGCCGATCCCACCGACCCAACCGACCCCACCGCCTCCAACTCCACCGCCACCACCGCCACCGCCACCGCCACCGCCACCGCCGACAAGGACGCCTCGTGACCCGGACCATCCTCGATGTCCACATCCTCCAGACCGTGCCGCCGAGCAACCTGAACCGGGACGACACCGGCTCACCGAAGACCGCCATCTACGGCGGGGTGCGCCGCGCCCGGGTCTCCAGCCAGGCCTGGAAGCGCGCCACCCGGCAGGCCTTCGCCGAGCTGCTCGATCCCAGTGAACTCGGCGTCCGGACAAAGAAGGTGGCCGAGGCCCTGGCTGAGCGGATCACCGCGCTGAGCCCGACGACGGAGGGCGCCGAGGCACTCGCACTGGCCGCCGACACACTGATCGCCGCCACCGGCGCGAAGATCGAGCCGCCCCGCCGCAAGGCGAACGCGGCCAAGGAGAAGGCCGGCGCGCCGGATCCAGCCCCCGAGTCCTCGTATCTGATGTTCCTGAGCTCCCGTCAACTCGACGCCCTGGCACAGCTCGCGGCCGAGGCGGTGAAGAGCGGGGACAGCAAGGCCTTCCTCAAGGAGAAGGACAACAGGGCCCAGGCCCGCCAACTCGCTGACACCCGGCACTCGGTGGACATCGCCCTGTTCGGCCGGATGGTCGCGGACGCCACCGACATCAACGTCGACGCCGCGGCGCAGGTGGCGCACGCGATCAGCGTCCACGCCGCGGAGACCGAGTCGGACTACTACACCGCCGTGGACGACCGGAACAGCGAGGCCGAGCCCGGGGCCGGCATGATCGGCACGGTCGAGTTCAACTCAGCGACGCTCTACCGCTATGCCGCACTCGACGTGGACCAGCTGTACCGCAACCTCAGCAAGGGGCCGGTGACCGACGAGTCGGCGGCGACGTCCGTGCGGCGCGCGGTCGAAGCGTTCGTCGAGGGCTTCGTCGCCTCGATCCCGACCGGGAAGATCAACACCTTCGGCAATCACACCCTGCCGGACGCGGTAATCGTCAAGTTGCGCTCGTCGCGGCCGATCAGCTTCGTCGGTGCCTTCGAGGAGCCGGTGCAGGCGGGCCGGAGCGGCGGCCATGTCGCGGCGGCCAGCGCGAGGCTGGCGGCGTTCGTGCCGACACTGGAGCGAGCCTACGGCGCGGAGAGCGGGGGCGGCAGCTGGGTGCTGCGGGTCGGGACCGATACCGAGCAACTCGCCTCCCTGGGTACCGAGGTCAACTTGCCGGAGCTGGTGCAGGCGGTCGGCTCGGCAGTCGGCGCCGCCGTTGCCGAGACCATTGCCGGGACCGGGGCGGCGACGCCTGCCGCGACCATGGCGGGCCGCACGGAGCGGCGTGGATGAGCGTTCTCGTCCTCCGACTGGCCGGACCGCTGCAGTCCTGGGGCTCGGCGGCCCGCTTCGCCCGGCGCACCACGGAGACCGCCCCCACCAAGAGCGGCGTACTCGGCCTGCTCGCCGGCGCCCAGGGGCGGGACCGCGACGCCGACCTGTCCGACCTCGCCGCGCTGCGGTTCGGTGTGCGGATCGAGCAGCCCGGCACTCGCATCGTGGACCTGCAGACGGCGCACCACGGCGACAGCGACCGGTCGATGCCCCTGTCGCAGCGCTTCTACCTGGCGGACGCGGTCTTCCTGGCCGCGCTTGAGGGCGAACGCTCGCTGATCGCCGCGCTGCACGCGGCCGTTCGGGCACCCGTGCACCTGCCGTACCTGGGGCGGCGCTCGTGTCCGCCGAGCGGGCCGGTCGATGTCGGGGTGCGGGACGACGCAGGGCTGCGGGAGGTACTGGAACGGGAGCCCTGGCTGGCCGCCCCCTGGTACCGACGGGAGCACGGACAGAAGGCCGTACTGCGGCTGACACTGCTGATCGAGCCGGGGGACGAGGGCGGGGACGGGGACGCGCACGCCGCCGCGCACGCGGGCGCCGACGCCGTGCGGGATCAGCCGATCAGCTTCGACCCGCGCCACCGGCGCTACGCACTGCGCGGCGTCCACACGGCGAGCGTGCTGCTGCCGCGACCGCACGAGCAATCCCCCCTCCCCACGCCCACGCCCACGCCTGTGCCCACGCCTGTGCCCGTGCCCGACCATGATCCGACGCAGTTGCTGGACGGGGTCTGACCGATGTTCCTCACACGCTTCCGTATCAACACCGCGCGCACCGACGCCAAGCGGTTGCTCTCCTCACCGCAACGGCTGCACGCCGCCGTGATGTCGTCCTTCGCGGAGCTGCCCACCCACGAGGGTGGCGGTCCCCGCGTGTTGTGGCGCGTCGACCACAACACCCGTGCCGAGGTGGCGCTCTACGTTGTCGGCCCGCACCAGCCCGACCTGACCCACCTGGTCGAACAGGCCGGCTGGCCCACTCTCGGCGGCGGCTGGCAGACCTTCGACTACGGGCCCTTCCTGACCAAGCTCACCGCTGGCGACACCTGGTCGTTCCGGCTCACCGCCAACCCCGTGCACAGCATCCGCCGCAAGGAAGGCGAACCGACAAAGCGCACTGCACATCTGACACATCGTCATCAGGAGCAATGGCTGCTCGACCGGCAGAAGGAAGGCGGCTTCGCCATCCTGGAGACGACGCCCGAACGCCGCGTCCTGCCACAGGGCGACGAACACCAGCTCATCGTGCGCGATCAGCGCGGGCTCGACTTCGGCAAGACCGACCAACCCGGCGGCCCACGCAGGCGGGTCACCATCGTCAC
Organism: Kitasatospora sp. NBC_01287; assembly: GCF_026340565.1. Classification (NCBI taxonomy): domain Bacteria; kingdom Bacillati; phylum Actinomycetota; class Actinomycetes; order Kitasatosporales; family Streptomycetaceae; genus Kitasatospora; species Kitasatospora sp. NBC_01287. The sequence continues at coordinate 1,150,581 of NZ_JAPEPB010000001.1, forward strand.
CGCCACGTACGACGGGCGCCTGCGGGTGACCGACCCGGACGCCCTGCGCCGCACGCTGACGGCGGGGCTGGGCAAGGCCAAGGCCTACGGTTGCGGCCTGATGACCCTCGCCCCGGTGCGGTGAGCACGGTGAGCACTCCGGCCAGGCGCCGGCTGTCCACGCCGCGCGAACTCGCTCGCGTCGGCGACCGGTTGTCCTTCGTCTACCTCGAACGGTGCGTGGTGCACCGGGACGCCAACGCGATCACCGCCGACGACGCCGACGGCACCACCCACATCCCGTCGGCCACCATCGGCACCCTGCTGCTCGGCCCGGGCACCCGCATCACCCACCAGGCCATGAGCGTGCTGGGCGAGTGTGGCGCCGGCGTGGTCTGGGTGGGCGAGAACGGCGTCCGCTACTACGCGGCGGGCCGGGCCCTGACCCGGTCCGCCGCCCTCGCCGAGGCCCAGGCCACCGCCTGGGCCAACCGGCGCAGCCGCCTCGACGTCGCCCGCGCGATGTACCGCACCCGCTACCCCGACGAGGACCCCTCCGGACTCACCCGCCTCGAACTCCTGGGCCACGAGGGCCAACGGGTCAAGGAAGCCTACCGGCGAGAGTCGCTGCGCACCGGCGTCCGGTGGAGCGGTCGGCACTACGTCCCCGGCGACTTCGCCTCCGGAGACGCACCCAACCAGGCCGTCACCGCAGCCGCCCAGTGCCTGTACGGGATCGCCCACGCCGTCGTTGGCGCCCTCGGCTGCTCGCCTGCTTTGGGCTTCGTTCACTCCGGCCACGAACTGTCGTTCGTCCTCGACGTGGCCGACCTGTACAAGACCGAGGTCGGCATCCCGGCCGCCTTCGACGCGGCCCTGGAGGGCCCCGACGACATCGCCTCCCGCACCCGCCGCGCCTTGCGGGAGCGGATCCGCACCACCGGCCTGCTGGACCGCTGCGTCGACGACATCAAGCGGCTGCTCGCACCGTACGCGAGACAGGAGAAGGACGGTACGGAGGCTGCGGCCACCGCTGACGACGCGGTGGCCCTGGTCGACGCGCTGGACGCCGAGGAAGCCGAGAACGCCTTTGATGGGGCGGACGAGTCGGACCGGGTGGAACTCCAGACCGATCGAGGGCGAACCGTGCCAGGCGGCCGCAACTACAGCGATGGGGCCGACCGGTGATCACGATCGTGCTCACCAACTGCCCCGCAGGACTGCGCGGCCTGCTCACCCGCTGGCTACTGGAGATCTCACCCGGCGTCTTCGTGGGCAACCCCTCCGCCCGGATCCGCGACATCCTCTGGCAGGAGGTGAAGCAGTACACCGCCAACGGGCGAGCCCTGCTCACCTACACCACCAACACCGAGCAGGGCTTCGCCTTCGAATCCCACGACCACAAATGGCACCCCGTCACCCACGAGGGCCTCACCCTGATCCGCCGCCCCACCAACCGGCCCAGCCCGCTGGCGGACACGGGCGCCAGGGGCTGGAGCAAGGCATCGAAGCGGCGGCGGTTCGGTGGGCGGTAGTTCCCTTTTGCCCGCTATGCCCGAGTCGACAGAAGTTCCACGCCCCACCACCTCGACCTGACAATCGCCCAGCTCACCGACTCTGCTCCCCGCGCATGCGGGGTTGATCCCCTCACCCAGGGCTGCTCGCCCTCTGGGTCGGCCTGCTCCCCGCGCCTGCGGGGTTGATCAGATCGGTCGGCCGCGCTCGTCCGACCCGGCCGGCTGCTCCTCACGCCCGCACGGCTGACCCCGTCGCGCCGTAGCAGCCGCGTGGTCTCCGGGCGCCAGCACGCACCCGCCTGCGGCCGCCTCCGCTCGGGCCACTGACGACCTGGCGAGCCGCCCTGCCTCCAGCAGCACTGCCGGCGACGCCGACGCGCGCCTCTGCCTCCGACCGGGGACAGTGCCCCCTCAAGCCCCCGCGACCGCCGCCGCCACGGCGTCCGGGCCGGCCACCAGCTCCACCGTGCGCCCCACCAGGGGTGCCGGGTCGCTGAGCAGGGCGGCCAGCACCGCTGCCACGTCCTCGCGGGGGACGGCGCCGGGGCCGGTGGAGTCGGCGAGCTTGACCCGGCCGGTGGCGGGGGAGTCGGTCAGGCGGCCGGGGCGCAGCACCGTCCAGTGCAGGGCGGTGCGTGAGCGCAGGTCGTCGTCGGCGGCGCCCTTCGCGCGCAGGTAGGCGCCGAAGACCGGGTCCGTGCCGTCGGGGGCCTGGGCGTCGGCACCCATCGAGGAGAGCAGGACGTAGCGGTGGACGCCGGCCAGCTCGGCGGCGTCGGCGAGCAGGACGGCGCCGGCCCGGTCGACGGTGTCCTTGCGGGCGGCGCCGCTGCCCGCGCCGGCACCGGCGGCGAAGACGACCGCGTCGGCTCGGTCGAGGACGACGGCGAGTTGCTCGGGGGTGGCCGCTTCGAGGTCGAAGACCACCGGCTCGGCACCGTGGTCACGCAGCGCGTCGGCCTGGGCCGAGCGGCGGATGAGGCCCACCGGGCGGTCGCCGCGCGCGGCGAGCCGGCGCTCCAGGTGGAGCGCGATCTGACCGTGGCCTCCGGCGATGACGATTCGCATAGCGGCACGGTACCGGGCCGAGGGCGTCGGCGGCGGATCCGACCGGCCTGACGGTGTGTCAGATGAAGAGTGCCAGGATGGCGGCATGACACACGACACCGAGGCCGCCGGCGCCTACCTGCTCGACAACCGCCGACGCGAGGCGGGTCAGCGCTTCGCCGCGATCGGCGAGCTCTTCGACCCGTGGACGCTGGAGCACCTGGACCGGTTGGGGCCGGTGGACGGCTGGAGCTGCTGGGAGGTCGGCGCGGGCGGCCCCGCGCTGCCGCGCGCGCTCGCGGAGCGGGTCGGACCGGCTGGACGGATCCTGGCCACCGACCTCGACACCTCCTGGCTGGCGGGCCTGACAGGGCAAGCATCGCAAGCAGCGCAAGCAGGAGCACCCGGCGCGCCGATCGAGGTCCGCCGTCACGACGTCGTACGGGACGAACCGCCCGCCGAACAGTTCGACCTGGTGCACACCCGGCTCCTGCTGGTGCACCTGCCGGAGCGGGTCGAGGTGCTGCGGCGACTGGCGGCCGCCGTGCGGCCGGGCGGCTGGCTGGTGGTGGAGGACGCGGATCCGGCGCTCCAGCCGCTCGCCTGCCCGGACGAGCGCGGGCCGGCGCAGGAGCTGGCCAACCGGATCCGGCGCGGCTTCCGCGCGCTGCTGGCCGAGCGCGGCGTCGACCTGGCCTTCGGGCGCACGCTGCCGGGGCTGCTGCGCGAGGCGGGGGTGCGCGAGGTGCGGGCGGAGGGGTACTTCCCGGTCACCTCACCGGCCTGCCGCGCCCTGGAGGCGGCGACGGTGCGTCAGCTGCGCGAGCAGTTGATCACCGGCGGGCTGGCCACCGCGGCGGAGATCGAGCGGCACCTCGCCCACCTCGGGGAGGTGGAGCACGAGCAGCAGCGCCCGGCCGAGGCCGCCGACCAACTGGACGTCACCACCGCACCGCTGATCACCGCCTGGGGGCGAGTGGGCTGAGCCTTGGCCGTGGCCTTGGCCGGGCCTTGGCCGGACCTGGGTCGGGCCCAGCCCGAGCCGCAAACCATTCGCCCCGCGTCGGCACGCGCTGGCATGCTGGCCAGGTGGAGAGTGTGCGCAAGCCCGAGATCTCGCTGACCGTCGCGCCCGAGCTGCGGCTGTTCCTCGCCGCCGGGCGGCGCCAGGCGGAGCACGCCGCGGTCCGCACCGACGGCGCCTCGACGCTCGGGCATGTCGTGGAGTCGCTCGGCGTGCCGCTGACCGAGGTGGGCGCGCTGCTCGCCGACGGACGCCCGGTGGCGCCCGGGCACCTGCCGAAGGACGGCGACCGGATCGACGTCCAGCCCGTGACGCGGCCGCAGGCGGTGCCCGGGGCGGTGCGCTTCCTGCTCGACGTGCACCTCGGCACCCTGGCCCGCCGGCTGCGGCTGCTGGGGGTCGACGCCGCCTATGAGAATCCGGACATCGGGGACGCGGCCCTCGCCGCCCGCTCGGCGGCCGAGCAGCGGGTGCTGCTCTCGCGCGACCGCGGGCTGCTGCGCCGCCGCGAGCTGTGGGCGGGCGGGTACGTGTACAGCCACCGGCCGGCCGAGCAACTGCGGGACGTGCTCTCGCGGTTCGCGCCACCGCTGGCGCCGTGGACCCGCTGCACGGCGTGCAACGGAACGCTGCGCGCGACCGCCAAGGAGGCCGTGCACGAGCGGCTGCACGACGGCACCGAACGCTCGTACGACACGTTCGCCCGCTGCGCCGACTGCGGCCAGGTCTACTGGCGCGGCGCCCACCACGCCCGCCTGACCGCCATCGTGGACGAGGCGCTGGACGAGTTCGGCGACCGCGCCGCACAGAGCGCGGCACCGACCGACTGAGCGGGGTTCCGTCGATGGGCGCGAGAGGCTACTCTCCGGTAACGAACCCTGCGGCGGTCCCCTCCGACCCGCCCGCACCGGACCGCCACCCCTGGAGCACGCCATGCCCGCTTCCACGCAGCGCTCCGCCCGGGCGCTCGGCGGCCTGCTGATCGCGGCCGGCGTCACCCACTTCGCCGCGCCCAGGTTCTACGACGCGGTGGTGCCCCGCACGCTGCCCGGCAGCCCGCGGAGCTGGACGTATGCCAGCGGTGTGGCCGAGCTCGCGATCGGGGCCGCCGTCGTGGCACCGCGCACCCGGCGGCTGGGCGCGCTGGCGGCGGCGGGTCTCTTCGTCGGTGTATTTCCGGCCAACGTGAAGATGGCGTACGACTGGCGCCACCGCCCGGCCCCGCTGCGCGCCGCGGCGCTCGCCCGGCTGCCGATCCAGGTGCCGCTGGTGGGATGGGCCCTGCGGGTGAGCCGCGGCACCACCTCGGGCTGACCCCTGATTGCTGACGGTCCGTCACCGCCTCGGTCGCCGACCCGAGCCGAGCCGACCCGAGCCGCTCGCCGCCGCCCTCCACCTCCCGCGACCATCACCACCGCCATCCACCGCCACGCACGTCGCACCCACCGCCACGCACGCCGCACCCACCGCGACGCGCGGCCGGTACCTTCGAACTCCTTCCGTCCGGGCGGCAACGGTGAACATCAACACGAGCTCCCGCACAGCCGCCTGACTATGGAACAGATCATCCGCACCCGTCCCCGGTTCACCGACTTCGCCACCGTGGCCTGATCCAATCGGTGGTCGGGCCATGGGAGACAGGCTGCCGTCCATCTCAGTTCAGGTTTTGATCGATCCTCATCACGAGAGCCTTGACCCTGGATCGAGCGCTGTGGGAGTCTCACGGCACGGGGACCGCATGACCATTCTTCACATCTACTTCTCGCAACCCCCCCAACTGGGAGTCGCGTTGTCGGTTTCCAACCTCCCGAGACACTTAGCCCAGCCGTCGCCCGGCGACTGGGTCGACCACTACCTACTCGCCGGCGATCCGGGCGAGCCGTGCCTGCACCTGGGCCGGACCGTACTTCGGGGCGAACTGTTCGACCTGGTGGACGAGCAACAGCTCCGGCTGTCCAACGCCGGGCTCGAACCGGGTGGCACCGTCAGTCTGCGGCTGCCGCCCTCGCTCGGCTACGTCGCCGTCCTCCTCGCGGCCTGGCGCCTGGGCGCGCAGGTCAGCCTGCTCGACCACCGGCTCACCGAGGCCGAGGTCGCGCGGGCGCTGGACCGCCTCGATCCGCAACTCGTGGTCGCGGCGAAGACGTCCGGCGGCGCCGCCATGCGCGGCTACACCGAGATCGAGACGGTGCTCGCTTCACGCCCGCAGGGTCAGGCCGCGGCGAGTGAGCACTGCTTGATCCAACTCAGTTCGGGCTCCACCGGTCCGAGCAAGGTGATCGCCAGGACCTCGGACTCGCTGGTCCGGGAGCTCGACCGCTACGACCGGCTGCCGGACTATCCGCGGCGGGGCGAGCGCGTGGTGCTGCTGGCCTCCGCCGTCCACGTCCTCGGGCTCGTGGGCGGACTGCTGCAGGGCCTGCACGCCGGCGTCCAACTGCATTTCCCCGAACGGCTGACCGGCGCCGGCATCCTGCAGGCGGTGGCGGCCGGCGACCGGCCGACCACCGTGCTCGGCGTGCCGTTCTACGCCGAGCTGCTGTCGGCACTGCCGGGCGACGAGCGACCGGAGCGACTGCGCCGGATGATCGTCGCCGGCGAGCTGACCCGCCCCGGACTGGCCCAGGCGTTCACCGCGCGCTTCGGCGTACCGCTCGGAACCATGTTCGGGATGACCGAACTGGGTATGATCGCAACTGACCTGACGGGGCATCACTATCCGGCCGTGGAACCCGCACACGGCATGGAACTGCGGGTGCGCGAGGGCGAACTGCTCATCGCGGCACCGGCGTCGCCCTACCTCGGGCTCAGCGATCCGACCCGCTGGGACGAGGGGTGGCTGCACACCCGGGACGCCGCCGCTGTCGACCCGGCCACCGGCCTGGCCACCATCCTCGGGCGACTCGACTCCCAAGTGGCGATCGGCGGCCTGAAGGTGGACCTCACCGAGGTCGAGCGCACGGTGGCCGCCGTGCCCGGCGTGACCGAGGCCGTCGTCATCCACGACGGCGGGATCAACGCCTACCTGGCACTGCGGGACACCACGGCGGAGGCTGTCCAGGCCGAACTGGCCCAGGAGTTGGCCGCCTACAAGCGGCCGAGGCAGCTGCACGTGCTGCCGAGCCTGCCCCGCACCGCCACCGGCAAGGCCCTGCGCGACCCGGTCGCACTGCGCCGAGCCGTCACCGAGTACGCGGCCGCCCAGCACGCCGGCGCCTGACGGCACGCCCAGGCCGCCCGACCAGCACCGCCCAGCGCACCCCACCGCCCCACCGTCCGACCAGCACCTCCCAGCACACCTCACCGCCCCACCAGCACCTCCCAGCACCTCTCCAGCTCCCCTGCACCTATCCGGCACGCCTCCCTGCGCCCGGACGCCCACCCGGACCGACGGCGACCAACTCGCCGCTCCGTCCCGCGCGTTCGCACTGACACCCGGCCTACCCTCCGGGTGCTTCCGCACGGCTTGACCGCACGTCAGCCCCACGCACGACGAAGGAGCAGCACCGTGAGAGACCAGATCAGCCGGTTCATCGTCCAGGCCCTGCGCGAGATGAACTACGACGTCGAGGACGTCACCGACGCAACCGACCTCGGCCCCGCCGGGCTCGACCTGGAGTCCTTGGCACTGGCCGACCTGACGGTGCAGCTGGAGGACGAGTACGGGATCAAGTTCAGCGACGAGGACATGGAGACCCTCGCCACCCTGAACCTCGGCGAGTTCGCCGCCACCCTGGCCGACCGCATCGCCGTGCCCACCGAGGTCGCGGCGGAATGAGCGACCTGCCGCCCCCGGATCGCGCGGAGGTGGTCGCCATCCTGGCGACCTTCGGCGACCGGGACCCCAGCATGGTGGACGAGTCGGTCGGCTCGCTCGAACTGACCTGGCTGATCAGCGAGGTGGAGCAGCGCTACGCGGTACTCCTCGACCTGGCCGACGCCGAGCTCGACCGGATGCACACAGTGACCGGCGCCATCGAGGTGTTGCACGACGCCCTGGCCGACCGCTCCGGTGATGCGTGACCCGAGGTCGCCATGGCCCGCCGCCCGGCGGGTTGTGGCGACCGGTACGGACGCGCTCTCGGCACACGGTCGCGGGCTTGAGCCGACCTTCAGTCAGATCGTATACGGCACAGCCGCGTTCGGCAAGGTGGAACGGTTCACCACGGTAGGACGACGGGTGCACCGGGCCGCACTGCTGGACGGCGCCGGCTCGCTGCTCGACGAACTGGCCGGCTCGGTTGAGCGGGCGCTGGCCCAGGCCGGCCTGAGCGCGGGTGAACTGGTCGACTGCCCGCTGCTGCTGGCCGCGCACAGCGACCAGGCGACCGAAAGTGGGCCGCTCTCAAGAGTGTTGGCCGCCCGTACCGGACTGGCGGGCACCGAGCGGATCTACACCACCGCCTGCGTGGCCGCCAGCACCGCCGTGGCGGACGCCGCCGCACGGATCGCCTCGGGGCAGCTGGACCGGGTCGTGGTCGCGGCCGGCTACCTGGTCGAGCCGGTGCAGTTCGCGCTCTTCGACGCCGGGCGGGCGCTGGCCCGCGACGGCGCGGTGCGCCCGTTCAGCCAGGACCGGCAAGGCGTGCTGCTCGGCGACGGGGTGGCAGCCGTGGTGCTAGAGGCGGCCGACCTCGCGGCCGAGCGCGGGGCGCCGGCCCTGGCCGAACTCGCGGGCTGGGGGCGGGCCGGGGACGCGTACCACGTGGTGCGCCCCGACCCCCTCGGCTCGGGTCTGACCCGGGCGATCACGGCGGCGCTGGACCGGGCCCAGGTGGCCCCCGCCGAGGTGGGATACGTCAACGCCAACGCCAACGGCTCGGTGCTCGGCGACCCTTCCGAAGTGGCGGCGCTTCGCGCCGTCTTCGGCGAGCGGCTGGGCGAGCTGCCGGTGAGCTCCAGCAAGGGGGCGCACGGGCACGCGCTCGAAGGCTCGGCACTGCTCGAACTGGTCATCACCATCGGCGCGTTGTCGGCCGGGCTACTACCGGTGCAGGGCGGCCACCAGGCCCCCGAGCCGGACTTCGCCGACCTCGACCTGGTGCTCGGCGCGCCGCGCCCGACCCGGGCCCGCTACGCGCTGAGCCTCAACTCGGCGTTCGGCGGGGCGAACACGGCGCTGCTGGTGGGCGCGGCATGAGCCTGGCCGTCGAATCGCAGGAGCAGGAGCCCACCGCGCAGCTCAGCACCGGACAGCCCAGCACCGAACAGCCCAGCACCGAACAGCCCAGCACCGAACAGCCCAGCACCGAACAGCCCAGCACCGAACGACCCAGCACCGAACGACCCAGCAGCGACCACTTGAGCGCCGAACAGCTCAGCGCCGGCCGGCTCGGCCTGGCCGTGTCGGCCCGTGCCCACTGGCCCGAGCACCCGGGCGACACCGTGCCACCGCTGCCGGGGTTCGTGCAGGCGGGCTTCAACCCGCTGGTCGCCGAGGTGGCCGCGCGCTGCCTGCGCGACCTGCGCCTGCCGGCCCCCGCGCGCACCGGCGTGGTGCTGGCCAGCACCCGGGGCGACACCCTCACCCCGCGGCTGGTCACCGCGGCCCTGGCCGAGGGCCGCGCGGTACCGCCGTTGCTCTTCTACCAGTCCAACCCGAACGCCGTGGCCGGGCAGGTCGCCGCCCGCTGGGGGCTGACCGGACCGATCATCTGCACCGCCCCGCCCGCGGGCGACCCGGCGGCGGTGCTGGCCGACGCGCTCGGCTGCGCCGCCCGGCTGCTCGCCGACGGTGAGGCCGGCCACGTGCTGGTGGTGGTCGCCGAGCAGAGCGAGGAGTCCGGCGCGCCGGAGCAGGCGGTGGCACTCCTGGTCGCCCCCACCGAGCACGCACCCGCCGACCACATGCACGCGCCCCACCGCACCTCCCCCGAGCACAGCTAGCTGGTAGCCGCCGGCGGTACCCACGTACCCCACGTACCCCACGCACCGCCGACCGCGGCCAGGAAGAGGAAAGGGACAACCGAGCGTGACTGTCCGTCAGATTCGTGCCAAACTCGCCGCCGACCTCGAAGTCGGCGCCGGAAGCGTGCTCCCGGCCCGCATCGCCCTGGGCGTCGGCCTGGACGAGCCGATGCTGACCTTCGACACCGAGGTCGACGGCCACCCCGCCTGGCAAGCGTTCTCCGTCCGGGAGTTGGACACCCTGGTGCGCGCCAGGGCCGCCGCGCTCGCCGCCCTCGGGGTCCGTCCCCGCGACCCGGTGGCGGTCTGGGCGACCGCGGCCGCCGACCAGGTGCTCGCCTTCCTCGCGCTCACCCGGCTGGGTGCGATCCCGGCCCTGGTCAACCCGCGGCTGGAGCCGGCGAAGGCCGCGATCTACATCCAACGGCTGCGCGCGGTGGGCCTGCTGGCCGACCAGGAGCACCAGGCGACGCTCGCCGGGCAGGACACCGGCACCCCGCTGCTGGCCGACCCGGCCGAGCTGGGCGCCGGCGACGCGCAGGCCGCCCCGCCGGCCTACCGCTTCACCGCCGAGGACCCGGTCGCGATCACCCACTCCTCGGGCACCACCGGCCTGCCCAAGGCCGTCGCCCACTCGCACCGCGGTCTCTACGCGGCGATCCGCTACCGGCTGGCGCTGCCCCGTCCACAGGGCTCCGACCGGATGCTCAGCGCGCTGCCCGCCGCCCACGCCGCAACGCTGATAGCGCTCAACCTCGCGCTCAGCGCGCACGCCGAGATCGCCCTGATCTCCGCGCAGAGCGGCGAGGCGGTGCTCACCGCGATCGAGCGCTACCGCCCGCACGGGGTGTTCGGCTTCGCCGCCACCTGGTCGGACCTGGCCCGGCACGATCTGGCGCGACGGGACCTCTCCTCGGTGGCGCTCTGGTGGAACACCGGCGACTGCGCGCACGAGGCGCACATCCGCCGGCTGGTCGCGCAGGGCAGCCGCGAGACGCTGGTGGCCGGCAAGCGCGAGCGGCAGAGCGGCTCCGCCTTCGTCGACGGGCTCGGCTCCACCGAGATGGGCCACTCGCACTTCCACATCACCCACACCAAGGAGAGCGCCCACTACGGCCGCTGCGTCGGCAAGCCACACTCCTTCGTGGACTGCGTGGTGCTCGACCCCGACGGCGCGGCGCTCGGGCCCGGCCAGGTGGGCGAGCTGGGCACCAAGTCTCCCACCCTGGCACTGGGTTACTGGAACGACTCGGTGACCACCTACCGCACCAGGCTGCGCGGTTACTTCCTCACCGGGGACCTGGTCTACCGGGACGAGGCGGGCTTCTACTACCACGTGGACCGGGCGGTGGACTCGGTCGAACTCGGCGACGGGAAGAGGCTCTTCACCGCGATGTCCGAGGAGCGGGTGCTGGCCGGCTGCCCGGACGTGCTGGACTGCACGGTGGTCGCGGTGCGCGACGGCGCGCGGGTGGTGACCGACGTGCTGCTGCAACTGGCCGCGGGCGCCGACCGGGAGCGGGACCGCACCAAGGAGGTGACGGCGCTCCTGGAGGAGGCCGTTGCCGCCACCCTGCGCCGGGTGATCGCGGTGGACGAGGCGGACATCCCGCTCGGCCCCACCGGCAAGGTCCGCAAGGTGCTGCTCCGCGAACGCCACCTGGCCCAGCACACCGCGAGCACGGCCGCCCCGACAGCCGCCCCGACAGCCGCTCCAGCAGCCGCCCCGGCAAACAGCCCAGCAGCCGCCCGGCCGGCGCCCGAGCAGCCCGAGCAGCCCGCCGGAGCGGCCCGATGAGCGCCGTCGTCACCGGCCTGGGCCTGGTCTCTCCACTGGGCCGCAAACCCGAGGAGTTCTACGGCGCGCTGCTGGCCGGCCGCTCCGGGCTCATCCGCCCGCCGGCCGACCACGCGGTCGCCGGCTGGCTGGAGGCCGCCGGGATCGCCCCCTGGATCGACCCGTTGGAGGTGCTCCCGCGCACCGAGACCAAGGCGGTGGACCGCTTCGTGCTGCTCGCCCTCGCGGCGGCCGACGACGCGCTCGCCGACGCCGGCCTGGTGGTCGGGCGGGACGTGGACCCGCGCCGGGTCGCGGTGGTCGTCTCCACCGGCGGCGGCGGGCTGCAGACCTTCGAGCAGCACTCGCACGCCCGGCTGGAGCGCGGCCGCACCGGCGTCAGCCCGTACCTGCTGCCGGGCATGCTCTCCAACATGGCGGCCGCCCGGATCGCGATCAAGTACGGTATCCGGGGCTACAGTTCGTCGATCGTGACGGCCTGCTCGGCCGGTGCCCAGTCGGTCGCCGAGGCGCTGCGGCTGATCCGGGGTGGCGAGGCGGACGTGGTGGTCTGCGGCGGCGCCGAGTCCTCGCTGCACCCCACGATCGCCGCCGCCTTCAGCAACGCCCGTGCGCTGGCCTCGGGTTGGGACGATCCGGAGCTCGCCAGCCGGCCCTTCGACCGGCGCCGCAACGGCTTCGTGCTGGGCGAGGGCGCCGGGGTGCTGGTGGTGGAGCGGGCCGAGTTCGCCGACGCGCGCGGTGCGGCGGCCCACGCCGACCTCGCGGGCTGGGGCGCCAGCACCGACGCGCACCATCCCACCATGCCCCGGCCCGACGGCGAGGGCGCCGCGGACTCGATGCGCGCCGCGCTCGCCTCCGCCGGCCTGGAGCCGGCCGACATCGGCTACGTGAACGCGCACGGCACCGGCACCAAGCTCGGCGACCGGGCCGAGACGGCGGCGCTGCGTGCCGTCTTCGGCGATTCGGGCCCGCGGGTCAGCTCCACCAAGGGCGCCACCGGCCACCTGCTGGGCGCGGCCGGCGCGGTGGAGTCGGTGGTCAGCATCCTGGCGCTCACCACCGGCACGCCGCCGCCCACCCTCAACCTGGACGACCCAGACCCCGAATGCGAGCTGAACCACGTCGCGCTGACGGATCGTCAGCGAACCGACCAGCGCACCGACCAGCGCACCGACCAGAACAGCGACCAGAACGCCGACCAGCCCAGCAGCCCGCCCAACCCGCCCGGCTCTCCCAGCCCGCGCAGCCCGCGCGGCCTCTCCGCCGTCCTGTCGAACTCCTTCGCCTTCGGCGGGCACAACCTCAGCCTCGTCTTCACGACTCCGAGCACCAGGGCGGCCCGGAGCGCGCAGTTCAGAGATCAGACCCCGTAGAGGACGGTCCCCGCACCATGAACATCGATCGGATCGACCATGTCGAGTTCCACGTCGCGGATGCCCCGGCGGCCGCGGCCGAACTCGCCGACGCCTTCGGCTTCCAGCTGGGGGGCCACCCCGGCCAGGCGGCGCTGCCCGCCGGGCGCCAGGCGGTCCAGCTGCGCCAGGGCGGCATCCGCCTGCTGCTCAGCTCCTCGGACCGGGCGGACGACCCTGCCGCCGAGTTCGTGAGCCGGCACGGCGACGGCGTGGCCGTGCTGGCGCTCTCCTGCCCGGACGCGACCGCCGCCTTCCGCCAGGCGGTGGCGGCCGGTGCCGCCCCGCTGGCCGGGCCGGCCACCCACCTGGAGGACGGGCACGAGGTGGTGACCGCCGCCGTCCAGGGCTTCGGGGACGTGGCGCTGCGCTTCGTGCAGCGCGCGGGCGAGTCGGCGGCCACGGCGTCCGCGGGCCTGCTGGCCGAGCTGGACCACGTCGCGATCTGCGTCCCGGCAGGCGAGTTGAAGAGCTCGGTGGCGCTGATGGAGCAGGCGCTGGGGCTACGGCCGATCTTCCACGAGTACATCGAGGTCGGCACCCAGGCGATGGACTCCACCGTGGTGCAGAGCGACTCGGGCGGGGTGACCTTCACCCTGATCGAGCCGGACACCAGCCGCAGCCCGGGCCAGATCGACGGGTTCCTGGCGAGCCACCACGGGGTGGGCGTGCAGCACCTGGCCTTCCGCACCGACGACATCGCGCGGGCGGTGGAGACCTACCAGCGGGCCGGGGTGCGCTTCCTGACCACCCCGGGCGCCTACTACGACCTGCTCGGCGAGCGGCTGGGCGAGTGCGAGATCCCGCTGGAGACGCTGCGCCGGCTGAACATCCTGGTGGACCGGGACCACGGCGGCCAGCTCTTCCAGATCTTCACCTCCTCGATCCACCCGCGGCGCACCTTCTTCCTGGAGGTCATCGACCGGCGCGGCGCGACCACCTTCGGCGCGGCCAACATCAAGGCCCTCTACGAGGCCGTCGAACGTACCGCCGCCCCTTCCTGACCAGGCGCCCTTTGAGCACCCGGCGACCCTTGAGCGCCTGGCGATTCTTGAGCACGCGGCAACTCTTGAGCACCCGGCAATTCTTGAACAACCAGCACCCCTTGAACAGCACGGAAGGTGACACAGTGTCAGATTTCGACCTCACCGACGAAGAACGGGCCCTGCTGCCGTCCGACGAGGAGGTGGCGTTCTACGCCGAGCACGGCTGGTACCTCTCCAAGCGCCTGCTGAGCGACGACGAGCTGGCCGCCCTGACCGCCGCGAGCGAGGCCTTCTACGCCGGTGCCGAGGACCACGCGCTGCCGGTGCGACCGCCGCGGCTGGCCGACTGGCAACCGAGCGACGGCCCCGTGCAGCGGCACAACGACTACATCGCCCACCGCAGCACCGCGATCGGCGCGATCCTGCGCAAGCCGCTGCTCGGCGCGGTGGCCGCCCGCCTCGCCCAGGCCGAGGAGATCCGGGTCTTCCAGTCCACCCTGATCCTCAAGCCGCCGCGCCCCGACGAGGCCAGCAACCTGGTCCCCTGGCACTGCGACCGCCACTACTGGCAGACCTGCACCTCGGAGCGGATGCTCACCGCCTTCATCCCCTTCCACCACTGCGACGAGCGGATGGGCACCATCACCATGGTGGACGGCAGCCACCTGTGGAAGGAGATCGCGGGCGACGACTCCACCCGCCACTTCGCCGACCGCGACCGCGGCGAGCTGGAGCAGATCCTGGCCGAGACCGCCGAGTTCAACAACGCCGAGGTGCGCAAGGTCCCGGTGGAGATCCCGGCCGGGCACATCAGCTTCCACCACTGCCGCACCTACCACGGCAGCGGCGCCAACCTCGCCGACCGCCCGCGCCGGGCGATCTCGCTGCACCTGCAGGACGGGGAGAATCGCTACCGCCCGTACACCAAGGCGGACGGCTCCGCGGTCGTCTACAACCACGACGTGCTGGTGCGCACCGACGAGGCCGGCCAACCCGACTACGCGGACCCGGAGTTCTGCCCGACCCTGTGGCGGTCCGCGCCGTGACACAGCCCTCCCCCGCCGCGCTGTACCGGTCGATGCGCCTGATCCGCTCCTTCGAGGAGCAGGCGCTCGCCCTGGTGCGCTCCGGCGAGATCGTCGGCGGCACCCACCCGTACATCGGGCAGGAGGCCGTCGCGGTCGGCGTCTGCGCCGCGCTCGACCCGGGTGACCAACTGACCAGCACCCACCGCGGGCACGGCCACGTGCTCGCCAAGGGCGCCGAACCACGCCGGATGCTGGCCGAGTTGACCGGCCGGGAGACCGGCCTCAACCGGGGCAGGGGCGGCTCGATGCACGCCGCCGACCTGGCGCTGGGCATCCTGGGTGCCAACGGCATGGTGGGGGCCGGCGCGCCGATCGCGGCCGGCGCGGCCTGGGCGGCACTGCGCCAGGGCAGCGGACGGGTGGTGGCGAGCTTCTTCGGCGACGGCGCGCTCAACCAGGGCGTGCTGCTGGAGACCCTCAACCTGGCCGGGTTGTGGCAACTGCCGGTGCTCTTCGTCTGCGAGAACAACGGCTACGCCACCACGCTGTCGGTGCAGGCCGGGGTGGCGGGCAGCGCGCTGGGCCGGGCGGCCGCCTTCGGCATCCCGGCCGAGCAGGTGGACGGCATGGACGCGGTCGCCGTGCACGCGGCGGCGGCCCGCGCCGTCTCCCGCGCCCGGGCGGGCGGGGGGCCGAGCTTCCTGGAGTGCCGCACCTACCGCTTCGAGGGTCACCACACCATGGAGCGCCGGGTGCGGGTGCGCTACCGCAGCGCCGAGGAGATCGACTCCTGGCGCTCCCGCGACCCGCTGGAGTCCGGCGCCGCGCTCCTGGCGCCCGGCGAGCACGTGGCGATCGACCAGGAGATCACCGAACTGATGGCAGAGGCAGTGGAGTTCGCTCTCGCAGGGCCGCACCCCGACCCGGCGCGGGCACTCGCGTACCTGTACGCCGACGGACTGCTGCCGCGACCCGGGCACCCGGTGGAGGTGGCGCGGTGACCAAGCTCTCCTACGCCAAGGCGCTCAACCGGGCGCTGGCCGACGAGTTGACCCGCGACGAGGCGGTCTGCGTCTTCGGCGAGGACCTGGGCGCGGGCCTGTCCGGCCTCACCCCCGGCCTGCGCGACCGGTTCGGCGCCGAGCGGGTGGTCGACACCCCGCTCTCCGAGCAGGCCTTCAGCTCACTGGCGCTGGGCGCGGCGCTGGCCGGGATGCGCCCGGTGGTGGAGTTCCAGATCCCCTCGCTGCTCTTCCTGGTCTTCGAGCAGATCGCCAACCAGGCCCACAAGATCAGCTTGATGACGGGTGGTCAGATTACGGCCCCGGTCACCTTCGTGGTGCCGGGCTCCGGCTCCCGCGAGGGCTGGGCGGGCCAGCACTCGGACCACCCGTACAGCCTCTTCGCCCACGTCGGGGTGAAGACCCTGCTGCCGGCCACCCCCGCCGACGCCTACGGGCTGCTGGTCTCGGCGATCCGCGACCCCGACCCGGTGGTGCTCTTCGCCCCGGCCGGCGCGATGGGCGTGCGCGAGGACGTCACCACCGAGCTGGCGCCGGTGCCGATCGGTTCGGCCCGGGTGCACCGGGCGGGCACCGACGTCACCGTGGTGGCGGCCGGGCACCTGGTGTACGAAGCGCTCGCGGTGGCCGAGGAGTTGGCGCCCGAGGTCTCGGTGGAGGTGTTCGACCCGCGCACCCTCTACCCGTTCGACTTCGCGGCGCTGAACGACTCCGTCGGGCGGACCGGGCGGCTGGTGGTGGTCGACGACTCCAACCGGATGTGCGGGCTGGCCGCCGAGGTGATCGCCTCGGTGGTCGAGCTCGGGATGCCGCTGCGCGCCGCGCCCCGCCGGGTGACCCGCCCGGACGGCGCGGTGCTGCCGTTCGCGATCGGCCTGGACCGGGCTGTGCAACCCGGCCGGGAGCAGCTGCGGACCGCCGTGCTGGCCACCATGGCCCGGCACTGACCGTCCGGCAGCACCGGCGGTTCATCGAGAACACGCCGCAGTTCACCGGAGACACACTGCGGTTCAGGAACACGCCGCAGTTCAGGAACCACAAGGGAGTGGGCAGAGATGACGGAACAGCAGACCCCCAACTACGTCGAGCAGGCCCTGAAGCTGTTCGCCGCCTGCGGCGACACGGAGGCCGTGGTCTGCGGCGAGCAGCGCCTGAGCTACACCGAGTTCCGCGCCCTGGTGCTGCGGCTGGCCGCCGCGCTGCGCCGCCAAGGGGTGCGCACCGGTGCCGGGGTGGCGCTGCTGGTACGCAACCGGCCCGAGTCGATCGCCCTCCAACTGGCGCTGCACCTGCTGGGCTGCCGCACGGTGTGGATCGCCGCCTACGCCCCGGAGCGGGAGCAGGCGGAGTTCGTCGAGCTGGCCAAGGTCGAGGTGCTGATCTACGACCCGTCGCGCTCCGACAAGGTGATCGGGGAACTGGCCGCGCGCACCGAGCCGCTCCAGTTGCTCTGCACCGGGCCGGACGGCGCGGGCCCCGACGTGGTGGCCGCGGCCGCCGCCGAGGAGCCGGAGTTCGTCCGCGAGCCGGGCACCCCCGAGCCGTCCTCGCTCTTCTACACCGGCGGCACCGCGGGCAAGGCCAAGCTGGTCCATCACGAGCACCGCTTCTTCCTGGCCCTGCTTGCCGCGGCGGGCTACTACCGCTCGATCGGCGAGCTGGGCATGCGCCACCTGTCCACCACCGGCTTCGTGCACGTCAGCGGGCAGATGCCGGTGCTGCTGACGCTCTGCGAGGACGGCACGGTCTTCCTCGCCGAAGGCGTGGACCTGCCCGCCTTCCTGGGGACGGTCAAGCGCGAGCGGGTGACCAGTGTCTTCATCTCCCCGGCCCGGCTCTCCGAGCTGCTGGACAGCGACCTGCTGGACGACCCGCAGACGGACACCAGCAGCCTGCGCTACCTCAACACCGGTGGCGGCCCGGTCTCGCCGACCCGGCTGGCCCAGGCGATCGAGCGGTTCGGCCCGGTGGTGCGCCCGGTCTACGGCCTGAGTGAGATGCCGCTGGTGGCCGACCAGCCGTTCATGGTCAACGACCCCGAGCACCCGCAGCGGCTGGCCTCGGTGGGCCGCCCGTTCGCCGACGCCCGGGTCGAGATCCGCGGCGAGAAGGGCGAGCCGCTGCCGACCGGCGAGGTGGGCGAGGTCTGCGCGGCGGGCTCGCTGATGATGTCCGGCTACTGGAACCAACCCGACATGACCCAGGAGACGCTGGTCGACGGGCTGCTGCACACCGGCGACCTGGGCTACCTGGACCAGGACGGCTACCTCTACCTGGTGGACCGCAAGAAGGACATGATCATCACCACCGTGGGCGCGGCCAACGTCTACACCCGCCCGGTCGAGGACAGCCTCGCCGCGCACCCGCAGGTCCGCGAGGCCGCCGTGATCGGGGTGCCCGACCCGGGCTGGGGCGAGCTGGTGCACGCCTTCGTAGTGCCGGTGCCCGGCGGGGAGTTGAGCCCGGAGGAGCTCGCGGCGGAGCTGAAGGCGCGGGTGGAGGCCGATCTGACGGACTATCACGTTCCGCGCACGGTGGAGTTCGTGGACGCGTTGCCGCGCACCCCGCTCGACAAGATCGACAAGGCGGCTCTGCGGGCCCGGTTCGGCCTGGACCCGCAGAGCCGGACGATCGCCCCGCTGGCGCCCCGGTGAGCGCGTTACGCCCCCGCCTCGCCGCGAGGTGCCAGGCGCTGCGCGAGCAGCCGGCCGATCCGCTCGGCCGGCTCCTTGCGGAGCAGCAGCCGGTGCTCGGTCGGCAGCTGGTGCACGTCGATCACGCCGTCGACGTAAGGCGCCCAGTCGGCGGCCGAGTTGAACGGCGCGGTGCGCTCCAGTGCGGCTCGCACGAAGAGCACGTCGCCGTCGAAGCGGGCCGGGGTGTGGTCACGGCGCAGCTGGATGTGGTGCAGGAAGACCCGCAGCACCGCCTCCAGCCGCCAGTCCTCCAGGCCGGCCAACCGGTGCCCGCCGGCCAGCAGCACCGCCCTGGCGCGCCGCTCGTCCAGCGGCGCGCCGTCCGGCTGCACCAGGCCCGCCGGATCGCAACCGGCGTTCTCCAGCAGGGTGGTGAGGTACTCGTGGTCGCTGGGCTCACGCTCGGGGTGGGCCGCGTCGTGGGGGTAGCAGTCGAGCAGGGCGAGCAGCGCGACCACTTCGCCCGCCTCGCGCAGCAGCCGGCCCATGGCGTGCGCGACCATGCCGCCGAAGGACCAGCCGAGCAGCCGGTAGGGGCCACTGGGCTGGACCTCGCGGACCAGGGCGAGGAACCGCTCGGCCAGCTCCTCGACCGAGCCGGGCAGCTGGTCGGGCTTGCTCAGCCCCTCGGCCTGCAGGGCGGTGATCCGCTGCCCTGCGGGAAGCCACGGCCCCAGCGCCAGGTATTCCCAGGAGATTCCGGCGGCCGGGTGGACGCACCACAGCGGATCCCCGCTCCCGGGGACGAGTTCGACCAGCGGATCGAATCCTGGCGTGGCCGGCGAATTCACCATCGATGCGCTCCCTGAAGCAGTGGGCGGATATCTCAGGAAATCATTGCGCACCAGGCGGCCGAATTGCTACCCGGCCGTCCGAGAACTATTTCTTCCAGAACCGGTGGAGACGATGGCCGATCAAGAGTTGGACGCTTTTCCCTTCCCGCTGCAGCCGGACGAGTTCGGCACCTCCTTCCGCCAGCACCAGCGCCGCCGGGCCGAGTGCCCACTCGGCGAGGTGGCGCTGCCCAGCGGCGACGCGGCCCACCTGGTGGTGGCCTACGAGGACGTCGCCCGGGTGCTGCGGGACCGCCGGTTCAGCCGCAACCTGCGCTACCCGGGCGCGCCCCGGATGGTCCGCGAGGCGGACATGAACGACAACCCGGACGCGATCATCAACCACGACCCGCCTGAGCACGGCCGCTTCCGCCAGGTGATCCAGGGCGCCTTCAGCCCCAGCCGGGAGGCCCGCTGGCGCCCGATCGTGCAGGGCATCGTGGACGGCCTGCTGGACCAGGTCGCCGCCGCCGGGCCGCCCAGCGACCTGGTCGCCGACTTCGCCGGGGTGCTGCCGATCTCGGTGATGTGCGCCCTGGTGGGCGTGCCGGCCACCGACTGGCAGCTGTTCCACGACTGGACGGCGGTCTTCTTCGCCGTCGACCCGGCCGCCCTGGAGGAGCGGCTGCGGGCCAACCGCGAGTTCCTGGCCTACATCCGCGCCTTCCTGGAGCAGCGGCGCAAGGAGCCCGGCGAGGACCTGGTCGACCTGCTGGTGGCCGCCCGCGACACCGACGGCAAGCTCTCCGAGGGCGAGCTGGTGCAGCTGGTCTCGGCACTGCTGATCGGCGGCCAGGAGAACACCGCCTCCTCGCTGGCCCGCGGTGTGCTGGCGCTGCTGCGCTTCCCCGACCAGTGGGCGGCGCTCTGCGCCGAGCCCGGGCTGACCGGCCCCGCGGTCGAGGAGGTGCTGCGCTTCGAGGTGCCGAGCGAGGGCGCCTTCCTGCGGGTGACCACCGAGGAGGTGGCGCTGTCGGCCGGCGCGGTGGCGGCGGGGCGGGCGGTACAGGTCTCGGTGCCGGCCGCCAACCGCGACCCGGGGGTCTTCCCCGACCCCGAGCGCTTCGACATCCACCGCACGGCCAACCCGCACCTGACCTTCGGCCTGGGCGCGCACTTCTGCCCCGGGGCGCCGCTGGCCCGGCTGGAGCTGGCCCTCGCGCTGCGCGGCCTGGCCGACCGGTTCCCCGGACTGCGGCCCGCCATCGCGCCGGACGAGGTGCGCTACGGCGAGGGCAACCTGATCCACCCGCTGCTGAGCCTGCCGGTGACCTGGTGACCTGCCGGTGACCTGGTGAGGGGACGGTGACCTGGTGAAGGGACGGCACGACTGACCGGCGCCGGGCAAGCACCGGGCGAGCAGCCGGCAAGCGGCTCGGGCCGGCGGTCACCGAATCGGGGATTCGGTGACCGCCGGCCCGGCACGGTCAGGTCCTGGCGGACCTTGGGTCATGCACTCAGTTCTCGACCACGTTCGACGTCTCGGCCACGCGGCTGTCCTCGGCCACGCGGTTCTCCTCGGCCACGTTGGTCGACTCGGCCACGTTGGTCTCGGCCACGAAGCCGTTGCCCGACGGGCTCTCGGTCACACGGGACATTGCAGCACCTCCATTCGTCCGGCGGAACGCCCGCCGAAATGTTCGGCGGCGCAATTCGACGATAGCGGCGGAAGGTCGTGCTGCCTAGCCGGATAAACCGGACACCGGCTTGATCGAATACGCCGGAACGTCCTGCGAACCGGCTCCGCTTTTCCCGCGCGGCCGGTTTCCCGCCCGCCCGCTTTCCGGCACGCCCTGTTTCCCGCGCGGCGCTTTCTCGCGCGGGCCGTCCTAGCGGATCGCCACCGGGAATTGCGCGAAACCGCGCAGCACCATGCCCCGGCGCACCGCCGGGCCGGCCGGGCGAAGCCCGGGGAACCGGGTCAACAGGCCGGGCAGGAAGGCGGCCGACTCGATCCGGGCCAGCGGAGCGCCCAGGCAGTGGTGCATGCCACCGCCGAAGGCGACCGAGGCGGCCCCGGTCCTGGTGATGTCGAAGCGCTCCGGGTCCGGGTAGCGCGCCGGGTCGCGGCCCGCCGCGCCCAGCAGCCCGACCACCAGCGAGCCCGCCGCCACCTCGGCTCCGCCGATCGTCAGGTCCTGGCCCGCCACCCGGGCCAGGATCTGGATCGGCGGGTCGTAGCGCAGCGCCTCCTCGACCGCGCCGGGCCCCAGCGCCGGCTCGGTGCGCAGCAGTTGGGCCTGCTCGGGGTGGTCCAGGAACGCGGCGGTGGCATTGACCAGGTGGTTCACCATGGTGTCCACCCCGGCCATGAAGAGCAGCAGCAGGGTCTGCAGCAGCTCCTCCTCGCTGAGCCCGCCGTCCGTGTCGCGGATCGCCACCAGGGCCGAGGCGAGGTCCTCGGTGGGGCGCGCCCGGCGCTCGGCCACCAGCTCGGCGAAGTACTTCATCAGCACCTCGGCGCCCCGGTCGGCGGCGGCCAGCGCGGCTTCGTCCACGGTGAGTTCGACCACCTGCATCATGGCCGACATGGAGTCCTGGAGCAGCCCCCAGTCCGCCTCGGGGACCCCGACCAGGGTGCCGATCACCGAGACCGGCAGCGAACGGGCCAGCAGTGCCTGGAGGTCCACCGTGCCGCCGTCCGCGCCGGCCTCGGCCAGGCCGTCCAACGCGCGCCGCGCCAAGCGCTCGACCTCGGGGGTCAGTGCGGCCAGCCGCCGGGCGGTGAACGCCCCGCTGACCAGGCGGCGCAGCCGGGTGTGGTCCGGCGGGTCGCGGAAGAGCATCGCCTCGATCGTGGCCACCTTGCCCGGCCGCTCCCTCCAGCCGGGCGAGACCCGGTCCATCCAGTCCGGGCCCTGGGCCCGGAAGGCGGGGTCGCGCACCAGGTCGGCGCAGTCCTGATGGCCGGTCAGGTAGACCTGGCCGCGGGCGGTCCGGCAGGCCGGCGCCAGCGCACGCAGCCGCCGGTAGACGGGGTAGGGGTCGGCCCGCCCCTCGGGGGTGCCCAGCAGCGCGAGCAGTTGCTCGGGGGTCACCTCGGGGGTCTGCTCGGCACGCTCGACGGCACGCCCGTCGACACGCCCGTCGGCATGCCCGTCGGCACGCTCCTCGCCACTCTCGCCAGGGTCTGCGCCCATCGGTCGGCCTCCTGTCTCGGGGTCCGGCGCGCGGCGCCGGCTCGGTGACCGGCCCGGCGGCCGGCACGGCATCAAGATGGTCAACGCCGGGTCATTCTGCGGTCCGCCGCGCGGCGCCGTCGAGGGCGGCGGCACCGCGACCACCTGCCGAGATCCATCTTGGCTGCTGGGAGCGGGTGCTGACGATCAGTTCGGCTCATACCGTTGCCGAGCGCTCCATGGTCACCGTAAGGTCTCGTCAGCGGCCGAAGGGCGACGATCTCGCCCGCGCCGATTCACGAAGGGATCGGGTTCCGAGCCATGCCTTCAGACACCCCAACTCCCGCCTCCGAAGCGGACGACCCGTTCTGCCTGGCCGAGGGCGACGCCGCCCGATTACTGGCCGGCCACCCCTGGCGCCGGTTCGTGGTGCTGGGCGACAGTGTGGCAGAGGGGCTGGGTGAGCCGACCCCGGGCTACCCGACGCAGCCCTGGGCCGAGCGGATCGGCCTCGAACTACGCCTGGTGGAACCCGGGTTGCGCTACTACAACCTGGGCTGGCGGAACACCCCGGCCGCCGAGGTCCGCGCCGAGCAGTTGCCCGAGGCCCTCGGCTTCCGTCCCGACCTCGCTCTGGTGGCCTGCGGCGGCTTCGACGCACTGCGCTCCGGCTTCGACGCCGAGGCGGTGACCGGCGAGCTGCGCGCGATCGTCACCGCACTGCGGGACGGGGGCGCCGAGGTGATCACGGTCGGCATGTTCGACGGCTCGCTCTCCCCGCTGGTGCCCGAGCAGTACCGCGCGGCGCTGCGGGAGCGGCTGCACAGCCTCTCCGGGCGGACGGCCGAGCTGGCCGCGCGGGAGGGCGCCCTGCACTTCGACCTGACCGCCCACCCGGCCTCCGCCCGCCGGGACATCTACAGCAGCGACGGCCGGCACGGCAGCGGGCGCAGCCACGCGATCGCCGCCGCCGAGGCGGTGCGCCGGCTCGGCCGGCGGCTGGGCACCGGCTGAGGCACCGGCTGAGGCCGACCGGCACCTGGTGGTCGGTCCGAATCCAGGCACCGCCCAGCACTGAACCCCCCGACCCGGAGAGCCCGATGCCACTCGATCCACAGGTCCAGGCGCTGCGCGAGCGGCGCGCCGCCTCGGCCGCCGCGCCGCTGTACGAACTGAGCCTGGAGCAGGCCCGCGAAGGCGACCTGGCCGACATCAGGGCCGCCGCCGGAGATCCCGAACCGGTGGCCGAGGTAATCGAGTTGACGATTCCGGGGCCGGCCGGCCCACTGCCCGCGCGGGCCTACCGGGCAGCGGGCGGGGGCGCGCAGCCGGTGCTGCTCTACCTCTTCGGCGGCGGTTGGACCCTGGGCACCATCGACACCAGCGACGCGATCTGCCGCGCGCTCACCAACGCGGTGGGCTGCACCACGGTCGCGGTCGGCTACCGGCTCGCCCCGGAACACCCGTTCCCGGCCGCGCTGGAGGACTGCTGGACCACCGCGCGCTGGCTGGCCGACCACGCCGCCGAACTGGGCGGCGACCCGCACCGGCTGGCGATCGGCGGTGACAGCGCGGGCGGCAACCTGGCCGCCGCCGTCACCCTGCTCGCCAAGGAGCGCTCCGGACCCGCCCTCTCCCACCAGTTGCTGGTCTACCCCAACACCGACCAGTTCGCCGACACCCCCTCGCGCCGGGAGAACACCGACCCGCTGCTCTTCAACCACCGCTCGGTGGCCTGGTACTGGTCGCACTACCTGGCCGACCCCGAGGACGGCCGCAACCCGCTCGCCTCCCCGCTGCTCGCCAAGGACCTGGCCGAGCTGCCGCCCGCCACCGTGATCACCGCCGAGTACGACCCGCTGCGCGACGAGGGCGAGCAGTACGCCGAGCGGCTGCGCGAGGCCGGCGTGCCGGTCCAGGCCACCCGCTACCCGGGCATGGTGCACGGCTTCTTCGCCATGTCCGGCGTGCTGGACGGCGGCCGGGCCGCCATCGCCCACGCGGCCCAGCGGCTGCGCGAGGCGTTCGAGGAACCATCACGAACTGACGAACCGTCAGGAGAGGCCCGGCCGTGACCGATCCCGTCGCGCAGGCACTGGCCGCGCTGCGCACCCCGCAGGGCAGCGCCGACCCCTACCCGCACCTGGCGGTGCTCCGCGAGCTCTCCCCCGTGCACCCGACCCCGGGCGGCGGCGTGCTGCTGACCCGCTACGAGGACTGCGTGGCGATCACCCGCGACCCCGGCTTCCACGCGCAGAACGCCGCCTGGATGGACACCCGGCGCCCGAACTGGCGCGAGCACCCGGGCCTGCGCGCCACCACCGAGTCCTTCCTCTTCCTCGACCCGCCCGAGCACACCCGGCTGCGCAAGCTGGTGGCCGGTGCCTTCACCCAGCGCCGGGCCGTCGCCCTGCGGGAGTTCATCACCGGGCTGACCGACCGGGTGCTGGACGCGATCGCCGACGCGGGCGCCGACGGCTCACCCGTCGACCTGCACGAGATCCTCGCCGCCCGGCTGCCGATCGGCGTGATCGGCCAGGTGCTCGGCGTCCCCGAGGCCGACCAAGGCGCACTGCGCGAGCCGCTGGAGGGGCTGCGCCTGGCGGTGGACGGCGGCGGCGTCGAGGAGCACCTGACCCAGATCGACCGGGCCGGCGAGGCGCTGACCGGCTACTTCGGCGAACTGGCCGCCCGGCGCCGGGCCGAGCCCGCCGACGACGTCACCTCGGCCCTGGTGGCGGCCATGGTCCCCGGCCCCGACAACCCGCGGCCGCTGACCCAGGACGAGTTGGAGCAGACCCTCACCCTGGTCTTCAGCGCCGCCATCGAGAGCATGGTCGACACCCTGCTCAACGGCCTGGCCGCGCTGCTCGCCCACCCCGCGCAGGCCGACCTGCTGCGCGCCGATCCGAGCCTGGTCGGCGGCGCGGTGGAGGAGATGCTCCGCTACGACACCCCGGTGCAGGGCATGGCCAGGGTGGCCGCCAAGGAGACCGAGATCGCCGGGGTGCCGGTGGCCGCCGGGGGCGCGGCGGTGCTGATGCTCGGCGCCGCCAACCGCGACCCCGCCGCCTTCCCCGACCCGGACACCTTCGACCTGACCAGGACCGGCGGCGCCACCGTGCTCTCCTTCGGCGGCGGGGTGCACCACTGCCTGGGCGCCCCGCTGGCCCGCACGCAGGCCGCGGTCTTCTTCCCCGCGCTGCTGAGCCGCTTCCCGCACCTCGCGGCGGCCGGCCCACCGGTGCGGCGCGGCACGGTGCTGCGCGGCTTCTCCGACTTCCCGGTCACACTGCGGTGACCACCGAGCCGGTCGCCGACGTCCAGCCGCAGCCGCCCGCACCGCCGCCACTGCGCCGCAACCGCGACTTCAACCTGCTCTGGAGCGGCCAGGCGGTCTCCGCGCTGGGCACCCAGATGTCCGGCATCTGCTACCCGCTGCTGGTGCTCTCCGCGACCGGCTCGGCCGCCCAGGCCGGGCTGGTCGGCGGCGCCACCCTGGTCGGCAGCCTGGTGATGCTGCTGCCCGCCGGGGTGGTGGCCGACCACTACCCGCGCAAGCGGCTGCTGTTGATCACCTCGGTGCTGCAACTGCTCGCGGTGGGCAGCGTGGTGCCCGCCGTGCTGACCCACCACCTCTGGCTGGCCCACTTGATGGTGGTGGGAGCGCTGCAGGGCTGCGCCTCGGCCTTCTTCATGGGCGCCGGCCGCGGCGCGGTGCGCCGGATCGTCCCCTCGGCGCAGCTGCCGCAGGCGATGTCGCTGACCCAGGCGCGCGGCCAGGCCGCCGCGATGATCGGACCGCCGCTGGGCGGCGCGCTCTTCGGCGTCGCGCAGTCGCTGCCGTTCCTGCTCGACGCGCTCTCCTTCGGCGCGATCACCCTCACCTCGGCCCTGGTGCGCGGCTCGCTCGACCCGGAGCCGACCGCCGCCGAGCGCCCGCGCGAGCCGATCCGCAGCCGGATCACCGCCGGCGCCCGCTACGTGCTGCGCGAACCCACCCTGCGGCTCTACGCGAGCTGGGCGGCGGCGGTCAACGCGGTGGCGGCCGGCATGCTGCTGATGGTGATCGTGCTCGCCCGGTCCCGCGGCGCGAACGCCCCCGAGGTCGGCGCGCTGGTCTCGGCCAGCGCCATCTGCGGGCTGGCCGGCTCGCTGCTCGGGCCGCGCCTGGTGAAGCTCTTCGGCGGCCGCCTCTGGGTGCTGGTCACCTCCTGGCTGCTGCCGACCTGCGCGGTGGGCATCGCCCTCTCCCCCTGGGTCTGGCTGATGGCGGTACTGGGCGCGCTGACCACCTTCACCGTGATGCCCGCGGTGATCGTCTTCCAGGTCCAGGCCACCCGGATCACCCCGGACAACCTGCAAGCCCAGACCGGCAACGCGATCCAACTCTTCGGCTCCAGCCTCAGCTGGCTGGCCCCCTCCGCCTTCGGCCTGCTCGCCGACTCGGCCGGCGCCCGCACCGGAGTCCTGGTCGCGGCGGCGCTGTACGGCGCCACCGCCCTCTGGCTGCAGGGAAATCGGGCACTGCGCGGATTTGACGCAGCGTCAGGGACCGCCCAGTAGAAGCACGTCCAGCGCGGAGCTCGCCACCCCCCGAACCGCCACCGCCAGCATCAACTCCTCCGTCACCGGCCAGGCGACAGCGGAGGACAGGCTGAAGGACGGTCCCGGCGGCCACCGTTCGGGCAGCGCCACCGGCCGCAGCAACCCCTTTCCACCGCCCAGCCCCTGACCCCGCGCCTTGGCCAACGCCTCCTTCTGGGTCCACAACCAGAGGAACGCGGCCGACCGCTCCGCCGGCTCGCGCCCGGCGATCCAGGCCGCCTCCGCCGCCGGGAACCACCGCCGGGCCAACGCCTCATGAGCCACCGGCCGGATCCGCTCCACATCCACCCCGACCCCGCCCACCCCGGTCCCGGCAGCCACGGCGACCACCCCGCGCACATGACTGATGCTGACCGCCACCCCCGAGGCCCCCTCGACCACCGGCTGCCCGCTCACCGCCCGCCCGAGCCGCAGCCGATCCACGGCCACCCCCACCCGACCGGCCACCAGCCGCAACGCCAACTCCCGCGCCGCCGCCCGCTCCTGCCCATCAACCCGAGCCACCCACACCTCGACCACCGCACCCGCCACCCCGGCTCCCCTCAACAGCCCTGGCGCCCGCACCGGAGGGCAACTCACCGGCCAGTCTGCCAGCCGGCGCCCCCGTCGATCCGGCCCGGCGGCTCAACGCCGCTTACTCCCCCGGCAGTTCCTGCTCCGTCCAGATCGTCTTGCCCGAGGCCGTGTACCGGCTCCCCCAGCGGTTGGTCAGCTGGGCCACCAGGTAGAGGCCGCGCCCGCCCTCGTCGGTCAGCCGGGCTCGGCGCATCCGGGGCTGGGTGCTGCTGCCGTCGGAGACCTCGCAGGTCAAGGTGTCCGCCCGGATCAGCCGCACCACGACCGGGCCGCCCGCGTAGCGGATCGCGTTGGTGACCAGTTCGCTGAGCACCAGTTCGGTGGTGAAGGCGAGGTCCTCCAGGCCCCAGGCCTCCAGCGTGGCGGTGGCGTCCTCGCGGACCTTGGCCACCGCCGCCGGATCCGGCTCCACCGACCAGACGGCGGTGTCCGCCGCCGCCACCGCCTTGGTGCGGGCCAGCAGCAGCGTGACGTCGTCGTGCAGGCGGGTCGGCGGCAGTCCGGCGATGATCCGCTGGCCGGCCTCGGGCAGCGGCAGCCCCTGGGAGCGGACCACGGCCAGGCGCCGGGTCAGCTCGGCCATTCCGGTGTCGATGTCGCCGTCGCCGCGCTCGATCAGGCCGTCGGTGTAGAGCGCGAGCACGCTGCCGGGCTCCAGCAGCACCTTGACCGACTCGAACGGCAGACCGCCCACCCCCAGCGGCGGGCCCGGCACCACCGGCAGGTACTCGGTGCTCCCGTCGGGGTGGGCGACGGCAGGCGGCGGGTGGCCCGCGCTGGCCACGGTGCAGGTGCGGGAGACGGGGTCGTAGACCGCGTAGAGGCAGGTGCCGCCGAACGAACCCGGCTCCGGCCTGGCCCGCCGGACGTTGCGGCCCTCCTCGTCGGGCGGCTCGGCCACCACCCCGTAGCGGGCCGGGTGCAGGCCGTCGGCCTCCAGGTCGTCGTCGCCGTCGGCCGCCAGCGCGGCCTCCACCAGCAGCTGGGCGACCAGGTCGTCCAGGTGGACGAGCAGTTCCTCCGGCTCCAGGTCCAGGTCGGCCAGGGTCCGTACGGCGGTGCGCAGCCGGCCCATGGTGGCCGAGGCGTGCAGCCCGTGGCCGGTGACGTCGCCGACCACCAGGGCGACCCGGGCCGAGGAGAGCGGGATGACGTCGAACCAGTCGCCGCCGACCCCGCCGACGGTGTCGGTGGGCAGGTAGACGCTGGCGGTGCTGACCGCGGCGACCGAGCGGACGGCGGGCGGCAGCAGGCTGCGCTGCAGGCCGATCGCGGCCCGGTGCTCGCGGGTGTAGCGGCGGGCGTTGTCCAGCGCCAGCGCGGCCCGGGCGGCGACCTCGCGCAGCAGCGCGGCGTCCTCCTCCTCGTAGGCGTCCTTCCAGCGATCGCGGCGCGCCGAGATCCGCCCGAGCAGCACGCCGCGGGCGCTCAGCGGGGCGGTGATCAGCCAGGCCTCGGCCAGGTCGGCCAGTGCCCCGGTCTCGTCCTGGCCGTCCGGGCCGACCAGCACCGTCTCGCCGTCCGCCCCGACCAGCACGGTGTCGCCGGTGGCGGGCAGCGCCTCGGGCGGTCCGGCGACGGCGGTGCGGCGCAGCAGCAGCCGGCCCTCGGGGTCGGGAGCGGGCTCCTCGCCGCCGAAGACGGCGGCGGCGACGTCGACCGTCACCACGTCGGCGAAGTTGCCGATCAGCGCGGCGGCGAGCTGCTCGGCGCTGTCGGTGACCGAGAGCGAGCGGCCGGTGGCGGCGGTGACCTGGTGCAGCAGCGCCAGCCGGCGGCGGGTCCGGTACTGCTCGGTGATGTCGTTGAAGAGCGCGGTGAGCCCGATCACCGCGCCGTCCGAGGACTGCAGCCGGAACGCCGAGATCGCCATCATCCGGCCGCCGCGCGGGTCTATCACCGTCCTGGCCAGCTCCTCGGCCAGCACCAGCGGCTTGCCGCTCTCCATCACCTCGCGCAGGTGCTGCTCGACGGCGGCGGCGTCCTGGGGCTGCAGGAAGTCGGAGAGCCGGCGCCCGGTGAGCGTGATCGGCATGCCGGAGTAGGGCAGCAGGTGGGTGTTGGTGCGCACGATCCGCAGGTCCTGGTCGAAGACCACCAGGCCGAAGCGGTCCTGCAGGAAGAGCTCGCGGGTGAAGGCCTGGTCCTGGCGCCAGCGGTCGGCGGTGCTCGCGGGGGCGCCGAGCACCACGTAGCGGGCGGCGGCGCGGTCGCCACCGGCCGCGCCGCGCAGGGCCAGCAGCCGGACCTCGATGGGCATCAGCCGCCCGTCACCGGTGCGCACGCTCACCCGCCCCGCCCAGGCGGCGCCGCGCTCGGCGTAGCCGTGCGGGCCGGCCGACTCCGCCGGCCCCGCCGGTTCCACCGGTGCCGCGAGCAGCTCGCGCACCGGACGCCCGCGCAGCACGGCCGCCGGGAGGGCGAGCAGCGCCTCGGCGGCCGCCGTGCAGTCCAGGATCCTGCCACCGCCGTCGACCACGACCCCTGCCACACCGTCGAGGAACGGGAAGCGGGAGTTGTCCATACCGTCCACCTCGCCCGGTCAAGCCCTCCCCTCATACTCCACCGGGACGCCGCCGTCGGCGCCCCGGCGCTCCGGACGGTCGCCGGGAGGGGTCAGGAATCACTCTTGGACCGACCGATCTGCCGGATCTGCCGGATCTGCCGAACCGACCGAACCGACCGGACCGACCGGACCGACCGGATCCGCCGGTCGCTCTCAGTGGCCGCCGGCGTCCATCATCTCGACGCCGGCGATGTTCCGCTCGATCTCGGCAGCGGGCAGCGCCACGGCCAGCGCCCAGTAGTAGATGACCAGCGAGAAGACGGTGATCACCCCGATGTCCCACCAGAGCGGCAGGTTCTTCTGCGCCCCCGCGCCGAACTGGCCCTGCCAGGAGGTGATCCCCAGCCCCACCAGGTAGACCGGCAGCCACTGGCCGGCCCGGAAGTCCATCCGGGGCGCCCTGGGCAGGTGCTTGGCCCTGGCGTATGCCGCGTAGGAGCCGAGCAGCAGGTAGCCGATCAGGATCGAGGCACCCAGCCGCCACAGGGTGTCCCAGCCGGCCCAGTAGATGACCAGGCCGGCGATGACGAAGGAGATCGGCGAGATGATCTCGCCGGCGGGCAGCCGGTAGGGCCGCTCCAGGTCGGGGAACCGCTTGCGCAGCACGCCGAAGGCCAGCGGCGCGCCCGCGTACATCAGCACCACCGCCGAGGTGATGAAGCTGACCAGCTTCTGCCAGCTGGGGAACGGCAGGAAGCAGAGCACCCCGGCCGCGTAGGCGATCAGCAGGCCGATCCAGGGCACCGCGCGCCGGTTGGTGGCCTGCATCGTCTCGGGGGCGTAGCCGTTGCGACTGAGGCCGTAGGTGATCCGGGAGCTGGAGGTGATGTAGACGAGACCGGTGCCGGCCGGCGAGATGATCGCGTCGATGTACAGCACGGTGGCGAACCAGCTCAGGCCGATCACGGTGGCCAGCCCGGCGAACGGGCCGCTGATCCCCTCGTAGGTGAGCGCGCCCCAGCCGCCGGTGATCGCGGAGTCCGGCACCGCGGCGAGGAAGGAGACCTGGAGCAGGATGTAGACCAGGCTCCCGATCAGCACCGAGCCGAGCACGGCGCGCGGGATGTCGCGGCGCGGGTGGGTGCTCTCGCCGGCCCACTGGATCGCCTGCTCGAAGCCGAGCAGCGCGAAGATCACGCCGCTGGTGCTGATCGCCGCGAGCACGCCGCGGGCGCCGAAGGGCGCGAAGCCGTGCGAGGTGAAGTTGTGCGTGTGGAAGGCGGTGCTGGCGAAGATGATGATGGTCAGCACCGGGATGGCGACCTTCCACCAGGTGGCGGCGCTGTTGGTGCGGGCCAGCCATTTGACGCCCAGGAAGTTGAGCGCGACGAAGACGGCGAGCAGCAGCGCCGCCACCCCGAAGCCGGAGCTGGTGAGCGTCGAGTCCTTGGCGTTCTGCAGGCCGTCCGCCCAGCTCCAGTGCCGGGCGTAGCCGATCATCGCCTGCACCTCGATCGGCGCGATGGTGGCGGCCTGCAGCCAGGTGAACCAGCCGAAGGACATGCCGGTGAAGCCGCCGAAGGCGTAGTGCGGGAAGCGCGCGGTGCCGCCGGCGACCGGGAACATGCCACCGAGCTCGGCGTGCACCAGCGCGAGCAGCACGATGGCGAGGGAGCCGACCAGCCAGGAGATCAGGGCGGCCGGTCCGGCGGCCTTGGCGGCCTTCTCGGCGCCGAAGAGCCAGCCGGAGCCGATGATCGCGCCGACCGAGGCCCAGAGCAGGCCGGCCAGACCCACCTCGCGGCGCAGGGCGTGCCTGGGGGACGAGCGCGGGCGCGCCGGTGCGGGCGATTCCATGGCTGCGGCCTCTCTGGCGGCGAGGTGGACATGCTGACGCTGCCTCAGTCCACCGGGTGGCGACCGCCGCGCGGGCCCGACGCGGCCGGACCACCAGTCGTCCGGCGTAATCCCGGAGGAGGTAGTTACATCAGATTGATTAAGCTATTGTTACTACCTATGACAACGACTTCACCACCCCCGGACCGGGCAGAGGGCCCGGACAGCCCGGACGACTCCGAGGAGCTCGCGGCCACCCTGCGGCTCCTCGTGGGCCGGATCGCCCGTCGGGTGCGCCAGTCCCACGCCTCGGGCGACCTGGCGCACTCCGAGGTGTCCGTGCTGGTCCGCCTCGACCGCGAGGGTTCCGGCTCGCCCGGCGCGCTCGCCGAGCAGGAGCGGGTGCGCCCGCAGGCGATGGCCGCCACCCTGGCCGCCCTGGAGGAGCGCGGCCTGGTGAGCCGCCGACCGGACGCCACCGACGGCCGCCGCGCGATCATGACGATCACCGGGCCGGGCCGCCAGGTGCTCACCGAGCGCCGCTCGGAGTCCGTGCACCTGCTGACCGGTGCCATCGACGCGGAGTTCACACCCGCCGAGCGGCAGCTGCTGCGCGAGACGCTGCCACTGCTCGACCGCCTCGCGGAGCGGCTGTGAGCGGCGCGAGCGCGCTGACCGGAGCGCGCGAGACCAGCGAGCGCTACAAGTGGGTGGCGCTCTCCAACACCACGATGGGCGTGCTGATCGCGACCATCGACAGCTCGATCGTGATCATCTCGCTGCCCGCGATCTTCCGCGGCATCGGCCTGGACCCGCTGGCGCCCGCCAACATCGGCTACCTGCTCTGGATGATCCTCGGCTACACCCTGACCACCGCGGTCCTGGTGGTCGCGCTCGGCCGGCTCGGCGACATGTTCGGCCGGGTGCGGATGTACAACCTGGGCTTCGTGGTCTTCGCGGCCGCCTCGCTGGCCCTCTCCCTCGATCCGCTGCACGGCGGCGGCGGCGCGCTCTGGCTGATCGGGTTCCGGATCGTGCAGGCGGTCGGCGGCTCGATGCTGACGGCCAACTCGGCCGCGATCCTGACCGACGCCTTCCCGGCCCGGCAGCGCGGCATGGCGCTGGGCATCAACCAGATCACCGCCCTGGCCGGCATGTTCCTGGGCCTGCTGGTCGGCGGCGTGCTGGCCACCATCGACTGGCGGGCCGTCTTCTGGGTCAGCGTCCCGTTCGGCGTGGTCGGCACCTTCTGGTCCTACCGCAGCCTGCGCGAGACCGGCACCCGCCGGCCGGGGCGGATCGACTGGGTCGGCAACCTGACCTTCACCGCGGGCGCCGCCTGCCTGCTGGCCGGCATCACCTACGGCATCCAGCCCTACGGCGGGCACCCCACCGGCTGGACCAACCCCTGGGTGCTGGGCGGCCTCGGCACCGGATTGGTGCTGCTCACCACGTTCTGCGTCGCGGAGACCAGGATCGCCGAGCCGATGTTCCAGCTGCGGCTCTTCAGGATCCGCGCGTTCGCGGCCGGGAACCTGGCGGCGCTGCTGATCGCGATCGCCCGCGGCGGCATGCAGTTCATGCTGATCATCTGGCTGCAGGGCATCTGGCTGCCGCTGCACGGCTACTCCTTCGAGCGCACGCCGCTCTGGGCCGGCATCTTCATGCTGCCGCTGACCGTCGGGTTCCTGCTCGGCGGCCCGGTCTCCGGCTACCTCTCCGACCGCTTCGGCGCCCGGCTCTTCGCCACCGGCGGACTGCTCCTGGTGGCCGCCTCCTTCGTCGGCCTGATGCTGCTGCCGGTCGACTTCCCCTATCCCGCCTTCGCGGCGCTGCTGCTGGTCAGCGGGATCGGCCAGGGGATGTTCTCGGCGCCGAACACCTCGGCGATCATGGGCAGCGTGCCGCCGGACCAGCGCGGGGTGGCCTCCGGGATGCGCTCGACCTTCCAGAACTCGGGCAGCGCGCTGTCGATCGGGCTCTTCTTCTCACTGATGATCGTGGGGCTGGCCGGCTCGCTGCCGCACGCGCTGGACACCGGGCTGCGGGCCCAGCAGGTGCCGGCGGCGACGGCGAGCCAGGTGGCCGGACTGCCACCGGTGAGCACGCTCTTCGCCACCTTCCTCGGCAACAACCCGATCGGCCACCTGCTCGGTCCCAGCGGGGTGCTGACCACGCTGCCGCCGGCCAACGCGCAGACGCTGACCGGCAACCGGTTCTTCCCCGAGCTGGTCTCCGGCCCGTTCCACCACGGCCTGGTCACCGTCTTCAGCGCCGCCGCCCTGCTGGCCCTGATCGGCGCGCTCGCCTCGGCGCTGCGCGGCCGGGGCGGCAAGGACGGCAAGGGCGCGGGAGGCGGCCCGGACGGCGCCGACCAGCGGCGGCCCGGTCCGCAGCAGACCGGTGCGGACCAGCCGGCGTCGACCCCGGGACGCGGCTGAGCGGGACATCCGTAGGCTGAAATGAATGTGATGCACAATCACATCAGCATCTGTTGATTTGACCGACCGGCCGTGCCAGGCTCGTCCCACCCCGCGGAGCACGGTGCCCGGTCCCCGGAAGGACCGCCACCGCCCGCCCCGGGACCACGGACGCCGAGCGGCCGCGAGCCTCCACCCCCGTGGGGTCCGCCGCCCGCTCGGCGCCCGTGCGTGGTCGGCCTGGACCGGGAACCCAATCCCCTGCCCGGTCCAGGCCCCCGCCCACCCCACGCCCCTCGGGCCCTACGACGCGATCACACCAGGCTGGAGCAGCCCGACCAGGATGCGGGTCACCACCCGGTCGAAGAGCTGTTCCGCCGGTTCACCGCCGGGGCCCGCCCCCTCGCCGACGCCATGGTCAGCGTCGGCCCCCGCGCCGGCCCCCTCCCCGGCCAGGGCGGCGGCCAGGTGGGGATGCCGGCCCGAACCGGCGGCCTGTGCGAGGTACTCCGCCTGCGCCCGCTGCCACTGCGGCACGGTCTGCCCGGCGAGGCGCTGGGCGGCCTCGGCGCGGGCCAGGGCCGCGACCACGGCGCCGAGCACGCCGATCGCCTCCAGCTTGGCCCGCGGGGTGGCCGGCAGGTCGGCGAGCGCGGCCAGTGAGCGCTCCAGATAGGTGACGGCGTGCGGCCCCAACAGGGCCCGCTGGGCGAGCGCGTCGAGCAGCCAGGGGTGATCGAGGTAGCGGCGCCTGCTCTGGCGGGCCAGGGCCAGCATGTCGTCGAGCCACCGCCCGGATCCGAGCGCGGCGTAGGAGATCTCGCCGTTGACCTGATCGATCATCAGCTCCAGCAGCTCCTCGCGGGTGGAGACGTAGCGGTAGAGCGACGCGGGACCGGAGCCGAGCGACTGCGCCACGGCCCGCATCGTGACGGCGGCCAGGCCGTGCGCGTCGGCCAGCGCGACACCGGCCGCGGCGAGGCGGTCGCGGTCGAAGGCGGGAGCCGGCCCTCGCCCCGAGCGTTCGGGGCGGAGCCAGATGCTCGGGACGGCCTGCTCGGACATGATCTCTCCTTTTCTGCGAACGCTGTATGCAGTACCTTAGTGGGCAGGTACTGCGAACGTCGATCGCAGTGGAGATACGGCTGAGTGCAGTCGAGAGGGGGAGTCCATGACCGAGGTGCGAGGGCAGCGCGCGTGGACGGCGACCAGGCATGCCGACAACGGCGCGGTGGAGGTGGCGTTCGACCAGCTCACGGGTTCGCGGGGCGAGCCGCTGCTGCTGATCATGGGGCTGGCCACCGCGCGGTTCTGGTGGCCGACCGGGCTCTGCGAGGCGTTCGCCGACGCCGGGTTCGCCGTGGCCCGCTACGACCAGCGCGACGCCGGCGAGTCGACCCGGATGCCGGACACCGCCGCCGCCAACCCCTTCAAGGCGCTCTTCGGCAAGCGCGGCGACGCCTACACCTCCGAGGACATGACCGACGACGCGGTCGCCGTCCTGGACGCGCTCGGCTGGGAGCGGGCGCACGTCTTCGGCCACTCCCTGGGCGGAGCGATCGCCCAGCGGCTCGCCCTGCGCCACCCGGACCGGGTGCTCAGCGTGACGTCCTCGGCGGCGCTGCCCAGCGACGTCTCCGGTCTCGGGGTCCTGCGCTACCTGCGGTTCGGCCTGCTGGCCAAGCTGGCACGCGCCCGGTTCCCCGAGGGGCGGGAGGGCGACATCGAGGCGAGCCTGGCGGTCTGGCGCGGCATCGCCTCCCCCGGCTACCCCTTCGACGAGGCGGCCGCCCGCGCCTGGGTCGAGGCCGAGGTGGACAGCGGCCCCCGGGACACCAAGGCGCAGAGCCGCCAGATCGGCGCCCAGTGGCACGGCCCCGCGTTGCGCGAGCTGCGCCGTCCGACGCTGGTGCTGCACGGCGAGCAGGACCCGATCCTGCGGGTCACCGCGGCCCGCGCCACCACCCGCGCCGTCGACGGGGCCCGGCTGGTCACCTTCCCCGGTGTCGGCCACGACCTGCCGGCCGCCCTGTGGCCGGCCATCGCCCGCGAGGTGCGCCAACTGGCCGCGGCGGCGCCCGCACCGTCGGCCGGCGGACCTCGTCCGGTCACCGCGTGACGGGCTCCGCGCCGGCGTTCATCCCCGCGCCCGTCCCCGCGCCCGTCCCCGCACCGGCGTTCACACCTGCTCCCGTCCCTCCGACTGACCAAGGAAACACCGTGGCGATTCTCGGAACCCTGCTGAAGAACAAGCGCGCCGGCGAAGCGAACCTGGCCTGGCACCTGCCCGCCCTGGCCGGCCCCGAGGTGCTCGACCTGTGGAGCCCCGTTCTCGACCACGAGGGCGTCGTCCCACAGGCCCACGTCGGCAAGCGCGCCGGCGGCGACAACCGCTCCCCCGCCCTGGTCTGGCACCGCGCGCCCGAAGGCACCGCCCAACTGCTGCTGGTCGTCGAGGACATCGACTCACCCACCCGCAGCCCGTTCGTCCACTGCCTCGCACTGCTCGAACCCGGTCTCGTCACGCTGCCCACCGGAGCCTTGAACGCGGGCAGTACGGTCCCGGGGGTGCGGGTGCTCCGGTCGGGCATGGGGCACGGCTACACCGGCCCCGAGCCGATCAAGGGGCACGGGCCGCACCGCTACGTCTTCCAGCTCTTCGCCCTGCCCGCCGCCCTCACCTCGGCAGCGGGCGGCGCGGCCCTGGAGCAGGCCAGGCCCGCGGACGTGCTCGCCGCCGCGGGCGGTCCGGCCCTGGGCCGCGGCCGCCTCGACGGGATCTACACCCGCTGACGCGGCGCACGCGGCGGAGGCGGACCGGGGCGCGACGGGCTGCGCGGGTCAGACCCCCGGAGCGGCGGGCGCCGTGGGGATCCCGGCCGCTTCCGCGAGCGTGTCGGCCAGACCCTCCCGGCGGATCCGCCGGTCGATGTAGAGCAGCCCGTCGGTCAGCGGCCCCACCGGCGCGAGCAGCAGCGTCGCCACACCCAGCGCGAGCAGCATCACGGCGATGAAGACGACCACGCCGAACGCGGAGGGCGCGCCGGTGGCCTGGTCCCCGTACTGGTCCATCTGGGCGGTGGAGCCGGAGACGGCCAGCGCCATCGATCCCAGCATCGAGGCCGGTACGCAGATCGCCTGGACCGCGAAGGACCCGAGCGCCCGCATCACCAGCGGGATGCCCAGACTGCGCCACCACGCGCCCCGGTTGAGCGCCCAGGCCCGCCGGATCGCGGCGATCGGGCGGCGGTCCTCCAGCACCAGCACCGGGATCAACAGGGTCAGCCGGATCCCGACGTAGCACGAGCAGCCCAGTGCGACCGGCACCAGCAGTGCCGCCAGCACGCCGAAGACCGCGCCGCTGCCGGTGGCCAGCCCGGCCAGCGCCGCCGGTAGCAGCGCGACCAGCACGGCCCCGAGCCCGCCCAGGCCGAGCAGCAGCTGGACGCCGAGCACGCGCCACAGGAAGGGCCGGGTCTGCGACCAGAGCTGCCCGGCCGTCACCGGGCGCCCGAGGACGGCGTGCCGCAGCACCGCCGCGCCCGACGTGCTCGCCACCAGCGAGAAGAGCAGGTAGCAGAGGAGCAGCAGCGGCAGCCCGATCACCACCAGGACGCCGACCGCAGTCGCCTGACTGTCGGTCAGCTGACCGTCCGGCTGGTCCTGCAGGCCCTGGAAGACGTGCTCGGTCGCCAGGTAGCCGACCACGCCGTAGACCGCGAGCAGCAGCGTGGCGACCAGCGCCACCCCGAGCAGGGGCAGCACGAGCGCCTTGACGTACCGGCGCAGCGTGGTGAGGACGCCGTTCAGCACCTCGCCGAGCCCGAGCGGGGCCAGCGGGATCACACCGGGCTTGGGCGGCGGGGGTGTGAAGCCCCAGGTGGCCCAGGGCGGCGGCCAGCCACCCTGGAACGGCGGGGGCGGCGGGTACGGGCCCGAGCCGGGGTACGGGCCGGGGCCGGGGTACGGGCCTGCGCCAGGGTACGGGCCGGGGCCGGGGTGGCCGCCAGAGCCCTGGTACGGGCCGGGGTACGGGGTGGGACCCTGCTGTCCGCCGGGGCCGGGGAACGGTCCGGCCGCCGGCGGCGGGACCGCCGCACCCGGCCAGTCCTTCGGCTCCGGCCCGCCGGCCAGGTCAGGCCCGCCGTCCGGGTCCGGCGCCCGCCACACGTCGTCGGCGCTCATCGTTCCGGCCTCCCCTTGTGCTGTTCCGCCGCAGGCCAGAGCCGTTCGGCCCGCGAGCCCCCGAGCGTACGGGAAGGCCCCGGACCGGCCGCCGCCGGGGCGCTCGTGCCAGGTCGGTCGGTACGCCGCTAACGCTCGGCCTCCGGCGCCCCGCCGCCGGTGCTGTACCAGTCCCAGGGCAGCGGCCCGCGGCGCGGCAGGTGCGGCTCGCGCGCGTTGATGGTGATCAGCGGGCGGTCCTTCCAGACGCTCGGGCTGTTGGACCGCCGGCAGAGCTCGGTGCGCGCGTGGTCGGTGTTGGCCACCAGGACCAGCACCGTCTCCTTGCGCAGCCCCTCGAAGGCCGCCGGGTCCGGGTCGTCCAGCACGGCGCGCAGCCGGGCCCGGTCCGCCAGCCGCAGCCGACCCCGGTTGCCGTAGCCCAGCGGGCGGGCCTCGGCGGTGCTCCTGGCCGCACCGCGGGCGAGGGCGAGCAGGGGCAGCAGGGTGGGGATCCGGCCCGGGTCGGTGACCGCCTCGCTCTGGGCGGCGCGGTAGACGGCCAGGCCGAGCAGGGTCCGCACCGCCTCCAGGTCGCCGCCCGCCACCCGCCACCCGCCACCCGGGGATCGTGTCCGGCGGCCCAACCGGTCAGCCCCTGGGCCCAGTGCATCGCCACGTCCAGGGCGGGCGCCTTGCCCAGCAGGGCGGCGTCGACCTCCCACCACCAGTGCGGCTCACCCTCCGCCCCTTCGACGGCAGGCTCCAACTCGTGCACAGCCCCACCTCGTTCCCGATGCGACCGCCGCTCCCCGGTCGGGGGCGCGCCCCTTCATCGTGCTGCGGCGCGCGGTGCCGTGTCCGCCGATCGGGCAAACCCGGGCGGCCGAGCGGGCCGGACTCCGGCGCCCCGCCCGGCCGTCGGGACGCCCGGGAACGGCCGTCGGACCCCCGGGGGCGTCCCTCGGGCCGCTGGGGAACGGCCGTCAGGGAGTCTGGCCGTACAGGTGCTCGACGTGCAGCTTGACCACCAGGCGGCGCTCGCGGACCATCGCGGCGCGGTAGTCGTCCCAGTCGGGGTGCTCGCCCTCCAAGGTGCGGTACAGGTCGATCAACTCCTCGACGGTGGCGTCGTCCTCGGCCGCCGCCACCGGGGTGAGCTCGGCGGTGCCCTCGGCGACCGCCCAGGTCCAGAAGTCCGGCGTGGTCGCGTACAGGCTGGCGCGCGGGTCCCGGGCCAGGTTCTTCGCCTTCGCCCGGTCGGCGGTGATCGAGACCCGGATCAGCTCCTTCGCCGGGTCGTAGGCGTAGCGGATGTTGGACAGCTGCGGCCGCCCGTCCCGCTTCAGGGTCACCAGCACGCCCGTGATCTGGGCGGCGAACAGTTCGCGGATCTTGGCTTCGTCGGCCATGGGCCTCTCCTCATCGGCTGATCAGCTGGTCGGCACCGGCTCGTCCGCGCCGGCAACTCCCAACCTAGCGGCGGCGGACGCGAGTCCGGGCGCGATCACCGCCGCCGGGAGCGGCGGACCTGACGCAGTACCGATCGGCGTTCCCGGGGTGACCGTCCGTAGCTACGCCGCGGTGTCAGCCGCGGTGTCAGCTGAATGCGATGGGACAGCCCCGCCGCAGCGAATGCTGAGCCGCACGCAGGTGGAGCGCGACGTAGAAGGTGCTGTCGAGATCCTCCGCCCAGGGCCCCGGCCGCGCGGCGGCGAGCTCCTTCGCCGCCCCGCCCATGAACCACATCGTCAGGTCGAGGTTGTCGCACATCTCCGGGACCTCGGCAGGCAGCTCGACCACTGCGGCCAGCCGCTCGGCAATCCCCAGCACCTGGGGAGCACCCGCGACCATCGTCTCGTCCGTGTAGCTGGAGCTGACCGGCAGCCAGATGTCCTCCTCCAGGGAGATCGGGACCATGACCGTCCAGCCGCAGACGGTCTCGATCTCCTCCCGCTCCAGATGTGCCTCGCACAGAGCCGTGAACCCGTCCATCGAGGGGATCAGCTTCTCCTCGAAGGACTGGCCAGAGCCGCGGACGAAGTCCGCCCCCTCAGGCACCGGCTCGTACGGCGCTGTCCCGCGCTTCGCCAGCTCCGCGTTCAGGGCTGCCGACGTCTCACCCCACCCGTCCTCATCCCCACCGAACCACTCCTCCGCGCTGATGCTGACCAGGTAGACACCCATGGCCGCAAGCTATGGCAGGCCAGTGACACAGCATTTCGCCGACGCCGCCCCGCAAACACCACGGCAACCAATCGCAACCCAGCGTGAACGGTCTCAGTACGGAGCATCGGTCGGCGACCGTGATTCGCGTGTGACGTGTGCGATGCGGGGTTGTTATCGAGGTGATGATCCGTCTAGTCTCCCCAGCAACCCGCCGCCGCGCGGGCACCCGGGGCCGGAACGCCGAGTCCTGCCCACCGCGCTCCCGGGACCACGACCACACCTCTGGGCAGGGGCGGGGGACCCAGGTTTCGATGCCGTCCCCGTACGGCTCGGGGTGAAGCCGTCCGCCGGATCCGTCCGCGAACGGCCGGGCCAACCTCCCGGTCCGAACCCGACAGCTCACCTCGCAGGCGTGCGGAGAGGGATGTTCGATGGGCATATCCGGAGTCTTTTCCGGTCCGGGCCGCCACCGCCGCCCCACCCAGGCCGAGCGCGCGGTGACCGTCGCGACCGTGGCCGGCGCGGGGCTGGCCCTGCCGCTGCTGACCGCGACCGGCGCGCACGCGGCCACCCCCGCCACCTGGGACACCGTCGCCCAGTGCATGACCAGCGGCAACTGGAGCACCGACACCGGGAACGGCTTCTACGGCGGCCTGCAGCTCAGCCAGGACAACTGGCTCACCTACGGCGGCGACCAGTACGCGGCGCAGGCCTCGCACGCGACCCAGGCGCAGCAGATCGCGGTGGCCGAGCAGCTGCTCGCCGCCCAGGGCCCGGCCATCTGGGGCACCTGCGCGACCACGGCGGGGCTGACGACGGCCGCGCCCACCCCGACCGCGCCGGTGAGCACACCCGCTCCGACGCCGACCGCGCCCGCACCGACCACGCCCACCACGCCCACCGATCCGCTCCCGACCGCACCGGTGGGCGCGCCCGCGCCCGTCAGCAGCGCGCCGACCGCGCCCACCCCGCCGACCGCACCGGTGACGCCGCCGAGCCCGGGCGCGCCCACCACCGCGCCGACCGCCCCGAGCGCACCGGCGCCGAGCACGCCGCCCGCCGCCCCGCCCACCGCCCCGGGCGCGACCGCGACGCCCGCGCCCGGTTCCAGCACGCCGGCGTCCAGCGTTCCCGCCCCCGCGAGCCCCACCTGGGCCGCCCCGGTGCCGGGCACTCCCGCCGCCACCCCGACCGTGCCGCCCGCGACCGTGCCGACCGCCCCGGCACCCGGCACCCCGGTGTCCGCCGCCCCGCAGGCGCCCGCGCAGCCCACCGCGCCCGGCACGCCGGCCGGCGCCATCGACGCAGCCGGCGCCCCCACCGCGACCCCGAGCGCCCCCGCCGCCGGCTACACCGTGCAGAGCGGCGACAACCTCTGGGACATCGCCCAGCAGCACCACCTCGACTCCTGGCAGCAGCTCTACCAGGCGAACCTCGGCGTGGTCGGCGGCAACCCCGACCTGATCCACCCCGGGCAGCAGCTCCAGCTGCCCTGATCCCCGGCAGCCCGGTGCCACCCGGCACCGGGCTGCGACCGCCGGTCCCCCACCGGCCCCCTACCGACCCCCGCCGGTCACAATGGACACATGTCACGACGCGCCACCAGGCCCCGCCCGACCCAGCGCCCCGCCGAGCCCACCGCCTGCCCGTGCGGCCTGCCCGCGAGCTACGCCGACTGCTGCGGCCGGCTGCACCGCGGCCTGGCCCCGGCGGTCACCGCCGAGCAGCTGATGCGCTCACGGTTCAGCGCCTTCGCGCTGGAGGACACCGCCTACCTGCTGCGCAGCTGGCACCCGCTGACCCGGCCGGCGGAGGTCGACTACGCCCCTGAGCTGCGCTGGCAGCGGCTGGAGATCCTGGGAAGCACCGAGGGCGGCCCGTTCCACCAGGAGGGCACGGTCGAGTTCACCGCCCACTACCGGGAGCGCGGGCACGCCGGCGCGATGCACGAGAACAGCCGCTTCGTGCGCCACGAGGGCGCCTGGGTCTACCTGGACGGCGATGTCGCCGCCGACTCCGACCCGGTGGACCGGCGATAGCCCTCGGAACCTGCTCAAGTCGGTCTACGACCCCGAGGTCTGGCAGTTCGCGGGCGGCAACCTGGAGGCCGGCGACGACCCGTGGCGGGCCGCCCGCCGGGAGGTCAGGGAGGAGACCGGGCTGATCCTGCCCGAGCACCCGGTCCCGCCGCCGCTCGCGCTGCTCTTCGCCGCACCGTCGGCGGGCCGGCCGTTCAAGGTGGGCGTGGTCTTCGACGGCGGCGCTCGACCCGGCGCGGCTCGCGACGCTACGGCTGGACCCGGCCGAGCACCACGAGTTCGCCGTCCGCCCGCTCACCGCCTGGCGCCGGGAACTGCGCCCGGCCCGGCTCGCGCTGGTCGAGGCGGGCGCCGAGGCCCGCCGCACCGGCCGCGCCGCCTACCTCCAACTCCCCTGACCGCAGCGCCTGACCACAACACACCGACCGGCACCACGACCCCGGCCGGTGGTGATAGGAAGTCCTGGTGGCCGCGCCCACCGCGGACACTCCGTCACCACCCGTGCGACCAGAGGACTCCCGTGCAGCTCTCCACCGAGGACCAGCGCCGCCGCGCACTCGCCTTCCGCGACCTCCACACCGCCCCCGGCGCCTTCGTCATCGCCAACGCCTGGGACGCGGGCACCGCGCGCCTGCTGAGCGGCCTCGGCTTCGCCGCGCTGGCCACCACCAGCGCCGGGCTGGCCTTCGCGCTCGGCCGGGCCGACGGCGCGAACCTGGTGGACCGCGACGAGGCGCTGGCCAATGCCCGGGCGATCGTCGCCGCCACCGAACTGCCGGTCGCCGCCGACCTGGAGAACGGCTTCGGCCGGAGTCCGCAGGAG
Source organism: Kitasatospora sp. NBC_01287 (assembly GCF_026340565.1). NCBI lineage: Bacteria > Bacillati > Actinomycetota > Actinomycetes > Kitasatosporales > Streptomycetaceae > Kitasatospora > Kitasatospora sp. NBC_01287. The sequence continues at coordinate 1,194,093 of NZ_JAPEPB010000001.1, forward strand.
GTGGCCGAGACGATCCGGCTGGCCGCCGCGACCGGTCTGGTCGGCGGATCGATCGAGGATGCCACAGGCCGGTCGAGCGAGCCGATCTTCCCGTTCGAGGCAGCCGTCGAACGGGTCCGGGCGGCCGTCGCGGCGGCCCGTGAGCTCGACTTCCCGTTCACCGTCACCGCCCGCGCGGAGAACTTCCTGCACGGCCGCCCCGACCTGGACGACACGGTGCGGCGCCTGCGGGCCTTCGAGGCGGCCGGCGCCGACGTGCTGTTCGCGCCCGGGCTGCCGGACGCCGAGGCGGTCCGCACCGTCTGCTCGGCCGTCAGCAAGCCGGTCAGCGTGATCGCGGCCGGCCCGATCGCCGAGCTGACGGTCGATCAGCTGGCCGAGCTCGGCGCCCGCCGGATCAGCGTCGGCTCGGCCTTCGCCCGCCTCGCGCTGGCCGCCGCGCAGCGCTCCGCCGCCGAGATCCTGCGCACCGGTGGCTTCGGCTCCTTCGCCGGGGCGGTTCCGATGGCGGAGATCAACGCCGTGATGGAGCAGCCGGCCTGATGGTTGGTCAGCAACCCGTCAGGCAACCGGTCGGGCGCCAGACAGACGGCCTGACGGGCGGCCTGACGGGCGGCCTGACAGACGGCCAGACAGACGGTCAGTGAAGTGTCGGGGCCGCTACAGGAACCGTCCACCTTCGAGGAGGCATCAGTGGCCTTCCTCGACATTCGCCCACGCCCTCGCGATCTCTGTCCAGGCGAACGCCCTGTCGGAGTCGTCGGTGATGTCGCGCGTGAGGCGTTCCGCGTCGGCCAGCAGTGTTGCGCCGAGGCCCGGGTCCGTCCTCTCCTGCTGCTCTCCTATCCGTGCCATTGCCTCGACGACCCGCCCCATCGAACCGCTCGCGGCATCCTGCGGGAGGCCGCGGAGGGCCCGGAGGGCCCTGTTCGCCGTCTGCTGGGCCCGGACGGGATCGCTGATGGCCAGGAGCTTGGCGACATCGGCCAGCACCCTCACGACCGCGTCCAGCGCCGGGGTCTTCCAGGTGTCGTGAGAGATCTCCTGCGCGAGGAGCTGAGCCTGGGAGACAACCGCCAGGGCCCGGTCGAGGTCCACAGGAACCTGCCGTCTCGCGATCTCCGCCAGATCCCGCACCACATCGCGCCGCGGAATGTCCCTGCGATCATGGGGAAGCTCTCGGCTGATGGTGGTCTTGGCCTCCTCCATCAGCTGGAGCGCGCGGTCGAGGTCGTGCCCGCCCAAGCTCCCCGCAACCCAGGACAGGGCACTCACCTCGTGCGTGACTGCCATGTGCTTCCACTCGCCGTCGGGCACGGTCCGGGCAACGCCCCGGACCTCGGCCACCAGGGACACGGCCTTGTCCGGGTCGGCAGACGCGACGGCGAACGCGATCCAGGCCAACGCCCCAGCCGTTTCCGTCAGCACCACGTTCTTCCAGGTGCCATCGGGTATGTCCTGGGCGAGGCGCCGGGTCCTGTCCGCCCAGGCACAGGCCCGGTCGGGGTCCCTGAAGGCCAGCTTTCGTGCGGTCCGCGCCCAGGCCTTTCCCATCTCGGAGCGCGCCCAGGAGCGCGTCGACCTGGTGAGGATCCGCTGCGCGGTGCGTTCGGCCTCGGCCATCAGCAGTTCAGCACGGTCGGGGTCGGCCTCGACCCACTGGCCTGCCACCTCGGCCAGCGCTTTGACGCGTTCGACCCGATCGGAGGTGGCGCGGGCCGCCCGCTCGGCCTCACTGCTGGGTGAGGCGGCAAGACTCACCTTGGCTTCGCCCGGAGAGGGAGGGACGGCCTCGGTGTGGATGGCTGCTACCCGAAGCTGCTGGGCGCGTCCGGGGTCGATGACGGCCATCGCGTCCGCGGCCCAGTTGAGAGCCACCGCCCACGCGTCCGTGTCCGGGAGGACGAGGCGCTCGGCGTCGTCGACGAGCCGTCGGGCTCGCTCGGGGTCGACGCGGGCCAGGCTTCGCGCGACCAGGGCGAGCGCCGGCGCCCGGTCGGCCTCCCCGAGGAGGCCGCGGGCGAGATGCTCGGCTTCATCAGCGAGGTGCCGGGCTCGGTCGGGGTCGGTGCCGGCCAGGCTGCTCGCGACCCCGGCCAGGACCGCCGGCTCGCCGAAACCGCTCGCCGGCGGGGAGCTGCGAATCAAGTTCTCGGCCTCGGCGGCGAGGTGACGGGCCCGGTCGGGGTCGGTGATGCTCACGAACTGTGCCACCTGGGCCAACACCCAGGCGGATTCGTCCACGTCGACCAGGCAGCGAGCGGTCTGCTCCGCAGCGGCCAGAGCCTCACTGAGGCGTTCTCGTCGGTGTGTGCCGGCATGGGGAAGGCCACCTTGGCCGTCGCTCCCGTCGAAGGTTGGTTTCCGAGAGCGACCAAGCATGGTCGACCGCACAAGTTCCCGGGCCTGTGCCACGGTTGGACGCTGGTCCGGGGACTTGGCCATCAGCTGGGTGATCAGGTCAGCGAGCCCCCCGGCGCGCTGCGGCGGGGATGGGCTCTCGAACAGCACGGCTGCCAGTGACGCCTCGAAGGTGCCACGGCGGAACGGCGAGAACCCCTCCACCGCCTGATACAGCATCACCCCGAGGGAGAACAGGTCACTCGCCGGGAGAGCGTCCTGGCCACGGGCCCTCTCCGGAGCCATGTACTCCGCCGAGCCGATCAGCATCCCGGTACCGGTCAGCGCGGTGTCCTGCTGGTGAACGGCGATGCCGAAGTCCGTCAAAAGGATCCGATCACCCGCCAGCATCACGTTCGCGGGCTTGACGTCACGGTGCACGATCCCCGCGTCATGCGCGGCGCCCAGGGCGCTCAGCATCGCCGAGGCAAGTGCGACGGCCCGGCCCACGGGCAGCGGGCCCTGCGCGTCCAGGTGCTCCTGCAGCGATGTGCCGGCGACGAGTTGCATGACGGTCCACGGAAGTCCACCGTCGATGACCACGTCGTGCACCGCCACGACGTTGGGATGGTCGCGCAGCCTCGCCGCGTTGCGTGCCTCGCGTGCTGCTCGGGCCAGCCGCTCGGCCTGCTCCTCGACGGACGCTGCGGGAGGCACCCGCACCGCCTTCACCGCCACGTTGACACCCAAGGTCTCGTCGTGGGCCTCCCAGACCTCCCCGAAGCCCCCGGCCCCGAGCTTCGCCGTCAACCGGTAACGCCCCGCGATCAGCCCACCCACCCGGTCTTCCTGCACCGCGATCCCCCACTCCTGTCACCGGCCGATCACGCGACACCATACGGAATCCGAACGAGCCCCGCTCGGCTTCGAGGCTTCCCCGGCCAGCGCCCTGGCGAACCGAGGGGCGAAGGCGGCGACGAACTCCGCCGACGTTCCGGTGCTGGACGGGCTGCCCAGCGCACCGTTCCCTCCGGGGAACCGAGTTGGGAGAGCACCGGCGCCGGCACGGTGCCGCCGGACCGGGCCGCGGTCCGGGCCGCGGTCCGGGCCGCGGTCCGGGCCGCGGTCGTGGCGGAATCAACGAGCGGTTGTCCTTCGAGTCCGTCCAACTCCGGGCACCGCGCGGCGATCCGTTCCGCGATCTCGGACGTCACCACGAGTGCGGAGAACAGCCGGGGACGGACGTCAGACCCGGTCGAGCGGCCGGTGCGGTCCGGCCGGGAGTTCGACCTCGACCGGGTCACCAGGGCGCACCTCGCCATCCTTCAGCACGACGCCCATGACGCCGGCCTTGCGCACCAGCGCGCCGGCGTCGTCGCGGTGCACCACCAGCTTGAGCAGTCCGTCCTGGAAGTGGTCGATCTGCGGGCAGGGGTTGCGCAGACCGGTCACCTCGACCACCGCGTCGGCGCCGATCCGCAGCAGCGTGCCGACCGGCAGGGCCAGCAGGTCCACCCCGCTGGTGGTGATGTTCTCGCCGAGGTCGCCGGGCGCCACCAGGTGGCCCTGCCGCTCGACCTCGGCGAAGAGCTCCTGGTGGATCAGGTGCACCTGGCGCAGGTTCGGCTGCGTGGGGTCCTGCCGGACGCGCGAGCGGTGCTTGACGGTCACCCCCGCGTGCACGTCGCCCTCGACGCCGAGCCCGGCGAGCAGCCTGATGCCCGCCCGGTTGGGTTTGGTGAACGAGTACTCACCGTTGCTGCCGACCGCAGTCACCGTCCCACCCATGCGCTCAGCATACGACCCGCTCATCGGCCCACTCGATGGGTTGCATTTCCAAACCCGCTAACGCTACGGTGCCGTGCCATGCAGATAGTTGGAAATTCAAACCATGACCGGCGAGCCGGCGCACCGGCCCGCGGCGTCTTCCTCGTGGTGGCCGCCGCCGTCTTCGTCTCCAACCTCGACCTCTTCATCGTCAACGTCGCGCTGCCCGCGATGAACACGCACTTCGCGGGCAGCGACCTCGCCTCGCTCTCCTGGGTGCTGAACGGCTACGCCATCGTCTTCGCGGCGCTGCTGGTGCCGGCCGGGCGGCTGGCCGACCGGGTCGGGCACCGGGGCGCGTTCCTGACCGGGCTCGGGCTGTTCACGCTCTCCTCCGCGCTCTGCGCGCTCGCGCCGGGGGTGTGGTGGCTTGTCGGCGCCCGGCTGCTGCAGGCGGTGGGCGCCGCGCTGCTGATGCCGACCTCGCTGGCACTGCTGCTGGACTCGACCGAGCCGGCCCGGCGGCCGGGGGCGGTGCGCGCCTGGGCCTCGATCGGGGGGATCGCGGCCGGGCTGGGCCCGGTGCTCGGCGGTCTGCTGGTGGAGGCCGACTGGCGCTGGGTCTTCCTGGCCAACCTGCCGGTCGGGCTGGCCGGACTGGTCGCCGGGATCCGGGTGCTGCCGCGGCTGCGCGGCCGGGCGGCGGAGCCGTGGCCGGACCTGGTCGGCGTGCTGCTGCTCACCGGCGCGATCGCGCTGCTGGCGATCGGCCTGGTCAAGGCGGACAGCTGGGGCTGGGCCTCGACGCGGGTGGCCGGCAGCCTGGCCGCGGCCGTGCTGCTGACCGGCGGCTTCCTGCGCAGGTCGGCCCGGCACCCGGCCCCGGTGGTCGAGCTGCCGCTGCTGCGGGTGCCCGTCTTCGCCGCCGCCAACGCGACCGCGCTGCTCTTCACGGTGGCCTTCGCGGGCATGCTGCTGACCTCGGTGCTCTGGTGCCAGCAGGTCTGGGGCTACTCGGCGCTGCGCACCGGCCTGGCGGTCGCGCCCGGCCCGCTGCTGGTCCCGCCGATCGCGCTGGGCGCGGGTCCGCTGCTGCGCAGGCTCGGCCACGGCCGGTTGGCCGCGCTCGGGCTGCTCCTCTTCGCCGCCGGGATCGCCTGGTGGGCCGTGGCGGCGAAGACCGCGCCCGGGTACGCGGCCGAGCTGCTGCCCGGGATGCTGCTGACCGGCGCGGGGGTCGGCCTGACCCTGCCCACCCTGATCGGCGCCGCGGCGGCCGCGCTGCCGCCCGCCAGGTTCGCCACCGGCTCGGCGGTCACCACGATGGGACGTCAGATCGGCGCGGTGGTCGGCGTGGCCGTGGTGGTGAGCGTGCTGGGCACCCCGCACCCCGCACTCCGCCGGGCAGGCGCTGGACGCCTTCCGGCACGCCTGGATCGCGATCGTGGTGGCGACCGGGCTGGCGCTGCTCACCGCGCTGCTGCTGGCCACCGCCCAGCGTCGGAGCGCGAGCCGCACGGGAACGGGCAGCGCGGGAACGAGCGACGCGGGAACGAGCGGCGCGGGAGCAAGCGCCTCGGAAGCAGGCGCCTCGGAAGCTGCGGCCGCACCGGCCCCGTCGAGCGCGCCCGCGGCCGCGGCCGGCTGAGCACCCGCGTCCTGCCGAGCGCCGCGCCCGCCCGCCCGGGGCCCGCGCCCCCGGTGGACCCGGGCCTGCCACGGTGGAAAGCTCGAAGGACGAGCCTTCCCGTGCGTCCGAGGAGCACCGGCATGTCCGAGCGAGCATCATCCCGGGCCGGCGCGGCCGGACGGGTCCCCGCCGCCGACGGGCCCGAGCAGCTGCGCAACGTCGTCCTGGTCGGTGTCAGCGGCTCCGGCAAGACCACGCTGGCCGAGTCACTGGCGCTGGCCGCCGGGGAGCTGAGCCGGGCCGGGCGGGTGAGCGAGGGCACCACCGTCTCCGACCACGAGGAGATCGAGCACGAGCAGCAGCGCTCGGTGCGGCTCTCGCTGGTGCCGGTCGGCTGGCGGGGCGTGAAGATCAACGTGCTCGACCCGCCCGGGCACGCCGACTTCGCCGGCGAGCTGCGGGCCGCGCTGCGGGCCGCCGACGCGGCCGTCTTCGTGGTCGCCGGGACCGAGCCGATCGGCGCGCCGGTGCTCGCGCTCTGGGCGCAGTGCGCGGCGCTCCGCCTGCCCCGGGCCATCGCCATCACCCATATGGACGCAGCACGGGCCGACTTCGACGAGGTGCTGAGCGCCTGTCAGGAGGCCTTCGGCGCGGGCCACCCCGAGTCGGTCCAGCCGATGGACCTGCCGGTGCGCAGCGAGGGCCGGGTGCGCGGCACGGTGGAGCTGCTCAGCGGCGAGACGCACGGCCAGGCGGCGCAGGAGGCGCAGCGGGCGGCGGTGCCGGAGACCGGCCCGGCCCGCGAGCGGCTGGTGGAGGCGATCGCGAGCGAGGACGACGGGCTGCTGGAGCGCTACCTCGGCGGCGAGACGCTGGACGAGGGCTCGCTCACCCGGGGGCTGCGCGGCGCGGTGCTGCACGACGCGATCCACCCGGTGCTGCCGCTCACCGAGGACGGCACCGGCGCGGTCGACCTGCTCGACCTGATCGTCACCGCCTTCCCCGCCCCGGGTGACCGGCCGCTGCCCGAGCTCGTCGAGCTGCCGGGCGACCCCGCCGGTCCGCTGCTGGCCCAGGTGATCCAGAACACCGACGACCCCTATGTCGGGCGGCTCAGCCTGGTGCGGGTCTTCTCCGGCACCCTGCACCCGGACACCCAGCTGCACGTGGCCGGCGCCGCGGCCGCCGAGGGCGAGGGCGAGGGCGAGGCGGCGAGGACCGGCACCGACGAGCGGATCGCGGGCCTGACCAGCCCGTTCGGCAAGCAGCAGCGCCCGGTCCCGCACGCGGTGGCGGGCGATCTGGTCTGCGTCGGCAAGCTGACCGCCGCCCGGGTCGGCGACACCCTCTCGGAGCCGCGGGAACCGCTCCGCCTCACCCCGTGGGAGCTGCCCGAACCGCTGCTGCCGGTCGCCGTCGAGGCCCGCAGCCGCAGTGACGAGGACAAGCTGGCCCAGGGCCTGGCCAAGCTGGCCGCGCAGGACCCGACGGTCCGGGTCGAGCAGAACCCCGCCACCGGCCAGCTGGTGCTCTGGTGCACCGGCGAGGCGCACGCCGGGGTGCTGCTGCACCAGCTGGCCGACCGGTTCGGCGTCCAGGTCGAGCAGGTCGAGTACCGGGTCGCGCTGCGCGAGACCTTCGGCGCGCCCGCCACCGGGCACGGCCGGCTGGTCAAGCAGTCCGGCGGCCACGGCCAGTACGCGATCTGCGAACTGCTGGTCGAGCCGCTGCCCGGCGGGAGCGGCTTCGAGTTCGTCGACAAGGTGGTCGGCGGCTCGGTGCCCCGGCACTTCATCCCCTCGGTGGAGAAGGGCGTGCGGGCCCAGCTGGAGCGCGGCGTGGGCGAGGGCCGCCCGCTGGTGGACGTCCGGGTCACGTTGGTGGACGGCAAGGCGCACTCGGTGGACTCCTCGGACTCCGCCTTCCAGTCGGCGGGCGCGCTCGCGCTGCGCGACGCCGCGAGCCGCACCACCGTGCGGCTGCTGGAGCCGGTGGCCGAGGTCGGCGTGCTGGTCCCGGACGAGTACCTGGGCGGGGTGTTCAGCGACCTCTCGGTGCGCCGGGCGCGCGTGCTGGGCACCGAGCCGGCCGGGCCGGGCCGCAGCCTGCTGCGGGCCGAGGTGCCCGAACTGGAGCTGACCCGCTACGCGGTGGACCTGCGCTCGCTCTCGCACGGCACCGGCTCCTTCACCCGGGCCCCGCTGCGCTACGAGCCGATGCCCGCCGCGCCGGCGGGCAAGGTCGGCAAGGTCGGCAAGGACCACGCCTGAGCGGCCTCCGGCCTCAACCGGCCTCTCAACCGGCCTCTAACCGGCCTCTAACCGGCCAGGCCCGACCCCAGCAGCCTCACCGCCTCCTCGCGCATCTCCACCTTGCGCACCTTGCCGGTCACCGTCATCGGGAAGGCGTCCACCCGGTGCACGTAGCGGGGGATCTTGTAGTGCGCCAACCGGCCCGTGCAGTAGGCCCGAAGCGCCTCGGCGGTCAGCTCGGGCGCGCCGGCGCGCAGCTGGATCCAGGCCATCAGCTCCTCGCCGTACTTCTCGTCCGGCACCCCGACCACCTGGGCGTCGAGGATGTCGGGGTGGGTGAGCAGGAACTCCTCGATCTCCCGGGGGTAGATGTTCTCGCCGCCGCGGATCACCAGGTCCTTGATCCGGCCGGTGATCGCCAGGAACCCGTCCTCGTCCATCACCGCGAGGTCGCCGGTGTGCATCCAGCCCTCGGTGTCCAGGGCCTCGGCGGTGCGTTCGGGCTCCGCCCAGTAGCCGATCATCACCGAGTAGCCGCGGGTGCAGAGTTCGCCGGGGGTGCCGCGCTCGACGACCGCCCCGGTGACCGGGTCGACCACCTTGACCTCCAGGTGCGGGCCGACCCGGCCCACGGTGGAGATCCGCTGCTCGAAGCCGTCCTCGCGGCGGGTCTGGGTGGAGACCGGCGAGGTCTCGGTCATGCCGTAGCAGATCGACACGTCGCGCATGTTCATCTTCTCGATGACCTGCTTCATCACCTCGGCCGGGCAGGGCGAGCCGGCCATGATGCCGGTGCGCAGCGAGCCCAGGTCGTGGGTCGCGAAGCCGGGGTCGTTGAGCTCGGCGATGAACATGGTCGGCACGCCGTAGAGCGAGGTGCAGCGCTCGGCGGCGACGGCCGCCAGGGTGGCGGCGGGGTCGAAGGTGGGGGCCGGGATGACCACGCAGGCGCCGTGCGAGGTGGCCGCCAGGTTGCCCATCACCATGCCGAAGCAGTGGTAGAAGGGGACCGGCACGCAGATCCGGTCCTGCTCGGTGTAGTCGCACAGCTCGCCGACGAAGTAGCCGTTGTTGAGGATGTTGCGGTGCGAGAGGGTGGCGCCCTTGGGGAAGCCGGTGGTGCCCGAGGTGTACTGGATGTTGATCGGATCCTCGGGCCGCAGCTCGGCCGCCAGGGCCGCCAGCGCCGCCGGGTCGCCGGCGCGCCCGGCTTCGAGCAGCGCCGTCCACGAGTCCTCGCCGATCAGCACCACCTCGCGCAATTCGGGGCAGTTCGACCGGGCCCCGGCCAGCATCGCCGCGTACTGGGAGCTCTTGTAGGCCGGTGGCGCCACCACCACGACGACGCCGGACTGGCGCAGCACGTACTCCAGTTCGTGCGTGCGGTAGGCCGGGTTGACGGTGACCAGGACCGCGCCGATCCGGGCCGTCGCGTACTGGACCAGCACCCACTCCGCGCAGTTCGGCGACCAGATGCCGACCCGGTCGCCGCGCCGCACGCCCAGGGCGAGCAGCCCGTGCGCCACCACGTCCACCTCGGCCGCGAGCCGGCGGTAGGTCCAGCGCCGCCCGGTCGGCACGTCCACCAGCGCCTCGCGCTCCCCGAAGGCCGCCACCGTGCGGGCCAGGTCGGCGCCGATGGTCTCGGCCAGCAGCGGTCGGTCGGTGGCGCCTTGGGCGTGGCTGAGCATGGGCAGCTCCCGTGCGGGTGAGGGATCGTAACCGGGAGCGAGGCTGCCACACCCGGCCGCGACCCGCCATACCCTCGGGCTACTTGAGCTCGGGCACTTGAGCTCGCGCTACTTGAGCTCGGGTACTTGAGCTCGGGCACTTGAGCTCGCGCTACTTGAGCAGCCGGGAGAGCCGCCGGTCGGCCAGCGGCTTGCCGCCGGTCTGGCAGCGCGGGCAGTACTGCAGCGCGGAGTCGGCGAAGGAGACCTCGCGGATGGTGTCCCCGCAGATCGGGCAGGGCTGCCCGGCCCGGCCGTGCACCCGCAGCCCGGTCTTCTTCTCCGCCTTCAACTCCCCGGCGGCCAGCCCGCGCGAGCGTTCGACGGCCTCGCGCAGGGTCTCGCCGATCGCCCGGTGCAGGGTCTCGCTCTCCGCCTCGGTGAGCCTGGCGGCCGGTTTGAACGGGGAGAGCTTCGCGGCGTGCAGGATCTCGTCCGAGTAGGCGTTGCCGATCCCGGCCAGCACGCTCTGGTCCCGCAGCACGCCCTTGAGCTGCCGCCGCTCGCCGGCCAGCAGTGCGCGCAGCTCGGCCAGGGTGAGCCCGGGGTCCAGCGGATCGGGACCCAGCCGGGCGATCCCGGGGACTTGCGCCGGATCGGCCACCACCGAGACGGCCAGGCCCTTCTTGGTCCCGGCCTCGGTCAGGTCGAACCCGGCACCCCGGGGGTCCTCGGGGTCGGCCAGCGCGACCCGCAGGGCCAGCGGGCCCTTGCCGGGGTGCGGCGGCTCGGCGGCGAGCCTGCGCTGCCAGCGCAGCCAGCCGGCCCTGGCCAGGTGGACCACCAGGTACAGGTCGCCGTCCGGGTGCGGGTCGCCGTCGGCGCCCTGGCCCGCGGTCGTGATCACCAGGAACTTGCCGCGTCGCCCGACGGCCGTGACGGTGCGGCCCGCGAGCGCGGTGACCGGCGGGTCGTAGGTCTTCAGCGCGTTCACCGCGAGCGGGTCGATTCGCTCGATCCGCCGGCCGACCAGGTGCTCGGCCAGGAAGGCGCTCAACGCTTCGACTTCGGGCAGTTCGGGCATACCGTCCAGTCTGCCGCCGACCGGGGGGTAGGTGGGCGGCGCCGCGCCATGAAAAGCTGATTGTATGGACTATCAGCTCGAACTCCAGCGCGCCGTGGAGGCCGCGCGGCCGGTGCTCTCCGCCGGACGGGTGGCCGACTACATCCCGGTGCTGGGCGCGGTCGACCCCGGCGCCTTCGGCCTGGCGCTGGCCACGGTCGACGGCGAGGTGTACGGCGCGGGCGACTGGCAGGCGCCGTTCTCGGTCCAGTCCATCTCCAAGCTCTTCACCCTCGCCCTGACCCTGGCCACCGGCGGCGAGGCGATCTGGCACCGGGTCGGCCGCGAGCCCTCCGGCACGCCGTTCAACTCGCTGATCCAGCTGGAGTCGGAGCAGGGCATCCCGCGCAACCCGTTCCTCAACGCGGGCGCCGTGGTGGTCACCGACCGCCTGCTGACGCTGACCGGGGACGCCGCCGCGACGGTGCGCGCCTTCCTGCGCGCCGAGTCGGGCAACCCGCTGCTGGACACCGACCAGCAGGTGGCCGCCTCCGAGGCCGCGCACGGCCACCGCAACGCCGCGCTCGCCCACTTCATCGCCAGCTACGGCAATCTGGAGAACCCGGTCGAGGCGGTGCTCACGCACTACTACGCGCACTGCGCGATCAGCGCCAGTTGCCGCGACCTCGCGCTGGCCGGCCTCTTCCTGGCCCGGCACGGCCTGCGCGCCGACGGCAGCCGGCTGCTCTCGCGCAGCGACGCCAAGCGGATCAACGCGGTGCTGCTGACCTGCGGCACCTACGACGCGGCGGGCGAGTTCGCCTACCGGGTGGGCCTGCCGGGCAAGAGCGGGGTCGGCGGCGGCATCCTGGCCATCGTGCCGGGGCGCGGCACGCTCTGCGCCTGGGGGCCGGCGCTGGACCGGGCGGGCAACTCGGTCGGCGCGGTCACCGCGTTGGACGCCTTCACCACGGCGACCGGCTGGTCGATCTTCTGACGGTGCGTCATCCTCGCGGCGACCATGGCGACGGCACGGCGACACGGCGGCCGGGCTCGCCCACCCTCCGTGTCCGCACGGATACGCTGCCGCCATGACGCCCACGCCGCGCGAGGCCCTGCTGACCATCCGCCGTGAGCTCGCCCCGGCCGCCCGGGACAACCGCCTGGTGTCCCGGATCGAGGCGGGCCTGGCCCCGGTCCCGGTGCTCGCCGAACTGGCCGGGCAGCAGTACCGGATCATCCGCAGCGACCGGCGCAGCTTCCTGGTGCTGGCCGCCCGCTGCGCCGATACCCCGGCCGGGAGCTACTTCGCCAAGCTGGCCGAAGGCGAATCGCTGGCGCTCAGCGCGCTGACCGCCTTCGCCGCGGGCTGCGGCCTGGACCAGGCGGCGCTGCGCGCCCGCGAGCCGCTGGCCGGCTGCCAGGCGTACGCCGGCCAGCTGGCCTGGCTGGCGCTGAACGGCGAGCCGAGTGCCGTCGTGCTCGCGCTGGCCGTCAACTTCGCCACCTGGGGCGACTACTGCGCGGTCACCGCCCGTGCGCTGCGCCGTCACTACGGGTTCTCGGACGCCGCCTGCGCCTTCTTCGACTTCTTCGCCACCCCGGCCCCCGAACTGGACGACGACGCCGTCGAGGTGCTCGCGGCCGGCGGCCTGACCGAGGCCCGCCTGACCGAGGGTCGCAGCTACGGGCGGCTGCTGCAGGAGTGCGAGCTGCTCTTCTGGAACACCCTGGCCGACCTCTCCCCCGCCGCCGAGCCCGAGGCGGACCCCGGCCTCGGGCTGGCCTGAGACCGCTCGCGCCGAGGCCGGTTGCCCACCGTAGCCGGGGGGCGCAGGCTGGACATGTCGGCCGGACGCACCGGCCGGCCCCTGAACACCAGGGAGGCACTGATGTCCACCGTCAGCCCGCAGCGCGACCGGAGCGCGGCAGCCGACGCCGCCGAGGCCGAGGACCCGGACCTGCTGGACGGCGTCACCTCCGAGCAGGTCAAGCACGCCACGGACGAGACCCGCGCGGAGGGCGAACCCTACGAGGACGCGGAGTGAGCCGATGAGCACACTGGAAGAGCAGATCGACGTCGACGTCCCGGTCCAGGTCTGCTGGGAGCAGTTGCACCGGATCCACCAGTACCCCGAGTTCGTGGCCGGCCTGCGGCACGCGCACGCGCACGGCAGCCACCGCGCCCACCTCGACATCGAGGTCGGCGGAGCGGAACGCACCTTCGAGACCGCGATCAGCGACCACGGCGAGAACCAGGTGATGAACTGGCGCACGCTGGACCCGGCGCACCTGCGCGGCACCGTCGCCCTGCGCTCCCTGGAGAACGGCGCGACCCGGATGCAGGTCCGGGTCGAGTACGAGCCCGAGGCCGTCCACGACCTCTACGGCGGCCCGAACGGCTTCGCCCAGTCGCACGCCATCGAGGAGACGGTGCGCGGCGACCTGGCCCAGTTCAAGCGCCTGGTCGAGGAGGACCGGCCGCTGCCGGGCGGCGCCTGACCGGTCAGCTGATGCTGTGTCGGAAGTCGGCTCAGCCGACTTCCGACACAGCATGCCTGGCTCCCGGTGGTGGGCTGCCCCACCTGGGGAGCGACGGCGCGGTACCAACGGTCGACCTGACGGATCGTCAGCTGGCAGTCCATTGACCGGCCGTCATGGCGTCAGTCCGGCCGCCCGTGGCGGTCGGCAGGCCGGGACGCGTACTGCTTCACCCAGCTGTCAGCCCGCCGGGGGCGGGGTGAGCAGGTCGGCCAGGGTGATGGCGTTCCCGTAGGCGAACGGCGTGACCTTGCCGTGGCTGTCGACGGTGACGACAGCCAGGTCGTAACCGGCTGCCTGGTCCGCGGAACCACCGGCCGGCAGCGGCGCGGGAATCGCGTAGGTCCCGGAGATCACGCAGACAGCGACCGGACCATCTGCGTCCGCCTGTGCGGGACTGAGCTCCTTGCCCTTGCGGGCCAAGTCTCGACTCTTCCACGCGTTGACGGCCTTGGCGGTGGATCCGTAGGCACTGGTGACCGCGCCGGTGGTTCCCCACACCGCTGCACCGTACTTGGCGGTGCTTGCGCAGCTCGTGGCGACCGCCGCGGTGCTCAGTCCGCCGCCGGCTCGCAGTGGCCCGGCGATGGGGAGCGCTGCCTGCGACGAGTCCGCCGCTGCCGGAGTGCCCTGGACGGTCGACGACTGTGTCCTGGCGGCACTCCCGAAGCCGCACCCCGAGCCTTCTCCGGCCCACCACGTGGTGTTGTTCGCGCTCCACGTGCCGCACATGTTGGTGCCTATGTCGACGCCGCCCTGGCCGCTGATCGAGGTGCTGCCGCCCGCGCTGTTGAGAAAGGAGATGCCGGCATAGTCGGTGCCGACCGTGGACGCGCTGGGGTCGTAGCTTTCCAGCCCGAAGCTGATCTGCGCCCCGGAGGTCGCCCAGTAGTCGGTCCCCAGGTCAGTGGAGTCGACCTCGTAGTGCCAGGTGTTGCTGCCGTCGCGCCAGATGCTGAAGCGGTGCCGGGCAGGGGACCCGATGTACTGCTCGTTCCTCGTTCCCACCGGGTACCAGGCGCCAGACAGTCCGTAGCCGTAGTACCAGAAGTCGTGGTAGTTGCAGCGATGCGAGGTGCCGAGCTCCTCCCAGTTCTGCGCATCGGAGGTCATGAGGACCCATTGGGTCTGGTAGACCACAGGTGGGCTGAAGGCGCTCGTGGTGCAGTCACTCGCGGGTCCAACCGGAATGTAGGTGTCGTTGCGGCTGACTCCGATCCCATAGTACGGTCCGTGGCTGGTGTCGAAGCCGATCGCATAGTTGTGCCACAGTCCAGCCGATGTTGTCCCCGGCGTCGCAGTATTCGCGTACGCGGTCGGAGCGCCGGCCAGGCAGAACGAGCTCGAGGCCAGTCCGAGGCCGATCAGCAGCGTCGGTATTCGCCTGGCTGCGCCAGGAAGTTGCCGCATGAATCCCATGTTCCGCCCCTTGTCCACGAGGCGGCCAGGCCGCCCCCGTGCTCGACCGGCAGGCAGCGCGCTGCAGCCAGGACAGCTCCGGGCTACTTGGCACAGTCCTGCCGAGCCAGGTGGATCCCCCGCCAGGCCAGCAGATCATGTCAGCCAAGAGCGTTCTGCAGCAATGGCGTTACTGGTCAATCTCGAGCGAGATCTACGGTGCGGCCGCTGGCTGACGGTGCGTCAAAAGGGCGGCCGCGGCTCCCAGCGGGGCCGCCCGGCGCTGTTCAGTCCAGCAGCCGTCACCCCACACCCGGCAAGCCGGAGACGGGCCCGGCCAGCACCCGGACCAGCTCCGCGAGGAACTCCTCGGGCCGCTCCAGTTGCACGCTGTGCCCCGCGCCCGCCACCGCCGCCTCGCGCACGCTGCCGCCCGCCGCGGCGTAGCGGGCCAGCACCGCGCGGGTCTGCGCCACCATCGGCTGGGCCGGGCAGACCTCCTCGCCGGGCCAGTGGGGCACCGCGCCGAGCGCGCCCAGGTGCGCGAGGTCGAAGAGCGAGGTGTCCGAGACGATCACGTCCTCGGTGCCCCGCACCCAGAGGATCGGCGGCTTGGGGTCGACCAGTTCCAGGTCCGCCAACCGGAAGTGGTTCGGGGCCAGGCAGTTGAGCACGCCGCGGGCGCCCGGGGCGAAGCCGGGCCAGCTCTCGCTCGGGCGGCTGTCGCCCGGGTAGTGGTCCTCGCCGCAGCGGGTGGTGAGCATCGCGGCGACCCAGTCATCGGTGCCGGCCACCGGGCCGGCGACGTAGCAGCCGGTGAAGACGGCGCGGGGCGACAGCGGCGACTCGTCCCCGGCGTCCCCCAGCGCCAGCCGCCGGACGAACTCCGGGTTCGCCGCGCCGCCGCCGGAGCCCGCCCCGTCGGCGGCGTTGAGCCGCCCGTCGAGGCCGTGCGTGCCGCCGAAGCCGTACGGGGAGACCGGGTTGACCAGGGTGACCGAGCGCAGCAGCGCCGAGTGGTCGCGCAGCAGTTGCAGGGCCACCCCGCCGCCCAGGCTCCAGCCGACCAGGTGCACCCGGCCCAGGTCGAGCGCCTCGATCAGGGCGAGCAGGTCGTCCGCGTAGTCCCGCACCCCGCGCCGGGCGTCCACCGGCAGCGGCTCGGTGGCGCCGAAACCGCGCAGGTCGGGGGCGATCGGGCGGTAGCGCTCGGGCAGGTCGAGCATGGTGCGCTGCCAGAACGAGCTGTCGGAGACGTTGCCGTGGACCAGCAGCACGGGCTCACCGGTGCGGCCGGGGACCTCGCGGTAGTGGACGGCCAGTCGGGCGGTGGTGATGTTCGGCATCGGGCTGCTCCGCTCAGTTCAGCCAGCCGGCGACCTGCGCGCAAGCCGCGCCGTTCCAGCCGAGTTCGAGGTGGTTGGCGCCCGCGATCAGCGCGGTCCCCGCGACGTGGCCGATGCCCGCGGTGTCCAGCGCGCTCGCCTCGAAGACCACCCCGTCGCTGGGACCGCGGTCCTCGTTGAAGATGCCGAGCACGTTCGGGGTGCCGCCGGCCAGCAGGTAGGTGCTGACCGAGGCGGGCACCCCGGCCTGCTGCAGCGGGGCGACCAGCGAGCCGGCGTCGATGGCGGACTGGATGCCGGAGCCGCTGGTGTAGGTGTAGAGGCCCTGGCCGCCGTAGTAGGTGGTGTACCAGTCCTGCTGGGTCTCGTCCACGCCGTAGGTGCCGTCCCAGCGGGCCAGCATCTGGCGTTGGCCCGGGTAGTCGTCGTAGCCGGCGGTCGGGGTGAAGGCGAACTCGGGATGCGCGGTGTAGGTGCCGTAGCAGGTCATGTCCAGGTTCGGGGCCGGGGCGTTGACGGTCCCGCCGCACTGGGGCCAGATGCTGACGTCGTGCGCCCAGCCGTGCGCGAAGGGGTAGTCGTAGCCGCCGTTGGGGCCGCCGAGGGTGATCAGCTTGCGCACGTCGCCGGCGTACGGGCGGCCCCAACTCGGCGCCAGGGAGGAGACGTAGGCGCGGGCCGACATCTCACCCTTGCTCCAGCCGATGAGGTCCACCTGCGGGACGTTCAGCTTCGCCCGGATCAGCGCGATCGCGTCGCCGACCTCCTGGGCCTGCATCAGGTTGTCGCCCTGCTTCTGCGCGAAGCCGATCGCGAAGACCCGGTAGCCGCGCGAGGAGAGGTACTGCATCATGCCGGTGCTCGGGCACGGGGTGGTGCCGCAGCCGTAGCCGCCGGACTCACCGGGGTTCGCCCAGGCGCGGTCGGGGTTGTCGTTGGCGCCGTGCACCAGCAGCACCGGCACCTGGTGCGAGCCGGTGTTCCAGCCGGGCGCGGAGTAGAGCAGGAAGCGGCCGGAGAACGGCTCCTTGACGTTGTTGAAGTAGGTCAGCCGCTGGCCGTCCTGGTCGCCGCGGCCGTCCGGAGGGTACTGCTCCTGGTGGAAGCCGGGGGTGCTGTCCAGGTAGCGCTCCACGTGGTCCCAGCCGTTGGGCACGCCGGTGTAACCGGCCTCCAGGGTCAGGTAGGAGGGGACCGCCGCCGCGGCCGGCAGCACCCCCGTGCCCAGGCCGGCCAGGGCCAGCAGCATCGCCAGCAGCCATCGGTACCGAGCTCGCATGCCGCGTCAACTCCCCACTGGTGAGGGCCCGATCGGCCCGCGCCCCGCCACCGTAGGGGCGGCGGGGCGCGGCTGACATGTGGGCGGTCCACACCGGCGGCGGACCGCTGGTGTGGGCGCCCTACTGTGCGGCCCGCTGCGCGCCCTACTGCGAGCCCTACTGTGCGGCCTGCCGCGCGGCCTCCGGCCCGCCCGTGCGCTCGGCGGTGATGAAGCTATGGTTCTGGCTGACGTAGTCGGCGGGGCGGCCGTAGCCGACCGCCAGCTCGGCGCGGTCGTGGCGCTCGGCCCGCCAGCCGTGCCGGGCCAGCCAGTCGACCGGGTCCTCGTCCAGGCCGCCGCGCCACAGGTCGGTCATCAACCTCACCTCCAGGCCCAGCTCCTGGGCCTTCTCCTCCGGGCGCGGGCCCTGCGGATCGCCGCCCTCCTGCTTGCCGCGCCCGTGGGTGAGGCCCAACCGGCTTCCGGGGGCGCTGAGTTCGCCGATGGTGGAGAGCAGGTCGGTGACCTCCGCCGAGCCGAGGTAGACCAGCAGCCCCTCCACCAGCCAGACGCTGCGCACCGCCGGGTCGAAGCCCGCCGCGGTGAGCACCGCCGCCCACGGTTCGCGCAGGTCGGCGGCGAGTACGCTGCGCGGCACCGGCGCGACGGCGCCCTGCTCGGCCAGCACCCGCTCCTTGAAGGCCAGCACCGGCGGCATGTCGAGTTCGAAGACCCGGGTGCCGGACGGCCAGTCGAGCCGGAAGGCCCGGGTGTCCAGCCCGGCCGCGGGCACCACCACCTGGACGCAGCCCTCGCGGGCGGCGGTGAGCAGGTAGTCGTCGTAGAACCGGGTGCGGATCACCAGGTGGCGGGCGAGCGCGATCAGCGCCGGCGTGGGGTTGGCGCGCGGTGGCGCCGGGTTCCCACCGTGGGCGGCGGTCACGAAGGCGGCGGCGTAGGGGTCGTCGAAGAGGCGGTCGGCCCGGGCGCTCTCCACGGCTCGGGCCCGGGCCACGCCGACGGCCGTCCGGCCGACGCCCTCGGGGATCAGGTCACTCGTCTGACTCGTCATACCGGGCATGCTACGACGACGCCTCGGGCCCGCCACCGAGTGGTTCCGGTGGCGGGCCCGAGGCGTGGGTCAGGGGTTTTGACAGGGGGTTTGACGGACCGTCAGTGGCCGCCCTCGTCGACCACCTCGACGTCCTCGATGTTGCGCTGGATCTCCTCGGCCGGGAGCGCCACGGCGCGGGCCCAGTAGTAGATCCCCAGCGAGAAGGCGGTGATCACCACGATGTCCCAGCCGAGCTTGAGCACGTTCTGCGAGCCGTCGCCGAAGCCGCCCAGGTAGGAGATGATGCCCAGCCCGATCAGGTAGACCGGCAGCCACTGCGCGGCCTTCCAGCTCATCCGCGGCGCGTTCGGCAGGCGCTTCAGCGTGGCGTACAGGGCGTAGCCGCCGAGCAGCAGGTAGCCGAAGAGGATCGCGAAGCCCAGGCGCCACAGGGTGTTCCAGCCGGACCAGTAGATGATCAGGCTGGCGACCACGAAGGAGGCCGGGGCCACCACGTTGCCCAGCGGCAGGCGGTACGGGCGGTCGCGCTCGGGCAGCCGACCGCGCAGCACGCCGAAGGCGAGCGGAGCGCCGGCGTACATCAGCACGCTGGCCGAGGTGATGAAGCTGACCAGCTGCTGCCAGCTGGGGAAGGGCAGGAAGCAGACGACGCCGGTCACGAAGGAGATCAGCAGGCCGAACCACGGCACACCGCGCTTGTCGGTGCGCTCGAACAGCTGCGGGGCGTAGCCGTTGCGGCTCAGGCCGTAGGAGATGCGCGAGGTGGAGGTGGTGTAGATCAGGCCGGTGCCACCGGGCGAGATCAGCGCGTCGATGTAGAGCACCCAGGCCAGCCAGCCCAGGCCGATGATCGTGGCCAGACCGGCGAACGGGCCGCTGATGCCCTCGTAGGCGAGGTTCGCCCAGCCCTTGACGAAGGAGCTGCCGGGCAGCGCGCCGATGTAGACGATCTGCAGCAGGGTGTAGATCGCGGCACCGATGAAGACCGAGCCGAGCACCGCCCGCGGGATGTCGCGCTTGGGGTTCTTGCTCTCACCGGAGAGCTGGATGGCCTGCTCGAAGCCGAGCAGCGCGAAGATGATGCCGCTGGTGCTGATCGCGCCGAGCACGCCCTTGACGCCGTACGGGATGAAGCCGTGCGAGGTGAAGTTGCTCGGGTGGAAGTTGGTGAACGCCAGCACGAAGATCGCCACCAGCGGGATGAAGACCTTCCACCAGGTCGCGGCGCTGTTGGTCTTGGAGAGCAGGCGGACCCCGAGGAAGTTCACCGCCACGAAGACGGCCATCAGGATCACGGCCACCGCGAAGCCGGAGGCGGTCAGGGTGCCGTCGGCGTGCAGGAAGCCCTGCGCGAAGCTCCAGTGACCGGCGTAGCCGATCATGGCCTCCACCTCGATCGGCGCCACGGTGGCCGCCTGCAGCCAGGAGAACCAGCCGAAGCTCATCCCGGCCAGGCCACCGAAGGTGTAGTGCGGGTAGCGCGCGGTACCGCCCGCGACCGGGAACATGCCACCGAGCTCGGCATGGACCAGTGCGAGCAGCACGATGGCGACGGCCCCGATCCCCCACGAGATGACGGCCGCGGGACCGGCGACCACCACCGCGTTCTTCGCGCCGTAGAGCCAACCCGAGCCGATGATCGAACCGACCGAGGCCCAGAGCAGGCCCACGAGCCCGATGTCCCGGCGGAGCTTGGTGCCCGAACCGGTGCCCGACGACGCTATTTTGTCAACAACTGCCATGTGTGGGGACCCTCTTCAAAGATGGCGGGTGAGAGTGCGGTGAACGCTAGCGGGCCATTAAGGATCTGCAAAGACCCCTCGGCCGAATAGTTACGTTCACGGGCTGGCGCACGCCCCCTTTGGGGCTGAAATTCAGCTGATCGCACCGAGCCTGAGAGTGTCCGGGGAGCGTAGGATCGCCGCAGGTCAGCGGCGCCGATGCGGTTGACCACTTACACCCGGATTAGTCCAGACCAATATTTGAGCTTCATTTGAGGCTTCTCGCCCGAGGCTGCATTATGGTCGGCCCCTCCGGTCATATTCTTCATTCGGGCTGTATAGCGATGCGGTCCGCCGGGGGCGCTATTCCGCGCCCCCGGGAATCCCGGCCGGGCGCCGCTTCGCCAGCCCCCGGCGGCGATTGACGTGGCGTCAGTCCGGCTGCGGCGCGATGGCGACGGGCGGTCAGGCACCGTCCGCGACGAGCGTGATGTCCTGCCGGCCGACGGCCAGGAACTCCGGCATCGGCACCAGGGATCCCTCTGTCAGATGCACCAAGGTCGCCTCGGCCTGCGCCGGCCCCGGCTTGGCGTCGAGCTGCTCCGGCTTGGCCCGGCTGCTCCAGCGGTGCGAGGCACCGTCGCAGGCGGCCCGCACACCGGTGCCGAGGTTGCGCGACTCGTCGCCGATCCGCAGGTTGCTGCTGACGAAGACCGCGCCCCCGCTCAGGCAGCGGTAACTACCCGTGAGCGTGACCGTGCCGTCCGCCGAAACGCTGCCGGTGCTGTCGATCCGCACCTCCTGGGCGCCGGTCGCGCCGGCCGTCGCGGCCGGCGCCGCGGCGGCGGTGAGCAGGGCGAGCAGGGCCGCGCCGAGCAGGCCCGCGGTGCGCGGGCGGACGCGGTTCAGGGCGGGAGAGACCCGCATGACTACCTCCAGTGACGAATTCGCGCTTTCGGTGACAGCGCGTTCGCGCTTACAGCTATCGCCTCCCCGCTCCAGGCGGTCGCATTCTCACTCGTTCGGCGCGTGTCACCCGCCCGCCACCAGACCCCCTTGCCCCGCCCCCGCGACCTGCGGCAGGCTCGGCTGACAGGGGCACATCGCCGTGCCCCGCCGCGACCCCGAAGGACGAGCACCGATGACGATCCCTCAGGCCCCCCAGAGCGTGATCCCCCCGCTCTTCGCCGGGCTCTGCGACGACGCGGCGATCTTCCCGCCCGGCGACCTGCCGCTCCCGCAGGCCGTCCCCGCCCACCTGGCGCACCGCTCCTCCTGGTACGCGCCGCTGGTCGGCCCCTTCCTCTGCGGCGCGGGGCGGATCGGCACCCTCGCCGAGCAGGTGGACGCGGTCGCGGACCAGGCGGACGCGCTCGGGCAGCGGCTGGGCACCGGCGGCCTTCCGATCGGCCTGATCGTGCCGGACGGCAGCGCGGGCCTGGAGCCGGCGCTGCGCGCGGTGGCGGCCGCGCCGCGGCTGCGGCTGACGGCCATCGAGGTGCCGGCCGACCGGGACGGCACCGCCGCCGAGGGCGTGCGCAAGGTGCGCACCGCGCTCGACAAGCTGCTGCCCGAACACGCGCCCGGGGTGGTGGCGGCCGTCGAGGTGGCCCGCGGCCCCGAGCTGCTGCTCGCGCTGGACGAGCTGGAGGGCAGCCCCTACCGCGCCAAGTTCCGCACCGGCGGCACCAGCCACGACGCCTTCCCCGGGGAGCTGGAGCTGGCCTCCTTCCTCTACGCGGCGGTCTACCGGCGACTGTCCTTCAAGTGCACCGCCGGCCTGCACCACGCGCTGCGGCACGACGACCCGGCCACCGGCTTCGAGCACCACGGCTTCCTCAACGTGCTGCTGGCCACCCACGCGGCGCTCGACGGCGCCGAGCACGGCGAGTTGGCCGCACTGCTGCGCGAGCGGGACGGCGCGGTGCTCGCCGAGAACGCGGCGGACCTGAGCGCGGCGCAGGTGGACGCCGCGCGGGCGGCCTTCACCGGCTTCGGTACCTGCAGCATCGCCGAGCCGCTGGCGGACCTGATCGCCCTGGGCCTGGTCACGATTCCCTGATCCCCGGTCACGGTTCGCGGCGCTCCGGTCACGGTTCGCCCGCGTCAGGCCACGGTTCCCCGGGCTCCGGTCACGCTTAGCGGCGGCTCCGGTCACGATTCGCCGATCTTGAGAACTGGGCCTTCCGCACCCCTTACCCTGGCCACTACCAGGCAGTAACCTCGCCGGATCCGACCCGCGCGCCGCCATCCGGGCCGCGCCGGGTCACCCGGGAGGGTTCATGCGTTCTCGTCTCAGCCGCCGCCTGCGCGCGGCGGCCTGCGCCACCGCGCTCGGCGCCACTCTGCTCGGCCTCTGCGCCGGCCCCGCCGCCGCCGCGAGCGCGCCCAGCACCCGCTACTACCTGGCCCTGGGCGACTCCCTCGCGGCCGGCTACCAGACGCTGCCCGGCGGCGGCTCCGAGGTCGGCCACGGCTACGCCCAGGACCTGGCGAGCACCCTGGGGCAGCGGGCCGAGCGGGCGGGCCACCCGTTCTCCTTCACCGACCTGGGCTGCCCCGGCGAGACCACCGGCTCGATGATCAACGGCGGCTGCCCGTACCCGCACCCCTACGCGGGCGCCCAGTTGGACGCGGCCGTCGCCTACCTGAAGGCCCACCACGGGGACGACCTGACGGTCACCCTGGACATCGGCGCCAACAACGTGGACGGCTGCGCCACCGGCGGCAGCCTGGACGCCGCCTGCGCCGCCAAGGGCATCGCGACGGCCGGCTGGGACCTGGGCACCATCCTCAGCAGACTCAAGGCCGCCGCCGGACCGCACACCAGGTTCGTCGGGATGAACCTCTACGACCCCTTCCTGGCCGCCTGGATGACGGGCACCCAGGGCAAGGTGCTGGCCGGCCTGTCGGTCCCGCTGGCCGACACCCTGAACGGGACCCTGGGCTTCGTGGACGCCGTGCACGGGGTGCCCACGGCGGACGTGGCGGGCGCGTTCAGCACCAACTCCCTGCTGCCGCTGGTGCCGCTGGCCGGGCAGCAGGTGCCGCTCGACGTGGCGCGGATCATGACCTGGACGAACATGTCGCGCGGGGACATCCACGCGAACGACACCGGCTACCAGGTGATCGCGGACGCGTTCCTGGCCAAGCTCTGACCCGGCGCCCGCCGGGCCTTCAGCTCGCCAGAGCGGCCATGAAGGCGGCGGCCCGGCGGGTCAGTTCGGGCCAGTCGCCCGCTGCGACGGCGGCCGCGGGGACCACCTCGCCGCCGGCGCAGACGGCGACGGCGCCGGCCGCGAGGTAGCCGGGGGCACTGGCCGCGT
Source organism: Kitasatospora sp. NBC_01287 (assembly GCF_026340565.1). Classification (NCBI taxonomy): domain Bacteria; kingdom Bacillati; phylum Actinomycetota; class Actinomycetes; order Kitasatosporales; family Streptomycetaceae; genus Kitasatospora; species Kitasatospora sp. NBC_01287. The sequence continues at coordinate 1,217,483 of NZ_JAPEPB010000001.1, forward strand.
CGACGCCCCCGGAGGCGACCAGCGGCAGGCCCGGGTAAGGGCCGTGCAGGTCCTTGAAGTAGCCGGGTCCGAAGGCGCGGGCGGGGAAGACCTTGACGGCGGCGGCACCCAGGTCCACCGCGTGGGCCACCTCGGTGGGCGTGAGCGCGCCGAGCAGCACCGGGACCGCCGCCGCCCGGGCCGCCTCGGCGACCGGGGCCCGGCAGCCCGGGGTGACCAGGTACTCGGCCCCGGCCTCGATCCCGGCCTCGGCCTGCTCGGCGCTCAGCACGGTGCCCAGGCCGAGCCTGGCCCCGGTGCCCGCCCCGGCCGCGCGGGCCAGGTGGCGGGTCACCTCCGGTGTGGTGCAGGTGAGTTCGACCCAGTGGATGCCGCCGGCCACCAGGGCCGCGCAGAGCGCCGCGGCGTCGGGTATCAGTGGTGCGCGCACCACGGCGATCACCCGGGCGCGGGCCAGTAGCTGCTGGAAGGTCATCGGGTCTCTCCTCCTGGGGCGCGCCGCAGTGTCCGCCCCGGCAGCGCCCCGGTGGGGCGGCCGTCGCGCAGCACCGCGACACCGTTGACAAGGACGTGCGCCAGCCCGGTCGCGGCGCGGCGCGGCTGCTCGAAGGTGGCGGTGTCGGCGACCGTCTCCGGGTCGAAGAGCACCAGGTCCGCGTGGTGGCCGGGCCGCACCAGGCCGCGACGCGCCAGCCGCAGCCGGGCGGCGGGCCGGCCGGTCATCCGGGCCACCGCCTGCTCCAGCGTGAGGACGCCCGCCTCCCGCACGTAGTGGCCGAGGTAGCGGGCGAAGGTGCCCCAGGCCCGCGGGTGCGGCCGCGCGCCCACCAGCAGCCCGTCGCTGCCCACCGTGTGCGCGGGGTGGCGCATGATCGCGCGCACGTTCTCCTCGTGGCCGACGTGCTGCAGGATCGTGGTGCCCAACTCGTCGGCGCGCAGCAGCTCGAAGAAGACCTCGGTGCCGCCGCGGCCGCGCTCGGCGGCGAGGTCGGCGACGGTGCGCCCGACCGCGCCCACCAGCCCGGCCGTCCGCACCCCGGCGATCTGCACCGTGCGCCAGTCCGCCACCACGCCGTGGCAGCCGTCGCTGCCGCGCTCCTCCAGGTCCACCCGGATCCGCTCCCGCGCGCCCGGGTCCGCCAGCCGGGCCAAGGTGGCCTCGGGGCCACCCTCGGCCGCCCAACTCGGCAGCAGCGCCGCCAGGGTGGTGGAGCCCGGCAGGTACGGATAGCTGTCCAGGGTGACGTCGGCCCCCGCCGCGATAGCCGCGTCCAGCAGGTCCAGCAGCTCGCCGGCCCGCCCGGCGTTCACCCCGAAGTTCATCGTGGCGTGCGCCAGGTGCAGCGGGCAGCCGGAGCGGCGCGAGATCTCCAGCATCTCCGCGTACCCGGCCAGCGCGCCGGCGCCGTAGGAGCGCTGGTGCGGCGAGTGGTAGCCGCCGTGCTCCGCGACCACCGCGCAGAGCGCGGTCAGCTCCTCGGTCCGCGCGTACATCCCGGGCGGGTAGCTGAGTCCGCTGGACAGGCCCACCGCGCCCTCGCTCAGCCCCTGGGCCAGCAGGGCGCGCATCCGGTCGAGTTCGGCCGCGCTCGGCGCCCGCCGCTCCCAGCCGAGCACCAGCGCGCGCAGCGTGCCGTGCGGCACCAGGTAGCAGGCGTTGACGGCGGTGCCCTGGCCGTCCAGCCGGTCCAGGTACTCGCCGACGGTGCGCCAGCTCCAGTCGAAGTCCGCCGGATCGCCGTTCCAGCCCGCGAGTTGGCGGCGCAGCTCGGGCAGCGTGCGATCGTCCACCGGGGCGTAGGAGAGGCCGTCCTGGCCGAGCACCTCGCAGGTGACGCCCTGGGTCACCCGGGACGGGTGCCCGGGCTCCAGCAGCAGCCGCAGATCGGAGTGGCTGTGCATGTCGATGAAACCGGGGGCGAGCACCAGGCCCTCGGAATCGATGATGTGACGAGCCGTCAGTTTCTGCCCGAGCTCGGCGACGACACCGTCTCGCACCAGCACGTCGGCCCGGCGGCGGTCGGCGCCGGTGCCGTCGACCACCGTGGCGCCGCGGAAGAGCAGATCGGCCATCAGAAGAAGGTCCGCACCAGGTCGACCACCCGGGGCCGGGCCGCCGACGCGTCGTCCAGGACCGGGATCAGCGTCCACTTGTCGAAGGCGGTGCACGGGTGCGAGAGCCCGAGCCGGACCACCTCGCCCACCTCGGCGTCGCTCCCCCGCAGGAACGCGTGCTGGTCGTTGAGCGCGCTCACCACGCCGTGCAAGGGCCTCCCAGGAAGCGCGAGTTGAGCCCTGGCCTGCTGCGGCTCGGGCAGGCCCTCGTCGTAGGGGAAGTCGCGCTTGCCGCCGTCCAGCAGCGCCAGGCCGGGCTCCGGCCGCGAGAGCACCCGCGCCCAGCCGTGCAGCGCCGCCCGGAACGGCGCCGCGCCCGCGCCCCCGCCCCGGACCAGCGGGGAGACGGCGCGGTAGAAGCCGTCGTCGTGCGCCAGGTAGGCGCCCGAGCGTAGCACCACCGTGGTGTCCGGGTGCGCGCCGAGCGGGGCCAGCACCTGGGCCACCTGGTCGAAGTAGGCACTGCCGCCCGCGCTCACCAGTACCCGCCGCCCCGCCGCGAAGAGCCCCGCGCCGCGCAGCTCGTCGTGCAGCTCCACCAGCCGCTCCAGGTAGCGCTGCACGGCGGCCAGCCCGGGGCCGGTCGCGTCATGGGCGAGCGCGCCCTCGTAGCCGCCCACCCCGGCCAGCCGCAGGGTCGGCGCCGCCGCGACCGCCCGCGCCACGTCGAGCGCGGTCGCCAGGTCCCGGGCACCGGTCCGCCCGCCGGGGCCGCCGAGTTCGACCAGCACCTCGACCGGCCGCCCGCCCCCGGCCCCGTCTCCGGCTCCGGCTCCGACTCCAACTCCGACTCCGGCCCCACCCTGCGGACCCGCCGCGGCCCGGGCCGCCCGCAGCGCCTGGTCCATCAGCCGCACCGCCGCCACCGAGTCCACCCAGCAGCTGAACCGGAACCCCGGGTCGGCCGCCAGCTCCGCGGCCAGCCAGGCCAGACCACCCGGGTCCAGCAGGGAGTTGGCGAGCAGCACCTCGCGCACCCCGAAGGCCCGCGCCACCCGCAGCTGCGGCAGGTTGGCCAGGGTGATCCCGTAGGCGCCGGCGTCCAGCTGGGCCTGCCAGAGCGCCGGCGCCATGGTGGTCTTGCCGTGCGGGGCGAGCGCGACACCGGCGCGCGCGCACCAGTCGGCCATGGTGCGCAGGTTGTGGGCCAGGGCACCGGCGTCCAGGGTCAGCAGCGGGGTGGCGAACTGGTCCAGCGTCGGTTCGGTGGCCAGATACCGACGCACCGTCAGGCCCCAGGCCGCGGGCGGCACGGCCTTGAACCGCCAGTCCAGGCGCTCGTCGGCGAGTGCGGCCACCCGGGCCGGATCGATCGCCGGCGGGGTCGGCCCCGCCGCGCCCCCTGGCAACCCTGACACCCCGGCCGACTGCCCCATGCCTCGCCACCACCCATTCTGACCTGGGGAGTTGCACTGCATGCAACCTCCATTGCGTATACTGCTGCCGCCGTTCTAACATGCGGGGCGACAACGGTCAACGAACAGCGGTCAACGCGAACCTCGGTCGACGCGAACATCGGTCACCGAACAGCAGCCACCGAAGGAGGGCACCTGGTGACAGCCGCAGCCCCAGCACCCACCACGCCCGAGGCGGTCTGCCTCGGCGAGTCGATGGCCGCGCTGCTCCCGGACCGCCCCGGCCCGCTGGAGACCGTCGGCGGCTTCCGCAGCACGGTCGGCGGCGCCGAGTCCAACGTCGCCTGCGCACTGGCCGCCCTCGGCATACCGACCGCCTGGCTCAGCCGGATCGGCGCGGACGGCTTCGGCCGCCGCCTGCTCGCCGAGCTGGCCGCGCACGGGGTGGACACCTCGGCCGTGGCCGTCGACCCGGCGCGCCCGACCGGCCTGTACGTCAAGGAGGTCGGCGGCGCCGGCGAGCACCCGCACGACCTCGGGCCCGGCAGCAGCCGCCTGCACTACTACCGCACCGGCTCTGCCGCCGCGGCGCTCGGCCCCGAGCTGCTCGCCGATCCCGCCGCGGCCGCGCTGCTGTCAGGCGCCCGCCTGCTGCACCTGTCCGGCATCACCGCCGCCCTCTCCGACAGCTGCCTGGCCCTGCTGCGCGCGCTGCTCGCGGCGCCCCGGGCCGGGCGGCTGGTCAGCTTCGACCTCAATTGGCGCCCCGCGCTCTGGCAGCGGCGCGATCCGGCGGTGCTGCCCGAGCTGCTGGGGGCGGCCGACCTGGTGCTGCTGGGCGCCGACGAGGCCGCGCAGGCCCTGGGCACCGGCGACCCGGTGGCGCTGCGCGCCCTGCTGCCCGCCCCCGCCACCCTGGTGGTCAAGGACGCCGAGCACACCGCGACCGCCCTCGACCACCGCGGCCGCCAGGTGACCGAACCGGCCCTGCGGGTCGAGGTGGTGGAGCCGACCGGCGCGGGCGACGCCTTCGCCGCCGGCTACCTGGCCGGCACCCTGCGCGAGCTCGACCAGCGCCGCCGGCTGCGCCTGGGCCACCTCGCGGCGGCCACCGCCCTCACCTCGCCGGGCGACCAGGGCACACTGCCGGCTCCCGACCTGGTCGCGGCGCTGCTGGCGGCCACCGAGCGCCAGTGGGCGGACACCCGCGTCGGCCCGGCGGGCGTCGACTCCCCCGTGGGCGGCGACCGATGAGCCGGACCGTGGGCCGCGCCCTGGCGCTGCTGACCGAACTGGCCGAGGGCGAGCGCTCCTTGGACCAGCTGGCGGAGCTGATCGGCGTGCACAAGACCACCGTGCTGCGGCTGCTGCAGAGCCTGGAGGAGTCGCGCCTGGTCTACCGCGACGGCGCCTACCGCTACCACCTGGGCGCCGGACTGTTCGCCCTCTCCAGCCGCGCCCTGGAGCAGCGCTCGGTGCGCCGCCCCGCCGCCCCCCGGCTGGCCGAGCTGAGCGCGGCCACCGGCCAGACCGTGCACCTGGCGGCGCTGGAGGGTGGCGAGGTGGTCTACATCGACAAGTACGAGTCCCGCCAGCCGGTGCGGATGTACTCCAGGATCGGCTTGCCGGTGCCGATGCACTGCGCGGCGGTGGCCAAGGTGCTGCTCGCCGACCTGCCGCTGACCGAGCGTCAGGCTCTGGTCAGAACGCTGGAGTTCACACCCTTCACGGACCGCACGCTGACCACCCCGAAGGCCCTGCTCGCCGAGCTGGCCCAGGTCGAGCAGCAGGGCTGGGCGCAGGACCGGGCCGAGCACGAGTCGTTCATGAACTGCGTGGCGGCCCCGGTCCGGGACGCGACCGGCCGGGTGGTCGCCGCCGCCTCGCTCTCGGTCCCCGATCTGGTCCTCCCCTACGAGCAGGTCCTGGAACTGCTGCCCCAGCTGCTCGCCACCACCGCCGAGATCTCCGCCGCCTGTGGCTCCCCCTGACCCGCGCCAACGGCCCGCACAGCACCGCACAGCCGCACAGCACCGAACAGGAAGACGAGCACCATGAGCGAGAAGACCCAGCCACTCGGCGAGAAGACCGAGATCCGCACCACCGGCGCCCCGGCCCCGGCCTGGGTGTTCTCCCAGGGCGTGCGCAAGGGCCCGATCCTGCAGGTCTCCGGCCAGGGCCCGCAGGACCCGGCGACCGGCGCCTACCTGTACGAGGGCGACGTGCGGGCGCAGACCCGGCGGACCCTGGAGAACGTCAAGGCGGTGCTGACCGCGGGCGGCGCGAGCGTGGCGGACGTGGTGATGTTCCGCGTCTACCTGACCGAGCGCGGCCACTTCGCGGCGATGAACGAGGTGTACGCCGACTTCCTGACCGAGAACCTGCCCGCCGGGGCGGTCAAGCCCTGCCGCACCACCGTCTTCGTCGAACTGCCGCACGAGGTGATGCTGGTCGAGATCGACGCGCAGGCCGTGCTCGACTGAGCCTCCCCGTCCGGCCGCATCGCGCGGTGCGGCCGCACCGGGAGGCTCCCGGTCCGGCCGCATCGCGCGCCCGCCGGTCAGACCCGGCAGAGCACCCGGGCCGGCAGTCGGCTGGGCAGCGGAACCTTGCTGCGGGACGGGGCGCTCGGGCCGCGTCCGGGCGCCCCCTGGTGGACCACCGGGCGGGCCGAGAGCGGCTTGCTGTCCGCCATCACCGACGGTGTGACCGTCAGGTAGTCGGAGAGGAAGCGCCGCTCCGAGGAGCTGAGCTTGCGTGACCGCCCGGTGGCCCGGTCCCGGGCCACCACCACGGTGCGGGCCGTCATGTAGGTGAACGGGTCACGGCAGACGTCCACCCGCACGTGTGCGGAACTGCGGCCGAGCCGTTCCACCGTCAGCCGGACCAGCAGCGGGTCGGGCTGGTGGTGCAGCTGTTCCAGATAATCGATCTCGTGCCGCGCGATCAGGAATCCGGCCGGAAAGAGCGAATCCCGCACCGCCCGCGCGTGGTGGTGAAAGAGGTCGTAGATTCCCTCCTGGATGTAGCCGACCAGCCGGGCGTTGTTGATGTGCCCGTTCTGGTCGACATCGGCCCAGCGGGTGGGGCAGCGCAGGACGTGGGCGTTGCGACCGGTGGTCATCCGGGCCCCGCTCACCGCTGCGCCCCGGCTGAGGTCACTCGGTGCGGGCCGGCCAGCGCCTGCTGCAGGCGCTGGTGGTAGCCGGCGTTGGCCTCGCGCATCCGGCCGGTGGTCCAGCCCTCCTCGGCGGCCTCGGCCGCGACCCTGACCACCAGGGCGTCCATCGCCTTGTCCACCGCCCGGCACAGCTCGGCGACCGCGGCGATGCGGCCCACCATGTTTCCGGCCCCACCCCGGACGGGGAATTCGGCGAGCGCGTTCACGGCGAGCTGGACTCCGTCGGCGGCGGCCGCACTGCTTTCCGGCTGGCAATTGTCGTGCACGGTTTCTCCCGGGAAATAGCGGTTGGGCAGGGACGAGCACTCCCGGTTTCCCGGGAGCACTCGAAGACGCAACGGGGACGACGCTAACCCAGCCCAACCGTCCCATTCGCGGTTTATCCGCCACCCGGTGGCACGACCCCACGACCGGAGTACGGATAATTCACCGGCATCAGTCAAGTAACCGGCCGATCGGCGGCACCGCGCGCCGAATTTCCGGGAGCCGGGGCCCGGAGTTCAGGCGGCGGACAGCTCCTTGCCCAGGCAGATGCACTCGGGGGCGTCCCGGTAGATGCCGAACTTGGTGATCGGGAGGTAGCCCTCCGACTCGTACAGCGCCACCGCCTCCGGCTGCTCGGTGCCGGTCTCCAGCACCAGGCGCCGCCGCCCGGCCCGGCCGGCCAGCTCCTCCAGGTGGCGCAGCAGGGTGCGGGACAGGCCGCGGCCGCGGGCGGCGGGAACCACGAACATCCGCTTGAGTTCGGCGTCGCCGTCCCGCAGATGGGGGTGGCCGCCGTCCTTGACCCGCCAGCCGCCGCAGGCCACCGGCGCGCCGTCCAGATAACCGACCACGAAGATGCCCTGCGGGTCGACGAAGTGCTCGGCCCGCATCTCGGTGAGATCCATGTCGCCGTAGCGGCGGACGTACTCCTGCTGCACCGCTGCGGTCAGCTTCTCGGCGTCGGGGTGGTCGTATCCGGTGATGCGAAGTTCCATGCGCGCCAGGATACGACCCACCCGATCATCCGATGATTCTCCCTCTTGGACCGAACGGTGGTCTCAACGCCCGCCGAACCGGGCCAGCAATTCGTCCTTGCCGAACATCTGAGCCGTCTCGAAGGCCGAGGGCGCACCGGCGTGCGGGTCGGCGCCGCCCGCCAGCAGGGCGTCCAGCGCCTCGTCGGCGCCCTTGAAGACGGTGCCGGCCAGCGGGGTCTGACCCCGGTCGTTGGCCTGGTTCGGATCCGCGCCGCCGGCCAGCAGCACCCGCACCGCCTCGGCCTGGCCGTGGTAGGCGGCCAGCATCAGCAGGGTGTCGCCGCGGTCGTTGGCGAGGTTCGCCGGCGCCCCGGCCGCCAGGAAGCCGCGAAGCGACTCGGCGTCGCCGGCCCGCGCGGCGTCGAAGATCCGGCCGGCCAGCTCGATCAGCTCGGCCTCGTCGGGCTCCTCGGCGGTGGGCGGAAGGGATTCGGAGGAGTCGGCCATCACGGGCCCTTTCGAGTCGGGGCGAACAGGTCGGGGTACAGCCACCGGAACGGTAGCCGTCCGTGATCAACCGGGCCAGCGGCCGTCCAGGATCCGGCCACCCGACCGCGACCGGGCGAGCCGCCGCCCGCCACCGGCGGCGGACACGACGCACCGGCCCGGTGGTCACCGGCGCCGTTCGAGCGAATTCGGCGCGTCGTCCCGAGCCGGTTCCGGTCGCGGGCGGCGCGCCGCAGAAGTCCGGGAAAACCGCGCGCCGCGCCCGTGCCAGAAGGCCGACCGAACCTTCGTTCCCACCTCCGGCCTGCGGCTTCGGTCGAAAACCACCCATTTGCCCCGTTCCGTCATCTATTACTTTTTGTCAGGATTAAGGCACTCTCCGTGACACTGTCCCCTGTATGGCCTCGCGGACCACCCCGTCGCTGCCATCCCCCGGCAGTGGCACCCTGTCCCGCCTCACCGAGGAGCAGCCCCCGTGATCCTGTCCATCTCCGGCATCGTCCTGTTCGGCACCATCGCGTTCCTCTTCTTCCGGCGGGACGGGCTCAAGGTCTCGCACGCCTTGGTCTGCGCGCTCTTCGGCTTCTACCTGGCGGGCACCGCGATCGCCCCGAGCATCCAGGCCGGCGGCGCGAGCCTGGCCAACCTGCTGGGCGGCATCAAGTTCTGAGCCGCGCCCCGGGACCGGCGGCCCGGGCGCGGTCCCACCGCCCCGGGCCGCCACCCGTACCGGCCCCGCCGCACCTCCCGCACCCTCCCGCACCTCCCACACCCGCCACACCCGGCGTCCCACCGCCGAGCCCGCCTTGCTCCGAGCCCGCCTTGCTCCGAGCCCGCCTTGATCCGTGCCCGTCCGATCCGCCCGGGGAGTCCAGGACCATGTCCCTCAACCGCCACCTGACCCGCGGCCGCGACCTCGCCCGCACCGCCGGCGACCACGCCGCCGACATGTTCGCGCCGCTCACCCTGATCGCGCGGGGCCTGCGCCGGCACGCCGGCTGGGCCAGGGCCCGCTGGCAGGCCACGCCCAGGGAGCGCCGCGGCCCGACCCTGCTGCTCGCCCTCGCCGCCAGCGTCGGCGTGCTGCTGCTGCCGCACGGCCCGCTCCTCGCCGTGGTCACCCTGGTGGCCAGCGCCGCCTGGAAGGGGCGCGAGCCCAAGGCGGCGACCGCCCCCGAGCCCGCCCCGGCCGACGTCAAGCTGCCCGCCCTCTACGCGGCCCTCACGCCCTACCTCGCGGCCCCCGAGGACGCCTGCCCGCTCTACCGCCCGGACGGCGCCTACCAGGACGCCTTCGCCGACTGGTCCTTCGACGCACAGGGGCGGCTGGCCGCACTGGAGATCGGCTACCCCGCCTACTTCACCGACACCGAGCCCGCCGCCCGCGCCCGGATCGAGCAGGTGGTGCAGGGCAAGGCGGGCCGGGCCCGGGAGTACCGCTTCGACTGGGACCAGGAGTGCAACCGCCTGCACGTCACCGCGCTGGCCCCGCTGCCGCAGGACGTGCCCGCGCAGACCTGGGTGACCACCCCGGGGGAGATCGTGCTCGGCTTCACCGACTCCCAGGCCACCCAGCGGATGATCCCGGTCGCCCAGGAGGGCGGCCCCGGCCACCAGCCGCCGGTGATCTGGCGCACCGGCCCGCGCTCGGCCGAGCCGCACCTGCTGGCGCTGGGCACCGCCGGCTCCGGCACCTCCACCCTGCTGCGCACCATCGGCCTGCAGGCGCTGGTCCACGGCGACCTGCTGGTCATCGACGGCGCGGGCACCGGCGAGCACGCCTGCCTGGTCAACCGGCCGGGCGTGCACACGGTGGAGACCAGCCTGCACGGCGCGCTGGCCGCGCTGGAGTGGGCGGCCCAGGAGACCGAGCGGCGGCTCGCCGCGCTGAACGCCGCCCGCTACCGGGGCGAGCCGGCACCGACCGATGCCACCCGCCCGCTCTGGCTGCTGCTCGACCACCCCACCGAGCTGAGCGAGCTGGCCCAGGCCGAGGGCCGCCCCGACCCGCAGGACCTGCTGGAGCTGCCGCTGCGCCACGGCCGGGCGGCCCGGGTCACCGTGGTGGTGGCGGAGTCGATCGAGGCCATGGACCGGCTCTCGCCCGCGCTGCGCTCCGCCGCCCGGGCCCGGGTGGTGCTCGGCGGCCACCACCCGCAGGACCTGCACCGCGCGCTCGGCGTCCCACTGGACGTCGTCCCGGCCGCGCAGACCCCGCCGGGGCGCGGCTACGCCCGGGTCGGTGCCCAGCCGCCGACCAGGCTCCAGGTGCCCGCCACCATCGACCCGCTGGACGAGGAGGCCCCCGCCCGGCTGCGCGACGCGGTGATCGCCCTGCTGCCGCACCGCGACACCCGGATCGAGGCCGCCGCCCCGCCGCTGCCCGCACACCCGCCCCAGGCACCCGGCGCCGCCGAGCAGCAGCCCCCGGCGGGCGCGACCCGGGTGGAGCTGGGCAAGCCCCGCTGACCGGTTCCGCCGGGCCGGCCGGCTCACCGGTTCGGCCCGGCGGAACCCGCCGAATGGCCAATTCGGCGTAACCCCCAGTACGCTCCGGCACGCCAGTAAAGCGATTCGGTCACAGGACGCGAAATTCGTGACACCCAGGGTGATATCACTGTCCAGATGTGACAAATCGGACGGAGATGGGTACAAACAGGGGCGACACGACAGACGACGCATGTCCCCGGACGGGAATCTTCGTCGGAAGCCGAGCGTTGACCGAACGACGAAGACAGCGACCCAACTAGTCCTGTGGGCCATAAGCCCTGGAGGCACGATTCATGAGCGAGCGAGCTCTCCGAGGCACGCGACTCGGCGCCACTAGCTACGAGACCGACCGTGGCATTGACCTGGCTCCGCGCCAGACCGTCGAGTACGCATGTCAGAACGGACACCGGTTCGAGGTGCCCTTCTCCGTCGAGGCGGAGATTCCCTCGGTGTGGGAGTGCCGCTTCTGCGGCACCGAGGCCGTCCTGCTCGACGGTGACGAGCCTGAGGAGAAGAAGACCAAGCCGACCCGGACCCATTGGGACATGCTGATGGAGCGCCGGACGCGTGAGGAGCTGGAGGAGGTGCTGGCCGAGCGGCTGGCCGTGCTCCGTTCCGGTGGGATGAACCTCGCGGTGCACCCGCGGGACACCCGCAAGAGCGCCTGAACCCGAAGTACCGACAGCACCGAAGTACCGATAGCGCGGCGGGGCCCCGATCCACTGGATCGGGGCCCCGCCGCGCTATCGGCGTGTGCGCGCTTCAGCAGGCGTGGCGTCAGCGGCCCAGCGGCGGGCGCGGCTCATCGTCCTGCGGCCGGTGCTCGCCCACCCGGTCGTCGACCGGGTCGACCACCTCGCCCTGGACCACCTTGCCGTCGGGCCGGTGGATCCGCAGTTGCTCCTGCAGCCGCAGCGCGTCGGCCAGGGGATCGCCGACCGGCGCCGTGCGCGCGGCGCGGCGGGCCAGCCGGCGGCCCACCGCCCGCCACAGCTCCCGGGTCGGCGGGACGAGCATGGTCAGACCGATCAGGTCGGAGAGGAAGCCCGGCAGCACCAGCAGCAGCCCGGCCAGCGCGGTGAGGCCGGCGTTGCCGCCACCCGGCCGCCGCCCCTTCGGCTCGGCCACCTCCCGCTCGAACGGGGTGCCGGCCGTGGCGGCGCGCAGCGCGTCCAGCCCGGCCTTCTTGATCAGCCGGAACCCCGCCATCAGACCCAGCAGCAGCAGGAGCAGCACCAGCAGCCAGCCGGTCACCGAAGCGACCTTGATCAGCAGCCAGATCTCCAGCACCAGCCAGAGGGCCAGCAGCAGCGGGACGAAGCGGCGCAGCCGGTTGGGGCGGCCGGCCCTGGGGGTGGGGTTCGCATGCTGTGTCACGAAACGGACAACGGTTCGGCGTCCGCCGGTGTTCCGATCTCCGTCCCGCTGCCGCCGCCCGTACCGCGCCGACGGCGCTCGATCAGCACCGCCGCGCCGCAGGCCAGCAGGCCGATCACGGCCAGTGCCCACTCCGGCGCGGCGCCGACCCGGTCGGCCAGGGTCCTGCTGTCGCGCAGCGGCACGTCGGCGCTGAGCGTGGCCGGGGTGAGCTCGGCGGTGCGGCTCTCGATGCTGCCGTCCGGGCGGATGATCGCACTGATCCCGCTGGTCGCGGCGATCAGCACGGCCCTGCCGTGCTCGACCGCGCGCAGTTGGGACATCGCGAGCTGCTGGTCGGGCTGGCCGGTCTTGGCGTAGGTGGCGTTGTTGGTCTGCACCACGATCACCCGGCCGCCGTCGTTGACGGTGTCCCGGACGATCTCGTCGTAGGCGACCTCGAAGCAGATCACGTCGCCGATCCGGGCGGGGCCGAGCTGCATCACGCCGGTGCCCTTGCCCGGGTAGAAGTCGTGGGCGACCCGCTGCAGCCGGGTGATCACCTTCATCAGCACCGAGCGGAACGGCACGTACTCGCCGAACGGGACCGGGTGCTGCTTGGTGTAGTGGGCGCCGGGGCCGCTGATCGGGTCCCAGACGATGCCCTCGTTCTGCACGTGCTGCGGGTCGGGGCCGTCGACCAGCGCGCCGACCAGGGTGGGCACGCCGATCGAGCGGACCGCCTCGGTGATCGTCTCGTAGGTGAGCGGGTCGCCGTAGGGGTCCTCGTCGGAGGAGTTCTCCGGCCAGATCACCAGCTGCGGCTTGGGCACCTGGCCGGACGCCACCTCGCCGGCCAGCTTCTCGGTCTCGTTGGCGTGGTTGTCCAGCACCTGCATCGGGCGGCCGAGGAAGTCCATGCCGGGGTGCGGGACGTTGCCCTGGACCACCGCGACCTGGGCGCTGGCCGGGCCGTCCGCGCTCTGGCCCGCGGTGGGCACCGGGACGGCGAAGCCGCTGATCACGATCAGCGCGGCGCAGGCGCCGGCCCCGGCGGGCAGCAGCACCCGGCGCGGCGCGGGAGCGGCGGGCACCCGTCCGGCCCGGTCGGCCGCCTCGCCCCCGACGGCCCCCGCACCCGCCGGGGCCCGGCGGTCCCGCAGGCGGCGCAGCGGCGGCAGCGCGAGGTAGGCGAGCAGGGTGGCGGTCAGCGCGACGGCGAAGGTGACCAGCACCGCGCCGCCGAGCGCGGCCAGCGGCGTGAACGGGCTGGAGGTGTTGGCGAAGGCCAGCCGCCCCCACGGGAAGCCGCCGAACGGCAGCCGGTCGCGGGCCCACTCCTCGGTCACCCAGAGGCAGGCCGCCCAGAGCGGCCAGCAACGCAGCCGCGAGGTGAGCGCCAGCGCGCCGCCCAGGGCCGCGAGGAAGGCGGCCTCGGCGGCCGACAGGCCGACCCAGGCGTCCGAGCCGACCACCCGGATCCAGGCCAGCAGCCAGAGGAAGAAGGGGAACCCGAAGGCGAAGCCGGTCCAGGCGCCCTGGCGGAAGGTGCGGCCACGGGTGAGCAGCGAGAGCGCGGCCACCGCGAGGATCGACAGCGGCCACAGGCCGTAGGGCGGGAAGGCGGCGGCCAGTGCCAGCCCGGCCGCCGCGGCCAGCGCGGCGCGGCGCCAGCCGGCCCGCACCTTGGCCCGCCGCCGGGCGAAGCGGCCCGGCCGCGCGGCCTGTGGCGCTTCGCGGTCGGGGACCTCGCGGTCGGACGCCTCCGGGCCGGACACCTCCGGGTCGGACGCCTCACGGCCGGACGCCTCACGGCCGGACCCGACCTGGCCGGACACCTCCGGGCCGGACGCCTCGCGGCCGGGCGAATCCGGGGCGGGCGAATCCGCGTCGACGGGCAAAGCCACCTGCGCACCATCTCTCTGGCTGGATCCGGCCGGGTCGAGGGACCGCGGCCGGGGTCGGGATACCTTCGCGGTATTCGCGGTAAAGGTCGACGGTACCTGCCGCCGACCACCCACCGGAAGTCGCGGGCGGGTGAGAATCCGCAGGTCAGCCAGCGAGTTCGCGCTGGTAGACGGTCCGGCCGCGGACCACCGTGCGCAGGCAGGTCGGCAGCTCGGTGCCCGGGGTCAGGTCGGGCAGCCCCGGGGTGCCCGAGCGCGGGTCGGTGGACCAGCCCGCCACCCGCGAGTCGGGGGCCTGCACCACCAGCTCGCCGGTGCGCCAGAGCGCGTAGCTGGCCGGGGCGCCGGGGACCAGCACGCCCTCCTGGTCGCGGCCGATCGCCCGCCAGCCGCCGCGGGTGTGCGCGGCGAAGGCTGCGCGCACCGAGATCCGGTGCTCGGGGTTCTGGTGGAAGGCGGCGGCCCGCACCGTGCCCCAGGGGTCCAGCGGGGTGACCGGCGCGTCCGAGCCCAGCGCCAGCGGGACGCCGGCCCGCAGCAGCGCGGCGAACGGGTTGAGCGCGGCCGCCCGCTCGGTGCCCAGGCGCTGCGCGTACATGCCCTCGGGCCCGCCCCAGGTGGCGTCGAAGGCGGGCTGCACGGAGGCGGTCAGGCCCAGCTCGGAGAAGGCGTCGATCGCCTCCTCGTCCAGCGCCTCGGCGTGCTCGACCCGGTGCCGCAGCGCCTTCACCCGGGCCAGGCCGACCCGGTCGGCGGCCGCGCGCACGCCCGCCAGCACGGCGGCGACGGCGGCGTCGCCGATCGCGTGGAAGCCGGCCTGCAGGCCCGCCTCGGTGCAGGCGGCGACGTGGTCGGCGATCTGGGCGGCCGTCAGGTAGGCGGTGCCGTTCCGGTCCTGGCCGTCCGCGGGCAGGTCGCGGTACGCCTCGTGCAGGCAGGCGGTGCGGGAGCCGAACGCGCCGTCCGCGAAGAGGTCGCCGCCCGCGCCGACCGCGCCGAGCCGCCGGGCCCGCTCGACGCCGCCGCGCTCGCTCAGCTCGCCCCAGTACCCGTAGACCTCGGGCCCCGGGTGCTCGGCGGCCAGCGCGAGCAGGGCGCCGAGATCCTGCTCGGAGGAGATCTCGGGGCCGGCGCACTCGTGCAGCGCGGCGATGCCGAGGGCGGCGGCGCGCTGCAGGGTGGCCAGTTGGGCGGCGCGGCGCTGATCATCCGTCAGCTCGGCCAGCGCGGCGCGGCGCACGGCGTGGTGCGCGGCGCGGGTGAGCGGTCCCGTGGGGTGGTGGCCCGGCTGCCCGGCCAGGTCGGGGGTGCGCTCGCGCAGCGCGCTGGTGGCCAGGGCGGAGTGCACGTCGGTGCGCGAGAGGTAGAGCGGCGCCCCCTCGGCGGCGGCGTCCAGCTCCGCCAGGGTCGGCGGGCGGCCCTCGGGCCAGCGGGTCTCGTCCCAGCCGTGGCCGATCAGCACGCCCTGGTGCGCGCGGGCGTGCCCGGCGATCCGGGCCAGGGCCTCGGTGAGTGAGGCGCAGTCGCTCAGGTCCAGGCCGGTGAGGGCCAGGCCGGTGGAGGTTGCGTGCACGTGGGCGTCCACGAAGGCGGGGGTGACCAGCGCACCGGCCAGGTCGACGATCTCCTCCGCGACGCTCGCGTACGCGTCGGCGGCGCCCTCGCTGCCGACCCAGGCGATCTGCTCGCCCTCGATCAGCATCGCGGTGGCGAAGGGGTCGGCCGGGCTGTAGACGGTGCCGCCGCGCAGCAGCACGGTGCGGGAGGTGCGTTCGGTCATGGGGAACAGTCTGCACCCGGTCCGTCCACCTGCTGGACGCTGCCCCCTCGGCGCCCGGGCGCTGGGCCCGGAGCCCGGACTCGGGCTCGGGGCCCGGACTCGGGCTCGGACTCGGGGCCCGGACTCAGAGCCTGGGCGGGCGTGCCTCGTACGGCGTGGAGAGGACCACGGTGGTGCGGGTGGAGACGCCGGCCGCGGTGCGGATCCTGGCCAGCAGGTCCTCCAGGTCGCCCGGTGCGCCGACCCGGACCTTGAGGATGTAGTTCTCGTCCCCCGCCACGCTGTGGCAGGCCTCGATCTCGGGCAGCGGGGCGAGCCGGTCGGGCACGTCGTCCGGGGCGCTGGGGTCGAAGGGCTTGACCGAGATGAACGCGGTCAGTGCCAGGTCGACGGCGTCGGGGTCGATGATCGCCGAGTAGCCGCGGATCACCCCGCGCTGCTCCAGGCGGCGGACCCGCTGGTGGACGGCCGAGGTGGACAGGCCGGTGGCCTTGCCGAGGTCGGTGTAGCTCATCCGCCCGTCCTGGACGAGCAGCTGGACAATGCGCTGGTCGAGATCCTCCACAAGGCGTAAACCTACCCGAGACCCGGGCGGGTGCCGCACACGCTGAGCGGCGCCCGGCTCACGGTCCGCACCGGGAGCGGGCGCCGGAGGCGGCGGGTGGCATGTGCCGGCGGAATGTGGCGAAGGCCACATCGCGAGTGCATCACCGTGCGCCGACCTGCAGGGTTATGAGCTTGCGGAGTTGGGAAAGGCTGCTGGTGGCCCGGGCCGAGTCGGCCCGGCCCGATCCAAGGGGGATCACATGCCTGCAACTGAGCAGCGCGCCTTCGGCGCCCAGCGCACCCTGACCTCGCACGACGACCCGGAGGGCGAGGATCTCACCGCCGCCGGCGCCGACTTCGCCCCCGGCGCCGATCCCGGCGACGCCGAGACCTGGGAGATCTTCCGGGTGCACTGCCCGGAGTGCCACCGCCCGATCGCCCTGGTCGGCGACGAGGAGCTGCTGCCGCAGCACGCGGTGCTCCGCACGGCCTGGCACCCGTTCTCGCCCGCCCTCTGCCCGGGCTCCGGCCTGCCGACCGAGGACCTGGAGGAGTTCGCCACGGATTCCGGCCCGGCCAACGACCGGGAGTCCGACGCGGCGGACGGCCCGGCGCTCCACCCGCTGGACGCGCTGCTGACGCTGCCCGCCGAACTCGACTGGCGCACCCAGCCCTTCTCGCACGTGGGCGGCCCCGGCTCGGTGCCGCTGCTGCTCGCCGAGCGGGTGCCCGCGCAGCGGGGCCTGGTCCGGGGCTGAACCGGCGCCCGCCCGCCCGGGTGCTGACGGTGCGCCAGGTCCTGCGCACCGTCAGCACCCGGGCAGGCCTGCTCCGTTCAGCCCCGGGTCAGGTGACGGCCGATCACCAGGCGCTGGATCTGGTTGGTGCCCTCGACGATCTGCAGCACCTTGGCCTCGCGCATGAAGCGCTCGGCCGGGAAGTCCTGGGTGTAGCCGTATCCGCCGAGCACCTGGACGGCGTCGGTGGTCACCCGCATCGCGGTGTCGGTGCAGAAGAGCTTGGCCATCGCGGCCTGCTTCGAGAAGGCGAGGCCCTCGTCGCGGCGGCAGGCGGCGGCCAGGTAGAGCGCGCGGCCGGCCTCGATCTGGGTGGCCATGTCGGCCAGCATGAAGGACAGGCCCTGGAAGTCGGCGATCGGACGGCCGAACTGCTGCCGGGTGCCCGCGTACTCCACCGCCTGGTCCAGCGCGGCCTGGGCCAGGCCGATCGCGCACGCCGCGATGCCCAGTCGGCCCGAGTCCAGCGCGGCCAGCGCGATCTGGAAGCCCTGGCCCTCCTCGCCGACCAGCCGGTCGGCGGCCACCCGCACACCGTCGAAGTGCAGCTGCGCGGTGGGCGAGCTGTTCATGCCCATCTTGTGCTCCGGCGGCGCGGCCGACAGGTGCTCGGCGTCACCCGGGACGAGCAGGCAGCTTATGCCGCGCGGACCGTCCTCGCCGGTGCGCACGATCGAGCTGTAGAAGTCGGCCCGCCCGCCGTGGGTGATCCACGCCTTGGTACCGCGCAGCACGTACTCCGCGCCCTCGCGGTCGGCCCTGGTGCGCAGCGCCGCGGCGTCGGAGCCGGACTGCGGCTCGGAGAGGCAGTATGCGCCGAGCTGCTCGCCGCCGAGCATGCCGGGCAGCCAGCGCTCGCGCTGCTCGGGGCTGCCGAAGGTGGCGAGCGCGTGGCAGGAGAGGGTGTGCACGCTGGTGCCGAGCCCGATCGCCAGCCAGCCGGCCGCCAGCTCCTCCAGCACCTGCAGGTAGACCTCGTAGGGCTGGTCGCCGCCACCCACGGCCTCGGGGTAGGGCAGCGACAGCAGGCCGGCCTCGCCCAGGGTCCGGAAGACCTCGCGCGGGAAGCGGCCGGCCGCCTCGTCCTCGGCGGCCCGGGGCAGCAGCTCGCGGTGGACCAGCTCGCGGGTGAGGGCGAGCAGCTCGCGGGCCTCGTCGCTGGGGAGTCGGCGTTCCACGGGCTTGGGGGGTGCGGCGTTCATGAGGGTGGTCGCCTCCTCGGTCGGGCCCCGGGGGTGTCCGGTAGGCGCGGTGGGGGGAGCTGGTGGACGTCCGCGACCGGGTCGCGGTGAACGGGCGTTCACATGTCTGGCGAAGCGAGTATGCCTGATCCCGGGCCCCGCGTCACGACCGCCGGCCGATCCGTCCCGGCTCCGTCGCTTCGAGCCGAAGACCAGGTCAGGGGCCGTACAGTGACGCCAGTGAATCACCCGGTGCCGATCCCCCGTCCGCGCACGCTCGCCGAGCTGGCGCGGCGGCTGCGCGCCCTGCCGCCGTCCTGCGGCGGGGTGCGGCTGGTCGCGGTGGACGGGCACGCGGGCAGCGGCAAGACCACCTTCGCGGGCCTGCTCGCCGCGCGGCTGGACGGCGCGCCGGTGGTGCACCTGGACGACCTGGCCACCCAGCAGGCCTTCTTCGGCTGGACCGAGCGACTGCGCGCGCAGGTGCTGCGACCGCTGGCGCTCGGCGAGAGCGCCCGCTTCGAGGCCTACGACTGGGTCGCCGAGCGGTTCGCGCAACCGCGGGTGGTGCCGCCCGCACCGGTGGTGCTGCTGGAGGGCGTCGGTGCCGGGCGGCGGGCGGTGCGGCCCGCGCTCGCCGAGCTGATCTGGATGGAGCTGCCGGCCGCCGACGCCAGGGCCCGCGGCCTGCGGCGGGACGGGCCGGAACTGGCCGCCTTCTGGGAGCGCTGGACGGCGGCCGAGGCGGCCCATTTCGCCGCCGACCCCAGCCGACCGTTCGCCGGGCTGCGGGTGGACGGGCGGAGCGGCGAGCTGCTGCCGGCCGACCCTGGCTGACCCGGCTGGCTCGGCTGGCTCGGCTGGTCCGACCGGGCCGACCGGGCCGACCGGGCCGACCGGGCCGGCGCCAGAACATGTCATCCAGATGAACGAGAGATGTCACACACACCAACCAGCGGCCTGACCAGCTGACTAAGCGGTCGCTTGACCGGGAGTACGGATTTGAACTAAGTTCTCCCTCAGCGGGATTTAGTTGAGCCCGCAACTAGACGCGGCACCTCCGGCTCGTTCCCCCGTGAGCCGGAGGTGCCGTTCTTTTTTCCGCGCCCACCCGCGCCCACCCGCACCCATCCGCGCGGCCCACCGCCCCCGCGACCCACCGCGCCCCGCCCCACGGCCGTTTCCCCGCGGGCCGCCCGGGGCATCGTCCGACCAGGTCCGTGCGGTGAACCGTCAGTACGCCAACGGTCAACGCACACCAATGATTTGGACCTGCGCGACACCCTTACGGATCAGCGCCGCACGGGTACGATTCCGCACAGGCGCAGAAGCGTCCCGGGTGCACGGCGCTGTCCCGCCATTGACCGGGCCTCGGTGCACACCACGGGGGGCGTGAGTGACCATGGTTGACAACTCCGGCAGCAGCGGCCGACCGCACGGTCCGGCCGACCGCGCCTGGCTGCGGGCGATGGACGCCTACACGGCCGGCGCCTACGCCCGCGCCGAGGAGGAGTTCCGCACCGCCGTCCGGCTCGACCCGGGGATGGCGGACGCCTGGCTCGGCCTGCACGCGCTGCGCTGCGACACCTCCGGCGCGCTGCTCTCGATGCACCGCCACAAGAAACGTTTCGGCGAGCAGCGCCGCCGCCACGCCCGGCCGCTCAGCTCGTGGTACTGGCTCGGCTGGTGGGTGCAGCCGGTGCTGGAGGACGAACGCGACCTGGCGCTGGCGCACGCCTCGCACTGGCTGGACGGTCGGCACCTGACCGAGCTGGACCGCGCCATGGCCCAGTGCCCGCCCGCCGAACAGGACCCCTCGGTGCGCTTCCTGCGGGCCTGCCGCTCCTACCTGCTCAAGGACTGGGAGCAGCTGATCCGGGACACCGACCAGTTACTCGACGACCCGCTGCTCGGCATCGAGGCCGGACTCTTCGGCGGGATGGCCCGGGTGCGCCTGGACATGTGCGCCCAGGCCCAGACCCCGCTGGCCGCCTCGCTGGCCCGCTGCCGCTCCGAGCAGCCGCAGCGCAAGGAGCTGCGCTACTGGTTGGCCAGGGCCTACGAGGGCGCCGGACGCAGCGCGGCCGCGCTGCCGCTCTACCGCGCGGTGCACCGCGCCGACCCCGCCTTCATGGACACCGCCGCCCGGCTGGCCGCGATCGCCGCCGAGGACGGGCTCGGGCTGCTGGAGGAGCTGCCCGTCTTCGGCGCCGGCGACGGGCTCGGCGCCGAGGGGCCCGGCGCGGACAGCGCGGCGCTGGACCTGCTCGGCGGGGTCGGCGGGGTGCTGGAGACGGCGGTGTTCGGGGAGGCGGGCTTCGAGCAGGGCGGTTTCGAGGGGACCGGCTTCGAGGAGGCCAGCTTCGAGGAGGCGGCCTTCGAGGAGGAGACGGGCTTCGCGGAACCGGCGGGCGCTGCCGAGGAGGCCGGCTACCCGGAGCAGCCGGACGGCGGGCCGCTGCAGGTGGTGGGGCGCTCCCCGCTGGCCGAGCGCTCCGGCGAGGGCGGCCCCGGCGGTCCTGAGGCACCCGCCGAAGCGGCGCCCGAGGAGGCCGGCGAGGCCGCCGAAGCAGTCGAGGCCGCCGCCGGACCGGGCCCCGGGAGCACCTCGCAGCCGCAGCCCGCGCCGGGAGCGCGCGCCGCCACCGCACCGCGCGCCGGCCTGCCCGGGACCGGCCCCGAGGCGGGCGGTCAGCAGCGGCTGGACGAGGCGCTGGCGGCACTGGAGCAGATGGTCGGCCTGGAGCCGGTGAAGCGTCAGGTCCGGGCGCTCTCGGCGCAGCTGCGGATGGCAGGGCTGCGCGCCGAGCAGGGCCTGCCGGTGCAGCCGCCCAAGCGGCACTTCGTCTTCTCGGGCCCCTCCGGCACCGGGAAGACCACCGTCGCACGGATCCTGGGCCAGGTCTTCCACGCGCTCGGCCTGCTCTCCGGCGACCACCTGGTGGAGGCCCAGCGGGCGGACCTGGTGGGCGAGTTCCTCGGACAGACGGCGGTCAAGGCGAACGACCTGATCGACTCGGCGCTGGACGGCGTGCTCTTCATCGACGAGGCCTACAGCCTGGCCAACTCCGGCTACAGCAAGGGCGATGCCTACGGCGACGAGGCGCTGCAGGTGCTGCTCAAGCGGGCCGAGGACAACCGGGACCGACTGGTGGTGATCCTGGCCGGCTACCCCGAGGGGATGAACCGGCTGCTGGCCGCCAACCCCGGCCTGAACTCCCGCTTCACCACCCGGGTGGACTTCCCCAGCTACCGGCCCGCCGAACTGACCGCGATCGGCAGCGCGCTGGCCGCCAGGGACGGCGACGGCTGGGACGAGGACGCGGCGGACGAGCTGGCCAGCATCTGCGCCCACGTGGTCGGCGAGGGCTGGATAGACGAACTGGGCAACGGACGCTTCATCCGCACCCTCTACGAGAAGTCCTGCGCCTACCGCGACCTGCGGCTCTCGCTCTCGCGCGAGCTGCCGACCCGCGAGGACCTGGCCACCCTGCGGCTGCCGGACCTGGTGCAGGCCTACGGCGAGCTGATCGACGGCCGGAGCTGAGCCGGCCGCCGGAGCCGAACCGGCCGCCGGACGCCCGTGCCGGGCCCGGCGGCGGCCGGGTGGTCGAGCGGTCGGTGGTCGAGCTGTCAGGTGGTCGAGCGGTCGGTGGTCGAGCTGTCAGGTGGTCGAGCTGTCAGGCGGCGGCGTGCCGGTGGTCCGGGTCGTGCATCTCGCCGACCAGCTCCTCCAGCACGTCCTCCAGGGTGACCAGCCCCAGGACCCGCCCGTCCGCGCCCGTCACCACCGCGAGGTGGGCGGCCGCCCGGCGCATCGCGGTGAGCGCGTCGTCCAGCGGGAGCAGCTCGCCCACCACCGTGACCGGGCGCCAGAGGCGGACCGGGACCGGGGTGTCCTGGTCGTCCATCTCCAGGATGTCCTTGAGGTGCAGGTACCCCAGGATCTCCCGCTCCGCGTCGACCACCGGGAACCGGGAGAAGCCGGTCGACAGCGCCCGCCGCTCCAGCTCCCGGGCCGTCACCCCTGGCTCGACGGTGACCAGCTGCTCGAAGGGGAGCAGCACCTCGCGCACCGGGCGGCGGCCCAGCTCCAGGGCATCCTCCAGCCGCTCCTGGTCGTCGGCCGCCAGCAGGCCCGCGGCCCGCGACTCGGCCAGGATCCAGAGCAGCTGCTCGGCGGTGTAGACCGACTCCACCTCGTCCTTCGGCTCGACCTTGAAGAGCCGCAGCACCCGGTTGGCGAAGGCGTTCAGGAAGCGGATCGCCGGGGCCAGCACGCGGGCCAGCCGGGCCAGCGGCGGACCGAGCACGAGCGCGGCCCGCTCCGGCGAGGCGAGCGCGACGTTCTTGGGCACCATCTCGCCGATCACCATGTGCAGGAAGACCACCAGGGCGAGCGCCAGCGCGTAGGCGATCGGGTGGACCAGCCCCGCCGGCAGGCCCATCGCCTCGAACGGGCCCTCCAGCAGGTGGGAGATGGTCGGCTCGGCGAGCGCGCCGAGCAGCAGCGAGCAGACCGTGATGCCCAGTTGGGCGGCGGCCAGCAGCGCCGAGACGTTCGAGAGCGCGCCGAGCACCTGCCGGGCCCGCCGGTCGCCGGCCTCGGCGAGCGGCTCGACCTGGCTGCGGCGCACCGAGATCACGGCGAACTCGGCGCCGACGAAGTAGGCGTTGCCGAGCAGCAGCAGTACCGCGGCGAAGAGTTGGAGGAAGATCACCGCCACTCCTCCCCCGGCTGCGGCACCCGCACCAGGCGCACCCGGGTGGTGCGGTGGCGGTCCACGGCCTGCACGGTCAGCTCCCAGCCGGGCAGCGTGACCAGGTCGCCCTGGTCCGGGATCTTGCCGAGCAGGTCGGCCAGCAGCCCGGCCAGCGTCTCGTACGGCCCGTGCGGGGCGTTCAGCCCGATCTCGGCCAGCTGGTCGAGGCGGGCCCTGCCGTCCGCCAGCCAGGCCGGGCGGCCGGCCACCGGCGGGACGGCGAGCAGCTCGGGCGTGGAGCCCGGGTCGTGCTCGTCGCGCACCTCGCCGACGATCTCCTCGACGATGTCCTCCAGGGTGACCACGCCGGCCGTGCCGCCGTACTCGTCGATCACGATGGCCATCGGCTGGCGGCGGCGCAGCTGTTCGAGCAGCCGCTCGGCCGGCAGCGTCTCGGGCACCAGCAGCGGGGCTTCGGCCAGTTCGGCGATCCGCACCTCGGCGCGGCGCTCGGGCGGCACGGTGAGCGCCTCCTTGAGGGTGATGGTGCCGGTGACCTCGTCCAGGCTGTCCCGGTAGACGGGGAAGCGGGAGAAGCCGGTGGCCCGGGTCAGGTTGACGACGTCGGCGGCGGTGGCGTCCTGCTGCAGCGCGGCGACGTCCACCCGGGGCGTCATCACGCTCTGGGCGGTCAGGTCCGCCAGGCCCAGGGTGCGCACGAAGAGCAGCGCGGCATCCTGCTCTATCGCGCCCGCCCTGGCCGAGTGCTGGGCCAGGAAGGCGAGTTCACCGGGGGTGCGGGCGTGCTCCAGCTCATCGGCGGGCTCCAGGCCGAAGGCCCGCACCAGGCGGTTGGCACAGCCGTTGAGCGCCGCGATCAGCGGCCGGCAGACGGCGGAGAAGACGCGCTGGGGGGCGGCCACGGCGCGGGCCACCTGGAGCGGGCGGGCGATCGCCCAGTTCTTCGGGACCAGCTCACCGATCACCATCTGCAGCACGGTGGCGGCCAGCATGCCGATCACCACGGCCAGCCCGGTGGCGGCCCCGGTCGGCACGCCCACCGCGGTCAGCACCGGGGCGAGCAGCACGGAGAGGGCCGGCTCGGCGAGCATGCCGACCACCAGCGAGGTGATGGTGATGCCGAGCTGGGCGCCGGAGAGTTCGAAGGAGAGGCGGCGCAGCGCGGTGCGCAGACCTGCCGCCCGCCGGTCACCGGCCGCCGCGGCCCGATCCACCGCGCCGCGGTCCACGGTCACGAAGGAGAACTCGGCGGCGACGAAGACGCCGTTCGCGAGGATCAGCAGGAAGGCCGCCAGCAGGAGCAGCCAGGCGGTGGTCACAGCGCCGCTCGCTCTCGTGGCTCGGGGAGAGTGGCGGCGGGGGTACTACCGGACGGATCGTCCATCGAGGGGGAGAGTCACTCCTCAGGTCGCGGGCCTGCCGGCGGGCGGGCTTTGCCCCGGCTTTACCAGGTTAGCCGATACCTGTTCGACTTCTCGCGCAGCCCGAGCGGCCCTTGGACCATGGCGTCCCCGGGGTCGCGGCCCGGACCGCAGGCGTCAGGCCGCAGGCCTCAGGCGGCGGCCGGCTCGCCCGCCGCGCCGCGGGCCTCGGCCAGGTCGCGCAGGCCGCGGGCGGCGAGCACCGCCTGCTCGCGCCCGCTGCCGGGCTGGATGCCGAGGGCGGCCAGCGCCGTCCCGTCGGCCAGGTCCAGGGTCACCCAGGGGTCGCCCTGGCGGAGGTTCACCCGGACGATCTCGGCCCACTGCAGCCGCCGGGTGCGCACGAAGTTGACCACGGTCACCCCGTCCGCGTCCGCGAGCACCTTGGGCCTGGCCAGCATCACGCCGACCCCGGCGAAGACCAGGCCCAGCATGGTGAGCAGGATCCGGTCGTTCAGCTGCCAGCTGGCCGGGAGCAGCACCGCCATGCCGACGAAGAGCACCACCAGCACCGCGCTGGCCGGCAGCAGCACCAGGCGGTTGCGGCGCGGCGCCCAGGTGAGCGGCAGGGCGGGCAGGTCGGTGGCAGGCACGGCGGTGGTACTCCTGGGTGACGCGGACGGCGGGTGGAGCGGCCTGCGGGTGCGGCGACCGGCCGGTGAGGGCCAGCCACCGACGGCAGGTCAGCGGCGGCGGGTCAGAAGCCGCAGGTCAGAGGCGGCAGGTCAGAGGCGGCAGGCGTGGATGTTGGTCACCAGGACGCCGCGGGCGCCGATGTTCCACAGGTCGTCCATGATCCGCTGGGCCTCCTTGCGGAGCACCATCGAACGGACCGCGACCCAGCCCTCGGTGTGCAGCGGGGAGACGGTGGGCGACTCCAGGCCCGGGGTCAGGGCGACCGCCTCGGAGACCTTCTCGGCCCGGATGTCGTAGTCCATCAGCACGTAGCGGCGGGCCACCAGCACGCCCTGCAACCGGCGCATGAACTGCTCGACCCGAGCGTCCTCGCCCGCGCCCTTGGGCCGGATCACCACGGCGTCCGAGACCAGGATCGGCTCACCGAAGACCTCCAGGCCCGCGTTGCGCAGGCTGGTGCCGGTCTCCACCACATCGGCGATCACGTCGGCCACGCCCAGCTGCACCGCGGTCTCCACCGCGCCGTCCAGCTTGGTCACGGTCGCGCTGACGCCGTGCTCGGCCAGGTGCTGCTCGACCAGGCCGGTGTAGGAGGTGGCGATCCGCAGGCCCTGCAGGCCGTGCACGTCCTTGGGCGAGCCGACCGGGCCGGCGAACCGGAAGGTCGAGCCGCTGAAGCCGAGCGCGAGCACCTCCTCCGCACCGGCCGCGGAGTCCAGCAGCAGGTCACGCCCTGTGATGCCGACGTCCAGCCGGCCGGAGCCGACGTAGACCGCGATGTCGCGCGGGCGCAGGAAGAAGAACTCGACCTGGTTCTCCGGGTCGACCAGGACCAGTTCCTTGGGGTCCTTGCGCTGGCGGTACCCGGCCTCATGGAGCATCTCCGCCGCGGGACCCGAGAGCGAACCCTTGTTGGGGAGGGCGATGCGCAGCATGAGAGGAAGATCCTTCGCTGTGGGAGCGGTGCGGTGGGAGGGGAGCGGAGTACGGGACTCGGGGTGCGGCTCGGAGGTGGCGGTGCGGCTCAGAGGTAGGCGTAGACGTCGTCGAGCGTCAGCCCGCGGGCGACCATCATCACCTGAAGGTGGTAGAGGAGCTGTGAGATCTCCTCGGCGGTCTGCTCCTTGGTCTGGAACTCGGCGGCCATCCAGACCTCGGCCGCTTCCTCGACCACCTTCTTGCCGATGGCATGGACGCCCTGCTGCACGAGCTGGGCGGTGCGGGAGGACGCGGGGTCGCCGGTGGCGGCCTTCTGCTGGAGCTCGGTGAAGAGCGCCTCGAATGTCTTGGAAGCCATGATGGCACTCACCATACGGGCAATCGCGGGAGGCGTGGGAAGCGTCCCGGACGGTGGACACCGATCTGGGACGCTCCCCGGGGCGGGCGGGCTCAGCCCAGCGCGCGCAGCGTGGCGGCGGTGGCCACCGCGGCGGTGACCGCCTCGTGGCCCTTGTCCTCGGCCGAGCCCGGCAGCCCGGCGCGGTCGATCGCCTGCTCCTCGTTGTCGCAGGTCAGCACGCCGAAGCCGACCGGCACCCCGGTGTCGACGCTGACCTGGGTGAGGCCGAGGGTGGCCGCCTCGCAGACGTAGTCGAAGTGCGGGGTGCCACCGCGGATCACCACGCCGAGGGCGACCACCGCGTCGTAGCCGCGCTCGGCCAGGCGCTTGGCGGCGACCGGCAGCTCGAAGGTGCCCGGCACCCGGATGACGGTGGGCTCGGCGACGCCGAGCTCCTTCAGGGCGCGCCGGGCGCCGTCCAGCAGCCCGTCCATCACCTGGGTGTGCCACTGGGCGGCGATCACCGCGACCCGCAGGTCCTGGGCGTTCTCGACGGTCAGCTCGGGGGCTCCGTGGCCGCTCACGTTCATGTCCTCACGGTTGGGTTGCTGTGGTCGGAAGGGATCGGAAGGGGGATCGGAAAGGGCATCGGAAAGGGCAGGGCCGGTCAGCCGACGAGCCACGGCAGGTCGTGGCCCATCCGGTCGCGCTTGGTCAGCAGGTAGGCCAGGTTGTGCTCGCCCGCCTGCACCGGGATCGGCTCGCGGCCGGTGACCTTGAGGCCGTGCTCGGTGAGCGCGGCGAGCTTCTCGGGGTTGTTGGTGAGCAGGCTCAGCGAGCGCACCCCGAGGTCGGTGAGGATCTGCGCGGCGCCGCTGTAGTCGCGGGCGTCGGCGGGCAGGCCCAGCTCCAGGTTGGCGTCCACGGTGTCGCGGCCCTGCTCCTGCAGCTGGTAGGCGCGCAGCTTGTGGCCCAGGCCGATGCCGCGCCCCTCGTGGCCGCGAAGGTAGAGCACCACGCCACGCCCCGCCTCGGCCACCCGCTCCAGCGAGGCCTGCAGCTGGGGGCCGCAGTCGCAGCGCAGCGAGCCGAAGACGTCGCCGGTCAGGCACTCGGAGTGGACCCGGACCAGCACGTCCTCGCCGTCCGGCAGCCGCCCGTGCTCGTCCAGGCCGCCGGCCACCAGCGCGACGTGCTCGGTACCGTCGATCGTGCCGCGGTAGCCGACGGCGGTGAACTCACCGTGCACGGTGGGCAGCTTGGTGACCGCGATCCGCTCGGCGTGCAGCTCGGTGCGGCGGCGGTAGGCGATCAGGTCCTCGATCGAGATGATCGCCAGGCCGTGCTGCCGGGCGAAGGCGACCAGCTCGGGCAGCCGGGCCATGGTGCCGTCGTCGTTGACCACCTCGCAGATCGCGGCGGCCGGCGGCAGCCCCGCCAGGCGGGCCAGGTCCACCCCGGCCTCGGTGTGGCCCGGGCGGACCAGCACCCCGCCGTCCACGGCGCGCAGCGGGAAGACATGACCCGGACGAGTGAAGTCGCGTGCGGTACTGGCCGGTTCACCCAGCAGCCGCACGGTCAGCGCGCGGTCGGCTGCCGAGATGCCGGTCGACTCCACCTCGCGGGCGTCGACCGAGACGGTGTAGGCGGTGCCCTTGCGGTCCTCGTTCACCCGGGTCATCGGCGGCAGGTCGAGCCGGTCGGCGTCGGCGTGGGTGACCGGCACGCAGATCACGCCGGAGGTGTAGCGGATGGTGAAGGCGAGCAGTTCGGGCGTGGCGGCGCTCGCCGCGAAGATCAGGTCGCCCTCGTTCTCGCGGTTCTCGTCGTCCACCACGACCACCGCGCGGCCGGCCGCGATGTCGGCGATGGCGCGCTCGACCGGGTCGAGCGTCAGGTCGGCGGCGGCGACGGCCCCGGCGGTTCCGGTGGTGCCAGTGGTGCCGGTGGACAGGGCGGACACCGGGGCGGTGCTGCGGTCGGTAGCGGTGATGCTCATGCCGTGGCTCCCTGCAGGGTCGAGGCGGAGGCGGTACGGGGCGTGCGGCCGCGCAGCCACCAGGCGCGCAGGCCGAGCAGCACCAGCACGAAGTAGATGCTGTAGGTCAGGCCGGAGAAGGCGTAGCCGTTGTTGAAGGCGAGCGGGACGCCGACCACGTCGACGGCGATCCAGGCGATCCAGAACTCCACCCAACCGCGCGCCTGGGCGACCATCGCGGCCAGCGTGCCGGTGAAGATGTAGGCGTCCGACCACGGGCTCCAGGACATCCAGGAGTAGTGGGTGAAGAGCAGCGCCAGGCCCACGGTGGCCACCGCCGTGCCGGCGACCAGCAGCGCGCGCTCGGTCCAACTGGCGAACCGCACCTGGATCTCACCGGTGTCGCGGCGCCCGCGCTGCCACTGGAACCAGCCCCAGAGCGCGGTGACCACCACGATCACCTGCTTGCCCGCCAGGCCGGACAGGTGGCCGGACGCGAAGGCCCCGAAGAGCACCACGCCGGAGAGGAGTTGGGCCGGCCAGCTCCAGATCGAGCGCCGCCAGCCGAGCGCCAGCGCGCCCAGGCCCAGCAGGTTGCCGATCATGTCGGTCCAGAGCACGTGCTGGCCGAATATCGAGAAGGCGATGCCGTTGAGCCAGTTCACGAGGCGTCCTTGGGGTCCACGGGGGCCGTGCCGAGAGGGGAGAGCGCGGCGCCGCCCGGGACGACACCCGCGCCCAGCAACCGCTCCACGTACTTGGCGAGCACGTCGACCTCCAGGTTGACCGGCTCGCCCACCGCCTTGGCGCCCAGCGTGGTGAGCGCGAGGGTGGCGGGGATCAGGCTGACGGTGAAGGTGTCGGCGGCCGCCTCGACCACGGTGAGGCTGATGCCGTCCACGGTGATCGAGCCCTTGTCGACCAGGTAGCGCGCGATGCTCGGCGGCAGCGAGAAGCGCAGCACCTCCCAGCGCGGCAGCCCGTCCTCGTCCAACTCGCCCGGGGCGCGGCCCAGCAGGGTGGCGGTGGCGTCGACGTGCCCCTGCACCAGGTGTCCGCCGAGCCGGGCGCCGAGCGCCATCGCGCGCTCCAGGTTGACCCGGGAGCCGGGCCCGAGCGCGCCGAGGCTGGACCTGTTGAGTGTCTCGGCCATCACGTCAGCGCTGAACTCACCGGCGCCCAGCGCGAGTTCCTCAGGGGTGTCGACCACGGTCAGGCAGACGCCGTTGACCGCGATGGAGGCGCCGTGCCGGGCGTCGGAACAGACCACCGGACCGCGCAGGCGGATCCGCGAGGAGTCGCCGAACTCCTCGATGGAGACGACCTCGCCGAGCTCTTCGATGATGCCGGTGAACACCCGGGTTCTCCTCGCGCTAGAGGCGCGGACTCCGGGGCGGCATGACATGGGAAGCTGACCAACGGGCCTACCGGAACGGCGGAGCCGCGCGGAGCCCTCGGACCGCGCGCCCCCTGCAGGAGGACGGCCATCCGCCGACACCGCTCGAACGCGGCTCCCGCCAAGGGGAACCACGGCACCGCTGTCCAACCCGTCGCGCACGCCTCCCATCCGGACTTTAACCGTCGGTCCAGGAATTTCACCTGGTCAACCGGCCGCTGGCTGCGGACGGGTCGCGGACTGTAACCGCCGGTTCGGATTTTCACCGACCCCGGAGTGCGCTGAACGTCACTGCTTACTGCATTGCCGTCATTCTGCCATGATCCGCAAGCGCGGCGGGAGAGGATGGCGCTGTGCTCTGTTTCACTCGGCGGCCGGGAATGCCCGCGACCTCGGGATCCGCGCCTCGGTGGGCGGCAGCCCCGGCACCGGCACGCGCACTGCGTGCAGTCGCCCGGCCGTCGCCCCGGTGGCGCCCGGCGGACGACTGGCAGTGGTGATGTAGAGGGTGCGCAGGTCCGGGCCGCCGAAGGCGCAGCTGGTGGGGTGCGAGACCGGCAGCGGCAGCACCGTGGCCAACCGGCCGTCCGGGGTGTAGCGGTGCAGGGCCGAGCCGTCGAACAGGGCGACCCAGACCGCGCCGGCGGCATCGACCGCCAGACCGTCGGGCCGGCCGGGGGCACTCACCTCGGCGAAGGTGCGTCGGGCGATGGTCGCGCCGAGAGCGCTCGCGGGGGCCGCGCCGATGGCCAGGGCAGGGTCGAGCAGCTCGATCCGGCGGGTGGGAGTGTCGATCCAGTACATCCGACTGCCGTCCGGGCTCCAGCCCAGGCCGTTGGAGATGGTGGCCCCCGCGATGACTTGACGGACCGTCAGATCCTCGTCGAGCCGGAACAGCGCGCCGCGCCCGTCCGGTTCGCCGGACACCATGGTGCCCACCCAGATCCGGCCGGTCGGGTCGGTCTTGGCGTCGTTGCAGCGGTCGGCCGCCCCGAGCGGGATCCGGGCGAGCGTCGCCCCGGTGGCCAGGTCCTCGATCCGGTCGGCCCGGACCACCGCCCACCCGGCGCTGGTGGGCAGCACGGCCGCGACCGGCGGCGGCAGCGCCGTCGAGGAGCCGTCCGTGCTGTGCACCAGCCCGGCCGGGATGTCCACCCAGCGCAGGGTGCCGGTGCGCACGTCCCAGACCGGCCCTTCGCCGAGCAGGCTCACCCGGTCGTCCACGGCTTCGACTCGCGGCGTGCTCATCGGACGCTCACCTCGGGGAGCACCGCGAGCGCGCCGCCGTCGACCGGCAGGCAGACGCCGTTCACATAGCCGGAACCCGGCCCGGCCAGGAACGCCACCACCTCGGCCACCTCCTCCGGCCCCGCCGGCCGCCCCAACGGGTAGCCGGCCAGGATCCGTTCGCGCTCCGCCGGCTCCTGCCAGCGGTGCGCGTTGCGCGCCACGGCCACGAAGCCCGGCTCCACCACGTTGCAGCGCAGGCCCGCCGGCCCCCACTCGACAGCGGCAGCCCTGGCCAGCGCGGCCAGCCCGGCCTTGGCCACCGCGTAGGGCGCCATCCCCGGGACGGCGCCGTGCGCGTGCACCGAGCCGATCAGCACCAGCGAAGCGGGCCGCCCGGCCGCCGCGCGCAGCAGCGCGGCCCCCGCCCGCCAGGCGGAGACCACGGTGGTGTCGAAGACCTGGTGCCAGGCCTCGGCCGTCTGCTCGGCCAGCGGCGCCCGGTGCTCGGCCAGCAGTGCGTGCACCACGGCGAACGGCGGCCGCTCGCAGGCGGCGAAGGCCCGCGCGAGCACCGCCTCGTCGGCGGCGTCGCCGACCACCGCGCGGCAGCCGGGCAGCTCGCGCACCGCCTCGTGCCGGTCGACCGCGACCACCTGCGCCCCGCCCTCGGCCAGCCGCTCCGCACAGGCCCGCCCGATCCCGCCGGCAGCTCCGAGCACGATCGCGGACCCGCCGGCGAGGGGTGGGTGAGTACTGGGCACGGGCGGCCTCCTCAGGCTCCGGGCGTCAATTTCCCAGAGATAGTTTCTCGGAGAAGTATCAGCCGCCGTCAACACCCCCACGGCTCACGTACGCGGCTCACCTCGCGGCTCACCCGCCGGCCGCCCGCTCGCGTGCCCTGGCGTAGCGCTCGGCCAGCGGGCCGTAGGTCAACCCGTGCAGGACCAGGCTCATCAGCACGGTCATCGTCATCACCTGGCCGATCAGGTCGGCGGCGTGCGGGTCGGCCGGGGTCAGCGCGATGAAGGCGAGCAGGCCGAAGACGATGGAGGCCAGCCCGCGCGGCCCGAGCCAGGCCAGCAGCAGGCGGTCGGCCCGGCTCAGGCCGCTGCCCAGCAGGCTGAGCAGCACCGGGCCGATCCGCACCACGGTCAGCGACAGGAACGCGTAGGCCACCACCCGGCCGTCGAAGTCGCCGGTGAACGCCTGGGTGACGACCTCCCCGAAGACGAACCAGAGCGCGAGCGAGAGCAGCGTCCCGGTGTCCTCGACCAGGTGCAGCGTCCTGGCCGGCAGCGCCCGGGAGTACGGCGTGAAACCGAGCCCGGCCACGAAGGCCGCGACGAAGCCGTTGCCGTCCAGCACGATCGCCAGCGCGTAGGCCATCAGGGGCAGCGCGACGATACCCAGCCGAACGGCGGCGGGCCTGGTCCAGCCCGCCCGCCAGGCCCGCCGCAGCAGCCAGCCGGCGGGGCGGCCGACCAGGACGCCGGCGACCACCGCCCAGAGCAGCGCGTTGACCGCCGCCCCCAGCGGATCGTCGGCCGCCTCCGGGACCCCGCCGTGCGCCTCGGCACCCGCCAGGCAGAGCAGGAAGACCGGGGCGACGATGCCGTCGTTCAGCCCGCTCTCCACCGTGAGCACCCCGCGCAGCCAGGACGGCAGACGGGCGTCGCGGATCAGCTCGGCGGCCGGGGCCAGGTCGATCGGCACCGTCACCGAGGTGAACAGCGCGGCCAGCCACCAGTGGTCCGCCGGGAAGAGCAGGCCGCCCACCAGCAGCCCGGCACCCAGGGTCAGCGGCAGGGCGAGGACCAGCAGCCGGGCCAGCAGCCCGCGCTGCTCATGGATGGCACCGGCCGGCACCGCGGTGGCGTCGACGAAGAGCAGGATCGCGAGGATGATCTCCACGGCCCGCTCGGCCTGCGAGGTGCCCAGACTGATCCGGACCACCGGATGCGGGCCGACGGTCAGCGCCACTCCCGCGGCCGTCATCGCGACCGGCGCCGTGATGCTCCAGTGCGCCAGCCGGTCGGCCACCAGGGCCCAGGCGAAGAGCGTTGCCATGCTGACGACCAGCGCGATCACGCACGAACCTGTCTTCCCCCGGTGCGTGACCGGTCGGCTGCGGAGTGATCCCGATGGTAGGGCTCCGGGCACCGGGCGGAGCGGTCTGACGCTCCGTCGCGGGCCGGACCACGCGTTCAGCCCCGCGCC
The DNA here is from genome assembly GCF_026340565.1 of Kitasatospora sp. NBC_01287. Taxonomy (NCBI): domain Bacteria; kingdom Bacillati; phylum Actinomycetota; class Actinomycetes; order Kitasatosporales; family Streptomycetaceae; genus Kitasatospora; species Kitasatospora sp. NBC_01287. The sequence goes on from NZ_JAPEPB010000001.1 coordinate 1,250,541, forward strand.
CGACCCACGACGTCCGCGCTCCGCGCGGTGGCGGTTTCGCCGCAGCACCATCACGACCTGATCACAAGCTGACGCATGGTCAGCCCGAGCTGGCAGGCTGACGCGTCGCCACGCTCCCACTCTTCGCACCGAGGACCGCCATGCCCGACAGCTTCCCCACCCCGCCCGGCTGGAGCCGGCCGCTGCAGCCCGCCGCACCGCGCCGACCGCGCAAGGGCCTCAAGATCGCCGGGATCGGCTGCGGAATACCCGTGGGCCTCTTCGTCCTGGCCGGCGTCGTCAGTGCCGTCGTCTCTCCGCAGAAGGAGACGGTGACGACAGCCGGAGCGACGACGACTGCGACGCACTCGGTCTCTCCCACGCCGACCGCCTCGCCGACCGCCTCGCCCGCCTCCTCGCTCATCGCCGCACCGGCCCAGGCGCCGACGCTCCCCCCGACGCCCGCGCAGACCGCTCCGGCGGCCCCGGCCGCGAACACTCCCGCCGCTCCCACAGCTCCCGCCGCCGGCACCCCGGCGGCCCGGCCGACGCCCGCGGCCACCCGCACCCCCTCCCCCGCCGCGAAGCCCACACCCGCCCGGCCAACCACGGCGGCGCAGCCCCCCGCCGACCAGCCGCAACCGCCGCAGCAAGCGGAACCACCGGCCACCCCCGCCGCGCCGGCCGCGCCGGCCGCGCCGGCCGGGGTGCTCCTGTCACCGAGCGGCAACTACTACCGTGCCGGGGAGTTCTGCCCGAAGGCCGATCTCGGGAAGTCGACCGTGGAGAGCGACGGCACCAGCATCACCTGCGTCACCGAGAGCGGCGGCCTGCACTGGCACTACTGACCGGCACCACTGACCGGCACCACTGATCCGGCTCGGCCCCGCGTGATCCGGGTCAGCCCCGCACCGCCGAGCCGTCCGCGTTCGCGGCCGGGGAGAGCGCCGCGGGCGGTGCGGAGGTCAGCGTGGCGGCCCCCGTCCCGGTCGAGTGGCCGCCGGTCGGCGGCCCGCTGCTGCTCGGCGGCGCCGAGGAGGCCGCCGAGCTCGCGGCCGACGTCGCGGCCGAGGCCGAGCTCGCCGCTCCGGTGGCCGTCGCGGTGGCCGGCCCGGTGCCGGAGGCCGTCGAGGTGGCGGTCGCCGTCGCCGTCCGCCCGCCGGAGGCCGAGGCCGAGCCGCTCGCGGCGCCCGTCGGCGCGGTGGTGGCCCGGTCACCGGCTCCGGTGCCGCCGACCGGCCGGGTGAACCAGTGGCCGCTGCCCTGGTCGACCAGGACCAGCGAGCCGACCGGGGCCGGGGCGGGCTGCACCTCCACGACCTGGGTGGCGCTGAAGCCGGACCAAGCGTCACCGGTGTACTGCGGCGACGCGCTGTCGGCCGTCGGCGGCAGCAGGGGGTTGCCGCAGGCGCAGCGGGCCCGCGGCACGCCGCGGTCGTCGACCAGCACCGCGGTACCGGCCTGGAGCACCGACTGGTAGCTGGTGGCGGCGCCGCCCGCGAAGCCGTGGTTGGTCACCCGGGTGTCGACCCGCAGCACGACCGGGGTGAGCGTGTGCAGGTAGGCGGGGATCTGTCCGATGTCGATGCCCTCGACGCCGGCCCAGGCGTTCCCCTTGTCGGGGTGGGTGGTGAGGAACTCGGAGAGCTGGGCGACATCGCAGCTGGCGACCTGCTCGGTGCCGCCGTAGAGGCCGACCGTGCCACCGCTCACGTTCTGCGCGCCGCCCGGCCCGGCGGAGACGGTGATGGTCCCGGGCGCGGGGCCGGAGGCGGCGCCCGGGGAGCCGCCGGACGGGCCCGCCGAGGGTGAGGCGGCGACCGAAGTGGTGTACGGGTCCTGCCCGGGAGCGGCCGCCGCCACCAGGGTCACCTTCGATCCCGGCGACGAGGGTGCCGACGCCGACACGGTGGGGCTGCTCGACTTGGGCTGGCGCTCCACCAGGATCACCGCCAGCACCACCGCGACCACCACCACGCCGACGGCCACCGCGATCATGCGCGGCCGCCGCCACCACGGCGGGCGGGGCCCGGAGCCCGCGGCGCCCACCACGGTACGGGCGGGGGGCGGTGGCGGCGGCGGGACGGCGCCCTGAGCGCCGGGCCCCGACGGCGGCGGCCCGGCGGGCGGCGCCGAGGACGGGCCGGGCGGTGGCTCGGCGCCAGAGCCTGCCCCCGAACCCGAACCCGAACCCGATGAACCGGGGCCGGTGCCAGGACCGGAACCCGGAGCGGTGTCCGCTCCCGAACCCGCTCCTGACCCAGGGCCCGGCGGTCGCCCGGCCGGTCCGGCACCGGAGGCGCCCGAATCCCCCGCCAGCGGCCCGGACGGCGGCCCGGCGGGCGAGGCCGGCTCGGTCGGGCGGTCCGGTCGGCTCGAACCCTGCGACGGGTCCGGCGCGTCCGAGCCGCGCGGCGCGGCGGCCTCGGTCGGCCGATCCGGCTGGCTCGGCTGGTCCGGCTGGTCCGGCTGGTCCGGCTGGTCTGACGGGGTTTCGGAGCTCACCCGCCATTCTCTGTGCGACGGCGGCGGCACCCGCAACCGCTGCTGCGGTGAACGGCTCACGGACCGTCAGGCGTCAGGCGTCAGGCTCGTCCGGCTCGTCCGGCGTCAGGAAGACCGGTGCCGCCCACGCGGGCGGGCGCGGCACCGGGCGGACCGGCCTGGCCCCGCCCTCCCCCGCGCGCCGCAGGGCCGTGACGAACTCCATGCAGCTGCCGTACCGCGCCTGCGGCTGTTTGGCCAGCGCCCGTCCCAGCACCGCGTCCACCTCGGTGCTGATCCCGGTCGGGGGCGGCGGGTCGTGCAGGTGGGCCCAGACCAGCGCCAGGTCGTCGTCCCGGCGGAACGGCGGCGCCCCGGTGAGCGCCTCCTGCACCACGCAGGCCAGGCCGTAGACGTCGCAGCGCCCGTCCACCGGCTTGCCCTCGATCTGCTCGGGCGCGATGTAGTCGACAGTGCCGACGAACTGGCCGACCGTGGTGAAACCGGTCAGCGAGAGCGACTTCTTGGTCAGTCCGAAGTCGGTCAGGTAGAGGTGCTCGGGGTGCTCGGGGTCGGTGCCCTCGGCGACCAGGATGTTGCCCGGCTTCACATCGCGGTGGACCAGGTCGTGGGCGTGCGCGGCGTCCAGCGCGGAGGCCACCTGGGCGAAGAGCCGGGCCGCTCTGGGCACCGGGAGCGGCCCCTCGCGGTCGAGCAGGGCGCGCAGGTCCAGGCCCCGGACGTAGCGCATCGCGATGAAGAGCACCCCCTGCGCCTCGCCGGCCTCGAAGACCGGGACGATGTGCGGGTGGTCGATGGAGGCGGCGATCCGCGACTCGTGCTCGAAGCGGCGGCGGAAGACGTCGTTGCGGGCCAGTTCAGGAGCCAGCACCTTGATCGCGACAGTACGCCCGAGCCGCAGGTCCAGCGCCCGGTAGACCACGGCCATCCCGCCGCGCCCGAGCTCGTGCTCCAGGCGGTATCCGGCGATCTCCTGCCCGGCCAGGTCCGAGGGCATCGCGGACATCGGCGGCCGTCACCGCTCGGCCTGCGGGTCGGTGGCGTAGCCGCGCAACCGGGTCCCGTCGCAGTAGTACCAGCGGTGCTCGGCGAGGTCGAGCAGCCAGGCCTCGGTGCCGGCCACCACTGCGCCGATCCGCAGGCCGGCGGCTCGCTCCGCGAAGGCGCCCAGGGTCAGCCGCCCGGCAGCCAGGTCGTCGAGCAGCACGCGGTAGTCGGCCAGGGCCCGCTCCAGGCGGGCCAGCAGCGGACGCGGGTCCTCACCGGCCAGCAGCTCGGCCGGGTCCGGGCCGCGCGGCAGGGTGACCAGCAGCCGCCCGTCCAGCCAGGTGGCCCACCCGTTGGCGCAGACCACCCGGGCCCAGTCCCCCACGGTCTCGGCGAGCCGGACCGGGAGCAGCGGGTCGAGCCGGGCGGCGGGCCGGGCCGGGTCGGGGGCCACCCAACTGGGCAGCCCGCCGGGCGGTATCACATGGGTCGGTTCGAACCCCTCGGTGGCGGCCCCGATCACCGCCGCATCACCGCCGGCTCGTGGCGGCGCAGCAACCGCAGCACCAGCAGGCCGAAGACGAGGCTGAGGACCAGCAGCATCCCCATGTCCAGCAGCCAGACCCCGGCGCTGTGCCGGAAGAGCGGGTCGGCGGTCAGCGTGCCCGGCACCAGGGCGGGCAGGTCGACGGTGGCGGCCATCGCGGCGAGCGCCCAGCGGGAGGGGACCAGCCAGGAGAGCTGGTCGAGCCCGGGCACGCCGTTCAACCGCAGCAGGGCGCCGCAGAAGACCACCTGCACGATGGCCAGCAGCACCAGCAGCGGCATGGTCACCTCCTCCTTGCGGACCAGGGCGGAGATGAGCAGGCCGAGCATCATCGCGGTGAAGGAGAGCACCGCGACGGAGAGGGCGATCTCGATCAGCGGCGGCATCAGCACCCCGCCGCCGGCCGGCCGCAGCTTGACGCCGGCCAGGCCGACCACGGTGAGCACCACCGCCTGCACCACCGTCACCGTGCCGAGCACCACCACCTTGGAGCAGAGGTAGGCCGAGCGGGACAGGCCGACCGCGCGTTCGCGCTGGTAGATGGCCCGCTCCTTGACCAGCTCGCGCACCGCGTTGGCCGCGCCGGTGAGCACCCCGCCGACGCAGAGCAGCAGCAGGGCGTTGAGCGCGCTGTTCTGGGTGAGCTTGCCGCCCGCCAGGGCGCGGGTCATCGCACCCATCACGAAGGGCAGCGCGATCATGATCGCCAGGAAGGTCCGGTCGGCGGTCAGCGCGGTGGCGTAGCGGCGGACCAGGGTGCCGACCTGGTGGTGCCAGCGCTGCGGGGTGGGCGACTTGAGCATGGGCCGCTCGGCCGGGGGTGCGGCGGCCGGGTACCCGACGGCGGCGTGGTCACCCGGTCCGGCGGGCCGGCTGCCCGGTCCGGCGGGCTGCGCGGGGCTGATGGGCCGGACGGGGCCGGCCGGCTGGACGGGGCCGGCCGGTTGGATCGGGCCCGCCGGCTGGGCGAGGTAGCGGCGGTAAGGCGTGGAGGCGCGGTACTGGCCGGCCCAGTCGCGGTCCGGCTCGGTCTCGAACGCCTCGAAGGCCTCGGGCCACTGCCGGTAGCCGAGGTAGGGCAGGGTCTCCTCCGGCGGACCGTAGTAGGCGGTGCGCCCGCCGGGGGCGAGCAGCAGCAGCCGGTCGCAGAGGTCCAGGCTGAGCACGCTGTGGGTGACCACGATGACGGTGCGCCCGTCGTCGGCCAGCGCGCGCAGCATGTGCATCACCGAGCGGTCCATGCCGGGGTCAAGGCCCGAGGTGGGCTCGTCCAGGAAGAGCAGCGAGGGCTTGGTGAGCAGTTCGAGGGCGACGCTGACGCGTTTGCGCTGGCCGCCGGAGAGGCTGGAGATGACCAGGTCCGCACGCTGCTCCAGGCCGAGTTCGCCGAGCACCTCGGCGATCCGGGCCTCGCGCTCGGCGGGTGCGGTGTCGCCGGGGAACCGTAGTTCGGCCGCGTAGCCGAGGGCTCGGCGCACCGTGAGCTGGGTGTGCAGGATGTCGTCCTGCGGCACCAGCCCGATCCGGCGGCGCAGTTCGGCGTAGTCGCGGTACAGGTCGCGGCCGTCGTAGCGGACGCTGCCCTCGTCGGCGGGGCGCAGGCCGGTGAGCGCGTTGAGCAGCGTGGACTTGCCCGCGCCGCTCGGTCCGGCGACCGCGAGCAGGCACTTCTCGCCGACCGGGAAGCTGATGCCGTCCAGCAGGGTGCGGCCCTCACCGGTGCGGACCCGCAGGTCCTGCACGTCGAGGCTGACCTCGCCGGTGTCGGCGAACTCCTGCAACTCGCCGTCGACCAGGCAGAACACGGAGTGGCCGATGCCGACCAGGTCGCCGGGGCCGACCTCGGCCCGCAGCACCGGCTGGCCGTTGAGGTAGGTGCCGTTGTGGCTGCCGAGGTCGACGATCTCGTACCGGCCGTCGGCGGGCGTGCGCAGTTCGGCGTGGTGCCGGGAGACCTCCAGGTCCTCGATCACCAGGTCGTTGCCGAGCGCGCGGCCGATGTGCACCGTGCGGGCGCTCAGCGGGTGCACGCTGGTGGGCGGACGGTAGGAGCCGGTGATGGCGGTCAGCGCGGTCGGCCGTGGTCCCGGGCGGGCCCGCCGCGCGGGCTCGGGGGCGGCGGGCACCGGGGCCAACTCCACCTGAGGGCCGTCGCCCGGGCTGCCGAACCGGACCACGCTGCCGGCGCTGACGTCGAGATGGCCGATCCGGTGGCCCGCGACGTAGGTGCCGTTGGTGCTGTGCAGGTCGTCCAGGACCCAGTGGGTGCCATCGGCGTGCAGAACGGCGTGGTGCCAGGAGACCCGGGGATCGGCGAGCGGGATCTCGCTGACCGGATCACGGCCCACACGGTACGAGCGGCTCGGGCTGAGGAGCTGCGAGTCGCCGGCGGTCTGCAGGACCAGCTGCGGCGCGGTGGGCGCGACCTGTCGCTCTCCCATACACCGACCTTAGCCCGGGAGGTGGGCGGCAGCGATCGGTGGCGGGTCCTCGGGCGGTGGGGCCTCGGGCGGTGGGTGCGCGGGCGGTGGGTGCGCGAGCGGGGGCGTGAGCGGTGGGGGCGATGGGGGCGGGGGCGGTGGGAGGGGGGTCGGTGGGAGGGGGGTCGGGTCGTTCGGGCTGGGTGGGCTCGATGGGCTGCGTGGGCTGCGTGGGCTGAGTGGCAGGCTGAACCGCACCTCGAAGCCGCCCGTGGCCAGCGGCCCGGCCCGCAGCTCGCCGCCGTAGAGGTTGACCCGCTCGCGCATCCCGATCAGCCCGTGGCCACCGCCGGGCAGCGCCGGACCGGTGGTGCCGGTGGTGCCGGCAGCACCGGCCGCGGACTCCGGTCGGCCGCCGCAGTCGGTGACCTGGGCGGTCAGTTCGTCCTTCCCGTAGTGCACGGCCAGCAGCAGCCGGGTGGCGCCCGCGTGCTTGAGCACGTTGGTCAGCGCTTCCTGGATGACCCGGTACGCGCACAGCTCGATCCCCGGGGGCAGCGGCCGCTGCTCGCCGGTGATCCGCAACTCGGCCTGGATCCCGGCCACCTCGACGCGCTCCAGCAGTTCGCCGAGCCTGACCAGGCCGGGCGGCGGACGGAGCGGGGCACCCGGCGGCTCGGCGGTGCCGCCGATCGGCAGCCTCAGCACCTGGAGCAGGCTGCGCATCTCCTCCAGCGTCTCGCGGCTGGTCGCCGCGATGGTGCGCAGCGCGCCCCGGGCGGTGGGCGGGTCGGCCTCGAAGACGTAGTCGGCGAGGCCCGCCTGCACCGACATCACGGAGAGGTGGTGGGCGACCACGTCGTGCAGCTCGCGCGCGATCCGCAACCGCTCCTGGGTGACCGCGTGTTCCGCCCTGGCTTGCTGCTCCGCCGCCAGCTGCCGGGCGAGATCGGCCAGTTGGCGGTTGCGTTCGCGCAGCTGGCGGTCGTGGCGGCCGAACCACCCGAGGATCGTGGGGGTGGCCAGCGCCTGGGCGAGCACGGTGGGGAAGGAATCGGCGGCCGGAGGAAGCCCGGCCACGATCCAGTCGGCCGCCATGACCGCGCCCGCGGCGAGGCCCATCCGGCCACCGCGGAACACCACCACGGTGTAGAAGGCGAGCATGGTCGGGTAGGTGCCGACCACCGGCCAGAACCCCTCGGCGATGTAGCCGAGCCAGCACGCCTGGCCGACCAGCAGCACCGTCATCGGCAGCCGGCGCCGGAACACCAGGACGCCGTTGAACGCGTAGGTCAGCAGCTGCCCGTCGAGGTCCATCGGCCGCCAGCCGTTCGGCGGCACCTGGCGGCCGAGCAACACACTGCAGAGGGTGACGCCGACGACCAGCGCGACGTCGATCACCCACGGCCGCCAGCGTGTCCAGCGCTCGCCGACCACCGTGCCTGTCACCCCACCGCCCCTCTCCCAGGCCCCGTGGCTCCTCGGGCCCCGGCCACTCCCCGAGCCCCGAGGCCGAACCCGCGCACTCCGGCGAACCCTAGCCAGAACGCCGGGTGGCGGCATCCACCGTGAGGTGGGGATCCGGCTACCGCAGCGGGTTGAGGCGGCGCGAGCGGTTTGAGACGGTGCGAGCGGGTGACAGGGAGATGATGGGGCGTCACCCTTTGTGCTAGCTTCGTCACAGAGCGCGCGCACCGGGCTCAACCTCCCCTTCCGCACCACGAGGACCGACGAGGCCCGATGCCACGGATCAGCACGAACCGCCCGTTACTGCGCCGACCGGGCAACGCCGTCGGGGCCACCGGCCCGCTCGCCGGAGTGCGGCTGGTGGCGGCCGGCGAGGGCGCCGCTGTCGAGCTGGCGACTCGTCAACTCTGGACATTGGGTTGCCAGTTGGGTCCTCACGCAGCCCTGGCAGAAGGTGCCGGGAGGCTGGCGCTCGGCAGCCTGAGTTGCGCGATCGACTGGGCCGGGCCGGTGGCGCTGCCGCTGCGTGACGAGGCCGGCGTCCAGGCGGCCTGCGGCATCGCGCAGGTGCACGGTCGGCGCCACGGCGGCCCGCTGCCGCTCGGGATCGACTACGCGAGCGCGGTGGCCGGCGTGCTGGCCGTACAGGGGCTGCTGGCCGCACGGTTCGCGATGCTGCGCGGCTCGGCGGTGCGCGAGGTGCGGACCTCGGTGGCACAGGCCGCACTACTGACGGTGGGTCAGTACCTCGCGGCGGCCACGGCGGACGAGACGGCGCACGGAACGGGGGGCGTTCCGGACGGCCGGAGCGGTGCGGGGGGCGGCTACGGAGCGGGGGCGGTCGGTGGCGCGGGGACGGCCGGTGGCGCGGGCACCGGTGCGGGGGCCGGGGGCGCGCGGGCCGGAAGGACGGATGCCGGGGATTCCGCGGTGGCCCGGTTCACCGCTGCCGCACCGCCGTTCACCAGCGGGGACGGCGTGCGGTTCGAGATCGAGGCGCTGGAGCCCGGGCAGTGGCTGGAGTTCTGGAGCCGGCTCGGGGTACCAAACCGGGTGATCGGGCACGGTTGGCCGCCGTTCCAGCTGCGCTTCGCCACCGCGCGCTGCCGCCTCCCGGTGGAACTGGCCGAGGCCGCCGCCGGGTTGCCCTATCAGGAACTGGCCGTGGCGGCGGCCGAGGCGGGCCTGGCGATCGTCCCGGTGCGGGCCGGCGGCCCGCGCGACTACCCGGCCCCGCCCTGGCGGATCGCGCGGGCCGGCGAACCGCCGATGCCACCCGGGGCCACCACGGCCCCGCCGGTGGCCCTGCCGCTGGCCGGGGTCGTGGTGGTCGAGATGACCCGCCGCCTGCAGGGCCCGCTGGCCGGGCTGCTGCTGTCGCTGCTCGGCGCCGAGGTGATCCGGATCGAGCCGCTCGGCGGCGACCCGCTGCGCGGGGTACCGCCGATGGTGGGCGAGGTCTCGGCGCGGTTCCACGCGCTCAACCGGGGCAAGCGGGTGGTCGAGGCGGACCCGCGCTCGACCGCCGGGCGCCGGGCGATCCGCGAACTGGTCGGCGGGGCCGACGTGTTCCTGCACAACCTGGCCCCGGGCAAGGCCGAGGAGTTCGAGCTGGACGCCGAGCGGCTACTCGCCGAGCAACCGGGGCTGGTGCATGCCTGGGCCTCCGGGTGGGGTGAACTCTTCGGCGGCAAGCCGCCGTTCGGCACTGACTACCTGGTGCAGGCGCACAGCGGGCTGGCCGCTCTGGTCACCCCGCCCGGCCGGCCGGTCACCCCGTCGCTGCTGACCATCACCGACATCTTCGGCGGCCTGGTCAGCACCGAGGGCGTGCTCGCCGCACTGCTGGCGCGGGCCGTCACCGGATACGGCCAGCGGGTCGAGTCCTCGCTCTGGTCGGCCGCCGTCACCCTGCTGGACACCGCCACCCCACCGCGCACGCCGCCCAGCGCCCTGCGTCCCGCGACGATCGGCGAGCTGGCGGCCGACCCCCGGTTCGCGGGCGCGCTGGAGCGCGACGGCTGCCTGCTGCCGCGCTCACCCTGGGAGTTCCACCCGTGAGCACGAGCCTCCCGGGCGCGCCGGTCGGCCCGACGCCGGCGGCAGGCGCGGCGCCGATGGCAGGCGCGGCGCCGATGGCAGGCGCGGCGCCGATGGCAGGCGCGGCGCCGATGGCAGGCGCGGCGCCGATGGCAGGCGCGGCGCCGGCGACACGGCTGCACAGGGGCGCCGAGCAGTCGGCGCCGGTCTGGCGCTCCCCGCAGGGTGTCGAGCTGCCCGATCTCGTCCCGGCCGGGCTGCGCCGGGCCTGGGCCGAACAGGGCGGATTTCCCGCGCGGGACGTCTACCAGTTGTTCCAGGACCGGGTACGTCGGCACCCCGGGCAGCAGGCTGTGGTGGACCCGCGCGAGTCGCTCGACTACGCCGAACTCGACCACCGGGTGCGGCTGATCGCCCACCAGCTGCGCCAGGGCGGCGTCGGCACCCGGGAGATCGTGGCGATCCGGCTGCCGAACGGCTGGCCCGCGGTGGCCGCGGAGCTGGCGGTGGCCGCGCTCGGCGCGGTCGCTCTGACCTTCCCCGACGGACGAGGCAGCGGCGAGGCCGTCGCCCTGCTGACCCGCTCCCGCGCAACCGCGTTGGTCGCCACGGCCGCAACGACCCGCACGGTCCATGCGATCCGCGCTGGGCATGACCAACTACCCTTCCTGGAAGCACTGTTCACCTTCGAGGCGGACGCCGCACCGGGCGTGCGGCGACTGCTGATCGGCGCCGAGGGGCAGCCACCACCAGCGGAGCAGGCGACGGCCGCGTTCGACCCGACCGCATTCGACCCGACCGCATTCGAGCCGGTGGCGTTCGACCCGACCGCGTTCGACCCGACCGCATTCGAGCCGGTGGCGTTCGAGCCGGTGGCGGCCGAACCTGCCGGACCGGCCAGGATCCTGGTCTCCTCGGGCTCCGAGGCCGAGCCCAAGATGGTCGCCTATGCGCACCATGCGATGGCGGGCGGGCGCGGAGCCTACCTGGCCCAGGTGTTCGCGGGCACCGAGGTGCCGCGTGCCCTGGTGCTGGTGCCGCTGGCCGCCTCCTACGGCTCGCTCGGCGTCGTCTCGCTCTACCGCCACGGCGCGACGCTGGTGCTGCTGGACGGTTTCGACGCCGCCGCCGCCCTGCGCGCCGTCACCGAGCACCGGCCCACCCATCTCTTCGGAGTGGCCACCATGCTGCGCCGGATCACGCAGCTGCCACCTGGTCCCGGCGAGGACCTCTCCTCGCTGCGCTCGGTGGTCGCCAGCTGCGACGGGCTGCCGGCCGAGCTCCTCGCCGCCTGCCTGGAGCGGTTCGGCTGCCCGGTCAGCAACCTCTACGGCTCCTCGGACGGGGTCAACTGCCGTGCGGAGTACCGCACCCCGACCGAGGACACCACCCTGCTCGGGCGCCCCGACCCGGCCGTCTGCGACTTCACGGCGCGCGACGCGCGAGGCCGTGAGCTGCCGCCCGGCACGCCGGGCGAGCTATGGGCGCGCGGCCCGATGACGCCGCTCTGCTACGTCGGCGCACCGGAGTTGGACCTGCAGCGCCGTGATTCCGACGGCTGGGTGCGCACCGGCGACCACGGACTGCTGACCGCCGAGGGTCGGCTTCGGCTGCTCCGCCGCAACAGCCAACTGGTCAAACGCGGCGGCTACTCGATCAGCCCGGCCGAGGTGGAGCGGCACGCCGGCGCCCACCCCGCGCTGGCCGAGGCGGTGTGCGTGGCGGTGCCGGACGAGGACCTGGGCGAGCGGCTGTGCGTCTGCGTGGTGCCCAGGGCCGGCGAACCGGCTCCGGACCTGGCCGAGTTGAACCACTTCCTGGAGGCGGTGCGCGGATTGGAGCGGCGCAAGCTGCCGGAGCAGTTGATCGCGCTCGACGCGCTGCCCCTGGCGGCGACGGGCAAGTTGGCCCGCGCGGAGCTGACCGGCCTGGCCGCCGCGCGACGCTGAGCGGCGGAACGGCACGGCAGCGGCAACGGCAGCCGGCGGCAGCAGCGCGTCCTGGCTACCCTCGCGCCTCCGTCATCCGCTGCTGGCCGATCACCCGGAGCAGCTCCAGGCGCCCGGCCGACTCGCTGCCGGGACGCGCCGTGAAGACCACCAGCCGCTGGCCCTCCCCCGCCCCGGCCAGCACCTCGCAGTCCAGCTCGATCGCCCCGACCTGCGGGTGCAGGAAGGTCTTGCACTCGGCCCGGCGCACCGCCACGTCGTGCCGCGCCCAGAGCTCCCGGAACTCCTCGCTGGTCGCCAGCAGGCTCTCCACCAGCTCGCGCACCTCGGGATCATCCGATCTGGCGGCGTGCAGCACCCGCAGTCCGGCCACGTGCGCGCGGGCCAGTTGCTCGTGGTCGGCGGGCAGGAAGAGCGAGCGGCTGCCCGGGACGGCGAACCAGCGCCAGACGAGGTTGCGCTCGCGCGGCGGCACCTGGGTCATGTCGCCGCTCAGCGCGGCGCTGAGCGCGTTCTGCGCCAGGATGTCACCGAGTTCCGAGACCACCTGGGCCGGCGTGTCGTAGAGGCGGTCGAGGATCAGCAGCAGACCGGGGCGGACATGGGTCAGCCGCCCGGCTCCGCGCGGCGGTTCATGACCGGCCAGGTGGAAGAGGTGGTCCCGCTCGTCGCCGCTCAGGCGCAGCGCACGGGCCAGTGCGGCGAGCAGCGCGGGCGAAGGCTGCGGGCCCCTGGCCTGCTCCAGACGGGCGTAGTAGTCGACCGAGAGGCCGGCCAGGCCCGCCACCTCCTCACGGCGCAGCCCCGGGGTGCGGCGCCGGGCGCCGGGTGGCAGCCCGACGTCGGCGGGCGTCAGGCGGGCCCGCCTGCGGCTGAGGAAGTCGGCGAGTTCCTGGCGGTCGATCATGGTCCAAGGATGGCCCCTCCCGTTCCGGCTATCCAGGGATTATGAGTCCCTGGACAGCGAATCCGCTGCTCAACAGGTCTCTCCCGGCAGCGGCCGGACAGGCGCAGAGTGGTGGGCGAGCCCGACGGACGGGTCAAGGCCGGCGAACGGCGAACGGCTGACTGGTGGCGGCTAACCGTTGACTGCTGACTGCTGACGACGGGCAGCTGACCGTTGGCGGCTGACTGCCAACAACTAACGGATGACAAATTTCGTCATCTGTCAGCCGTCAGCGACAAAACCGCGGGCAACGAACAGCGGGCGACGGGCAACGAACAACAAGGAGAGCGACGATGACGAAGATTCTGGTGACCGGCGCGACCGGGCAGGTCGGCCGACGGTTCCTGCCGCGGCTGGTGCAGTGGGCGGGCGCCGACGCGGTGCGAGTGCTGGTGCGGGACGCGGCGGCGGTCGAGGGCCTGGCCCGGGCCGGGGTCGAGGTGGTGGCCGGAGACCTGCGCGAGCCCGGAGACCGGGTGAAGGCGCTGGCCGGTGCCACCATCGTGGTCAACGTGGCCGCCGCCTTCCGGGGTGTGCCCGACGACGAGGCCTTCGCCGTGAACCGGGACGCGGCGGTCGCGCTGGGCCGCGAGGCCGTCGAGGCGGGCGTGCGCCGGTTCGTGCAGACCAGCACCAACCTGGTCTACCCGGCGGGCCTGGGCCGGCCCGCGCTGGAGAGCGATCCGGCCGACCCGGGGCCGGCGGCCAACGTGTACCCGGCCTCGAAGGCACAGGCCGAGGCCGGACTGCGGGAGCTCGCCGAGCAGCTGGAACTGACCGTGGTGCGACCGGCTTTCGTCTACGGGGAGGGCGACAGCCACCTGCGGGACGCGCTGCCCCGGGTCGCACAGTGGCCCGCGCACAAGCGGCTGCCCGTGGTGCACCACGCGGACCTGTCGCAGGCGCTCTGGCGCGCGCTCAGCATGCCGGGCGCGGCCGGGCGCACCTACAACGTGCTGGACGACGCCGCCATCACCGCGCACGACATCCGCGCACTGCACGGGGTGCCGCAGCCCACGGACACGGCCGACCAAGTGGACACGGACCCCTGGCACGGCGTGGCGAGCACCGCGCTGATCCGCGCGGAGCTGGGCTGGCGACCGCTCTACCCGTCGGTCTGGACGGCACGGGACGCCGGGGCGCTCTGACGCGCCCCCACCGGCCCCCTCGCCACGTCCTCGCCACGTCCTCGCCACGCCCTCGCCACGCCCTCGTCGCGCCCCGCCGCGATCACCCGGTCGGCCGATATCGGACAGCCGCTCGATTTGACAGGCTGGACCTCCCCGGCCGCGGAGGTGAGGTGAGGTCATGACCGAGGTGACGACAGGGCCGACCCAGCAGGCAGAGCTGACGGTCGATCAGGTGCTGGCGCGGATGCGCGAGCTCGCGCCCGGCTTCCCACCGGACGACGGGGTCGGCGTCTTCCACCGGATGTACCTGACCGTCACCGAGCTGGTCGCCGCCAGGCTCTCCGACGCCTACTTCACCGACCCCGCCGCGCTGGCGGTGCTGGACGCGCTCTTCGCCGGCCGCTACCTGGCCGCGGTGGACGCGGACGCGGCCGGCGCACCGCCGCAGGCCTGCTGGCGGCCGCTCTTCGAGTTGCGCCGGCGGCCCGGGATCCACCCACTGCAGGCCGCGCTGTCGGGGATGAACACGCACATCGAGCACGACCTGCCGCTCGCCGTGCTGGACACCTCCCGGCGACTGGGCCGCGATCCGCTCTCCTTCGAGGCCGACTACCACCGGATCAACGACCTACTGGCCCAGGTGGAGGCCCAGGTCCGCATCGCGCTGCTGCCGGAGCCCGGCCGGCTCCGAGACGCCGAGCCGCTGCTGCACGTGATCGGCGTCTGGAGCATCGACCGGGCCAGGGCGGCGGCCTGGGCCACCGTGCTGGCGTTGCGCGGCCTGCGGGAGTCACCACTCGCCTACCGCGCCCTGGTCGCCGCGCTGGACGATTCAGTCGGCATGGTCAGCCGGGCACTCCTCACCCCGGTGGGCGACTGACCCGCGGGCAGCGCGGCACCGGACAGGGCAAGCGGCCCGCACGGGGACGGGCCGGCAGGGGGTAAGGGGGCGGCAAGGGCCTGGTCAGCGGCGGTCTTGGACGCGGCAAGGGCACAGCAAGGGGGGCCTACCTTGAGCTGACCTTAAATCATCACCGGTTCCCACCAGCGCTATTGACGCACCCTATTGGTCTCTACCAATGTGGGGGAGCCGCGGCACTCCCCCACACTGTCCTGGCGGCGTGCTCCGTGCGCCGCCCCACGCCGAGGAGGCCCGCCCATGAGGCGTGTCACCCTGCCCACCGTCGTAGCCACCGCGCTGCTCTCCGGTGTCGTCCTGCCCCTCTCGCTGCCGGCCGCCGCCCAGGCCGCCAGCGGCATCACCGGCCTGGTCGCGACCGTGACCTCGCCACAGAGCTGGCAGGGCGGTTTCGAGGCCGACTACACGATCACCAATGACACCCGGGCGACCGTCAACTCCTGGTCGCTCAGCTTCGACCTGCCCACGGGCGAAACCGTCAGCAGCGCCTGGAACGGCACGCTGACCAGCACCGCGACCAGCACCGGCAGCCACGTCACGATCACCTCGCCGAGCTGGGCCTCCCCGCTGGCCCCGGGAGCGAGCGCGCCGGTGGTCGGGATGGACATCAGCGCCACCGGCACCCAGGTCCTGCCGGCGAACTGCCTGATCAACAACGCGCCGTGCGCCGGCGTCCCGGTGAACAACACCCCGCCGACCGTCCCCACCGGGGTCGCGGTCTCCGGCACCGGGCCCGACACCATCTCGCTCGCCTGGAACGCCTCCACCGACAGCTCCGGGGTGGCCGGCTACAACGTCTACGAGGGCAGCTCGGTGGTCGCCTCGACCACCACCGCGACCTCGGTCACCGTGCCCGGCCTGCTGGCGGGCAGCAGCCACACCTTCACCGTGACCGCCTTCGACGCGCTCGGCAACGAGTCCGCGAAGTCCACCGCGGTGACCGGCGTGGCCGGCAGCGGCGCCACCCCCGGTGTGGCCGCCCCCTTCGTCGACCTCGGCGCCTACCCGACGCCCGACCTGGCGCAGATCGCGGCCACCACCGGCCTCAGGCAGTTCTCACTGGGCTTCATCGTGAACGGCACCACGGCGTGCACGGCCAGCTGGTTCAACGCCTACGACCCCGGCACCGGGTGGGACAAGGCCGACTTCGACGCGGTCCGCGCGGCCGGCGGCGACGTCCGCCCATCCTTCGGCGGCGCCAACGGCACCGAG
The DNA here is from genome assembly GCF_026340565.1 of Kitasatospora sp. NBC_01287. Taxonomy (NCBI): domain Bacteria; kingdom Bacillati; phylum Actinomycetota; class Actinomycetes; order Kitasatosporales; family Streptomycetaceae; genus Kitasatospora; species Kitasatospora sp. NBC_01287. The sequence continues at coordinate 1,266,642 of NZ_JAPEPB010000001.1, forward strand.
CTGGCCCAGTCCTGCACCACCGTGCCGACGCTGACCGCGCAGTACCAGAAAGTCGTCGACGCCTACGGCCTGGACCGGATCGACTTCGACATCGAGGGCTCCGCGGTCTCCGACCACGCCTCGATCGACCGCCGCTCGGCCGCGATCGCCGCCGTCCAGGCCGCCCAGCGGGCCAAGGGCCGCGACCTCAAGGTCACCCTGACCCTGCCGGTGCTGCCCAGCGGCCTGACGGCGGACGGCGTCTACGTCCTGCAGTCGGCCAAGGCCGCCGGGGTGAACGTGGACGCGGTCAACGTGATGGCGATGGACTTCGGTGACACCGAGGCGCCCAGCCCGTCCGGCAAGATGGGCGCCTACTCGATCCAGGCGGCGCAGTCCACCCGCGCCCAGATCGCCTCGGTCTGGCCGACCCTCACCACCGCGCAGACCTGGGCGATGGTCGGCGTCACCCCGATGCTGGGTCAGAACGACAACGCGGACGAGGTGTTCGGCCTGGCCGACGCGCAGCAGTTGCTCACCTTCGCCCAGCAGAACCACCTCGGCGAGCTCTCCTTCTGGGAGGTCACCCGGGATGGCAACGCCTGCACGGGCAGCCTGTTCAAGTGCACCAACATCGCCCAGTCGCCGTACCAGTTCTCCAAGCTCTGGGCCACCTACAACGGCTGATACAACGGCGGACCGGGGCGGACCCGGTTCGAACCCCGGTCAGCCGAGGCGGACCCGAAGGCCCGCACGCCCGTCGGCCCCGCGCCCGGACCTCACGGTCCGGGCGCGGGGCCGACGGGTGCCGGGCGGCTCAGGCCCAGCTGGAGTGCAGCGGCTTGCCCTCGGCGTAGCCGGCCGCGCTCTGCACGCCGACGATCGCCTTCTGGTGGAACTCCTCCAGGCTGCTGGCGCCCGCGTAGGTGCAGGAGCTGCGGACGCCGGCGATCACCGAGTCGATCAGGTCCTCGACACCCGGGCGGGCCGGGTCGAGGAACATCCGCGAAGTGGAGATGCCCTCCTCGAAGAGCGCCTTGCGGGCCCGGTCGTAGCCGGACTCCTCGGCCGTGCGGTTGAGCACCGCGCGGGCCGAGGCCATGCCGAAGCTCTCCTTGTACTGGCGGCCGTCGGCAGCCGTCTGCAGGTCACCGGGCGACTCGTAGGTGCCGGCGAACCAGGAGCCGATCATCACGTTGGAGGCACCGGCGGCCAGCGCCATCGCGACATCGCGCGGGTGGCGCACCCCGCCGTCCGCCCAGACGTGCTTGCCCAGCTTGCGCGCCTCGGCCGCGCACTCCAGCACCGCCGAGAACTGCGGGCGCCCCACGCCGGTCATCATCCGGGTGGTGCACATCGCGCCCGGACCGACGCCGACCTTGAGGATGTCAGCGCCCGCCTCGACCAGGTCGCGCACACCCGCGGCGGAGACCACGTTGCCCGCCACGACCGGCACCTCGGGGGCCAGCCCGCGCACCGCGCGCAGCGCGCTGATCATCGACTCCTGGTGACCGTGGGCGGTGTCCACCACCAGCACGTCGGCGCCGGCGTCGAGCAGTGCCTTGGCCTTGCCGGCCACATCGCCGTTGATCCCCACGGTGGCCGCGACCCGCAGCCTGCCGGCACCGTCCACGGCCGGGGTGTAGAGGGTGGCGCGCAGCGCGCCCTTGCGGGTCAGGATGCCGACCAGCCTGCCTGCCGCGTCCACCACGGGGGCGACCTTGCGGTGGCCCTCGTTGAGCCGCTCGAAAGCGGTCCGCGGGTCGATGCCCTCGTCGAGCAGCAGCAGGTCGCGCGACATCACCTGGGCCAGGCTGGTGAAACGGTCCACCCCCTGGCAGTCGCTCTCGGTCACCACGCCGACCGGCTTGCCATCCTCGACCACCACCAGCGCACCGTGCGCCCGCTTGGGCAGCAGCGCCAGCGCGTCCGCCACCGTGGCACCGGGCGCGAGCGTGACCGCCGTGTCGAAGACCAGGTGCCGCTGCTTCACCCACCCGATCACGTCGGCGATCACCTCGGTGGGAATGTCCTGCGGGATGGCCACCAGGCCGCCGCGCCGCGCCACCGTCTCCGCCATCCGGCGGCCGGCGATCGCGGTCATGTTGGCCACCACCAGCGGGATGGTGGTTCCGGTCCCGTCGTTCGAGGAGAGGTCGACGCCCTGCCGGGAGCCCACGGCGGAGCGGCTGGGGACCATGAAGACGTCGTCGTACGTCAGGTCGTACGGTCCCGAGTAACGGTCGTCGATCGTGCCGGTCTGGGGGTTCAAGAAGCGCATGAACGGGGCTCTCTGACTTCGGGAGGGTAGACCTCGGGTGCAGGTAGGGCCGGTCGGCCGAGCGCACTCGGGCGCCCCGCACCCAACCGTCGATCCTGATCGATACCCCGCTCGAAAGCCAGTTCACACGCGAACGTTGAAGATCCACACGAGAGACTGCGATGAACTGGCGCACATGCCTGTAGGAAGGTACAAACTCGCGGGCGCACGCAGGCTCGGCGCGGGCTCGATCCGTGTCGGTCGGTGTCGGTCGGTGTCGAGAGACGCTGTTCCCGACACCGACCGAGCTCGGTGACCGGTACTACTCGGTGGCCGGTACTACTCGGTGGTGAGTCCTACTCGGGGGCGGTGCGCTGGCCGGGGACGGCGCGGTCGCGTTGGAGGTCGAGGAGTTCGCGGAACAGGCCGTCCCGCTGATCGGCCAGCTCCTGCCAGGTGCCGGTCTGGGTGACGCGGCCCTGGTCCATGACGATCACCCGGTCCGCGACGGCGGCGTTGGCGATGTTGTGGGTGACCAGGAGGGTGATGCGTCCGGGGGCGAGGGCGCGCAGCGAGTGCAGGATCCTGTGCTCGGCGCGGGGGTCGAGGTCGGAGGTCGGCTCGTCCAGGATCAGCAGGCCGGGGTTGCGGCTGGTCCGGTAGAGGGCGCGGGCGACCGCCGCGCGCTGCCAGCCGCCGCCGGACAACTCCGCGCCGCCCCACCAGCCCTGGGCGAGGAGGGTGCGCCACCCTGAGCGCAGGCGTCCCACGATCTCGTCGAAGCCCGTCTTCTCGGCGGCCCGCCGCACGGCGTCCAGTACGTCCGGGTCGTCGGCGCCGTGCCCGAGGTGGACGTTCTCGGCGGCCGGGAGCGGCCAGTTCGCATACTCCTGCGGCACTCGCGCGACCCTGCGCCACAGGCCCTCGGCGTCCAGGTCCGCGATCGGAACCCCGTCCCAGGTGATCGACCCGGTCCTGGGCAGGTAGAGACCGGCCAGGAGCTTGAGGAGGGTGGTCTTGCCGCTGCCGTTCTGCCCGATCAGCGCCACGACCTCGCCGCGGCGCAGCGTCATGTCGACGTCGCGCAGCGCCGGTTCCTGCTGGTCGCCCGGATAGGTGTAGCTGAGCCCCTTGACCTCGACCGTGCCGGGTGCGCCGGGGACGACGGTGCCGCGCTCGATCCGGTGGCCGCCGGCCTCGTCGAGGAAGCCGAACAGGTCGTCGAGGTACAGGCCCATCCGGTAGAGGCGGGCGCCGTTGCCGACCATGCCCTGCAGGCCGCTCGACGCGGTGCGCAGCGCGAAGACGGCGGTGCCGGCGGCGGCCAGGCCGATCCGGCCGGTGGCGACGAGGTAGAGCAGGGTGCCCCAGATCAGGGCCGTGCCGGCGCCGGTGCCGAGGGAGGCGACCAGCGAGACCTTGGCGGCCTTGGTGGTCGCCTGGTCGGTGGCGGCGGCGATCTTCGCCTCCGCCGCACGGTACTTGGCCATCATGAAGGGGGCGATCTGGTCGGAGCGGACCTGGTCGGCGTTGCGCTTGTCGATCAGGAACCAGCGGTAGATCCGCAGGGCCTGCCGGTCCTCGTTGGTGCTGATCGAGGCGAGGTAGTGGATGCGGGCGGTACGGACGGCGGCGACCCCGGTGGGCACCGAACCGAGCAGCAGGAACGGCAGCAGGTAGGGGTGCAGGGTCGCCAGCACGCCGGCGGCGGCGACCAGCGAGACGGTGGAGGCGATCACGTCCTGCGCGTTGGTCAGCAGGTCGGGGACGGTGGCCGCACCGCGGTCGGCCGACTCCCACCGCTCGTTGTAGGTGGGTTCGTTGTACGCCTCCAGCTCGGCCGCGCAGCCGGCGGCGATCAGGGCGAGTTCCGCTTCCCGGCCGATCCGGGGGGACACCCGGCCGGACAGGGTGGTGACGGCGATGGCGAGGACGGCCCGCAGCGCCGCAGCGGCGGTGAGCACGGAGAGGGACGGCGCCGCGACCGCGAGGTGCCCGGCGATCGGGCCCGGCTTGAGGAGCGCGGCGAGGGTGCCGGTGGTGGCGTACAGGGCGACGGCACCGCAGACCCCGGACAGGACCTGGCAGACGAGGAGCAGCACGGTGGAGCGGGGGTCGGCGGTCCAGGCCAGCGCGAGGGCCCGGCGGACGAGGTGGGGCAGGCGGCGCACCATCGCGCCGGTGGACATCGACTCCGCGGCGGCTGCCCGCCGGTCGCCGGGGAAGCGCAGGTGGAACTCCTCGGAGTGCTCGGACTCGGAGTGCTCGGACTCGGGGCGCTGGGGTTCGGGGTGTTGGGCTGCGGGGGCGGCGCTCTGCTGATCCGCCTTCACGCTGTGCTCGGACACATTGCTCCCTTGGTCGGCGGCCTGGTTGCGGAGGTGGGGTGATGACGTGCCGGGGCGGTGACGCGGTGGGCTGGTGGGCGTGCTCGGTCAGCGGCGGTGCCGGTCGGCATGCCGCGCAACGGGGTGGGCTGCTGGTGCGGTCCCCGATCCTGGCAGCGCGCTGCCGGGACGTTCGGCGTGTCCCGGCGGGTCTCACTCGATCCGGGTGAATCCGTGTCCGCGTCGGCGAGTTGGTGGCACCGGGGCGACGGATCACTCCTCGGCACGGAGGGGGACGAGCCACCGGCTGACGCGGACCGGCTACCCGGGGGCGTGAAGGCGCCTGGTGCGGGAAGACGCCCGGTATGAGGACACCAGCCGCCACGCAGCCGCCCGGGGAGACCGCGGGGCGCTACCGGTGCGCCTTCGTGCTGGGCGGCGGGGGCTATCTCGGCGCCCACGAGGTCGGGATGCTCCGGGCCCTGCTCGAAGCCGGCATCCGTCCGGACCTGGTGGTCGGCACCTCGGTCGGCGCGCTGAACGGGGCGGTGCTGGCCGCCGACCCGACGCCCGACGCGGTCGAGCGGCTGGTGGCGGTGTGGGCGGGGCTGACCGGCTCGGCGGTCTTCTCCGGCTCGGTGCTCCAGCGGACCCGCACCGCCGTGCGCAGCCGGACCCATCTGCACTCCGACACGCGGCTGCGGGCGCTGCTGGAGCGCGAGCTGCACGGACGGCTGATCGAGGACCTGGCCGTCCCGTTCCAGTGCGTCGCGGCGGAGGTGGAGTCGGCCGCCGAGCACTGGTTCACCGAGGGCCCGGTGGTGGAGGCGCTGCTCGCCTCCTGCGCGGTCCCCGGGCTGTTGCCCGCCGCCCGGATCGACGGTCGCCACTACCTGGACGGCGGTCTGGTGAACAGCATCCCGGTGGGCCGGGCCGTCGCCCTCGGCGCGCGGGAGGTGTTCGTCCTGCAGGTCGGGCGGATCGAGCAACCGCTGCGGCCGGCCCAACGCCCTTGGGAGGTGCCGCTGGTCGCCTTCGAGATCGCCCGGCGGCACCGCTTCGCCCATGACGTGAGCAACCTGCCACCGGGGGTCGATGTCCACCTGCTGCCCTCGGGGGCCGCCGACGAGCGCCCGCCCGGACCGGTCAGCCAGCTGCGCTACCGGGACGCCCGCCGCGTCGCCGAGCGGATCGACCGCGCCCACCGGGCCAGCGCCCGCTACCTGGCGGGGCTGCGCCCCGTGCAGGACTGACGGGCCGGCGCGCGATGAACCGCCGAGCGACGGGCGGGCGTGCGACGAGCCGCCGAGTGGAGGGCCGGCGCGCGACGGGCCGGCTCCGGTGTCTGCTGCGGCGGAGCGTCACCGTCCCGCTGCTGCTCGTCAGCCTCCCGGCGGCCGCCGCGCTGCTGCTCGTGGCGCTGGTCTGCCAGTTGCCGCTGCTGCTGCTCGGCCGCCGCCGCGCCCGACCCGTGCGGCTCGCCGCGTTGCTGCTGCTGTACGTCCTGGCGGATCTCGGCGGCCTGCTGGCCGCGACTGTCAACTGGCTGCGCTGCCTGGGGCGGGCCCGGGGTGCCGAGCGGCGCGCCGAGCTGGACCACCGGCTGCTGGGCCGGCTGCTGCGCATCGTGCACGGAGCCGGTGCCCGCCTCTTCGACCTGCGGCTGCGGGTGCGCCCCGATCCGGCGGGCGGGGGCAGCACCGGCGGCGCGGGCCCGGGCGGTCCGCTGATCGTGCTCGCCCGGCACGCCGGACCGGGCGACTCGTTCCTCCTGGTCGACCAGTTGCTCTCCGCGGCCGGCTACCGCCCGCGGATCGTGCTGAAGCAGCGGCTGCGCCTGGACCCCACCCTGGACGTGCTGCTCGGTCGCCTGCCCTCCTGCTTCGTGCCGCCCGGAGGCGGCGAGACCGACGCGACCGTGGCCCGCATCACCGAACTCGCCGCCGGGCTGCGGGACGGGGACGCACTGGTGATCTTCCCCGAGGGCGGGAACTTCACCCAGCGGCGCCGGCAGCGCGCGATCCGCCGGCTGCGCCGGCGCGGTGAGCGGGCCCGGGTCGCGCACGCCGAGCGGGACCACCACGTGCTGCCGCCGAGGATGGCCGGCACGCTCGCCGCCCTGGCCGCCGCACCGACGGCGGACGTGGTCTTCGTGGCCCACACCGGGCTCGACGGCATGGACTCGATCGGCACGGTCTGGCGCGGCCTGCCGCTGACCCGCCCGGTCCGCGCGCGGTGGTGGCGCGTCCCGGCCCGCGCGGTACCCACGGGGCGGCAGGCCCGGGAAGCCTGGCTACTGGCCCACTGGGACCGGGTCGACGCCTGGGTGGCGCTCAACCGGGCGGCCGGCTGAGGGTTTCCCGCGCACCCCGCGGGTCAGACGCGGCAGTGGGCGCCGCGCCGCGCGCCCTGGCCCCGCGGGGCCGTCGACACCGATGGGAGTCCATGCGATGAAGGTCTCGGACTACGTCCTGGAACGGCTGCGCGAGTGGGATGTGGAGCAGGTGTTCGGCTATCCCGGCGACGGCATCAACGGCCTGCTCGCCGCCTGGGGCCGGGCCGACAACAAGCCCCAGTTCGTCCAGGCCCGGCACGAGGAGATGGCCGCGTTCGAGGCGGTGGGCTACGCGAAGTTCTCCGGACGCACCGGGGTGTGCGCGGCCACCTCGGGGCCGGGCGCGATCCACCTGCTGAACGGCCTGTACGACGCCAAGCTCGACCACGTGCCGGTGGTGGCGATCGTCGGGCAGACCGACCGCAGCGCGATGGGCGGCTCGTACCAGCAGGAAGTTGACCTGCTGGCGCTGTACAAGGACGTCGCCGAGTACTGCGAGATGGTCACCGTCCCCGAGCAACTGCCCAACGTGCTGGACCGCGCGATGCGGATCGCCGCGACCCGCCGCACCGTCACCGCGCTGATCATCCCCGCCGACGTGCAGGACCTGGAGTACGAGCCCCCGGCCCACGCGTTCAAGATGGTGCCCTCCAGCCTCGGGGTCGGCTACTACGCGCCGATCCCGGCCGACCAGGAGATCGCCCGCTGCGCGGAGATCCTCAACGCCGGCGAGAACGTGGCGATCCTGCTCGGCCAGGGCGCCCGGCACGCCCGCGCAGAGGTGGAGCAGCTCGCCGAGGTGCTCGGCGCGGGCGTGGCCAAGGCGCTGCTCGGCAAGGACGTGCTGCCCGACACGCTGCCCTACGTGACCGGCTCGATCGGCCTGCTCGGCACCCGCCCGTCCTACGAGCTGATGCGCGACTGCGACACCCTGCTGGTGATCGGCTCCAGCTTCCCGTACAGCAACTTCCTGCCCGAGTTCGGGCAGGCCAGGGCCGTGCAGATCGACATCGACCCGTCCATGATCGGCCTGCGCTACCCCTTCGAGCTCAACCTGGTGGGCGACGCGGCCGAGACCCTGCGGCGGCTGCTGCCGCTGCTGGAGCGCAAGAGCGACCGGACCTGGCGGGAGACGATCCAGCAGCGGACCGAGCACTGGTGGCGCGTGATGGAGGACCGGGCGGCCGTCGAGGCCGACCCGCTCAACCCCGAGCAGGTGGTCCACGCCCTGGACGCGCTGCTGCCCGACGACGCGATCATCGCCGCCGACTCCGGCTCGTCCGCGAACTGGTACGCCCGGCACCTGCGGATGCGCGGCTCGATGCGCGGCTCGCTCTCGGGCACCTTGGCGACCATGGGACCCGGCGTCCCGTACGTCATCGGCGCGAAGTTCGCCCACCCCGACCGGCCGGCCATCGCGCTGGTGGGCGACGGGGCGATGCAGATGAACGGCCTCGCGGAGCTGATCACCGTCGCCAAGTACTACCGGCAGTGGGCCGACCCGCGGCTCATCGTCGCGGTGCTCAACAACCAGGACCTCAACCAGGTCACCTGGGAGATGCGCGCCATGGAGGGCGCCCCGCAGTTCGAGCCCTCCCAGCAGCTGCCGGACGTGCGCTACGCGGACTTCGCGGTCCAACTGGGGCTCTACGGACGGCGGGTGGAGGACCCGGCGGACGTCGAGACGGTCTGGCGCCAGGCGCTGGCCTCGGACCGTCCGTACGTGATCGACTTCCGCACCGACCCGGCGGTGCCGCCGATCCCGCCCCACGCGACGGTGGCGCAGATCAAGGCGGCGACCTCGGCGGTGGTCCACGGCGACAGCGATCGCGGCTCGATGATCCGCCAGGGCATCAAGGCCAAGATCCAGGAGTTCCTGCCCAGCGGGGAGAAGGAGTGAGCACCGTGCTCCGGTCGCCGCACCGGTCGCCGCTCAGGTCTCCGCTCAGGTCGCCACTCAGGTCGCCACTCAGGTCGCCACTCCAGGGTCGAACGGCCTTTCACGTCAGGGACGTTCACGGCGTGCGCCTGCTGCCGAGGGTGGCCCGCAACGTGCGCCACGGCCGCCTGGAGCGCTCACTCTCGCTGCTGATGGCGGGCGGCGCGCTGATCACCTCCGCCGAGATCTACCTGGAGCACGACCGGGCGAGCTTCGGCAACCGCGTGATGTGGTGGCCCGTCGTGCTCGGCCCCCTCGCCGCCGCGGCGGGCGTCGCCGGCTTCGCCAGTCGGCGGGCAGCGCACACCGCGTTGCCGCTGGTGTCGGCGGCGGTCGTGGCAAACGGGCTGCAGGGCACCTACCTGCACGCCCGGGGCGTCGCCCGCAAGCCGGGCGGCTGGTCGATGGCCCGCTACAACGTGGAGATGGGGCCGCCGCTGTTCGCGCCGCTGCTGGTGACCATGGTCGGCGGGATGGGCCTGCTGGCCGCCGCCCTGCGCCGGGAGCGGTGAGCGTGGCCGCGCGGCGCCCGCCGTCGGAGCGGGCGGTGCCCTCGGGCGAGGCCGGCCGGCGCTTCCCCGGCTTCGATGTGCTCGACCAGTCCGGCGCCTGGGACCCGGTGACCAGCGCCACCGTCTTCCAGCGCCTCCAACTCCCGCCGGAGCTGCGTTTCTTCACGACCGAGGAGGAGGCCTGCGCCGGTCCGCTGCTCGACCTGCTGCTCGCCCAGGACGGGCCGCCGGGCCAACCGAAGGTGCCGGTCCTGCAGTTGATCGACGCGCGCCTGGCGGAGGCGCAGACCGACGGCTGGCGCTACGAGGACATGCCCGAGGACGGCGAGGCCTGGCGTGCCACGCTGCGCGCCCTGGATCAGGACGCCGGCGATCGCCATGGCGCGCCGTTCGCCGCGCTGGGCGACGAGCAGCAGCGCCAACTGGTCCAAGCGGTGCAGGACTTGCAGGGAAAGGATTGGCACGGGATGCCCGCGCGGCACGTCTGGAGCCTGTGGACCCGCTACGCGTGCACCGCCTTCTACGCGCACCCCTGGGCGTGGAACGAGATCGGCTTCGGCGGCCCCGCCTATCCGCGCGGCTACGCCCGCCTGGGGGTGGGTTCGCGCGAGCGCTGGGAGCACCCGGACGCCGACCCGCGCGATCCGGCGGCCCCGCGACAGCAGCGGCAACCTCGACCGCCGCAGGAGGAGAAGCAGTGAAGGGACGCCTGGCGGCCGCCCGCGCCACCCTCGCGCGGAGCGCGGGATCGCAGCGGGCGATCCGCGAACGCAACGCCTCCGCCTGGCTGCTGCCCGACGACGGCTCGCGCTTCGACCAGCACCTGGTCGAGCGGATGCGCCGGTTCGAGGACGCGGACGAGGTGGACCTGGTCATCGTGGGCTGCGGCGCGGGCGGGGCCACCCTGGCCCAGCGGATGGCGCACGCCGGCTGGTCGGTGGTCTGCCTGGAGGCCGGCCCGTTCTGGGACCCCGACACCCAGTGGGTCAGCGACGAGGCGGGCTCGCACCAGCTCTACTGGAACGAACCGCGAGTGATCTCCGGCCCCGACCCGGTGCCGATGGGATCGAACAACTCGGGCCGCGGGGTGGGCGGTTCGACCGTCCACTTCGCGGGCTTCGTGCCCCGCCTGCACCCCAGTGACTTCACCACGCTCACCGACGACGGGGTGGGCGCCGACTGGCCGATCGGCTACGAGGAACTGCGCCCCTCCTACGAGCGGATCGAGCAGGAGCTGCCGGTGGCGGGCCAGTACTGGCCCTGGGGCGACCCGCACGGCTACCCGCACGCCCCGCACCCGGTCGGCGGCAACGGCGAGGTCTTCCTGCGCGGGGCGGCCGCGCTGGGCATCGAGGCCCGGGTGGGACCGGTCGCCATCACCAACGGTCGCTTCGGCAATCGCCCGCACTGCGTCTACCGGGGCTTCTGCCTGCAGGGCTGCAAGGTCAACGCCAAGGGCTCCACGCTGATCACCCACATCCCCGACGCGCTCGCGCACGGCGCGGAGATCCGCACCGGGTCGATGGCCGCCGCGATCGAGACGGACGCCCAGGGCCGCTACGCGACCGGGGTGCGCTACCTGCGCGAGGGCCGCGAACACGTCCAGCGCGCCCGGATGGTGGCGGTGGCCGGCTACGCGATCGAGACCCCGCGGCTGCTGCTCAACTCCGCCGACCGCCGCTTCCCCGACGGGCTGTGCAACGACCACGACCTGGTGGGGCGCTACGTCATGGTGCAGGGCGCGCCGCAGACCGCCGGCCGGTTCGCGGACGAGATCCGCGCCTACAAGGCCCCTCCGCCGGAGGTGAGTTCGGAGGTGTTCTACGAGACCGACCCGGCCAAGCCCTACCGGCGCGGGTACGCGATCCAGACCGTCTCGCCACTGCCGATCACCTGGGCCGAGCACGTCGCCGCCCAGGGTCACTGGGGCCGCGACCTGCGCGGCTACTTGCAGGACTACATCCACTGGGCCACCCTCGGCGCGCTCTGCGAGCTGCTCCCCCAGGCCGGCAACCGGGTCACCCTCGCCGACGAGCGGGACCGCCACGGCCTGCCGGTGGCGAACTTCTCGTACAGCCAGTGCGACAACGACCGTGCCGTGATCAAGGCGGCGCGCACCACGATGGAGGAGATCCTGCGCGCCGCCGGCGCCACCGAGGTGATCACCATCGAGCGCTACGCCCACCTGGTCGGCGGCTGCCGGATGGCGGCGGACGCCGAACACGGCGTCGTCGACGGCGATCTGCGCACCTTCGCGATCCCCAACCTGCTGATCACCGACGGCAGCGTGCTGCCGACCCAGGGGTCGGCCAACCCGGCGCTCACCATCATGGCCCTGGTCGACCGCGCCGCCCGCCGCCTGGTGGCGGGCGAGCGTCAGGGCCTGCGCACCCCGACGGAAGGCGGCTCGGCATGACCCCCGACTCCCCGCTCCTGGAGAGCCTCGACGTCCAGGTGCTGACCGTCCCCACCGACGGGCCCGAGGCGGACGGCACCCTCGCCTGGGACGCCACCACGATGGTGCTCGTGCAGGCCCGGGCAGGCGGCGCGACGGGTCTCGGCTGGACCTACGGCGCGCCCGCCACCGCGGCGGTGATCCGCGACCAGCTGGCCGAACTCGTGCTGGACCGGCCGGCGTTCGACGTGCCGGCCGCCAACGAGGCGATGGGCAGGGCGGTCCGCAACGCGGGGCGCCCCGGCCTGGTCGCCGGGGCGGTCTCGGCCGTCGACATCGCGCTCTGGGACCTCAAGGCCCGGCTGCTCGACCTGCCGCTGGTCGACCTGCTGGGAGCAGCCCGCCAGGACGTGCCCGTCTACGGCAGCGGCGGCTTCACCAGCTACGACGAGCGGCGCCTGACGGACCAGCTGCGGCACTGGACGGACGAGCAGGAGATCCCCCGCGTCAAGATCAAGATCGGCGAGTCCTGGGGCACGTGCGAGGAACGCGACCTGCGGCGCACCGAGCAGGCCCGCGCGGCGATCGGCGACGACACCGAGCTGTACGTGGACGCCAACGGCGGCTACCAGCGCAAGCAGGCCGTCCGCCTCGCCCGCACGTTCGCCGGCCTGGGCGTCAGCTGGTTCGAGGAGCCCGTCTCCTCCGACGACCTGGCCGGGCTCGCCCTGGTCCGCGACGCCGTCACCGCGGACGTGACCGCCGGGGAGTACGGCTACGACCTGCCGTACTTCGCCCGGATGATCCCCTCGGTGGACTGCCTGCAGGCGGACGCCACCCGCTGCGGCGGCCTCACCGGCTGGCTGCGCGCCGCTGCCCTGGCCCAGGCGAACGGCCTGCAGCTGTCCGGCCACTGCGCGCCGCACGTCCACGCCCACGCGGCCGCCGCGATCCCCAACCTGCGCCACCTGGAGTGGTTCCACGACCACGTCCGGATCGAGGAGTTGCTCTTCGAAGGGACCTTGGACCCGCGCGGCGGGACGCTGCGCCCCGGCCGGGACGGCGCCCCCGGGCTCGGCCTGACCCTGCGAGCCGACCGTGCCGAGCGCTACCGCACCGCCTGACCCACCGTCATCCCCGCTCCGGGGAAGGCGATCCAGACCCGTGAGGAGACCAACCCGTGCACCCCGCCCCGCCGCCCCCGCACGTCCTGCGCGACTACGCGCTGCTCGCCGACGGCGAGCGCGGCGCCCTCGTCGGCCCGCGCGGGGACCTCGCCTGGATGTGCGCCCCGCGCTGGGACAGCGACGCCGTCTTCGCCGCACTGATCGGCGGCCCCGGCTGGTACTGCGTCACCCCGGCCGCCCCGTACGTGTGGGGCGGCTACTACGAGGGCGGCTCCCTCATCTGGCGCAGCCGCTGGACCACCACCAGCGGCATCATCGAGTGCCGGGAGGCCCTCGCCCACCCGGGCGATCCGCACCGCGCGGTGCTGCTGCGCCGGATCATCGCCGTCGACGGGCCGGCCACCGTGGACGTCGCGCTGCAACCCGCCGCGGGCTTCGGCGACCACCCGGCCCGCGGGCTGCACCGCGACGAGACCGGACGCTGGACCGGACGGGCGGGCGACCTGCACCTGCGCTGGACGGGCGCGCCGGGGGCCGACGTGATCGAGGGCGAGGGTGACGGCGAGGGTGACGGCGAGGGTCACCCCGTGCTCCGCACCCGGCTGCACCTCGATGCCGGCGAGCAGCACGACCTGGTGCTGGAGATCGCGGACCGGACGCTGGGCCGCTGCCCCGCCGCCGACCGGCTCTGGCGGGCCACCGAGGCGAGCTGGGCCGAGCAGGTGCCGCACTTCGACGACGCGCTCGGCCCGCGCGACGCCCGCCACGCCTACGCCGTGCTGCGCGGGCTGACCGGCGCGAGCGGGGGCACCGTCGCCGCGGCCACCACCTCCCTGCCCGAACGGGCCGAGCAGGGCCGCAACTACGACTACCGCTACGTCTGGATCCGCGACCAGGCCTACATCGGCCAGGCGGTCGCGGCGGCCGGAGCGCACCCCCTGCTCGACGACTCCGTGCGCTTCACCACCGCCCGTCTGCACGAGCACGGCCCCGACCTCGCCCCCGCCTACACCACCACCGGCCTGGCCCTGCCCGACCGCCGCACCCTGGACCTGCCCGGCTATCCCGGCGGCTCCGACGTGACCGGCAACCACGTCAACGAGCAGTTCCAACTCGACGGGCTGGGCGAGACGCTGCTGCTGCTCGCGGCCGCCGCCCGGCACGGGCGCCTCGACCAGGACGGCCGCCAGGCCGCCCGGATCGCCGCCGACGCCATCGCCCAGCGCCACCGGGAGCCGGACGCGGGCATCTGGGAGCTGCACGAGGACCGGTGGACCCACAGCCGCCTCATCTGCGCCGCCGGCCTGCGCTCGGCCGCCACCGCCGGCGTCACCGACCCCGGCACGGCCGCCGGTTGGGAGGCGCTGGCCGACCACCTCACCGCACTGGCCGCCGCGACCAGCACCCACCCCACCGGGCGCTGGCAGCGCTCCCCCACCGACCCCGGCGTCGACGCCGCGCTGCTGCTGCCCGCCATCCGCGGCGCCCTGCCGGCGGACGACTCCCGCACCACGGCGACCCTCGACGCGGTGCGCCGCGAACTCTGCCAGGACCACTTCGCCTACCGGTTCCGCCACGACGAGCGCCCGCTGGAGGAGGCCGAAGGCGCCTTCCTGCTCTGCGGATTCGTGCTGGCGCTGGCCGAGCACCAGCAGGGACACACCATCGAGGCCGTGCGCTGGTTCGAACGCAACCGGGCCGCCTGCGGGTCACCCGGCCTCTACGCCGAGGAGTTCGACATCTCCCAGCGCCAGCTGCGCGGCAACCTGCCGCAGGCCTTCGTGCACGGCCTGATGCTGGAGACCGCCGTCCGCCTGACCCAGCCGCCGCCCCACCGGTGACAGCCGCCGGCCCGTGCGATCGAGTCGCATGAGTCGCGCCGGAGCGGGCAGGCGCCGTTTCGACCGGAACCGCCCGGCACGACCAGCGAAGGAGACCCCCATGAGCAGCGTGAAGGAATCCATCGACGTCAACCTCCCGGTGGACCGGGTCTACAACCAGTGGACACGGTTCGAGGACTTCCCGAGCTTCATGGACGGCGTGGAGGACGTCCGCCAGATCGACATCCGGCGCTGCCACTGGAACACGAAGATCGCCGGTGTGCGCCGCGAGTTCGACACCGAGATCGTCGACCAGCTGCCCGACGAGCGGATCTCCTGGCGCACGGTGGGCGGGGACGTCGAGCAGCTGGGCGTCATCACCTTCCGGCAGCTCGACGACACCCACACCCGGATCAGCCTGGCCATGGAGTTCGAGCCGCACGGCGTGACCGAGAAGGCGGGCGACCTGCTCGGGGTGCTGGACCGGCGGGTGCGCGGCGACCTGCGTCGGTTCAAGGACTTCATCGAGGATCGCGGCGGCGAGCGCGGCGGGTGGCGCGGCCGGATCGCGCCCGGGGAGGGGCAGGGTCCCGTGGCGGCGCAGGCTCCCGTGGCAGGGCGGCGCGGCACCACCGCCCGCCACGCGGGCGCGCCCGGGGACCTGGTCGGTGGTACCCCGGTCCCGGAGACGCCGCAGTCCCGGATGACCGATGAGGGGGCGCCTCCGCCGCCGGAGGCCTACCCGGGCCGGCCGATCGGCCGTCACGCGGCCACCCCGCCGGCCGATCCCGACGACATGCTCCACGGCTGACCGGGGGTTCGCCCCGACAAGCGCGGCCCGGCCCGGGTCCAACCCGGGCCGGGCCGCGCACGTGTGCGCTGGCGCACCGCGCCTGCCCCGGCCGTTTCGCCGCCGGCGCCCGGGAGAGACGTCCCGCATGACCAACTACCGCAGCACCGACCGCGTCGTGGTCGTCACCGGAGCCAGCGCCGGGATCGGCCGCGCCTGCGCGCAAGCCTTCGCCGCCCGGGGCGACCGGCTCGCGCTGGTCGCCCGCGGGGGCGCCGGGCTGGCCGGCGCCGTCCGCGAGGCCGAGCGGGCCGGCGCCACCGCGATCGGGATCGAGACGGACGTGGCCGACCCCGAGGCCGTGGAGGCCGCCGCGCAGCGCGCGGAGGACGAGCTGGGGCCGATCGACGTCTGGGTGAACGACGCGTTCGCCTCGGTCTTCGCGCCCTTCACGGAGATCACCGCCGAGGAGTTCCGGCGCGTCACCGAGGTCTCCTACCTGGGCTACGTGTACGGCACCCAGGCCGCGCTGCGGCGGATGCTGCCCCGCGACCGCGGCACCCTGGTGCAGGTCGGCTCGGCGATCGCCTACCGCGGGATACCGCTGCAGAGCGCCTACAGCGGCGCCAAGCACGCGATCCAGGGCTGGCACGAGGCACTGCGCTGCGAGCTGCTCGCCTCCGGCACCAAAGTGCGCACCACGATGGTGCAGATGCCCGCCGTGAACACCCCGCAGTTCGACTGGGTGCTCTCCCGGCTCCGCAACCAGGCGCAGCCCGTGCCGCCGATCTACCAGCCCGAGGTCGCCGCTCGGGCGGTGCTGTACGCGGCCGACCACCCCGGGCGGCGGGAGTACTGGGTGGGCGGCAGCACCGCGGCGACCCTGCTGGCGAACGCAGTGGTCCCGGGCCTGCTCGACCGCTACCTCGCGCGCACCGGCTTCGACTCGCAGCAGACCGACCGGCCTCGGCGGAGCACGGATCCGTCCAACCTCTGGCAGCCCGTCGACGCCGAGCGGGACCACGGCGCGCACGGCCGCTTCGACGACCGCGCCCACCCGCGCAGCGCGCAGCTCTGGGCGAGCCGGCACCGGGGTCCGCTGCTGGCAGCGGCCGCCGCGGTGGCGGCCGTGGGCGTGGGCGCGTGCGCGCGGGCGGGGCGGACGCGGTGAACCGGCGGCGCCGATCGGCATCGGGGCGGCATCGGGCCGGCGGTCGCGGGTAGACGACGCCCGGTCGGCTGGGCTGTCGCAGTGAACTGAGCGTGCCGACCACTCGCCCGGCGGGCGGTCCTCGCCGCCGGGCCCGAAGGATACCGGCGGTGTGGCCCGTCGGAGGCGGAGAGGGGTGCGCGGTGCGCGGTGCTGTGATGGAGCTCGCGGTCTGGTGGGTCGTGCTGGTGACGCTGACGCTCGGGTTGATCGGTCCGGCGACTCCCGTCGAGCTGGTGGCGGCCGTGCTGGCGGCCACGGCGGCCGCGGGCGCGGCCCGCCGGGTCCGCCGGGCGGCGGGCCGCCGGCCCGGGGTCGGCCCGGGTGTCCCGCGCGCCCTCGCGGTGCTGCCCTACGCGCTGCTGCGCGGGTGCGCCCTGCTGGTCCGCGCGCTGGCGCGGGCGGAGCGCCCGCAGGGGGTGCGCCGGCCACGGCCCGAGGTCGCCCCGCGCCGGGTCGAGCGAGCCCTGTGCCGCGTGGACGAAGCAGCGTGAGCGGCTGGTCGACGGCGGCGACCGTACTGCTGGGCTGCCGCTTGGTCCACCCGGCGGTCGGGGTCGCCGACCGCCGCGCCGCCGCGGGGCAGCGACCGGGAGCGACCGGGGGCCTCCGCGGGACGGTGAACGCGCACCGCGCTCAGTGCCGCTCGTCCATGCCGATGGCCTGCTCCAGTTCCTCCTGCGCGGCGCCGGCGTTCCGCTGCTGCTGTTCGAGCAGCGCCGAGGCGATCGCGTCGAGCTTGCGCTGGACGGCGTGCTCGGCGCGGCGCTCGGCGTTCTTCAGCAGGGCCAGCAGCAGCAGGGTGACCGCTCCCATCGCGTCTCCGGCCAGCAGTTGCCACTCCATGGCGAGCCCGGCCGCGTGCACGCCCACGAAGACGCCGACCAGGGCCAGGCAGAGCAGCGCGAAGAACGGCGAACTCGTGAAGTTCGAGGCCAGTTCGGCGAACTCCTCGAACCGGCCTCGCTTGCCGTCATCGCGTTTCCGGGCGGGGTGCTGGAACGTCAAGACCTTCTCCTCTTCGTGGATGACGCCGGCTCCTGCTGGCTCCTCCCCGGGGATACCGGGAAAATGTCCATACATCCGGTATTCGGCTATTCGGCGTACGAGAGGGCGGACGGCATGCGACAGACGGATGACGGGTCGGGATCCAGCCGGACCGGACGCGACGAGAGTCCGGAGGAGCGCGCCGACCGCCAGTGGGGCGAGATGCTCCAGGAGGTCAGAGTCACGCAGACCGGAGCGCAGATCCTCTTCGGCTTCCTGATCAGCGTCGCCTTCACACCGAGGTTCGCCCAGCTGTCCGCGACCGAGCGCACGCTGTACGTGATCACCGTCATCCTCGGTGCCATGGCGACCGGCACACTGATCGCGCCGGTCGCCTTCCACCGCTTCTTCGCCGGGCACCGGTTGAAGCCGGAGCTGGACCGGGCCGCCGCCAGGCTGATCTCCCTCGGGCTGGTGCTGCTCGCCCTGACGGTGGGCTCGGCACTGCTGCTCCTGCTGCTGGTGGCGACCGGGTCGGCAACCGCGTGGGCCGTCACGGGCGGGGTGATGGCGTGGTTCGCGACCTGCTGGCTGGTCCTGCCCTGGCTGGTGCTCAGCCGTGCCAGGCGCCGCCAGCGGTGAGCCGGGTGGGACAGCTGAGCCGGGTGGCCCGGCTCAGCACCGCGCCGGCCCGCCAGGGAATCTGGCGGGCCGGCGCGGTGGGAATATCCTCGACCACGATCTGCGTCGAATGTGCGTCGAAATCAGTCGATTGCGGTCCGGCGGTGAGGATTTACCAGCGGTACCAGCGGCCCCGGCTGCCCGATGCCCCGGTTCCACGGGCGATGAAGCCCACCAGCCACACCACCAGCACCACGATGGCGACCCACCAGAGAATCTTCAGGGCGAACCCCGCGCCGAACAGGAGGAGCGCCAGAAGAAGAACGAGCAGAAGAGGAACCATGATGAACAACCTCCCAGTTGGTGACGACCGGCGTCTGCCCTGATGACGGACTCGCATTCCTGATCCGTCACTATTCGGTGGCGGGAGTACATCCGCCGAATCCGGTTACCCGCCGGTAGTGGAGATAACTGGGAAAGAGGTGACCGCCCGCGGCATCAGCGTTCGCGGTCCGCGCGGTCCGGTGTTCGAGAACGTGGACGTGGACGTGCCCGCCGGCGGCCTGCTGGTGGTGCACGGTCCGGCCGCGTCGGGGCGGACCTCGCTGCTGCTGGCCCTGGCCGGGCGCATGCGACTGAGTGCGGGTGCCGTGCGGGTGGGTGCTGACACCGCTCCCGGCCGGGGCGGGCGCCGGATCAGGCAGGCGGTCGCGGTGGCCCGTGCCGAGCCGGCCGTCGGTCTGGAGGGGCGGCTGCGGGTGCGCGAGCTGGTGGCCGAGCGATGCTGGCTGGAGCGCGGGGTGACGCCGCGCCGGATCGTCGAGGCGGCCCGGCTGCTCGGGCTGCGGCTGCGCGCCGACGCGTGGGCCGAGGAGCTCCCGCCGCTGGACGCACTGCTGCTGGCCACCGCCCTCGCCCTGGCCGCGCGGCCCGCCGTGCTCGTGGTGGACGCGGTCGACCACGGCTGCCCCGATGACGAGCGCGAACGAGCCTGGCGGGCGCTGGGAGCCGCGCGCTCGACGGGCTGCACGGTGCTGGCCGGCGCGACCCAGGCACCGCCGACCGCCCCGGACGGCGCGGACGGCGCGGACGGCACGGACGGCACGGTCCTCATCGCACTGCCCAGGCGCAGCGCCGACCTGCTGGCAGCACCGGACCAAGGCAGGCACGACGCCTCCGACACGTCCGACGCGCCCACCGGACGGGAGGCGGCCGCGTGATCGCCGTCCGCCTGGCCTTCCTCGAACTGCGCCGCTTCCGTGGCCCGTTGCGCCGCACCGTACCCCTGCTGCTCTGCCTGATCCCGCTGCTCTACGGCGCGATGTACCTGTGGGCGAACTGGGACCCCTACGGCAAGACCGACCGGATCCCGGTGGCGGTGGTCGACCTGGACCGGCCAGCGACCACCGCGCAGGGTCAACTGGTCGACGCCGGGGACCAGCTGGTCCAGCAGCTGAAGGCCTCCGGAACCTTCGGCTGGCGGTTCGTGGACCAGGGCACGGCCGCGGCGGGCCTGCGCGAGGGGCGCTTCGCGTTCACCATCGAGATTCCCGCCGACTTCAGCTCCCGGCTGGCCAGCGGCTCCGACGTACAGCCCCAGCAGGCCGGTATCCGGATGGAGTTGAACGACGCCAACAACTACATCGCGGGCGTGATGACCGAGGTGGTCCAGTCCCAGCTGGCGGACCAGATCGACTCGGCCACCCACGAGGCCTACGTACGCAGCCTCTACGGTGAACTCTCCCAGGTCAGGGACAAGCTGACGACGGCCTCCGACGGCGCGCACCAGCTGGTCACCGCCACCGCCACCGCGCAGCAGGGCAGCGCGGCGCTCAGCGCGGGCGGCGACGCGGTGCACACCGGATCCACCCAACTCGCGTCGGGCGCCGCGCAGATCAGCCAGGCGATCAGCACCCTCGACAGCGCGGCCAAGACCCTGGACTCGGCGGCGGCGGACCAACTGCCCAGCACCGCCTCCTCCCTCGTGACCGCCGCGAGCCTGGCCGCCCAGGGCCTGGACGCGGTGCACCAGGGCACCGGGCTGGCCGTGCAGGGCACCACCCTGGTCGTCACCGACCTCCAGCAGGTCGCCGCGGCCCACCCCGAGCTGGCGCAGGACGCCGCGTTCCAGCGGGCCCTGCAGGACGCCCAGCGCGCGGACGACGCCGCGGGCAAGCTCGACGGCCAGGCCGCCACGGCGGACGGCAACGCGCACCAGGCCCTGCAGGACGCCCAGGACCTCCAGCGGCACATCGGCGCGCTCCAGCAGCAGGTACTCGGCCTGCAGACCCCGCTGAGCCAGATCGACTCCGGCGCGCAGGGCGTGGCCACCGGCGCCGCGGGCGTCTCCAGCGGTCTGGGCACCCTGCAGCAGGGCGCGAGCGCGCTGCAGAGCGCCGCCGGCCAGGCCCACGACGGCGCCACCAGCCTCTCCGGCACGGTGGACGACGAGCTGAAGCAGATCCCGGTCCTCAGCGACCAGCAGGCGGCCTCGGCGGCCCAGGTGCTCGGCTCGCCGGTGCGGATCGACCGGCAGAACCTGCACCCGGCCGGGGTGTACGGGCGCGGCCTGGCACCGTTCTTCTTCGGCATCGCCCTATGGGTCTTCGGTCTCTTCGCCTACCTGCTGCTGCGCCCGGTCAACCGCCGCGCCCTGGCCGGGCGGACCCGCGCGGCGGGCGTCGCCGTGGGCGGCTGGCTGCCCGCCGCGCTGCTGGGCGCGGTGGCCGCCCTGCTGCTCTACGCCGTGGTCGACCAGGCGCTCGGGCTCCACCCCGTGCACCCGCTCGCCACGGTGGCGCTGCTGGTGCTGGCCGCGGGCTCCTTCGTGGCGGTCGACCACTTCCTGCGCACCAGCCTCGGGGTGGCCGGCGACGTGCTCTCGCTGGTGCTGCTGATCCTCCAGCTCACCGCCTCGGGCGGGCTCTACCCGATGGCCACCGCGCCGGCCTTCTTCCAGTTCCTGCACCCGCTGCTGCCGATGACCTACCTGGTCGACGGCCTGCGGGTGACCATCTCAGGCGGCCTCACCGGCCACCTGGTCCGCGACCTGGTGGTGCTGGCCGGTTTCGCCCTGGCCTTCCTCGCACTCAGCACGCTCAGCGTGCGGCGCCAGCGGGTGTGGACGGTCGCCCGGCTGCACCCGGACATCGAGTTGTGATCACGGGGTCGGCCCTGCCGCGCCGGCTACGGGATCCCCAGCTCGAAGAGGACGTAGCCGGCGTACCAGCCCGAGGCCGCCCCCAGGACCACGAACATGCCGGTCAGCGCCGTCCACTTGAACCGGCTCAGGCCGATCGCCAGCGCGATGAAGAGGGGGAACGCCGGCAGCAGGTAGCGGGGCAGGTTGCTGTAGATCTGCTGGCTGCCCAGCGCCGGGACGCAGGTCATCAGGGTGTAGACGACCAGCACCAGCGGCGGCTTGAGGCGCACCAGGGCGATGATCAGAAGAGGCAGCGCGACCAGCACCAGCGCGGCGATCTCGTCCGCGAGGGGGTAGGAGTAGATGTAGTTGGTGCGCCCGAGCATCACGCTCAGCGTGGCGTGCTCGGTGTAGCGGCCGAAGTCGAAGTAGTGCGCCCAGGCATCGCGTTCGAGGATGAAGTAGCCGCTGAGGTTGCCCATCCGGTAGCCCACCCAGGCCAGGTAGCCGATCAGGCCCCAGGGGGCCATCAGGCCCGCGAGCAGCGGGCGCAGCACGCCGTCCTGCCGGCGCACCAGGGCCACCAGCGCGGCGAGCCCGACGGCCGCGATGAGCGCCGCCGACGTCGGGCGGCTCAGGCCGGCGATCAGGGTCAGGGTGCCGGCGGTGAGCCAGCGGTGGGTCATGACGCAGTAGCAGGCCCAGGCGCAGAGCGCGACGAAGAGCGAGTCGGAGTACACCGCCCACTCGGCGCCGGAGCCGGGGAAGACGGCCCAGATGAGGGCGGCGATCACGCCGGCCTTGGGGCCGCCCAGCCGCGCGGTGACCTTGTAGATGCCGGCCGCGGCCGCGAACGCGCCCACGATGGCCACCAGCATGCCGGCACCGAAGCTGCCCAGGCCCGTGCATTCCATGACCAGCCGCATGAGCCCCGGGTAGAGCGGGAAGAAGCCCGCGGAGTTCTGCTCGGCCGTGAAGAATCCGCCGGTGGTGTAGATCAGTTGCGGGTGGTAGCCGTGGATGGCGACCTGCTGGTACCAGGCGCCGTCCCACGAGCCGAGGACGTCCCAGGGGTGCTTGCCGCCGCCGAAGGCACCCTTCTTGAGGTAGTCGCCGGAAACCTCCAGCAGCCGCATGAAGACGGTGAAGCCGATCAGCTTCACGGCCCCGTAGCCCATCACCGCCGGACCCAGCTCGTCGAACGTGCGTCCCGCCCACCCCACGAGGGCCCCCAGTGGCCGGGGCACCCTGCGGCGGCCGTCCTTTCCGTCCGCGGCCTGCTCCGGCCCAGCTATCACGCTCATGAAATGGAGTACCTACCTACCTGCCGACGCGATCCGGGTGGCCACGTCTGAAGAGGACGAAGCGGATCCAGAGTCTACGGCGCGGGGCCCGGACGCCTTGCGCCCGGCCGCGCGCCGGCCGGAACGGCGCCGGCCCGGCACCCCGTGACAGGGTGTCGGGCCGACGGGTGGCCCGGCCGGCCCGTGCGGGCCGGCCGGGTCCGCGGGATCGGACGGGTCCGCGGGATCAGACGAGGTCGAACCGGTCGAGGTTCATCACCTTGTGCCACGCGGCGACGAAGTCGCGCACGAGCTTCTCCTTCGCGTCGTCGCTCGCGTAGACCTCGGCGAGCGCGCGCAGCTCGGAGTTGGAGCCGAAGACGAGGTCGGCCCGGCTACCGGTCCACTTGAGCTCGCCGGTGGCGGCGTCACGGCCCTCGAAGGTGTTCGCGTCCTCGGAGGTCGCCTGCCACGTCGTGCCCAGGTCGAGCAGGTTGACGAAGAAGTCGTTGGTCAGCGACCCGGGAGTGGTGGTGAAGACGCCCAGCTGCGACTGCTGGTGGTTCGCGCCCAGCACCCGCAGGCCGCCGACCAGGGCCGTCAGCTCGGGGGCGCTCAGGGTCAGCAGGTTCGCCCGGTCGATCAGCAGGTACTCGGCCGGCAGCCGGTTGCCCTTGCCGAGGTAGTTGCGGAACCCGTCGGCGGTCGGCTCCAGCGCGGCGAACGACTCCACGTCGGTCTGCTCCTGCGAGGCGTCCGCCCGGCCCGGCGTGAAGGGGACCTCGACCTCGAACCCGGCGGCCTTGGCGGCCTGCTCGACGGCGGCGCCGCCGGCGAGCACGATCAGGTCGGCGAGCGAGACCTGCTTGCCGCCGCTCCGGTCGCTGTTGAAGGCCTGCTGGATCCCCTCCAGGGTGCGCAGCACCGCCGCCAGGCGGTCGGCGTCGTTGACCTCCCAGCCGCGCTGCGGTTCGAGGCGCACGCGCGCGCCGTTGGCGCCGCCGCGCTTGTCGCTGCCCCGGAAGGAGGAGGCCGAGGCCCACGCGGTGGAGACGAGTTCGGCGACCGTGAGGCCCGAGGCGAGGACCCGGCCCTTGAGCTCGGCGATGTCGGCGGCGTCGACCAGCTCGTGCGCCACCGCGGGGAGCGGGTCCTGCCAGAGCAGCGTCTCGCTCGGGACCTCCGGGCCGAGGTAGCGCACGACGGGGCCCATGTCACGGTGGGTCAGCTTGAACCAGGCCCGGGCGAAGGCGTCCGCGAGCTGGTCGGGGTGCTCCAGGAAGCGGCGCGAGATCTGCTCGTAGACCGGGTCCACGCGGAGCGCGAGGTCGGTGGTCAGCATCGTCGGGGCGTGGCTCTTGGCCGGGTCGTGGGCGTCGGGGACGGTGCCTGCCCCGGCGCCGTCCTTCGGCTTCCACTGGTGGGCGCCCGCGGGGCTCTTGGTCAGCTCCCACTCGAAGCCGAAGAGGGTCTCGAAGAAGCTGTTGTCCCACGCCACCGGGGTGGGGGTCCAGGCGCCCTCCAGGCCGCTGGTGATCGCGTCGGCGCCCTTGCCGGTGCCGAAGGCGTTCTTCCAGCCCAGGCCCTGCTGCTCCAGCGAGGCGGCCTCGGGGTCGGCGCCGACGTTGTCCGCCGGGCCCGCGCCGTGGGTCTTGCCGAAGGTGTGGCCACCGGCGACCAGGGCGACCGTCTCCTCGTCGTTCATCGCCATCCGGCGGAACGTCTCACGGATGTCGCGGGCCGCGGCGAGCGGGTCCGGGTTGCCGTTCGGGCCCTCCGGGTTGACGTAGATGAGGCCCATCTGGACCGCGCCGAGCGGGCTCTCCAGCTCGCGGTCGCCGGTGTAGCGCTCGTCGTCCAGCCAGGTGGTCTCGGGACCCCAGTAGACGTCCTCGTCGGGCTCCCAGACGTCCGCCCGGCCACCGCCGAAGCCGAAGGTCTCGAACCCCATCGACTCCAGGGCGACGTTGCCGGCCAGGACCAGCAGGTCGGCCCAGGAGAGGCTCTGCCCGTACTTCTTCTTCACCGGCCACAGCAGGCGGCGGGCCTTGTCGAGGTTCGCGTTGTCCGGCCAGCTGTTGAGGGGGGCGAAGCGCTGCTGGCCCGCGCCGGCGCCACCGCGGCCGTCGCTGATCCGGTAGGTGCCCGCGCTGTGCCACGCCATCCGGATGATGAACGGGCCGTAGTGGCCGTAGTCGGCCGGCCACCAGTCCTGCGAGGTGGTCAGCGTCTCGGCGATGTCCCGCTTCACGGCGGCGAGGTCGAGGGTCTTGAACGCCTCGGCGTAGTCGAACTCCTCGCCGAGCGGGTTGGACACGGCCGGGTTCTTGGCGAGGATCTTCAGGTTGAGCCGATCCGGCCACCACTGGCGGTTTCCACCGCCCTGGGTGGGGTGCGCGGCGCGCCCGTGCGCGACGGGGCAGCCACCCCCGCCCTCCGCCTTCGCGTCTACGACGATTGCATCATGGTTCTCAGACATGGGATTCCTTCCGGACCAGGCGGATCGTGGTGCTCAGGAACTGCGGGCGGGTGACGCCGCGGCGTACTGGAATTCTTCCTATCCCTTGGCTTATCGCTAGAACCGATCCTACGATTGACAGAGTCCAAGTCAAGAAGTGCGCCAACTCCATATCTGATCGGAAACCGGACATCCGCTGGTAGAGCACGCGGGGTGGAGCACGCAGAGCACACGTCCCGCCGACCTGAGCCGACCTGATTGGGTGAGCTGACATGAGCAACCTGCTGGAGCGCCTGCGCCGGCGCGGCTGGCGGATGACCGCCCAGCGGCGGGTCGTCGCCGAGGTCCTCGGCGGCGACCACGTGCACCTCACGGCCGACGAGGTGCACGCCCGCGCGGCGCGGCGGCTGCCCGAGATCTCCCGCGCGACCGTCTACAACACCCTGGGCGAGCTGGTCTCCCTCGGGGAGGTCGTCGAGGTCTCCACCGACGGCCGCGCCAAGCGCTACGACCCCAACGCGCACCACCCGCACCAGCACCTGGTCTGCTCGCGCTGCGGCACCATCCGCGATGTCCACCCGACCGGCGATCCGCTGGCGGACCTGCCGGCGCGGGAGCGGTTCGGCTTCACCGTCCTGGAGGCCGAGGTCACCTACCGCGGGCTGTGCGCCTCCTGCGCCTGACGGGCGGCGCGGGAGGCGCTGGGGGCGCTGGGGGCGCTGGCGGCGCTGGGGCGCGTCAGCCGCGCGGGAGTTGCTCGCCCAGCACGGCCGGCAGGCCCGTCCAGTCGCACGAGACGAAGGAGGCGTGCGCGGCCGCGAGCCGGGCCACCCGGGCGGTGGCGTCGGCCTGGGCCGGGGCGGTGTCGGAGAGCGCGGGGGCCACGTTCTGGGCGTCGGTCATGACCAGCAGGTAGTGGTTGGTGTCGTACCAGGAGGTGTCGATGCCGCCGTCGACATAGGCGTGCGCGTCACCGTCGAAGACGACGAACCAGGGGCGCAGCGAGGCGTCGGGGTAGCGGGTGCGCGGGTCACCGGCGGCGGCGCCGAGCACCGAGGGGAAGACCTGCGCCTGGCCGAGGGTGCCCGCCGCCTGGAGCGCGGACAGGTGCTGGGCGTACTCGGTGTCGGTCCACAGGTGGTCGAAGGGGTTGGCCTGCTCGAACGTCCCCGGGATCGCCTCCAGCACCACCTTGCCGGCCAGCGCCGCGCGGGTCGGCCAGTTCCCGGCCCGCGCCGCCGCGTCGAGCGTCGGGTAGCCGCCCAGCAGGTCGGCCGGCCGGTAGACGTCCGCGCCCAGGTGCGCCTGGACCAGCGCGTCCAGCTGGGTGGGGCCGAGGCCGACCGTCGCGTCGAAGCCCGCCTTCATCTCCAGCTTGACCATGATCG
Organism: Kitasatospora sp. NBC_01287; assembly: GCF_026340565.1. Classification (NCBI taxonomy): domain Bacteria; kingdom Bacillati; phylum Actinomycetota; class Actinomycetes; order Kitasatosporales; family Streptomycetaceae; genus Kitasatospora; species Kitasatospora sp. NBC_01287. The sequence continues at coordinate 1,293,215 of NZ_JAPEPB010000001.1, forward strand.
GCGGGTGCCCGGGGTGGGCCGCGAGCCAGAGGCGGATGTCGTCCAGGCAGCTGCCCAGGTCCTTGTTGGCGCCGCCGCGGTAGAGGTCGGCGGCGGTGCTCGCGTCGACGCAGTTGTTCTGGTTGCCCAGCGGGTTGGCGTGGCTGACCTTCCATTCGAGGGTGATCGGGTCCACCCAGGTGTCCAGCTCGATCAGCGAGGCCCCGGTGTCCAGCGCGTCGGCGAGGAAGGGGAACTGGGCGGTGTCGTCGTAGGTGTTGTGGAGGCCGACCGAGGTGCCGGCCGCCAGGGAGAGGCCGCCGGTGTCGGCGGCGCCGGCCGCTCCGGTGGTGAGTGGCAGCACGCAGGCGAGCGCCGCGAGCAGGGTGGCCGCGTGGCGGAGCGGGCGGGCGAGGACAGGCAGGAAGGACATGGGACCTCCGGGATCCGGGGCGGGCCTCTCTGGCATGTACGCGGGCAGACTAGCGAGCGCCGGTGGACCCCATGTGTCGATCCGTCAAATACGGTCCGACGCCCGGGCGGTGGTCCCACGCGCCCGCCCGGGCACGCCCCTCCGACCTGGCTCCTTCGGTCGTCCTCGGGCGCTCTGTCAGCCGATCGCCGCCCAGAAGGCCGCCGGGGGCGCCGCGTTGGCCGACATGGTGATCGAGGCGGGCAGCGCCGTGCCGTTGCCCGTGGTGTTCTGGAAGAACCGGTACCCCGCGGCGGGGAGGTTGAGGTTGGCCGCGCCACCGGTGGCGTTGCGGCCCAGCGCGAGGGTGCCCGTGAAGCCCGCGGCCATGACGCACGCGTAGACGTATCCGGGGGTGACCACCTGGGGGCTTATCGCGACCGACTGCACGCCGCCGGCGGTGAGGACCGCGTCGGCGCTGCCCGCGGCCAGCAGGGTGGCCACGGACTCGCCGGGGCTGACGTGGTAGAGCCCGAAGAAGCCGTGACCGCCCGGCGGGAAGGTCACCGGCGAGGCGATGTCGAACCAGACGGTCGAGACCGTCGTGACGTACCGCACCGGGAGCTTGACGAAGTACGCGGTGCCGGACACGATCGCCGAACTCGCCGAAATGGCCGCCGGGTCGTACGCCCAGGAGATCAGGCCGTGGTCCTCCGGCTGCCAGGTGTTGCCGATCACCGCCTTGGTGTGCGCGTAGATGTCGCCGCCGTGCGAGGTCCTGGCGTTCAGGATGATCGGGGAGATGGCACCGTTGTCGACGATGTTCGGCGCGAACTGCGTGTCGTTCTCGATCGTCCCGCCGATGACCGTGGGCGACAGGACGCCGGCCGCGAACCGCAGGTTGGCGACGGCGTTGTCCTCCAGGTAGGGGTCGGTGATCGTGGTGGCGACACCGATGGGGCCCAGGTCGATGCCGACCCCGGGACCCTCCTGGCAGTTCGGCGACTGGAGCGAGCAGGACTTCGCGTCGATGTAGTACCCGGTGCTGCCGGTGTCGACGCTCGACACCTGCACCCGCCCGCCGACCACGTGGTTGTTGTTCGAGCCGCTGCCGATCCGGATCCCGATCGCACCTGCTCCCGCGACGGTGATCTGGCACCAGTTCACCCAGTTGTAGTAGGCACTGCCCCCGTTGATGTCGATGCCGATGTTCGAGCCGGCGATCTGCAGCCGGGTGAAGTCCGAGTAGAGGAAGTAGCTCGCGTCGATGGCCGTGCCCGCCGCCGAGCTGTTCGTCTGGGTGATGCCGAGGTCGCGGATGCAGAAGCTGCGCCGCGTCGTGTCGACCGTCCCGAAGAGGGTCGGGTTGAGGGTCGCGTCGAAGTGGACGACCGAGGCCTTCGATCCCGCGCCCTGGAGCGTGACGCCGTCCACCGGCGTCAGCCTGGCCTGGTTGCACACGTAGCCACCGGTCGGCAGGTAGACGACGCCTCCGGTCTTCGACAGCGAGTTCAGCGCCTGCTGGATCGCGCTCGTGCTGTCGGTCGCCCCGCTGGGGTCCGCGCCGAACTGGGTGACCGCGTTGACCCAGTCGGTGACGCCCTGTCCGGTGCCGGCGGCCGCGGCGGGCGTTTCAGGCATCGCCATCGTGAGCGCGGAGAGCCCGGCGGCGCCGGCGACGGTGCGCGCGAGGATCGACCGGCGACTGGTGCCGCCACCGGAATGATCCGCACCGTGAACTGAACCGCTGGCCATGGCTTCTCCATTCCGGTGGCGCTGGGCCGACCGTCGTCCGAACAATCGTTCAGTAAGGGCGGAACGGACCCTACCAAGCCGTTCGGACATCAACCACCCTTGCCCGCCAAGGTACTGAGAGTCCGACAGGCCTCCGCGGCGCGGCGCCCCGCACCGGGCTCAACCGCTCCGCCGGTAGCTGCCGGGTGCCGAGCCGTGGGTGCGCTTGAACGCGTTGGCGAAGGCGAACTCGGAGGTGTAGCCGACCTGGGCGGCGATGGACCGCAGCGGCGCCCGCGTCGTGCGCAGCAGGCGCGCCGCCGTGGTCATCCGCCACCAGGTCAGGTAGCCGAGCGGCGGTTGACCGACCAGCAGGGCGAAGCGCCTGGCGAAGGGTGCCCGGGAGAGCCCCGCTGCCACGGCGAGTTCCGCCACCGTCCAGGGCGCCGCCGGGTCCTGGTGGATGGCGCGCAGAGCGGCGGTGACCGGCGGGTCGTTGAGGGCGGCGGCCCAGCCGGTGGGGCTGCCCTGGGCGGGCTGCTCGGTGAGCCAGCCACGCAGGAGGTAGAGCAGCAGGGTGTCCAGCAGCGCCGGGACGGCGGCGTCCGTGCCCAGACCCGGACTCTCCAGCTCGGCGGCCAGCAGCTCCACCGCCGAACTCAGCCGGGGGTGGCGGCCCGCCCGCGCCGGCAGGTGGATCAGGTCCGGCAGGGTGCGAAGCAGCGGGTGCGCACGGGACGGGTCGAGCTGGTAGGCCCCGCAGAGCAGCACGGTGACCGGACCGCCGTTGCCGCTCCGGTCGACGCTGTCCGACGCGTGGACGCCGGCCGGGCCTTCGGACTCGAACGGCCGCGGGTCGTCGGGGCCGCAGGCCGGGGCGGTCAGCAGGCCCTCGGGACTGTCGGCCAGCGTGTGCCCGCGGCCGTGCGGCAGGAACACCACGTCTCCCGCGCCCAGGCGGACGGGCTCCGCGTCGGGGGGCAGCAGCCAGCAGGAGCCCCGCAGGACCACCTGGAAGCCCGCCGACCCCGGGACGGAGGCGAACTCCTGCCCCCACGGGGCGTGCCACCGCACGTAGGCCGACCGGGGGCGGCCGGTGCGGGTCACCGCGATCACGTCGCTGAGGAGATCCATGCGCGGACCCTACGCGTGCGAGACGCTCACGTATGAACCGGGCACCCTGAAGCATGGATCGTCTCCGGACACGCCCGTAGCTTCGTGGCATGACGTTGAGGACGACGAAGACGACGAAGACGACGGAGACGATGGAGACGATGGAGACGACGGAGACGATGAGGACCGCACGGATCCACGCGTACGGCGACGCCTCCGTGATCAGCTACGACGACGTCGCGCGCCCGAGCCCCGCCGCCGGCGAGGTGCTCATCCGGGTCGCCGCGACCTCGTTCAATCCCAGTGAGGCCGCGTTGCGCGCCGGGCTGCTGCGGGCATTCCTGCCCGTCGACCTGCCCCACACCCTCGGTTGGGACGTCGCGGGCACCGTCGCCGGGACCGGCACGGGGACACGGGGGTTCGGTGTCGGCGACCTGGTCATCGGGCGGCTCGACGGCGCGGGCTCGGCCGCCGAGTACGTCCGGGCGCCGGTCGAGGTGCTGGTCGCGGCGCCGCGCTCGGTCCCCCTCGCGCAGGCCGCCGCCCTGCCGGTGGCCGGCCTGACGGCCTGGCAGGCGGTCTTCGAGCACGGGCGGGTGAGTGCTCATCAGCGGGTGCTGGTCAACGGCGCGGGCGGCGGCGTCGGCGGCTTCGTGACGCAGCTCGCCAAGCACGCCGGAGCCGAGGTGATCGCCACGGCCGGAGCCCGGAGCGCGGCAGCCGTACGCGGACAGGGTGCGGACCAGGTGATCGACTACACCGCCGGGCCGCTGGCCGCCGCGCTCGACGGCCCGGTGGACACGCTGCTCAACCTGGTGCCGCTGGGTCCGCCGGACGCCGCGGCCCTGGTGCCGCTGGTGCGGCCGGGCGGGCGGATCGTCTCGATCGCGACCCCCGTCGAGCCGCCCGCCGATGCCGGGGTGACCGCGCTGCACATGGTCGCCCGCAACGACCCGGGGCAGCTGGCGGCGCTCGTGGAACTCGTCGACGCGGGCGTGATCACCATCGACATCAGCGAGTCGCACCCGCTGAGTGCCCTCGCGGACGTCCACCGCCGCAGTGCGGCCGGCCGGATCCGGGGCAAGGTGATCATCATTCCCTGAGCCCACGCGGCATCACCCGGCACCCGGCATCCAGCGCCCGGGCCCTGCCGGCTCGCGTCGACCAACTCCGCTGCCGAGTGGAGCGCCTGACGGAGCGCCTCGGACCACGACGCCGGAGCAGCGCTCGGAGGAGCGGGCGGGGCACCGAACGGCGGCTCCCTCCGACCGGGTTGGCCCGGGGCGACCGGGCCCGGGATCCCAGCATGCGGGGCGATGGTTTCGAGTACCCACCAACTCATTTATAGTAACGATCCGTTGATCAGTTCAGCACAGTCTCTGTCGATGACACCCCGTCGGGACATCGAGCTCACGAGTACTTCGAGGACATTGATGACGGCGTCACCGCCCTTCGCTCCCCCCGGCACGGAACGTCCACCGCTGCGCGCCTCCGTCCTGGCACTGCTGCTGACGGCTGTGGCCGCCGGGCTGATCGTGGCCGGCTCCGTGGCGGCCGCTCCCGCCTCGGTGCGCGTCGCGCTCGGCTGGGGCGCCGGGGCCGGGGCCGTGCTGCTCAGTGCCGCCGTCGCCACGGCGACCCACGCCCTCCGGTCCGCCCGGCTGCGCGGGCGGCACCTGGCGGCCGCGGCCGGGGAAGCCGGGCAGCTCCACCGCGAGCGCGAGCAACTAGCCGCCGCTGTTGACCAGTTGCGCGCCCAGCTCACCGCCGAGGAGGCCCGGCACAGCGCCCGGCTCACCGCCGAGGGCGCCCGGCTGGCAGCGGAGCACGCCGCCGAGCGCGACCGCCTCGCGGCAGCGGCCCGGCTGGCCGTCGCCGACCGCACCTCGGCGATCACCGCCTGCGCCAACGCGTCCGCCCGGATGCAGGCGATGGCCACCGGCATCCTGGCCGACCTGCGCCAGATGGAGGAGCGCCACGCCGACGAGAACGTCCTCGCCGACCTCCTCCACCTGGACCACCGCACCGCGCAGGCCGGCCGGCTGGCCGACTCCGTCGCCGTGCTGACCGGCGCCCGCTCGGGTCGCCGCTGGGCCAGGCCGATCAGCATGGAGTCCGTGCTGCGCGGGGCGATGGGCCGGATCGGCGGCTACCAGCGGGTCCGGGTGCACTCGACCGGTGAGGTGTCCGTGGCCGGCCACGCCGCTGAGGGCGTGATGCACGTGCTCGCCGAACTCCTGGACAACGCGGCGAAGTTCTCCCCGCCGACGGCCGAGGTGCACGTCTACGTCGAGCAGGTGCCCGCGGGGGTCATCGTCTCCGTCGAGGACAGCGGCCTGGTGATGGGCGAGGTCCAGCTGCGCCGCGCCAAGCGCGCGGTGAGCGGCGAGGCGACCGACCTGGGCGGCCTCTCCGGCACCCGGCTGGGTCTCGCGGTGGTGGGCCGGCTGGCCCGCAAGCACGGCCTGACCGTCTCCTTCCGACCGTCCGCGCGCGGCGGCACCGGCGTCCTGGTCCTCGTCCCGCAGGAGCTGCTGGGACGCAGCGCCGCGCCGCAGGCGGCGGCCCCCGCCCAGGCGGTGCACCCCCGCCCCGCGCCCGCGGCTGCCCCCGCGCCTGCCCCCGCCGCCACGGCGGACGAGGCGTCCAGCACGGCCACCCTCACCCTGCGCAGGCCAACGCTCCCCTCCGAGCAGCGGCCCGGCTCCGAAGCCAACGACAACGGCGACAGCAACGGCGGCGACGGCAGCGACGGCGACGGCAGCGACGGCGACAGCGGCGACGGCGCGTTGCCGCACCGCCGGCGCGGCCGGACCTTGGCCGCCGCCGAGGGCGCCCGCCGCACCGGCGCCCCGGCACAGCCCGCGCGCACCGACGTCCGGGCGGGCCTGGCCCGCTTCGGCAGCTTCCGTCAGGCCGTGCGCGGCGGCGCCGCGCAGGCCGGCGCGGCCGCCGGGACCGAGGGCCCCGCAGGCCAGGCAGGCCAGGCAGACCAGGCAGACCAGGCAGACCGGACAGGCCACCCCGCAGACCCGCTCAGCGGCCGGGCTCCGGCCACTCCCCCGCACTCGGAATCGGAAGGCGACACCCCTCGATGACCGCCAGCTCCCGCAATGCCACCGCGACCGTCGACGAGCAGCTGGGCTGGCTGCTGGAGAACCTGCTGAAGTCCACCCCCGGGGCCCGGCACGCGCTCGTCCTCTCCCGCGACGGCCTCAAGCTCTGCCGGACGCCCGAGCTGTCGGTCGACCAGGCCGACCAGCTCGCCGCGATCGCCGCGGGCATCCAGTCGCTCTCCCACGGGGCGTCCATCGAGTTCGGCGACGGCTCCGGCGGCGTCCGCTCCGCGATGACCGAGTTCCACGGCGGACTGCTGTTCGTCGTGGAGGCCGGCGAGGGCGCCCACCTGGCCGTCATCGCGGCCGAGGACGCGGACGCCGGGCTCGTCGGCCACCAGGTCAGCGAGCTCGTGGAGCAGCTCGGCGAGCACCTGCGAGCCGCGCCCCGCACGGCCGGCGGCTCATGAGCCGCCCCGGCAGGGACGACGCGCCCGACCGGCTCTTCACCCTCACCGGCGGCCGCAGCCACGCCGGCTCCGACGCCTTCGACCTCGTGACGCTGGTGGTCGCCGAGTTCGCCCCCGTCCCGGGCATGCAGTCCGAGCACGCCGCGATCCTGCGGATGTGCCAGCGGCCGGCGGCGGTGGTGGAGATCGCCGCGGAGCTCGGCCTGCCGGTGAGCATCGTCCGCATCCTGCTCTCCGACCTGCTGGACGCGGGCCGGATCAGCGCCCGCCACCCGCGCACCGCCGCCACGGCCCGCAGCGTTCCCGACCTCGACCTCCTGGAGCAGGTGCTCGTTGGCCTCCGCAACCTCTGACCGGCCGGCAGCCGCCGAGCTGCCGGGAGCCCGCACCGACCTGCGGGCCACCTCCGACAACGGCGTCAAGATCGTCATCGTCGGCGGCTTCGGCGTCGGCAAGACCACGATGGTGCACTCCGTCAGCGAGATCCGCCCGTTGAGCACCGAGGAGACGATGACCCGGGCCGGGGAGCGGATCGACGACACGGCCGCGGTGGCCGGCAAGACCGCCACCACCGTCGCCTTCGACTTCGGCCGGATCTCGCTGGACGAGCGCAACGTCCTCTACCTGTTCGGCGCCCCCGGCCAGGAGCGGTTCTGGTTCCTGTGGGACCGCCTGTTCACGGGCACGCTGGGGGCCGTCGTGCTGGTGGACACCCGGCGGATCGCGGACTCCTGGTACGCCATCGACCGCCTGGAGGCGCACGGCACGCCGTTCATCGTGGCCTGCAACGACTTCGCCGGGCCCGAGCACAGCGAGCAGCAGCTGCGCGCGGCGCTCGACCTCGATCCCGGCGTGCCCCTGCTGATCTGCGACGCCCGGTCGCGAGAGTCCAGCAAGAACGTGCTCATCACGCTGGTGCAGCACGTCCGTTCCCGCTACGTCCTCCAGGAGGCCGCCCAGTGACCAGCGCCCCAGGGCCCGCCCCCGTACCGCTCTCGGGGCCCCGGTTCCAGACCGAACCCGCCGAGCTCTACCGGGAGATGCGGCGCGACCACGGGCCGGTGGCCCCCGTCCTGCTGGACGGCCAGGTGCCCGCCTGGCTGGTGCTCGGCTACCGCGAACTGCACCAGGTCACCGGTGACCCGGTGCTCTTCAGCCGGGACTCGGACCTGTGGAACCAGTGGGACCGCATCCCGGCCGACTGGCCGCTGCTGCCGATGATCGGGCACAAGCAGCCGTCCATCCTCTACACGGTCGGCGAGCGCCACCGCGTGCGCGCCGCGATGGTCAGCGACGCGCTGGAGGCCGTGGACCCCACCGAACTGCGCTCGTACACCGAGCAGATCGCCGACGAGCTGATCGACGGGTTCTGCGGCAAGGGCGCCTCGGAGATCATCGCCGACTACGCGATGCTGCTCCCGCTGCGGGTGCTGGCCAGGCTCTACGGGTTCTCCGACGCGCAGGGCCCGGGCCTGGTCACCGCCATGAACGACATGATCAACGGTCAGGAGGGCGCGCTGGCCGGGATGCAGCACCTGGCCGCGTCCATGCAGCAGCTCCTGGCGGACAAGCACGCCGCCCCCGGCCGCGACGTGGTCTCGCGGATGCTGGCCGACTCCGCCGGCTTCACCGGCGAGGAGGTCGCCCAGGACCTGATGGTGATGATGGCCGCCGGGCACCAGCCGACGGCGGACTGGATCGGCAACTCGCTGCGGCTCATGCTCACCGACGACCGGTTCGCCGCCTCGCTCTTCGGCGGCCGGCACAGCGTCGCCGAGGCGATGAACGAGGTGCTCTGGGAGGACACGCCCACGCAGAACGTGGCGGGCCGCTGGGCCGCCCGGGACACCCAGCTCGGCGACCAGCACATCAGGGCCGGCGACCTGCTGCTGCTCGGCCTGGCCGCCGCCAACTCGGACCCGCAGGTGCGCACCGACAGCGGCTCCCTCACCGGCGGCAACAGCGCGTTCTTCTCCTTCGGCCACGGCGAGCACCGCTGCCCGTTCCCCGCCCAGGAGATCGCCGAGGTCATCGCCAGGACCGCCATCGAGGTGGTCCTCGACCGGCTGCCCGACATCGACCTGGACGTCCCCGCCGGATCGCTCAGCCGCCGCCCCTCCCCCTGGCTTCGCGGCCTGACGGAGCTGCCGGTGCGCTTCACCCCCACCCCCGCGCTTGGAGGCACGAGGTCATGACCAGCCCCACCACCGTCCCCGACGAGGGACGCATCGCGCTCGACCCGTTCGTCACCGACCTGGACGCCGAGAGCGCGCGGCTGCGCGCCGCGGGCCCCCTCGCCGCGGTGGAGCTGCCGGGCGGGGTGCCGGTGTGGGCCGTCACGCACCATGCCGAGGCGCGGCAGCTGCTGGCCGATCGGCGGCTGGTGAAGGACATCAACGTGTGGGGCGCCTGGCAGCGCGGTGAGATACCGCAGGACTGGCCGCTGATCGGCCTGGCGAACCCCGGCCGCTCGATGCTGACCGTCGACGGCGAGGACCACCGCAGGCTGCGCACCCTGGTCGCGCAGGCGCTCACCCCGCGCCGGGTGGAGCTGCTGCGCGGACACGTCACCGAGCTGACGAACGGGCTGCTCGACCGGCTCGCCGCGCACCCGCCGGAGGCCGTCGTCGACCTGAAGGCCGAGTTCGCCTACCCGCTGCCGATGGAGGTGATCAGCGGGCTGATGGGCATCGACCCCGCCGACCATCCCCGGCTCAAGGTGCTCTTCGAGAAGTTCTTCTCCACCCAGACCCCGCCCACGGAGGTCTTCGCGACGCTGGTCGAGCTGGGCGAGATGATGGCCAAGGTGGTCGCGGAGCGCCGCGCCGCCCCTGGCGACGACCTCACCAGCGCGCTGATCCTGGCCTCCGAGGACGGCGACCGGCTGACCGACGAGGAGATCGTCAACACCCTCCAGCTGATGATCGCCGCCGGGCACGAGACGACCATCTCGCTGATCGTCAACGCGGTGGTCAACCTCTCCGGCCACCCCGAGCAGCTCGCCCTGGTCCGCTCCGGGGCGGTGGGTTGGGACGCGGTGATCGAGGAGACCCTGCGATGGTCCACCCCCACCTCGCACGTCCTGATCCGCTTCGCCACCGAGGACGTCCAGGTCGGCGAGAAGACCATCGCCGCGGGCGAGGCCCTGATCGTCTCCTACGCGGCGATCGGGCGCGACGAGCAGGCGCACGGTCCCACCGCGCAGGACTTCGACATCACCCGCTCGCCCAACCGCCACATCGCCTTCGGCCACGGCCCGCACGTCTGCCCCGGCTCGGCCCTCTCCCGCCTGGAGGCCGGCATCGCCCTGCCCACCCTGTACGAGCGCTTCCCCGCGCTCGACCTGGCGGTGGACCGGACCGAGCTGCGCAACAAGCCGGTGGTCACCCAGAACGACCTCTACGAGCTGCCGGTGCGCCTGCGCTGACGCGGTGCCGGGCCGCCCTCGTCGTCACTTGTGCGGTTTCGGACATGTCCTTGCTACGTTCCAGCGGTGCGATCCAGACCAAGAGATCCGGGCGTGCTGGGCTGGCGGGTGTTCTTCACCCGGCGTGAGCTTGGGCTGCCGCAGGCAAGTACGGACGTGATGGTCGACGTTGCTGCTCTGGACGACTGGTTGGACGAGTACGGGATCGGGGACGGCTCGCCGTACCTGATCGATCCGCTCGGCCGGTACGACGTCGACCTGAACGACTACTTCGTCACCATGCTCGCTAACGAGCCTGACACGACCCAAGCCGCCGTCGCCTACGACCTGAAGCGGTTCCTCAAGTTCCTGTGGGACAACCGGGGCCGCCGGAGCTGGAAGGCCGCCTCGCCGGATGACCGGGCAGCCTTCAAACACTGGCGGCTGCACGACGCTGCCGGACCGAGAGTGGAAGCGACGACCTGGGACCGTGAGGTCGCCACGGTCAACCAGTTCTACCGCTGGGCCGTCGTCGAGGGGCACGCGGCACGGAACCCGTTCCGGCAGCGGGTATCCCGCAGCCGCGATCCACGTCGGCCCTCGGGTGAGCCGACCCCGGCCGAGGCCTCACACGAGGGGCGGCCCAACGACGTCGAGTGGCTGCCGCCCGCGACCTACCGCCTCTGGAGAGATACGGGAGTGCGCGGGTTCACCCCGCATGGCCTCCCCGACCGGTCGTTCCGCGGCCGGTTCGCATCACGGAACTCGGCCTTCACCGACTCGCTGATCCGCACCGGGCTGCGACTGTCCGAGCAGACGAGCCTGAGCCTGTTCGAGCTGCCCGAGCCGGTGCCCGGGACGCTCAACTTCCGCACCTGGCTGCCCGAGGCGATCGCCAAGGGCGGATCGGCTCGACGCATCTACTTCCCGGTGTCCTCGCTGAAGGACGTGTGGGACTACGTGGAGACAGACCGGGCGGAGGCTGTCGAAGTGGCGCGGGAGAAGGGCCTCTACGAACGGATCCGCAAGCCGCTGATCGTCTCGGACCCGTGTAAGCCGGTGGTGGTGATCGACGGCGAACGCCTGCCGATCGGCCAGCTGGACCACCGCGAGCGCCGCCGGGTCCTGATCGAGACTCCCCAGGGGCTGGAGCCGGCGGCGCTCTGGTTGAACCGCCACGGCCTGCCAAGCCATCCGTCGGGCTGGCAGGAGATGTTCAAGACCGCCAACTCGCCTCGCAACACGCCGCCCCTACACAGTGATCGGACACGCCGATCAGACGCCCTGGCTGTTTCCAGGTCAACGCCCAGGCCAACACGTCAGCGCCGACCGGCTCGGCCTACGGTTGATCGCCGTCGGAATCCAACCAGGCCAGGCCAGGTCCACCGCCCTGTTCGCCCTCGCCGAGGAAGTCCCGGCCGCGATCCTGGCCCGCATGCTCGGCATCCACATCCAAGTCGCCGTCCAGTGGCAGAAGGCATCGGCCGGCGACTGGGCCGCCTATGCCGCCGCCGTCAGCCGCCGTTGACCACCCAGAACGAGCGGGTGGAACGGCAGCGGGAGCGGCTTCTTATCCTCGAAGGGCGGATAGGGCTCTACGGGGTGGCGGCGTCGGACGACGGGGAAGCGGGCCACGGGACGGTGGTCTCGGCTGCGACCTCGTAGTCGACGCCGGGAACGTCCCAGCCGTAGAGCTGGCCGACCTGGTCGCGGAACCAACCAGTGTCCGCGCTGGTGGCAATGGTGTCGGCGTCGACCTGGTCCCACGCGGCGCGGACGGCAGCCTGAACCCCGGGGTCCATCTCCCAGTCGTCCAGCCGGATGCGGTCTTGGTCGTCCAGGTCGAGTTCGGCGTCACCGGCGAGCTGGTTCCACACGGCCGCTGCCTGGTCGACGGTGGCCTGCCAGCTGTCACCGGTAACGCGGTGAAGGATGCTGGTGTAGAGCGCGATGCTTGGGATGGCGGTGGAGGCCTGGGTGACGGCCGCGCCGGCGACGACGGTGTAGGCGTGGCCTGTGCCCTTGAGCTGGGTGTTGATGGCGCGGGCGGTTTCTTCCAGATGCTGCTTGGCAGCGCCGATGGTTCCGGCCCGGTAGATGGGGGCGGTGATGTCGGATCCGACGTACGAGAGGGCGACGGTCTGGAAGCCGTCGGCGAGCAGGCCTTTGGACTGCAGGGTGTCGATCCACATCTGCCAGTCGGCGCCGCCCATGACCTGCACGGTCGCCTCGCGCTCGGCCTCGTCCGCGGCCTGCAGGTGCAACTCGCCGATCCGCGGGAGGCCGTCCTCGAACACGAGGGTTTTGGCCTGGTAGTCGGTGCCGAGCGGCTTGATGACGGAGTGGTGGACCTCCCCGGTCAGCGAGTCCGTGCGACGCGGGGCCGCGATGCTGTAGACGAGCAGGTCGATCTTGCCGAAGCGGGCGGCGAGCTGGTCAGTGGCCTCGTCCTTGACGCCCTCGGAGAAGGCGTCGCCGTTGAGGAAGGTGAAGTCAGCGCCGGCCTCGGCGGCGAGCTCGGCGGTCCGCGCGGTGCGGTACCAGCCCGCGCTGGCGGTGCGGCGCTCGGTTGCGGTGGACTCGAAGGCGATGCCGAGTCCGCGCATCCGGTGGGTACGCAGGCCAACCAGGGTCGCAGCCAGTCCGTAGCCGGCGCTGGAGCCGATGACGAGGGCGACCGGGCCGGGCCGGCCGCCAGCGGAGTCTGGTAGCCGCTGCCACATGCGGTCAACCACCGTCTTGCAGCCGGTCGGATGGCTGTTGACGTAGAGGTAGCCGCGGTTACCTGGCTTGATCTCGCGGAGGCTCACTCGGGGGGTCCTTCGGGTGCGGGGAGCGTGGTCTCCGCGGCAGTGAGCGGTTCCACGCAGCGGCGGATGTCGTCGACGGTTTCCAGCTAGCCGGTGGCCTCGTCGGGGATGACGATGCCGAACGTGCCCTCCAAGGCGGTGACCAGGCGAGGCTGTCGATGCCCCGGGTCTCGTTCTGGATGAGCCCTGCTCACATCCTCGGTGAGCGTGGCCCAACCGGTGATGGTGATCTTCGCTAGAAGTGGCCGCAGATTCTTGTCGGTGTCCTATTCGGTCATGTCACACCGCCTGACGGGTCTGGACGCGGGAGAACAGCGCCTCAGTGGGGACCGCCGGCATGCTGCTGGGGGCGGCGGGCCGACCAGTGCGGGGCCACGGGCTACGGCAGTCGGCACCGCCGGAGCCTGTTGAGCAGCGGGAGTTGGGGTATCGGTCGCGGCGATCTTCGCCCGCAGCGGCGGCGTGCAGGCCCGGGACCTGGACCGACATCACGAGTTCAAGTTCAGTAGCGCCTGGCATGTCGCGGACCACGCCGCCCTGGCTCGGGCTCCGACTTCGATGCCGTCCTCAGGCCAGGATTACTCCCTCATGCACCGATCATGGCACGGGAGTGACAGGCATTCAGAGGGTTCCAATACCCGACTCCACCATTAGGCACCTCCAGCTCCGGGTTCCGCGACGAAGTCGAATCCGAGGAGGCCATCGCCCGCGGCGAGAAGCTCGGCGATCTGATCATCAGCGACGAGTTCCACCGACTCACCGGGCCGGCCGCGGCGGAGGCGGAGAGCCGCCTCGCCGAGTTCGAGCGCCACGTCCACTTCCAGGGCAAGGTGATCAACGACCCGAAGCGGCTCCAGCGCCACATGGCTCGACACGACCCGCACATCTACCCAGGCCAGTACGTCACCTGCGTCCACAACCCCGACCGGGCCCTGTGCCGCCGGGACGATGGTGGGAACGGTCCCTCGCTGCCGGATTGCCAGCCCCTGCGCTGCCGCAACGTCGCCCTGTCCATCGAGAACACCGGCCACCTGCGAGCAGCCCTGGACGCTCACGACCAGGAGCTCGCCCAAGCGGACCGGCTGGCACCGTTCGTTCGGCACCGGCTCCAAGCCCGCCGGCAGGAGCTCGCCGACTTCCTCGCCGAAACCGTCGGCACCGACCCGGACACTGTGACGGAGAACCCGTGAGCCCTCACTTGCCCACCGACGCGCAAGTCCGAACCGCGATGGAAACCGAACTCGCCGAGAGCAAGGCCGTCGGCCGACGCGCCACCGTCACCAACGTTGAGAAGCACCTCCGTGTCACCCACGCGACCTTCTACCGCAACTACCCGGAGCTGATCGCCTGGTTCAAGAGCCGACTCGACGACCGACACCGCTCGGCCACGGCGCCGAAGAACAGTGCCCGGCCCGACGACGAGACAGCCCGCCTCCGGCGGGAGAACAGCGACCTGCGCAAGCTGGTCCGCATCTACGCCGAGGCGATCCGCCAGCTGACCGTCGACAAGGCCGCCCTGGAGGACGAGCTGCAAGCACTGAGCAGCGTGACCAGCCTCACCGAACACCGCCGTGCCCATGACGGCGGAGTCGGCCCCCTGCTGTGACAGCTTGAACCCGGCCTGCAGAAGCTTCTGGATGTCACGCCGACTGGCACACATTCCAGTGCCGGATAGCCAGCGGACGTCTACCCTCCGGCTGATGCCCCGGCCAGCACCTCTCGTAGGGCCCGTGCCTCCTTCACCACCCGGCTCGATCCACCGCGCCCGGCCGTCTCCGACACCTCGGCGATCGGTCCGCGCGAGCCGCTGCGCCGCGCGCAGTCGGCTGCCACCGCGAGCAGCTCGCCAACGCCCCGTGCGGGCGTTGCCCTGAGCAGTTGCGGCAGGGCTGCGGCCAGCACCGACCACACCGTGCCGTACGCACCCGTCGCGGCGGCGGCCCGTACGGAGTCGGTGAGCCGGTTGGCCTTCACCGCCCCGATCAGCACCAGCTCCGCCAGCTCCTGCCCGAGCAGCGGGCCGTCCAGGTCGCCCTGGGCTGCGAGCACCAGCAGGGCGTCCACCGCGGCGGTGCGGTCCTCGGGCCGCCGGGCGCCCAGCCCGTACCCGACGGCCAGGTGGACGGCCGGGCCCGCCGGGCCGCCGGCCTCGACGAGGTGGGGAAGCAGTTCGGCGGCGCCCCGGTCCTCGGTGTGGGCGAACGCGTCGAGCAGCCGGGCAGCCAGTTCCTCACGGTGGTTGGGCAGGGCCGCGAGCCAGAGCCGGGGCGGCGTGCCGTGCCGGTACCGGATCGTCCGCAGCCCCGAGTGGACGAGCGGACCGACCAGTTCGACGAAGTCGGCGGCCAGTTGGCCGTCCACCCCGTCGCGCTGATCGGCGGACTCCTCGCCGGGCTGGTCGATCACGGTCAGCACGACGCCCTCGAACTCGTGCACCCGCCAATGGCCCTCAAGGTCCTGCGCCGGGGCGAACCGCCTACGGGTGGACCGCTGCGCGGGCAGCCCGCGCGAGCGGAGCCAGCGCGCCGCGTACTGCCCGGCCGGCGATCCGAGCCGCTCGGCGGCGACCAGCACCTCGGTGTCCTCGGTGGGCACCACGCGCAGCAGCGCCTGCGAGAGGTCGGCGGCCCCAGGTTCCGCACCGGCTGCCTCATAGGCGGCGAGACGGTCGACCAGCGTCGCCGCGTCCAGCGCTCCGGTAGCGGAGGTCGGAGTGGCGAGCAGGAAGGGCATGTTGCCGGTCCGGATCCGGTCGGCCGCCTCCTCCAGCCGGCCGGCCAGCACGTCACCGAACTCGGTGCCGAAGCCGGGGCTGCGCAGCGGCTCGGGGGTCGCTCGCCCGGCTGCCGCCAGGGCGACGTGCAGGACGGCCCGCGGCGAGCAGTCCGCCCAGCGGTGCGTGCCGCTCCACGCGTGGGCGCGCAGCACCGGCTCCAGCGCCCGGGCGAGCGCCGGGCGGTCCCGGTGGGTGTGCCGGACCAAGCCGTCGAGGACGCGTTCGAAGGCCGCCGCGTCCGGGTCTCCGGCGAGGACCGCGCCGAGCTCCTCGGCGACCTCCTCCACACTGTCCAGCGGGCCAGGCACCGGCACGGGCAGTAGCACCGGCGGCAGCAGCTCCCGATACGCCTCGGCGGGCGCGGGAAGGTCGCCACCGAAGAGTTCCCCGGCCCGTGCGGTGTGCGCCGGGCTGAGCAGTTCGGCGGCCGCTCGCAACTGCGGGAGCACCGCCGTTCCGGCCGCGGGGAGGTGGCGGGCCGTCACCTGCAGGGCCCGGCCCTGCAGGTCGGGGTCGGGGTGGCCGAAGGCGCGAGCCGTCGCGAGCACCACCTCACCGGAACGGGCCGGGTCGCGCCGCGCAGCCTCGTCCAGCCAGCCGAGCTGGGCGCGGACGAGCTTCTTCTCGGTGCGCAGGAGCACCGTCGCCGAGGCCTCGGCGAGCAGGCCGGGAGCCAGCAGGCCCGCCTCGTCGAGGTCGGCCAGCACCTGCTGGGCGTGCGCGGCGACGGTGGGGAGCGCGTCGAGCAGCGCGAAGTAGTTTCTGGCCCGGGCCGTTCTCTCCTCGGCGGTCGGGGCGAAGATCTGCAGCAGCTTCAGGAAGCCGCGCTGATCGCTGGTCCGCCCGCCCCGCGCCAGCCGGGCCAGGCAGAGGTCAATCAGCTCCCCCCGGTCCAGCATGCCCTGCTCGGCCAGCCGGACCAGGCAGGTCGGCCACCAGTCCTCGGGGCGCTGCTCGTTCCCCGGGCCGTCGAGCATGGGGCCGATCTCGTCGAGCTCGAACAACCGTGGCGTCAGGAGCGGCACGAACGGGTCCTTCGACAGCCGTTCCCACAGGGTCTTACCGGTCACGACGACGATCGGGTTCCGGTGGGAGGCGTACGTCCAGGTCCGGCCGCGGAACCACTGCGTGACGAAGCCGTCCGAGGTCGGCACGTCGCAGCCGGTCGTCAGCACCAGGTGCTCCAGCAGGTGGTACTTCCTCGTCGCCCAGGAGGTGGCCCGCCGCTCGGCCAGTTTGGCGACCAGCGCGCTGCGCCATTCCAGCGGCTGGCTCTCGATCGCCGTCAGCAGGGCGGGCTGATCCCAGCTGTCGTCCAGCCTGAACCCCGGGCCGCTCATGCTCAGCCAGGCGGCCGCCGAGGTGGCGGCAGTGTGGCAGCCGGCCCCCGCGACCATCAGCGCCTGGAGGACGCCGCGCTTGAGCCACCACTCCTCGCCGATCTCCTGACGGATCTCCTTCAGCTCCGCGATGCAGTCACGTCGCTGGGCTGGCGTCAACCCGGCCAGTTCCCGGACCACACCGTCGGCGTCTCCCGCCCGCACCCGCTCGATCAGCGTCATCGCATTCCCTCCACTACCGTGGTCCCAGCCCCGTCTTCCGCCCTGCCGTCGGCCACCGAGCCCGAGTTCGAGCACAGGCTCACCGCGAGCGCATGCTTGCACGGCCCGCGCCCGCCCCGGTACTTGGCCCACCACAGGCAAGTGCAGCTCAGCCGCCCGTCCGGCCCCACCCGAACCCGCTGCACGTGGTCGTCCACCGTCACCAGCGCGCCGCCGCCCTCCAACCGCACGGCGCCTGCCGCCACCAAGGCGCGGGCCGCCCGAAGGCGCGGGTTCTGCGCCTCGGCGCGGCCGGAGTCGTAGGGGAGTTGACGGTGGAAGTATGCGGCCTCGGCCGTGTCGTACCCGATCTGGCCGGCCGCCCCGAGCCTGGTCAGGGCTGCGCGGACGCGCTCGGTGGTCAGCCCCGCCTGTTCGGCGAGCTCCGCCGGGTCGATCCGGGGTTCCCAAGCCAGCAGCGCCGAGACCAATTCG
The DNA here is from genome assembly GCF_026340565.1 of Kitasatospora sp. NBC_01287. NCBI lineage: Bacteria > Bacillati > Actinomycetota > Actinomycetes > Kitasatosporales > Streptomycetaceae > Kitasatospora > Kitasatospora sp. NBC_01287. The sequence continues at coordinate 1,311,007 of NZ_JAPEPB010000001.1, forward strand.
GCGTCGGAATCGGCATGCTCGTTGGCGAGCGCGGCGAGCACACCGCCCTCGCCGGAGAAGCCGCGTGCGGCGTCCGGCGACAGCATGAGGCTCAGCCGCATGCCCGGCAGCACCACCTCCCACACGGCCGCCGTGGGCGAGGTTCCGGCAGGCGGCCCGTACACGCGCAGCGCCAGCGCGTGCCGGAGTGCGCGCTGCAGGTTGGCCAGCCGCTCCGGGCCGGACAGGCAGACCGCACCGGGAACGGGCCTGCTGGTCCGGCGCAGCACACGGCCCGCAGCGACCACCCACTGCGTGCTGCGGGTGCCGAAACGGCCGCTGTCACGCGGCAGCGATCGCAGGAAGCGAACGGCTTCCGCGGCCGATACCTCGATACGCAGGTCGAAGCCCGCGGCCAGCACCTGGGTCTCGGCAAAACCGCGCAGCCAGCGGTCCGGCAGCGGCACCCTCTTCTCGACCCGTCGGCCGTCGAGGGTGGTGACCGCCAGCTCATCCGGGCCGATGGCCAGGTGAAGCGGGTCGGTGGCGCCGATCAGGCCGAGCGCCTCGCGGAGTGGGTGGTTGACGTCGACGTTGGTGGTGCCGTGGCCGACGTTGTTTCCGTCCAGTCCCTCAGGGAGCACGTCGAGGCGCGCGTAGACACCGCAGCAGCCGGAGAACGACTCGAAGCGCAGCCGGTCGCCGTTGGCGGTCACCACCGGGTCGAGCGAGGCGGGCCGCAGCGGCTGGTAGTACCGGGTCGCGGCCACGCTGGCGACCGTGAGCAGTGCGGCGGCGGCCGCCGCCGGAGCGGTCAGGAACCCGTGGAAGAAGCGCGGGTTCGCGGCCGCCCCGGTCAGTGTCGCCCCACCGGAGGTCTCCAGGGTGAGGCTCCGGCCGGCGCTGCTGTTCCGCACGGCGGAGGACCGGAGGTAGGTGTAGGTCTGCACGGCTTGCGTCACGCGGAGCATGCTAGGGCCCTGCGCTGACAAGCCAGGCCCGGGGCGCCTGAGACAAGTGCTGCGCAATTGGTGTCAGGGGCAATGACATCCAACGCCCGAGCGACGCCCAGCAGAGACACGCAGGATCATCCGGCTTCCCGCTCCGCCTCTGCGCGGACCACCCACGGATTCGACCGAGGTCAGATCGAGGGTCATCCGGACGGTAGGTCGAGAGGTACTCATCCGCGCAGTGGGCCGCTGATCAGCGACGAGTAGGGAGCCCGGGTGAGTGCCTGCGCAGCGGACAACGGACAGAACTGGTGGACCTACGTAACTGGGCAGCCCGGCGCCACCGGTGTCAGGAGTCGAAGCCGAGGCCGAGCCGGTCCATGGTCCGCAGCCAGAGGTTGCGGCGCCCCGCGTTGCGGTCGGCGCGGTCCAGGGACCACTTGGTCAGCTCGATGCCGGCCCAGCGGACCGGCTCGGGCGGGAAGGGCAGCGGCTTGCGGCGGACCATCTCCAGGGCGGTGCGCTCGGTCCGCTCGCCGGCCAGCAGGTCGAGCATCACCTCGGCGCCGAAGCGGGTGGCGCCCACGCCCAGGCCGGTGTAGCCGGCGGCGAGGGCGACCTTGCCGTGGTAGGCGGTGTCGAAGAAGGCGGAGAACCGGGTGCAGGTGTCGATCGCGCCGCCCCAGGCGTGGGTGAAGCGCAGGCCCTCCAGCTGGGGGAAGGTCTGGAAGAAGTGGGTGGCCAGCGTCTGGTAGGTCCGCGGGCGCTGGTCGTGCTCGGAGCGGACCCGGCCGCCGAAGTGGTAGATCGCGTCGTAGCCGCCCCAGAGGATCCGGTTGTCGGCCGAGAGCCGGTAGTAGTGGAACTGGTTGGCGCTGTCACCCAGGCCCTGGCGGTTCTGCCAGCCGATCGAGGCGAGCTGCTCGGGGCTCAGCGGCTCGGTCATCAGGGCGTAGTCGTAGACCGGCACGGTGTAGGCGCGGGTCCGGCGCACCAGCGAGGGGAAGACGTTGGTGCCCAGCGCGACCCGGCGGGCGAAGACCCGTCCGTAGGCGGTGCGCACCGCCATCCCGGCGCCCGACTCGGCGATCTCGGTCGCGGGGGTGTGCTCGAAGACGCGCACGCCGAGGTCGAGGCAGGCCTGCTTCAGGCCCCAGGCGAGCTTGGCCGGGTTGACCATGCCGACGCCGTCGCGGTCCCAGACCCCGCCCAGGTAGGTCGGGGAGTTGACCTCGGCGCGCACCGCCTCGGTGTCCAGGACGGTCAGCTCGCCACCGAACTGCCTCGCCAGGTCGGCGAGTTCGGCCAGGTCGTCGAGCTGGTAGGGCTCGGTGGCCAGGTCGATCTCACCGGTGCGCTCCCAGTCGCAGTCGATCGAGTACCGCTTGACGCTGTCCTCGATGGCCTGCAGGTTCCGCGCGCCCAGCTCCTCCAGCCGGGCCAGCTCACCGGGCCAGCGCTGCTGGCCGTTGCCCAGGCCGTGGGTGAGGCTGGCCGCGCAGAAGCCGCCGTTGCGTCCGGAGGCCGCCCAGCCGACCTCGTGCCCCTCGACCAGAACGACGTCCAGCGAGGGGTCGCGCTCCTTGGCGATCAGGGCCGTCCAGAGGCCGCTGTAGCCGCCGCCGACCACCAGCAGGTCGCAGCGGACGTCGCCGACCAGGGCGGACCTGGCCTCGGGCCGGGCCGCGTCGTCCAGCCAGAACGGCGTGGGCTTGACGTCCTGCAGGGAGAGAGCGGGATCCATGGGTGGCTGCTTCCTTCGGTGCGTGGGAGAGCGGGTGGCACGGGGTGGGGGCGGGGGTGCGGGGGCGGGGGGTGCGGCGCGGGGCGGGGCGGGGGGAGCGGGCGGGGCCCGGTGGGGGTCGGGCCCCGGCCGCGGTCGGTCCCCGGCGGTCAGTCCCCGGCGGGCAGTGTGAGGGCGTAGGCCTTGCGCAGCGTCTCGTGGACGGTCCAGGTGGTCCGGTCGCCCTCCCGCAGCACGGCGGCGTCGCCCGGACCGACCTCCAGCACCGGCCCGCCGGCGATCTCGATGGTGGCTCGGCCGCTGATCACCACGAACAACTCGTCGGCCTCGGTGTCGGTCACCACGCCCGGGGTGATCTGCCAGATCCCGCGCAGCTGCCGCCCATCCGCGGACTCCCAGAGCACCTGCCCGGTGACCTCCGGAGCGCCGGAGACGATCTGCGCCGGGTCCAGCGGCTCGGGGTCGAGGGCGAGCCCGGTGTCGGGGAGGTGGATCACGAAGCTGTTGGTCATGCCCTGACGCTAACCACTGCGCGGGCACCGGCGCCGCTGCACACTGTCTGCATCCGGCAGAGGCCGCTGACACCCCGTAATCCGGTGCGGGCGGCCTCACCCGGACGGGCCAACGGCAGGACCGGCGGGCCGGGGGCGGCCATCTCGGCCCTCCCCGGCACGCCGGTCCGATCGTGTGCCGGCCGGCCGGCTGGTCAGCCGGTGAGCGGGTCAGCCGCCCAGCTGGTCAACAGGTCAGCAGGTCAGCAGGTCAGCAGGTCCATCCGTCAGCCGACCAGGTCGGCGGCCACCGGCGAGGCCGGCAGCGGGTGGACCGCGCCCCGTGCGGCCCGTGCGGCCCGCCGGCGCGACAGCAGCGGGTAGAGCAGCAGCGAGCCGCCCACCACCACGGCGGCGTAGGTGACGGCCTGCACGCCGCTCTCCTGGTACTGCTCCCAGGCGGCCCAGCCGCAGATGCCGAGCAGCGAGACCGTGATGCCCGCCACCGTGAACCAGCCGCCGGGGATCCGGTAGGGCCGCTCCAGCTCGGGCTCCTTGATCCGCAGGGCGATCAGCGCGGCGACCTCCAGCAGGATGCCGAGGTTGGTGAGGAAGACGTCGAAGATCACCAGGTTGGTGAAGCTGCTCAGGCAGAACAGCGCGTAGATCACCGACGACCCGATGATCGAGACGATCGGCACCCGGTAGCGCCGGCTCTCCTTGGCGACCCAGGCCGGGAAGTAGCCGTCCTGCGCCAGCACCAGCGGCAGTCGCGAGTTGGCGGCCAGCAGGGCCGAGAACATCGCGACCGCCGCGAACATCCCGCCGACGGTGACCGTCACCTGGAGCCAGGGCCCGGCCAGCTGCTTGGCGACGTCGGAGAACGAACCGGTGTCCCAGTTCTGCCAGCCCGCCTTGCCGTCGGCGCCGGTGGCCAGCGAGGCGATGGACGGCAGCAGGTAGCCCACCATGATCAGCACCACCGCCATCGCCAGCGCCTTCGGCAGGTGCTTGCGCGGGTTCTCCATCTCGCCGGCGACGGTGGTCACGCTGTCCCAGCCGGAGTAGTTCCACATCACGATGAAGAGCCCGGCGCCGAAGGCGTTCCAGGTCGACTGCCCGGAGGTGGCGGTCAGCGTCCCGACCGGGTTCGTGCCGTGCTGCACCAGGTGCGCGACCCCGACCACGGTCAGGATGACCATCGGCAGCAGGCAGATCAGCGCGAAGGCGACGGAGGACTCGCCGACCCAGCCCGCGCCCAGCAGGTTGAGCAGGGTGAACACCACGATCACCGCGACGCAGATGAACCAGTTGAGGTCGAACCGCAGCCCCCCGATGTGGAACAGCACGTGCTGCCCCGGCGCCACCGCGCCGACCAGGTTCTGCAGGTAGCTGGTGAACAGCACCGGGTAGAGCGCCATGTCGACAAAGCTGCACACCCAGCTCAGCAGCCCCTGCTGGAAGCCCCAGAACCGGCCGAGCCCGCGCTTGACCCAGTGGTAGTAGCCGCCCTCCTCCGGTATCGCGGTGCCCAGCTCCGCGCAGACCAGGGCGTGCGGAATGCTGTAGATCAGCGGCGTGACGACGATCAGCACGATCGCCATGCCGGGTCCCGATGTCGAGAACAGTCCTTCGATGCCGTACGCGCCGCCGGAGACGCTGAAGAAGATCAGCGCGACCAGCGGCATCAGGCGCACGCGTTTGGGAGTCAGCAGGCGACTGGGCGGCTGGTGCATGGTCATGGCAGTCATGGTCACCTCAGGGTGGTCGGCCGCTGGTGCTGGGTGGGGGCCACAGGGGTGCGCATTCGCGGCGCCTTCGTGGGGGTGGCGCGGCGAACCGGCCGGCACCTGACGTGGCCCCGCTGGCGTCCCTAGAGTTTCGGCCCTGCCACTGCGGCGGGCAATCCGTCACCCTGTCATGCGTCGACCCCTGACTTTGACACTCTGCGTGACACCGCCCGCCGGCCGCCGGGCCGGGCCGCGCGCCGGGCGATGAGCTGACTGTATGTCAATCATTGCTATCAGCAACGGAGTTCAATGCCTCCACGGCCGCACGACCGGCGGCGGATCACCGACCGCGGCACGGTTCGGACCCGTACAGTCGAGGCGTCGACGGCACTGTCCCGGCGCGGGTCCGGCGCGAGCCGGACCCGCACCGGCCGGATGGGAGCGTGCGATGAAGCGGTCGGAGCCCGATCCGCTGGACCGTCGCGGCCTGCTCGCCGCCGCGGGCGCGGTGGCCGCCGGCGGCGTGACCACGGCGCTGGCCGGCGCCCTGGGCGCCGGGCGGGCGGCCGGGGCGGAGCCCGGGGACGCGGGTGGCACGGATGCCGCAGGTCGCGGTGGTGCCACGGCCGGCGGTGGTGCGCCCGAGCCGGCGGCGTTCGGCCCGGCGAGCGTTCGGCCCGGCGATCCGCGCTACGACAGCCTGCTGCGCGGCGACAACTTCCGCTTCGTGGGCCGGCCGGACGAGATCCGGGTGGTCGGGTCGACCGCGCGGGTGGTGCGGGCGGTCGAGGACGCGGTCCGGATGAACCGGGGGACGTGGCCACCCGCCGCTACAAGGAGAAGGCCGGCTACCTGCGCCGCTCCCTCACCGACGCCCAACTCGCCGCCGTGTACCGGAACCTGACGAACGACACCGGCTGCCCGAGCGGCGGCATGCTGCTGGTCGGCTACGGCGGCCAGGTCGGCACGGTGCCCTCGGACGCCACCGCCGTCGCCCAGCGCGACGCGGTGATGAAGGCCGTGTTCCACGTCTTCTGGGCCGACGAGTCCGAGGACGCGGACCGGCTCGCCTGGATCCGCGCGTTCTACCGCGACGTGTACGCGGACACCGGCGGCGTGCCGGTGCCCGGCGAGGTCAGCGACGGCTCCTACATCAACTACCCGGACCGCGACCTGGCCGACCCGGCCTGGAACACCTCGGGCGTGCCCTGGCACACCCTCTACTACAAGGACAACTACCCGCGCCTGCAGCGGGCGAAGGCCCGCTGGGACCCGCGCGGCGTCTTCCGCCACGCGCTCGCGGTGGAGCCCGCCGAGCGGCCTTGACCCGCACTGACCTGCGCTGACCTGCACGGACGCGGTCAAGCCGGGCAGCCGCGAGGTGCCGTCGATAGACTGGGCGGAACGTCTTGCCCCCACCGGAAGCATCCGGACCCACCCGATCCGCGCTGCTGCCCGGCCCCCGGCCACCCACCCCCTGGAGAGCGGCCATGGCGGACCTCCCCCCGTCGTCCCCGCCCGACCGCACCGCCGCGGGCGCCTCCCCGGCCGCCTCCCCGGCCACCCCCGCCGAGGCGCGGCCGACCGCCGCCAACGACCGGCTCGTGCTCAACGGCATGGGCAGCTTCGACTGGGACCTCGACACCGGCACCTACCACCTCGACGAGGTGGGCCTGCGGGTCTTCGACCTGCGGGCGGACGAGTTCGACGGGCTGGCCACCTCGCTCACCAGCCGGGTCCCGCCGGAGGAGAGCGCGCAGCTGGACGAGACCGTGACCCGGGCGCTGGACGGCGGGGAGCTGACCTTCGCGGCCTACTTCCGCCTCCACTGCCGGGACGGCACCCCGCGCTGGGCGCACACCCAGGGGAGGGTCCTGCGCGACGCCCACGGGCACCCGTACCGCATCGTCGGGATCGTCCGCAACGCCGAGGAGGAACTCGCCCACGCGGCCGGGATGCGCACCCTGGCCGCCGACCGCCGGCGGCAGACCGACTCGGTGCGGATCACCACCGACGCCCTGGCCCGCGCCCTCACCGTCCGCGACGTGACCGCCGTGCTCACCGACGACGAGGGCCTGCGGCGCTTCGGCGCGGACGGGCTGGCGCTCGGCCTCACCGACGGTGGCATGCTGCGACTGGTCGCCGTGACCACCCAGCCCTCACCGGCCCTCAAGGCCCTGGACGACCTGTCGCTGACCAGCCTGGACGACCAGCTGCCGCTGGCCGAGGCGGTGCTGAGCCGGCGCCCGCGCTTCATCGGCAGCGAGGAGGAGCTCATCGCGCGCTACCCCCGGCTGCTGCCCTACGCCGAGCAGATGGGGATCAGGGCCGCCGCCTTCCTGCCGCTGGCCGCGCAGGCCCGCGCGATCGGCGCCCTCGGCCTGTACTACCGGGACCGGCGGCAGTTCAGCACCGAGGACCGGAACATCTGCATCGCCCTGGCCAGCGCCGTCGCCCAGTCGCTGCAGCGCGCGATGCTCTTCGACCAGGAGCGCGAGTTCGCCACCACCCTGCAGACCACCATGCTCCCCCGCCGGCTCCCGGAGATCAGCGGGGGCTCGGTCGCCGTCCGGTACCGCGCGGGGCGCAGCGGGCGCGAGGTCGGCGGGGACTGGTACGACGTGGTCGCGCTGCCCCGGCGCCGGGTCGCGCTGATCGTCGGCGATGTCGAGGGGCACGACAGCCACGCCGCCGCCGTCATGGGCCAGCTGCGCATCGCGCTGCGCGCGTACTCCGCCGAGGGGCACATCCCCTCCACCGTGATGGCCCGCGCCTCCCGGTTCCTCGCCGACCTCGACACCGACCGGTCGGCGACCTGCGTCTACGCGGAAGCGGACCTGGAGACCGGCACGCTGCGCCTGGTGCGGGCCGGGCACCTCGAACCGCTCGTCCGGCACGGCCGCCACCGGGTCAGCGGGCCCTCGGTGCGCGGCGGCCTGCCGCTCGGGGTCGCCACCGTCTTCGGCCAGGACGAGTACCCGGAGACCCGGCTCGACCTGAACCCGGGCGACACCCTGCTGCTCTGCACCGACGGGCTGGTCGAGCACCGCGGCCAGGACATCTCCGAGGGCCTGGACGCCCTCGCCCGCGCGCTGGGCTCGGGCCCCGTGGACCCCGAGGAGCTGGCCGACCACCTGAGCGCCCGGCTGCTCGGCAAGACGGGTGCCGACGACGACATGGCCTTCCTGCTGCTGCGGCGAGCGGCCGTGCCCGGCGAGAGCGCCTCGCGGCGGATGGTGCAGCACATCCACCAGGCCGACCCGGAGGGCCTGGTGGAGACCCGCACGATGCTCCGCCAGGCGCTGGCCGCCTGGGGCGCGGTGGCGCTGAGCGGTGACATCGAGCTGGTGACCGACGAACTGCTCACCAACGCCCTGGTGCACACCGACGGCGGCGCGATCCTCACCGTCGAGCTGCTCCCCGCGCCGGCGCTCCGGATCCACCTGGACGTCCAGGACCGCTCCAGCGCGTGGCCGCGCCGCCGCGAGCCCGGCGAGACCGCCACCTCGGGGCGGGGCCTGCTGCTGGTGGACGCGCTGGCGACGAACTGGGGCGTGGAGCCGCGGGGCACCGGCAAGAGCGTCTGGTGCGAGTTCCCGCTGCCCGGGAGCGACGGGGGCTGAGGCGGGGACGGCGGGGGCCGACGCGGGGGCTGCGGGGCTCGGCGGGGACCGACGCGGGGGCTGCGGGGCTCGGCGGGGACCGACGCGGGGGCTGCGGGGCTCGGCGGGGGCTGCGGTTGTGGAGCAGGCGCCTCAGCGGGCGGCGGGGTGCTGCGGGCCGCCGACCGGGGCGGCTGCCGCATCCTCGACGTCCGGGTCGGGCTCGGGCCCCGCGCCGGACGCTGCCGCCGCTGCCTGCTCCGCGCGGGCGTCACGGAGGTCGCGGCGCAGCAGGACCACCCAGCCGGCCGGGATCAGGGCGGCGAAGAGCCACCACTGGATCGCGTAGGGCAGGTGGACGCCCTTGCCGACGACCGCGTCGTCGCCGGTGTTGGTGACACTGGGGCTGGGCACCAGTTCGGCCTGGTCGGCGGCCGGCGTCGCGGGGGTGGTGGCGGTGAGCTCCAGGTAGCCCGCCACCACCGGCTGCGACAGCCGGGTGGTCTGCTCACCGCTGTTGATCAGCATGAACTGCCGGTCCGGCAGTCCGCCGCGCTCACGGATGCCGGTGCTCTTGGCCGTCTCGTCCGGCCGCAGCCGACCGGTGGCCGTCAGCTGACCGGTGGGGGCCGGCGGCACGGTCGGGTAGGTGCTGGCGTCCGAGCCCGAGGCGACCCAGCCGCGGTTGACCAGCACCACCTCACCCGAGGCGGTGACCAGCGGGGTGACCACGTAGTACCCGATGGCGTCGCCGGAGGCGTCGGTGCGCTGGCGGACCACGAACTCGTGGGCCGGGTCGTAGTGACCGGTGGCGGTCACGGTGCGGTACGTCTCCGAGGTCGGCACGGTGCCGCCCGGCCGGGAGACGGCATCCATCGCGACCGGCTGCGCGGCCATGGCGGCAGCGGTGGTGCCGTTCTGCCGGTTGGTCTGCTCATAGCGGTGGTACTGCCACTGCCCGAGCAGGATCATGGCGGGGATGATCGCGAAGAAGACGAGGGTCAGGATCACCCAGCGTCGGGTCATGAGGATACGGAGCACCTAGGGACGGTATCGCCGTTTATGCCGCTTCCCCGCACCGCCCCCCGCGCTGCCACCCCGGCGGAGCGGGGGGCGGGGCGGGGAAGCGGGGCGGGCGCGGCGGTGGGCGGGGCGGGGAGCGGGGCCGAACGGGCGAAGTTGGGGACGGGACGGGCGTTTCGCGGCCAGGCGGTGACGAAGGCGTCGCTTACCGTGCTCCAGATGGTCCGCATTCTTCATATGAGCACACGATCAAGCTCCTGATGGGCCGTCATCCGCAGTCAGCGGCGCACCGGTAGGCGTCCCACCGCCGATGCGCCGCCCGGTCCGATCACGAGGACAGCGATGCGCCACCCTCCCCGCCTGGCCCTGACCCTGGTCCCACTCGCCCTGAGCACAGGGCTCCTGCTGGGCACCCCCTCCCCCGCACAGGCCACCGCGTTACCAGGGCCGGGGTTCCCGGCCCGCTACACCGCCCCGTACCTGGAAACCTGGCGAGCGGGCTCCTCACTGACCGCGGCCCGGCGGGCCACCGGGCTGCAGTACTTCACGCTCGCCTTCGTGATCAGCGACGGCACCTGCAACGGCGCCTTCGACGGCACCGTGCCGGTCACCGACCAGGAGTGGCAGACCGCGCTGAGCCAGCTGCGGACCAGCGGCGGGGACGCCATCGCCTCCTTCGGTGGCGGCGCCGGCACCGAGCTCGCCCTGACCTGCGAGTCGGTCGGCGCCCTGAAGGCCGCCTACCGGCGGGTGATCGACGCGCTCGACCTGACCGTGATCGACTTCGACATCGAGGGCACCGGACTCGGCGAGACCGCGGCGATCGACCGCCGCAACCAGGCCCTGGCCGAGCTCTGCCGGGAGTACGCCGCCGGCGGCCGCACCCTCTCCGTGCACTACACGCTCCCCGCCAACCCGGACGGGCTCTCGGCCGAGTCCCTGCGGCTGCTGCGGAACGCCAGGGAGCGGGGCCTGGACGTCTCGCTGGTCAACATCATGACGATGGACTACGGGCCCGACCTGAACATGGGCAGGATCGCCACCACGGCCGCCGAGGGCCTGCACGACCAGATGGCCCGGATCTGGCCGGAGAAGAGCGCCGCCGAGCTCTGGGCGATGCAGGGGAACACCCCGATGATCGGTGTCAACGACGCCACCAACGAGGTCTTCTCCGTCGAGGACGCCCGCACCTTGGCGAAGTTCGCCGACGAGAAGGGCATCCAGTTGCTCTCCTTCTGGTCGGTGGGCCGCGACCAGTCCTGCCTGACCGAAGGCGTGCTGGCCGGCACCTGCAGCGGCACGGCGCAGCAGCCGGGCCAGTTCTCCCAGCTGCTGGACCGGCCGCACCCGCGCCGACCGCACCCCGCGCCGGACTGGCGGCCGCCGCGCTGCCTGGATCCGCTCAGCAGCCTGCTCGGCGACGCCTGCGCGGGCGGCCGGACCGAGGCCGTCGCGAGCCGCGGCGGGACGGGCCGCAGCGGGGTGGGGCTCGGCGGGGCGGGGCTCGCCGGCGGCGGAGTCGGCGGCGCGAACGGCGGCGGTGCCGGTCTCGGGGGAGGCGGCGGCGGTGCCGGCGGGCGGCCCGGGGTGCTCGGCGCGCTGGGGGTGCTGGGGACGCGGGGAGCACCGGGGAGCGCGTCCGGCCGGTACAGCCGCGTCGGCTGGGGCGGCCGCTGCGGAAGCGGCCGGCCGCAGCCGGCGCCCTGGTGCGGCGCTCCGGTGGGGCAAGCGGCGCCACCGCGGCCGAGCGGGGCGGCGGCCGCGCTCGGCCCCGTGCGGGCGGTGGCCCCGACGGGGGCGCTCGGCCCGGTAGGTCCGGTAGGTCCAGGTCGCTGAGGCGGGTTCGCGTCTCCGGAGGTAGCAAACGGCATGACGATCAATCAGATCCACGCATCGAGAAGGCTTCTCCTCACCGCCTGCGGCGCGGCGCTGCTCTGCGCCTGCGGTCGGACCCACCTCAACCGGGGAGCCGCGCCCGTTCCGGCCGGCGCCGCGGCCGGGACGGCGGCGCCATCGGGCTCGGGCGCGGCCTCGGCGTCGGGCTCGGCTTCGGCTTCGGCTTCGGCTTCAGCTTCGGCTTCGGCTTCGGCTTCGGCTTCGGGCTCAGCCTCGGGCTCGGGCTCGGCTTCGGCGAGCGGTGCGCCGGGGGCGGCCACCGCGGCGGCGGCACCACCGACGCCGACGCCGAGCCCGGCCCCGACCGTGCCACCCGGAAACTCGGCGGCGGTCACCGGGCGGGCGGACACCACCGTGCACGGCGGCCCCAAGGTGGTGGCGCTGACCTTCGACGACGGCCCCAGCCCGATCGACACCCCGCACGTCCTGGACATCCTGCGCGAGCACGGCGTCACGGCGACGTTCTTCATGATCGGCATGAACGTCAAGCGCTACCCGGACACCGTGCGGCAGGTCGTGGAGGCCGGCCACCAGGTCGGCAACCACACCTGGTCGCACCCGGACCTCGGTACCCTCTCCCGCGCCGGGGTCCGCCGGGAGATCGAGCGCACCAGCGACATCATCGCCACCACCTGCGGGGAGCGCCCCGCCCTGTTCCGCGCCCCGGGCGGCCACTTCACCCGCAACTCCTACGCGGTCTGCGCCGACCTCGGCCTGCGCTCGATCTGCTGGAACGTGGACCCGGAGGACTGGTCGAACCCCGGCGCCGCCGCCATCACCAGCCGGGTGCTGAGCACCACGCGGACCAGCTCGATCGTGCTCAACCACGACGGCTGCCTGACCGACACGCTGATCACCGCGCCCGGCGGCCCTGGTGACCGCTCGCAGACCGTGGACGCGCTGCGCGTCTACCTGCCGAAGCTCCTGGCCGCGGGCTACCGGTTCACCGTCCCGGACAGGTCGTAGCGCCGGCCCGGGACCCGGGCAGGACCGAGGCCGCCACCGGCAGCACCGCGGTGGCGGCCTCGGCCGCGCCCGCACCGGGGCGGGACCGGGAGCGGGGTCGGGAATGGGGGCCATCACTTGACCTGTTCAGGTCTCCACGGCGGTGGCGGGGCCCAGGCCGTTTCGCAGGGCCTGGATGAGCCAGGGGTGCACCGGGAGCAGGTTCGGTAGGACCTGCCAGCCGTTGATGATCCACACCAACCGCCAGTACCGGTCGACCCGGGGATCGTGCGCCTCTTCGAACTGCTGGGCCATCCAGTCCCGGAATTCCGCGTCCGGGGTGCGCGCGAATACCTCGGCGAAGCGGTGCACGAGGTCGTCGATGACGGGCACGGCCCTGTCGTTGAGCGGGTCGATGCCCGACTCCATGGCCTCGACGACCTTCTGACGGGTGAATTCCGTCAGTTCCTCGCCGGCCTCGCGCTCGATGTCGAGCGTGTGCCCAGCGGCCTGGCGCGTGGCTGTTCGGCGCATCCGGGCCCGGAAGTCCTCGTCGCCGACCAGCTCGGTGAGTTCCACCCACGCGGCGACCTGCTCGCTGGACGGATCACCGGGGAGGTCGGGAGCGGCAGCGCGAACCATGGCCACCGCGGCCGCATCGGCATCCACTGTGCCGAAGGTGCCGTCCAGGAAATCGTCGATCAGACGTCGGCGTTCCTCGCCGGTCAACTGCGTGAGCCTGTGCATGAGTTTGGTCTCCTCGGGGCTGGACCGGCGGCCGGCCACGACTCGCAGAACGCTCCGGCGCAGTTGCAGCACCCGGATCTGGACGTCCAGGGCGTCGGCCTGCGCCGCGGCGACTTCCGCCACCGAGAACTCGCGGTCCAGTACCCCTTGGATCGTGGCCAGGTCCATGCCCAGTTCGCGCAGTGTGCGCAGGAGTTCCAAACGGAGCAGTGCGTCGAGGTCGTAGAGCCGATAACCGGCGGGACTTCGGGTGGTCGGCGCTACCACCCCCGAATCGGAGTAGAACCGGATGGTCCTCACGGACAAGCCGGTCCGCCGGGAAAGCTCCCCGATCGAGTAGAGGGTCGTAACGTCCATGTCCCCCACTCTGCTGTCTCCAGTCACTGGAGGCTCAAGGCTATTCCCCTACTGGGCCCCTGACCGAGACGCCCTCCCAGTTGCTGAGGTACGGGCGGCCATGTGCCGTCCGCTGATCGTCAGGCCGACTGGCACGCCCTGCACGCGCTGGGCGAGCCATGGCACAACCTGCGTCACCGCTCGCTGGTGGCCTGTGACCACGAGCCCTTGGACTCATTCATCCAGGAGCTGCGGGCATGGTCGGGATCAGCGTCACCGTCGCTGTTCGCCGTCGTGTCGGTCCAGGCGATCTCGAAGTACCTGACGCGTTCGTCCTGTCCGGCCGGCAGCATGCCGGCCGCCGTCATGACGTGGTGGGACGCGGCGTTGTCGTGGTCGGCGTCGCCCTTCACGCGGGTGACGCCGCGCGCCCGTGCGAACAGCAGCAGTTCGCGGAGGGCTTCGGCGGCGTATCCCTGGCCGCGCACCGACGGGATGAGGCCGTAGCCGATCGTGACGCTGCCGTTCGCGTCCGCGGGCCCGTGGAAGCCCAGACCGCCGATCGCGTGTCCGTCCTCGCGGCGACGGATCTCGTAGTTGCCGAACGGCTGGGGATCACCGGTGTCCGCACAGGTGCCCAGGAAGCGCCTGGCGGCGAACACGTCGCCTTCGGTGGGGTATTCGGCCGCCCAGTGGGCATCGCCGCTCGGCCTCCCCGCCACCACTCGCTCGGCCTCGCCGACACTCATCGGGTGGAGCACGAGCCGCGCCGTCACAAGATCGCCCTCAGTAGGATCGCCCATGGCAAGGAGGAGTATCACGCGGGCCGAGCGGGCCGCACTCGAATTCGCCGACGCGACCGGCGGCGCCACACCCCTGATGGTGACGGCCTGGTTCGGGCCCACCGCGCCCTGGACGATCGGCGGCGGAATCGGCCTGCTGGTTGGCCTGGCGACGCTGCCGGCACTGCTGCGCCGGCCGTCACGGGCCGAGCTGCTGAGCACCGCCGAGTGAGGAGCAGCTGACCCTCCACCGAGCGCCGCACCCACCGTGACCGGGGTGCGGCGCTCTGTCGATCCCCCGGCGGGCCCGAGTTCTAAAGAGATGGCCAAACCTCTCAAAAGATGGCCAAGCCTTTCAACAGTGTGTTGACGAGCCCTGCTGGTCGCTCTACGTTTCTCATATCCGGAAACTGAATTCCACATTATGGAACATGCCGCGGCCTGCCCGGATCCCCGCTCGCAGACCGCGGTCCTCGGTGGCCACCCGATGACAGCCCGACAGACCCGCCCCGGCACGCTCCGGCACGCCCTGGGCCGGCCAGCCGTGCCTCCGACCGCCCCGCAAGAACCCCGCCCCCGAAAGGAGTCGCACCATGAACCTCGCTCCGCGCGAGATCGACAAGCTCTTCGTCTACGTGGTGGCCGACCTCGCGCGCCGCCGCCGTGATCGCGGGGTCAAGCTGAACTACAGCGAGGCCGTCGCCCTGATCAGCGAGGCGATCCTGGAGGCGGCCCGGGACGGCAGGACGGTCGCCGAGTGCATGGAGCTCGGCAAGAAGATCGTCGCCGCCGACGACGTCATGCCCGGTGTGCGGGAGATGCTGCCGCTGCTGCAGATCGAGGCCGCCTTCGTGGACGGCACCAAGCTGGTCTCCTGCCACGACCCGGTCGGGGCCTGAGCCGTGCTGGAGCTGGATGCCGCGACCGGACCGGTCGTCACGGAACTGGCCGCCACTCAACTGCCCGCCACTCAACTGCCCGCCGACCTGATCCTGGTCGGCGGGCACGAGAGCGGTGCCGGGAGCCGGCTGCGCCCGCTGCTCACCGGCGATGTCAGGGCCGGCGAGGTCCGGGCCGTCGGGGTCGGCCGGGAGCTGGCGGCCGCTGTCGCCGGTGCGCTGGCCGCGTCGGAGCGGCCGGTCTGCGTGGTGCCGATGACACTGGGCCGCGATCCCCGGCTGGTCGCCGACACCGCCCGGACGCTGCGCTGGCTGGCCGACCAGGACCGGCCGGGGCGGATCGCGCTCTGCGACCCGTTCGGCGACGCCGCGCACCTGATCGGCTGGTTGCGCGCCGCTGCCGGGCGGACCCGCGCCACCGAGCCCGACGAGACGGCGGTGCTGGTCAGCGCGCCCGCCGCGGGACCGTTCGAGGACGCCGAGTTGTTCCGGATCGCCCGGCTGGTACGCCAGTACCGGACCCACCGCTGGGTGGAGGTCGCCTTCGAGGGCGGCGATCCGGGCATCGCCGAGGGCGTTGAGCGCTGCCGCCGGCTCGGCGCCCGCCAGGTCGTGGTCCTGCCGGCCGCCTTCGGCCCCGCACCGACCGCGCCGGGCGCGGAGGACGGCGGGCCGCTGCTCTCGGCGCGGGCCGTGGCCGGGGTGCTGCGGGCCCGGACGGCCATCGCGCTGGACCGCCTGCGCCACGGCGAGGACGGCATCGCGGCCGGGCTCGGCGCCGAGCACGGGCACGGCTTCCCGCACTCGCACGGGCACGGGCCGGGGCACGGGCACAGCCACAGCCACACCCGCGCCCACGCCCCCAGTGACCGTTGAGCCACCCCGCCACTCCCCCACCGCTTCGCTGCCGAAAAGAGAGAACACCCATGTCAGGCAGGCCCGTGTACCTGTACGGAGACGATCCGGTCGAGATCAACGCCGGCCGTGCCAAGGTCAGGCTCGCGGTCAGCAACACCGGGGACCGCGCGGTCCAGGTCGGCTCGCACTACCACTTCTTCGAGGTGAACCGGGCCCTGGACTTCGACCGCAACCGGGCCTTCGGCATGCACCTGGACCTGCCGGCCGGGACCGGCGTGCGGTTCGAGCCGGGCGACACCCGGGAGGTGGAGCTGGCCGCGTACGCCGGCCACCGGCGGCTGATCGGCTTCAGCGCGCTGGTCGACGGCGGACTCGGCTCGGCCGACACCAGGGCCAGGGCGCTGCGGCGCGCGGTCGAGGCGGGCTTCAAGGGCGCCCGACTCGAAACGGCGCAGGACGCGGTGGCGCAGGACGCAGCGGCGCAGGACAAGGAAGCACGGGTCGCGGCGGCCCCCACCCCGAACCAGGAGGGCGAGCTCTGATGGCGATCATCCCCCGCAGGCAGTACACCGACCTCTTCGGCCCCACCGTCGGCGACCGCTTCCGGCTCGCCGACACCAACCTGGTGGTCGAAGTCGAGCAGGACTTCAACCAGGGCCACTACGGCGACGAGGCCGTCTACGGCGGCGGCAAGGGCATCCGCGACGGCATGGCCCAGGACCCGGCGGCCACCAGCCTGCGGGGCGCGCTCGACCTGGTGATCACCAACGTGGTGGTGATGGACCCGGTGCTCGGCGTCGTCAAGGGCGACATCGGGGTCAAGGACGGCTTCATCACCGCCGTCGGCAAGGCGGGCAACCCGCGGCTGCAGAGCGGCGTGCACCCGAAGCTGGTGATCGGCCCGGGCACCGAGGTGGTCTCCGGCGAGCACCTGATCGCCACCGCGGGCGGGATCGACACCCACATCCACTTCATCGCCCCGCAGCAGGTCCAGGAGGGCCTGACCAACGGCATCACCACGCTGATCGGCGGCGGCACCGGACCCACCGACGGCACCAACGGCACGACCTGCACCCCGGGTCCGTGGAACATCCACCGGATGTACCAGGCGGTGGAGGACCTCCCGGTCAACGTCGGCCTGCTGGGCAAGGGCAACGCCTCGCTGCCGGACGCGCTGCGCGAGCAGGTCGAGGCGGGCGTCTGCGGCCTGAAGGTGCACGAGGACTGGGGCACCACCCCCGCCGCGATCGACACCGCGCTCAGGGTGGCCGACGAGTACGACGTGCAGGTGGCGATCCACACCGACACCCTGAACGAGTCCGGCTTCTACGAGGACACCCTGTCGGCGATCGACGGCCGGACCATCCACACCTTCCACACCGAAGGCGCGGGCGGCGGCCACGCCCCGGACATCATGCGGATCGCCGGGGAGCCCAACGTCCTCCCCTCGTCCACGAATCCGACCCTGCCCTACACCGTCAACTCGATCGACGAGCTGCTCGACATGGTGATGGTCTGCCACCACCTGAGCCACGACATCCCCGAGGACGTCTCGTTCGCCGACTCCCGGGTGCGCTGCGAGACGGTGGCGGCCGAGACGGTGCTGCACGACGAGGGCGTGATCAGCATCTTCTCCTCGGACTCGCAGGCGATGGGCCGGATCGGCGAGTCCTTCGCCCGGGCCTTCCAGACCGCGCACCACTGCAAGGACCAGCGCGGCAAGCTGGACGGCGACAGCGAGCGCCACGACAACTTCCGGGTGCTGCGCTACCTGGCCAAGCTCACCATCAACCCGGCGATCGCCTCCGGCACCGCCGAGTACCTCGGCTCGCTGGAGCCGGGCAAGCTGGCCGACATCGTGCTCTGGCCGATCAACTCCTTCGGCGCCAAGCCCAAGTTGGTGATCAAGGGCGGCATGGTCAACTGGGCGCTGATGGGCGATCCGAACGCCTCGCTGCCCACCACGCAGCCGATCCACTACCGCCCGATGTACGGCGCGCTCGGCAAGGCCCGGCAGGCCACCCGGGTCTCGTTCATGTCGCAGGCGGCCGTGGACCGCGGGGTGCCGGCCGAACTCGGCCTGGAGAGCAGGGTGCTGCCGGTGCGGCACTGCCGCACGGTGGGCAAGGAGCACATGGTGCGCAACGACGCGCGGCCCCGGATCGAGGTGGACCCGGAGACCTACGAGGTCACCCTGGACGGGGTGCCCGCCACCATCGCGCCGGCCGAGTCGCTGCCGCTCAACCACCTCTTCTACCTCGCGTGAGCGCCTCCGCGCTGGACACGCTGCTGATCAGCCTGCAGTTGACCGACTCCGCCTTCCCCAGCGGCCTCTACACCCTCTCGCACGGCCTCGAAGGCTTTCTGCAGGCCAAGCAGGTGGACCGGGAGAGCATGCCGGAGCTGCTGGCCGACCTGCTGCGCCACTCGGTCGGCCCGGCGGACGCAACCGCGCTCGCGCTGGCCAACCGGGCCGCCGCGGCCGGGGACTGGGCGGCCCTGGTGGAGGTGGACCAGCGGCTGTTCGCGAGCAAGCTCAACCGCGAGCTGCGGCTGGCCGCCACCCGCACCGGGCGGCAGATGCTGGACACCGCCCGACTGGCGCTGGGCGGTGAGGCGTTGGACCGCTATGCCGAGCTGGTGGTCGCCAAGCGCTCACCCGGCTGCCAGGCGGTGGCCGCCGGTGTGGCGTACGCGGCCGGCGGGGTGGCGGCCGAACAGGCGGTGGCGAGCGACCTGTTCGCCTTCGCCGTGAGCTTCGTCTCGGCGGCGCTGCGGCTGCGGCTGACCGATCACCGGCGGGCGCAGACCACGCTGCGCTCCATCGCCCCGGTGATCAAGGAGGTCACCGGGGCGGCCCTGCACCGCGAACTCGCCGACCTGGGCGGCTGCGTGCCGATCGCCGACGCCATGTCGGGTCGGCACGAGCGGGCCGAGGCGCGGATGTTCGCCTCCTGACGGTTCGTCAGATCTGTTCAGGTCCATCAGGCCGACTCAGGACGGCTCAGGACGGCTCAGGACGGCTCAGGACGGCTCAGGCCATCGGTACACCAGCCATCGGTACACCAGCCAGTGGTACACCAGCCAGTGGTACACCAGCGAGGAAGAAGGCAGGACATGACGGACGACGTGCTGCGGGTGGGCATCGCCGGACCGGTGGGCTCCGGAAAGACGGCGCTGATCGAGGCCCTGGTGCCGGTGCTGATCGCCCGGGGCCGGCGCCCGGCGGTGGTCACCAACGACATCTACACCCAGGAGGACGCCCAGCACGTGCGGCGCAACCTGGCCGGGGTGCTGGACCCCGAGCGGGTGGTGGGCGTGGAGACCGGCGCCTGCCCGCACACGGCCGTCCGGGACGACCCCACGATGAACCTGGCGGCCGGTGCCGAACTCCTGGAACGCTTCCCGGACATCGACACGCTGCTCTACGAGTCGGGCGGCGACAACCTCACGCTGACCTTCAGCCCGGTGCTGGTCGACATGTTCTTCTTCGTCCTCGACACGGCCGAGGGCGAGAAGATGCCCCGCAAGCGCGGCCCCGGCATCACCGACTCGGACGTGCTGGTGATCAACAAGGTGGACATCGCCCAGTACGTGCGCTGCGACCTCGCGGTGATGTCCGCCGACGCCGACCGGGTCCGCGAGGGGCGACCCGTGGTGCTCACCAACAGCCTCACCGGGGACGGGATCGAGCGGGTCGTCGAGCTGCTGGAGGGCTACCGCGGGGTCGCCGCGTGACCGTCCGGCTGACGCCCGCGCACTACGAGCCGGCCCGCGTCCCCGCCCAGGTGCGGCGGCACGCCGGCCGGCCCGCGGCGCTCGGCGTCGGCGCGCCGGGCAAGGTCGGCCTGCTCGAACTCGGCTTCGAGCGGATCGGCGCGCCGACCGCCACCGGCCCACGGACCGAACTGGTCAGCCACTACCAGAAGTCGCCGCTGCAGATCATGCGGCCGCTCTACTTCGACCCGGCCCGTCCCGACCTGGCGATCACCCAGCTGATGTCCACCGGCGGTGGCATCGTGCAGGCCGACCGGCTGCGCCTGGACCTGCGCTGCGGCCGGGACACCGCCGTGCACCTGACCACCCAGGCCGCGACCAAGGTCCACCGGATGGACGCCGACTACGCGACCCAGCAGGTCTTCCTGACCGCCGAGGCGGGCGCCTACGTCGAGTACCTGCCCCAACCGGTCATCCCCTACCGCGACGCGCGCTTCTACCAGCGCACCGTGCTCACGGTGGACCCCACGGCGACCGTGCTCGCCGCCGAGACCGTGCTGGCCGGCCGGCTGGCGCGCGGCGAGCGCAACGCCTACCAGGTCTTCGCCGCCGATCTGGAGTGGCGCCGGCCCGACGGCCGGCTCTTCGCGCTGGACACCGTGCGGCTGGAGCCCGGCGGTTCGGGCGTCACCGGTTCGGGCGTCACCGGTTCCGGCGTCACCGGCCCGGCCGTGCTGGGCGGGCACGACCTGGTGTCGAGCTTCTTCGCCGTCACGCCGCTGGCCCCCGCCGCCCAGGTCGCCGACGCGCTGCACCGGGCGCTCGACGGCAGCGGCCTGCTGCACGGCGTGAGCGTGCTGCCCGAGGAGGCGGGGGCCTGGCTGCGCGTGCTGGGCGGCGACTCCCCCACCGTCACGGCGGCCGTACTGCGCGCCTGGGACGCGGTGCGCCGGCTGCTCATCGGGGTTCCGGCCCCGGCCCTGCGCTCCTCCTGACCGAACCCGAACCCGAACCCGAACCCCGCCCTCCTGATCCCGCCCTCCTGATCCCACCCTCCCGTTCCCCGCTTCCCCGTCCCCCGGAGAGACTTCGGATGCCTACCACCCTCGATACGGGCAACACCGCCTGGCTCATGGCGAGTACCGCCATGGTCCTGCTGATGACCCCCGGCCTCGCCTTCTTCTACGGCGGCATGGTCAAGACCAAGCACGTGCTGGTCATGCTCAAGATGAGCTTCGTCTGCCTGGCCGTGGTCACCCTGCTCTGGCTGGCCATCGGCTACAGCCTGGCGTTCGGCAAGGACGTCGGCGGCGCCGGCCTGATCGGCACCCCCTCGCACTGGATGATGCACGACATCGGGATGACCAGCCTGTGGGGTTCCACCGGCATCCCGACCGTGATCTTCTCCTGCTTCCAGATGGCCTTCGCCATCATCACGGTGGCCCTGATCAGCGGTTCCATCGCGGGCCGGGCCACCATGCGCGGCTGGGTGTGGTTCGCCGTCGTCTGGACGCTGCTGGTCTACGTGCCGCTGGCCCACTGGGTGTTCGCCCCGGACGGCTGGGTCACCGCGCACCTGGGCGCGCTCGACTTCGCCGGCGGCATGCCGGTCGAGATCAACTCCGGTGCGGCCGGCCTGGCCGTGGCGATCGTGGTGCGCAAGCGCAAGGACTTCGAGCGGGAGACCATCCGCCCGCACAACCTGCCGCTCGTGGTGATCGGTCTGGCGCTGCTCTGGTTCGGCTGGTTCGGCTTCAACGCCGGCTCCGCGCTGCAGACCGGCGGCACCGCCCCGATGGCCTTCTTCAACACCCAACTCGCCGCCGCCGGTGCGATGGTGGGCTGGCTGCTGATCGAGAAGTGGAAGCTCGGGCACGTCGAGATGCTCGGCGTGGCGGGCGCGGCGGTGGCGGGCATGGTGGCGATCACCCCGTCCTGCGGTGAGATCTCCCCGGTCGGCGCGCTGGCCGTGGGCTTCGTCGCCGGTGTGGTCTGCGCCTTCGCGATCAACTTCAAGTACAAGATGGGCTACGACGACACCCTCGACGTGGTCGGCGTGCACGGCTTCGGCGGGATCGTCGGCACGGTGGCCATCGGTCTCTTCGCCACCGTGCAGATGAGCGGCAAGAAGGGCCTGTTCTACGGCGGCGGCCTCGACCTGCTGTGGCGCCAGGTGGTCGGGGTGGTGGTCTGCGCGGCCTTCTCGTTCGGGATGACCTGGCTGATCGCCAAGGCGATCGAGAAGACGGTCGGCTTCCGCGCCGACGAGGAGTACGAGCACGTCCCCGGCCAGGAGGAGGAGTTGGCCTACGACGACGAGACCATCGCCGAGATCCGGGCGCGCCTGGCGCAGGCCCGGGTCCCGGTCGCGGTGGGCGCGGGCGCGGGCGGGGGCGCGGCGGACGGCGACTCCGCCCTCTCCGCCGCCGCCGACCACCAGTTGCTGGCCGACCTGCGCGAGGTGCTGGAGCGACGGGAGCAGGAGAAGTGACCCCG
This sequence comes from Kitasatospora sp. NBC_01287, assembly GCF_026340565.1. Taxonomy (NCBI): domain Bacteria; kingdom Bacillati; phylum Actinomycetota; class Actinomycetes; order Kitasatosporales; family Streptomycetaceae; genus Kitasatospora; species Kitasatospora sp. NBC_01287. Next base: position 1,333,202 of record NZ_JAPEPB010000001.1, read on the forward strand.
GCGCTGGACTCGGGCAACTCCGCCTGGCTGATGATGGCCGCCGCGATGGTGCTGCTGATGGCACCGGGCCTGGCCTTCTTCTACGGCGGCATGGTGAAGACCGGTCAGGTCATCGCGATGCTCAAGATGTGCTTCGTCTGCCTGGTGCTGGTGACCCTGATCTGGGTCACCGTCGGCTACTCCCTCGCCTTCGGCCCGGATGCCGGGGGGCTCGGGGTGATCGGCGGGCTGGACCACGTGTTCATGTCCGGGGTCGGGATGGAGAGCAACACCAACGGCGTGCCCACCGTGGCGTTCGCCGTCTTCCACATGTCCTTCGCCATCGTGACCGTCGCGCTGATCAGCGGCTCGGTGGCCGGGCGGGCGACGATGAAGGGCTGGATCGCCTTCGTCTGCGCCTGGACCCTGCTGGTCTACATCCCGCTGGCGCACTGGGTCTTCGCGCCCGACGGCTGGGTGGTGAAGCAGGTCGGCGCGGTCGACTTCTCCGGCGGCACGGTGGTCGAACTCAGCTCCGGCGCGGCCGGCCTGGCCCTGGCCCTGGTGGCCGGCAAGCGGCAGGACTTCGAGCGGACGAAGATCCGCCCGCACAACCTGCCGCTGGTCGTGGTGGGCCTGTCGCTGCTCTGGTTCGGCTGGTTCGGCTTCAACACCGGCTCCTCGCTGGGCACTCCGGGCGCGGCCGCGATGGGCGTGATGAACACCCAGCTGGCGGCCGGCGCGGCGATGGCCGGCTGGGCGGCCACCGTCTACCTGCGCACCCGCAAGGTCGGGCTGCTCGACATGTGCATGGGCGCGGTCACCGGCATGGTCGCGATGACCCCGCTGGCCGGCGGCGTCAGCATGATGTGGGCCACCGTCATCGGCTTCCTGGCCGGGCTCACCTGCGCCTTCGCGATCAGCTGGAAGTACCGCTTCGGCGTGGACGACACGCTCGACGTGGTCGGCATCCACGGCTGGGGCGGGCTCTTCGGCATGGTGATGGTGGGCCTGGCGGCCACCGGCGTGATGACCGGCAAGAAGGGCGTCTTCTACGGCGGCGGTTGGGACCTGCTGGGCAAGCAGTTGGTCGCGGTCCTGGTGCTCGGGCTCTTCTCGTTCGGGATGACCGCGGTGATCGGCAAGGTGGTCGACCTGACGGTGGGCCTGCGCCAGTCGAGCACCGCCGAGGAGCACGAGCAGGTCTACCAGAACGACTGGGACGCCCAGTTCAAGGAGATCGCGGACGCCCTGCGGGGCAGCGGCGGGACGGCCGCCGAGGCCGGGCCGGACGCGAGCGCGCTGCTGGAGCAGGTGCGGCGGATGCTGGCGCCGGATCAGCCGGAGCGGGAGCGGCTCTCGGACTGAGGTCGCGAGGCCGTGCGTTCCTGATGCCGTCGTCCCGGGCCCGATGTGGGCCCGGGACGACGGCGCCCTGTGACGTCGGGAGGCGGCGGGCCGTCAGGCCGTGGCGAGTTCGGCCGTCAGGGCACTCAGCAGCGGGCCCCGGGACTCGCCGGTGAGGTAGAAGTGCCCACCGGGGAACATCCGCACCGAGCTGCCCGCCCGCGTGGTGGCCGTCCAGCGCTCCAGGTCGGTGCGGGAGACCAGGTCGTCCACCCCACCGAAGATCGAGACCGGGCAGGCGAGCGGCGGGAACACCGGCTCCCGGTGGTCCCGGTAGTAGCCGTCGCAGAGGGTGTAGTCGGCACGCAGCGTCGGCAGGATCAGCTCCAGCAGCTCGGGCTGGGCCAGCACCTCCTCGGGCGTGCCGCCCATCTCGCGCAGGTCGGCCACCAGGTCGTCGTCCGTCCAGTGCCCGCGCCCCGGCTTGCGCTGCGGCGTGCCGGGCCCGCCGCAGCCGCTCAGCAGCAGCCGGTGCGGCAGCGGGTCGCCGCGCCGGGCCGCGGCGGCGGCGACGCCGTAGGCGAGCATCGCGCCCATGCTGTGCCCGAAGAAGGCGTAGGGCCCATCCAGCAGCAGCGGCCGCAGCACCTCGGACAGCTCGGTGACCGCCTGCTGGTAGTCCGTCAGGCAGGGCTCGGCCAGCCGGTTCTCCCGGCCCGGCAGCTGGACGGCGAACAGGTCGACATCGGCCGGCAGCGCGGCCGCCCAGCCCCGGTAGAGGTAGGCGCCCGCGCCGGCGGGGTGGAAGCAGATCAGGCGCAGGCGGCTCTGCGGGCGGACGGCCAGCGGGAGGGTCCAGGCGCCGGTGGGGGTGACGGGCTGCGATGGCATGGCGGAAGCCTTTCAGGAATCGGGGACGCGGGCCAAGGGCCGGCCGGCACTTCCCGACGGGAAGCACCGGACCGGCCCCGGTCGCTACTCCGCCTCGGCCATCGCGCGGACCAGGCTGGCCGGCCGCATGTCCGTCCAGTTGGCCTCGACGTGGTCCAGGCACGCCTGGCGGCCGTCCGGCCCGTGCGCGACGGTCCAGCCGGCCGGCACCTCGGCGAAGGCTGGCCAGAGCGAGTGCTGGTTCTCCTCGTTGACCAGCACCAGGTAGGTGCCGTCCGCGTCCTCGAACGGGTTCGCCATGGGTCTTGGTTCCTTTCAGAGCGGCTGAACAGCGGTCAGGGGTGGGCGGGCGCACTCGTGGCGGGTGCGCTCACGCGCCGCAGCGCGGCGGCCACGACCGGGCCGATCACACCCAGGGCGGAGGGTAGCGTCATGTCGTCGTGCGTGCAGTCGACGCCCGTGACCAGCAACTCACCCGTGCAGTGCGGGCGCCACAGCTCGGGGGTGGGCGAGGCCGCCGTCCGACCCTGGTCGGCACGGAAGAACAGCAGGTCACCGTCGTACGTCCGTGGGGTGAACATGTCCATCAGGGCACCGCTCCGGATGCCGATGGCCGCGATGGCCGCCAGCTCACTTTCGGCCAGCCACCCTTCAGCACCGTACCGGGCAAGCGTCCGCCTCACCTCTGCCAGCGCCTCGGCGAACTCGAGCCGCTCGACGGGCACCCCTGGGTAGGCGTCGAGCACGGCCAGCAGCTCGACCCGTTCCCCGGCAGCCTGCAGGCAGGTCGCCATCGCGTGCGCCGCCACGCCGCCGAAGGACCAGCCGAGCAGATGGTAGGGACCGTTGGGCTGGACGGACCGGATCCGCGCCACGTACTCCGCGGCCATCTCCTCGATGCTCTCCCCGAGCCCCTCGCTCTCCCGAAGCCCGCGCGCTTGCAGAGCGTAGAGGGGGCGGTCCGCGGGCAGGTGGTCCACCAGGCCGCGGTAGCCCCAGCTCATCCCGAAGCCCGGGTGCACGCAGAAGAGCGGCGGCAGGCTGCCGGTGGCGCGCAACGGGAGCAGCGGTACGAACGGGTCCGCGGCAGCGGTCGAACCACCTTGCGCCAGGTGCTCGGCGAGCCGGGCCACGGTTGGTGTCGCGAACAGCTCCCGCACGCCGAGTTCGACGTCCAGGGCGGTGCGGATGCGGCTGATCAGGCGGGTGGCGAGGAGGGAGTGGCCGCCGAGGTCGAAGAAGTCGTCGTCGATCCCGACCGCGGGGCGTCCGAGGACCTGGGCGAAGAGGTCGCAGAGGATCTCCTCGCGGGGGGTGCGGGGGGCGCGTCCGAGGGCCGTGGCAACGAACTCGGGTGCGGGGAGGGCGCGGCGGTCGAGCTTGCCGTTGACCGTCACGGGTAGCGCGTCGAGGACGACGATCGCGGACGGCACCATGTACTCAGGCAACACCGAGGCCAGGCGGGCACGCACGGCCACGGCATCCAACTCGCCTGCGGCGACCGTGTAGCCGACCAGCGCCTGGTGGCCGAGGGTGTCTTCGCGGAGCGCGACGGCGGCCTGCGCAATGTCGGGCTGGGCGGTCAACGCGGCTTCGATCTCGCCGAGTTCGATCCGAAAGCCGCGCAGCTTCACCTGGTCGTCGCTGCGCCCAAGGTAGTCGAGGGCACCGTCCGCACGCCACCGCACGAGGTCACCCGTGCGATACATCCGCTCGCCCGGCACCCCGAAGGGGTCAGCGACGAAACGCTCGGCGGTGCGGGAGGGCCCGCTCAGGTAGCCGCGCGCCAACTGCACACCCGCGACGTAGAGCTCACCAGCAACACCGACCGGCACCGGCTGAAGCGCGGCGTCCAGGACGTACACCCGCGTGTTCCACACCGGACGACCGATCGACACCGATGCGGCGCCAGTGTCATCGGCGCACGCCCAAGCCGTGACTTCCACCGAAGCCTCGGTCGGCCCATAAAGGTTGTGCAGCGGCACCAGTGGCAGGACTCGCGCGAAGCTGTCGCGCAGCTCGGCGGGCAGGGCCTCGCCGCTGCAGATGACCGCGCGCAGCCCGGTGCACCCGGCAGCGGCCGGCTCGTGCAGGAACGCCTGCAGCATCGAGGGCACGAAATGCGTGATGCTCACCCGCTCACGCCGAATCAACCCGGCCAGATAGGAAGGATCGCGGTGCCCACCGGGCCGGGCCACCACGAGCGTGGCGCCCTGGAGCAGCGGCCAGAAGAACTCCCACACCGAGACGTCGAACCCGAACGGCGTCTTCTGCAACACCCGGTCCGCGGCGGTGAGCCCGAACTCGCCCTGCATCCAAGCCAAACGGTTCACGATCCCGGCATGAGAAACAACAACACCCTTGGGCCGACCCGTCGAACCCGACGTGAAGATCACATACGCCGGATGCCCAGAACACAGCCCACGTCCCACCAAGCCCTGCGAGCTGAACTCCGACGCCTCGCCAATCAGCTCTTCGGTGACCACCACCGGGGCATTGGCCTCGCCAACCAAATAGCCGATCCGCTCGGCCGGCAGATCAGGGTCGACCGGCAGGTAGGCCCCGCCCGCCTTCAACACCCCCAACAGCGCCACCACCAGCTCCACCGAGCGCTCCATCACCACCGGCACCACCGACTCCGGCCCCACCCCGCGTTCGACCAGCAGCCGCGCCAGCCGGTTCGCCCGCGCGTTCAACTCGGCATAGCTCACCTCGGTATCGTCAAAGACGACCGCTGTCGCATCCGGCGCCTGCGCCACCCGCGCCTCGAACAACTCCGGCAACGTGCCCGCCGGAACCTCGTGAGCCGTGTCGTTCCACTCGCTCAGCAACCGCTGCCGCTCAACCAGATCGAGCACCTCGATGTGCGCGAGGGGACTGTCGGGAGCGGTCTCCAATGCCGTGGCCAGAGCCTCGACTACGGCGCGGGTCATGGCGCAGAGCTGGCCGGGGTCTACGGAAGTGACCGTCTGGGCGGTGAGGATGAAGCCGGTGCCGGTGTCGTCCACCGTCATTGTGAGCGGGTAGTTGGTGCGTTCGTGGCTGTGCAGGACCGTGACGCCCGGAAGGCCGGCCCGCGCGTCGCCTTCCAGCGTGCGGCTGTGCCGGTAGTTGAGGAGCGCGCTGAACAGCGGAACCGTCGCGGCGGTGCCGGCGGCCTGCTGGGCGAGCGCGAGCGGGGCGTGCTCGTGGACCAGCAGGTCGGCGAGTTGCCCGCGCATCGCGAGCACCGCGTCCACCACACCGACCCCGGCGGTGGGCAAGCGCACCGGCAGCGTGTTGATGAACAGCCCTGGCACCCGCTCCGCACCACTGCCCGCGTTCATCCGCCCGAAGAGCACCGTGCCGAAGACGACGTCGTCACGGCCCGCGGTAACCGCCACCACCCGGGCCCAGGCCACATGGAACACCGTGGCCACGCTCACACCCAACCGCCGCGCCAGCTCCCGCAGCCGTCCGGCGAGTCCGGAGTCCAGGGACAGCACGGCCTCCGCAAGCTCCGCGGCCTCCCCGCGCACGTCCAGCAGCCCGAAAGGGGCAGTCGGCTCGGTGATGTCACCCAGCAGGGTGGTGAAGTACCGCTCGTGCTCCTCGCGCGGGACACCCAACCGCGCCTGGGCGACGAACTCACGGAACGGAAGCGGAGCCGGCAGGGTTTCCTGTTCGCCGGCCAGCACGGCCCGGATCTCGGCCAGCAGGACTTCCATGGCGGTGTGGTCGGAGGCCAGGTGGTGGCGCTGGAGCAGCAGCAGCCAGCGCCGGCTGCCCGGTTCGGGTGCGATCAGGGCGCGCAGAAGAGGCGCCCGTCCGAGGTCCATGGAGGCGGGGGCGAGTGCGGTGAGTTCGGCGACCGGGTCACCGCCTGTCGGTGTGCCGAGTTCGACTTGGTCGACGGGGATCGCTGCCTGGCGGGCCACCACCTGCAGCGGTTCGGGCAGGCCCTGCCACAACACGGCGGTGCGCAGGATGTCGTGGCGGTCCACCACGTGCTGCAGCGCGGCGAGGAAGGCGTCCAGGCGGGTGCGTGAGTCGAGGGTCAGGACGGTCGGCAGGAGGTAGACGTCGCTGCCGCCGGCGTTCATCAGGTGGTGGAAGAAGATGCCTTCCTGCAGGGGCGCGAGGGGGTAGATGTCGGCGATGTTGGCCGCGCCGCCGGGGAAGGCCGAGGTGATCCGCTCGATCTCCTCGGTACTCAGCCGCACCAGTGGCAGCATGGCGGGGGTGATCTCCCGCGCTGCGGGCGGGATGAGGTTCGGCGGGACCGCCACCTCGGCCACCGCGGAGGCCGCGGCCAGGCCGGCGGGCGTCGGCGTGGTGAAGAGCGTGCGGATGTCCACCTGGACGCCGCGCTCGCGCAGCCGCTCCACCAGCGAGACTGCGAGCAGCGAGTGGCCGCCCAGTTCGAAGAAGTCGTCATCCACCCCGACCATGGGCGCACCCAACACCTGCGCGAACACCCCGCACAGCACCTCCTCGCGCAAGCTCGCGGGAGCCCGATAGCGCGAGGCCGCGACGAAGTCCGGCGCGGGCAGGGCGCGGCGGTCCAGCTTCCCGTTCACCATCAGCGGCAGCGCCTCCAGCACCACGAACGCCGCGGGAATCATGTAGGAGGGCAGCCGTGCCGCGAGGTGGAGGCGCAGGGCCTCCAGGTCCAACTCGCCCGCAGGGACAGCATAACCGACCAGGTGCTGGTGGCCAGGGGCGTCCTCGCGCATGATAGCGGCGGCGTGGGAGACGGCGGGATGGGAGGCGAGGGCGGTCTCGATCTCGCCGAGTTCGATCCGAAAGCCGCGCAGCTTCACCTGGTCGTCGCTGCGCCCAAGGTAGTCGAGGGCACCGTCCGCACGCCACCGCACGAGGTCACCCGTGCGATACATCCGCTCGCCCGGCACCCCGAAGGGGTCAGCGACGAAACGCTCGGCGGTGCGGGAGGGCCCGCTCAGGTAGCCGCGCGCCAACTGCACACCCGCGACGTAGAGCTCACCAGCAACACCGACGGGCACCGGCTGAAGCGCGGCGTCCAGGACGTACACCCGCGTGTTCCACACCGGACGACCGATCGACACCGATGCGGCGCCAGTGTCATCGGCGCACGCCCAAGCCGTGACATCCACCGAAGCCTCGGTCGGCCCATAAAGGTTGTGCAGCGCTGTGCCCGGCAGCACTCGCGCGAAGGCCTCGCGCAGACCGGCAGCCAGCACCTCACCACTGCAGATGACCTCACGAAGACCAGCACACGCCGCAGCAGCCCGCTCGCGCAGGAACACCTGCAACATCGAGGGCACGAAGTGCGCGATCGTGACACGCTCACGCCGGATCAGGTCCGCGAGATAGGCAGGATCGCGGTGCCCACCGGGCCGGGCCACCACCAACGCGGCACCCTGCAGCAACGGCCAGAAGAACTCCCACACCGAGACGTCGAACCCGAACGGCGTCTTCTGCAACACCCGGTCCGCGGCGGTGAGCCCGAACTCGCCCTGCATCCAAGCCAAACGGTTCACGATCCCGGCATGAGAAACAACAACACCCTTGGGCCGACCCGTCGAACCCGACGTGAAGATGACATACGCCGGATGCTCAGAACGCAGCCCACACGCCGCAAGGTCAGCCGCACCATGACCTGATGACTCGCCAATCACCCCACGTGTCACCACCACCGGCGCATCCGCCTCACCCAGCACATACGCGATCCGCTCGGCCGGCAGATCCGGATCCACCGGCAGATACGCCCCACCCGCCTTCAACACCCCCAGCAACGCGATGACCAGCTCCACCGAACGCTCCATCACCACCGGCACCACCGACTCCGGCCCCACCCCGCGTTCGACCAGCAGCCGCGCCAGCCGGTTCGCCCGCGCGTTCAACTCGGCATAGCTCACCTCGGTATCGTCAAAGACGACCGCTGTCGCATCCGGCGTCCGCGCCACCCGCGCCTCGAACAACTCCGGCAACGTGCCCGCCGGAACCTCGTGAGCCGTGTCGTTCCACTCGCTCAGCAACCGCTGCCGCTCAACCAGATCGAGCACCTCGATGTGCGCGAGGGGACTGTCGGGAGCGGTCTCCAATGCCGTGGCCAGAGCCTCGACTACGGCGCGGGTCATGGCGCAGAGCTGGCCGGGGTCTACGGAAGTGACCGTCTGGGCGGTGAGGATGAAGCCGGTGCCGGTGTCGTCCACCGTCATTGTGAGCGGGTAGTTGGTGCGTTCGTGGCTGTGCAGGACCGTGACGCCCGGAAGGCCGGCCCGCGCGTCGCCTTCCAGCGTGCGGCTGTGCCGGTAGTTGAGGAGCGCGCTGAACAGCGGAACCGTCGCGGCGGTGCCGGCGGCCTGCTGGGCGAGCGCGAGCGGGGCGTGCTCGTGGACCAGCAGGTCGGCGAGTTGCCCGCGCATCGCGAGCACCGCGTCCACCACACCGACCCCGGCGGTGGGCAAGCGCACCGGCAGCGTGTTGATGAACAGCCCTGGCACCCGCTCCGCACCACTGCCCGCGTTCATCCGCCCGAAGAGCACCGTGCCGAAGACGACGTCGTCACGGCCCGCGGTAACCGCCACCACCCGGGCCCAGGCCACATGGAACACCGTGGCCACGCTCACACCCAACCGCCGCGCCAGCTCCCGCAGCCGTCCGGCGAGTCCGGAGTCCAGGGACAGCACGGCCTCCGCAAGCTCCGCGGCCTCCCCGCGCACGTCCAGCAGCCCGAAAGGGGCAGTCGGCTCGGTGATGTCACCCAGCAGGGTGGTGAAGTACCGCTCGTGCTCCTCGCGCGGGACACCCAACCGCGCCTCGGCGACGAACTCACGGAACGGAAGCGGAGCCGGCAAGTCCGCCCCCCTCCCCTCCAAGAGTGCCTGGACCTCAGCCAGCAGCACATCCAAACTGGTCTGATCGATCACCAGATGGTGGCACCGGAGCAGCAGCAGCCAGCGCCCGGAGCACGGTTCGGCTGCGACGTACGCCCGCAACAGCGGCGCACGGGTCAGGTCCATCGACGCACGGCACCGGTCGAGCAGCTGCGCCATGGCGGCAGATCCGATGTCAGTGTCAAGGTCGACGTACTCGACGGGCAGTACGGCACGGCGGGCCACGACCTGCACGGGTGTGGGCAGGTTCTGCCACAGGACGGCGGTGCGCAGGATGTCGTGCCGGTCGATCACGTGCTGCAGCGCGGCCAGGAAATCGTCAAGGCAGCCGCGGGAGTCGAAGGCCAGCACGGTCGGCCTCACGTACGGGTCCTCGGCGCCGTCGCCGGCGGCCAGCAGATGGTGGAAGAGGATGCCCTCCTGCAGCGGCGCGAGCGGGTAGATGTCGGCGACATCGGCCGCACCGCCGGGGAAGTGCGAGACGATCCCGTTGATCTGATGGTTGGTCAGATCGACCAGCGGCAGCATCTCCGGCGTGATCTCCGGTGCCCCGGCGGGGATCCCGTTGGCCGGCACCACCGCCCCATCCTCCCAGCCGACAGCCGCCGACGCGAGGGCCGCGATGGTGGGTGCCGCGAACAGCGCCCGCACGCTCAACGGCACCCCGCGTTCCCGCAACCGTTCCACCAACGTCACCGCCAGCAGCGAATGCCCGCCCAACGCGAAGAAGTTGTCGTCCACTCCCACTCGGGGCATGCCCAGCACCTGGGCGAACACCGCGCACATCGCCTCCTCCCGCGGCGTCGACGGCCCCCGATAGGTCGCCGTGGCGTTGCTGAGGTCGGGTGCGGGGAGGGCGCGGCGGTCGAGCTTGCCGTTGACCGTCACGGGTAGCGCGTCGAGGACGACGATCGCGGACGGCACCATGTACTCAGGCAACACCGAGGCCAGGCGGGCACGCACGGCCACGGCATCCAACTCGCCTGCGGCGACCGTGTAGCCGACCAGCGCCTGGTGGCCGAGGGTGTCTTCGCGGAGCGCGACGGCGGCCTGCGCAATGTCGGGCTGGGCGGTCAACGCGGCTTCGATCTCGCCGAGTTCGATCCGAAAGCCGCGCAGCTTCACCTGGTCGTCGGTGCGCCCAAGGTAGTCGAGGGCACCGTCCGCACGCCACCGCACGAGGTCACCCGTGCGATACATCCGCTCGCCCGGCACCCCGAAGGGGTCAGCGACGAAACGCTCGGCGGTGCGGGAGGGGCTGCTCAGGTAGCCGCGCGCCAACTGCACACCCGCGACGTAGAGCTCACCAGCAACACCGACCGGCACCGGCTGAAGCGCGGCGTCCAGGACGTACACCCGCGTGTTCCACACCGGACGACCGATCGACACCGATGCGGCGCCAGTGTCATCGGCGCACGCCCAAGCCGTGACTTCCACCGAAGCCTCGGTCGGCCCATAAAGGTTGTGCAGCGGCACCAGTGGCAGGACTCGCGCGAAGCTGTCGCGCAGCTCGGCGGGCAGGGCCTCGCCGCTGCAGATGACCGCGCGCAGCCCGGTGCACCCGGCAGCGGCCGGCTCGTGCAGGAACGCCTGCAGCATCGAGGGCACGAAATGCGTGATGCTCACCCGCTCACGCCGAATCAACCCGGCCAGATAGGAAGGATCGCGGTGCCCACCGGGCCGGGCCACCACGAGCGTGGCGCCCTGGAGCAGCGGCCAGAAGAACTCCCACACCGAGACGTCGAACCCGAACGGCGTCTTCTGCAACACCCGGTCCGCGGCGGTGAGCCCGAACTCGCCCTGCATCCACGCAAGGCGGTTCACGATGCCCGCATGCGGCACCACGACGCCCTTGGGCCGACCCGTCGAACCCGACGTGAAGATGACATACGCCGGATGCTCAGAACGCAGCCCACACGCCGCAAGGTCAGCCGCACCATGACCTGATGACTCGTCAATCACCCCACGTGTCACCACCACCGGCGCATCCGCCTCACCCAGCACATACGCGATCCGCTCGGCCGGCAGATCCGGATCCACCGGCAGATACGCCCCACCCGCCTTCAACACCCCCAGCAACGCGATGACCAGCTCCACCGAACGCTCCATCACCACCGGCACCACCGACTCCGGCCCCACCCCGCGTTCGACCAGCAGCCGCGCCAGCCGGTTCGCCCGCGCGTTCAACTCGGCATAGCTCACCTCGGTATCGTCAAAGACGACCGCTGTCGCATCCGGCGCCTGCGCCACCCGCGCCTCGAACAGCTCCGGCAACGTGCCCGCCGGAACCTCGTGAGCCGTGTCGTTCCACTCGCTCAGCAACCGCTGCCGCTCAACCAGATCGAGCACCTCGAGACGGGTCACGGGCTGGTGCGGCACGGCCACGACTGCTTCGAGGACGCGAACCAGCCGCTCGGCGAGCCGCTGAGCGGTCGTCGCGTCGAACAGGTCACGCGCGAACGTGAGGGCGCCCCGCAGTCCCGCAGGAGTGCCGGCAGCTCCGAGGACCTCCGTCAGGGTGAAGTCCAGGTCGAACCGCGCCGCTGACTGCCCCACGGGCAGCAGAGCGGCGTCAAGGCCCGGAAGGTCCAGGGCCGCCTGGGCGTTGTTCTGCAGCGAGAGCATGACCTGGAAGAGCGGGTGGCGGGCGAGCGAGCGAGCGGGGGCCAACTCCTCGACCAGGCGCTCGAAGGGGACGTCCTGGTGCGCGTAGGCACCCAGGCCCGAATCGCGCACGCGGTGCAGGAGCTCGGCGAAGGTGGGGTCACCGCTGAGGTCGGTGCGCAGCACGAGCGTGTTGACGAAGAAGCCGACCAGGTCGTCGAGGGCCTCGTCGGTACGTCCGGCGATCGGAGTACCGATAGGGATGTCAGTGCCCGCGCCCAGACGCGAGAGCAGTGTGGCGAGCGCTGCCTGCAGAACCATGAACAGGGTGACGCCCTCGGCACGGGCAAGGTCGGCCAGCTGCCGATGAAGGTCCGCGGACACGGTCAGGTCGACGGTCCCGCCGTCGTGGCCGGCGACAGCAGGGCGGGGTCGGTCGGCGGGGAGAGCGAGTTCCTCGGGCAGATCGGCCAACACGGATCGCCAGTAGGCGAGTTGCCGGCAAATCAGGCTTGCGGGGTCTTCGGGGGTGCCGAGCAGGTCGCGCTGCCAGAGGGTGTAGTCGGCGTACTGCACCGGCAGCGGCTGCCAGGCCGGAGCATCCCCGACGAGCCGGGCGGCGTAGGCGGCGGAGAGGTCGCGGGCCAGTGGACCCATCGACCAGCCATCACCGGCTATGTGATGGATCGTCAGCAGCAGTATGTGCTCGCCCTGGGACAGCTCGAGCAGATGGGCCCGCAGAGGCACTTCGTGCTGCAGGTCGAACGGGTGGGCCGCCGCCTCGGCCATGGCTCGGCCCAGCGCGGCTTCGTCCAGGTCGTGAGCCTGCGTCAGGGTGCACAGCCCCTGGTCGAGCGGGTCGCTGCCCAGGATGCGCTGGTGAGGTCGGCCGTCAATGGCCGGAAAGACGGTTCGCAGCACCTCATGGCGGGCGGCCAGATCGTGAAGAGCGGCTTCGAGCGCGGTTGTGTCGAGCGCGCCGGTGAGGCGGAGCGCGATGGGGATGTTGTAGGTGGCGTTCGGGCCTTCGAGTACATTGAGGAACCAGAGCCGCTGCTGGGCATAGGAGACGGGCAACGACTCGGGGCGCGTGCCGGCCAGCAGGGCCGGGCGCCGGTGGACGGTGCCGTCCATTCGGTCGGCGAGGGCGGCGACAGAGGAAGCCTCGAACAACACCCGGATGGGGAGTTCCACGTCGAGCGTGGTACGGATGCGACTGATCAGGCGTGTGGCGAGCAGGGAGTGACCGCCCAGAGCGAAGAAGTCGTCATCGATACCGACCGTGGGCAGGGCGAGAACCTCGGCGAAGAGAGTGCAGAGGATCTCCTCACGCGGGGTGCGGGCCTCGCGCCCGACGGGCCTGCTGAGGTCAGGGACGGGCAGCGCGCGATGGTCGAGCTTGCCGTTGACCGTCACCGGAAGCGCGTCCAGGACCACGATCGCGGCGGGGACCAGGTACTCGGGCAGCGTCGCGGCCAGGTGGGCCCGCAGGGCGGCGGCGTCCACCTCGCCCGCCGGAACCGCGTAGCCGACCAGCTGCCGGTGGCCAGGGGTGTCCTCGCGGACCATGACGGCGGCCTCCGCGACGGCGGGGTGGGCCACCAACCCGGCCTCGATCTCTCCGAGTTCGATGCGGAAGCCACGCAACTTGACCTGGTCGTCGGTGCGCCCCAGATAGTCGAGGGCGCCGTCGGCCCGCCACCGCACGAGGTCACCGGTGCGGTACAGGCGCTCACCCGGGGACCCGAACGGATCGGCAACGAAGCGCTCAGCGGTGAGGGCGGGGCCGTTGAGGTAACCACGCGCCAGCTGGACCCCGGATATGTACAGTTCACCCGCCACACCGAGCGGAACCGGTCGCAGGGCGGCATCGAGCACATGGACGCGGGTGTTCCGGACCGGCCGGCCGATCGGCACTGGCCCGCCGCCGTCATCACTGTCACCCTCACAGGCCCACTCGGTGACCTCCACCGTCGCCTCGGTGGGCCCGTACAGGTTGTGCAGCACCGCTCCCGGCAGAACGCGCGCGAACCGGTCCCGCAGCGCTGCCGTCATCACCTCGCCGCCGCACATCACCGTCCGCAACCCGGTGCAGGCCCCCGTCGCCGGATCATCCAGGAACGCCTGGAGCATCGACGGCACGAAGTGCGTGACCGTCACCCGCTCACGGCGGATCAGCTCCGCCAGGTAGTCCGGTTCACGGTGACCACCAGGACGGGCCAGCACCAGCACCGCACCCTGCGACAGTGGCCAGAAGATCTCCCGCACCGACGCGTCGAAGCCGAACGGAATCTTCTGCAGCATCCGATCCGCAGCCGTCAGACCATGAACCTCCTGCATGCACGCGAGCCGGTTCACGATCCCCGCGTGCGGCACCACCACACCCTTGGGCCGACCGGTCGAACCCGACGTGAAGATCACGTAGGCGGGGTGCCCGGGAAGCAGACCGCGATCCCCGAGATCTGCCGGGTCGTACTCTGACGAACCGTCAACCAGCTCCCGGGTGACCACCGGCGCGTCCGCCGCACCCAGCAGGTGGGCGATCCGCTCGGCCGGGAGGTCCGGGTCCACCGGCAGGTACGCCCCGCCGGCCTTCAGCACCCCCAACAGCGCGACCACCAGCTCCACCGAGCGCTCCATCAGCACCGGCACCACCGACTCCGGCCCGACCCCCCGCTCCACCAGCAGGCGAGCCAGCCGATTCGCCCGCGCGTTCAACTCGGTATAGGTGAGCGACACCCCCTCGAACATCAACGCCGTCGCCTCGGGTCCACGGGCGACCTGGGCCTCGAACAGCCGGGGCAGCGTCGTCGCAGGCACCGCAGCGACGGCGCCGGTGCCGGCGGCGAGCAGCTCGGCCCGCTCCTGCGGCGCGGTCAGGTCGAGCATGCCGACCGGGGTCCCGGGCGCGGCGGCGGCCAGCGCGTCGAGCAGCCGCAGGAAGCGTTCAGCGTGGCCGGCCAGCTCCACCCGGTCGTAGCAGGTGGGGTTGGCCGCCAACACCAGGCTCATGCCCTGGCCGGCCTGCCGGTCGTAGATGATGAAGGCGAGGTCCTCGACCGGGCCGCCGGCGAGGCTGTGAACGGTGGCTGGGTGGCCGCCGAAGGAGAGGTCATAGTCGAACGACATGATGTTGACGATCGGCCCGACCAGGTGCCCGCCCGTGCCGCCGACCAGACCGAGGTCGCGGCGCAGGTCCTCGTACCGGTACCGCTGGTGGCGCAGCGCCGCGCGGGCCGTGGCACTGGTGCGCCGGACCAGCTCCCGGACGCTGAGGTCGGCGCGGGCGGACAGCCGCAGTGGCAGGATGTTGGTCAGCATCGCGGGCACGGCACGGGTGGTGCGGCCCACCCGGCCGGGCACCGGCAGACCGATCATCACCTCGTCCGCGCCGGTCAGCCGCCCGGTGTAGAGGCCGGCGGCGCCGAGCACCAGCGCCGACCAGCTGACCCCGAGGGCGCGGGCGGCCGTGCGCAGGGTATCCGCGTGCTCGGGCGTCAACCGCAGTTCGTGGCGCAGGCTCTGATGGGCGGCCGGGGCGGTGCGGCCGGCCAGGGTGACCGGCTCGGGGCGGTCGACCAGTTGCTCCAGCCAGTAGCTGCGCTCGGCCGCGTACCGCTCGGAGGCGCGATAGGCGACCTCCTCCGCCACCACCGTGCTGAAGCCGGGGACCGCAGTGGCCGGGTCGGGCTCGCGGCCCGCCGTCAGCGCGCTGTAGATCTCGGACATCCGGGCGGCGAAGAGCGGCCCGCTGTAGCCGTCGACCAGAGCATGGTGACCGCGCTGGTACCAGAAGCAGCGGTCCGGGCCCGCCAGGAAGAGCACCTGGACCACCCCGGGGCCGGTGGCGGGGTCGAGTGGCCGGGCCAGGTCCACGTCTATCCAGGCCCGGGCGGCGGCCCACGGGTCGTCAGCCGTGCCGAGGTTCTCGATACGCAGCGGGAACTCCTCGACCGGGCGCAGCATCTGCCGCAGCTCGCCGCCTACCGAGCGGAAGGTCAGCCGGGGTGCCTCGCACTCGTGCAGGAGCAGGCGCAGCGAGGCCGCGAAGAGCACCGGATCGATCGCGCCGTGGATCTCCACGCACTCCGCGACCTGGAACGCCGGGCTGGCCGGGTCGAGCTGCTGAGCGAACCAGATTCCGGCCTGCCCGGCCATCAGCGGCCAGGCGGCAGTGGTCTGCGACTCCGACATGTCTTCAGTGCTCCGGTTCGTCAACGGGGATACGTGCGACGCGGCGGGCTGCCAGCGGCTCGGCCGTACCCGCGTCGTGGTTCACGGACGGTGGCGCCGGTGATCGCCCACTGACACCTGGTCACGCATGGTCACGGATGGTGGCGATCAATGTAAACAGAGGGTCACATGGGCTTGACCGTGAGCAGACGTATCAGACATGAAGATCATCAAAACAATCACTGCCGTGAAATGGTTGCGATACCTCCTCAGGTTGGCGAAATTTGCTGGCAAGTTGGCTGATTCATGTCCGAGGCGATCACTACTGAGCAGTTCGGGAGCAGACTCGGTCCCGTCAGGCGGTGCGGCTCCTGACGGGACCACCCCCAGCCCCATCAAGCGAGCAGAGGACCTCCAGCATGCGTGCCTTGCCCACCGCATCCTTCCTGGCCGATCTCGACCTCGACCTCGACCTCGACCACGACCACGTGGAGTTCCACGTCGCCGACGCCGACACCGCGGCCGCCGACCTCACCGTCGCCGAGCCGCGCTCGCGGGACACCGCCCGATGAGCGCCGACTCGGCGAACGCCCGGTCAGCGAACACCCAGCCCGTGGACGCCCAGCCCGCGAGCACCCAGCCCGCGAAAGCCCCGTGGGCAAGCGCCGCCGCGCTCTGCCTGGCCGAGGTCGAGGCGCGGGCGCGCGCCGTACTGCCGCCCGAGGTCTGGGACTTCGTGGCCGGCGGCAGCGGCTCCGAGTCCTCGCTGCGGGCCAACCGCGCCGCCCTGGACGAGGTCTTCCTGGCCCCCCGGATGCTGCGCGACGTCACGGCCCGCTCCACCGCCGCCCGGCTGCTGGGCGCCCAGGCCGCCCTGCCGCTCGCCGTGGCACCTGTTGCCTACCACCGACTCGCCCATCCCGAGGGCGAGTTGGCCGTGGCGCGGGCCGCCGCGAAGGCCGGGGTGCCGTTCACCGCGGCGACGCTGAGCAGCTATCCGATCGAGCGGATCACCGCGACCGGCGCCACCACCTGGTTCCAGCTCTACTGGCTGCGCGATCCGGGCCACCGCCTGGAGTTGATCCGCCGGGCCGAGGCGGCCGGCTGCACCGCCCTGGTGCTCACCGTGGACGTCCCCTGGATGGGCCGGCGGCTGCGCGACGTGCGCAACGGCTTCGCGCTGCCCGCCGGGGTGGTGGCGGCCAACCTGACCGAGGCGACCGACTCGGCCGCGCACCGCGGCGCGGCGGGCGGCTCGGCGGTCGCCACGCACACCGCCCTCGCCTTCGCACCCGACCTGACCTGGGCGGACGTCGAGCAGCTACGCGCCACCACCCGGCTGCCGATCGTGCTCAAGGGCCTGCTGGACCCGGCGGACGCCGTGCTCGCCGCGCGGGCCGGCGCCGCCGCCGTGGTGGTCTCCAACCACGGCGGTCGCCAGCTGGACGGCGCGGTGCCGGCCGTGCAGTTGGTCGGCGAGGTCCGGGAGGCGGTGGGCGGCGCGGTCGGCGACGCCTGCCAGGTGCTGCTCGACGGCGGCATCCGCAGCGGCCTCGACGTGCTGCGGGCGCTCGCCCGGGGCGCCGACGGCGTGCTGGTCGGGCGCCCGCTGATCTGGGGCCTGGCGGCGGACGGCGAGGCCGGGGCGCACCGCGTACTGGACCTGCTGGCCACCGAGTTCGACGACGCGCTCGGCCTGGCCGGGTGCCTCTCCCCCGCCGAAGCCCGCTCCCTGCGCACCGTGATCCGCCCCCACCGCCTGGAGTCGCCGTGACCGATCTGACCACCCTGGCCCTGCTGGAGCTGCACGGCTCCCTCGCCGACCCGGCCCTGGAGTCGATGAACTTCCTCAACGAGGTGGCCGGCCGCTACCCCGAGGCACTCTCGCTGGCGGCCGGGCGGCCGCACGAGGAGTTCTTCGAGATCGCCGACATCCACCGCTACCTGGAGCGCTACCAGCGGTATCTGACGGAGGATCAGGGCTACTCGCCGGAGCAGGCGCGCCGCGCCTTCTTCCAGTACGGCCGCACCAAGGGCATCATCCACGAGCTGGTGGCGCGCAACCTCGCGGTGGACGAGCGGATCTCGGCCGAGCCGGAGTCGATCGTCGTCACCGTCGGCTGCCAGGAGGCGATGTTCCTGGTGCTGCGCGCGCTGCGGCGCGACGAGCGGGACGTGGTGCTGGCCGTGGCACCGACCTACGTGGGCCTGACCGGTGCGGCCAAGCTGGTCGACATGCCGGTGCTGACCGTGCCCGGCGGACCTGGCGGGATCGACCTGGCCGAGCTGGCGGCCGCCGTGCGCGGGGCCCGCGCCGAGGGTCTGCGCCCGCGCGCCTGCTACCTGCTGGCCGACCACTCCAACCCCTCCGGCCTGAGCCTGGACCTGCCGACCCGGCACGCCCTGCTCGAACTCGCCGAGCGCGAGGACCTGCTGCTGCTGGAGGACAACCCCTACGGCGTCTTCGCCAGCGGCGACCCGGCCGAGCGGCCGCCCACGCTCAAGGCGCTGGACCGGCGGCGGCGGGTGGTCCACCTCGGCTCCTACGCCAAGACCGGACTCCCGGGCGCCCGGGTCGGGTTCGTGGTCGCCGACCAGCTGGTCACGGCGGCGGACGGCACGCAGTCGCTGCTCGCCGACGAACTCGCCAAGCTGAAGAGCATGTTGACGGTCAACACGGCGCCGATCGCGCAGGCGGTGATCGCCGGCAAGCTGCTGGAGCACGAGGGCAGTCTGGTACGGGCCAACGCGCGGGAGATCGCGCTCTACCGGGAGAACCTGGCCCACCTGCTGACCGGCCTGGCCGCCGCTTTCCCCGCCGGGTCCGGCGTCGGGTGGAACACGCCCAGCGGCGGATTCTTCCTGGTGGTGAGCGTGCCGTTCGAGGTGGACGACGCGCTGCTGGAGACCTCGGCCCGGGACTACGGGCTGCTCTGGACCCCGATGCACCACTTCACCGAGGCACCGGAGGCGCGGCACCAACTGCGACTCGCTGTCAGTTTGCTGACGCCTGATCAGATCACCGAGGGGCTGCGGCGGCTCACCCGGCTGATCAACGACCGGCTGGACGCCTGAACGACTGAACGACTGAACGCCTGGGCGCCTGAGCGCCTGAGCGCCTGAGCGCCTGGGCAGCTGAACGACCGACCGGTGAGCGAAAAGCGGCGCGGACCGCGATGATCCCCAAACCATCGCGGTCCGCGCCCTCCGGCAGGGTCACCGCTCCCCTGCTATGCCCTGCCGGGGTCGGTCAGCAGGAGCCCTGATCCGTCCAGACCGACCAGGAAGCCGGCGCCCCCGGGGCGGCACCGGTGGAGTACCAGGTGGAGAGCCACTTGTGGCCGTTGTACGACACCTGGTTCCCCGGGACGTAGGAGGTACCGGCGCTCCAGGCCGCCAGGCCCGCGCAACCGCCGCCGCCACCGGCGGTGATGGTCCAGCTGAAGCCGGTGCTGCCGGAGGCGGTGCCCGAACTCGCGGTGACCGTCACCGTCGAGGTCCCCGCCGCGCTCGGCGTCCCGCTGATCAGGCCCGAGGAGCTGATCGACAGACCCGCCGGCAGGCCGCTCGCCGAGTAGGTCAGCGCGTTGCCGGCCGAGTCGCTCGCGCTCACCTGCAGCGACGCCGCGGTGCCGACCACCCCGGACTGGTTGCCCGGCGCCCGGAAGGTGATCGTCTCGGCGCCGGCGGCGGTCACCGTCCAGCTGAAGCCGGCGCTGCCCGAGGCGGTGCCCGAACTCGCGATCACCGTCGAGGTGCTGCTGCCCGCCGCGGTCGGGGTGCCGCTGATCAGGCCCGAGGAGCTGATCGACAGGCCCGCCGGCAGACCGGTCGCCGAGTAGGTCAGCGCCTTGCCGGCCGAGTCGCTCGCCGAGAGCTGCAGCGAGACCGCCTGGCCCACGGTCGCGCTCTGGCTGCCCGGGTTGCTCACCGTGACGCTCTCGCCGACCGTCCCCGCGGTGAAGCCGCTGGTCCCGTTCGGCGTGCCCCAGCCCGTCGGACCGTCGTAGCCGGTCCCGGCGGTGCAGTAGTAGGAGACCGAGCAGGAGCCGTTGTTGCCCGAGGTGACGTCGTTGAAGCTGCTGGTGTGGTTGTACGGGTACTGGCTCGCCCGGTCGCCCGCGTTCGGCGCGCCGGCCAGGGCCCAGACCGAGGCGATGATCGGGGAGGCCGCGCTGGTGCCGCCGTAGACGGACCAGCCGCTGCCGCCGTAGGTCTGGTAGACCGAGACGCCGGTCGCCGGGTCCGCCACCGCGGAGACGTCCGTCTCCATCCGGTTCCCGCACCCGGTGTCGTGCTGCCAGGAGGGCTTGGCGATGTAGGCCGAGCAGCCGGAGCCGGTGCCCTCGGTGGAGCTGGTGTCCCAGACCCGCTCGGTCCAGCCGCGGCTGTTGGAGGCGCGGCTGAGTGCCGTGCCACCGACCGCCGTCACGTACTGGGAGGTCGCCGGGTACTCGGCGCCGTAGTCGGAGTCGCCGGCGCTGGCCGTGATGGCCACGCCCGGGTGGTTGAAGTAGGACGCGTCGGAGGAGGTGACCGAGGAGTCCTCGTCGCCGCCGTAGCTGTTGGAGACGAACTTGGCGCCCTGCGCGACGGCCTGGTTGACCGCGGCGCCCAGGTCGGACACGTTCGCCGAGCTGGCCTCGACCAGCAGGATGTGGCAGTTCGGGCAGACCGCGCTGACCATGTCGACGTCGAGCGAGATCTCGCCGGCCCAACCGGTGTCGGGCGTCGGGTAGCTGGTGCCGCCGTTCTCGTTGATCTTCTTGAAGCAGCCGTTGGCCGTGGTGCAGGCGGGCAGCCCGTACTGCGAGCGGTAGGCGGCCAGGTCCGACTCGGCGTTCGGGTCGTCCTGCGCGTCGACGATCCCGACGGTCTGGCCCGAGCCGCCGGACGGCAGGTTGTAGGCGCTGGTCAGGTCGGTGGGGCCGTAGCCGGAGGGGGTCGCCTGCGGGGAGAGCGCCTTCTCCTGGATGTCGGTGCGCTTGAGCGCCATGCAGGCCAGCTCGCCCGGGTGGGTCGGCACGGCGCAGGAGCGCGCCACGGTGATCCCGTTCGAGCCGGCGACCGTCAGGGCCGGGGCCGCGGTCGCGGTGCCCGTGAAGGCCGTGCTGAGCGAGGCGACCAGCAGGCCGAGGACGGAGAGCGGGGCCAGCGTCGCGGACCTGGACCTGGACCTGGACCGGCGCCGGCGTGCCGGGCGGTCGTGGTCGGGACGGCCGTGGTCCGGACGATGGTGCTCCGGAGGACGGTTGTCCATGCGGACTCCTTTGCGGAATTCGCCCTTTGGTGTGGGGGCGGACGAGGCTCGTGGACGGGGTCGCCCGCGAGCGCATCCCGCGCCGCCGAGTCGGTACCGGGGCACGGCGAACCGGGCCCCGGACGTGGTCGGGGCATCGAAGGATGGTGTGCGTGACGCGGTCGGCTGGGGTGGGGGTTGCGCATCCCGCGTCGAGCGCAAAACGTAGTCGGCCCCCTGGGGCGGGTCAATGAATCGAAGTCAAAGTGCCACCCTTGCCCTTGACTTGCTCACCCGAGGGGGGACCCTTGACCGTGCCCCGCCAGGACTTTCCGGTCTCCGGCCCAGCCGCCCTCACCCGGCCGACGGACAAGCCGTCAGCCCGGCGCGGTCGCGCACGCCGAACCGCCGGTAGAGCCGGGTGAGGCTGCCCTCGACCGACTTCACCGACACGTGCAGCGCGGCCGCGACCTGCCGGTTGGTGGCTCCCTGCCGGACCAGCGCGACGATCTGACGCTCCAGCTCGCTCAGCGCCGGGCCCGGCCCGTCGGCGCCGTCGAGTCCGTCCAGCCGGGCCAGCCGCTCCTCGGTGTGGGCCAGCCAGGGCAGGCACTGCGCGGCGGCGAAGGCCTCGGCGGCGGCCCGCAGGTCCGCGCGGGCCGCGGCGCGGCGGCGCGCCCGGCGTTCGAGGTCGCCCAGGGTCAGCAGGGCGCGGGCGCGCTCCAGCGGGTAGGGGTGGCTGGCCGGCAGCTGGGCGCGCAGCTCGTCGGCGGCGCCGCGCGGGTCGCCGTCGCGCGCGGCGAGCACCGCGCGGGCGCGGGCCAGGCCCAGCCGCAGCACCCGCCGGTCCAGCCGGTCCACCTCGGCGCCCGCCTCGCGCAGCAGCTGCCAGGCCGGCGCCAGGGCTCCGGACCAGGCCAGCGCCTCGACCAGGTCGGCGTCCACCAGGAAGAGCGCCGGGTCGGTGAAGCCCAGCCCGCGCAGCAGCGTGCGGCAGCGGCCCAGATGCTCGGCCGCCCGCTGGTGGCGCCGGCCCAGCAGGTCGGCGCGGCCGAGCAGGCCCAGCGCGTAGGCGGTCCACTCGGCGTCACCGGCCGCCTCGGCGGCCAGCAGCGCCGAGGTCGCCAACTCGGTGGCGCGCTGCGCGGTGCCGCCGTTGAGCTCGGCGGCGGCGCTCAGCACCAGGCCCGGGGCCGGGGTCGGGCCCAGCTCGCGGCGCAGCCGGCCACCGCGGCGGCCCGCCTGGTAGGCCTGGACGCAGCGCCCGGCGCGCTCATGGGTGGAGGCGACCAGGTGCAGCACGTCGGCCAGGTCCTTGAGGCGCCCGGCGCTCTCGACGTCCGCGCGCAGCTGGTTGACCTCCTCGATCGCCTCGCCGACCGCGCCCGCGCGCAGCAGCCCCACCACCAGGCAGCAGCGGATCTGGATCGAGGCGGCCCGCGGCGCGGCGGCCGGGCGCCGGGCGGCCAGCTCGGTGGCGTGGCGCAGCGAGGGCAGCACCCACTCGGGCCGCAACTGCAGTTCGATCGGGGCGCGCACCGCGATCACCTCCAGCTGCTGGGCCAGGTCGCCGCTGCGCTCGGCCTGGCGGGCGGCCTCGGCCAGCTCGGCCAGCCCCTGGTCGGGCCGCCCGGTGCTGATCGCGTGCTCGGCGCGGTGCAGTTGGACGGCGGCGCGCAGGCCCGGGGTGTCACCGGCCTCGGCCTGCGCGGCGTCCAGCAGCGCGGGGACGCCGGAGCGGTCGCCGCCCGCCAGCTCGACCAGCAGCAGCCGGGCGCCGACCCGGGCGGCCCGGTTCGCGCCGCGCAGCACGGCGTCGCAGGTCCGGCGGGCCTGGTCGGCCCGGCCCGCGTCGCGCGCGTGCCGGGCGGCGGTCAGCAGTCGGTCGGCGGCCAACTGCGGGTCGTGGTCGGTGCGTTCGGCGGCCAGCCGGGCCAGCTCGGCGGCCTGCGCGGGCGCCCCGCGGTCGACGGCCAGCTCGGCGGCGGCGGCGAGCTCGGCGGCGAGGGCGGGATCGGGCCCGGGGGTGGCCAGGGCGCGGTGCCTGGCCTTCTCCAGCGGATCGTCCAACTGCTCGGCGAGGGCGGCGTGGCACTGGCGGCGCTGGGCGCCGGTGGCGTCGGCGTAGACGAGTTCGCGCAGCAGCGGGTGGGCGAAGCGGGGCTCGCCCCCAGGGGTGCGGGTGAGCAGGCCCGCCGCGAACGCCTGGCCCAGCGCCTCCCCGGCGGGCCAGCGCGGCACCGGGCGCGCGGTGGCCGCCGGCAGCAGCTCGGCCAGCAACTCGGGTGTGAGCGCGGCCAGCTGGGCGGCGAACAGCTCACGCAGGCCGCGCGGCACCGGCAGCGGTTCGTCCGCGCCGGGCGGGGCGCACGAGCGGCGGGCCGTGCGCGCCAGGGCGAGCGCGAAGCCGGGATTGCCGCCGCTGGCCGCCGCGATCCGCTCGACCACCGGATCCCCCGGGGCCAGCCCGCCCCGCGCGCTCAGCAACTCCCCGATGACGGCGGGCGGCAGCGGATCGAGCGCGACCTCGGTCACCGGCCCGGGGAGCAGGTCCAGGCAGCCGGGCTCCGCGCCGTCCGCGAGCCGCTCGGCGGCCAGCACCGCCACCCGCTGCCCCGCCAGCCGCCGCGCCACGAAGGCGAGCACCTGCGCGCTCGCCGGGTCCAGGCAGTGCGCGTCGTCCAGCACCAGCAGCACCGGTCTGCTCACCGCGAGCGCGCGCAGCAGTTCCAGCACCGCGAGCCGCAGCGCCAGTTGCCCGGCGGCGCCGTCACCGGCGGGCGCCCGCAGCAGCGCCGCGTCGAGCGCGGCCCGCAGGTGGGGCGCGAGGGCGGTGGAGTCGGGCTCCCACGCGTCCCGCTCGTCCCGTTCGGCGAGCGCGGCGGCGAACAGGTCGTACAGCGCCAACTGCGGCAGCCCCGCCTCGCACGCCGCCGAGTTGCTGCGCAGCACCAGAGCCCCGGCCCGCTCCGCCTCCCCCTGCACCGCGTCCAGCACCGCCGACCTGCCGATCCCGGCCGGCCCGGTCAGCAGCACTCCCCCGCCACCGCCACCGCCGAGGCCCGCCAGGCAGCGGGCCAGGACCTCGTCACGCCCAGGTGGAGCCGTTGTGTCGCCCATGACGGAAGTCTGGCCCCTGGGCTCGGGAGTGGTCTAGTCCTTACGGCCCTTAGGGCTCGCACCGTTCGGGGAGGCCGACCGGCGGGTGCCGGCCGGCGTGCCCTGGGTGCTCTGAGTCTGACCGGGGCCGACTGCTGGGGTTCAGTGACACGGGGCGGCCACGGGAACGCGGGCGTTCGACGCTGAAATCGGGGCCGAGCTCCCCGCGGTGAGGCGCCGGCCTGGTCGGTGGGTGGGAGCGCGACCCGGCCCCGTTGGTTCCCTGGCGGCGAGTTCGGGATGAACTGTCTGCTCGTCATAAAACGGCTTGCGGTGGGTGAAGTCCATGACCAAGCTAACGCTGGACGCGTGGTTCCGCGAACACGGCGTCGCCGTCGGATGACCTGTCTGACCTGTCTGACCTGCCATTATTCCCATACGGAGATGAATGAATGACGCGGTCTCATCTGGCCACCGCCGGTGCAGCCGGGCCTGACACGACCGCCGAACAGCGAACGTCCGGCTTCGACGTGTTGACCGGTGACGACCAGACGGCGCACTGGTGTTGCGCTCAGGGGCGGCCCGGTTCTTCGCCCTCGACGGGAAGGCGAAGCTCGGGCACGCGTGCCCGGACTTCCACTACGGCTTCCGCCCGTGCGGACGCCAGCACTCCGCGACGCCGGACCGTCCGGATCCCAACGAGTCCTTCGCCTACTGGTCCGACGACCCGAAACTGATTCCTGAGCACGAGGCGATCGGTCCGCTGCTGAGTGCGATGAACCAGTGCCGGGTAGCGCTCGCCAGGTTCTCCGGTTCCGTACTGTCCGGCGTGGCCGCTCGGTTCAGCTCCGACCGAACGACCGGTCCTGAGGGTGCGACCCGCCTGGAGGCCAATTCATACTCTTCGGTGAAGCGGATCGCGACCTCCTGCAGGACCGCCGCGAGGACGGGCCCTCATCGCAATCATGTCGTCGAACGGGCGCGGCCTCGCGGTCGAGCTCGACGGGCGGATGTCGATCTCCGGAGCCACGCCCGAACGAATGCCGTGCGCTTCGGTCGTCCCGAGGCGCCGCTCCAGACCGAGGCGACCAGCGATGACCCCGGGGCCGACACCACCTCCATACTGCTCGATCGGAGAAGACATCACGTGGCGCTCCTCGCCCAAGACTCGATCCTGCGCGACGCTAGCTTTCGGTCGTACTACGCCGGGCAATCGGTCGCCTTGTTCTGCGCGGCGGTGACTCCGATCACCATGCCCTTGATCGCAGTGCTGTCCCTGCACGCGTCCGGGTTCGAGGCGTCCGTGGTGTCGGCCATCTCCCTGGTACCCGCCGTTCTCCTCACCCTGCCGGTCGGGGCGATCGTGGACCGGCTGCCCAAGCGGGAGGCGATGCTGTGGGCCAACCTCGCTCAGGCTGTTTCATTGGGTTTGCTGCCACTGTTGTGGTGGCTACATGCACTCTCAATTCTCGTGCTGTGCCTGGTCGGACTCACCTCGACCAGCTTCGCGATCGTTTCTCAGGTGGCCGACCAGTCACTGATCCCGTTCCTGGTCGAAGACTCACACTTGATCGAGGCGAACTCCAGAATGGCCCTCAGCGAGTCGGTCGCGACCATGGCGGGACCGACGGCGGCCGGCTTTCTCATGACGGCGCTCGGGGGACCGCCGACGGTCGGCCTGGCAGCATTCGGGAGCGTGTTCAGCGCCGTGACCCTGTTCAGGATCCGGTCGACCGAGCCGTCGATCGTCGTGGCCGGCGAGAGGACGAGACTGCGCCAGCAGATCCTCGAAGGGCTTCGGTTCGTGGTCCGCAACCCGGTCCTGCGCACCCTGATGGCGATCAACGGTGTCGACAACGGTTTCCTCGCGTGGATCCAGGCCATCCTCATGGTCTTCTACGTAAGGGTGTTGGACTGGTCGGCGCAGACCGTCGGCCTGGTGCTCGGTGTCGCTGCCGTCGGCGGGATCATCGGCTCCATGCTGGCGGGGCGTCTGCACAAGTGGCTCGGCACCGACCGCCTGCTGCTCACGGCCGTGCTGGCAGGAGGGCCGGCCGAAGCCGTAGTCCTCCTGCTTCACCCCGGATTCGCCGGCAAGCTAATCGCGGTCGCAGCACAGTTCATCGCTATCTTCTTCTCCGTCTGCTACTCGGTGACGTCGCGATCGCTGCGGCAGATCGCCTCACCGGACGGTCTTCGCTCTCGTGTCATCGCCGCGCACCGTTGGGTGAGTGTCGCAGTTATGCCGGTCGGGGCTCTCGCCGGCGGCTTCGCCTCGACCCGGGTCGGCCTGCGGGGGTCCATCGCACTCGCCTGCCTCGGTCTGCTCGCCGCGCCGATCATCGCCTTGACCTCGCCGCTCAGGCACGTCGGAAACAATGGAGTTGCTGGCGCATTCACGGTCCGGTGACCTCGGGCTCATGTACGCGGCCGTCTACCCCGAGCGGCTGAACAAGCTGATCCTGCTGACCCCGTCACGCACGCCGGCGGCGTCGACCCGACCGATGAGCAGATCACCTCGACCATGGTCTGGCCCCTGGGCTCGGGAGTGGTCTAGTCCTTACCGGTCATGCTGTCCACGGCCGGTGCACAGCCGGGCGCCCTCGGGGCGTTCGGGGCGAGCTTCAGCAGGTGGGGGCCGTCGGAGAGGGTGAAGGTCAGGGCCACCGCACCGTCCTGCGCCAGGCGTTCGAGCATGTACCGCTCGGATCGCGGACGGGCGAGGATCAGTTCGAACGCGCAGCGGTGCGCGTTGTCGAGCGGCAGGAGCTTCATCGCCTCCCAGGTGGCGGCCAGCGCGTCGACCAGGCGCGGGAAGACGGCGGGGGCGCGACTCCGGTCAGCTCCACCAGGAAGGGGCCTGCGGCGTGGTCCTCCGTCATGGCCGGACTCCCGCCGGGGCGGGCTCGATGACCGACCAGACGCGCTTGCCGATGCCGTCGCGCGCACCCCAGCCCCAGCGCTGGGACAGCTTGTCGACCAGCAGGAGGCCGCGCCCGCGCTCCCCCTCGGTCGCGACGCAGAGCTGCGGCGCCTGGTCGGAGGCGTCCTCCACCCAGACACAGAGCAGTTCGCCGTCCGCCTCCAGGCCGAGCTTGATCAGCTGACCGCGTCTGGTGCCGTGCTGGAGCGCGTTGGTGACCAGCTCACTGACCACCAGCGCGCCGTTCTCCGCGAAGAGTTCACCCCCGCGCACCTTCAGCAGGAACTCCCGGAGCAGACGGCGGGCCAAGGCCGGCGAACGCTCGCTGCACGGCAGCCAGCAGTGCTCGCGCGCGGCGGGCGAGGCGGGCACGGAGGGGCGGGAAGGCGGGCGGGCGGGCGTTTCGGGCATGGCGAAGCTCCTGTCACGGCATGGCTCTTGGAGAACGAGGGCGCGAGACGAGCACCCCCGGGCGACGGGCGGACGCGGACATGGGGATGCCCGGTGACGAACCGTCATGATCACGGTCTGTCGTGGATGTATCCACTCCCCGTAGTGTGATACTGAATCGGTGCGACTCGCAAGCGAATGAGTTGCAACGATGCAGATTTGTCTGCCTGCTGGCTCAGCGGGGCCGCAAAAGGGCAGACTGAGCCCGTCACAGGAGGATCGATGACCGAGGAATCACGGCCAACCGTGCGGGGCCGCCGCTTGGGCGCGGAGCTTCGCCGACTTCGAGATGCATCCGGCAAGTCCACCGAGGATGCTGCGGGCGTGCTGAAGTGTTCCCGCGCGAAGATCAGCCGGATAGAGACGGGCGCTTCGGGGATCCGTCGCCTTGATCTGAGCGTCCTGCTCGACCTGTACGGCATCACTGAGCCTCACGCGCGGGACGCTCTCGAACAGTTGGCTCGGGACGGCAAGAAGCGCGGCTGGTGGCACGACTACGGCGATACAGTGCCGCCTGCCTATGCGGACTTCCTCGGCCTCGAAAACGATGCACGCTACATCCGGACCTGGCAGCCCATGGTGATCCCGGGCCTGTTGCAGACCGAGGGCTACACTCGCGCGCTACTGGAGGCCAACCCCGCTGCCGTGCGCAAGGAACGGGTCGAGCAACTGGTCAGAATTCGGATGGAACGGAAGGAAGTCCTGAACAAGGCCGACCCTGCCCGCTTCTGGGCGATCATCTGGGAGCCTGCCCTCCGCTGCCCTGTCGGCGGCGAGGCAGCACACCGGACCCAGCTCACTCATCTCACCGAGGTGGCTGAGCTGCCGAACGTCACGCTCCAAGTTGTTCCACTCGAAGTCGGAGCAACCGCCGGCGCATGCGGCGCGTTCGTCATGTTCGGGTTCAGTGACTCACCCATGCCCGGTGCGGTGTTCCTTGAGACCTTGACGAGTAGCCACTATCTGGAGAACGAGAGCGAATTGGATGGATACGGGCTCGCCTTCGACTACTTGAGGTCCTCGGCCCTGAACCCTGCGCGATCGCGGGATATGATCGCCGCCATCGCGGCAGAATCGTGAGAACTAGAACAGACAAGAGGTGTCAGCACATGACCGTGCCGGAGATCACCGCTCGGGGCTGGTACAAGAGCAGCTACAGCGCTCAGGCGAACGACTGTGTGGAGACCGGGCACCTCGTCGCCGGAGGCATGGCCGTCCGCGACTCGAAGGACCCGGAGGGGCCCGCGCTGGCCTTCCCGACCGGCGCCTGGCAGACGTTCGTGGCCTGCGTGCACACCGAGGGCCTGGCTGCCGACTGCTGAGCCCCCGGGTGAGCGTGACAGCCCTCGGTATGCCGAGGGCTGTCACGTTGCGTGCGCAGACCGGGTACATCAGGACGGTTGATCACAGAGGTGGCAAAGGAGCTTGAATGATGCACACAGAACACTGTGACATGAGTTTGCGTCACGCCCGGTGGCGGAAGAGCACGTTCAGTGGCGACCAGGGCAACTGCGTCGAGGTCGCCGACGGCATCCCCTGCGCCGTCCCCGTACGCGACTCGAAGTGCCCCGATGGACCCGCCCTGGCCTTTGCCCCCGCCGCCTGGCAGGCCTTCCTCACCGGCCTGCGCGACGGGAGCCTGTCGGCCGGCTCCTGAGCTGCGCCCGACTGTCGCTCCGGTCAGCCCTGTTGAGTGGAAAATGGGAGGCCTCCCGCTGGGCCTGGTTGGTACCGTCCCGGCGTGACCTTGACGAACCTCCGCACGGGCTTCCGCGACGACGCCCAACGACAGCGTGTCCAGCGGGTGGTCCACGACCGGCTCGCGGACGACAGGGAGCAGCAGGAGTGCCGCTACCTCATGCGGTTCTGGTGGCAGCTTCTCATGGGGTATCAGGAGGTGACGATCGAGCAGCTGCGGCTGAACGTCGGGCCGTCGAAGCTCGACATCGTCGAGCAGCTGATCGGTGCTCTCCGCAGCTCCCCCGAAGCAGTCGACGCCTGGGTCGTGGCCACCGAGCGGGCGTTCCCGGTCATCGAGGACCGCGGCTTCGCGGCCGGGGCGAGCTGACGCCAGCGGCCCGGCCCGCCGGCGTGCGGCGCACGGTCAGCCGTCAGCCCTCGATCAGCGAGAACCCCAGGAGCACGCCCGCCGAGACGGTGATCTGGCCGGGGGCCAGGTCGCCGTCGCCGGACCCGCCACCACTGCCGCGGCCGTGGCCGCGGTACCTGTTCTGCAGTTGCTCCGAGTCCACGTCCGTGATGTGGACGACCGGGCCGAGCCGCACGCCGGCGGCCTCCGCGTACAGCGCAGCCTTCTCCCGGGCAGCGGCCACCGCGCCGACGCGGGCCTGGGCGCGGAGCTCCTTCTTCGTGCTCACGTCGAACTCGACGCCGTCGACCTGGTTCGCCCCGGCCTCGACGACGTCGACCAACACGGTCTCCAGGTCCTCCAACTCGCGCAGCTCGATCACGAAGGAGGCCGTGCACTCATAGCCCAGGAACTCACGGTCGTTGCCCCGGTAGGACCACGAGGACTCCAGGTTGAGCCGAGAGGTCGAGACGGCCGCGTCCGGGACCCGGTGTCCCCGCAGCACCTCGCGGATCTGGTTGACCCCGGTGCGGGTGACCTCGAAGGCCTCGCCCGCCTGCGGCCTGGTCTGGGTGATCGCGACCCGCAGGCGGGCCAGATCCGGCGAGGCGTCCACGCTGGCCGCGCCGAACACCGACATGCCCCAAGGGGTGTCTATGGAGTGAGTGCTGTTCATGCCGCCCATCCAAGCAGGGCGCTGATCAACTGGCAGCCGAATATCGCCCGTCAGGTTGCCCGGCTGCCGGCTGCTGACTCGTCGGCGGCCGCCAGGATCGAGCGCAGCCGCGCCAGGCACTCCCTGACGAAGGCGGGGTAGGTGTCCCAGTAGTACGACACCCCGCTGACCCCGACCGCGATGGCCCACGCCCGGGCGCGCAGCCACGTCATGTCATCGAGGCCCAGCGCGTCCCGGTACGCCTGTCGGGCCGCGGGCGGGAAGTCCCAGAGGGTTGAGTGCTCGGCGTCGGGGAGGCCGACCGAGAGGGCGCCGAAGTCGATGACCGCGTGCAGCTTCCCCTGCTGGACCAGCAGGTTGGTGGGTTTGAGGTCACCGTGCAGCCACACGTGAGGGCCGGACGGCTCGGGCAGGGCGAGCGCGCTCTGCCACAGGTCGCGCAGCCGGGCGAGGTCGAGGTCGAGGCCCTGGAGCGTGCGGCAGGCGTCGAAGCACTCGCCGATCCACCGCTCGCACGCTCGCAGGCCGCCCCCGCGGTACCAGCTGAGCTCGCCCTCGCGGGTGGCTCCCATCAGGGGGGCGGTGTGCAGGCTCCGCACGACCGACGCCAGGTCGGCACCGAAGGCGGACCAGTCGGTGACCGACTCCGGGCCCGCTTCGTCGCCGTCGATCCAGTGGTACACCGACCAGGCGAGCGGGAACGCGGCGCTCGGCGTGCCGCTGTGCACCGGCTCGGGGATGCGGCAGGGAAGATGCGGGGCCAGCCGCGGCAGCCAGGTCTGCTCCTTCCGGACGGCCTGCGCGTTGTCCGGGGTGCGCGGCAGCCGTACGAGTAGGTGTTCGCCGAGCCGGTACATCGTGTTGTCCGTCCCCGCGCCGGCCGGCGAGATCGGCAGGTCCGCCCAATGCGGTCGCTGCTCGCGCAGGAGCGTCCGGACGAGCGCCTCGTCCACCTGGATCTCGTTGTCATGAAGTGTCACGGTGGGAGCTTCCCCGGCCAGGCCTCACCACCGCCAGTGGTTTCCCGTGGCGTCCAGGAGCGGGAACGCCGCCCGCAGGCCACTCACACCCCAACTCGCCGGTGCAGGAAGGCCATCTCCGAAACCCGACTGACACAGGCCCGTCAGTGCGACACGATGTCCGCCTGTCGTACTGGCGAGTGAAAGGCAGTCCGCATGCCGCACCCCGCACCGCAACCGGCTCCCGGGTCGACCGACCTCCTCACCGCGGAACTGGTGGTGGACGCGGCCGCCCCCGTGGCGCCGGCCATCTCACCGGACGGCCGCCTGGTCGCCTACGGCGTGGTCGCGACCGGCGGAGGGGACGGACGCGCGCACAGCTCGGTCCTGATCGCCGCCGCCGATGGCAGCACGGCCCCGCGCCGGCTGACCGACGGCACGGCCCACGACGCCGCCCCGAAGTGGGCGCCGGACTCGGCCTCTCTGTTCTTCACCTCCGACCGCGAGGAGCAGGGCACCGCTCAACTCCAGCGGATCCTCCTGGACGGCAGCGAGGGCATCGAGGGCATCGCCGAGGCAGAGTCCCTGACCAGCTGGCGCGGTGGCATCGGCGACCACTACCCGCTCGCCGACGGCCGCACCGTCGCGCTGCTCGCCGAGGACGAGCCCACCGCGGAGGACGAACGCCGGGAGGCCGAAGGCGACGACGCGAAGGTCTGGGGCCGGCACCTCCCGGTCACCCGGCTGCGCCTGCTCGACCTGGCGACCGGCGCGGTCCGCACCGTGGACGGCCTCGGGGACCGCCATGTCGTGGAGGTGGCCCAGCGCCCGGACGGCGGCCCGCTGGCCGTGCTGAGTTGGGCCACCCCCGAGATCGACCCGGGCGTCACGGCGGCGGGACTGCATCTGGTCGCCCCGGAGACGGGAGCCGTCCAGGACCTGGGCCCGGTCGGGTTCGAGGCCCACTCCCCGGTCTGGTGGCAGCACGACGGTGCCTGGCATCTGGCCCACCTGGCGGTGACCCCCGGGCACCTGGTCGGCGCGCTCGCCGTGATCGACACGGTCCCGCCCGCGACCGGCCCGACCGTCGAAGAGCGCAATCTCACGGCCGGCCTGTCCGCCTGCCCCACCGAGCTGGTGCAGGTCGCCGACGGCCCGCCACTGGCGCTGTTCGCCGACGGGCTGGACACCGCGCTGCACCGGCTCGATCCGCAGTCGCTACGGTTCCACCGGCTGTCCCGCGCGCCCGGCACGCTCGCCGGGCTCACCGCGAGTCGCTCCGGAGAGACCCTCGCCGTGCTGGCGAGCACCGCGTACGAGCCCAGGAACGTCCACGCGGGACCCACCGGCGGGCCGCTGCTCAGGCTCAGCGACACCAGTCCCGAACTGCGCGGGATCCGCTGGGGTGTCCAGGAACGGCTCAGCTACCAGGCCTCCGACGGACTCGAGTTGGACGGCCTGCTGATCCTGCCGGCCGGCCGGACCCGGGACCAGGGTCCGTTCCCGCTCGTCACCCTGGTCCACGGCGGCCCCTACTTCCGCCACGCCGACGAGTTCGCGCTCACCGTGGTCGACTGCGGCCAGTGGCTGGCGACCGCCGGATACGCGGTCTTCCTGGCCAACCCCCGGGGCGGGTCGGGCCACGGCCATGAGTTCGCCGCCGTGGTGGCGGGCGCGGTGGGCGGTGACGAGTGGACCGACATCCTCACCGGGATCGACCTGCTGGTCGCCGAGGGAGTCGCCGATCCCGAACGCCTGGGCATCTCCGGCTGGAGCCACGGCGGTTTCACGGCGGCCTGGGCCATCGGCCGGACCGAGCGCTTCAAGGCCGCCGTGATGGGCGCCGGCATCAGCGACTGGGGCATGCAGGCCGGGACCGGCGACTGGGGCGCCATGGACGCGGTGCTCGGCGGCAGCACCGGCTGGGACGGGCCGGGACCGCACGTCCACGACCGGAACAGCCCGATCTCCTACGCGTCCCGGATCCGCACCCCGCTCCTGATCCTGCACGGCGAGGAGGACACCAACGTCCCGCTCGGCCAGGTGGTCCACTTCCATCGCGCGCTGCGCCACTTCGGCGTCGAGCACGAGTTCGTCGTCTACCCCCGGGAGGGCCACGGGCTCTACGAGCGCGCCCATCAACTCGACGCCCTCCGGCGCATCCGCACCTGGTTCGACCGCTGGCTGTAGGCCCGTGCCAGGTCGTGTGCCGAGTCGTGACCACGGCTCGACACCCGCCCCGGTGCCGTCGCCGGAGAGAGGCGCCCAGTCCGGTCGCTGCCGCGCGTGAGGCCGGCATCCAGCGCATCGTCCACGTGAGCATCACGCATCCCAGCGCCGAGTCACCGCTGCCGTACTTCCGTGGCAAGGCCGAGGTCGAGCAGCAACTGGCCCGGACCGGCGTCCCGTACGCGATCCTGCGCCCGGCGATCCTGTTCGGTGGCGACGACGTCCTCATCAACAACATCGCCTGGCTGCTGCGTCGTCTCCCGGTCTTCGGCGTCGGAGGCCGCGGCGACTACCGGATCCGCGGCATCCACGTCGACGATCTGGCGCGCCTCTGTGTCATCCACGGCAAAGAGTCGACGAACAGCGTCGTCGACGCGGTCGGCCCCGAGCGGCCGACCTTCCTCGAACTGGTAGAGGCCGTCCGCGCAGCCGTGGGAAGCCGCTCCCGCATCGCGCGTGTTCCTGGCCCCGTCCTACCCGTCCTCGCGCGCGCTCTCGGCCTGGTACTCCACGACGTCCTGTTGACCCGCGACGAGTACCGGGCGATGGCGGCAGGACTCGCCGACTCCGACGCCCCGTCGACAGGACGGACAGCACTCACCGACTGGCTCACCGCCCACGGCCCCCAACTCGGGTTGCGCTACGCCAACGAACTGGACCGGCACTTCTCGAAGGCCGGACGATCGGAACGCTCACGATGAGCCATGCAACCAGCCGCACTTCAAGCACTCCGGCAAACGCGGCACGCAGGAGCGCCCTACTGCTGACAGGTGGGGCATTCGTCTGGGGGATCGTCCTCCTGGCCCTGACCCAGTGGCTTCCTTTTGACACGGAGCCACGGCGAGGAGGCTTTCAAGTCCCGGCTCCCAGCACAGGTGTGCCAGGAGCGGGAGGCAGTGCCGTGCCCGCACACTTCACACAACTACCGAAGGAAACATAATCTCTCGGCAGAACCGGCCGCGCTGTCTGGAAATACTGCCACTGTCACGCTGACCGGTACTCTCTGCTCGAGCGCCTCTTCGCCGTCGGCCCTACCAAGCGCACCAATCTCTTCGCGGGTCGACTGTCGGACAAATTCCAGTCCGAAGTCAATGCACCCTGCATTCATAGTCCCACTGGAGAAGGAAGCCAACGGCAAGTGGTATATCTATTTTCCACCTCCAGGAAAACCGTCGTGACCTCGATCAGTCCGTCGGCCCTGTCCAGCGGTCATGCTGGTGGCTCCTTCGCCAGCAGGTCGCGGCCCGCAGGCCGTGGCTCGGCACCAGCACCGCACGCAGCCTCCTCGAAGAGCCGCCCTCCCCGGCGTCGGGAGGTACTCGCTCCGACACGCGGAAGACACTGATCCCCATGGCCCGGCCGCCGTTACGCCACCCGATCCGGCTGCTCGGCCCCGCCCCCGAGGGCCGCGCGGGCGCGCCGCCGTTCGCGTTCGGCGGCCGGATCCAGCAGCGGGACCGCCGCCAGCAGGCTTCGGGTGTAGGGGTGTTGGGGGTGCTGGTAGACCTCGTCGGCCGGGCCGAGTTCGACCACGTGGCCCGCGCGCATCACCGCGATGCGGTCACTGACCTGGCGCACCACGGCGAGGTCGTGGGCGATGAAGACCAGGGTCAGGCCCAGCTCCGCCTGCAACTCGCCGAGCAGGCTGACGACTTGGGCCTGGGTCGAGACGTCCAGCGAGGAGACCGGTTCGTCGCAGACCAGCAGGCGCGGCCCCGGGGCCAGGGCGCGGGCGATGCCGACGCGTTGGCGCTGGCCGCCGGAGAGTTCGTGGGGGTAGCGCCGGTGCCAGGCGGGGTCCAGGCCGACCCGCTCCAGCAGCCGGCCCACCTCGCGGCGCGCCTCGGCCTCGGTGCCGGCGCCCGGGCGCAGGCGCAGCGGGTCGGAGATGGCGTCGCCGATGGTGCGGCGGGGGTTGAGGGAGGAGAGCGGGTCCTGGAAGACCATCTGCAGGTCCTGGCGGATCGGGCGCAGCGCTCGCTCGGTGGCGTGGCCGATGTCGCGACCGGCCCACTCGATCAGGCCCGTGGTGGGTTCGAGGAGGCGGACCAGCAGGCGGCCCAGGGTGGTCTTGCCGGAGCCGCTCTCGCCGACCACGCCGAGCGCCTCGCCCCGGTGCAGGTCGAGGTCGACGCCGTCCAGCGCGGGGACCCGCGCGCGGCGGCCGAACGGGGTGAGCGCCGCGCCCGGGTACTCCTTGCGCAGCCCGCGCACCCGCATCAGCACCTCGCCGGCGCCCTCACCGACGGGCGCGGGCGGCCGGCTCCGGTCCAATCGGGGCACGGCGGCGACCAGTTCGCGGGTGTACGGCGCGCTCGGGGCGCCCAGCACCTGGCCGACCTCGCCCTGCTCCACCGCCCGGCCCGCGCTCATCACCAGCACCCGCTCGGTGGTGCCCGCCACCACGCCCAGGTCGTGGGTGACCAGCAGCAGGGCCATCGCGTGCTCGGCGCGCAACTCGGCCAGCAGGTCGAGGATCTGGGCCTGCACGGTGACGTCCAGCGCGGTGGTGGGCTCGTCCGCGATCAGCAGCTTCGGCTCGCAGGCCAGCGCCATCGCGATCAGCGCCCGCTGCCGCATGCCGCCGGAGAACTCGTGCGGGTGGGCGCGGGCGCGACGGGCGGCGTCGGGGATGCCGACCCGGTCCAGCACCCGCACCGCCCGCTGCTCGGCGGCCGCCCGGCCCGCGCCGCTGTGCGCCCGGTACACCTCGGCGATCTGGGCGCCGATCGACCAGTAGGGGTCCAGCGCGGAGAGCGGGTCCTGGAAGACCATCGCGGCCCGCGCCCCGCGCAGCGCCCGCAGCTCCGGCTCGGTGGCGCCGACGACCTCGGTCCCGTCCAGCCGCACGCTGCCGGTGACCGTGGCGCTCGCGGCGGAGTGCAGTCCGAGCAGCGCGGCGGCCACCGTGGTCTTGCCCGAGCCGGACTCCCCGACCAGGCCGAGCGACCCGCCCGCGCCGATGCTGAAGGAGAGGCCGTCGACGGCGGTCACCGTGTCCGCCGCCCCGTCCGCCCGCCCGGCGGCGAACCGGACGGTCAGGTCCTCGACGACCAGCAGAGGTTGCTTCACCGGGTCCACCGGGTCCACCGGGTTCATCAGGTTCACCAGGGCCGCACTCTCGGATCGGCCACCGCGTAGAGCACATCGGCGACGGCGTTGGCGATGACGATGAAGAACCCGGCGATCAGGGTGACCCCGACCACCACCGGCAGATCGACCTGGTTGACCGCGTCCACCAGCAGATGGGACATGCCGTCGAAACCGAAGACCGACTCGGTGAGCTGGGCGCTGCCGATCAGGCCGCCGAGGTCCATCGCGAGCATGGTGATCACCGGGGTCAGCGCCCCGCGCAGCGCGTGGCCGACCACGATCCGGCGCTCCGTCAGGCCGTAGGCCCGCGCGGTGCGGATGTGGTCCTCGGCCAGCGTCTCCAGCACCAGGCCGCGGGTCATCCGGGCGTAGGCGGCGGCGAAGACCAGGGCCAGGGTGATCCAGGGCAGCAGCAGGTTGCCCGCCCAGGCCGCCGGGTCCTGGGTGATCGGCACGTAGGCCGGGAACGGCAGCCAGCGCAGTTCGGCGCAGCAGACCATCATCAGCAGCAGGCCGATCAGGAAGACCGGCATCGACATGCCCGCCAGCGTCACGGCGGTCAGCGCCCGCTCGGTGAAGCGGCCGCGCCGCAGCGCCGCCAGGACGCCGGTGCCGATGCCCAGCAGCAGCCAGAGCACGGCGGCGCCGACGGCGAGCGAGGCGTCCACCGGCAGCCGCTGGGTGATCATCGAGAGCACCGGCTGGTCGGTCTGGAAGGACCAGCCGAAGCAGGGCGCGGCGCAGCTGGTGGTGTCCGTCCCGGCGTCGAAGCTGCGGCCCAGCAGCAGGCCGCGCAGGAACTGCCAGTACTGCTGCCAGACGGGCTGGTCGGTGCCGAGCTTGTGCCGTACCACCGCGAGGCGGGCGGCGTCGCAGCCCTTGCCGCAGACCAGCCGGGCCGGGTCGTGCGGGGCGATGTAGAAGACCAGGTAGATCACCGCGGAGAGGATCAGCATGATGGTCACGGTGCTGACGGCGCGTCGGACCAGGAAGCGGATCATGTGCGCACCTCGCGCTCGGCGGGCTCGGCGGGCACCGAGGGCTCGGCGCCGGCCTCGGCCGCGGCCACCCGGGGGCGCAGGCCCCGCCAGGTGCGGGCTCGCGCCACCCGCCCCAGTCGGGCCGCCGCGCGCGGGTCGAGCGCGGTGCGCAGGCCCTCGCCGAGCAAGGTGAAGGCCAGCACAGTGGCGAAGAGCAGCGCGGACGGCAGCAGCACGAAGGCCGGGTCGGCCTCGAACCAGGTGCTCGCGCCGGCGAGCATCTGCCCCCAGGAGGCGGTGGGCGGGCGCACCCCCACGCCGAGGAAGGACAGGCCCGCCTCGGCGGTGACGTTGGTGGGCAGCAGCAGCGCCGCGTAGGTGATCACCGGCGCGCCCAGCGCGGGCAGGATCTCGCGCCGCGCGACGCGCCAGCCACGGGCGCCGCCCAGGCGGGCCGCCGCCACGTGGTCCAGGCCGCGCAGGGTGAGCACCTGACCGCGGGTCAGCCGCGCGGTGCCGCCCCAGCCGAGCACACCGAGGACCAGCATCAGCAGCACCGGGCGGGGGAACCCGCCGGGCACCACGGCCATCAGCGAGATCGCGAAGACCAGCCCGGGGAAGGCGATCACCAGGTCCATCGCCCGGGCCAGCACGGTGTCGGCGAGCCGGTTGCCGAGCCCGGCGGCCAGCCCGATCAGCAGACCCAGCAGCACCTGCAGGACGGTGGCGCCGACCGCGACCGAGAGCGAGACCTGCGCGCCGTAGACCAGCCGGGCCAGCAGGTCGCGCCCGGTGCCCGGCTCGACACCCAGCCAGTGCCGGGCACCGGCGCCGCCGAACGGGCCGATCGGCACTCCGCCGGTGGCCGAGTCGATCAGCTCGTTGTGGTACGTCGTCGGGTCCTGCCCCTCCAGGGCGCTGATCAGCGGGGCCGCCACCGCGATCAGCACCAGCAGCCCCACCACCACCAGGCCGGCCAGCGCCGCCCGGTCGGCGCGCAGCCGCCGCCAGAGCCCGCTCCCCTGCTCGGCCACCTACTTCACCGAGATCCGGGAGAGGTCGTAGACCCCGTTCCACTGGCTGACGTAGGCGTTCTTGACGGCGCTGCCGAAGAGCCGCTGGTAGACCGGGTGGAAGAGCGGCACGTCCCAGGCCTGCTTGCCCAGTTCGACGTCCAACTGCCCCCAGGCCTTGGCGGACTGCGCGGGGTCGGTGAGCCGGTTGGCGGCGTCGATCTCGGCGTTCACCTGCGGGTCGTCGAGCTGCGCGGTGTTGAAGTTGCCGTCCGTCAGGATCTGCCGGCCGTCGAAGATCGGGGCCAGGAAGGGGCCGCCGGAGGGCCAGTCGGCGCCCCAGCCGGTGATGAAGAAGCCGGGCTCCTGGGCGGGGGTCTGGATCTTGGTGGAGTAGTCGTCGTCCGAGGAGGGGTCGAGCTTGACCGTGATCCCGGCCTTGGCGAGCGCCTGCTGCACGGCGGTGGCCACGTCGGGTCCCGAGGTGACCGAGGTGGTGGAGTGGCTCAGCGTGATGGTCAGGCCGTCCGGGTAACCGGCCTGCGCCAGCACCTGCTTGGCCTTGGCCGGGTCGCCGCTCGGGCCGGCCGGGAAGTCGTCGTAGGGCGTGTAGCCGAAGGCCGCCTGGTCGGGCAGGAAGGTGGTGGCGGGCTTGGCCACCGCGCTGCCGCCGACCGCGTTGATCACCGACTGGCGGTCGACGGCGTAGGAGATCGCCTGCCGCACCAGCGGGTTGTCGAAGGGCTTCACCTTCGGGTTGAACGCCAGGTAGTCGGTCTCGCCGAAGTTGCCGACCGCCACCCGCTTGCGCAGCGCCGGGTCGCCGTTCAGTCGGGCCAGCACGCTCGCGTCGATGTCGGTGTCGCCGCTGACCGCGCGGGCGTCGTCACCGCTGCTGGCCAGCAGCCGCTGGTTGATCACCGACGGGTCCAGGCCCGAGGTGTAGACGATCTTATCGGGGCAGGCCAGCCGCTGGTCGTCGATCGAGCGCGACCAGTACGGATTGCGTGCCAGCACCATCTGCTTGCCGTCGTCGTTGCTGACCACCTCGTAGGGCCCCGAGGAGATCGGGTGCTTCTGGTAGTCCGCGCCGGTGTCCTTGGCCTGCGGCACCGGGGCGAACTGGGTGGCGGTGGCCAGGAACGGGAAGTCGCCCTCGGGCTTGGTGAGTTGGAAGACGAGGGTGGAGTCGTTCGGGGTCTGGATCGAGGCCAGGTCGCCGCCGCCGTGGTAGGGGCCCTGGTACTGCTCGCCGCCGACCAGCCAGTCGCGCAGGTAGGGCGGGCCGCCGGGCAGTTCGGGCGAGAAGGAGCGCTCGATGCCGTACTTGACGTCCTGGGCGCGGATCGGCGTGCCGTCCTCGAACTTCAGCCCCGGCTTGAGGTGGTAGGTCCAGACCGTGGCGTCCTGGTTGGGCTCGCCGATGTCGGTGGCCAGGTCGGGCACCACCTTGGCGCCGTCCGGGCCGGCCGTGGTGTGGTCGCGCGTGGTGAGGGTCCGGAAGACCAGGGTCGGCACCTTGCCGCCACCCGAGGTGTAGAGCTGCGCCGGGTCGAACTTGCCCTGCCCGCTGTGCGCGAGCACGGTGAGCGTGCCGCCCTGGCAGGTGGCCGGGTCGAAGGCGGCTGCCGTCGATCCGTTCGCCGGACCGCCGCAGGCGGTCGCGAGCGCTGCGAGCAGGGCAAGGGAGGCGGTCGCGGCCGTGGCGCCGCGCTTATTGGGCAGGGA
This sequence comes from Kitasatospora sp. NBC_01287, assembly GCF_026340565.1. NCBI lineage: Bacteria > Bacillati > Actinomycetota > Actinomycetes > Kitasatosporales > Streptomycetaceae > Kitasatospora > Kitasatospora sp. NBC_01287. The sequence continues at coordinate 1,373,534 of NZ_JAPEPB010000001.1, forward strand.
CATGACGAGCACTCTGCTGGAGCTCCGCCGGGGCGGTCAAGGCACTGCGGTGCGCTGCCATACGCCTGCAACAGGACGACACAACTGTTTCCAGTGGGGCATGTTGACGTCACGTCAGCTTGGTGGGACCGAGCGGCGGAGCGGTGACAGCTCGGCGGCGGCCCGGTGGCGAGGCGGCGGCGAAGCGGCCGACCCGGCCGGGCATCGCGTTGACCTGGGCGGATGAGATGATGATGCGATGGATCGTGCACACCGTACCTGGACAGCCACCGGCTGCGCCGCCGCCGTCGGGGCCGTCGTGGCCGGCGGCGTCGCACTGCTCGACCGGCCCGACGCCGGCGGCTGGGGGACGGTCGCGGCCTGCTGCTTCGGGATCGCGGTGACCTGCTTCACCGAGGGCGACTGGCTCGGCCGGCTCTTCTTCCGCGAGCGGCGCGAGCGGCGGGGCGACTCGGACCAGGACGCGGCCTGGGACGAGCTCATGGACGACGACTGCTGCGAGCCCTTGGACGAGAAGTGCTGCGCTGACCGCTGCGAGAGCTGCTGCGAGAACTGCGGCGAGGACGAGCACGTCGAGTGGGAGAAGGGGAAGGGCGAGGCCGGCCCCCGGCTGCGGACGGTGCTCCAGGTGCTCCGCCGGGCCGTCGTGGGCCTGGTGTTCCTGCTCGGCTGCCTCACCGCGCTGGGCCTGGTCCTTCAGGCCCTCGGGATGAACTAGCCCACGCCGCGCGGGTCCCGGTCCGTCGCCGCCACCGCCACCTCCACCGCCACCGCCGTCAGCAGCAGCCCGCCCCCGGTCAGCCAGCGCCCGGCCAGCGCAGGCGTCGAAACCGGTGCCGAAACCGGCGTCGAAACCGGTACCACCGCCGCCGTCCAGCCGCCGTCCAGCGCGAAGGCGATCTCCGCGTCCGCGAAGTCCAGGCGCTGCCCGGTCAGTGGGTACCAGGCCTTGTAGACGCTCTCCTTGGCGCTGAACAGCAGCCGGTCCCAGTGCACCACCGGGGACGCCCGGCGCAGGTCGGCCAGGGCGGCCCGCTCGGCGGGCGAGGCCACCGCGTCCAGCACCCCGGGCGGCAGCGCCCGGTGCGGCTCGGCGTCGATGCCGACGGCGGCCAGCTCCGCGCCACGGGCCAGCACCGCCGCGCGGTAGCCCTCGCAGTGCGTCAGGCTGCCGACCAGGCCGGCCGGCCAGCGCGGCGCGCCGTGCGGCCCGCGCGGCACCGGGGCGGGCGGCAGCCCGAGCGCGCCGAGGGCCCGCCGGGCGCAGCCGCGCACCGTGATGAACTCCGCCCGCCGCCCCGGCGCCATGCCCGCCAGCAGGGCACGCTCCTCGGCGAAGAGGGTGCCCGCGTCGCCCTCGTCCGCGAAGGCCTCGGCGGCCACCGCGGCGGCGGGCAGCAGGCGCTCGATCACCGCGCGCTGCCCGGCGGCGGGCCGCCGGCCGCCGCCGCGTCCGGGAAGACCGGGCGTGGACCCCTGGGGCCGCCGCGCGGCTTCCACTCGCGCGGGTAGCCCACCGAGACCTCCTCGAAGCGGATGTCGTCGATCCACATCGTCCGGGGGATGTGCAGGTGCCCGTAGACCGCCACCGCCGCACGGTACTTCAGGTGCCAGTCGGCGGTCCGCTCGGTGCCGCACCACTGCGCGAACTCCGGGTAGCGCAGCACCAGCGTGGGTTCGCGGCGCAACGGGAAGTGGTTGACCAGCACGGTCGGCAGCTCCGGGTCCAGCTCGGCCAGCCGGCGCTCGGTCACCGCGATCCGCGCCGCGCACCACTCGTCGCGGCTCGCGTAGGGGTCGGGGTGCAGCAGCATCTCGTCGGTGCAGACGATCCCGGACTCGTGGGCGACGGCGAGCGCCTGCTCCTTGGTGTGCGTGCCCGGCGGCCGGAAGGTGTAGTCGTAGAGCACGAAGAGCGGCACCACGGTCACCGGGCCGCCGGCCCCGCGCCAGACGCGGTACGGGTCTTCGGGGGTGCTGATGTCCAGGCCGCGGCAGAGCTCGACCAGCGCCTGGTAGCGCTCCTCGCCGCGCAGCCGCACCGGGTCGTCCGCCGGCGTCCACAGCTCGTGGTTGCCCGGCGCCCAGATCACGGCGGCGTAGCGCTCCCGCAGGGTACCGAGCGCCCACTCGATGTCGCTGAACCGCTCCGCCACGTCACCGGCCACGATCAGCCAGTCCTCGGCGGAGGCGGGCCGCAGCTGCTCGACGAACGCGCGGTTCTCCTGGTAACCGATGTGCAGGTCACTGATCGCGACCAAGGTGCCGGTCAAGCCGATGTCTCCTTCAGCACGGCCGGCCTCCCGCCCGGGAGTGCGGCGAGCAGCCGGCGGGTGTACGGCGCCGTCGGGGCGGTGAACACCGCCGCCGCCGGGCCGCTCTCCACGACGAGCCCATTCTCCATGACCGCCACCCGGTCGCTCAGGTGGTGCACCACGCCGAGGTCGTGCGAGATGAAGAGCATGGCGAGCCCCAGCTCACGGCGCAGTTCGAGGAGCAGGTCCAGGATCTGGGCCTGGATGGAGACATCGAGCGCGGAGACCGGCTCGTCGCAGACCAGCACCTCCGGGCCGGGCGCCAACGCCCGGGCGATGGCCACCCGCTGGCGCTGCCCGCCCGACAGCTCGGCGGGCCTGCGGGTCAGCAGCGCCGTGTCGAGGCCGACCTGGTCGAGCAGTTCGCCGACCCTGGCCCGCCGGGCCCGACCACGGAGCGCGACGGCCTCGCCGACCACCCGCTCCACGCTGAACCGCGGGTCGAAGGAGCCCAGCGGGTCCTGCGGCACCGCCTGGATCCGGCGGCGGGCCGGGCGCCGGTGCCGCTCCGGCACCCCGCTCCACGGCAGGTCGCCGAGCCGCACCGTGCCGCTGTCCGGTTCGATCAGGCCGAGCGCGATCCGCGCGGCCGTGGTCTTGCCGGAGCCCGACTCCCCCACCAGGCCCAGGATCTCACCCGCCCGCAGCTCGAAGGAGACCTCGCGGACGGCCTGGTAGCTGCCGCCGTCCGGCGCGCGGAACGCCTTGGCGATCTTGTCGACGGCCAGCACCACGGGGGCCGGCACCACGGGGGCGGCGGCAACGGCAACGGCGGTGGCGGCGGTGCTGGCCGCGGCGGTGGCGGCGGTGCTGGCAGCGGCGGCAGCAGTAGTAGCAGCAGCAGCGGCAACGTCGGGACGCGCGGAGAGCCGTCGGCCCCGGGTCGCCCCGCTCGGCACCGCCGCCAGCAGCGCCCGGGTGTAGGCGTGTCGCGGGTCGGCCAGCACCTCGGCGGTCGGGCCGGTCTCCACGAAGCGGCCGCCGTTCATCACCGCGACCCGGTCGGCCAACCTGGCCACCACCGCGAGGTCGTGGCTGATCAGCAGCAGCGCGGTGCCCCGGCGCCGCAGGCCGTCCAGCAGGTCCAGCAGCTGCGCCTGGATGGTGACGTCCAGCGCGGTGGTCGGCTCGTCGGCGATCAGCAGCTCGGGCTCGCCGGCCAGCGCGGAGGCGATCAGCGCGCGTTGGCGCAGGCCGCCGGAGAGCTGGTGCGGGTACTGCTCGGCGCGCCGGGCGGGGTCGGGGATGCCGGCCTGCTCCAGCAGGTCGAGCACCCGGGGCCCGGCCTGCGCCCGGGTGGCCAGGCCGTGGGTGCGCAGCGGTTCGGCCACCTCGGCCCCGACCGTGCGCAGCGGGTCCAGCGAGACCAGCGCGTCCTGCAGCACCAGGCCGATCCGGCGCCCGCGCAGCCCGCGCCAGGCCGCCTTGTCGAGGGTGCGCAGGTCCAGGCCGTCGAACTCCAGCCGCCCTGCCGTGACTTCGGCGCCGGCGCCGGGCAGGCCGATCAGCGTGCGGGCGGTGACGCTCTTCCCGGAGCCGGACTCGCCGACGATCGCCAGGCACTCGCCGGGCGCCACGCTGAAGGAGACGTCCCGCACCACCGGCGCGGCGCCGAAACCGACGTTCAGCTTCTCGACGTTGAGCAGGGTCATCCGAGGGTCCTCCGGGTGAAGCGGGCCTGCAGTCGGCGGCCGACGGCGTTGACCACCAGGGCGGTGAACGTGATGGCGGCGCCCGGGAAGACCCCGACCCACCAGGCGGACTGCAGGAAGCCGCGGCCCTGCGAGAGCATCGCGCCCCACTCGGGCGAGGGCGGCTGCGGGCCCAGGCCCAGGAAACTCAGCCCGGAGGCGGCGATCAGCGAGGCGCCGAAGCCGACGGTGGCCAGCACCAGCATCGGGCCCACCGCGTTGGGCAGGATGTGCCGCGCGATCAGCACCGGGCGGCGCAGGCCCAGGCCGACCGCCGCCTCGACGTATCCCGAGCGCCGCACCACCATGGTCTCGGCCCGCACGATCCGGGCGTAGCCGGGCACGAAGGCCAGCGCGATGGCGATCATCACATTGACCGAGCCGGTGCCCAGCACGATCACCGCGAGCAGCGCCAGCAGGATCGGCGGCAGCGCGAGCAGGATGTCGGCCAGCCGGCTCAGCGCCTGGTCGGCGAAGCGCCCGCCGAGCGCGGCGGCCAGGCCCAGCAGCGCCCCGCCGGCCACCGCGAGGGCGGTGGCGCCGGCGCCCAGCAGCAGCGAGGGCCGGGCCCCGTAGAGCACCCGGGCGAACAGGTCGCGCCCGAGCTGGTCGGTGCCGAAGAGGTGCGCGGTGCTCGGCGGGGCGAGCGCGTGCACCGGGTCGGTGACGTCCGGCGAGGCGCCGGCGAACAGCTGGGGCACCAGCGCCACCAGCACGATCAGCACCAGCGCGGCCGAGGCGAGCAGCGCGAGGACCCGCCCGCCGCTCGGCCGCCGCCGGGGCTTCACGGTGGTCGCCGCGGTGGTCGCCCCAGTGGTCGCAGTGGTCGCAGTGGTGGTCGTAGCGGTGGTCGTAGGGGTGGTCACAGGGGTGGTCATAGGGGGTCACCCGCTCCGCAGTCGTGGGTCGATGACCAGGTAGAGCAGGTCCACCACGGTCGAGATGAGCACGAAGACCAGCGCGGAGAGCAGCACCAGCCCGATCACCAGCGGCATGTCCTTGTTGGTGGTGCCCTGCAGGCTGAGCGCGCCGATGCCCGGCCGCCCGAAGACGGTCTCCACCAGCACCGCCCCGCCCAGCAGCGAGCCGGTCAGCCAGCCGGCCAGGGTGACCGCGGGCACCGCCGCGTGCCGCAGCGCGTGCCGCAGCAGCACCGCGCCCTCGCCCAGGCCGCGCGACCGGGCGGTGAGCACGAACGGCTGCCCCAGCGCGGCCTCCAGGCCCTCGCGCAGCACCTGCCCGAGCACGCCGGCCAGCGGCAGCGCCAGCGTCAGGGCGGGCAGCACCAGCGCCGGCAGGCCCTCGTCGCCCGCCACCGGGAAGATCCGCAGCTGGAAGGAGAACGCGGTCAGCAGCAGGATCCCGATCCAGTAGGACGGGCTGGAGACGGCAAGCAGCTCGGCCAGGCCGACCAGCGCGCGCGGCAGCCGGCGCCGCCCCGCCGTGGCCAGCGCCCCCAGCACCGCGAGCACCACCGCCACCAGCACGGCGGCCAGCGCGAGTTGGACCGTGGAGCCGAGCTGCTCGCCGATCACGTCCGCCACCGGCCGCTGCAACTGGTAGGACTCACCGAGGTCGCCGTGCAGCAACCGGCCCAGGTAGTGCAGGTACTGCGCGAAGACCGGCTGGTCCAGCCCGTACTGCGCCCGGATCTGCGCCTTCACCTCGGGGGTGGCCGGGCTGCCGGGGCCGAGCATCACCGTCACCGGGTCGCCCGGCACCAGGTGCAGGGCGACGAAGGCGATGGTGGCGGCCCCGAACAGCACCGCGAGGGCCCCCAGCAGGCGGCGCAGCACCGCCCGCGCGAGGTGACGGAGTGTCAACCCACTGCTCACTTGGCGAGCCAGGCGTCGTGGAAGTTGAGCCAGGTGTTGGGGTCGGCGGTCAGCCCGTGCACCTGCGAGGTGGCCCCGACCACGTCCGTGCGCACGTAGAGCGGCACGATCAGGCCCAGGTCGATGGCGCGCTGCTGGGTCTTGCCGTAGACGTCCTGGCGGGTCGCCGCGTCGAGGGTCGCCTCACCGGTGTTGGTCCAGGTGTCCAGCTGGCTGTCCTGGTAGAAGGTGGCGTTCTCGCCGCCGGTGGCCGGGCTGCTGGCGCTGTTGAAGTAGAGGCGCAGCACGTCCGGGTCGAACCGGGCCCAGCTGTAGTCGGCGATGGCCTCCTTGCCGCCGTAGGTGTTGGCGATGTAGGTGCCGATGTCCTGGCGGGGCCGGGTCACCTCGATGCCGACCTTCTTCAGGTCCGCCTGGATCGCCTGCCCGAGGGTGTCGCGCTGCTCGCGCACGTACTCGGCCGGGGGCAGCGGCCACTCCAGGGTGAGGCGCTGGCCGTCCTTGGTGCGGTAGCCCTGGGCGTCGCGGCCGGTCCAACCCGCCTGGTCCAGGTCCTTGTTGGCCAGCGCCGGGTCGTAGGGCCAGGAGTTCTCCAGCGACTTGTCGTAGTCCGGGGTGGTGGGCGAGAGCGGGCTCCAGGCGCGCTGGTTGACCCCGAAGTAGACGCTCTTGACGTCGGTGTCGACGTCGATGCCGCGCTGCACCGCCTGGCGCACCAGCGGGTCGTTGAGCGGGGTCTTGGTGGTGTTCAGCACCAGCGCGTAGTTGGCGCCGGGCGCCTGGGTGCTGACGGTCCGCAGCCGCGAATCGCCCTGCACGCTCTTCACGTCGGCCGGCGGGATCGGGTCCGCGACCTGGACCTGCCCGCTCTGCAGCGCGCCCACCCGCACCGAGTCCTCGGTCAGGAAGCGGACGGTGAGCTTGTCCAGGTAGGCCGGGCCCTGGTGCGCGGCGTCCTTGGGCGCCCAGTCGTAGTCCGGGTTGCGGGTGAAGACCGCGCTCTGCCCCTTGGTGTAGCTGCTGAAGATGAACGGTCCGGTGCCCACGTCCACCGGGCCGCCCTGGCCGAGCTTGGTGCCGTTCTCCGCGATCGCCTTCGGCGAGTAGAAGCCCAGGTAGGCGGTGCTGGCGGCCTGCAGGAACGGCGCGAACGGCTTGCTGAAGCTGACCTTCACCGTCTGCGCGTCGATGACCTGGCTGCCGGTGTACGGGCCGAGCAGGCTGGCCGCGTACTGGGACTTGGTGTCCTTGGCCACGATCCGGTCGAAGTTGACCTTGACCGCGTTGGCGTCGAACGGCGTGCCGTCGGTGAACTTGACGCCCGGGCGCAGGTGGAAGGTGTAGGAGGTGAAGTCCGGTGCTATGTCCCAGGAGGTGGCCAGCCAGGGCTGGAAGTCGCCCTTGGCGTCCTGGTGCACCAGCGAGTCGAAGACGTTGCGCTGGATGGCGCCGGTGGCGTCCTGCTGGCTGACGTGGATGTCGAAGGAGATCGGCTCGGTGTCGGTGGCGTAGGTGAGCGAGCCGCCCTGCACGGGCTTGCCTCCGTCGGTGCCGCTCGCGGTGGTCTTCGTGCCCGTGCCGCCGCAGGCGGCGAGCAGCAGCACCCCGGCGGTGACGGCGGCGAGCAGGGTGAGCGACCGGGGGCCGGTTCTGGACATGGGGCTGACTCCGTTGCGGTGGAGGGGGTGTAAGGGGGTTGACGTGCGCAGAAGCTATCCGCGCGGGCCACCGCGAACACCCCTACCGGACCCCTAGGCAACCCTTACTGCCCCTGTCCGGCCACCGGGTCAGCCGGCGCCGACCGCCCGGAGGTGCGCCAAGTACCGCGCCGGGTCGGGGCCGTGGGCCCGGTCCTGGGCGCCGTGGCGGATGTGGGCCAGCTCGCCGTCCGGGGCGATCCGCAGCATCGTGGTGGCCGCGTGCGGGGCGCGGGTGTCGCGCAGCGCGTCGCCGTCGGTGACCGTGACGCCGGGGCCGAACATCGCCGCGGCCTCGGCGGCGTCGGCGGCCGGCGCCCGCCCGGTGCGGTTGGCGCTGCTGACGTACAGGCGGGAGTGGCGGGCCAGCAGCGGGGCCAGCGGCTGCCAGCGGGCGCCGAAGAGCAGCAGGTGGCCCGCGCGCAGCGCCGGGGCGGCCCAGGCGGGCGGCGCGGGGGCGGTGCCGCCAATGCGGACGGGGACCAGCAGAGTGACCAGTTCCTCGCGCAGCAGGGCGAGCGCGGTGCGCAGCGCGATCGGCGGCAGGGCCAGCGCGGGGGCCAGCTCGCGCCAGGTGGCGTCGGCGTGCACCCACAGGGCGACCTCCTGGTCGCCGGGCCGCCCCTTGGCCGCGTTGACGGCCCGGGGCGCGGTGGCCGCGACCACGTAGGTCAGCGGGCTGGGGTTGGGCAGCACCACCGCCTGGCCGGCCGCCAGGGCGCGGTCGGCGGCGGCGGTGTCGAGCGGCTCAGGAGCGGGCATCGGCGCGCTCCCTTCCGGCAGCGGGCGTCACCGCGGTCAGCGGCACGGCAGTGAGTCCGTCGAGGTAGGCGGCGAAGTCGGCGTCGGGGACGACGGCTCGGCCGAGCCGGTAGGCACGGTCCTTGACCCAGGCCAGCGCCGTACGGGTCTGCGCCTGGTCCAGCTCGTGGCCCAGGCGCTCGGCCACCGCGCGCAGCACCCGCCCGCTGGCCAGGTGGGTCAGCACCACGGTCGGTGCCACGCCCAACTGCCGCTCCGGGTCGTAGGGCTGGAAGGTCCGCGGGTGGGTGAACGGGGTGCCGGTGGAGATGGCGCCCACCCCGCTGCCCACGATCGGCGTGGTGACGGTCAGCGGCAGGCCGGTCTCGGCCGAGACCAGTCGCGCGATGCCCGGCAGCCGGGTCAGGTCGGGCGCCGTCCACCACGGCCGGCAGTCGGGCCCCAGGATCCGCGCGGCCTTGGCCGGGTCGTGGGCCAGCAGGAAGAGCAGCTGCTCGGTGGCCACCATGCCGCTGCGCTCGGCCAGGCCCAGCCAGGAGCAGGCCGCCACCCGGACCCCGCTCTCCAGCGCCGCCAGAGTGTTGGCCAGGCCCAGGCCGAGGTCGTTGTGCAGGTGCGAGACCAGCACCGTGTCCGATCCGGCGCCGCGGGCGACCCGGGTGAACAACTCGCGCGCCTGACCGGGCAGCAGGTCGCCGACCGTGTCCGCCAGCACGATCGTGCCCGCGCCCTGGGCCGTCATCGCGCCCGCGTACTCGGCCACCAGCGCCGGATCGGCCCGCGGCGCGTCCACCAGGCAGACGTCGACCGCCGCCACGCCGGCCGCCAGGTCGACCGCCTCCTTGACCACCTCCAGGCCCTGGGCCAACGCCTCGCGGGCGCTCCGGTGCACCAGGGCGCGCGCGGTCGCCTCGGAGGCGGCGACGATCACCATCACCCGCGCGTGCGCCGCGCCGCGCACCGCGCTGATCGCCAGCCGCACGTCCGCCGCGGTGCCCCGGCAGATCGCGGCCGGGCTCACCGAGTCCTGCGCCTCCAGCGCGACCTGCCGGGTGGCCTCGAACTCCTGCGCGCAGACCGAGGGGAACCCGGCGGCGAAGACCACGTGCCGCGGCCCGTCCGCCCCGAACACCGCCCCCTGCTCCCGGGCCAGCCGCACCCGGAACCCGGCGCTCATCAGCGTCTTGGCCTGCGCCCCGTCACGCGCCGACTCCTCGAAGAGGACCAGCCGGCCGGCCTGGGCCGACTCCCGCACCTCGTCCACTCGCGATCCCACGGGCACCGTCCGCCTCCCCCTTCACCCGGCGGTCGTCCCGCTGCCGACCCGAAACGCACTCCCGCCGGAGGCTAGGGGCGACGGGTCGGCAGCGGTGAAAAGCGCTGCGAAGATCACTCGTTCGGGTGAACGGCGGCCGGGTAGCGCGGCACGGAGCGGCGTTCGGCGATCCGCCAGCCCTGGTCGGTGCGGACCAGCACGTCGAAGTAGTCGCCGTTGTGCACCGAGCCGTCGGCCAGGATCGCCAGGTAGCGGCTGCGGGCGCGGACGGTCCCGTCGGGTTGCGGGGTGAGGACGGTGTCCAGGGTGTGGTGGTCCGGGGAGGTGGCGCCGAGGTCGCGGCTGAAGGCCTGGATCGCCGCGAGGCCCTCGAAGCGGGCACCGGTGCGGGCCAGTTCGATGGTGCCGTCGGGGGCGAAGACCTCGGCGATCAGCTCGGCGTCGGCGTTGTCGAACGCGTGCGAGAAGAGGGCCAGGAGGCGGCGGATCTCCTCCTGGTCGGCGGGGGCGGAGAACTGGGTCATTTGCGGGCTCCGGGGAGAGGGGAGGGGGCCGGGGCGGGCCCTGGTGGGCCCGCCCCTGGGAGTGCTGGTGAAGGGTCAGACCAGCGCCGGGGTGAGCTGGCGGATGATGCCGAGGCGGTCCGGCAGCACGTTGTAGCGCACCACCCGGCCGTCCTTGATGGTCAGCGTGCTGATGCTGTGACCGACGAAGTCGCGCCCGGTGGCGGGGACGCCGAAGACGTGGCCGACGTGCTTGCCCTCGATCCGCCAGAACGCGATCACCCGGTCGCCCTCGGCCACCAGGTCCTCGACGGTGGCCGTGACGCCCTCGACCGTCTCCCAGAGCACCCGCAGGTGCTCGGCGAAGTCCTCGCGGGTGCCGGCGCCGCCCGGGCCCACCCGGGTCTCGTCGGCGGCGTCGGCCGCGACCAGCTCCTCCAGCAGCTCGATCCGCTGACCGGTGACCAGCTCGGCGTAGTAGCGGTGGACCAGGGCCTTGTTGGCCTCGATGGTCGTTGCGGCAGTGGTCTGGGCGGCGGTGTCAGTGCTCATGGTTGTTCCACTCCAAAGGTGTTGTCGATGTGCGGTGGGATATGCGGTTGGTGCGCCCGCGGTTCAGTGCGCCTGCGGTTCAGTGCGCCTGCGGGTTCACGGCTCAGTGCGCCCGCGGTTCAGTGCGCCTGCGGCGGGAGCAGGATGCCGCCGTTGGCGGTCAGCCCCCCGTCCACCGGCACCGTCACCCCGGTCACGTAGGAGGCGGCCGGGGAGGTCAGGAACCAGATCACCTCCGCCTGCTCCCGCGCGTCGGCCCAACGCTGGGCGGGGATCCGGCTGGTGATGAAGTGGGAGAACTCGGGGTCGGCGACCTGACCGGCCGTCATGCCGGTGGCGGTGCCGCCGGGCGCGATGGCGTTGATCCGGATGCCCTGGGCGGCGTAGTCGATCGCGGCGCCGCGGACCAGGTTGATCACCGCCGCCTTGGTGGCGTTGTAGCCCCAGGTGCCGGGGTCCCCGCGCAGGCCGGAGACCGAGGAGGTGGCCACGATCGCGCCACCGCCGGCGGCCCGCAGGGCCGGCACGGCGGCGCGGATGCCGAGGGCGACACCGCGCACGTTGACCGCGAAGAGCCGGTCGAAGCGCTCGATCGCGCCCGGCGACTCCAGCGGGCCCGCGCCGCCGATCCCGGCGTTGAGCACCACCGCGTCCAACCGGCCGAACCGCTCCACCGCCAGCGCGACCGCCTCGGCGTTGCTCCGCTCGGTGGAGACGTCACCCACCAGCGTGAGCACGTTCGGCAGGTCGGCGAGCTCCTTCAGCCCGCGCGGGTCCAGGTCGAGCGCCACCACGCGGTGGCCGCGCTCCGCGAAGAGGCGGGCCGTGGCCGCGCCGATGCCGGAGGCGGCTCCGGTCACCAGGGCGACGGGTGCGGCCGGGGCCGAGGGTGCGGTCGAGGCCGAGTGCGTGGCCGGGGCCGGGGCCGGGGCCGGGTGTCCGGCCGGGGTGGCGGGGTGCTGCGGGTGGGTCATCGCTGCTCCTTGGTCTCGATGTCGGTGATCCAGCGCCGGAGGGCCGCCGCGGTACTCGGCGCGTGCTCCTCCAGCACGGTGAAGTGATCGCCCTGGATGTCCTGCGCCTGGTGCGGCACCGGCCAGTAGGCGCGCCAGTCGGCCTGCCCCGTCGGGTCGATCACCGTGCCGCGCAGCGGGGTGTCGGCGCGCAGCGCGAGGATGGGCGCGCGCACGGGGGTGGGCTGCCAGGCGGCGAAGTGGGTGTTGTAGGCGCCCATCGCGGTGAGGCTGGCGTCGCTCCAGACCATGTCGTACTTCTCGATCCGGTCGATCATCCCGCCGAGCATCGCGGTCATCCACCAGTCGCGCATGCCCTCGCGGACCGCGCTGTCCACCGGATAGGCGTCCACCAGGGCGAGGCCGGCCACCGCGTGCCCGGCCTGCTCCAGCCGGTCGGTGACCGCCTGCGCGAGCGCGCCGCCCATCGAGCGGCCGACCACCACGAACGGGCGATCGCCCAGCAGTTCGCGCACCGACTCGGTGTGCATGGCCAGGAAGGTGTCCAGGCTGTCCGGCAGCGGGTCCTCGGCGGCCCAGCCGGGCGAGGGCAGCACGAAGACGTCCCGTTCGCCCTGGAAGGCGTGGCCGAACCGCGCGTACTCGTGCGGGCCCGAGATCGCGCTCAGCGCGGGGAAGCAGACGATCGCCAACTCGCCGTCGCCCTCGGCCAGTCGGATCGGCGCGGGCGCCCGCACGCGGCTCTCGGCGGCGGTGAAGCGGCCGCGCAGGTGGGAGGCGACCGCGATCAGCTCGGAGGCCTCGATGAAGCTGCCCCGCGCGGCGAACCGGCGGTAGAGGCCGGCCAGCGGCTCCTCGGGCGCGGGCGCCGGGGCGCCGGGGCCGGCACCGGCGGCTCCACCGGCCGCGCCGGCAGCACCTGCCGCGCCCGGGGCGGTCCGATCGGCCAGCAACGCGGTCAGATGGGCGGCGAGGGCCTGCGGGTTCGGCTGGTCGAAGGTCACCGTGGGCGGCAGCCGCAGGCCGGTGACACCGGTCAGCCGGTTGCGCAGCTCGACGGCGGTCAGCGAGTCCAGGCCGAGGTCGTTGAACGGGCGCGCCGCGCCGATCGCCGCCAGGTCGGTGCCCAGCACCGCGGCGGTCTCGGCCCGGATCAGCTCCAGCACCGCCGCCTCCCGCTCCGCGCCCACCAGCGCCAGCAGCCGGGGCAGCACGGCAGGTCCTTCGGCGGCCGCCGCGCGGGCCGTGCGCCGGGGTGCGGGCAGCAGGTCGCGCAGCAGCGCGGGCACCGGACCACCGCGCAGCGCGGCGAGGTCGAAGGGCGCGGGGACGAGGTAGGCGGCGCCGTTGCCGACCGCCGCGTCCAGCAGTTGCCGGCCCTGCTGGTCGGCGATCGCGCGCAGCCCGGCCCGCGCGGCTCGGCGCTGGTCCGCCTCGGTGAGGTGCGCGGACACCCCGCTGACCCGCGCCCACGGACCCCAGGCGAGCGACTGCGCGGGCAGGCCGGCGGCGCGGCGGTGCGCGGCGAGCGCGTCGAGGTAGCTGTTGGCCGCCGCGTAACTGCCCTGGCCCGGGCCGCCGAAGAGCGCGGCGACAGAGGAGTAGAGCAGGAACGCGGTGAGCGGCTGGTCCTTGGTCAGCTCGTGCAGGTGCCACGCGCCGTCCGCCTTGGGACCCCAGACGGTGGCCAGGCGCTCGGGCGTCAGCGAGTCGAGCACCCCGTCGTCCACCACACCCGCCGTGTGCACCACGGCAGTCAGCGGATGCTCGGCCGCAACCGAGCCGAGCAACTCGGCCAGCGCCGCCCGCTCGGCCACGTCCACCGCGGCGATCCGCACCTCGACCGCACCCAACTCCACCAGCTCCGCACGCAGTTCCACCGCACCCGGAGCCCCCTCACCCCGACGCGAGGTCAACAGCAACCGCCGCACCCCGTGCTCGACCACCAAGTGCCGGGCCAACAGCGCACCCAGCACCCCCGTACCACCGGTGATCAACACCGTGCCCCCGGCATCCCAGACCGGCTCGCCGACCTGACCGCCGACCTGACCGCCGACCGGCCCACCAGCCGGCCCACCGGCCGCGCGCACCAGGCGCGGTACCAGCAGCTCGCCCGAGCGCAGCGCGAGTTGCTCCTCCCCCGTGGCCAGCGCGGCGGCCACCTGATCGTCCGACGGATCACCGTCGGCATCCAGCAGCACGATCCGCCCCGGGTGCTCCGACTGCGCCGAACGCAGCAGCCCCCAGACCCCGGCCGCCCCCAGATCGGGCGACTCACCGTCCGCGACCGCCACCGCCGAGCGGGTGACGACCACCAGACGCGCCTCGTCCGCCAGCCGCTGCCGCACCGCCTCCAGGGCATGGGCGACCGCGGCCTGCGGCTCCGACCGCGTGTCGAGCCGCAGCACCGACCAGGCCTCGGTCGGCTCCGCCGTGGCCGGCCCGGCCGCGACCCAGCTGAGCGCGAAGAGCGCGTCCCGCTCGGCCCGTGCCCCGGCGGCGAGTTGCTCCGCCGTCACCAGGCGCGCGTGCAGGGCGGCGATCGAGGCGACCGGCGCGCCGGTCTCGTCGGCCACGGCGACCGAGATCGCCTCGGGCTCGGTGTAGCGCAGCTCGACCCGCAGCGCGGTGGCACCGCTCGCGTGCAGCCGCACGCCGCGGTAGGCGAACGGCAGCCGACTCGCGCCCTCGGGCGTGCCCGCCAGGCTGTCGTGGGCGGTGAGGTGCACGGCGGCGTCCAGCAGCGCGGGGTGCAGGCCGAACCTGGCCGCCTCCGCGCGCCGCTCCTCGGGCAGCGCCACCTCGGCGTAGAAGGTGTCCCCGGCGCGCCAGGCGGCCCGCACACCCCGGAAGGCGGGGCCGTAGGCGAGCCCGGCCGCCGCCAGCTCGGGATAGATCCGCTCGATGTCGAGCGGCCGCGCCCCGGCCGGTGGCCAGGCCGCAAGGTCGGCGGTGGAGCCTTGCTGATGGTCCGTCAGGAATCCGGACGCGTGGCGGATCCATTCGCGCTCCCCCGCCGCGCGCGAGTGGATGGCGACCGTCCGCAGGCCGGTGCCGGTCGCACCTGCCTGCCCCGCACCGCCGTTCGCGCCGCCGTTCGCGCCGGTGCCCGCGCCGCCGTTCGCGCCGCCGTCCGGCTCGCCGACGGTGACCCGCAGCTGCACGGCGCCCCGCTCGGGCAGCAGCAGCGGCGCCTCGATGACCAGTTCGTCCAGGGTGCTCGCGCCCACCTCGTCGCCCGCCCGGATCGCCAGCTCCACCAGCGCGGTGCCGGGCACGATCACGGTGCCCTGCACGGCGTGGTCGGCCAGCCACGGGTGGCTGCGCAGCGCCAGGCTGCCGGTGAGCACCACCGCGTCGGTGTCGGGCAGGCCGACGACCGCGCCGACCAGCGGGTGGTCCACCGCGCCCAGGCCCAGGCCGCCCGCGTCCACGGTGCGGGGCACCGGGTCCAGCCAGTAGCGGCGGCGCTGGAACGGGTAGGTGGGCAGCGCGGTGCGCGCGGCGGGGCCGGGGCCGAACAGTCCGGTCCAGGTGACCGGGTGGCCGTGGCTGTGCAGCCGCCCGAGCGCGCCGACCGCCGCGAGCGCCTCGGGCGTGTCCCGGCGCAGCGCGGGCACCGCGATCGCCTCGTCGAGCACCTGCTGCACCAGCGCGCTGAGCGCGCCGTCGGGGCCCAGCTCCAGGTAGCCGGCCGCCCCGGCGGCGTCCAGCGCCGTGACGGCGTCGGCGAAGCGCACGGCCTCGCGGACCTGGCGCACCCAGTACTCCGGATCGGCCAGCTCCTCGGCGGTGGCCAGGCGGCCGGTGACGGTGGAGACCAGCGGGATCACCGGCGGCTGGAAGGAGAGGCCCCGGACGGTCTCCCGGTACTGGGCCAGCATCCCGTCCATCTGGGCGGAGTGGAAAGCGTGACTGACCGTCAGGCGCTTGGTCCGCACCCCGCTTCCGGCGAACTCGTCGGCCAGCTTGAGCACTTCGGTCTCGTCACCGGAGATCACCACCGCCTGCGGCCCGTTGACCGCCGCGATGTCGACCCCGGCGATCAGCGCCGACCGGACCTCCTGCTCCGCCGCCCGCACCGCGACCATCGCGCCACCCCTGGGCAGAGCCTGCATCAGCCAGGCCCGCGCGCCCACCAGGCGCACCGCGTCCGCCAGCGAGAGCACCCCGGCCACGTGCGCCGCCGCGACCTCGCCGATCGAGTGTCCCGCCACGAAGTCGGGCCGCACGCCCCAGGATTCGAAGAGGCGGTAGAGCGCCACCTCCACCGCGAACAGGGCCGGCTGGGTCCAGCCCGTCTCGTCCAGCTCCGCGCCCGAGGCGATCACCTCGCGCAGCGGCAGGCCGAACTCGGTGGCCACCGTGTCGAAGACGGCCGCGAAGACCGGGTACGCGGCCGCCAACTCCAGGCCCATCCCGATCCGCTGGCTGCCCTGGCCCGCGAAGAGCACCGCCAGCGGGCCGCCCTGCTCGGCCGAGCCGGTCGTGCCGCGCCCGGCGGCGACCTCGGCCAGGCCGGCCAGCAGCGCGGCCCGGTCGGCGCCGACCACCACGGCGCGCTCGTCCAGCAGGGCGCGGGTGGTCACCAGGGCGTGCGCCACCCGCGCCGGGTCGGCGGCCGGGGGCTTGCCCGTGCCCGTGCCCGTGCCCGTCTGCGCGCCCGTGTCCGCGAGCAGCTCGGCCAGTTGACCGGCCTGGGCCCGCAGGGCCTGTGGGGAGCGGGCCGAGAAGACCAGCGGCAGCACCGGCAGCGCTCGCCCGGTCACGACGGGAGCGGCGTCGGCGTCGCCATCGTCATCAACATCGGCGCCCGGGAGTTCCCCGTCCGGCAGCTCGGCGGGCTGCTCCGGCGTCGGCGCCTGCTCGATGATGACGTGGGCGTTGGTGCCGCTGGCCCCGAAGGCGGAGACCCCCGCCCGGCGCGGCCCCGCCACCTCGGGCCAGTCTTGACGCTCCGTCAGCAACTGGACCGCCCCGGCCGACCAGTCCACGTAGGGGGTCGGCTGCTCGGCGTGCAGGGTGCGCGGCAGGACCCCGTGCCGGATCGCCTGCACCATCTTGATCACGCCCGCCACCCCGGCCGCGGCCTGGGTGTGGCCGATGTTGGACTTCAGCGACCCCAGAAGCAGCGGCTCGGCCCCGCCCCGGTCCTGCCCGTAGGTGGCCAGCAGCGCCTGCGCCTCGATCGGGTCGCCCAGCGAGGTGCCGGTGCCGTGCGCCTCCACCGCCTGCACGTCGGCGGCGGCCAGCCGGGCGCCGGCCAGCGCCTGGCGGATCACCCGCTGCTGAGCGGGGCCGCTCGGCGCGGTCAGCCCGTTGGAGGCGCCGTCCTGGTTCACCGCCGAGCCGCGCAGCACCGCGAGCACCTCGTGCCCGTTGCGCCGCGCGTCCGAGAGTCGTTCCACCAGCAGCAGCCCCACGCCCTCGGCCCACCCCGTGCCGTCCGCCTCGGCGCCGAAGGCCTTGCACCGCCCGTCCGGGGAGAGGCCACGCTGCCGGGCGAACTCCACGAACCCCTGGGGCGTCGCCATCACACTCACCCCGCCGGCCAGCGCGAGGTCGCACTCCCCGGAGCGCAGCGCCTGCGCCGCCAGGTGCAGCGCCACCAGCGAGGAGGAGCAGGCGGTGTCCACCGTGACCGCCGGGCCCTCGAAGCCGAAGGTGTAGGAGATCCGGCCCGAGGCCACGCTGTCCAGCCCGCCGATGCCGAGGAAGCCCTCCAGCTCCCCCGGCGCCTCGTGGGCGCGCGGGGTGTAGTCGCCCCCGGCGATCCCCGCGAAGACGGCGGTCCGGCTGCCGCGCAGCCCGGTCACGTCGATGCCCGCCCGCTCGAAGGCCTCCCAGGCCGTCTCCAGGAGCAACCGGTGCTGCGGGTCGGTCGCCAGCGCCTCGCGCGGCGAGATGCCGAAGAACTCCGCGTCGAAGTCGGTTGTGGTGTCGAGGAATCCGCCGTGCCGGGTGTAGGAGGTGCCGATCCGCTCCGGGTCCGGGTCATAGAGCGCCTCCAGGTCCCAGCCCCGGTCGGCGGGGAACTCGGTGATCGCGTCCGTGCCGTCCAGCACCGCCTGCCAGAGCTGCTCGGGCGAACCGATCCCGCCGGGCAGCCGGCAGGCCATGCCGACGATGGCGATCGGCTCGCGCCGGGCCGTCTCCACCTCCTGGAGGCGCTTCTTCGCCTTGGCCGCGTCGGCCAGCGCGCGCTTGAGGTATTCGCGGAGCTTCTGGTCGTTCGACATGGGTGCCTCTCGGATCACGGTCTGAAGTGCTGGTGCTGCGCCGGCCGGCACCGCGTCCGCTGGTGCTGGGGGGTGCGTCGGTGGCGCGTCAGGAGACATCGGAGTTGCGGTCCATCAGCTCGAACAGCTCCTCGTCGGTGGCCGTCTCCAGGTCCAACTCGTCCTCGTCCAGCGGCGGGAGGGCGCCCAGGTCCCAGCGGTCCACCAGCTCGCGCAGCCGGCTCAGCACCGCGAGGCGGTCCAGGTCGTCGGACGCGGGCGCCGCCAGCGCGCGTTCCAGCGCGGCCAGCGAGCTCAGGGCGTCGGCCGGACCGGCCTGCTGGGCTCCGCCGATCGGCAGCTCGGTGGCCAGGTAGGCGGCCAGGTCGAGGGCGGTCGGGTGGTCGAATACCAGCGTGGCGGGCAGGTCGAGGCCGGTGGCGGCCGCGATCCGGCCGCGCAGCTCGACGGCGGTCAGCGAGCTGAGCCCGAGGTCACGGAAGGCCCGGTCACCCGCGATGCCCGCGGTGCCGCTGTGGCCGAGCACCGCGGCTGCCTCGCGTCGGACCAACTCCACCAGCAGGGCGTCGCGTTCGCCCTGGTCGGCGAGGCGGTCCAGCCGCTCCCGCCAGAGCGGGGCCGCCTCCGCCACCGCCGCCTGGGCCAGCACGGCGGTCACCGTGCTGTTGGTGACCGTGGCGTCCAACCAGTAGCGCTGGCGCTGGAACGGGTAGGTGGGCAGCTCGATCCGGCGCGGGCGGGCCCCGCCGAACGCGGCCGAGAAGTCCACCTCGACCCCGCGCACCGCCAACTCGGCGGCGGAGAGCAGGAACCGCTCCAGCCCGCCGTGGTCGCGCCGCAGCGTGCCGGCCACCACCCCGCCCCCGACCGTGCCCAGCTGGGCCAGCGTCTCCTGGAGCGGCACGGTGAGCACCGCGTGCGGGCTGACCTCGACGAAGACCGTGTAGCCCTGCTCGGCCAGCTCGCGGGTGGCCTGCTCGAAGCGGACCGTCTCGCGCAGGTTGCCGACCCAGTAGGCGGCGTCCAGCTCGGTGGTGTCGATCCAGTCGGCCGTCACCGTGGAGAGCATCGGGATGCTTCCCTCGCGCGGCCGGACCGGGGCGAGCAGCTCCAGCAACTCGGCCCGCAGGGTGTCGACCTGGGCGGAGTGCGAGGCGTAGTCGACCGGGATCAGCCGGGCCCGCTCGCCCTGCTCCACGTACTCGGCCACCAGCTCGGCCAGCGCGGCCGGCTCGCCGGCCACCACGACCGCCGAGGGGCCGTTGACCACGGCCAGCGAGAGCCGCCCGTCCCACCGGGCCAGCCGCTCCTCGACCTCGACGGCGGGCAGCGCCACCGACGCCATGCCGCCCTGGCCGGAGAGCGCCAGGATCGCCCGGCTGCGCAGCGCGACCACCCGCGCGCCGTCGGCCAGCGACAGGCCGCCCGCCACGCAGGCGGCGGCGATCTCGCCCTGGCTGTGCCCGACCACCGCGTCCGGGCGCACCCCGTAGGAGCCCCACAGTTCCGCCAGCGAGACCATCACGGCCCAGAGCACCGGCTGCACCACGTCCACCCGGTCAAGGCCGGGCGCGCCCTCCGCGCCGCGCAGCACGTCGAGCAGCGAGAAGTCGGTGTGCGGCGCCAGGGCGGCGGCGCACTCGGCGATCCGATCGGCGAACACCGGTGCGGTGTCGAGCAGTTCGCGGGCCATCGCGACCCACTGCGAGCCCTGGCCGGGGAAGACGAAGACCGTCCTGCCGACCTGCTCGGCCCGCCCGCGCACCAGCGCACCGGCGGAGTCGCCGTCGGCCAGCGCGCGCAGCGCGCTCAGGTCGCCGACCACCACGGCCCGCTCGTCCAGCACCGCACGGGTGGTGAGCAGGGCGTGGGCCAGCTCGACCGGCTCCGCCCCCGTCGCCGCCAGCTCCGCCACCCGGGCCGCCTGCTCGCGCAGCGCCTGCGGGGTGCGGGCGGAGAGCAGGAACGGCAGCGCGGTGGGCGCCTCGTCGCCACCCTTGCCGCCCTCGCTCTTCTGACGATCCGTCAACTCCGGTGCCTGCTCGATGATCACGTGCGCGTTGGTGCCGGAGACCCCGAAGGAGGAGATCCCCGCGCGGCGCGGGCGTCCCGTGCTCGGCCAGGCGCGCCGCTCGGTCAGCAGGCTGACCTCACCGGCCGTCCAGTCCACGTACGGGGACGGCTCGTCCACGTGCAGGGTCTGCGGCAGCACTCCGTGCCGGATCGCCTGCACCATCTTGATCACCCCGGCGGCGCCGGCGGCGGCCTGGGTGTGGCCGATGTTCGACTTCAGCGAGCCGAGTTGCAGCGGCTCGGCCCCGGCGCGGTCCTGGCCGTAGGTGGCCAGCAGCGCCTGCGCCTCGATCGGGTCGCCCAGGGTGGTCCCGGTGCCGTGGCCCTCCACGGCGTCCACCTCGGCAGGGGACAGGCCGGCGTTGGCCAGCGCCTGACGGATCACCCGCTGCTGGGCCGGGCCGCTGGGCGCGGTCAGCCCGTTGGAGGCGCCGTCCTGGTTCACCGCCGTGCCGCGCACCACGGCCAGCACCCGGTGGCCGTTGCGCCGCGCGTCGGAGAGCCGCTCGACCAGCAGCAGTCCCACCCCCTCGCCCCAACCGGTGCCGTCCGCACCGCCCGCGTAGGCCTTGCAGCGGCCGTCGGCGGAGAGCGCCTTCTGCCGGGAGAACTCCACGAAGGTGGTCGGCGTGGACATCACCGCCACGCCCCCGGCGAGCGCGAGGTCGCACTCGCCCGCCCGCAGCGACTGGGCCGCCAGGTGCAGCGCCACCAGCGAGGAGGAGCACGCGGTGTCCACGGTCACGGCCGGGCCCTCGAAGCCGAAGGTGTAGGAGATCCGGCCCGAGGCCACGCTGCCCGCCGTGCCGTTGCCCAGCCAGCCCTCCAACTCGGCCGGCACCTCGCGCACCCGGGGCGCGTAGTCGTGGTACATCACCCCCGCGAAGACGCCGGTCCGGCTGCCGCGCAGCGCGGTCGGGTCGATCCCGGCACTCTCCAGCGCCTCCCAACCGGTCTCCAGGAGCAGCCGCTGCTGCGGGTCGGTGGCCAGCGCCTCGCGCGGCGAGACGTTGAAGAACTCCGCGTCGAAGTCGGCCGCCCGCTCCAGGAATCCGCCGTGCCGGGTGTACGAGGTGCCGGGGACGTCGGGGTCCGCGCTGTAGAGCGCGTCCAGGTCCCAGCCCCGGTCGGTGGGGAACTCGCCTATCGCGTCGCGGCCTTCGGCGACCAGGCGCCACAGGTCGTCCGGGGTGGCGACCCCACCCGGCAGGCGGCAGGCCATGCCGACGATGGCGATCGGCTCGTCCACCGCGCGGGCGGCGACCGGCGCCGCCGGGGCCGGCTCCACCGCACCGCCGAGGAGCTCGGCGGCCAGGTGGTCGGCCAGCGCCGCCGGGCTCGGGTGGTCGAAGACCAACGTCGCGGAGAGCCGCAAGCCGGTGGCGGCGGCGACCCGGTTGCGCAGTTCGACGGCGGTGAGCGAGTCCACGCCCAGGCCGGTGAAGGCGCGCTGGGCGCCGATGCCGCTCGGGTCGGTGCCGAGCACGGCGGCGACCTCGGCGCGGACCAGCTCCAGCAGCGCGGCGCGGCGCTCGCCCTCGCCGGGCAGTGCGGCCAGCCGCGCCGCCAGCGGGTCGGCGGCCGCACTGGTGGCGCTGGTGGCGCCGGCCGTGGCCGCGCGCCGGGTCGGCCGCACCAAAAAGCGCAGCAGGCCCGGCAGTTGACCACCACGCTCGCCGCGCTCGCGCAGGGTGGCGAGCGCGAGCGGGGAGGGCACCAGCGCGGCCCGGTCGGTCAGGGCGCCGGCGAGGTCGAAGAGCTCCAGCCCCTCGGCCGAGTCCAGCGGCCGGATGCCCAGCCGGGCCAGGCGGGCGTGGTCGGCCGCGCTCAGGTGGCCGGTGATCCCGCTGGCCTCGGCCCACTGGCCCCAGGCGAGCGACTGCGCGGGCAGGCCGGCGGCGCGGCGGTGCGCGGCGAGCGCGTCGAGGTAGCTGTTGGCCGCCGCGTAACTGCCCTGCCCGGGCGAGCCGAGCACCCCGGCGACCGAGGAGTAGAGGACGAAGGCGGTGAGCGGCTGGTCCTTGGTCAGCTCGTGCAGGTGCCACGCGCCGTCCGCCTTGGGACCCCAGACGGTCGCCAGGCGCTCGGGCGTCAGCGAGTCGAGCACCCCGTCGTCCACCACACCCGCCGTGTGCACCACGGCAGTCAGCGGATGCTCGGCCGCAACCGAGCCGAGCAACTCGGCCAGCGCCGCCCGCTCGGCCACGTCCACCGCGGCGATCCGCACCTCGACCGCACCCAACTCCACCAGCTCCGCACGCAGTTCCACCGCACCCGGAGCCCCCTCACCCCGACGCGAGGTCAACAGCAACCGCCGCACCCCGTGCTCGACCACCAAGTGCCGGGCCAACAGCGCACCCAGCACCCCCGTACCACCGGTGATCAACACCGTGCCCCCGGCGTACCGGACCGGCTCCGCCGTGGGCGCGGTGGCGACGCGGACCAGGCGCGGCGTCAGCACCCGGCCGCCGCGAAGAGCCAACTGCTCCTCCCCGGTGGCCAGTGCGGCCGCCACCTGATCGTCCGACGGATCACCGTCGGCATCCAGCAGCACGATCCGCCCCGGGTGCTCCGACTGCGCCGAACGCAGCAGCCCCCACACCCCGGCCGCCCCCAGATCGGGCGACTCACCGTCCGCGACCGCCACCGCCGAGCGGGTGACGACCACCAGACGCGCCTCGTCCGCCAGCCGCTGCCGCACCGAGGCGAGGGTCCGTGCCAGCACCTCGCGCGGGTCCCCGCCGGCCTCGATCCGCAGCGCCTGCCAGGCACTCGCCCGGGACTCGGCCGAGGCGTCCTGCCCGGCCCGCTCGGTCGGCACCCACTCCACCGCGAAGAGCGAGTCGCGGTGCCGCCCCGGGTCGGCGCCCAACTGCCCGGCCTGGGCCGGACGGGTCCGCAGCGCCTCGACGGTGACCACCGGTCGGCCGGTGGTGTCGGCCGCCAGCAGGCGGTAGCGGTCGGGGCCGGTGACGGTGAGCCGCACGCGCAGCTCGCTCGCGCCGGCGGCGTGCAGGGTCACCCCCCGGTAGGAGAAGGGCAGTTGGCTACCGCCCGCCGCGCCCACGTGCAGGCCCGGCAGTTGCAGGGCGGCGTCGAGCAGCACCGGATGGATGCCGAACCGGCCCGCGTCGGCGCGCAGTTCCTCGGGCAGCGCGGCCTCGGCGTAGTAGGTGTCACCGCTGCGCCAGACCGCGCGCAGGCCGCGGAAGGCCGGCCCGTACTCCAACCCGGCGGTGGCCAGCGTCGCGTAGACCTCCTCGACCGCGACCGGCTCCGCGTCGGCGGGGGGCCAGGCGGACAGGTCGGCATCATCGGCAGCCCTGGAGGTGCCGGCAGGCGTCCCGGTCGAGAGCAGGCCGCCGGCGTGCCGCAGCCAGCCGCCCTCGGCACCGGTCCGCGAGTGGATGGCCACCGGGCGGGCGCCGCTCGGGTCGGCCGCGCCGACCGAGACCTGCAACTGCCGGGCCTGCTGCCCGACCAGCGGCAGCGGCGCCTCGATCACCAGTTCCTCCAGCGTGCCCGCGCCCACCTCGTCGCCGGCGCGGACCGCGAGGTCCACCAGCGCCGCGCCGGGGGCCAGCACCGTGCCGAGCGCGACATGGTCGGCGAGCCACGGGTGCGCCGCGAGCGAGAGGCGGCCGGTGAGCAGCACGCCGTCCGAGTCCGGCAGGGCGACGGCCGCGCCGAGCAGCGCGTGCTCGACCTCCTGCAGCCCGAGCCCGGCCGCGTCGTTCGCCCGGACGGCGGGGTCCAGCCAGTAGCGGCGGCGCTGGAACGGATAGCCGGGCAGCGCCACCTCGGGCCGGCGCGCACCGCCGAACAGGGCCGGCCAGTCGACCGCGTGGCCCCGCACGTGCAGCCGCGCCAGGGCGCCGAGCACCGCGGCCGCCTCGGGCGTGTCGCGGCGCAGTGCCGGCACCGCGACCGCCTCGTCCAACGTCTGCTGGACCAGCGCGCTCAGCGTGCCGTCGGGGCCCAGCTCCAGGAAGGCGGTGGCCCCGGCGGTGTCCAGCTCCGCGACCACGTCGGCGAAGCGGACCGCCTCGCGGACCTGGCGCACCCAGTGCTCCGGGTCGGCCAGTTCGGCGGCCGTGGCGAGCCGGCCGGTCAGCGCGGAGACCACCGGGATCGCCGGCGGCTGGAACGAGAGCGTCCGCACGACCTCGCGGAACCCCTCCAGCATCCCGTCCATCCCCGCCGAGTGGAAGGGGTGGCTGACCGTCAGGCGCTTGGTCCGTACCCCCTCGGCGGTGAACCGCGCGGCCAGGTCCAGCACCGCGCTCTCATCGCCGGAGACCACCACCGCCTGCGGCGCGTTCACCGCCGCGATGTCGACGCCCGCCACGAGCGCCGCGCGCACCCGCGCCTCGGTCGCCCGGATCGAGACCATCGCGCCACCGGCGGGCAGCGCCTGCATCAGCGCGGCGCGGGCGCCCACCAGCCGGGCCGCGTCGGGCAGCGCGAGCACACCGGCCACGTGGGCCGCCGCGATCTCGCCGATCGAGTGGCCGGCGACGAAGTCCGGTCGCACACCCCAGGATTCGACCAGTCGGAAGAGTGCCACCTCCAGCGCGAACAGGGCGGGCTGGGTCCAACCCGTCTCGTCCAGGCCGTCACCGGAAGCGATCACCTCGCGCAGCGAGAGGCCCAACTCACCTGCCACCTCGTCGAAGGCGGTCGCGAAGACCGGGAACGCCGCCGCCAACTCCAGGCCCATGCCGACCCGCTGGCTGCCCTGACCGGCGAAGAGCACCGCGAGCGGACCCGCCACCGCGGCCGAACCGCGCACCAGCGCGGGCGGCTCGCCGCCGTCGGCGAAGGCCCGCAGTCCGGCCAGGTCGCCGACCAGCACGGCGCGCTCCTCCAGGGTGGCGCGGGAGGTCACCAGGGCCCGCGCCACGGCGGCCGGTTCGGCGCTCTCCAGCAGGTCGGCCAGTTGGGCGGCCTGGGCGCGCAGCGCAGGCTCGGTCCGCGCGGAGAAGACGAACGGCAGCACCGGCGGAGCCTGGGGAGCGCCGAGGGGCGACTTCTCGGGAGCGCCCTCGGCGGGCGCGGCGTCCGGGGCCTGCTCGATGATCACATGCGCGTTGGTGCCGGAGACGCCGAAGGCCGAGACGGCCGCGCGGCGCGGCCGATCGGTCGCCGGCCAGGGCTGATGCTCCGTCAGAAGACTTACCGTACCGTCCGCCCAGTCCACGTGCGGGGAGGGCTCGTCCACGTGCAGGGTCCTGGGCAGCACGCCGTGCCGCAGTGCCAGCACCGACTTGATCACACCCGCCACCCCGGCCGCCGCCTGGGTGTGCCCGATGTTCGACTTCACCGAACCCAGCCAGAGCGGCGACTCGGCACTGTGCTCACGACCATAGGTGGCGATCAACGCCTGCGCCTCGATCGGGTCGCCCAGCGTGGTGCCGGTGCCGTGCGCCTCCAGCAGGTCGACCTCCGCCGCGCGCAGGCCCGCTCCGGCCAGCGCCTGGCGGATCACCCGCTGCTGAGCGGGGCCGCTCGGCGCGGTCAGCCCGTTGGAGGCGCCGTCCTGGTTCACCGCCGAGCCGCGCAGCACCGCCAGCACCTCGTGCCCGTTGCGCCGCGCGTCCGAGAGCCGCTCCACCAGCAGCAGGCCCACCCCCTCGGCCCACCCCGTGCCGTCGGCCGCCGCCGCGAAGGCCTTGCACCGCCCGTCCGGGGACATCGCGCGCTGCCTGGAGAACTCGATGAAGGTGGTCGGCGTGGACATCAGCAGCACGCCGCCGGCCACCGCGAGGTCGCACTCCCCGGCACGCAGCGCCTGCGCCGCCAGGTGCAGCGCCACCAGCGAGGAGGAGCACGCGGTGTCCACCGTGACCGCCGGACCTTCGAACCCGAAGGTGTAGGAGATCCGGCCCGAGGCCACGCTGCCCGCGTTGCCGATCCCGAGGTAGGCCTCCAGCTCCTCGGGCACCCGCTGGCCCGAACCCGCGTAGTCCCGGCCCGAGATGCCCGCGAAGACGCCGGTCCGGCTGCCGCGCAGCGCGGTCACGTCGATGCCCGCCCGCTCGAAGACCCGCCAGGTGGCCTCCAACAGGAGCCGCTGCTGCGGGTCGATGGCGGGCGCCTCGCGCGGCGGGATGCCGAAGAACTCGGCGTCGAAGTCGGCGATGCCGTCCAGGAATCCGCCGTGGCGGGAGTAGGAGGTGCCGGGCACCTCGGGGTCCGGGCTGTACAGGGCCTCCAGGTCCCAGCCCCGGTCGGCGGGGAACTCGCTGAGCGCGTCCACGCCTTCGCTGACCAGCCGCCAGAGGTCCTCGGGCGACTCGACGCCGCCGGGGTAGCGGCAGGCCATGCCGACGATGACGATCGGGTCCTGCTCCTGCTCCTGGTCCTGGGCGAGCGGCGCCACGGTGGGCGGTGCCAACTGCTCGGCGCCCCAGAGCTCCTCCGCCAGCCAGTCGGTCAGCGCGGTGGGGGTCGGGTGGTCGAAGACCAGGGTCGCGGGCAGCCGGCGGCCGGTGGCGGCCGCCAGCCGGTTGCGGAACTCCACGGCGGTGAGCGAGTCGAAGCCCTGCTGGCCGAAGGCTCGCGCCGGGTCGATCGCCTCGGGCGAGCGGTGCCGCTGGACGGCGGCGGCCTCGGCCCGCACCACTGCCAGCAGCCCGCGCCGGCGCTCGGCCGGGGCCAGTTCGCCCAGCCGCTCGATCCGGCTCGCCTCGCCACCGGCGGCGTCGGCCGCCGACTCGGCGCCGGTGCGCGGCAGCAGTTCGGCGACCAGCGGGTGGCGGCGGCCCGCGACCAGCGCCGACCAGTCGGCGTCGGCCACCACCAGGTGACTCTCACCGTGGTCGAGCGCCTGGCCGAGCACCGCGACCGCCTGCTCGGGCGGCAGCGAGACCAGGCCGTGCCGCAGCAGCTGCTGCTCGGCCCCGGCGGCGGCGATGCCGTCACCGGCCCAGTGGCCCCAGGCGATCGAGGTGGCGGGCAGGCCCGCCGCGCGCCGCTGGGCCGCCAGGGCGTCCAGATAGGCGTTGCCGGGCGCGTAGTTGCCCTGGCCCGGGATGCCGCACAGGCCCGCGAGCGAGGAGAAGAGCACGAAGGCCGACAGGTCCAGCCCGGCCGTCAGCTCGTGCAGCAGGCGTGCGGCTGCGGCCTTGGCCCGCAGCGCCAGGTCGAGCGCCTGCGGGGTGAGGGTGGGGATCAGGCCGTCGTGCAGCGCGGCAGCGGTGTGCACCA
Source organism: Kitasatospora sp. NBC_01287 (assembly GCF_026340565.1). Lineage (NCBI taxonomy): Bacteria > Bacillati > Actinomycetota > Actinomycetes > Kitasatosporales > Streptomycetaceae > Kitasatospora > Kitasatospora sp. NBC_01287. Next base: position 1,400,660 of record NZ_JAPEPB010000001.1, read on the forward strand.
CCGCGCCCAGCGGCCGGTCGGCGGGGATCCGGGCGAGCACGGCCGCCAACGCGGCGCGGTCCGCGACGTCCGCCGCCGCGAAGTCGACCTCGGCCCCCAGCTCCGCCAACTCGGCCGCCAGCGCGGCGGCCCCGGGGGCGTCGGCGCCCCGGCGGCTGACCAGCAGCAGGTGCTCGGCGCCGCGTGCCGCCAGCCAGCGGGCCACGTGGCCGCCGAGCGCACCGGTGCCGCCGGTGATCAGGGTGGTGCCGGTGGGGCGCCAGCCGGTGACGGCCTCGGCCTCCCGCTGTGCCGATCCCACCTGGTCCGCCGGACCCACCCGGTCCGCCGAGCCCACCCGGTCCGCCGAGCCCACCCGATCTGCTGCGACCGGCGCGGCCTTGATCAACCGCCGTGCGAAGGAGCCCGCCTGACGGATCGCCAGCTCGGATTCCCGCTCGGCGCCGGTGTCCGCGAGCAGCGCCGTCACCTGCCGCCAGTCGCGCTCGCCGAGCTCCCCGTCCGGCAGGTCGATCAACCCGCCCCAGAGCCCGGGGCTCTCCACCGCGAGGATCGCGCCGAAGCCCCAGACGAGTGCCTGCTCGGGGTCGGTCACCTCGTCCGACGGGCCGGTGGCGACCGCGCCCCGACTCAGGTACCAGAGCGGCGCCTGCGCCCCCGCGTCCTCCAGCGCCTGGGCCAGGGCCACGTTCGCGCCGTAGCCCCACGGCACGGCGTCCTGTCCCGGCAGCGTGCCGGCGCCCAGGCCGAGCAGCGACACGATGCCCGTGAACGGCTCGGCCGTGCGCAGGAGTTCGGCCAGCGCCGCCCGCTCGGGCACCGCCGCCAGCAGCACCGGCGTGGCCCCCTGCTCCGCCAGCCGGCTCACCAGGCCGCGCACCCACGGGTGTTCGCGCTGCTCCTCGGGCACGGCGACCAGCCAGTCGCCGGTCAGCCGGCCCGCGGCGGGCGCGGTGACGGCACGCCAGACCACCCGGTGCCGCCAGCCGTCGGCGGCCCGCTCACCGCGCTGCCGCTCCCACCAGCCGGCCAGCGCGGGCAGCACCGGCGTCAGGCGCTCGCCGTCCACGCCGATCGCCTCGGCCAGCCGCTCGGCGTCCCCTCCGGCGACCAGCTCCCAGAACGCCTGGTCCGGCGCGCCGCCCGCGGCGGTCAGCCGCTCGGGCGAGCGGGTCGCGGCCAGCCAGTAGCGCTGGTGCTGGAACGGGTAGTTGGGCAGGTCGACCGGCTCGGGTCGGGCCCCGGCGAAGGCCGGCGACCAGTCGACGGCCACGCCCCGCACAGCCAACTCGGCGACCGAGCGCAGGAACCGCTCGCGGCCGCCCTCACCGCGGCGCAGCGAACCGGTGACCACCGTGTCGGCGGCCCCGAGGTCCGCGAGGGTGTCCTCGATCGAGCCGGTCAGCACCGGGTGCGGGCTGACCTCGATGAAGACCGTGTGGCCGTCCGCCGCGAGCAGCCGGGTGGCCTGCTCGAAGCGGACGGTGCGGCGCAGGTTGGCGAACCAGTAGTCGGCGTCCAGCCCGGCGGTGTCCTGCCAGTCGGCGGTCACCGTGGAGACCAGCGGGATCTGACCGGCGCGCGGCGCGACACCGCCGAGCAGCTCGGCCAGTTCGGCGCGCAGCGCCTCGGTCTGCACCGAGTGGGAGGCGTAGTCGATGTTGACCGGACGGGTCCGCACGCCCTCCGCCGCGTACTGCTCGGCGAGTTCGGCCAGCGCGGCGAGCTCGCCCGAGACCACGGTCGAGGACGGGCCGTTGACCACGCCGATCGACAGCCGTTGCGCGCGGTCGGCGATCCGCGCCTCGACCTCGGCCAGCGGGCGCGGCACCGAGAGCATCCCGCCGAGTCCCGAGATCCTGGCCAGCGCCTTGGCCCGCAGCGCGACGATCCGGGCGGCGTCCTCAAGCGTGAGCGCGCCGGCCACGTAGGCGGCGGCCACCTCGCCCTGGCTGTGGCCGACCACCGCGTCCGGCCGCACGCCGTAGGAGCGCCACAGCTCGGCCAGGCCCACCAGCACGGCCCAGAGCGCCGGTTGCACCACGTCCACCCGGTCGGGGTCGGGCGTGCCGTCCGCGCCGCGCAGCACATCGAGCAGCGACCAGTCGGTGTGCGGGGCGAGCGCGGCGGCGGCCTGCTCGATGACCTGCGCGAACACCGGTTCGGTGGCGAGCAGTTCGGCGCCCATGCCGAGCCACTGGGAGCCCTGGCCGGGGAAGACGAAGACCACCTTGCCGGGCGTCCGCGCCCGACCCCGGACCAGTTCCGGCAGATCACGCCCGGCCGCCAGGGCCCGCAGGCCCTCGGCGGGCGCGCCGAGCAGCACCGCGCGCTCCTCCAGGGCGGCCCGGGTGGTGGCCAGGGTGTGCGCGAGCGCCGTCGGATCGGCGCTCTCCAGCAGACCGGCCAACTGCCCGGCCCGGTCGCGCAGCGCCTGCGGGGTGCGGGCGGAGAGCACGAAGGGGAGCACCGGCGGCACCAACGCCGCCGCCTGGGCCTCGGGGGCGGTCCCGGCCTCGGGCGCCGGGGCGATCTCGGGCGCCGGGGCGGCCTTGGCCGGCTCGGCGGTTGGAGCCTGCTCGATGATCACGTGCGCGTTGGTGCCGGAGACACCGAAGGACGAGACGGCGGCCCGACGCGGGCGCCCCAGCTCCGGCCAGTCCTGACGCTCCGTCAGCAGCCGTACCGTGCCGTCCGACCAGTCCACGTGCGAGGAGGGCTCGTCCACGTGCAGGGTCCTGGGCAGCACGCCGCTCCGGATCGCCAGCACCGACTTGATCACACCCGCCACCCCGGCCGCCGCCTGGGTGTGCCCGATGTTCGACTTCACCGAACCCAGCCAGAGCGGCGACTCGGCGCTGTGCTCACGACCGTAGGTGGCGATCAACGCCTGCGCCTCGATCGGGTCACCCAGCCGGGTGCCGGTGCCGTGCGCCTCGACCACGTCCACGTCGGCGGCGCGCAGCCCGGCGCCGGCCAGCGCCTGGCGGATCACCCGCTGCTGCGCCGAGCCGCTGGGCGCGGTGAGCTGGCTGCTGCGGCCGTCCTGGTTGACCGCCGAGCCGCGCAGCACGGCCAGCACCCGGTGCCCCAGGCGCTGCGCCTCGGAGAGCTTCTCCAGCACCAGCACGCCGGCGCCCTCGCCCCAGCCGGTGCCGTCGGCCGCCGCGGCGAACGGCTTGCAGCGGCCGTCGGGAGCCAGCCCGCGCTGCCGGGAGAACTCGATGAACAGGCCGGGCGCGGACAGCACGGTGGCGCCGCCGGCCAGCGCGAGCGAGCACTCCCCGGCACGCAGCGCCTGCGCCGCCAGGTGCAGCGCCACCAGCGAGGAGGAGCACGCGGTATCCACCGTGACGGCCGGGCCCTCCAGGCCCAGCGTGTAGGCGATCCGCCCGGAGGCGACGCTGGTGGTGGTGCCGGTGAGCACGTAGCCGTCGGTCTCCTCGGCGGGCAGGTGGTGCATGCTCGGCCCGTACTCCTGGGCGATCACCCCGGCGAAGACGCCGGTGCGGGTGCCGCGCAGCGCGGTCGGGTCCAGCGCGGCGTGCTCCAGCGCCTCCCAGGCGGTCTCCAGCAGCAGCCGCTGCTGCGGCTCGGCGGCCAGCGCCTCACGCGGCGAGACGCCGAAGAACTCCGCGTCGAAGTCGCCCGCGTCGTAGAGGAAGCCGCCCTCGCGGGCGTAGCTCCGGCCGGGCTTGTCGGGATCCGGGTCGTAGAGGTGCTCCAGGTCCCAGCCCCGGTCGGTCGGGAACGGCCCGACCACATCGCGCTCCTCGGTCACCAGCCGCCACAGCGCCTCCGGGCTCGCGGCGCCGCCGGGGAACCGGCAGGCCATGCCCACGATCGCGATCGGCTCGTGCTCCGCCCCCGCCGCCTTCGCCTTGGCCTCCGCCTCGCGCAGCAGCTTGCGGGTCTGGTGCAGCTCGGCGGCGACCTTGGTGAGGTAGTCGCGGAGCTTCTCCTCGTTGGTGGTCATGTCTCTGGTCGCCTCTCTCAGGAAATTCCGAGCTCGTTGTCGATGAAGTCGAAGATCTCGTCGGTGCTGACACCGGTCAGCCGGGCCGCGATGTCCTCGTCAGGCGGGCCGTCCTGGCCGAGCCGGCCACCGTGGCCGTCCGGGCCGAGCTGGCCGTCCTGGCCGAACCGGGCGTCGTGGCCGGCCTCGGTGTCCGCCAGGTGCCGCGCGGCGCCGAGCTCGGCGAGCAGGTCGGTCAGCCGGCGCACCGCGTGCTCCCGGGCGCCCGGGTCGGCCGCGGCCTGCTCGGTGAGCAGGGCGGCGAGCCGGTCCAGCTCCAACTCGCCGGGGCCGCCGATCCTTGGCGCCGAACTCGGCGCGGGCTCGACCGGGGCCAGCAGTTCGCGCAGGTGGGCCGCCAGGGCCAGCGGGGTGGGGTGGTCGAAGACCGCTGTGGTGGGCAGCCGCAGACCGGTCGCCCGGTTCAGCCGGTTGCGCAGTTCGATCACCCCGAGGGAGTCGAACTCGGCGTCCATGAAGCCGATCTGGGGCTGGATCACCGCCGGATCCGGGTGCCCGAGCACCGCCGCCGCCGTGGCGCGCACCAGGGCGAGCAGGATCCGCTCCTGGTCGGCGGGCTGCCGTCCGGTCAACTGCCTGGCCAGCGCCGCTGGTTCGTCTCCGCCAGGTGCGGCGGCGGCCCGGGTCGGCCGAGGTCCCACCCGGAGCAGGCCGCGCAGCACGGGGGCGAGCCGGTCGCCCTCGGTCGCGGCCGGCGCCAGGCGCGCGGCGGCCAGGGCGGCGTAAGGCGAGTCGAGCGCGGCGTCGAAGAGGGCGAGCGCCTGCTCGCTGGTCATCGGCGCCAGACCGGTGCGGGCCAGCCGCTCGGTCTCGGCGGCGCTCAGCGAGGCGGCCATGCCGCCGGCCTGCGCCCAGTGTCCCCAGGCGAGCGAGAGGGCGGGCAGGCCGCGCACCCGGCGGTGCTGGGCCAGCGCGTCCAACTGGGCGTTCGCCGCCGCGTAGTTGGCCTGGCCCGCGTTGCCGAGCAGGCCGACCGCCGAGGAGAAGAGTACGAAGGCGGCCAGGTCGAGGTGCTCGGTGGCGCGGTGCAACTGCCAGGCCCCGTCCGCCTTCGGGCGCAGCACCTGGGCGAGCCGCTCCGGTGTCAGGTCGGTGAGCAGCGTGTCCGCCAGCACCCCGGCCGCGTGCACCACGGCGGTCAGCGGGTGCTCGGGCGCCAGGCCCGCGAGCAGCCCGGCCACCGCCGCCGGATCGGCGACATCGGCGGCGGCGATGGTCACCTCGGCGCCCAGCGCGGTGAGTTCGGCGGCCAGCTCGGCGGCTCCGGCGGCTCGGGCGCCCTGCCGCCCGGCCAGCAGCAGGTGGCGCACGCCGTGGCGGGTGACCAGGCGGTGGGCGATCAGGGCACCGAGCGCGCCGGTGCCGCCGGTGATCAGCACCGTGCCCTCCGGGTCCAGGGCCCGCGGCACGGTCAGCGCGAGCTTGCCGATGTGCCGCGCCTGGCTGAACCGGCGCACCGCCTGCGGGGCGAGTCGGATGTCCTGGGCCGCCACCGGGAGCGGGCGCAGCGCGCCGTCCTCGAAGAGCGGCCGCAGCACGGCCAGGATCTCCGAGATCCGCTGCGGCGCGACGTCGAACAGGTCGAAGGCCAGGTAGGCGGCGCCGTCGTGCTCGGCCGCGACGACGGCCGGGTCGCGCTGGTCGGTCTTGCCGAGCTCGACGAACCGGCCGCCGGGGGCGAGCAGGCGCAGCGAGGCGTCGGTGAACTCCCGGGCCAGCGCGTTGAGGACGACGTCCACTCCGCGCCCGCCGGTGCGCGCCCGGAACTCCGCTTCGAAGTCCAGGGTGCGGCTGGAGGCGATCGCGTCCTGCGCCAGGCCCTGCGAGCGCAGCACCGGCCACTTGCCGGGCGCGGCGGTGCCGAGCACCACCGCTCCGCTGTGCCGGGCCAGTTGGACGGCGGCCTGGCCGACCCCGCCGGTCGCGGCGTGCACCAGCACGTGCTCGCCGGCGCGCAGCCCCGCCAGGTCGTGGAGGCCGCGGTAGGCGGTGAGGAAGGCGACCGGGGCGGTGGCCGCCTGAGCGAAGCTCCAGTCGGCCGGGATCGTGGTGAGCAGCCGGTGGTCGGTGACCGCGACGGGCCCCAGGGTGCCCTGGACCAGGCCCATCACCCGGTCGCCGGGGCGCAGTCCGGTCACGCCCGGGCCGGTCTCCAGCACCAGGCCCGCGGCCTCGGCTCCGACCCGCGCGCCACCCGGGTACATGCCCAGGGTGATCAGCACGTCCCGGAAGTTGAGGCCCGCCGCCCGGATCTCCAACCGTACCTGATGGTCCGTCAGCGGTGCCCGCGCCTCGGGGGCGGGTAGCGCCGCCAGGCTGTCCAGGCTGCCGGGCCGCTCGGTGTCCAGCCGCCAGGCGTGCTCGCCGCGCGGCGCCAGCACCTCGCCGGGCACGTCACCGGACGCGGGGGCGGCCAGCCTCGGGACCAGCGCTTCACCGGCCCGCAGGGCGAGTTCCGGCTCACCGGGGGTCCCCGGGGCGGCCGGGTTGGCCGAGTTGGCAGTGGGCCCGGCGGCCGTCACCAGGGCGGCCGGCAGGGCGGCGGCGCTCTCGGGGGTGCCGTCGGTGTCGAGGAGCAGGAAGCGGTCGGGGTGCTCGGCCTGCGCGGCGCGGACCAGGCCCCAGACCGCGGCGGCCGCGGGGTCGGGGACGTCCTCACCCGGGTGGGTGGCGACGGCCGTGCGGGTGATCAGCGCGAGGCTGCCCGGACGGTCCTCGGCCAGCCACCGCTGCAGCAGCGCGAGGGCCTGCGGCGCGGTGGTGACGGGCGCGGCGACTGTTCGGGGGGCGGTGGGAGCGGTGGCGGAGCCGGCGGGGAGCTCGGCGAGGGTGGCGTGCGCCGGGGTGTCGGCGGGGAGGCCGAGCAGCGCCGGTTCGCCGAGCAGCAGCCAGTCCGCCACCGCTCCGGTCGGAGCGGGCGCCGACGTGGGGGCGGGCGTCGGGGCGAGTGCCGGAGCAGTTGTCGGGGCGGGCGCCGGGGCGGGCGTCCAGTCGAGGCGGTAGAGGGAGTCGGCGGCCGCCGCGGCCTGGGCGCGGAAGCCGAGCGCGCCGACCGTGGCGATCCGCTCGCCGCCGGGGCCGAAGAGCCGCAGCGCGACGGCGTTCGAGCCGTTCGGGGTGATCCGGGCGCGCAGCACCGAGGCACTGTTCCGATGGAGCGTCAGATCCTGCCAGGAGAACGGGACGAGAGGCGTGCCGGCCGCCAGCAGCAGGCCGACGACGCCGTGCAGTGCCGCGTCGAGCAGCACCGGGTGCACCGCGTAGCGCCGCTCGGGCTCGGTGGGCCCGACCTCGACGAACAGCTCCTCGCCCAGCCGCCAGGCGCCGGTCAGCTGCCGGAACGCCGGGCCGTACGCGTAACCGCGCTCGGCGAGTTGCTCGTACAGACCGGTGAGTTCGACCGGTGCCGCACCGGGCGGCGGCCAAGCCGCCGCGCCCGCGTCTGCCTCAGCGCCGTCGACCTCAGCGCCGTCGACCTCAGCGCCGTCGACCTCAGCACTGTCGGCCGCCTCGGCGTCGGCGCCGACCGGCGCGATCGTGCCGCCGGCGTGCTGGGTCCATCCGGTGGCGGCGTCCTCCGGCTGCGAGCGCACCTGCAGGGTGCGCCGCCCGTCCTCGTCCGCGCCGCCGAGCAGCACCTGAAGGCGCACGGCGCCGCGCGGTGTCAGCACCAGCGGGGCCCGCAGGTCCAGTTGCTCGACGCGCACCGCGCCGACCCGGGCGGCCGCCTGCGCCGCCAGCTCGGCGAACGCGGTGCCCGGCAGCAGCACCGCGCCGCCCACCGCGTGGTCGGCCAGCCAGGGGTGGGTCCGCAGCGAGAGTCGACCGGTCAGCAACCAGCCGTCCTCCTCGCTCAGTTCGGCCGCCGCGCCGAGCAGCGGGTGATCCAGGACGAGCAGCCCGGCGGCCGCGCCGTCGGCCCGGACGGGCGCCTGGAGCCAGTGCCGGCGGCGCTGGAACGGGTAGGTGGGCAGCTCGACCCGGTGGCCGGCCCGGCCCGCGTAGGCGGGCCGCCAGTCCACCGCCGCGCCGTGCACGTGCAGATGGGCCAGCGCCTCGGTGAAGGTCAGCACCTCGGGGCGGTCCGCGCGCAGCACCGCCACGGCGGGGGCGGCGGGGGCGGCATCCGGGGCCTGCGGGATCTGCGGGATCTGCGGGTCCTCGAAGCCCGGCTCGCCCTCGAAGCTCTCCAGGCTCGCCGCGACGAGCGCGGTGAGCACCGGGGCCGGCCCGAGTTCCAGGTAGGCGCCGACCCCGAGTCCGTGCAGGGTGCGGATCCCGTCATGGAAGCGGACGGCCTCGCGGATGTGGCGCACCCAGTAGTCGGGGCTGCGCAGTTGCTCGGCGGTGGCCAGGGCACCGGTCAGGTTGGAGACCACCGGCAACCGCGGCTCGGCGTAGTCCAACGCGGCGGCAACGGCCCCGAACTCGGCCAGCACCGCGTCCATCCGGGGCGAGTGGAAAGCGTGGCTGACCTGGAGCAGCTTGGTCCGCCGCCCCTTGGCCCGCCAGCGCTCGGCGAACGCCCGGACCGGCTCGGCGTCACCGGAGACGACCACCGAGGCAGGCCCGTTGACGGCGGCGATGCCCACCCGGGCGGCGCCCGGGGCTCCTTCGGTCGCACCGGCCCCGGCCCCGGCGGCCGCGAGCTCGGGCAGCAGCTCGGCCTCGGTGGCCTGGATCGCCGCCATCGCGCCGCCGGACGGGAGCGCCTGCATCAGCCGGGCGCGGGCCGCGACCAGCGTGACGGCGTCGGGCAGCGAGAGCACCCCGGCCAGGTGGGCCGCGCTCAACTCGCCGATGGAGTGGCCGATCAGGTAGGCCGGGCGCACCCCGAAGGACTCCGCGAGCCGGTACAGCGCGACGTGCAGGGTGAACAGGGCGGGCTGGGTGTAAGCGGTGTCGTCGAGCAGCGCGGCTTGCGCGCTGCCCGGCTCGGCGAAGAGCAGCGGGCGTAGCGGGCGGTCCAGTTGCTGGTCGAAGAGTTCCGCCACGGCGTCCACCGCCTCGGCGAAGACCGGGTGGGAGCGGTAGAGCTCGCGCCCGGCGCCCGGCCGCTGGCTGCCCTGGCCGGAGAAGAGGAACGCGGTTCCAGCCGCCGCCGGGGTGGTGACCCCCTGGATCAGGGTGAACGCCGCCCCCGCAGCGCCGTCCGCTGCCGCGCCGCCCCCGATGGGCCCGGCGGCCTCAGCGGTCCGGGCGAGTGCACGCAGCGCCGCGAGCCGGTCGGCCGGGGTGGCGGCGAGCAGCACCGCGCGGTGTCCGAAGGCGGTGCGGTCGACGGCGAGCGCGTGCCCGACGTCGGCCGGGTCCAGCCGCGCCCCCTCGTCCAGCCGGTCCGCCAGCGAGGCAGCCAGCCGCGCGGCGTGCTCGCGCAGCGCCGGCTCGTCCCGGGCGGAGAGCACCCACGGCAGCGGGGCGTCCCCGGCCGGGGCCTCGTCCAGCGCCGGAACTGACGGAGCGTCAGCTTGTGACGGCGCCTCCAGGATCAGGTGCGCGTTGGTTCCGCTGATGCCGAAGGAGGAGACCGCCGCCCGTCGCGGCCGCCCGTTCTCCGGCCATGCCTGACGGTCCGTCAGCAGCTCGACCGTGCCGGCCGACCAGTCCACGTGCGGGGAGGGGCGGTCCAGGTGCAGCGTGCCGGGCAGCTCCCCGTGCCGCATCGCCTGGACCAACTTGATCACCCCGGTCACCCCGGCGGCTGCCTGGGTGTGTCCGATGTTCGACTTCGCCGAGCCGATCAGCAGCGGCCGGTCCGCCGGCCGCCCCGGCCCGTACGCGGCGATCAGCGCCTGCGCCTCGATCGGGTCGCCGAGGGCGGTCCCGGTGCCGTGCGCCTCGACGGCGTCGACCTCCTCGGGCCGCAGCCCGGCGGCGGCCAGCGCCTGGGTGATCACCCGCTGCTGGCTCGGACCGTTGGGCGCGGTCAGGCCGTTGGAGGCCCCGTCCTGGTTCACGGCGGAGCCGCGGATCAGCGCGAGCACCTGGTGCCCGCGCCGCCGGGCGTCGGAGAGCCGCTCCAGCAGCACCAGGCCCGCGCCCTCGGCCCAGGCGGTGCCGTCGGCCGCGGCGGCGAACGGCTTGCAGCGCCCGTCGGCGGCCAGCCCGCGCTGGCGGCTGAACTCGGTGAACATGCCGGGCATGGACATCACGGTCACCCCGCCCGCCAGCGCCAGGTCGCTCTCCCCCGCGCGCAGCGACTGGGCGGCCAGGTGGATCGCCACCAGCGAGGAGGAGCAGGCGGTGTCCACGGTGATCGCCGGGCCGCGCAGGCCCAGCGTGTAGGCCAACCGCCCGGAGGCGACGCTGGTCAGGGTGCCGGTCAGCGCGTGTCCCTGGTAGCTCTCCGACGTCTCGTGCAGCCGGGGGCCGTACTCCTGCGGCATCACACCGACGAAGACCCCGGTGGCGCTGTCGCGCAGCTCCGCCGGACGCAGGCCCGCGCGCTCGGCCAGCTCCCAGGTGCACTCCAGCAGCAGGCGCTGCTGGGGGTCCATGGCCGCCGACTCGCGCGGGCTGAGCCCGAAGAAGGCGCCGTCGAACCGGTCGGCGTCCTGGAGGAACCCGCCCTGGCGGGTGTAGGAGCTGCCCGGCCGCAGCCCCTCGGGGTCGTAGAGGGCCTCCAGGTCCCAGCCACGGTTGTCGGGGAACGGGCCGATCGCGTCATGCCCCTCGCGCAGCAGCTCCCAGAGCCGCTCGGGTGTGTCGGCCCCGCCCGGCCAGCGGCCGCTCAGCGCGACGATGGCGATCGGGTCGTCCTGCGCCGCCTGCGCCGTCACCGTACCCGCCACCGCTGCCGCGTCCGCGTCACGCTCGGGCCCGGCCGCCAGCTCGTGCAGGTAGGCGGCGACCGCGCGGGGCGTGGGGCGGTCGTAGGTGAGCGTGGCGGGCAGCGGCAGGCCGGTGGTGCCGACCAGCCGCTCGCGCAGTTCGACGGCGGAGACCGAGTCGAGTCCGAGGTCCTTGAAGGTCCGGTCCGGATCGACCGCCGCCGGGCCGTCGTGGCCCAGCACGAGCGCCGTGCCGACCCGGACCGCGGCGAGCGCGGCGGCCTCGTCGAGCAGCGCGCCGCCGGCCGCCGCCGCGGGCCGCTCGGCGATCGAGTCCAGCCAGAGCCGCCGCCGTTGGAACGCGTAGGTCGGCAGCGGCACCCGCCGCGCGGCGGGCCCGTGCAGCCCCGACCAGTCGACCGCGCCGCCCCTGGCGTGGAACTCCGCCAGCGAGGTGCGGAACTGGCGCAGCCCGCCCTGGTCGCGCCGCAGCGTGCCGGCCACGGCCGCGGTGCCGTCCAGGATCTGGTCCAGGCCGACGGTCAGCACCGGGTGCGGGCTGATCTCGACGAAGCCGCGGTGGCCGTCCGCGTGGGCGGCCCGGACGGCGCGCTCCAGCTCGACGGTCGAGCGCAGGTTGCGGTACCAGTAGGCGCCGGTCAGCTCGGTGGTGTCCAGGGCGGCGCCGGTGACCGTGGAGTAGAAGGCGGTCGCGGCCCGGCGCGGCCCGATGCCGTGCAGCAGCTCCGGCAGGCTCCGCGCCAGCGGCTCGACGTGCGGCGAGTGCGAGGCGTAGTCGACCGGGACCAGCTTGGCCCGCAGGCCCTCGTCCCGGCACTCGGCGACCAGCGCCTCGACCGCCGCCAGATCACCGGAGACCACGGTCGCGCCCGGCCCGTTGACGGCGGCGACGGCCAGCCGGCCCGCGAACCGCTCGACGCGGGAACGGACTTCGTCGGCCGGCAGCGGGATCGAGGCCATCCCCCCGCGCGGCGCGGCCGGCTGCCGACCGTCGAACTGCCGACCTTCCGACCGGCGCCCCGCGGCCGGGCGCCCGGCGGCGAGTCCGGCGATGGCACGGGCGCGCAGCGCGACCACGGCGGCGGCGTCCGCGAGCGGAAGGGCACCCGCCACCGCGGCCGCGGCGATCTCGCCCTGCGAGTGCCCGATCACGGCGTCCGGGTGCACGCCCGAGGCCTGCCAGAGCGCGGCCAGCGAGACCATCACGGCGAAGAGCGCGGGCTGCACGACCGCCACCCGCTCCAACTGCTCGGCCGCACCGGAGCTGCCGAGCAGCACGTCCAGCAGCGCGAAGTCGGTGTGCGGGGCCAACGCGTCGGCGCACTCCTCCAGCCGCTCGGCGAACGCCGGTGCGGTCGCGTGGAGTTCACGTGCCATGCCGGCCCACTGGGAGCCCTGCCCGGGGAAGACGAAGACGGTGCCCCGGCCGCCGCGCGCCACCCCGCGCACCAGGTCGGGGTGCTGGTCACCGCGCTCCAACGCGGCCAGTGCGGCGAGCAGTTCGGCGTGCTCGGAGGCCTGGACGGCGGAGGCCTGGACGGCGGGAGGCTGGACGGCGGAAGGCTGGACGGCGGAAGGCTGGACGGCGGAAGGCTGGACGGCGGGGGCCTGGCCCAGCAGGACGGCCCGGTGCTCGAAGCCGGTGCGGGTGGTGGCCAGCGTGTGGCCCACGTCCGCCGGGCGGAGGCCGGGGTGCTCCTGGAGGTGCGCGCGCAGGCGGGAAGCCTGCTCGCGCAGGGCCGCAGGGGTGCGGCCGGAGAGCGGCCAGAGCACGGGCCCACGCTCCCGCGACGGAGCGTCAGAAGCGGCTGCCACCAAGGCGGTCCGCTCCGGAGCCGGTCCCACCAGCACATGGGCGTTGGTCCCGCCCACCCCGAAGGAGCTCACTCCCGCGATCAGCGGCCGCTCGGGCGCGGGCCAGGCCCCGGACTCGGTGCGGACCCGCAGGCCGAGCCCGTCGAAGTCGATGTCAGGGTTGGGCTGTTCGAAGTTCAAGCTGGCGGGCAGCCGCCGGTGCCGCACGCTGAGCACGGTCTTCAGCAGCCCGACGATCCCCGAAGCACCTTCCAGGTGACCGACGTTGGTCTTGGCCGAACCGACCAGCAGCGGCTCGCCGGCCGGGCGGCCCTCGCCGAGCGCCGCACCGAGCCCGGCGGCTTCGATCGGATCGCCCACCCGGGTCCCGGTGCCGTGCAGTTCCACGTACTGGACCTGCTCGGCGCGCAGCCCGGCCCGGCGCGTCGCGGTCCGCACCAGCTCCGCCTGGGCACTCGCACTCGGCACCGTCAGGCCCTCGGTGGCGCCGTCGCTGTTGACGGCGCCGGCGAGCAGGACGGCGTGCACCGTGTCACCGTCCGCCACCGCGGCGGCCAGCGGCTTCAGCACCAGCAGCACGCCGCCCTCGCCCCGGGCGTAGCCGTTGGCCCGCGCGTCGAAGGTGAAGCAGCGGTCGTCCGGGGAGAGCGCGCCGAACCGCTCGACGGTCAGCGTGCTTTCGGCGGCCAGGTTGAGGTTGACCCCGGCGGCGAGCGCGAGTTCGGACTCACCGGAGCGCAGGCTCTCCATCGCCAGGTGGACGGCGACCAGCGAGGAGGACTGCGCGGAGTCGACGGTCAGGCTCGGCCCGCGCAGGTCCAGCGCGTAGGAGATCCGGTTGGCGATGATGCCCCGGTTCAGACCGGTGAGGCTGTGCCGGGTGAGCGCCGCCCCCGCGCCGCGGGTCACCAGCGTGGCGTAGTCGCCGCCGATCGCTCCGACGAAGACCCCGGCCGGGCGCCCGGCCAGCGTGGCGGGCCGGACACCCGCGTCCTCCAGGGCCTCCCAGGCGAGTTCGAGCAGCAACCGCTGCTGCGGGTCGCTGGCGGCGGCCTCGGCCGGCGAGATTCCGAAGAACTCCGGGTCGAACCGGTCGACCTGGGCCAACCAGCCGCCGGCCCTGGCCGCCTCGCCCTCGGCGAAGCGCCCCGCGGGCGGGCGGCCGACCGCGCTCGCACCGCGGTCCAGCAGCTCCCAGAACTCCTGCGGGCTCGCCGCGCCGGGGAGGCGGCAGGCGGCGCCCACGACGGCCACGGCCTGCGTGGCGGCGGCGCGGGCCGACTCGGGCGGGGTAAGCGCTTCCAGGGGCATGGCGGGCTTCCACTCTGGGGGACGGCGATGGGCGATGTCCCTCAGACTTCCGCGAGTGGCGCTGGAGCTGACCCCTAGGCAACCCCTGTGGTACCCCTACCGGCCAGCAGCAAGGGGGTGTCGAGCGGTCCATCGGGTCCGACCGGACCGGCCAGGGCTGCCATGCCCACCAGGCCCGGCAGGCCTGTCAAGCCCGGCAGGCCTGTCAGGCCGGTCAGACCTGTCAAGCCCGGCAAGCCCGGCAGGCCTGTCAGGCCCACCGCTCCGGGCGTGGTCGGCGGGCCGGCCGGTGCGGGCAGCCCGACCGCGTCGACCTGGGCCAGGCGCGGGCCGAGGTCGACCCGGCGGCGGACCCCGAGCTTGCGGTACACCCGGGTCAGGTGCTGCTCGACCGTGCTGACCGTGATGTAGAGCTTGCGGGCGATCTCCCGGTTGCTGAGCCCGTGCGCCGCCAGCTCCGCCACCCGCCGCTCGGCATCGCTCAGACTCGCGTCGGCCTGCGCGCCCGACGGCACCGGCGAGCCCGGCGCCACCGGCGCGGGCGCGGCGGCCGGCGCGGGGGCCGACGCGGGCGCGGCGGCCGACGCGACGGTGGTCGGCGGGCCGACCGGAGCGGGCACCGCGGCCAGCGCGCCCACCGCCGCCAGCGCCCCGACCGCTGAGAGCGTCCCCGCGCCGGCCGGCGAGTGGCGTCGGCGGCGCTCCGTCAGGCGGGCCCGCACCGGATCCCCCTGGACCTGATGGGCGACGCTCAACTCAGCCAGCACACCGGACAGTTCGTACTCGTCGCCGGCTTCCTCCAGCGCCCCGACAGCAGCTTCGAGCAGCTCGGTGCGCCCGCCCCGGCCCCCGGCCGCCGCCCGGACCCGCAGCGCCATCCCCCGCACCCGGGCGTGCCCGGACGCGCCGAGCCTGGCCTCCTGCTCCTCGGCCAGCGCGAGCGCGGTGCCAGGGCGGCCGAGCGCCAGCTGGGTGCGCGCCGCGCCGATCCGCCAGGGGACCAGGCCGGGCAGGTGGTCCAGCCCCCAGCGCGCCATCGTCTCGCCGCAGGCCCGGAAGTCGGCGAGCGCCTGGTCCAGTTGGCCGGTCGCCAACCGGTGCCCGCCGCGCGCGTACCGGTAGTGCAGCCCGGCGGGAGTGCGGTCCATCTCCGTCGGCGTCTCCAGTGCCAGGTAACGGGCGGCCTCCTGGTGGCGGCCCAGCGCGGTCTGCACCGCGACCATGGTGGCGAGCGGGACGCCGACCGCCACCCCCCAGCTGTCCGGGTGCACGGCGGCGAAGGCCGCCTTGGCACCCTCCTCCGCCCCGCGCAGGTCGCCCTGTCGCCACGCCGTCTCCGCCCGCAGGGCGGAGAAGAGCGCGTGCCAGGCGGTGCTGCACAGGCTCCCGGTGCGCTGCGCGATCGGTCCGCACCAGCGGGCCGCGAGATCCGCCCGGTCGGCGTAGACCAGGACGGTGAGCGCCGCGGTCAGTGACTCCACCGAGACCGGCGAACGGCCCAACTGCCCGGCCCGCAGCAGCTGCTCGGCCTGCCGTACCGCCGTCACGGGGTCGGTCCCGGCCAGCAGCGCCGCCAACACCTGGGTGCCGCCCGGCCGCACGCCGAGGAGCGCCCGCGCGCCACCGCCCGTCCCCGCGGCACCGCCTGCCCCCGCGCCAACGCCCGTCCCCTCGCCACCGCCCGTCCCCACGTTGGCGGACGGCAGGAGCGAGGGGTACCAGTACGCCAGCCAGGCGCGCAGCTCACGGGTGGCCGCACCGCCACCCGGGGCCGCCTCGGCCCTGGCCAACTCGCCCAGCCCCTCGGTGACCCGGCCGTGCCAGAAGAGGTAGCGCAGCGGCTTGAGGTCGAGGCTGCCACCCGCCTCGCTGCCACCTGCCTCCTCCCGGGCGGCCGGCCCGTCATCCGACGGGTGGTCGGCGGCGACCGGCGGCTCGACCGCGACCACCGGCCCACCCGGGGCCCGCGCCGCCGGCGGCCGCGGCACCCGCTCCCCCAGCCCGGCGGAGCGCGGCGGCGGCACCGACCAGGGCGACCTGGACTGCCCTGCGGCGGCCTGCAGTTGGACCGCCACCGTGGCGTCGGGCGCGCCGGTCGCGGTCAGCAGCTCCGCCGCCCGCCGGTGCAGCCCGGCCAGTTCGGCGGGCCGCACGGCGGCCAGCAGGTCGCCGGCGGCGGTGGGGTGCCGGAAGGCGCCGTCCTGGAACAGCCCGGCCGCGTGCAGCAGGTAGAAGGCGCGGGCCAGCGAGTCGGGTGCGAGCAGCAGCAGTTCGGCGAGCAGTTCCGGTTCGGCGGCACCCCCGAGCACCGCGACGCCACGCGCGCAACGCAGCGCCAGTGGGTCCATCCGGTGCAGGCAGCTCATCAGGCCCCTGCGGTAGCTCTCCCCCACCGCCAGTCCGCCGTCCGGCGACCCGCCGGTGCCCAGGGCGTTCGCGCCTCGGCCACCGCCACCGAACTGTCGCACGTCCCCCTGATCATCCATCAGCGCGTCCACCAGCAGCCGGTTCCCACCGGTCAGCGCGTGCGCCTCGGCGGCGTGCTCGACCCCGGCGCGCAGGCCGAACCGCTGCCGCCAGAGCTCGGCCACCTCGCGCGGGGCGAGCAACTCCAGCTTGACCCGCTCGTGGTGCGGCTGTCGGGCCAGCTCGACGTCGAAGAACGGGTTCGGCGGCGTCATCGTCTCGCGCGAGCTGAGGACGGTGAGCACCCGTGCGTTGCGGGTGCGGCGGACCAGGTAGAGCAGGAACTCCAGGGACTGCAGGTCGACGTCCTGCCGGTCGTCGACCGCGATCAGCAGCGGTCGGCGCTCGGCGAGTTCGAGCAGCAGCGCGCAGAGCCCCTCCAGGGCGTGCTGCGCGAGGCGGGGCGAGCGGTGCTCGGCCAGCGGGTGGCTCCCGGCGCCGTCCGGCTCGGTCTCCTCGATCACCGCGCCGCGCAGCAGCAGCGCCGCGCGCGCCGCGCCGTCCCGGTCGAGCTCGGCGCTGTCGAGGAGTTGGCGCAGCAGCCCGAGCGGGAAGTCCCGCTCCAGCGGCGAGCCGGTGCCGACCAGCACCCGCGCACCGCTCAGCGCGGCCTCCTCCATGAAGGTGTAGAGCAGCTCGCTGCGGCCGCTGCCCACCGAGCCGTTCAGGGCGACGACACCGCCACGGCCGTTCAGGCAGCGCTCCAGCGCCTCGGTCAGCCGGTGGAACTCGCGGTCGCGCCCGAACGGCAGCGGCCTGGGGAAAGTGCGCGTGGTGGGCGCGGCGAACGCGGACATCCGTTCTCCTGGTACAAGGCGCACGGCGCTCGCCCGGGGCCGGGGCGGGTCACGTGCGAGAAGCGTGGAATTCGGGTGGCAGGGAGGCCGGAGGCACTCGGCGTGCCCGGTCGGGACACGAGGGGACGGGGTCCGAGCGGCCGTGGCGGCGGCGATCGAGAAGGAGCGACGGGCCCGGCGGCCCGGTCCGATGAGCCGACCGGGCCAGCTGGTCAGCTCATCGGCCGAGGTGGCCCCGTCCTGGCGGAGCCGAACGCGGGGCGCCGAGACGGAGTACGGACCAGGTTGGTCGCCCGCTGGGACGGCCAAGGCAGCGGTCCGCTGGACCGGGGCGGCCCGAGCCGCCGCACAGCCACCCGCCGACCCGTCGATCGACTACTGGTGACGCGTGGTCAACAACAGAGCGAGCTGGCGCGACGCAGCAGATCGATGTCCAGCCGGGCGACCAGCATCAGCTGGCCGGCCGCACCATCGGACCCCTGCCGCATGAACCTCTCCGTCCCAGCCCCTCAGGGGCCGGCTGCGCTTGTGGACATGACACCCATGCCACCTGGCTTATCCCCGGGGCACCCCACCCGCAGTGGAGGGTTGCCAGTCAGCCGGCCGGGGCCCGTGGCTGACATTCTTCGCCGAGCCCGAGTGTACGAACGCCGTGTCGACGCCGTCAATCGACGTCCACCCACTGTCGCGCTCGGCAGCCCGCCGCCTCCGCCCCCTTTGACCAGCGCGCATCAAGATCTGACCACGCGTCACGCCGCCCCTACCGATCCATGGGCAGGATCACGGTCCGCTCGCCGCCCGGTACGGGATCATGAGCACCGTGGTCAACTGAAGGGGATCCGATGACAGCCCAACCCGCGCGGCCCGACCAGCCCGACCGGCCCGTTCTCCCCCACCCGCCGCTCGACGAGCGGCGGGTCGACGCCTACCTGGCCCGGATCGGCGCCGCCCGGCCCGCCGCACCCGACCTGGCCGGCCTGCGCGCCCTGCAGCAGGCGCACCTGGCCCGGGTCCCGTTCGAGAACCTGAGCGTGCGGCTCGGCGAGCCGATCGTGCTGGAGCCGGACGCCCTGGTGGCCAAGCTGCTCGACCGGCACCGCGGCGGGTTCTGCTACGAACTCAACGGCGCCTTCGCCGCGCTGCTCGGCGCGCTCGGCTACCGGGTCGAGCTACTGGCGGCCCGGGTCTTCGGCGACAACGGGCCGGGTCCGCTCTTCGGCCACCTGGCACTGCGGGTGCTGCTGGCCGAACCCTGGCTGGTGGACGTGGGCTTCGGGCGGTTCAGCGGCCTGCCGCTGCGGCTGGCCGACCGCGGCGAGCAGCACGACCCGGCCGGCGTCTTCACCGTCCGCGATCACGGGCCCGACCTCGACGTCCTGGAGCACGGCGCGCCCCAGTACCGACTGGACCAACGCTCCTACCAGCTCCCGGACTTCGTCCCGACCTGCTGGTGGCAGGCCACCTCCCCGGACTCGCACTTCACCCGGAGCACCACCTGCTCGCGGGCCACCGCCGAGGGCCGGATCACGCTCTCCGGCGACCGGCTGATCCGCACGGCCGGCGGCGAGCGCCACGAGGAGCGGCTCACCGACCCGGACGAGCGGCTCGCGGCCTACCGCGAGCACT
The DNA here is from genome assembly GCF_026340565.1 of Kitasatospora sp. NBC_01287. Lineage (NCBI taxonomy): Bacteria > Bacillati > Actinomycetota > Actinomycetes > Kitasatosporales > Streptomycetaceae > Kitasatospora > Kitasatospora sp. NBC_01287. The sequence continues at coordinate 1,419,502 of NZ_JAPEPB010000001.1, forward strand.
TCGGCATCACGCTGGAGCCGGCGGCGCTGGAGCGGCTGGGCTGAGGAGTCAGTGCGGGTGGGCCGGGCTGGACGGTGCGGGGTGGTGTTGACGGCAGGCCCTCACCCCGTGGGCATCACGTGCGCCAGCGGCTCCCCCTTGGCGAACCGGGTCAGCTGGGCGCCGATCAACCGCTGGGCGCGGGGCAGGAACGCCGAGGAGCTGCCGCCCACGTGCGGGCTGATCAGCACGCCCGGCGCGTGCCAGAGCGGGTGGCCCGCGGGCAGCGGCTCGGGGTCGGTGACGTCCAGGGCCGCCCGCAACCGACCCGACGTCAGCTCAGCGAGCAGCGCGTCCGTCACCACGACCGGGCCGCGAGCGACGTTGACCAGCAGCGCGCCGTCCCGCAGCGTGGCGAGGAAGGCGCTGTCCACCAGGCCCCGGGTCTGCGGCGAGAGCGGCACGGCGAGGATCACCACGTCTGCCAGCGGCAGCAGTTCGGGCAGCTCGGCCAGCGAGCGGACCGGACCGGCCGGTGCCTCACGCGCCGTGCGGGCCACCCGCAGGACCTCGCACTCGAAGGGCCGCAGCCGGTCCTCGATCGCCGCGCCGACCGATCCGTACCCGACGATCAGCACGGTCCGGTCCGCCAGCGCCGGGTAGAAACCGGACCGCCACTCCTCGCGCTCCTGCCCGCGCACGAAGCCCGGGATGTCGCGCAGCGCGGCCAGCGTGAGCGCCACCGCCAGCTCGGCGGTGCTCGCGTCGTGCACCCCGCGGGCGTTGCAGAGCGTGACGCCCGGCGGCACGTGCGGCGAGATGTCGTCCACCCCAGCGGTCTGCGTCTGCACCACGCGCAGTCGCTCCATCGCGGGCAGCAGCGGCAGCACCGTCCCGGTCCGCAGGTACGGCACGACCAGGAGCTCGACCCGCGCCAGCAGCTCGGCGGGCGGCGGCCCCGGCCGGCCGTCGCAGGCGGCGCCGTCGAAGGTGTGCACCTCGACACCACCTGGCAGGCCCGGGATCTCCGCGGCCGGATAGGGCAGCAGCACCACGGGGTCGGACAGCGGGACGGTGGATTCAGCGCTCATGGATGCTGAATCTACCGAGCCACCACCGGCGGGGCACACCACGCCCGGCGACCGCCGAGGGCGGGGAGGAGGCTCGACCTCCCGGGCGGCACGAGTCGCCAACGGGCCGCGCGGAGGGTGGCGGGCGTCGGCTCTTCAGCGTGGCGACGCGGGGGGACGCTCCCTCGATGACTGTCGGCGGGCGTCGGATTCCCGATAGCGGCGATGCATTTTCAGCTGACGGATGACAGATTTCAGATTCTGTCATCCGTCATCACGACAACGCCGTTTGGCCGACCCTCGCCCACTCCGTAAAGTTCACCGAGTACATCCCCACTCCACCATCAGCGACACAAGGAAGCGGCACGCCATGACGACGGCAGCGGAGCAGCGACACGACCGGCAGGAGCCGATCGGCTACCCGACGCCGCCCGGCGAGGGCCAGCAGACCGCCGCCACCGAGGCCACCACCGCGACCACCGAGGCCACCGAGGCCGCCGCCGCCGAGGCCACCGAGGCCACCGAGGCCACCGAGGCCGAACTCGACTTCGGCCCCGGGCTCGCGCCCGAGCGCCTGCGCCTCTGCCTCGACGTGCTCGCCGAGCTGGACGGCCTCCCGATCGACCACCCCGACGCGATCACCGTGCGCCAGGCCGTCGCCGGCATCTTCCGCACCGTGAAGCAGCGCCGCCGCCAGGAGGTGCGCGCCGCGAAGACGGCCAACGACCGCGCCGTCACCGCGCGCACCGCGACCGGCGCGCCCGGCCGGATCGACGACGAGACCGCGGGTGTCTTCGGTCTCACCAGCCCGACCGCGACCGCCGAGATCGCCGGCATCCTGCAGCGCCCGCGCTCCTGCTACGTCTGCAAGGGCCGCTACGTCGAGGTCGACGCGTTCTACCACCAGCTCTGCCCGACGTGCGCCGAGACCAACCGGACCCGCCGGGACGCGTCGGCCGACCTCACCGGTCGCCGGGCGCTGCTCACCGGCGGCCGGGCCAAGATCGGCATGTACATCGCGCTCCGCCTGCTGCGTGACGGTGCCCACACGACCATCACCACCCGGTTCCCGAACGACGCGATCCGCCGCTTCACCGAGATGCCGGACAGCGCGAACTGGCTGCACCGCCTGAAGATCGTCGGCATCGATCTGCGCGACCCCGCCCAGGTCGTCGCGCTGGCCGACTCGGTGGCCGCCGAGGGCCCGCTGGACATCCTGATCAACAACGCCGCGCAGACGGTGCGCCGCTCCCCCGCCGCCTACGCCGAGCTGGTCGCCGCCGAGTCCGCGCCGCTGCCGGCCGGGCAGTTGCCCGCCAGCGAGGTGATCGGCGCCTTCGGCAGCGGCAGCGTCGACCGCCCCGCGCTGCCCGGGCAGGCGAGCGGCGAGCGCGAGGCGCTCACCGCGCAGCAGGTCACCGCGCTCGCGCTGGTCACCGGCTCGGCCTCGCCGGCCCGGATCGAGGCGGGCACCGCGATCGACGCGGGCGGCCTGGTGCCGGACCTCGCCGACTCCAACAGCTGGGTGCAGACCGTCAGCGAGGTCGACCCGATCGAGCTGCTGGAGGTGCAGCTCTGCAACTCCACGGCGCCGTTCATCCTGGTCAGCCGCCTGCGCAAGGCGCTCGCCGCCTCCCCTGCCCGCCGCAAGTACGTGGTGAACGTCTCGGCCATGGAGGGCCAGTTCAGCCGGGGTTACAAGGGCGCGGGGCACCCGCACACCAACATGGCCAAGGCCGCGCTGAACATGCTCACCCGCACCAGCGCGCTGGAGATGCTGGAGAACGACGGCATCCTGATGACCGCCGTGGACACCGGCTGGATCACCGACGAGCGGCCGCACCCGGACAAGATGCGGCTGGCCGAGGAGGGCTTCCACGCCCCGCTCGACCTGGTGGACGGCGCGGCCCGGGTCTACGACCCGATCGTGCGCGGCGAGCACGGCGAGGACGTCTACGGCTGCTTCCTCAAGGACTTCGAGCCCTCTCCTTGGTGACCCCCGACGCGGCGACCGACCGCGGCACGAGCGACGGCACCGCAGCCGACCGGGCCCCGCTGGAGCGTGCCCCGATCAGTGGTGCCCCGCTGGACCGTACGCCGCTGGACCGTACGCCGCTGGACCGGGCCCCGCTGATCGGCGCGGGCGTCATCGTCCCCACCACCGACGGGCGCGGCGTGCTGCTCGGCCGCCGCACCACGGCGGGCGAACCGCCGACCTGGGGCCTGCCCGGCGGCAAGGTGGACCACCCTGGCGAGTCGTTCGAGCAGGCAGCGGCGCGCGAACTGGCCGAGGAGACCGGGATCGAGCTGCCCGCCGGGCTGATGCGGGTACTCGGGGTGCTCCTCGACCACCTGGACGGCCGCCCCCGGCTGACCGCAGCCGTGCTCGCGCCGCCGAGCGACGCGCCGGCCGAGGTCACCGAGCCGCACGCGTGCGGGGGTTGGGAGCGGTGCGCGCTCGACCGGCTGCCCGCACCCCTCTTCGGGCCCTCCGCCTGGGTGTTGGGCCTCTGGCTGCCGACCCCCGCACCGCTGCCCGCCGGGGTCTTCCGCTACCCGGCGAGCACCCGGCCGTGACCCGGCGCTGAGCCGCCCTCACGCACCCCCACCCCCAGCCCCACCCCCGCCCCGCTCCGCCCACCCCCAGCCCCACCCCCGCCTCTCCTCCGCCCTCACCCCCGCCCCGCCCCGCCCCGCCCCGCCTCCTGTTCAACTGCGCAGGCGAGCCGCCCCGTTCCGCCGCTTCCGGCTATCGTCCCCTGCCACGAGGAGGGCGCGGTCAGAACGCGCCGGAGCCGAGCGCGACCAGGTCCCCTGGCGGTGCCGGACTTGAGATGAGGGCGAGCTGCGTGAGCGACCGTGCGAGTCTGACCGAGCAGTACCTGGCCCGGGTGCGGGCGAGCGGCGCCACCGCTGCCGAGCTGATCGGGAGCCAGCCCGACTCGGCCCAGCTCACTGCGTTCTACGGCAAGGAGTTCCTCTCCCGGCCGCTCTTCATCGGCCGGGCCGAGCTGGAGCAGCTCGAACTCGACCTGCTGCGGTTCCACGGCGCCCTGACCCGGCTGCCCGAACTGCTCTTCGGCGGCGACCTCGGCGCCTTCGCCCGCGCGGTGGGCATGACGGAGGTGCAGGTCTCGGCGATCCTGCGCGGTCGTGGCCAGGGTGTGACCCGGCAGACCCGCGCGGACATCTACTGCACCGAGTCCGGGTTCAAGATGCTCGAGTGCAACATGGGCAGCGCGCTCGGCGGCATGGACAACGGCGTGATGGCCCAGGCACTGCTGGAGCACCCGGTGCTGCGCGACTTCGCCGCCGAGCACCGGCTCGGCTTCGTCGACTCCACCGAGGTCCAGGTCCACAACACGGTGACCGAGTGCGGCTTCACCCTGGCGGACCACCCGGTGGTGGCACTGGCCGACTGGCCGAGCAGCTACGAGACCCTGGCCCCCTACAACAAGCTGCTCTGCGAGCGCTGGGGGAGCTACGGGCTGGAGGCGCACGCCTGCCACATCGGCGAGTTGGAGGTGCGCGACGGCCGGGTCCGGCTGGCGGGGCGGCCGATCGACATCGTGGTGCGCACCTTCCTGATCGAGGACCTGCTGGAATCCCCCGAGGCCCCCGCGCTGATGGACCCGGTGCTGGACGCGGCCGAGGCAGGGCTGGTCAAGATCTTCACCCCGATGGCCACCGAGGCCTTCGCCAGCAAGGGCGCGCTGGCGATGCTCTCCGACGAGCGCAACCGCCACCTCTTCACCGCCGAGGAGTTGGAGAGTCTGGACCGCCTGCTGCCGTGGACCCGGATGGTCCGGGCCGGCCAGGTCACCCTGGAGGACGGGGAGCGGGTCGAGTTGCTCGACCACGCCCTGGCCCATCAGGAGTCGCTCGCCCTCAAGCCGACCCTGCTGCACGGCGGTCAGGGCATCGTGCTCGGCTGGGACGAGCGGGTGAGCGCCGACGCCTGGCGCGAGCAGATCGCCGCCGCGGTGGACGGGCCGTACCTGCTGCAGCGCCGCGCGGTCCCGGTGACGGAGTACTTCCCGGACGAGCAGGGCGAGTTGGTTCCCTGGCTGGTCGCCTGGGGCGTCTTCACCGGCGTCAACGGCTACGGCGGCGCCTACGCGCGCGGCCTGCCGATGGACAGCGCCTCGGGCATCGTCAACACCGCCGCCGGAGCCCTGGCCTCCTCCGTGCTGATCGAACTCCCGCCGCTCGACTGACCGGAGCACCCGCCACCGGGCGGGGCGCCCGGCGCCCCGCCCCACCGCCCCCCACCCCGCCGCCCCACCACTCCGACATCCCGACACCCCGACACCCCGTCAGAACTGCTTCGCGGCAGCCGTGATCGCCTCCCGGATCCGGTAGTAGGTGCCGCAGCGGCAGATGTTGCGGATCTCGTCGAAGTCGGCGTCACCGATCTCGTGGCCGGCCGCGCGGGCCTGGCGCACCTTGGCCACGGCCGCCATGATCTGACCGGGCTGGCAGTAGCCGCACTGCGCGACGTCGTACGCCAACCAGGCCTCCTGCATGGGGTGCAGGTCCTTGCCGACGGTGGCGGGCAGGCCTTCGATGGTGGTGATCTCGTCGGTCGGCTGGACCGCGCCGACCGGCACCGAGCACGGGTTGAAGGCCTTCCCGTTGATGTGACTGGTGCAGGCCTGGCAGACGCCCAGCCCGCAGCCGTACTTGGGACCGGTGACGCCGAGCACGTCGCGCAGCACCCAGAGCAGCCGCACGTCGTCCTCGACCTCGACCGAGACCGGGGCGCCGTTGAGGATGAAGGTGTGTTGGGGCACGGTGAGTGGCTCCTAGTAGGCGCGGCCGAGGCCGTCGACGGGGGACGCGGGGATCGGCGGCTCGGCCGGCAGCGGGTCGAAGCCGAGCGGGGCGGTGTGGTTGATCGGGAAGCTGGTCGGCATGCCGCCGGTGGCCCGGCCGTACGCGCAGGCCACCGCCGCCATCGCGCCCGCCACGGCCAACTCGCCCGCCCCGCCCGGGATCCCGGTGGTGGGCGGCATCACGATGATCTGCAGCTCGGGCGGGACGTTCCACTGCCGGGTGTAGAAGTAGTTGTCCCAGCTCCCCTCCAGGAACTGGCCGTTCCGCAGATGCAGGCTGGAGGAGAGCGTGACCGCGATGCCGTCCATGATGCCGCCCATCATCTGCGCCTCCAGACCGCGCGGGTTGACGGCGAGGCCGACGTCCACCGCGCAGACCACCTTGGTGACCCGCGGCCCGGTGTACGCGTCCTGGACCTGTCGCCCCACCGTGGCGGGGGTGCAGTCGATCTCGGCCAGGACCGCGACGAAGCCGTGGTACTCGGGGTGCACCGCGATGCCCTGCGCGGTCCCGGCGGGCATCGCCCTGCCCCAGTCGCCGGCCTGCGCCACCTGGTCCAGCACCGCCCTGGCCCGGTCGTCCTTGAGGAACTGGCGGCGGAACCGGTAGGCGTCCTGGCCCATCGCCGCCGCCAACTGGTCGACCACCAGCTCCTGCGCGCAGCGGACGTTGGGCGAGTAGATGCCGCGCATGCTGCCGGTGTTGAAGCCGTGGTCGACCTCGCTCAGCAGCTGGGTGGTGACGCCGAACTCGTAGGGGGTCTGCTGGGTGAGCGCGAACATCGTCTCGGAGAAGGCCAGATTGGTCACCGGCAGCTTGTCGACCAGCGAGGTGAGGATCTCGCCGACGCCGTGGCCGAAGTCGGTGGCGACCGACGTGTGGCGCTGCTCGAAGCTGACCACGTTGCCCAGCGAGTAGGTGGCGCGCACCCGGGAGGTCGACATCGGGTGCGCGCGGCCCTGGCGGAAGTCGTCGGTGCGGTGCCACATCAGCTTGACCGGCTTGCCCATCGCCCGGGAGACCAGCGCCGCCTCCAGCGCCGCGTCGTGGAAGAGCTTGCGGCCGAACGACCCGCCGCCCTGGGTGACGTGCACGGTGACCTGGGTGGGCAGCAGCCCGAGCGCGGCCGCGATCAGCTCCTGGGCCACGATCGGCGCCTTCAGCGCGCCCCAGATCTCGGCCCGGTCCGCACGCACGTCGGCGATCGCGCAGTTGGGCTCCAGCGCGCTGTTGCTGGCGAAGTGGAAGGTGAACCGGGCGTCCACCGCCTGGGTGAGCAGCGGCAGCGGCGGGACCACCAGCGGCAGTTCGGCCGCCTGCAGCTCCTGCAGCACGGTGGCGTCACTCGTGCCCTCGGCGGTGCCGGGGCCCCAGGTCACCTGCAGCGCGCGGACCGCGTCGATGCACTGCCCGAAGGTCTGCCCGCGCACCGCGACACCGGTGGCGACGGCCACTACGTCGGTGATGCCCGGCATCGCCTGCACGGCCGCCAGGTTCCCCACCGCACCGACCGTGCCGTTGATCGTCGGCGGGCGGCAGAGCATGGTCGGCAGCGCCCCGGGCACGCTCAGGTCCATGGCGAACTGCTTGCGCCCGGTCACCGCGTCCAGCGCGTCGATCCGGTTCTGCGGCGTGCCGATCACGCCGAACCGCGCGGCCGGCTTGAGCGACACCGAGACCTGCACCGTGCCGGCGCTGGCCGCGGCCACCGCCAGCTCGCCGTACCCGATGCTGACGCCGGCCGCCGAGGTGATCACACCCGCGCTCGTCGTCAGCGTCGAGACCGCCACCCCGAGCTGGAGGGCGGCGGCCTGGAGCAGCCGCTGCCTGGCGATCGCGGCGGCCACCCGGATCGGCGTGAAGGTGGCGAGGGTGGTGTTCGAGGCCCCGGTGAGCTGGTTGAAGACCAACTCGGGACGGGCGTCCGCGAGGGTGACCCGCACCCGGTCCAGCGGGAGGTCCAGCTCCTCGGCGATCAGCATCGCGCTGGAGGTGGTGACGCCCTGGCCGACCTCGGCCCGCGGCAGCGCGAAGGAGGCCGTGCCGTCGGTGTTCAGCTGGATGCTGATCAGGTTCGCGGTGGGCAGCGCCGCGTCCGTGAGCAGGTCGTTCAGGTCGTAGACCTCGGACGGCTCGGGCAGCGAGGGGATCGCCGCCTCGGCCCGCTCGGGCACCGCCGCCTCCCCGAGCTGCGCGGCCACCGTGAGCGTGGCGGCCCCGAGCACGTAGCCCAGGAACCTCCGCCGCCCCACCGAGTGATCCTGATCACCCATCAACTGTCCTCTCCCCGGGGTTGTCGCGAAGCGCGAGCCTGCCACACCGCCGCTGCCCGACGCCACGCGGCCCCTTCGGGCACGCCGGGCCCCACCAGGCACGACGGGCTCCGGCACGCTGCCCGGCTCACCCCACCGGGCGCTGCCGCACCGGCATCCGGGTACGGGATGCGCGGCACGAGGTGTGCGGACGGCAGGGAGGGAAGAAGGGAAGGATGTTCCGTGCACGTGGTGAGCTGATCGCGAAGGCCAGACGCCGGCTGCGGGAGCCGGTGGTCGAGCAGGCCATCCGGGCGACCGCCGCGGCGACCCTCGCCTATGTCGTCGCACTGCACCTGAGCAGCGAGCCGGCCCCGCTGACAGCGCCGCTGACCGCCCTGCTCGTGGTGCAGGTGACGCTCTACTCCACCCTGACCACCGGGATCCGCCGGGTGAACTCGGTGGTGGTCGGGGTGCTGATCGCGATCGGCTTCAGCGCGGTGGTCGGCCTCTCCTGGTGGAGCCTGGCGCTGACCATCCTCGCGGCGCTGACGATCGGCCACTTCGTGCGGGTGGACGAGTTCGTCAACGAGGTCGCGATCAGCGCGATGCTGATCCTCGGGGTGACCCAGGTGGCCTCGCAGGCCTGGGACCGGATCCTGGAGACGCTGATCGGCGCCGTGGTGGGGCTGCTCTTCAACCTGCTCTTCGCCCCGCCGGTCTGGGTGGACACCGCCGGCGAGTCGCTCCTGGACCTGTCCCGCCGGGCCCGCCACCTGCTGCTGAGCATCGCCGAGGAGCTGAGCGGACCGACCCCGGTGGAGCGCGCGGCCGCCCGGCTGCACGAGGCGCGCCGGCTCGACCAGGCGATCGCCGACGTGGACGGCGCGCTGCGCCAGGCCGAGGACAGCCTGCGGCTGAACCCGCGGATCCGCGAGGGCCTGCTCTCCCGGATCATGCTGCGCACCGGCCTGGACACCCTGGAGATCTGCGTGGTGGTGGTGCGGGTGCTGGCCCGCTCGCTCACCGACCTGGCCAAGCGCCGCGAGGAGGGTGAACGGCTGCTGGCCCCCGACCTGGCGCTCGGGATGGAGGAGCTGCTCGGCCACATCGGCGGCGCGCTGGTCAGCTTCGCGGTGCTGGTCACCACCCAGGTCGGCCGCGACGCGCAGGAGGCGGAGGAGCGGCTGGCCGCCGAACTCGCCGCGGCCTGGGCCAGCCGGGAGAAGCTCGCCGAGCGGCTGCTGCGGCGCGTCCAGGAGCACCCGCAGGCCTGGCAGCTGCACGGCTCGATGCTGGCCGAGGTGGACCGGATCCTGGACGAGCTGGACCTGGAGCACCGCTCCCGGCGCCTGATGGAGGAGCTGGACCGCGCCTCGGTGGCCAACCGGGCCCGCCTGGAGCGGATCGGCGGGGCCCGGCGACTGGTCAAGGGCGGCGGGCGGCTGCTGCGGCGCGTGCTGCCGTAACCCCCCGCCCGCCCGCTCACCCGAGCCCGCCCGTACCCTCGCCCCCTCACCCGAGCCCGCCCGTCACCCCCGTCCCCTCACCCCCGCCCGTCACCCCCGCCCGCGCGACCAGGCCCGCTCAGCCAGGCGCGTGCCGCGGCGGGCACCGCGTCGGGCTCGCCGCGGGCGATCCGCTCGTCGACCGGGAGCGGGCCGTCGAAGCGGTTGCCCTCGCGGTCGGCGTAGAAGGAGCCGCTGATGACCAGCCGGGCGCCGTCCCGCAGCTGGTGGGTCCGGTTCCCGGTGGTGTAGCCAGCGGTGGGCGCGCCGATGGTGCGCACGTTCGACTGGCCCTGGAAGGCGACCACCACGGCCTCGCCCGCGCTGGCGGTGTGACCCGAGGTGAGCAGGGCCAGCGGTGCGTCCGCCGCGCGCCGCCCGGAGCCGAGCGGACTGCGCGAGCGGGCCGTCGGCTTGCCGCCCAGGCTGACCCGACCGTCCTCCAGCGTCCAGGCCTCGCTCTGCCCGTCCGGGCCCTCGAACCGGCCGAGGACGCCGTCCCGCAGCAGCGGGGCCGCCACCGCGAGCATCGGCCACATGTTCCCGCCGGTGTTGGCGCGCACGTCCACCACCCACGCCCGCGGTGCCGCCGCCAGCAGCGTGCCGAGCACCTCGTCCCCGGCCCTGGCGTAGTCGCGGGCGAGGCGGTAGCCGTCGGACAGCCCCGGCAGTCTGAGGTAGCCCACCCCCTCGACGACCCGGCCGGTCGGCAGCGGCGGTCCCAACGCCGCCGCCCGGGCCGCGAGCCGCTCCCTGACCTCCGGCGGGACGGCTGCCCGCGGCAGCCGCAGTCCGCTGTGCCGGCCACCGGCCCGCAGTAGCACCTCGCGCAGCAGCGTGTGCGTGTCGGCGTAGCCGCCGGCCCCCGTCAGCACGGCCTGCGCCTCCTGCCGGACGCCCGTCCAGTCCACCGTGTCGCTGTACAGCGCGGTGCGGCGGATCAGCTCCAGCGCGTCCAGCAGGTAGGCACGGATCCGGCGCGCCGAGCGCCGCCCGCGAGCGGCGGAGAGAACGGTGAGCATCGGGTGCACCCTCCCGACCGGCATCGGGCCGCCGGTCCTGCCTGAGACCTCGCAACGTCACCGGGGACGGTACACCTTCTCCCAACCAGCCCTCCCCCAGGGCTCGGTGGGCGACCAGCGCACCCATCCCTGCCGCCCCGTCCCGCGGCCGAGCGGCGGGCGTCGTAGAGTCGGTCCAGCGTGACCGGGGCCGACCTGTCGGACCCGGTCACCGAACAGCGGTGCCCACCCGATTGAGGCTCGGGTGGGCACCGCTGTCAGTTCAACGCGTCAACACGTACGTCACATGCAGGTACGCGAGGACCAGTGGCTGCAGAACAGCGACTCGACGATCGACTCGTTCTCCTCGTTCAGGCCCTGGAGGTCGAGGATGAAAGCCATGACACACCTCATTTCTTTGCGTTAACCGATGGGTTGGGTACTACTCGTGCACCGCGGCCAGTGGAGCGCCGTGGTGGTCCAGGAGGGGAAGGGCCGTGCCCTTCCGGGCCGACGCCGCGTGCAGCGCCAGCAGGATGCCGGCCGAGCCGGTGGCCAGGTCGGTGGAGAGGCGGAACAGGAGCTGGCCGGGGAACGCCGAGCGGTCCTGGTGGCGCACCAGGTGCCAGGAGAGCCGGGCCACCTGCCGCTCCAACTGCCGCGCGGCACTGCGGCCCTGGCCGCCAGGGCCACCATCGCCGCCACCATCGCAGCCACCGTCGCCGGCTGCGTCCCGGTCGCCGGCGGCCGCCGCGAGCGCGCAGACCAGTCCGGCCCGCCCCTCGAACAGCCCCGGCATCAGGAAGAATTCGGCCGCGCAGGCCTGGTCGAGCAGGTCGACGGCCTGGCTCAGCTGCGCGTCCTCGCGGTGGCGCAGCAGCGCCCGCGCGGCGATCGCCGCGCCTGCCGAGCCCGCGCCCAGGTAGGCGGTGCCCTGCCCGTCCTGGGTGAGCAGCATGCCCTTCTCGTCCACCTGGGCACCGGCCAGGTCGCGGGCCAGCGCGGCGAAGGCGAGATCCAGCCAGCGCTCCTCGCCGGTGTGCTCGTGCAGCCGGGTCAGGAAGAGCGCCAGGCCCGCGCCGCCGTTCAGCAGCCCGACCCGGCCCTTGCCGAGCACCGCGCCGGTGGCCAGCCGCTCGCCGTAGCCGAGCGCCTGCTCGGCCAGCTCGGGCTCGCCCCGCCGGTCGGCGAAGTGCAGCAGGCTCAGGCCGAGGCCGGCCAGGCCGCCCGACAGGTCGGCGCCGAAGACGCCGAGCCGCTGCCGGTGCTCGGTCAACTCCCGGGCCCGGTCCAGGATCTCGCCCGCCTCGTCGGGGCGGCCGACCCGGTCCAGGGCGAGCGCGGCACCGTGCAGGCCGTCGTACAGGCCGGGGCGGACCACCTTCGGGTCCCGCGCGGCCCGCAGCAACCACTCGACGTGCTCCTCCGGCACCGGGTAGCCGGTCTCCGCGAGGGCGTAGAGGACACCGGCGGCGCCGTGCGCGAGGTCGATGCCGCCGCGGTTGAACTGCTCGGGGTCGCCCGGGTAGAGCCGGTCGGTGCGCTGCGGCGTGGCGGCGGCCAGGATGCCCTCGGCCAGGTCGTCCATCACCCGGCGCCAGCTCTCGGCCGAGGCGCCGTCGGGGACGAAGGGCGCGATCCCGGTCCCGGTGCGCTCGGTGCTGCCGACCGGCAGCGCGCCGCCGGTGGCCGCCCGCAGCTGCCCGACCACCTCGGCCGCCCAGGAGGGCGGCAGCGCGAACCGCTCGGCCGCGGCGGCGGCCAGTTGCTCGGCCTTGGCCGAATCCAGCTCGATCAGGAAGGTCAGCGGCAGGAAGAGGAAGAGCCGCATGCAGGCCAGCGCGTACCGGTCGATCGCGGCACCGGTGCGGGCGGCCGGCGAGATGAAGCCGGGGGCACCGAAGCCCGGCGGGGTGCCGTCGAGGAGGTCGAAGGCCAGCTCGAAGTCGACCAGGGCGAGCCGGCCGTCCGGGCGGACCATCACATTGCCGGGGTGCAGGTCACCGAAGGCCACCCCGTGCTCGTGCAGGGTCTCCACCATGGCGGTCAGCTGCTCGCCGAAGTCCAGCGCCATCGCGGTGTACTCGGCCAGCGCGGCGGCGTCCGGCTCGGGGCGCAGCAGCGGGTAGCGGCCGGTGAACAGGTGCCGCTCCAGCTTCTCGCCCTCGATGAACTCCTCGACCAGGTACTCGTGCTCCCAGACCACCAGGTGCTCGTAGAGCTCGGGCAGGAAGTCCAGGCCGGCCAGCCGCCGCAGCGTGTCGCGCTCGCGGTGCAGCCGTTCCACCGCGTCCGTGCCGCGCCGGTCCAGGCCGGCCATCGGGCGGGCCTCGCGCAGCACCACCACCCGCCCGTCGCGGCGGTCGCGCGCCTTGTAGACGCCGCCGCCGTTGGAGAAGTGCAGGGCCCCCTCGATGTCGTAGGGGAAGTCCTCGGGCGCGCCGGCCGCTCTGGACTCGACCTGCTCGCGCAGGAAGTCGGGCACCGTGATCCAGTCGGGGACGGAGAAGACCGGGCGGCGCAGGTCGGGGACGAGCGTGCCCTCCGCGTCCCGCAGCGCGGAGACCGTCCGGCCCTGCTCGTCGAGGCAGTACAGCTGGCGGAAGGCGCCGTACCGCACGAAGAGCAGGCTGTCCCGCCAGCGCAGATCGCTCAGGATGTACGGCCCGCGCCGCCCGGCCAGCCGGGGCTCCAGCCCTTCGAGGACCCGGAGCAGCTCGGCCTCGTCCCGCGGATAGAGCGTCAGCAGCTTTCCGCTGGAACCCCGCGGCGCGTATTTCGAATTCGCCTTCAGCACGGTTTCCCGGCCGCGCAGGAATTTGACGCTCAGCAGTTCCTCGCGGCAGAACTCCAGCACGGTGTCGATGATCTCGGGCGCCTCGTCGAGCCCCCCGGAGACGTGCACCTTCCACCCCTGGTCGGGCAGCACCGCGTCCTCGGGGTGCAGGTAGACCCAGACGCTGTCGCGACTGCGGCGCCAGCCCTCCGGCACCGGCCGGACCGCCGGCGGGTAGAGGCCTTCGAGGTCGTCACGGGAGCCGGGGTCGTCGAAGTAGACGGGGTCCGCCTGGCAGAACTGCTCGTACTCCGAAGGCCGCACCGAAGGATCCCCTCCACGCATAAATCGACGGACCGTGCGGGGTGTGCCCGGCCGTTCGCACTGACCCGGACTCGTTTTCGTGTCCGGCGTTGGACCGGATTTATAGCCGGGTTTCCCGGATGGACTCAAGACCTTGCGGCAGCAATAACGGCGTGTTAACCGCGCGGCCATCGAAGCCCGCTCGGACCGCCCACGATGACCGGAAAACCGTGAACCCCGCGGGCCGGCCGATCCGTGCCGCGCCCACCCGCCCCAGGCCCCGCCCCCGGAGCGCGGCACCGGTCGCACACCGACCACCACGCCGCGGGAGCCGCCGGAGTGGTGGCGGCGATTTTCGGCCAACCCGGCTGATTTCACGTTCAGTCCGCGCGACTCCACGCAGTGTGCGCGTCGCGGGCCGACCTCGAACGGCAACGCATTCGAAGGGGGCTCCCGAGGGGGTTGCCTCGAAGGGGGCCGCCAACAGGCCCTCCCGCTACCGCCGTCGGCGGCCGCCCGTCAGCGGGTGGCTCCGCAGCAGGGCCCGGGTGGGCAGGCCGGTCGCGGCGAGGCAGAGCAGGACGGCTCCGGCGGCCAGGGGTAGTACCAGGCCGGGCGGGACGTACGGTGCGGTGCCCGCGATGCCGCGGGCGATCGGGAGAAGGGCGATCCAGGCGATGGCTCCGCCGACCGTCAGGCCGGTCACGGCGACCAGCAGCGCCTCCCAGCGCATCATCCGGCGCACCTGACGCCGGGTGGTGCCGGCCAGTCGCAGCAACGCCACCTCACGGCGCCGGTCGAGCACCGTCATGACCAGCGTGTTGGCGGCGTTGACGGCGGCGAACCCGCCCAGGACGCCCGCCATCACGGTGTCGGCCCAGCCGTTGAGCTCCGTCATCGCGTCCGACCGGGCGACGAATGAGGCCCGGTCGGTGACGGTCGCACCGCCACCCGGGCCAGCCAGGCCGATCAAGGCGGCCGCCACGGCCGCGCGATCGGCACCCGGCGCGTCCGCGACCAGGACCTGGCTGTCGTATCCGGCCGTGACGTGCGCGGCGACGGCCGCCCTCGGCAGCAGCACCTGGCCGAGGCCCGGCCCGCGGTCGTAGGTGGCCACCACGGTGGGCCGCACCTCGGTGCCGTCCCCGAGCCAGAGCGGCACCCTCTCGCCGACCCGCACGCCCAACTCGTCGGCCAGGCCCGCGTCCAGGGCGACGGTGTCGGCGGAGCGGCCGAGGTCGGCGAGCGCGCCCTCGCGCACCGGCAGGTCGAGCACCGCGGGCAGCCTGGCCGGGTCCCCGTCGACGCCGAGCGCGGTGGCGGAGTCGATGTCCTGGTCGGCGGCGAACAGCGCGGAGGTGTGCAGCAGACCCACGGCGGCGGCCACGCCGGGCAGTTGGGCCACCCGCTCGGCAGTGCCCGCGGGCAGGCCGGGGGCGGTGGAGCCGAGCACCTGGTCGGCGGTGACGCCGGTGCGGATGTTCTCGCCGGTGGCGTGCGCGATGGTGCTCTGGAGGAGGAGCAGGGTGCCGCAGAACGCGGTGACCAGCACGATCGGGGTGATCGCGGAGGCCAGCCGGCGGGCGCCCGCCCGGGTGTTGTCGGCGGCCAGCGAGCCGGGCGCGCCGCAGGCCCGCAGCGGGACGCCGAGCACGGCGGCGGCCAGCCGGGCCACCCAGGGGCCGAGCAGGGCGACGGCCGCCATGAAGCACATGACCACGCCGAGCGCGGTGTTGGCGGCCTTCGCCCCGTCCAGGCCGGCGGCGAGGACAGCGGCCACCACACCGCCCGCCGTGCAGAGCAGTCCGAGGCAGATCCGCACCGGGCCGGGCCGGCCGGGTTCGATGGCGGCCTGGCCGAGCGCCTGACCGGGGCGCAGCCGGGCGGGGCGGCGGGCGGCCAGGAAGCCGGCGGCCAGGGCGGCCAGGGTGCAGATGAGCACGGCGGCGAGGATCGGCAGCGGGCCGACGTCGAGCCGGACGCCGGGCGGGATCGCCCCGCGCGACACCAGCTGGTCGAGCCACCAGCGGGCGAGGGCGAGTCCGGGCAGGATGCCGAGCGCCCCGGCCACGGGGGCGAGCAGCACCGCCTCGGTGGCGATGCTGCGGCGGATCTGCCGGGGGGTGGCGCCGATGGCGCGCAGCAGGGCGAACTCGCGGACGCGCTGACCGGTGGCGAGGGCGACGGTGCTCATCACGACGAAGACCGCGGTCATGGTGGCGTAGCCGCCGAAGGAGCCGCCGATGCCCACCAGCAGGGTGCGGGCCCCGCCGATCGCGGGCTGCTCGACGGCGCCGCGGCCGTCCCCGGTGAACACCTCGGCGGCGCCGCCCAGGGCCTGGCGGACCTGGGCCGCCAGTGCCAGGACGGTGACGCCGTCGCGCGGTTGGACGGTGATCGCGTCGACGCGGCCCGGGTGGCCGCAGAGGCGGTCGGCCGTGGCGTCGGCGAACCAGGCGGTGGGGCCGGCCGGCTGTCCGGCGGCCAGGCCGCTGACGCGGAAGCTGCCGGTGCCGCCGGGAGCGGTGAGGGTGAGGCTCGCGCCCGGCGCGAGGTGGGCGGTGCGCGCCGTGTCAGCGTCCAGCACCACCTCGTTCGGGCCGGGGGCGCGGCCTTCGAGGAGCCGGTCGGCGGGGCCGGCGATGCCGAGCGCGGCGAAGCCCCGGCCGGTCAGCGCGGGGTGGTCCTCACCGGCCGGCAGCGGGAAGGCGCTGTCCGGACGGGCCTCGGCCGCACCCGGCAGGCCGGCGATCCGGCCCGCCAGCGCGGCGTCCACCCGGGCCCGTTCGGGCACCGCCTGCGTCACGGTCTCGGTGTCCTGGCCGGTCCTCACGCTCAGCCTGACGTCCGGGTCGGCGGCGACGACCACCGGTGCCCGGGCGTACCGGAGGGGCGGCAGCTTCGCGGTCAGGCCGGTCTGCAGCAGCACGCCGCAGGCCGCCACGACGGCGGCCGCCAGCGCCAGGGCGATCAGGGTGCCCGCGAAGGAGGCGGGCCGGAAGCGCACGGAGGCGCGGGCCAGTCCGTTCGTCACGCGGCGGCCCCCGCGGGGCGGGCGGTCAGCGCGGCCATCCGGTCGGCGACGGCTTGCGGCTCCGGGTGGCGCAGCTGGTCGGTGATGGCGCCGCCGACCAGGAAGAGCACCCGGTCGGCCACCGAGGCCGCCACCGGATCGTGGGTCACCATGACCACCGTCGCCCCCGTCGCGTCCACGGCGTGCCGCAGCAGGCCCAGCACCTCGTGCGCGGTGCGGGTGTCCAGCGCGCCGGTGGGCTCGTCGGCGAAGACCACGTCGGGGCGGGTGATCAGCGCCCGGGCGATCGCCACGCGCTGCTGCTGCCCGCCGGACAGCTGGCTCGGCCGCCGCCCGGCGTGCGCGCCGAGGCCCACCTGGGCCAGCAGCTCCCGGGCCCGCGCCCGGTCCTGGCGCCCGCCGGCGAGCCGCTGCGGCAGCAGCACGTTCTGCTCGACCGTCAGCGCGGGCAGCAGGTTGAAGGATTGGAAGACGAAGCCGATCCGGCTGCGGCGCAGCCGGGTGAGCCGGTTCTCGCTCAGCCCGGTGATCTCCTGGCCGCCGAGCCGGACCTCGCCCGCGTCCGGGCGGTCCAGGCCCGCCGCGCACTGCAGGAACGTGGACTTGCCGGACCCGGACGGGCCCATCACGGCGGTGAAGCTGCCGCGGCCGAGCGCCAGGTCGATCCCGCGCAGGGCCTGCACCGCCTTGCCGCCACGGCCGTAGCTGCGGCGCACCCCGCGCAGCTCGATCGCGGGGTGCTCGGGCCGGTCCACCGCGGTCGGAGCCGCCTCGTAGGCGGGCGCGTCCGGCCCGGTTGCGGCGCTCGCCTTCCTCGGGTCACCGGTCGCGGACCCGGTCAGGGCGCGGATCACGATCTCCTCCTGGGGTGGGGTGGGGTGGGGTGGGTTGCGGTACGGCCGGGGCGTCCCGACCGGTCTCCAGCCCATCACCCGGCCGGCGCGTTCTCGTCCGAGCGCGGGACGAGAAGGCGCGGGGGACCTCGGTCCACCGGCCGGCGGGACCAGGACCCTGCTCCTACCCCGGGATCCACCCGCGGGCCCGGTGACCTGCGGTGCGGCGGTGGAAGAATGGTTCGCGCACGCCGGCCGCGGCGCACCGGGGAGGGCCCGGCGCGCGGGCCGCCGCGGACACCCGCCGCGGACACGCGCAAAGGACACCCGCAGAGGAGAACCACCAGCATGGCGACGCGCCGACCGCTGCCGCCGGACCCGGCGCAGGTACCACAGTCACCACAGGCACCGCAGGCACTCGACGGACCGGGCACCGACTCCCCCTGGACCCGCAACGACGCGCTGGTGGCCGCCGGTTCGGCCATCCTGGACCTGTTCGGCTACACGATGACCAGCCTGGACGACAACCATCCGCTGAGCCTGCTGGGGCTGGTGCTCAGTGTGCTGGCGGCGCTGCCGCTGCTGGTCCGGCGCCGTCACCCGCTCGCGGTCCTGGTCGTGGTGCTGGCCCTCAACCTGGCGCTGAACCTGAGCGCGCCGCTGTCGCACCACTTCCCCTGCACCATCGCGGTGGCACTGTTCGCCGTCACCCAGTACCGCTCGCTCGCCCTCGCCGTGCCGGCGGGGCTGACCGCCTCCCTCGTCGCGCTGACCAGCCTCGGACCGCGCCTGAGCCTGGGCGGGGAGGACGTCCTGGGCAGCCTGCTGGCGAGCGTGCTGGTGGTCGGCACCGGCGCCGTGCTCACCCGCTGGCAGCGCGAGCTGGAGATCCGGCGCCGGCTGCTGGCGGAGCGCGCGGTGGCCGAGGAACGGCGGCGGATCGCGCGGGAGCTGCACGACATCGTCGCCCACCAGATCACCACCATGCAGCTGATGGCCGGCGGTGCGCGGGCCAACCTGGGCGGCGACATCGAGGTGGTGCGCGAGGCCCTGGTGACGCTGGAGAGCTCCGGCCGCCTGGCACTGCGCGAGATGCGCCAGCTGCTCGATGTGCTGCGGGCCGACGACGAGCGCGAGGAGGTCCCGGCCGCGCCTCAGCCCGGCACCGCCGACCTGGAACGGATCGTCGACGAGTCGCGGCTGGCCGGCCTGCCCACCGAGTTCACCGTCCACGGCACCGCGCGAGCGCTGCCGCCGACCACCGACCTGGCCGTCTTCCGGATCGTCCAGGAGTCGCTCACCAACACCCGCAAGCACGCCGGCCCTGCCCGGGCCCGGGTCGAACTGACCTACCGGCCGCACTCGGTCACCGTGGAGGTCAGCGATGACGGCGCCGGCCGGCCGGGCCGCACCGCCGGCGGGGCGCACGGCCACGGTGGTGCCCTCACCCCGCCGGGATCGGGCGGGGAGCGCGGCGGGTACGGTCTGATCGGCATGCGGGAGCGGGCCGCGCTGAACGGCGGCAGCCTGGTGGCCGGGCCACAGGCGGAGGGCGGGTTCCGCGTCACGGCGAGCCTGCCGCTGGGCCCGGCCGAGAACGTCGAGAGGGAGGAACTGTTCGGATGACACCGACCACGGCGCCGATCAGGGTGCTGATCGCGGACGACCAGCCGCTGGTCCGGCGCGGCCTGGCCCTGATCCTGGCGCCCGCTCCGGGCGTCGAGGTGGTGGCCGAGGCCGAGCACGGCGAGCAGGCCGTCGAGCTGGCCCACCGGCACCGGCCCTCGGTGGTGGTCATGGACGTCCGGATGCCGGTCCTCGACGGCGTCCAGGCCACCGAGCGCCTCGCCCGCGAACTGCCCGACTGCCGGGTCCTGGCACTGAGCACCTTCGACATGGACGAGTACGTGGTGGCCGCGCTGCGCGCCGGTGCCTACGGCTTCCTGCCCAAGGACGTCTCCCCGGAGGACCTGCTCGCCGCGATCCGCACCGTGCACACCGGCGAGGCCGCCGTGGCGCCCCGGCTGCTCACCCGGCTGCTCTCCACCTACGTCACCGCGTCCCACCCGCCGCGGCCGACGGCCGCGGCGCAGAGCCCGGTCGACCTGACGGCCCGCGAGGTCGAGGTGTGGCGCCTGATCGCCACCGGTCTGGACAACGCCGAGATCGCGCGGGCCATGGAGATCAGCCTCTCCACGGTCAAGAACCACATCACCAGCATCTTCGGCAAGCTGCGGGTGCGTGACCGCGCCCAGGCGGTGATCGCCGCCTACGAGTCCGGCCTGGTCGCGGCCGGCCCCACGGGCTGAGACACAGGCTCCGAGGCCGACCGGCCCGGCACCGCGGGCGCGGACCGCGGCCCGTTCACCGGCCTGGTCGTGAACCCGGGAGCCCGTCGATCATCAGGCCGATGGTGAAGCCGAAGCGGTCGTTGACGGTGCCGGAGGTGAGCTCGGCCGCGTAGCGCTTGGTCTGGGGGAAGGTGGCGGGCAGTGCGGCGAACCGGCGCAGCAGTTCGTCGCGGCTGACCACCCAACTGCCGTCACTGCGGCTGACCCGCCTGTCCGCCAGGGAGACCTCAAGGCTGTAGGCGTTGACGTAGAGCGAGAGCGAGTCGATCGCCCAGGCGGCGGCCTGCGGGTCGATGCCTCCGGCGAGCAGGATGGCGAGCATCCCCTCACCGACGCGCAGCGTGTCCGGATTGGACGGGGCCGCGGCGAACGCCGCCTGGGAGATGCCCGGGTAGCGCAGGTACTGGTCGCGCAGCTGGGTGCAGACGCTGATGAGCTGCTGCCGCCAGCTGCCGGGGTCCGGCTCGGGCAGGTCGATCCCGGCGCACAGACGGCCGATGAGCAGTTCGTCCAGGTCCTCCTTGTTGACCACGTGCGCGTAGAGCGACGACGGCCCGGTCTCCAGCACGGTGGCCAGGCGCCGCATGCTCAGGGCTTCGTATCCCTCGCTAGCCACGATGCCGAACGCGGTGCTGATGATGGCCTCGACCGTGATCGGCGTCTTGCGTCCGGCGGAGGGCCCACGCCGGGCCGCGGGTGCGCTCGAACCGGTGCCGAGCTGGTGCCGCGCTGCGCGCCGTTCCTGCGGAGTCGGTGACATACGGGCAGTCTAGCGAATCGACGAACAGTGTTCCACATCACTAAGAACGGTGTTCGTATTGTTCAGAACGCCGCTCTGCTGTAGAACGGTGTTCGTGTCCATTGACCAGCAAACCTCTCCCCTGCCCACCACCACGCTGCCGCTGCGCACCGCGTGGCTCGTCCTGGCCGTCGTGGTCATGGCCGACATCATGGATCTGCTCGACTCCAGCATCGCCAACCTCGCCGGCCCGTCCATCCGCGCCGACCTCGGCGGCGGCCAGGTGACGGTGCAGTGGGTGCTGAGCGCCTACACCGCGGCCTTCGCGCTCGGCCTGGTCGCCTCGGGACGGCTCGGTGACCTGCTCGGACGCCGACGGCTCTTCCTGCTCGGCCTGACCGGCTTCACCCTGGCCTCGCTGGCCTGCGGCCTCGCCCCCGACCCGGCCTTCCTGATCGTCGCCCGCACGCTGCAGGGCCTGTGCGGGTCGGTCATGATCCCGCAGGGCATGGCCCTGATGAAGATCGTGTTCCCGCCCCAGCACCTGCGCAAGGCACTGACCCCGGTCGGGCCGCTGATGGGCCTGACCATGGTGGCCGGCCCCATCCTGGCCGGCTGGCTGCTCCACCTGGACCTCTTCGGCAGCCAGTGGCGCTCCATCTTCCTGATCAACGTCCCGTTCGGCATCGCCGCCCTCCTGCTCGGCCGGCGCGTGCTGCCGCACCGCGGCGGGGAGGACCCGACCGCCCGCCTCGACCTCACCGGCATCGGCCTGCTCACCGCGGCCTCGGCCCTGCTCATCGTCCCGCTCATCCAAGGACGCGAACTCGGCTGGCCCACCTGGACCTACGCCATGATGGCCGCCGCGGCCGCCCTGCTCGCGCTGTTCGTCTTCTCCGAACGGCGCAGCGAGCACCCGGTGATCACGCCCTCGCTGCTCCGCAAGCGCAGCTTCGTCGTCGGCCTGATGATCGTGGCCGGCTTCTACGCGTCACTGAGCGCGTTCGTCCTCGTCATCAACCTGCTGCTGCAACTGGGCCTGGGCTGGACGCCGTTGCGCACCGGCCTCACCCTCATCCCCTGGGCCCTGGGCACCGCCGTCGCCGTCCTGCTCGCCGGCGCCGTGCTCGCCGAGAAGCTGGGCCGCGCCGGCCTGCGCCTGGGGCTCGCCATCGCCGTCATCGGCCTGCTGGCCCTGTGCTGGTCCACCGCCCACTGGGGCGCCGGCATCACCATCTGGAACCTGGCGCCCGCGCTGCTGCTCACCGGCTTCGGCTCCGGGCTGGTCTTCGTCCCGCTGGTCGACTTCATCCTCGGCGACGCCACCACCGAGGAGGTCGGCACCGGCGCGGGCCTGCTCAACGCCGTCCAGCAGTTCGCCGGCGCCATCGGCGTCGCCGCCATCGGCACGGTGTTCTTCGCCCGGGTCGGGCACCCGTCCGTCCACTCCTACCTCGCCGCCGCGGAACTGGTCTTCGCCATCGCCGCGGTCCTGAACCTCCTCACCCTGCTGCTGGTGGGTCTGCTGCCCGAGCACGCCCAGCAGGCACACGGCTGAGCCGCCTGGCCAGGAGCCGCCCGGTCGTCCTTGAGGAGGTCGAACTCGACGAGGAGTTCGCCGACTTCGGTGGACTCCAGGCGGTGCAGGAGCCGCTCGCGGACGAACGCGGGGCCGGCCAGGTCGAGTTCGGCTCCGTCACGCGGGCAGCTCGCGGCGGCCACTCGCTGGATCACGCTGAAATCATTGGCCCGTGCTCGCCCCGTTCGGTACGGTCGCGGAATTGCCCTCGCCGCTGGGGCCTGCGAGGTTCGCGCGCGGCTCGCCCGGCAGTTCCCCGACCGAGAGTGGGTTTCGTCCATGGCATGTCGTATCAGTGAGCTCGTACTCGGTTGCCGCGACCCCGAGGCGCTGGCGCGGTTCTGGTGCGAGGTCCTGGACTTCGTCGTGCTCCACCGCGAGGACGACGGCTCGCTCGAGATCGGGCCGCGTGAAGGGTTCGGCGGCCCGCAACCGACGATCGTCCTCAGCCGCAGCGACGAGCCGGAGCCGGGGAAGTCCCGGCTGCACATCGACGTCAACGCCACCGACCGCGATCAGGACGCCGAGCTCGAACGCCTCCTGGCGCTCGGTGCGCGCCCGGCCGACATCGGCCAGAGCGGGCAGGAGCAGTGGCACGTCCTGGTCGACCCCGAGGGCAACGAGTTCTGCCTGCTCAAGGCCCGCCTCAACCCGCTCTGATCCTCATCGGTCATGCCTCGACCCGGGTGAGGTCCGCCGAAGACGCGGTGATCCGGGAGATCGGGGCGACTCGGGGGCGCTCGGCCGGCGACGGGCCGCTCACCTCGCCCCCTCTTTCGCGCGCACGTGGCAGGCGTCCACGTGCGCGCGAAAGGGGTGCCCCGATGGCATTCGCCGAGCGGCGGTGACGGTCAGGGCTTCACGGAAACGTGCGACTGCTCGAAGATCAAGCTAGTACGCGTGGTGGACCTGCCAGAACGACCAGGCGTCACACGGACTGCCGTAGGTGGCGTTCATGTAGCCCAGGCCCCACTTGATCTGGGTCGCGGGGTTGGTCTGCCAGTCCGATCCGACCGAGGCCATCTTGGAACCGGGCAGCGCCTGCACCAGGCCGTACGCGCCGGAGGAGGGGTTGCGGGCGGTGACGTCCCAGCCGCTCTCACGCGTGACGATGTTGCTGAAGCACTGGAACTCGGTGCTGTCCATCATCCCGGCCGCGATCGACTGCGGCGAGCCCCCGGTGTACGAGCCGACGGGCGGCGCGGAGTCCGTGGTGGCGAGCTGCGACTTGGCCGCGGCGCGGGCGGCGGCCTGCTGTGCGGCGGTGGCGGCGTCGGCCTTGGCCTTCGCGTCGGCGGCGGCCTTCTGAGCCGCGGCGTCGGCTGCCGCCTTGTCGGCGTCGGCTTTGGCCTGCGCGTCGGCGGCGGCCTTCAGCCGGGCGGCCTCCTGCGCGGCCTTCTGCGCGGCGAGGTCGGCCGACTGCTGCTGAGCCGAGGACTGGACGGCGAAGTTGTCGCTGATGGCCTGCGCCTGGGTGGGCGACGGCACGTCCGCGAGGAGGGTGGCTCCCGCGACGTCGACCGACTGGGGCGTAGCGCCCTCGCTGCCCGACGCCACACCCACGACGGCACTGACGGCGGTGACAGCGGTGGCAGAGGCCACAGCGACTCCCCGGACCGAGATCCGAGTCACATGGTTTCCTTCCAGCGTCGACCCCGCGTGACCGTGAGGACGCAACATGCCCTGGTCACTGGCCTCCACCAGAGCTGGTCACGGGAGGCGCGGGCCCGGCGCCCGAGTGCCGGACAAGCCGGTGCGGGCAAGGAGTTCGGGCGGCGTACGGACCATCGATATTCAGCTGACGCCCAACACGCGGGCCGTACACGGGGCCTGACAGAGGTTTCACCATGCCGCAACCGGACACGGGTACGCAATTCCCAGCTGCGTGGCGAAGCTCACATCAACCCGGTGCGCGCCCGGCGACATCGGCCAGAGCGGGCAGGAGCAGTAGCACGTCCTGGTCGACCCCGAAGGCAATGAGTTCTGCCTGCTCAAGGCCCGCCTCAGCCCGCTCTGATGCCCGCCGGTCACCGTCCGCCGGCGGCTCACCGGGCACTCGGTGCGACGCGAGCCGTCGGCGGCGATCCGTCGGGCGGTCAGCCCCGCTCACGCGTCGTCAAGTGCGGCCCGCTCTCGGCTGGACCGCTCCAGTACGCGCAGGACCAGCAGGGCCGCCAGCGCGAGCACCGCCGCCTTCAGCAGCTCCCAACCCAGCAGGCCCACGACCCCACCGCTGCCCGCCAGCGCGTCGCGAGCCGCCTCGATGCCCTGCGACATGGGCATCACCTCACCGATCGCGGCAAGCCAGCCGGGTAGCCGGTCGAGAGGGATGTTCACCCCGCACAGCAGCAGCATCGAGTACAGCACCACGCTGGCGGCGAAGATCGGCTCGCGGGTGCGCAGCCCGATCGCGCCGACGAGCAGGCCGCAGGCACTGCACGACATGGCGGTGACCAGGACGGCGAGAGCGAGTCGGGGCAGCGAGCCGAGCGGGACGTGCAGCCAGCCGAGGGCCGTACCGAGGGCCAGCATGACCGAGGAGGTCAGGGCTCCCATGAGGACCGCCGGCCCGATCCGGCCGCCGAACATCACGGCCCTGTTGGCCGGGGTGGCGAGCACCGCGCTGAGCGTACCGCTCACCCGCTCGCCCTGGACGGACATGGCCGGCGCGAACAGGCCCGCCATGGCACACGCGTTCAGCGCGTTGCCCACGACGTAGTACTGGGTCGGATAGGTACCCAGGTAGCGGCCGAGATGGACGAACCAGATCAACTGGACCACCGGAACGCCCAGTACCGTGGGAATGAACGCGGAGGGCCGCAACCAGCGGAACAGCGCGAGGTGGGAACGCCACCCGGCGACGAAGAACAGTCGCAGCGTCACTGCAACGCCAGCGTGCCGCTGGAGCGAGCCAGCCATTCGAACCTCTTCTGTAGTAGCAGCGTCACCGCGATGTAGACCGCCGAGAGCAGGGCGCACATGCCCACGGCCGAGCCGGCCCCCGAGGTCCCGGCCGCCGCCCCCTCCAGAGCTTTGACACCCCAGGTGGGCGCGAGGAGATAGGAGATGGACCGGACCGACGCGGGGAGGGTGGAGATGGGCACCAGCATTCCGCTGAGCATCCAGACCGGATACTCGAAGAAGTTGGCCAGCGACTGCGCGGTCGGGTACAGGATGAACGCGGACGCCATCAGCAGCCCGAGCATCCCCAAGGCCACCACGGTGACCCCCACGGCCCCGACGAACAGCAGTGGATCCGCGATGTGCAGCGGCATGTCGAACAGCAGCGCGCTCCACAGCAGGGTTGCCACCAGCCCGTAGACCCCCAGGGACGCGGTCGCGAGGGCGAACGGCAGCGTGATGAGGAAGGTCGATCGGGGGCTGGCGACAAGGGGCTCGAGGATCTGCGACCAGCGCAGCCGATTGATCGCGTTGCCGGAGCCGAGCAGGGTCGAGGACCACATGCCCATCAGGGCCGCGCTCAGCGCCACGTCGATGGGCGCGACGTGCCGGGTCGAGCTGCGGAACATGTAGAAGGCCAGCGACGCGAAGATCAGGGGCAGCAGCACGCACTGGAAGAGGTACAGCCGGCTGCGCATCAGCTGCCACAGCTCCAACCGCCAGGAGCGCAGGACGAATCCGGTACCCGCCCGCAGCCGACCCGTCGCGGTCGACGCGGTCCACGCGGTCCACGAGGTCGACGCGGTCACCGCCCGCCTCCGGAGATCAACGCGACGTACGCGTCCTCCAGAGTCGGCTCGCGCTTGAACACCTCGCGTATGGCCACCTCTCGCAACTCGGCCAGGACGGCCGCGGTCACGTCTGTCTCCAGTCCGCTGTGGATGTCGAGGGACTGGCCGGAGTCCAGCTCGGTCAGGCTCACCGAGCGGATGCCGGGCAGCGCCCGCAGCCGGTTCACGTGCCCGTCGTCGGCGCCGGTGACGTTCACGGTCAGCACGACCTGGCCGGCGGTCTGCTTCTTGAGGGCCTCCGGGGTGCCCTCGGCGATCTTCTTGCCGTTACGCATCACCGCGACCCGGTCGCAGAGTTCGTCGGCCTCGAACATGTAGTGCGTGGTGAGCAGCACGGTGCGGCCCTGCTGGTGCACCAGGTCGCGGACCAGGGCCCGCAGTTCCCGGGCGCCGACCGGGTCGATGCCGTTGCTCGGCTCGTCGAGGATCACCACCTTGGGGTCGTGCAGCAGGCCGCGGGCGATGTGCAGCCGCTGCTTCATGCCGCGCGAATAGGTCTCCACACGCTTCCGCTCGTTCCCCAGCAGGCCGACCATGTCGAGCAGTTCGGGCACGCGGCGCTTCTGCTCCCGGTACGGGATGCCATACAGGTCCGCGAAGAGCAGAAGGTTGTCCCGGGCCGACAGCCGCGCGTACAGTCCCGCGTCACCGCCGAGGATGACCCCGATCAGCCGGCGCACGGTCTGCGCTTCGCGCACGACATCGTGACCCAGGACGCTCACTTGGCCGGAGGTCGGCAGCAGCACTGTCATGAGGATCTTCGCGGTGCTGGTCTTGCCGGCCCCGTTGGGCCCGAGCAGACCCACCATCTCGCCCTGCTCGACGCGCAGCGAGAGTCCGTCCACCGCGCGCTTCACCCGCCCCTGCGGCTCCTGGAAGGTGCGTACCAGTGCTTGGATCTCGATGGCGGATCTGGCGGTCAGGTCCTGCATCCGAATACCTCTTACTGAAGACCGATGGTGGGGTGCTCTGTTGGCGTACCGCGATGGCCTAGGAGGCCGTGCGCGCGACCGCACTCTCACATGTCGCGTACAGCGCCTGCGTGCTGACCTCTGCGTCGACGGCGAGCCGCCGCAACTCCTGGTCGTACCAGGACAGCAGTGAATGGAGCCGGTCCTCCGGCAGCACTCGCGGATCGGTCCGGATGACGACCGGCATCTCGCGGCCGCCGCGGACCCTCATGTCGAAGCGCGGGCCGACCTGACGGTTGGGGAGGGTGGCCTCGACCCTGGCGGAGGCGTGACCGGAAGCCGCGGGATACGGCGGCGCCGCCATGATGTCCTGCGCCATGAAGTTGTAGAAGTTGTCGAAGCCGAGCTCGATGCCACGCTCCGCGCGCACCAGAGCGGTGACTTCGTCGATGTCGTAGGCGCCGAAGCGGTAGGACCGGAGCGCGGCGGCCTGGACGGACGCGGCGTACCGGCCGAAACCGTCAGGCGCCGCGCCGATGTCCAGCGGCAGCGGGGCGTACTGGTTCATCGAGCTGACCAGATCCTGCCAGGGCAGCCGAAAGCGGTTGCTCGACTGCAGGGTGAGCACCACCCGCGCCGTCCCGCTGACCACGGCCAGAGCCACCGAGCTGAGTGCCAGCAGCACCCCGTGGGCCGGCACCCCCAACCGTTCGGCCGCGGTGGCCAGCGCCGAGCGGGCCCCCGGTGACCGCAGGACCGCCTCGATCCGTCCCGGATCCTGATCGCCGTGATCCGGCACCGGGAACACGCCCGGATCGAGCGTGTCCAGCAGCCGCGTCCAGTGCGCGAGGGCAGCCGTGCGGCTCGACCGGTTGGCATCCGATCGCTGGAAGAGGGCCAGCTCGCGCGGCTGCACGGGGGTCTCCGTCAGCCAGCGCCGCCCTTCCGGATCGTCACCACCCATGAGTACGGTCAGTTCGCCGCTCAGACGGCGCAGCGAGAACCCGTCGGCGGCGATGTGGTCGCAGACGAGGACGACGAAACGGGGACGGCCGCCGTCGGTGACCACGGTGAAGCGGCGGCCGAAGTCCCTCTCCCGGTCGATCAGCTCGGCCGCCTGCCCGCGCCCGATGGCCATGGCAGCGGACTCATCGGCGCCGGGATCCTCGATGGTGGCGATCCGCACCCGGTCCTCCACCGGCCGCACGAACTGGATCGGGCCCCGCGGTGTCTCCGCGAAGTGGGTGCGCAGGGACTCATGCCGCTCGCACAGCGAGCGCAGCCCCGCGTACACCCGATCCAGCGGACACTCGGCCGGTACCGGGACGACGACACTCAGGTACGTCTCCGGCCAGCGATCGGTCGGCCAGCGGGCGGTGATCCGCAAGACGGACAGCTGGCCGAAGGTCAGCGGTGTACGGTCAGCCTCGGACACGGGCTCCGTCCTTCCTCTATGCCTGTTCAGGTGCCGCTCGCACGTGTCGATCGAGACGGCGGGCCCAGGATCTGAGCCGGACATCGAAATCCTGCGGTCGATTCGCCGCACCGGGTGGCTGCCGACCGGTGGCCGGTCAGAGTCCCAGCGCCTCCCGGACCGAGGCCGGCCAGTCACCGGCCGACCGGCCGTGGCGGTGCTGGAGCGCGAGCACCAACCGGTCCAGGCCGAAAGCAAGACAGGCGCTGTGCGCCACCGAGCCGTCCGTCAGCGTGAGTCCGAACGCCGCGCCGAAGTGGTCCTTGTGGCCGTTGGCCGAGGCCACCGACTGCGTCTGCCCGTGGCCGAGCCGAGTCACGATCTCCCACTTGAGTTCCCCGGTGCGCTGGACCGCCGCCATCAACCGCCCGGGCCGGCCGAAGAACGGGTCGTTCGCGGCGACCACCTCGACTGCCAGGCCGAGTCCGCCGAGCCAGGTGACAGCCGATTCCAGCACCCGGTCGCGCCAGTCCATCACCGCTTCCGGGGCGCCGAACCGGACGACCTCGTACATCCGGAAGGCGCGCAGCCGCCCGGTCTCCGCAGTCGCCTCGCCGCGATAGCAGACGGCTTCCACGCTCAGTTGCCGTTCGGTGCCGAGCACGCTGCCCGCGAGCAGGGGATACACGTGGTGGCAGGCCGCCGGGGACAGCACCAGGTCGGTCGGGCCGGCCGCACCGCCCTCGGGGGCGCCGTACACGGTTCCCAGCAACTGCGGGAACGAGGTCGGATAGTCCGCCCGTTCGGCGACCGTCCGGGCGATCACCGGGGGGGCCAGATAGTGCTCTTCACTCCCGTAGAAGGCCGCGGCGAGGCCGATCCGCAGGCCGTCCAGGATCCGCGCTTCGGCAGCCGGGGTGAGTACCACCCCGGGTGCCCGGAGAGTCGGGTCCGGTGGCATCGTCATCGTTCTCCTCGGGAGAGCAGTACCGTCCGGGCGTTGGCGGCGAGCAGCCGGCCATTGCCGATCATCAGCGGGGCGGAGTAGGCATCACGCAGGATCCGCGCCACCGAGTACGGACCGCGTTCGGCGAAGCCGGCCATGCCGCACACCTGCAATGCCAGGTGGGCCGTCTCCACGGCCCCTTCGGACACCGAGATCTTGAGGGCGTTCAGCTGCGCGCCGAGCCCCAGCGTGGGTTCCCGCCCGGCGTCGAAGACCGGCTCCACGGCGCGCACGGCCGCGTCGAGTTGTGCGCGCATCGCGGTCAACCTCAGATGTGCCCGGGCGAGTTCGGGTACCGCGGCGGTGGGATCGGCCGGAGCCCGCCCGCGGACGGAGCGCACCGCCCGGTGCACCGACTCGGCGGCCAGTCCGCTCCACACGCCGGCCCAGAGCAGGTGGGAGACCGGCACCATGGTCTCGGCGGCGACGGTCCGGAACGGTACCGGCAGGATCTGGTCCCGCTGGAAGGCGGCCCGGATCCGGAACGCCGGACTGCAGGTACCCCGCATGCCGAGGACGTCCCACTCCCCCTGCTGCTCCAGTTCGACCTGGTCGCGGGTCACCAGGACGGCGACCTGGTTACCGGTGTCCGCGTCGGCCGTGCGACGGGCGGTGACCAGATAGGCGTCGGCCCCGGCCCCGTAGGAGACGGTCGTGCCGTCCTTCTCCAGGGTCTGCCGTCCGTCCGGTCCGTCCGCCAGGCTGCTGAGGCTGCTGCGCAGGTCGCCACCGACACCGCGCTCGCTGGTGACCGAGGCGATCAGCCATCGCTCGGCCACCGCCTTCCGCAGCAGCGGCGATTCTCGGTGGTGCCTTACCAGGCAGGCCAGTTGAGCCTGGTGCATGGCCCAGATCATCGCCGAGGAGCCGCAGCTACGGGCGAGGCGCTCGGCGATCCGCACCAGCGCGGGGAGACCGAGCCCCAGTCCGCCGAACTCCCGGGGCGCGATCGCCGCCATCAGGTTGGTGTCGCGGAGCACTTGGAGTGCCTCGGTGGGTAGCCGCGCGCCGCGGTCGACATCGGCCGCGCTGGCAGCCGCCTGCTCGGCTGCCGCGGTCAGCGCGAGCTCCAGTTCCGGGGTGAACCCCCGCGGGTCGGTCTCAGTCACTGGAAACGGCCTTCTTCTCATTCAGCAGTTCGACCAGCACCGCCTCAAGACTGCGGATACTGGCAAAGGTCTCCCGGGTCAGCGCGCGCTCCGGAAGCTCCACGCCGAAGTGGTCCTCCAGCAGCATCATCATCTGCACACTCGTCATGGAGTCCATGCCGGCGTCCCACAGGTCGGTGTCAGCCGCCACTCCTGGAACGATGTCCTGGAGTTTGGGGATGACGGTAATGACCTTCCTGATCTCCTCAGTCATCACAGCTGCCTCCCGGCCTTTCGACATCAGCTCGTCATTGGGATCAAACAGGCGCACCCGGACGAAGTCCGGTTCGATCACCAGCCGTTGAGATGCGAGACCGAGCCGAAGTCGACCTCGGGGCCGTAGGCCGCCAGCGCTTCGCCCATCCGGTCGCCGGCCGCGCGTCCCACCGGGGACGGGACGGCGAGCCGGTCGGCCAGGTCGAACGCGTGGCCGAGGTCCTTCACCATGTAGCCGAGCTTGAAGCCGGCCTCGAAGTCGCCGACCAGGACCCGGTTCGGGTAGAGGCCGGCGAGCTGCGCGTTGGCGCCGCCCCCGCCACTGGTGATGGCCTCGATCGCCAGGCGCGGGTCCACCCCGGCCTCGCGGGCCATGGCGAGCACCTCGCCGGAGGCGACCGCGGTGACGGCGACCAGGTAGTTGTTGAGCAACTTGACGGTCAGGCCCGCGCCCACCGGCCCGCAGTGCCGCAGCTTCTCCGGATCGCCGATGGCGGTCAGTACGGGCCGGGCACGCTCCACCGCCGCCTCGGAGCCGCCGACCCAGAAGGCCAGCGCTCCGGCGCGGACCGCCGCGATGCCGCCGCCGGCCGGGGAGTCCAGGTAGGCCACACCGTGCCGCCGCGCCTCGGCGGCCAGCTCCCGGGCGACCTGCGGGGAGTGCGTCGTCATCTCCAGCAGGACGGACCCTGGTTGAGCCGTCGTCAGCAGGGACCTCACCACCGAGCGGACCTCGGCGGCATCGGGCAGGATGGTGCAGATCACCTCGGCCTGCTCGGCGGCGGCCTCGGGAGTGTCGACCACCGACCAGCCGCTCGGCAGTCGCCCGGGGGAGCGCGAGGAGACGACCACCTCGTGCCCTGCCGCCAACAGGCGTTCCACCATGGGAGCGCCCATCAGGCCGGCGCCGACGAATCCGACCCGCATCACCCACGCTCCGCGGTGATGAAGGCGTAGGCGCTTCGCAGCGACGAGATCATACTGATGTTGAGCGTGTCGATGTCGATCTCGGCACCACGTTGCTGCTCCAGGAAGTCGAGGAAGGCCAACGAGCCGAGCGAGTCCAGGACTCCGCTCTCGAACAGGTCGGTCTCGGGCTCCAGTCCGGAGCTGTCCGCGCCGATCTCCGCGAGGAACTGGACGGCGTTCCGCACGAACTCGTCCTCCGAAGGCATGATGGTCGGCATTACTTCTCCCCTGTCGTTGCGTTCATCCGGTCGCGCAGCACCTCGTAGTGCTCACGACAGGCCCTGCGCGAGACCGGCGCCGACGCGAGCGTGTCGAACGCGTGGAAGGTCCCGGCGAAGCGGTGCAGTTCGGTCGGGACGCCGGCCTCGGCCAGGCGTCGGGCGTACTCGTCCCCTTCGTCCCGCAGCGGGTCGTACTCCGCGGTCATCACATAGGCCGGCGGAAGCCCGCGCAGGTCGGTGGCCCGGGCGGGCGCCGCGTACGGCGAGACCGGACCCCGGCGCTCCGCGGGGCCGAGGTAGTGGTCCCACATGTGGACGCAGTTGCGGGAGTCCCAGGCCGGCGTGTCGGCGAACTCCCGGACCGACCTGGTCCGGAGCCGGTCGTCCGTCACGGGGTAGAGCAGCAGTTGGAGCCCGGGCGGTTCGAGCCCGGTGTCGCGGGCCCGGAGGCAGAGGGCGGCGGTCAACGCTCCGCCCGCGCTGGAGCCCGCCACCGCGATCCGTCCGGCGTCGACGCCGATCGACGAACCCTCGGCACGGAGCCATCGGTACGCCGTGAGGCAGTCGTCCAGCCCCGCCGGGAACGGGTGCTCCGGTGCCAGCCGGTAGTCGACCGCGACCACGGTGAAACCGGTCTCGCGGCACATCTCCAGGCACCGGGGGTGCTCGAAGTCGAGATCACCGGAGATGAACGCCCCGCCGTGCAGGTACAGCACGGCCGGACCCGGCTCCGATTCCCCGACCGGTCGGTAGACACGGACCGGCACCTCGATCCCGTCATCGGAGGGCAGCAGCCGGTCCCGTACCTCGACGCCGGGATCGCTGCCGAACCAGAGCCCCGTCATCCGGGCGATGGTGATCCGGCGGGCCGCCTCCCGCCGGACCGCGAGCGGGTCGGCGTGGTCGACGCGGCGGTACAGCGCGGCCGTCCGGACCAGGTGGGGATCGATCCGCAGCGGGGCCGGCACGGGTCGCGGTTCGGTGCTCATCTGCTTCTCCGCTCGGACGGTTCCGGGTACCGCAGCACGAGGAGCTCGGCCCCCTCGGCTCCGGCGGTCAGGATGGCCGGCCCGTCACCGGGCGCCTGCCAGCCGATCGATTCGGGCCCGTGGTCACCCTCGACGCCCGCCACCGAGACCGCGCCGGCCGCGACGTACAGGAACTGCCCGCCCGGCCCGGCAGCCGGGACGGAGAGCTCCGCCCCGGGGCCGGCGGAGCGGCGGCCGACCCGCAGGCCGTCCCGGTCGTCGGCCAGCAGCGCCTCCCCGTCGTCCGTTCGGGCCAGGTCGATCCCCGCGTGCAGGCTGCGCCCGGCGTGGGGTGGAAGCAGGGCCCGGGACTCGGGCATGAACGAGGTGGTCAGGGTCGGCTCGGCCCGCAGGGTGAAGTAGCGCAGCGGTGGGCTGCCGCCGGCCAGCGGGCCGTAGACGGTGAAGGCGTCGGCGTAGTGCACCTCCAACGCGCCGATCGGCCGCCGTCCGAACAGTGAGCCGGTGGCGCCCAGCAGGACCTGGAACTGGTCGACGGGGTGGAAGTGCGGGCGCAGCACGTAGTCGTGCTGCTCCACCAGGTACGCCTGCGGACCGCCGCCGACCGGGGCCGCGCCGCCGAAGTAGTCGACGATCCTGCTGATCCGGCCCTCGAAGACGACTCGCCGGGACACCGCCTGCCCAGGGCTGACGAACTGGGGTTGGGCCAAGGGGTCCACCTTCGCTATTTCCGGAGCATGTTCAGCGCGAGCTGAGCGGACTGGACGAAGAGCCCGACCTCGTTGCCGACGGCGATGAAGCGGAACCCCTCCTTGGCGTACTGGCGGGCCAGCCGGGTGCTCGGTGCGAAGATCCCGGCCGGCTTGCCGGCGGCGGCGCAGGCGGCCAGTACGGTCTGCCGGGCCTGGTCGAAGGCCGGCCCGGTCGGGTCGCCCGGTTGCCCGAGGTCCATCAGCAGGTCACCGGTGCCGACGAACAGCAGGTCCACCCCGGGCACGGCCGCGATGTCCCCGCTGTTCGCGACGGACTCCCGGCTCTCGACCTGCACGACGCACAGCACCCGCTCGTTCGCGGTCGCGAGGTACCCGGCGGTGCTGGTGAAGTAGCCACTGGCCCTGACCGGGTTGACGCCGCGGGAGCCCTGCGGCGGATAGCGGGTGCACCGCGCGGCGAGTTCGGCGTCCTCGACCCGGTCGACCTTGGGCACCATCACCCCGTCGACCCCCAGGTCGAGGGCGGACTCGATGGCGTGCCGGTCCAGGCACGGCACCCGGACGATGGCGGTGGCGCCCGTGCCGCTCAGCGCCTGGGTCTGGTGCAGGGCATCGGCCTTGGTCATCGCCGCCGCCTCCATGTCGATGACCGCCCAGTCGACCCCGGCGCAGGCCGCCGCCTCGGTCAGCAACGCGCTCGCACTGACCAGGAAGAGGCCGTACACCGGTCCGTCGGTCATCCGCTGCCGGATGTCTGTCATAGCTGCGCCCTCTCATCGGTCCCATGGCCGCCGCGCGTCAAGTCGCCCCGGCTGCGGGGGGGGGTGTGGCGTGAGTGGTGCTGTATCGGGAGGGTGCCGGGCCGGAAGGGTGCCGGGCCGGGAGGAGTCCAGGCCGGATCAGCCGGCCTTCAGCACCTGGTAGACCTCGGCCCAGTTCTCCGCCAGCAGGTCGAGGTAGGTGGAGAAGCCCCGCTCCAGCTGCTCGATGTCCTCGACCGACGCGCAGGCCTTCGCCGCGGTCGACAGCGCGTGCACCTTGTGCTGCTTCTCGGTGGCGCCGATGTGCAGGTAGAAGAACTCGCAGTTCTCGTGGAACTCCTCGAAGCCGTACAGGCCGCGGTAGTTCCGCACGCCCTCGTAGAGGTTCACCAACTGGGGGTAGGCGTGCCACTCCTGGGCCAGCAGCGCACCGCAGACCTCCTGCGGGAGCGAGCTGCTGAAGACCTTCTCGCTCTGCTCGATGAGGCGCAGGGTGGACGGCAGCACCGGAGCGGCCACCGTGTCGAGGTCGACGGGGCGGCCGCGCAGACGGCTGAGCAGACCCTCCAGGAACTCCTTGAGGATCACCGAATGCGCCTTGGCGGGGTTGCCGTGGCCCATCTCGTCGTAGAGGTTCTCGACGGTCTCGGCGCGGGCGGTGATGTCCGTCATGTGCAGGAACGCCAGCGCGATCCGGATGGGGGTGCGGCGCACCCGCTCGTAGAAGTTCTTGGCGACGAGCTCCACCTGATCGGCGGTGAGCTCCTGGGAGATCCACAGGTCGTAGAAGGGGTTCTTCACGGCCGGGTGCTCGGCACAGCCGAGGGCCAGCGCCTGGATGCGACTGTGCGCCTCCTCGTACGGGAGCTGCACGGTCTGATCCAGAATGACGGTCACGGTGTCTCCAGCTGGGTTGCTCGGTGGTCGGGTGGGAGCCCGGGGTTGGGCGCGGGTGGGGTGTCGTCAGTCGACGAGGTGGATGCAGGCCGCCGGGCAGGCCATGGCGGTGTCCCTGGCCAGGGTCCGGAGCTGTTCGGGGACGTCCACCTGGTCGGCCGCGCCGCCCGGCCCGTGGAGGATCTCGCCGTCCTGCCTGACGTATGCCAGGAAGTCCTCGCCGATGGCGAACAGCTCCGGCGCCTCCTCCTCGCACAGGCCGCTGTTCTGGCATTTCGACTGGTCGATCCACATCTTCACTGGGTTGTCCTTTCTCGTCGAGGGCGCTGCCTCGGTGGGGAGTTGCGGTCGGCCCGGGGCTACGGCCAGGCGAGGCGGCGGTCCCGGTCGACGGTGAAGGTCGACGGTGAAGGTCGACGGTGCCGGTCGGCTACGGGTGGCCGGCGATGACCGGCTGGTCGACGGCGGCCGGCTGGTCGACGCCGGCGACCGGCTGGTCGACTCGGATGACCGCGCCGGCCCGGTAGGTCTCCTCGACGACGATGCGAATCCACTCCGCGTAGCGGATGGTCTCTCGCAGCCCGTCCGCATCGAAGGTGTCGGCCTCGTCGTGGCTCATCCGCACCACCCGGAAGTCGCCCACCATGGGCGTCAACTCCTGGTCGGTGCCGTCGATCCGATAGCGCAGCCCGAACGAGCCGCGGCCGCCGCTGGAGCAGCCGATCGCCTGATGCCCCCGGTAGTGGGCGTCCTCGTTGCGGAAGATCATGTGTCCGCCGTGCTTCTCGACGAACTGGCCCTGCATACAGCCGGGCCCGTAGAGGCTACGGATGGCACCGCGCTTGAGCTTGAGCATCCGGGCCTTGATGGTGCGGCCCAGCTGCTCGGCCGACTCGTGGCCCAACCGCTCGGCGTAGTCACCGAGTTCGAGGCCGTCCCGGAGCTGGGTCTCGGTGAAGAAGGCCTGGCTGGTGGTCATCTCCGATGGGCGATCGAGCAGATCACCCATCGGGCAGGTCACCGTGACGTGGTCGGCCCGCAGCGCCGGGTCGACCAGGGCTGCCCGCATGATGGCACGGACCACCGAGGCGCTGTCGCCCTCCTCGGCGATGGCCTGCCGGGTCACCGAGGAGAGTCGCTGCTCCGCACCCGCAGCGGCCGGCCCGTCGAAGAGCGCGGCGAGCTCCTGCTCCACCGCGTCGGCGAGCCTGCCCGGATCGAGCTCCGCGCGGGGGATCACGCCCTCGGTTCGGTACCAGGCGCGGCCGTCGATGACCGAGTAGAGCTCATGGGTCCCCTGCACCAGCCCGCGCATCCGGGCGACCTGGTGCGCCAGGTCGAGCAGCCCCTCAGGACTTCGCCCCGCCGGGCCGAGGACACCTTCGTACAGTGCGTACCGCTCCTGCAGCACGGTCCTCAGGGCAGCCGAACTCGCGTGCTCCACAAGCTCGTCGAGGCCGACCGCCGAGGCATTGAGAGCGAACAGGGTGAGCACGAGGTCGGATTCCTCGTCGTCCCACGCCGCCGGACCGCGCGACCGGATCGACTCCAGAGCCGACCGCAGGTCCGCCCTGACCCGGTACTCGCCTTTGTAGAGCAGCCAGTGGTGGCGACTGTAGACCAGCGGACGGGCGCAGGCGTCGAGAATTCCGGCCACGCATTGCGGGTCCGCTGCGGCCGCGACGGCGGCACGCAACTCGGTACCCGCATCGATGCCGGCGAAGTGTGATTCCGACTTGGACACAAGCGGCAACACAAGCCCCCCCCTTGGGCGTCGGGAAGTACCTTTTCGAAGAAGTTGGATCGACCGCAAGCCGACCTCTCGGTTCTTGAGGTCCTCGGCGTCCGAGCGGTCGGCCGGAACAATCGGCCAGGACAGTCGGCCGGAACAATCGGCCAGGACAATCGGGAACGACTGAAGAAAGGAACCGAACGCGGAGTCCACACGCACCGCGAAACGTCCTTGAACCCCCGGGGCAATCAAATCTACACCAGACCACACACCAAGTTCCAACAAATTCTTACAGCCAGACACCCCCGCCTGTCAGGAAGACCCGATCGTGTCCCAGATCGCGAGACGACTCAACCGCCGGACGTGGCCAGCTGGTGACGTTCAGTAATGCAATCTCCGTCTACACGCGGAGAATCGGATCCCTGGCTGATATGGCCGCACCAAGCTGACTCGGCGTCAAAGATGCGGTGGGACATGAGCCCTACCGGAACCGGGATTGACTCCGACTCAGGACGATGTGCATGATGCTGATCATTCACGTCAGCTCTGGTCGAGGGATCTCCCTTGCTCCAGGCTCGCGTTGCACGTTTTCCGCAACTGCCCCCAAGGAGGGGAGGGATCATGGCGTGGGAAATCCACCCGGCTCCGGAGGAGGCGGACGTCCGCCGATGCTGGCCGGTGTTCCGGGAATTGCGTCAGAACATCCCCACCGAGGAGATGTTCGTCGCCCGGTGGAAGGTCCAGCGGGACGAGGGCTACCGGATCGTCTACCTGGAGCAGGACGGTGAGGTCCGGGCGGTGGGCGGCTATCGCATCGTCCACAACATGGCCTGGGGTCGCATTCTCTATCTCGACGACCTCGCCGCCCTGACCGAGCACCAGGGCGAGGGGCTCGGTACGGCCATCCTCGAGTACGTGCAGGGTGAGGCGGTCCGGCACGGCTGCGACGCCGTCCACCTCGACACCGGCTACCAACGGAACCGCGCCCACCGCGCCTACCTCCGGAACGGGTTCGAGCTCTCCAGCCACCACCTCGAATGGAAGGTCCCCGGCGCGTGAGGGAACTGCTCGACCGCCATGAAAGTCTTGCCGAGAGCAGACCGGACGAGCCGGCCATCGTCTACCGCCGCGAGCCCTTCGCGGACCTGACCCTGACCTGGGCCGACCTGTGGGCCCGGGCGGAGCTGATCCACGCGAGGCTGCTGGACCAAGGGGTCCGGCCGCACCAGGTATCGGCACTCACCCTGCATGACCACCCCGACCTCGTCCCCACCCTGCTGGCGCTCTGGAGGCTCGACTCCCCACCGGTGCTGTTCGACCCGCGGTGGGGCACCGAGCTCACCGGCGCGATCCTGGCGCACAGTACGCCGACCTTCCTGATCGGGATCGAGCCCGAGCTGACGGCGCGCCGGATCGGCCCGGACCGCGCCGACCATCCCGAGGACGCTGTCTTCATCGGCTACACCTCCGGAAGTACCGGAGATCCCAAGGCCATTGTCTTCACCCATGAGCGCCTCTACGACGGCACCCTGGGCAATGTCCAGGCCTCGCTGCGACTGCGCGGCTCCCGGCCGCAGCGGATCGCCCGCTCGATGCGGATGTCCGGCTCCGGGGTGATCAACCTCCACCACACCTGGGCGGCCGTCCTCGGCGCCTGCGTGGTGGTCCTCCCGGACCTCGACGTCTCCAACGCACGGGACTACTGGGCCCGGCTGGAGGCGGACCGGATCGACCAGACCTTCCTGGTGCCACAGCTGATCGAGCTGGTCAACCGGTTCGCCGCCGACCGGGACCCGGCGGTGCCGGGACCACTCTGCTTCACCGGCAGCGCGCCACTGTCGCCCCGGACCCAGGATCGCTTCCAACGCCGTTTCGGGCTACCGCTGTTCAACGCCTACGGGCTGTCCGAGACCTCCTCGGCTGCGTTCTTCGGTCACCTCGGACCGGACGGCCTGGCGACCGCCAGCGTCGGCGTGCCCGAGCGGGTCTCCGCGCGCCTGCGGGACCGGTCCGGCCGGCTCGTCGAGGGGGTGGGCGAGGGTGAGATCGAACTCTCCGGCGCCCAGGTCTTCAGCGGCTACTACCGCAACCCCACGGCCACCGAACAGACCCTGGTGGACGGGTGGTTGCGCACCGGCGACATCGGACGCCGCGACGACGACGGCTGGTATCACCTGGTCGGTCGGAGCAAGGACGTGGTGATGAAGGGGAGTTACGCCATCTACCTGAACGAGGTGGAGGAAATGGCGACCTCCCACCCGGACATCCTGGAGGTCGCCGGGGTGCCGCTGCGACTGGCCGACAGCACCGAGGACATCGGCTGCCTGGTCCGGTTGATCGACGGCCGGGAGACTTCCGCCGAATCGATCCTCGCCTGGCTCCGGGGCGCGCTCGGCGCCCAACGGGCCCCCTGCCGGGTGGTGCTGACCGAGGACCCGCTGCCTCGGGGCGGCCAGGACAAGCTGGATCGACCAGGCATCAGGCTCCGCTGGGAGCAACTGCCAGGCGTCCCCCGCACGCTGGGCAGTTCCTGGGAGAGCGCCGGGCAGGGGCGGCGGTGATCGCCGGCGTCACGCACGTGACCATGGAAGCCGGCCTGGACGCGGGTGTGGCGGCAGGGCGGTCGTGGGGATTCGAGCCGGAGCTCCGCGACGCGGTCGCCCTGCCGGCCTCCTTCGAGTGCGTCGGGGAGACGGACCACGTCCTGCCGCTGGCGCTGCTCTCCGGCCCGCCCGGCATCCGGCTCGAAGTGGTCGACCATGGCGGCGACTCCGGTCAGCCGAGCGCCTACGCACCGATCCCGCGCCGGTCGGCCGAGGCCGGATTCGCCGGCCTCAGCTGCACGGTCCCCGACACCGCGGCGGAGGCCGCGTTCTGGTCGGGCTTCGCCCGGGCGCGTTGGGCCGGACCGGGCCCGGGAACGGTGCGTGGGACCATCCCCTCGCCGCTGCCCGGGATGGACTGCGAGTTCGAGCTCGTGCCGGGTACGCGGGGCGAGGGGCAAGTCCATGCCATGAACGACCGGGGCTTCCCGTCCATCGGGGTGTTCAGCACCTCGATGGAGCGGGACTGCGCCCGCGCGGTCCGCCTCGGCGCGAAGCTCCGCTCCGCGGCGATCACCACCACCGTGGGTGGGCGACCGCTGCGGATGGCACTGATCGAAACGCCCGGTGGGGCCCCTGTCGAGTTGCTGGCCGCGGCCAGGATCACTGGAGAGAAGGAGACGGCGAATGGTCTTTCGACTTGAGGGACCGGTGCTGGAAGGCACCCTGGTGCGGCTGGAGCCGATGGGCCTCCAGCACGCCGAGGCGATGGCGGCCGCCGCCGAGGAGGGCCGGGAGTCCTACGACTTCACCTGGGTGCCCACGGCGGACGAGGTGGAGAAGTACATCCACGCCCAGCTCGGCCGCGCCGAGACCGGCCGGCTCGCCCCGTACGTGCTGATCTCACCGGCCGACGGCCGGGTGCTCGGCGCCACCGCGTACTGGGACCCGCGCCTGCGGCCGGGCGGCGACCGACTGTCCGCGGTCGAGGTCGGGTTCACCTGGCTGTCCGCCTCCGCGCAGGGCACCGGGGTCAACACCGAGGCCAAGTACCTGCTGTTCAGGCACGCCTTCGAGAGCTGGGAGGTGGCCCGGGTGGATCTGAAGACCGATGCCCGCAACGCCCGCTCCCGGGCCGCGATCGAGGCGGTGGGGGCCCGGTTCGAGGGGGTGCTGCGGAACTGGTCGCCGTCCTGGGCGCCCGGCGAGGACGGACTGCTCCGGGACTCCGCGATGTTCTCGATCGTGGCGCAGGAGTGGGCGCGCTGCCGAGCCGGGTTGGAGGCCCGCCTGAGCCGGATCGCGGGGCCCTGATCGTATGCGGCCTGGCATCCATCTCTCCGCGATCGCTTATGAGTTGGGCGATCCGGTGGCCATCGGGACCCTGGACGACCCGGAGGTCGCCGAGCGGCTCCACGCGCTCGGCTCCGACGGGTTCCGGCGCTGCCGGGTGGCCGGGGCCTCGGCGGCGGCGCTCGGAGCGGCGAGCGCCCGCCGGACACTTGAGCGGTGCGGCGGCCCGGAGCCGGCCGCCGTGGTCTTCTCCACCGAGTCGACCCGGCTGGTCTCGGCCACCCAGAACACCTGGGAGCTGCTGCGAGCCGTCCCGCTGCCGCGTACCTCGACGCTCACGGTCGGCGGCAACGGCTGCGGCAACCTCGCGCCGGCCCTCCGGGCCGCCCGTGACCTGGTGCTCGCGGAGGACGCCGACAGCGTACTGCTCACCCTCGCCGATCGGTTCACCCTCGGCACCCGGTACCAGCCGGTCGGCAATACCGTGATGAGCGACAGCGCCGTCTCCTGCCTGATCACCCCGGCCCCGCTCGGAGCCGGCTTCCAGCTCCTGGCAATGGCCACCGCCGTCAATGCCGACCTGCTGCCGGAGACCAGGAAGCTCCTGGGTGCCCGCACCGTCATGCGGGCGATCGGTCGCGCCCTGGACGAGATCAACTCCCGTGTCCAGCAGCCGGAGCGGGGCTTCGACTGGTTCGTCACCGGCAACTACGACCGCTCCACGCGGCGGTTCCTCGCCTCCGCCGTCCAGATGGACGACTCCAGGGCGCAGGCGCCGAACATCGCGGAGTACGGCCACTGCTACGCCGCGGATCAGCTCATCACGCTCGCGACCCTGGAGCGGTCCGGCGCCCTGCGCCACGGGCAGCGGCTGCTGCTGCTCGCCACCAGCGCCCGGGCATGGTCACTGATCGCCCTCGAATACAGTGAGTTGGGGTAAGCATGGCGCTCTGGGACAACCTGGACGAGACGACCTTCGACGTGGTCAGGAACGCCAGGGGGCAGTACTCGATCTGGCCGGCCGGCCGGCCCCACCCGCCGGGCTGGGCCGCGGCCGGGTTCTCCGGGACGCGGCCGAGTTGCCTGGCGGAGATCGACCGGATCTGGGCCCCGGGCCCACCCGCCGCCGGCGTGGCCGCCCGGCCCGGTGAACTGCCGGACGGCGCGGCGCTGGCGGGACCGAGCCGCGAGCTGCCGGACACCTCGATCATGGCGCTGATCAGGGCCCGGGAGCTGCCGGAGGGTCGACTCGCCGTACGATACGGCGCAGAGCGCCTGACCCGGGGCGAACTGCTGGACACCTCGGCACTCTGGGCCCGGGCCCTCGCCGACGCGGGCTGCGGCCGCGAGGTCCCGGTGGCGATCCTGCTGCCGCGCGGGCCGGAGGCCCTGGTCGCGATTCTCGCCGTGCTGGAGGCCGGCGGCGCGTACGTCGCGCTCGCCTGCGACCAGCCGGTGGAGCGCATCCGAGCGGTGCTGGACGACTGCGGCGCACACATCGCGGTCGCCACCGAGGAACTCGCCCCCGAACTGGCCGGACCCGGCCGGACGCTGCTGACCGTCGCCGAGCTGGCCGAGCGGGGAGCGGCCTCGACCACGGTGCCCCGGCCCGCCTCGGGGGAGGATCTCGCCTTCGTCTTCTACACCTCCGGCACCACCGGCGAACCCAAGGGTGTCGAGGGCACCCACGCCCAGCTGGTCAACTACGCCCTCTGGTGCGGCAGGGCGTTCGCCCACCGGAGGGAGGAGAGCACCTTCCTCAGCGGGGCGTTGTACTTCCTCGGCTCGCTCACCACGATCTTCACACCGCTGTTGGAGGGCTGGCCGATCACCGTGGCACCCGACGGCGCGACCACCGACGAGCTGCTCGCGGTCGCCGCGAGCACCGAGGGCGGTCTGCTCAAGCTGACCCCGACGCACATCCGGATGATGATGGCCAGAGGAGTCCCGGAGACCGGCCTGGCTCGTCAACTCATGATCGGCAGTGAGCCGTTGGTCTTCACCGAGGAGATCAGCCAGTGGCTGGCCGCCGACCCCGAGCGGGTGCTGGTGAACCACTACGGGCTGACCGAGACACACGGCTGCTTCTGCCACTGGCTGGGCGGCGACGAGCGGATCGGCGGCCGGGTGCCGATCGGCACGCCGATCGACAACGTCGAGGCCTACGTCGTGGGCCGCGACGGCGAGCTCCTCGGCGTCGACGAGATCGGTGAACTCCTGGTCGGTGGGCCATCGTTGGGGCGTGGCTACCGGAACCGTCCGGCGCTGACGGCCGAGCGCTGGCTCCCGCACCCCTGGGGTGCCGAGGGCGCCAGGCTGCTGCGAACCGGTGACCTGGCCAGGGTGGACGCCGACGGTGTCGTCACCGTGCTGGGCCGCGCCGACCGGCAGGTCAAGGTGCGCGGACACCGGGTGGAACCGGCCGCCGTGGAGGAGGCGCTGCGAAGCCTGCCGAACGTCAAGGAGGCCCTGGTGCTGCCACGCCAGGAGGAGGGCCGGACCACCCTGGCGGCGTACCTGCTGCACGCTCCCGGCGCCGGGATCGACCTGGTGGCGACCAGGACGGCGCTGGAGCGGCTCTTTCCCCCGCAGTGGATTCCGGGCCGGATGGCGGCGGCCACCGAGTTCCCGGTGAACGCCAACGGCAAGGTCGACACCCGGGCGCTGCCCGAGGCGCTGCCGATCGTCCCGCCCACGCCGGCCGGCCCCGGGGCGGGCCGCTGGAGCCGGCTGGACCGGCTCGTCGCGGACGCGTTCTGCGACATCCTGCGGATCGACTCGATCGGGCTCGGCGACGGCTTCCACGACCTCGGCGGTGACTCCCTGACGGCCGTGCAGGTCGCCGCCAGGATCGGCCGGGAGCTGGGCCGGGACGTCCCGGCCCCGTCCGCCGACGCCACCACCGTCCGGGCCTATGCGGAACTGGTCGCCGCCGGCGCTGCCCCAGGGCAGGCGCGGTGACCGTCCTGCTGACCGGGGCCACCGGCTTCCTCGGTGCGGCTCTTGCGAATCGCCTGCTCACCCGCGGCCACACGCTGCGCTGCGTCGTCCGGGGAGCCACCGACGAGGAGCGGCGGGCGAAACTGCACGCCGCGCTGCCGGACGCGGACCAGCGCCGGCTGGAGGTGGTGGCGGGGGATCTCGCGGCGCGGGACCTCGGTCGGTCGGCGGCGGAGCTGGCCGCCCTGGGCCAGGGCGTCACCCACGTGGTGCACTGCGGCGCGCGGGTGAACATGACTCTGCCCTACACCGCGCTGCACCGGACCAACGTCGGCGCCACCGAGACCCTGTTGAGCCTCGCGGAGACGGCCTCGGCCGCGTTCTGCTACGTGGGCAGCCTGGCGGCGGTCGCCCGGACGGTGACCGGTGAGCCGTTCGAGCTGATCGATCCGGTGTCCGGCGGCTACGGCCAGTCCAAGTGGGCGGCGGATCGGCTGGTCAGCGTGGCGCACCAGGAAGGCCGGGTCCGGGCGGTGATCCTGCGGCCGGGCCGGGCGACCGCGGACTCCCGTACGGCGCT
The DNA here is from genome assembly GCF_026340565.1 of Kitasatospora sp. NBC_01287. Lineage (NCBI taxonomy): Bacteria > Bacillati > Actinomycetota > Actinomycetes > Kitasatosporales > Streptomycetaceae > Kitasatospora > Kitasatospora sp. NBC_01287. The sequence continues at coordinate 1,463,848 of NZ_JAPEPB010000001.1, forward strand.
GGGGAATCCGGACGACCTGCTGGAGCAGGTGCTCCGGCTCTGCCTGCGGCTCGGCGTCGCTCCGGCCCTGGAGACCGGGGTCCGGCTCAGCCCGGTCGACTGGATGGCGGAGCTGGCCGTCCTGCTGGCCGAACGGGCGCCCGCCCAGGGCCGGGCCTATCACCTGGTCCGCGCCGAATCGCTCCGCTGGGGCGAGGTGCTGGACGTGCTGCGCGAGGTCAGGCCGGAGCTGGCGCGACTCCCCTACCCGAGCTGGCGTGAGCTGGTGACCGAGGCCGGCCGGACGGACCCGGGGACGGCGCGGCTGGCCACCTCACTGCCACCGCAACCGCTGGTCTTCGACGGTCACCCCGCCAACCGCCCGACCAACGCCCGCCGCACGTTGACCGACGCCCATCCCGAACCTCCCGCCGCGGAGATGCTGTTGAGGGCCTCGGTGGCGGTCTGGGAGCGGGACCGGCCATGACCGCGCGTCTCCTGCCCCTGCACGAGGAGCACACCGCGCTCGGCGCCCGGATGGTCGAGAGCGACGGCTGGCTGCTGCCCCTGGAGTTCACCGGCGCGTTCCAGGAGTACCGGGCCCACCGCAGCCGCAGCGTGCTCTGGGACGCCTCCGACCTCGGCTCGATCCTGGTCTCCGGGCCCGGCGCCTTCGAGGCCCTCCAGCGCACCTTCACCAACGACCTGCGCCGGATACGGCCGGGCCGGAGCCAGTACACCTTCCTGCTGGCGGCGGCCGACGCCGGTGTGGTGGACGACCTGATGGTCTGGTGGGTGGCGGAGGACCGGTTCGTGCTGACGCCGAGCCGCCCGGATCCGGTGCTCCGGGCCCTTCGGGCCACCGCGGGGCCGGCGCCGGCCTGCACCGTCGAGGACGTCTCCGGGGCCCGGGTGCTGCTCGCGCTCCAGGGAGCCGAGGCAGTGGCCCGGTTGGCGCCGATCGTCCCGGAGGCCGCCGCCATGCCGCTGTTCGGCGTGCGCGAGGTCGAGGTCGAGGACGGGTGGGGGTTGATCGCCACCACCGGCTTCGGCCGTCGGCTCGGCTTCGAGCTCGACCTCCCGATCGCCGCCGCCCGCGCCGTGCACCGCCGTCTGATCGACGCGGGTGTGGTCCCGGCGGGTCTCGCCATGCGCGAGACACACCGCCTGGAGTCCGGGACGCCCCGGCACGGTTACGAGCTGGGCCCCTCGATCGATCCGCTGGAGGCGGGCTGCGCCCGCGCGGTCGCCTTGGACACCGAGTTCGTCGGCCGTGCGGCCCTGCTGGCCAGGCGGGCCGACGGCCCGACCAGGATGCTGCGCTCGGTGGTCCTGGACAGTCGCCAAGCACCCTCCACAGGGAGCGAGTTGATCCACAACGGCGCGCAGGTGGGCCGGATCACCAGCGGGAACTACTCGTTCCGGCTGCACCGCGGGCTGGGCCTCGCGTTCGTGAGCCCGGAGGTGCCCGTGGGCAGCACGGTCTGCGTCCGGACCGCGCGCGGGGAGGTGGGCGGCACGGTCGGTGTCGTCCCCGTCGAGTGGGAGGGCGTTCGGTGACACCGCAGGAGGCAGGGATCAGTGCTGTCGAGATCTTCGATCCGATGAGCCCCCGGGTGCTGGCGGACCCGTACCGGGCCTATCGGGCGCTCCGCGACCACCATCCGGTGGCTCATCTGGAGCCGCTGGACCTGTGGGCGGTCAGTCGGTACGCCGACGTCCGGGAGGTGCTGGCCGAACCCGCGGCCTTCTCCGCCGCACTGGCCTTCGGCCGGGACGCGTCGATCACGGACCGCCGGAGCGAGCCCCGGCGGCAGCTGAACCTACGGTTCTCCGGTGACTTCGGCGGCGTCGTCTCCTCCACCGACGGAGTGGTGCACGCCAGGCTGCGCCGGATGGTGGCCGGGCTGCTGAGCAAGCCCCGGCTGGACGCCGTGGAACGGTCGGTCGGCGAGCACGTCGAGCGGATCGCGGCCGGGCTCCGGGCGGCGGGCGACGGTTTCGACCTGGTCGGCGACCTGGCCGGTCCGGTGGCCGCGCGGGCCATCGCCCAGGTGATGGGGCTCGATCAGGAGATGACCGAGGTCCTGCTCCGCTGGGTCGACCTGACCGCGCGTGCGCTCGACCCCGGTGACCCGCTCAGCACGGTCGAGGCCGCGCCCCGGGTGATGCTGGCCAACCTGGGCTGCGTCCGGGCCGTCGCGGCCTTCCTGCGGACCGGGACCCGCCACCTCCCGGACCAGCCGCCGAACGGGCTGATGGAGGCGTGGCGGGCTGCCGACGGCCCGGCCGGCCGGGAGGAGGTGATCCTCTCCGTGCTCCAGCTCTTCCAAGCCGGTTACGAGACCATCGTCTCGGCGGTCTGCTCCACCCTGGCCGTCTTCGTGGTCGACCGGCCCCTGCCCGATCCGGCCCGGCCGGAGGAGCTCGAACTGCTGATCGGCGAGGGCATCCGGCTCGGCTCCCCGGTCCGAGCCACGGTGCGGACGGTGGTCGGGGCCCGGCAGGTGGGCGGGGTCTCCGTCCCCGACGGCGCGATGCTGATGCTCCTGCTCGGCTCGGCCAACCGCGACGAGCGGGTCTTCCCTGATCCCGACCGACCGGCCGTCGGCCGGGCCCCGCACCTGGCCTTCGGCGGCGGTCCGCACCGCTGCCTGGGCAGATATCTCGCGCACGCCGAACTGTCCTGCATCCTAAGAGTGTTGACCGAACAGGTGAACCACCTCCGATCCGCTGGAACCGCCCGGATCAGCGCCAACATCCTCAAGGCGGGCCACGCCTCACTGCCGGTCCAGGCAGAGTGGCGGCGACCATGACCGCTACCTCGCCCTCCCTGCCGCTGCGCCGCCTTCGGCGACCTTCACCGGACCAGCACGCCGCACCATGCGTACGAAGTCCCGGCTCAGAGTACGAAGTCCCAGCTCAGCACACCCTCCCCGGTGGCTTCAAGGTCCCAGGTGCGGGTGCGGGGGCACCTGCGTGTCGGGCTCGTCGGCGATGTCGTCGGGGCCGTAGTGGTCGACGAAGCACCAGGCGCCGACCATCCGCCGTCCCAGGTTCGGCAGCGACCGCCGCACCACCGTGCTGCCGCCGAGCCGCACGGTGCGCCCGGTCAGCAGATCGCGGACCGGGCCACCGCTCGCGCCGCCGCCGCACCGGGTCTCGGCGGGCTTGAGATCAAGGTTGCTCATCGGCCCACGCTAGGCCGTGCCTGACCCCGCCGGGCGCCCAACGCCGCGGGCCTGTCCAACGCGAATTGTCAGACACGGCCTAGCGGCCCGGCAGGCACCGAGCCGCTGCTGACACGACCTCAGGCCGCCGGCCGCCGGCCCCCGTCAACACGTCGACCACGGGTGTCAGTACCGCTGTCCCGGAACCGGCACCGCCACCACCGGCACCGGCACTTCCGCCCCCGTCGACACCTCGGCCCCGCCGACCCCCGTGCCGGCCAGCCGATCGGCCAGCGAGCGCCGGTCCCCGGCCAGGGCGGGGAGCGCGTTGACCCAGAACACCACCACCGCGACGCCCCAGAGCACCACCGCCAGCAGGAACGCCCCACCGGCCAACGCGCAGCACGCCAGCGCGACGCAGCCGATGTCCGCCAGCGCCGTCACAGCACCGCGGATCGCGGCCTGACCGCGCCGCAGCCGGAGGGGCCCGTCGGTCGGCCCCGGGCTGGTGCCAGGGCCGAACCCGTGCACCCGCAGGCCGAGCAGCGCCTTGCCGAGGGTGCGCCCGGTCAGTGCCAGCGTCCCGAACTGGTAGAGGAAGGTGAGCAGGGCCAGCGCCACGCAGGCCTGCTGGACGTCCGAGAGCGCCGAGTGCCAGAGCGACAGACCGAGCCCCTCGCCCGCGCCGAGATAGTCCCCTCGCGACTTGAGCAACTGCCAGGCGCTCTCGCCGGCCAGCCCGGGGACGTTGACCAGCATCGCCCCGATCCGGTGGAAGGTCAGGACGCCGAGCAGCACCGCCGCCCCGAGCACCAGCGCGAAGTCGACCAGCCAGGCCAGCCCGCGCCGGACCACCCCGGCCCGGATCGGCTGACCAGGCAGGGGCAGCGGACCAGGCGCCCCCGGCGGGATCGACGAGGTCAGCGGACCAGGCGCCCCCGGCGGGGTCAGTGGGCGCACGCCCACCCCGCCCCGCTGGTGGCCGCCTCGGCCTGGGCCCGCAGCGAGCGGACGGCCTGCGCCGGATCGGCGGCCCCGTAGACCGCGGAACCGGCGACGAAGACGTCCGCGCCCGCCTCGGCGCAGCGCTCGATGGTGGCGGCGGAGACCCCGCCGTCCACCTGGAGCCACAGCTCCAGGCCGTGCTTGGCGATCAGCTGCCGGGTGCGGCGGATCTTGGGCAGCATGATGTCCAGGAACGCCTGGCCGCCGAAGCCGGGCTCGACCGTCATGATCAGCAGCATGTCCAGCTCGGGGAGCAGGTCCTCGTAGGGCTCGATCGGCGTGGCCGGCCTGAGCGCCATCGAGGCACGGGCACCCTTGGCGCGGATCTCGCGGGCGAGCCGGACCGGCGCGGCGGCGGCTTCCACGTGGAAGGTCACCGAGCCGGCGCCCGCCTCGACGTACTGCGGCGCCCAGCGGTCGGGCTGCTCGATCATCAGGTGGCAGTCGAGCGGGGTGTCGGTGGCCCGGGCGAGTGACTCCACCACCGGCACGCCGAGGGTGAGGTTGGGCACGAAGTGGTTGTCCATCACATCGACGTGCAGCCAGTCGGCGCCGCGCACGGCCTCGGCCTCCTGGGCCAGGCGGGCGAAGTCCGCGGACAGGATGCTGGGGTTGATCTGCGCCATTTCCGAGAACCTTCACCACTCGTCGGGCCGGCCACCGGGGCGGTCGCCGGGGCCCATCATCCCCTGCGGCGCAGGCTCAGGCCCTGACCGGGGTCCGGTCGAGGACGATCACGTCGTAACGCTCCTGGACGGGCGCGCCGGGATCGAGCCCGGGCGACGGCTCGGCACCGCCCGACGCCCCGCCCGCCACCTCACGCGACGCCTCGCCCGACACCTCGCCCGAGGCCGCCTGGAGCGCCGCGTCCAGCCGGGCCAGCCCCGCCTCGAACTCCGCCTCGCTCAGCGCGAGGAACTTCGACTGCGCCCGCCCGACCACCTGCTCGCGCCACTCGCGCAGATCGGCGGCGACCGGCTGGGCGAACGCGTGCACCCGGTGCACGGTGAAGCCGGCCGGGGTGAAGTCGGCGAGGATCTCGGCCTCGCTGGGGAAGCGCTCGGCGTCGGTCTCCAGCAGCCGCGGCCAGAAGTGGTACACCAGCGCGTCCAACCGCTCGCGCACGGTGGTGCGGATCACCAGCCGCCCGCCGGGTCGCAGCGCCCGGGCCAGCTCGCGCGCGGCCAGCGGCCGGTCGGGCAGGTGGTGCACCACTCGGGAGAGCAGCGCCAGGTCGTAGCTCCCGTCCGGCACCGGCAGCGCCTCGGCCGGACCGGCCAGGTACCGCACCCGGGGGTGCGGGTTGTGCAGCTCGGCCTCGGCCAGCATCGGCGCGGACGGCTCGACCCCGGTCACCCGGGCCGCCGGCCGCGCCTGCGCCAGCGCCGCGCAGAACATCCCGGTACCGGAGCCGACCTCCAGCACCGCGAGCCCATCCGCCGCACCGCCGCCGAACTCGCCGGCGTCGCCCGCGCTGTCACCACCCGCCGACCACTCAGGCGCGCTGCCGACGATCAGCTCCGCCCAGGCCCGCATCGAGGCCGCCGGCAGCTCGTTGCCGCGCTGGTAGGCCGCCGCCAGGCGCGGGTCCTCGTGAGCGGCGCCAGCCGCACCGCCCGCACCCGTCGCACCACTTGCACCACTTGCACCACTCGTCGCACCCGACATCGGCTGCTCCCCTCCCCCTTGGACCGGCCCGCACACGTGCCACAGCACCTGCCACCGCACCGAGGCGCACCGGAGATTCGCTAGATTGAGGACGCGTCGTCCAGGAACTGCCGCTGCGCCCTCCGGAGCTGACCTTATGTCACCGACCTCATCACTGACCACCATCATGATCACCGGCGCCACCGACGGCCTGGGCCGCGCGCTCGCGCTGCGCCTGGCCGCACCGGACCGGATGCTCATCCTGCACGGACGTTCGGCCGAACGGGCCGCCGAGCTGCGGCAGGCGGTCCGGGCGGCGGGCGGGTCCGCGGAGGTGCGGCTCGCCGACCTCGGCGACCTGGGCCAGGTGGACCGGCTCGCGGACACCGTGCTGGCCGACTTCGACCGGCTCGACGTGCTGGTCAACAACGCCGGCGTGGGCTTCGGCGCCCCGGGCTCGGGTCGCGAGGAGTCCGCGGACGGGATCGAACTGCGGTTCGCGGTGAACTACTTGGCGGGCTACCGGCTGATCGACCGACTGCTGCCGCGACTGGTCGAGGCGCCCGCCGGCTCGGCCCGGATCGTCAACGTGGCCTCGGCGGGCCAGTACCCGATCGACTTCGCCGACCCGCAGCTCACCACGGGGTACGACGGCATGGTGGCCTACCGGCGCAGCAAGCTCGCCCAGGTCATCGCCACCTACGACCTGGCCGACCGGCTGGCGGCCGACAACCGGCCGGTCACGGTGAACGCGCTGCACCCGGCGAGCTTCATGGCCACCACCATGGTCCAGGAGGCCGCGGTGGCCCCCTGGAGCACGGTGGAGCAGGGCGTCGAGGCGACCCTGCGGCTGGTCACCGGGAGCGCCGGCGCGAACAGCGGCCGCTACTACAACGGCACCCAGGAGGCCCGCGCCGACGCGCAGGCCTACGACCCCGAGGCGCGGGTCCGACTGCGCGCGCTCTCGGACGAGTTGATCGCCAAGGCACTCAGCTGAGCCTCCCCGACGCCCTCGCCCTCCCCGAGGCCCTCCCCGAAGCGCCCTCGCCCTCGCCCTCGCCCTCGCCTACCAGGCGTACGCCTCCGGCGCCGGGCGGTGGCCCGGGAAGATCTCGTCCAACCGGTCCAAGGTCTTCTGATCGAGCGTCAACTCCAACGAGCGAAGGGCCGCGTGCAGCTGCTCCAGGGTGCGCGGCCCGACGATCGGCGCGGTCACGGCCGGGCGGGTGAGCAGCCAGGCGAGCGCGATGTCGCCCGGCTCGTGCCCGAGTTCGGCGGCGAAGTCCTCGTACGCCTGGATCTGCTCGCGCTTGGCGGCCAGCATCTCGGCCGCCCGCCCGCTCGTTCGCCGCACCCCCTCGCTCTCCTTGCGCAGCACCCCGCCGAGGAGGCCGCTGTGCAGCGGCGACCACGGGATGACGCCGAGCCCGTAGTGCTCGGCGGCGGGCAGCACCTCCAGCTCGACGGAGCGCTCCAGCAGGTTGTAGAGCGACTGCTCGCTGCTCAGGCCGAGGAAGTTACGGGCCCTGGCGGCCTCCTGGGCGCGGGCGATGTGCCAGCCGGCGAAGTTGCTGGACCCGACGTAGAGGATCTTGCCCTGGGCGACCAGCACCTCCATCGCCTGCCAGATCTCCTCCCAGGGCGTGGCCCGGTCGATGTGGTGCATCTGGTAGAGGTCGATGTAGTCGGTCCGCAGCCGCTTCAGGCTGGCCTCCACGGCCCGGCGGATGTTGAGCGCGGAGAGCTTGCCGTCGTTGGGCCAGTCCCCCATGTCGGCATAGACCTTGGTGGCGAGCACGGTGCGCTCGCGCCGGTCGCCGCCCTGGGCGAACCAGTTGCCGATGATCTGCTCGGTCCGACCCTTGCCCGCGCTGAAGCCGTAGATGTTGGCGGTGTCGAAGAAGTTGATGCCCTGCTCGTGAGCGACGTCCATGATCTGGTGGGCGTCGGCCTCCTCGGTGTGCGGACCGAAGTTCATGGTGCCCAGACAGAGACGCGAGACGCGCAGGCCGGTACGGCCGAGGTGGGTGTACTCCATGACGGGTACCCTCCGCCGCGCCGAGGCCGCTTGTCCAGTCCCTCAGAGGCCGAATCGGCAATGGCCCGGTGACCCTGTGGCGGCAGTGACGGTGGCAGTGTGCGAACTTCACATGTGCCTGATTGGTAGTCAGAAAGTGTCTGAACGGGTCGCATCAAATGTGTTAGCCGATGCCGTGACCAACTGCTTAGATGTCGGACCGTTGGCTGATCCTGACGGGGAGGCGCAAGTTGTCCGTTGCTGAGTCCCACACCTGCCGGGCGCCCAGCAGTTCGCAGGGCCGCTGTCCGTGCGGGGTCCCGCTGCCCGAGGCGGGGATCAGGGCACTGACGTCGCGCGAGCACGAGGTGTTCGAGCTGCTGGGGAGCGGTCTGTCCAACCAGGAGATCGCCGGCTGCCTGGTGATCAGCGGCTCCACCGTGAAGGCCCACCTGGGACGGATCCTGGTGAAGCTCGGGGTCGACTCCCGCACCAGGGCCGCTCTGCTGGCGCAGCGGCTGCTGTTGCAGATGTGTCCGAATGGCCAATAGTGCCCGAACGCTGGAACTGGTGGTATGTCAACGACCCAACCGGGTCGGGACTCTTCGACAAATGGGATCCACCATGATCAAGTCGCGTTCTCTGCGCGCGGTGGCGGTTGCCACGGCCGCCGCGTCAGTGCTGGTGCTCGGTGCGGGTGTCGCCAGCGCCGGTACGTTCAGCAACGACTACTCCACCGCCGCCAACATCCGCAGCGGCCCGACCACTTCGTACGGTGTCCTCGGCGTCGGCTACCCGGGTCAGGGCAACACCGACTACTGCTTCACCAACCAGGGCACCGGGGTGAACGGCGACTACGCCTGGGACAAGAACCGGGACAGCGCCACCGGCGTCACGGGCTGGACCTCCGAGGAGTACCTCACCAGCCACGCCCAGGAGACCAACTGCTGATCCTGGCCCCGCGCCGGGTGTTCGGGGTGGTCACCCGGTCCGTACCGGATCGGACCGGGCGGCCACCCCGAACGCCCACCACGACCAGCCCCGTCTACCGGAGGAGCCACGGCGATGCGCCGCCGCACCACCACGGCCGTCCCGCCCGCTGCCGCCCCGGGCCCGGCTGTCGGCCCGCTGCTCGCGGTCGGCAGCTGCCTGCTGCTCCTCGCCGGGTGTGCCGCCGCCGGCCGGGCGGGTGCGCCGAACGCGGCGCCGTCCGTGGTGTCCCCGACGCCCACGCCGACCTCGGCCGCCCAGACCGGTGAACTCCCGCTGCTCGCCTTCGCCGCGAGCCCGCAGGAGTCGGTGACCCTCAGCCGGGCGACCGCGCTGCTGACGGCGGACTGCATGCACCGGCTGGGCTTCGCCGCCTTCACCATGACGCCTGCCGCGTCCACGGCCCCGACGGACGCCCCGACGGTGTTCGGCTACCTGGACGACGCGCTGGCGGCGCGCGACGGCTTCCACAGCCCCGACAGCCTCCAGCCGAAGCCCACCGGCGGACCACGCCTGGACCCGGCGGAGTTCACCGCCGAGACCGGTCTGGCGCCGACCGGCCTCCAGCAGCAGCCGTCGGTCGGCAGCCCGCCGCAGACCTCGGCCTCGCCGGCACAGCCACCGGCGGGCGGCGGGATTCCGGCCGGCGGCTGCGACGGCGAGGCCGCCCGCGCGCTCGCCACCGGCGCGTCCGCGGCCGGCAGTACCGCGTACGACGAGGTGACCGACCAGTCCCTGCAGCGCACGGTGGCCGACGACCGGGTGCTGGCCGCGACGGCCGGCTGGCGTTCGTGCATGCGTCAGAAGGGCTTCGACTACAGCGATCCGCAGAGCCTGGCCGCCGAGTCCTGGGGTGCCACGGTCACCCCGCCCGAGATCGACATCGCCCGGGCGGACGTCGCCTGCACCCGGCAGACCAACCTGTCCGGCATCGCGTTCGCCGTGCGGAGCGCGATCCAGCGGCAGCTGATCGACCAGCGGCGTCCGGAGCTCCAGGCGGAACGCGCGGCCGTCGACGCCAGGTTGCGGAACGCGGCGCGGGTGCTCGCGGAGCACGGCCAGTGACGGGCCGTCGCCGGTGCGCCCGGCCGGCCGTCGCCGTGGTCCTGGCCGTCGCGGCCGCCGTCACCGGCTGCGCCGCGCCCGGCAGGCCTGCCGCGCCCTACGGTGTGGGGCCCGCCGGCGAGGCGCTGTCCGCGCCGGCCGGGGACGTGCAGCAGGCCTATCTCGCCTACTGGGACGACTGGCTGGCCGCGAACCGCCCCGGCGGCATCCCACCCGAGCAGTTGGCCCGGCACGCCGGGGACCCCAATCTGTCGATCCTGCGGGCCGCGCTGGCGGACTCCGCGAAGGAGGGCCACACCCACACCGGGACGGTCGGGCACCGCATCGAGGGCATGGTCGCGGACGGCGATCTGCGGCGGATCTACGACTGCGTCGACCTGAACCGCTGGCTGATCACCGATGCCGCCACGGGCCGCCCGGTCGACCAGGCCGGCGCCAGGCCGCCGCAGCTCTCGGTCATGACACTCCGCCGCATCGACGGCGACTGGAAGGTCACCGACATCCAGAAGCCCCAGGACTGCGCCCGGTCCGCCCCGCAGGGGTAGCGTGCGCGGGGTGTCCTGTCTCAGCTGATCTGGTCCGAGGATGGGGCTCTGACCTGGGGCGACCAGATCGATTGAGGTTCTTCCCGCTGGTCGAAGTACTCGTACAGAAGCCGGTAGAGAGTAGTGACCCGTCACTGACGCTGCCATAGCAACGTCAGTAGGGATCGCCTACCTGGTCGGCAACGGCGAAGTCTGTCCCGCAGTCCGTGCAGCGCGCGCTTCCGAAGAGGTAGGTCACCGCGGTGGCGACCTCTTTCTGACCGTCGGTGAGAGCGAGCGCGTGGAGGCGTTGGCCGATGCCGTCCAGGTCGCCAGGGCCTGCGGGTCGCAAGGGCGCCTTCTCGACGTTGTCATCCAGGGCGTAGTCGCCGCTCGTGGAGAAGTGACCGTAGTCACCGATGGCGATGAACAGGCCGGTCTCGCAGTTGGGACAGGAGACCCCGTACTCGCCGTTCACGAGTCCCCATGCCAGGTCCTCACCCCAGACCGGGACACCTTCGAATGCCAGGAGGGCTTCGAGCAGGTAGATGTACTCGGTGCGGTCGGGAGACGTCCGAAGGTGCTCGTTCGCCATTCGCAGCAGGGCCGCGATGTCCTGCGCATACTTCACACGGACATCGCCGGCCCCGTGCGGCTGGTCCGCCCCCGCCACGATCGCGGCCGCCAGGTGCAGTGCGCTCAGCCGCTCCTTCGGGTCGGCAACAGCGGCGATTGTCGTCAGTCGGGGAATCGCCGCGAAGCTGGCCGAGTAGACGCTGCCCTGATGGCAGAGGGCCGACCAGAGGTCGTTCCAGCGCTCGGCACTCGGATCTGCTTCGATCTGGTCCAGCAGGGCAGGTATGTCTTCCGCGGAGCCATAGGCGTGGCTGAGTCGCGACCCATCCGTCATGCGGGAATCCAAACAGGCCGATGTGACAGCCGGCCGTTCCCGCCCCTGCCCTTGGCGGTGACATGCGTGTCGGGGCGATGAGCGCCGGGCCCGTGAGGCACAGGTGGTCATCCCTGGATCCTGACCTCACGCCGCCGCTCCTGGCGAGTCGCCGGCAACTCCACGGTCCACCGCGACGACTGGCAGCCGTACCAATGACCACCGCCACCGCAGTCAAACTTCGGTGAGGCTCGTCAACGCTTCGGTGAGACGGGACAGCGGCCCGCACCCCACCGCGAGGCTGACGCCTCAGCGCCCGTGCCGGTGGTAGCCGCGCACCGCGAGCGGGCCGCAGAGGGCCAACAGCAGCGCCGCCCAGAGCAGGCTCGCCGTCACCGGGTGGTGCAGCGGCCAACCGGCCGCGCTGCCGGCCGGGTTGCCGAACAGCTGCCGGGCCGCCGCGACCACCGAGCTGATCGGGTTCCACTCCGCGACCACCCGCAGCCAGCCGGGCATCCCACCGGTGGGCACGAAGCTGTTGGTCACCATGGCGACCGGGAAGGTCAGCACGGCCAGTTGTCCGGCCACCTCCTCACGGCCGGCGGCCAGGCCCAGACAGGTGCCGAGCCAGGTCATCACGAAGCGGAAGAGCAGCAGCAGGCCGAAACCCGCCAACGCGAGGCCCGGGCCGCGGTGCGCGCGCCAGCCCGAGAGCAGCCCGACCGCCGCGAGCAGCACGAGCACCACCGTGCTGACCAGCAGGTCGGCCAACGCGGTGCCGAGCAGCACGCCGAACCGGGAGACCGGCATCGAACGGATCCGGTCGGCCGCCCCGCGGGCCACGTCACGGGCGGCGCCGACCATGGTCGGGGTGATCCCGTTGACGCTGACCATGGCGAACAGGCCCGGCAGCAGGAACTCGCGGTAGTCGCCGCCGGGGACCCGCATCGCGCTGCCGAAGACGTAGCCGAAGAGCACCACCATCACCACCGGCACCGCGAGCGAGGCGGCGACCAGGCCGGGCGAGTGGCGGTAGTGCAGCAGGACCCGGCGCATCGAGGTGAGCGCGTCGGTGAGCAGGGCCGCGAGTCCGGCGGGGGCCGGCCGGTGCGGCGCGCCGAGCGCCGAGCGCTGGGCGGAGCCGGGGGTCGCGACGGACATCAGGCCGCCACCTCCGCCTGCGCGGCGCCGCCGGCAGCGGAACCGGCGACACCGGCGCCAGCACCAGCACCAGCACCAGCACCAGCACCAGCGGCCGCAACGCCACCGGTCAGCGCCAGGAAGACGTCGTCCAGGGTGGGCGTCCGCAGCGCCACGTCCCGCGCGGCGACCCCGGCCTCGTCCAACTCCCGGACCAGCCACGGCAGCGAGACCTCGCGACCGGGCCGGGCGACCACCGAGACCAGCAGCCGATCGAGGTCGGTCAGCGGCTCACCACCGGTGAGCGCGGCCACCGTCCGGGCAGCGGCGGGCAGTTCGGCCGCGCTGCCGACAGCGACCTCCACCCGGGCGCCGATCGAGGCCTTGAGCCGCTCCGGTGGACCCTCGGCGATCGCCCGCCCCTGACCGATCACCAGCACCTGGTCCGCCAACCGGTCGGCCTCCTCCAGGTACTGGGTGGTGAGCAGCACGGTGGTACCGGTGCCGGTCAACTCCCGTACCGCGTCCCAGATCTCGTTCCGGCCGCGCGGGTCGAGGCCGGTGGTGGGCTCGTCCAGGAAGAGCACGGGCGGGGAGACGACCAGGCAGGCGATCAGATCCAGCCGCCGGCGCTGACCGCCCGAGTAGCCGCGCACCAACCGGTCGGCCGCCTCCGCGAGCCCGAACCGCTCCAGCAGCTCGGCGCTGCGCCGCCGGGCCTCACGCCCGCCCAGGTGGTGGAAGCGCCCGACCAGCTCCAGGTTCTCCCGGCCGGTGATCCCCTCGTCGACCGCGGCGTGCTGCCCGGCCAGGCCGATGCTGCGCCGCACCTGCTCGGCCTCGGCGACCACGTCGTACCCGGCCACCGTCGCGCTGCCCCGGTCCGGGGCGGCCAGCGTGGCGAGGATCCGCACGGCGGTGGTCTTGCCGGCACCGTTGGGACCGAGCAGGCCGTAGACCGTACCGGCCGGGACGGCCAGGTCGAGCCCGTCCAGTGCCTGGGTCCTGCCGTACCGCTTGGCCAGCCCCTCGGCCCGTACCGCGAGTTGTGCTCGGGACATGACGGTTCCCTCCAGGTTCTAAGTACGCTGTACGTAGAAGCATGCTGCGCAGCATCGTACTACGTACGTCGTACGGAGTTGAAGAGCGCCCGCCGCCCGGCTCGGCCGCTCCTAAGATGGGGAACCGAGAGGTGATCAGTCCGTGCCGTCCAACAAGTCAACCCCCGACCCCGGGTCAGGCCCCGCGCCCGGTCAACCGTCAAGCCCCGCGCCCGGCCGAGCATCCGGCCCCGCGCCCGGAGCGGGATCGGGCGCCGACGTACCGGAGCTGATCTGGCTGCGCCCCGAGCGCGCCGGGCGCGGCCCGCGTCCCGCGCACAGCCGCGCCTCGATCGCGCGGGCCGCGCTGGCGCTCGCCGATGCCGAGGGCCTGGAAGCGGTGACGATGCGCCGGATCGCCGGCGAGCTCGGCGCCGGGACGATGTCGCTCTACAACTACGTGCCGAAGAAGGAGCAGCTGCTCGACCTCATGCTCGACGCGGTCTGCGCCGAGTACCAGCTACCCGCGGCGCCCTCCGGGGACTGGCGCGCCGACCTGCGGCTGCTGGCCGGCCAGCAGCTGGAGATCCTGCGGCGCCATCCGTGGGCCGTGACGATCATGCGCACCCGGGCCTCCTTCGGGCCGAACAGTCTGCGCTACACCGAGTTCTTCCTCGGCGCGCTGGCCGGTGCCGAGCTGAGCGGCGGCCGGAAGATGGAGGCGCTGGCGATGCTGAACGGCTACCTCTGCCAGTTCGTCGAGTGGGAGCGGGCCACCCTCATCGCGGTGCGGGATCCGCAGCAGTGGCAGCGCGACCTGGTGAGCTATCTCACAGGTGTCGCGAGCAGCGGTGACTATCCGAACATCGCCGCCGCGCTGTCCTCCGGCAACGCGCCGATGGACCCGCAGGCCTCGTTCGAACGCTTCCTGGAGAAGCTGCTGACCGTCCTGGTGGAGCCGTAGTCGCAGCCGTAGCCGTAGCCGTAGCCGTCGCCGTAGCCCGCCACCACCACCGCCACCACCGCCACAACGGCCGCGCCCACGGCCCGGGAAAGGCGAGGCCCCGGACGCGGGGCGGTGGCCTGGTGCGGCCACCGCTCGGCGCCCGGGGCGTCGGGAGCGATCAGATCTGCCGGTCGGGGTCGGAGAAGGTCAGTGCGGTGCCGAGGCCGGCGTCGCGGCGGGCGGCCCGGGGCTCCGGGACGTCCTCACCGGGCGGCTGACGGAAGTCGGCGCCCTGCTCCACCGAGGGCCGCGGCCACCCACCCGGTTGGGCGGGGACGACGGCGTCGGCGGCGAGCTCGGCGAAGGCCGGCTCGGCAAAGGCGGGCAGCCCGAGGCTGCGACGGTCAGGGGTCATGATCCCCAGTGTCACAGGTCGGACGGACTCACGGGTACCCGATTTCGCGCGGGTCGCCCCCTGAGCGGCACCTCACACCCCCGACGGGCCCCTGACCGTCACGCCGACCGTCACGCCGATCGGCGCCCCGCCGCCCGCCCGGCCGGCTCACCGATCAGCCCGTCGGCCAGGCCGAGCAGCTCCACCGCACGCCGTCCCAACACACCAGGAACGGGACGGCGGGCGGCAGCGGCGCACCCCAGATCTCGGCACCGAGCCCGCACAGCGCGCTCAGGCCGGCCGTCAGGCTCGCCACGTGGCCGACCAGCGCCACCGTCCCGCCGGGATGCGCGTGCGCGACCGCCTCGAAGGCGCCCCGCACCCGGGCGACCACGGTGTGCCCGTCCTCACCGTCCGCCACCCTGGGCGCGAGGTCCTTCGCCACCACCCAGGAGCGGAGCACCTCGGCCGTCCTGACCAGCACGGCGGGATCGGTGCTCCCCTCGGCCGCGCCGACGCCGACCTCGGCGAGTCCGGGCAGCACGGTCACCGCGGGGCCCAGGGCGGCCGCGGTCTGCCGCGCGCGCCGCGCCGGGCTCGCGTAGACCTGCGCCGGCCGCTCCCCGGCCAACTCCCTTGCCGCCGCGGCGACCTGACGACGACCCAGCGCCGTCAGCGGCGCCTCGGGCAGCGCGCCGGCGGCGCCTGTCTCGATATTCCGGGCATGCCCGTGCCGCAGGCACCAGATCCTGGTCACCGCCCCAGCCGCCACGCTTGTGCCGTGCCCCACCCGCATCTCCACCCGCATCCCCCGTCGCTAGGCTGACCGCATGATCACCGTACTGGTCAACGGGCTCCCCGGCGCGGGAAAAACCACCCTCGCCCGCGCGCTGGCAACCGAGTTGGGGCTACCCCTGTTCAGCAAGGACGCGGTCAAGGAGACCCTGGCGGACAACCTGGCCGCGTTGCGCCCGCCCGACTGCTCCGACCAGCGGTGGAGCGTGCTCCTCGGGACGGCCGCCGGCGAGACGCTCTGGACCCTGCTGGCCGACGCCCGGGGCGCGGCGGTGCTGGAGACGCCGTGGCTGGCCCCGCTGCGCCCGATCGTCCGGGCCGGGCTGCGCCGGGCCGGGGTGACGGCGGTCCAGGAGGTCTGGTGCGAGGTCCCGGCGGCCCTGGCCCGCGAGCGCTTCGCCGCCCGGACCGCCGAGCGGCACTCCGTGCACCCGGAGCGGTCCGGCGGCTTCGAGGGCCACTGGGACGCCTGGATCCGCGACGCCGAACCGCTCGCGCTGGGCCCGGTGCACCGGGTGGACACCACGGGGCCGGTGGACGTCCCCGCCCTGGCCGCCGCCCTCCGGGCCGACCTCTGACCACCCCATAAGCCGCCCGTCAGCCGCCCGTCAGCCCGCCACGCCTCAGAGCCTGTGCCTCAGGCCGTGCGGCGCAGCAGCGCCAGGTACATCGCGTCGGTGCCGTGCAGGTGCGGCCAGAGCTGGATGTCCGGACCGTCCCCGAGGTCCGGCACGCCCGGCAGCAGCGGCCGCGCGTCCACCCACTCGACGTCCTCGCGCCCGCGCAGCACGTCGTCCACCACGGCGCGGGTCTCGGCCAGGTGCGGCGAGCAGGTGGCGTAGCCGACCACGCCGCCCACCCGCGCCGAGGCGAGCGCCGAGCGCAGCAGGTCGCGCTGGAGCGGGCCGAAGCCGGCCAGGTCCTCCGGGCGGCGGCGCCAGCGCGCCTCGGGACGGCGGCGCAGCGCGCCGAGGCCGGAGCAGGGCACGTCCACCAGGACCCGGTCGAAGCTGCCCGGCCGCCAGGCCGGCCTGGTCCCGTCCGCCGTGATGACCGTGTACGGGCCGGGGTTGCCGTCCAGCGCCCGGGCCACCAGCCGCGCCCGGTGCTGCTGCCGCTCGCTGGCCACCAGCGCGGCCCCCCGCTCGGCGGCCAGCGCGCCCAGCAGCGCGGCCTTGCCGCCCGGCCCGGCGCAGCCGTCCAGCCAGAGCCGGTCGCGGCCCTGGACCGGGGCGGCGGCCAGCGCCAGCGCGACCAGCTGGCTGCCCTCGTCCTGCACCCCGGCGAGGTTGTCCCGCACCGCGGGGAGGGTGCCCGGGTCGCCGCCCTCGGCCAGCCGCACCGCGAACGGGGACCAGCGCCCGGGCGAGCTGTCCGGCAGCCCGTCGGCCAGTTCGCCGGCCGCGATCCGCCCGGGGCGGGCCACCAGGGTCACCTCGGGCCGCTCGTTGTCGGCCCGCAGCAGCTCCTCGACCGCCGCCCGCCCGGCCGCCTGCGGCTGCCAGCGGCCCAGCGAGTCCCAGAGCGCGGAGACCACCCAGCGCGGGTGCGAGTGGACCACGGCGAGGTGGTCCTCGGCGTCCTCCTCGTACGGCGGGGCGACCTGGGCCACCCAGGCGTCCAGGTCCTGGACGCTGATCCGGCGCAGCACGGCGTTGACGAACTTGGCCCGCCCGTCGCCGATCTCGGCCCGGGCCAGCTCGACGGTGGCGGAGACCGCGGCGTGGCTGGGGATCCGGGTGGTGAGCAGCTGGTGCGCGCCGAGCGAGAGGATGTCCAGCACCGGCGGGTCGACCTCGCGCAGCGGGCGGTCGATGCAGGCCGCGATGATCGCGTCGTAGGTGCCCTGCAGGCGCAGCGTGCCGTAGACCAGCTCGGTGGCGAGCGCGGCGTCGCGGCGGTCCATGCCCTTCTGCTCGGCGTCCCGCAGCAGCGAGGGCAGGATCAGGTTGGCGTAGGCGTCGCGCTCGTCGACGGCGCGCAGGGCGCGGAAGGCGACGCTGCGCGCCGGGTCCTTCTTCGGGCGGCGGTGCGGACGGGGGGCGCGCTTGGCGGGCGGGGTGCTCATCAGGGAAACCTCAAGGTGCTACGGATGTCTCGTCAACGTTAACGCGGCTTCGTCGCGCGGCCCGACGCGGCAGCACGGCGGCCGGCGGCCGCACGGCGCGGCGGTCAGCCGCCGAGCAGCTCGCCGCTCTCGATCCGCGCCCCGCGCGCCCAGTCCGCCGCCCGCATCGCCTTCTTGCCCTGCGGCTGCACCTCGCCCAGCTCGATCTCGTGGCTGCCGGTGCCCACCCGCACCGCGTTCTTGCTCACCGCCAGCTCGCCGGGGGGCAGCTCGGCGGCGCCGGTGATCAGCTTCACCGGCCCGGCCAGCTTGAGCCGCTCGCCGCGGAAGACGGTCCAGGCGCCGGGCGCGGGCGCGCAGCCGCGCACCAGGCGGTCGATCCGCAGCGCCGGGTGGGTCCACTCGATCCGGGCGTCCTCGACGTTGATCTTCGGTGCCAGGGTGATCCCGTCGGCGGGCTGGGCGACGGCCAGCAGGCTGCCGTCCTCGATCCCGTCCATGGTCGCGGCCAGCAGCCCGGCCCCGGAGCGGGCCAGCCGGGTGAGCAGCTCGCCGCTGGTGTCGCCGGGGCGGATCTCCTCGGTGATCACGCCGAAGACCGGGCCGGAGTCCAGGCCGCGCTCGATCCGGAAGGTGGACGCACCGGTCACCTCGTCCCCGGCCAGCACCGCGTGCTGCACCGGGGCGGCGCCGCGCCAGGCGGGCAGCAGCGAGAAGTGCAGGTTGACCCAGCCGTGCGCGGGGATCTCCAGGGCCGGCTCACGCAGCAGCGCGCCGTAGGCGACCACGGGGCAGCAGTCGGGGGCCAGCTCGGCCAGCCGGGCCAGGAACTCCGGCTCGCTGGGCTTGGCCGGCTTGAGCACCTCGATCCCGGCCTCCGCCGCCCGCTGCCCGACCGGGCTGGCGACCAGCTTGCGGCCGCGCCCGGCCGGGGCGTCGGGACGGGTGACCACCGCGACCACCTCGTGCCGCTCGGAGGCGAGCAGCGCCTCCAGGGCGGGGACGGCCACCTCGGGGGTTCCGGCGAAGACGAGACGCAAAACAGGTGCCTTTCTCAGAAGGTGCGGTGAAAGGTGCGGTGAAGGGTGTGGTGAACAACGCGGTGAGCAACGCGGTGAGCAACGCGGTGAGCAACGCGGTGAGCAACGCGGTGAACAACGCGGTGACGGCGGGTCAGCGGATCGGGCCGAACGTGCTGTGCGGGGATATCCGCACCTCGGGTGCGGGCCCGGTGCCCCAGTCGGCGTCGCGGATCGCCCGCATCGCCTCCTTGCGCAGCTCGCGGTCGAGGCGGTCGATGAAGATGATCCCGTCCAGGTGGTCGGTCTCGTGCTGGATGCAGCGCGCGAGCAGCTCGGTGCCCTCGATGGTCACCGGGTCGCCGTACTCGTTGAAGCCGCGCGCGACCACGCCGTGCGCGCGCCGGGTGTCGAAGCGCAGTCCGGGCAGCGAGAGGCAGCCCTCGGGGCCCTCCTGCTCCTCCTCGCTCAGCGACAGGTCGGGGTTGATCAGATGCCCCGTCACGCCGTCCACGTGGTAGGTGAAGACCCGCAGCGAGACGCCCAGTTGAGGTGCCGCCAGGCCCGCGCCCGGGGCGTCGAGCATGGTCTCGGTGAGGTCCTTGACCAGGGTGCGCAACTCCTTGTCGAAGGTGGTCACCGGCTGCGCCTTGGCGCGCAGCACCGGGTCGCCGAAGATCCGGATCGGCTGGATCGCCACGGCGGCGGCTCCTTCACAGATCGAGGTGGTCACACGAGCAGCACGTCAGTCTATGCGGTGGCACCGGGCCGCCCGGGCCGGGCTGGAACCGGAGCGGCCGGACGCGTGACCCCGGACCCCGATTCGGCGTTGGTCAAGGCAGATTGACCGTGAGTTCCACCGTGAGTTTCAGCGGGCCGGCGCGAGGCCCCCATCATTTGCACGGAAGGTGGCCTGAGCACGATGGCCGAGCAGATCAACCACGACACCCGGGCCCGGGCGAGCCTGCACCTGCTGGTGCGGGACATCGAACGGGTCCGCCGGCAGGTCGACGCCCTGCGCACCCTGACCGCCCAGCTGGGCAACGTCTACCGGCCGCGCCGCCCCAGCAGCTCCGGCGGCTTCGTGGTGTACGGGCGGGCCCCCGCCCCGACCGTGCGACTGGCCCAGGAGCTGCGCGAGAGCGTGGAGACCCTGGTGGCGGCGGCGGTCGAGTTCGACCGGGCGCTGGGCTTCTCCTGGGACTCGGTCGGCTCCGCGCTGGGGGTGACCAAGCAGGCGGTGCACCGCCGTTACGGCATGCGCCGCTCGGCGACCGAGCTGCTCGGCGCGGCCGCGGGGGGCGCACCCGCGGGCGGCCCGGCGCTCGGCGGCACGCTCCCCTCCCCCAGCGGGCCGCGGGACGACCGCCTGGTCGAGGAGCAGCCGGCGCCCGCCCCCGAACCCGCCTCCGCGGCGCTGGCCCGCTCGGTGCCGGCCGCCCGCCAGGGCGGCCTGGACCGCTCCGGGATCCCGCTGCGCGGCTGATCCGGCCCGCGCCCAGCAGGTACGGCACGACGGGGCCCGGTCCGGGAAGTCGGCCCGGCCGACTTCCCGGGCCCACCCGCCGTCCTTGCCACCCGCCGTCCTTGCCACCCGCCGCCCACCGCGTCAGCCGATGTCCAGCGGGTCGATCCGCACCTTCACCGGCTCCGCCCCGCGCAGCGCGACCCTGGCGATCTGCGCCGCCTTCAGCGCCGCCGCCAACGCACCGCCCTGCCCGGGGCGCACCCGCAGCAGCGCGCGCTCCTGCTCCTGACCGCGCAGCGCCGGCAGCGGCACCGGGCCGAGCACATCCGCCCCCTCGGGCAGCCGGGTCACCCCGAGCAGATCGGCCACCGCCGACGGCGAACCGCTGACCGCCGCCATCCGGGAGACCGGCGGAAAGCCCAGCTGCGCCCGCTCGGCCAGCTCCAGGTCCGCGTGACCGGCCGGGTCCCAGCGCACCAGCGCCTGCACCGGCCGCGCGCTCGGCTCGGCCACGATCACCACCAGGCCACCCTCCCCCGCCGGGCGGACCAGCGCCGCCGCCGCCAGCCAGAGCCGCAGCGCCTCCTCCCCCGAGCGCAGGTCGGGACGGCTGAGCAGCGCCCAGCCGTCCAGCAGCAGCGCGGCCGCGTAACCACCGCCCTCGGCCACCGGCTCGGCGCCGGGCGTGGAGATCACCAGCGCCGGCTCCCCGGAGACGCCCGCGAGCACCGCGTCCCGCCCCGAGGTGCGCACCGGCACCCCGGGGAAAGCCTTGCCCAGCTCCTCGGCCGTCCGCCGGGCCCCCACCACCTGCGCCCGCAGCCGGAACGAGCCGCACTCCTCGCAGTGCCAGTCCGCGGCCACCGTCCCGCACCAGGCGCAACACAGCGCCTGGTCGGCGCCGAGCGACTCCAGCGGCCCGGCGCAGTGCTCGCAGCGCGCCGGGGTGCGGCAGCGCCCGCAGGCCAACCGGGGCACGTAGCCGCGCCGCGGCACCTGGACCAGCACCGGGCCACTGCGCAGCGCCTCACGCGCGGCCTGCCAGGCGACGGTGGGCAGCCGGGCGGCCTGCGCGGCCTCGTCCCGGCCCTGGTCGGCCTCCTCCACGGTGCGCACCCGGGCGGCCGTCGCGCGGACCGTGGCGCGGTCGGCCGCCAGCGGGCGGGCCCAGCCGGTGCGCAGCAGCTGCGCGCCCTCCACCGTCATCGCGAGCCCGCCGAGCAGCACGGCCGCGCTCTCCTCGGCGGCGCGCAGCAGCGCCACCTCGCGCACGTGCGGATGAGGGGCGCGCGGGTCGCTGTGGCTGCTGTCGCCGTCCGACCAGACCACCAGCAGGCCCAGCTCCCGCACCGGCGCGAAGACCGCCGCCCGGGTGCCGATCACGGCACGCACCGAGCCCCGGCTGACGGCCAGCCAGTTGCGGTAGCGCTCCTTGGGGCCCAGGTCGGCGGTCAGCACGGCATGCCGCTCGGGGCCGCCGAGCAGCTCGGTCAGCGCGGCGTCGAGGCGGCCCACGGCCCGGCCGTCGGGCAGCACCACCAGGGCGCCGCGCCCGCCGGCCAGCGTGGCGGCCACGGCGGTGGCGATCTCGCGCGGCCAGTGCGGCCCCGGCAGCGCCGTCCAGACCGCGCGGGGGGCGTGCCCCGCGGTGAGCGCGGCCAGGAACTCGGGGCCCTGCGGATAGCGCTGCCAGCTGTCGGCACCGGGGGCCGGTGGGGGCGGCGGCGCGGCGGGCGAGGGCTCGGCCTCGGCCTTGGCGTGCCGGGGCGGCACGGCGAGCTGCAGCACGTCCGCCAGGGTGCCGGCGTAGCGGTCGGCGATGGTGCGGCTGAGCTTCAGGAGGGCCGGGGTCAGCACCCGCTCGGGCGACAGCACCTGGGCCAGCGGGGCCAGCGGCCCGGCGTAGTCGGTGGTGGCCAGGCGGGCGACGATGAACCCGTCGTGCAGCTCACCGCCCTCGCGGCGGCCCCCCGCCCCCACCCGGGCGCCGAACCTGACCCGGACCCGGACGCCGGGCTGGGCCTCCTCGGCCATCGCCACGGGCACCGCGTAGTCGAAGAACTGGTCGAGGTGGAGCAGGCCCTTGTCGACCACCACCCGGGCCACCGGCAGCTCCTCGGCCAGGTGCGCCCCGCGCCAGGTGCGCGGCTTGGCCCGGCGGACCGTCTCGCGGATCAGCGCCAGCTGCTCGGGCGGGCCGCCCGGCGGGGTGTCCTCGCTGCTCATCTACCCTCCCGCCGCTCGTGCCGACCGTGCTCGGCTCCAGTGGTACCACGCCGCACCGACACCACCGGGGCCCGAACGCCGACGACCGCGGCGGCGGTGCCCGCCTCGAAGGGTGGGCACCGCCGCCGCGGTCGCTGGTCGAACTCGGCGCCGGGCTCGGCGTCAGGCCTGCGCGGCGGCCTTCAGCTGCTCGGCGCGGTCGGTCCGCTCCCAGGTGAAGTCCGGCAGCTCACGGCCGAAGTGGCCGTAGGCGGCGGTCTGCGAGTAGATCGGGCGCAGCAGGTCCAGGTCGCGGATGATCGCGGCCGGGCGCAGGTCGAAGACCTGGGTGACGGCCGCCTGGATCTTCAGCACCGGAACGGTCTCGGTGCCGAAGGTCTCCACGAAGAGGCCAACCGGCTCCGCCTTGCCGATCGCGTACGCGACCTGCACCTCGGCGCGGGTGGCCAGGCCGGCGGCCACGATGTTCTTGGCGACCCAGCGCATCGCGTAGGCGGCCGAGCGGTCGACCTTGGACGGGTCCTTGCCGGAGAAGGCGCCGCCGCCGTGGCGGGCCATGCCGCCGTAGGTGTCGATGATGATCTTGCGGCCGGTCAGACCGGCATCGCCCATCGGGCCGCCGATCTCGAAGCGGCCGGTCGGGTTCACCAGCAGGCGGAAGTCCGAGGTGTCGATGGCCAGGCCCTGCAGCACCGGCTCCACCACGAACTCACGGATGTCGGGCGCCAGCAGCGAGTCCAGGTCGATGTCACTGGCGTGCTGGGTGGAGACGACCACGGTGTCCAGGCGCACCGCCTTGTCGCCGTCGTACTCGATGGTGACCTGGGTCTTGCCGTCGGGACGCAGGTAGGGGATGGTCCCGTTCTTGCGCACCTCGGTCAGCCGGCGGGAGAGCCGGTGGGCCAGGGTGATCGGCAGCGGCATCAGCTCGGGCGTGTCGTCGCACGCGTAACCGAACATCAGGCCCTGGTCGCCGGCGCCCT
Source organism: Kitasatospora sp. NBC_01287 (assembly GCF_026340565.1). Taxonomy (NCBI): domain Bacteria; kingdom Bacillati; phylum Actinomycetota; class Actinomycetes; order Kitasatosporales; family Streptomycetaceae; genus Kitasatospora; species Kitasatospora sp. NBC_01287. The sequence goes on from NZ_JAPEPB010000001.1 coordinate 1,487,213, forward strand.
GACGGTCCAGCTCGTCGGCTTCGTCCCCCTCGGCGGAGCCCCCGACTCGAACCTCGTGAGCGCTGTCCACACCCTGCGCGATGTCGGGCGACTGCGAGCCGATCGAGACCGAGACGCCGCAGGAGGCGCCGTCGAAGCCCTTCTTCGAGCTGTCGTACCCGATCTCCAGGATCTTCTCCCGGACCAGCTGCGCGATCGGCGCGTACGCCTTCGTGGTGACCTCGCCGGCGACGTGCACCTGGCCGGTGGTGATCAGCGTCTCGACGGCGACCCGGGAGGTCGGGTCGTCCTTCAGCAGGGCGTCGAGGATGGTGTCGCTGATCTGGTCAGCGATCTTGTCGGGGTGTCCCTCGGTCACGGACTCCGAGGTGAACAGGCGGCGAGACACAGCGCTCCCTGGGGTTGCAGCGGCTGCTGACTGAACGCTCCCGGCCGGGCCGGGGCATCCGGAAAGACTTGATTCTCTGGAGTGTAACGGTCAGCTATCTACGATCAACACTCCCTGCGGGGTTTACGGACCCCCTGTCTCAGTGGGTGGGCACCCCGAGCCGAGCCGCGACCAGATCCCAGATCGTGTCCGCGACCTCCTCCTTGGGACCGGCGGCGATCGGCGTCTCGGAGCCGTCGGCGCCCAGCACCACGGCCTCGTTGGTGTCCGTACCGAAGGCCAGGCCGTCGCCGACCTCGTTGACCACCAGCAGGTCGCAGCCCTTGCGGGCGAGCTTGGCCCGGCCGTTGGCGAGCACCTGGTCGGTCTCGGCCGCGAAGCCGACCACCAGCTGCCCCGGGTGCGACCGGTGGCCGGAGAGCTCGGCGAGGATGTCCGGATTGCGCACCAGGGCGACCGGCGCGGGCGCCACGTCGTCCTTCTTCTTGATCTTCACGGCGACGTACTCGGCCGGCCGGAAGTCGGCGACGGCGGCGGCCATCACCACCACGTCGGCCTCGGCGGCCGCCTTCACGGCCACCTCGCGCAGCTCCAGCGCGGTGGAGACCTTGATCACATCGACGCCGGCCGGGTCCGGCAGCCCGACGTTGGCGGCCAGCAGGGTGACCCGGGCGCCGCGCGCGGCCGCGGTGACGGCGAGCGCGTAGCCCTGCTTGCCGGAGGAGCGGTTGCCCAGGTACCGCACCGGGTCCAGCGGCTCGCGGGTGCCGCCGGCCGAGACCACCACGTGGCGGCCCGCCAGGTCGGGCACCACAGGACCGCGGGCCAGCACCCGGCGGCAGGCGGCGAAGATCGCGTCCGGGTCGGGCAGCCGGCCCTTGCCGGTGTCCACCCCGGTCAGCCGGCCCACCGCGGGCTCCAGCACGATCGCGCCGCGCCGGCGCAGGGTGGCCACGTTCTCCTGGGTGGCGGCGTGCTCCCACATCTCGGTGTGCATCGCGGGCGCGAAGACCACCGGACAGCGCGCCGTCAGCAGGGTGTTGGTGAGCAGGTCGTCGGCCAGCCCGTGGGCCGCCTTGGCCAGCAGGTCGGCGGTGGCGGGGGCCACCACCACCAGGTCGGCGCGCTGCCCGATCCGCACGTGCGGGACCTCGTGCACCCGCTCCCAGGTCTCGGTGGCGGCCGGGCGCCCGGAGAGCGCGGCCCAGGTGGCCTCGCCGACGAAGTGCAGCGCCGCCGCGGTCGGCACCACGGTCACCTGGTGCCCGGTCTCGCTGAACCGGCGCAGCAGCTCGCACGCCTTGTAGGCGGCGATCCCGCCGCTGACACCGAGGACCACACTGGGCTGCCGCACCGGGCTCGTCTCCGTCACGCGTTCACCTTAGGGCCTGCGTCCGGTCCTGCGCCGGGCCCGCCCTGACCAGCGGCCCGGAACAGCGGCCCTGACCAGCGGCCCGGAGCAGCGCGAAGGCCCGCCGGACGAGTCCGGCGGGCCTTCGCGGAGCGCGGTGCCGTCAGGCGGCGTCGACGGCCTCGGCGGTGAGCATGCCGGCGTTGATCTCGCGCAGCGCGATCGACAGCGGCTTCTCGTGCACGTGGGTGTCGACCAGCGGGCCGACGTACTCCAGCAGACCCTCACCGAGCTGCGAGTAGTACGCGTTGATCTGACGCGCGCGCTTGGCCGCGTAGATCACCAGGCTGTACTTCGAGTCCGTGGCCTCGAGCAGCTCATCGATCGGCGGGTTGATGATGCCCTCGGGCGCGGTCATGGAAGAGGACACGGAAAACCTTCCGAAAAGATGACGGAGAACAGTTCCTGATTCGATCCGACCGAATCACCGGCAGGCCACCAGACCAACAGGCCACCACACCAACAGACAGGTGAACCAGCAGGCAGGTGAACCAACAGGCGAGTACGCCAACAGGCATTCGGTTGAATCACACAGATCGAATCAGTTTACACCGAGCAAGGCTAGCAGCTCGGCCGCGACCTGCTCGACCGAGGTGTTCACCAGCGTGGTGTCGAACTCCGGCTCGGCGGCCAGCTCGATCCTCGCGGCGGCCAGCCGCTCGTCGATGACCTCCTGCGGCTCGGTGCCGCGCCCGGTGAGCCGGCGCACCAGCTCCTCCCAGCTCGGCGGGGCCAGGAAGACCAGCTGGGCTTCGGGCATCGACTCGCGCACCTGGCGGGCGCCCTGCAGGTCGATCTCGAGCAGCACGGGCTCGCCGCGCTCCAACCGCTCCTCGACCGCCGCACGCGGGGTGCCGTACTTGTTGCCGGCGAAGACGGCCGACTCCAGCAGTTCGCCGTTTGCGACCAGCTTGTCGAACTCGTCGTGGTCGACGAACTGGTAGTGGACCCCGTCCTTCTCGCCGGGTCGCGGATGCCGGGTGGTGGCCGACACCGAGAGCCAGACCTCGGGGTGCTGCTGCCTCATATGAGCGACGACCGTGCTCTTGCCGACCCCCGAAGGGCCGGAGAGCACGGTCAGCCGCGGACGTTCACTCATACAGCGATTATCCCGGATCCTGGACGAACCGGAGACCACCAGGAAAGGGGTACTGCCGGATCAGGACGGAGTGCCACCGAACTCGCGCTCCAGCGAGGCGATCTGGTTGCTCCCGAGGCCGCGGACCCGCCGGCTCTCGCTGATCCCGAGGCGCTCCATGATCTGCTTGGCACGAACCTTGCCGACACCCGGCAGGCTCTCCAGCAGTGCGGAGACCTTCATTTTGCCGATGACCTCGTTGTCGGCCTTGCCGGCCTTGATCACCTCGTGCAGGGAAGCGCCCGAGTGCTTGAGCCGGTTCTTCACCTCGGCGCGCTCCCGGCGAGCCTCGGCGGCCTTGGCCAGCGCGGCCGCGCGCTGTTCAGGGGTAAGGGGCGGAAGAGCCACGCCGTTCACCTCAGGGTCTGGAAGGAATTGAAGTGCTAGGACATAGGTCGAACCAAGGGCCTGCCACTGCCCGTTCGGGCTGTGGCCGCAGTGGAACCCAGCTGCTCTGACCTGCGAGAGCAACAAGATTCGCACCGCCCTGGGCACCTACCGCCGGACACTACCCGGATTGCGCGCCCGCGTCAGGAAAAGAAGCCGAAAAGTCCTGGTCAGCACCGGTAGCCCAGGACTTTTCGGGAGAAAACGGCCCGGTTTGGGCCCTGTTCGTCAAGCGAGTGTGACAGCCCTCACATCGTCGACGAAGCGCTGCGCGGCCTCCCGGAGGGCGCTGACCGAGGGTCCGCGCCTGAGCACGTCGCGCGAGACGCTCGGTACCACGTCAGGTACGGCCGCACCGAAGACGCGCGGCAGGTCGGCCATCGTCGCGCCCTGGGCACCGATCCCGGGGGCCAGCAGCGGACCGTTGATCGCCAGGTCCACCCCGGCGTCGGCCAGCGTCGCGCCGACCACCGCGCCGAACGAACCCAGCGGCTCCGCACCGGCGTTCTCGGCCGCCAGGTGGCGCAGCACCCGCTGGGCCACGCTCACCCCTTCCGCGGACTCGGCGCGCTGCACCTCGAAGCCCTCGGGGTTGGAGGTGAGGGCCAGCGCGAAGATGCCGCAGCCGTGCTCGCGGGCCAGGTCGAGCGCCGGGCGCAGCGAGCCGTAGCCGAGGTAGGGGCTGACGGTCAGGGCGTCGGAGAAGAGCGGGCTGTCCGGGCGCAGGAAGGCATCGGCGTAGGCGGCCATGGTGGAGCCGATGTCGCCGCGCTTGGCGTCCATCACCACCAGGGCGCCGGCCGACCGGGCCTCGGCGACGGTGCGCTCCAGGACCGCGACGCCCTTGCTGCCGAAGCGCTCGAAGAAGGCGGCCTGCGGCTTGAGCACGGCGACCCGGTCGGCCAGCGCCTCGACCACGGTGCGGCTGAAGGTCTCCAGGCCCGCCAGGTCGTCGCCCAGTCCCCAGGCGGAGAGCAGGGCGGCGTGCGGGTCGATGCCGACGCAGAGCTGGCCGCGGTCGTCCATGGCCTGGCGCAGCCGGGCGCCGAAGGGGGCGAGAGTCATGAGGTCCTTTCAGGACGGACGGGGGCGGTGGGCGAACCCCACCGCGTCGGTGTACTTGGCGAAGCCGCGGTGGGCGAGCTCGGTCCGGAGCTCGGCGAGGATCCGCCGCGGCGCGGCCGGGTCGTGGAACAGGGCGGTCCCCACCGCCACGCCGCTCGCCCCGGCCAGGGTGAACTCCAGCGCGTCCCGCCCGCTGCGGATGCCGCCCATGCCGAGGATCGGCACCCGTGGGATCCGTCCGGCCAGCATCGCGGCGTGCACCTCGTAGACGCAGCGCACCGCGATCGGCCGCAGCGCGGGCCCGGAGAGCCCGCCGGCTCCGGCCGCCAGCGCCGGGCGCAGCGTCTCCAGGTCGACGGCGAGGCCGAGGGCGGTGTTGATCATCGACAGGCCGTCCGCCCCCGCGTGCGCGCAGGCGGCGGCGATCTCGGTGATCGAGGTGACATCGGGCGAGAGCTTGGCGTAGAGCGGCAGTGCGGGGTCGGCGACCTGGCGCACGGCCCGCACCACGTCGTAGGAGGTGGCCGGATTGCGACCGAAGACCAGGCCGCGATCGGCCAGGTTGGGGCAGGAGATGTTGAGTTCGAGCCCGACCACGCCGGGCTGCCCGGCCAGCCGCTCGGCACTCTCGGTGAACTCCTCCAGCCGCTGCCCGGCGATCGAGACCAGCACCCGCGCGCCTCGCTCGGCCAGCCAGGGCAGCTCGTGCCGCGTGAAGTGCTCGATCCCCGAGCCCGGCAGGCCGATCGAGTTGAGCATGCCCGAGGGGGTCTCGGCCATCCGCGGGGTAGGCCCGCCGGCCCGCGGGTAGGGCATGATCGTCTTGGTGGTGACGGTGCCCAGCTCGTCCAGCGGGACGAACCGGGCCAACTCCCGCCCGTAGCCGGCGCAGCCGGAGGCGGTGCTGAGCGGATTGGGCAGGGTGAGCGCGCCGAGCGGGGCGCTGAGGTCGACGTCCTGCGGCTCCATCAGGCCCGCACCTCCATCCCGGCGGCGCCGTCCAGGTCGGCGGGCACCGTGCCGATGTCCGCCCAGCGCACCCGGGCGCCCTCGAAGACCGGCCCGTCGGTGCAGGCCCGCACGAAGCGGCTGCGGCCGTCCTCGCCGACCACCGGCAGCACGCAGGTCATGCAGATCCCGGTGCCGCAGGCCATCGCCGCCTCGACGGCTGCGTGGGTGCGCACCGCCTGCTCGGCGGCGATCGCGGTGACCTCGCGCAGCATCGCCGTCGGACCGCAGGCGTAGACGACGCCGGCCCCGATCGCCCGGATCGCCTCGGCCAGCGGATCGGTGGCCCGGCCCGCCAGGCCGAGCGAGCCGTCCTCGGTGAGCACCAGGACGTCCTGGGTGAGCGCCCTGGCCTGTTCGACGCCGTAGAGCCGCCCGGCGGTGGCGGCGGCGAGCAGGAAGCCGACCTGGCCGCCGCGCCGCTGGATCTCGGCGCCCAGCGCGAAGAGCGGGGCGGAGCGGCGGCCGCCGGCCACCAGCAGCGCGCTGACCGGGCCGTCCGGCAGCGGGAACGGGGTGCCGAGCGGGGCGATCAGGTCGAGCCGCTCGCCGACCCGGACGGCGGCCAGCTCGCGGGTGCCGGCGCCGCGCACGGCGATCACCAGCTCCACGGTGCCGGCCGCCGGGTCCGCCCGGTGGATCGAGAAGGCCCGGCGCAGCGGCAGCGCCGAGTTCGCGCCGCCCACCGCCAGGGTGGCGAAGTGCCCGGGGCGCACCCGCTGCGGCACGCCGGGGGCGTGCAGCACCAGGCGCTGGCAGGCCCCCTCGGGATGGTTGGCGAGCACCTCGGCCCGCAGCTGCAGGGGGTTGGCCATTCCGTGGCCCCTTTCGACCGCTCTGGCTGCTCGGACCGATCGCCGGCCGGTCCGGTCGGTCCGGTCGGCGATCGGTCCGGTCGGTTCACCGGCTCCCGGCACTCTGCCAAACCGGTCCGCCGGCTGTCACATTGCCCCGGTTTATGACATATCGTCAGATGATCAGTCGGTGATCGGCGCTCGATGACCGGCGCCCGGTGACCGGTGCCCGCTGCTCAGGCCCCCGAGCCCACCGCCTCCGCGATGCTCCGGAAACCGGCCCGCCGCAGCCGCAGTCCCAGGCCCTTGTGCACCCGGCGCATCCAGAACGGCCCCTCGTAGATGAAGGCGCTGTAGCCCTGCACCAGGTCGGCCCCGGCCAGGATCCGCTGCCAGGCGTCCTCCGCGCTCTCGATCCCGCCGACCGAGACCAGGGTCAGCCGCCCCTCGGTCCGCTTGCGCAGCCGCTTCAGCACCTCCAGCGAGCGCCCCTTCAGCGGTGCGCCGGAGAGCCCGCCCATGCCGATCTGCTCGACCCGGTCGGCCGGCGCCCGCAGCCCGCCGCGCCCGATCGTCGTGTTGGTCGCGATGATGCCGTCCAGCCCCAGCTCCAGGGCCAGGTCGGCGACCGCGTCCACGTCCTCGTCGGCCAGGTCGGGTGCGATCTTCACCAGCAGCGGCACGTGGTGCGCCGTGCTGCGGTCGGCGGCCGCGCGCACCGCGCTCAGCAGCGGGCCCAGGTGGGAGACGGCCTGCAGGTTGCGCAGCCCCGGGGTGTTCGGCGAGGAGACGTTGACCACCAGGTAGTCCGCGTACCGCGCCAGCCGCTCGGTGCTCTTCACGTAGTCGGCGACCGCGTCGGCCTCCTCGACCATCTTGGTCTTGCCGATGTTGACGCCCACCACCGGGGAGAGCGAGCCGCGCAGGCGCTGCGCGAGGCGGGCGGCGACCCGGGCCGAGCCCTGGTTGTTGAAGCCCATCCGGTTGATCAGCGCGCGGTCCTCGACCAGCCGGAACAGCCGCGGCGCCGGGTTGCCGGGCTGCGGCTCACCGGTGACCGTGCCGATCTCCACGTAGTCGAAGCCGAGCATCGCCAGGCCGTCGATCCCGACCGCGTTCTTGTCGAAGCCCGCGCCGAGCCCGAACGGCCCCGGCAGGTCGAGCCCCAGCGCGGTGGTGCGCAGCGCCTGGTCGCGCGGCGCCAGCACCAGCGCGACCAGCTGCCGCAGACCCGGCACCGAGGCGGCCAGCCGGACCCAGAAGAACGCCAGGTGATGGGCCTTCTCGGGATCCATCTTCCGGAAGACCAGGTTGAAGAGCAGTTTGTACACGCTTGCGGCGCCTTCCTCACATGGGAGTGGGAGGCACCCGGACACGGGCGCCTCCCACTCAGGATCCTGCTACTTGCGGCTGGAGTTGATCAGCGCCGCGTGCTCCTGCAGCGACATCACCCCGACGTCGCCGCGGGTCAGCGCGTCGATGCCCTGCACCGCCGCGCCCATCGCCTGCACGGTGGTCAGGCAGGGCACGCCCCGGGAGACCGCGGCGGTGCGGATCTCGTAGCCGTCCAGGCGGCCGCCGGTGCCGTAGGGGGTGTTGATGATCAGGTCGACCTCGCCGTCGTGGATCAGCTGCACGATGGTCCGCTCGCCGTTCGGGCCCTCGCCCTCGCTGTGCTTGCGCACCAGCGTGGAGGGGATCCCGCCGCGCTGCAGCACCTCGGCGGTGCCGGCGGTGGCGAGCACCTCGAAGCCAAGCTCGACCAGCGCGCGGGCCGGGAAGACCAGGTTGCGCTTGTCGCGGTTGGCCACCGAGACGAAGACCTTGCCCTTGGTCGGCAGCGCGCCGTAGGCGCCGGCCTGGGCCTTGGCGTAGGCGGTGCCGAAGACCGTGTCGATGCCCATGACCTCACCGGTCGAGCGCATCTCCGGGCCGAGCACCGTGTCCACGCCGCGCCCGTGGATGTCGCGGAAGCGGCTCCACGGCATCACGGCCTCCTTGACCGAGATCGGGCAGTCGGCCGGAAGCGTGCCGCCGTCGCCCTCGGCCGGGAGCAGGCCCTCGGCGCGCAGCTCGGCGATGGTGGCGCCGAGCGAGACCCGGGCGGCGGCCTTGGCCAGCGGCACCGCGGTCGCCTTCGAGGTGAACGGCACGGTCCGCGAGGCGCGCGGGTTGGCCTCCAGCACGTAGAGGATGTCGCCGGCCAGCGCGAACTGGATGTTGATCAGACCGCGCACCCCGACGCCCTTGGCGATGGCCTCGGTGGAGGTCCGCAGCCGCTTGATGTCGTAGCCGCCCAGGGTGATCGGGGGCAGCGCGCAGGCCGAGTCGCCGGAGTGGATGCCGGCCTCCTCGATGTGCTCCATCACGCCGCCGAGGTAGAGCTCGGTGCCGTCGTAGATCGCGTCGACGTCGATCTCCACCGCGTCGTCCAGGAAGCGGTCGATCAGCACCGGGTGCTCGGAGATCAGGCCGGCGTGCCGCTCCAGGTAGGAGGCGAGGCTGGCCTCGTCGTAGACGATCTCCATGCCGCGCCCGCCGAGCACGTAGGAGGGGCGGGCCAGCACCGGGTAGCCGATCTCGTCGGCGATCGCCTTGGCCTCCTCGAAGGAGAAGGCGGTGCCGTGCTTGGGGGCCGGCAGGCCCGCGTCGCGCAGCACCCGGCCGAAGGCTCCGCGCTCCTCGGCCAGGTCGATCGCCTCGGGCTGGGTGCCGACGATCGGCACGCCGTTGTCCTTGAGCGCCTGCGCCAGGCCCAGCGGGGTCTGGCCGCCGAGCTGCACGATCACGCCCGCGAGCGGGCCGGCCTGCGTCTCCGCGTGGACGATCTCCAGCACGTCCTCCAGGGTGAGCGGCTCGAAGTAGAGCCGGTCGGAGGTGTCGTAGTCGGTGGAGACGGTCTCCGGGTTGCAGTTGACCATCACGGTCTCGTAGCCGGCCTCGGCGAGCGCGAAGGAGGCGTGCACGCAGGAGTAGTCGAACTCGATGCCCTGGCCGATCCGGTTCGGGCCGGAGCCGAGGATGATCACCGCGGGCTTGGTGCGCGCCGCGACCTCGCTCTCCTCGTCGTAGGAGGAGTAGAAGTACGGGGTCCTGGCGGCGAACTCGGCGGCGCAGGTGTCGACGGTCTTGAAGACCGGGCGGATCCCCAGCGCGTGCCGCACCTCGCGGACCACGTCCGGCTTGAGGCCGCGGATCTCGCCGATCTGCTGGTCGGAGAAGCCGTGCCGCTTGGCGTGGCGCAGCAGCTCCGGGTCCAGCTCGGGGGTCTCGGCCAGCTCGGCGGCGATCTCGTTCAGCAGGAAGAGCTGGTCGACGAACCAGGGGTCGATCTTCGTCGCGTCGAAGACCTCCTCCTGGGTGGCGCCGGCCCGGATCGCCCGCATCACGGTGTTGATCCGGCCGTCGGTCGGGACCTGCGCCTTCGTCAGCAGCTCGGCCTTGTCGCCCACCTCGCCGACCCAGGTGAACTGCGAGCCCTTCTTCTCCAGCGAGCGCAGCGCCTTCTGCAGCGCCTCGGTGAAGTTGCGGCCCATCGCCATGGCCTCGCCGACCGACTTCATGGTGGTGGTCAACGTGGCGTCGGCGCTCGGGAACTTCTCGAAGGCGAACCGCGGGACCTTGACCACCACGTAGTCCAGCGCCGGCTCGAAGGAGGCCGGCGTCTGCTCGGTGATGTCGTTGGGGATCTCGTCCAGCGTGTAGCCGACGGCCAGCTTGGCGGCGATCTTGGCGATCGGGAAGCCGGTGGCCTTGGAGGCGAGCGCGGAGGAGCGCGAGACGCGCGGGTTCATCTCGATCACGATCACCCGGCCGTCCACCGGGTTGACCGCGAACTGGATGTTGCAGCCGCCGGTGTCCACGCCGACCTCGCGGATCACCGCGATGCCGATGTCGCGCAGGATCTGGTACTCGCGGTCGGTCAGCGTCATCGCCGGGGCGACGGTGATCGAGTCACCGGTGTGCACGCCCATCGGGTCGAAGTTCTCGATCGAGCAGACCACCACGACGTTGTCGTTGCGGTCGCGCATCAGCTCCAGCTCGTACTCCTTCCAGCCGAGGATGGACTCCTCCAGGAGCACCTCGGTGGTCGGCGAGAGGGCCAGGCCCTGCCCCGCGATCCGGCGCAGGTCCTCCTCGTCGTGCGCGAAGCCGGAGCCGGCGCCGCCCATGGTGAAGGAGGGGCGGACCACGACCGGGTAGCCGCCGAGCGTCCCGACGCCCGCCAGCACGTCGTCCATCGAGTGGCAGATCACCGAGCGGGCCGACTCGCCGTGGCCGATCTTGGCCTTGACGGCCTCGACGACCTCCTTGAACAGCTGGCGGTCCTCGCCCTTGTTGATCGCCTCGACGTTGGCGCCGATCAGCTCCACGCCGTACTTCTCCAGCGTGCCCGCCTGGTGCAGCGAGATCGCGGTGTTCAGCGCGGTCTGGCCGCCCAGGGTGGGCAGCAGGACGTCGGGGCGCTCCTTGGCGATGATCCTCTCGACGAAGTCCGGGGTGATCGGCTCGACGTAGGTCGCGTCGGCGATCTCCGGGTCCGTCATGATCGTCGCCGGGTTGGAGTTCACCAGGATGACCCGCAGGCCCTCGGCCCGCAGCACCCGGCAGGCCTGGGTGCCGGAGTAGTCGAACTCGGCCGCCTGGCCGATCACGATCGGGCCGGAGCCGATGACCAGAACGGACTTGATGTCAGTGCGCTTGGGCACGGGTCAGCTCCCTGCGGTGGTGCGGGTCATCGGCTCTACGCCGTGCTGGTCTCGTTCGCCTCGCATGAGTTCGACGAAGCGATCGAACAGGTAGGCGGCGTCGTGCGGGCCGGCCGCCGCCTCGGGGTGGTACTGCACGCTGAAGGCGGGCGTGTCCAGGCACTGCAGGCCCTCCACCACGTCGTCGTTGAGGCAGACGTGGGAGACCTCGGCGCGCCCGAACGGGGTCTCGCTCACCCTGTCCAGCGGCGCCTCGACGGCGAAGCCGTGGTTGTGCGCGGTGACCTCGACCTTGCCGGTGGTGCGGTCCTGCACCGGCTGGTTGATGCCGCGGTGGCCGTACTTCAGCTTGTAGGTACCGAAGCCCAGCGCCCGGCCGAGGATCTGGTTGCCGAAGCAGATGCCGAAGAACGGGGTCTTGCGGCCGAGCACCTCGCGCAGCACCGCCACCTGGTGGTCGGCGGTGGCCGGGTCGCCCGGGCCGTTGGAGAAGAAGACGCCGTCCGGCGCAACCGCGTAGAGCTCCTCGGCGGTCGCGTTCGCGGGCAGCACGTGCACCTCGATGCCGCGCTCGGCCATCCGCTGCGGGGTCATCGCCTTGATCCCCAGGTCCAGGGCGGCGACGGTGAACTTCTTCTCACCCACCGCCGGGACCACGTAGGGCTCGGTGGTGGCGACCTCGGCGCACAGGTCGGCGCCCTTCATCTCCGGGGCCTGCTGCACCCGGGCGAGCAGCTCGGCGGGCTCGGCCAGCGCCGGACCGGAGAAGATGCCGACCCGCATCGCGCCGCGCTCACGCAGGTGGCGGGTGAGCGCGCGGGTGTCGATCCCGCTGATGCCGACCACGCCCTGGGTCGCCAGCTCGTCGTCGAGCGAGCGGCGCGAGCGCCAGTTGGAGGGCACCCGGGCGGGGTCGCGGACCACGTAGCCGGCCACCCAGATCCGCTGCGACTCCGGGTCCTCGTCGTTGACGCCGGTGTTGCCGATCTGCGGGGCCGTCATGACCACCACCTGGCGGTGGTAGGACGGGTCGGTCAGGGTCTCCTGGTAGCCGGACATGCCGGTGTTGAAGACGGCCTCGCCGAAGGTCTCGCCGATCGCGCCGTACGCCTGGCCGCGGAAGCTGCGACCGTCCTCCAGGACCAGCACGGCGGGCACACGCTCCCGCCAGGGGCGCGGCGTGGTGGGGGCAGGTGCGGTCATGGTGTTACGCCTTCCGTCTTCGTCGTACGTGTTGCCGTCGTTCGATCGGCCAGGCCCGCGATGGCCGCGACCCAGGCCGCGTGCTCGTCCGGGTGGTCCAGCCGGAACCCGGACTCCAGCCCGGTGCCGCCCAGCCGCCAGCCGACCACCAGCAGGCCGGCCGGCACGACCTTGCCGGCGATGCCGGAGTCGGTCCGGGCGCCCGTCAGGTCCTCGGCCGGCAGCCAGAGGTCCTCAGCACCTGGGCGGCTGACCAGCAGACCGCGCTCGGTCAGGGTCAGCTCCGCCAGGCTCCGCAGGCCCAGGCCGTGGGCCACCACCCGCTCCAGCCAGCTCCCGGCCAGGGTGCTGCCGTGGTAGCGGCCACCGCTCTCCAGGATGGGCGCGCCGCGCTCGGCCGGCACGGCGGGCGGCGCGACCAGGTCGGACTGCAGGGTGCGGCGCCAGTTCCAGCCCTGGCGCATCAGCCAGTAGACGACCGCGACCACGATCAGCAGGCCGACCGTCCAGCCGATGTAGCTGGGCCAGTCGTGGACCTTGGCCTTCTCCATCGCGATCAGGCCGGCGCTCATGCGGGCCGGCCCGGCTCGACCAGCTCGCCGGCCAGCACCGTGGCCACCCCGCGCAGGAAGGTGGCGTGCACCCGTCCGGGCAGGTCGAGCCCGCGGTAGGGGGTGTTGCGGCTGCGGGTGGCGAAGCTGTCCGGGTTCACGGTGCCACGGTACGCGGGATCGAAGAGCACCAGGTTGGCCGGCTCACCGACCGAGACGGGGCGCCCGTGGCCGGTCAGCCGGCCGATCCGGGCGGGGCGGTGCGACATCCGGTCGGCGACACCCTCCCAGTTCAGCAGGCCGGTGTCGACCATCGCCTGCTGCACCACCGAGAGCGCGGTCTCCAGGCCGACCATGCCCATCGCGGCGGCGGCCCACTCGCAGTCCTTGTCCTCCGCGGGGTGCGGGGCGTGGTCGGTGGCCACCGCGTCGATGGTGCCGTCGGCCAGCGCCGCGCGCAGCGCCCGCACGTCCTCGGCGGTGCGCAGCGGCGGGTTCACCTTGTAGACCGGGTCGTAGGAGCGGACCAGCTCGTCGGTGAGCAGCAGGTGGTGCGGGGTCACCTCGGCGGTGACGTCCCAGCCCTTGTCCTTGGCCCAGCGGATCAGCTCCACCGAGCCGGCCGTGGAGACGTGGCAGACGTGCAGCCGGGAGCCGACGTGCGCGGCGAGCAGCACGTCGCGGGCGATGATCGCCTCCTCGGCGACGGCCGGCCAGCCGCCGAGCCCGAGCTCGCCGGAGACCTGGCCCTCGTTCATCTGGGCGCCCTCGGTCAGCCGCGGCTCCTGGGCGTGCTGGGCGACCACGCCGTCGAAGGCCTTCACGTACTCCAGCGCGCGGCGCATGATCACCGCGTCGTCCACGCACTTGCCGTCGTCGGAGAAGACCCGCACCTGGGCGGCCGAGTCGTGCATCGCGCCGAGCTCGGCGAGCTTCTTGCCCTCCAGGCCCACGGTGACGGCGCCCACCGGCCGCACGTCGCAGTAGCCGGAGGCCTGGCCCAGTCGCCAGACCTGCTCGACCACGCCGGCGGTGTCGGCCACCGGGAACGTGTTGGCCATCGCGTGCACCGCGGTGTAGCCGCCCTTGGCGGCGGCCTGGGTGCCGGTCAGCACGGTCTCGGCGTCCTCGCGCCCGGGCTCGCGCAGGTGGGTGTGCAGGTCCACCAGGCCGGGCAGCGCGATCAGGCCGTGCGCGTCGATGTCGACGTCGGCCTCGATGGCCAGGTCGGTGCCGATGGCACGGATCACGCCGCCGTCGAGGTGGATGTCCTGCGCGGGGCCGCCGAGGATCTGGGCGTTGCGGATCAGGTAGCTGGTCACTGGGCGGCCTCACTGGTGCTGGTGCTGGTGCTCGTACTGGTGCTCGTACTGGTGCTGGTGCCGGTGCCGGTGCCGGCGGGATCGGCCTGGTGGTCGGCGAAGACCGCGCCACCGAGCAGGAGGTACAGGACGGCCATCCGGACCGAGACGCCGTTGGCGACCTGCTCGACCACGGTGCAGCGCGGCGAGTCGGCGACCTCGGCGGTGATCTCCATGCCGCGGACCATCGGGCCCGGGTGCATCACGATGGCATGCTCGGGCAGCTTGGCGAGCCGGCCGGCGTGCAGGCCGTAGCGGCGCGAGTACTCACGCTCGGTGGGGAAGAACGCGGCGTTCATCCGCTCGCGCTGCACCCGGAGCATCATCAGCGCGTCGGTGCCGGCGAGCGCGGCGTCCAGGTCGTAGGAGATCTCGCAGGGCCAGTTCTGCACGCCGATCGGCAGCAGGGTGGGCGGGGCCACGAAGGTCACCTGGGCGCCCAGGGTCCGCAGCAGCAGCACGTTGGAGCGGGCGACCCGGCTGTGCAGCACGTCGCCCACGATGGTGACGCGGCGCCCGCTCAGGTCCTTGCCGATGCCGGGGTTGAGGTGCCGGCGCATGGTGAAGGCGTCCAGCAGGGCCTGGGTGGGGTGCTCGTGGGTGCCGTCACCGGCGTTGATCACGCTGCCGTGCAGCCAGTCGGACTGGGCCAGGCGGGCGGGCGCGCCGGAGGCGTGGTGCCGGATGACGACCGCGTCGGCGCCCATCGCCTGCAGGGTCAGCGCGGTGTCCTTCAGGCTCTCGCCCTTGGCCACCGAGGAGCCCTTGGCGGCGAAGTTGATCACATCGGCGCTCAGGCGCTTCTCGGCGACCTCGAAGGAGGTCTTGGTGCGGGTGGAGTCCTCGAAGAACAGGTTGACGACGGTGCGGCCGCGCAGCGTGGGGAGCTTCTTGACGGCCCGCCCGGAGAGCTGGGCCAGCTCCTCGGCGGTGTCCAGGATCAGCAGCGCGTCGTCGCGGCTGAGATCGGCGGCGGAGACGAGGTGACGCATGTGAGGGGGATCTCCCGGGTCATTCAGCGGGGTTCGGGGCGGCCAGCGCCTGCGAGCTGCGGGCGGCGTAGTCGCGGTCGCCGACCAGGACGGCGTCCATGCCGTCGGCGTCGGAGAGCCGGACCTGCACGGCCTCGCGCAGCGAGGTGGGCAGGTTCTTGCCCACGTAGTCGGCGCGGATCGGCAGCTCGCGGTGGCCGCGGTCGACCAGGACGGCGAGCTGCACCGCGCGGGGGCGGCCGATGTCGCCCAGCGCGTCGAGCGCGGCGCGGATGGTGCGGCCGGAGAAGAGCACGTCGTCGACCAGGATCACCAGCTTCCCGTCGATCCCGCCGGCCGGGATCTCGGTGTGCTCCAGGGCGCGGGCGGGCTTGAGCCGCAGGTCGTCCCGGTACATGGTGATGTCGAGGGTGCCCAGCGGGATCTCACGGCCGGTGATCTGGGTCAGCCTGGCGTGCAGCCGGCGGGCGAGGTGGACGCCGCGGGTGTGGATGCCGAGCAGCACGACGTCCTCGGCGCCCTTGGCGCGTTCGACGATCTCGTGCGCGATCCGGGTGATCACCCGGGCGATGTCCGCACCGTCCAGCACCTGGTGCGGCGGACGCGGAGTGTCAATGTGTGTGGTCATGCCGAAGCGGACCTCCTTCCCCGCCTCACTGGACGGGCCTTAAAGGATGTCTGACAGATGGCTCCCCGAATGCGCAGGAGTCCTGGTCCAGGGTACCAGGGCGATCATGAGCCGCCCGACATCCGTTGTGTCGTGTTCACGCAGAGGTAGCAGACCATTCGCACGGCTGCCCCATTCGGCTTGACGCAGCTACCTTACTCTACGTAACCTCACAGTGAGTTACGGAACAGACGTCGAACCCACCGGTAGGGCGTCACGGGAAACAGGGTCACCCCTCCACTCCGCCGCAACTGAAACGATCAAGAAATTCTCGTCCGGGGAGAACAATGTCCAGCGACTACGCGAAGCAGCTCGGAGGCAAACTCCGTGCTATCCGCACTCAGCAGGGGCTCTCCCTGCACGGCGTCGAGGAGAAGTCCCAGGGGCGCTGGAAGGCGGTCGTCGTCGGCTCCTACGAGCGTGGCGACCGTGCTGTGACGGTGCAGCGGCTGGCCGAACTGGCCGAGTTCTACGGCGTCCCGGTGCAGGAGCTGCTGCCCGGCGGCACCCCGGGTGGCGCGGCCGAGCCGCCGCCGCGCCTGGTGCTCGACCTGGAGAGACTGACCCAGGTGCCTTCCGAGAAGGCCGGCCCGCTGCAGCGCTACGCGGCCACCATCCAGTCCCAGCGCGGTGACTACAACGGCAAGGTGCTGTCGATCCGCCAGGACGACCTGCGCACCCTGGCCGTGATCTACGACCAGTCGCCGTCCATCCTCACCGAGCAGCTGATCAGCTGGGGCGTGCTGAACTCGGACGCCCGGCGCGCGGTGCGCGAGGAGGACGCGAGCTGACCCGCTCGCGGCCTCGGCCCAACTGAAGAAACGTCACGGCGCGGTCCCGGGGGACCGCGCCGTCGGCGTGTCCGCGCACGCCCGGCGCGCGCGGTGCGGCGCGCGGTGCGGCGCGCGGTACGGGTGGTACGGGTGGTGCGGGGGGTGGGTCAGGCCTGCGCGCGGGGCGCGCGGGCCAGCTGGCGCGACTGCGCGACCAGTCGGCCGGTCGAGTCCCAGATCTCGCAGTCCTCCTCGAAGTAGCCGCCGGCCAGGTTCCGGGTCGCGTGGCTGACCCGCAGCCGGCCCGGGGCCGGCAGCGCCCGCAGGTGCACGGTCAGCTCGATGGTGGGGGCCCAGCCGGGCAGCCCGAGGTCGAAGGTGACCGGCGGCAGCGCGTCGGCGGCCAGCAGCAGCGAGAGCGGGTCCGGCTCGCGGCCGTCGGCCAGCTTGAACCAGCCCTGGATCCGGCCCACGCCGGCCGGCGCTCCGACGGCCCAGCCGACGGTGGCCGGGTCGAGCCGCAGGTCGAAGCGCTCCAGCAGGGCGGCCTGGGTGATCAGCTGCGGCGGCGCGTGCTCCATGCCGATGCACTGCTCGACCGGGGGCAGCTCGGGCGCGGCGGCCGAGGTCCGCACCTCGCCCGTGAGCGCGGCCAGGTCACCGTAACTGGCGAGCACTCTGAGCCGCTCGACCTGGCTGCCGTCGGCCTCCCACTGGTGGAGCGAGGCGGTCGCGGTGGCGAGCGAACGGCCGCGGCGGACGGTCTCGGTGCGCACCGAGAACGGACCCGGGCGGGAGGCGGAGAGGTAGTAGCAGCTGATCGAGAGCGGATCGGGGTGCCCGGGCAGCTCCTGGCGCAGCGCGTTGGCGGCGACGGCCAGCAGCAGCCCACCGTTGATCCCGCCGCCGATCTGCCAGCCCTCCCCCAGTTCGCCGAGGTGGCACCCCGGCTCAGCCGGGTCGGGTTCGAGGGCGATCGCCTGGTCGAACTCACTGCTGATCGCGGTCACAGAGGTCATGGGAAGGCGCCCTTCGCGTTAGCTACTGATCAGTAACAACATACGCGCGATGGCGGCCGGACCGGAAGGTCCGACCGCCATCGCAGGGCGTCGGGTGCGGGCCACCGACCCGGCGGAGCGTCAGCGGACGGCCCCCGCGCGAGTGGGGAGCCGGCGCCGCCTCAGTCCCGGCGGATCGTCGGCTTGAGCTCCATGAAGCGGGCCAGCAGCCCGTTCACGAAACCCGGCGAGTCGTCCGTGGAGAACTCCTTGGCGATCTCCACCGCCTCGTCCAGGACGACCGCGTCCGGAACGCCGTCCTCCCAGATCAGCTCGTAGGCGCCGAGCCGCAGGACGTTGCGGTCCGCGGCCGGCATCCGGTCGAGCGTCCAGCCGACCGCGTAGGTCGAGATCAGCTCGTCGATCCGGCGGGCGTGCTTCACATAGCCCTCGACCAGCTGCATGGTGTACTCGCCGACCTGCGGCACACCCTCGTCCGGCTTGGGTTCCCGGGCCCGGGCGACCCAGCCGGCGAGCACCGACAGCGGGTCGACGTCCCGGCCGTCGGCCTCGAAGAGGATCTGGAAGGCGTGCGTACGCGCCTTGGTGCGTGCTGACGCCACGGTTACTTGTTCACCCGGCCGAGGTAGCTGCCGTCGCGGGTGTCGACCTTGATCTTCTCGCCGGTGGTGATGAAGAGCGGCACCTGGATCTCGGCACCGGTCTCCAGGCGGGCCGGCTTGCTGCCGCCGGTGGAGCGGTCGCCCTGCAGGCCGGGCTCGGTGAACTCGATGACCAGCTCGACGGAGGCCGGCAGCTCGATGTAGAGGGGGGCCCCCTCGTACATCGCGACCAGGGCCTCGAAGCCCTCCAGCAGGTAGTCGGCGGCGCCGCCGACGACCTTCGGGTCGACGAAGACCTGGTCGTAGGTGTCCGTGTCCATGAACACGAACTGCTCGCCGTCCTTGTACGAGTACTGCATGCCGCGCTTGTCGACGCTGGCGGTCTCGACCTTGGTACCCGCGTTGAACGTCCTGTCGACGACCTTGCCGCTCAGCACGTGCTTGAGCTTGGTGCGCACGAAGGCGGGACCCTTGCCCGGCTTGACGTGCTGGAACTCGACGACGGTCCACAGGCCGTTGTCGAGGTTGAGGACCATGCCGTTCTTGAGATCGTTCGTGGAAGCCACGGGCGCACTTACTCCTGATATAGCTGTCAAGGAACCAAGGGTGCGCGCCTGCCCCCACCGAAGCCGGTGGTCACAGGGCGAGGAGCTCCTTGGTGGTGATGGTGAGCAGCTCGGGACCGCCCTCTTCGAGGGGGCGCACCACGAGCGTGTCCTCGATCCGGACCCCGCCACGGCCCGGGAGGTGTACCCCAGGACCGACGGTGACCGGCACGCGATTGTCCAGTTTACCCATCTCCGCGGGGCCCAGCTGCGGCGCCTCCCGCACCTCGAGGCCGACACCGTGCCCGAACGGCCGGGGCGGCTGCTCCTCGTGGCCTCCGGCCCGCAGCACTTCACGGGCCGCGCGGTCCGGCGCGCTGGTCAGCACCCCCGGCGCCAGCGCCTCGCGCCCGGCCCGCTGGGCCTCGAAGACCAGCCGGTGCAGCTCGACCTGCCAGGCCGCGGGGGCCGCGCCGATCACGAAGGTCCGGGTGGTGCGGACCGAGTAGCCGCGGTACTGCGCGCCGAGCGAGACGGTCAGGAAGTCGCCCTCCTCGACCCGCCGGTCGGTGGGCTGGTGGCTGCCGCGCCCCGAGTGGCTGCCGGTGCCGACCGAGACGGGGTAGCCCGCGCGGTCCGCCCCGTGGTCGATCATCCGGCGCTCCAGCTCCATCGCCAGGTGCCGCTCGGTGCGGCCGACCAGGATCGACTCCAGCAGCTCGCCGAGCGCCTGGTCGCCGATCTCGGCGGCGATCCGCAGCTCGCCGAGCTCCTGCTCGTCCTTGACCACCCGCAGCCGTTCCACCGCGCGGCCCAGGTCGAGCAGCCGGACCCCGGCGGCCGGCGCGGCGAGGGCCCGGTGGCGGCTGACGGTCAGGTCGTGCTCCTCCACCGCGAGGTCGGCGACGTGGAAGCGGGCGGCTGCCTCGGCGGCGGCCTCGGCGGTGTCCTGGTCGGGTGCGGCCGTCAGGCGCGGCAGGTCGGCGGCGTAGGGGTGCTCGCCGGTGTCGTCGGGCGGCAGCTCGGCGGGCAGCACGAGCAGCGCGCGCTCGCGAGTGAGCAGCAGCGTGGCGCCGCACGGGGCGCAGCCGGTCAGGTACCGGACGTTGGCGGGCCTGGTGATCAGCGCCGCGTCCGCCCCGCCCGCGCTGCAGTACTCGCTCAGCCGCTCCCGGCGGGCCGCGTGGGCATCGGACATGTACGGAAGCCTAGGCAGGCCGGCCCCGGCGCGCCTGTTCTGCTGGGCCGGGCGGGCGAGGCTCGAAATGACGGTCCGTCATATAAGCTGCCCCGCGCGGCATCAGCGTGTGCGGCAGGCCATCGAGCGTTGCGGAGGATCACCGTGTCCGAGTCGGATGTGCTGGACGACTGGGAGCCCGTGGAGGTCGACACCACCGTCGCCCACTCGGCCCGGGTCTACGACTACTGGCTCGGCGGCAAGGACAACTTCCCGGCGGACCGGGAGCTGGCCGAGCAGATCATCGCCGCGGTGCCGAACATGCGGGCGATGGCCCGGGCCAACCGGGACTTCCTGGCCAAGGCGGTCGGCCATCTGGTGACCGAGGGCGGCATCCGGCAGTTCCTGGACGTGGGCACCGGCATCCCGACCGCCGGCAACACCTTCGAGGTGGCCCAGGCGCTGGCTCCCGAGAGCCGGGTGCTCTACGTGGACAACGACCCGATCGTGCTGGCGCACGCCCGGGCGATGATCTCCAGCCACCCGGCCGGCCGGACCTCGTTCATCCTGGGCGACCTGCGCGAGCCGGCCGACATCCTGGCCCACCCGGTCTTCGCGAGGATCATCGACCGCAACCGGCCGATCGGCCTGCTGCTGATCGCGGTGCTGATGCTCTTCAAGGACGCCGAGGACCCGTGGGCGATGGTCCGCACGCTCATCGACGCGCTGCCCTCCGGCAGCTACGTCGCGCTGACCCACCCGACCGGCGACTTCGCACCCGAGGCGGTGGCGGTCGCGGTGCGGGCCGCCGAGCACGCGCACGTCACGCTGACCCCGCGCTCGCGCGAGCAGGTGGGGCGGTTCCTGACGGGCCTGGAGCTGGTCGGGCCCGGCGTGGTGCCGGTGCTGGGCTGGGGCGAGGTGGCGGACGGGGTCGACATCGAGTCGGCGTACTACTACGGCGCGGTGGCCCGCAAGCCGTAGGCGCCGGTGGTCAGATGGACGGGTGGAGTGGTTCACCGCGCCCGGGTACGCGCTCAGCCGGCTGGTGCTGCTGCGGCTGCTGGCCGCCGTCTACCTGGTCGCCTTCCTGGCGGCGGCCCGGCAGTTCCGGGCACTGATCGGCGAGCACGGGATGCTGCCGGTGCCGCGCCACCTGCGGCGGCGGGGCTGGTGGGAGGCGCCGACCCTGTTCCAGCTGGGCTACTCCGACCGCGCGTTCGCCGCGCTCGCCCGGGGCGGGGCGCTGCTGGCCGCCGCCGTGGCCGCCGGGCTGGCCGACCTGGTGCCGCTCTGGGGCTCGATGCTGCTCTGGGCGGTGCTCTGGCTGCTCTACCTGTCGATCGTCAACGTCGGGCAGACCTGGTACTCCTTCGGGTGGGAGTCGCTGCTGCTGGAGTCCGGGTTCCTGGCGGTCCTGCTGGGCAATGCCGCGGTGGCGCCGCCGGTCCCGGTGCTCCTCCTGTTCCGCTGGCTGCTCTTCCGGGTGGAGTTCGGGGCCGGGCTGATCAAGCTGCGCGGCGACCGGTGCTGGCGGGACCTGAGCTGCCTGCGCTACCACCACGAGACCCAGCCCATGCCCGGGCCGCTGAGCTGGTACTTCCATCACCTGCCGATGCCGCTGCACCGAATCGAGGCGGCCGCCAACCACCTGGCCCAGCTGGGCCTGCCGCCGCTGCTCTTCGCCCCGCAGCCGATCGCCTCCTGGGCGGCGGGGGCGATGGTTCTCACCCAGCTCTGGCTGATCGCCTCCGGCAACTTCGCCTGGCTGAACTGGCTGACCATCGCGCTGGCCTTCGGCGCGCTGCGGCTGCCCGGCGCGGAGCACCTGGCCACCGCGCGGGCGCCGCTCTGGTACGAGGTCCTGGTGCTGGCCGCCACCGCGCTGGTGGTCGCGCTGAGCTACCGGCCGGCCCGCAACCTGCTCTCCCGCGGCCAGCTGATGAACCACTCCTTCGACCAGTTGCACCTGGTGAACAGCTACGGCGCCTTCGGCAGCATCAGCCGGATCCGCCTTGAGGTGGTGCTCGAAGGCACCGCCGAGGAGCGGCTGACGGCGGGCACCCGCTGGCAGGAGTACGGGTTCCGGGGCAAGCCGGGGGACGTGCGGCGCCGACCGCGCCAGTTCGCGCCCTACCACCTGCGGCTGGACTGGCTGATGTGGTTCGCCGCGCTCTCCCCCGGCTACGCCCGCCCCTGGCTGCGGCCGCTCGTCGAACGGCTGCTGCGCGGTGACCGGGCCACCCTGCGGCTGCTGCGGCACAACCCGTTCCCGGACACGCCGCCGGCCCACGTGCGGGCGGTGCTCTACCGCTACCGCTTCACCACCCCGGCGGAGCGGCGGGCCACCGGGGCCTGGTGGCACCGGACCCGGCTGCGGGTCTACCTGGCCCCTGTGGCGCGACGCTGAGCACCGCTACGGCGCGACGCCGAGCACCACCTTGCCGAGGTTGGCCCTGCGCTCCAGCAGCGCCGCCGCCTGCGCCGCGCGCTCCAGCGGCAGCACGGTCGAGACCGGACGCAACCGCCCGGCCGCCAGCAGCTGCCACAGCTGCGCGCGCACCTCCTCGACCAGCTCCGGGCGGTGGCGGGCGAGCTGCCCCATCGACAGGCCGGTGACGGTGGTCATCGAGCCGAGCACCGCGCCGGCGTCGAGCGTGCCGCCGTGCCCGGCCAGGGCGACCAGCCGCCCGAACGGCGCCAGCGCGGCGTGCGCCCGGGTCAGCACCTCACCTCCGACCCCCTCCAGGACCAGGTCGACCGGCGCGCCCCAGTCGGCGTCCTGGTAGCCGACCACCTCGTCGGCGCCCAGCTCGCGCAGGAACGCGGCCTTCGCCGGCGAACCGGCCGCGGCCACCACCCGCTCGGCCCCCAGCTCCTTCGCCAGCTGCACGGCCAGGTGCCCGACGCCGCCCGCCGCGTTGGTGACCAGCACCGACGCGCCCGCCACCGGCCCACCCACCCGCAGCGCGGCCAGCGCCACCAGCCCGCCGTGCACCACGCCGAGCGCGTCGGCGGCGCTCACCTTCTCGGGCACCGGCGTGAGGGTCAGCGGTGAGGCGAGCAGCTGCTCGGCGTACGCCTCGGCCGCGACCCCGCCGACCCGCTCGCCCACCCGGTACCCCGTCACCCCGGCACCCAGCGCCGCGATCCGCCCGACGAAGCCGCCGCCGGGCGAGCCGGGCAGCGGCGGCTGCCCGGCCCCGCGCAGCTGCTTCAGCAGCATCAGGCTGACGCCGACCGCCTCGGTGCGGACCAGGATCTCGCCGGCCCCCGGCACCGGTGCGGCGACCTCGTCCAGCCGCAGGACCTCTGCGCCGCCGTAGCGGTGGAACCTGACCTTGCGCATGCCGCGCTCCCCCTTCGAAGAACCGTTGGTGCCCCCAACGATAACCCACATCATGGGGATCACCAACGATTTAGGATGTCCCCATGACCGAGACCCCGTTCTCCGACCTGCAGACCCTCCCCAGCTGGCAGTTGGGCCGAGCCGGCGCCCTGGCCC
Source organism: Kitasatospora sp. NBC_01287 (assembly GCF_026340565.1). NCBI lineage: Bacteria > Bacillati > Actinomycetota > Actinomycetes > Kitasatosporales > Streptomycetaceae > Kitasatospora > Kitasatospora sp. NBC_01287. The sequence continues at coordinate 1,510,508 of NZ_JAPEPB010000001.1, forward strand.
ACCGCCTGGTCGCCGGAGCGCTCGCCGAGGAGGGGTGCCGGATGGGCCACCACGCGGTCCTCTGCGCGGTCGCCGAGTTCGGACCGGTGGCCCAGGCGGAGTTGGCGCGACGGGTGCGGATCGACCCGAAGGACATGGTCGGCGTGCTGCGGGAGCTGGGGGCCAAGGGGCTGGTGCTGCGGGAGAAGGATCCGCGGGACGCCCGGAAGAACGCGATCTCGCTCTCGCCCACCGGCGCCCGGCTGCTCACCCGCCTGGCGGCACTGGGCGCCCGGGCCAACGCGGAGCTGCTCGCGCCGCTGGCACCCGCGGAGCGGGAGCAGCTGCTGGCCCTGGTCGCCCGGCTGATCGAGGACCGCGCCTGAGGCGCCTCCACCACTCCGGCACTTCTGTCGATATCAAGTATCTTGACGTCAAGATAGATATCGGGCAGGCTGCTCCGTGATCACCAGAACCGGCAGGACCAGCAGGACCGGCAGGTCACGAGCGGAACGGGGGCGCGCCATGCGAGGGCGACACGGGCGGGCGGAGCGGGCAGAACAAGCGGGGCGGACGGGCGGACTGGTGGCGCAACTGCGGCGGCCGCCCGGCGGGCGGGACGCGCGGATCATGCTGCTCGCGCAGGGGCTCGACCGGGCGGGGACGGGGCTGTGGGCGGCCGCGTCGGTGCTGTACTTCACCTACGTCAGCCACCTGGACGCGCAGCGGGTGGGGCTGCTCCTGGGCCTGGCGGCGGTGGCGGGGATCGCCGGATCGCCGATCGCGGGGCGGCTGGCCGGTCGGTTCCCGGTGCGCGGACTGCTGATCGGCAGCCACCTGCTGCGGCTCGGGACCATGGGCCTGATGCTCGTGGCGCACGGCTTCGCGGCGCTGCTGCCCGTGGTGGCCCTCACCTGCCTGGCCGAGCGGGCGGCCAAGACCCTGGAGATGCTCTTCGCCACCCGGGTCGCGGGCGAGCAGCGGGGCACCTACCAGGCACTCTTCCGCACCGTGGCCAACGCCGGATACGCGGTCGGCGCGGGCCTGGCCGCGATCGGGCTGGCGGTGGGGACGCTCGACGCCTATCGGGCGCTGATCCTGGCCAACGCGCTCTCCTACGCGCTGGCCGCCGCCCTGATCCGGCGGACCCGGGAGCCGAGCGGGCCCGAGCGGGTGGTGGCCCGCTCCGAGGACGAGGGCACCGACGACCCGTCACCCGGGCCCAGCCCCTGGCGGGACCGCGGCTACCTGCTCTTCGTGCTGCTGGACATCCCGATGTGCCTGGACGACTCGGTGCTCAACGTGGGACTGCCGCTCTGGTTGGTGCACCACACCTCCGCGCCGCACGCCTTCGTACCGGCCTTCCTGGTGGTCAACACGGTGCTGGTGGTCGCCCTGCAACTGCGGGTCTCGGCGCGGACCGAGGGGCCGCGGCGGGCGGCGGGCGCGGTGGGACTGCTGGGCGTCACCATGCTCGCCTGCTGCGCGGCGCCGGCGTTCGGCAGCGGCGGCGGGACCTGGACGGCGGTGGCCGCCCTGCTGGTCGCGGCCGTGCTGGTGACGCTGGCCGAGCTGATGCGCTCGGTGAGCTCCTGGGAGTTGGCCGTCTCGCTGGCGCCCGCCAGGGCACGGGCCTCGTACCTCGGGGTGGCGGGCATGTCCCAGTCCATCCAGAAGTCGGCGGGGCCGCCGTTGCTGACCGGCGCGGTGCTGGCCGCGGGACCGGCCGGCTGGCTGGTCCTCGGGACGGCGGTGGCCGGACTCTCGCTGGTGCAGCGGCGGGCCTGCCTGCGGCGGCTGGCGGCCCTGGAGCCGGCGCCGGCCGGCGCGGCCGCGGCGGTGCCGACGCCGGCCGCCGCCCTCTCCTGACTCTCCGTCAGGAGCGCTGGCAGCGCGGGCACCAGAAGAGGTTGCGGGCCGCGTGCGCCTCGGTGCGCACCTCGGTGCCGCAGACCAGGCAGGCCTGCCCGGCCCGGCGGTACACGTAGACCTCGCCGCCGTGGTCGTCCACCCGGGGCGCGCGGCCCATCGCCTCGGGGGTGTGCTCGGGGCGCACCGTGTCGATCCGACCGACCTCGGCGCCCTCGCGCATCAGCTCCACCAGGTCGCGCCAGATCAGCTGCCACTGCGTCCGGCTCACCTCGCGTCCGGCCCGGTGCGGGTCGATGCCGTGCCGGAAGAGCACCTCCGCGCGGTAGACGTTGCCCACCCCGGCCAGCACCTTCTGGTCCATCAGCAGCGCGGCCACCGTGCTGCGACTGCGCGCGATCCGCTGCCAGGCGCGCTCGGGGTCGGCGTCGGCGCGCAGCGGGTCGGGGCCGAGCCGCGCGTGCACGGCGTCCTTCTCGGCGGGGGTGAGCAGCTCGCAGGTGGTCGGACCGCGCAGGTCGGCGTACCGCTCGTCGTTGGCCAGCCGCAGCCTGATCAGGCCGACCGGGTCGGGCGCGGGCGCGGGGCCGAAGGTGACCACGCCGTAGAGGCCGAGGTGGATGTGCAGCCAGGCCTCGTCGAACTCCAGGAAGAGGTGCTTGCCGTCGGCCTCGGCGCCGCGCAGCGTCTGCCCGTCGACCAGCTTCGCGCCCTCGGCGAACCGGCCCTGCGGACTGGCGACGGCGACCGGGCGGCCGCCGAAGGCCGCCCGGTGCTGGGCGGCGAGCCGGTGCAGGATGTGGCCTTCGGGCATGCGGAGCTCTCAGTTCTACGAAGTGCTGTGCTCTACGAAGTGCTGGGCGGCTCAGCGGGGCGGCTCAGTGGGGCGGCTCAACTGGGCGGACCGGCTGGGCGGCTCAGCGGACCGGCTGGCCGGCCAGCCGGGCGGCGATCACCCGGTCCAGCGCCTCGACGGTGGCGGTGACGTCCAGCTGCGAGTTGTCGATGATCGGCAGCCCGGAGTTGTACCAGCCCGCCATCCGGCCGTGGATCAGCGCCACCTCCTCGTCGCTGAGCCGACGCCGGCCGCTGCGCCGCGCGTTGCGGGCCAGCACGACGTCCAGCCCCGGCAGCAGCACCACGGGGATCATCCCGGGGCCGATGTGCCGCTTCCAGCCGCCCAGGCCGATCGCCGGGCGGTCGGGGAAGACGGCGTCGTCGATGACGCAGGAGATGCCGTTGGCCAGGTAGTTGCGGCAGGCGAAGCCGCAGGTGCGGCGGGCCAGCCGGTACTGGGCCTCGGAGGCGCTGTTCCAGCCGGACTGCGGGTCGGCGAAGCCGGACCGCACCCACTCGCGCACGTCGTCCAGGCTGATGTGCGCGGTCGGCGTGGGCCGGCGCTCGGCCCAGTGCCGGGCGACCGTGGTCTTGCCCGCGCCGGCCGGGCCGATCAGCAGCACCGCCAGCGGGCCGGTCTGCCGCTGCGGGGCGGCGGCCGGCAGTTGGACCGGGGCGCCGGTGGGCATCACGAAGTGCCCGGTACCGCCCGGTGGCACCGCGGCCCGCGGCGCGTCGACAGGCACCGGCACCGACACCGGCACCTGATGGACCGTCAGCGGCTGCTCGGGGGCCGGCGCGGGCGGAGGCGGCGGCGGGGGCAGCGCGGGGCGGTCCGGCACGGTGGGGTAGGGCTGCACGCTCTGCCGCGGCGGCGCCGGTGGCGGCGGCACCACCGGGCGTGGGGGCATCCCCCCGGCGTACTGCTGCGTCACGACACACCTCCCGCCGGGAGATTACACGGCGGTCCGGCCGAGAGCCCAGTTCGGGAGGCTCGCGGCCGGACCGGGGTGGGCACGGCGGCGGTCGGTTCAGCGGGTGGTGAGCTGCTCGGCGAGAGCGCGCAGGGCCAGCTCGTAGGACCCCAGCCCGAAACCGGCGATGGTGCCGGAGGCGATCGCGGCGATCACCGAGGTGTGCCGGAACTCCTCGCGCGCGTACGGGTTGGAGATGTGCACCTCGATCAGCGGCGCGGTGCGCTGGGCGGCCGCGTCGCGGATCGCGTACGAGTAGTGCGTGAAGGCGCCCGGGTTGATCACCACGGGGGTCTGCTCGTCGGCGGCCCAGTGCAACCACTCGATCATCTGCTGCTCGGAGTTGGTCTCCTTGACCTCCACCTCGAAGCCCAGCTCCCGGCCGAGCGCGGTGCAGCGCTCGACCAGGCCGGCGTAGGAGGTGGCCCCGTAGACGTCCGGCTCCCGGCTGCCGAGCCGGCCGAGGTTGGGGCCGTTGAGCACCAGCACCCGGCTCACGCGGACACCTCCGCGTAGGCCGCGACCAGCAGCGAGGGGTCCGGGCCCTCCAGCACGGCGGTCTTCGCCAGGCCGTCGAGCACGATGAAGCGCAGCAGGTCGCCGCGCGACTTCTTGTCGACCTTCATCGCGTCCAGCAGCTTGGGCCAGGCGTCCGCCCGGTAGCTCAGCGGCAGGCCGACCGAGGCCAGCACGGTGCGGTGCCGGTCGGCCGTGGCGTCGTCCAACCGTCCGGCCAGCCGGCCCAGTTCGGCGGCGAAGACCATGCCGACCGAGACGGCCGCGCCGTGCCGCCACTTGTAGCGCTCGTTGCGCTCGATCGCGTGCGCCAGGGTGTGGCCGTAGTTGAGGATCTCCCGCAGGCCCGACTCCTTGAGGTCACCGGAGACGACGTCCGCCTTGACCTGGATGGCCCGCCGGATCAGCTCCACGGTGTGCGGCCCGGCCGGGGTCCTGGCGCCCTCGGGGTCCGCCTCCACCAGGTCGAGGATGACCGGGTCGGCGATGAAGCCGCACTTGATCACCTCGGCCAGGCCCGAGACGTAGTCGTGCGTGGGCACGGTCTCCAGCGTCGCCAGGTCGGCCAGCACGCCGGTCGGCGGGTGGAAGGCGCCGACCAGGTTCTTGCCCTCGGCGATGTTGATGCCGGTCTTGCCGCCGACCGCGGCGTCCACCATGCCGAGCAACGTGGTGGGCAGCGCGATCCAGCGCACCCCGCGCAGCCAGCTGGCCGCCACGAAGCCCGCCAGGTCGGTGGTCGCCCCACCGCCCAGGCCGATGATCACATCGGAGCGGGTGAAGCCGGTCTGCCCGAGCACCGACCAGCAGTACGCGGCGACCTCGGCGCTCTTGGCGTCCTCGGCGTTCGGCACCTGGAGCACGATCGCCTCGTACCCCTGGGCGACCAGGTCCTCGCGGATCACGTCGCCGGTGGCCTCCAGCGCCTCCGGGTGGATGATCGCCACCCGCTTGGCCTGGTTGCCGATCAGCCCGCCCAGCTCCCCCAGCAGCTGGTGCCCGACCAGCACGTCGTAGGGGGCGTGGCCGGCCGAGCCGCCGACGTGGATGGTGACGGTGTCGGTGCTCATGCGTCCTCAACTCCAGGCCCGGACGTCAGGTCCAGGGATTCCAGTACGGCGTCGGCGACCTGCTCCGGGGTGAGCCCCTCGGTCGCGACCGTGGCGGCCGCCACCTCCAGGTAGAGCGGACGGCGGCGCTCCATCAGCTCGCGCCACTGCTGGCGCGGGTTGATGGCGAGCAGCGGGCGGGGGGCGTCCAGGCCGACCCGCTTGACCGCGTCGTGCAGCGCCACCTCCAGGAAGACCACCGGTCGCCCGGCCAGCAGCGCGCGGGTGGCGTCCGCCAGCACCGCGCCGCCGCCCAGCGCGAGCACGCCCTGGTGCTCGGCCAGCGCGGCGGCGACCGCCTGCGCCTCCAGGACGCGGAAGTGCGGCTCCCCGTCCTCGATGAAGATCTCCGGGATCGGCTTGCCGGCCCGCCGCTCGATGTCGGCGTCGGTGTCGCGGAAGTCGCAGCCCAGGCGCTCGGCGAGCAGCCGGCCGACGGTGCTCTTGCCGGCCCCGGGCGGACCGACCAGCACCGCGAGCGGCCCGGCCGGTGCGGTGCTGTCCGGTGCGGTGCTGGTCGGTGCGGCCGCGCTCATCGGACGATCAAGTGGTCGAGGTAGCCGCGCACGTTGCGGCGGGTCTCGCTCACGTGGTCGCCGCCGAACTTCTCGCTCACCGCGTCGGCCAGCACCAGCGCGACCATCGCCTCGGCGACGATCCCGGCGGCCGGCACGGCGCAGACGTCGGAGCGCTGGTGGTGCGCCTTGGCCTCCTCGCCGGTGCGCACGTCGACGGTGCGCAGCGCGCGCGGCACCGTGGCGATCGGCTTCATCGCGGCCCGCACCCGCAGCAGTTCGCCGGTGGAGAGCCCGCCCTCGGTGCCGCCGGAGCGGCCCGAGACCCGCCTGATGCCGTCCGCGGTCGGCACGATCTCGTCGTGCGCCTGCGAGCCGGGGACCCGGGCCAGCTCGAAGCCGTCACCGACCTCGACGCCCTTGATCGCCTGGATGCCCATCAGCGCGGCGGCCAGCCGCGCGTCCAGCCGCCGGTCCCAGTGCACGTGCGAGCCCAGGCCCACCGGGGCGCCGTAGGCCAGCACCTCGACCACGCCGCCCAGGGTGTCGCCGTCCTTGTGGGCCTGGTCGATCTCGGCGACCATCCGCGTCGAGGCCTCGGGGTCCAGGCAACGCACCGGGTCCTCGTCGAGGCGGGCCTCGTCGGACGGCAGCGGCAGCACGCCGGCCGGGGCCTTGGCGGCGCCCAGCTCGACCACGTGCGAGACGATCTCGATGCCGCAGGTCTCCTTCAGGAAGGAGCGGGCCACCACGCCGAGCGCGACCCGGGCGGCGGTCTCCCGGGCGCTGGCGCGCTCCAGGATCGGGCGGGCCTCGTCGATCGAGTACTTCTGCATGCCGGCCAGGTCGGCGTGGCCGGGGCGGGGCCGGGTCAGGGCCTCGTTGCGGGCCAGGCCCGCCAGGATCTCGGCGTCGACCGGGTCGGCCGACATGACCTGCGCCCACTTGGGCCACTCGGTGTTGCCGACCATGATCGCCACCGGGCTGCCCATGGTCTCGCCGTGCCGCACCCCGCCGAGGAAGGTCACCTCGTCCTGCTCGAACTTCATCCGCGCGCCGCGCCCGTAGCCGAGCCGGCGCCGGGCCAGGGCCTGCGCGACCGCCGCGGTGGTCACGGGCACGCCGGCGGGCAGGCCCTCCAGGGTGGCGACCAGGGCGGGGCCGTGCGACTCCCCCGCCGTGAGCCAGCGCAACGTACCCAACGGTGCTCCTTCGTCAGCGGTCCGGTCGCGGCGGGGCGGTGCCGCGGCCCGACCGGGCCTTGGTCTGCGACGTGATCCGACTTGATCAGTCCAGCCTCGGGCCTGCCTGGCAAGCCCTGCCCCGAATCCTTTCACGTCCGGGGAGCGCGACGGGCCCCGGTCCGGGGAGCGGACATCGACCTGGCCGGACTAATCAGGCAGAATGGTTGTTCGACTGCGGCACCGCAGCCACCGGACGAGACGCGCCGTACCCGGACCGACAAGACGACGCAGCCCGTTGGAGGGTGCCGTCATGGACGTCATGGAACAGGCCGTGCAGATCTTCGGCTCGATCCTCATCCTGATCCCGTTCGCGCTGGCCCAGTGGGGGCGCCTGGACGCGCGGGCCCGGGGCTATCTGCTGCTCAACCTCTGCGGCTCGGCGATCCTGGCCGTCCAGGCGGCGCTGACCGCGCAGTGGGGGTTCCTGCTGCTCGAAGGCGTCTGGGCGGTGGTCTCACTGACCGGGCTGATCGCCGTGCTGCGCGGCCGGGCGCCGCGCGCGGCGCACTGACCCGCCGCCGGTGCCTCAGGCACCATCCGCGAACGCCTCGCGAACGCCTCAGGCACCCGCCGCCAGCGCCGCCTCGCCCGCTGCCCGCATCGCGGCCAGCGGGCCCGGGGTGCGCCCGGTGAACCGCTCCCACTGCAGCACCGCCTGGTGCACCAGCAGGTCCAGCCCGCCGAGCACGGTCCCGCCGCGCTCGGCGCAGGCGGCCGCAAGCGCGGTCGGCCAGGGGTGGTAGAGCACGTCGAACAGGGCGCCCGGGGTGGCGGTCAGGCCCGCCGCGAAGGCGTCGGTGGCGCCGACCGGGGTGGTGGAGACGGTCAGCGGACCGGCCAGCGCCTCGGCCCCACGGGCCCAGTCGGCGGTGCGCACCGCCACGCCGAGCCGCTCGCCCAGCGCGCTCATCTCGCGGGCCCGCTCGGCACTGCGGACGTAGACCGTGACCTCGGCGGCGCCCAGCAGCGCCAGTGCGGCCAGCGCCGAGGAGGCCGTGGCCCCCGCGCCCAGCACGGCCGCCGCCGGCACCCGCTCGATGCCGCGCTCGCGCAGCGCCGCCACCAGGCCCGGCACATCGGTGTTGTCCCCGATCCGCCGCCCGTCGGGCGCGAGGAGGAGCGTGTTCACCGCGTCCACGGCCAGCGCGCTCGCGCTCACCTCGTCCAGCAGCGGGATCACCGCGCGCTTCAGCGGCATGGTCAGCGAGAAGCCCGCCCAGTCGCCCGGCCGGAGGTCGGCGAGGAAGCCGGGCAGCGCGGCCTCGGTCACCTCGAAGCGGCCGTACTCCCAGTCGTCCAGACCCAGCGCCCGGTAGGCCGCGTTGTGCAGCACCGGGGAGAGCGAGTGCGCGATCGGCGAGCCGAGCACGGCCGCGCGGTGGTGGATGGTCACGAGCCTGGTCACCTTTCCTGCCGGACAGAGCCGGTTTCCTCCCGGCCGGCGCCGGTTTCCTGCCGGCCGGCGCCGGACGCAGCCGGCGCAGCCGGACCAACCTACCGGCCGCGGCGCACCCGCTACTTGCAGGTGAGGTGCTCCGCGTCGAACCCCTGGCCGTGGTCGGTGCAGTACTCCTTGACGTTCTGCGAGTGCTCGTCCTTGGTGCTGGAGAACCGCGTCTCGGTCGGGCTCATCGCGATGAAGAAGATCCAGCCGCCCGGGGTCGGGTTGAGCACCGCCTGGATCGCGGCCTCGCCCGGGTTGGAGATCGGGGTCGGCGGCAGGCCCGGGTTGATGAAGGTGTTGTACTTGTTCGACGCGTCATTGATCTGCGCCGAGGTCAGGGTCTTGGAGCCCACCGAGTACTGCAGCGTGGTGTCCATGCCGAGCACGTGCTTGGTGAGGTCCTTGGTGAGAGGGCCGTTGAGCCGGTTGCTGATGACCCGGGCCATCTTGCCGAAGTCGGCGACGTTGTTGCCCTCCGCCTGCAGGATGCTCGCCTCGGTGATCACGTCGTAGGCGTTCTTCAGGCCGATCGTCGGGGCCGCGGAGTCCAGGTTGAGCTGGCTGTACTCGGTGAGCGCGTTGCTGACCATCTGCTTGAGCAGGTCCTCGGGCTTCATGCCCTGGGCGACCGAGTACTTGGTCGGCCACAGGAAGCCCTCCGGGTTGCCGTTCGCGTAGGACGGCAGGCCCAGGTTGGCCGCGTTCGCCTTCGCGGCGGCCGCGGCGGTGCCGGCGGCGAGCTTGAGCTTGGTGTCGATCATCGCGTAGATGTCCGACGCCTTCTTGCCCTCGGGGATGATCAGCGAGTCGCCACCGGCTTCGCTGATCATCAGCGCCACCGCGGCGTCCCCGGACATCTCCTTCTGCATGTCGTAGTAGCCCGGCTGGATCGGCTTGCCGGCCTTGGCGTAGGCGTTGTTGAAGGCGCCGGTGCTCTTGACCACGTCGGCGTTCTTCAGCACGACGGCCATGTCGCCGGCGGACGAGCCGTCCAGGATCTGGACCTGCACCTTGCCCGTGCCGTTGCCCTGGAAGTCGGCCGGCGGGGCGATGGCGTGCTTGTAGGCGCCGTAGCCCCAGTAACCCGCGCCGCCGAGGCCACCGAGCAGGACCAGGGCCACCACCAGGCAGGCGCCGCTGTTGCGCAGGCCCGACTTCTTTCCCTTGGCCTTGCGGTCGGCCTGGGCCTCCTGGCTGTCGTCCTCGCCGCCCAGGAAGGAGTCGTACTCCTCCTCGCCCTCGGCGTAGTCGCCCGCGGTGCCGTCGCCGTCCTCGTGGAACGCCTCGCCCTCGGCGTGCTCGCCGTCCTCGGTGAACTCGCCTTCCTCGGCGTAGTCGCCCTCGTGGAAGTCGCCCTCGTGGAAGTCGCCGTCCTCGGCGTACTGCTCGGCGGCGGGCCGATCGCCGGCCTCCAGCGCGGCGGCCTCGGCCTCCCAGTCGATCCCGTCAGGGCCGGGACCGGACGGCCGGGGGGCCGCCGGCGCGGGCTGAGCGGGCTGAGCGACCTGCTGGTGCGGGATCTGCTGTTGGGGGAACTGCTGGTGCGGGGCCTGCTGGTGCGGGATCTGCGGCTGCTGCGGCTGCATCTGCTGCGGCGCGAGGTGCGGCTGCTGGTGCATCGGCGGCACCTGCTGCTGCGGGAACGGCTGCTGGGGCTGCAGCTGTTGCGGCATCTGCTGCTGCGGCTGCATCTGCTGGGGGAACGACTGCTGCGGCGCCTGCTGCAGCGGCATCTGCTGCGGCATCTGCTGGGGGATCTGCTGCTGCGGGTAGCCACCCTGCTGCGGGTAGCCCTGCTGACCGACGTACCCGCCCTGCTGCTGGGGGTAGCCGCCCTGCTGCTGCGGGTACGGCTGGTAGACCTGCTGCTGCGGTTGCTGCTGAAGCTGCTGGTCCTGCTGCCACTGCTGCTGCTGCGCGTACGGATCCATCGGCACGTACGCCTGCTGCTGCCCGTACTGGTCCTGGCCCTGCACCGGGTACTGGTGCCCCTGCCCGTACGGCTCCTGCGGGGGGTACTCCTGCTCCCCGGGGACGGCGGCCTGCTGCTCACCGTAGCCGGGCTCGGCGTCGTGCCACGGCTGGGAGCCGTAGCCCCGACCCAGATCAGTCATCGATTCCCTTAGGCCGACGGAGACGGACGGTTGATCGGACCGACCGTCCGGGACGGCGTCCCGGCGGTGCCTCGAACCGGCGTGCTAGCGCAGCGCCTGAGGGGAGACGTTACCGTACCGCACGGTACCCCTCAGGCCCTCCTCCTCGCGCTGCGTACCCGCAACGGCCCGCCTCAGTGCCCGCTCGGTGCGGGCGAGCCAGTGGGCGAACCACTGGGCGAGGCACCGTGCTTGGCCTGGTAGGCGTTGAACTCGTCGACGTTCTTGCGCTGCTGCTGCTCACTGTCGGTGAACCTGGTGTCGCCGGGTCGTACTGTGACGAAGTAGATCCAGTCCCCCGCCGCCGGCTCCAGCGCCGCGTGCAGCGCGTCGGGCCCGGGGTTGTCGATCGGGGTCGGCGGCAGGCCCGGGGCCCGGTAGGTGTTGAAGGGCGAGTCCAGCTGGGTGTCGGTGACCGAGGTGTGCAGCGTGGTGCGGCCCAGCGCGTAGTTGATGGTCGAGTCCAGTTGCAGCGGCATGGCGCGGGCCAGCCGGTTGTAGATCACCCGGGCCACCTTGGCCATGTCGTCCGGGTTGTCCGACTCCCCCTGGACCAGGCTGGCCACCACCAGGGCCTGATAGGGCGTCAGCCCACCGGTCATCGGGTGGTCGAGGCCGGCGTCCGAGTAGGCGCCGGTGCCGCGCTTGACCATCTCCTGGAGCAGCCCGAGCGCGGTGGTGTCCTTCGTCACCGTGTAGGTGGAGGGGAAGAGCAGGCCCTCGATGTTGCCGCCCGCGTAGTCGGGCAGGCCCAGCTCGGCCAGGTGCTGCTTGGCGATCTGCTCGGTGCTGCCGGCCGGCAGGCCGAGCCGCTGGTCGACGGCCGGATACACCTGGCTGGCCCGACGGCCCTCCGGGATGGTCAGCGCGTTGGCGTTGGCCGGGTTGTCGAGCACGCCCAGCGCGGCCTGCGAGGACATCCGGTGCTTGAGCGCGTAGGTGCCGGGCTGGATCCGGGTGCTGCCGACCCCGGTGCCGGCGGCGTCCACGAAGCCTTCGACACTGGCCACCACCTGGTTCGCCTGCAGCAGCCGGCCGATGGTGGTCAGGGTGGCGCCCTGCGGCACGGAGATCTCCACCACGGCGCCGCTGCCGGCGCCGGCGAAGTCGGCCGGCCTGGTCGGGCCGGAGCGCGTGAAGAACGCGCGGGCGGTCAGCAGCGCGCCCCCGACGAGCAGCACGAGCAGCAGCAGGGTCAGACCGCAGGCCAGCCTGGTGCGGTCGGGCCGGGTCGGCGGCGGCTCGTCCTCGCCGCCGGGCTCGGCCTGCGGGTCGAGGTCGGCCGCGAGGTCGGCCGCGGTCGCGTGCCACGAGGTCGGTGCGGCGGGCGCCCCGGCATCTGCGCCGGAGGGCAGCGGCTGCGGCTGCGGCTCCTGCGGCGGGGCACCGAGGTGGCCCGGCGTCAGGCCGGGCATCGCGTCCTGGTCCATCGCGTCAGCCCCTGGTGTCAGCCCCGCCCGGTCAGCGATGGGGCCCGTCCGGACGCGTCCGGACGGGCCCCTGATCAGACATTAGGACCGGCTGATCAGCTGGTCGGCGCGACACTCTCGCCGGGTGCCCGGCCACTCACCCGTTCGGTCTCCAGCGCGCTCTGCAGGATCACCACGGCGGCGGCCTGGTCGATCGCCGCGCGGCCCTTCTTGGCCTTCACGCCGGAGGCGCGCATGCCCTGGGCCGCGGTGACGGTGGTCATCCGCTCGTCGACCAGCCGCACCGGCACCGGCGCGAGCAGCGCGGCGAGCCGGCCCGCGTAGCCGCGGACCTTCTCGGCCGCGGGGCCCTCCTTGCCGTTGAGCGAGCGCGGCAGGCCGACCACCACCTCGATCGCGTCGTACTCCTCCACGATCGCCTTGAGCCGGGCCTGGGAGCGCCCCCCGGCGGGGACCGTCTCCACGGGCGTGGCGATCAGCCCGTCGGGGTCGCAGGAGGCGACCCCGATCCGGGCGTCGCCGACGTCGACGGCGATCCGCCGGCCCCGGCGCCAGGGCGTGGGCTCCTCGGCCCCGGACGAGGGCGGCAGCTGCTGCTCCATCAGACGGCGCGCTCGGTGACCAGGGCGCGCACGGCCTCGATCGCCTCGCCGACGGCGGCCGGGTTGCTGCCACCGCCCTGGGCCACGTCGTCCTTGCCGCCACCGCCGCCGCCGAGGGTCTTGGCGGCGGTGCGCACCAGCTCACCGGCCTTGACGCCGCGGGCGCGGGCGTCCTCGTTGGTGGCGATCACGGTGAGCGGACGGTCGTTCACCACGGTGAAGGCGGCGACCACGGCCGGGCGCGAGCCCAGTCGGTTACGCACGTCGAGGACGAGCTTGCGCAGCTCGTCCGCGCCGGTGCCGTCGGCCACCCGGGCGGCGACCAGGGCCACGCCCCGGACGTCCTCGGCGGCCTCGGCCAGGCCCGCGGCGGCGGCCAGCACCTTCTCCGCGCGGAACTTCTCGATCTCCTTCTCGGCGTCCTTGAGCTTGCCGAGCATGCCGGCGATCTTCTCCGGCAGCTCCTCCGGGCGGCCCTTGACCAGCTCGGTCAGCTGGGCGACCACGGTGTGCTCACGGGCCAGGAACTTGTAGGCGTCCACGCCGACCAGCGCCTCGACCCGGCGCACGCCGGAGCCGATGGAGGACTCGCCGAGCAGCTTCACCAGGCCCAGCTGGGCGGTGTTGCCGACGTGCGTACCACCGCAGAGCTCCTTGGAGAAGTCACCGATGGTGACCACCCGGACCGCGTCGCCGTACTTCTCGCCGAACATCGCGATGGCGCCCTGCTTGCGGGCCTGGTCCATCGTCATCACCTCGGCGGTGACGTCGAGCTCGCGGGTCAGCACCTCGTTGATCTTCTGCTCGACATCGGTCAGCACGCTGCCGGGCACGGCGGCCGGCGAGCCGAAGTCGAAGCGGAAGCGGCCCGGGGCGTTCTCCGAGCCGGCCTGGGCGGCCGTGGGGCCGAGCGCGTCGCGCAGGGCCTGGTGCGTCAGGTGGGTGGCGCTGTGGGCGCGCGAGACGGCGCGGCGGCGGTCGGTGTCGATGGTGGCGTAGGCCGAGGCCCCGAGCACCACCTCGCCGAAGAGCACGCCGCCGGAGTGCACGACCACGCCGGGCACCGGCTGCTGCACGTCGCGGATCTCCACCACGGCGCCCGAGTCGAGCCGGATCCGGCCGTGGTCGGCGAGCTGGCCGCCGCCCTCGGCGTAGAACGGGGTGCGGTCCAGGACCAGTTCGACCTCGTCGCCCTCGGTCGCGGCCGGGGCCGGCACGCCGTCCACCAGCAGGCCGACCACGGTGGCCTCGCCCTCGGTGGCGTTGTAGCCGGTGAAGACGCTGGCGCCGGACCGGTCCGCCACCTCGCGGTAGGCGGCCACGTCGGCGTGGCCCATCTTCTTGGCCTTGGCATCGGCCTTGGCCCGGTCCCGCTGCTCGCCCATCAGGCGGCGGAAGCCGGCCTCGTCGACCTGCAGGCCCTGCTCCTCGGCCATCTCCAGGGTGAGGTCGATCGGGAAGCCGAAGGTGTCGTGCAGCTGGAAGGCCTTCTCGCCGGAGAGCGCCGGGTGACCGGCCTGCTTGGCCTCGGTGACGGCGGTGTCCAGCAGGTTGGTGCCGGCCCGCAGGGTCTGCAGGAAGCGGTTCTCCTCGGCGACCACCACGGTTTCGATCCGCTTGCGGTCGGTCTCCAGCTCCGGGTACTGCGGAGCCATCGCCTTGATGGAGACGTCGATGAGCTCCTTGGCCACCGGCCCGGTGGCACCCAGCAGGCGCATGTTGCGGATGGCGCGGCGCAGGATCCGGCGCAGCACGTAGCCGCGGCCCTCGTTGCCGGGGGTCACGCCGTCGCCGACCAGCATCAGCGCGGTGCGGATGTGGTCGGTGACCACGCGCAGCGAGACGTCGGACCTGTGGTCGGCGCCGTAGGTGTGGCCGGTCAGCTCGGCGGCCCGGTCCAGGATCAGCCGGCTGGTGTCGATCTCGAAGAGGTTGTCGACGTCCTGCAGGATCGCGGCCAGGCGCTCCAGGCCGAGACCGGTGTCGATGTTCCTGCTCGGCAGGTCGCCGAGGATCTCGAAGCCGTCCTTGCCGTCGCCGTGGCCGCGCTCGTACTGCATGAAGACCAGGTTCCAGATCTCCAGGTAGCGCTCGCCGTTGACGGCCGGGCCGCCCTCCTCGCCGTAGGCGGGGCCGCGGTCGTAGTTGATCTCCGAGCACGGGCCGCACGGTCCGGGCACGCCCATCGACCAGAAGTTGTCCTTCATGCCCAGGCGCTGGATCCGCTCGGCGGGCACGCCGATGACGTCGCGCCAGATCTGCTCGGCCTCGTCGTCGTCCTGGTAGACGGTGATCCAGAGCTTCTCCTTGGCCAGGCCGTAGCCGCCGTCCGCGACGGAGGAGGTGAGCAGCTCCCACGCGAACTTGATGGCCCCTTCCTTGAAGTAGTCGCCGAAGGAGAAGTTGCCGCACATCTGGAAGAAGGAGCCGTGCCGGGTGGTCTTGCCGACCTCCTCGATGTCCAGCGTGCGCACGCACTTCTGGACACTGGTGGCCCGGTCGAACCGGGGCTTGACCTCGCCCAGGAAGTACGGCTTGAACGGCACCATGCCGGCGTTGACCAGCAGCAGGGTGGGGTCGTCGGCGACCAGGGACGCCGACGGAACGACGGTGTGGCCGCGCTCCTCGAAGAAGCGCAGCCAGCGGCGGCGGATCTCTGCCGACTCCATGAGTGGTCCTTCCGGTTAAGGGTGCTTGTCCCGGCGCTGTTCGAGCTGACGGGGCGTTGACGCGATGACGTGGGGGGTGATGGTGCGCGACGGGGGCAGGGCGGCGACCGGGGCTCGGCCCGGGGCCGCCTTGATAGCTCGGCGCGCGGCGGGGCGGGGCGGCTCGACCACCGCGGTGCCGTCCAGGCCGAGGTCGGCCCGCAGTTGCTCCTCGCGCTCGGCCATGCCGGCCCGCACGTCCAGCGCGAAGCGCTTGGCCGTGTCGCCCAGGTGCAGGGCCCCGCGAGCGGCGGCGCCCGACAGGCTGTCAGGGGTGAGTCGGCGGGTCGCCTCGTTCGCCTTGTTCATGGCCCAGACGGCGGCGCCCGCGCCAACCGTCATCCAGAAGATGCGTCGTACCACGGTGCATCAGCCCTTCACGGCTCGCCGGACCCGGGACAGCAGCCCGCCCCTGGGGGCGGTGGCGGCCCGCACCTCGGCGCGGATCAGCTGTGCCAGCGCCTCGCGCTCGCTGCTCTGCTGAGGGAGCGTCACGGTGTTCTGCTGACGGTTGACGGCCTTGCGCACGCCGTAGCTGAACGCCGCCAGCTTGACCAGCGGACCGCCCAGGGTGGCCGCCACGGTGGAGGAGAGCGCGTTGGCGTTGGCGGCGGCGTCCTGCACGTTGGCGGTGATGTCGTCGACCCGCTCCAGCTGCTCGTGCGCGCTGCGCACGGCGGCGCTGGCGTCGCTGAGCAGCGGAACGGCCTGCTCGGTGACGGCCGAGACCAGCACCGTGGCCTCACGCAGCACCTTGGAAAGGCGCACCAGGACGACGGCGAGCAGGGTGACCAGCACGGTCCAGCCCACGGCGACCAGCAGACCGGCCAGCTCTCCCACGGACACCCGCGTGCTCCCTTCACTCCTCAGAGTGGAACCCTATCGCGCTCAGGGGCCGATCCCGACCGGATAAGCGCTGACCACGCGGCCTGCCGGCGGCCGGAACGCACGGCGCCCCCGCAGCCCGAAGGCTGCGGGGGCGCCGCGGAGGTACCGGAGTACCAGGGGTCAGCGAGAGTAGTACTCGACGACCAGCTGCTCGTCGCAGATCACGGGGACCTCACGACGCTGCGGCTCACGGTCCAGGCGGAAGGCCAGCGCCTTGAGGTTGACCTCGAGGTACTTCGGGGTCTGGCCCTCGCCCGCGTAGCCACCCTCACGGGCGACCTGGAACGGGACCTTCTCCTTGGACTTCGTCTTGACCGTGACGACGTAGCCCGGCTTCATCTGGAACGACGGCTTGTTGACCTTGCCACCGTTGACCTCGATGTGGCCGTGCACGACCATCTGACGGGCCTGGTAGATGGTGCGGGCGATGCCCGAACGCAGGACCAGGGCGTCGAGACGGGTCTCGAGCTGCGCGATGAGGGCCTCACCGGTCTTGCCGGAGACCTTCTTCGCGCGGTCGAACGCGCGCGCCATCTGCTTCTCGCTCAGGTCGTACTGAGCGCGCAGACGCTGCTTCTCGAGCAGACGGACCTTGTAGTCCGAGTTCTGCTTGCGGCCACGGCCGTGCTGGCCGGGCGGGTACGGGCGGGCCTCGAAGTACTTGACGGACTTCGGGGTCAGCGGCACGCCAAGGGCACGCGCGATCTTGACCTTGGGACGCTTCTGGTTCGGCACGGAACCATTACCTCTTTCAGTGTGCGAATACGGCTTCACCAGGTGTTGACGGAGGTCGCCTCTCGCGGTCCGGAGAATAACCACCCGGGGGTGGTCAGCCGCTCTCCGAGGCCGGGCACTGACGTGCATGCACACGCGCCCGCTGGGGGCACGTGACACCGATAACGGTGCGCGACGCTCCTGGCAGCTCCCGCGGAGGGGGCTGCGGGCCGGTGTCCCGCTGGTGGTGGCCGGTCAGCGGTGGAGACTGCTGCCGGACCCGGGACAAGGCACTTCGACCGAGTATACGCGCCGCTCAGTCGCCCTTGAGCCGGGCCCTGGTCCACTCCGCGACATCCGCGTAGCGGGCCTCGCCGCCGTGCCGGGTCGGCTGGTAGTACGCCTTGCCGTGCACCGCGTCCGGCGCGTACTGCTGGGCGGCGATGCCGCCGGGCAGGTCGTGCGGGTACTGGTAGCCCTGGGCGTGGCCGAGCTTGGCGGCACCGCCGTAGTGGCCGTCGCGCAGGTGCGGCGGGACCGGTCCGGCCAGGCCCTGGCGGACGTCGGCCAGCGCCGCGTCGATGGCCAGGTAGGCGGCGTTGGACTTGGGCGCCAGCGCGAGCGCGATGGCCGCCTGGGAGAGGATGATCCGGGCCTCCGGGAAGCCGATCAGCGCCACCGCCTGGGCGGCCGCCACGGCGGTGGGGAGCGCGGTCGGGTCGGCCAGGCCGATGTCCTCGCTGGCGGAGATCATCAGGCGGCGGGCGATGAACCGCGGGTCCTCGCCGGCCTCGATCATCCGGGCCAGGTAGTGCAGGGTGGCGTCCACATCGCTGCCGCGGATCGACTTGATCAGCGCGCTGGCGACGTCGTAGTGCTGGTCCCCGTCCTTGTCGTAGCGCACCGCGGCCTGGTTGACGGCGGTCTCGGCGGTGACCAGGGTGATCTCGTCCGCGCCCTGCTCCAGCGCCGCCCCGGCGGCCGCCTCCAGCGTGGTCAGCGCCCGGCGGGCGTCGCCACCGGCCAGCCGCACCAGGTGCTCCTCCGCCTCCTGGCCGAGCGCCACGCTGCCGGCCAGCCCGCGCTCGTCGGCCACCGCGCGGCGCAGCAGCGCGCGGATGTCCTCGTCGGTGAGCGACTGCAGGGTGAGCAGCAGCGAGCGGGAGAGCAGCGGGGAGATCACCGAGAAGTACGGGTTCTCGGTGGTGGCGGCGATCAGGGTGACCCAGCGGTTCTCGACGGCGGGCAGCAGCGAGTCCTGCTGGGCCTTGGAGAAGCGGTGGATCTCGTCCAGGAAGAGCACCGTCTCGCGGCCGCTGAGGCCCACCGCTCGGCGGGCCCCCTCGATCACCGCGCGCACCTCCTTGACCCCGGCGGTGATCGCCGAGAGCTCGACGAACCGCCCCTCGACGCCCTGGCTGATCACGTGCGCCAGCGTGGTCTTGCCGGTGCCGGGCGGACCCCAGAGGATCACCGAGCTGGTCGCGGCCGGCCCCTTGGAGCCGCTCACCAGGCGGCGCAGCGGCGAGCCCTCGGCCAGCAGTTGGCGCTGCCCCGCCACCTCGTCCAGCGTGCGCGGGCGCATCCGCACGGCCAGCGGCGCCCGCCCTGGCTCGCTGGCCTGGCGCTGCTCGGCGGCGGCGGTGAAGAGGTCCGGTTCGTCCACTCCGCCACCCTATGCGAGCGGGCCGACAGCCCGGCGGCGCCGCCCGCCCGCAGCGCGCGCTACGGTGATCACCGGGGGCACACGGCCAGGGGGGACGGCACTGATGGACCATGCGCGGCCGCACGGGGACGACCGGCTGGCGGCGGAGGGCGAGGTCGCCTTCACCCGGCTGGCGCTGGACAGCGGCGAGCTCGCGCACGCGGCGGAGCACCTGGCGAACGCGCTGGCCCTGGATCCCGCGCTGCCGGAGGCCTACCAGGCGCTCGCCGAGCTGACCGCCCGCTGCGGCTCCCCGGCGGCCGCGCTCGCCTGGTTCCCGCTGGAGCGGCCGACCATCGGCGCGGCGGCCTGCCACGCCCAGCTGCTGACCGCCGAGGGGCGCTGGGACGAGGCGCTGGTGCTGCTCGCGGCGATCCTGCGCGAGCAGCCGGACCGCCCGTGGGCCTCGGTGGCCTGGCTGACCCGCCCCGACCTGCCCGAGCTGCTCGACCCCGACGCGGTGCGGCAGGCGGTGGCCGCGCTGCTCGGCGGCGGGCTGCCGGAGCCGCTGCCGAAGGCGACGGCCGAGGCGCTGCGCCCCTTCTACCGAGCGGTGCGGCGGTGCACCGAGGCGGCGACCGGGCAGCCGGACCTGCTCACCATCAGCTCCGGACTGGCCCGGCGGTTCGGCGACCACCACCTGGCCGTCGACCTGGCCCGGCGCGCGCACGCGCTGGCCCCGGGGCACGCCAGCGCCGTCATGCTCGGCTACGCGCTGCGCGGCGCGGGCCGGCCCGAGGAGGCGCTCGCGGTCTGGCGGGCCCGGCTGGCCGAGGACGACTCCGACCGGTCACTGCACGTGGACGTCGCCGAGCTGCTGACCGAGCTGGGCCGCCCGCGCGACGGGCTGCGCTGGCTGGAGTCGGCCCTGGCGGCGGAGCCCGACCACCCGCAGGCCGGGCCCGCGCTGCACGGCGTGCGGTACGCGATCGACGGGGACGGCAGCCACCTGGCCGCCCTGGTCGACCACCTGCGCGAGCACCCCGAGCACGGCTACGCCGCCACCGTGCTGGCCCGGTGCAGCGAGGGGCGCGCCTGGCTCGGACAGGTGTCGGAGCCGGGTGAGGCGGTGCTCGGGCCGATGCGCCACGTGCTGGCGGGCAAGGCCGGGCAGGTCACCCGCAGTGCGCTCTCCGCGCTGGAGCCGGCCAGCGCGCTGCTGACCGTGCGGCGGGTGCTGCCCGACATGGAGCTCAGCGTGCTGTCCGTCCCGGAGCCGGATCTGCGCGAGCCGCTGCGCGAGGTGGGCGTGCGGGTCTGGCGCTACCGGGGCACCGAGGCGCTCCCCGCGGTGGCGCCGCCCAGCGCCGCGGCCGCCGAGCTGCTGCGCGGCACGGCCGCGCCCGCCTGGCCGCACCTGCTGGCCGCCTACGACCACGCGGTGGCGCTCTCCGGGCTGTCGCTGGCGGACCTGCTCGGCTGCCTGGCCCACCCGCCCGAGCCGGCCGACGACGAGGACGGCCGACGGCTGGCCCTGCGCCGGCCCGACCTGTGGATCCGCGCGGCGCAGACCTTCGCCTGCCTGGGGCTGACCCACCATCAGGCCGACCAGCCGTGGGCCTCCTCGGACCGCCGCCGGGTGCTGGCGGACCTGCTCTTCGGCCCGGAGGACTGGGTCACCGAGTCGGCGGCCGTCGCGCTGGTGGCCGTCGCCTGGACCGACCCGGCCGCCCGGCAGGACGCCGCCGAGCTGGTCGCGCAGCGGATGCGGGCCGCGGTCGAGGCCGCCCGGTCACGCGTGGTGACGGTGCTCGACTCGCTCTGCCGGCTGACCCTGGCGATGCCCGGCCTGGAGCCCGAGGTACGGGCGCCGGCCCGGCAGGCACTGGACGCCCTGGCGGCCGCGTCGGCGCCGGGCCGTGCGGCGGCCCCGGCCTCGGGCCCGGCCGGCCGCTCGGCGCTCGGGCCCGCCCAGGGGCCGGGCCGGTGGCTCGGTCAGGGGCCGGCCCGGCGCCTGGGCCGCTGGCTGCGGCGCCGGCTGCGGCGGCTGCCGCACCGCTCCGGCGAGCCGTCCTGACGGCTCGCCGGATGCGCACGGCGCGGGAGCGTCACGCGTCGGCCCGGGCCAGCACCTCGGCGAGCGAACGCCAGATCTCGGCCGTGAGTTCGGTGTTGGCGGCTTCCCCCGAGCGGTGGGTCAGCGCTTCGATGTCGGCGATGGCGCTGCGGTCGCCGTCGATGATCCGCAACTGGCACAGGAGCAGCTCGTGCCGGATCTGGTCGCGGAAGGCGAGGTGGCCGGGCGCCAGTGCCACGCTCGCACAGAGCGTTCGAGCGAGGTCGACGTCCCCTTGGTAGAAGGCGAGCCTGGCGCGGAGCGCGCAGTGCTCGTGACTGTGCAGCGGCACTCCGATGAGGTCGACCGCCGGCCGTGCCTCCTCCAGGTGCCGAGCCGCCTGCGAGAGGTCGCGCGGGGTCATCTGCAGATAGAGGGAGGCGGCCGCGAGGCGGAGCCGGGTCCACAGTCTCAGGTTGTCCGTGCTGCCCAGTTCGTCCATGGCACGCTCCAGGAGTGGAGCGCCCTCGCTGTGGCGGCCCTGGCGCACCCGCAGGCTCGCCATGGTCCACAGCGCCTCCACCCGCAGGCTGCTGGACACATCCGTGATCAGCGCGTTCAGCCGGTCGGTGTGCGTGTCCGCGTCGGCGAGGCTCCCCGTCTCGGCCTCGATCGAGATCAGCACCAGCAGGGCCTGCACGATCTCGGTGTGGCTGTGCCCGTGGCTCTCCGCGATCTCCAGTGCCTCGCGCGCGGCCAGGCCGGCGGACCGCAGGTCCCGACCACCGGAGCGCTGGGCCCTCGCCATGGCGACCCGGGCCCGCGCGCGCAGGTCCGGCAGGCCGATCTGATCGCTGAGTTCGACGAGTGTCCGCAGTGACATGAGGTGGGTCTCGGTCTCGGCGTGTATCTCCTGCCAGCGGGCCAGCACCCACAACGCGTGCCAGCGCAGCGCCGGGTCGGCGTCCTGTTCCCGGGTGTACACGTCGAGCAGCCGCTGGGCCGACTCCTCGCTCTCCGGACCGGACGCCGTGCAGGCCAGGACATGCGCGAGCGGGTGCGGATCGGTCTTCCGGAACGCCGACGCCGGCACGCTCAGCTGGGCACAGAGGTAGGCGACGGCGCGCGCTGTTGGCGGCCGGGCCCCGGATTCGAGTCGCGACAGGTAGGCCGTGGACATGCCGGGGCCTGCGAGCTGCGCCTGCGACAATCCGTGCGCCGATCTGAGCGACCGGAGTCGGCGTCCGAATTCTGGCTGTTCGAGCGTGTCGCCCCTGACATGATCCATGGCACAAACTCTGCCACAGATTTCACGTCATGAGTCAAACTCGCTCTTCCGGTTGCCAGATCTGGCAACCCCGCGTGGTCTCCCCCCGAGGGTTGCCCGGGCGATGGCCTACGAGGTGGGGACGGGCGTGGGCCAGTCGATCTCGTTCGTCGAGCCCGAATCGGGCTGGACGGCCGTGTGCGGCCGCGACTGCGGCTGCGGCCGGTTCGCGGCCATGGCGGTGGGCGTCGCTGCCATGACCAGCAGGGCAACGAGGACTGCGAGACGGTGAGCGAACTTCATGGTTGGTTCTCCGATATCCCGTGCGTGACCAGATCCGCGCACGTTTCCAGCCGGCTCCCCCCGGAGCGCGGCCCGTGCCGCGGATCGCTGTTGTCAAGCTAACTTTCCGCATACAGAAAAGCAACAGGGTGTCATTGACACTTTAGGCAACACCTTCCTAGGGTCGGTGGGGAACCTGGGGCTCTCTGGGGGCCCTGCGTCTGGTCAGTTGCGAGGGGAAGCGGAGCGTGGCGAGAGCACCAGAAGCGCATGGAACGTACGGACCCGACACACACATGGAGTCGGTGGAGCTGGTCCCGGTCGACACCCTTCACCCGGCCGACTCGCCCCGCCTCTCGGGCCAGGACGAGGACCACGTCCTCCTCCTGGCCCAGTGCACGACGCCGCTGCCGCCCATCCTGGTCCAGCGCGGCTCGCGGCGAGTGGTGGACGGGATGCACCGCTGGCGCGCCGCCCAACTCCGCGGCGACACCGAGATCGAGGTGGTCTACCTCGACGGCTCCGACGACGAGGCGTTCGTCCGAGCCGTCGAGGCGAACACCCGCCACGGCCTCCCGCTGTCCCTGGGGGATCGCAAGGCCGCCGCGGCAAGGATCCTGACGACGCGTCCGGAATGGTCGGATCGCGCGATCGCGGCGATGGCCGGCCTCTCCCCGAAGACGGTCGCCACGGTCCGCAGACGGGCAACTGAGGAAATTCCTCAGTTGCCCGCACGAGTGGGCCGGGACGGGAAGGTCCGCCCGCTGCGTCCCCGTGGAGGCAACCACGCGGGCTCCCGGGCGGCCCCGCTCGGGGAGGTGCGAGCGCCCCGGCGGCCGGCCGTCCGCGAAGGCCGGGACCTCATGCAGGCCCTGGCGAACGACCCGTCCCTGCGGTTCTCGGAGACGGGCCGGGTGCTGCTCCGCCGGCTGTCCCTGCCCGCGGTCGAGCCCGAGGAGTGGCAGACCCTGCTGGCCGCGGTCCCCTCGCACTGCGCCGAGGCCGTGACCGAACTCGCCCAGGCCCATGCCCATTCCTGGCAGCAGTTCGCGCAGCAGGTGCGGCGCACCGCGCAGCCGCCGCGCAGCGCCTGAGCCCTGTCCCGGCCCGGTCGCCGCGGCCAGGAAATTCGTCTACGGAAAACGTCCGCGGCGCGATTCGGAGCGGAACTCTTGTTGCCTCCGTTTCTCCGCTGCTAGATTTCAGGAATCACCGAGGCGAAACAAACGGGACACCTGAGAAGAAGGCGTCCACGAATATTCGCCGACCACTGAGGGGAGGTGTTCGCACATGGGTACCCAGCTCACCATCGTGAAGGCGCAGGCCGCGCACCCGGTCTCCAGCTGACCGCACGCCGGGGCGGCCCGGGGGTGAAGGAAACCCCCGGTCCGCCCCGGCACCGCCGGAGCGCGGCCGCTGGGACGAGTGGCTCCCCACCGAGGGAGCCGCACCTTGAACGCACATGCGGAACCCGCCTGCCCCAGGAATTTCGAGATGATGAAGAAATACTCCCCAAGATTTCCCGAAGAAATGGCCGGTGCACGCGAGAGCGTGCTTTCGCTGGCCCGGTCGGAAGGCGTTTCGGCCGCCTATCTGGGCGGCGCCCTCACGGCCGGTCTCGGCACTCCCATGTCGGACGTGGACGCCTTCTTCGTCGTCGAAGGCGGTGCTCTTCCGGCGGCGCGGCAGGTGTACGTCGGCAGTCGGCGCATCGACATCGGCTACCAGAGCCTCGATTCGCTCGGCGAGCTCGTCGCGCGGAGCTCCCGGTTCCGGGCGAAGCAGCACGACCTCGGCACCCTCAACGAGATGGGGCGCAAGTCGCTGACCACGCTGGTCCGCTTCCTGCTGAGCGACGTCGTCCTGGACGACGGTTCGCTGCGGGCCCTGGCCGCCACCGCGGAGGAGTCCCTCCCGGAGATCGTGCGGACCATCGTCGGAGCGATGTCGCTGGAGGTCCAGAACGCCCTGGAGGACGCGCACGGATTCCAGCTCGTCGGCGATCTGCCGGCGGCCGCGTGGGCGGCGCAGCTCTCGTTCCTGTCGGCCGCCGAGGCACTGCTCGCCGCCCGCGGCGACCTCTACCTCGGCCAGAAGTGGGTGTGGGCACGCTGGGAGCGGAGCCTGGAGACGGCCCTCGCGCTGCCGCTGCCCATCGTGCCGTCCCCCGACCCGGTGGTCTTCGCCGAGTCCGCCGCCGTCTGCCAGGACCTGGTGATCCAGGCCATCACCGGGACCGGCTACCCGGTGGTGCGCGCCGTCGCGCCGGGTGACCTCTCCCGCGCGCCCCTGGCGTGCGCCGTTCCGCTGGAGGACTCGGCCCTGGTCTACCTGGGCGACGGTGACGCGGCGGAGGTCAGCCGACAGGGGCTGCTGCTCCTGGGGTTGGCGCACGGGCGGTCGAGGGCGCGGGCCGTCGAACTGACCGCGCGCCTGCTGCACTCCGAGCAGGCCCCGGTGGCCGAGTCCGAGGTCGCCGCCTATCTGGACAGCTTCATCGACGCCGGCCTGCTCACCGCCAAGGCCTAGGCCGACGCGATGACAGCGACCAGCACCCCGGCCCGGTCGGCGGGGGCCGCCCAGCGGGACGGCCGCTTCCTGCTGCTGTGGCCCGCGACGTTCCTCTCCGCGGTGGGCAGCGGGCTGGTCTATCCGGTGACCGCGATCCACATCGCGTCCGACCTGCGGCTCGGCGTCGCCTCCGTGGCGCTGTTCTACGGTGTGCTGGCGGTGGCGGCCACCGCCGGCGCCCCGCTCGGCGGATCGCTCACCGCACGGCTCGGGCCGCGGGTGACCGCCCTGCTCGGCGGGTCCGGTCAGATGGCGGCCTGGGTCGTCGTGGCGTCGGCCCGCTCGGAACCCCAACTAGCGGGTGCGGCGGTGCTGTCCGGGCTGGGCGGTGCCCTGTTCTTCCCCGCCCTCTTCAGCACCATCCTGGCCGGCACACCGGAGGCCCTGCGCAAACGCACCTTCGGGCTGCGCTACACCGTGGTGAACCTCGGCGTGGCCGCCGGCGCGGCACTGTCCGGCGTGCTGCTCGCGCACACCGCGCGGTCGAGCCTCTTCCTGGCGAACGCGGCCAGCTACCTTCCGCTGATGCTGTGGGTGCGGTGGCACGCGGGCCGCGAGCGGATGCGGGCCGCTGGAGCACCCGAGGAGGAGGGTCGAACGGGCCGGGAGCCGCTCTGGTCGCCGGCCTTCACCGTCGCGCTGCTCGTCAACTTCCTGATGTCCACCTTCGGTGCCGTCCAGTTGGAGTCGACGGTGCCCCTGATCCTGAAGCGGCTCGCGGGCCAGAGCCTGTCGATGATCTCCGTGGTCACCGTGGTGAACTCGATCGCGGTCGTGGCTCTGCAGCGGGTCCTTCGGGCCCGGATCGACCGGCTCGGCCACGCTGCCGCGGTCGCGGCCGCCGCCGCGCTGTGGGTCACCGCCTACCTGCTCGGCGCGGCCTCCGGCGGCGCGGTCGGCCATCGGGCGGTGCTCGCCGACGGCCTGCTCGTGGCCTTCGCGGTGGTCTTCGCCGCCGGCGAGGTGGCGGCTGCCTCCTCGCTCACGCCGATGATCGTCGCCCTGGTGCCGGAGCGGCAGATCGCCCGCGCGACCGGGTTCGCCGGGTCGGCCTGGAGCTTGGGAACCCTCGTCGGGCCCAGTGTGGGCGCCGCCGCGGTCGCCTCGGCCGGCCCGAGCGGCAGCTGGGTCGTGCTGACCGCCGGCGGGGCCTGCACCCTGGGGCTGACCCGGCTGCTGCTGCGGCCGCGCACGACTCCGCGACGCGCCGCGGGAAGCGCCGCTGGGAGCGACTGACGCGGGAGCGCCACCGACGGCGCTGCCGTGAGCGCCACACCATGTCTCGAAAGGCAGGCCAACCGTGGGGATCGAGAGTGAACGCAAGTTCCTGGTGCACAACGACGTCTGGCGGACCGATGCGGTGTCGAGCCACCGGATCCGCCAGGGCTTCCTCAGCACGGACCCGGAGCGGGTGGTGCGGATCCGGGTCACCGACAACAGCACGGGACCGGCCGCCACGGGACTGGTCACCACCGGACCGGCCACCACCGGACTGATCACCATCAAGGGTGCCCGATCCGGAATGAGCCGACCGGAGTTCGAGTACCCCGTCCCGGCAGCCGAGGCCGTCGAGATGCTGGAGCAGCTGTGCCTGCCGGGCGTCATCGACAAGGTCCGCCATGTCTGCACCCCCCAGGGCCCCGCGGAGTACGAACTGACCGTCGACGAGTTCGCCGGCGCCAACCACGGGCTGGTCCTGGCGGAGGTCGAGTACCGCGCCCTCCCCGCGGATCCGTCCGACCGCGGCGCGCTGCCGCGCTGGCTCGGCCCCGAAGTCACCGAGGACGGCCGCTACGCCAACGCCGCCCTGGCCGTCCACCCCTACCGGGAGTTCGCCCCGTAGCAGGGCTGGTCGAGACGGCCCGAGCACCACCATCCATCCGCGCTCAGGCGCACGATCAGCCCCGGGACGCAGGTCACACGCGTGGGGAAGGAGAGGCAATGGCGCAGGAGAGAGCAACCGGCCGCACCAGCGGCGGCCTGACAGGAGTCACCGGCCCCGAGCCGCAGGCCCCCTGGGTCGACCTGCTCAAGCCGGCCGGTGTGGCCAAGGTGGCCGTCGTGGGCGGCTCGGGGAGGCTCGGATCACTGCTGACGCACCTGCTGACCCGGCGCGGCGTGGAGGTGCTGGTCCTGGATTCGCGGCCGTGCGAGTCCTTGGCCCACACCTCGTTCAGGTACTGCGACATCGCCAACCCGGCGACCATCCTGCCGTCCGCCTTCGACGGCGTCGACGCGGTCGTCCACCTGGCCGCGTTGCACGGAGCCCACCTGGTCGCCGGATATCCGCGCGGCGACTTCTGGAAGGTGAACGTGCGCGGCACCGAGCACGTGCTGCGGGCCGCGCACGAGGCAGGGGTGCGCAGGGCGGTGATCGCCAGTTCCACCTCGATCTACGGCTCGGGGTCGGCCGTCGGCGAGCCCGCGCACGTGCTCGACGAGGCCTTTCCGCTGCGACCCGAGGACGTCTACGACCTCACCAAGCTGGCCGGCGAGGAACTGCTGCGGCAGTACGCCACACAGGGCGCCGCCGGCGTGGCCCTGCGGTTCGGCCGGTTCTTCTTCCCCTCCCACGTCGACTACCACCTCAGGAAGCTGTCGACCGGACTGGACGCGCTGGACGCCTGCCAGGCCATCGTGCGGGCGTTGGCGTCCCCCGTGCCCGCGCCCTTCTCCGCCTACTGCATCGCGTCGGACCTGCCGCTGGACCGGGACCAACGGGCCCGGCTGGGAACCGAGTTGCCCGCCGTGCTCGGCGAGGCGATCCCGGAGCTGGTGGAGGCGGCCCGGCACCGCTCCGTCACCCTGCCCGCGCGGGTCGGCAAGTCGGTCGACACCGGTCTCGCCCGGGAGCGCCTGGGCTACGCGCCCGAACGCGCGCTGGACTGGACCGCGCGCATGTGGCTGGCCGAGTTGCACACCCGACGCCGCTCCAGGGTGCCGAGCCGGCGCTGGCTCGAAAGCCCGGCGTGAGCGGCACGTTCACCACCAGGCAGGCACGCCCCGGAGAGGTCCCATGCTGACAAGTCAACTTTTCGAACAGTGGAACATCGACAACGAGCTCGTCGCCGGGGCGGTCCACCAGGTGCTCGGCCCCTGCGACATCTTCCTCGGCGGGTCGCTGGCGGACGACCTCGGCAACGAGGGCTCGGACGTGGACCTGTACTGCTTCCTGCCGCCCGGCGCCGGCGGCGCGGCAGGCGCAGCGGGCACAGCGGGCGCGGACGGCGACGCGCCCGGGCTCCTGATCGAGTGCGGCGACACGGTCCTCGACCTCACGGTCGTGCCCGGCGGTCGGCGGCCCGGGGAGCGGGAGAGCCTGCTGCCGCTGCTGCTGGCCCCCGCCGAGGCCACCGAGCCGCAACTGCCGCTCCTGTCGCAGCGCCTCTTCCGGCAACTGCACGCGCTGCACCGCGACCGGTCCCTGACCGGGCCCGGCAGCGGATCCGGCCTCGGACCCGGCGAAGCCGTGCGGGTCGCCCACGCGGCGGACCTGCTGCACGTCTACGCGGCGGTCCGCTCCGTGCTGGCCTGCGCCGCGCTGGCCGACGACCTGCTGGCGCTGCCCGAGGCCACCCCGGCCGAAGCGCTCTACACGGCACGGCTGTCCAGTGAGTACGCCATCGACGCCGCGCTGGCCACCGAGGGCCTCATCGTGGTCAACCCCAAGGCCAGGCACGCGCTGCTCACCCGGGCGAGGATGCAGAGTCCGCTGCCGGGCGAGGAGGTCGCCCACGCCGGTCTCTTCCCCAACCCGCCCAGCAGCCCCGACGCCGTGCACGACTGCCTGACAGCCACTCAGGCGTTCCTGCGGCACGCGCTGAACGACCGGCTCGTCGCCCGCTTCGAGCTGGTGACCCGCTCCTACGAGCGGCTGGAGGAGAGCCTGCGCGCCCGGCCCAGCCTCCAGGACCGCCCCCACCACACCGCCGTCAAGAAGGGATGACTGACATGCAGCTCGCCGTTCACGGGGGGACGCCGGTCCTGCCCACGCCGCACCGGTTCGTCTGGCCCCGCCTCACCGATGACCACCGCTCGGCGGTGAACAGCCTGCTCGACCGGGTCGAGCTGAGCTACTACGGGCGCGAAGGAGAGGCCGAGGCCGTGGAGCGGCTGTGGAGCCGGCGCCTGGAGGGCCGGCACACCCTGGCGGTGACCTCCGGTACCGCGGCGCTGCACTCCGCCTTCTACGCGCTGGGCGCCGAACCGGGTACCGAGGTGATCTGCCCGACCAACACCTTCCTCGCCACGCTCATGCCGCTGGTCCAGACCGGCGCCACGCCGGTGCTCGCCGACGCGGAGGACGACACCGGCAACATCGACCCCAAGTCCATCCGGGACGCCATCACCCCGCGGACGGTGGGCATCGCGGTGACGCACCTGTGGGGCCACCCGTGCGACATGGACGCGATCATGCAGATCGCCGACGAGCACGGACTCTGGGTGGTCGAGGACTGCTCCCACGCCCACGGCGCCCGGTACCACGGCCGCGAGGTCGGCAGCATCGGTGACGCGGCGGCCATCAGCTTCCAGAGCGCCAAGCTGGTCTTCGCCGGCCAGGGCGGCATGTTCGCCGCACGCGACCGCGAGACCTTCGAACGCGCGGTCCTGCTGGGCCACTTCCGGGTCCGGGCCCAGCAGGACTGCACCACCGAGCTGGGCCGCTACGCCAGCACCGGGTTCGGGCTCAACTACCGCATCCACCCGCTCTCCGCGGCCCTGGCCCGGGTGAGCACCGAGCAGATGGACCCGCTCATCGCCTCCCGCCAGGCCCAACTCGCCCGGCTGACCGAGCGGCTGAGCCGGATCCCCGGCCTGCGCTGCCCCACCACCAGGACCGACTGCGACCGCGGCGCCTTCTACGGCTACAAGCTGCGACTCAGCGGCGAGTGGCTGAACGTTCCGATGGCCGCCCTGGTGGCCGCCCTGCAGGCGGAGGGCCTGGACGTGCACAAGCCCGGCTCCGCACCGCTGCACACCACCGCCTTCTTCACCGACGAGGAGGTGCCCGTCTTCCGCACCCGTCCCGCTGGGCGGCGGCGCTACCAGGCCGGTGACTTCCCCGTCGCCGAGCGGGTCTGGGCCGAGTCCCTCAGCCTGCCCACCTTCACCTTCGCGGACGAGGCGCCGCTCGTCGAGGCGTACGCCGACGCGTTCGAGAAGGTCCACGCCAACCTGGCGGCGCTGTGACAGCGCCGCCGGCCGCGGCGCCGACCCCCGGGCCGGCACCGCAGCGCGTCCTGTTCTGGGCGAGCAAGCAGCTCGGCCTGCGCTGCTTCGCCCACCTGGCGGAGCTGGCGGCGGGCCGCCCCGACGCCGCCATCGCCGGCCTCGTCCACAGCGACCGGGACCACCGCAAGTCCGGACGCGCGCGCAACGAGCTCGTCGAGCTCGCCCGCGACCTCGGGGTCCCCGTCTTCGACGAGCACCAGGATCCGGTCGGGACGGACGCCACGATCGGCATCGCCGTCGGCTATCCGCACCGGATCACGCCGCGGGCGCTCGCCCGCTGCCAACGGGGGGCCCTCAACCTGCACATGGCACCGCTGCCGCACTACCGCGGCTCCAAGACACTGGCCCACGCCATCATCAACGGCGAGGAGCGGTGCGGGGTGAGCCTGCACTACATGGACGCGGGGCTCGACACCGGCGACGTCATCGCCGTGCGGTGGATCCCCATCCCCCCGACCGGCCCCGAACGGCAGATCATGACCGAGCTGGCGGAGACCGCGTTCGACCTGTTCACCGAGTACGCGCCCAGGCTCCTCGACCCGGAGCCGATCCCCGCGACGCCGCAGTCCGTCCTGGAGGAGCAGGGAGGCGTGGTGCCCCGGCGCTGCACCCGGGCCTCGCTGGCGGCCCTCTACGAGCTCTCGCACGGCTGGGACTTCGAGCGCCTCTACCGCTACGCCCGCGCCCTGGACACCGGGAACGGCAAGCTGCCGTACATCGAGGACGGCGGTCGCCGGATCTACCTGCAGGTCGCGCCCGGCCCCCCGTCCACAGCGCACGAAACGGAACCGACACCATGACCGAGTACCAGCCCGGCGGCCTGACCCTGCTGAGTACCGCCGCCAGCAGCGGCAAGAGCCTCCTGGCACGCTCCTTCGCCGCCATCCGCCGCGCCGCCGGGCTCGACGTGTCGATGTACAAGCCGCTCGCCGTCATGCTCCAGCCCTACACCGAGGGCGACCACCGGACCGACCTGTCCATGTACCTCGGCGCGCTGGCCAGTGGCGAGGAGAGCGTCCGGTCCTCGGGCATCTGCAGCTACGTCGCCGAGCCGACCGGCTCCCGAGCGACCATCCGCGCCGCCTGCGGCCCACCGGGAGCCGAGCTCGGCGCGGTCCCGAGGATCTCGGAGGACGGCCTGGACCTGACGCGCCTCGATGACACGGCCTGGCAGACCATGGTCGACACCTGCGCCGCGGCGCTGCACGCCCGTCCGGGCTTCGTCATCACCGAGGGCGCCGGCGGTGCCACCGACGCGGTCGCCAGGGACCTGTCGAACCAGCTCATCGCCTGCGAGGCGGATCATCCGGTGCTGCTCGTCGCGGGGGCGCGCCGTGGCGGCGCGGTCGCCTCGGTCATGGGCACCTGGTCGCTGCTGCGGCCGGACTGCCGCGAGTTGGTGAGCGGGTTCGTCGTCAACGGGGTCGAGCACCCCGAGCAGATGCGGGAGTCGGTCAAGCGCGCCGAGGAGGCCATGGGGGTTCCCTGCTTGGGCATCATTCCGATGATCCCCCTGTTCGCCACCTCTGGTGACCGCGGCGCGGGCGTGCCGATCCTGTCGACCTGGGAGGAGGAGATCCGCCATGTCGCCGAGTTCGTCCGCCCGTTCCTCGCCGACGAACTGATCGGCGCGCTGGAGTCCGCACACCGCGTCCCAGCCTTCTAGTCCATCGTCGCGCCCTTCTTCTTCCCGCCGGCTCCGCCCTCGGCGCCCTTGCCGTCCCTACCGCCCTTCTTCGCGCTCTTCCCGGCCAGCGCGGCCGCGTGGTCGGGGACGTACTTCTGCAGGTCGCGCGGCGGCCGCTGGTACCCCTGGGACGGCGGGCGGGGCGGCAGCTCGACCGGCGGCTTGGTCACGTCGTGGTAGGGCAGGGTGGAGAGCAGGTGGGCGATCATGTTGATCCTCGCCCGCCGCTTGTCGTC
The DNA here is from genome assembly GCF_026340565.1 of Kitasatospora sp. NBC_01287. Classification (NCBI taxonomy): domain Bacteria; kingdom Bacillati; phylum Actinomycetota; class Actinomycetes; order Kitasatosporales; family Streptomycetaceae; genus Kitasatospora; species Kitasatospora sp. NBC_01287. The sequence goes on from NZ_JAPEPB010000001.1 coordinate 1,542,466, forward strand.
GCTCTCCACCACGTTCCAGGGGGCTTCGGGGATGTCGGTGTGGATGAACATCTCGTCCTTGGCCCGTGAGTAGTCCTCCCAGCGGCTGATCGACTCGGTGTCCATCGGCGACAGCTTCCAGCGGCGCATCGGATCGGCCAGCCGGGCCCGGAAGCGGCGCTCCTGCTCGGTGTCGCTGACCGAGAACCAGTACTTGCGCAGCCGGATGCCCGCCTCGATCAGCATCCGCTCGAAGGTCGGGCACTGGTGCAGGAACTGCCAGTACTCCTCCTGGCTGCAGAAGCCCATCACCCGCTCGACCCCGGCCCGGTTGTACCAGCTGCGGTCGAAGAGCACGATCTCGCCGGCCGCGGGCAACTGCTCCACGTAGCGCTGGAAGTACCACTGCCCGCGCTGGCGCTCGGTCGGCGCGGGCAGCGCGGCGACCCGGGCGACGCGCGGGTTGAGGAACTCGGTCACCCGCTTGATGGCACCGCCCTTGCCGGCCGCGTCCCGCCCCTCGAAGACCACCACCAGCCGCGCGCCCTCGGCCCGCACCCACTCCTGGAGCATCACCAGTTCGTTCTGCAGGCGCAGGAGTTCGGTCTCGTACGGCTTCTTGGCGAGGCGGGGCGGCTGGACGGGCTGGTCGGTCACGGTGGCGCCTCCTGAGGTGGGCTGCTGACGACCCTTCACATTAAGCCGACCGGCCCGCTCCCGCAGGTCGGCACGGCAGGTCGAACGGGGTCAGCGCCCGCCCACCTGCCGCAGCGACGCCCGAGCGGCCTGACTGTTACGTCCGACCGCACCGAGGGCAGCCGCATGACCGAACATGCCAGTCAGTGCCGCCCGGGTGCCCCGCGCTCACCCTGGCCGCCGCTCCCCCCGCGCTCACCGCGCCGCAGCCGCCGCAGGGCGGCCCGGGCCGCGTGGTGGCCGCACATGCCGTGGACGCCCGCGCCCGGTGGGGTGGCGGCCGAGCAGAGGTGGACGCCGGGGATGCCGGTCCAGTAGGGGTCGGGGGCGAGCCGGGGGCGGATCGCGAGCTGCCAGGGGGTGTTCGCGCCGCCGATGATGTCACCGCCGATGAAGTTCTCGTTGTAGGCGGCGAGTTCGCGGGTTGAGCGGGTGCGGATGGCGACGATCCGCTCGCGGCTGCCGGGGGCGAAGCGCTCCAGTTGGGCGAGCACCGCCTCGGTGGCGTCGCCCGGGTAACCGGCCGGGACGTGGGCGTAGGCCCAGACCGGGTGCAGGTCGCCGCGGGAGCGGCCGGGGTCGGCCAGGTACTGCTGGCCGACCAGCACGAACGGACGTTCGGGCAGCCGGCCGCGGTGCACCTCCCGCTCCGCGTCGGCCACCTGCTCCAGGGTGCCGCCGAGATGGACGGTGCCTGCCACCGCGCAGACCGGGTCGCGCCAGGGCAGTCCGCCCTCGACGGCCAGGTCGACCTTGAACGCGCCCGGCCCCGGCCGCCAGCGGGCGTAGGCCCGGCGGACCCGGGGCGGCAGCCGGTCGCCCGCGACGGCCAGGGCCACGCGCGGCGCGAGGTCGAGCATCACCACGGCGGCGGGCGGCAGTTCGGCCAGTGAGCGGACCCGGATCCCGGTCTCGATCGTCCCGCCGCGCTCGCGCAGCACGGCCGCCAGCGCGTCGGTCACGGTGCGGGTGCCGCCCCTGGCCACCGGCCAGCCGTAGCGGTGCGCCGAGGCGATCAGCATCAGGCCGATCGAGGCGCCGGAGAGCGGCGCCTCCAGCGGGTGGAAGGCATGTGCCGCCGCCCCGGCGAGCAGCGCGCGGGCCTGCGGGGTGCGGAAGCGGCGGGCCAGGCCCGGCACGGTGCGCACCGCCCGGGCGGCGAAGGCGGCCAGCCGCACCGGGTGCCGGGGCAGCCGCAGCACCGGGCCGAGCAGGTCGCCGGCCAGCGCGTCGAAGCCGGTGCCCAGCGGCTCGAAGAGGGCGTGCCAGGCCGCGCCGTCCACCCCCAACCCGGCTGCGGTGCGCTCCAGCGAGCGGTGGAGCGCACCGGCGGACCCGGTGTCCAGCGGGTGGGCCAGGTCCACCTCGGGGTGGGCCCACGCGACGCCGTACCGCTCCAGGCCGAGCCCGCGCAGGAACGGCGAGCCGGGGCCGAGCGGCAGCACCGCGGCGCAGTGGTCGTGCAGCAGTCCGGGCAGCGTCAGTTCGCCGCTCCTGGTCCCACCGCCGATCTCCGCGGCCGCCTCCAGCACGGTCACCCGCAGCCCGGCACCGGCCAGCTCCACCGCCGCGGCCAGGCCGTTCGGTCCGGACCCGACCACGATCGCCTGCTCCCCATCGGCCGCCACCGTCATCGAACTCCTCCCGGTCAGCCCCCGGGCGGTGCCCGGCGGCCCTTTCAGAATGCCACCCCGGCAGGCCTGCCCGGCGTCGCCGTCAATAGCACGGAAAGAAGTGGAATTGATAACTCCGGATCTTTATGGAAATCCATTCCGCAGCCCCCGGGCGATCCGTGCAAATCCCCCCGGACCGCCCGTACAGGAACGATCGCGTCCGATGGTCGTTGACGCCCCGAGAAGGCCGGTGCCATGATTCGTCCGGCCGGTGACCGCGTCACCGTCCACCCGGGGGACGGGACTTCACGACTACGCGCCGCAGTATGCTTCGCGATTTTTTCTGCGACATTCCCCGGGATATTCGGAAGACCGAGGAGTGGTGGAAATGAATGCACACCTCGCGGTAGGCGTCCTGTTCGCACTCACGCTGACCGCGGCCGGCCTGGTGATCGCGAGTGCCGGCCGCAGAGCGGCCGAGGGCCGACTGCCGAGAAATCCGCTGGTCGGCATCAGGACCCGCGCCACCACCCAGGACGACGACGCCTGGCGGGCCGGACAGCTCGCGGCACAGCGCAGGTACCGGCGCGTGCTGCCGGTGCTGGCCCTCGCGGCGATCGGGTCGCTGGTCAACGGACTGCTGAGCGGTCCGTTCTGGGTCTTCCTCGTCATCGCGAGCGGCTGCGGGCTCGCCGACCTCGTCACGGCCACCGCCGCCGTCCGGGCCGCCCGCGCGGCCGCCGGCCGCCGGTGAGCGCCGGGCGGGCGGGCGAACGAGCGGCCGCTCGACCAATCCAACGAATGCGAGACAGCAAGAGATGAACCTCAAGACCCGGTCGCTGATCTGCGCGACCATCACGGCCGGCCTGATCGGCGGCGTCGGCACCTCCGCCATGGCCGCCACTCCGGGCGGCGGCTCCGCTGCCGCGCCGGCCGCGAAGAGCACCGGTTCGTACGGCGACGGCGAGGTGCTCAGCCTGCTGCTGTTCGCCGGCGGCCGGGCCGCCGCCGAGCACCCCGCGCTGGCCGAGCAGATCAAGAACCAGCACAGCGCCCTCGCCCCGATGTCGGACGCGCAGGTGACCGAGCTGGTCCAGCAGCTCACCACCGTCGACCCCGCCTACCACAGCGAGGTCACCCAGGCGGTCCAGGCCAAGGACCCGTTCGTCGTGCAGAGCGGCATGGAGCGGCTCAACGACGACCTCAAGACGGTGATCAGCAACGCCGGCGCGAGCACCGCGCGCAGCAACGCGGCCGTCCGCCCGAACGGCTTCCTCTGGCACGACGCGAACGTGTTCACCGAGATCAACGGGGTGGCCGCGATCAACGTGCTCGGCTACGCGAACGTGGCCGGCGCGACCGAGGTCGCCGTCGCCCTGGTCGTGGTGCCGGACGCGGTCAGCTACGGCTTCGACATGAAGCAGCCGAACAACCTCGACGAGGACGGTCTGGTCGCCGCGGTCGCCGCCGCGCTCTGACACCGCCTGCACGGTGAGTCGAGGCTGATCGAACGCCAGTCAGGGATGGGTGCTCCGCCGCGTCCGCGGCGCGGCGGAGCACCCATCCGCCCTCCCCCAGGCACCTCCAACAGGCACCTCCAACAGACACCTCCCCCAGACACCTCCAAGGACAGTCCCATGGCCAGCCCCACCGCCCGGGCCGACGAATCGGGAGCCGCGCGGCGCCGGCTCGCGCTCTTCGCCGTCAGCTGCGCGGCCATCTTCTCCTTCCTCCTCCTGTCGGTCTTCTACACGCTGCCGAGCAATGCCCTGAGCAGCCGCCACTCGAAGGGCGCCAGGACCTTCTTCAACACCGTCGCGCCGCAGGACTGGGCCTTTTTCACTCGGAATCCGGAAACCGTGCAGCTCGGCGTCTACGCCTTCGACGGAACGAATTCGCACAGCCTGATCAGGACCCCGCAGGGAAGCCCGTCGAATTTCTTCGGACTCTCCAGGACGCAGCGCGCCCAGGGGCCGGAAATCGGCTATGTGAACGCCGAGGCCAATGACTGGCAGGACTGCTCGGGCCTGCTCGACAGCTGCCTGCGCGGCGCGTCCGGCACGCCCGCGCAGCACGTGCGGAACACCAGCCCGGTGCCCACCGTCTGCGGTGACTCCTACCTCACCGAGGAGAAGACCGTGCCCTGGGAGTACCGAAACCTCGTCTCCTACCAGAAACGAGTCGTCAAGATCGCCCACCTGGACGTGTCATGCGCCTAGCCCTCGCCCTCGAATCGGCCCTCGATCGCGCCGCCGGCACGCTGGAACGGCAGCTGCGGCACTTCGACGCCCGCAACCACTGGTTCGGCCTCGGGCGGACCGTGCTCTGCCTGGCCGAGCTCTCCGTCCTGCTGTTCACGCCCGCCAAGGCGCTGCTGGTGCCGGTGCTCGGCATCTCGGACGGGCCCAAGTGCGGCTCCGTCCAGGCGCTCTCCGCCTTCTGCCTGGGCCACCACTCGGTCGGTGCGGAGTACCCGCGCTGGCTGCTGGTCCTGGTCCTCGCGGCGGCCGCCAGCGGCTACCGGCCGCGCTGGACGGTGCTACCGCAGCTCTGGGCGGTCTACTCGATCGCCACCAGCATCTCGGTGCCCGACGGCGGGGAGTCGATCGCGCTGATCGTCTCGCTCCTGACGGTGCCGATCGCGCTGGCCGACGACCGGACCTGGCACTGGCGGCCGGCGACCACCGCGCCCGCGCCCAACCTGCGGGTGCTCGCCTTCGCCGCGTTCTGCGCGCTGCGCTGCCAGCTCGCCTACATCTACCTGGACACCGCGATCAGCAAGTTCGGGGTGGCCGACTGGGCCAACGGAACGGCCGAGTACTACTTCCTGCGCGACAACATGTTCGGTGTCGCGCACCCGCTGTCCGGCATGTTCTACGCGCTCTCCAAGAACTCCCTGGTGGCCGTCGGCATGACCTGGGGCGCGCTGGTGGTGGAGCTGGCCATCGCCGTCTGCGTGCTCTCCTCGGAGCGCCGGCGCAAGGTGGGCCTGGCACTGGACATCGCCCTGCACGGGATGATCATCATGACGATGGGCCTGTGGAGCTTCGGCCTGGTGATGATCGGGGCCTCGATCATCGCGGCGACCCCGGGCCCGCGCCGACATGAACGCACCGCCGGCGAGCCGCCGGCGGCGGCCGTCACCGAGCCGAGGGCCCCCGCCGTGGCGCACTGAACGGCCGGCCACCACCGCACCCCCCGACCCGACCTAAGGTTGACGCCATGTCAGACGAATCCGCGCAGCCGGACAGCTCCGCACAACCGGACAGCTCCACGCAGCTGGACATCACCGTGCGCCCCTCGCTCTTCGCCGCCACCTTCCACCACCTGTTCACCTTCCCGGTGGTGGAGCTCGACGGCACCGAGCACCGCACCCGCTGGGGCGCCCCGACCCTGCTGCCGCTCGCCCCGGGGCCGCACCGCCTCAGCGTGTACTTCCGCTACCGCGGCCAGCGAGCCACCCGGCTCGGCGAGGAGCGTGTGGAGCTCACCGCCGACGGGCCGCCCCGTGCGCGGGTGCGCGCCCAGCTCGGGGTGCGCAACTCGAGCACGTTCACGATCACCGGAGACGGCGTCAGATCCCGCTAGGCACCACCTCGAACGGCTCCGGGTAGGCGCAGTGTCCGCGCGGCGCGTCGTCGTAGGCGGGCAGCGCGAGCACCTGGAAGACCTCGTCCGGCACCTCGTACGGTCCGCTCACCCCGTACTCGGCCGCCGGGGTGAAGCCGAACCGGCCGTAGTAGCCGGGATCGCCCAGCACCACCACCAGCCGCTCCCCCGCCTGCTCGGCGGCCTCCAGCGCCGCCCGCACCACCCGCTTGCCCACTCCGCGCCGCTGCCACTCGGGCGCCACCGCGACCGGGGCCAGCGCCAGGCCCTGGCCGTCGCCGATCCGCAGCCTGGTGAGCAGCGCGTGCGCCACCACCAGTCCGCCCTCGTCGACGGCGACCAGTGAGAGGGCCGGCAGCCAGGCCGGATCGCGGCGCAGCGCGTCGACCAGGTCGGCTTCCTCCGGTCCGGGGAAGGCGGCCATGTGCACCCGCCTGATCGCGGGGGCGTCGCCTGGTTCCTCGACTCTGACGCGCGGTTTCATGGCCCACTCCTTTGTGGACTGCCGGGATGAGGGACGCGCTCCGGCCGGCACGCGGGTGCGCACCGGCCGGAGTTCACTGCTGATGAAGCGTCAGGCCCCCTGCGGGGTCTCCGACTTGGCCTCATCCTTCAGCTTGGGCTGGGCGTCGACACCGGCCTCGCGGCGCTGCGCGGGGGTGATCGGGGTCGGCGCGCCGGTCAGCGGGTCGCCACCGGTGGACGTCTTCGGGAAGGCGATGACGTCGCGGATGGTGTCGTAGCCGCCGAGCAGCGTGACCACCCGGTCCAGACCCAGCGCGATGCCGCCGTGCGGCGGCGGGCCGTAGTTGAAGGCGTCGAGCAGGAAGCCGAACTGCGAGGAGGCCTCCTCCTCGGAGAGCCCGATCGCGTCGAACGCCCGCTTCTGCACGTCCCGCTGGTGGATACGGATCGAACCGCCGCCCAGCTCCGAGCCGTTGAGCACCAGGTCGTAGGCGTTGGACAGGGCGGCGCCCGGGTCGGTGTCGAAGGTCGCCAGCGACTCGGCGGTGGGCGCGGTGAACGGGTGGTGCACCGCGTGCCAGCCCTGGAAGGCGCCCTTGTCGTCCTCGATCGGCTCGAACATCGGGAAGTCGACGACCCAGAGGAAGGCCCACTGGGACTCGTCGATCAGCCCGCAACGGCGGCCGATCTCCAGGCGGGCGGCGCCGAGCAGCTCCTGCGAGGCGGTGCGCTTGCCGGCCGCGAAGAAGATCGCGTCGCCGTTCTTGGCGCCGGCCGCGGCCGCCAGGCCCGCCAGGTGCTCGGCGGAGAGGTTCTTGGCCACCGGGCCGCGCAGCTCGCCGGTCTCGGCGTCGATGACCACGTAGGCCAGGCCGCGGGCGCCGCGCGCCTTGGCCCAGTCCTGCCACGCGTCCAGCGCCTTGCGGGGCTGCGAGGCGCCGCCGGGCATCACCACGGCGCCGACGTACGGCGCCTGGAAGACCCGGAACTCGGTGCCCTTGAAGTACTCGGTCAGGTCGGTGAGCTCCTGGCCGAAGCGGACGTCCGGCTTGTCCGAGCCGTAGCGGGACATGGCGTCCGCGTAGCTCATCCGGGGCAGCGGGTTCGGCAGTTCGTAGCCGTGCACCTCGCGCCAGATCGCCGCGACGATCTTCTCGCCGAGGGCCAGGATGTCCTCCTGGTCGACGAAGGAGGCCTCGATGTCCAGCTGGGTGAACTCCGGCTGCCGGTCGGCGCGGAAGTCCTCGTCGCGGAAGCAGCGGGCGATCTGGTAGTAGCGCTCCATGCCGGCCACCATCAGCAGCTGCTTGAAGAGCTGCGGCGACTGCGGCAGGGCGTACCAGTGGCCGGGCTGCAGTCGGACCGGGACCAGGAAGTCGCGGGCGCCCTCGGGGGTGGAGCGGGTGAGGTACGGCGTCTCGATGTCGAGGAAGTCGTTCTCCTCCATCACCCGGCGGATGATGTTGCTGACCTTGGAGCGCAGCCGCAGCGCGCGGGCCGGGCCCTCGCGGCGCAGGTCCAGGTAGCGGTAGCGGAGCCGGACCTCCTCGTTGACCGTGCCGGGCTCGTACTCGGCGACCTGGAACGGCAGCGGCGCGGCCTCGGAGAGCACCTCGATCTCGCTGACCACGACCTCGACCGCACCGGTCGGGATCTCCGCGTTCTCGTTGCCCTCGGGGCGCACCCGGACGTCGCCGACCACCTTGACGCAGTACTCGGCGCGCAGGCCGTGCACCGAATCCAGGTCGCGGACCACGACCTGCACGGTGCCCGAGGCATCGCGCAGGTCGATGAAGGCCACCCCGCCGTGGTCGCGGCGGCGGGCGACCCAGCCGGCCAGGGTGACGGTCGCTCCGGCGTGCTCCGCGCGGAGCGTGCCCGCGTCGTGCGTGCGGATCACAGCTGCTTCTCCTTCAGGGTGGTGACGAGTGCTTCGAGGGCGACGGCATTCTGCTCGCCGGTGGTCATGTCCTTGAGCTGGACGACCCCTTCGGCCAGGTCGCGGTCGCCCGCGATCAGGGCGAAGCGGGCGCCGGAGCGGTTGGCGGACTTCATGGCGTTCTTGATGCCCTTGACGCCGAAGGCGAGGTCGGTGGCGACGCCGGCCCGGCGCAGCTCGGTCACCTTCGCGAAGAGGACGTTCTTGGCCTCCTCGCCGAGCGCGACCGCGTAGACCGAGGTGGTCGCGGGCACGTCGAGCTCGACGCCCTCGGCCTCCAGCGCGAGGTGGATCCGGTCCACGCCCAGGCCCCAGCCGACCGAGGGCAGCGCGGGGCCGCCGAGCATCTCGGAGAGCCCGTCGTAGCGGCCGCCACCGCCGATCGCGGACTGCGCGCCGAGGCCGCTGTGCACGAACTCGAAGGTGGTGCGGGTGTAGTAGTCCAGGCCGCGGACCAGCTTGGGGTCGTCGACGAAGGCCACGCCGGCGGCGGTGAGCAGCGCGCGGACCTGCTCGTCGTAGGCCTTGCACTCCTCGCAGAGGTAGTCGCGCAGCAGCGGGGCGCCGACCAACTGGGCCTGCACGGCCTCGCGCTTGTCGTCCAGCACCCGCAGCGGGTTGATCTCGGCCCGGCGCCGGGTGTCCTCGTCCAGGTCCAGGCCGAGCAGGAACTCCTGCAGCGCGGCCCGGTAGACCGGGCGGCACTGCTTGTCGCCCAGGCTGTTGAGCAGCAGCTTGTAGTCACGCAGGCCCAGGGACTTGAACGCGTCGTCGGCCAGGATGATCAGCTCGGCGTCCAGCGCCGGGTCCTCGGCGCCCAGCGCCTCGGCGCCGACCTGGGAGAACTGCCGGTAGCGGCCCTTCTGCGGCTGCTCGTAGCGGTAGAAGTTGCCCGAGTACCAGACCTTGACCGGCAGGTTGCCGAGCTTGTGCAGGTTGCCCTCCAGCACCGCGCGGACCACCGAGGCGGTGCCCTCGGGGCGCAGCGCGAGGTCCTCCTTGCCGCGCTTGGTGAGGGTGAACATCTCCTTGGTGACGATGTCGGTGGACTCGCCGACGCCGCGCGAGAAGAGGGCCACGTCCTCGAAGACGGGGGTCTCGATGTAGCCGTAGCCGGCCCGGCGCAGCGGGGCGGCCAGCGCCTGCCGGACCGCCAGGAAGGTCGCGGAGCTGGGCGGCAGCAGGTCGTAGGTGCCCTTGGGGGCGGTGAAGGTGCTCAACTGGTCTTCCGTCACATTCCTCGTCGCACGGCGGCAGGAGCGTCAGCAGCCCCACCGGCTTGCTTGAGGTAGGGGTTCGAGGCTCGCTCGCGGCCGATGGTGGTCTGGTTTCCGTGGCCGGAGAGCACCACGGTGGCGTCGTCGAGGGGCAGGCAGACCCGGGCCAGCGAGCGCATGATCGCGCCGTGGTCGCCGCCGGGCAGGTCCGTGCGCCCGATGGAGCCGGCGAAGAGCAGGTCGCCCGAGAAGAGAACCGGGGGGATCTCCTGGGTGGCGGGCGTCCGGAACGTCACCGACCCCTTGGTATGGCCGGGCGCGTGGTCGACGGTGAGCCTCAGGCCGGCCAGCTCCAGCACCGAGCCGTCGGTCAGCTCGCGCAGGTCGTCCGGCTCGCCGATGGTGAGTTCGCCCATGATCTGCTGCCCGAGCGAGCGGCCGAGCGCCTTCTCCGGGTCGGTCAGCATGTAGCGGTCGTCCGGGTGGATCCAGGCCGGCACGCCCTTGGCGCCGCAGATCGGCATCACCGAGGCGATGTGGTCGATGTGGCCGTGGGTGAGCACCACCGCGACCGGCTTCAGCCCGTGCTCGCGGATCATCGCCTCGACGCCCTCGGTGGCGTCCATCCCCGGGTCGACGATCACGCACTCCTCGCCGGCCGCCGGGGCCACGAGGTAGCAGTTGGTGCCCCAGGCTCCGGCGGGAAATCCGGCGATGAACACGGCAGTCCTTATCGGCTGGTCGGCGGGCGGCTCTCACGGGTCCGCGGATGGGAAGTCTGGGGTGCAGCCTACCGGCGGTACGGCCGCCGTAGCGAACCAGATCCCCCGGTGGCGGGCCGGTTCACCGCGTACTTACCGACGAGGTCCCTACACTTGGCGGCCGGTGGATGCGATGATCCGCCCGACACACATCCCCATCAGCGCGATTGAGGAGACACGGCCGGTGGTCAGCAGCGAACAGCGGCGGCGGCAGCTCGCCCGGGACAAGTACGAGCGGCAGCAGAAGAACCGCGTCGAGGCCGCGGCCAAGGCCAAGCGCCGCAACGCCGTCATCGGCGCGGCGGTCGCCGTGGTGGTGCTGGCGGCCGGCGGCGCCTGGGCCGGCGGCGCCTTCAAGTCCGACAAGAAGAGCAGCAGCACCGCGAACGCGGCGCCGACCCAGCCGGCGGCGGCCTCCGGTGCGCCGAGCGCCCCCGCCAGTCCGGTGGACGTCAAGGGCTGCACGCCTCCGTCCGCGGGCAAGCCCAACGGCAAGCAGTGGAAGACCGAGCCGGCCATGTCGATCGACACCGGCGGCAACTACACCGCGACGCTGAACACCAGCTGCGGCGCGGTGACCCTCCAGTTGGACGCCACCAAGGCCCCGCACACGGTCAACTCCTTCGTGTTCCTGGCCGGTCAGAACTACTTCGACCACACCAAGTGCCACCGGCTGACCACGCAGGGCATCTACGTGCTGCAGTGCGGGGACCCGACCGGCACCGGCTCCGGCAGCCCGGGCTACACCTTCGCCGACGAGAACCTGACCGGCGCCACCTACCCGGCCGGCACCGTCGCGATGGCCAACTCCGGTGCCAACACGAACGGCAGCCAGTTCTTCCTGGTCTACAAGGACTCCCAGCTGCCGCCGAACTACACCCCGTTCGGCAAGATCACCGGCGGCATGGACGTGCTGACCAACATCGCCGGCGGCGGCGAGAACGACGCCAACGGCCCCGGCGACGGTGCTCCGAACGCGAACGTGGTGCTCAACTCCGTGACCGCCGCGAAGGGCTGAGCCCCTCAGGGCCGGTGTCCCGTCCCGCGTCGGGTCCGCCACGGGACGGGACACGGGCCCCCGGGTACCGCCGCGTGAATTTGGCCCGGCCCGGATGCGGACAGCACCGGGCCTGGTCGCCTATGTTGCTGTTGTATAGGGTGCCCTGACCCGCTCGCCGTCACCCGCGGCAGTCGAACCGATCGGGCGGGCAGGGACGGCGGGCCATCGGTCCGCCGCACATCAACTGTGGACGACGGAACCGCACCATCCTCAGCGGTGGGCGACCCGTCATGTGGAGGAGGCGCTGTGAGCAGCGACCCGTGGGGCCGTGTCGACGAGCAGGGGACCGTCTACGTCAGGACCGCCGAGGGCGAACGCGTCGTCGGCTCCTGGCAGGCGGGCTCTCCCGAGGAGGCTCTCGCCTACTTCGAGCGCAAGTACCAGGGCCTGTCGGCCGAGATCGGCCTCCTGGAGCACCGGGTGCGCAAGACCGACCTGGCCGCCAAGGACGCCCAGACGGCGCTGGACCACCTGCGCGCCCAGGTGACCGAGGCGCACGCGGTGGGCGACCTGGCCGCGCTGGCCCAGCGCCTGGAGACCCTGACCGGCGAGATCGAGTCGCGCCAGGTGGAGCGGAAGGCGGCCCGCGCCAAGGCGGCGGACGAGACCCGCACGGCGAAGGAGGCGCTGGTCGCCGAGGCCGAGCAGCTCGCCGAGTCCACCCAGTGGCGGGAGGCCGGCGACCGGCTGCGCGCCCTGGTGGACACCTGGAAGGGCCTGCCGCGACTGGACCGCAAGAGCGACGACGAGCTGTGGCACCGGTTCTCGCACGCCCGGTCGGTCTTCTCCAAGCACCGCAAGGCGCACTTCGCCCAGCTCGACGCCGAGCGGGACCAGGCCCGGGCGGTCAAGGAGCGGCTGGTCGCCGAGGCCGAGGCGCTCTCCAGCTCCACCGAGTGGGGCGACACGGCGGCCCGCTACCGCGACCTGATGGCGCAGTGGAAGGCCGCGGGCCGGGCCCAGCGGGACGCCGAGGACGAGCTGTGGGCGCGGTTCCGCGGCGCCCAGGACGTCTTCTTCCAGGCCCGCTCGGCGATCTTCACCGAGCGGGACGCCGAGCAGGGCGAGAACCAGAAGCTCAAGGAGGCCCTGCTGATCGAGGCCGAGGCGATCCTGCCGATCACCGAGCTGAAGACCGCCAAGGCGGCGCTGCGCGAGGTCAACGAGCGCTGGGAGGCGATCGGCCACGTACCGCGCGACGCCCGGCCGAAGCTGGACGGACGGCTGAACGCCGTGGAGCGCGCCATCCGCGAGGCCGAGGAGGCCGAGTGGCAGCGCTCCAACCCGGAGGCCAAGGCCCGTGCGGCGGGCATGACCGGCCTGCTCCAGGGCGCGGTCGACAAGCTCAGGGCCGACCTGGAGAAGGCCCGCGCGGCCGGCAACGAGGCCAAGGCCAAGAAGCTGGAGGCCGAACTGGCGGGCCGTCAGGAGCTGCTGGACCAGGCGCTCAAGAGCCTGGAGGAGTTCAGCGGCTGACCGTTGGACCCGGAGTACGGGAAGGGCCCCACCGCCTGCGGTGGGGCCCTTCCCGTACTCCCGGACCGGGCGCGCTACTTGCGCGCCGAGGTGACCCGGTAGACGTCGTAGACGCCCTCCACCCCGCGCACCGCCTTGAGCACGTGGCCCAGGTGCTTGGGATCACCCATCTCGAAGGTGAAGCGGCTCATCGCCACCCGGTCGCGCGAGGTCTGCACGGCCGCCGAGAGGATGTTGACGTGCTGGTCGGAGAGCACCCGGGTGACGTCCGAGAGCAGCCGGGAGCGGTCCAGCGCCTCGACCTGGATGGCCACCAGGAAGACCGAGGACTGGGTCGGCGCCCATTCGACCTCGATCATCCGCTCGGGCTGCTGGGTCAGCGAGTCCACGTTGACGCAGTCCGCCCGGTGCACCGAGACGCCGTTGCCACGGGTGATGAAGCCGACGATCGGGTCGCCCGGCACCGGGGTGCAGCAGCGCGAGAGCTTGACCCAGACGTCGTCCACGCCCTTGACGATCACCCCGGGGTCGCCCTTGGCCCGGCGGCGCCGCGCGGCGCGTCCGTCCTGGGTCGGCACCGTGGCGGTCTCGGCGAACTCCTCGGTGGCGCCCTCCTCGCCGCCGAGCGCCTGGACCAGCTTCTGCACGATCGACTGCGCCGAGACGTGGCCCTCACCGATCGCGGCGTAGAGCGAGGAGATGTCCGGGTAGCGCATCTCGTGCGCGAGGGTCACCAGCGAGTCGCCGGTCAGGATCCGCTGGATCGGCAGGCCCTGCTTGCGCATCGCGCGGGCGATGGCCTCCTTGCCCTGCTCGATCGCCTCCTCGCGGCGCTCCTTGGAGAACCAGGCCTTGATCTTGTTGCGGGCCCGCGGCGACTTGACGAAGCCGAGCCAGTCCCGCGAGGGCCCCGCGCCCTCGGCCTTGGAGGTGAAGACCTCCACCAGGTCGCCGTTCTCCAGCGTCGACTCCAGCGGCACCAGGCGCCCGTTCACCCGGGCCCCTATGCAGCGGTACCCGACCTCGGTGTGCACCGCGAAGGCGAAGTCCACCGGGGTGGAACTGGCCGGCAGCGCTATCACGTCGCCCTTGGGCGTGAAGACGAAGACCTCGTTGTTGGAGAGGTCGAAGCGCAGCGACTCCAGGAACTCGCTCGGGTCCTCGGTCTCCTTCTGCCAGTCGAGCAGCTGGCGCAGCCAGGCCATCTCGTTGACCGCGCCGGCCTTGTCGTCCTTGCGGACCTGGTCAGGGGTGTCGGTGCGGACCTTGGAGGCGCCGGCCACCGCGCGCTGCTTGTACTTCCAGTGCGCGGCGATGCCGTACTCGGCGCGGCGGTGCATGTCGAAGGTGCGGATCTGCAGCTCGACCGGCTTGCCGCCGGGGCCGATCACCGTGGTGTGCAGCGACTGGTACATGTTGAACTTGGGCATCGCGATGTAGTCCTTGAACCGGCCGGGGACCGGGTTCCACCGCGCGTGGATGGTGCCGAGCGCCGCGTAGCAGTCGCGGACGGTGTCGACCAGGACCCGGATGCCCACCAGGTCGTAGATCTCGGCGAAGTCGCGCCCTCGGACGATCATCTTCTGGTAGACCGAGTAGTAGTGCTTCGGCCGACCGGTGACCGAGGCCGAGATCCGGGCGCCGCGCAGGTCGCCCTGGACCTGGTCGATCACGGTGGCGAGGTACTCGTCCCGCTTGGGCGCGCGTTCGGCGACCAGGCGCACGATCTCGTCGTACATCTTCGGGTAGAGGATGGCGAAAGCCAGGTCCTCCAGCTCCCACTTGATGGTGTTCATGCCCAGCCGGTGCGCCAGCGGGGCGTAGATCTCCAGCGTCTCGCGGGCCTTCTTCTCCTGCTTCTCCCGCTTGAGGTACCGCATGGTGCGCATGTTGTGCAGGCGGTCGGCGAGCTTGATCACCAGGACCCGGGGGTCCTTGGCCATCGCGACCACCATCTTGCGGACCGTCTCGGCCTGCGCGGCCTCGCCGAACTTGACCTTGTCCAGCTTGGTGACGCCGTCGACCAGCAGCGCGACCGAGTCGCCGAAGTCCTGGCGCAGCGTCTCCAGGCCGTAGTCGGTGTCCTCGACGGTGTCGTGCAGCAGCCCGGCCATCAGGGTCGCGGCGTCCATGCCGAGCTCGGCGAGGATGGTGGCGACCGCGAGCGGGTGGGTGATGTACGGGTCGCCGCTCTTGCGCTTCTGGCCCCGGTGCCAGCGCTCGGCGACCGCGTAGGCGCGCTCGATGTCGCGCAGCAGCGCCGGGTCGGCCTTCGGGTCGCCCGCCCTGATGGTGCGGAAGAGCGGCTCCAGCACGGGGTTGAGCACCGAGGAGCGCTGGCCGCCGAAGCGGGCCAGGCGGGCGCGCATACCGGAGGAGGAGGCCTGGCGCAGGGCGGGCGCCACCGCGCGGGCCAGACCGGAGGCGGGCGGCACCGGCCGGGCGGAGGTGGCCCCCGCGGGCGTGGGCTGCTGGCCGGCCGGCTGGTCGCCGGCCGACTCGCTGCTGGAATCGGCGGCCGTGGGCACTACCTCGTCGGGCAAGGACACTCCTCGGTACGCACCGGATGAACCTTCATCGTACCGAGCGTGACCCGCCGGTGTTCCGCCGCCCGGTCCCTGACATGCCGAGAGCGGTGATCGCGTGTGCGATCACCGCTCTCGACACCGTTCGAGGACCGCCCCGCCAGGGGCGAGGGGTCAGACCGTGACCAGGGTCTCCAGCGGCGCGGCGCCCAGGTGCTCGGCGAGCCGCTCGCGGCCGTCCAGGAAGCCCAGCTCCATCAGCACCACCACGCCGACCAGCTCGGCCCCGGTCCGCTTGACCAGGTCGAGCGAGGCGGCGATGGTGCCGCCGGTGGCCAGCACGTCGTCGACCACCAGCACCCGCTCACCGGGCGCGAAGGCGTCGCACTGCACCTCCAGGGTGGCCGAGCCGTACTCCAGGTCGTAGGACTGCTGGAACACCTCGCCGGGCAGCTTGCCCTTCTTGCGGATCGGCACGAAGCCGAGCCCGGCCGCGAAGGCGGCCGGAGCCGCCAGCACGAAGCCGCGCGCCTCCAGGCCCACCACCTTGGTCGCGCCCAACGCCTCGGCCCGGCCCGCCAGCGCCCGGGTGAGCGCGCCGAACGCCTCGGCGTCGGCCAGCAGCGGGGCGATGTCCTTGAACAGCACCCCGGGCTTCGGGTAGTCGGGCACGTCCTTGATCCGGCTGGTGAGCAGCTCGGTCAAGGCGGTGTCAGCGGTGGTCACGACGAGTCCTTCTCTCGCGGGTGTCCGGTCAGCGCTTGCCGGAGGGGCGGCCCTTGCCACGGGCCCGGCCGACCGGCTGGTTGCGCTGTCCGACCATACCCGCCGCGACGCTGTCGGCCGTGTCCTGCTCGGACTCGCCCTCGGTGTCGGTCGGGCCGGCCGCCGCCTTGGCCTCGGCGGCCTTGGCCTCCGACGCGCGCCGCTGGGCGACCCGCTTGGCCAGCGCCCGCATCTGGGGGGTCTGCTCCTTGAGCTGCGCGAGCAGCGGGGTGGCGACGCAGATCGAGGAGTAGGCACCGGCCGAGAGGCCGACGAAGAGCGCCAGCGAGATGTCGTTCAGGGTGCCGGCACCGAGGATGCCGCCACCGATGAAGAGCAGCGCCGCCACCGGCAGCAGGGCCACCACGGTGGTGTTGATCGAACGGACCAGGGTCTGGTTGAGGCCCGCGTTGGCCGCCTCGCTGTAGGTGAACCTGTTCTGCTTCTCCAGGTTCTTGGTGTTCTCCTTCACGGTGTCGAAGACGACGACCGTGTCGTAGAGCGAGTAACCCAGGATGGTCAGGAAGCCGATCACCGTACCCGGCGAGACCTCGAAGCCGACCAGCGCGTAGACACCGATGGTGATCAGCAGGTCGTGGATCAGGGCGACCAGGGCCGCCACCGCCATCCGCCACTCGAAGGCGATCGCCAGGTAGGCGGTGACCAGGATCATGAAGACGATCAGACCGGTGAGGGCCTTCTCGGAGATCTGCTGGCCCCAGCTCGGGCCGACCACCTGCGCGTTGACCGCGCTCTGGTCGATCCCGAGGTCGCCGGCGAGTTCCTTGACGACCTCGGTGGCGGGCGTCTTGTCGTTGGAGCTGACCTGGATCCGGATCTGACCGTCACCGGTGGCCTGCACCTGCGGGGTCGAGTCACCGACGATCTTGTCGATCGAGGTCTGGGCCTGGCTGATGGTCAGCCCGGACTTCTTGACCGTGTAGACCGAGCCGCCCTTGAAGTCGATGCTCAGGTGCAGCCCGATCACGGTCAGACCGATCAGCGCCGCGGCGGCGATCGCCGCCGAGATGCTGTACCAGATCTTCCGCCGGTTGACGAAGTCGAAGCTGACCTCGCCCTGGTAGAGGCGGTGGCCCAGGTTGCTGAAGCGTGACACGACGTCAGGCCTCCTTGACGGCGGCGGAGGTGGCGGGGCGACGGCGGCCGCCGCGCACCGGCGGGCGGGCGCCCAGACGCTTCGGGTCGAGGCCGGACCACGGGTGGCCGTCCGCGAAGAACTTGCGCCGCGCCAGCAGGGTGATCAGCGGCTTGGTGAAGAGGAAGATCACCACGACGTCGAGCACCGTGGTCAGACCCAGGGTGAACGCGAAGCCCTGGACCTTGCCGACGGAGCAGATGTAGAGCACACCGGCACAGAGCAGCGACACGAAGTCGGAGACCAGGATGGTGCGGCGGGCGCGCGGCCAGGCGCGCTGGACGGCCGGGCGCAGCGGGGCACCCTCGCGGACCTCGTCGCGGATGCGTTCGAAGTACACGATGAAGGAGTCCGCGGTGATACCGATCGCCACGATCGCACCGCAGACCGCCGGCAGGTTCAGCGCGAAGCCGATCCCGGCGCCCAGCAGGCACATGATCGTGTAGGTCAGGATCGCGGAGGTGAGCAGACCGGCGATCGAGACCAGACCCAGGCCGCGGTAGTAGATCAGCGAGTAGAGGACGACCAGCGCCAGGCCGATCGCGCCGGCCAGCAGACCGGCGTGCAGCTGGTCACCGCCCAGCTGCGGGGTGACGGTGGTGATGTCGCTCTGGTTGAAGCTCAGCGGCAGCGCGCCGAAGCTCAGCACGTTGGAGAGGTTGCTGGCGTCGTCCTGGGTGAAGCTGCCGTTGATCACGGCGTTGCCGGTGATCGCCTGGCTGACGTACGGGTGGGAGACCACCTTGCCGTCCAGCACGATGGCGAACTGGTTCATCGGCGACTGCTGGGTGGCCAGCTGGCCGGTGGTGGTGGCGAAGGCCTTGGACCCGCGGTCGTTGAAGCTCAGCTGGACCTCCCAGCCGCCCGCGCTCTGGGTGTCGTAGCCGGCCTGGGCCTTGGAGACGTCCGCGCCGTTGATCGCCACCGGGCCGAGCGCGTACTTGTACCAGACGTTCGACTCCTTGTCGTAGGAGCAGGCGACCGAGTCCTTGGTCGTGTCCGTCTGGTAGTCCAGCCGCTGGGTGGAGTTGGAGCAGTCCAGTCCGGCGAACTGCTGGGCCAGGTCGGCGGGCACGGTGCCCTCGACGGGCTGCGTGGCGGCCGGCGGGGTGGTCGGCACCGGCGGGAGCGCGGAGGACGCGGCGCTGGGCGCGGCACTGCCTGCGGCCGAGGCGCTGGACGCGGCGGACGGGGAGGCGGCGGTGCTCGCGCTGGGGGTCGCGGTCGGGCTCGTGCTCGCGTCGGCGGCCAGCAGGCCCTCGGAGAGAGCGCGGCCGGCCTTGCTGGCACCGGCGCTCGCGCTGGGCGAGCCGCTCGGGCTGCCCGCGGCGCTCGCGCTGGTGCTCGCACCCGCGCTCGGCGAGCCGCTGGCGGCGGCACTCGGGCTGCCGCTGGTGGCGGCACTGGGGCTGCTGGTGACAGGCGGCAGGGGCACACCAGTGGGCGCGAGCGCCAGCACCGGGCGGAAGTACAGCTTGGCCGTGGTACCGACCTGCTGTGCCGCCTGCTGGCTGTTCGTCCCCTTCGGGATGTCAACGATGATGTTGTCGTTGCCCTGGGTCTGAACCTCGGCCTCGGAGACACCGAAGGCGTTGACGCGCTTCTGGATGATCCCGACAGCGATGTTCATATTGGACTGAGTGACCGCTGCCTTGTCCTTCGAGCTGGCCGTCAGCGTGATGCTGGTGCCGCCCGCGAGGTCGATCCCGAGGCGAGGCGTCTTGTGGCCCGTCCCGAACATGAGGGCGACCAGTCCGACGGTGACCACCAGGATGAGGGCCAGAGCCCGCCCCGGATAACCGTCGCGCGGACGCGACTTGGGTGTTGCCACCTTGCTCGTTTCTCCCTGTCCCATGCCGCGGGCTCAGCGTCGCCGGCCCGCGTGAGGGCAGGGGGCGGCGCGAGCTGCGGGCAACCGTGAAGTGGTGGTGCGGACCGTCGTCGTACTACTTGGCCGCGGGCTTCTCGCTGTCGGCCTTCGCCAGGCTGATGCTCTCCTGCGCGTCCTCGTCCTTGAGCACCTCGTCCTCGACGAGTTCGGTGTCGGCGAGCTCGGCATCGAGATCCGCGGCCTCGTCCTCCTCGGGACGGCCGTTGATGATCTCGTCGTACTCCTGCGCGTCGATGACCGCGGCGACCGCGCTCTTGCTGAAGTGGGCCACCACGCCAGGGGCCATCTCGAGCTCCACGGTGCTGTCGTTGACCGCCTTCACCAGGGCGTACATGCCGCCGATGGTGCGCACCGCCGCGCCCGGCTCCATGGTCGACTGCATCTGGCTGGCCTGCTGCTGCCGCTTCTTCTGCGACCGGAACATCAGGAAGACCAAGGCGACCGGGATGACAAAGATGAGGAGAGACACAGCAGAAAGTCCTTTACAAGCCACCCGTGGATGGCCAGTGGCGATGGTCAACCCGCCTGGTGAGACGGGGCGGTCCGGCGAAGTCTAGGAGACCCGCTCTGATCGGACAACGCCAAGCATCGCATCCCGCCGCCAAAGGTGGCGAGTCCCCGACACGCTCAGTCCTCGGCGGTTTGTCCGGACCCCGAATCGACCCGGGATCCGGTACGTGATTCGGCCACTGTTCCGTCCGCTGTTCCGGCGGCCGTTCCGTCCGCCGTTCCGGTCGCGGATTCACCCGCTGGTCCGCCGGCTGGTTCGGCCGCGAAGAACTGCTGCTGCCCCGGCAGCGCCCCGCGACCGGCCGCCAGGTGCGCCGGCGGGGTCAGCCCGAGGTGCTGCCAGGCCGCCGCGGTGGCGACCCGTCCACGTGGGGTGCGAGCCAGCAGGCCCTCCCTGACCAGGAAGGGCTCGGCCACCTCCTCGACCGTCTCGGCCTCCTCCCCCACCGCGACCGCCAGGGTCGACAGGCCCACCGGACCTCCGCCGAAGAGCCGCAGCAGCGCGTTCAGCACCGCCCGGTCCAAGCGGTCCAGCCCCCGTGCGTCCACCTCGTAGACCGCCAGCGCCCGGGCGGCGATCTCCTGGGTGACCTGGCCGTCGTGCTCGACCTGGGCGTAGTCGCGCACCCGGCGCAGCAACCGGTTGGCGATCCGCGGGGTGCCCCGGGAGCGGCCCGCGATCTCGGCGGCGCCGCGCGGGTCGATCGCCACGTCGAGCAGCGCGGCCGAGCGGTGCACCACCCGCTCCAGCTCGGCCGGGGCGTAGAACTCCATGTGCCCGGTGAAGCCGAAGCGGTCGCGCAGCGGCGGCGGCAGCAGGCCGGCCCTGGTCGTCGCGCCGACCAGGGTGAACGGCGGCAGCTCCAGCGGGATCGCGGTGGCGCCAGGGCCCTTGCCGACGATGACGTCGACCCGGTAGTCCTCCATCGCCATGTAGAGCATCTCCTCGGCGGGGCGCGACATCCGGTGGATCTCGTCGAGGAAGAGCACCTCGCCCTCGGTCAGCGAGGAGAGGATCGCCGCCAGGTCGCCGGCGTGCTGGATGGCCGGCCCCGAGGTGATCCGGATCGGCGCGTTCAGCTCGGCCGCGATAATCATCGACAAGGTCGTCTTGCCGAGCCCGGGCGGGCCGCTGAGCAGCACGTGGTCGGGCGCGGCACCGCGCTTGCGGGCGGCCCGCAGCACCAGCGAGAGCTGCTCGCGCACCCGCTCCTGGCCGATGAACTCATCCAGCAGCTTGGGGCGCAGCGCCGCCTCCACCGCCTGGTCCGCCTCGTCGGCGGCTGCCGCCACCAGGCGGTCGGCGGGGTCGGAGTCGTAGGGACTCATCAGGGCTGGCTCCAAGTCGACAAGTTGATGAGGTGTCAGGTCGGTCTGCCAGATCGGTCTGCCAGATCGTTCTGTCAGATCGTTCTGGCAGCCGTGGCCGTGCTACCGGGTCCGGTTGAGGGTCCGCAGCGCCGCCTTGAGCAGCGCGCCCACATCGGCGGTGGCCTGCGCCTCCGCCTGCGGGGTGACCGCGGCGACCGCGTCCTCGGCCTCGCGCGGCGCGTAGCCCAGGCCGACCAGGGCGGCGTGCAGTTGCTCGCTCCACGGCGCCGGACCGGCGGCGAGCGGCTTCTGCGCGGGGACGGCGCCGAGCGGGGCGCCCAGCTTGTTCTTGTACTCCAGCAGCAGCTTGGCCGCCCGGGCCTTGCCGATCCCCGGCACCTGGATCAGCGCCTTCTCGTCCCCGCCGGCCACGGCCAGCCGCAGCGCGTCGGGGCTGTGCACGGCCAGCATCGCCTGCGCCACCCGCGGGCCGACCCCGGGCGCGGCCTGCAGGATCTCGAAGGTGGCCCGCTCGTCCTCGTCCGCGAAGCCGTAGAGGGTGAGCGAGTCCTCCCGGACCACCAGCGAGGTGGCCAGCCGGGCCGGCTCCCCCAGGCGCAGCGCGGCCAGCGTGTTGGGCGTGCACTGCACGGCCATGCCGACGCCGCCGACCTCGACGACGGCGCACCCGGCGGCGATGGCCGCCACCGGCCCTTGGACGAAGGCGATCACGGGCGGTACTCCTTGCGGGCGGCAGTACTTGCGGCAGTACTTGCGGCGGTACTTGCGGCGGTACGGGCAGTGGTGTGAGCGGCGGCAACGGCGGCGCTGCTGGCGGTGTTGGCGCGGGCGAGCGCGGCGGCGATCTTGTCGGTGGCCGTCCCGCGCCAGATGTGGCAGATCGCCAGCGCCAGCGCGTCGGCGGCGTCGGCGGGCTTGGGCGGCGCGTCCAGCCGCAGCAGCCTGGTCACCATCGCGGTGACCTGGGCCTTGTCGGCCCGGCCCGAGCCGGTGACGGCGGCCTTGACCTCACTGGGGGTGTGCAGCACCACCGGCAGGCCGCGCCGGGCGGCGCAGAGCATGGTGACCGCGCTGGCCTGCGCCGTCCCCATCACGGTGCTCACGTTGTGCTGGGCGAAGACCCGCTCGATGGCGACGATGTCGGGCCGGTACTCGTCCAGCCAGGTCTCCACCCCGTCCTCGATCGCCAACAGGCGGCGCGGCACCTCCTCCTCGGCCGGGGTGCGCAGCACGCCGACCCCGAGCATGCGCAGCGGCCGGCCCGGCGCGCCGTCGACCACGCCGACGCCGCACCTGGTCAACCCAGGGTCCACACCCAGCACCCGCACGCTCCCACCCTTCGTCAGTCGCGCCGGCTCAGGCCCGACAAGGCCCGATCAGACCCAGTCAGACCCTAGTGCCCGGCTCGGACAGCGCGGACAACGACACCGGCCCGGCGGTCCAGGGGACCACCGGGCCGGGGGACGGCTCAGCTCACTCGGCGTCGAGCTGCGCGCCCACCTCGTCGGAGATGTCGAAGTTGGCGAAGACGTTCTGCACGTCGTCGCTGTCCTCCAGCGCGTCGATCAGCTTGAGGATCTTGCGGGCGCCGTCCACGTCCAGCTCGACCTGCATGCTGGGCACGAAGTTGGCGTCGGCCGAGTCGTAGTCGACGCCGGCGTCCACCAGCGCGCTGCGCACCGCGACCAGGTCGGTGGCCTCGGAGAGCACCTCCAGGGACTCACCGAGGTCGTTGACCTCCTCGACGTCGAGGCCGGCCTCCAGGACGACCTCCAGGACCCGGTCCTCGTCGACCCCGTCACCCTTGGGGACGACCACCACGCCCTTGCGGTTGAACAGGTACGACACCGAGCCCGGGTCGGCCATCGAGCCGCCGTTGCGGGTCATCGCGACCCGCACGTCGGAGGCGGCGCGGTTGCGGTTGTCGGTGAGGCACTCGATCAGCACCGCGACACCGTTGGGGCCGTAGCCCTCGTACATGATCGTCTGGTAGTCGGCCCCGCCGGCCTCCAGGCCGCCGCCGCGCTTGACGGCGCGGTTGATGTTGTCGATCGGGACCGAGCTCTTCTTGGCCTTCTGGATGGCGTCGTAGAGCGTCGGGTTGCCGGCCGGGTCGGGCCCGCCGGTCTTCGCCGCCACCTCGATGTTCTTGATCATCTTGGCGAAGAGCTTGCCGCGCTTGGCGTCGATCACGGCCTTCTTGTGCTTGGTGGTAGCCCACTTAGAGTGGCCGGACATCACCAGCTCCTTTACGTCGCCAAAGGGAAATGAAACAGGGGAGATCCTACCGGTGTCGGAACGGCGCGCCTGGCACCGGTCAGGCGCCCGCGGTTTCGAGCGCCTGCTCGACCATCCGCACGAAGAGGGCGTGCACCCGGTGGTCACCCGTCAGCTCGGGGTGGAACGAGGTGGCGAGCAGGTTGCCCTGGCGCACCGCCACGATCCGGCTCTCCGCACCGTCGGCGGCCGGGAGTTCGGCCAGCACCTCGACGCCGGCACCCACCGACTCGACCCAGGGCGCCCGGATGAAGACCCCGTGCACCGGCTCGCCCTCGAAGCCCTGGAAGTCGATCGCGGACTCGAAGGACTCGTTCTGCCGGCCGAAGGCGTTGCGGCGCACCGTCATGTCGATGCCGCCGACGCTCTGCTGGTCGTCGCGGCCGTCCAGGATCTTCTCGGCCAGCATGATCATGCCCGCGCAGGAGCCGTAGACCGGCAGACCCGCCGCCACCCGCTCGCGCAACGGCTCCATCAGGCCGAAGGCCAGCGCCAGGTTGGACATCGTGGTCGACTCGCCGCCGGGTATGACCAGGGCGTCGACCTCGGCCAGCTCCTCGGGCCGGCGCACCGGGCGGGCCAGGGCGTCCGCCTCGGCGAGCGCGATCAGGTGCTCGCGGACATCGCCCTGCAGGGCCAGGACGCCGATCACGGGGGTGCTGGTGGACACGGTGGCATTCCTCTTTACGTTACGTCGCGGGCGGACACACACGGAGCGGCCCGCCGCACCCACGAGCGCGCGGCGGGCCGGAGGGCGCGGGCTGCTACCAGCCGCGGTTGGCGTAGCGCTCGGTCTCGGGCAGGGTGTCGCAGTTGATGCCGACCATGGCCTCGCCCAGGCCGCGGGAGACGTCCGCGATGATCTTCGGGTCGTCGTAGAAGGTGGTCGCCTTCACCACGGCGGCGGCGCGCTTGGCCGGGTCGCCGGACTTGAAGATGCCGGAGCCGACGAAGACGCCCTCGGCGCCCAGCTGCATCATCAGCGCGGCGTCGGCCGGGGTGGCCACGCCACCGGCGGAGAACAGCACGACCGGGAGCTTGCCCAGCTGCGCGACCTCCTTGACCAGCTCGTACGGGGCCTGCAGGTTCTTGGCCGCGACGTACAGCTCGTTCTCGTCCAGAGTGGCCAGGCGGCGGATGTCACCGTTGATCTGGCGCATGTGGCGCACGGCCTCGACCACATTGCCGGTGCCGGCCTCGCCCTTGGAGCGGATCATGGCCGCACCCTCGGCGATCCGGCGCAGCGCCTCGCCCAGGTTGGTGGCACCGCAGACGAAGGGGGTGGTGAAGGCCCACTTGTCGGAGTGGTTGACCTCGTCGGCCGGGGTGAGCACCTCGGACTCGTCGATGTAGTCGACACCGAGCGCCTGCAGGACCTGGGCCTCGACGAAGTGGCCGATCCGGGACTTGGCCATGACCGGGATGGAGACGGCGTTGATGATGCCGTCGATCATGTCGGGGTCGGACATCCGGGCCACGCCGCCGTCCTTGCGGATGTCCGCGGGGACCCGCTCGAGGGCCATGACCGCGACGGCACCCGCGTCCTCGGCGATCTTGGCCTGCTCGGCGTTGACCACGTCCATGATCACACCGCCCTTGAGCTGCTCGGCCATGCCGCGCTTGACCCGGGCGGTACCGATCTGCGGCTGGTCGGCGGAAGCGGGAGTGCTGGTGGACACGTGAGACCTCACTCGAAGACGAATCGGTGTGCTATCGCCCCATGGTAGGCCGTTCGGGTACCTGATCGATGCGCCACCAAGTCCAGCCAGGCCAAATCGATACGCCAAACAGGCCGTAGGTCCCGGCCTTCGGGAGCGGCTACGGTACCGCCCGAAGCGGCCGCGCTAGGCCGGAGAGCCTTGCGGCACCAGGGCCGCCGGCGCCTCGTCGTCCATCTCGAAGGCCAGCGGGAACGGTGCCCGCCCGGCCAGTCGGAAGTAGCGCACCAGCCGGTGCGTGCGCACCGCGCGAGCCGCGCGCACCGCGTCGTTGTGGAACCGGCGGGCCATCGGCACCCGGCGCACCGCCGAGGTGAGGTCGCGCACCGCGTCCTCGCCGCCGGGCGCCGCCCGCAGCTCGGCCAGCTGCTCCGGCTCGGCGAAGACCGCGCGCAACGCCTGGCTCAGCTCGCTCTCCGCGACCTCGCGGTGCTCCTCGTCGGCCTGCCGGGCGGCGTGCGAGGCCTCGTAGAGCACCATCGAGGTGGCGGGGTCGAGCAGCGAGGAGGTGGCGAGCTCCTGCGCCACCGAGGCGCGGCGCAGCAGCTGCGCGTCCAGGGCGGCGCGGGCGGCGTCGATCCGCGCGTGCAGCCGGTCCAGCCGGCCCGCGGTCCAGCTGAGGTAGACCGCGAAGAGCACCACGGCCACCGCGGCCCAGATCCAGGTAGTCACGAGGCGCAACGCTACCGGCCCGCGGCGCCCGCTCCGGTCGGCGTCCCGTCAGGTCAGCGGTCCGTGAGCGGAGTCACACCGGTCGCTCCTGGTCCCGGGCCAGCCCGAGCCGCTCGCGCCAGCTGGTCCGGTCGTCCTCCCGCACCTTGGGCGCGCTGCCGGTGCCGTCGGCGACCGTCTCGTAGACCGCCAGGATGTCGGCGCCCACCGTCGACCAGTCGAAGCGCCGCACGTGCGCGGCCGCCGCCGTGCGCAGCTCGGCCAGCCGCACCGGGTCGTGCAGCAGCCGCACCGCCGCCTCGGCCAGCGCCGCCGGGTCCTCCACCGCGAACAGCTCGCCCGCCCGGCCCTGGTCCAGCACCTGGGCGAACGCGTCCAGGTCGCTGGCCAGCACCGGGGCCGCCGCCGACATCGCCTCGACCAGGATGATCCCGAAGCTCTCGCCCCCGGTGTTGGGCGCCACGTAGAGGTCGACGCTGCGCAGCAGCCGCGCCTTCTCCTCGTCGGTGACCATGCCGAGGAACTCCACCCTGGCCCGCACCTCGGGGGCCGCACCCGCCAGCGCCTCCTCCTCGTCGCCCTTGCCGGCCACCAGCAGGCGCACCTCGGGGCGGGCCGCGATGATCGCCGGCATCGCGGCGAGCAGCGTCGGCAGGCCCTTGCGCGGCTCGTTGATCCGGCCGATGAAGCCGATCGTGCCGCCGGTCCAGCGCGGATCGGCCTCGGCCCCGGCGAAGAAGTCGACGTCCACGCCGTTGGGGATCACCACCGCGTCCCCGCCCAGGTGCTCGACCAGGGTGCGGCGCGCGTACTCGCTCACGGCGATCCGGGCGCTGATCTTCTCCAGGGCCGGCTGCAGGATCGGCGAGGCCGCGACCATCGCCCGCGAGCGCGGGTTGGAGGTGTGGAAGGTGGCCACCATCGGGCCGGTCGCCGCCCAGGCGGCCAGTATCGACAGGCTGGGCGAGGTCGGCTCGTGCACGTGCAGGATGTCGAACTCCCCGTCGCGCAGCCAGCGCCGCACCCGGGTCGCCGAGATGATCCCGAAGCTCAGCCGGGCCACCGAGCCGTTGTAGGGGACGGCCACCGCCCGGCCCGCCGAGACCACGTAGGAGGGCAGCGCGGACTCGTCGTCGGCCGGGGCCAGCACCGAGACCTTGTGCCCCAGCCCGATCAGGTGCTCGGCCAGGTCGCGGATGTGGAACTGCACGCCGCCGGGGACGTCCCAGTCGTACGGGCAGACGATGCCGATCTTCACGCGCTGTCCCCCGCCTCGGCGTGCGAGGCCGGCTCGGCGTGCGAGGCCGGCTCGGCGTGCGAGGCCGGCTCGGCGTGCGAGGCCGGGGCGGTCGCCTTCCCGTCCGATGCCTGCTCCCGCGCGGCAGTTGACGACAGGTCGGCCAGCCAGAAGCGCTGCAGCATGTGCCAGTCCTGCGGATGCTCCGCGATCCCCGCCGCCCAGATGTCCGCCATCGACTGCGTCATCACCGACTTGGCCGTCTGCCGGTCCAGGTCGGCCGGCACCTCGACGGGCGGATGGATCCGGCCGGCCAGCACCGGCCCGTCGTACCAGAGGGTCACCGGCAGCAGCGCCGCCCCGGTGCGCTGGGCGAGTGCCGCGGGGCCGGCCGGCATCCGCGTGGTCTCGCCGAAGAACCGCACCGGCAGCCCCGCCTCGGACAGGTCGCGGTCGCCCACCAGGCAGATCAGCTTGCCCTCGCGCAGCCGCCGGGCCAGCGTGCCGATCACCGAGATGTCGCTGCCGGTCAGCGCCAGCACCTCCATCCCCAGGCCCTCGCGGTAGGCCACGAAGCGGTCGAAGAGCGACTCCGGCTTCAACCGCTCGGCGACCGTGGTGAAGCCGAGCCCCAGGTGCCGCACCACCCAGGCGCCGGCCAGGTCCCAGTTGCCCATGTGCGGCAGCGTGACGATCGCGCCCCGCCCGGACTCCAGCGCGGCCACCAGGTGCTCGGTGCCGTCCACCCGTACCCGGTCCGCGATCTTGCGGTCGTTCCAGACCGGCAGCCGGAAGGACTCCATCCAGTAGCGCAGGTAGGAGCGCATCCCGGCCCGCGACAGCTCGCGCAGCTCGGCCGGCGAGGCGTCCGGCCGCACCCGCGCCAGGTTCTTCTCCAGCTGGCGCACCCCGCGCCCCTGCCGCCGCCAGGCGACGTCGGCGATCCTGTCCCCCAGCACCCGCACCGCCGGCTCCGGCAGCAGCTTCAGCACCGCCCAGCCGGCGGCGTACCCGGTCTCGACCAGCTTCTCGCGCATCGTGCCGCCTCAGCTCTCCCCTGCGGTACTGCCGGCCCGCGCCTCAAGGGCCGCGGCTTCGAAGGCCTCCCGGCGCACGGTCAGCATCCGCTGCAGCACCGTGACCACACTGCCCACCCCGACCAGCCAGAGCGCCACCGGCAGCAACCACTCGACGTACGGCACCCCGAAGGTGTGCAGACCCGCCACCCCGGCCGCCACCAGGGTGATCACCAGCCGCTCGGCCCGCTCGACCAGCCCCGACACGTCGCAGGGCAACCCCAGGCTCTCCGCCCGCGCCTTGGTGTACGACACCACCTGACCGCTCGCCAGGCAGAGCACCGAGATCGCGCAGAGCAGGTCGTTGTCGCCCTTGCCCGCGTACCAGAGCGCCAGGCCGCCGAAGATCGCCGCGTCCGCCACCCGGTCCAGTGTGGAGTCCAGGAACGCCCCCCACTTGTTGGAGGTGCCCGCCTGGCGGGCCATGTTCCCGTCCACCAGGTCGGAGAAGATGAAGAGGGTGATCGTGATCGTCCCCCAGAAGAACTCCCCGCGGGGGAAGAAGACCAGCGCGCCGGCCACCGAGCCGGCCGTCCCGATCAGGGTCACCGCGTCCGGGCTCACCCCCCAGCGCAGCAGCAGCGCGGCGAACGGGGTCAGCACACGTGTGAAGAAGGCACGCGCGTATTTGTTGAGCATGGCCTTCCCGACCGCTCCGATCTCACTTCAGTCAGTCACCGGCGGCCAACAGCAGCGGCAGCACCGGGCGGCCGAGCGGATCAGCCCACCCGGCGTGACCCATGGTATCCAGGCCGCCGGACCCGCTCCGCCGCCCCACACCCGATCGGATCACGGCCGGTCAGGCCAGGTGCTGCCCGGTCGAACCGCGGCGCGGCAGCGCGCAGGCCGCGGTGCCGCCCGGCATCCGGTGCCGGTAGCGCGCCACCACCCGGTACACCGCCGCCGCCACCGGCCGCACCGGGGTCAGCCGCAGCACCGCGCCCAGGTAGGCCCAGGCGTTGCCCGAGCGCAGCAGCAGCTTCGCCACCGCCTGCGCCCCGCCGTACACCTCCCCCGACGGCGTCACCCAGAGCACCTCGCGCTCCGCGCGCTCTCGGGTGACCCCCAGCTCCGCGAGGTCGGCGAACTGGAACGGCTGCGCCGTCCACCCGCCCGAGGCCAGTGTCTGACGCAGGTAGCGCTCGGCGATCCGCACGCAGGAGCTGCAGAACGCGCAGTCCCCGTCGAAGACCAGCACCGGATCGGGGGCCCGGACCAAAGCTTCCTCGGTAACCATGGCACCGATCCTGCCGCATCCGGATCGAAGCACCCGCATTCGGGGAAGACTCGCCCCACACCGTCCGGATGACGGTTCTTCAGGAGATCACCGACCTGACAGGTCGGCGGCACGATACCCTGCCGCTGACAGGGGAGGAGGGGAGGCCGCAGCCATGAGCAAGCTCGACATGACCCCCGGGGCGCAGATACCCCGCACGGACGCCGGACCGCAGACCGCGGTCACCCAGGCACTCGCGTCGATCGCCTACCGGGACGGCGAACTCGACGCCTTCGTCAGCGCCGTGCAGGCCGGCGTGGTCGGCAAGGCCGGGCGGTTCCGGCTGCTGCGCCCCAACCTCGGCGAGGCCTTCAGCAAGGCCGTGATCGCCCGCACCCTGAGCGCCGGCCGCAAGCCCATCGTGCCCTCGTTCGGCACCGAGCCGCGCATGGTGGTCGAGCACTGCCTGGCGGCCGAGGCGCTGCGCGACAGCCGCGACCGCAGGCTGATGCTGATCACCCTGCTCACCGGCGTGCTCTTCCTGCCCGGCACGCTGCTCTGGCTCGGCGTCTTCCGGCTGCGCCTGTGGCTGCGGGCCGGCAGCGAGCGCCGGGAGGGGCTCTACGGTCCGCTGCTGCTGGCCCTGCTGCTGGTGGTGGCCGCCGCGCTCGCCTGGCGGCCGCCCTTCACCGGCCCGCTCGGGCTCTACACCCGCATGGTCATGCTGGTGCCGGTCCTGGGCTGGTTCCTCGCCAAGCGGGTCTGCCTGGCCTTCATCAAGGACATGCGGACCCGCTGGACCGACGTGATCGACGGCGGCGCGATCGCCGTGGTCCCGCAGGCGGTGCCGCGCAACGACCAGGACGCCCGGGCCGCCGCCCTGAAGACCCAGCTCACCCAGCTCTCGCTGGAGCAGGACACCAACGTCCTGCACTACGCCGGGGTCAACGGGATACTCGGCCTCGGCAAGCGCTGGGGCTCCTGGGAGATGGTCGAGGACCTGCGGCCCGCCGAGGGCCACGAGGAGTTCCGCGGCTTCCACACCTGGGACCTGGTCAAGAAGATCACCGACCGGCTGAACACCCTGGGGCGCAGCGGCGTCGGCAACGGCGCGGTCCCCAACTCCTCGGTGGAGCAGTGGGTGATCCTGGAGGTCGGGGCCGGCGCGGACGAGATCGGCCGTCCCGGCGGCCCCGACATGGACGGCCCGCGGATGCGCGACCACGCCGTGGTCAGCGTCGCCAACCGCCAGGGGTTCGGCCTCGACGGCCCGCGGCACTACCTGGGCACCCAGTTCGTGCTGAACAAGGGCCGCCTGGTGGTCAGCGTCCTGGTCACCGTCACGGTGCTCAGCAATACCCTGCGGGTCTCGGTCAACGGCCACACCCTGGGCCCGGTCCCCGGTCTGTTCCACGACAAGCCGAAGGCCAAGGAGATGAGCCGCGCCAAGACCGGCAAGTTCTGGGAGGAGGAGACCATCCAGCTGCCGCTGATCGACAACGACGAGGTGGTCCGCCAGGCCCTGCGGGCCCCCTTCCTGCGGGCCCCCGGTCTGCTCGCCTGGCTCGGCGGCACCATGAAGCTGCCCGAGCCCTTCGGCCTGCGCACCGCCTGGGCCACCGCGCCCTGGAGCAGCCGCTTCATGGCCGACGACTCGATGCGGATCGCCACCCCGGTGGTCAGCGCGGTGCAGGCCGCGACCATCGAGTTCCTCGCCGACCACGACATCAGCACCGACCGGTTCACCAACCGCTCGCTGATCCTGAAGTCGGAGATGCAGGGCGTGCGTCCGTTCAAGTCGGATGTCTACGACGCCTGGTGACGGCACCTCGGTGAGCACCTGAGCGGCCCCGGCGCCTGGCGCCGGGGCCGCTCACCGCGTGCGGGGCCGGCTCAGCCCTGCGGCCAGGCCTCGGCCAGTATCTTGCGGGTGTCCGCCAGCAGCTGCGGCAGCACCTTGGTGTGCCCGACCACCGGCATGAAGTTGGCGTCCCCGCCCCAGCGCGGCACGACGTGCTGGTGCAGGTGCGCCGCGATCCCGGCGCCGGCCGCGCCGCCCTGGTTCATCCCGATGTTGAACCCGTGCGCCCCCGAGGCCGCCCGCAGGGCCGTCATCGCCCGCTTGGTGAGCAGCGCCAGCTCGACGGTCTCCTCGTCGGTCAGCTCGGTGTAGTCGGCCACGTGCCGGTACGGGACGACCATCAGGTGGCCGCCGTTGTAGGGGTAGAGGTTGAGCACCGCGAAGACGTGCGTGCCGCGGCTGACGAGCAGCCCCTCCTCGTCGCTGAGCGCGGGGATCGAGCAGAACGGACACCCGTCGTCGGGGGAAGGCCCGGTGGGCTTGTTCTCACCCTGGATATAGGCCATGCGATGGGGCGTCCAGAGACGCCGGAAGCCGTCCGGCTCCCCGACACCCTGCTGCAGTTCCGGCTCACTCGTCATGCTGATCAGCATATTCGTCCGCGGTGGCGGACAGGCCGGTGCGGGGCGGACTCCTTCTCCGGGAGTACGCCCCGCACCGGCCTGTCAGAGGGGCGGTGCCAGAGAGGCGGTGTCAGACCTGGATGCGGCGCCGCACCGCGTCCACGATCTCCGCCACGGCCTCCGCGAGCGGCACGCCGTTCTTCTGCTCGCCGCTGCGGTAGCGGAAGCTGACCGCGCCCGCCTCGACGTCGTCGTTGCCCGCGATCAGCATGAACGGCACCTTGGACTTCTGGGCGTTGCGGATCTTCTTCTGCATCCGCTCGTCCGAGGCGTCCACCTCGACCCGGATCCCCTGCTTCTTCAGCTCGGCCGCGACCTCCTGGAGGTACGGCACGTGCTCCTCGGTGATCGGGATGCCGACCACGGTCACCGGGGCCAGCCACGGCGGCATCGCACCCGCGTAGTGCTCCAGCAGCACCGCGAAGAAGCGCTCGATCGAACCGAAGAGCGCGCGGTGGATCATCACCGGGCGCTGCCGGTTGCCGTCCGCGCCCTGGAACTCCAGCTCGAAGCGGTTCGGCAGCTGGAAGTCGACCTGGATGGTCGACATCTGCCAGGTCCGACCGATCGCGTCCCGGGCCTGCACCGAGATCTTCGGGCCGTAGAAGGCCGCGCCCTCGGGGTCCAGGACCAGTTCGAGGTTCTGCTTCTCGGCCGCCGCGCGCAGCGTCTCGGTGGCCTCCTCCCAGTCCTCGTCCGAGCCGATCGACTTCTGCGGGTCCCGGGTGGAGAGCTCCAGGTAGAAGTCGGTCAGGCCGTAGTCGCGCAGCAGGTCCAGCACGAAGGTGAGCAGCGAGTCCAGCTCGCCGGCCATCTGCTCCTTGGTGCAGTAGATGTGCGCGTCGTCCTGGGTGAAGCCGCGGGCCCGGGTCAGGCCGTGCACCACACCCGACTTCTCGTACCGGTACACCGTGCCGAACTCGAAGAGCCGCAGCGGAAGTTCACGGTAGGAGCGACCGCGCGAGCGGTAGATCAGGTTGTGCATCGGGCAGTTCATCGGCTTGAGGTAGTAGTCGTTCTCGCCGTCGAGCTGCATGGGCGGGTACATGCCGTCGGCGTACCAGTCCAGGTGCCCGGAGAGCTCGAACAGGGTGCCCTTGGTGGCGTGCGGGGTGTAGACGAACTCGTAGCCCGCCTCCTCGTGCCGCTTGCGCGAGTAGTCCTCCATGGCCCGGCGCATCACGCCGCCCTTGGGGTGGAAGACCGCCAGGCCGGAGCCGATCTCCTCCGGGATGGAGAAGAGGTCCAGCTCGCTGCCGAGCTTGCGGTGGTCGCGCTTGGCGGCCTCGACGAGGAAGTCCAGGTGCGCCTTCAGCTCGTCCTTGGTCGGCCAGGCGGTCCCGTAGAGGCGCTGGAGCTGCTGGTTCTTCTCGCTGCCCCGCCAGTACGCGGCGGCCGAGCGCATGATCTTGAAGGCCGGGATCATCCGGGTGCTCGGCAGGTGCGGGCCGCGGCACAGGTCGCCCCAGCAGAGCTCGCCGCTCTTCGGGTCGAGGTTGTCGTAGATGGTCAGCTCGCCGCCGCCCACCTCGACGTCCGCGCCCTCGCCGGCCGTGGCGGCCGAGCCCTTGAGGCCGATCAGCTCCAGCTTGTACGGCTCGTTCGCCAGCTCCTCGCGGGCCGCCTCGTCGGTGACCACCCGGCGGGCGAACTTCTGCCCGCGCTTGATGATCTCCTGCATCTTCTTCTCGACGGCCTTGAGGTCATCGGGGTGGAACGGCCTCTCGACGTCGAAGTCGTAGTAGAAGCCGTCCTTGATCGGCGGGCCGATGCCCAGCTTGGCCTCGGGGAAGATCTCCTGCACGGCCTGGGCCATCACGTGCGCGGTGGAGTGGCGCAGGATGTTGAGGCCGTCCTGGCTGGTGATCTCGACGGGCTCGACCTCGTCGCCCTCCCGCAACTGGTAGGCGAGGTCCTTCAGGTCACCCGCCACGCGCGCGGCGATGACCGCGCGGTCCTCGGCGAACAGCTCGGCGGCGGTGGTGCCCGTGGTCACCACGCGCTCTTCCCGATCGGGTTCGCGGTTGATGAATACCCGGACGTCCGTCACCGGTCTCTCCTGACGTGCTGGCTTTGATGGGGCGCAGCAGGTGCTGCGTTCACCGATGGTACCGAGCCCGCCGCGCCCGCCGTGCGCGCGGCCGGGCCGAACGGGATTGAAGGGGTACGGCCCCGGGGTATCACCTGCTCGGCACCGCACCGCGAGCCGGTGCACCGTCAGTCCTCGACGGTGCACCAGGCCGGTTCGGCGGGAGCGCCCAGGGGAGCTGAGGGGTGGTCATGATGGAGAATCCGCACTGGTACGAGGGACCACTCGCCTCCTTCGACACCGAGACCACCGGCGTGGACGTGGAGCAGGACCGCGTGGTGTCGGCCGCGCTGGTCCTGCAGCCCGCGCCGGACGCCCCGGTGGAGCGGCTGACTTGGCTGGTCGACCCGGGCATCCCGATCCCGGACGGCGCCCGCGCGGTGCACGGCATCACCGACGAGCAGGTCCGCGCGCACGGCCGCTCGCCGGTGCTGGCCACCGCCGAGATAGCCGGGGCACTGGCCGAGCAGGCGCGGGCCGGGGTGCCGCTGGTGGTGATGAACGCGCCCTACGATCTGACGCTGCTGGACCGGGAGTTGCGCCGGCACCGGCAGGGTTCGCTGGCGGCCGAGCTGGCCGGGGCCCGGCTGCTGGTGGTCGACCCGCGGGTGCTGGACAAGCACGTGGACCGCTACCGCAAGGGCCGGCGCACCCTGACCGACCTGTGCGCGCACTACGGGGTCGAGCTCGCCGCCGCGCACGACGCGGGCGCCGACGCCTGGGCCGCGCTGCAGTTGGTCCGCGCGCTCGGCCGGCGGCACAGCGCCGCACTGGGCGACCTCTCCGCCGCCGAGCTGCACCTGCGGCAGGCCCGCTGGCACGCGGCCCAGGCGCGCGGGCTGCAGAACTGGTTCGACCGGTCCGGCACTCCGGAGCGGGTCGACCGCTCCTGGCCGCTGCGCCCGGTCCGCTGCGCCGGCTGCGGCGTGCCGCTGGCCGCGGAGCACCGCTGCGAGAGCGCGGCCTGAGCGGTGGCCCGCGCCGCGCCCTGAGAGCGCGGCGCGGAATCCGCCCTGACCATGCATCGGGCCCCAACTGCCGTGGCAGTTGGGGCCCGATGTTGTCCGGTGGGCGATACTGGGATCGAACCAGTGACCCCTTCGGTGTGAACGAAGTGCTCTCCCGCTGAGCTAATCGCCCGGGCAACGAGATGAACAATAGCACCGTCCCGGGGGTGCCCCGCAACGCGGTTCGGAGCACCGCACCCCGGCGGCCGCCCGACGGCACGACAGCAGCCGTACCGGAAAGGCCCGGTGACGCGTCCTCAGTTCTCCGGACTTCCACCGCACCGCTGTCCGGGCGTTGCGGAACAACAGAAAAGGCGTAGGACCCCGGCCAATAAATAACCGAGGTCCTACGCCTTACTTGCAATCCGGTGGGCGATACTGGGATCGAACCAGTGACCCCTTCGGTGTGAACGAAGTGCTCTCCCGCTGAGCTAATCGCCCGGCTGCAGGGAAAACATTACCCCATCCCGAGGGGCGCTCCGCGCCACCCTCACCCTGGCGACTCCGGACCGGCTCCCACCAGCCCAGCTGTCGCCAATCGTCACGATCAGTCACCATTCCCGGCCATTCCCGAGCATGCGTCCGATCCCCTGGCGGCACCCGCCCGCGCCGCGCCGATTTCCGCTCGCAGTCCGGTTCCGCCCCGGTTCCGGACCAATGCGCAATGCGCCGGAAGGGTTACCGGTGCCCCCCGAATCGGGACAGAGGGGTTTACATCGCCGCTGGGGGTGGGATGGTCCGTTCGCCGACGTGCGATTCCCCGAGCGCACACTGAGCGAAAGGCCCTGGCGCTTATGAACACCACGGTCAGCTGCGAGCTGCACCTGCGCCTCATCGTGTCCAGCGAGTCGTCACTGCCCGTCCCCGCGGGCCTGCGCTACGACACTGCCGACCCCTATGCCGTGCACGCCACCTTCCACACCGGTGCCGACGAGACCGTGGAGTGGGTGTTCGCCCGCGACCTCCTCGCGGAGGGGCTGCACCGACCCACCGGCACTGGCGACGTCCGGGTGTGGCCGTCACGCAGCCACGGACAGGGAGTCGTCTGCATCGCGCTGTCCTCCCCCGAGGGGGAGGCCCTGCTGGAAGCCCCGGCCCGGGCGCTTGAGTCCTTCCTCAAGCGGACCGACGCCGCCGTGCCGCCCGGCACCGAGCATCGCCACTTCGATCTGGATCGGGAGCTGTCGCACATCCTCGCCGAGAGCTGAAGCGCCGGGGGCGCTCCCCCGGTCGTCGGTCGACCCACCGAGGTCGACGTGCTGGGTCGACGGTCAGGTCGACCTCCCAGGTGGCTGTCCTACTCGGGGGCACGGCCACCGATACCACCGCGTTCCGCGGTCTCGGGGCCGGTCGTCCTCGGCGTTCGCGGCAGCAGCGCGAGCGCCCGACCGAAGGCGCCCGGTGTCATGGCATCTCGTCCGCCCCGCGCGGACAAGGGCCGCGGCACCGGGCGCCTTCGGCGTTCGGCCGCCCCGGCCCGGTAGAGTTCGGCGGTGTTGACCCGACGCGGGCGGCACCTCCGCCCCCGGCGCACGCGAGGAGCTCCCACGTGCTGATCACCCATGACACCGAGTGCGCCCTGGGCATCCTGGTCGACCTGCTGAACACCGCGCCGCAAGTCGGCGGATACGAGCAGCTGGCGGACCTGACCGCGCTGGACGGCTTCGTGGCGCGGCACGACATCAGCGAGCTGGACGCCGTCACGGCGGCGGACCTGGCCGCGGTGCACTCGCTGCGCGGCCGACTGCGGGAGATCTTCGGCGCCTCCTCCACCGAGGCGGCCGCCGGGCTGGTGAACACCCTGGTGGCGGCGGTGAACGCGACGCCGCGGCTGACCGACCACGACGGCCACGGCTGGCACATGCACTACTTCGCCCCGCACGCGGCGCTGGCCGACCACCTGGCGGCCGAGCTGGGGATGGCGCTGGGCCTGATCCTGATGGCCGGCGAGCGGGAGCGGCTGCGCCGCTGCGAGGCGCCCGACTGCGCGCGGGTCTTCGTGGACCTGTCCCGCAACCGCTCGCGCCGCTACTGCGACAGCCGCACCTGCGGGAACCGGATGCACGTGGCCGCCTACCGGGCCCGGCAGCGTTCGGCGGCGGACGACGCCGGTGTGGCGCTCGGCGTCGGCTGAGCACTGCCCGGGGCGAGCACTGCCCGGGGCGGCCGCAAAGGCCCGCACGGGCCGCACGGGCCGCACCGCCGCGCTCAGATGCCGCGCTCAGATGCCGCGCTTGCGCAGGATCTCCTCGATGTCGGAGAAGTCGCCGAGCTCCTCGGCCGCGCTCTTGCCCTGCTCGGGCCCGATAGCGGTGGGAGCGGCGGCGGTGGAGGAAGCGGGGGCGGCAGCGGCGCCCTGGCGGGACTCGCGGCCCCGCTTCGCGGCCGGGCGCCCCTGCTCACCGGTGACCTCGCCGCCGCCTGCGCCACCGGTGCCCAGCCGGCTCAGCACGATCAGCAGCACCGCGAGGCCGAGCAGCACGATGCCGCTCCACACCCGGGGGGCGAAGACCAGCCCCGAGACCCAGTGACCGACCGCGTGGCCGATGGCGGTGCCGACCGGCACCAGCCCGGTCAGGTAGACCCCGGCGGGCAGCAGTGCCAGCCCGGCCCACCGGGTGGCCCTGCGCCAGCGTCGGCGCCAGGCGTGCAGGCCGGCCACCACCAGGCCGGCGGCGCTGAGGGCGTAGCAGATAGCACCGGTGAGCATGGCCTCGCTCCGTCCCGTTCGGCGGTCGGTCGGCCCTGTCCGTTCAGGGTCCCTGGTAGTGGAACACTGGGCGCATGACCGAAGGTTCCCTGCCCCATCTCGAGTTCTGGTGCGAATTGCAGTGCCCGGACTGCCGCACCGCCCTGGACG
This sequence comes from Kitasatospora sp. NBC_01287, assembly GCF_026340565.1. Lineage (NCBI taxonomy): Bacteria > Bacillati > Actinomycetota > Actinomycetes > Kitasatosporales > Streptomycetaceae > Kitasatospora > Kitasatospora sp. NBC_01287. The sequence continues at coordinate 1,580,096 of NZ_JAPEPB010000001.1, forward strand.
ACGTCCGCGCCCTGCGGGAGCGCTACGGCGACGCGCTGACCGTCTCGCTGCGCCACTTCCCGCTGGAGAAGCACAAGCATGCCTACGCGGCCGCGGAGGCGGCCGAGGAGGCGTTCGCGCAGGGACAGGGGTGGCCCTTCGTGGAGGCGGTGCTGGCCCGGGTCGCGGAGCTGGAGCAGCGCGGTCCCGAGCTGCTGATCGAGGTGGCCGCCGGTCTGGGCCTGGACGCCGAGGAGGTCGAGCTGGCGCTCATCGACGGGCGGCACATGCTGGCCGTCGACGCCGACCAGGCCGAGGGCAAGGCGATCGGGGTCGCCGGCACGCCGACGTACCTGGTGGCCGGGCAGCGACTGGACGGCGGGCAGAGCCAGCAGGGCCTGCGGGAGCGGATCATCGAGCTGCTGGAGGCATAGAGGCCTCGCCGGGCGGCGGCGGGCGGGTACCGCCGGGCTCAGAGCGCCTTGGCGAGCACCCGCGCGGTGATCCGGTAGCCCAGGGAGTCGTAGAGGCCGATGGCGACCTGGTTGGCCGTGTACACGTTGAGGCCCAGGGCGGGGATGCCGGCCGCGAGGCATTCCCGTTCGGCCAGCAGCATCAGCTCGCGGCCGAAACCGCTGCCGCGCTCCTCGGGTGGCACCTCGACGGTCATCACCCAGGCCCGCGGGGTGCCGTCCGGCAGCCGGGCGCCGCTCAGCGCGAGCCAGAGGCTGCCCACCGGGCGGCCCTCGGAGATCAGCAGGCGCAGCACGACGCCCTCGGTGGCGTGCCCTCGGGTGAGCAGTTGGCTGTGGTCGGCCTCGCAGAGTTCGTGGGCCTGGGCCTCGGTGAGGCCGGAGCCCACCAGGTGCCTGCGGTACTCGGCCTTGGTGGCGGCGAGCCAGTCGGGGAAGGCGTCCGCGTCGATCTGACGGACCATCAGGTCAGCTCGCGGGGCGGGTGCCCGGCCCAGGCGCTTGAGCAGCTTCCGGTTGGTCTCGGTGTAGCCCAGGGCCAGCGCCAGGGCGTGCGCGGGGGCGGCCTCGGCCGGCACGGTGACCTCGGCGCGGTAGCAGCCCCAGGCGCGCAGCACCTCCTCGGCGGCGAGCACCGCGATGGTGCCGCGGCCGCGGCGGCGGCCCTCGAAGATCTCCAGCTCGGCGATCCGGCCGGTCAGGTGGGTGCCGTGCGGACGGGCGCCGGTGCGCACCGAGCCGACCGGGCGGCCATTGGCGCAGACCAGCCAGCGGCGGTCGCGCCCGCCGTCGGAGTGGGCCTCTTCGGGGCCGGCGGGGCGCAGCGTGGTGGTCATGGCGAGTCTCTTCCCCCGGCGGACCGGCGCGTAACGACGTACCGGACCCATGGCGGCTCCCCCGGCGGCGGCCCGGCCGGCAGGCGGCCCACCGGCCGGGCCGCCGCCGGTCATCGCGGGGTCATCGCGAGGTCATCGCGGGGCCATCGCGAGGTCATCGCGGGGCCATCGCCAGGTCAGGGATCGAGGTCGTCGGCCGAGCGGGCGGCGAACGCGGCCATGGCACGGGTGGTCACCGGGCCGGGAGCGGCCAGGAGGCGGTCGTCGACCCGGGAGACGGCCTGGACGTCGCGCAGGGTGGAGGTGAGGAAGACCTCCTCCGCCTCGCGCAGCACCGCGAAGGGCAGTTCGACCTCCTCGGCGCCGCACCACTCGGCGACCAGGGCGCGGGTGACACCGGCCAGGCAGCCGGAGGCCAGCGGCGGGGTGAGCAGCCTGCCGCCCACGACCACGAAGACGTTGGAGCCGGTGCCCTCGCAGAGCTGGCCCGCGGTGTTGGCGAAGAGCGCCTCGGAGGCGTCCTGGCGGTGGGCGTGCGCGAGCGCGACGACGTTCTCCGCGTAGGAGGTGGTCTTGAGGCCGGCGACCGCGCTGTGCTCGTTGCGGGTCCAGGGGACGGTGGCGACGGCGGTGGTGTCGGGGCGCACGGCGGCGGCGCCGAGGGCGATCACCAGGGTGGGCGGGGCGTCGCCGCGGTCGGAGCCCAGCGGGGCGAGGCCACCGGTGAAGGTGATCCGCAGCCGGCCGAGCGGCATCGGGTTCGCGGCGAGGACGGCCTCGCAGCCCTTGCGGACCGCTTCGAGATCGGGGGCGGGCAGGCCCAGGCCGGCGGCCGAGCGGGCCAGCCGGTCCAGGTGGCGGGTGAGCGCGAAGGCCTGTCCGTTGACGGTCTTGATGGTCTCGAAGACGCCGTCGCCGACGGTGAGTCCGTGGTCGAAGACGGAGACCTCGGCGGCGGCCTCCTCGACCAGCACTCCGTTGAGCCAGATCATCGGGGTCACTCCTCCAGGGTGGTGGGGTAGCGGAGTGGAGCGTTCTACTCCGGCTGCTGGCCCGACGCTATCGCGACCAGGCGGGCGGCCTTGAGTTCGGTTTCGGCCCATTCGGCCTCCGGGTCGGAGCCCCAGGTGATGCCGGCGCCGGTGCCGAAGTGCAGTACCGGAGTGGCGGGGGCGCTCCGGTCGATCCAGAACGTGCGGATGCCGACGGCGAGTTCGGCCCGGCCGCGGTCGGCGTCGACCCAGCCGACGGCACCGCAGTAGGGGCCGCGCGGCGCGGTCTCCAGTCGCTCGATGACGCGCAGCGCACTGGACTTGGGCGCGCCGGTGACCGAGCCGGGCGGGAAGGTGGCGGTCAGCAGCTCGGGCCAGCCGGCGTCGGCGCGCAGCGTGCCGGCGACGGTGGAGACCAGGTGGACCAGGCCGGGGTGCTTCTCGACCACGCACAGGTCCGGGACGGTGATGCTGCCGGTGGCGCAGGCCCGGCCGAGGTCGTTGCGGACCAGGTCGACGATCATCACGTTCTCGGCGTGGTCCTTGTCGAGCAGGTCGTGCTCGGTGCGCCCGGTGCCCTTGATCGGGCCGGAGGCGACGGTGCGGCCGGTGCGGGCGAGGTAGAGCTCGGGCGAGGCGGTGGCGATCTCCACACCGTGCTCGGGCAGCCGGATGGTGCCGGCGTAGGGGGCCGGGTTGCCCAGCGCCAGCAGGCCGGTGAGCGCGTCGATGTCGCTGCGGGCCGGGTCGGGGTCGGGCAGCGGCGCGGTCATCACCCGGCAGAGGTTGGCCTGGTAGACCTCGCCGGCCGCGATGTGCTCGCGGATCCGGCGGACACCCGCGAGGTAGGCGGCGCGGTCCAGCGAGCTCCGCCAGCTGTCGGGGTGGGGGCCGTGCCAGCGGTGGTGGACCGGGACGGGGGCCGGGTCGGGACGGACCTCGGCGAACCGGGCGCAGGTGAGGCGTCCTTCGAAGTCGTGGGCCACGGCCCACCAGCCCTCGCTCTCCAGGGCGGCGGGGTCGTGGGTCACCTCGCGCAGCCCGGTGGCGAGCCGGCCGCCGAAGCGGGCGATCGGCTGGTCGGGGCGCGGGGCTTCGCTGACGGGGGACACGGCTCTCCTGCTGGTGGTGCGCGGTCCGCGGCGGGCAGGGGTGGGCCCGGCGGGCGAGTCGGGGCGGGACGGGGTGCGTGGGGTGCGGTGAGTCGAGAGTCTAGGTCGCCTCCTGCTCGCGATCCTGGTCGCGGGGGCCTTGCGCCAGCTGACCTGCGCGGACGCGGAGGGCCTCGGACGAGCCCCGCGGCGCCGCGTTCGGCGGCCGCTCCGCGACGGGCCTGGGATACGGAATTTGAGCTGGCCCAGGTTTCCGCTAAAGTTCAACACGTCGCCGGGAAACGGAGCCGCTACGGAGCGGGGAAGAGCTCGGAAGACAGGCGGACGTGGCTCAGTTGGTAGAGCATCACCTTGCCAAGGTGAGGGTCGCGAGTTCGAATCTCGTCGTCCGCTCGGCGAAGGACAGCAAGATCGTTCTTCCTGATAGAGTTCAGCCGAAGTTGCCTGGTGGAGTGGCCGAGAGGCGAGGCAACGGCCTGCAAAGCCGTCTACACGGGTTCAAATCCCGTCTCCACCTCCAAGAGGTCCCCGGTCTCCGGGGTCTTCCCGCGCGATTAGCTCAGCGGGAGAGCACTACCTTGACACGGTAGGGGTCACTGGTTCAATCCCAGTATCGCGCACCAGCCCTTCGGGGCGCGGCCTCACGAGGCCTGCGGCGGCACCTCGCGGTGCGGCTGACCCGCGCGATTAGCTCAGCGGGAGAGCACTACCTTGACACGGTAGGGGTCACTGGTTCAATCCCAGTATCGCGCACCGATCCTCCGGGATCACGGACTGCTCCTGTCGGTGCGGTCGATCCGCGCGATTAGCTCAGCGGGAGAGCACTACCTTGACACGGTAGGGGTCACTGGTTCAATCCCAGTATCGCGCACAGTTCAGAGCCGAAGGGCCGGATCCTCATCGAGGGTCCGGCCCTTCGGCGTTGGGCGACCACAGAGCTGGGCAGGCCGGAGCCGGGCGGCACAGGGTCGGACACCGCACAGTCGAGTGCCGTGCACGGGGCGCCCTCACCGACGTCCGTACACGGCACTCGTGGATCCCGGAGCGGCACCACCCGCTTCTCGCCCGTCCGCGTGTCCCCGCGGGGGCGCTCACCCCGGTCCTGCGCGGCCGCCCCCGCGGGGGCGGCCCGGCGTCCGATCCCTGTCCCCTGGGATCAGCGCCCGATCAGGTCGGCCACCGCCCTGGTCTGGGTGACCATCTGGTCCCACCCGCCGAAGAGCGCCATCAGCGCGATGGCGAAGGGCAGGGCGATCGCCAGCGCGACGGCCGGATGGCGCTCCTGGCGGGCGGGCCGCTGCGCCTGCTGGCGCCGCTGGACCCGGGCGATGAGCGACCGCCGGTACTCGGTGGTTCCGGTGAGCTGCGTGGCCATCGTCCTGCTCCTGCCGCTGTCGGTTCGTCCGGGTGCCGGGTGGTGGCTCTGCGGCGGTGGACGGAAGTCTCGGGGGACGAGTGCCCCGTCCACCGCTGACCTCAACGGTAGGCGGCAGCTGGGCTGGTGACGTCATGCCTGCGTATCGTTCGAAGGCTGCCCGGGAGGATGAGGACGCTCCCCCCGGCGTACTACCGCAGATGGAGGGGCAGGGTTGTCAACCCCCGAGGGAACCCCGAGAGAAGACCCTGAGAGCGGCCTCCGGAGGAGCCGCCGGCCGACGCGGAGCGAGTTCGGGCGGGCCGCCGGAACGGGTGCGGCGGGGCCCCGGGGCGGCGGCGGGACCGGCCGTCAGTGGAGATCGGACAATCCCACCGGCGGTTCGCGTGTTGCGTATCAGCACACCGCAGCCGACAGTCCGTAAGCTGTGCCCGACGAAACTGATGACGCCCCGATCTGCGGGGCCCACCTCACGGCTTGCCCACCTGACGGGCTGACGGGGACGACATGGCGATGATGCGGCTGAGGCGTGAGGACCCCCGCATCGTCGGCCCGTACCGGTTGCACCGGCGGCTCGGCGCCGGCGGGATGGGCGTGGTCTACCTGGGCTCCGACCGCAAGGGCCAGCGGGTGGCGCTGAAGCTGATCCGGGCCGAGCTTGCCGAGGACGCCGAGTTCCGCACCCGGTTCGCCCGCGAGGTCGCGGCCGCCTCCCGGATCCGGGCCGGCTGCACGGCCCGGGTGGTCGGCTCGGACCTGGAGACGGAGCGGCCGTGGCTGGCCACCGCCTACGTCCCCGGACCCTCGCTGTACAAGCGGGTCGGCGACGAGGGGCCGCTGCCCTGGCCCGAGGTGGCCAGGATCGGGGCCGCGCTGGCGGACGGCCTGGTGAAGGTGCACGAGGCCGGCGTGGTGCACCGCGACCTGAAGCCCTCCAACATCCTGCTCTCCCCCAAGGGTCCGCGGATCATCGACTTCGGCATCGCCTGGTCGCGCGGGGCCAGCACGCTCACCCACGTCGGCACGGCGGTCGGCTCGCCCGGCTTCCTGGCGCCCGAGCAGGTGCGCGGCGCGGCCGTGACGCCGGCCACCGACGTGTTCGCGTTCGGGGCGACGCTGGCGTACGCGCTCACCGGTGACACGCCGTTCGGCTCCGGCGCCTCCTCCGAGGTGATGCTGTACCGGGTGGTGCACGAGGAGCCGGACCTCTCCGAGGTGCCGGCGCCGCTCGCCCCGCTGATCGGGGCCTGCCTGGCCAAGGAGCCGATGGAGCGGCCCGGCGCCGCCCACCTGCACGAGCGGCTGAGCGAGCTGGCCGCCCGGGCCGCGGCCGGCCGCGGCCGGACCGCCCCCACCGCGGTACCGCCGCCGGCCGCCGGGGCGCAGGACCGGGTGCGGGAGCACGAGCGCGCGGTGACCGCGCGCGAGGGCAGCGTGCGGGAATCGGCCACCCGCGCGGCGGAACGGGCCGAACGGGCGGCGCGCGAGGCGGACGAGGCACGGGCGCTGGGGCAGCCGCGGTTCGCCCGCTCGGCTCCGTACCCGCCGCCGCACGGCAGCGCGCCCACCGGGCACCCGCCGGTCGGCGCGCCCCTGCCGCCGGTGCGGCCACGACCGGAGGGCGCCGGGCGGCCCCAGCCGCGCGAGCGCCAGCACACCCCGCCCCCCGGGCGGGTGCTGGACGCCCGGCGGCGGCTGCGGCGGCAGCGGCTGGTGGTCTTCATCACGGTGACGATCGGGGTCGCGCTGGCCATCGCGGCGGCGCAGGGCTGCGAGAACCGGCGCTCCCAGGGGCTGGCGCCGCCGCAGCGCGCGGTGGCGGCACAGGCCGCGCCGGACGGGGCGGGCAGGGCGGCGAGCGTCTCTGCGGCGCCGGCGATCGGCCTCTCGGCGGACGGCGCGCAGCCGGCGGGGTCGGCCGCGGCCCCGGCGACGCGTACCGGTGCCGGGACCGGTGGCGGTGCCGGGACCGGTGGCGGCAGCCCCGCGGCTCCGCAGGCCCCGGCGGCACCAGGCGCCCCGGCGGGCCCGGCCGGCGGGGCGGCGGCCGTGCTCGGTCCGGCGAGCGAGCCGGTGCCGGCCGCGGACTGGTCCAACCGCAGCTACAGCGACCCGGCCGGCGGTCCGGCGATCGCGCTGCGCGGCGGCCGCTCGGCCGCCGACCCGGCCCCCGGCGCGCCGGTGGTCACGCTGACCGGCGTGCTGCCCGCCCGCTTCCACGGCGCGCCGGCCACCGTGGTGGTGCTGCGGCGCACCGAGGGCTCGGTGCCGGTGGACCTGGTCGAGTTGTTCGGCTTCACCGCCGACTCCCCCGTCCCGCTGACCGCGCGCAGTTCGGCCGCCGACCCGCAGTCCACCGTCAGCTGGCGGCTGGAGGAGGGCGCGCTGGTCCGCGAGGAGCGGATGACCATGACCGGGGCCACGGCGACCACCCGCTACACGGTGCGCCCGGACGGCGGCCTGGACGAGTCCTGGCCGGGCGCCGGGGTCTCGGGCGGCATCGGGATCGGCGCACCGGCCGCCGCGAGCGCGAGCTGACGGCCTCACCCACCGGTTCGGGCCGACCGCCCGGACAGACCGCCCGGACCGACGGCCCGGACCGACGGCCCGGACAGACGACGCGTCGGGTCAACATCGCGAGCCCGGGGGCGCGTTGGAGCGCAACGGGCGCGGGCGGGCGCTGCGTGCGGGCGCCGGGGTTCTCGCTGTCAGTGATGGGTGCGAGACTCTCCGGCATGAAACGGATGCCGCCCGACCCAGAGCGTCTGGAGCAGTACCAGCAGCGGCTGCGCGAGTTCGCCGCGAGTCCGCCCTATCCGCTGCTCGGGCTGCGGCGCCCCGTGGTGGTGCCCGCCTACCTGGCCCAGTGGCGGCGCGAGCAGGGCGAGGTGGTCAGCGCCACCCTCGCGTACGGCGACCGGCGGGAGAGCGGCGGCCCCTTCGTCACGGTGACCACCGAGCCGCCGGGCAGCGCCGGGCAGCCGGGCGATCCGCTGCGGCTGCTGCGGGACCAGGTCGGGAACGGCACTCCGCCGGCGGCCCAGGGGCCGCCGGTGCGCGAGCGGGTGGCGCGTGGCGAGCTGTTCCGGCTGGGCGAGGCCTGGGCGCTGCGCACGGCGGTCGGCGACCAGGCGGTGACCATCGTCGGGCACGGCCCGGCCCCGGAGGACGTCGAGGTCGGCCCGGTCGAGGACCTGCTGCCGTACGTGACGGCACGGGGCGAGCTCTTCGCCAGGATCGGCGCCGAGCGACGGGCGGTGCCGGAGCCGGTGCTGCCCCCGGCCTCGGGGGTCGCCGCGGTGCGCGCCTTCCTGGAGACCTTCCTGCCGGGCGGGCCGGACGCCGGGGCGGCCTACCGGGCGCTGGGGCGCCGCGCGGTGGCGGAGCTGGACCAGGTGCTGGGCCGCGGCCCGCGGCAGGCCGAGTACCTGGTGTCCTCGATGGTCAACCAGCTCTCCCAACTGCGGGTCCAGCTGCCCTGGTTCACCGAGGAGGACGGGCCGCGCGCCGCCGCGCTGGAGGAGCTGCTGCGGCACTACGGGCTGCGCCAGCCGGTCTCGGGCCAGGCCGCGATGGACCTCTGGGACCGCTACTGGGAGCTTGCTGACAGCGCCGAGCCCGCGGCGGCGGCGCCGCTGCTGGCCCCGTGGGCGCAGGCGTGGACGGCGTGGGCCGCGGAGCGCAACGAGGCCGCCGAGGGCGCCGAGGGCGCCGACTGACGGACCGTCGGCCCGGGTGGCGAAGGCATTGGAGCAGGTGGATGAGGTCCCGTCGTTCCCTACACTTGCTCAGATGCCCAAGGAGACCACGCTCGCCCCCATCGTCGTCGACCACGATCCCGCATGGCGGGACCAAGGAATCGCCCTCGCCGGCGAACTGCGCTCGGCACTCGCGCCCCTGGCACTGCAGGTCGAGCACATCGGCAGCACAGCCATCCCCGGCATGGCGGCCAAGCCGGTGTTCGACCTGCAGGTCAGCGTCATGGACCTGCGCCAGGCCGAGCAGGCGTTCGACCAGCCGCTGGCCGACCGGGGGTTCCAGCGATCCCCCTACCAGCACGACCACGTCCCCGCCGGCCGCGACGACGACCCGCAGCGCTGGACGAAGAGACTGTGGTCACGGCGCGGGCACTCGGGCGCGGACGTCAACCTGCACGTCCGCCTCCTCGGCTCGCCCAACGAACGACTCGCCCTGCTGTTCCGCGACTGGTTCCGGGCCCACCCCACGGCGGTCCCCGCCTATGCCGGCTTCAAGAAGGTCCTGGCGGACTCCGTCAGCGACACCGGCGTCTACGCCGACGTCAAGGACCCCGTCGTCGACCTCGTCATCACGGTCGCCGAGCCCTGGGCCACCGAGGGCAAGTGGACGCCGCACGCCGGCACGAGCCCCCGGGAATGATCCCCACGACGGCGGTCCCGCGCGTGGTCCGCCTCACCTGAGGGTGTGGGAGCACCTCAACACGCGGGCCCACCAGCCCCGAGGCCGGGGTTGACGGCGTAGAAGGCCACGGCGGCGGCCGCACCCACGTTGAGCGAGTCGATGCCGTGCGCCATCGGGATCCGCACCCGCTGGTCGGCGGCGGCCAGCGCCCGCGCGGTCAGGCCGTCGCCCTCGGCGCCGAGCAGCAGGGCGGCCTTGGGGAGGCGGTGCGGAGCGGCCTGGGCGAGGTCGACCGAGCCCTCGGCCGGGGTGAGGGCGAGCAGTTGGAAGCCCGCGTCGCGCAGCGTGGCGAGCGCGGCCGGCCACGGCTCCAGGCGCGCGTAGGGCACGGAGAAGACGGCGCCCATCGAGGTCTTGACGGCCCGCCGGTAGAGCGGATCGGCGCAGTCCGGGGAGAGCAGCACCGCGTCCATGCCGAGGGCGGCGGCGCTGCGGAAGATGGCGCCCAGGTTGGTGTGGTCGACCAGGCCTTCGAGCACCGCGACCCGGCCGGCGCCCTGCAGCACCTCCGCGACCTCGGGCAGCGGCTTGCGCGCCATCGAGGCGAGCGCGCCCCGGTGCACGTGGTAGCCGGTCACCTGCTCGGCGAGCCGGGGTTCGACCAGGTGCACGGGAGCGTCGACGTCGGCGATCACGTCCGCCATCACGTCCAGCCACTTGGCGGTGAGCAGCATCGATCGCATCTCGTACCCGGCGGCCAGCGCGCGGCGGATCACCTTCTCCCCCTCGGCGATGAACAGGCCCTCGGCGGGTTCGCGGCGGCGGCGCAGTTCGACGTCGGTCAGGTCGGTGTAGTCGGCCAGCCGCGGGTCGGCGGGGTCGGTGATGGTGCTGGGCTCGGACATGCTGCTCTCAGACGGGCGTCAACGGACGGGGAGGTTCAGCGGGTGGCCGGGTCGAGGACGTGGACGACGTCGCCGATCACGATGACGGCCGGCGGGCGGACACCCTCGGCCACCACGGTGTCGGCCACCGTGGCGAGGGTGGCGTCGATCCGGCGCTGGGCGGCGGTGGTGCCCTCCTGGACCACCGCGACCGGCGTCCCGGCAGCGCGCCCGGCCGCGATCAGCTTGGCGGCGATGGCGCCGATCCGCTCGACCGCCATCAGCAGCACCAGGGTGCCGGACATCTGCGCGGCCGCCTCCCAGTTGACCAGCGAGCGCGGGTCCTCGGGGGCGACGTGGCCGGAGATCACGGTGAACTCGTGGGTCATGCCGCGGTGGGTGACCGGGATGCCGACGGCGGCCGGCACGCTGATCGAGCTGGAGATGCCGGGCACCACGGTGACCGGGATGCCCGCCTCGGCACAGGCGAGCAGCTCCTCGCCGCCGCGCCCGTAGACGTAGGGGTCGCCGCCCTTGAGCCGGACCACGAACCTGCCCGCCTTGGCGTGCTCGATCAGCGCCTGGTTGATCGCCTCCTGGGCCATGAACCGGCCGTAGGGGATCTTGGAGGCGTCGATCACCTCGACGTGCGGGGACAGCTCGGCGAGCAGCTCGCGCGGGGCCAGTCGGTCGGCGACCACCACGTCGGCGTCGGCCAGCAGCCGGCGGCCGCGCACGGTGATCAGGTCCGGGTCACCGGGACCGCCGCCGACCAGCGCCACGCCGGCCGCGCGCCGCCGGTACTGCTGCGCGCTGAGGCTGCCGTCGCGCAGCCCCTCGACGATGGTGCTGCGCAGCGCGGCGGAGTGCCGGGGGTCGCCGGTCAGCACGGCGACGGTGGTGCCTTCGTCGTGGCCGGTGGCGGGGGTCCAGGCGGTGGCGGCGGCCGCGTCGTCGCTGCGGGCGCAGAAGATCCGGTGACGCTCCGCCTCGGCGCTGACCGCCTCGTTGACGGCGTGGTCGTCGGTGGCGACCAGCACGTACCAGGCCTCGGCCAGATCGCCGTCGGTGTAGCCGCGCCGCTGCCAGCTCAGCTCGCCCGCGTCCGCCATCGCCTGCACGGCCGGGGTGGTGCTCGGCGAGATCAGCTCGACCACCGCGCCGGCGGCTATCAGCGCGGGCAGCCGGCGCTGGGCCACCTGGCCGCCGCCGACCACCACGACCCGGCGGCCGGTCAGCAGCAGGCCCACGGGGTAGGGGGTGCGGCCCTCCGTGCTCGGGTGGGGATTGGGACCGGTCATCGGCGGGCTCCTGGGGGGCTGGTGCGGTCTGTGCGGGAAAGGCAGGGCCCCGCACCGGCGCCCTCGGGCCGGTGCGGGGTGGGGACTGCTGGGCGGAACCCGCGGGGCGCGGGGTCAGCCCTTCTCGGTGACGCCGGCGGAGTCGAAGGTGGCTACATCGTGCATCGCCCGGGCGGCACTCTGCACCAGCGGGAGGGCCAGCAGGGCGCCGGTCCCCTCGCCGAGCCGCAGGTCGAGGTCGATCAGCGGCCGCAGACCGAGCTTGGCGAGCGCGGCCTGGTGGCCGGGCTCGGCCGAGCGGTGACCCGCGATGCAGGCGGCGAGCACCTCGGGGGCGATCGCCTTGGCGGCCAGCGCGGCCGAGCCGGCGATCACACCGTCCAGGATGACGGGCGTGCGCAACGACGCGGCGCCGAGCAGGAAGCCGGCGATCGCGGCGTGCTCCAGACCGCCGACGGCCGCCAGCACGCCGATCGGGTCGGTCGCGTCGGGCCGGTGCAGCTCCAGGGCGCGGCGGATCACCTCCACCTTGCGGGCGTGCGTCTCGTCGTCGATGCCGGTGCCGCGGCCGGTGACCTCGGTCGGGTCGACACCGGTGAAGACGGAGATCAGGGCGGCCGAGGCGGTGGTGTTGGCGATTCCCATGTCGCCGGTGATCAGGATCTTGTTGCCGGCCGCGACCAGGTCGCGGGCGGTCTCGATGCCGATCTCCAGCGCCTTGAGCGCCTCCTCCCGGGTCATCGCCGGGCCCTGCGTCATGTCGTCGGTGCCCGCCTTGACCTTGCGCGGCAGCAGCCCGGTGGTGCGGCCCTGCTGGATCGCCTCCGGCAGGTCGGCCTTGACGCCGACGTCGACCACGCAGACCTCGGCGCCGACCTGGGCGGCGAAGGCGTTGACCACCGCTCCCCCGGCCAGGAAGTTGGCCACCATCTGGGCGGTGACCTCCTGCGGCCAGGGGGTGACGCCCTGGGCGTGCACGCCGTGGTCGCCCGCGAAGATCGCCACGCAGGCGGGCTCCGGGATCGGCGGCGGGCACTTCCGGGACAGGCCGCTGAGCTGGGCGGAGATGATCTCCAGCATGCCCAGCGAGCCGGCCGGCTTGGTCATCCGCTTCTGCCGGTCCCAGGCCAGGCCGAGCGCCTTGGCATCCAGCGGGCGGATGGTGCGCAGCGTCTCGGAGAGCACGCTGTGCGGCTCCTCGCCGGGCAGCGCCCGGTTGCCGTACTGCTCCTCGTGCACCACCCAGGAGAGCGGGCGCTTCTTGGCCCAGCCCTGCTGCTGCAGCTCGGGCTCGTCCGGGAAGGCGTCGACGTAGCCGACGCAGAGGTAGGCGACGACGTCCAGGTGCTCGGGCAGGCCGAGCTCGCGGACCATCTCCTCCTCGTCGAAGAAGCTCACCCAGCCGACGCCCAGGCCCTCGGCGCGGGCGGCCAGCCAGAGGTTCTCGACCGCGAGGGCGGCGGAGTACGGGGCCATCTGGGGCTGCGTGTGCCGGCCCAGGGTGTGCCGGCCGCCGCGGGTGCGGTCGGCGGTGACCACGATGTTGACCGGGGTGTCGAGGATGGCCTCGATCTTGATTTCCTTGAACTGCTTGGCCCGCGCCTTGGGCAGCGAGTCGGCGAAGACCTCGCGCTGGCGCTCGGCCAGGGCGTGCATCTTGCGCCGGGTCTCGGCGGAGCGGATCACCACGAAGTCCCAGGGCTGCGAGTAGCCGACGCTGGGGGCGGTGTGGGCGGCCTCCAGGACGCGCAGCAGGACCTCGTGCGGGACGGGGTCGGAGCGGAAGCCGTTGCGGATGTCGCGGCGCTCGCGCATCACCTGATGGACGGCCTCGCGCATCGGGTCGTCGTAGCCGGGGGCCGCCGGGGGGCGGGGGGCGGGGGGCTCGACCGGCTCGGGCTCGGCGGCGGTCGGCTCGGGCTCGACGGCGGCGGGCGGCTCGGCCGCGGGCGCGGTCGGTTCGGCCGCGGGCGCGGTCGGTTCGGGCTCGGCGGTCGGTTCGGCCGGGGCGTCGACCGGGGTGGCCGCGTCGGCGCCGGCGAGCTCGGGCTGCTCCTCGGCGGTGGGCGCGGGCTCGGCGGCGGCCGGGGTGGGCGCAGCGGTGGTGGGCTCGGCGGTCGCGTCGGCAGTCACGTCCGCGGCCGCGTCGTCGATCGCGGCGGCCTCGGCTGACGGGGCGTCGGCGGCGTCGGCCGCTATCGCCGGGGTGGCTACGGCCTCGGGGGCCGGGGCCGGCGCGGGAGCCTGCGGGGCGGCCTCGACGGTGGCCTGGACCCCGGATGCCAGGACCTCGGGTGCCTGCGCCTCGGCGGGCTGGGGCTCGGCGGGCTGGGGCTCGGCGGGCTGGGGCTCCAGGTCGCGGACCGCGAGGCCGAGCGGGGCGGGGTCGGCCAGGAAGGCGGCGATCCGGCGCGGGTGGGCGGCGGGCGCGGGAGCGAGGGGGCCGGCGGCTTCGGCGGCGGGCGCCTCAACGGGAGCGACCGTCTCGGCGACCTGCTCGACGGCCGGGGCCTGGGCCTGGACCGCCTCGACGACCTCCGCCACCTCCATGGCCTCGACGACCTCGACGACCTGGGCCGAGGGCGCGCCGTCGGGCGCCGGGGCCTGGGCGGCGGGCACCTCGACGGGAGCGGACTCCACGGGAGCCGCCTCCACGGGGGCCGCCTCGGCGACCTGTGCCTCGGAGGGCGCGACGGCCTCCGGGACAGCCGGAGCGGCCTCGGGCTGTGGTGCGGGCACGGCGGACTGCGGCTCGCTCGCGGCCGACTGGGCCGGGATCACCACGGCCTCGGTGAGCTGGTCGGTGTGCTGCTCGGCGGGGGCGGGCGCGGCCACCGCCACCGGTGCGACCGGCACCGCGACCGGGATGCCGTGCGGCGGGGTGCCGCCCGGCTCGGAGGGGCCGCGGTCGGCGAGCGAGCGGACCGGGACCTGACCGGTCATCACCGAGGGGTCCGGGATCGGCGGTCCGGCGTGCAGCGGGCGACGCGACGGCGAGGCGGCGGCCGCCTGCGGCTGCTGGGGCGAGGCGACGGCGGTCGGCGGGACGGCGACGGGAGCGGCGGGAACCGCCTGCGCCACCGGCACCTCGATCGGCGCGGGGGTCGCGGGCGCTGCCGCGGGGGCCGCCTCCACCACCGGTACGAGCGGGTCCAGCGGCGGCCAGGAGGGCTCCACCGGCAGACCGGCCGGCGGCTGCGCGCCGGCCTCGACCGGCGCGGCCATGGGCTGCGACGCCGCCACGGGCTGTACGAAGCCGGGCGCAGGGGCGAGGCCCTGGACCACGGGCGGCACGGCGGGCTGCGGCACCACGGGCGGGGCCACCGGCTGCACCGGCGGCACGCCGGCCGACGGGAAGGCCACCGAGCCGTCCACCGCCGCGTACACCGGCGCGGCCGGGTAGCCGGGGGTGCCCTGCGGCGCGAGCGCCTCACCGAGCGGAACCACCGGCGCGGTGGACGCGTCGCTCCAGGAGCCCTGCGGCCCCGGCATCAGGAGCACGTCGTCCTCGTCGTCGATGAAGGTGTAGCCAGGACCGGGCAGGCCCACGGGTACGGCCTGGCCGACGAGGTCGGTGCCCCACCCGCCACCTCCCTGCGCCGGATCGGTACCGGTCTCGGGGAGCAGGTGCTCCGGCAGTCCCTCGTTGGGGACGTGACCGCCGTCGGTCATGTCAACACTCCTTCCAGGCCGCTTCCGCGTCCTTGGCGGCCCGGTCGCCGACCGAGGCGCACCGCCCGCTCCGGGTCCAAGCCGCGTGCCGGCCCACCCCACAGTCCAACCTGCCGGCTGTCGCGCGCGGTGCGCGGCAGCCGTGGGCCGCCCGGTGCTGACGGCGTCCGGTGCGGCTCGCCCGCCCCGAGCGGGACAGTCGGGCACCGTGCGCCGTCACCTGAACTAACGACGGCCCGGGGCAACCGGCACGACCAGCCCGGGCCCCGGGTCATTCTCCCGGTCGGGCGAGCGTCAGTCGAATGCCCACACAACGATCTCCGTGTGGGTTGCACCACGTCGGCGCCCCACCGCGCCAGGATCCTGTCGAAGATCCCGAGCGTCGGTCGGATCGTCAGACTACCGGCCCGGACGGACAGGTCAGCGGCGCGGTGTCCGGTTCATCCGGATTTGCCAGGGCGTCTGCTGGCGAGTTCTCAGCTGGCGGATGCTCAGACCGCCCACCGTTCGCCGGCCGGTCTCAGCCGAGCGGCTCCGCCCAGAGCACCAGACTGCTCTCCCCCGCGCCGATCACCAGGCCGCCGTCGGCGGTGAGCGGCGCGGACTGCAGGATGGCGCCCTCCACGTGGTAGCCCGCCGCCTCGACCACGCCGCGGATCGCCTCCGCCTCGGCGAGCGTGCGGGCCGGCGCCACCAGGCGCCCCGGACGGCGGGTCAGCACCGCCGCCACCACCTCGGCGCCGCCGCGCTCGACCACCACGACGTCGGGTTCGGCCAGCCCGCCGAGCACCTCGGGCGCACCGCCGGCGGCCGTCTCCACCTCCACGCCGTACCGGCGCGCGTTGACGGCGATCCGCGCGCAGGCCGCCGCGTCCGCCTCCACCGCGACCACCGCCGCGCCGAAGCGCGCGGTCTCCACGGCGAGTGCCCCGCTGCCCGCGCCCACGCACCAGACCAGGTCACCGGGCCCCGGACCGAGGCGGGCCAGGATCACCGCGCGGGTCTGCGCCGAGAGGGTCCGCGCGCTCTCGCCGTCGTAGGCGTCGCCGGGCAGCGCCCAGCCGCGCTCGGGGCCCGGGTAGCCGACCGGGCGCCCGGCCAGCCAGCCGGAGGGCCGGTCCACGGCCTGCGTCTGGGCGTTGCCGCCGATCACCAGCACCACGTTCGGGTCGCGCCAGTCGTGGTCGGGGACCCGGTCGGAGGTCAGCACGGTGACGTCCTCGTCGGCGGTGCCGAGCGCCTCGCAGACCACGAAGGTGCGGTGCACCCCGCGCAGCATCAGGGCCAGTTCGCTGGGCCCGGCGTCGGGGCTGGTCAGCACCGCGACCTTGGGGTGGGCGCGGCAGACGTTGGCCGCCTTGCGCAGCCGGCCGCCGTGCGTGCTCACCACCTGGGCGTCCTCCCAGGGCATCCCGGCCCGGGCGAAGGCGGCGGCGACCGAGGAGACGGCCGGCAGCACCTCCAACTCCAGGCCGTACTCCGGGCGGCGCAGGGTCCGCACCACGCCGAAGAAGCCGGGGTCACCCTCGGCGACCACCACCACCGCGCCACGGTGCTCGGCGATCCTGCGGGCCGCCAGTTCGACGCTGCCGAGCGCGATCCGCTCGGCGGCGGCCGGCACCGGCAGCGCGTTGAGCTGGTACGGCGCCCCCGCCACCAGGGTGGCCGCGCCGAGCGCGGCGGCGGCGGCCGCCGTCAGCGGCGTGCCGTCCCACCCGATGACCGTGATCCGGTCAGCCATCGCGGCTGCTCTCCCTCGACTCCCACCTCACGACCGGGCCGCGGCGCGGACGTTCGCGCGCTCGGGCCCCTGGGTCGGCCGGTGGCACGCGGGCGTCAGGTGCACCCACCCCCGCCGCTGCGGCCATCCGTCCAGGAGAGGAGGTTACCTGGTGGGCCCGGGTTTCCAGGCCGCCGCCCTGGAGCCCTCGTCAGCCATGGCGCACCGCGGCGAACGGGGCGCGGTGAACGGGCGCGGGTTCGAGGTCCTCCGGGAGCAGGCTCCAGAGGATCAGGTCGCTGCGGCTCTCCTCGCCGGCCGAGCCGACCTCGCCGGTGCGCACTATCCAGGCGCTGCGCAGCACGCCCTCGCTGATGCAGCCGATCTTCTGGGCGACCTGCTGGGCGGCGGTGTTGCCGGCCGCGGTGCGCAGCTCCAGGCGGTGGAAGCCGCGGTCCTCGAAGAGCCACTGGGCGACGCCGAGCAGCGCCTCCACCGCGTAGCCCTCGCCGCGGGCCCACGACGCGGTGACGTAGGCGGTCTCGGTGCTGAGCAACCGCCAGTCGGTGTGCCGTAGTTCGACCAGCCCGACCAGCCGCTGGGTGAGGTGCTCGGTGACGGCGAAGGCGATCCCGCGCCCCTCGGCGCGCTGCGCGGGCGCCCACCGGCGCACCCAGCGCAGCGCGTGCCCGCGGGTGAAGGGCTGCGGGACGTCGGTCCAGCTCAGCACCAGGTCGTCGGCCATCATGGCGACCAGCTCGGGCACGTCGCCCTCCTCCAGAGGGCGCAGCAGCAGCCGTTCGGTGCTGATCGCGGTCTCGGGGAAGCTCGCTGGCATACCGTCTCTCCTCGCCGGGTCGTGGACCCACGGTACGCCCCGCGCGCGCCGGGCGTCGCCGGGGGTCGACGGAGCGTCAGGTGGCAGCGCACGCGCCGGGCCCCGCCGCGTGCGCGACGGGGCCCGGGGGCCGGCTACCGGCGGTGAGCCAGGTTTCAGAACGCCGGTCAGGACGCCGGTCAGAACGCCGGGATGACCGAGCCCTGGAAGGTGTCGTCGATGTACTTCTTCACCTCGGGCGAGTGCAGCAGCTGGGCGAGCTTCTGCACGCGCGGGTCGTTCTCGTGGCCCTTCTTGACCGCGAGCACGTTGGCGTAGGGGTTGCCGTCGGCCTTCTCCAGCAGGATCGCGTCGGTGGCGGGCTTGAGGCCGGCGCCCAGCGCGTTGTTGCCGTTGATCACCGAGGCGTCCACGTCGTCCAGCGCGCGCGGCAGCTGGGCGGCGTCCAGCTCCTTGAACTTGAGGTGCTTCGGGTTGCTCGCGATGTCCTGGACGGTGGCGGTGGTGCCGGCCCCGGCCTTGAGGGTGATCACCTGGTTGTCGGCGAGCAGCTTGAGCGCGCGGCCCTCGTTGGTGGCGTCGTTGGGGACCGCGACCGAGGCGCCGTCCGCCAGGTCGGCGACCTTCTTGACCTTCTTCGAGTAGACGCCCAGCGGCTCCAGGTGGACCGGCTCGACCGGCACGATGTCGGTGCCGTGGGTCTTGTTGAAGTCGGTCAGGTAGGGGACGTGCTGGAAGAAGTTGGCGTCGGCGGAGCCGTCCTGCACGGCGGGGTTCTGCAGGGTGTAGTCCGAGACCTCCTTGACCGTCAGCTTGAGCCCCGCCTTGGCGGCCAGGTTGTCCTTGATGTAGTCGAGGATCTGGGCGTGGGGGGTGGGGCTGGCGACCACGACGAGCGGCTTGTCCGCGTTGTTGGAGGAGTTCGAGGAGCCGCTCTTGCCGGAGGAGGAGCAGGCCGCGACCGACAGGGCGAGGCCGGCGGTGACGATCAGGGCGGTGGACTTCAGGACGGTACGCACGAAAAGTGCCTTTCTCCGTTGTGGGGAGTCAGCCGCACACCCGGGGGTTCGGGGAGCGGAAGTCTTCGGTTGGGGGTCAGCGCGCGGGGGTCAGCGCGGGGGTCAGCGCTTGAGGCGGCGGACGGCGAGGTCGCCGAGCAGCTGGACCAGGGTGACCAGGAGGACCAGCTCGATCACGATGACGATCATGAAGTTGGTCTCGAAGCGCATGTAGCCGTAGGTGATGGCCAGGTTGCCCAGGCCGCCGCCGCCGACCGTCCCGGCCATCGCCGAGTAGCCGACCAGCGCGATCACCGTGGTGGTCAGCGCGGCGAGCAGGGCGGGCAGCGCCTCGGGCAGCAGGACCTTGCGGACCACGGCCCAGGTGCCGCCGCCCATCGCGTGCACGGCCTCGACCAGGCCGCCGTCCACGCCACGCACCGCGCTCTCCACCAGCCGGGCGTAGAACGGGATGGCGCCCACGGCCAGCGGCACGGTGGCCGCCTGCCAGCCGATCGAGGTGCCGACCACCCAGCGGGTGAACGGGATCAGCGCGACCAGCAGGATCACGAAGGGCAGCGAGCGCCCGACGTTGACGACCGCGCCGACCACCTTGTTGACCACGGCGTTGCGCAGCGGGCCGCCCTTGTCGGTGAGCACCAGCAGCACCCCGAGCGGCAGGCCGACCAGCAGCGTGACCAGAGTGGCGATGCCGACCATCTGCAGGGTCTCGATGGTCGCGTCGTGCAGCAGCGGCTGCATGTCGTCCCAGTTCATGCCACAACTCCGTCCGGGCTGATCAGATCCACCTGCAGGCCCTGCTCGCGCAGGTAGCCGATCGGCACCACGTTGTCCTGGTGGGGGCCGGGCAGCTCGACCCGCATCCGGCCGACCTGGCGGCCGCCGATGGTCTCCACCGCGGCGCCCAGGATGTTCAGGTCGATCTGGTAGGTCCTGGCCAGCTGGGAGATGAAGGGCCGGCCGGCGGTGTCGCCCTGGAAGGTGATCTCCAGCACGGTCGAGCCCGGGGTGGCGGCGCGGGAGGCGGGGGTGTCGGTGCCGGGGGTGCCGGTGCCCGGGGTGCCGTGGTCGCCGGTGCCGTGGTCGCCGAGCGGGAAGAGCTCCCGGGCCAGCTGGGAGCCGTCGGTGGCGAGCAGGTCGGCGAGCGTGCCGGACTCGACGATCCGCCCGTCGCGCATCAGCGCGGCCGAGTCGCAGACCGACTTGATCACCTCCATCTCGTGGGTGATCAGCAGCACGGTCAGGCCCAGCTGCCGGTTGAGGTCGCGCAGCAGTGCCAGGATCGAGCGGGTGGTCTCCGGGTCGAGCGCCGAGGTGGCCTCGTCGGAGAGCAGCACCTTGGGGTCGCCGGCCAGGGCGCGGGCGATGCCGACCCGCTGCTTCTGGCCACCGGAGAGCTGGCTCGGGTAGGCGCCGGCCTTGTCGGCGAGGCCGACCAGCTCCAGCAGCTCGCCCGCCTTGCGGCGGCGCTCGGCGCGGCCCAGGCCGGTGAGCTCCAGCGGCAGCTCGACGTTGGCCCGCACGGTGCGCGAGGAGAGCAGGTTGAAGTGCTGGAAGACCATGCCGATCCGGGCGCGGGCGGCGCGCAGCTCGCGCCCGGCCCGGTGGTCGCCGCCGGGCAGCGCGGTCAGCTCGACCCCGTCCACCGTGACGGTGCCGGAGCTGGGGCGCTCCAGCATGTTGACGCAGCGGATCAGCGTGCTCTTGCCCGCTCCTGAGGTGCCGACGACGCCGTACACCTCGCCCTCGCGGACGTGCAGGTCGACGCCGCGCAGGGCGCTGACCTCGCGGCCACGTGAGGTGTAGACCTTGGTGAGGTCCTTGGTGGTGATCACAGCTGCTTCCGTGGGTCGGGGTCTGGTGAGCGGTGCGCACAGTCCGGAATCCGGACATGACCGCGCGTGCGGCAGGCCGGAAGCCGGGGTGTGGCGAAGTGTGGCGAGGTGTGGCGGGGTGAGCCGGACTCGACCGGAAGTGCCGCAGGGCCCGTACGGGGCCGACCGAGCGGTCAGCTGGGGGCGGCGGATCGAGTGGCTGGGCGGACGGCGGCCCGCGGGGCGAGAGGCCCGATCAGCAGTGACACATTCGACAACACATGCCACGCACACCTGCCGGCATGGTGCCGGTGGCGGTGGTCTTCGTCGTCGCAGTCATGAAAGTAAGTAAAGCAGATCCCAAGGCCACGTCCCAGAAATCAGGATGTGATGTCCGCAATGCGGACACGGCCCAGGCGCCGCAAGGGCTGAAGCAGAACGGCCCCACCGGGAATGGTGGGGCCGTTCGATGTGGAGCGAGGCGGAGCGGTGTGGAGCGAGGCGGAGCGGTGTGGAACGGGTCGGACGGTGGCCGGCGGGCGGGTCAGACGGCGGTGGCCAGCGGGACCTCGACCGGCTTCTCCAGGGTCACGAAGCTCAGGTCGCGGCTGACCGACCGCACGCCGATCTGCTGGTAGCCCTGGCGCGCGTAGAGCCGCAGGTTGCCCAGGCTGCGGTGGCCGGTGAAGAGGCGGAAGGCGCGCACCGGGCGGTCGTCCTGCTGCAGCCGCTCCTCGACCGCCTGCAGCAGACGGCCGCCGAGGCCGTGCCGCTGCATCCGGGGGTGCACCACCAGGCGGCTTATCCGGCCGACGCCGTCCTCGTCGATCCAGCCGCGCACCGAACCGACCACCTCGTCGCCGAGCCGGGCGACCAGCACGTGGCGGCCGGCCAGCTCCTCGCGCAGCTCCTCCAGGGTCTGGGTCAGCGGTTCGATGGACCAGTCGCTGTAGAGCTCGGCCTCGGTCTGGTAGCCGAGGTACTGGAGTTTGAGGATCTGCTCGGTGTCCTGCTCGGTCGCCAGCGAGATGATCACGCTCATGCCCATGTGCGGGGGCCTCCCATCGTCAATACCCGGGGCGCAGGGTGAGGGTTTCGCACCGGGTGGCCTGCCGGAGGTCGATCCGGCCGGGGATCGTCCCTGACCGGAGGTAGTGCAGGACCGTATCAGCCGAACCGGAGATACGTTCGCCAGCGCTCTACCCAGCCTTCAGCTGTTCTCAACCCACCGGTGGTTCCGGGTGGCGGAAATCACGCGGAAATATCACCCGATGAAGGGTTTCTGACGACGGTCGGTGTCGGCGCGGTCAGCGGGCGGCCCAGGCCCGCTGCACCGTCAGGTCCGCCTTGACCTCGGCCAGCTGGACGGCGACCGCGCTCGGCGCGGTGCCGCCGCGGCCGTCCCGGGCGCCGATCGCACCGTGCATGCTGAGCACCTCGCGCACCTGCGGCGTCAGGTGCTCGGAGATCTCGGCGAACTGCTGGTCGCTCAGGTCCCAGAGCTCGATGCCCTGGCCCTCGCAGACCTTGACGCAGGCGCCCGCGACCTCGTGCGCGACCCGGAACGGGACCCCGCGCTTGACCAGCCACTCGGCGATGTCGGTGGCCAGCGAGAACCCGGCCGGGGCCAGCTCCTCCAGCCGCTCGCGGTGGACCGTCAGGGTGGCCATCATCCCGGTGAAGGCCGGCAGCAGGACCTCCAGGGTGTCGCAGGAGTCGAAGACCGGCTCCTTGTCCTCCTGCAGATCGCGGTTGTAGGCCAGCGGGAGCGCCTTGAGGGTGGCCAGCAGGCCGGTGAGGTTGCCGATCAGCCGGCCGGACTTGCCCCGGGCCAACTCGGCGATGTCCGGGTTCTTCTTCTGCGGCATGATCGAGGAGCCGGTGGAGAAGGCGTCGTGCAGTGTGATGAAGCCGAACTCCTTGGTGTTCCAGATGATCACCTCCTCCGCGATCCGGGAGAGGTTGATGCCGATCATCGCGGTGACGAAGGCGAACTCGGCGACGAAGTCGCGCGAGGCGGTGCCGTCGATCGAGTTGCCCGCCGAGCCGCCCTCGAAGCCCAGCTCGGCGGCGACCGCCCGCGGGTCCAGGCCCAGCGAGGAGCCGGCCAGCGCGCCGGAGCCGTACGGGGAGACGGCGGTGCGTGCGTCCCACTGGCGCAGCCGCTCGGCGTCCCGGCCCAGCGCCTGCACGTGGGCCAGGACGTGGTGGGCGAAGAGCACCGGCTGCGCGTGCTGCAGGTGGGTGCGGCCGGGCATCGCGGTGTCCGGGTGCGCCTCGGCCAGGCCGACCAGCGCCTCCTGGAGGTCCAGCACCAGGCCGCCGATGGTCCTGGCGTGGTCGCGCAGGTACATCCGGAAGAGCGTGGCGATCTGGTCGTTGCGCGAGCGGCCGGCCCGCAGCTTGCCGCCGAGGTCCGCCCCGAGCCGCTCCAGCAGGCCGCGCTCCAGCGCGGTGTGCACGTCCTCGTCGGCGATGGTGCCGGTGAACGCGCCCGACTCGACATCGGCCAGCAGCTGCTCCAACCCGGCCAGCATGGCGGTGAGTTCATCGTCGGTCAGCAGCTTCGCGGCGTGCAGCGCGCGGGCGTGCGCCTTGGAGCCGGCGATGTCGTAGGGGGCGAGCCTCCAGTCGAAGTGGACCGAGGCGGAGAGCTTGGCCAGCGCCTCGGAGGGGCCGTCGGCGAAGCGCGCGCCCCAGAGGCGGACGTCTGCGGTCTGGTGGGACGACATCGCGTGGGCTCCTTGCTGGATTTCTCGGGTCTGCGGGGGGTGCAGGGTCTGCGGGGGGTGCAGGGTCTGCGGAGGGTGAGGGCGAGCCCCGGCCGAGGGAGGTCGGCCGGGGCTCGGGGGGCTTGCTGGACCGGCGGGAGATCAGGCCAGGTCGCGGCGGGCGGCGATCTTCGAGGACATCCCGAAGATCTCGATGAAGCCCTTGGACATCGACTGGTCGAAGGTGTCGCCGGTGTCGTAGGTGGCCAGGTTGAAGTCGTAGAGCGACTGCCCCGACTTGCGCCCGTCGACCACGGCCCGGCCGCCGTGCAGCACCATCCGGATCTCGCCGGTCACGTGCTGGTTGGCCTCGTTGACGAAGCCGTCCAGCGCGCGCTTCAGCGGCGAGAACCAGAGGCCGTCGTAGACCAGTTCGGCCCAGCGCTGCTCGACCTGCCGCTTGTAGCGGGCCAGTTCGCGCTCGACCGTGACGTTCTCCAGCGCCTGGTGGGCGGTGATCAGCGCGATCGCGCCCGGGGCCTCGTAGATCTCCCGGGACTTGATGCCGACCAGCCGGTCCTCGACCATGTCGAGGCGGCCGATGCCCTGGGCGCCGGCCCGCTTGTTCAGCTCCTCGATCGCCTGCAGGACCGTCACCTTGCGACCGTCGACGGCGACCGGGACGCCCGCCTCGAAGGTGATCACGACCTGGTCCGCCTCGCGCGCGGTGGCCGGGTTCTGGGTGTACTCGTAGACGTCCTCGATCGGGGCGTTCCAGATGTCCTCCAGGAAGCCGGTCTCGACGGCCCGCCCGAAGACGTTCTGGTCGATCGAGTACGGGTTCTTCTTGGTGGTGACGATCGGGAGGTTCTTCGCCTCGGCGAAGGCGATCGCCTTGTCCCGGGTCATCGCGTAGTCGCGCACCGGGGCGATGCACTTCAGGCTCGGCGCCAGCGAGTTGATGCCGACCTCGAAGCGGACCTGGTCGTTGCCCTTGCCGGTGCAGCCGTGCGCGACGGTGGTGGCGCCGTGCTTCCGCGCGGCGGCGACCAGGTGCTTGACGATCACCGGGCGGGAGAGTGCCGAGACCAGCGGGTACTGGCCCTGGTAGAGCGCGTTGGCCTTCAGGGCCGGGAGGCAGTACTCGTCGGCGAACTCCTCGCGGGCGTCGGCGACCTCGGCCTCGACCGCGCCGCAGTCCAGCGCGCGCTGACGGATCACGTCCAGGTCCTCGCCGCCCTGGCCGACGTCGACCGCGACGGCGATGACCTCGGCGCCGGTCTCCTCGGCGATCCAGCCGATGCAGACGGACGTGTCCAGACCGCCCGAGTAGGCGAGTACGACGCGCTCGGTCACGGCTTTCTCCTTCTTCGGTGGCTCATGGGTGGCTCATGGGCGGCCCATGCGGTGGTAGGCATAAGTATGCACGACTCCGTATGAAACTCAAAGTCCGGACACGGCGCTAGGTGGTCGGCACCGGCGGGCGGCGGCCCGAGCGGCGCAGCACCGTCCGGCCGGCGAGCACCGCTCCGGCCGTGCCGAGCAGGCCGGCGGCGCCGGCGAGGAGGGCGGCGGTGCGGTAGCTGTCCGGGGCGGCGACGCTCCAGCCGATGAACGGGAGGGCGACGCCCAGGGTGCTCAGGGCGCCGACACCGAGCAGCGACCAGTGCTCGCCCAGGGTCAGCCGCTCGGGCCCGACCGTGGCCAGCACGACGGCCAGCACCGAGGGCAGGCCGAGCACGATGATCGGCAGGCCGGTCCCCGGGGCGGGGTCGCCCGCGCCGTCCCGGGCGAGGAGGATCAGCAGGATCCAGCCGGACGCGGCCGCCAGTCGGACGACCACCACCGCCAGGCGGCGCCGGATCGCCATCGCGTAGCCGAGCACGGTGCACGCGGTGCCGACCGCGAGCGCCAGGCCGAGCTCACTGTTGATGTCGGAGAGGAAGCCGGTCAGCGGCGCCTGGCCGGCGAAGTCGCCGTCCAGTCCGGCCCACCCCTGCCGCTGCCAGCGTCCGGCGGGGTCGCGGACCAGCAGCCCGTCCCTGTCCATGGCGACGAGCACCGCGTACCCCCCGGCCCGCGGCACCACCGCCACGGAGGTGGCGGGCTGGGCCCCGGCCGGATCCTCGTCGAAGAAGTCGTCCCGGCGCTGGAAGAGCGCGCGGCCGGGCGAGAGCTGCCAGGCGGCGTTCCAGTGCGTGCCGCCGTCCGTCGTCTCCTCGACCCGGGGTGCGCCGGTGGCGCGGAAGCAGTGGGCGGGGGCACCGGGGACGCAGGCCGTGCGCTGCGGGGTGAACGGGAGGGGCGCGGGCGGCTGCCAGCCCGTCCCGCCCGCCGGCGGGGTCCGGTCCTGGCCCTCCCAGTTCAGGCCACCGTCCGTACTGCGGTACAGCCAGCTGTCGGTGGACACCAGCAGGGTGCCGTCGGCCGTGCCCACCTGCGCGGCCTGCCAGGACCCGTCCTCACCCGAGGCGCAGACGGTCAGCACCATCAGCGGCAGCAGCACCGTGATCCTGACGGTCCGCCACTGCGGGCGGCGGGCACGGGCCCTGGTCCAGAGCCACCAGGCGAGCCCCAGGCCCGGCAGCGCCGCCAGGTCGGTCGGATCGCGCAGCACGGTGGACGGACCGCCGACCACGCTCCACGCCTGCGAGGCCAGCGCGGCCCCGGTGGCGGTGCACTTGACCAGCGTGAAGCCGAGGCCGGTGAGGGTGAGGGCCGCCGCGGCGAGCCGGTCCGCGTGACGCCGGGCGACCAGCGGCGCGAGGGCCAGGGCCAGCAGCGGCGGGGCCACCAGCAAGCCGGCGCCATCGCTCAGCTTGCCGGTGATCAAGCCTGGGGCGGCCCGCTTGAGCAGGTGATCGTTGACCACCAGCAGCAGGGCCGCCAGGACGGTGCCGGGGTGGGCCGACCACGCCGCCACCGTCCCTGCGCTGGTGGTGTTCTCATATCTGATCCGCACGGGCAGCAGTACTAGCAGTCGATGTGACGAACCACCAGGCCCGATGGGAATCGTTACCAGGCGATCGACAGCTCCTTCAGGCCGTAGATCAGCGCGTCGGTGCGGAACCGGACCTCGTCGAAGGGCAGCGCGAGGCGCAGCCCCGGCAGCCGGCGCAGCAGCGTCGACAGCGCGAGCTGCAGCTCGACCCGGGCCAGCGGCTGGCCCAGGCACTGGTGCACGCCGAAGCCGAAGGCCAGGTGGCGGCGGGCGTCGCGGGCCACGTCCAGCTCCTCGCCGCCGGGGAACTGCACCCCGTCGCGGTTGGCGGTGGAGAGCATCAGCAGCACGCCCTCGCCCGCCCGGACCACCAGGCCCTCGCTCAGCTCGACGTCCTCCAGCGCCACCCGGGGCAGGCCGGAACCCACGATGCTGAGGTACCGCAGCAGCTCCTCGACGGCACCGTTGATCAGCTCGGGCTCGGCCCGCAGCCGCTCCAGCTGCGCCGGGTTGTGCAGCAGGGCGAGCGTGGAGAGCGAGGTCATGTTGGCCGTCGTCTCGTGCCCGGCGATCAGCAGCAGCACGCCGTTGTTGGCCACCTCGTGGGCCGTCAGGTCGTCCCGGGCGGCGAGCTTGGCCAGGATGCCCTCGGACCCGGCCCGCCCATCGGCGGTCAACCGGGTCAGGTAGTCGAGCAGGTCCTCGAAGGCCGCGCTCACCTCCTCCGGCGGCAGGGTGCTGTTCAGCAGGCGTGAGCTGCGGGCCTGGAAGAACTCGTGGTCCGCGTACGGCACGCCGAGCAGGTCGCAGATCACCAGGGACGGGACGGGCAGCGCGAACTCGGCGACCAGGTCGGCGGGCGAGCCGTGCGCGATCATGGTGTCCAGCTGCTGGTCGACGATCCGCTGGATCCCCGGGCGCATCGCCTCGACCCGCTTGATCAGGAAGTCGCCGGTGAGCATCTTGCGCAGCCGGGAGTGCTCGGGGTCGTCCATCCGGATGAAGCTCGGGTTGTCCCGCCGCAGCGCCTGGGCGGGGAACGGCAGCGGGAAGGCGGGGTTGCGGGTGTCGGCGCTGAACCGGCGGTCACTCAGGACGGTGCGCACGTCCTGATACCCGGTCAGCATCCAGCAGGGCCTGCCGTCCCAGAGGGCGATCCTGGTGGCGGCACGACGGTAGGCGGGCGGCGGGTCGAAGGGGCAGGCGCTCTCGCGCGGCGCCGGGAAGCTGATGTCGTCGACGACGCTCATGCCTCGACCCCCGCCACCTGCTCGGTCTCCCGCTGGTCCGCCGGCCCGGCCGTGACGGTGATGGCACCGCCCGGGCAGAGCGCGGCGGCGGTGCGCAGCTTGGGGAGGAGGGCGGGATCCGGGTGGTCCTGGAGCAGCAGGACCACGCCGTCGTCCTCGCTCTGGTCGAAGACGTCGGGGGCGGTCAGCACACACTGGCCGGAGCTGCAGCAGCGATCCTGATCGACAGTCACGTGCATGGCGGGACCTCGTTGGGCGCGAAGATGGGCCGGTTGCCTCAGGCAACCAACGTTCCGTGCTGCCAAACTAACCCGCTGTTGTGATGCACACGCCCGACCGAAGCGAGGTCGGTGCAGAATGGCCGGATCCCGCCCCTGCGCGCACCGTCCCGCGCCACCGCACGGCGCCGGCTCGCACCCGGCGCGGCAGTGCTACGCGCGCTCGGTGCGGGCCTGCGCCAGCTGCATCAGGTGGTCCGCCAGTGCCTGGCCGCCGGACGGGTCCCGGCTGATCAGCAGCACCGTGTCGTCGCCCGCGATGGTGCCGATGATCTCGTGCACCTCGGCGGTGTCGATCGCCGAGGCGAGGAACTGCGCCGCCCCCGGCGGGGTGCGCAGCACCACCAGGTTGCCCGAGGCGGTGGCCGAGACCATCAGCTCCCCCGCCAGCCGGGCCATCCGGCCCTCGCTGGCCGACTCCCCCATCGGCGCGCGCGGCGTGCGGTCGCCGCCCTCGGCCGGGACGGCGTAGATCAGCGCGCCGTCCCGGTTGCGGATCTTCACCGCGCCCAGCTCGTCCAGGTCCCGGGAGAGCGTGGCCTGGGTGACCACCAGCCCGTCGTCCGCCAGCAGCTTGGCCAGCTGGCTCTGGGAGCGCACGGGCTGACGGGTCAGCAGGTCCACGATCCGCCGGTGGCGCGCGGTGCGGGTCTGCGGGACCTGCGGGACCGGGCCGGTGGCGGACGGCTCGGACAGCTGCTCGGCGGGCTGGTCGGTCGGCTGCTCGGGCGGCCGGCCGGAGGGGGACACGGTCATGATGATGATTCTCCCGGACTACCCTCGCGCCTGCGCGGCCGGGTCGTCCTGCCGGGCCCCGGCCACCTGCTCGTCCGTCCGCGCCGTCTCCTGTGCCGCCTCCTGTGCCGTGTCCCGCGCCGTCTCCCGTGCCGTCTCCCGGACCTCGGCCAGGATCGCCGGCAGCGCGGCGAGGAAGGTGTCGGCCTGCGCCTCGGTGAGGATCAGCGGCGGGACCAGCCGGACGGCGTCCGGCACCGCGGCGTTCACCAGGAACCCGGCCCGCTGGGCGGCCGCCTGCACCTGGGCGGCGAGCGGCTCGGTGAGCACGATGCCCAGCAGCAGGCCGGCCCCGCGCACGTGCGAGACGAGCGGGTCGCCCAGCGCCTCGACACCGGAGCGCAGCCGTTCGCCGACCGCGCGCACCTGGGCCAGCAGCCCCTGGGAGCCGATGGTGTCGAGCACCGCGAGGGCGGCCGCCGCGACCACCGGGTTGCCGCCGAAGGTGGTGCCGTGCTGACCGGGCTGGAGCAGCTCCGCCGCCGCGCCGTAGGCGATCACGGCGCCGATCGGCAGGCCGCCGCCCAGGCCCTTGGCCAGCGTGATGACGTCCGGCTCGACGCCGGGCTCGGCCTGGTGGGCGAACCAGTGGCCGGTGCGACCGATGCCGGTCTGGATCTCGTCCAGGATCAGCAGGGCGCCGCTGGCCCGGGTGATCTCGCGGGCGGCCCGCAGGTAGCCGGGCGGCAGCGGGATCGCGCCGTTCTCGCCCTGGATCGGCTCCAGCACCACGGCCGCGGTCCGCGTGGTGACGGCCGCGCGCAGCGCCTCGACGTCACCGAAGGGCACGTGGGTCACCTCGCCGGGCAGCGGCAGGAACGGCGTCTGCTTGGCGGGCTGGCCGGTGAGCGCGAGGGCGCCCATGGTGCGGCCGTGGAAGGCGCCCTCCAGGGCCACCACGTGGGTCCGGCCGGTGAGCCGGCTGATCTTGAAGGCGGCCTCGTTCGCCTCGGTGCCCGAGTTGCAGAAGAAGACCCGGCCCGGGCGCTCGTCCAGCGCGAGCAGCCGCTCGGCCAGCGCGATGGTGGGCTCGGCGGTGAACAGGTTGGAGACGTGGCCCAACCGGCCGATCTGCTCGGTCACCGCGGCGACGATCGCCGGGTGCGCGGTGCCCAGCGCGTTGACCGCGATGCCGCCGACCAGGTCGAGGTACTCGTTGCCGTCCGCGTCCTGGAGCAGCGCGCCGGCGCCGTGCGCCAGGGGGAGGCGGGGGGTGCCGTAGTTGTTGGTGAAGACGTTTTGGTAACGCTTCGTCAGTTCGTCGTTGCCATGGGCAAGTTCGCCGGTCATGCCAGTCCCCCCAGAACGGTGCTCTCGTCGTCCGGCACCACCATGGTGCCGATCCCCTCGTCGGTGAAGATCTCCAGCAGCAGGCTGTGCTGGACCCGGCCGTCCAGCACCCGCGCGGTGCCGACGCCGGAGCGGACCGCGCGCAGGCAGCCCTCCATCTTGGGCAGCATGCCGCTGGCCAGGTCGGGCAGTATGGCCTCCAGCTCGGTCGCCGAGAGCTGGCTGATCACGTCGTCGGAGTTCGGCCAGTCGGCGTAGAGGCCCTCGACGTCGGTGAGCACCACCAGCATCTCCGCACCGAGCGAGGCCGCCAGGGCGGCGGCGGCGGTGTCCGCGTTGATGTTGTAGACGTGGCCGTCGTCGCCGCGCGCGATCGAGGAGATCACCGGGATCCGGCCGTCGGCGATCAGCGCCTTCACCGCGCCCGCCTCGATGTTGACGATGTCGCCGACCAGGCCGATGTCCACCTGCTCGCCGTCCACCACCGCGTAGCGCTTGACGGCGGTCATGGTGTGCGCGTCCTCGCCGGTCATCCCGACCGCGAACGGGCCGTGCTCGTTGAGCAGTCCGACCAGCTCGCGCTGGACCTGGCCGGCCAGCACCATCCGGACCACGTCCATGGTCTCGGGCGTGGTGACCCGCAGCCCGTTGGTGAAGGAGGACTCCAGGCCGAGCTTCTCCAACTGGGCGCTGATCTGCGGACCGCCGCCGTGCACGACAACCGGATGCAGTCCGGCGTAGCGCAGGAAGACCACGTCCTGGGCGAAGGCCGACTTGAGCGACTCGTCGACCATGGCGTTGCCGCCGAACTTGATCACCACGGTCTTGCCGTGGAACCGCTCCAGCCAGGGCAGCGCCTCGATGAGGGTGAGCGCCTTGGGCAACGCGGTGTTGTTGCGGGCCTGTTCGCCCTTGGGTGCGATCTGCACGGTCTCGGTCCCCCGGGATCAGGTGGAGTAGGCGCTGTTCTCGTGGACGTAGTCGGCGGTGAGGTCGTTGGTCCAGACCGTGGCCTCGGCACCGCCCGCGTTCAGGTTCGCGGTGATGACGACCTCGCGCTCGGCCATCGTCACCAGGGCGCGGTCCTCGCCGACCGAGCCGCCGCGGCAGACCCAGACGCCGTTGATCGCCACGTCCAGCCGGTCCGGGTCGAAGGCGGCGTCGGTGGTGCCGATCGCCGCCAGCACCCGGCCCCAGTTGGGGTCCTCGCCGTGGATGGCGCACTTGAGGAGGTTGTTGCGGGCGATGGTCCGGGCGACGGTGACGGCCTCGTCCTCGGTGGCGGCGCCGGTCACCTCGACCCGGATGTCCTTGCTCGCCCCCTCGGCGTCGCCGACCAACTGGCGGGCCAGGTCGGCGCAGACCTGCTGGACGGCCGCGGCGAACTCGGCTTCGGCGGGCGTGACCTCGCACGCGCCGGAGGCGAGCAGCAGGACGGTGTCGTTGGTCGACATGCAGCCGTCGGAGTCGACCCGGTCGAAGGTGGTGCGGGTGGCGGCGCGCAGCGCCCGGTCCAACTGCCCTGCGGGCACGACCGCGTCGGTGGTGAGCACCACCAGCATGGTGGCCAGGCCGGGGGCGAGCATGCCCGCGCCCTTGGCCATCCCGCCCACCGTCCAGCCGGCCCCGCTCGTCACGGCGGCCGTCTTGTGCACCGTGTCGGTGGTCTTGATGGCGATCGCCGCCGCGGCGCCGCCGTCCGCGCTGAGCTCCTTGACCGCGAGCCCGACGCCGGGCAGCAGCAGGTCCATCGGCAGCCGCTCGCCGATCAGCCCGGTCGAGCAGACCGCCACCTCACCGGCGCTGACGGCCAGTTCGGCGCCGACCCGCTCGGCGGTGGCGTGCGTGTCCTGGAACCCGGCCGGACCGGTGCAGGCGTTGGCACCACCGGAGTTGAGGATGACGGCGGCCAACCGGCCACCCGTCAGCACCTGCTGGGACCAGAGCACCGGAGCGGCCTTGACCCGGTTGCCGGTGAAGATGCCGGCCGCGGCGAAGTGCGGCCCGTCGTTGACGACGAGCGCGAGGTCCGGGGTGCCGGAGGCCTTGATCCCGGCCGTGACACCGGCGGCCCGAAAGCCCCGGGCGGCCGTGACGCCGATGTTCTGACTGCTGCTCAAGGCGCGACTCCGTTCAGCGGAAGACCCAGCTCCTCGGGCAGGCCGAGGGCGATGTTCATGCTCTGCACCGCGCCACCGGCGGTGCCCTTCACCAGGTTGTCGATCGCGCTGATCGCGATGATCCGCCCGGCCTGCTCGTCCAGCACCACCTGGACCAGCGCGGTGTTGGCGCCGTGGACCGACTTGGTCTGCGGCCACTGCAGTTCGGGCAGCAGGTGGACGAACGGCTCGTCCGCGTAGGCGGCTTCGTACGCGGCCCGGACGTCCCCCGCGGTGACACCCGGCTTGGCCTTGGCCGAGCAGGTGGCCAGGATGCCCCGGGACATCGGCACCAGCATCGGGGTGAAGGAGATGCCCACCGGCTCGCCCGCCACCGGGCTGAGGTTCTGCGCCATCTCCGGCGTGTGCCGGTGCACCCCGCCGACCCCGTACGGGGTGACCGAGCCCATCACCTCACTGCCCAGCAGGTTCACCTTGGGCGCCTTGCCGGCCCCCGAGGTCCCGCTGGCCGCGACGATCACGGCCTCCGGCTCGGCCAGCCGCGCCGCGTACGCCGGGAAGAGCGCGAGCGAGACGGCGGTCGGGTAGCACCCGGGCACCGCGATCCGCTTGCTGCCCTTCAGCGCCGCCCGGTGCCCCGGCAGCTCGGGCAGCCCGTAGGGCCAGGTCCCGGCGTGCGCGGAGCCGTAGAACCGCTCCCAGTCCGCCGCGTCCTTGAGCCGGAAGTCCGCCCCGCAGTCGATCACCAGCACGTCGTCGCCGAGCGCCGCCGCCACCGCGGCCGACTGCCCGTGCGGCAGCCCCAGGAAGACCACGTCGTGCCCCGCCAGCACCTCGGGTGTCGTCTCCTCCAGCACCCGCCCGGCCAGCGGCACCAGGTGCGGCTGCAACTCGCCGAGCTTCGTCCCGGCGTTCGACCCGCCGGTCAGCGCCCCGATCTCGATCTCGGGATGCGAGAGCAGCAGGCGCAGCACCTCGCCACCCGCATACCCGCTGGCTCCGGCAACGGCGACTCGCAAGGCCATGACTGCGTCCTCCCTTAGGCTTGGCATGAATATACGCAGCTCGGAACATTCATGCAAGGAGGTCGGCGTGCTCGGCCGAGACCGCTGATGTGACTGAGCGCTTCAGTTGGCGAGCGAGTGCTTCATTTGGCGAGCTGAGCGTTCAGCGTCGATCGTGGCAGCCAGACGGTCGGCATACTCAGTCAGGGCTTCGCCAAGGAGGGTGAAGTGTGGGGAAACGCCAGGATTGGCCAATAGAGACCACATCGTGTTTCGGCGTGTTTCCCAGTATTGCCGGGTCCGGATCGCCTGAGCGGTCTCCAACGGGCGGGGAGCGAAGAGATGCTCGCCTTGGGTGATACGAGTCCAGACGAAGATGGACGCGACGTGGCGCTTGAGGTCGTCGTAACGCGGTTCGACGGTCCCGGTCTGCGGGATGCTGGCCGTGAGGTCGTCCCAGGTCCGCTGGTCGAGGTGCCAATCCTTGAGCGCTTCGCGACGGTGCTGGTAGTCGACCAGCCACGCGACTGTGGCGTCGAGGCCGATCGCAAGGTCGCGCAGGGCGTTCTCGAACTCGAACACGTCGAGCTTGGCGTGGGCCCACCGCTGAACGCCCCCTGAAGCCCGTCGGGGTGCTTCGATCCCCAAGTACTCGGCCGCCTCGTCGAGGGAGCCTTGCGCGGTCAGTTGTGCCAGCCTGACCGAGGCTGTTCGACGCAGAAGCCGCTCGCTGATGCCCTCGCAGCGGCGAAAGTGCTCGTCGAGCCAGAGCTTGGGCAGATACGCAGGGACATGCTCAGGAGCGAATCCGCCATGGCCCGCGCTTTGCGGGAGCGTGTCGCGCCTGTGGGAGCCATGGACGGCGTGGGTGAGCGGGGCGACAGCTTGGGAGAACCGGCTGGAGCACGGGGCCGCCTGCCGGATGAAGTGCTCGGACCAGACAGCTCTGCGGCCCTGCGTCCGGTCAGACAGGACAAGCGGACCCAGCGTGGCCGCCAGGTCTTCACTGTCGAGTACTGCGGCGGCGATCTCCAGTAGAGCCGCCGCCTCAGTGGCGTCGACGGGTAGTGCGGTGAAGCGCTGGAACCAGTGATTGGAGCCTAGTTGAGCGGCACGTCGGCGTAGGAAGCTGTTGACGGTGTGGGCGGCGAGTCGCGGTGCGAGGGACTCGGCGAGCGGCCAGGTCACACAGATCAGCGAGGTGACGAGCTGCAGGTCTGTGAAGTATTCGGCTGCTTCGCGCGGGGAAGTCTCCGCACCGAGGCAGCGAAGCATGCGGGCTTGAAGCGCCATGTCCCGACCCATCAGGGTCGGCGCGGTGAGCGACGGCCGACGATCGAGTCTGCCGCCGCAAGCGGGATCGGTGCGGCTGCGTTCTCCCTCGGCGCCGGGTAGTGAGTTCCGGCACTGGAGCGGGTGGAGACTGGGATCACCGGCTCTGGCAAGGAGGCGGCCTCCACCGTCGCCGCTGATCGGTCGGCGGCAGTCAAAGCACTGGTGCCGCAGGTAACAGCGGTGTTCGAGGCAAGCGAAGACCACGGGAAGCTGCCAGATCTTCTTCCAACTACCGCCGTGCGCATCCTGGATCGGTGATCCGCCACCAGCAAGGCAATCAGGGCAGTAGCGAGATGAGTTTTGAAAGAGCCAGGTCTCGCTGGGCCGCCGCCCGACGACGGATGCACTCATGGCGCGTGTGACCGGCGGGTACCGGCCGTTGAAGCAGGCCAGCGTCAGAGCGGTGACCTCCTCGAGGCTCAGACGGGTTGTGCGGGCGAACTCGGCCGCGATGTCGTCGGACATGGCGATAGACAGGCCCGCGTTCGAGTAGTTGGGGCTGCGAGGACCGGTGAGACCGGTGCGGTACATCAGCCAGCCCGGTGGGACGTTGAGCCGGTGCGACAAGCGCAGCACATATCCAGCCACCGACTCGTCTGGCAATGGATCCAAGCTGCGTGGCAGCGGCGCGGTCGCCACTGCGGTCCTCACGTGCCCGTGGCGGCAGGGCCGCGGTCGTCGAAGACGGTGTTGCGCGAACGTTTGGCCTTCCGGGCCTCGCGGGCGGGGACAGGCGGCACTTCGCCAGCCTCCGGATCCCGGTCGGGCACCCCGGTCAGGTCGATCGCGACGCTGTCGAGCAGATCCTCCGTCAAGCGCTCGAGCCCGGAGTCGATGGCCTCCCGACAGCCGTCCTCGATCAACCGTTCCAGCAGGCCAACGACGCCGTTGGTGCGCTGGAAGAGATACTCGGGCATGGTGCCCTCGGTGAGCATGCCCGAGGTGGCGTCGAGCAGGCGGAGCCCCTCCTGGACACCGCGAAGGTGCTGGAGCCAAGCAGCGATCTGCGGTGGGCTGTCGTAGCGGAATCGGCCGAGTTCGACCAGGTCGAACCGCCGCTCCGTCTGGGTCGGCTCCAAGCCGCGGAACTTGGATCGCTCGGAGGCCGGTAGCTGCCACTGGCCAGTGCTCGGGTCGTGGCGGCCTTCCCGAAGTAGTCCGGACCCACGGATGTCGACACCAATCAGGACGAGCGTGACGTGCATGCTCATGAAGGCTCGGATCAGGTCGAGAGTGTCCTGGTCATCAGCGCGGTGCATGCGTAGTCGGGTGATGTCGTCGAGGATCAGGACCTTGGTGCCGTGGTCGCGCAGGGATGAGGCGACCTGCTGGATGAGGTCGGGCAGATCCATCCGCGGGCTGATGGGTGCGCCGTAGAAGTTCAGGATGGCCTTGCAGGTGCTCTTCGGCTTTGCGGTGACGGGTGTTTGGACGTAGGCGACGGGAGCGTGCAAGTCTCGGTGGCCGGACTGCGCCTCAGGGTTGAGATGTTGGTGCAGAGCGAGCCAGCGTTCTTCGAAGGCAGCGGCGATCTCACAGACGCACTCGGTCTTGCCCTGGTAGCCACCGCCGGAGACCATGACGCCAGCGCGGGTGGTGGGCTTGAGCTTGAGTGCGTTGCTCTCGATGCGGCCGTTGAGGAGCTTCTCCACCGCCCGGCTCATCGGGGTCGCCAACAGCGGCAGATTCGCGTGGGTCGCGGCGCGGTGGAGGTTGTGGAGCATCTTCTTGCGCGGACTGAGCAGCCGCCAAGCCGCCAGGTCCATCAGGGGCGCTGGAACGAACGACCTCCGGATGCGGCACCAGTGCTGCCAGCCGGCCAGGGTGTCGCGGGCCGGTGCCGGCCCGGGGAGCACGAACGGCAGTTCGTTCCCGATCATCGCGTTCCTCCAGCGGTTTCGGATTCCACGGCGTCGTCGGGCAGCGTGAAGAAGCTGTGCCGCTGCAGGTCCTCTCCGAGGAGGGCCGGCGACGGGGGCATTTCGGGAACTGCGGCTTCGCGTCGACGCCGGCGCTCGGCTCCGACCGCCTCGCGGTTCTGGCGGACAAGGTCGGCCGGACGTGCGGCTGGCGGGGAGGTCAGGACCGCTGGGTGCGCGCGATCCCGGTCGGCTTGCCGGGCCCGTGCCACCTCCCGGGCCCGCTCGACTCGTTCCGTCTTGGTCATCTGACTCGGCCAGGCGCTCACCGGCGTGTGGGCGGCGATCAAGTCCAGCAGCACCGGCAGCAGCTCGGTGTCGTCGCGAGGCTTCATACCTGCGCGAGCGGCTTCGCGAAGGACCTGCTGCACTCGCGCGTCGGAGAAGACCGGGGTGTCACGGCCGGCAGGAAGGCCGTTCCAAGGCAACGTGTGCCACTCACCGGCGAGTTCGAAATACACCTGGCGGCAGTCGCGCGGATCGCGATTGACCACCCACTTGCCGCGGTGACGGCCGCTTCGTGTCGATGGGAGCGGGCCGAGGTCAGCGAGAACGGGGTGGTTGCCGCCGTACCAAAGTCCGCCGACCTTGACACCGCGCCGGCCGTGGATCTTGCCGTAGTGGGCCGGAAGTAGGTGGTGGTAGAGGCTTGGCTCCGGGATCTGTAGGGCGATACCGTCCCGGGCCGCCGAGGCGGCGAAGAGCGTGTTCGGGCTGTGCCGACCGCCTGGGTCCCAGGCCGGTGCGTACTGATCCAGACGCCGGTTCTGCCAGACCTTCACGATCCAGGTGGCCAGCAGATGTTCCATCTCGGACAGAGTCCATGAGGCGTCGCCCTCCGGGTCCGCGCCCCGGTCCGCGACATCCCGCCCCCGATAGCCAAGCAGCATTTCCAGCAGCAGCGACTGGATCCCGCCGAAGGCCCGCTCACAGGCAGCCTTGTCCTGGGGGCGCATGGCCCGCGCCGGCAGCACCACCACCCCGAGAGTGCGGGCGACCTGCACCAGGTGGTGGTTCTTGTAGACGCTTCCGTGGTCGCTGGTCACGGTCTCCGGGGCGAAGAACGGGCGACCCGCAACTGGGTGCCCCGCAAACTCCGTGACCAGTGCAGCCGGGACTCCCGGATAGTGCCATGCCATCTCCGGCGTCCAGCCGGGGCGCATCGGCAACGGGAGCATCACGTCCCTGAGCAGCATCGCCACCTCAATCGAGGAGTCCGAGCCCGGAGTGAGCCGGAATGCGGCCACGGAGTGCGTGAAGGCGTCGAGCCCGAGGGTGAGGTCCGCGGTGATCGGCTCCCCGAACACGTCGTCACGCAGCTTCACCGGGAACGGGGTCGTGTCCAGCACCAGCACTTGCCCGGGACGGGTGACGGTCACCACCGACGCGCCGGTCTCGACCGCAGCCGCCGATCGAAGGTAGCGCTGGCGGCCGCCCTCGGGGCCGAACCACTCCTTCCAGACCTTCGAGAGCGTCGTGTAGTGCGGGATCGTCTCCGCGACCGTTGCACCGTGCTTCTCGCGCACGTACTGGTGGATCATCCGTTCCTTGGTCTTCATCCCGACCCGGGACCGGTGCAGACACTCCGCATGGACTGCGTGGATGGCCTCCGTGATCTCTGAGCTGATCGAGCGGTGCCCTCGCAGGACAGGCGTCAGACGGCCATCCGCCAGACCCATGATCCCGCGCTCCTGCCAGGCCGCGGACCATCGCTGCAGTGTGCGCTCGCTGACCTCAGCCAACCCCAACTGGTGTGCATCGTCAGGATGGAGAGCACTGAGCTCGGCTACTTTGGTGAGACGACGCTGGGTCAGATTCGTGCATCCAGGATCGTACTGAGGTCGAGGCTCTCCCTCCTGGGCCCAGTGCCGGCTGCCACTTCGGTAGCCACTTTCAGCCTCCAGAAGGTGACCAGCCCGCAGAAGCAAGCGCTTCTGGTTGCCGCGGTCGAGGTCCTCGAAGCGCGTCGGCTGCGGCTTGTCGGTCATCGCGTCCTCCCACCTGGATAGACCCAGCTGGCGTCCCCGAAGGGCTGGGTCAGGTCGACCGTCATACGACGGCGCCAAAGCAGGTGGACCGCGTGCGTCCGAGCCACCGCCGGCACGCGCGTCTGATCGACCAACTTGCCGAACTGCCATGGGTGCTGACCCACAGCTGCAAGCAGTTGCCGTTCCAGACCCATCGGGTCGACCATCGGCCGACGCCGCGCGGAGAAGGCATCGATCCCGGCAAACACCTGAGGCTGCCAACCCGTCACCACTGCGTAGCGCCAGCCCGCCGCTGCCGCTGCCTGCGCGGCGGCGGCGAATCGGACCTCGTCCTCGGCCTCGATCAGTCCCTCCGGGCGTACATCCAGCAGCCAGGACGCATCTGCGGTGAGCGCGAGGAAGTCGGGGATGTGCGAGCCCTTCCCGTCCGACCCGGTGAACCGCAGCCGAAACGGCTGGGACAGCACCTCGTCGAACCCACCGATGAAGTCCAGGGCCAGCAGCAGCCAGCGCTCGGCCAGGCTCTCGAACCCGTGCTGTCGGCCGGTCGAGACGAGGCACTCCAGTCCGGGCCTGTGCCGCTGGCCCGTCCGCCAGGTGAAGCGCCGTACCGGCGCCGACGCCATCGCGGGCACCTCTGCCAGCATCTCCACCGGGCTGATGACGTCGGCCTTCCCGACCTTCCAGGTGGCGGTCCACGACCGCGTCCATCTTGGCGCGAGGTCCAGACGCGCCAAGGCCCGGTCAGGGATCTCATAGGGAAGCACCAGATCGTCCAACGAGCAGGCGTGCGACCACACCGGCCCTACTGCGACACGCTGGCGCTGTGCATCATCCACATGACCTAGGAGAGCTGACCGGGACAGATCGTGCCGCGAGATCACCCAAACCGGGCACAGCAACCAAGTTCGGGCGATACCCTGCCCGGCTAACGCTCAACTCGCCAACTGAAGTGCTCATCGGGTACTGGCTCGACACGGCTAAAGTGGCGGCCCAGACCCCACCGCCGACCAGCCCTGGAGCAGTTCATGTCCTCGTTGGACGAGTTGCAGGCCCTCCTGGGTGCCCCTGCCCACCGATTGCTCGACGCAGACAGCTGGAGCGACATCGAGCAACACCTAGGCTCCGCTTTGCCCAGCGACTTCAAGGCGTTCCTGGATGTCTACGGCAGCGGGGTCATCTCCGGCGAGCTCGTCGTCTTCCACCCACGTGGATCGAGCCCACTGCTGACGCGCATGACCAAGATCCATCAGACGTTCTCTGAGCGTCGAGGCAAGGCCCTGGATCGCGACGATTCTCAGCACTTCCCGTATGCCTTCCACCCTGAACCAGGCGGGCTGATCTCCTGGGGATACGACCACAGCGGCGACGAGCACTTCTTCCTGCCCTGCGACCCCGACCCGGACCGATGGAAGATCGTCACCATGATCCACGAGGAGGGCTGCGAGACCTTCGACGGTCCGTTCTCGAGCTTCGCCCTGGCCTTCGTCAAACGGCTCCTCGATGTGGATCAGTACCACGGCATCGACCCGGAAGCGCTGGAATTCCTGGAGCCGGAAGACCTGGAGGAACTGGCCGCCGCTGGAGAGATCGGCCCGGTCCAGCCGAGCTTCGGACCATTCTGAGCGCGACCTCGGACACCTGGGCCGTCTCTTCTGGATCTGACGGTACGCCACAAGCCTCTATGGTTAGCACTCATGGGGAGCAACAAGAGAAGTGCGGGGCAGCAGCAGTCACGGAAGAAGTGCCTGTTCTGCTCGTCCAATGCCGACTCGGCTGAACACATCTTTGCCGACTGGCTACACAGGGCCTACGGCGGCGGTGAGGGGGTGCGTACATGGACAGTTGACGGGACACCGGTCACGGAGAAGGGGGGACCGTTCAGCAAGAAGCTCAAGATCGTCTGTCGTCCCTGCAACAACGTGTGGATGAGCAGCATGGAGGAGAAGGCTAAGCCGGCGCTGGTGAAGATGTTCGACTGGGACGGCAAGGCGACACTGCAGCTGGACTCTGACGAGCAGATCGCCCTGGCACGCTGGGGCTTCAAGACTGCTGTTGTGGCCGCACACGTCAGTGGACGACCTGTCTTCCCGCTCCAGCAGTGCCAGGACTTCCGCGCCAGCGACACGCTCCCCCAATGCTGGATCCGCATCGGGCTCGGGGATAGCCCCCCACCTCGGGACTACTTCGGCGACAACATACGCTACGACCTTGTTGGCGAATGCGACTTCCTGCCTGCGAACGCGACGATGCTGGTCGATGGCGTCAAGACCACATTCCCTTTCTACCGAGCGGCCTTTCGCCTGTTCAACGTGGTCTGCGACGTGATGGGTTACCACCTGCCTGGCGCGGAGATCACCGCGACGCCGCCCCCGGACCATCAGGACGCTCTTACTCAGATCTGGCCGAACCCGGCTAGCCTGGTGACCTGGCCACCAAAAAGGACGGTGGACTCGATCGGGGGCGTTCATCAACTCGTGAGTTCGCGCTGAGGTAGGGGACCGATCACCAAGATCGCTCTCCTCCTTGCGCATGACGTCATACTGAACCGCCTTGACCGATCTCTCCGCCAGGCTTGGTCAGGTGGGCTGGCAGAGCGCCCGACTTGGCGGCTGCACGGCAGAGTTGGCGACTGGGGCGCTGTCTCGAAAGGGTGGATTCAGCCAGCAGACTCGACAGTGCACTCCCCGATCCAGCGGGCAAGAACGCTCAGAGTCGCAAGGTGCTCCAACGCTTCCTGTTCGGTCCAGGAGACTTCATCC
Organism: Kitasatospora sp. NBC_01287; assembly: GCF_026340565.1. Taxonomy (NCBI): domain Bacteria; kingdom Bacillati; phylum Actinomycetota; class Actinomycetes; order Kitasatosporales; family Streptomycetaceae; genus Kitasatospora; species Kitasatospora sp. NBC_01287. The sequence continues at coordinate 1,620,884 of NZ_JAPEPB010000001.1, forward strand.
TCGTGGGCAGCAACGTTGCGAATCGCCAAGAAGACACCCGCAGCGAGGTACTTAGCCCCCTCCTGGCGAGCCCGCCAGGTTGGAGTATTGCGATCATCCGGAAAGCGGAGCCGTGGCTTCCCAGCAACCGGCTCCTTCAGATCGAATGTCTGGAGGCACAGGTCGGTCTCGCCGATGTCATGGCGACCGAGCTTCTGCTGAAGACGGCGGTTAACTGTACGAGCAGCAGCGAGCACCGCGTCTTGACGCGCCTCTGCGGCCCAAAGCGGGGAGGCTGGCTCCCAGACCCACGGATGGAGCTGGTCAGCAGCCAATGTGGGCGCATCCGGCGTCAGCCGCGCCGCCCATTCGTCCATGCTCGCCAAGATTCCGAGGCCGCGGTGGACCTCGTTCCGCGCCATGATCGGACCCGCCATCTGGTCGATGTCGATCTTCTCCGCGATCTTCGGGTCCAGGAGTCGCAGGATCTGCTTGATAGTGGGTTCTAGCCGGTGCAGCTGCTCGTACAGCGTTCGGTCACCGATGTATCCGCCATGCCTTTCACTGGCCTCATACCGCATGGCCAGGTTGTCGAACGCCTCGAGCTGCTGTCGCATCCAGTCACGGTCCACATCGGCATCCTAGGCGGCAACTGCGACAGCAGCACCCAAGCCGGCGACTCTCCGCTCAGTCAACGCTCAACTCTCCAACTGCCGTGCTCAGTCACACCGGGTGTCACCAAGTCGCTTATCAGTCGCCGTCGTAACCTGAGAGCACCCTGGGAAAACCAAGACCGCGCTGCAGTGAGCCGCCCGGGACTGAGCGCTTCAGCTGGCGGATGAGTTTGCCACCCATCAAGTAGCCGAGCCGAAGCCCGAGTAGCGCCCACCGGTGAGGCCGGAGGGAGTTCCGTTGTTCCGAAGGACGATCGCACGCAGCTCGCCGGGCTGCGCCGGATAGGTGTTGGCACCGCGGCGGACGAAGTACTCCGGCTGCTTGTCGCGCTCACGCGGATTCACCAGCCCGTAGGGACCGTTCTGGCCAGGCTGCACTTCCAGGACGAAAACCAGCTTGTTGCCGGGGCGATACTCCTTGATGTCGAAGTCGGGAGTTGGCTGCACCGAGCTGCGTACCAGGTTCGTGAGCTCATCGCGCATCTGGGTACTGGGCTTGTCCTCCGAGAGGCCCGGGAGCGTTACCTCGTCACGGTGGATGCCGAAGACGATCGCGCCGCCGTCGCCATTGGCGAAGGCGGCAACGGTCTTGAGGGTGCGACGGTTCTCCTTGGTGGGGAGCATCTCCTTGAACTCCAGCTGAGGCCCTTCCCCGGATGCGATAAGGGCCTCCACCGTGGCCACGGGGTCAACCGGTCTGTCGATTTCCACGCCGGCCCCCTGCAGCCCACCGGTCCAAGCGGAGGTTGGGTCGAGCGAGCGGTAGTCCAGCCAGACTGTGCCCCTCTTCAACCAGAGCCACGCGTGGGAGGGAAGCCCGGAGGGCAGCGGGATCACGACGACGCTCGGGCCGTCGAGTCGTTCGACCCGCCGCTGCTCGACCCCGTAGAGCTCCAGGTCAGTGCCGTGCACGTCGTCGCCCTCAACAGCGACCTTGAGCTCAGTCGCGGTGATGTGCACGCCTCCGAGCTGAGCGCCCTGCTCGGCGACGCGGACCACGGCCAGGTCAGCCATCGCGTCACGGTTCCCGGTCAGGGAGAAGTCGCCGTCGAAGAACGCCCGGCAGGCCCAGGCAATGTCGGGGAACGACGGGGTCTCACCTTCACCCACGAGCATCCCGGACGGGAGGTGCGCAGGCGGGAGCTGACGGTTCTCCGGATCGGCCGCCGAGACCGTGTACTCGGCGACGGGGAACGGCAGCTGCAGCCGATCAAGGCGCGAGTACCCTGGCCGCCGCTCCGCGATGGCAGTTGGGTGCGCGCCTGGTGTCCAGAACGTCAGCGGCCCGACCACCACGCTCGGGCAGGCGTCTACGGAGAACATCAAGGCGAGGTCGGACGCAGCCGTACGGGCAGCAACGAAGGCGTAGTGCTCATACATCCACATGCTCTCGCCCCAACCCGGCGGCTCAGCCCCAACGAGCGCCCAGCACCTGTTGAGCACCCACCGCTCGCCGCGGCGCAGCGCAAGCAGTCGGACACAGGCATCCCGGCTGTCGCGGACCAGCACGTCAGCGGCCTCTTCTGCCTTGACCTGCACGCCCATGCCACCTCTCCCTCCCTCAACCCGTGACACCTGCACTGGCACGAGTGCTCAGACTCTACGGTGCGTCCGGCTCGACGGCAGCGACGGCTGAGCCGGTCCCCTGGCCACTGCTCCGTTCAACGTCGTCACCAACCCCGCCTTTGCCGAACCGAAGATCATCTGTCCCATGGCCGATCGGTGAGGGTAACGGACTTCCCAGCAACGCTCTCGACTGCAGCGCACACGCGGCAACCCTGAGTTCCCGTAGGCTTCCTGGATCAGGAGACATCACTGGGGGACGGGCCATCACGTTGTCGCATGAAGCAGCAGACCACATCAGCGGTCAACTCAGCCCGTTGCTGCAGAACCTCTTGGCATGGTCGTTCGCGAACCTGGCTGGGAGCGCGCCTTCGGTGTTGGCGGACGAAGCGGAGAACGGGGATCGCTTCCTTCGCGCGCCTGAGCAGTGGGCGACCCATCACGAGCCGAAGGGCGAGCGGTTCTCAGCCCGGGCGGCGGAACTGCTCAGCCAGGGCCCCGTTCTGTTGCTGCCCTCGTGGGAGCGCTTACCGCGAACCAGCAAGCGGATGCAGCCGCCGCGCTTCGCCTTCGAGCCGGTTCTGCGGGGCCTCCAGCCCGCCGGCCCCGACAGCCTGTTGGGGGTGGTCCTCCCCGCAGAGGTGTTCGATTCGGAAGCCCTCTGGGCCGTAGATCTGCGTACCGCGCTTGCCGAGCGCTGGGACATTCTCGTGCTCCTGTATGGCCAGGGCTCGGTCACCGGCATGAACAACAGCCTGGTCATCTCGGCGGTGCTGCTGCGTCCCCGCGGCGCCCACCAACCCCCGCTGAAGCTGTTCCGCTTCTCAGGGCGTGATGCCCAGGACGCGGTTGAGAAGGACTACCAGAGCCTCCTGGGTCGAGGCGGCGGCCGTACCCGCCACGGCTACGTGCTCCGCGACCGGCCCGACCCGTCCGCCTCGCTGGCGTTTGAGGTTCACGATCCGAAGATCGCCGAACTGCGCGCCGCCCTCGCCGCCTACGGCAGCGTCACCCCCCTGGGCGACCTGTACCAGCAACTGCCCGCAGTGAATCTCGCGACCGACGTGGGTTGGATTTGCGCCGCCGAGGATCTGGGCGCCGTTCGGCTGCTGGGCGGGCGGGACATCACTCGGGACGGCGAGACCGCCCCCGCCTCGGAGGACACCGCCTGGGGCCGCGTCCCCGACACCCATCTGCTGGCTCCAGGGGACCTGGTTGTCCGGGCGGTGGGCCAGCCCAGCGACCCCGGCGGCCTGATCCTGGCGGAAGTCACCGCCCAGGACCTGCCAGCCGCTGCCACTCACATGGTTCTCCCGCTGCGCCCACGCGAGGGACTGGACCCGAAGCTGCTGGCATTCGCGGTTATGTTCCTGCGCACACCAGCGGCCCGCTCCTTGACCATGTGGTCGGGATTCCGTCTGACTGGCAGCAAGCTTCGCGCCCTCACCATCCCGCAACCAGACGACGCTCTTACCAAGGCCCTCGACGACGTGACCGCGGCCCGAGACCGCCTGCGCGTCTGGCAGGCGGAAGCCGAAACCCTCTTGGCCTCGGTATTTTTGGAGAGGACCCCTGCCGCAGCCCGCGACAACATCATCCGATCGGGGCAGACCCTGCGCCTGCGCGTCGAAGCCGCTGCCCTCCTCGATGACCTCGGGCACACGGTCCGCACCCGGTTCCCCTACCCCGTCGCCTCTCGCTGGCGCGAGACCGAAGCCGACATTAGCGCCGGACCCAGCCAGGCCACCTACGCCACCATTCTGGACACCGCCGAGGTGTTGCTGTGCTACGTGGCGCAACTCGCTCTCGCGCTCGCCCGAACCGCCGGGATCGAGCTGGGAGCGGCGGCCGACATCAAGGACAAGCTCGCCAGCGGACGAAGTGGCCCGGGCCTCGGCGACTGGGCCTCGGTTCTTCAGGAAGTCGCGACCAGCCGGAAACTGAAGCAGCTCCCGTCCGAGCATCCCCTCCTCAAGGTCCGCACCCTGCTGGCCGACCACGGCACAGCCGACGCCCGCAAGCGTCTGAACGATCGTCGCAACGACCAGGCCCACCAGCGTCGCATCGACGCGGTCGACCTGCCCCGCGCCATCACCGAAGCCCTGGCCGACCTGACCCACCTGCTCCAATCCGCCCGGTTCCTCGCCGACTGGCCGCTCATCCACCTCACAGCCGTGCGCTGGAACACCCTCACTCGCACCGCCAAGGTCGAATACCGCGAGATGACCGGAGACCACCCCGTCGTTCCGATCAGCACTATGACAGTTGCTCGCAACGACCTAGAGAGCGGCAGCCTCTACCTGCGCGACAGCGAACACGAACTCCACTTGCTACGCCCGTTCCTGATCGGCCGGGACTGCCCCGCTTGCCGCCTGTGGTCGACCTTTCATGTGGACCGCGTGCCCAGAGACCGGGTCGTCCTCAAGAGCCTGGAACACGGGCACGTCCTCGACGACGACACCGCCGACCTGCGCACGAGCCTGCAGCACGTGCACCTGCTCTGACATCCCCGGCCTCGCCCAACGACACGTGCACACTTTTGCGGAGCGCTGGTCTCCGACCGCATGCTGCCGAACGGGAGACGGGCACCGGCACATCCCGCAACCGGCCGCTATCGTGTGCCCGAGCCCACCGGACCTGGGGCCACCAGGGCGTGTCGCCGGCGGGCGCGCAGCTCCAGGGTGAGCTTCACCCTCCAAACCGGGGATGATCTCATGGCTCAGCACCTGCTCGACGCGGCGGCGTAGCACTCCAGGAGCTGCCAGTTGTGCCCGTCGGTTTGGCGGGTGGCCAGAGAACAGATCCAGTCGGCGGCAGGCCGGCCGGTGACAGCAGCCAAGGCGAGCACGTACCGCTCGGCCCGGCAAGCGGCGGTAGTGCAGTTGTGCAGCCCTGCCTCGAGCGCTCTCGCGTCGACCGGCTGGCAGATCCTGGAACTGGTGACGGAATGCGCCCGCTGACCCGCGCGCGGCGCACCGAGGCCGGAAGAGTGAACGATCGCCTACCTTCCCGAGCGCCAGACTTGAGCCGAGACACGATAGTTGGAACCAGCAGGATGGTGTGCTGACCTGGCAGTTCTGACCCTGCGGGACACGCTTGTTGGAACCATCTGGTCGCGCTTCTTGTAACCTGCGGTGGATTGCCATTCATGTTGGAACCAGTTCCGAACATCCCGGGCTCGCGGCGAAGGTGGCTCGACCAGCGCAGCAGCACCTGGGCCAAACTCGCCCGTCCAGGCCGGATCCATCACTTCACGGCACTACGCGGACTCCTGCTCCAGCATGCCGAGCATCTCATCCGAAAGATCGACAGCGTTCAGGCCGACCCTTGGTCCAGCTGCGGATAGCCGATCTCGGAGATGTCCTGGGCCAGGTCCGCCAAGCTGACCTCAGGGTTCAGCAGCGATACGAGTTCCTGGCTCAGCGGCCGCAAGGCATGCACCTGACTCACCGCCCTCAGGTCGATGGAGACCTCGTAGTAGTCCTCGGCGAAACGCTGGAACGCTTCCGGAGAACGGTCGACCAGGAGGCCGAACAGGCTCGTCGCCCCGTCAGGATCGACAGCACCCTCGGGGAAGTCGATCGTCCCGTGATGCCACCGCTCGTCCGTCGGCCCCCGCCACAAGCAGGCCGTCACGACCGGCACGTCGTCCTCGTCGGTGAACGCCGGCTCCTCGACGAAGGGCCTGAAGAGCTCGGGGACCTCGTCGATCACTCCCGGCCAGGCCTCGCCATCGTTGCCGAAGGGGCTCATCGGCGATTCGTGATCGAAGCCCCGCACATAGGCCCCGGCCGCCGAGAACACGATCGAGTACTCGTCTCCCGACCCGTTACGCATCGACGCCATCTCCTCACCGTCGGCCCAACCGGCGTTGAAGGAGTAGTACCGGCCCTCCCAATCCGGGCTCAAGATCGCATCGAGCATCGCCAGCGAACGGCACTTGTCCCGCAGGTCGGCGATGCTGGGGAGCTGGCGGGCTACGTCATAGACAGTCACCTGCTCATCCAACCCGACACCACCGACACCCAAGCCCGCCGGGGCCGTCGTGAGCCCTCCGGTTCCAACATGCGTGGCCAGGTTCCAACTATCGTGGCTCGGCTCAAGACTCACGGGCTCAACTCCGGCGATACCTTGCCCGGCAAACGCTCAACTCGCCAACTGAAGCGCTCAGTCACAGCTGAGACCGAGCACTGCCGCCGAAGAGCCTGCCGGCGGGGACCAGGCCGCCGGCTACGGTCCGGCCGCGCCGGCGGGGTTTCCGCAGGGGCGGGTGACGGCCCATGCCGCCTCGATCATCCGGAAGATCTCGTCGAGCGCGGTCTGCGGATCGGCCGCCTCGCGGGCCAGTGAATAGGCGTCGATGACGAACCTGGCGATGGTCCGGCAGGCCGTGGCGGTCTGTGACAGGGCGGGATCGGCGGCGATGGCCGTTGCGAGCGCCTCCGCATGGCGCAGCCTCATCGACTCCTCGTACTCCCGCAGGGCGGGTGATGCCTCGATCATGCGCCGGATCGGGGTGGCGCCGTCCGCCGCGCAGTGTCGCACCAGGGCCTGGACCTCGCGGCGCAGCGCGGGGATGAGCGGCTCGTGCGACGCCCGGCCGGTGACCGCCCGCGTGAGGCGCAGCTCGAAGTCTTCGTCCTGCTCGAACACCAGGGCCTCTTTCGAGGCGAAGTGGGAGAAGACCGTGGTGACGGCCACGTCGGCCTCGGCGGCCACGTCACGGATGCCCACGGGGTCGAAGCCGCGTTCCAGGAAGAGCCGCAGGGCGGTGTCGGCGATCTTCTGGCGGGTCGCGGCCTTCTTGCGCTCGCGGCGTCCGGACGGCACGGTCATGGCCACACGCTACCAGATGCAAAAACAGAACGGGTTTCAAACCCTAACCGTTAGTGTTACCGTCGCCGCATGAAGAAAGTGAGCTTCGCCGAGTTCGGCGGTCCGGACGTGCTGCGACTCGTGGACGCCGAGGAGCCCCACGCGGGCCCCGGTCAGGTACGCATCGCCGTGCGGGCGGTGGGCGTGAATCCCGTCGACTGGAGGATCCGCGAAGGCCAGATCCTGGGGGCGCATCCGATCCAGTTGCCCTCCGGAGTCGGGCTGGACGCCTCCGGGGTGGTGGACGAGGTCGGCGAGGGTGTCGAGGGGGTCGAGGTCGGCGACCAGGTGTTCGGCGAAGGCTCGAACACCTACGCCGAGTCCGCCGTGCTGTCGGCCTGGGCCCGCATACCCGAGGGGCTGACGTTCGAAGAGGCGGCCGGGTACCCCTCCGTGGTGGAGACCGCGCTGCGCGTCATCCGCGAGGTCGGCGTGCGGTCCGGGCAGACGCTGCTGGTCAGCGGAGCGTCCGGGGGAGTCGGATCGGCGGTGCTGCAGATCGCCCGCGACCGCGGCATCACGGTGATCGGCACAGCCGGGGCCGCGAACCAGGGCTATCTGCGCGGCCTGGGCGCCCTCGCCACGACGTACGGCGAGGGCTGGGTCGAGCGAGTGCGGCGGCTCGGCCGGGTCGACGCGGCTCTGGACCTGGCCGGCTCGGGCGTGATCCGCGAGCTCGTCGAACTGACCGGGGATCCGCGGAAGGTGGTCTCCATCGCCGACCTCGGTGCGCCGGCCCTCGGTGTCCGATTCTCCGGCGTGGCCGGGAGCGTACCGGAAGCGCTCGCCGAGGCCGTCGACCTCATCTCCCGGGGAAAGCTCCGGATCCCGGTCGAGAAGTCGTACACGCTGGCCGAGGCCGCGGCGGCGCACATCGACAGCCAGGCCGGCCACACGCGAGGGCGCCGGGTCCTGGTCATCTGAGCCGGCGCCACCGGGGTCGCGGTGGGGGGCTGGGCGTCTCGGCGGCGATCGGGGCGAACCGGCTCTCGATCGGGCTGTCCCACTCGATCAGGACGGCGGGGAACCAGGTGACCGGCTTGGTGTCGCCGAGCGCGTCCGCGGCCGGCACTGTGACGCAGGTCACGGCAGGCGCAGAACCTGCGCGCCGCGGCAGCCGTCTGGCTGGTGTGAGATCACGCAGGAGAGCACCGGACGAGCTGGACGAGGAACGCCTCCTCCGGCTGGTGGCCAAGGGTGACCGAGGGGCGTTCGACGAGTTGTACCGGCGTACGTCGCCGTGGTTGGCGGTGCGGTTGCGCCGCCGCTGCGCGGACGAGCAGATCGTCGCCGAGGTCATGCAGGAGACCTATCTGGCGGTGTGGCGCGCGGCGGGCGCGTTCGCCGGGAGCGCGGTCGGCGGGTCGGCCGTCGGATGGCTGTGGACGATCGCGGCGCGCCGCCTCGTCGACGCGTTCCGGCGCCGGGCCCACCACGCCGAGCCGCCGGTCGCCGCCGCCGAGCGGGCGGTGGTGCCCGCGGCGGAGGACGAGGCGCTCGCCGGCACCGTCGGCGGCGATGTCGGTGACGCCCTGCGGCAACTGGCCCCGGAACTCCGCCAGGTGCTGCAGGCCATGGTGCTGGACGGCCTCTCCGTCCGGGAGACCGCCGTCCTGCTCAGACTGCCCGAAGGCACGGTCAAGACCCGCGCCCGCCGGGCCCGGATCGCGATGCGGGAGGCGCTGGCATGAGCGCGGAACAGGCGTCACACGAATCACACGCGTCGACGCGGTTGATCGACGCGTACGCACGGGGTGACACGGAGATCGCCGCGGACACGCTGTGGGCGCTGGAGGCCCATCTGGAGGCGTGCGCGCCGTGCCGCGGCCGGCTGGCGGCCTCCGTGGCCACCGGGGCGCCCGGCGTCGCCGCGCTCGTCGACACCGTCCGGGCGAGTCTGGAACCGCGGTTGGACGCGGCCGTCCCTATGCCCTCGCGGCGCTACCGGCCGCGGTGGGTGTCGGCCTGGGTGACACCGGTCATGGCCCCGTGGCTGGCCATGATCGTCGCGGTCGTGGCGGTGGCGCTGCTGCTGGACGCGGTCGGGTCCACGGCCTTCGGCGCCGCCTCACCCGAGTTGCTGATCGCGCCGGTGCTGCCGCTCTGCGCTGTCGCCGCATCGTGGTCGCGCGGCCTGGACCCGGCGCACGAACTGACGGCCTCGACCGCCCGGGCCGGGCTGCCCCTGCTTCTGCGACGCACCACCTCGGTGCTCGCCGTGGTCCTTCCCGTGCTCCTGGTGCAGGGCTGGCTGACCGGGGCCATGACGGTCGCGCAGTGGCTGCTGCCCTCGCTGGCCTTCACCGCCACCGCCCTGGCGCTGGGCAGCTTCGTCGGCGTGACCCGTGCCGCCGCCGGGCTGGTGGTCGCGTGGGGCGTCGTCCTCGCGGCACCCGCGTGGGACGCCGGCCGCGTCCCCGTCCTCCTGCGGCCGGACCAACTGCCCGTGTGGGGAGCGCTCCTGGTGCTCGGCATCGGCGCCGTGATCGCTCGCAGACGCGCGTACTCAAGCCTGTGAAACCATCGTTGACCCTAGAGAGGGACCACCGCATGACCTCCGCGACGAGCGTGGCCGACACCGCGCCGAAGACCTACGCCTGGGAGATCCAGGCCACCGGCCTGAAAGTACGGGCCGGACGCAGGAAGATGGCCGTCGACGGGCTCGACCTCTCGCTCGGCACCGGCGCCCACGGCCTGTTGGGGCCCAACGGGGCGGGAAAGACCACCCTGATCCGGGCCCTGGCCACCGTGCTGCGCCCCGCCGAGGGAGAGCTGCGACTGTGCGGCACCGCCATGAGCGGGCTGGGCGACCTGCGGGCGCTGCGCCGCCGGATCGGCTACCTGCCGCAGGAGTTCGGCTACTACAAGCGCTTCACGGTGCGCGAGTTCGTCGAGTACATGGCCTGGCTGAAGGAGGTCCCGAAGGCGGAGATCCCCGCGGCCGTCCAACGCGCCGTGGAACGGGTGGGCCTGGCCGACCGCGCCGACCACCGGATGAAGACCCTGTCCGGCGGCATGGTGCGCCGTGCCGGCATCGCCCAGGCCATCGTCAACGACCCCACCCTGCTGCTGCTGGACGAGCCGACCGCCGGCCTGGACCCGGCGCAGCGGCTGCGCTTCCGCGAGCTGCTGCAGGAACTGGGCCGCGACGCCTGCGTGGTGGTCTCCACCCACCTGGTCGAGGATGTCGCGGCCGCCTGCTCCGATGTGGTGCTCTTCGCCGACGGCCGCCTCGTCTTCCAGGGCACCCCGGAGGTCCTGGCCGCGGCGGGCGGCTCCGAGTACCCGGGCGACAGCCCCCTGGAGCGCGGCTACTCGGCGCTGCTCCGCACCTCCGAGTCGCAGGGCGGTGCCTGGTGAACGGGCGGGTGCTGAGGATCGAGCTGAAGCGCTCCGCCGCCCCGTGGGTCGGCCTCGTGATCCTGGGAGGCAGCCTGGCGTTCCTCTACCTGGTCCACGGACTGTGGTGGTACGGCACCACGGCATGGACGGCCCAGTGGACGTCGATGGCGCTGACCACCCGGTGCGTGCTGGCCTACGGGTGGCCGCTCGCGGTGGGCCTCGGGGCCCTGCACGGGCTGCGCGACTCCCGCTCGCGGATGACCGAACTGCTGACCAGCACGCCGCGACCGGCCTGGCGCCGGGCGGCGCTGCCGGCCGGCGCGACGGCGATCTCGCTGGCGGCGGCCTTCGGCCTGCTCGTCCTGTGGGGCGCGGTCCAGGTGGCGCTCGGTAGCGCCACCTACCTGCCCCTCGGCTGGCTGCCGATCTCGCTGGTGGCGGCACTGGCCCTGGTCGCGGGGGCCGTGTTCGGCATGGGCGTCGCCCGGGCCCTGCCCTCCGTGCTCACCCCGCCGCTCCTGGTGGTGGTCTTCCTGATGATGACCGTCCTGCTCCGGCAGACCACGGAGAGCGCGCTGCCGTCGGGCTTCGCGCCGAACCGGCTCGCCCTGCTGTCCCCCGTGACCGAAATGCCGCGGGAGCTGCTGCTGACCCTGTCCGGTGCCGTGGACCTCGGCCAGACGCTCTGGCTGCTGGGCCTGCTCGCCACCGGCTTCGCGCTGCTGTCGGCCGCGACCCGCCGGGCCCGGCTGCTCGCGGTGGTCCCCGTCCTGGCCGGCGCGACCCTGGCGCTGCTGATCCTCCCGGCCGCCGCGCGCGACAGCTACGTCGTCGACAAGGCCGCGGCCGCCCTGGTCTGCGACGGACCCGTGTGCGTGACGCAGGTGCACCGCTCCCGCCTGCCCGAGCTCGCGCCGCGCGGCAAGGAGGCGCTGCGCCTGCTGCACGACGCCCTGGGCGACCAGGCGCCGACCTCGGTGCGCGAGGAGACCGCGCTGCGCACGATCGCCGACGAACGCCAACTCTCCGCCGGCGTGGTGCTGATCGACTTCGACGACCCGCTGATCACCCGTGCGACGGGGGCGGATCTGACCCGCCTGCTGGTCGCCCAGGGCCTGGCGCCGAACTGCGAACCGCGCACCTTGTGGGAGGGCGGGGGGCTGGTCGACGTCCCCGCGCAGAGCATCGCCGCGAGTTGGGCCCTCGGCGATCACCAGCTCGAACCGCTGCAGAAGCCGGAGACCGACGTGTACTCGCAGCGCACCTGGGCGAACGCCGAAACCGCCTGGGAGAAGCTGACGGCCCTGCCGCCGGCCGAACAGCGCTCGCGGATCGCCCGGACGCATGCCGCCGCGCTCTCCTGCGAGAACGAGCTCGCGGCGCTGACCGGGGAGGCATCCTCATGAGATGGCTGATGCTGTACGCGCGTTCGCGGCAACTGCCCACCTCGGGCGCCGCGGTCACGCTCGTCGCGCTGGCGGTGTGGGCCCTCGCCCAGGGCAGCGGCAAGGGCCCGGCGGACCTGACGATCGCGCTCCTGGTTCTCGCCACGAACGTGGCGGTCGCCTCCGTCGGGCTCGGCGGGCAGGATGCCGCGCTGGAGAGTACGGCCGCGATCCGGTGGCTGCCCCGGCGGGCGGCGCACGTGCTGCTGATCGGCGCGGTCGCCGGGGCGGCGCTGCTCGCGGTCCAGGCGGCCGGGCCCGAGCTCGCCCCGGCCGCGCTCGTCGTGCGGGACAGCGCGGGGCTGGTCGGCCTGGCCGCGCTCGGGGCGGTGCTGTGCGGGGCGCCGTTCGCCTGGACCCTGCCGACCGGCTGGCTCGCGTTCACCGTCGTCGTCCAGCCGCCGGGCGGCATCGCGGGAGAGGTGGCCTGCTGGATGATCTTTCCCCCGGGCACGGCGGCGGCCACCGTGACCGCGTCGGCCCTGCTGGCGACCGGCACCGTGCTGTACGCCGCCGCAGGGCCGAGAAGGTAGCTGTCGGCGTGTCGGACGGCCTGCCACTGGCCGGCCACTGGCCGGTGGGGACGGCCGGCTACTGGCCGGCGGCCGGCTTGGTGGCGAGGAGTGCCGGGATCTCGTCGGCGAGGTGCGGGCCGAGCTCGCCCCAGCCGTCCTTGTAGCCGTAGACGCCGGCCAGGGTGCGGGCCTCGTAGTCGCCGTTCATGATCTCGATGTCGTCGGCCGTGATGAGTGCCGGGTGGGCGACGCCGAGGGCCCCCGAGACCTTGATCAGTTCCCTGCGCAGGGCGCGCAGGTAGACGGCGGCCCGGGTGGCCTTCGAGGTCGGGTCGATGCCGCGGGCCAGCCACGGGTTCTGGGTGGCGACGCCGGTGGGGCACTTGTCGGTGTGGCACTTCTGCGACTGGATGCAGCCGATGGACAGCATCGCCTCGCGGGCCACGTTGATCATGTCGGCGCCCAGCGCGAAAGCGACCGCCGCGTTCTCGGGCAGGCCGAGCTTGCCGGAGCCGATGAAGGTCAGGTCGTCGGTCAGTCCCAGCTCGGCGAAGGTGCCGTAGACCCGGGAGAAGCCCATGCGGAACGGCAGCGACACCGAGTCGGTGAAGATCAGCGGCGCTGCCCCGGTGCCGCCTTCGCCGCCGTCGATGGTCACGAAGTCGACACCGCGGTCGCCGCGCGCCATCTGCGTGGCCAGCTCCTGCCAGAAGCCCAGCTCGCCCACCGCGCTCTTGATCCCGACCGGCAGGCCGGTCTCGGTGGCGAGCAGCTCGACGAAGTCGAGCATCGAGTCGACGTCGCTGAACGCGGTGTGCCGCGAGGGGGAGGCACAGTCCTTGCCGGCCGGGATGCCGCGGATCGCGGCGATCTCCGGGGTCACCTTCGCGCCCGGCAGCATCCCGCCCAGCCCCGGCTTGGCGCCCTGGGAGAGCTTGATCTCTATCGCCTTGACCGGGGCGCCGGCGACCGCGTCCTTGAGCTTGTCGAGGTTGAAGCTGCCGTCCTCGTTGCGGCAGCCGAAGTACGCCGTGCCGATCTGCAGGATGAGGTCACCGCCGTTGCGGTGGTACGGCGAGAGACCGCCCTCGCCCGTGTTGTGCATCGTGCCCGCCTGCGCCGCCCCCTTGTTGAGCGCCGTGATGGCCGCGCCGGAGAGCGATCCGAAGCTCATCGCGGAGATGTTCACCACGCTCGCCGGTCGGAACGCCTTGGCGCGCCCGCGCGGGCCGCCCAGCACCTTGGCCGAGGGCAACGGGGCCTGCGGGTCGTGCAGGTCGGGCAGCGCGCCGGCGAACGTGCGCTGCTTCAGGTAGGCGTGCCCCTGCACGTGCTCGACGTCGACGTCGGTTCCGAAGGCGAAGTAGTTGTTCTCCTCCTTCGCCGACGCGTAGATCCAGCTGCGCTGGTCACGACTGAACGGGCGCTCCTCCTCGTTGGAGGTCACGATGTACTGCCGCAGCTCCGGCCCGATCGTCTCCAACAGGTACCGGGCGTGCCCGACCACCGGGAAGTTGCGGAGCAGTGCGTGCCTCTTCTGGATGAGGTCGCGGGCAGCCAGAAGCGCCACCGCTGTCGCGGCGGCCGCGCCGATCCTCCGGGCGTGCATGAACGTTCCTCCTGGGTGCACGACTCCATCGGCGTGCGGTGGAGTCGCTGTGTCGTGTCGGGCGTTGGACGGCGGGCACACGACCAGGCGGGCATCAGCGTCCGTCGAAGAGTGCGGAACGATATTAGGAGGCCTCGCGGACGGGCGTGTCGCCAGGGGGCCGGTCCGCGCCGGGGACGGGTTCAGGGGCGCGCAGGGGCGATCAGTTGCTTTCGGTGGCGCGCAGCGGTGCGCAGCAGTACTCAGTGGCGCTCAGTGGCGCTCAGGGAGCGCTCAGCCGAAGAGCGGGCTGCGCGCGGTGCCGACCGGGGCGTTCGGGGCCGGGCCCGGTGGCACCGCCATCTCCGCGGCTCGGTGGCGCGCTACCGCTTCACCGCCCGCAGCACCACGAACTTCGGATTCCCGGCCACGGTCCGGCAGTTGCCGAAGAGTCGGCGGAGTCGGACGTGGTAGGCCAGGTGCCGGTTGCCGACCACCCAGAGCTCGCCGCCCTGGCGCAGGGCGCGGCGGGCGTCGGCGAACATCCGCGAGGCGGTGGCGTCGGTGGTCGCCTGGTGGGTGTGGAAGGGCGGGTTGGTGAGGACCAGGTCGACCGAGCCCGTGGGGACGTCGGCCAGCCCGTCACCGGCCTGGAAGTGGGCGACCGCGCCCGGCGGGGTGTTGGTCCGGAAGGTGGCCTCGGCGGAGGCGACGGCCGCGAAGGACTCGTCGATGAAGGTGACTTCGGCCGCCGGATTGGCCAGCGCGGCCGCCGTGCCGACCACGCCGTTGCCGCAGCCGAGGTCGACCACCTGCTCGCGGCCCTGACGGGCCGGCAGGTGCTCCAGGAGGAACCGGGTCCCGATGTCCAGGCGGTCGGCGCAGAAGATGCCGGCGTGGTTGACCACCGTCCGTCCGGAGACCGCGCCGATGCCGTCGGGCAGCGCGTAGCGCAGCGGCCAGGGGCTCGCGGCGGTGCGGGCGGGCGCCGGGGCGGGGGTGCTGAGGATCAGCCGGGCCTTGCGCACGGCGAGCGAGGTGCGGGTCGGGCCGACGAGCCGCTCGAAGAGCTGGAGGGTGGAGGTGTGGATCTCGGTGACCATGCCGGTGCCGATCACCACCGTGCCCGGGTGCAGCGCGGGGGCGAGGCGGTGCAGCTGGTCCTCCAGGAGGGCCAGGCTCTTGGGCACCCGGATGAGCAGGACGTCGATCCGCTCGGGCGGGGTGTCGGTGCCGGCCAGCAGCTGGACCGCCTCGGGGTCCAGCCCGTTGCGGACGAGGTTGGCGCGGGTGGCCTCCCGGGCGAGGTAGGAGTCGCCGAGCTGGACCAGGGTGGCCGCGGGGCTCGCCGACGCGGGGCTCGCGGCGGCGAGCGCCGTGGCCAGGGCCGTGGTCAGGGCGCCCCAGCGGTCGCCGAGGACGACGACGGTGCCGCGCAGCTCCACCGCGGCGCGGGGCGGGGCGGGCGCGTCGGCGGCCTCGGCGGGTTCGGCCGCCCCGGCAGTGCCGGCAGTGCCGGCGGTCCCGGCGGTCCCGGCCGCCGCTGGTGCGGCCGGCAGGTCCGGATCGCCGTGCAGGTGGCGCAGCAGGTACTCGTCGGCGGCATCCCAGGCGCGCAGCTGCTCGCGCGGATCCTCGGGGAAGCGGGTGAGTTGGAGGTCGCCCCATGATGTGGTGAAACGGTTCATTGTCCGCCCAGGCTAGCCGTTCGCGCCGGTCGGCGGCGCCCGCGCCCCGGACGGCGGCGCTCCGGTGCGGGGGCCGCGCCCCCGGCAGCGCGGGCCGGTGAGCTTGCCCGTGATTGCCGGGCCGGACTGCGAGGATCGACTGACGCTTTCTGATGATCCGTCACCAAGATTATGGAGAGGACGACATGATCCCCACCGGCCACAGCAGGGGCTTCGTCAAGAGCCGCCTGGAGCGCCTGCGCACCACGCTGACCGGCCACGTCGAGCAGGGCGGCGTGCCCGGGCTGGTCGCCCTGGTGGCGCGGGGCGACGAGGTGCACGTCGAGGCGCTCGGCGTCCGGTCGGTCGGCGGCGGACCGGTGACCCGGGACACGCTGTTCCGGGTCGCCTCGATGACCAAGCCGGTCACCGCGGTCGCCGCCATGATCCTCCTGGAGGAGTGCCGGCTCCGGCTGGACGACCCCGTCGACGAGCTGCTCCCCGAGCTGGCCGACCGCCAGGTGCTGCGGCACCTGGACGGGCCGCTGGACGACACCGTCCCGGCCCGCCGGTCGATCACCGTGCGCGACCTGCTCACCTTCCGGCTGGGGACGGGCATCGTGGCCGGCCCGCCCGGCGGCTACCCGATCCAGCGGGCGATGGCGGCCCTCGAACTCGGCCAAGGGCTGCCGAGCCCCGCCCTGGTGCCCGCGCCCGACGAGTGGCTGCGCCGGCTCGGCACCCTGCCGCTGATGTACCAGCCGGGCGAGCGCTGGGCCTACCACACCGGCTCCGACGTGCTCGGCGTGCTGATCGCGCGGGCCGTGGGCCGGCCGTTCGAGGAGTTCCTGCGTGAGCGGCTGTTCGCGCCCCTGGGCATGACCAGCACCGCGTTCTCGGTCACCCCGGACCGGCTCGACCGCTTCGCCACCGCCTACCGCGGCGACCCCGCCACCGGCACCCTGGCCGTCCAGGACGAGGCGGCGGGCGGCGGGTGGAGCGCTCCCCCGGCCTTCGCCTCCGGCGGCGCGGGCCTGGTCTCCACGGTGGACGACTTCCACGCCTTCAGCCGGATGCTGCTGGACGGCGGCCGGTACGACGGCGAGCGGATCCTCTCCCGCGCCTCGGTCGAGCTGCTGACCACCGATCAGCTGACACCCGAGCAGAAGGCGACCTCCGGCCTCGGCCCCGGCTTCTTCGACGCCCAGGGCTGGGGCTTCGGCGTCTCGGTGGCCACCCGGCGCACCGAACTCGGCCACCCGGTCGGTCAGTTCGGCTGGAACGGTGGCTTCGGTACCTCCTGGGCCGTGGACCCGGCGGACCGGGTGATCGGCGTGCTGCTCACCCAGCGGCTCTTCACCTCCGCGGAGGCGCCGCCGGTGGTCCAGGACTTCTGGACCTCGACCTACCAGGCGCTGGCGGACTGAGCGCCTGTCGCGGTGGAGGCCGGCGCGGGCGCGGGGCCGGCGCAGGCGCGGGGCCGGCGCAGGCGGCTCGGGGCTCGGGGCTCGGGGGCTCCTCACCTTCGGGGTGCGTCAATTCGGCAGGAGCAGGTTGACATCGCCGAACTCGTGCCAGAGGTATCGGGCGGCCAGCGCCTCGCGGTAGCAGAGGTGGAGCAGCGGCCGGCCGGCGACGGCTTCGAGCATCAGCAGGTGCGAGGCGCGTGGTTCGTGCCAGCCGGTGAGCAGTCCGTCGACGGCGCGGACCCCGCGGGCGGGGGTGACGACCAGGTCGGTCCAGCCGTCCGCGGCGCGGGTGCGGCCGTCCGGGCCGGTGGCGGATTCGAGTGCCCGCACGACCGTGGTGCCAACGGCGATGACCCGGCCGCCGGTGGCGCGGACATGGGCGACCAGGGCGGCGGTGGCCTCGGGGACCCGGAACCGCTCGGGGTACGGGGCCTCGTGGGCCTCCGGGGAGGCGACGCCGGTGTGCAGGGTGATCGGGGCGATCAGGATGCCGCGCGCGACCAGGGAGCTGACCAGGGCGGCGGTGAACGGGCGTGCCGCGCTGGGCATCTCGCTGCTGCCCGGCTCGGCGGCGAAGACCGTCTGGTAGGCGCTCAGCGGCCAGTCCCGGTCCACGTAGCCGTAGCGGATCGCCTTGCCGTGAGCGGCCAGGTAGGCGGGCAGCGGACCGGGCAGGGTGAGGCGGGCGTACCAGAGGCGCGGGGTGTACGCCGCCGTCAGGACGGCGCCGGCGCCGGCCGGCAGGCTCAGCCGCAGACCGGGCCTGGCCGGGTTGTCGGCGGGCGCGAGGTAGCTCGCGGCCTCGTCGGCGCGGCCGGGGCGGCGCAGCTCGACCAGGTGGGTGCCGTGGACCTCGGTGCGACCGGCGGGCGTGGGTGGGGCGGGGTGGGCGGAGGAGATGTGCAGGGTGATCGGAGCCCCGCCCGGGAGGCGGGCGGGCAGCGCGGCGGGGAGGGTGGCCGAGTTGTTGACCACCAGCAGGTCGCCCGGTCGCAGCACCTGGGCCAGCTCGGTGAACCGGTGGTGCGAGACGGTCGGCGCGGCGGACCGGTCACCCGCACCGCGTACACCGCCGCCACCGCCGCCACCACCACCACCGCCCCGGCCGACGAGCAGCCGCACCCCGTCGCGCCGCAGGCCGCGCGCCTCGGCCGGGGCGCGGGCGGAGAGTTCGGGTGGGACGGTGAAGTCCGGGCCGGAGGCGTCCAGGTCGGGGAGGGGTCGGCCGGGAAGGGGCCGGCCGGGGAGGAGGTCCGAGCTCATCTCAGACCCCGCTCCCGAGTGCCGCGTCGGCGAGCAGCGCGGCGGCGCGGTAGCGGCCGGAGGCCGGGCGGGTCCGCCACAGCGCGCGGAAGGCCGGGACCACCGTGGCGGGCAGCGGCAGTCCGGAGAGGTCGGCGTCCGGGAAGGCCTGCTGGTGCAGCCTGGTCCGCAGGTCGCCCGGGTCGACGGCCCAGACCCGCAGCTCCGGTTCCTCCGCGGCCAGGACGGCGGAGACGTGGTCCAGCGCGGCCTTGGCAGCGCCGTAGCCGCCCCAGCCCGCGTAGGCCTGGACCGCCGCGTCCGAGCTGATGTTGAGCACCGCCCCCTCGTGCTGGCGCAGTTGCGGCAGCAGCAGTTGGGTGAGGGCGATCGGGGCCAGGACGTTGACCTCGAAGGTCTCCAGCAGGTCGGGCAGCGGATAGGTGGCGAGCGACGGCAGTGGGTCCGCGTCCTCGTCCGCCGAGCCGTTGAGCGTGGAGGCGTTGTTGACCAGCAGCGAGGCACCACCCAACCGGGAGGCGGCGGCCGCGAGTTCGGCGCGGTGGTCGTCGTCCACCACCGAGCCGGCCAGTGCGACCACGGTGGTCAGCCGGCTCAGTTCGTCCTCGGCCGACGCCAGTTCGTCCGGGTCGCGGGCGGTGATCACCAGCTGCCGGCCCTCGGCGGCCAGCGCGCGGGCGAGTGCGAGCCCGAGGCCGCGGGAGGCGCCGGTGAGCACGGCGACGGAGGAGCGGGAGGCGGAGGAGCGGGAGGCGGAGGAGCGGGAGGCGGGGGTGCGTCGTGCGGTGTCCATGGGTGAACCCTCCCGCCGGGCACCCGGGGCCCGGATCAGGCCCGGGCCCCGGAGCTGAGGGTCCGATGGTCCTAGGACATTGGACCGTCCTAGGACGAACTGTTCCCCGTGGCGGCCCCGGAGTCGAGCGCCGCCAGCAACCGCTGGGCCAGCGGTGCCTGGTACGGGGAGAAGCGGGGGTTGAGCGCGAGCGCCTCGCGCAGGTCCGCGCGGGCGGCGTCGGTCCGGCGCAGCGCGGCCTCGACCGCGCCGCGGTGATAGGCGAAGAGTGGATTGTGCCAGTCGGTGGCCGCCGCCTGCCCGAGCAGGGCGATCGCCTCCTCGTCCTGGCCGGCCCGGTGCAGCGCCCAGCCGAGGGCGTCCGCCACCAGCACGCTCTTGCGCCGCTCCCACTCCGCACGCAGCAGGCGGACCGCGACGGCGGGGTCCGCGTGGTCGGCCTGGTAGAGCATCAGAGCCGGGTCCACCGCGCCACCGGCCGACTCCAGCAGCGTGACCTGACCGGCGAGCACGGCGAACTGGTCGGCGGCCTCGGTCTGCTGCCCCTGGGCGAGCCGCAACTCCGCGAACTCCAGCAGGAACTGCGGCAACGGCACCCGGGCCACCAGCTCCTGGTACTCCCGCAGCGCCTGGGCCGGCTGCCCGGTGGCGGCGAGCACCCGGGCCTGGCCGGCCCGGGCGTAGTAGTCATCGGGCGCGGCGGCCAGGGCGCGCCGGTAGTGCTCCGCGGCCTCCACCAACTGCCCGTGGTCCCAGGCGAGGTCGCCCAGGCGGTGCTCGCAGAAGGCGCTGTCCCCCGGGGTCTGGGCGCTGTCCAGGGCCCGCCGCAGCGCGATCCCCGCCTCCTCGGCCCGCCCGTGGGTCTCCAGGTCGTAGGCCGCCCGGGTCCAGCCCGGCACGGTGGGCGCCAGGTCGAGCAGGCGCTGCGCGGCGGCGGTGGCCGCGGGGTAGTCGCCGAGCTGGATCTCGGCGTCGGTCAGCACCAGGTAGCCGCTCGGGCGGTCCGGTGCCATCGCGGTGGCCCGCTGCCCGGCCTGCCGCGCCGCGCCGAAGTCGTGCCGTGCGTTGGCGAGCATGCCGAGGCCGACCAGGGCACCGTAGTTCTGCTCGGGCTTGAGTTCGAGCGAGCGCTGGAAGGCCCGTTCGGCGTCGGCGAGCGCGCCCGCGTCCAGCGTGAGCCGTGCCCGGTCGAGCTGGGCCTGCCCCAACTGCACCCAGACGTACGAGTCCTGTGGGCTCCCCTGGACAGCGGACCGCGCCGCCGCCAGCGGATCGGCGGCGGCCGGCGGCGGGGGCAGCGGCGCGGCTGCCCGGTCGGCGCCGAACGGCGCGAACGGACCGGCCGGGCCCAGCGCCAGCAGCCCGCCCGCGGCCGCCAGGGTCAGCACCGCCGCGCCCGCGACCCGGGCCGCCCAGCGCAGGCCGGACCGGCCCGGGGCGGCCGGGTCGGCCGGGGCAGCCGCGCGGACCGGCGCGCTCGAACCGGCCGCCGACCCGCTCGCCGTCCCGGCCGACCCAGCCGCCCCGGCCGCCAACCCCGCCGTCCCGGACGCCGATCGAGCCTGCGACCCGCTGCCGTC
The DNA here is from genome assembly GCF_026340565.1 of Kitasatospora sp. NBC_01287. Classification (NCBI taxonomy): domain Bacteria; kingdom Bacillati; phylum Actinomycetota; class Actinomycetes; order Kitasatosporales; family Streptomycetaceae; genus Kitasatospora; species Kitasatospora sp. NBC_01287. The sequence continues at coordinate 1,641,637 of NZ_JAPEPB010000001.1, forward strand.
CACCGCGCCCGGCTCCGCCTGCCCCGGCCCGGCGCGGTGCTCGGCGGCGGCCGTCACGGCAGCGCGTGCGGCAGGTTGAGGTACGGGAAGGCGTCGGTCGCCGGCTTCGGCTGGAGGTCGAAGAGCGGTGCCGGCAGCAGCCCCGCGGCCGAGGGGCCGGCCGGCTCGCCCTCCAGCATCCGCAGCAGCGAGTTGTCGATCATGTCGTTGGGCCGCCGCCCGTTCGGGTAGCCCTGCAGGTCGCCGTCGAGCACCCCGAGCCGGTCGGGTGCGGCGCTCACCGGCGTGGTCAGGTTGAGCCGCAGCTCGTCCGCCCAGGCCAGCCTGTTCGGGTCGGCATCGGCGTTCATCGCCTGGGTGTTGAGGTCGAAGCCGAACTTGCTGCCGTTCGCCTTGCCGATGCCGCCGAGGAAGAGCGCCCGGATGTCGGTGCGCGGCGCGGCGGGGGCCGGGAAGTGGCCGGCCGCCTCGATCTTGTGCGGCGGGGCCGGGTCCAGCGTGGCGGCGAGGAAGTCCTGGTCGTCCTTGTCCTGGTCGGCGGGACGCCCGTTGAAGCGGTCCTCGGGGCCGCCGGGGGTGGCGGTACCGCCGAAGGTGCCCCAGAGGGCGAACATGATGTGCGGGTTGCCCAGCCGGCCGACCTGGCGGTAGGCCGCCTCCTGGGCGCGCAGGTCCTTGGCCAGGTTGCCGCCCGGACGCGACATGGTGGCCCAGACACCGACCACCGGGTTGCGCGCCGGGTCGCCGTTGAGCGCCAGCTCGCGCTTGGGCACCTGCAGGATCAGGCTGCTGACGTTGACCGCCGCCAGCGGGTTGGCGGCCGGCAGGTAGCCGGGGACGGGGCCGGCGCTGCCGAGGATGAAGTAGCCGAAGACCCGGGCGTCGGCCTGGAAGGACTCGGCGCTCTGGGTGGCGATCGAGCGGCCGCCGCCGGGGAGCCGGGTGGTGGCCTGATCGCGCAGTGCGCCGTAGTCGGGCATCAGGCCGGCGCTCTGCCGGGTCGGGGCCACCGGGGCGTCCTTGACCAGGGTTTCGGGCGCCTGCCCGGACCGGATCCGCTCCAGTGTGTAGTACTGGCGGTAGAGCAGCGTGGGGTCGGTCAGCGAGCGGACCGGGCCGGCCGCGATCGGGCCGGCGCCGAACAGCCGCCGGTCCTCGGTGCGGAAGGTCCAGCGGTAGGTCAGGTCGGAGCCGCCGTCACCGCGGCCGTCGACGTGGATCTCGTAGCGCGCGCCGCCGCCGGCGAAGGGGTAGTTGAGGCCGGGCGCGGCCGTGCTGCCGGGCAGCTGGATCGGCTGGACATCGGCGATGATCGTCGCCAGCTCCGGATTGTCCGGGCTGGTGAAGGCGTACACGTCGGTGAAGTTGGCCTGCGGGTCGGCGAGCACCCCGGGCGCGTCGAAGTGGCCGCCGGCCTGACTGGTGCCGAGGTAGGGGCCGGCCAGTGCGGCGGTGGTGAGCAGCGCCGTGGCCGCGGTGAAGGCGAGCCTCCGGCGGCGGGCGGGGGGACGGGGCATCGGCGGGCCTCCAGGGGCGCGGGAACGGGCAGCGGTTCGAATCGGCAGCACGGGAGCGGTACTTCAACAGGAAGTTCGAACACTTACTGTAGGCAGCAATGGATCACCCTTGGCCGACAACGCATTCCCATCGCTCGATCGAGTGTCACCCCTCCCCCGAACGGCGCAATTCGCTGGCTTCAACTCCCTTTCCTCCCCTATAGATTGCCTCACTTCGCGAACGAAGTACCAGGCTTTGCCGCAACCGGGAGATTTGACGATGCGTCTGTTCCGTACCCTTTCCGCGCTGGCCGTCGCGGGCACTCTCGCGCTGTCCACCGCCCCCGCCACCGCCGGCGCCGCGGCGCCCTCGGCGGCCACCGCCCCGGCGGCGTCCGCCGAGCACCGGGCGCCCGGGATCTACATCTCCCCCTGGGGCAGCGCCCACGTCCGGGTGAGCGCGGAGACCGCGGCCTGGCTGAGCACCAACGGCGTCAAGCTCGGCGCGATCGCGCCGTTCGTGATCGACCCGGACGGCCTGGGCTTCGACATGCCGATCGGCTCGACCGCCGGCGACCACATCGACGCGCAGGGTCGGATCTTCTACCCCGGCGGCATGACCCTCGACCAGGCGAGCACCGGCACCCACGTCGAGCTGGAGCCCACCTGGATCCGCCTCGTGCCGCAGCCCGGCTACTCCGCCGGTATCACCGTCAACGGCCAGAAGATCAGCGACGAGACGCTGATCGCCTACACCACCCCCGCGGAGGTGCTCGCCAACGGCCGCCCCACGCTGACCGGCTTCATGCTCGACCGGGTGCCCTTCCACGTCACCCCGGAGGCGGCCGCGCTCACCGCGCAGTGGTTCGGCGACGGCCTCAAGGCCGACTCGATGTTCGGCACGCTGACCCCGCGCTTCGACTACGTCCCGGCCTGACCTGACCTGCGCCCCGGCCGCGCGGGCAGCCGCTCAAGGCGCCCGCGCGGCCGGGGGTCCGGCGTCCGGCGCCTGACGGGGTCCGGCGTCCGGCGCCTGACGGGGTCTGGCGCCGGACGACCAGTGGGGCCAGAGTGGCGGCATGCAGACTCCACTGTCCGTCATGGACTTCCTCCACCGGGCCGAGTCGGTCTACGGGGACCGGATCGGGATCATCGACGAGCCGGATCAACCCGCTGAGTCCTGGGGTGAGTTGAGCTACCGCCGGGTGGCGGAGCTGGCCCGGGCGCAGGCCGCGGGGCTGGACCGGCTGGGCATCGGGCCCGGCGAGCGGGTGGCGGTCGTCTCGCAGAACTCGGCCCGGCTGCTCACCTCCTTCTACGGGGTCAGCGGCTTCGGCCGGGTGCTGGTGCCGGTGAACTTCCGGCTCAAGGCCGAGGAGGTCGCCTACATCGTCGAGCGGAGCGGCGCGAGCCTGCTGCTGGTGGACCCGGAGCTGGACCAGGCGCTGGCCGAGGTCACGTGCGCGCGCCGGTACGTGCTGGGCGCGGCGAGCGACGCCGAGCTGTACGACTTCGACCGCCAGCCCGCCGAGTACCCGGTGGCCGAGAACGACACCGCGACGATCAACTTCACCAGTGGAACCACCGCACGCCCCAAGGGCGTTCGGCTCACCCACCGGAACAACTGGCTGAACGCCACGCTGATGGCACTGCACTTCGGCGCGAGCGATCGCGATGTGTACCTGCACAGTCTGCCCATGTTCCACGCGAACGGCTGGGGGATGCCCTTCGGCCTGACCGGACTGGGCGCCCAGCACATCGTGCTGCGCAAGGTGGACGGAGCGGAGATCCTGCGCCGGGTCGAGCGGCACGGCGTGACCTTCCTCTGCGGGGCGCCCGCCGTGGTCGCCTCGGTGCTGGAGGCGGCGGCCGACTGGGCGGGGCCCGTCCCCGGGCGGGACCGGGTGCGGATCATCGTGGCCGGCGCGCCCCCGCCGAGCTCGGTGATCCAGCGGGTGGAACGGGAGCTGGGCTGGGAGTTCATGCAGATCTACGGGCTCACCGAGACCTCCCCCGTGGTCACGGTGAACCGCTCGCGCGCCGAGTGGGACGACCTGCCGCCCGCCGAGCGGGCCGAGAAGCTGGTGCGGGCCGGTGCGCCGGCGCTCGGCACCCAGCTGAAGGTGGACCAGCGGGGCGAGGTGCTGGTCCGCTCCAACACCGTGCTCGACAGCTACTGGGAGCGCCCGGACGAGACGGCCGCCGCGCTCCAGGACGGCTGGTTCCACACCGGGGACGGCGGCTCGCTGCGGGACGGCTACCTGACCATCTCCGACCGGAAGAAGGACGTGATCATCACCGGCGGCGAGAACGTCAGCTCGATCGAGGTGGAGGACGTGCTCTACGACCACCCGGCGGTCGCGGAGGCGGCGGTGATCGGGGTGCCGCACGAGAAGTGGGGCGAGACGGTCAAGGCCCTGGTCGTCCTCAAGCCCGGCGCGAATGCCGACCAGGACGAGCTGATCGCGCACTGCAAGGCCCGGGCGGCCGGCTACAAGGCGCCCACCAGCGTGGAGTTCCGCGACAGCCTGCCGCGCACCAGCACCGGTAAGCTGCAGAAGTTCCGGCTCCGCGAGCCGTACTGGGCCGGCCGCGAGCGCGGCGTCAACTGAGGAGGACCGGCCCGATGACCGACACCACCGCACTGTTGGCGGACCTGCGCGCGGAGGGCGACGAACTGGCCGCCCTGGTCGAGCCGCTGACCACCGAGGGCTGGGCCGACCCGACGCCCGCCCCGGGGTGGACCATCGCGCACCAGATCGCCCACCTGGCCTGGACGGACAGCTGGACCCTGCGCTCGGTCCGCGAGCCGGCCGGGTTCCAGCCGGCGGCGGCCGAACTGCTCACCGGGCAGGTCGCGTTCGAGGACGTCGTGGACCACGGCGCGGCGCAGGGCGCGGCACTGCCGCCGGCCGAGCTGCTGCACCGGTGGCAGGCAGGCCGGGCCGAGGTGCTCGCGGCACTGGCCGAGGTGCCCCCGGAGACCCGGCTGCCGTGGTTCGGGCCGCCGATGAAGGCCCCCTCGATGGCCACCGCCCGGCTGATGGAGACCTGGGCGCACGGCGAGGACGTGGCCGAGGCGCTCGGCGTCGCCCGTGAGCCCGGCCCGCGGCTGCGGCACGTGGCGCACCTGGGCGTGCGCACCATGGGCTTCGCCTTCGCGGCGCACGGGCAGCCGGTGCCGACCGAGCCGGTACGGGTCGAGCTGACCGGACCGGCGGGCGAGGCGTGGTCCTGGGGCCCCGAGGAGGCCGCCGACCGGATCAGCGGGCCGGCACTGGACTTCTGCCTGCTGGTCACCCAGCGGCGGCACCCGGACGACCTGGCACTGACGGTGACCGGCCCGGTGGCGCGGTCCTGGCTGCCGATCGCTCAGGTCTTCGCCGGTCCGCCGGGCGCCGGGCGGGCGCCGCGCGAGAACTGACAGTGCGTCAGGAGGGGCTGACAGTACGTCGAGAACGTCCAGGGCTCCGCCTGCGGGCGGCCCGCCGCTACGCGGGAGGGTGCGGCTCGGCCGGCCCCGGTGACAGGCCGCCCAGCAGCAGCCGGAGCGCCAGTTCGAACCCGCGATCGTCCAGGCCGCCCGGGCCGCCACCCCGGGCGGCCGAGGCCGAGAGCGCCTCGGCCAGGTCGGGGTAGCGCGGGCGGTACTCCTCGGCCGGGCGGGCGAAGCCCTCGGTGAAGGTCTCCAGGGCCGAGCCCAGCACCAGGTAGTCGAGGGCGGCGGCGGCCTCGGCCGCGTCCGCCGGCTGGAACCCGGCCCGGCGCAGCGCGGCGAGCAGCGCGTCGTAGCCCAGGAGCTGGCGATCGGCCTCGACCCGGCGGCGGGCGAAGAGCGCGATCGTGTTGGGGTGGCGCAGGAAGACCCGGCGGTAGCCGCGGGCGTACTCCGCCACCGCCGTGCGCCAGTCGCCGGCCGGGGACGCGCCCGGGACCGCGGCTGAAGGCGCCCCCGACCCCCCGCCGGGGGCGGCGCCGGTGCCGGCCGGCCGCAGCGGGGCGTGGTCGATCTCGGCGTTGACCAGTTCGGCCAGCGCGTCCAGCAGTTCGTCCTTGCCGGCCACGTGGTTGTAGAGCGAGGCGGCCTTGACCCCGAGCCGCTCGGCCAGCGCCCGCATGGTGAGGCCGTCCGGCCCGTGCTCGTCGACCACCCGCAGCGCGGCCCGGGCGATGATCTCCCTGCTGAGCAGCGCCTTGCCCGGTCGTCCCACGCCCCACCCCATCGTCGCCGCGGCGCCCTGCCGCCCTGGTCGCCGCCCGGTCCTCGGTGCGGCCGCCGTCAGGTTACAGCCCGGTGTCGGGGGCTTCCGCCGGCCGGGGTCGGTGGTCTACCGTCCCGGACTAACTAAGTTAGTTTTTCCCCGCGACCCTCAGGCGGACCGCATGACAGCACACCCGACGCCCCCGACCGCACCCCCGACCACACCCGCGCCGACCGCCACCCCCACCGCCGAGCCCACCGCCACCCCCACCGCCGCACCCGACGACAGCGAGCGCCTGGCGGCCCTCGGCTACCAGCAGGAGCTGCGCCGCAGCCTGGGCGTCCTCGGCAACATCGCGATGGGCTTCGCGGTGGTCTCCCCCGTGGTCGGCCTCTACGCGGTCGCCCAGGTCGGCATGAGCATCGACGGCGGCGCCTGGGTCTGGGCGCTGCCGATCTGCCTGCTCGGCCAGGCCCTGGTGGTCTGCGTCTACGCCGAGTTGGCCAGCCAGTGGCCGCTGGCGGGCGGCGCCTACCAGTGGACCAGGCGGCTGGCCAACCCGTCCTTCGCCTGGCTGAGCGGCTGGCTCTGGCAGTTCGCCGTGATGTTCGCCAACACCACGGTCGCCTACCTGGCCTCCCCCTGGGTCTTCGCGCTCTTCGACAGCACGCCCAGCCCCGCCCAACTGGTGCTGGTCTCCGCCGCGTTCACCATGGCCTGCGCCCTGGTGAACGCCTACGGCATCAACATCCTGCGCCGGTTCGTCTCGCTCGGCATCGGCGCCGAGGCGATCGCCTCGGTGCTGGTCGGCGTCTCGCTGCTGCTCTTCTGCCGCAAGCACGGCTTCTCACTGCTCACCGACACGCTCGGCGCCTCCTCGGTGACCGGCACCGGTGGCGTGCTCGCCTTCCTGGCGGTGGTCGCGGTGGGCGGCTGGGCGTTCATCGGGTTCGACGCCTGCGTCTCGACCGCCGAGGAGACCAAGGACGCGGGCCGCCAGGTGCCGCGCGCCATGTGGTACGCGCTGCTCAGCGTCGGCGCGGCGGTGATGCTGAACGCGGTGGGCGTGGCGCTGGCCCACCCGGATCCGGCCGCCGTGGTCGCGGGCCGGGACCTCGACCCGGTCACCACCGCGGTGACCAGCTCGTTCGGCGACTGGTCGGCCAAGCCGTTCGTGGTGGTGGTACTGATCAGCTTCACGGCCTGCCTGATGGCCTCGCAGGGCGGCGCGGCGCGCGGTCTGTACTCGCTGGCCAGGGACGGCGTGTTCCCGTTCTCCGCCCAGGTGCGCCGGGTGAACCGCCACCAGGCGCCGATCGGCGGGCTGGTCGCGGCCACCGTGATCAGCTGCGCGGCGCTGCCGCTGGGCCTGAAGAGCGCGGCGATGGGCAGCCTGATCACCTTCGGCAGCGCGGCGACCTTCCTGCCGTTCTTCCTGCTCACCCTCGCGGCGCTGCTCGCCCGGGTGCGGGGCACCTGGCGCCCGGCCGGGCAGGTCGGCTACGGGCGCTTCGGCACGGCGCTCAACGCGCTGGCGGTGCTCTGGACCGGCGGCGAAGTGCTGAACATCTGCTGGCCGCGCACCATCCTGGCACCCCCCGGGGCCCCGTGGTACCAGATCTGGGCCGCACTGCTCGGGGTGGGGACGGTGACCCTGATCGGGGTCGGCTACCTGCTGGTGAAGCGCCCGCAGGACCGGATGGCGGCGGCGGCGGAGGGCGGGCCGGTACACGAATTGGCCTGACCATCACAAGATCCACCCGGCGCGGCCCACCCTAGCGTGTCGCGGGGGGAATCTGTGGGGGCTTTGGTCACTCTGTGCCGCCGGGCCGCTGCTTCCGGTATCCCTGAGGGCGGAAAGGACGTCTCTGTGATCTTCAGCCGGATACGCGCCCGCATGCCCGTCACCGCCCCCGCCGCTCCCTCGGCCGCGCCCGGGTGCCCGATGGGCCACGGGCGGGCGGGCGCGGCCGAGCAGGCGGTGCCCGAGCAGGCCCGCCGGATGCCGACCAGCCTCTTCACCCCCGCCTTCACCGATCCGGCCCAGGCGCGCGCGTTCATCGAGCAGTTCCACGCCGAACTGCCGGGCACCGGCGATCCGGCGGCCCGGGTGCACGAGGTGCTGGACGAGATCGAGCGGACCGGCAGCTACCGCCACACCCCCGAGGAGCTGGCCTTCGGCGCCCGGGTCGCCTGGCGCAACTCCGCCCGCTGCATCGGCCGCCTCTACTGGCGCAGCCTGGTGGTGCGCGACCTGCGCGAGGTCTCCTCGGCCGACGAGCTGGCCGAGGAGTGCTTCGAGCACCTGCGCACGGCCACCAACGGCGGCCGGATCCGGCCGGTGATCAGCGTCTTCGCGCCGGACCGCCCCGGCCGCCCGGCCCCGCGGATCCTCAACTCCCAACTGGTCCGCTACGCCGGCTACCCGGACGGCTCCGGGGGCTGGACCGGCGACCCGGCGGGCGGCCAACTCGCCGCCCGCGCCGCCGATCTGGGCTGGAAGCCGGGCGAGGGCCGGTTCGACGTGCTGCCGCTGCTGGTCCAGGAGCGGCCGGGCGAGCGCCCGCAGTGGTTCGAACTGCCGGACGACACCACGCTGGAGGTGCCGCTGAGCCACCCCGATCACGCCTGGTTCGCCGAGCTGGGCCTGCGCTGGTACGCCGTTCCCGCGATCAGCGACCAGACGCTGGAGATCGGTGGCATCCGCTACCCGGCCGCCCCCTTCAACGGCTGGTACATGGGCACCGAGATCGGCGCCCGCAACCTGGCCGACGCCGACCGCTACGACCTGCTGGCCGAGGTCGCCGGCCGGCTGCGGCTGGACACCTCGCACGACCGCACCCTGTGGAAGGACCGCGCGCTGGTCGAGCTCAACCGCGCGGTGCTGCACTCCTACCAGGAAGCCGGGGTGACCATGTCCGACCACCACACCGAGTCGGAGCGCTTCCTGAAGCACGTGGCCCAGGAGCGGCGGCTGGGGCGGCAGACGCCCGCCGACTGGAGCTGGATCGTGCCACCGGTCTCCGGCGGGGTGACCCCCGTGTTCCACCGCTACTACGACCCGGTGGACCCTGAGCTGCGCCCGGCCTTCCTGGCCCGCGAGCCGTGGTGACGGGAGCCGCGGCGGTCGGCCAGGCCTGCTCGGCCCGTTCGGTCCGCTAGGCCTGCTCGGTCCGCTAGGCCTGCTCGGTCCGCTCAGTCCGCTCGGTCCGCTCAGTCCGCTCGGTCCGCTCGAACCGCAGCGCCAGCCCGTCCAGCAGGGCTTCGAGGCCGGTCTCGAACGCGCCCTCGTCCACGGTGCGCCGGTGCTCCGCCAGGCGGTGGGCCTCGCCGAGGTGGGGGTAGCCGGCGGCGTAGAGCTGGGCGTCCTCGGGGAATCCGGCGGCGAAGGAGCCGAGCGCCGAGCCGGTGATGAAGTACCGCATCAAGGCGCCGATCCGGGTGGCCTGGCCGCGCGGCCAGCCCGCCTCGACCAGGCAGCCGTAGACGGCGTCGGCCAGCCGCAGCGCGTTGGGGCGGCGCCCTGGGCCCTGGGCGAGGACCGGGACGATGTGCGGGTGGGCGGCCAGCGCGGCGCGGTAGGAGCGGGCCCAGTCGCGCAGCGCGGTGCGCCAGTCGGCTGCGCCCGGCGCGGACCCCGGGGCAGCCCCCGGCACGGACCCGGGGGCGAACATCGCGAGGTCGACCTCGCCCATCACGCTGTCCACCACCGCGTCGAGCAGTTCGTCCTTGGTCGCGAAGTGGTTGTAGAGCGAGGGGCCGCTGACCGAGAGTTCGGTGGCCAGCCTGCGGGTGGAGAGCGCCTCCAGCCCCTCCGCGTCCACCAGGGCCAGCGCGGCGCCGACGATCCGCTCGCGGCTGAGCAGCGGGGTGCGGGGCCGGGCCATCAGCGGGCTCCTCCGGTCGGGTGGTGGGGCGGCCATTCTTGCAGGGGGCCCTTCCCAGAGCGGGCCCGGGCGGGCTAGAGTCCGAAAAACTTGCACCGCTAGTTTAAGACCGCCCTCCGCCGCCACGCGCCGGTCGGTCTCAGGGCCCCGGGGACGGGACCTGGACCCGAGGAAGGGACCCGGGGATGGACCTGCAGCTCTCCGAGGAACAGGCCGCGGTCCGCGCGCTCGCCGCCGACTTCACCGATCGCGAGATCGCCCCGCACGCCGCCGCCTGGGACCGCGCCGAGTCGGTCGACCGGTCGGTCATCAGCAAGTTGGGAAAGCTCGGCTTCCTCGGCCTGACCATCCCCGAGCAGTACGGCGGCAGCGGCGGCGACCACCTGGCGTACTGCCTGGTGCTGGAGGAGCTGGGGCGCGGCGACTCGGCGGTGCGCGGGATCGTCTCGGTCTCGCTCGGGCTGGTCGGCAAGTCGATCAGCGGCTACGGCACCGAGGAGCAGAAACGGCACTGGCTGCCCCGGCTCTGCGCGGGCGAGGCACTGGCCTGCTTCGCGCTGACCGAGCCCGGCACCGGCTCGGACGCCGCCAACCTGACCACCCGCGCGGTGCGCGAGGACGAGGGCACCACCCGCTCGAAGAGCGGTGGGCACTGGCTGATCAGCGGCACCAAGATGTTCATCACCAACGGGACCTGGGCCGACCTCGCCCTGGTCTTCGCCCGCACCGGCGAGCCCGGCCACCGCGGGGTGACCGCCTTCCTGGTCCCCACCGACACCCCTGGGCTGACCCGCCGGGAGATCCACGGCAAGCTCGGCCTGCGCGGCCAGGCCACCGCCGAACTGGTCCTCGACCAGGTGCGGGTGCCGGACAGCGCCCGGCTCGGCGCCGAGGGCAAGGGCTTCGGCGTCGCGATGGCCGCGCTGGCCAAGGGACGGATGTCGGTGGCGGCCGGCTGCGTGGGGATCATCCAGGCCGCGCTGAACGCCGCCGTCCGGTACGCCGGGGAGCGCGAGCAGTTCGGCAAGCCGATCGCCTCCTACCAGCTGGTGCAGGAGCTGATCTCGGACATCTCGGTGGACCTGGACGCCGCGCGGCTGCTCACCTGGCGGGTGGCCGACCACATCGACCGCGGACTGCCGTTCGGCACCGAGTCCTCGGTGGCCAAGCTCTTCGCGAGCGAGGCCGCCGTGCGGGCCGCCAACAACGCGCTGCAGGTCTTCGGCGGCTACGGCTTCATCGACGAGTACCCGGTGGGCAAACTGCTGCGCGACGCCCGCGTGATGACCCTGTACGAGGGCACCAGCCAGATCCAGAAGCTGCTGATCGGCCGGTCGCTGACCGGCGTGAACGCGTTCTGACCGCCGGGGCCCGCCGGAGACCCCGGTGCGCCTCGGCCGCGACCAGCAGAGCAGCGACCAACGGAGCGGCAAATCCACGACCAACAGAGCCGCGACCAACAGAGCCGCGACCAGCAGAGCAACGCCCAGCAGGGCAAAACCCGGCAGGGCGGCAACCAGCAGAGCAGTAACCAGTAGAGGAGCCCAACGAAGTGCGTCCCGTCTACTTCGCCGCCGCCCGCCGCACCCCGATCGGGCGGCTGCGCGGCGCGCTCTCCACCGTGCGGCCCGACGACCTGTCCGCCGCCGTGCTGCGCGGCCTGCTCGCCGAGGTGCCGAACCTCGACCCCGCCAGGATCGACGACGTCTACTGGGGCGCCGCCAACCAGGCCGGCGAGGACAACCGCAACGCGGCCCGGATGGCCGTGCTGCTGGCCGGCCTGCCGGACAGCGTGCCCGGCGCCACCGTCAACCGGCTCTGCGCCTCGGGCCTGGAGGCCGTCACCATGGCGGCGCGGACCATCGCGGCCGGCGAGGCCGAGATCGTGTTGGCCGGCGGCTGCGAGTCGATGAGCCGCGCGCCCTTCGTGCTGCCCCGCCCCGACGAGGCGCTGCCGCACGCCATGCAGACCTACGACACCCGGCTCGGCTGGCGGCTGACCAACCCGCTGATGAAGGACCTGCACGGGGTGCTCGCCATGGGCGAGACCGCGGAGGAGGTGGCCGAGCGGTTCGGCATCACCCGCGAGCGGCAGGACGCCTTCGCGCTGCGCAGCCACCAGCGGGCGGCCGCCGCCCGCAAGGACGGCCACTTCGACGCCGAGCTGCTGCCGGTCACCCGCCCCGACGGGGTGACGGTCAGCCAGGACGAGGGCATCCGCGAGGACACCAGCCTGGCGCGCCTCGCCCAGCTCAAGCCCGCCTTCCGCGCCGGCGGCACGGTCACCGCCGGCAACGCCTCCCCGATGAACGACGGCGCGGCCGGCCTGCTGCTGGTCAGCGAGCGGGCGCTGGGCGAGCTCGGCCTCGAACCGCTGGGCCGCTACGCCGCCGGCGCCTCGGCCGGCGTGCACCCGGACGTGATGGGCATCGGCCCGGTGCCGGCCACCCGAAAGGCGCTGGCCCGGCTGGGCTGGACGATCGGCGACCTGGAGGAGGCCGAGCTGAACGAGGCGTTCGCCGCCCAGGCGCTGGCCAGCACCGACCAGTTGGGCATCGACCCGGAGCTGGTCAACCCCTCCGGTGGCGCGATCGCGCTGGGCCACCCGCTGGGCGGCTCGGGCGCCCGGATCCTCACCACCCTGCTGCACCGGATGCGCCGCACCGGCGCCCGGCGCGGGCTGGCCACCATGTGCGTCGGCGTGGGCCAGGGCACCGCCGTCCTGATCGAGAACAGCTGAAGGAGCGTCACGAGATGTCACGATTCACCGGCAAGGTCGCCGTTGTCACCGGCGCCGCCCAGGGCATCGGCGCGGCCACCGCCCGCCTGCTGGCCGAGGGGGGCGCCACCGTCGCCGTCGTCGACCTGAGCGCCGAGCGGGCCCGGCAGACCGCCGACGAGATCACCGCCAAGGGCGGCACCGCGCGTGCCTACGGCTGCGACGTCAGCGACTACGACGCCGTGGAGCGCACCTTCGCGCAGGTCGTCGAGGAGCTGGGCGGCCTGCACATCCTGGTCAACAACGCCGGGATCACCCGGGACAACCTCTTCTTCAAGATGCCCAAGGCCGACTGGGACGCCGTCCTGACGGTCAATCTGACCAGCGCGTACAACTGCAGCCACGTGGCGCAGAAGTACCTGGTGGCCCAGAAGTACGGCAAGATCGTCTCGCTCAGCTCGCGCTCCGCCCTGGGCAACCGCGGCCAGGCCAACTACGCCGCCGCCAAGGCCGGCATCCAGGGCCTGACCGCCACCCTGGCGATCGAGCTGGGCCCGTTCAACATCAATGTCAACGCGGTGGCCCCCGGCTACATCGTCACCGCCATGACCGAGGCCACCGCCGAGCGCGTCGGCGCCACCCCCGAGGACCACCAGAGCGAGGTCGCCGCCCGCACCCCGCTGCGCCGCCCGGGCAAGCCCGAGGAGGTCGCCTCGGTGGTGGCGTTCCTGGTCAGCGAGGAGGCCTCCTACGTCAGCGGGCAGACCCTGTACGTCAACGGCGGCGCGCGCTGAGGCGGTTGCCGACCGGCTGACGGCCGACAGCTGACAGCTGACAGCATGGATCGATCCGCCCTGTCCGGTATCTGGGCGCCGGACAGGGCGGATCAGTTCATGGGAAGGCTCGGGGCCTGGTCGGCCCCTCGGGCCCTGGGTCACCGCGCTCGGCACGTCGGCGGCCGCGGCGGTGAGCGCCGCGGCGCCGCGCGCCTACTCCTCGGGCGCGGCGTCCACCAGGTGAGCCACAGATCCCGGGGTGGCCGACACAACCGCGCCCAGCAGCACGGTGGCGGCGTCACGAATTGACGGTTCCGTCACGCGAACCTCCCCGGAATTCACACCTGTTGAACGATGACCCGATGCGTTCATTCTGGCTTACGGACCGTCAGTTGGTCCAGTGCGGCTTCAGGGTGACGCTCAGGATGGTGCGGTACTCGGCCGGCTCGACCGCCGGGACGGTGAACGGCGCGGCCGGGTCGGTGCCGTAGACGCTCCCGGTGCCGGGCAGCGGCTTGGGCGTGGCGTAGCCGGCGAAGACCATGGTGAGCGTGCCGTTGTCGTTGCGGACCACGGTCGGGTCGTAGACCCGGCCGCTGTAGTAGCCCGAGACGCCGAGGGCGCCACCGGTGGCCGCCTGCTCGGCCAGCGCCGAGAAGCCGTAGTCGGTGGAGAGCAGCTTCTGCGGGGCCGACCAGGTCTTCCCGTCCTTGGAGGAGGAGTAGAAGATCTGGTTGAAGGCGTCGCTGTCGCCGTCCGAGGCGTAGGCGCCGGAGAGGAAGAGGCCGAGGCTGCCGTCCGGGTTGGTGATCACGGTGCCGCGCGAGCCGGTCCAGCGCAGCACCGAGTCGCTGGTGCTGGTCGGGTCGGCCAGGCCGTTCACCTGGCCCAGGTCGGTGAAGTGCAGGCCGTCGGTGGTGTAGGCGGCGCGGACCACGGTGTAGTCCTCGTTGTTGCCGTAGAGCGACTTGGGCTTGTTCTTGCCCTCGCCGATCTGCGCCAGCCGCGCGTAGGGGACGGTGGCCGCGCCGGGCGCGCCCACGCTGCTGCCCTTGGCGACCGCGCCGGTGCCGCCGGTGCAACCGGTCAGGTCGGTGGCGTCGGCGCCGGTGCAGGTGGCCTGGACGATCCCGGCCGCGGTGCCCAGGCTCACGGTGACCGCACCGCCGGCCGCCGGCTTCAGCGCCGAGCTGTCGGCCACCGGGATGGTGGCGGCGGGCAGCGTGACGGCGGCCGTGGTGGTGGTCGGGGTGAAGTAGTTGACGATCTTCTCGGTGTAGAGCACCGCGACACTGCCCTTGGGCGCGCCCGGGTAGTGCGGCAGCGTGCTGATGATGCCGTCGGGCGCGATCAGACCGCTGGTCTGCTGCGCGGTGGCCGGGATCACGCTGTCGGCGGTGATCGCGTCGCCCGCCTTGACGCTCACGCCGCCCGCGGTGCGGGTGGTGCAGCCGGTGAAGGCCGTCGCCGTGGCCGCGGCGTCGTTGCAGTCCACCGTGACGCCGTCCACCGAGAAGTGGCCGGGCTGCTCGAAGTTCGCGGTGCTGCCGACGTTGATGGTCACGCCCGCGCCCCCAGGGCCGGCCGGCACGCCGACCGCGCCGGTCGCCGCGGTGCCGCCGCCCATGCCGACCGGCTCGGCGGCCGGCAGGCCGGCCAGCGGGTCGCCGTCCTTCGGCGTGAGGTGGTGGACGATCAGGTTGGTGCCCAGCGTGTCACCCGAGGGGCGGGAGAGGGTGTACAACACCTGGCCGTGGTGGCCGGTGCCGGCGTAGTCGGGCACGTTCAGCACGAAGGCGTGACCCTGGCCGTCGTCGTTGGTGTTGCCGTCCGGGCACAGGCCCGCGTTCTGCTCCAGCGCCTCGCCCGCGTACTTCCAGGTCTTGCCGTGGTCGGTGGAGGTGGCGGCGACCACCGCCTCGTCACCGTCCTTGGGGCGGTAGTCGAAGAGGCCGGAGAGCGTCTCGCCGCCGTCCTGGCTGGTGACGAAGGGGAAGTAGTACGGCTGCATCGGCAGCACGCTGCCCTTGGGCTGGCGCACCACGGTGCCGGTCTCGGGCGTGGCACCACCGCTGGAGCAGTAGCCGTCCAGCGGGCCGGGGGTACCGGTGACACCGCTGGCCGCCGGGACGCTGCCGGTGCCGGCCGGGTCGACGGCCAGGTTCGGGTAGGTCACCCCACCCACGGTGACCGTGCCGGTGCCGCCGCCGGCGTAGACCGGCAGGCTGTTGCCGTAGGAGGCGCCGAGGGTCAGGTCGCCCTGGCCCAGGGTCCACGGGCCGCCCTTGACCTTGTCGACCACCGGGGTACCGACGCCGTAGGAGAACGAACCGTGGTGGTGGCCCCGGGCGCCGAAGCCGTCGATGGCGCTGCCGTTGGCGTCGGCCAGTGCGGGGCCGGCGGTGGCGGTGAGGGCGGCGATCGTGGTGACCGCGATGGCGGCGCTGGTCGCTGTACGGCGACGTGGCATGGGCTGTTCCTCCTGGTAGCGCCCGGGCCGGTGGAAGACGGCACGGGCCGGTGCGTCCGTTGCGTGGAGCCGCAAGCGTCAGCCGAGATCCTGCACGCGGACCGGGCCGAGCGGGAGGGGGTCGCGGGAGAGTTCACCTACCGTTCCCCGCCGGTCCGCCGGGCCGACCCGGAACGCGGCGCCGCCCTGCACCGGCCAGGGGTTCACGACGTCCGCTCAGCGGTCGCCAATTGCGCCAACTGGGCTACTCTTGACCAGCACTTGACGGTTCGTCGGACGGCTCGCCGGGACCTCGGCACCCCCGCTGGCCTGGGCTGTTCGAGCCATCAGCGCGACTTCGGCAGATTTTTTCGGCATGTTCACCAAGCATGTCAAGAGTCCGAAATGACTATAGATTCATCGGCTCTCCACACGATGGGATAACCCGGGCCGACTTCCCTATTCGGCACGACCCTCCCCCCCTTCGAAGGAGTTCCATGGGAACCTCCCCCGCCACCGCGGGCCCCCGACGCTCCGCGACCGCCCGTGCGCTGGCCTTCCTCGCCGTCGGGGCCACCGCCCTGACGGCCGGCACGGTCACCGCCCAGAGCACCGCGGCCTTCGCCGCCGGGGCGCCCTCCCAGGCCGCGTTCAAGCTCCACCCGGCCTCCCAGGGCCACATCGACGCGACCGGGCGGACGGCACCGATCAGCACCAGCGACTGCGTGTCGCAGATCGGCATCCACTGCTACTCCCCGCTGCAGTACCGCGACGCGTACAACCTGAACCCGCTGTACAAGCAGGGCATCACCGGCAAGGGCCGGACGATCGTCATCGTGGACTCCTACGGCTCGCCGACGATCCAGCACGACCTGGAGACCTTCGACAAGCAGTGGGGCATCCCCGACACCAACGTCGAGGTGGTCAAGTGGGGCAACGTCCCCACCTTCGACCCGACCAACTCGGACATGACCGGCTGGGCCGGTGAGACCACGCTGGACGTCGAGTACGCCCACTCGATCGCACCCGACGCGCACATCGTGCTGGTCGAGACCGCCGTCGCCGAGACCGAGGGCGTCACCGGTCTGCCCGAGATGATGGCCGCCGAGCAGTCCCTGATCAAGCAGGGCAAGGGCGACGTCATCACGCAGAGCTTCGGGGCCACCGAGAACACCTTCCCGGGCTTCGACAAGGGCGACTACAAGTCGCTCACCGACCTGCGCTACGCCTTCAAGTCCGCGGCCGACCACGACGTCACCGTGCTCGCCTCCTCCGGCGACAACGGCGCGGTCGACTCGGACAACAACAACAACCTGTACCCGTACAAGGTCAACTCCTGGCCGTCCTCGGACCCGCTGGTCACCTCGGTCGGCGGCACCCAGCTGACCCTGGACAACAACGGCAACCGCACCGCGCCCGACCAGGTCTGGCACGACGCGTACGGCGCCGGCGGCGGTGGCACCTCGGCCATCTTCGACCGCCCGTGGTACCAGACCGGCGTGGCGAACGTGGTGGGCAACCACCGCGGCACGCCCGACATCAGCATGAGCGCGGCGGTGGACGGCGCGGCCTGGACGTACGACTCGTACGACCCGACCGCCGTCGGCTGGCACCTCACCGGTGGCACCAGCGAGGCCTCGCCGATCTTCTCCGGCGTCGTCGCGCTGGCCGACCAGGCCGCGGGCCACCGCCTGGGCCAGATCAACTGGCGCCTCTACGGTCTGTCGCTGCTGCCCTCGCAGTGGAGCGGCATCACCGACGTGACCACCGGCGACAACGGCTGGAACGGCGTCACGGGCTACTCGGCGGCGAAGGGCTACGACCTCGCCTCGGGCCTCGGGACGATCAACGGCTACACCTTCGTGCACGCGCTCGCGGGTCGCTGACCCCGCCTGCTCGCCTGCTCGTCCGGGGCACTCGCCGCTCGTCGGCGGGTGCCCCGTTCGCGTGGGCGCGGGCGGGCCGTTCGCGTGGGCGCGGGCGGGCCGTTCGCGTGGGCGCGGGCGGGCCGTTCGCGTGGGCGCGGGCGGGCCGTTCGCGTGGGCGCGGGCGGGCCGTTCGCGTGGGCGCGGGCGGGCCGGCGCCACCACCGCGGGGCCGGCGGCGCTCAGCCGGGCGACCCGACCGCGGCGGTGAGCTTGGCCAGGTAGCGTTCGGCGGAGCGGAGCTTGCGGCTTCCCTCGCCGGGCAGTTGGGCGCGCAGCTCCAGGATCGGCGGGCCGAGTCGCAGGGCGCGGCGGGGATCCGCGATAGCCCGCCAGCAGGCCTCCGCGTTGGTCGCCACCCGCTGCACCTCCGGGTCGTCCGGGCCCTCGACGGCGAGCAGCACCAGCGCCACCTGACGGTAGAGCTCGGCCGCCAGCACCGGGTCGCCCGCCAACCTGGCCACATGAGCCCGGACCTGACGAACCATCAGAACCGCTGGTGCGATGGCGCCGTGGGCCGAGACCACCTGCTCCTCCAGCACCAGGGCGAGCTCGGCGGCGGAGTCGTGCTCGCCGGCGTCGGCGGTGCGGACGATTCTGCCGAGTGCCTCGCGGTAGTCGTCCGGGGGCGGCAGGGCGGGGTCGGCGGCGGGGGCTCCGGCGGCGGGCGCGGGAGCCTCGGCGGGCGCAGGGGCCTCGGCGGCGGGCGCGTCAGGGGCGGCGGTGCCAGGGGCGGGCGCGTCCCACGGCGTGTCGGGCCGCGGATCCTCGACCGGCGGCGGCGCGTCGGTGACGGCTGCCGCACCCGGCGCCGCCGCCTTGAGCAGCGTGACCGGGCGGATCGGGCGGACGGTCGGCAGCACCCCTGGCTTCAGCAGCGAGACCGGGCCGCGCGCGGCGGACGGTCGCGGCAGCGGGACCGTCGCGGCCGTGCCGACCGCGACCGCCGGCTCCGGCGCCCGGACCCCGGCGGCGGTCCGCTGACGCGAGGTGTTGCGGAACACCGGGCGGTCCGGACCGTAGGAACCGAAGATCAGCGCGTTGGGGCGGAGCACCGAGTGCACCTGCCCGCGCAGTTGCTCCGGCGTCAGCAGCGGCCCGGCCCCGGGCCGGCCGCCGTGCAGCGCCTCGATCAGCGCCCGGGTGAAGGTGCCGATCTGCTCCGCGTCCGGTCCGATCACCGCCCAGAGCGGGATCTCGTCGGTGAGCAGCGCCGGACCGCCGCCGCCCTGCAACAGCGGCCAGGCGCCCTGGTCCGCGCTGAGGTCGGCGATCACCAGGGTGTCCCAGTCCGCGGGCCGACTGCGCAGCTCGGCCACGATCGCCGCCCAGGCCACGCCGTCCTGGCGGATCGTGCCGGCCTTGGAGTCACGCAGCGTCAGGTGCAGCCCACCGCCGCGCTTGTCGGCGACCAGCTGACCACCGAGGTGGACCAGCAGCGGACCTGGGTGCCGGGCGGCGGCCCGCAGGTGCGCGACGACGGTCTGCGGGTCACTGGCCGTCGGCAGGTGGACGGCGTCCACGGCCTCGGCGGCCAGCAGGGTCTGCGGGGAGACCGCCGCGAGCATCGCGGACAGCACCTGCGGCTGCCCGGCGCCGCCGCGGCCCCAGGGGCGGCGGCCGCCGCTGCCGTAGCCGCCCTCGACTGCGAGGATCCGGCCGCGCAGGCCGCCCCCGACCGTGCCGGTGGCGGTACCGGTGGGCGTGAAGGTGCCGGTCGAGGCCGCGAGTTCGGCCGGGTCCGGGAGCGGCAGCGTGGCGGCCGGGTGCGGCAGCGGGACGGTGACGGTCCATCCGGTCGAGGCGGCCGGCGCGTCGGCGGGGGGCGGGTCGGCGGGCGGGGCCTCGGCCGGCGGCGGCCCGGGCACGGGGGTGGGCGCGGGCGTCGTGGGCGAGGGCGTCGTGGGTGCGGTGGTGGCAGCGGGCGCGGTGGTGGCCGCGACCGCGGGTTCCGGGATCGCGCGCAGCACGGCCGTCGCCGCGCTCTGCGGCACCGCGCGCAGCAGCGCCGTCCCGTCGCCGCCGCCTCTTCGGTAGGCCGCCGGGATCGCGTCCTCGATCACCGGCAGCACCCGGGTCTCGCTCACCTCGGGCGGCACGCCCTCGGACGCCTGACGCGTGGCCGGGGCGGCCGCCGCGCCATGCTCCGCGCGGTAGGCCGCCGGGATCGCGTCCTCGATCGCGGGCGGCGGCAGCGGCATCGGCGCGGTCCGCTCCACGTCGTACGGTTGCTGCTGGTCGGGCGCGGTCGGCGGCGGCACCGCAGACCCGGAGATCGATGCACTGTCCGCCAACGCCGGTCACCACCCCGCCCGCCACCCTGGGCGTTCTCGGTTCGCGGGTCGCGGTAGACCGCACCGTTCCCCCTTGCGCGCCACCTTACGGGGTCTTCGACCTCCCGTTCCAGGCCGGGGCTCCGGCCCCGCCGGTATCGTTGAAGTAACCAGGGGGTGCCGCTCTACCGTTCGAGGCGCCGACCGGATCACGGGGTCCGGGGCATGAACGAGGGAGTGAGCGATGAGCCGGATCGTGGTCTTCGGGGCGGGCGGGAACGCGGGGCGGCGCGCGGTGGCGCGGGCCGTGGCGCGCGGGCACCAGGTCACCGCGGTGGTCCGGGTCCCGGCCGAGTATCCCGAACTGACCGGCCCCGGCGTGTCGGTGGTGGCGGGCGACGTCACGGACCCGGCGAGCGTCGCGGCCGTCAGCGCTGGAGCGGACGCCGCGATCAGCGCGGCGTACCGGGCCGACGTGCCGTCGGTCGAGTTCTTCCCGGCCGCCGCCCGGGCGCTGCTGGCCGGGCTGGCGCGGGCCGGGGTGCCGCGCCTGGTGGCCGTCGGGGTGGGCACCGTGCTGGAGGCGGAGCCCGGTGTCCCGGTGCACGACACGCCTGGTTTCCCGGCCGAGGCCAGGGAGTTCTCGCTGGGGCACGCCGCCGAACTGGCGCTGCTGGGCGCGGCCGGGCCCGAGCTGGACTGGGTGGTGCTGGCCCCGCCGCCGGCCTACCTGGACGCCGAGGGCGCGGGCACCGGGCGGTACCGTACAGGTGGCTCCAGCGTGCTGCCGGCCTCGGCCGACGCGCCGCTGTTCGCGTACGCCGACCTGGCGGTCGCGCTGGTCGACGAGGTCGAGGCCCCGGCCCACCACCGCGCGCTGGTCGCGGTCGGACCCGCCTGAGGCGGGCTCACCACAGGACAGGACAGACCAGGACAGGACAGGGGGATCGGCAGATGACGGTCTGGTGGATCGGCGGCGCGCCGGGGGCGGGCAAGACCACCGTCGCCCGGCTGCTCGCCCGCCGCTACGGCTTCGGCTGGTACGGCGCGGACACCCGCACCTGGGCGCACCGCGACCGGGCGATCGCCGCCGGGCACCAGGCCGCGATCCGCTGGGAGGCGCTCTCCCCCGCCGCCCGGTGGACCGCGCCGACACCCGAGTTGCTGGCGATGTCGCTGCACCGCGAGCGCGGGCCGATGATCGCGGCCGACCTGCGCGCGCTGCCGGCCACCGGGTCGACCGTCGCCGAGGGCACGCCGATCACCCCCTCCGTCGCCCCGGCGGCCCGCTCGCTCTGGCTGCTGCCCGCGCCCGGGGTGCAGCAGGCCAGGCTGGCCGCCCGGGGCCTCTCCCCCGGGGCGCGCCGCCTCTACACCGCGCTCACCGAGGAGATCGCCGCCGAGGTGGCGGCCGCCGGGGCACGCGTTCTGGTGGTGGACGGCGAGCGGGACATCGACGCGACCCTCGCGCTGGTCGAGGTGGCGTTCGGCCCCGAACTCGCCACCGCGCCCGCCGCCCGGGGCCGCCAGGAGCGGCGGGCACTGCTGCGGGCGGGCAACCGCTCGGTGCTGGACCAGTACCTCGGCTACTTCGCCCGCCCGTGGGCGCTGGGCGATCCCCTGGACGCCGTCGCGGTCTTCGCCTGCGAGTGCGGGGCGGCGGACTACCACGCGGAGCTGGAGCTCAGCATCGCGCGGGCCGCCGAGGCACTCGCGGCGGCGGAGGCGGAGGTAGCGGAGGCGGAGGTAGCGGTGGCGGAGGCGGGCACGACCACCGTCGCCCGGCTGCTCGCTCCCGGGCACCGGGGCGGCTGAGCCGGGGGGTGCGGAACGGCCGCTTCCGCTCGCCTGGTTGACTGGGGCGGGCCCGCCCACGCGGCGGGCTCCGCGCGGTCCCCCACACCCTCCGGGCCCCGCAGCACCGGGGCTTGCCGCACCCTCCGAGGATCCATGCACGACCTGCAACCCCTGCTGGCCGCCTTCGTCCCGATCTGGGCCCTGACCGCCGTCGGCTACCTGGTCAGCCGCACCGGCCTGCTGGGCGAGCAGGCCGAACTGGTGCTCAGCCGCTTCGTCTTCCATGTCGCGATGCCCGCCGCGCTCTTCACCATGCTCGCCAAGGCACCGCTCACCACCTTCGCCAACACCTCGATGCTCGCCTTCGCCGCCGGCACCCTGGCGGCCACCCTGCTCGGCTGGGCCGGCGCGCGCTGGCTCTTCGGGCGCGGGCCCGCCGACCGGGCGATCAGCGGCATGGCGGCGGGCTACGTCAACTCGGCCAACCTGGGCATCCCGGTGGCGGTCCAGGTGCTCGGTGACGCGTCCTTCGTCGGACCGGTGCTGCTCTTCCAGGTCCTGCTGGTGACCCCGGTGATCCTCGGCCTGCTCGACGCCGGGACAGCCGGTGGCGGGACCGCGGACGCCGGGACCGCGGACGCCGGGACCGCGGACGCCGGGACGGCCGGTGGCGGAACGCCCGGTGCGGCCGCCCGCCCCCACTCCGCGCGGCGCGCCCGACTCCGGCGGCTGCTGCGGCTGCCGCTGCGCAACCCGATCATCCTGGCCTCCGCCCTCGGCGCGCTCTGCTCGGCCATCGGCTGGCACCCGCCGGCCGCACTCGGCCAGTCCTGCCAGCTGCTCGGCAACGCCGGCGTGCCGACCGCACTGATCACCCTCGGCATGTCCCTGCACGCCCGCCCGGCCGCCGAGCGCGGCTCGCTGCGTGCCGAGGTCGGGCTCACCGTGCTCACCAAGAACCTGCTCCAGCCGCTGATCGCCTTCGCGGTGGGCAGCCTGCTGCTGCACCTGACCGCCCACCAGCTGCTCGCCGTGGTCATCTGCTCGGCGCTGCCCACCGCGCAGAACGTCTTCGTCTACGCCCGCGAGTACGGCGCGAGCACCGCGCTGCCGCGCGACTCGGTGCTCTGGTCGACGCTGCTCTCGATGGTCACCCTCTCGGCGATCGACTGGACCCTGGCGCCCACTGTCCACTGACGGCGGCTCGGCGTGCGTCCCCACGCCGAGCCGCTCAGGTCTCGACCGTCCAGTGGTTGGTCAGCAGGGAGCGCCCGGCGAACGCGGTCCGCCGCTCACCCCGCAGGGTGAAACCGAGCGAGCGGCAGATCCCGTTCGAGGGACCGTTGGTGACGGCCGGGTAGGCGTTCACCCGCCCCCAGCGCCCGTCCGCCCGGGCCAGCCGGAGCAGCTCGCCGACCGCCCACCGGCCGAGCCCCCGCCCCTGGAACTCCGGCAGCACCATCCAGCCGATCTCCGCGTGCGGTGCGCCGTCCTCCTCCTGCGCCCAGAGCGTCACGGTGCCGGCGACACCGGCGGCAGCGGCGGCAGCGGCACCCGGGTCACCGGGAGCACCGGGAGCACCGGCGCCATCCACCACGATCATCTTGATCCACTGACGATCCGTCACTGCCGCCGCCACGTCGCGCTCGACCTTCGCCGCCATGCCCGCCACCGGCAGCGGCCCGCCCAGCTCGGCCATCATCAGCGGATCGCAGCGCATCCTCACATAGGCGTCCACGTCCCCCAGTTCGACATCACGCAACCACACGTTCAACTCCTCTGCCGCAGCGGACACTTCCTCGCACACAGATTGTATGAACGGATCGTCAACTGTCGCCCGGCTGTTAAGCCAGTTGTCATGTGCGCGGACTTCACCCGTCATCGGCCCTGTGTCTTACTGAGGGAGCTACGCGCGTTGCACGTCGGAGCTACGCGCGTCACATCCCCTCGCCTACCCCCACGGAGACCTGAATGAGACTCACGCGTCGCGCCCTGACCAGCCTTGCCGCCGGGGCGATGGCTGCTGCCGGCGTCCTCGCGCCCGTGACCGCCGCGCACGCCGCGACCGGCACCTACTCCCTGGTGATCCTGCCGGACCAGGGGGAGAGCGCGATCTACAACTTCGTCAACTCCGCGACGAAGTCGATCGATGTCACGATCTACGAGCTGCGCGACACCACCCTGGTCAACGACCTGGTGGCCAAGGAGAAGGCCGGCATCCCGGTCCGCGTCATCATGGACGCCAAGCAGACCTCGGTGAACAGCGCCGCCTACAGCGCGCTGTCCGCGGGCGGCGTGGGGGTCACCTACTCCTCCTCGGCCTTCGTCTACACCCACCAGAAGACCATCACGGTCGACGGCGCCAAGTCCTACATCAGCACCGGCAACTTCGACACCACGTACTACGCCACCTCGCGCGACTACGGGGTCTTCGACACCGACGCCAACGACGTCAACGCGATCGAGCAGGTCTTCGCCGCGGACTACGCGAAGACCTCGATCACCCCCTCCGACGGCGACGACCTGGTCTGGTCGCCCACCGACTCGCAGACCCAGCTGCTGGGCCTGATCAACGGCGCTCAGCACACGCTGGACGTCCAGGAGGAGGAGTTCGGCGACACCGCGCTGATCAACGCGATCGTCGCGGACGAGCAGCGCGGCGTCACGGTCCGGGTAGTGGCGGAGAACGAGAACAACACCTACACCACCGACCTCAACGAGATCACCGCCGCGGGCGGCAAGGTGACCACCTACACCAGCTCGACCGGCTTCTACATCCACGCCAAGGCCATCGTCGCCGACTACGGCACCTCGACCGCCAAGGCGTTCGCCGGCTCGGAGAACTTCTCCGACAACTCGCTGAACGACAACCGCGAACTCGGTCTGATCGTCAGCGACCCGGGCGTGGTCAGCGGCCTGGAGTCGACCATCACCGCCGACTTCAACAAGACCAGCAGCGCGGGCGTCAGCGTGGCCAACCCGGGCAGCCAGAGCGGCACCGTCGGCACCGCCGCGAGCCTTCAGGTCTCGGCCACCGACACCGCGGGCGGCAGCCTCTCCTACAGCGCCACCGGGCTGCCGGCGGGCCTGTCCATCAACGCCTCGACCGGCCTGGTCTCCGGCACCCCGACCACCGCCGGCACCTCGAACGCGACCGTGACCGCGACCGACTCGACCGGCCCGTCCGGCTCGGCCTCGTTCAGCTGGACGGTCAACCCGGCCGGCGGCAACACCGTGACGGTCACCAACCCGGGCAGCCAGAGCGGCACCGTCGGCACCGCCGCGAGCCTTCAGGTCTCGGCGAGCGACTCCGCCTCCGGCCAGACCCTGAGCTACAGCGCCACCGGGCTGCCGGCCGGCCTGTCCATCAACTCCGCCACCGGCCTGGTCTCCGGCACCCCGACCACCGCCGGCACCGCGAGCGTGACGGTGACCGCCAAGGACAGCACCAACGCCGGCGGCTCCGCCACCTTCAGCTGGACGGTCAACCCCGCCTCCGGCGGCGGCTGCACCTCGGCCCAGCTGCTCGGCAACCCCGGCTTCGAGACCGGCACCGCCTCGCCGTGGACCGCCTCGACCGGCGTGGTCGCCGACAGCAGCACCGAGCCCGCGCACACCGGTTCGTACGACGCCTGGCTGGACGGCTACGGCAAGGCGACCACCGACACCCTCGCCCAGTCCGTCACCCTGCCGACCGGCTGCGCCAACTACCAGCTGAGCTACTGGCTGCACGTCGACACCGCGGAGACCAGCAAGACCACCGCCTACGACACCCTCAAGGTGCAGGTGCTGAACAGCTCGGGCACCGTGCTCGGCACCGTGGGCAGCTTCTCCAACCTCAACCACAACACCGGCTACGCCCAGCAGACCGCCAACCTGTCGGCCTACGCCGGTCAGACCGTGACGCTGAAGTTCACCGGCACCGAGGACAGCGAGTACCAGACCTCGTTCGTGATCGACGACACCGCGGTCAACGTCAGCTGAAGCACCGCGCCCAGCAGCCAACGGGCTCACCCGGCTCCCGTCCCGCTACCGCAGCGGGGCGGGAGCCTCGCCGGTGCCGGTGCCGGTGCCGGTGCCGCTAGCACTGCCGGTGCCGGGTCCGGTCCCGGCGCCGTCGATCAGTGCCCGCTCCCAGCCCTGGGTGTCGGCGTACTCCCGCATCGTGGCGATCTGCCCGCCACGGACGGAGAAGACGCCGCTGTTCGCCTGCCGGTAGGGCCGCCCGGTGCGCCCGGTCGCCCAGGAGTCCCACTCGACGAAGACCTGCTCGCCCTCACCGAAGACATTGGTGACCCGGATACCGATCTCCCGCTCGGGGTCGAGGTGCGCGAAGGCGGTGGCGAGGAACCCGTCGATCACCCGGTCCCGGCCGCGCCACAGCCCGGAGATCGGCAGGTCGCCGCCGTACCAGCAGGTGCCGTCCACGGCCCAGGAGTCCCGGATCGCCTGCTGGTCGCCGGCCGCGAGGGCGGCGAAGTAGCGGAGCACCACGTCCTTCGCCGCGGCGCCGCGCAGTCGGGCGATGGTCGGCTCGGTGCTGGTCGGCTCGGTGCTGGTCGGCCGGGTGCTGCTGGGCTCGGTGCCGGTCATGAGGTGGTCCCGCCTTTCCGCTGGTCCGGGCGGCCCGTCCGCCCTGGGACCAGTCAAGCCGCGCGGGCACGCCCGACCAAGACCCGATCCACGCGGCCGGCGATCACGAATCGTGATGGCTCGTTCCAGCTCTGTCCGGCAGCGCCACGGGACCCGCCCTACAGCTCGACCGGCTCGCCCAGCGGGAGGCGGGCGTAGCTGGTGCAGGTCTCCTCCTCCAGCCAGCCGTCGAAGTTCTCCAGGCCGATCTCGCTGAGGTTGGCGTCGTGGATGGGGAAGGCGCGGGCCGGCCTGATGGCGCGGACGAGTTCGATGGCCTCGCGGAGCTTCAGCCAGGGGCCGGAGGCGGGGAGCAGCAGGGTGTCGACCGGTTCGCCGGGGACGACGAGGGAGTCGCCGGGGTGGTAGACGCCGTCGACGAGGTAGCCGAGGTTGGGGCAGCCGGGCAGGCCGTCGATGATCTCGGCGTGCGTGCCGCCGACGGCGCGCACGGTGAAGCCGGCGGCGGTGAAGGTGTCACCCGGGGCGACGACGACGGTGCCGGGGCCCAGCGTCGCGGCCAGCGCGGCGTGGGTGTGGACGGTCAGCGCGGGGTTGGCCGCGCGGGCCGCGGCGAGCCGGTCGCGGTCGAGGTGGTCCTCGTGCTCGTGGGTGATGAGCACGGCGGTGGCGCCCCTCAGCGCGTCCGGGTCGGACAGGGTGCCCGGATCGATCACGAGGACGCGGTCACCGGCTTCGAGGCGGACACAGGCGTGTCCGAGCTTGGTCAGACGCATCCGGCCACGCTACCGGCCGCCGTCGTGGCCCTGGTCGGCGAGGTGGACTCTCCTGACGCCGTCGAACGAGGCTCAGACCGAGGCGGGTGCGGGGCTGTCGTCCGGGCGCGTGCTGCCCGGATCGCCCGGCGTCGCGCTGTCCGGGTCGACCGGCAGGTCCTCGTCGGTGAGCGAGAACGCCGCGCGGGCGGTGGCCACGGCGGTCGAGGGGTCGTTGATCCGCAGGGCTGCCTGGAAAGCCCCCACCGGATCGGTGGTGTCGGTGGCTGCCGCGTTCCAGGCGGACTCGTCGGCCTCCAGGCTGTTCACCAGCGTGGCGATCTGTCCCTGGAGCTCGGTCGGCCACCGTGTGGTCTTGAGCGTCTCCACGGTGTCGACGATCGCCTGGGCGGTGCTCTGCGACTCCTCGACCGCCATCCCCGAGTCGGTCACCGGGATACCCAGCACCCGGTCCTGCACTTCGAGTTCGGCGATGTCGTTCACGAAGTCCTGCTGGTTCGGGGTCAGTTCGGCAGGGCCGCCGGGGGCAGCAGGGGTGTCGCCGGGCAGCGGCAGCGGCAGCGCGGGGGCCGGCGGAACGACCCGGGTAGAGCCGTGGAGGTGCAGGGAGCCATTGAGTTCGCCGACCGTCCCCATCAGCAACCCGAGTGACCCGAGCAGCACCCCCGCGACGGCGAGCCCGAACCCGCGCTGGCGCCGACGACGGAGCTGGACCAGCGCGGCGATGCCGAAGCCCAGCGCGGCCGGCCAGAGACAGCAGGTGAGCCCGGTGACCAACGAGGTGATGGCCAGCCCGTTGGTCACCTCGAACACCGGGCGCTGGTCGGGGTGGTGGGCGTACGGCCCGCCCCGCGCGTACGGGTGCGCGTACGGGTGCGCGTACGGGTTCGGGCCGGTGCCGGGCGGCGGCCACGGGGCACCGACGGGGCCGGGCGCGGCCGGTGCACCCCCGGCCGCCCACGGGTCGGCAGGACGGGCGTCCTGCGGCGCGGCCCCCTCCGGCGGCGCCCACGGATCGCTCGAACCGGCCCCGCGCGCGGCCGCGTCCTGCGGCACCGCCGCCTCCCCGCCGTCCGGTCGCGCCGCGTCCGTCATGCCCCCGCCCCCAAGCCCGGCCGCCCGCGCGGCCGTTCGATCGTGGCCGGACTCTAGCGGATCACCGAGACGTCCGACGCGGCCACCCGGATCCGCGCTTCCACTCCGCGATTCCACTCCGTACTTCCACCGGCCGCCGTCAGGGGCTGGAGAGCAGGTCGCGCAGCAGCGCCACCGTGTCCGGGTCGAGGCTGCGGCCGGTGCGGCGGCTGAGGGCGTCCAGGCGGTTGACGGCCTTCAGT
Organism: Kitasatospora sp. NBC_01287; assembly: GCF_026340565.1. Lineage (NCBI taxonomy): Bacteria > Bacillati > Actinomycetota > Actinomycetes > Kitasatosporales > Streptomycetaceae > Kitasatospora > Kitasatospora sp. NBC_01287. The sequence continues at coordinate 1,669,867 of NZ_JAPEPB010000001.1, forward strand.
AGTTGGTCCCGGGCGCCGGCCGAGGCGTAGGCGTAGAACAGGTCGCGGTGCAGCATTTCGACGTCCGGGGCGACGGCGAGGCCGCGGAAGACGGCGGCCTCGGCGCTGCGGTGGTCGCCGTACTGCAGGCGGCGGGCGGCGAGTTCGTGGGCGGTGTCGACGATGGCGGCGAGCATGTCCTGGCGGGCCGCCTCGGCCCAGCCGTAGCCGGTGTCGGGCGCCTCGGCGAAGGGGGCGCCGCGGACCAGGGCCAGGGCGTGGGCGAGGGCGGAGTCGGCGGTGCTGCTGGTGCTGCGCATGCCGCGCCGGTAGAGGCTGCGGAACTCGTCCCAGTCGCAGGTCACGGTCGGGGCGAACGCGCAGCTGTCCTGGTCGTCCTGGCGCAGGAAGGCCCGGCCGTCCGGGTCGCTGCCGACCCAGGCGGCCAGCGCGGTGAAGGTGGCGGGCAGCGCCTGGTCCGGGCGGGCGTGGTCACCCGGGTGCAGGGCGCGGTCGGCGGCGGCGGGGCCGGTGCCCGGGTGCAGGGCCAGGTAGGCGGCGAGCTCGGTCAGCGCGGGCACGGTGGCCGGGTCGGTCGGACCGCAGGCACCGAGCACGTCGACCGGGCCGAGCAGCCGGATCCGGGGGGTGGTGCGGATCGCGTGCGCCTCCGGGGAGCGCAGGATGGCGAGCAGGTCGTCGGCGTCGGTGCGGACGGTGGCGGGGCCCGCCGTCGGGGTGCCGCCGGGCGGGGTGGCCGGGACGGGCTCGGGGCGCAGCGGGACGCGGGGGTCGGGCAGGACGGAGGGCGGGGCGGTGTCATGGGTGGGGGCCGGCTCGGGCACGGGGGCCGGGGCCGCCGTCAGGGCGGGGACGGGCTCGGCCGACGGCTCGGCGGCGGGGGCCGCGTCTGCGGCCGCGTCGGGCACGGACGGTGGCAGCGACGGCGGCACGGGCACCGCGGGGAGCACCGGCACCACCGGCGCCACGGGGAGCACCGGGAGCACCGGCACCGCCGTCGCGGGCGCCACCGGGTGCCCGTTGTTCGCCTGCCGGCCGAGGCCGTTGACGCTGTGCCGGGCTGCTCCGCTCGAACCGGTCGAACCGCTCGAACCGCCTGAACCCCCTCCCGCCGCACCACCACCCACTGAACCACTGCCCGCCGGACCACTGCCCGCCGGACCACTGCCCGAACCACCCGGCACCGCCGTCGCGGCCGCCGGGTCGACGGACGCGAACGGGCTGCTGCCCGTCCCGATCACCCGGGCGATCAGGCGCGGCCCGACCTCCGGCAGCCCCTCGGGCAGCGACTCGCCGACGAACGGGGCGGTGCCCGCGCTCACCCCCACCAGCACCGGGACCGGCTTGGGCAGGTCGGCCGGCTCCAGCTCCTCGCCGTCGAAGGTCCAGGAGGGGGCCGGGTGCTGCGCGGTGGAGCCGCTGGTGGTGACCAGCTCGGTCCAGTGGCCGAACTGCTCGTCCGACAAGCGCTGGAGCTGGAAGGACAGGTTCAGGCCCGGCAGCGTGGCCTGGCCGGTGCTCGGCAGGGTCCAGCGCGCCACCGGCCCGGCGCCGCGCTCCGGCGCCCGGGCGACCACGGCCAGGCAGGTGCGCGGCCTGCCGTCGAGCAGCCGACCCAGTTCTGACGGAACGTCACCGATCGGCGGCTGCGCGGAGAGCACGATCTCCGGCACCCAGGCGTCGTCGGCGTGGCCCCGGCTGCGAGCGTCGCGCGGGTGGGCCGCGCCGACCTCGACCAGGGAGGCGCGGGCCTTGGCGATCCGGGGTTCGAGCGCGGCGAGCGCGGTCTCCAGGCTGGGGTAGCGGTGCACCCGGTCCGCGACGACCTCGGAGACCGGCAGGTCCTCGCCGAAGCCGACCAGGTGCAGGCTGAGCCGGTCGGCCAGCGGGCTGTGGGCCAGCTCCAGCGCGATGGTGCGCAGCACCCCGCGCGCGTCGTCCGGGTGGCCGGCCAGGTGCAGCAGCCGGACCGTCTCCAGGTCGGCGAGCACGGCGGCGCCGTCGGCGGCCGTGCCGAGGGTGACCAGCGCGGGGTAGGGCGCGGGCACCTTGGCGGCCTGCTGGGCGGAGAGCAGGTCGGTGGAGTCGGCCGTGCACCACCAGACGTTGGGCGCGTGCGCGGCACGGAACGGCGCGATCGGCACGGCGGCGGCCGCCAGGTGCAGCTCGACGGTGCCGCCGGTGGTGACCCGGACCGCCGCGAGGGCGGGCAGCCGCTTGCCGGTCCGGCTGACGTTGCGGGCCATGGTCCGCAGCGAGCGGTTGAGCAGGTCGAGGCCGGTGCTGTTCTGCCGGGCCCGAAGCTCCGCCTCGAAGGCGGCGGCCGGCGGCGTGGGCAGCGGGATCCGGTGCCGGGGGCGCCGGGCGCGCTGCTGGGCGCCGCGGCGGTGGGCCACCGAGCCGATCAGCACGGCGGCGAGCAGCACGCCGATGCCGGCGGCGGCGAGCGCGGGGATGTAGTCGCCGATCGGCTCGTCCCCGTCGCCGGCGGCCCGGTGCGCACCCTCCTTCGCGGCCGGACCGCCGCCCTGGTGAGCAGCCCCGGCGCCGGTGGCAGCACCGGACGGTCTGGCGGACGGGTGCTCGGACGGCTGCGCTGATGGGTGCGCCGACGGGGCCGTGCCGCCGCCCGCACCGGGATGGGCAGGCGCGGACGGCGTGGGAGCGGACGGCGTGGGAGCGGACGGCGCCGGGGCGGCGGGCGCCGACTGCTGGACCGGTGCCGGCGTCGGTGCCGGGGCCTGGGCCTGGGCCGGCGGCTGCGCGGCCGGGGCGCCCGGGATGGCCAGCACCATCCCCGGCACCAGCGCGTTCGGATCGGTCAGCGTCTCCCCGTCCGGCGCGCGGACGCCCTTGTTGGCGTCGAACAGCTGTTGCCAGTCGTCCGAACTCCCCAGCTCCCGCTGCGCGATGGCGGAGAGCGTGTCACCCGATCGAACCGTCGCGGTGGCATCGTGCTGACCCTGCTGGCCCGACTGGCCCTGCTGCCCACCGGCCTGACTCTGCTGCCCGCCCGACTGCCCGGCCGCGGCGCCGTCCGGCTTGGCGTCGGCGGGCATCAGCAGCTGCCAGCCGGGCTGGATCGGCCGGTCCGCGTCGAAGCGCTCACCCGAAGCGTCCATCACCCGACCGGCGTTGAGCTTGGCGATCTCCTGCCACCGCTCCCCCGAGCCGAGTTGGCGCTCGGCGATCGACCAGAGGCTGTCGGCAGGCCGGCTGTCCCGCACGGTGTAGCCGGGCTGCTGCTGCTGCTGCTGCGACTGCGGGTCGGCGGCGGGCAACGCGAGGGTCGGCGCACCGGCCGGCGCGCCCGCGATGGCGGCGTACTGCGGGGCGGCGGCGAGCTGGGCGGGCGCGACCGCGGCCGTGAGCTGGCCGGGGCCGGTGGCGGCGAAGGAGGCGCCGGCCACCGGCAGCAGCGCGATCACCGCGCCGACCAGGCCGGCCGCCATCCGCTGGCTCCAGCCGAAGGCCGGCAGCCGCCGGGCCACCCGCCCGCGCAACTGCGCCGGGATCTCCAGCAGCACGGAGAGCGCGAAGCAGCCCCAGCCGAGCCAGCCGATCCCGACCAGCGCCCAGAGGAAGAGCTGCCCGTTGTCCGGACTGGAGAGCGACTGCCAGAGGCCACCGTGGCCCACCCCGCCCATCGCGGTCACCGCACGGGTGCCGTAGAGCAGCAGCGCGGGCACGCCGACCAGCAGCGCGGCCAGCACCAGCAGCGCGCCGAAGGCGGCCGGCACCGAGCGCAGCGCGCTGCGCCGCCGCCCCGGCGGCCGGGCGGCCGTGCCTCGCGGGCCGCGCCCGGGCGCGGCCGGAGCGCCACCCGGACGCTCCGTCGTCGCGGAACCCCCCGGGCGGGCTTGGACCTTGGCTCGTGGCGCGGCCATCAGGCGCCTCCCGCTTTCTGGTTGCCGAGCACCGGGGTGGCGGTGCCGATGCCCTGGACGGGCAGGGTGGGTGTGTTGAAGAGCCCGAGCAGCGTGGTGCGGTAGGTGATGTTGACCACGAAGGTGACGCTGGGGGCGTCGGCCGGCGGCGGGTTGCCCGGGTCCGGCCACTCGGCCGTCAGGCCGCCGCCGTAGGTCTGCTGGAGGTAGGCGGTCGCGGCGGCCTGGGCGGCCTTGGTGTCGATCAGCGGCGTCTTGCCGCCCAGCACCGAGCCCTGGTCGATCTGCTGACCGCCGACCCGGGCGGCCTCCTCGGCCATGGCGTCGGCCCGCTCCAGCGTGTTCAGCCTGCCGCCGCAGTCCAGCACGATGCCCATGAAGACCAGCATCGCGCTGACGCTGAACGCCACGAAGATCGAGATGGTGCCGCGGTCGCGGCCGCCCCGACGGACCCTCACATCCCCTCCCCAGGGCCTGAATCGCATTCCATGAGTCACCGGATCACTGCGGACGGTAGTAGTCCACGACCGAGGTGAAGTATTCGTCGAACTTCACCTCGCCCGGTACCCCGGTCACGAACAGATCATTCACCGCGACCGTGCACTTCACCTCGACCCGCACGGTCCGCAGGGGCAGCGGGCCGGTCTGCAGGGTCGAGCGGGTCGCCCGCACGTCCAACCCGTGGCAGGTGACGCCGTTCTGGGCGAGCGACTGGTCGACCGCCGTCAGGGCCACCTGGTTCAGCTGCTCGTCCGTCTCGCTGTTCGCGTAGTTCAGCGTGACGGTGCGCGCGGCGACCCTGGCCGCCTCCTGCACGCTGCCGGACGCGGACTCCAACTGGCCGATGACCACCACCAGGCTGAAGAGCACGGCGATCGCCGGGACCAGGATCGCCGCCTCGATCGCCAGGCTGCCGCGCTCGCCGGTGCCGCGCCCGCCGCCCCGCCGCGCGGTTCCGCGCCGGCGCACGCCGCCACCGCCGTCGCCGCTACCGCCGCCACCACCGCCGTCGATCCCCCGCTCCCCTCCCGCTGCCGCGTTCACGGGCCGACATACCGTTCGACCGGCTCCTGCACGCGCTGGACGACCGTCAGACCGTCCAGCCCCGGCACCAGGAAGAGCGGCTCGAACCGCACCGTCACGGTGACCGTGGTGTCGTCGGGCGCGCGCCGCACCCCCACGGTCGAGGTGCCGAGCAGGCCGTTGAAGGGCTTGAGGAAACCGGTGACCCGATCGGTGGCGTCCTGGTCGGTCCCCCCGTAGGACCGCGCCGCGTCCGCGCCTTCGCGCGCCGCGGCCAGGGCCACGCTCTCCGAGTACCAGAGCACCCCGACCTGGACCACCAGCAGCACCAGCAGCACGATCACCGGGAAGACGAGCGCGAAGCTGATGCTGAGCACCCCGCGGTCGCCTCCCCGTTGACGCGTCGTCAGTTCCGTTCGGATCAGCGCGGGCTGGATCAGTGCGGGCTGGATCAGTGCGGGGTGATGTTGTTCGGCAGCGTGCTCGGGATGCTGGTCTTGACCGTCCCGCTGAAGGAGTTCACGGCGGCCAGGATGCTGCCCGCGATCGCCACCACGACGATCACGATCAGCGCCATCTCGATGCTCAGCGCGCCGCGGTCGCCGTCGGCGCGGGCCGTCCTGGCCCGGCCGACGTGGATCCGCAGCAGCATCCCGCCGACCTGCAGGGGCAGCAGGACGGGCAGCAGCAGCAGGTGTGCGAGAGTGCGCAGGGTCTTCATGGTTCGTTCTCCTCGGGGGACGGAAGTCCGGTGGGCCGGACGGGCATTCAGAACACATGGAGCATCTGGTACAGCGCGGGGTAGACGATCATGACGGTCATCAGCAGGGTGAGCGCCGCGCCGGGTGCCACCATCTGCTCACTGGTGGCACCCGCCTCGGCCAGCTCGGTGGCGAGCAGTTCGTCGCGCAGGCCCTTGGCCCGGGCCCGCAGGGTGTCGTACACGGCGGCGCCGTCGGTGCCGGAGAGCCGCATGATGTCGGCCACGTCCTGCAGCGCGGTCAGGCCGAGTTCGGCGGCGAGCGCGTCCAGACCGTCCCACGGCGGTAGCCGGTCGGTGGCGGCCCGCTCCAGCGCGTCGCGGATCCGGCGGAAGACCGTGCCCCGCCCGACCGCCGCCGCCCGGCGCATCGCCTCGGCCGGCCCGTGGTCGGCCACCCGCTCCAGCGCGACGAGTTCGAGGTAGGCGGCGATGCCGTGCAGGTACTCGGTGCGGGCCTCCTTGGCCTCGCTCTGCACGATCGCGTCGGGCAGCACCCAGCCGCCGGCCGCCAGCGCAAGGCCGAGCAGCGCGGGCAGCGCCACGGGCAGCGCGAAGCCGGTGAGCACCGCCATCGCGGAGAGGTAGCCGGGCAGCACCAGGCCGATCAGCGCGAAGAGCAGTTTGTGCGCCATGAACCGGGCCGGGGTGCGGCCGATCAGCGCCAGCGACTGGATCGGCACCCGGGAGCCGGCCAGCGTGAGGGAGCGGTCGCCGAGCCGGTCGTACCAGCGGGCGCCGGAGGCCGCCTCGTCCGCCTGGCGCTCCGCCGGGGTCCGGTGCAGGCGGTCCAGCGCCTGTCCCAGGTCCGGTGGCGCCGGGCGCAGTTCGGCGATCAGCAGGGCGAGCCCGGCGGCCGCCACGCAGCCGGCCAGCACGGCCCAGGGCGAGATCATCGGGGCTCCTTCAGCAGGGGCGGGCGGCCACCGTCGCCGGAGCCGGTGCCGGGACCGGTGCCAGAGCCGGGACCGGTGCCGAAGGCCCCGCTGGGCCCGGCGTAGGGAGGCACCCCGGACCACCCGGCGGTGGTGCCGTCCGGCGCCGCCTCCTGCGGGTCGGCGGGCTCGGGCAGCGCGCCCACCCGACTGCGGCGGTCCTGCTCCAACAGGCGGGCCAGCGGCTTGTGGGCGGCCAGCGAGCGCATCCAGGCGATCACCCCGATGAACGCCGCGGCCAGCACCGCCAGCACCAACTGCCCCTGGCCCGTGCTGTACGGGGCGGTGTAGCGGGTGTTGAAGGAGCCGACCACGATCACCCCGAAGATGATCGTGACCAGCCAGCGCACGGTGGTGCGGTGCTTGGCCCGGTCGGCCTCGATCGCCCGGCGCTGGCGCACCTCGTCCCGCACCGAGTCGGCCATGTCGGCCAGTGCCCGGCTCAGGCCAGGACCGCTGTCCCCGGCCCGCAGCAGCAGCGCGGCGAGCACCTTGTCCGCCGTGGCGTCGGCGAGGCTGTCGGCGAAGGCGCGCAGCGCGTCCTCGGCGTTCCACCGGGCCTGCAGCCGGGCGGCCAGGTCCTCCACCTCGGTGCGCAGCGCGAGGGGCGCGGTGCGGCGGCTGGTGATCAGGGCCTGGTTGAGGCCGGTGCCCAACAGCAGGACGTCGGAGAGCCGCTGGGTCCAGTCGGCCAGCGCCTCCAACCGGACGATGTGCCGGGTGTCGGACCGGGTGACCGCGAAGAGCCAGGGGAAGCCGAAGATGATCAGCGGGACCAGCACCACGGTCAGCGCGATCCGGCTGAAGAGCCAGGTCAGCGGCGCGGCGGTGAGCGAGAGCGCGAGCTGGATCCGGCGCAGGCGCAGCACGGCGGGCGCGGGCGCTCCCGGCGCGCCGTACCAGAGGACGTGCGCGCGGGTCGCGAGCGGGCTCGGCCCGGACCCGTCGGCCGCGCCCGGGTCGCCGCCCGCACCGGTCAGGCCGACCACCAGGGCGACCAGACCGCCGACCAGCAGCACCCCGCAGAGGGCGTAGAGCAGCGTCACCGCACGCCCCCGATCCGCAGCGGCAGCGGAGCGCTCCAACTCCCGTACGCGGACTGCAGCAGGCCCGCGTCGAAGCCGGCCCGGCGCAGGTCGTCCAGGCAGTTCGGCGGCGTGTGCGGCACCGCGCGCGGCTCACCCAGCTCGGGGCGCGGACCGAAGACGGTGTTCAGCGCGGGCCGGCCGTTCTCGCCAAGCCCGGTGACCTCCAGGACGTGCGACACGAAGCGGTGCCGCCGGCCGCCCACCGCCGTCTCGTCGACCATCGCCACGTGCACGATCAGGTCGAGCGCGTTGGAGGCCAGCCGGTAGGCGAGCGTGTCGGTCATGTGCGCGCCGTACTCCAGGCAGAGTTCGGCGATCCGGTCCACCACCATGTGGGGGCCGCGGGCGTGCAGGGTGCACATCGAGCCGCCCTCGCCGTTCGTCATCACCCGGAGCATCGGGACCACCTCGCCGGAGCGGACCTCGCCGACGATGATCCGCGACAGCGTCATCCGCAGTGCGGCCGGGATGAGTTCACCGATCGTCAGCTCGCCGGCCGGCTTGCCGTCGACCCGTTCGCCGTTGCCCTCCCTGGCCTCCATCGGCACCACCTGGCGCAGGTGGCCCAGGGTGTGCAGCCAGAGCTCGAACTCCGACTCCAGGGTGCCGATGCGCTCGTCCGGCGGGATCTCGGCGGCCATCGCGCGCAGCAGGCTGGTCTTGCCCACGCCCTGGGTGCCGGTGATCATCACGTTCTTCCGGGCCCGGATCGCCGAGGCCAGGAAGGCGGCGATGGTCGAGTCCACGGTGCCCAGGTTGACCATGTCGGCGAGGGTGGCCGAGGCGACCCGGTGGCGGCGGATCGCGACGTAGGGCCGCGGCGTCACCTCGGTCATCGCCTGCAGGCGCATGCCGCCCTCCAGGCGCAGCGCCAGGGTGGGGTTGGCGGTGTTCAGGCTGCGCTCGCCGCCGCCGTGCTGGCGGGCCAGGTCCTGGAGCAGCTCCACCAGTTCGGCGTCGCTGTCGGCCACCGGCTCGACCTTGCGCAGCGGCTGGTGCACCCGGGAGATCCAGACGTCGTCGCAGCCGTTGATCATGATGTTCTCGATCTCCGGGTCGTCCAGGTAGGGCTGCAGGCGCCCGGCCCGGAAGAGCAGGTCGAAGACGGCCTCGGCCAGTGCCCGGTCCTGCTCGCGGGTCGGGGTCACGCCGTGGGTCTGGGCGTAGCCGTCCGACCAGCGGGCCACCGCCTCCTCGATCAGCGCCCGGCCGCGCTGGCGGCGGGTGGCGCGGTCGACGTCCACGCCCTGATTGCCCGTCAGCTTGGCGAGCTGCTGGTGGAGTTCGGCGGCCACCTGGCGCTTGAGCTCCCGTGCCACCCGAGAGTCCACCGTCGGCGCACTGCCCGGGCCCCAGCGCTCGGGCGGGGGCAGCACCGGCAGGCCGGACGGTGAGGCGGTCGGGGTGGGCGTCGGCATGGGCGTGGGCGCGGACATGGGCGTGGGCGTGGGCGTGGGCGTGGGCGTGGGCGTGGGCGTCGGCACCGGACCCGGTGCGGGGGCGGGCCCGGGTGGTGGCAGCACCGACCAGGGCTGTCCGGCGGCCAACTGCCCAGCGGCGGCGGCCGGGCCGGGCAGCACCGGTCCCGGGCGCACCGGACCGGGTGGCACGGGGCCGGGTGGAACAGGGCCGGGCAGCACCGGCCCCGGCGCGAGCCGCAGCGGCACACCCGCGGCGGTGGCCGACCCCGGGCCCGGCGTCAGCTGCACCACCGGCGCGGCCACGGGGCCGGGGAACGTCGCGGGCCGGCGCACCCAGTCGGACGCGGGCTCCTGGGCGGGCCCGCCCTGCCCGGCCGCGCCCGCCCCGGCGGCCGCCGGGAACGGGCCGCCGGGCGCGAACGGACGGGCGGCCGCGTCGTGCTGCGGCTGCTGCTGGTACGGCTGCGGCTGCGGCTGCTGGTAGGGCTGCTGCGACGCCTGCTGCTCGTGCGGCGGCTGCTCGTGCGCCTGCAGCTGGTAGTCGCCCGGCTCGGCCGGGACGGAGCGGTCACGCATCGGGCTACCGCGCACGGAGCACCTCCCCCTGGGTTTCGGCATCCTCGGTCGGCGCCCGGAACGGCTCGGGAGCCGCCGGTTGCGGCGCTATCCGAGCGAGCGGCGGATAGCTCTGCCCGGGCGGCACCGGCCCCGGCACCACCTGGACCGGCCCGGTCTGCGGCACGTAGACCTGCCCGACCGGCGAGGCGAAGGCCTGCCCACCGGGCTGCGGCTCCCCGTAACCCGCGCCGTACCCGGCCTCGTAGCCGGTCTCGTAACCGGTCCGCGGGTAGCGGGCCGGCTCCGGGTACGCCATTGGCGCCGGCGCCACCGCCGGCGCCGGCCCGGGCGCGGGCGCGGGCGCGGGGTGGCCGGCCGAGGGGACGGGCGGCACCGGCTGGTACCCCTGGTACTGCGGGTGCGGCTGGACCTCCTGGTACTGCTGGGGCTCCCGGTACTGCTGAGGCTCCCGGAACTCCTGCGGCACGAAGTCCCGCGGCGCGAAGTCCTGCCCCGACGGCGGCGCGTAGGCCTGCGGCTGGTACGCCGCTCCGACCGGCACCGCGCCCTGCTGGGCCGGCTGGTACGGCTGGTACGGCTGGTACGGCTCGGGCGCCACCCCCCACGCGGGCGCGGCCACCGGCCCCGGCCCGGCGAAGGCCTCGCGCGCGAAGGCCTCCCGCGCGGGCTCGGCCGCCGCCTCGGTCCGCGGCGGCGGAGTCAGCCGGCTCAGCCGCTCCCGGCGCTGCTCCACCAGGCCCTGGATCCGGTCCGCCGCCGTCCGCGCGGTGCGCATCAGCTCGGAGCGGATGAACTTGCGGTCGGTGCTGTCCCCGCCGTCCGAGAGCACCCGGGCGGTCCTGGCCGCGAACGGCAGCACGCCGAGCACCGGCAGCCCGAGCTGTCGGGTGACGTCCGCCGCCGGGTAGGGGCCCTCGGCGATCAGCAGCAGGCCCAGCGCGTCCGCCCCGCTGCCCGCGCTCTCCAGGTCCTCGCGCAGCGCGGCCAGCCGCGGGCGGGCCGAGCTGAGCCCGCGCAGCGTGGTGCGGACGGTGGCGACCACCGCGTCGGCCCGCCGGGCCAGCACCGCGCCGGCGCCGGCCGCCCCCGACCGGCCGAGGTCGAGCAGCACGTCGTAGCCGCTGGGTTCGAGCGCGTGCAGGCTCTCGACCAGCGGCTCCCAGGTGTAGGCCAGGCCCGCGGCCTGCGCGGGGTCGGTCAGGCCGGGCAGCAGCAGGCGCTCGCCCTCACCCTCCGGCGAGATGTCGATCAGCTGCTCCCACAGGCTCTGCGCGAGCAGCCCGCGCCGGTCGGCGACGGCCAGGTTGCGCAGCCCGTAGACCGCCTCGACCCGGCCCTCCAGGGCACCGGCCAGGGCGGCGCCGCCATCGGGGTCGCACTCGACCAGCAGCACCCGGCGCCCCGGCGCCAGCGGCCAGGAGAGCAGCAGGGCGAGCGCCGAGGTGGTGGCCCCCGGGGCGCCCAGGCCGCCGGTCACCGCGATCACGGCCATCAGGCGGCGCTCCCGCCCGAACCGCCGGGTGCCGGGCTGCCCGAGGGCGACACGGCCGGCGACGGGCCCGCCGACGCGCCGGCGGCGGCCCCGGCCTTCGGCGCCAGGATCACCTGGAAGTGCCCGGCCGCCGCCCACTGGGCCAGCGTCGGTGCCTGGGCCGGCGGCACCGCGAGGTCGATCACCCGGCTGCCGTCGCCGCCCGCCGGGCCGAGCTGGGCGACCACCGCGTTCATCGTCTGCGGTCCCGGTGCCGCGCCGCCGCCGGTCGGCGACGGCTGGTCGCCGACCTGCACCAGCACGATCTGCTGGCCCACCTGCACCCCGTCGGCGGGCAGTTGGCTCGGATGCACGGGCAGGCCGACCTCCTGCATGCCGGGCTGCACCACCAGTTGCCGGGTCAGGTCGGCGGCCAGCAGCAGCGCACCCTGGTGCAGGTCGGTGGTGGCGCGCTGGCCGACGGCGATGTCCAGGTCGGCGGCGTTCACCGGCGCGAGCGCCGGGTCGCTGGCGATCCGGGCCACCACCAGGTCGGCGGCGGTGAGCGGCTGCCCGTACGGGACGTCGCGGGCCAGCGCCAGCACCGCGATCCGCTTGCCGGTGCTGTTGTAGAGCGCCGCGCCGCCGAGCCCGCCGGCGGCGATCAGCGCGGCCGCCATCGCGATCACGGCGGGCCTGCGCCGCCGGGCCCGCAACGAGCGGGACGGGGCCACCGGGGCGGAGCGGGCCGCGGCGCGCCCCGTCACGGGGGCGGCGCCCGCCTGCTCCTGATCACGGCCGACGGCTCCCGGGGCGCCGAGGGTCGGCGACGAGAAGGTGCGGTTCTCCATCGGGCTGCGGCCTTCCTGACGAGCTGCGCGAGCGGGGTGTGCGGGACTTTCGGGGCCTTCGGGGGCACTGCTCGGGGTGCTAGTTGAGCAGTTGCAGGCCGTTGACCTGCAGGGCCAGCGGCGCGCTGGAGACCTTGACCAGCAGCGGCCCCCAGGGCTCACCGCCGTTGATCATGTCCTTGGTGCTGACGGTCCAGTACTGGGTCACGACCAGGTCGAACCCGGCAGCCGCGGCACCCGAAGCAGCGGGCGAGGATGCGGGCAGGGACGCGGGCGGGCTCGGCGGCGTGGAGGAGATGTTGTCGAACTGGGCGAGGCAGGCGTCCGCCGGCGGCGGGCTCTTCTTCTCGTCACCGGGCGCGTACGGGTGCCCGGCGCCCTTGTCCTTGCACTCCACCGTCGCCTCCTGGCCGGTGGCCGGGTCCCGGTAACCGAGGTCCCAGACCACTTTGGTGAGGGTGGCGGTGGCGTCCACCGAGACGCCGTTCAGCGAGACGTTGACCGTCTGCGGCCCCACCACCTCGGCCGCCGGGGCGTTCGGAGTGTCGTACCAGAGCCAGACCGGCACCCCCACCAGCGCCTGGCCCACCGGGGCGCTGTGCGCCGTCGGCGTCTTGAACACGAGCTCGTTGAAGGCCATCTGGCCCACCGTCGCGGGCGTCGGTGGTGGCGCGTCGAGGTTCGGCGGCTTGTTCAGGAACTCGGTGTGGCTCTCCGTGTAGTTGTCACAGGTCAGCAGGTAGATCGAGCCGTCCTTGGGCAGGTTCGTGCCCCAGGACGGATCGTCGGCCGGCGGCTGCGGGACCTCCAGCAGGTAGTAGCAACCGTCGACGGTGTTGAACCACCCCAGGTCCGGATCCCAGCACGGGTACTGCGCGTTGTTCCACGTGCAGCTCGGCTCACCGGTGGCGCCGCCCCCGCTGCCGCCGCCCGTCCCACCGGTGCCACCCGTCCCACCGGGCGCACCCGGACTCCCCGGTGTCTGGATCACCACGCAAATCGCCTGGACCACGCAGGGATTGAGCCCCCCCGTGGGAGAGGCCGCCTGCGCGGGGATCGTCACCGCCGCCACCAGGCCGGTGAGCAGGATGAGTTGACCAAGAGCTCGACGCATTGTGCTCAGCATGTCCGACCTGCCTCGCGAGTGAACTCGAACACCATCCAGATACTTCCGTCCAACCGCAGTACGGCCTGCGCCGGATATCGGGTCAGCCGCTGCGGCGGATCCTTCAGCGCGCCACTGCTCGGATCACTCTGGTGCCAACCGGAGACATCCACGCAGTCCTCGATCACCGCACTCTGCGAGGAGCCGTTCAGATCCAGGCTCCGCACCACCGGGGAAAGCACCGGCTCGCCGGTCATCACCAACTTGGCGGCGTGCAACGAATGGAGGCTCAGCAGGATGTTCCCCAACGCGGTTCCGTTGGAATAGGCCTTGACCTGAGCACCGTTCGGATCAGCTCCCGAGTAGGCCGCCACCTGCGCCGCCCACCAGTCCTGATAGGCCCCCAGGACAACCCGGCCGACCGCCCCCGGCGCCCCCGTGGTGGGCGCGGCGCCCGTGGCCGGCGTGCTGCCCGACGAGCCCGCGGCACCGCCCGTTCCCGCACCTGCCGGGGCACTCGCCACCGCGCTCGGCAGCAGCCCCCCGCCCGTGCCCGGCACCGAAGTACCACCCGCGACATCACCCCCGCCAGGCACGGCGGTTGAAAGCCGCTGCGCCACCCCCGGCGATCCCCCCGCACAGCCGGCCGTGAAAAGCGTGAGCAGAACCGACGCACCGACCCCGACCGCCCGTAGGCGTAAGAAAGCCTTGCAACGGCGCATAGCCCCACCTAGTCGCGACCATCCGACCCGGCCCCGAAGTTGGCAGAAAACACCTGCCAGGTGCCGAAGTGCGGTGTGGGGCACGATTCTTCGCCAACCCAACCGCGTACGGCAACACCTTGGGCCCCTGACCTTACGCGGAAGGCGGATCCGTTGGGGCACTTTCGCGCCACAGAACAGCCAACAGTTCTTCGGAAACCGACAATCCGGCCAGTGCGCCGCGCACCGCCGCCCGATTGCGCAGCAACAACCGGCCACCCGAAGGAGGGACGAGCAGCCGTGCTTCCAGTCCTGACGCCAGTTCACCCCAGGCCAGCTCGGCCGCCACCGCGGGATGGAACTCGGCCGGCGCGAGGGCGGGGGGCGCGCCCGGCACTCCGCGCTCCAGCACCCGCCCCAGCGCCCAACTGAACGAGCCCTCACCACCGGGCAGCACCGCCGAGCGCCCGCGCCGCCCCCCTGGGTAGGGACCGACCCGCCCCCAGAGCGGCACGCGGGAGTGCGCGAGGAGCTCGGCCACCCCCTGCTCGCCGTCCAGACCGCCGATCGCCGCCCAGGTCTCCGGCGGGGCCACCGCGTCGACCAGGAGCAGGGCCTCCTCCTGCGCGCCGTGCACCATGCAGCTCACCACCCAGTCCCAGGCCAGGCCGCGCCGGTAGGCGTTCTCCGGAGTGCTGCCGCCGGCCACCAGCGCCAGGCGCCGACCGCGCGGGTCGGCGACCAGCTGGCCGAGCAGGCAGACCACCAGCCAGCGGCTCTCCTGGCGGGCCGCCTCGCGCAGCGCGGTCAGCATGGTGTTGGCGTCGGCCTCCGGCGGCACCACGGTCACCCGGCAACCCCGGTTGCCGGTGTCGAAGCAGACCGCCGGCAGCGCCTGGGCCAGCACCTGGGCGCCGTGGGCGGCCAGCGCGGAGCCCCCGTGGCTGCGCTCCGGACCGCCGTTCGCGCCGATCACCACCAGGTCGACCCCGCCCGAAGCCCCGGCCGCCCCCGCCGTGCCCGCGCCCGTCCCCATCACACCCGAGCGCACACCCGAGCGCACACCCGAGCGCACACCCGAGCGCACACCCGAGCGCACACCCGCACCCGCACCCGCACCCGCACCCGTCACTCCCGCACCACCCGTCACTCCCGCACCCCTCTTCGCCGTACCCGTCCCCGCTGGTCGCCACTCTGCCGCACCGATGGGCCGCGACGTGGGTTTCCGCCCGCCGCCGACGGCACGGGAACCGCCCGGCGCCCGGTCAGCACCCCGACCCGCGCCCTGAGCCGCGCCCCGACCCGCGATCCCTGCTCCGGGACCATGGGCCCTACTGGCCCGCGCCCGACGGGCGCACCATCGGGTTATGGACCGTGTCGACCGTATCGAGGATCTGAGCGAGGCCGAATGCCTGCGGCTGCTCAGCACCGTGCCCATCGGGCGCGTGGTGTACACCGAGCACGCGCTGCTGCGGGTGCTCCCGGTCCCCTTCCACCTGGGCGCCGACGGGCGCCTGGCGCTCGCGATGCTCCCCGGCGGCTCGCCGGCCCGCGCCCTGGACGGCACGGTCGCCGCGTTCCAGGCCGACCACCTCGACGAGGCCGCCCGGACCGGCTGGAGCGTGCTGGTGCACGGGCCCGCCGCGCTGGTCAGGGACCGCGAGCAGCACGCCGAGCTGCTGCGCACCGGCCCGCGGCTCTGGCTGGCCGGGCAGGAGCCGATGTTCGTGCGGCTCACCGCCGAACTGGTCTCGGGACGCCGACTGCGCGGCCCCGACGAGGAGCCGCGGTTCGCCCACGCGGCCACACCCCGGGGCCAGGTGACCGGCGGGTAGGGCTACGCTCCCGGGGACGAGCCCGGTCGGACCTCGGCCCGACCCGGCCCGGCCCGGCCCCCGACCATCCTCAGGAGCGCAGCATGACGACCTTCGCCACCCTCGACGAGCTGACCGCGGCGGTCGGCACCGAGCTCGGCGGCAGCGCCTGGCACACCGTCACCCAGGAGCAGGTCAACCTCTTCGCCGAGGCGACCGGCGACCACCAGTGGATCCACGTCGACCCCGAGCGCGCCAAGTCCGGCCCGTTCGGCGGCCCGATCGCGCACGGCTACCTGACGCTCTCGCTGATCCCGCTGCTGGCCAAGGAGTGCTACGGGGTCGAGGGGATCAGGATGGCGGTCAACTACGGCTCGGACAAGGTCCGCTTCCCGGCCCCGCTGCCGGTCGGCACCCCGGTGCGGGCCACCGCCGAGCTGCTCTCGATGACCGAGGTGCCGGGCGGGCGGCAGGCCGTGGTGCGGTTCACCATCGCGAGCGAGGCCGGCGCCAAGCCGCACTGCGTCGCGGAGACGATCACCCGCTTCTACGTCTGACCCGGCCGACCCGTCTGCCCCGGCCGACCTGGCCGACCTGGCCGACCTGGCCGACCCGGCCGACCCGGCCGACACGTCCGACCCGCCGCCGGCGGCCGACCTGACGTATCGTCGGCCCGCTCGCGCCGGGCGCCCGAACGGCGGGCCGATCAAGCGATCCACCGCGCCCGCCCCGTGCGCGCCCGGTAGTCTCCCGATGAGATGTTGATCGTCATGACGTACTGATCCGTTCGAGCGGGCGCCCGGCGGCCCTGGCCGCACCGGTGCCCGCTCTCCATGGTGCCGCCGGCACGGCGGCACCATGGACGTCCCGCTCCCAGGAGGTGCCGTGCCCGGCCCCGCCCCCAGCTCGTCCCGACTCACCGATCTTCGCGGTCTGACGGCCGCCGGCTGGCGACGGATCCGGACGGACGCCTTCGGCGCCGTCCCCACCGGTGCGCGCCTGGAGCGGATCCGGCGCAGCCCGAACTTCGTGGACGGCGCCTTCCGCAATCCGGTGCCCACCCGGCGGCTGGTCTACGAGAAGTCGCCGCTGGAGATCACCCGCGCCCAGCTCGCCACCGACAAGGCCCGCCGGGTGCCCGCCCGCCCGATCCCGGTGCACCGGCTGCGCTCCGCCGAGCTCGCCACCGCGCCCGCCTCGGGGCTGCGGCTGACCTGGCTGGGCCACGCCACCGTGTTGGCCGAGCTGGACGGCCGCCGTGTGCTCTTCGACCCGGTCTGGGGGGTGCGTTGCTCACCGTTCCCCGGAATCGGCCCCAAGCGGCTGCACCCGATGCCGATCCGGCTGGCCGACCTCGGCCCGGTGGACGTGGTGGTGATCTCCCACGACCACTACGACCACCTCGACATGACGACGATCCGGGCGCTGATCGGCTCCGGCGCCCGGTTCGCCGCCCCGCTCGGGGTGGGCGCGCACCTGGAGCACTGGGGCGTGCCGGCCGCCCGGATCACCGAGCTGGACTGGTGGGAGTCGGCCGAGGTGGCCGGCCTGACCCTGACCGCGACCCCGGCCCGGCACTACTGCAGCCGCGGCCCGCGCACCGACCCGCAGATGCTCTGGGCCTCCTGGGCAGTGGCCGGGCCCGAGCACCGGGTCTTCCACAGCGGGGACACCGGCTACTTCCCCGGCTTCGAGCGGATCGGCGAGCTGCTCGGCCCGTTCGACGCGACGATGACCCAGGTCGGTGCCTACAGCAAGTTCTGGCCCGAGGTGCACATGACCCCGGAGGAGGGCGTGCGGGCCCACCTGGACCTGCGCGGTGGGCTGCTGCTGCCGATCCACTGGGCCACCTTCAACCTGGCACCGCACCCCTGGGAGGAGCCCGCCGAGCGGACGGTGGCGGCGGCCGCGGCCCTCGGCGCCGCGCTGGCGGTGCCGCTGCCCGGCGCGCCGTTCGAGCCGGCCGAGCCGCCCGCGCCGCACGCCTGGTGGCGGACGGTGGCGGGCCTGCCCGCGTCGGCGCCCGCCCCGGCACCGGCCGAGCGCCCGGCGGCCACGGCGGCCCCCACGGCACCGGCCGCGCCGGGGCTGGGCCACGAGGACGAGGTCCCGGCCTGACCTCCGGGTGACCGCCTGACCGCCTGACCGCCGGCCTGGTGGCCCGGCGGTCACCCGGCGGCGGCGTGGCGGCGCCTGATCAGCCTCCACGCCGCCCGCTGCACCACCAGCGTCAGCACCCCGGCGACCACGATCCCGGAGAGGTTGATCAGCAGCTGCACCGCCGAGCCGCGCGCCTGCGCGACCTGCGCGTAGGCCAGCGCCACCGCCGCGTTGGCCGCCGCCGGCACCGTGGTCACCGAGATCGCCACCCCCACCAGCGCACCGGACTTGGCCGAGGTGAGCGAGAGCAGCCCGGCGACACCGGCCAGGAAGGCCACCACGAAGGAGAGCGCGTCCGGCTGCCAGATGAACGCGGTGTTCGGCCGCGACCCGTCGAAGTCCGCCACGGTGAAGAGCCCGAGGCCGTCCATCATCAGCGAGAACAAGATGGTCAGCGCGATCGCCACCACGAAGCCGCCGAGCAGCGCGACCAGCGAGCGCAGCGCCAGGCGGGGCCGGCGCTGAACCAGCGCCACGCAGATCCCGGCGAGCGGGCCGAACTCCGGACCCACCACCATCGCCCCGACGATCAGCACCGCGCTGTCCAGCACCACGCCGCAGGCGGCCAGCATGGTCGCGGTCACGATGAAGGCCAGGTAGGTGTAGGAGAAGGCGCTCTCCTCGTGGGTGGTCTCGCTGACCGCCTCCCAGACCAGCGCGTCCGAGCTTTCACCGGGCGCCAGCCGCTCGGCCTCCCGGGCAGCGGCCGAGATGGCCAGCTGCAGCTGCGCGACGTCGATCGCGCCGTGCTCGGGCAGCCCGCTGGCCCGCAGCCGCCCGAGCAGTTCGTCGGCCCCCTCGCGGGCCACGTCGCAGAGCACCACGTCCCCGGGCGGGCGCACCGCGGCGTCCGGCAACCTGACGACGTGCGTGACTCCGACGCAGTCGTCCAGGATCTCGGCCACGGTGCGCCGCAGGTCGGCGGGGACGATCAGACGCAGGTGCAGCACGGCGTACTCCCGGGGCGGAAGGCGGGTAACGCACCTCACAGTGCCGGGTGGAGCCTTCTGCCACTATGAGCGGATGGCAGACGCACCGGTGCGGGACCACCAGACGGACGAGGACCGGGACCGGCCCACCGGGGTCAGGGTCGGCTCCTTCCTCGACCTGCTGCGGATCGAGGAGTTGGACGAGGACCTGTACCGGGGCCAGTGCCACGCCGGCGCGCCGCTGCGCGCCTTCGGCGGCCAGGTGGCGGCCCAGGCGCTGATCGCGGGCGGTCGCACGCTGCCCGCCGGGCGCGCGGTGCACTCGCTGCACGGCTACTTCCTGAGACCCGGCGATCCGACCAGACCGATCCTCTACCAGGTGGAGCGGATCCGGGACGGCCACTCCTACGCCACCCGCCGGGTGACCGCCGTGCAGCGCGGCGAGGCGATCTTCACCCTCTCCGCCTCGGTCAAGCGGCCCGAGCGGTCCAGCGAGCGCCAGCGCACCATGCCGCCGGTGCCCGGCCCGGAGGAGTTGCCCGACCCGATCCCGGGCTGGGCCCAGGCCGACCCGGAGGACTTCGACCAGGCGGCCGGCTTCCACTCGCTGGACATCCGCTTCATCCCACCGGGCGCCCCCGGCATGCCGGCCGAGACAGAAGGCGTGCCGCAGCAGTTCGTCTGGCTGCGCACCGGCTCGCCGCTGCCGGCCGACGACGACCTGCTGCACGTCTGCGCGCTGACCTACCTCTCCGATCTGACGCTGGCCGCCACCACCGCGCTGCACCTGCAGCCGCACCGGTTCCAGCGCAGCGAGCCGCCGCTGATCACGCTGGCCTCGCTGGACCACGCGATGTGGTTCCACCGCCCGTTCCGGGCGGACGAGTGGCTGCTCTTCGCCCAGCGCAGCCCGTCGGCCTCGGACGGGCGGGGGCTGGCGCTGGGCGAGTTCTACAGCCGGGACGGGCTGCTGGTCGCCTCCGCGGTGCAGGAGACCCTGGTGCGCGAGCGCCGCCCGGCACCACGCGGCACGGCCTGACGGCACGGCACGGCACACGCAGCAGGTGGCGGCGGGCGGGGGGCCTCGGGCGGCGCTCCACCGTCCGGGTGAAACCACGCACGGCCGCCGACGGCGCCCCGGCCCTTGGCAGCGCTGGCCACCGACCTGAGCTGCCGTGCTGACGCTGCGTCGACACGACCTGACTCAACGTCATGATCGTGCGATGCTGGTGGACGTTTTGCCGGTCCAGCCGAAGGCACCCCAGTCATGTCCCTCCAGACGGTCGGCGTCACCGCCTCCCGCCCCGCACCCCTCCCCTACGGGCGGCGCGGAACCGCCACCGACCAGGCCCTGCGGGCCCGGCTCGTCCCCGTCACGGTGCTGGCCTGCGTGGCGGGCTGCCTGCTGCACGGCCCGGTCGCGGTACTCCGGCACAGCCACCCACTGCCCGGGACCACCCCGCCGATGCTGATGCTGGTGGCCGCGATGTTCATCGGCGGCTTCGAGGTCAAGCTCGCCGACCTGGCCCGCGCGCTGCTGCGGCCCGGTCTGCTGCTGGCCGGGCTCGCGGTCGCGCTGGTGCTGCGGATGGTGGTGCTGCTCGGCGCCGAACGGGCCGCGGACTGCTGGCCGGAGCAGCACCAGGCGCTCTGGCTGGTGGTCGGCCTCTCGCTGACCGCCACCATGCCGGTGGCGGGCGCGGCCCAGACCTGGGGCGCCAAGGCCTCGGCGGACGCCTCGCTGAGCCTGGGCCTGGTGCTGGCGACCACGCTGCTCAGCCCGCTCACCGTGCCGCTCGGCCTGGTCCTGGCCGAGGAGCCGGAGACGCCGGGCCCGCGAGCGGTGCTCGACAGCCTCGCCCAGGCCGACGGCACCTGCCGGTTCATGCTGCTCTGGGTCGCCGCGCCGTGCGTGGCGGGCCTGATCGCGCGCCGCCTCACCGGTCGGCTGCGCGGCGGCCGGCCCAGGGCCCGGGCGCTGCCCTGGGTGCGGCTCCTCGGCCTGCTCAACGCGCTCGGCCTGACCGCCCTGAACGCCGCCGGGGTGTTCGGGGAGATCGCCCTGAAACCGCACCCGGAGCTGATCGCGCTGGCATTGCTGGCCGGCGGCGCGATCTGCGCCGCGCCCTTCGCGGTCGGCTGGTGCGCCTGGTTCGCGGCCCGGCGCGCGCACCCGGGGCCCGGCGAGGCGGCGGCACTCACCCTGGCGACCGGGATGAACAACACCAGCGCGGCCGCGGCGCTGGCCGGCAGCCAGTTCGGCGGCCATCCGGCGGTCCTGCTGCCGATCTTCTTCTACGGCATGGCGCAGCAACTGCTGGCCGCCGCGGTGCCGTCGATGCTGCGCCGCAGCCCGGCCTGAGGCCGGCGGATGTGCCCGTCCTTGAGCCCCGCCGAAGCCCCGCTCAAGCCGCGCCCAAGGGCTCGGGTGCACCCTCGGAGCGCTTCGGCCCGGCGCACCGGCCCGCGCATCGGCCCAGGTGGCACCTCACCCGGCCGTGCCGAATCGCCGCATTTCGCCGGTACGGCGTTCACCCCTGTGTAGTCATCGTTTAACACCAGACTGGAATGCTGACCATCATGGACGTATCGCTGCCGCCGCTCCGCCGCCCGGTGGAGCCCCAGACCCCGGACTCCCCCGGCTCGCCCGGCCCTTCGGACCCCGCCGGGGAGGCTCCGCGCTTCCCGCTGCCCAAGCGCCACCGCCGCTACCTGGCCTGCGCGGCCGTGGCCGCCTCGGTCGCGCTCGGCGGCCTCGGCGTGGGCGCCACCGTGGAGACCGTCCAGCACCAGACCAGCGTGACAGCGGCAGCCGGCACCCACTGAAGCGGTCTTGACGATCCGTCGGTCGACGGTCCGTCAGCTCCCGTTCGGCTGATCGCCCAGCCGCTCGCCCAGCCGCTCGCCCAACTCCGCCAGGTCAGCCACGAACCAGCACTGCCGACCGCGGTCGCACTCGCGCACGAAATCCCGCAGCGCCGAACTCTCCTCGGTCCAGCGGGAGATGTCGCCGACCACGGCCAGGTTGACCCGGTACTGGGCGAACTTCTGCAGCACCTCGCCGGCCAGGCCGCTGCGCAGTCGGAAGAACTCCTCCGGCCACCGCTGCACCGGCACGGCCACCCAGCTCGCCTCCCCGTACCCGGCCTCACCGATCAGCCCGAGGGCGTCCGCGACACTGCTCAGCGGGTCACCGTCGGGGGCGCAGACCAGCACCGGGGTCTCGTGCAGAAGCTCGATCGTCATCCCGGCATCTCATCAGAGACGGGAGCGGCGGCGCACCGCCTTTTCCACGACGGCCAAAAGCGCCGCTCTCACCGCCGCGCTCACCGCCGTGCTCAGCGCCGTGAGTGCCGCCCGGTGCCCGCGGCCTCCCCCAGCGCGAAGGGAGCGGCGTAGCGGGCGGCGGGCGGCAGCAGGATCCAGCCGCTCCGGGCCGGGGCGCAGGCTTCGGCCGCCGGGGCGGTGGGGGCTATCAGGCGCATGGCGTGCAGCAGCGCGAGCACGTCGCGCCGGAAGGCGGCCCGGTCGGCCAGGTGGGCGCGGCGCCAATGGGCGGCGTGCTGCTCGCGGACCCGGTCGCCGGTCTCGTACTCGTCCGCCAGATCGCCGAGGATGCCGTCTATCAGCGCCTCGGCGATCGGCACGCCGGTGGGCGCGGCCGACCGTGCCTGGGCCGGTCGGCCGACCGGGGCGGCCGGGGCGGCCGGGTCCGGCGGGTCGGTGGGCAGCGGGCGGAGCTGGTCGACCAGGCGCTCCACCAGCAGCAGGGCGGCGTGCGCGAGCGGTCCCGGACCGGGCAGCCGCAGGTCGGTCAGCTCACCGGCCGGGTCGAGCAGCGCGATGCCCTCCTGGCGGATCTCGGTGGTGAGCCCGAGGAAGTCCGCGAGCACCGCCGTCTCCCGCGAACGGGACTCCCAGAGCCACTCCCGCTCCAACCCGGTGAGCTCCTCGAAGAGCACCACCGGGGTCTCCACCAGACGGCGGCGCACCGCGACCGGGATCGTGGTCCGCGGTGCCGGCGGGTCCTGCGGCCGGGCCGGGCAGCAGTGTGCCACCACGGCCGTCAGCAGCTCCTGGTCCACCAGGAGCGTGCCGCGCTCGCCGCCGTCCGCGGTGAGCAACTGCCACTCCGTCAGCACGGCCAGCGCCGCGAGCACGGCGGCCCGCCCGGCCGCGAGGTCCCGCTCGGCGGCCGGCTCGACAGTCGGCTCGGCGCTCGGCTCAGCGCTCGGCTCAGCGGGCTGCTCACCGCTCGGCTCAGCGGGCTGCTCCACCGTCAGCTCCGCGGTCGACTCCCCGGTGAGCTCCGCCGTCAACTCCGCCGTCAACACCGCGGTCAGGTCGGCCGCCGAGCGGCGGGCCGGGCCGGTGAGCAGGGCGGCCAGTGCCCGGGTCAGCGCGGCGTACCGCTCGGGCGTGCCGAGCGTGCCCGCGAACATCGGGCGGCGCGGTGCGGTGGGGCCGAGCGCGGCCTTGGTCAGCCGGGCGAAGCCCTCGCCGACGGTCAGCGGGTAGCCGAGCAGCTCGGCGAATCGGCTGGTGAGCCAGTCGGCGTGACGGCGGATCACCGGGAACGCCTGGGCCTGCGGGCCGTTGGCGGTGACCAGCGGATGCGCGAGCAGCATCCGGGCGGCCGCGCGGCGCTCGGCCGCCAGTGCCGCGAGCGCGGCGGGACCGTCGGCGGCGGGCGGCTCGGGCTTGCGGTGCCGCCCCGGGAGCGCCGGTACGGCGGCCGCGCGGCCGGGGCGGCGGGCCCGGCGGGCGCCGGGCAGCGAGCGCTGACCGACCGTCGGCCCGTGCCACCAGCTGACCTCGCCCAGGTCGGCGCAGGTCGGCTCCGGGGCGATGCCGAAGTGGCGTGCGCCATAGAGCCCGAAGGCGTCCGCGAAGAGCTCATGTGCCTCGTCCGGGGTGGCGGCGGCCAGCCGGCGGGCGAGTTCGCGCAGGTGGTCCGCGGACCGCGCCGGCGGCGTGGCCGCCTCGCTTGCCGCCGGGGGGTGCCAGGAGGTCAGGGTCAGCGTCACCTCGCCACCGGGCGCCAGGGCGACCGAAGCCGGCTTCCCGCCCAGCGCTCCGCCCCCGTTCACGCGCCCCTCCGACGTGCTGCCCACCGTGTCGGAGACAGCCTAAGGGAGGAAGAGGGGAGCCCCTTCCGGTCCCCCGCTCCCGTCG
The DNA here is from genome assembly GCF_026340565.1 of Kitasatospora sp. NBC_01287. NCBI lineage: Bacteria > Bacillati > Actinomycetota > Actinomycetes > Kitasatosporales > Streptomycetaceae > Kitasatospora > Kitasatospora sp. NBC_01287. The sequence goes on from NZ_JAPEPB010000001.1 coordinate 1,693,766, forward strand.
CCTATCGTGCCGGGCATGTCGAACACGATCACCACCGCCCGCCGGGCCCGCGGCCTGCTGACCGCCTTCACGGCCACCGCCGCCGCGCACCTGGGCTCGCTGCTGACGGACGTCAAGGTGGTCGAGCAGGTCACCAAGCCCGCGCTGATGCCGCTGCTCGCCGGACACGTCCGCGGCGTCCGGGGCGCCGCCGCGGGCCGGTCGGCCGCCGGGCGCACCGCGGGCGAGGGCAGCGCGGGCGAGGGCAGCGCGCCCCGCCTGCTCACCCCGGCGCTGCTGGCCAGCGCGGCCGGGGACGCGCTGCTCCAGTTGGACGACGAGCGGGCCTTCCTGGCCGGGATGGGCTCCTTCGCGGCGGCCCACATCTGCTACGTGACGATGTTCGCCAAGCAGGGCGCGCTGACCGACCGCCGCCGCACCGCCCTGGTGGCCGCCGGGTACGCGCTGGCCTGGGCGGTGATGATCCATCAGCTCTGGCCCGGGCTCGGCGAGCTGAAGGTGCCGGTGGCGGGCTACAGCCTGCTGCTCGCCGCCACCGCCGTCACCTCCGCGGGCCTGGGCCGGCGCGGCGGCCTCGGCGGCGCGCTCTTCCTGCTCTCCGACACGCTGATCGCGACCCGGCTGGCCGGCTGGAAGCAGCTGCCGGGCCACGAGTTCTGGATCATGTCGACCTACCTGCTGGCGCAGTACCTGCTCGCCACCGCCGCGCTCAAGGCGGCCGACCGACCGACTGACTGACCGGCCGACTGACCGGCCGACTGAGCCGCGGGCGACCCGACCCGACGCACGGCTCGGACAGCGGCTCGGACAGCGGCCCTCAGAGCGCCAGGTCCACCACGACCGGCGTGTGGTCCGAGGTGCCCTTGCCCTTGCGCGCCTCGCGGTCCACGTAGCTGTCGGTGACCGCCGCGCCGAAGGCCGCGTTGCCGTAGACCAGGTCGATCCGCATGCCGCGGTTCTTCGGGAAGGCCAGCTGGCGGTAGTCCCAGTAGGTGTAGGGGCGGTCGTACTTGAGCGGGCGCGGCACGACGTCCGCCAGGCCGGCCTCCCGCAGGCCGGCCAGCGCCGCCCGCTCGACCTCGGTGACGTGGGTGGCGCCCACGAAGTCGGCCAGGTCGTAGACATCCTCGTCGGTCGGCGCCACGTTGAAGTCACCGAGCACGGCGAACGGCCGCTCGCCCGCCGCGTCCGCCAGGACCGAGGTGCGCAGCGCCTCCAGCCAGTCGAGCTTGTAGCGGAAGTGGGCGTGGCCGACCTCGCGGCCGTTGGGCACGTAGACCGACCAGACCCGCACCGGCCCGCAGGTGGCGGCGATGGCGCGCGGCTCGACGGCGGCCACCAGCGCGTCGTCGGCCAGGTAGCCGGGCTGCTCGGGCAGGTCGCGCACCACGTCCTCGAAACCGATCCGGGAGAGGATGGCCACGCCGTTCCACCGGCCCGTACCGTGCGCCTGGGTCTCGTAACCGAGGGCGCGGACCTCCTCGTACGGGAAGGCGTCCGCGGCGCACTTCAGCTCCTGCAGGCAGAGCACGTCGGGCTTGGCGCTCTCCAGCCACTCCAGCAGCTTGGGCAGCCGCGCGGTGACGGAGTTGATGTTCCAGGTGGCGATGCGGACGGTCACGACCAGGCCTTCCAGCGGTACGGGAGCGGATGCCGGGCCCTGGCACCCGCCCCGAACATACCGCCCGGCACCGACACCGACGGCGACCACGCGACGGCGGCCGTGCGCGCGACCGCGACCGTGCGACCGCGACCACCGCGGCGCCTTCAGCGCTCGACGCGGCTGCGCTTGACGGTGCGGAACCGGCGGGCCAGCGCGCGCGCCAGATCGGCGGCGCCGATCAGGCCGGCCTCGTTGCCCAGTGCCGCGGGCACGATCTGCGCCTCCGGGCGGAAGCCGCGGCCGGTCAGGGTGCGGCGGAAGGCGTCCTGGGCGGGCCCGAGCAGCAGCTCGCCGGCGGCCGAGACGCCGCCGCCGACCACGAACCGCCCGGGGTCGAGCGCGGCGGCCAGGTTGGCCAGGCCCACGCCGAGCCAGGTGCCGATGTCGTGCAGCAGTTCGATCGCCATCGGGTCGCCGGCCCGGGCCGCCTCGGTGACCAGCGGTCCGGTGATCGCCCCGACCTCGCCGCCGACCATGGCCAGCAGCGGCTGCGCCACCGGCGACTCGGCGGCGGCCAGCTCGCGCGCCTCGCGGACCAGCGCGTTGCCGGAGGAGTACTGCTCCCAGCAGCCCCGGTTGCCGCACGGGCAGCGGTGGCCTGCCGGCACCACCTGCATGTGGCCGAACTCACCGGCCAGCCCGTAGCGGCCCCGGTCGACGTACCCCTGGCGCACCACCGCGCCGCCGATCCCGGTGCCCAGGGTGATCATCACCAGCAGGTCCTCACCCCGCCCCGCCCCGAACCGCCACTCGGCCCAGGCCGCGGCGTTGGCGTCGTTCTCCACCACCACCGGGAACTTCAGCCGGTCGCTGAGCGCCTCGCGCAGCGGCTCGTCGCGCCAGTTCAGGTGGGGGGCGAAGAGCACCCGGGAGCGGTCGGCGTCCACCCAGCCGGCCGCGCCGATGCCCACGGCGTGCACGTCGTGCCGGTCGGCCAGTTCGAGCACCAGCTCGACGATGACGTCCTCGACCACCTTGGGGCTCTTGCTCTTGTGCGGGGTCTCGGTGCGCAGCTGCTCGACGATCCGGCCGTCGCCGTTCACCACCCCGGCGACCACTTTGGTGCCGCCGATGTCGATCCCGATCGTGGGCAGTCGCAGCACGCCGGCGGGGAGGGTGCGCCGGCGCCGGTCCGCGCCGTACCGCTCGCCCCCGCGCGGGGCGAGGGCCCGCTGGCCCAGGCCGCGCTGGCCGAGGCCCAGGAGCGCGGGGAGGACGGGTTGGCCGGTCCGGCCGCTGGGGTGGGTCACGACCGGAACGATACGCCGCACTGATCGTTCCGGCAGGCGGGCCGGACCGTCCCGGCACGCGGACCGGACCGTCCCGGCGGGCGGACCAGGTCGTTCCGGCAGGCGAGCCGGACCGTCCCGGCGGGCGGGCCGGCTCCCCTCGGTGCTCGGGGCACACCCGGTCAGATGACAGACTGGGAGCGGTCACTCAGCAGGCTCCCAGCTGCACGTGATCTTCCTCTCAGGTTTCCTTCATGATCGTCGGAAACCGGGCGTTCGTTCACGCCGTCGTTCTTCATTGTCGTCAGCACCGGGCAAGCGGGGTCCGGGCAGCAAGCAACCCGGATACGAGATACCTATGCAACTGACAGGTCAGCCCTTCCTGATCCTCACGATCATCCTGGTGCCGCTCTCCATCGCGGTGGCCCTGCTGCTCTGGGGCCGGGTGCGCGGACCTAAGCCGCTGCAGGCGCTGGTCCGCCTGGTGATGCTGCTGTTCTGCCAGGCGACGGCGGTGACCATGGTGTTCGTCATGGTCAACAACGCCAACCTGATCTACGGGAGTTGGGGCGACCTGCTGGGTGACGACAGTCACGTGCAGTCGGTGCCGAACGTGCCGGCCGCGGACGCGGCGGGCCAGCCGGGCCCGGGGACGGCGAGCCCCCGGCCCGGCAACGACGGCAAGCCGGCCGCCGCGAAGGCGCTCCAGCAGTTCAAGGGCGTGGACGACCCGGCGGTGCCCGGCGACGTGCAGACCACCGACCTCAAGGGCCAGGTCTCCGGGGTCGACGGCGAGGTCAACGTCTGGCTGCCGCCGCAGTACAACGACCCGGCGTACAAGGACGTGAAGTTCCCGGTGGTCGAGCTGTTCCCGGGCTTCCCCGGCTCCTCGAAGACCTGGTTCGGCTCGCTGAAGATCTCCGAGCAGCTCAAGCCGCTGATGCAGTCGGGCCAGGTCACCCCGTTCATCCTGGTCTCCCCGCGCACCCAGCTGATCAGCACCACGGTCGACACCGGCTGCGCCAACGTGCCGGGCAAGGTCAACGCGGACACCTGGCTCTCCACCGACGTGCCGCAGATGGTCCTGGACAACTTCCGGGCCGACCCCTCGGTGAACAGCTGGGCAGTGGCCGGCTACTCGGCCGGCGCGCACTGCGCGGACCGGATGGCCCTGCTGCACCCCGACCGCTACCGCGCCGCGATCAGCCTCTCGGGCTACAGCGCGCCGGACGCCGAGTCGCTCTCGCTCACCGCGAAGGACCCCAAGCTGCGCGAGACCTCCAACCCGCTCTACATCCTGCAGCACGCCCAGACCCCGCCGAAGCTCGCGCTCTACCAGACCGGTGACAAGGGCGACGGCTACGAGGACGGCCAGGCGCTGGCCGCGGCCGCCAAGGCGCCGACCACGGTGCAGGTGGTGCTGACCACCGGGCCGCACACGCCCTCGCTCTGGCGGCCGATGATCCCCGGCGTCTTCAAGTGGCTGAGCACCATCATCCCGGCGCCCAAGCCCTGACCCGCGGAGCCCCCTGAGCGGAGACCGGACCCTGGGCGGTTCCGGGCGCTGAGCGGAAAACAGGCCCTGGGCCGAACCGGGCGGCCGGGGTCCGGGGTCCGGGCCCCGGGCGGCCGGGGTCCGGGCCGCGGTGCGTCAGGCCAGCTCCAGGGCCAGGTAGAAGTCCACCCGGTCCTCCAGCCGGGACAGGTCGCGGCCGGTCAGCTCCTCGATCCGGCCGATCCGGTAGCGCAGCGTGTTGACGTGCACGTGCAACTGGGCGGCGCACCTGGTCCAGGAGCCGTCCGAGCGCAGGAAGGCCTCCAGGGTGCGGACCAGGTCGGCCTGGTGCTCGATGTCGTAGCCGATCACCTTGTCGAGCAGCCGGCTGCGGAAGGCCCGGCGCACCTCGTCGGGCACCGCGGCGAGCAGCAGCACGTGCGAGGCGAGCTCCTCGGGGCCGGCCACGCAGACCCGGCCGACCCGGGCGGCGGCGATCCGCCGGGCGTGCCTGGCCTCCTCCAGCGCGCCGCGCAGCCCACCGGCCTCCAGCGCGGGGGCGGAGACGCCCAGGGTGATCCGCCCTTCCGAGCCGAGCCCGGCCTCCAGCGGGGCGAGCAGCTCGCGCAGCGCGTCGGCGGGCACGGTGGCGCCCGGCGCGGGCAGCACGACCACCGCCCCGGCGCCGGTGCCGGCCACCAGCGCGCGGTCGGAGGTGTCGGTGAGGGCCTCCTCCAGGATCGAGCGCACCGCGCCGTCCGGCAGCCCCGTGCCCTCGGCGCTGAGCACCAGCCAGGAAGCCTCCGGTGCCTGCGACTCGGGTGCCGTGGCCTCGTACTTGGCGGCCATCGCCGAGGAGGCGTAGAGGGTGCGGCTGATTTCGGCCGGATCGGCGTCGCGCTGCAGCAGGGTGAGCACCTCGTCGGCCAGTCGGCGGCGCAGGCGGCGGCCCTCGTCGCGCCGGTTGCGCTCGGCGGCGACCAACCGGGCCAGGTTATCGGCCAGTTGCTGGCGCTTGGTGGTCCACTCGGTGACGTCGCCGGCCACCGCCAGCACCCAGTCGGACAGCGGCGCCTCCTCCTCGGGGCGCGCGGGTGCGGGCAGCAGCGAGTAGGAGCCGGAGACCAGGCGGGCCCGGTGCGGGGGGCGGCGGCGCTGGCGCTGGGCGGCCAGGTGGGCGCGGACCAACTGGTCGCGGTCCTCGGCGGAGAGGTGGTCGACCGGGCCCGCGACCACCCGGCCGGTGGGCGTGAGCACCCAGCAGTCCAGGTCGAGGTCGCCGCCGAGCAGGTCGAGCACGGCGTCCAGGCCGCCGCCGCCGGCCGCCGAGACCAGCATCCGGTGCCGGTCGACCAGCGCGGCCAGGTCGGCGGCCCGGTCGGCGGAGACCTGGCGGCCGATGAACTCGGTCAGGGTCGAGAAGGCGATGTCGTCGGGCACCGCGAGCAGCGGCATCCGGTGCCGGCGGCAGGCGTCGATCAGGTCCTCGGGGATCGGCCCGACCTCGGCCTCGCCGGCCGCCAGCGCCACCGCCCCGCCGGCCGCCAGGGTGCGCACGAAGCGCTCGGAGTCCTCCGGCCCGGTGCGCCAGAGCATGCCGGTGAGCACGAGCTCGCCACCGTGCAGGTAGCGGCCCGGGTCGTGCAGGTCCGTGGTCATGACACCGCTGACCTGTCGATCGAGCTCGTCCTCGGCCGCGAGCAGGCGCAGTCTCGGGGCGCCGGGGGCGAGCAGGTCACGGACGCGCATCCGCAGACTCCTTCGTCTGGACCAAGTGTGAGGGATACCGCTACCTGGGGCAGATCCGCGCAGGTCGGGGGAACAGTGTGCCCGAGTGTGCCCGAGTTCCAGGCCTTCGGTGTTACGTATCAGCGCTCCGCCGGGTCACGGGGCCGTCGCTTCGTCGTCACGGCCGGATTACGGTCGTAAGCGGCGGTTGGCAGACCGCTCAGCAGGGGATTCATCGGCCTTAGAGGAACGTACAGGATGCCGGGCGGCACCGAAGCACGGGCTTCATGCCATCGGTGACTGCCAGTGGGCCCCGTCACAGCGGTTCACTGGCTGACACGCCGCCGGACACACCCCGGTGACCAGGACTCAACGCCCCGGCAACGCTCCGGTGGCCGGTCCGAGCACCGGAGGTTTGGGAATCCCGCGCCGACGCCCCCAACCGGGCGAATTCCCGCGGGTTTCCGGGCGCTGTGCCCACTGGTTCGATTGGCGACGACTTGAGGAGACACCCGCATGGAGTTCCTGCGGCCCGCTACCTGGGACGAGGCTCTCGCGGTTAAGGCTGAGCACCCGACCGCGCTGCCGATCTCGGGCGGCACCGACGTGATGGTCGAGATGAACTTCGATGTTCACCGGCCGGCTGCACTGCTCGACCTGAACCGCATCACCGAGCTGACCGAGTGGTCGATCACCGACGGCGTGGTCAGACTCGGGGCCGCGGTCCCGTATTCCCGGATCATCGACGAGCTGTCCGAGCCCCTGCCGGGGCTGGCGCGTGCGGCGCACACGGTCGGCTCACCCCAGATCCGCAACCGGGGCGGGGTCGGCGGGAACCTGGGCGGCGCCTCCCCGGCGGGTGACGCCCACCCGGCGCTGCTGGCCGCCGGACGCGATGTCTTCGTCGAGGCCTGCTCGGTGCGCGGCACCCGACTGATCCCGATCGACGAGTTCTACGTCGGGGTCAAGCGCAACAGCCTGGAGAAGGACGAGCTGATCCGCGCCGTCCTCATCCCGGTGGCGGACGGCCCGCAGCAGTTCTCGAAGATCGGCACCCGCAACGCGATGGTCATCGCGGTCTGCGCGTTCGGCTTCGCGCTGCACCCCAAGAACCACACCGTCGGAACCGGTATCGGCTCGGCTGCCCCCACGCCGCGTCGCGCCGTCGAGGCGGAGGAGTACCTGCAGGGCGTGCTCGAGGAGCGCGGGCTGTGGGAGTCGGGCGCTCTGCTGGGCACCGAGGTGACCCAGCGGTTCGGCGAGCTGGTGAAGGCCGCCGCCTCGCCGATCGACGATGTGCGCGGCACCGCCGACTACCGGCGGCACTCGCTGGCCGTGATGGCCCGCCGCACCCTCACCTGGACCTGGACCGACTACAGCAAGCAGATCAGGAGCGCGGCATGAGGGTCACATTCACCGCCAACGGGAAGCCGGTCGAGGCGGACGACGTGTGGGAGGGCGAGAGCCTGCTCTACGTGCTGCGCGAGCGGGTCGGCCTGCCGGGTTCGAAGAACGCGTGCGAGCAGGGCGAGTGCGGCTCCTGCACGGTCTACCTGGACGGCACCCCGGTCTGCTCCTGCCTGGTGGCGGCCGGCCAGGTGCAGGACCGCGAGGTCCGCACCGTCGAGGGCCTGACCGAGGAGAGCGGCGAGCTGGGCCTGGTCCAGCAGTCGTTCATCGACGCCGGCGCCGTGCAGTGCGGCTTCTGCACCCCGGGCCTGCTGGTGCAGACCGACGCGCTGCTGGAGCGCAGCCCGCAGCCCAGCGACACGGACATCCGCGAGGCGCTGAGCGGCAACCTCTGCCGCTGCACCGGTTACGAGAAGATCATGGACGCGGTGCGGCTGGCGTCCGCCCGCAAGTGCCAGAAGGCGGGGGCGGCGGAATGAGCACGCGGACCATCCAGGGCCAGAAGAACCTGCAGGACATCACCACCGGCAGCAAGGACGGCATCGGCGGCTCGCCGCTGCGCCCGGACGGCACGCTGAAGGTCAAGGGCGAGTTCGCCTACTCCTCGGACATGTGGCACGAGGACATGCTCTGGGGCATGGCGCTGCGCTCGCCGCACCCGCGCGCCAACATCCTCTCGGTGGACATCTCCGAGGCGCTCAGGACCCCGGGCGTCTACGCGGTGCTGACCCACGAGGACATCCCGGGCACGAAGTTCTACGGCCTGGAGATCCAGGACCAGCCGGCCCTGGCCATCGACAAGGTCCGCTACCACGGTGAGGCGATCGCGCTGGTGGCGGCCGACCACCCGGAGACGGCCCGCCGCGCGGTGAAGAAGATCAAGGTCGAGTACGAGGTGCTCACCCCGATCACCACCGAGGAGCAGGCGCTCAACCCCGAGGTGCACGGCTACGTGCACGAGCCGCACGAGTACAAGTCGCACGGCTCCGGCAACATCTGCCACTCGCAGCGGTTGGTCTTCGGCCAGGGCGTGACCGACGAGGTCAAGGCGCTGGCGGACGTGGTCGTCAAGGGCGAGTACGAGGTCGGCATGCAGGACCAGGCCTTCCTGGGCCCGGAGTCCGGCCTCGCGGTGCCCGCCGAGGACGGTGGCATCGACCTCTACGTGGCCACCCAGTGGCTGCACGTGGACCGCCAGCAGATGGCCCCGGTGCTCGGTCTGCCCGAGGAGAAGGTGCGCCTGACCCTGGCCGGCGTCGGCGGCGCCTTCGGCGGCCGCGAGGACCTGTCGATGCAGATCCACGCCTCGCTGCTGGCCCAGCGCACCGGCAAGCCGGTCAAGATCGTCTACGCCCGCGACGAGTCCTTCTTCGGCCACGTGCACCGCCACCCGGCGAAGATGAGCTACGAGCACGGCGCCACCCGCGACGGCAAGCTGGTCTACTCCGACGTGCGCCTGGTGCTGGACGGCGGCGCCTACGCCTCCGCCTCCCCCGCCGTGGTCGGCAACGCGGCCTCGCTGGGCAACGGCCCGTACAACATCCCGAACGTGCGGATGGAGGCCATCGCGCTCTACACCAACAACCCCAGCTGCGGCGCGATGCGCGGCTTCGGCGCGGTGCAGGCGTGCTTCGGCTACGAGACCCAGATGGACCGGCTCGCCGCCGAACTGGGCATGGACCCGGTCGAGTTGCGCCAGCTGAACGCGATGTCGGAGGGCGACCGCCTGCCCACGGGCCAGCAGATCGACTCGCCCGCCCCGGTGGCCGAACTGCTGCGGCGGGTCAAGGACATGCCGCTGCCGCCGCCGCTGGACCTGGCCAACCTCGACATCCGCGAGCTGCCCGGCGCGCTGTCGAACACCTCGCACGGCGAGGGCATCGTGCGCGGTATCGGCTACTCGGTCGGCATCAAGAACGTCGGCTTCTCCGAGGGCTTCGACGACTACTCCACCGCCCGGGTGCGCCTGGAGGTCATCGGCGGCGAGCCGGTCGCCATGGTGCACACCGCGATGGCCGAGGTCGGCCAGGGCGGCATCACCGTGCACGCCCAGATCGCCCGCACCGAGCTCGGGGTCGAGCAGGTCACCATCCACCCGGCCAACACCGAGGTCGGCTCGGCCGGCTCCACCTCCGCCTCGCGGCAGACCTACATGACCGGCGGCGCGGTGAAGCTCGCGGCCGAGGCCGTGAAGCAGGCGCTGATCGAGAAGGGCCGCAAGCGCTACGGCTGGACCCAGACCGACCTCGACCTGGTCGGCGGCAAGGTGGTCTCGGCGGCGCAGGGTTCGCTGGTCTCGATGGTGGACCTGCTCGGCGACGAGGCGATCGACCTGACCCGCGAGCACCACCACCGCCCCACCGAAGCCTTCGACAAGGTGACCGGGCAGGGCTTCGGCCACGTCCAGTACACCTTCTGCGCCAACCGCGCGGTGGTCGACGTGGACGTCGAGCTGGGCCTGGTCAAGGTGGTCGAGCTGACCGCCGCCCAGGACGTCGGCAAGGCGCTCAACCCGCTCTCGGTGGTCGGCCAGATCCAGGGCGGCTGCACGCAGGCGCTGGGCCTGGCGGTGATGGAGGAGATCATCGTCAAGGACGGCAAGGTGCGCAACGCCTCCTTCACCGACTACCTGATCCCGACCATCCTGGACGTCCCGCCGATCCCGGTGGACGTGCTGGAGCTGCCCGACCCGAACGCCCCGTACGGGCTGCGCGGGGTCGGCGAGGCGCCCACGGTCTCGGCCACCCCCTCGATCGTCGCCGCGATCAGGCAGGCCACGGGCATCGCGCTCAACCGGATCCCGGTCCGGCCCGAGCACATCACCGGGACGCTCTGACCGCAGAGCGGTTCCCGCTCCCTACCTCCCGGGGCGGCGGCCAACGTCTTCCCCCGCCGCCCCGGGGCGCACCACCAGCAGTGCCCAGCGCCACTCAGCAGTACCCAGCAGTACCCAGCAGTACCCAGCAAGTGCACGATCCCGCTGCCTCTCCCACGCCGGGGCTCTGCAGCGGTGCGCACCACCCCACGCACCGCACGCACACCGAGTGCACCTCGTGAGTCGAACAAGTCCCCCTGTGCCGTCTCCCCCTTGACGTTCAGGTCGGCTCGCCCACCCCAATCCCCTTTGAACCTTGGGAGTGGACATGACCCGGATCCCCACGGAGCCTGGCACCACTGAAGAGATCCCCCACCAGGCCGACACCCCCACGTCGGCCTCGGCACCAGCTTCGAAGAATGCCCTGGACGCGTATTTCAAGATCTCGGCAAGAGGCTCGACCTTCGGCAACGAGATCCGCGGTGGCCTGACCACCTTCATGGCGATGGCCTACATCGTCCTGCTCAACCCGCTCATCCTGAGCGGCGCCGACGTCACCGGCGTCAAACTGGACCACGCGCAGCTCACCACGGCAACGGCGCTCGCCGCCGCCGTCACCACCATCCTGATGGGTGTGGTGGGCAACGTGCCGCTGGCGGTCGCCGCCGGCCTGTCGGTGTCCGGAGCGGTCTCCGCCCTGGTCGTCCCCCACACCACCTGGGCCCAGGCCTTCGGCCTCTGCGTGATCTACGGTCTGCTGATCGTGCTGCTGGTCGTCTCCGGCCTGCGCGAGAAGATCATGAACGGCATACCGCTGGCGCTCAAGCACGCGATCACCATCGGCATCGGCCTCTTCGTCTCGCTGATCGGCCTGCACAAGGCCGGTTTCGTGCAGAGCGGCGGGCCCACCCTGGTCTCGCTCGGCCCCGAGGGTGAACTCACCGGGTGGCCGGTGGTCTGCTTCGCCGTCACGCTGCTGATCATCTTCGTGCTGCTGGCGCGCAACGTCCGCGGCGCCATCCTGATCGGCATCACGGCCGGCACGGTCTTCGCCTTCATCGTCAACGCGATCGGCCACATCCCCACCAAGGCCTGGGGCAGCGCGCCGCCGGTCTGGCCGGGCAGCCCGGTCGCCGCGCCGAACTTCGGCCTGGTCGGCCATGTCGACCTGTTCGGTGCCTTCGGTTCCAAGGGCATGGGCGCGATCAGCGCCTCGGTCGCGGTCTTCACCCTGGTGCTGGCCGGCTTCTTCGACGCGATGGCCACCATCATCGGCGTCGGCACCGAGGCCGGTCTGGCCGACAAGCAGGGCCGGATGCCGGGCCTCTCCAAGGCGCTCTTCATCGACGGTTCCGGCGGCGCGATCGGCGGCCTGGTCGGCGCCTCGGGCCAGACGGTCTTCGTCGAGTCCGCCACCGGCGTCGGCGAGGGTGCCAGGACGGGTCTCGCCTCGTTGGTCACCGGCGGTGTCTTCACCCTGATGCTCTTCTTCTCCCCACTGGCCGGCATCGTGCCGGTCGAGGTCGCCTCGGCCGCGCTGGTGGTGATCGGCTCGATGATGATGAGCCAGGCACGGCACATCGACTGGGCCGACCGCGACGTGGCGATCCCGGCCTTCCTCACCTGCACGCTGATGCCGTTCACCTACAGCATCACGGCCGGTGTCGCGGCCGGCGTGGTCTCCTACACGGTGATCAAGGCCGGCAAGGGCAGGTGGCGCGAGCCGGGTCCGCTGATGTGGATCCTGACCGCCGTCTTCCTGATCTACTTCGCGCTCACTCCGATCAAGGAGTGGCTGGGAGTCCACTAGCGGTACCGGTGCCGCACGGGGGGCCTCCGTCCCCGCGCGGCACCGGTCATCTATGACACCAACTATTGATGTCATAGATCATCGACCGTCAGACCCTTGAGATCAGTGACCATAGATCTGCCGATCATCGACAGCGCAGACCGTCGACAGAACCGACCATCGACAGCACCGACCCTCGACGAGACTGACCCTCGACACCCTTCACCGTCGACGACACCGACCCTCGACACCGCCGATAGGAGCCACGGACATGCAGGACATCGCCGAGCAGTTGCAGGCCTGGCACGCCGCCGGGCGGTCCTTCGCCGTGGCCACGGTGGTCGGCGTCTCGGGCAGCGCCCCGCGCGACCCCGGCGCGGCGCTGGCCGTGGACGCGGACGGCGAGGCCGTCGGCAGCGTCTCGGGCGGCTGCGTCGAGGGCGCGGTCTACGAGCTGTGCCGGGAGGCGATCGAGTCCGGGCAGCCGGTGCTGGAGCGCTTCGGCTACAGCGACGAGGACGCCTTCGCGGTCGGCCTGACCTGTGGCGGCATCCTGGACGTCTTCGTCCAGCCGATCGTCCCCGGCGCGGACGCCGGACTGGACGCGGGCATCACCTACATCGCCTCCGGCACCCCGGTCGCGCTGGTCCGGGTGATCGAGGGCCCGACCGCGCTGCTCGGCGCCACCGTCGCGGTGACCGCCGACACCCACCACGGCGCCCTCTCCCCCGCCGGCCCCTCGACCACCGGCGCGCTGGAGCGCTCGGCCGTCGCCGAGGCGCGCGCGCTGCTGGACGCGGGGAAGACCGCCAAGGTCACCCTGGCGCTGGACGGCCGCCCCTGCACTCCGATGGTCTCGGCGGGCATGCCCGCGGGGACGGCCGCGAGCACCGTCACCTTCTTCGTCGAGTCCTACGTCCCCAAGCCGCGGATGCTGGTCTTCGGCGCGATCGACTTCGCCGCCGCCGTGGTGCGGATCGGCAAGTTCCTCGGCTACCGGGTGACCGTCTGCGACGCCCGGCCGGTCTTCGCCACAAGGCGCCGCTTCCCGGAGGCAGACGAGGTGGTGGTCGACTGGCCGCACCGCTACCTGGACGCCCAACTGGCCGCGCCCGAGCGGAACGCGGGCATCGACGGCCGCACCGTGCTCTGCGTGCTGACCCACGACGCCAAGTTCGACATCCCGCTGCTGGAACGGGCGTTGCGGCTGCCGGTCGGCTTCGTCGGCGCGATGGGCTCGCGCAAGACCCACCTGGACCGCAACGCCAAGCTGCGCGAGGTCGGCCTGACCGAGGCGGAGATCGCCCGGCTGCGCTCGCCGATCGGCCTGGACCTGGGGGCCCGCACCCCCGAGGAGACCGCCGTCGCGGTCGCCGCCGAGATCGTCGCCAGCCGCCGCGGCGGCGGCTGCCTGCCGCTGTCGGCGGGCGCGGGCCCGATCCACCACGACCTGGAGCGGGCCGGCGGCAAGCCCGCCAAGGGCCGCCGGGTCGCCTGACACGTCCCGTCCGGCCCCCGCTGCGGCCCCGGTTCCGCCCGCCGGTTCCGCCACCTCCGCTGCCTGACGCACCGTCAGTACTCAGCAAGCTCACAGGAAAAGCCGTTCGCCGCGGCACACCTGACGAAGATCCCGTCCGGAGCAGCGCACCGGGCGGGATCTTGCATGTCCAGGTCCGAACAGAGGGGATGATGGCTCGGTGCAAAACGCAGATCAGTTCGGGTACGCCGCCGCCGACGGCTCGCCACCGACCCCACCGCCGTCCACCGACCCCGGCGCCACGACCGGCGACACGGCGGGCGACACGGAGAGACTCGGGCACGCGGTGCGAGCCGCGCAGAACGGCGACGAAGAGGCGTTCCGGCTGGTCTTCCGCATCGTGCAGCCGATGCTGCTGCGCTACCTGCGGGTCATGGTGGGCGGCGACGGCAGCGGCGCCGGGGACGCCGAGGACATCGCCTCGGAGGCCTGGCTGCAGATCGCCCGGGACCTGCACACCTTCCACGGCGACGGCGACGGCTTCCGGGGCTGGGCCGCCACCATCGCCCGGCACCGCGCGCTGGACCACCTGCGGGCCCGGCGGCGGCGGCCCACCGCCGACCTGCCGGTCGAGGAACTGCTCGACCTGCCCGCCCCGGAGGACACCGAGGGCAGCGTGCTGACCGCCCTCGGGACCCGGGAGGCGCTGGACCTGATCGCCGGGCTGCCCCGGGACCAGGCCGAGGCGGTGCTGCTGCGCGTGGTGCTGCAACTGGACGCGGAGAGCGCGGCCCAGGTGCTCGGCAAGCGGGCCGGCAGCGTCCGGATGGCCGCCCACCGGGGCCTGCGCCGGCTGGCCAAACTGCTCGACTCGCCCGGCGCCGTCCCCACTCAGCGCGGCCCGTCGAAACGGCTCAAGAAAAATCTCGCCGAAGGTGTGACACAACCCGGAGCCTCGACGCTGAAGGACATGAGATGAGCACCAACCGACCCCGTCGGATCGACCGCGACGCCGCCGAGCACCTGCTGGCCGGCGGCGCGGACGGTACGCCGGGCGGTCTGGACGCCCTCTCCGGACTGCTCGCCGCCGCTGCCGCCCCCGCGACCGCGGCCGAACTGACCGGCGAGGAGGCGGCCGTGACCGCGTTCCGGGAGGCCGCCCGCCTCGCTCCGACCCGTGCCACCGCGCCACTCGTCCCGTCCACCCCGCCCGCCCCGTCCAAGCCCCGGAGTCGCCCGATGGCCAGCTGCGCACCGCAGAGGTTCCGCGTACCCACGCGGTTCCTCAGTGCGAAGGCCGCCGTGGCAGCGCTGGCGGTGACGGCGATCGGCGGGGTAGCGGTGGCGGCCGGGACGGGGCACCTGCCGGTCGTGCTCGGCGGCCAGGGACACTCCGTGCCCGCCGACAACACGGCCACCAGCGCTTCGGCCTCCGCCGCCCCGGTCGCGAGCTGGACCGGCGCGCCCGGCACCGCGCGGCCGAGCACGGCGCGGGCCGACGGACCGGCGAGCGGACCCGCCGCTGCCCGGCCGCTGCCCGGCGGCTCGGGATCAGCCGGTGCTTCGCTCGGCGACCCGGCCGGCTCGGGTAGCTCGGGCGGCTCCGGCGGGGGTGGCGGCGGCACTGCCGCGACCTCGCCGGGGCCCTCGGCCGCGAGTCCGTCGGGCAGGACCGCGGTGCCCGGGCAGGCGCTGCCCAGCGGGTCGGGTCTCGCCGCCGTGCTGCTGCCGCTCTGCCGCGTCTGGCCGAGCGACGGCCAGTCCGGCTCCGCCGACTCCCGGTTCGAGCCGCTGACGCGCGCGGCGGGCGGCTCGGACCGGGTCCGCACCTTCTGCGCCGCCCTGCTGAAGCAGGGCGACCAGGACGGCAAGAGCTCGCCGGCCGCCTCCCAAGTGCCCTCGCCCAGGGCCGGCGACCCCACCCCGGGCCGCCTGCCCACACCGGTCCCGAGCGCGACCCGCACCGCGGTCGCACCGAGCCCGACCGGCGGACAGGACCGCGGCCGAGCCCCGCAGGGGCCGGACGGCGGCATCCTCGGCGGCGTCAGCGGCGGCCTCGACCACGGGAGGCTGTGAGCCGGCGCGAAGAGCTCCGCGACACGCGGTCCAGGCAGTACACGCAGTACACGCAGTACAACGCGATACCCCCTCAGACTCCGGGACGGGTGGTGGCTTCCCCGGGCACACCACCCTCCCGGAACTCCGGCGGCCCTGACTGTGCATGAGTTCGGCCGCCGGCCCCGACGGGGTGACGGACTCCCCCGGGTCCGTCACCCCGCGGTACGAGTCTGGGTCCGGCCCGGCTGGGGTCGGCCGGGCCTGGCCCAGGCTCCCCACGCTCCGGCGCGCCGCCGCCCCGGAGCCGTCCCAGCACGCCCTCGCACAGCACCCTCCCAGAGCGCTGTCGTGCCCGCACGACCTCGGCAAACTGCCGGGTGACCGCTCGTCGCGCTACGTGTAGGGTTCCGATGGATGGTCGAACGCCGGTGCGTTCACCCACAGTTGTGTACGTCCAGGGGAGATCTTGTCATGCCCTTGACATATCGGTGGATTCACGGCAGTGGATTCACCGTCACCCACCTCCCCTCACGACCCCCTCAGGATGCGGAGGCCCGATGGGCAAGCACCTGCTCCACCGCCCCGGTTCAGCCGGCGAGCACCAGTTGCAGCAGGCGCACGGCACCGCCGAGCGGGCCGAGCGGTTCTACCGCGAGCAGGTGCTGGACCATCTGAACCCGGCCATGCGGGAGTTCGTCGCCCGCCAGGAGATGGCCTTCGTCGCCACCTCGGACGCGAACGGCGAGTGCGACGCCACCTTCCGGGCCGGCCCGCCCGGCTTCCTGCACGTGTTGGACGAGCGGACCCTCGCCTACCCCGAGTACCGGGGCAACGGCGTGATGGCGAGCCTGGGCAACATCAGCGAGAACGGCCATGTCGGCCTGCTGCTGGTCGATTTCGTCCGCGACGTGATCGGTCTGCACATCAACGGCCGGGCCCGGGTGGTCGAGGACGTCGACCTGCGCCCGAGCGCACCCGGCCTGCCACTGGAGACCGCGCCGGGCCGGCGGGCCGAGCACTGGGTGCTGATCGACATCGAGGAGGCCTATCTGCACTGCGCCAAGCACATCCCCAGGTTCGTCCCGGTGGCGCGCACCCGCGCCTGGGGCACCGACGACGCACGACGTAAGGGCGGCGACTTCTTCGGCGCCAAGGAAACCAGCGGACAAGGAATCTGACGCAGCGTCATCCACCGCCATGACTGATGAGACCGACAAGACCGAGAACCTGACCCTGATCCGCGAGAGCTTCGCCCTGGTCGACCAGCACGCGGACAAGCTCACCGGCCACTTCTACGCGACGCTCTTCCTGCACGATCCCGAGGTCCGCGAGCTCTTCCCGCCCGCCATGGACCTGCAGCGCGACCGGCTCTTCCGGGCGCTGGCCGGCGCCGTGCGGATGCTCGACCGGCCCGCCGAACTGACCACCTTCCTGCAGCAGTTGGGGCGTGACCACCGCAAGTACGGGGTGCGCACCGCACACTACGACGCCGTGGGATCGGCGCTGCTGGCCACCCTGCGCCGGTTCGCCGGCGAGGCCTGGACCCCCGCCCACGAGCGGGCCTGGACCGCGGCCTACGGTCAGATCGCGGCCGCGATGAGCGGAGCCGCCGAGGCCGAGGCCGGGCAGACCCCGGCGAGTTGGCTGGCCGAGGTGGTGGCGCACGAGCGGCGCTCCGACGACCTGGCGGTACTGACCCTGCGCCCGGACGCCCCGTTCCCCTACCGGGCCGGCCAGTACACCACCGTGGAGACCGCCCGCTGGCCCCGGGTCTGGCGCCCGTACTCGATCGCCAACGCGCCGCGCCGCGACGGCCTGGTGAGCCTGCACGTGCGGGCCGTGCCGGCCGGCTGGGTGAGCAACACGCTGGTCCAGCACACCCGGGTCGGCGACGTCGTCCGCCTGGGTCCGGGGCGCGGCACCATGACGCTGCCCGAGCGGCCGGCCCGCCGGGTGGTCTGCGTGGCCGGCGGCACCGGCCTGGCCCCGGTGAAGGCGCTGGTCGAGGAGATGATCGCGCGCAACCGCCCGCTCACCCTGCACCTGTTCGTCGGCGCGCGCCACGAGCGCGACCTCTACGACCTGCGGAGCCTGCGGCAGTTGGCCAGCGTCTTCCCCCGGCTGCTGCTGGTGCCGGTGGTCTCCGAGGAGATCGGCTACCAGGGCGTGGTGGGCCGGCTGCCCGAGGTGGTCCCGGCCCAGGGCCACTGGGTGGAGCACGAGGTCTTCGTCAGCGGGCCGGACGACATGGTGGTCAGCATGGTCGAGCGGTTCCAGCGCGACGGCGTGCCCGCCGAGCGGCTGCACTACGAGCTGAACACCACGCCGGCGGAACTGGACATCACCTCGGGGCTGCTGGACGCGGAGTTCCGAGCGTCCGAGCAGCCGCGCACTGGCGCTGACGGGACCTCACGCTAGCCGGACGCGAGCGGGGCCGGGCGGTGGTGGGCGGGCGAATCGGCCCGCCCACCACCGCCCACCCGCCCATCACCGCCCCGCCCACCACCGCCCACCCGGGCCGCGCCCACGTCGTACCCAGGCCGTGCCCGGGTCGGTCAGCCCGCGTTGATCCGCGCGGCCCGGCGCAGCAGCCCGGGTGAGATCCGCCCGACCCAGCGCGCGACCTTCGCCTCCACCGTGACCGGGACCACCGGCTTGCCGGTGCGCACCGCCTTGACGATCTCGGCGGCCACCTTCTCCGGCGGGAAGCCCCGGCGGGCGTAGAGCTTGGCCACCCGGGCCTGCTTGGCGGCCTGCTCGCTCGCCGAGACCCCGGAGAAGGTCGAGGTCCTGGTGATGTTGGTGTTGACGATGCCGGGGCAGATCGCGCTCACCCCGATCCCGCTGTCGGCGAGTTCGGCCCGCAGGCAGTCGGAGAGCATCAGCACCGCGGCCTTGCTGGTGGCGTAGGCGGCGAGCACCTTGGAGGGCAGATAGGCCGCCGCGGAGGCCAGGTTGACGATGTGGCCGCCCCGGCCGCGCTCGACCATCAGCGCGCCGAAGGCCCGGCAGCCGTGGATCACGCCCCACAGGTTGACGTCCAGGACCCGCTGCCACTCCTTCTCGGTGGTCTGCAGGAAGGTGCCCGAGTGCCCGATACCGGCGTTGTTCACCAGCACGTCCGGCACCCCGTGGGCGGCCGCCACCTGCTGCGCGAAGGCGTCCACGGCCGCGCCGTCGCTGACGTCCACCCGGTAGGCGTGGCCCGCGCCGCCGACCAGCGTGACCAGTTCGGCGGTCCGCTCTGCGGCCGCGAGGTCGAGGTCGCAAACCACCACGGTGGCGCCCTCCTCACCGAAGGCCAACGCGGTGGCGCGCCCGATCCCGCTGCCGGCGCCGGTGACGACCACCACCCGCTCACCCGGGCCCGGCGGACGCCCGGTCGCCTCGATCCGCCCGGCGAACTCGCGCACCAGACCCGCCACCACCGGCCCCTGTTCGAGCAGCGCGGACCAGTGGGTCGCGTTCAGCTCGCGCCGGGTCAGCTGCGGCACCCAGCGTTCCAGGCCCTCGGACAGGAACGGGCTGACGTAGTGGTCGCGGCGCAGCGTGACCAGCTGCACCGGGACCTCGGTGGGCCGCTCGCGCGGGTGGCGCAGCGTGGGACGCATGTTCGCCCGGTACAACTCGATTCCGCGAACGGCGTCCTGACGGATCGTCGGCTGCGGGTGGCCGGTGCGCGGCCGCACCCCCTCCAGGTCGCGCAGCACCCTGGGCCAGGCCCGGGCCAGGCCCAGGCGCCAGGTGGCGGGGGCCAGGAAGGGCAGGTGGAAGGCGGTGATGTACCAGGAGTGCGCTCCCTGCACCAGGAGTTGGCGCAGGTGGCGGGGGGTGGGGCGGCGCAGCCGGTGCCGGATCCAGTGGCCCATATGGTCCAGGCAGGGGCCGGACATCGTGGTGTAGGAGGCGAGTCGGCGCTCGGCGCCGGGTTCGGTGACGGCCTCCCAGGACTGCAGCGAGCCCCAGTCGTGCGCGACCACGTGCACCGGGCGGTCGGGGCGCACCGCGTCGGCCACCGCGAAGAGGTCGGCGGCCAGCAGCTCCAGGCGGTACCCGGAGCGGTCGGCCGGCGCCGAGGACTCGCCCGCGCCGCGCACGTCGTAGCGGACCACGTGGTGGTCGGCGGCCAGGTCGGCGGCCACGTCGTCCCAGACCCGGTGGGTGTCCGGATAGCCGTGCACCAGCAGCACGGTGGGTGCGGTGGGGTCGCCCTGCTCGAAGACGGCCAGGTCGACGCCCGCGCTGCGCACGGTCCGTCGGCGGACCGGGCTCGGCTGACCGGTGCTCATGCGGCCGGTGCTCATGCGGCGGCCTCCTCAAGGCTCGTCCAGCGCCGCACGTGCGGCAGGTCGTCGTCCAGCCAGTAGGCGTCGTCGTCGGTGACCACCAGCAGCTCCTCGAACTTGATCCCCACCGAACGGAAGCCGATGTGCGGCTCCACCGCCCACAGGCCGGGGGTGGGCGCGTGCCGGGAGGCGCGGCCGTCGGCCCAGAGTGGCGAACGGCCGTGCAGGCGCTCGCTGATCAGCTCCCGGCCCAGGGTCTGCAGGGTGCGCAGGCCGAAGCCGAAGAGGTTGACGCCCTTGGGCGCGCGGCTGGTGTTGCGGGTCACCTGGTGGCCGATCACCCGCCCAGGGTAGACCTGGTGGCGGTTGTCGTACCCGTGCGCGGCGATCTGGGCGTCCACCGCCGCGTAGACCTCGTCGAGCGGCTTGCGGGCCCGCACCTCGCGCAGGATCAACTCGCGGTAGACCTTGAGGTCCTGGGCGAGCCGGTCCCAGACGGGGTTGTCGCCGACCTTGCCGCCGTAACCGATGTCGGCGGTGTAGCCGTCCACCACCGGGGCGCAGTCCAGCACGTAGGGCATGCCCTCCTGCAGCACCCGGGAGCCCGCGAAGAACTGCAGCGGGGTGTGGAAGTGGCGGAACGCGGTGCGGTCGCCGAACCAGGCGAACGGGACGTGGAAGAAGTCGTCCACACCCGCGGCCACCAGGCGGCGGCGCAGCTCGGCGGTGGCCTGGCGCTCGGTCACCCCTGGCTCGATCCAGGCGGCGACCTGCTCGGCGCAGTGGTAGGCGAGCTGCTGGACCTCGCGGAAGCGGTCCAGGTCCCGGTCGGAGTAGGCGAAAGGCATCGGTCAGACCTCCAGGACCAGGGTGGTGCCCTCGGCCGCGCGGGAGACGCAGGGCAGCAGGGCGCCGCTCGCGCGCTCCTCGGCGGTGAGCCGGCGGTCGCGGTGCTCGGGGGTGCCGTCCAGCACCCGCACCCGGCAGGTGCCGCAGAACCCCTGGTGGCAGGAGTACGGCAGGTCGGGCCTGGCCTCGCGCAGCACGTCCAGCGCGGAGCGGTCGGCCGGGACGGACAGCGTCTCGCCGCCCGCGCCGAGGCGGAGGGCGAACGGGCGGCCGTCCAGGATCGGGGCGGCGCCGAAGCGCTCGTAGTGCAGGGCGGTGGCGGGCGAGGCGTCGAAGGCGTCCTGCACGGCGGCCAGCATGGGGGTCGGGCCGCAGCAGTAGACGGCGGTGCCGGGCCGGGCCCGGGCCAGCAGCTCGGCGCCGGTCGGCACGCCCGCCGTGCTGTCGGCGAGCAGGGTGACCCGGTCGGGGGCCAGCGCGAGCAGTTCCTCGGCGAAGGGCATCGAGGCGGCATCGCGCCCGGTGTGCACCAACTGCCAGTCCAGACCGCGGCGCTGGGCCTCGCGGGCCATCGGGAGCAGCGGGGTGATGCCGATCCCTCCGGCCAGCAGCAGCACCCGCGGCTCACCGCAGAAGGCGAAGCCGTTGCGCGGCCGGCGCACCGTCAGCCGGGCACCGAGGTGCAGCTCGTCGTGGATCTCGCGGGAGCCGCCGCCCCCGTCCGCGATCCGGCGCACCGCGATCCGGTAGACGGCGCGGTCGGCCGGGTCGCCGCAGAGCGAGTAGTGGCGCTCGCGGCCCGAGGGCAGGGTGAGCCGCAGGTGGGCGCCTGGCTGCCAGGCGGGCAGCGCGTCCCCGGCCGGGTCGGCCAGCCGCAGCTCGAGAACCTGCTCGGCGACCGCGCGGTGCCCGGTGACCACCAGCGAGAGCGGCGCGCGCGAACGGGGCGCGGGCAGCCGCGGGTTGCGCCGCAGCAGCCGCCGGCCCAGCGCCGGGGTGTAGACCTCGCCGAAGGTGGTGACCGCGTGCATGAAGCGGTCCCGGCGCGGGCGGCCGTAGAGGTCCGGTGGCGGGGTGTCCAGGTCGAGCTGGGCGGTGCGGCCGAAGACGGCCGTGGGCGCGGGCTCGGTCTCCCGCGACGTGGGGCTCTGTTTCTTCATCGGGCGCCTGTTCATCGGGGGCCGGTTCTTCTGGGGCCGGTTCTTCTGGGGCCGTACTTCGGGTACTGGTTCTTCGAGGCCGGTTCTTCGAGTGCCGGTTCTTCGAGGCCGGTTCTTCGAGTGCCGGTTCTTCGAGGCCGGTTCTTCGAGTGCCGGTTCTTCGAGTGCCGGTTCTTCGAGTGCCGGGCGGCGAGGTCAGCGGGCGGCTGCGGCCCGGGCGGCCGGCGAGGTGGCGAGGTAGCCGAGCGCCTGCGCGCTGGAGCCCTCCTGGGTCGGGTGGTAGCCCCGCTTGAGGTAGCGCAGGCCGGAGCGGAGCGACTGAACAGGGTCCGGCAGCAGCCCGCGCCGGGAGATGTCCAGGGCCTGCTTCCAGCTCGGCCGGATCCGCCCGTCGAGCGTCGGGTCGGCGGCCAGCAGGAACCGCACCCCGCGCACCCACAGGTGCACCAGCAGCGGCCCGGAGACGGTCATGCCGCGGACCCGGCGCAGGTAGCCGGGGTCCAGGTGGGTCATCAGGTCGAAGGCGACGCTGCGGTGCTCGACCTCCTCGGCGCCGTGCCAGCGCAGCAGGTCCAGCATGGTCGCGTCGGCCTTGGCCCGCTCCAGGCCGGGCGAGTTGAGCGCCCAGTTGCCGAGGAAGGCGGTGAAGTGCTCGATCGCGGCGACGAAGGCCACCCGCTCGATGATGTTCTCCCGGCGCTGCCGGGGACGCAGGTGCGGCTTCTCGCCCAGCACCCGCTGGAACAGCCAGGCGATCTGCCGCACATAGGGGCGCGGGTCCAGCCCCTGGGCCAGCAGGTGGTCCAGCACCTCCTGGTGCGCCTCGGCATGGATCGACTCCTGCCCGATGAACCCGAGCACCTCCTCACGCAGCTGCTCGTCGGTGATCAGCGGCAGCGCGTCCTTGAACACCTCGATGAACCACCGCTCGCCCTCGGGCAGCAGCAGGTGCAGCACATTGATGGCGTGGGTGGCGAACGGCTCGTCCGGGATCCAGTGCAGCGGCAACGCGCTCCAGTCGAACCTGACGTCGCGCGGCTCCAGCACGAGGTCGGCGTGCACCTCGGGGGCGGTTCTGGGCATGGGAGACCCTCCTGACCTGCGGGGGTGGCGTCAGCACTCAAACTACTGGCGGGTACGGCGGGCCACAAGGGTTTCGGCGGTTCTTATCGACATCGAGTCTAATAGTGGGATCAAGGAACCGGCCGGACTGATCAGGGCGCAGGCGGGCGGATCAGGGTCCCGGCGGGCGGCCGGGGTGGACGCCGGCCCTCGCCACCGTCCATCCCGGCCGTCCACCCCGCCCGTCCACCCCGCCCGTCCACCTCGGCGCGCGGTCAGCCGCTCGCGCCCACCTTGTGCTTGGCGCGCAGGCGCCACGGCATCCAGGCCGACTCCAGCTGCGCGCCGAGCGACATCTTGGAGGTGCCCGCGACCCGCTGCGCGAAGCGGATCGGCACCTCGGCGATCCGGACCCCGGCGCGGGAGGCGAGGTACTTCATCTCCACCTGGAACGAGTAGCCGTTGGACTCGATCCGCTCCAGGTCGACGGCCGCGAGCGCCTCCGTGGACCAGAGGTTGAAGCCCGCGGTGACGTCCGCCGCGGAGACGCCGAGGATCGTCTTGACGTAGAAGTTGGCCCACCGGGAGAGCAGCCTGCGGTGCAGCTCCCAGGCCTCGTCCAGCGAGCCGCCAGGGGTGTAGCGCGAGCCGATCACCAGCCCGGCGCCCCGCTGAGCGGCCTCGATCATGTGCGGCAGCGCCGTCGGCGGGTGGGAGAAGTCGGCGTCCATCTGCACGACCAGGTCGGCGCCGTCGGCGACCGCCTTGCGCATCCCGGCCCGGTACGCCCGGCCCAGCCCGTCCTTGGTGGTGCGGTGCAGCACGTCGATCACCCCCGGATGGGCCTCGGCGAGCTTGTCGGCGACCTCACCGGTGCCGTCCGGGCTCCCGTCGTCGACCACCAGGACGCCAAGGCCCGGTACCTCCAGGCCGAGTATTTCCTGGACGATGCGCGGGAGATTCTCGACCTCGTTGTAGGTCGGGATCACCACGACGGTCTTCAGGGTCAAGGGACGCTCCGTTCAACGGGAATGATGGTCTCGCGGTCGGCCCGGACGGGTACGCCGCGTCAGCCGACTCCTATATTCGCCTGGCCACATGAGTACCGATCACACGGGGTCGGTGCCCGGGGCACGCACGGTCGCAACCGACCGCCGCGCCGACCGCCGCCGGCCGATACCGACCAGTGCCGACCAGTGCCGACCAGTGCCTACCGGTGCCTACCGGTGCCTACCGGTGCCGCGGACGCACCGCCGACGTGCCGCCGCCCACCTCGCTCCGCTCGCGATAGCTCGGTCTGCGACCTACCGTGAACGGGCCGGTACCCTCCGGCATCGAGAGGAGAGCATCGTGATCACAGCGCGTGACATCATGCACAGCGGGGCCCAGTGCGTCGACGCCAGCGAGACGCTGATGACGGCGGCCAAGATGATGCGGGACAAGGGCGTGGGCGCCCTGCCGATCTGCGGACCGGACAAGAAGCTCAAGGGCATCATCACGGACCGTGACATCGTCACCCGATGTATCGCCGAGGGCAAGGACCCCTCGACCATGACGGCGATGGACCTGGGCAGCCACCTGCACTGCGTGCGCGCCGACGACGACATGGACACGGTGCTCAAGAAGATGGAGCAGCACCAGATCCGCCGCATCCCGGTGATCGACGACGGGATGCTGGTCGGCATGATCACGGAGAAGGACCTGGCCGACGGCCACAAGATGGCCAAGGGCCTGAGCGACCGGCAGATCATCGAGTTCATGGACAGCATGTTCGTCACCCACTGACGCTCGGTCACGTGCGGTGCGGGTCGGATCCGGCGGTCGGATCCGACCCGCACCGGCATGTGCGGCGCACTCGATCATCCCAGGGCCTCGCGGCGGTCGTGGTGGGCCCGCACCGCCTCGCGGGCGAGCGCGAGCGAGTGCTCCGCCCGGGCGGCGTCGCTGCCCAGCAGGCGGTTGTGGTGCGCGTGCAGCAGCGCGTCCAGCGCCGTGTCCGGAGTGGTCCAGTCGGTGTCCAGGCAGGCCCGGTAGTGGCTGACGGCCGGCGCCCGGCGCGCCCAGATCGCGATCAGCTCCGGCCCGCCCGGCATCCCCCGCAGCCGCCGGGCACCGTCCAGCGGGTCGAGCCGCGAATCAAGCAGCGAATCGAGCGGCGAATCGAGCGGCCCTCCTGCCTGCGCCCTTGGCGGGGCGGGCAGTTCGAGCCGGTCGACGGCCGGGTACCGGCGCAGGAAGTACCCGGGCTCGCCGAACCGGTCGGCCAGGTCGAGGCAGTTGGCCGCTGCCAGCACGGTCGGCTCCAGCCGCAGCCGCCCGTCCCGCAGCAGCGCCAGCTGGGCCAGGCAGGCCTGGCTGTCGGCCTCGAAGGCCCGCTCGGCGGCGGCCATCGCGGCCGGTCCGCCGTAGCGCTCCAACTCGGGGTCGTAGCCGTCCAGTAGCAGCCGACCGGCCAGTCCGGCCTCGGCGAGCGCGGCCGCCCAGGCGCTGAGCGCGGGCAGCAACCGGGCGTTGAGCACCGCCGGGTCACCGTGGAAGCGCAGCCGCAGGTGCGGATCCGGGCGGCGGGAGCGGGTGAAGAACCAGCGGTCCACCACGGCCGGCAGTCTGGCCAGCAGGGCGGGCAGTTGGTCGGTGAGCAGCGCGTCCTGCCGGTGCGGCGCGCAGCGGAGTGCGGCGTCGAGCCACTGCGATCCGGGCAGGTGGGCCACCCGCTGCCGGGGCGGCGAGAACGCGGGGGCGGTCAGCCTGCCCGGGGCGCGCCGGACCAGCGGGAAGGCGATCTCGTTGCCGCGCCCGGCGGGTGCCAGCCACCCGGTGCCGCCGGCCGGCACCTCGACCAGCACGGCGTCGGGCCGGTGGACCCACTCGTTGCGCAGCAGTTCCTGGTGGTGCGGGTGGTCCAGGTCCAGGGTGATCCGGTTCTCCCCGCTGACCGCCTGCGCCAGCCGCGGCACCCGCCAGCGCCGCCGCCACTGTTCGAAGCTCCGCTGCCAGGCGGCGAGGTCCGGCGCGGGGTCGCGCAACGCCGGGTCGTCCGGCCGCCAGCGGGCGGGGGCGAGCACGGTGCGGCCGCGGCGCACCCTGGGCAGGTAGGGCAGCGACTCGGCCGGGCCCCAGTGCCAGCGCGGCGGGGCCGACTCGCCGCGGCGGGCCAGGGCGGCCAGCAGGTGGGCGACCTCGCACGCGGGCGCCCCGTTGTCGGACCGGTCGGGCACCGCCGGTGTGCCGAGCGGCTGAAGCGCGAGGGGCGGGTGGGGAGCGTGGGGAGCGCGGGGCAGCTGGGGGGTCCAGGGCACGGTGGGTACCACCTCGCGGCCCAACCGGCGCGACACCAGCGCCAGCCGCTCCTGGTCGGCGACCACGGCGAGGTCGGCGATGCCGAGCACGCCGGGGTCGCCGCGGTCGGTGTGCGAGCCGAGGGTGATGGTGTGCGCCGACCAACGCGGGCCCTGTGCCGGGCCGTGTGCCGGGCCGTGTGCCGGGTGTGTGTCGCCGGCCGACGGCGGACAGCTGAGCTGGGCCCGGACGGCCTGCGGGTTGTCGGTCGGCAGCTCCCGCAGCAGCCGGCCGAAACGCTCGCCGGCCGGGCCCAGCAACTCGCCGAACCGGGCCGCGCGGGCACCCGCGGTGGATCCGGTGCCGACCACCACCAGCTCGAACCTGCCTTCGCCGAGGGCCGGCGCGGAGTCGGCCCGCAGCTGGACCAGCAGGTCGAACGAGGGCGGCGGGGTGCCCGTGCCGGCGAGCCGGGCGAGCAACTCGTCGTCGAGCAGCAGCTCGGGCCGGCCGGTCATCGCTGCCTGCTGGGCGAGGGCGAGCAGCAGTTCGTCGCGGGCGTCGGGAACGGTCACGGGCTGCGCGCTCGGCCAGTCGGGCGCGCCCAGGCCGGTGTCCGGATCGAGCAGTTCCAGCAGCGGCACCGCTCGGCCGATGCCGTAGCGCGCCAGGAAGTCCTGGTGGTACCGGCGCAGCCCGGTCGGCCCCGGGCGCCCGGCCGACACCGTCCAGAGCGCGGCGGCGGCCTCCTCGGCCTCGGCCCGCACCGCGGGGGGCAGTCGGACGTCGGCGTCCAGCACCAGGTCGACCTGGACCGGGCGGTCGCTCGGGTGCAGGCGGCGCATCCGGGCCGTGGCGGTCTGCCACGCGGGCCGGCCCACGCCGAGCGGGGTGTCCGCGTAGGCGGCCAACTCCCGCCGCACGGCCGCCAGCTCACGGGTGGCGGCGGATTCCGGCAGCCGGGCCAGCAGGTGGCCGAGCGGGTCGGCGGCGTCCGGCGGGGGCAGCAGGTCGGTCAGCAGCAGTTGGAGTCGGACGAGTTCGCCCAGCAACCGGTCGACCGCCGCCGGCTTCGCCACCGGGTGCCCGGCCAGCAACGCGGCCCGCAGCGCCGGGTAGCCGACCGGCCGCTCGGCCAGCTCGAACACCCGGGCCAGCAGCGCGCTGCGGCGCACCGAGACCTCGGGTGCGGCCGGTCCCGGCGCACCGCCCGCCAGTGGGCGGTCCGTCGGTGGGCGGTCCGTCGGTGGGCGGGACGGCAGCAGCACCCGGTCGCCGCGCACCCGGCGCAGGTCGTTGGCGGTGAACCGGAGCCCGGACAGCACCGCGGGGTCCCGCTCCAGGGCCGCCACCAGACCGGCGATCCACCGCGGGTCCGGGCGGACCGCCTTGACGTGCTGATAGCCCCAGCGCACCGCGGGCGTCTCGCCGAAGCCCACCGCGGCCACCCCGGCCATCAGCCCGGTCGGGGCCGCCCGACCGCTCATCCGCAGCTGGTAGCGGGTCACCGCGCGGGCGGCGCGCCGCAGTTGCCCGGCGGGCACCGCCTCACCCGCCGCGATCCGGTCCAGGGTGCGGCTCAGCGAGGGACTGGCCACCTCGATCGCCTCGCGCAGCAGCGGGTCGTGGCCCGCGGCGCGCAGCAGTTCAGCCTCGGGCAGTGCGACCTGCGGCGGGCCCTGGGGCGGGCGGATCGCCGCACCCAGCAGAGCGACGTCGGCGCAGGCGAAGACCAGCTCGGCCGGAACGGTGGGAGTGCGCGGGGCAGTGGCGGTGCGCGAGGCTACAGCGGTGGGCCGATCAGCGGCGGTGGGCCGGTCAGCGACGGTGCGCGGGGCAGCGACGGTGCGCGGGGCAGCGACGGTGCGCGGGGCAGCGACGGTGCGCGGGGCAGCGGGGGTTCGCCGGGCGGCGAAGTCCGGCATGGTGGGGTCCTTCCTGAAGGCGATCGGCCGCGGAGGCGGCGGGCCTGGACAGCACGGCACGGTGACCCGGTGGTACTCGCGGCACCGGCGCCCATCGATCCGGCGGCCGACGCCGGTTCGGACGCGGCACGCGGCACGCGAGGTACACGGTGCGCGGTGCGCGCGGACGACCGGCACGCGGCCGCCTGGTGGGCGGCCTCGGCAGAGTCCGGGCAGGGCGGCGGTCAGCCGACGCCTCGACGGTAGCGGGCGCGGGTCAACGTGGAATCAATCGCGCACGCTCAGCGA
This sequence comes from Kitasatospora sp. NBC_01287, assembly GCF_026340565.1. Lineage (NCBI taxonomy): Bacteria > Bacillati > Actinomycetota > Actinomycetes > Kitasatosporales > Streptomycetaceae > Kitasatospora > Kitasatospora sp. NBC_01287. The sequence goes on from NZ_JAPEPB010000001.1 coordinate 1,722,279, forward strand.
CCGCCTGCGCTCGACGCCGGTTCAACGGAACCGTCGACGGTGCGTCCGCGCACACCCGCCGGGTTCGGTCAACCCTCACTTTGACCGTAGTTCCGCAGGCCAACGGCGGTTAACCTGTGCGTGTCGCCCGGCTGGGCCGAACCAAGGAGTTTTTGTGCCGGTTGGGGAACTGCCATGGATGAGCTGAGCTTCTCGCTGCTCGGCCCGATGAGGGGCAGCCGCGGCGCGGTGAGCCTGCGGCTGGGCAGTCCGCAGCAGCAGGCGATGCTGGCGGTGCTGCTGCTGCGCCCGGGCAGCACGGCGGGTGCGGCCGAGTTGATCGACGCGCTCTGGGGCGAGGAGCCGCCCTCGGCGGCGACCACCACGGTGCGCACCTACGCCTGGCGCTGGCGCAAGGTGCTCGAAACGGACCGTGCGAGCCCCGAGGTGCTGGTCTCGCTGGGCGACGGCTACCGCCTGGTGCTGCCGCCCCGGTCGCTGGACGCTCACCAGGCCGAGCTGCTGGCCGCCGAGGCCGAGCGGGTGCGCGCCGACCGACCCGACCAGGCACGCGAGTTGCTGGCCCGAGCGCTGCGGCTCTGGCAGGGCGAGCCGCTGGCGGGCATCCCCGGGCCGTTCGCCGACCACCAGCGCGCCCGGCTCGGCGAGCTGCGCCTGCAACTGCTGGAGGAGCGGATCGAGTTGGACCTGCGGCTGGGCCGCGGGGCCCGCTGCGTGCCCGAGCTGAGCGCGCTGACCACCGAGCGCCCGTTCCAGGAGCGGCCCTACGCGCTGCTGATGCGCGCGCTCTGCCAGGCCGGCCGGCAGGCCGACGCGCTCGCGGTCTTCCGCCAGGCCAGGGAGCTGCTGATCGACCAGCTGGGGGTCGAGCCGGGCCCCGAGCTCTCCGGGCTGCACCGGCGGATCCTGGACGGCGACCTGGAGCTGGTCGGTGCCCCGGTCGATCCCGTGGTGGCAGGCTCCGGGTCCCAGGCCGCCGACCCGTCCGGCGAGTCGCCCGCAGCCCACCCGCCGCTGCCGCGGCCGGCCCAGCTGCCCTCGGACGTCTCGGACTTCACCGGCCGCGCGGGGCTGCTCGAACAACTCGGCACGGCACTGACCCGCACCGGCCGGTGCGCCCCGCCGGTGGTCGCGGTGGCCGGGATGGGGGGCGTGGGCAAGACCGTGCTCGCGCTGCACGCCGCCCACCGGGCCCGGGCGGCCTTCCCCGACGGCCAGCTCTACGCCGACCTGCGCGGCAGCGAGGCCGACCCGCTGGCCCCCGAACTGCTGCTGGCGAGCTTCCTGGCCGCGCTCGGCGCCTCGCCCGAGAGCATCCCGGACGGCCTGGACGCCAGATCCGCGCTGTTCCGCTCGGCGGCCGACGGCAGACGGCTGCTCATCGTGCTGGACAACGTCCGCGACAGCACCCAGCTGCGCCCGCTGCTGCCGGGCACGGCCGACTGCGCGGTGCTGGTCACCAGCCGCACCAGGCTGGTCGGGCTGCCCTCGGTGGTCCAGGTGGACCTGGAGGTGTTCAGCCCGCGGGAGGCCACCGAGCTGCTGGCCGGGGTGATCGGGGCCGACCGGCTGGCCGCCGAGCGGACGGACGCGCTGGAGCTGGTCAGCGCCTGCGGGTACCTGCCGCTGGCGGTGCGGATCGTGGCGGCCCGGCTGGCGGCCCGGCCGGCCTGGACGGTGCGCAGCCTGGCCGATCGGCTGGCCGACCAGCGGCGCCGGATCGACGAGCTGCGGATCGGCGACCTGGCGGTGGCGGCCGCCTTCGAGCTCGGCTACCGGCAGTTGACGCCCGCCCAGGCGCGGGCCTTCCGGCTGATCGCCTGGGTGGACGGGCCCGACGTCGGGCTCTCGGTGGCGGCCGCGGTGCTGGAGGCGGACGGACGGATCGCCGAGGAGCTGCTGGAGTCGCTGGTCGACGTCGCGATGCTGGAGTCCCCGGCACCCGGCCGCTACCGCTACCACGACCTGCTGCGCGCCTTCGCCCGGCAGCACTCGGCGGCCGAGGACGCCGCCGAGGCGGGCCGGGTCACCGACCTGTTGCTCGATGTGCTGCTGGCCGGCGCCTGCGAGGCGCTGCGGCTGGCGGTGCCGGGCGACCCCACCACGGGCGCGCTCGGCCGGCCGGACCGGGCCGGGGCCGTCGGCCTCGTCTTCCCCAGTCTGGCGCGGGCCCGCGACTGGGTGGCCGCCGAGTCCGCGGGGGCCATCGAGCTGGCGGCCCGGGTGGCCGCGGAGGCGGATGGCCGGGCGAGCGATCGGGCGGACGGCCGGGCGAGCGATCGGGCGGACGGCCGGGCGAGCGATCGGCTGGCCGCGGCGATCGACCTGCTGATCGCGCTCAGCGCCTTCAGCCAGGACGCCCAGTACGGGCGGCTGAGCTCCACCACCCGGGCGCTGGCCGCGGCGGCCGCGCCGACCGGGGACCGGGGCGCGCAGGGGCGCGCCGCCTTCCTGCGCGGGACGGTCGCGCTGGGCGCCACCCGGCTGGGCGAGGCGGAGACCCAGGCCCGGCTCGCGATCGAGGCCTGCCGGGCCGCGGGGGACACCGTGATCCTCCGTCAGGCGCTCAACGATCTGGGGCTGATCGCGCACTCCCGGCGCCGCTACGAGGAGGCGACCGCCTGCTACGACGAGGCGATCGCCCTGGCCCGCGAGCTGGGCGACCGCTCCGGCGAGCTGATGACCCGGGTGAACGCCGCCATGTCGCGGCTGCGCAGCGGGCGGGCCCAGGAGGCGGCCGAGGCCTGCGAGGCGGCGCTGCCCGAGCTGCGGGCGCTGCGGGACGGCGCGGGGACGGCGTACGCGCTGTACGTGCTGGGGCTGGCGCTCTTCGACCTGGGCCGGTACGAGGAGGCCGCGCTGCGCTTCACCGAGTGCCTGACCATCGCCACCGACACCGGCCTGCGGGCCAGGGAGGCGCACGCCCGCTACCGGCTGGCGGACACGCTGCGGGCGATGGGCCGGCCCCGGCAGGCGCTGCGCGAGGCGGGGACGGCGCTGGAGATCTGCCAGGAGCTGGGTGCGGAGCGGGACCAAGGGCTGGCCCTGGTGGTGATCGGGCGGGCGCTGGCCCAGCTCGGGGAACTGGACACGGCCCGCGAGCGGCTCGGCGAGGCCCGGGAGCTGTTCGAGCGGCTCGCGCTGCCGAACGCCGCCGATGTCACGGAGCTGCTGGTCGAGCTGAACGACGCTCCGCCGACCGCCTGCTGAGGCATGTAGCGGGAGGCCCCTCCGGCTGATGGCTCGGGCTCGGGCTCGGAGGAGCCGGTGCGACCGGAACGTGAAACGCCGTCGGCCCGGTCGCACCCCCGCAAGGGCGACCGGACCGACGGCGTCCGCCGTGACTGCTACTGCTCCGCGGTCACGTGAACGCAGGAGACGCACCGGTCGGACGTGCTGCTGTTCCAGTCGTTGGTGGTGACGGCGCCGGTGACGACCGTGGTGCCGTGCTCGACGGGTGCGGGCGCGGCCACCGCCGCGACCGTGCCCGAGGCCAGCACGGCAACGGCGCCGAGCACCACCGCGGCGCCCCGCAGGCGAGTGGCGAGGGTCCAGCTCCGGTGCGTCATCATGGTGCGCCCTTCTTCAGCAGTACGGCCGTTGGGAGCGGTGGCCGCTGGTTCGTGGCCAAGCCTCTCAGCGCCCGATCAACGCCGGATCAACGCACTGGTCCGACGAATCCCGGGAACGGGTGCGCCTGGCGTCCGGCTCAGACACGCGGCTCAGACACATGACTCAGACACGCGGCTCAGACACGCGACTCAGACACGCGACTCAGACACGCGACTCAGACACGCGACTCAGACACGCGACTCAGACACATGACTCAGACACATGACTCAGTGACTGCTGCTCCACTGATCTCGTTGGGCGTGAGTTCGAGGCCGCCGAATCGGTCGGGTGATCTCCTGGCCAGCTCAGCACGGGGTTCTGAGCATTGCTCGGTATCCGGGTGGATGGGTTCCAAAGTCGGTCGGCTTCGCCGCGGGCGACATGGTCCTCGTAGATCCGCACCTTGTCCCGCATCACGTCCAGGGTCCCCAGCAGCTCCCGGATCTGCGCCTCCACGTGGTTCTGGTGTCGGCGCAGCAGCTCCAGCCGCTCGTGTTCATTGCCCGGGCCCTGGCAGACCAGCTCGGTGTACTGCCTGATCACCGCCAGGGACATGCCGGAGGAGCGCAGCTTCGTGCAGATCGCGAGCCACTCCAGATCTTCCTCGTGATAGATGCGGCGGCCGTTGGACAGGCGGCGTACCGGGTTGGCGAACAGGCCCTCCCGCTCGTAGAACCGCAAGGCGTGCACGCTCAGCCCACTGCGCTGCGCCACCTCACCGATGCTCAGGTCCATGAGTGTTCTCCCTCACACAGCTGTTGATCTAGACCCGACTCTAGGGTCTAGCGTCGAGCCGTCGGCCCGTCGGGCCATCAGAACAGGGGAGAGCATGAGCATCTGGTTCGTCACCGGGGCATCGCGGGGGCTCGGCGCGGCGATCACCCGTGAGGCGCTGGACCGAGGGCACAGCGTGATCACTACCGCGAGGGACGCGTCGGCAGTGCTCAAGGCGTACCCGCACAAGCCGGATGAACTACTGGCGCTGAACGCGGACGTGACCGAGCCGGAGCAGCTGAGGGCCGCTGTGGAGGCCGGGCTGGCCCGGTTCGGCCGGATCGACAACGTTGTCAACAACGCCGGTTACGGCCTCGTCGGCGCAATCGAGGAGACCTCCGACCAGGCCGCTCGGGCACTGTTCGACGTCAATGTGTTCGGCGTGCTCAACACGTTGCGGGCGACCCTGCCGACCTTGCGCGCCCAGCGATCCGGACACGTCCTGAACATCGGCTCCGTGGGCGGTTTCGCCACCGCACCGGCGACGGGCCTGTACGGCGCGTCGAAATTCGCTCTCGAAGGCATCTCCGAAGCGCTGCACGGCGAACTGGCCCCCCTCGGGGTCCGCGTCACGATCGTCGAGCCGGGCGGCTTCCGCACGGACTTCCTGAACAGCTCCAGCATTCAGGTCGAGCCGGCCACCATCGCCGACTACACCGAGGGCGCCGGACCGGTGCGCGAAGCGCTGGCCCACTACGACGGCCGCCAGCCGGGCGACCCGGTGAAGGCTGCCAGAGCCATCGTCGACGTCACCGAGACCGCCGAGCCTCCGCTGCGCCTCCAGCTGGGCGCGGACGCGGTCGAGCGCGTCGAGGCGAAACTGGATCTGGTACGGCGTGAACTCGACCAATGGCGCCACGTGGCACTCTCCACCTCCGTCTGACAGTCGAGCGGGCGCCCCCACCGCCGTCCGCTCGACGACGAAGTCCAGCCGATCGCGCGCCCGCTGCCGTGCGGATCAGACCGCCATCGCGAGCATCAGCGGGGCGGCCCGCTCGGCCAGCAGTTCGGCGGCCGCGCGCAGCCGGTGGGCGTTGTCGACCGGGAGCGACATGGCCAGGCAGCCGACCGTACTGCCCGCGGTGACCGGGACGGCGGCGCAGACCGTGCCGAGCGCGTACTCCTGCAGGTCGAGCATCGGCAGGGTGGCCGGCTGGCGCTCCAGACGCTGCATCAGCTGCTCGGCGTCGGTGATGGTGCGCGAGGTGAGCCGGGCGATCGGGTGGCGGGCCAGGTGGTCGAGCCTGCCGTCGTGGTCGAGTTGGCTGAGCAGGCACTTGCCGATGGCGCTGGCGTGCGCGGTGGCCTTGAAGTCGACCCACTCGTGCACGGCGGGGGCGTGCGGGGCCTCGGCCACCGCCTCCACCCGCAGCTCGCCGTCGTGGTAGCGGCTGAAGTAGACGGCCGCGCCCAGTTCGTCGCGCAGCTCGGCGAGCTTGTGCTGCAGCCGGATCCGGATCAGCTGCTCGCGGTTGTACTGGCCGAGCAGGGCGAAGGTGCCGCCGAGGATCCAACCGCCGTCGCCCGCTTGCAGGTAGCCCTCGGCGCACAGCAGCGTGACCAGCTCGCGGACCACCGGCTCGGGCAGCGCGGTCTCCCGGACCAGATCGGCCAGACCCGCGCCGTACGGGTGCCGGTCGGCGGCCTCCAGCAAGCGCAGCGCCCGCCGCAGTGACGCGTGCGGACCGGACTCGCCCTGGTCCAGCATGGACTGATGACCTTGTCCGTGTGTTGGCATGGCCTCCCCTTCCGCCGCCCCGGGTATCCTCACCAGACTATCCACCGATCGGCTCGCGCACCCTCGGGTCGGACGAGATTCCCGCAGGTGACGGGTATTGGCCGAATGGCATATGCCAGACGGAACCCCGCGCGGCCGGAAAGCGACGATGGACCCCTCCCCCACTGCCCGGGGGGAGAGGCCCATCTGAGGGTTCGTCAGTCAGTCCTCGGCGGCCGTGCCGTGTTCGGCCGTGCCGTAATCGGCTGTGCCGCGCCGGAGGGAGCTCAGCCCTCGTCGCCGGCGCGCAGCTTGGCCACGGCCGCCTCCAGGCGGGAACCGTACTCCTCGTCGGCGGCGTGGAAGTGCGCCAGGTTCTTCTCGATGACGTCCTCGCGGCTGACCTGGGAGAGGAAGCCGGCCAGGTTGTCGATCAGGCGGGACTTCTCACCCTCGGACATCAGCCGGTAGAGCTCGCCGGCCTGGAAGAAGTCGTCGTCCTTGGTGTGCGCCGGGGTGGTGTACGTGCCGGTGTGGCCGTTCAGCGCGACCGGGGCGGCCAGCGCCTTGTCGGTCTGCGCCGGGCCGTCGTACGAGTTGGGCTCGTAGTTCTTGCCTCGGCCCGACTTGTTGACGGCGGCGAAGCCGTCGCGGCCGTAGTTGTTCGCCTCGGTCGCCTTGGGGGCGTTGACGGCGAGCAGGGTGTGGTTGACACCGAGGCGGTAGCGCTGGGCGTCGGCGTAGGCGAACAGGCGGCCCTGGAGCATCTTGTCCGGGGAGGGGCCGATGCCGGGCACGAAGTTGTTCGGCGAGAAGGCGGCCTGCTCGACCTCGGCGAAGACGTTCTCCGGGTTCTTGTTCAGGACCAGGCGGCCGACCTTGACCAGCGGGTAGTCGGCGTGCGGCCAGACCTTGGTGAGGTCGAACGGGTTGAAGCGGTAGTCGGCCGCCTCGGCCACCGGCATCAGCTGGACGTAGAGGGTCCAGGACGGGAAGACGCCGCGCTCGATCGCCTGGTGCAGGTCGCGCTGGTGGCTGTCGGCGTCGGCGCCCACCACCTCGGCGGCCTGGGCACCGTCCAGCGAGCGGACACCCTGGTTGGTCTTGAAGTGGTACTTGACCCAGAAGGCCTCGCCGGACTCGTTGACCCACTGGTAGGTGTGCGAGCCGTAGCCGTTCATGTGGCGGTAGGAGGCCGGGATGCCGCGGTCACCGAAGAGCCAGGTGATCTGGTGGGTCGACGCGGGCGAATGGGCCCAGAAGTCCCACACGTTGTCGGCTTCCTGGATGCCGGTGTAGGGGTCGCGCTTCTGCGAGTGGATGAAGTCGGGGAACTTCAGCGGGTCCTTGATGAAAAAGACCGGGGTGTTGTTGCCGACCAGGTCGTAGTTGCCCTCGGCGGTGTAGAACTTCAGCGCGAAGCCGCGCGGGTCACGCACCGCGTCGCTGGCGCCGAGGTTGCCGGCCACGGTCGAGAAGCGCAGGAAGACCTCGGTGCGCTTGCCGACCTCGGAGAGGAAGTCGGCGTGGGTGTACGACGAGACCTCGTCGGTCACCTCGAAGTAGCCGTAGGCGCCCGAGCCGCGGGCGTGCACCACGCGCTCCGGGATGCGCTCGCGGTTGAACCGGGCGAGCTTCTCGATCAGCTGCTGGTCCTGGATGAGCAGCGGGCCGTACTCGCCGGCCGAGGCCGAGTTCTGGTTGTCGGCGATCGGGGCGCCGGACTCGGTGGTCAGGTTCTTGGGCATGGGGGTCCTTCAGGGGTACGAGAGTTGCTGGTCCGCGAACCTCGCGAAGCCGCAATCACCGGCTTGCAGAGTTCGCAAAGGGCAAAGGGAAGGTCAGACGCCCAGCAGGCGCCAGATCGCGGCGGCCCGCCGCGAGGTCTCGGTGCCGTCCGGCCCGTCCGCCGGCTGCAGTTCCGCCACGGCGGCACGGAGCCCAGCGGCGGAGAACCCAGCGGCGGAGAGCCCGGCAGCGGAGAGCCCGGCGGGGCCGGCCGCCGAGCGGGCGGCGGCCAGGGTCCGCGCCTCGGCCTCGGTCAGCCCGGCCTCGGTCAGCGCCTGGGCCGCCTCGGCGGTCGGCAGCGCGTTGAACCAGCGCAGCGCCAGCGCGGCGCGCCCCGCCTCGGTCAGCTTGCCGGTCAGCCGCAGGCGGGCCAGGCCACCGTCCGGGTAGACGTTGATCCGCACGTGGGTGACGGTCCGGCCCGCGTCGAGGCGCAGCCGGTGCCGGGTGTCCGGCTGGAGCCGGGTGCGCGGCAGGATCTCGAACCAGCCGTCGGGGTCGGCATCGGGGCTCCCGCCCGCCACGGCGTCGTACCCCACCAGGTCGGCCCAGCCGGGGGCGTTGGCCACGAAGTGGGTGGTGTCCACCTCGACGGCCAGGACCTCGCCGCCCCCGGCCAGGGCGATCTGCACCCAGTCGTTGGCCTTGTCGCGCCGACGCCGGGTCTCCCAGCCCTCGCCCATGACGGAGGCGCGGCCGGGAGCGTTCAGGTTGTGCGGGGAGGAGAAGTAGCGGTCCGAGGCCGCCTCGGCCACGCCGCCGTACTCCTGGGCGGCCAGGTCGAAGGTGAGCCCGTCCAGGTCACGCGGGTCCGGCAGTACCTCGCCGTGCACCCGCAGCCGGGCCACGCCGCCGTCCGGCCAGATGTTGAGGCGCACGTGGGTGTAGCGGGTCGGGTCCTCGACGGCGAACTCGTGCGCGGTGTCACCGCGCAGCGCGGTGCGCGGCACGAGGTCGGTCCACCGGGCCGCGGCCAGCTCCTCGACCGAGGGCAACCCGGGTATCGAGGCCGCCTGCACCGAGCCGCTCTCGGGGTAGTTGCCGGTGAAGTGCGCGGTGTCCACGATCACGCCGTGGACGCGGCCCGCGACGCCCAGTCGGACGATCGCCCAGTCGTGGTCCTCGTCGGTGGGGTGCGGCTGCTCGGCGCTGACACCGCGTCGGCGCTTGCTCTCCCAGCCGTCCATGATCTGGCCCTTGTGGCCGAAGGTGTGGGCGCGGAACTCGGCGGCCTTGGCGACCAGCAGGTTCTCCGCGTCCGCGAAGGTGTCCTCGTTGGTGGCCACCACGCCGGCGCCCAGCAGCCGGGAGGCGAGGTTGACCAGCTCGGTGAAAGGAGCGGCCGGGGTCTGACTGTCACTCATGTCGTCGTCGCTCCTCAGCGCGAAGTCGGGTCAGCGGTTGCACGGGTCGGCGGTTGCGCGGTCCAGCGGTGGCACAGATCAGCGGTGGCACGGGTCGGCGGTTGCGCAGTCCAGCGGTCGCACGGGTCAGCGGTCGCACGGGTCAGCGGTCGCGAAGGATCTGCCGGCCGAAGGGCTCGGCGTGCACGTCCACCACCCGGCCGCGCAGCCAGGTCGTGATGACCGACCCGCTCAGCGTCCGGCCGGCGTACGGGGTGACCGGGTTGCGGTGGTGCAGCCCGGCCGGGTCGACGGCGAAGTCGGCGTCCGGGTCGAAGGCGACCAGGTCGGCGTCGTACCCGACCGCGATCGCGCCCTTGCTGCCGTCGAGGCCGACCAGCGAGGCCGGTCCTGCGGACATCCAGCGGACCACGTCACCCAGCGAGTGGCCGCGCTCGCGGGCTTCGGTCCAGATGGCCGGCAGCCCCAGCTGGAGCGAGGCGATCCCGCCCCAGGCGGCCGCGAAATCGCCGCTGCCGCCGAACTCCTGGAGCAGCTTGAGGTCCGGGGTCGACGGCGAGTGGTCGGAGACGATCCCGATGAACTCGCCGTTCGCCAGCGCCGCCCAGAGCTTGTCGCGGTTGGCCTCGTCGCGGATCGGCGGGCAGCACTTGAAGGCGGTGTCGCCGTCCGGCACCTCCTCGGCGGCCAGCGTCAGGTAGTGCGGGCAGGTCTCGGCGGTCACCTGGACGCCCTCGGCGCGGGCCTGGGCCAGCAGCGGCAGCACGGCCGCGGAGGAGACGTGCAGGATGTGCACCCGGGCGCCGGTGCGCCGCGCGGTGTCGAGCAGCAGAGCCACCGCCGCCGCCTCGGCGTCCTCGGGACGGGAGGCGAGGAAGTCGCGGTAGTGCACGCCGGGGGTGTGCGGGGCGGCGTCCAGCACGGCCGGGTCCTCGGCGTGGATGATCGCCAGCGCGCCGATCCGGGCCTGCTCGGCCAGCGCCTTCTCCAGGTCGGCGGCCTCGACGTGCGGGAACTCCTCCACCCCCGAGGGCGCCAGGAAGCTCTTGAAGCCGAACACGCCGGCCTGGTGCAGCGGTTCCAGGTCAGCGGCGTTGCCGGGGATCGCGCCGCCCCAGAAGCCGAGGTCCACCCAGGCCTGGCCCTCGGCGATCCGCCGCTTGGCCGCCAGCCCGGCCACCGTGGTGGTGGGCGGGATGGAGTTGAGCGGCATGTCGATGATCGTGGTGACGCCGCCGGCCGCGGCGGCCCGGGTGGCGGTGGCGAAGCCCTCCCACTCGGTGCGGCCGGGCTCGTTGACGTGCACGTGGGTGTCGACCAGGCCCGGCAGCAGCGCGGTGTCGCCGAGGTCGGTGAGCTCGGCGCCGCCCGCCGCCAGCGCTCCGTGCTCGGCGATCCGCTCGATCCGGCCGTCCTTGACCAGCACGTCGGCCGGGCGCTCACCGTCGGGCAGGACCACGCGACGGGAGCGGATCACCACGGTCGACTGCTGCATCAAGACCTCCGGACTCAGCTGCTGCGGTGGGGGTGGCTCGGAGCCTAGGCCCGCCTTCAACAAAACGTCAATGTAGGAAAATACGATGAACTCTGGGGCAGCGAAGAACGCCGATCGAGCCACGCACGGGCCACGCACGGGCCACGCACGAGTCACCCGCGGCCGGAACCGGCCCGCCCCGGGCGGCTCAGCGACCCGTGAGCAGGTCCCTGGCCAGCATCTCCCCCGCCAGTTCGGCCAGCTCGGCCGCCTTGCTGAGGCTGTCCCCCGGCTGCTCGGCCAGATCGGTCAGCGCGTAGGCGGCCACGAAGCCGGCCCCGCGCCATTCGTCCTCGGCCAGTTCGAGCCGACCCGCCACAGCGGCCACCGGAACCCCCGCCCCGGTGGCCGCCGCGGCGACTCCGGCGGGGGCCTTGCCGTGCAGCGTCTGCGCGTCCAGGCAACCCTCACCGGTCACGACCAGGCGTGCCCCACGCACGGCCTCGTCGAAGCCCAGCAGTTCGAGCAGCAACTCGATGCCGGGCCGCATGGTGGCGCCCAGCAGGGCCAGGGCGGCGAAGCCGACCCCGCCCGCGGCCCCGGCGCCGGGGGCGTCACGGAAGTCTTCGCCGGTGCTCGCCCGCACCACGTCGGCCCAGCGGGTCAGGCCCTGCTCCAGGACCGCCAGTTCCTCGCCCTCCGCGCCCTTCTGCGGGCCGTAGACGGCGGTGGCGCCGCGGGCGCCGAGCAGCGGGTTGTCCACGTCGCAGGCGACCACGATCTCCACCCCGCCGAGGGTGTCGGCCAGCGCGCCCGGGTCCAGCCGGTCCAGCCGGCGCAGCGCGCCGCCGCCGGGCGGCAGCTCGCCGCCCTCGGCGTCGAACAGGCCCACGCCCAGCGCCTGGACCATGCCCGCGCCGCCGTCGGTGCAGGCCGACCCGCCCAAGCCCAGCACGATCCGCTCGGCGCCCAGGCTGACGGCCCGTCCGATCAGCTGGCCCACCCCGAAGGAGCCGGCCGCGAGCGGGGCGGTGCGCCCGCCGGGGAGCCGGGCCAGGCCCGAGGCCTGGGCCAGTTCGACCACGGCGACGTCGCCCTTGATCGCGATCGCGGCATCCACCGGCAGTCCGGTGGGCCCGGCCACCTTGGCCGGGATCCGGGTGAAGCCGGCCGCGAGCGCGGCGGCCAGGGTGCCCTCACCGCCGTCGGCGACCGGCAGCTCGCGGACCTCGACGCCGGGGACGACCCGGCGGATCCCGGCGGCCAGCCGGGCGGCGACCTCGGCGCCCTCCAGGGTGCCCTTGAACTTGTCGGGAGCTACGACCACATGGCCCTGGGTGGGGGTGGCGGGCATGATGCGGGCCTCACTTCCGGGATGAGCTGATGGTCTTTCAATCATGCGGACTCGTATCCGCTGGAGCGGGGTGCGACCCCCTCCCCCGCCGTTCCTCCCGTCCCGCTTCCGACGTACGGGAGGCTCCCCTCGGCGAGGGAGGGGGCCGGGCGGCGCCTCGCGCACGACCGAAGTGCGCGGCGCCGCCGGTTGGCACGATCAGCGGGTGGGTTTGCCCCCGGCCGGAGCCGGGAGTGGATGAGCCCCACGGCCACCCGCTGATCGATGGTGCCCTCCTGGTGACGCGGGCACGACCGGACAGGTACACGCCACCAGGAGGAGTCTGTGGGAAACGGGGCCTGCCGGTCACCCGGCAGGCCCGGAGGTCTGCTCGACCTCATGGCCCTACTGGACCTCGCAGGCCTGCTGGACCTCGCGGCCCTACTCGACCTCGCGGCCGGCGAGGCGCTCCACGCCGCGCAGCAGGGCCGAGTGGTCCAGCGAGCCGTCGCCGTTGGCACGGGCCGAGGCGACCAGCTGGGCGACCAGCGAGCCGACCGGCAGCGGGGCCTCGACGGCGCGGGCCGCGGCCGTCACGATGCCCATGTCCTTGTGGTGCAGGTCGATCCGGAAGCCCGGGGCGAACTCGCGGTCGACCATGTTGGCCTTCTTGCGGTTCAGCACCGTGGAGCCGGCCAGGCCGCCCGCGAGGACGTCCAGCGCGGCCGGCAGGTCGACGCCCGCGTTCTCCAGGAAGACCACGGCCTCGGCCACGACCTGGATGTTGACGGCCACGATCAGCTGGTTGGCGGCCTTCACGGTCTGGCCGGCACCGGCCGGGCCGACGTGGATGACCGTGGTGCCGAGCGAGTCGAAGACCGGCTTGGCCTCGGCGAAGTCCTCGGCCGCGCCACCGACCATGATCGAGAGCACCGCCTCGACCGCGCCGGCCTCGCCGCCGGAGACCGGGGCGTCCAGGGTGCGGACGCCCTTCTCCTTGGCCGCGGCCTCGACCTTGATCGAGGTCTGCGGGGTGATCGAGGACATGTCGATCACGAGCGTGCCGGCCCGCACGCTGGAGAGCACACCGCCCTCGCCGAGGATGACCTTCTCGACCTGCGGGTCGGCGGGGACCATGGTGATGACGATCTCGGCGTCCTTCACCGCGTCCGCGATGCTGCTCGCACCGTGGCCGCCGGCCGCGATCACGGCGTCGATCGAGGCCTGGGACAGGTCGAAGCCGGTGACGTCGTGGCCGGCCTTGACCAGGTTGACGGCCATCGGGCGGCCCATGATGCCCAGGCCGACAAAAGCGATCTTGCGAGAGGCGCTCATCGCGTCGTTCCTTACGTGGAGATGCGGGGAGGTGAGGGGTGCGGTCGGCCACGACGGGGCCGGCGCTCGGCTACCGGGCGGGGCGCAGCTCGCGCGGCAGCCAGCCGAAGCTGTCGGCGCTGACGCCGCCGGCGGGCTTGTACTCCAGGCCGATCGGGCCCGTGTAGCCGGCCGCGGTGAGGCGGTCCAGCAGGCCCGCGATGTCCAGCTCGCCGGTGCCGGGCTCGTTGCGGCCCGGGTTGTCGGCGATCTGCACGTGGCCGATCTTGTCCGCGTGGGTGTCGATGACGGCGTTCAGGTCCTCGCCGTTGATCGACAGGTGGTACAGGTCGCAGAGGAACTTGGCGTTGCCGAGCCCGGTGGCGGCGTTGATCCGGTCGACCACCTCGACGGCGGCCCGCGCGGTGTGCAGCGGGTAGTCGGGGGCGTCGTTGCGGTTCAGCGCCTCGATCAGCAGCACCGCGCCGAAGGCGTGCGCGGCCCGGGCGGCCAGGGTGAGGTTGGCCAGCGCGAGGGCGTCCTGCTCCTCGGCGCCGACGCCCTCGACGCGGTTGCCGTAGATGGCGTTGAGCGCGCCGGCGCCCAGCGACTCGGCGAGCGCGGCGGCGACCGGGATGTTGGCGCGGAAGCGCTCGCTCTCGGCCGGAACCGAGGCGGTGCCCTTGGCGCCCACCGACAGGTCGTCGAGGAAGTTCAGGCCGGTGAGGCGCACCCCGGCGTCGGTGAAGGCCTTGCGCAGCGCGTCCAGCTCGGCGTCGGACGGGGTCGTGTCGGTGCCGAAGGGCCACCACAGCTCGGCCGCGGTGAAGCCGGCGGCCGCCGCGGCGGCGGGGCGCTCCAGGAGCGGGAGCTCCGTGAAGAGGATCGACAGGTTGATCGTGGCGCGTCCATCAACTGACGCGTACTCGGAAGCGGCCGTCACGTCCCTGACCTTTCAGTTCTCCGTCATCCTCCCCGTGCTTACCGCCGGGAGGCGTCCACTCTTCCATGATGCGGAAGAAGGATTCTGCTTGGTGGAAGCTTGCCACGAGCACCCGAGGGAGTGTCAAGGGCCCTGCAACAGTTTGTTGAAGCACTTTCGCCCGAGGGGTCCACTCCGCCACCCGCTCGCTACAGTGACCTGGTGCGATTGATGGTGGAGTTCACGACAGAACCGTTCGAACTGGTCAACTTCCCGGACCACGCGGTGGCGGCCCGCCGGGTGGTCGACGAGGCGGGCCTCGCCGTCTCGGTCGGCCCCTTCGGCACCAGCGCGGAGGGCGGGGCCGAGCAGGTGCTCGCCGCCGTCTCCCGGCTGCTGCACGACTCCCTGGAGGCCGGCGCCAGCCGGATCTCGTTCCAGGTCAGCGTGGTCACCGAAGCCGAAGCCGGCCCCGAGAGCCCCGAAGGAGTGGGTACGCAGTGACCGACGACCTGGAGCACCCGCTCACCCGGGCGATAAAGCCCCTGCTGGACGCGGTCGGCGCGAGGGCCCTGGACCCCGCCGAGGCCAAGGCCGACGACGTGGTCCTGGAGTGGGACGGCCGGCCGGCGCTCGCCGTCCGACTGCCCCACCTGAGCAGCGCGCTCGACCGCCTGCTGGCCGAGATGACCCGCCAGTTCGACGGCCGACCGCTCAGCGAGCTGGACCGGCTGGAGAAGCAGCGCGTCGTCGCCCTGCTGGAGGAACGCGGCGCCTTCACCGTGCGACACGGGGTGGAGACGGTCGCCTCCGCCCTGGGCGTCAGCCGCTTCACGGTGTACAACTACCTCAACCGACAGGTCGAGGGCCCCAAGGGCGGCTGACGACCGGTCGGCCGAGCGATCCGCGGACCGGCTGACCAGGCAAGTCTTGCCGAGCGGCGACCGCGGCACACTTGGCGGATCGCACACGAAAGCGGGCGAACGGCACCAGCGGTTCGAAACGTAACCACCAAGGCTTCAACAAAGTGTTGACGACCGGGGGTGGTGGATCTAGCTTTTGCGGGTGGCACCACTCTTCAGGAGGTCCACCCGTGACCAACCACCCCCACGCGTCAGTTGACGCGGCCGGCGCCCTGACGGCGCTGGCGGCGGCCCCGGCCGCCGAGCTGGAGCGGGCACTGCTCGAAGTATGCTCCAGCCCCACCTGGGCCGCGGCCGTCGCCGGCCGCCGCCCCTGGTCGGACCGCGAGGCCCTGCTGGCCGCCAACTCGGCCGCCATGGACTCGCTCGCGGTCGCCGACCTGGACGACGCGATGGCCGGCCACGCCCGGATCGGCAAGCCCAAGGCGGGCGACGCCACCTCCGAGCGCGAGCAGGCCGGCATCCACGGAGTGGACCAAGCGCTCCTCGATGACCTGCGCGAGGCCAACGCCGCCTACGAGGCGAAGTTCGGCCACGTGTTCCTGATCTGCGCCACCGGGCGCACCGCGGCCACCATGCTCGCCGCGCTGCGCGAACGCTTCTCCAACGACGCGGCCACCGAGGCCGAGATCGTCCGCGGCGAGCTGCGCAAGATCAACGACATCCGGCTCAACCGACTCCTGGACGAGCCGGCCGCCTGACGGCCCAGGCCGCGGCAGTTCCGAACTGACTGACCATCAGCTGACATATCGTCATTCCTGCCACCAGTAAGGTCACTTCCGCCATGACTGGCATCTCCACCCACGTGCTCGACACCAGCATCGGCCGCCCGGCCGAGGGCGTGCCGGTCGAGCTCGCACTCAACACCGAGGGTGGCTGGACGGTGCTCGGCACCTCCGCCACGGACTCCGACGGCCGGGCCAAGGACCTGCCGGCCGTGGAGGCGGGCTCGGTCGTCCGGCTCCGTTTCGACACGGCGGCCTACTACGCGCCCAAGTCCGACGAGACGCCGTTCTTCCCCGAGGTCTCGATCGTCTTCACGGTCGCGCCCGCGCAGCGGCACTACCACGTGCCGCTGCTGCTGAACCCCTTCGGATATTCCGTCTACCGCGGAAGCTAGACGGTCGACACAGTAAAGGAGCCGACGGCCATGGCCCACGTGCTCGGTCAGAACCAGTACGGCAAGGCGGAGAACCGCATCGTCCGGGTCTACCGTGACAGCACCCGTCACGAGATCAAGGACCTGAACGTCTCGGTCGCCCTCCAGGGTGACTACGAGGACGTCCACCTCACCGGCTCGAACGCCAACTGCCTGCCCACCGACACCACCAAGAACACCGTCTACGCCTTCGCCAAGGAGTACGGCATCGAGTCGGCGGAGGCGTTCGGCATCACGCTGGCGCGCCACTTCGTCGACAGCACGGAGCCGGTGCGCAGCGCCCGGATCCGGATCGAGGAGTACACCTGGAACCGGATCAAGACACCGGACAACTCCTCGCGCTTCATCGGCTCCGAGGAGGTCGGCCACTCCTTCGTCCGCGATGGCGGCGAGGTGCGCACCACCGAGGTCGTCTACGACGGCGAAACCGTCCAGGTGATCTCCGGCCTCAAGGACCTGGTCGTGATGAACACGACCAACTCCGAGTTCTGGGGCTACATCAAGGACAAGTACACCACCTTGCAGGAGGCCTACGACCGGATCCTGGCCACCCAGGTGACGGCCCGTTGGAAGTACTCCTTCAGCGGCCGGGAGGGTGAGGCCCAGCCGAACTGGAACCGCTCCTACCAGCACGTGCGCCGCCACATGCTGGAGGCCTTCGCGGAGACCTACTCCTACTCGCTGCAGCAGACCCTGCACGCGATGGGCACCCGGGTGCTGAACAACCGGGCCGAGGTGGACGAGGTCCGCCTGGAGCTGCCGAACAAGCACCACTTCCTGGTGGACCTGTCGCCCTTCGACCTGAAGAACGACAACGAGGTCTACTACGCCGCCGACCGGATGTACGGCCTGATCGAGGGCACCGTGCACCGCGAGGGCGTCACCCCGGTCATCCCGGTCGTCTGAGCCGATGGCCACCGCTCCGCACCGCGCCCCCCGGCCCCCGCGGGCCGGCCGGTCCGGAGCGCCCCGCTCCACCCGCACTGCCCGCCCCACCCGCACCGCCCGCTCCACCCGCTTCACCTGTCTCTCCACCCCCACCCACCGGAGATCGTGCACGCCTCACGGCTGCAGGCCCGGAGAGCTGGAGACGCAGCCCGAGGGATTCTCGATCCGCCGTCCCGCCCCCGGGCGACCTCCGATCACCACGTCACCAGCACCACGGGCGCGCCGAGAGCCGCGAGCACCAGAGGAGCTCGACATGGCACTCCGCTCCACCAGCAGTACCGACGGCGGTTACCCCCCGAGCGGACCAGCGCGGTCCGACGACACGACAGCTCGCCTCCCCGGCACGTCGTCGGACCGTGCGGTCCACCCCGTGGACGAGCTGCTGCCCCCGGTCGAACTCCTCGGTACCGGTCTGCAGCACGTCGCCGCGATGTACGCGGGCGTGGTCGCACCCCCGCTCATCATCGGCGCCGGCGTCGGGCTCGCGCCCGGCGAGCTCGCCCTGCTCATCTCGGCCAGCCTCTTCACCGCGGGTCTGGCCACCCTGCTCCAGACGCTGGGGTTGTTCCACTCCGTCGCCAGGGGTCCCCTCGCGCGCGGGCGGATCGGCGCCCGGCTGCCGTTCGTCAACGGCGTCTCCTTCGCCGGCGTCGCCCCCGTGCTCGCCATCGCCAAGGAGCACAGCGCCAGGACCGCCCTCCCGGTGATCTTCGGCGCGGTGATCGTCGCGGGAGCCCTGTGCTTCCTGGCGGCGCCGTACTTCAGCAAGCTGGTGCGGTTCTTCCCGCCGATCGTGCAGGGCACGGTGATCACCCTGATCGGGGTGTCGCTGCTGCCGGTGGCGGTGAACTGGGCGCGCGGCGGCGAGAGTCCGGGCGCACCGGGCTACGGCTCGATGCGCGCGATCGGTCTGGCCGCGCTCACGCTGGCCGTCGTGGTGCTCCTCAACCGGGTACTGCGCGGCTTCTGGCAGCAGCTCTCGCTGCTGTTCGGCCTGGCGATCGGCACCGCGCTGGCCTTTCCGCTGAAGCTGGCGGACTTCGGCGCGGTGCGGGACGCGAAGCTCTTCGCGCTCCCCTCCCCGCTCCACTTCGGCGCGCCGGTCCTCGACGCCTCCGCGATCACCTCGATGTGCGTCGTCATGGTGGTCGCGATGACGGAGTCCACCGCCGACATGCTGGCGCTGGGGCGGATCGTCGACCGGCCGGCCGACGCGCCCACACTGGCCGCCGGGCTGCGCGCCGACGGCCTGGCCACCGCGCTCAGCCCGCTGCTCAACGGCTTCGCCTGCAGCGCCTTCGCCCAGAACATCGGGCTGGTGGCGCTGACGAAGATCCGCAGCCGCTTCGTGGTGGCGGCCGCCGGCGGGATCCTGATCGTGCTCGGGCTCTTCCCGGTGCTCGGCTCGGTGGTCTCGCTGGTCCCGCAACCGGTGCTCGGCGGCGCCGGGATCGTGCTCTTCGGCACGGTCGCCGCCAGCGGCATCAAGACGCTCGGTGAGGCCGGTCTGGAGTCCGGGTCGAACGTCATCCTGGTCTCGGTCTCGCTCGGCATCGGCATCGTCCCGATCGCCGTGCCCGACTTCTACGACGCCTTCCCGCCGGCCGTCCGCACCCTGCTGCAGTCGGGCATCTCGGCCGGCTGCGTGGCGGCCGTCCTGCTCAACCTGCTCTTCCATCACCTGGGCGCGCGCCCCGCGGCGGCGCGCCCCTCCCCCACTCCCTAGGAGTCACCCATGGCAGTCCAGCCCCCGCCCGCCGACCAGCGGATCGTGATCGAGAACGTCGCGATCGCCACCGTCGACGCCACCGACACCGAGTACGCCCGCGGCCACGTCGTGATCAAGGGCAACCTCATCGAGTCGGTCGGCGACGGTCCCGCGCCGCAGTGGCTGGACAACGTGGTGCGCCGGATCAACGGCGAAGGCCATCTGATCACCCCCGGCCTGGTCAACACCCACCACCACTTCTACCAGTGGATCACCCGGGGCCTGGCGCAGGACAACATCCTCTTCGACTGGCTGGTCGCGCTCTACCCGACCTGGGCCCGGATCGACGACAGGCTCGTGCACGCCGCCACCCTCGGCTCGGCGGCCGCGCTGCTCAAGTCCGGCTGCACCACGGCCAGCGACCACCACTACGTCTTCCCGAAGGACGGCGGCGACATCCTGGGCGCCTCGATCGAGGCCGTCCAGTCGCTCGGCCTGCGCTTCACCGCGCTGCGCGGCTCGATGGACCGCAGCAAGAAGGACGGCGGCCTGCCGCCGGACCACGCGGTGGAGAGCACCGAGGAGATCCTGATCGCCTCCGAGGCGGCCGTGGACACCTACCACGACGCCTCCTTCGGCTCGATGCTGCACGTGGCCATCGCGCCCTGCTCGCCGTTCTCGGTGAGCACCGAGCTGATGCGCGAGGCCGCCGTGCTGGCCCGCCGCAAGGGCGTGCGCCTGCACACCCACGGCTCGGAGACGGCCGAGGAGGAGCAGTTCTGCAAGGAGCTCTTCGGCATGGGCCCCACCGACTACTTCGAGTCGACCGGCTGGCTGGGCGAGGACGTCTGGATGGCGCACTGCGTCCACATGAACGACTCCGACATCGCCAAGTTCGCCGAGACCGGCACCGGTGTCGCGCACTGCCCCTCCTCCAACGCGCGCCTGGCGGCCGGCATCGCCCGGGTCCCCGACATGCTGAGGGCCGGCGTCCCGGTGGGCCTGGGCGTGGACGGCACCGCCTCCAACGAGTCCGGCGAGCTGGGCACCGAGCTGCGCAACGCGCTGCTGATCAACCGTCTGCACGGCCGCCCCGACGCGCTCACCGCGCGCGGCGCGCTGCGCCTGGGCACCATGGGCGGCGCCCGGGTGCTGGGCCGGCAGCACGAGATCGGCTCGATCGAGGTGGGCAAGCTGGCCGACCTGGCGCTCTGGAAGGTCGACGGCATCATGCACTCCTCGATCGCCGACCCGGTGGCCGCGCTGACCCTGGGCGCCCTGCCGCCGCTGGCCGCGCTCTTCGTCAACGGCAACGCGGTGGTCGAGAAGGGCACCCTGACCACCGTCAACGAGGACCAGATCGCGCTGGCCTGCGCCCGTGCCGCCAAGGAGCTGGCCGCCCGCGGCTGAACCGACCGTGCGGGCCGCCCGGTGGGTGGCCCGCTCCCCCTACTCCGGGCCGCCCAGGGACGGTGCGTGACCCGGACTCCGTCCGACCACCAGGTCGGGCGGACCGCAGCCCCGGACCCACGGCGAGGGTCCGGGGCTGTGGCGTACCGTGCGGCAGGGCATCGTAGGTTACTGGTACTCAGCTCAGTGACCGCGCACCGCTCCTCGACGGCCGAAAGAGACCATATGACCACCGTGGGGTCGGCGACTCCCGCTGCCCGCCTGCCCGCCGCCCTGCGCGATCCGGTGATCGCCGCCACCCTGCTGGCCGCGGTGCTGCACCTGATCTGGGCCCTGGCGCTGGCCAACGACGCGGGTGATCTGGCGGCGCAGTACGCCTGGACCGAGTTCACCCGCCAGCACCCTGACGCGGCGTACAACCTGTCCTGGTACGGCGGGATCCACACCGCCTCGTACAGCGTGCTGTCGCCGTACCTGATGGGCCTGCTGGGAGTGCGGACCACCGGTGTGCTGGCCGGCACCGCCTCCGCCGCGCTGGCGGCCGTCCTGCTCACCCGCTCGGGTCTGCGGCGGCCGCTGGCCCCGGCGCTCTGGACGGCGTTCGCGCTCTGGTGCGACGTGGCGTCAGGCCGGGTGACCTTCGCGGTCGGAGTGGCCTTCGGCCTGGCCGCCACCGTGCTCGCCTTCACCCGCGGCGGGCCGCGGCTGCGCGGCACGGCCCTGTTCGCGCTGGCGGCGCTGGCCACCATGGGCAGCCCGGTGGTCGGCCTCTTCCTGGAGGTGGCGGCCGCCGCGCTGTTGCTGACCGGCCGCCGCCGGGACTGCTGGCCGCTGGCCGCGGCGCCGGTGGTGGTGGTGACCGGCACCTCGCTGCTCTTCCCCTTCTACGGGGTGCAGCCCTTCGACTGGTGGGCCGCCGCGCCGGTGGTGGCCGCCGCGCTGGCGGTGGCCTGGCTGGTGCCTGACGACTGGTCGGCGGTGCGGCGCGGGGCGCTGGTCTACGCGGCCGGGGTGGTGCTGGTCTGGCTGGTCCCCTCGCCGGTGGGCAGCAACGTGGAGCGGCTGAGCCTGCTCTTCGCCGGCAGTGTGCTGCTCGCGGTCCTGCTCAACGCGCGGCGGCTGACCCGCCGCCGGGCGCTGCTGGTGGCCGTCGCCTACCTCTCGGTGGCCTGCTGGCTGACCGGGCGGACGATGGGCGACCTGGTGGTGACCGTGCCGGTGGCCCGGGCCGCCGCCGACGGCAAGGCGCTGATCAACGAACTGCACCAGGTGGGCGCCGACCGCGCCCGGGTCGAGGTGGTCCCGCTCGCCTCGCACTGGGAGGCCAGCGGGGTGGCACCGTACGTGGACCTGGCGCGCGGCTGGAACCGGCAGGCGGACGTCACCCGCAACCCGCTCTTCTACGCCGACAAGCTCGCCCCGCAGGACTACCACACCTGGCTGCGGCGCTGGGGCGTGGGCTTCGTGGCGCTCTCCACCGACAAGCCGGACGACGCGGCGGTGGAGGAGGCGGCACTGGTCTCGGCCGGGCAGCCGTGGCTGGCCCCGGTCTGGCAGCACGGCAGTTGGCGGCTCTTCCGGGTCACCGACGCCACCCCGCTGGCCGAGCCGCCGGCCGTGGTGCAGCAGGCCGGTCCCGCCTCACTGACCGTGCGGGTGCCCAACGCCGGTCCGGTGCACCTGCTGCTGCCCTGGTCGCCCTGGCTGGGCATCGCCGGGGACCAGGGCGACGCGGACGGCTGCCTGGCCGAGGCGGGCGACTGGACGGTGCTCTACGCGCCCGCTCCCGGCACCTACCGGATCGCCGGGAAGTACTCCTTCGACCGGGGCAGCCCCTGCCGGTCCGGCCTGGCGAAGGGGCGCTGAGCGCGGCGCGGCGCGGGGCGCCTGGCGGCACGTGAAGGCACGTGAAGGCGCCTGGAGACAGCTGTCCGGAGAGCGCGCGGGGCCCGTCGAGCAGTGGTCGACGGGCCCCGCGGCACTCGGTCCTGCCGACCGCTCAGACCTTCAGCGCCTTGATCGCAGTGGGGGCGTGGCCGGGCTCGGTGGCCAGCTCCTCGAACTCGCTGACGTCGCTGATGTCGGCGGTCCTGCTCATCGCGATGTTGGTGATCCGCTCCAGGATCGCCTCGACCACGACCGGCACCTGGAACTCGGCGGCGAGCTTCTTGGCCTGCTCGAAGGCGGCGCCGAGCTCGTTCGGGTCGGTGACCCGGATCGCCTTGCAGCCCAGGCCCTCGACGACCTTGACGTGGTCCACGCCGTAGACGCCGAGTTCGGGCGAGTTGATGTTCTCGAACTCCAGGTTGACCTGGAAGTTGATGTCCAGGCCGATCTGCGCCTGCCGGATCAGGCCCAGGTAGGCGTTGTTGACCAGCACGTGGACGTAGGGGATCTTGTGCTGGGCACCGACCGCCAGCTCCTCCAGCATGAACTGGAAGTCGTAGTCGCCGGAGAGCGCGACCACCGGGGACTCGGGATCGGCGGTGGCGACGCCGAGCGCGGCCGGGATGGTCCAGCCCAGCGGCCCCGCCTGGCCGCAGTTGATCCAGTGGCGCGGCTTGTAGACGTGCAGCATCTGGGCGCCGGCGATCTGGGACAGGCCGATGGTGGTGACGTAGCGGGTCTCCGGGCCGAAGGCCTTGTTCATCTCCTCGTACACGCGCTGCGGCTTGATCGGCACGTTGTCGAAGTGGGTGCGGCGCTGCAGGGTCGCCTTGCGCTCCTGGGTGGCGGCCACCCACGCGCCGCGGTCCGGCAGCTTGCCGGCGGCCTTGAGCTCCTTGGCCACCTCGACGAAGAGCTCCAGCGCGGCCTTGGCGTCGGAGGCGATGCCGAAGTCCGGGGCGAAGATCCGGCCGATCTGGGTGGGCTCGATGTCCACGTGGACGAACGTGCGCTCGCCCCGGTAGACGTCCAGCTTGTAGCCGGTGTGGCGGTTGGCCCAGCGGTTGCCGATGCCCAGGACGAAGTCCGAGGCCAGGAAGTTCGCGTTGCCGTAGCGGTGCGAGGTCTGCACGCCGACCATGCCGGCGTTCAGCTCGTGGTCGTCGGCGATGGCGCCCCAGCCCATCAGGGTGGGGATGACCGGGGTGCCGGTCAGCTCGGCGAACTCGACCAGCAGGTCGGCGGCGTCGGCGTTGATGATGCCGCCGCCGGCCACGATCAGCGGGCGCTCGGAGTCCAGCAGGAACTGGATCGCCTTCTCGATCTGGGCGCGGCTCGCGGCCGGCTTGTAGACCGGCAGCGGCTGGTAGGTCTCCGGGTCGAACTCGATCTCGGTCAGCTGGACGTCGATCGGCAGGTCGATCAGGACCGGGCCCGGACGGCCGGAGCGCATCAGGTGGAAGGCCTGCTGGAAGACGCCGGGGACCTGCGCGGCCTCCAGCACGGTGGTCGCGGCCTTGGTGACCGGCCGCGCGATGGAGGCGATGTCGACGGCCTGGAAGTCCTCGGTGTGCAGCTTGGCGACCGGCGCCTGGCCGGTGATGCAGAGGATCGGGATCGAGTCGGCGATCGCCGAGTACAGGCCGGTGATCATGTCGGTGCCGGCCGGACCCGAGGTGCCGATGCAGACGCCGATGTTGCCGGCCTTGGTGCGGGTGTAGCCCTCGGCCATGTGCGAGGCGCCCTCGACGTGGCGGGCCAGCGTGTGCTTGATCCCGCCGCCCTCCTTCAGCGCCCGGTAGAAGGGGTTGATCGCGGCGCCCGGCACGCCGAACGCGACCTCGACGCCTTCGCGCTTGAGGATCTCCACTGCCGCGCGGGCGGCTGTCATTCGGGGCATCGGGTACTCCTGCGGTCGGCTCGTATTCCACAATACGGAATATTGCTTTTAGGATGCGAAATAAAGGTAGGCGGCGGCTCGACGGGGCGTCAAGAGTTCCGCCGCCCCATCTTCAACAACTCGTTGAACGCTCGGCCATTGGCGATCCCGCCAGGACCAGCACCCCGACCTGCCCGACCTTCGGAGCGAACACACGATTCGTATACGCACCCATGGGGCGCGACGAGCCCCGGCGCAGGCGCGTCACCAGCCCTGCCGGCCGGCTCACACCACCCGGTCGGCGCCGGTCAGCCGCGTGGGCAGAGTCCGTCCACCACCAGCTCGACCATCCGCTCGACCGTCACCACGTCGCTGCCACCCCAGTCACCGGCGGCCATCACGGCGGCGTGCAGCATGCGCAGCAGCTCCAAGGTGCGCAGGTCGTCCCGGACCGTGCCGGCCGCCCTGGCGTCCGCCAGCACCGCCTCGGCGGTGTCGACGATCTGCTCGCGCAGGCCCGACAGCAGCTCGCCGTCGTGCTCGGCGGCGGCGGCCAGCAGCGTCTTCAGCTCGCCGCAGTCGCGCCAGTGGGTGGCCAGCACCGGCAGCCAGGCGAACAGCGCCTCGCCCGGCTCGCTCCGCTCCAGCAGCGAGCGCGCCTGGGCGCAGGCCTCCTCCAGGCCGGCCCGGTAGACCGCAGCGACCAGCTCCTCACGGGTCGGGAAGTGCCGGTAGAGGGTGCCCGCGCCGACCTGGGCCCGCTTGGCGATCTCGTCCATCGAGGCGCCGGCACCCCGTTCGGCGAAGGCCTCGGCCGCCGCCGCGAGCAGCCGCTCGTAGTTGCGGCGGGCATCGGCGCGCATCGGTCGCCCGGCGGGCACCGGGGGCTCAGCGGGCATGCGGACTCCTCTTGCTAAACGGAGACTCTCTCCGTATCTTATGGACCGTCAATCGGAGACTCTCTCCGATTATGCCCGAGGAGCCCTTGTGACAGTTCTGTCCCCGGTATCCAACACCTCATCGACCACCGACCGCGGCTCAGGGGCCGTACTGGCCGTGCTGGTCGGCGCCTATCTGATGATCGCCGTCGACGCGACCGTGGTGAACGTCGCGTTGCCCGCCCTGCAGCGCCAACTGCGCTTCTCCGCCACCGCGCTGTCCTGGGTGCCGAACGCCTACTCGCTGACCTTCGGCGGCCTGCTGCTGCTTGGCAGCCGGCTCGGCGACCGGCTGGGCCGCCGCCGCGTCTTCACCACCGGCGTCCTCGTCTTCACCCTCGCCTCGCTGCTCGGCGGACTGGCGCCCGACAGCGGCTGGCTGCTGGCCGCGCGGGGCGCCCAGGGCGTCGGGGCCGCGCTCAGCACGCCCAACGTGCTGGCCCTGATCGCCACCAACTTCGCCGAGGGCCGGCCGCGCAACCGGGCACTGGGCCTCTACTCGGCCGCCGCCAGCGCGGGCGCCTCGGTCGGCCTGGTCCTGGGCGGACTGTTGACCAGCTGGTTCTCCTGGCGCTGGTCGCTGCTGATCAACGTCCCGGTGGGCCTGGTGGTGGCCCTGGCCGCGCCCCGGCTGCTCACCGAACCGCCGCGCCACCGGGGCTCGTTCGACGCCGGCGGGGCGGTCACCGGCACCTTGGGCAGCACCGCGCTGGTCTACGGGTTCCTGCGGGCGGCCGAGCGCGGCTGGGGCGACCCGCTCGCCGTGGGCGGCTTCGCGGCGGCCCTGGTGCTGCTGGCCGCCTTCGTGCTGCACGAGCGCCGGGCCGCGCAACCGCTGCTGCCGCTGGAACTGCTGCGCGAGCGGAGCCGGGCCGGCGCCTACCTCAACCTGCTGCTGATGCCGGCCGGGATGTTCCCCGCCTTCTTCTTCCTGACCCTGGCCTTCCAGGAGCTGCTCGGCTACAGCGCGCTCCGCACCGGCCTGGCCTTCCTGCCCCTGACGCTGTCGATGTTCGCCACCGTGCGGCTGGTGCCCAAGGTGCTGGGCCGGACCGGCACCCGGCCGCTGCTGATCGCCGGCGCGGCCCTGCTGGTCGGCAGCAGCCTGTGGCTCTCCAGGCTGCCGGAGCACGGTGACTACCCCACCACGCTGCTCGGGCCGCTGCTGCTGATGGGCCTGGGCGCCGGGCTGACGTTCATGCCGATGAGCGTGCTGGTGCTGACCGGGGTGAGCCCGGCGCGCTCGGGCGCGGCCGCCGGGCTGCTGCAGACCCTGCAGTGGAGCGGCGGGACGGTGGGCACCGCGATCCTGGTCTCGGTCTACGGCACCGCCACCCGGCACGGCGGCGGCAGCCCGACCGCGCACCAGACGCACGGGCTGGACGCGGCCTTCGCGGGCGGCGGCGCGATCATGCTGCTGGGCCTGCTGGTGGCGGTCCTGGTGATCCGCACGCCGCGCCCGGAGCATCAGCCGGCGCGCCAGAAGGCGCGCTAGAAGGCGCGCCCCAGCGTGGCCAGGTAGGCGCGCCAGCCGCCGAATCCGGTGATCTCACGGTGCGCTCCGCGCTCCAACTCGCCGCGGGCGAGCACCATCGAGAAGCAGGCGCTGCCATCCGCCAGCTCGATCACGCCGAACTCCAACTCGGGCGGCTCACCGGGGAGCAGCACGTCGCGCAGGAACTCCAGGGTCACCTCGTACAGCTCGCCCTCGATCGCGGTGTCCGCCTTCGGGTCGGGCAGCAGCCCGGGGCAGACGTCGCGGATGGAGAAGAAGCGGTGGCCGGGCGCGGTGCGGACCACGCCGAGGAACGGCGAGTCGCCGAGCAGCGGGTGGAACTCGCCGCCGCGCATCGCCTGGCCGTTGAGGAACATCCGGACCATGGGGTAGGGCCTTTCTGGAGGAGCGCGCACGGTCCACCGGGGAGTGTTCGCCCCGGCGGACCGTACGAAACGGCGGTACGGGCTCAGCCGAGCCGTGCGTAGCCTGGCAGCGTCAGGAAGTCGACGAAGTCCTCGGCGAGCGACACCTGCTCGAAGAGGTCGCGCGCCTCGGCCCACCGGCCGGCCGCGTACACCTCGGCGCCCGACTCGGCCTCGATCGCCGCCAGTTCCTCGGCGACCAGGCGGCGGGCCAGCTCGGCGGTGGCCTTCTCGCCGGTGTCGGCGAGCACCACGCCGTTGTGGATCCACTGCCAGATCTGCGAGCGGGAGATCTCGGCGGTGGCCGCGTCCTCCATCATGTTGAAGATCGCGACCGCGCCGAGCCCGCGCAGCCAGGCCTCGCAGTAGCGCAGACCGACGGCGACCGCGTTCTGCAGGCCGGCCTCGGTGCAGGAGCCGCCCGCCCCGGCGACGTCGAGCAGTTCGGCGGCCGTCACCGGCTCGGCGGGGCCCGGGTTCTCCTTCTGGTTCGGCCGCTCGCCGAGCACCGCGTCGAAGCAGGCGCGGGCGACCGGGACCAGGTCGGGGTGGGCGACCCAGGAGCCGTCGAAGCCGAGCCCGGCCTCGCGCTCCTTGTCCGCCTTGACCTTGCCCAGGGCGGCCGCGTTGACCTCGGGGTCCTTGCGGCTGGGGATGAAGGCGGCCATCCCGCCGATCGCGTGCGCGCCGCGCCGGTGGCAGGTCTGCACCAGCAGCCGGGCGTAGGCGGCCATGAACGGGGAGGTCATGCCGACGCTGTTGCGGTCCGGCAGGATGTAGTGCTCGCCGGCGTCGCGGAAGTTCTTGACGATCGAGAAGAGGTAGTCCCAGCGGCCCGCGTTGAGACCGGCGGCGTGCTCGCGCAGCTCGTAGAGGATCTCGTCCATCTCGAAGGCGGCCATGATCGTCTCGATCAGCACGGTGGCCCGGATGGTGCCGTGCGGGATGCCGAGCTTGGCCTGGGCGTGGGTGAAGACGTCGTTCCAGAGCCGGGCCTCAAGGTGGCTCTCGGTCTTCGGGAGGTAGAAGTAGGGACCGGAGTTCGGGTCCTCGGTCCCCTTGGCCAGCAGCCGCTTCGCGTTGTGGAAGAAGTAGAGGCCGAAGTCGAAGAACGCGCCGGCCACCGGTACGCCGTCCACCATCAGGTGGTTCTCGTCCAGGTGCCAGCCGCGCGGGCGGACCACCACGGTGGCGAGCTCCGCGGCGGGCTTCAGCTTGTACTCCTTGCCCTGCGGCGAGGTGAAGTCGATCCGGCCCTCGTAGGCGTCGATCAGGTTGACCTGGCCCGAGACCACCGACTGCCAGGTGGGCGAGGTGGCGTCCTCGAAGTCGGCCAGCCAGATCTTGGCGCCGGAGTTGAGCGCGTTGATCACCATCTTGCGGTCGGTCGGGCCGGTGATCTCGACGCGGCGGTCCTGCAGGGCCCGCGGCGCCGGGGCCACCCGCCAGTCGCCGGCGCGGATCGCGGCGGTCTCGGGGAGGAAGTCGAGGGTGCCCGCCCTGGCGATCTCGGCGCGCCGGGTGTGTCGGCGGGCGAGAAGTTCCTGGCGACGGTCTTCGAAGGCCCGGTGGAGGCCGACCACGAAGGCCACAGCGTCGGGCGTGAGCACCTCCTCCGCACGGGGGACGCGCGGGCCGGCGACAGTGACGACCGGAGCGGCGGGGGCGCCGACGGATCCCTGGTCTGTAGCCATGGGCAGGACACTCCTTGGGCGGTAGAACCGGTGTAGGGAGCCCCGGTGGGAGCTTCCCTCAATTGATCTGACCCACCTACTGGCGAGTTCGATTCTGTAAGGTGGACACTAGTTTCCGCGATACAGAATTTCAACGGTTTGTTGAGGTAGATCGCTGGGACTCTACTCCTCCCCCGACAGCAAAGGGAACGCCGGTGGCCAGCACCCCTGCCGCAGCTTCGACCGGATCCGAGCGCGCCTCCGCGGGGAGCGTGCAGTCCGTCGAGCGCGCCTTCCAACTCCTGGAAGCGCTCGCCGACTCGGGCGGCGTCGCCACCCTGAGCGAGCTCTCCGGCACGTCGGGCCTCCCGATGCCGACCATCCACCGGCTGGTTCGTACCCTCGCACAGCAGGGATATGTCCGCCAGGACACAGCGCGGCGCTACACCTTGGGTCCGCGCCTGATCCGGCTGGGCGAGACCGCCGGGCGGCTGCTCGGCAGCTGGGCCCGACCGTATCTGGCCGAACTGATGGAGGCCACTGGCGAAACCGCCAACCTGGCCGTGCTGGAGGGCGGCGAGGTGGTCTACGTGGGCCAGGTGCAGTCGCGCCGCTCGATGCGGATGTTCACCGAGGTCGGCCGCCGGGTCCAGCCGCACTGCACCGGCGTCGGCAAGGCGCTGCTCGCCCAACTCCCCGAGGACGAGGCCCGCGCCGTGCTCGGCACCCAACCCCTGCCCGCGCACACCGAGTTCACCGTGACGGACGTCGAGGAGCTGTTCGCCCAGCTGGCCCAGGCGCGCGAGGCCGGGTACGTGGTGGACGACCAGGAGCAGGAGATCGGCGTGCGCTGCATCGCCGTCGCCGTGCCGGGCGCGCCGACCCCCACCGCCCTCTCGGTCTCCGGCCCCGAGGCGCGGATCCGGGCGCTGGAGGGGCAGACGGGCTCTTCGGAACTGGTGCCGGTGATGCGGCAGATCGCGCACCGGCTGGGGACCGTGCTGGCGCCCTGATCGATCGCCCCTGATCCTCCGTCAGGCATGCGTGCGGCCCGGATCCTCGTGGATCCGGGCCGCACGCATGCCTGTTGACAGTGCGTCAACTACCCCCTAGCGGTAGACCCGCACGTAGTCCGCCGCGAAGCTGATCGGGGCGGAACCGCTCGGGGCCGGGTGGTACTGGCCGGCGCTGATCGACAGGTTGAGGATCAGGTAGGCCGACCAGTTGGCACCGACGCCGGTGTTGTCGGAGAAGACCTTGACGCCGTTGACGTAGTAGTCGACGGAGGTGGCGCCGTAGTAGGTGCCGATGGTCACCCACTGGCCGGGCTTCACCGCGTTCGCGTCGGTGTAGTACTTCTGCGCGGAGTTGACGTGGTTGGTCAGCTCCAGCAGGTTCGGGTTGTCCGGGTGGTACTCGAAGGAGTCGATCTCGCTGCCGCCGTTCGCCCAGGTCCACAGCGCCGGCCAGGCGCCGGGTGCGGACGGCAGCTGCACCCGGGCCTCGGCGTAGTCGCCGGTCTTCACCTTGAAGCCCTGCTGGCTGCCCTCGGTGGTGAGCAGGCCGGTGGTCCACGCCTGCTTGCCGTTCTCCAGGGTGTGACTGGAGGGCTGGGCGGTGAAGGTGGCCGTGCCGTTCGCCACCGCGACGTCGGAGGGGGTGATCCAGTCGAGCTTGTTGTCGTCCGGGTTGTGGCTGCCGTACTTGTACGAGGTGGTGGTGCTGTCGTTCCACTTCGTGCTGTCGAGCGGGCCGTTGAACTCGTCGGACCAGGTCAGCGCCTTGCCGGGGACGGGTGAGCCGGTGGGGGCGGACGGGGCGGCGGGCGGGGTGACCGGGGAGGTGCCGGTGCCGCTCCCGCTGCCGCCCGCGCTGCCGCCGCCACCCGCGCCGGCGTTCGCGGACACCGTCAGGCTCTGCGCGGGCAGGTTGTGCCAGGCGCCCGCCTGGTCCTGGTAGAAGCCGAAGACGCTGTACGTCCCGCTCGCGAAGGTCCGCGCGCCGGTGGTGAGCGACAGGCCGCTCGGGCAGATCCGCTGGTTGGCGCGGTTCCCGGGGAAGTCGAGGTTGTTCCCTGCGGCGTCGCGCACGCCCACGCCCACCGTCTTCGCGGTGAAGCAGGAGCCCGCGTGCAGCGTCAGGGCGGCGCTGGTGGCCGCGCCGGCGGTGGCGGTGGTCGGGGTCAGCCGGTCCTGGGTGACGGTGGGCGCGCCGCCGGACGCCAGGGTCGAGGTCAGGGCGTTCGCCTGGCCGACCATGGGCACGGCGATCAGGCCGAGGGCGCCGGCGAGGATGCCGAGGCGGGCAGGGGTGGCGGAAGGGATCACGGGGGTTCCTCTTGCGACGCCTACGAGGTGAGCTGTCGGGTTCGGGCCGCAAGATGGCCCGGCCGCGCCGGAGGATCCCGGTCGGCTTCACCCCGAGCCGCACCCCCGCGCAGCCGGCTGGACGCGGGCGGGCGGGGACACGGCAGAACTACCTGGGTCCCCCGCTCCTGCCTGGTGCGGTGCTGGGGTTCCGACCCCGGGCAGGCAGGACTAGGCGTCCCGGGGACTGGTCCCGCCGCTGGGTGGCGAGACGTCTGCAGGGTAGGCAGACGAGCTGATCATCATCAATGTCACACGAGTCACACAGCTTCACATCCGCCGCCAAAGCGAAGCACTTCCGTCGCGCGAGCCCCGCTCAAGTTACATGGACATGAAGACTCACCCAGTCGGCTCCCAGCTTCTTCCCAGCCTTCCCGGAGCTGCCCCACACTGCTGCACATGCAGACTCTTCTACGCGCGTTGAAGTCGCGTACCGCCTCCGTCGTCACCGTCGGCCTGCTCACCCTGGCCCCGACCGCCGTCTTCGCCTCCGACGCCCACGCGGACGTCAGCGGCGACATCTGCCAGTCCGCGCTGCCCAGCCAGGCCGACCACACCCTCGACCTGATCGCGCAGGGCGGCCCGTTCCCGTACTCCGAGGACGGCGAGACCTTCCAGAACCGCGAGGGCGTCCTCCCCAGCGAGCCGTACGGCTTCTACCAGGAGTACACCGTCACCACCCCGGGCGCCGGCAACCGCAGCACCCGCCGGATCGTGACCGGCGAGGACGGGTCGGACTACTACACCTCCGACCACTACGAGTCGTTCTCGCTGATCGACTTCAGCTGCTGAGACAGTCGGCCGCATGGCGCCGGGGGCGAGGTACCGCGCCCCCGGCGCTGCGCGTCGCCTACTCGGGCAGCAGCGGCGCGATGACCGAGGGACCGGCGAACTGAGCGGCGAGCGCGTCCATGATCAGCTCGTCGCAGACCCGGCCGAGCCAGTAGCCGGCCTCGCGGAGCATCCCGGCGGGGCGGAAACCCGCCTTCTCGTAGGCGCGGACGCCACCCTTGTTCGGGGCGAGGACCTTGAGCCAGACCATCCGCAGGTTGGTGATGTGGAAGGCGTAGTCGAGCACGAGGCGGGTGGCGGCCGTGCCCAAGCCCTTGCCACGGGCTTCGGGGGCGAGCATCACGACGTACTCGGCGGTGCGGACGGCCTGGTCGGGCAGCAGGGTGGCGACCCCGACCGGGGTTGGGCCGTCCCCTGTCAGTTCGTAGATGGTGAACCGGATGTTGTCACCACGGAGTTGGTGGGCCATGCCCTCGGTGCGGGCCTCCAGTGACTCGGGCTGCTGGCGACCGTAGCCGACCAGGAGCACGGGGTCCTGCTCCCACCGCCAGTAGGTCTCCACGAGGTCGGCACGGTAGGGGCCGAGCGCGCAGGTGTCGGTGCCGACCCACAGGATCGGCTCAGGGCTGGCGGTGATGGCGGGCTCCGAGGGTGAGGATGGGCGTGTAGGCGCGGGTCGAGAGCGGTTCGGCGACCGGGGTGCCGTCCTCAGTCTGCACCCAGGCGTGCAGCCGCACGGGGTCGGCGGCTACGCCGTGGCACCAGGTGACGGCCAACCGGCGGGCGGCCAGCAACAACACGACAGCGATGGACTCCTCAAGGCAGGCGGTGCGGGCCGGGGAGCACCAGCCAGCGGCGCGGACGGCAAATACGGCAGCCGCCGCCTGTTCGAGGGTGGCCGGGCGACGGCAGGTTGACGAGGCCCAGTGGACGGTGCGGACGACGCGGAGCATCGTGGTGCTGCGGCTGCCTGCGGCCTTGATCGAGGCGACGGCAGCCACGGCCCCGGCGGCATTGATCAGGGCCGGGCGCGAAACGGGCTTGGGGCGGGTGGCACCAGCGGGGAACTCGGCACTGCCCCAGCTCCCGGTCGCTGTCGCTGCCTCTGTCACCGGCCACGGGCAGGCGGCAGAGGCAGGAGTGAGGAGTTTGGCGTCCAGAAGTTGGGAGGCGAGCTGTTCGGACAGCGGATCCAGGCAGCCGGTTCGGGCTGCCTGGCGAAAGCGCTCGGCGGCCGCCGGCAGCAGGCCTTGGATCTTGCCGGTGCGGTAATCGATGAGGACCAGGACGTGGCCGAAGTCGGCAGCGCGGACCCACAGTGGCGGAACGGCGAAGGTAGGGAGATCAGACACAGGGTTCGGGCCTTGCCGGAGTTCGGATCCAATCAGGCGCGGGGTCGCGGTGATGGGCGATCAACCACGCTTCCACGGTGAGAGCCTGTTCGAGGGTGGCGAGCGGCATCGGCAGGCCTGCGGCCGCCTGGGCCAAGTGCTTGCGGAACCGGCCGGGTTGAAGCAGGCCAAGGGCCGCCAGGTAGCCATCGGCGAGGGCGGACAGCTCTGCGAGATTGGTTCGCAACCCGGTGTAGTGGTCAGCGTCGAAGCTGCCCTTGGTCGTGCGAGCGGCGGTCTCGGCAGGCAGCAGACCGGACATCGCGCGGGCCAGGACCGGCTTGTAGGCGTGCAGGGCGGGTCGGCGGTCGAGCGGGGTGGTCAGCACCGCATCCACCACCAGCGGGTCGAGGAACGGATTGTGCAACTCAACGCCCGAGGCGGCGGCCAGCTGGGTATCGGCTGCGGCGGTCCGGGCGACCTCGCGGATCTCGTCCACCAGCGTCCGCACCGAGAAGTCCAGGCCCTGCAAGGGATCGGCCTCGGCAGCGGCCTGTCCGGCGGCCTCCGTGACAAGACGGGCGGCCGACGGAGCGGCCCAGGCCGGATGCGCCAGCAGCGGGAACCAGACCACCAGGCCGTGATCGTCGCGCCCCCGCGTCCCGATTGAAGCGGCGAGGGTTGCAAGGGCTTGGCTGCGGCCGGTACGAGTGGCACGGGCGGCTCCCCACAGCAATGGGCCGACCGAGGTGTGGCGCAGGCGAGCCCAGCCAATGGCCTCGCCCGCTGCACGGCGAAGGCGGCGATGGCGGAGCAGGTCGGCCAAATGGATCGGAGGCTGGAACAGGACGCTGTCGCCGCCATCGCCTGTCAGGTGGGTACGAGTGCCCAGTACGTCCCGCATCCAATCCAGTTGGCCAGTCAGCCTGGCCTGGGTGAGTGTCGAGGGCGCCGGTTCGTCGGTCGCGGGCACCTCCGAGATCGCGGTGTAGGGAAGGTGCCGTTCGGTCAGCGGCAGCAGATGGTGGTCGATCCGGTGCGGGTAGCGGCTGGCGGCCAAGCGGGCATGGCGGAGATCGGCTCCGCCGAGGTCCCCATTGGGGTGGATGGTGATTGCGTTCAGCCGCCGACCGGTTGGAAGGGCTGTGGCAGCCAGCAGTGCAATGCTGGTGGAATCCAATCCACCGGACAGGTCACACGACAGCGCCGGGTCGGCAGTCATCTGCAGGGCGACCGCGGCGGCCAAGGCGTCGTACAGTCGAAGATCGGGCAACCATCCGGGCACCGGGTCCGGCCGCCACTGGGTGGTGACGCGCCAGGTGGTGCCGTTGGCCGGCAGTTCGACCCGTGCCCCGGGCGGAAGCTGTCGCACGCCGTCGAAGAATGTACGACCAGCGGCCAGGGCGGGCACCGAGGGAAGGAACACAGCGCAGGCCAGGCGCTGCGTGTCGATCGACGCCCCGGTGAGGGCTGCCAGCAGTCGAGCAGAGGTGGACCAGACCCAGCCGCTTTCCCAGCGGGTCGCGTAGACCGGCTGAGCGGCGGCCGGGTCCGTGTGGATTACCACCGCAGCATCGGTCTCCTCAATGACGGCGTAGGCACCGGACCAACGCCAGGCCACGTCAACCGGTAGGGCGGACTCGGCCAGCAAGGACAGTTCGAAGTCGCTCACGCCGCACCGGCCGGCCACCAGCACGCTCCGGCCGGTGCGGCCGGTCAGGGCTCGCAAGGTTCCTTCGCCGAGCCGCCAACTCCGCGAGCAGGCCGCGCTCGCCCCCTGCGGGCGAGGGCCGATGGCGTTGGCAGTGCTGAATCCTCCGAGGATCATGGCTTCCTCCATGGGCTGGGGGCGGTGCTGTTGCCCCGATCGACGCCGGGGCAACAGCACCAGGGGCGGGTCAGCAGTTGTAGGCGCGGCGCTTGTCCTCGCTGCTGCCCTGGCCCTGGCCCTCAGTCAGGGCCGCCGCGTCGCCGATCTCGACCGGCGCGGCGTCGTCCTCGATGGTGGCCTCGGTGTGGACCAGGTCGCTCATTGGTTTCGTCCTCTCTTCCAGATGATCGATTTCGCCCGATCAGCCCGCTGCCGGCCGGGCACGGCACCGTGAGGGTGCCGTCTTCCGCCCTGGCACAGGCTCAGGGCGAAAAGTCATGCTGCCCATCGCCGATCGGCGGCGGGTCAGCGTGCCGGCGATGGCCACGGCGGGCGTATCCGCGGGCGGCGGTGGCCGGACCGCTGGCGGGCGAGCGCGCGGGCCGCACGGCGTGGGTGACCCATGAGCTGGCGGCGCATCAACGGCTGCTCGGGCAGCTCCAGCTCCGCCCAGACCTTCTTCCCTCGCTCGGTCCGCTCAGCACCGTGTTTCAGGGACAAGCGCTCGACCAGGAGCAAGCCACGTCCGCTCTCCTGGTCCGGTCCGACCATTCGCACTCGCGGCAGGGCCGCTGAACCGTCGTAGACCTCGACCAGGACCCGGCGAAGGCGCGGGTTGGCGTACAGACCGACGGTGAGCCACGTCGCTGTGGTGT
Organism: Kitasatospora sp. NBC_01287; assembly: GCF_026340565.1. Taxonomy (NCBI): domain Bacteria; kingdom Bacillati; phylum Actinomycetota; class Actinomycetes; order Kitasatosporales; family Streptomycetaceae; genus Kitasatospora; species Kitasatospora sp. NBC_01287. The sequence goes on from NZ_JAPEPB010000001.1 coordinate 1,758,037, forward strand.
GCCGAACCGCGTTGGTCACCAGTTCCGAGGTGACGACCTCGATGGCCGCCTGGCTGTGGTCGTCCAGCTGGACGCCCCAGCCGGCGACCTGGGCTCGGACCCAGCGACGGGCCTCCGGCACGCAGGCCGGGTCGCGGATCACGGTAACGGAGCAGCTGCGCACGGGCATGACGAAGAACCCTTCGGTGCTGAACAGGGAGTATCGACGGCCTGCAACGGGAGCAATGTCGTCGGCCAGGAGCAGGTCTCCGGGTTGGCAGGATCTTCGGCGACCTGACAACCAGTCAACAGGTGTGCGCAGGGCGTGAACACGGTAGAGAGAGCCCAGATGCTTGAAACCCTTGAAACATGACCGGAGGCCGGCAATGACAGCACGCAAGCGGACACCCAACGGCAGGCTCGCCACGCTGATCGCCGAGTGCCGCTGGGCAGGCAACGGCGAGTTCGCCCGCGCGGTCAACCGGGCCGGGACCGAGGCCGGTTTCAAGCTGAGATACGACGAATCCGCTGTCTCACATTGGCTCTCGGGCACCCGCCCCATGGCCAAGTACCGACCGGTGGTCATCGAGGCGCTGACCCGTCGTCTGAAACGGCCGATCACCGCATTTGAGGCGGGCTTCGCGGATCAGCCCGATGTGCAGCCTCAGTGCACAGATACGGTGGCGGGACTGATCGACCTCGGGAGCGTGGACATGGACCCATCGCGTAGGGGTGTGCTCGGGGCGGGCCTGTATTCGATCGCCCTGGCCATCCCCGACTGGCCGGACCTCGTCGGGCGGTTCGAAAGGCTGAAGACCGCCCCGCACACCCGGATCGGCATGGCCGAGGTCGAGTCCGTGGTAGCCATGACCGAGCGAATCAGTGAGCTGGACGACCAGTTCGGCGGCCGGACCGCCCGACCGATGGCCGCCGCGTTCCTGGTCAACAACATCGCCCCTTACCTCAAGGCCACCGCGTCCGACGAGGTGCGTAGGGCCTTGCTGTCCGCCGCTGCGGACCACCTCTACCTGACCGGCTACATGGCGGTGGACGAGCGCCTGGACCTGCTCGGCCAGAGCTACTACACCAAGGCGCTCGAACTCGCTCTGGCCGCCGACGATCACCTCACCTACTGCACAACCCTGAGGGGCATGAGCGTCCAGGCCGTCGAACTAGGCCACGGAGCAACCGCTGTACGGTACGCGGAGGCCGCCGCTGCCGCCTCACCCGAGGCCGGGCCAAGGATGCGGGCCTTTCTCGCCGGTCAGCAGGCCCACGCCCTCGCACAGACCGGTGACCGCTGCGCAGCGCTGGCCATGCTGCGCGCGGCCGAGACCGCCATGGAGAACGCCGAGTCCAAGGCCACAGCCCACGGCTCCTACGACCCCGCTTCGCTCTCGTACCACATTGCCCAGGTCACCCACGAGCTCGGCGACCGCGAGGGCGCGATCCGCGCGCTCCAACATTCGGAACAGGTCCGGCCCTCGCTGTACCGGCGGGCCAGGGTTCGTCACCGCGCGATGCTCGCTGAGTGGCAGTTGGAGGTCGGCCGACTGGAGGAAGCCGTCCAGAACTGGCACCTCGCCTTGGACGACTACCCCCACATCCAGTCCGGTCGGGCCGATGACCGCTTCCGCGCCATGATCGCCACAACGAGGCCCCACAGCCGCAATGTGCGTGTTCGCGACCTCATCGACCGTGCCCGGCCGATGGTGATCGGCCGAACTGTCCGATGAACCAGGGAGTATCGAGAGGTCACCCTCCTTGCGGCCGAGCCGGGCTACGACGATCCGGCCCCCAGCCGGGATCCCGCCTCAACCGACGCTCAGCACGATCTTCCCCCGCACCCGCCCGCTCTCGCTCAGCCGGTGGGCGGCCGCCGCCTCGGCGAGCGGGAGCAGCTCGGCCACTGCCGCGCGCAGTTGGCCGCGTTCGGCGAGGGCGGCCAGCCGGGCGAGGTCGGCGGCGGCCGGGGTGAAGCCGAACTCGACGTAGCGCAGGCCGAGTTCGGCGGCGAGGTGGCGGGTGGTGGTGCGGTCGGGGCCGGTGCCGCGGGTGTCGAGCAGGGTGCCGGCGGGGGTCAGGACGGCCAGCGAGCGCGGGCCGTAGTCGCCGGCGACGGGGTCGAGGACGGTGTCGATGTCGCGCAGCGCGGTGGTGAAGTCGGTGCGGGTGTAGTCGATCAGCTCGTCGGCGCCCAGCTCGCGCAGGAAGGGGTGGTGCGCCGCTCGGGCCGTGCCGATCACGTACGCGCCACGGGCCTTGGCGATCTGAACGGCGAGGTGGCCGACCCCGCCGGCGGCCGCGTGCACCAGGACCCGCTGTCCGGCGCGGACCGGGGCGTGGTGGGTGAGCGGCTGCCAGGCGGTGAGGCCGGCGGTGGGCAGCGCGGCCGCCTGCACGAGGTCCAGTCCGGGCGGGACGGCGGCCAGCCGGTCCTGCGGGACGGCCGCGTACTCGGCGTACGCGCCGCGCGGCAGGAGCGCGACACCGAAGACCCGGTCACCGGGCCCGAACCGGCTCACCCCGGCGCCGACCGCCTCGACCTCGCCCGCCAGGTCGAGGCCCAGCGTGAACGGCGGCTCGCCGAACCGGCGCACCTCGCCCGAGCGGATCCGCCAGTCCGCCGGATTCACCCCGGCGGCCCGGACCCGCACCAGCACCTCGTCCGGACCCGGCTGCGGGCGCTCGGTCTCGACCAGTTCGAGCACCTCGGGGCCACCGAAGGAGCGCTGGCTGACGGCATGCATGCGGGTGGACACGGTAAGCCTCCTGTGGGGATGGGTCGATCGGTGTCCATCCTGGTGGCAGGCGGTATCCCTTGAACAGTAGGTACCTTTCTGATACCTAGTTACCCATGATTGTCTACCGTCGTGACTGCCCCTCGCGCACCGTGGTCGAGCTGCTGGCCAACAAGTGGACCCTCTACGTGCTGGCCGCCCTGCGCGAGCACGAGGGGCCGATGCGGTTCAACGCGCTGCTGCGCCTGCTGGACGGGATCACGCAGAAGATGCTCACCCAGACCCTGCGGGCACTGGAGCGCGACGGCCTCATCGAGCGGACCGTCTACCCGACCGTCCCGCTGCGGGTGGAGTACGCGCTGACCGCACTGGGTGTGGAGGCCGGGCAGCTGACCACCGCGATCGCGCAGTGGTCGGTGGCGCACGTTCCGGAGATCCTGACCGCCCGGGAGGCGGCCAGTACGGCCAGTACGGCCGCTGCGGCCACCGGGATCGCGTAAGAAACGGCATCGCGGCGGGTCCCGGTCAGCCCCGCCCAGCGCCCCGCCCCGCGTCCCGCCAGGCCGAGGCGGCGGCGACCCGGTTGTGCACCCGCAGCTTGGCGTAGGCGTGCTCCAGGTGCTTGTCCACGGTGCGGGCGGCGACGTCGAGCCGGCGGCTGATCTGACGGTCCGTCAATCCCTGGGCGAGCAGGTCGAGGACGGTCGCCTCGCGGGCGGTGAGGTCGACCGGGGGCGGCGCGAGGGGCGGGGCCAGCCGGTCCAGGGCGTGGGTCAGGCGGCTGCGCAGCAGCACGGCCGCCTCCAGGTCGGCGTCGGCGAAGTCGCTGCCGGCGCGGTTGACGATCAGCGCGACGGTGCGGCGGCCGCCGCCGCGCGCCCAGCCGGCCGGGAAGGCCATCGCCAACTGGTACTCGGCGCCGATCGGGCCGAGCGCCTCGCCGTAGGTGCCCAGGCCGTGGTACTCGGTCAGCGACTGCAGGTCGCTGCGGCGCGCCGGGGCGCCGCAGCCGGTGTTGGTGTGGCGGAACAGCGCGTCCTCGGGGGCGTGGCGGAAGAAGGCGGCCAGCGCCTGCGGGGTGAAGAGCGCGCCGGGCAGGGTGACCGGGTGGCGCCCGGTGGGGGTACGGGTGGACCAGGTCAGGCTGTCGCCGGGGACCGCGCGGAGCAGCATCGGGAAGAGCGCCGGCAGGAGGCTCTCCTCGTCGACGGCGTCGAGCAGCAGGTCGATCACGGCGCAGATCCGCCGCAGCCCGACCTCCCCGGACGGAGTCACGCATCGAGCGTGCTCCCGATGGGGAGGTCGGGTCAAGCCGGGTCCCGACAAACCCGGCCCGGGTGGCGGCCGCGGGCCCGAGCGGGCGACCGAAGGACGGTGAGCCAGCGGGCGACCGAGGGAGGGGTGAGCTAGCGGGCGGCGGCGTAGACCCGGTTGACCGGGCTCTCGGCGGCCAGCTTCCAGTGGTGCAGCCCCGCGTCGTCGGCGAGCCGGCGCATCGCCTCCTCACCGGCGTGGTTGCCCATCGCCTGCGGACCGTGCTGGGCGAGCGCGGCGGGCAGGCAGAGGGCGACCGAGGCGGAGACGACCACCCGGCCGACCGGGTTGGCGTTCTCCCGGACGTCGGCCGAGGCGTTCGGTTCGACGATCATGCAGGCGCCGTCGGGGGCCAACGCCTGCTCGGCGTGGTGCAGCGCGCCGCCGGGGTCGCCCATGTCGTGCAGGCAGTCGAAGAAGGTGATCAGGTCGTAGCGGTCCCCGGGGAAGTCCTGCGCCCCCGCGACCTCGAAGCCGACCCGCTCGGACAGGCCCTGCTCGGCGGCGAGTTCGCGAGCGCGGTCGATCGAGGGCTGGTGGAAGTCGAAGCCGGTGAAGTGCGAGGCGGGATAGGCCCTGGCCATCAGCATGGTGGACCAGCCGTAGCCGCAGCCCACGTCGGCGACCTCGGCGCCGGCCGTCAGCTTGCGCTCGGTGCCGTTCATCGCGGGGATCCACTCGGGTACCAGGGCACCCGCGTAGCCGGGGCGGAAGAACTTGGCGGTGCCGGCGAAGAGGGCCTCGCTGTGCTCCTCCCAGCCGACGCCCTGACCGGTGCGGAAGGCGTCCATCAGCACGTCCTCGGTGCCGTACATCGCCTGCAGCATGGTGAAGAAGCCGGCCGCGTACGTGGGCACCGAGGGGTCGGCCAGCACGGCGGCGTGCTCCTCGGGCAGCAGGTAGCTGTCGGTCCGCGGGTCGTAGGTCACGTACTCGCCGGCCACCTGGGCGGCCAGCCACTCCCGCAGGTAGCGCTCCTGCAGGCCGGTGCGCTCGGCGAGCCGCGCGGCGGTCATCGGGCCGCCCTCGGCCATCGCGGCGTAGATGCCGAGCCGGTCGCCGAGCGAGGTGCACAGCCCCGCCACCGCGGCTCCGGCGTCGCCGATCACTCGGCCCAGGAACTCCATCATCTTCTCTTCGTCGACCGCCATCGGGACCACCTCCTGGGTGCTCCTCCCACTCCAGCAGAAGACGCCCGCCCCGGGCCATACGGGATTCTCCGTACGGCCCGGGGCGGGCGGGCGCCACGTGGGGCACCAGCTGCCCAGGTCAGGTGTGCTGCAGGACGAGTTCGTCCTTGAGCCCGGCCCTGATCTGGTCGCGCAGCTCCTTGGAATCGGTGTGGCCGTGGACCGAGACCGCGTGCTCGGTGGCGGCCCGCACCACCTCGTCCTCCTCGCCGGAGATGGCGAGGCTGCAGTTCATCTCGCTCGGCATCTCCCGGCAGTCGACGACCTTGCGCATGATCGACCTCCCGACCCGCCACGCTGCCGCACCCGCCGACGGGCCACCCGCTGGCCGGAGAACCGGCGCGCGGCGGCACGGGCGTGTCGCGGAACCATTGTCTCTCCACCGGGCCGGTCGGATAGCTTTGGGGACACCCGGCTTCCGATCCCGGACCGGATCCGCAGCAGAGACGAGGACCTCCGCCAGCATGACCGAGACCGCTGCCCTGCCCGGCTTCGCCGGGCGGACGTACCTCTTCCAGGTCGACAACGGTGCCGCCTTCCGCAACGCCTACTCGGCCGACGGCAGGCGGCTGCGCTGGGAGGGCCTGGGCGAGTCGGCCGGCCAGTGGGAGGACGTGGCGCTCCACGTCGCGCTGGTCGCGCCGGACGTCTACTTCGTCAGCTGGACCGAGCAGAGCGGCATCACGGTCAGCCACGTGATGGACCTGGGCAGGCTGACCGTCCGGGCGTTCTGGACCTACGAGGGCGAGGGCGGCCGGGTCGGCGAGCTGCACACCGGCACCCTGGAGCCCGTGGCCTGACCCGCTCGCACGGTCCGCTCCCATGACCCGCTCGCACGGTCCGCTCCCATGACCCGCTCGCACGGTCCGCTCCCGGCCGGCTGAGCCCGCCGCCCGCGCGCGGCCGGCTCGCGGCCGGCTCAGCCCCGGTCGTCCGCCCAGAGCCGCAGGCCCGCCGTCAACTCCCGCAGGCAGCGCGCGGCCAGCGGGCCGGGCGCGCCCTCGCCCTGGACCGGGGCCTCGGGACGGGCCGCCCAACTCTCCAGCGCGACCCGGATCGCGGCCGTGGCGGCCGCCGCCGCCAGCCGCACCTCCAGCGGGTCGACGCCCGCCCCGCAGCGCTCGGCCAGGATCGGGACCAGCGCGTCCTCCGAGTCCTGGTGCACCCCCTGCCAGACCCGGCGCAGCCCCGGGTCGGTGAGCAGCGCCCTGGTCCAGCGCAGTGCCTCCGCCGCCCGCTCGTCCGCCGGCGTGAGCGCCTCGACGGCCGCCCGCTCCAGCACCTGCGGCACCGGCAGCTCGGCCGGGCCGCCGGCGATCAGCTCCAGCCAGCGGCGGCCGCCCGCCGCGAGCAGCGGGGCGACGGCCTCCTCCTTGGTCCGGAAGTAGCGGTAGAAGGTGCGCAGCGCGACGCCCGAGGCCCGCGCGATCTCCTCGGCACCGGTCGCCTCCGCGCCGCGATCGGCGAAGAGCTCGGCGGCGGTGAGGGCGATCTCCAACTGGGTCTCGGCGCGCCGCCGGTCGGTGAGGGAGGGGCGGTCCGCGGCGGCGGGGCGGTCCGCGGCCTGCGTGCGGCGGTCGGCGAGGGGCGCGGGGCGGTCGGTCATGCCTCCACGCTACGCCGCGCCTGCCTACTTGGCACGTCATGCCAAGCTGGCACAACGTGCCATCCAGGCGTACGGTGGACGGCGCGGCCGCGGCACGGCGGGCGCAGAACGAGAACGGAGCACCACCATGCAGCGCTTTTCCGGTCGCCGGGTCCTGATCACCGGCGGCGGTTCCGGCATCGGCCGGGCCACTGTGCACCGCCTGCTCGCCGAGGGCGCCCAGGTCGTCACCGTGGACGTCAGCGAGGCCGGGTTGCGCGGGACGGCCGAGCGGGCCGCCGTCGACGGCACCGCCGAGCGCCTGACCACCGCGCTCCTGGACATCGCCGACGAGCAGTCGGTCGTCGCGGGCGTGGCCGCCGCCGTCGAGCGCCTGGGCGGGCTCGACGTCCTGGTCAACGCCGCCGGGATACTGCGCTCCTCGCACACCCACGAGACCAGCCTGGAGTTCTGGAACACCCTGCTGAAGGTCAACCTGACCGGCACCTTCCTGATGACCCGCGAGGCGCTGCCCGCCCTGCTCGCCGCCGGCTCCGGCGTGGTGGTCAACTTCAGCTCCACCTCGGCGACGTTCGCCCACCCGTACATGGCCGCCTACGCCGCGACCAAGGGCGGCATCCAGTCCTTCACCCACGCGATCGCCCAGGAGTACAGCAAGCAGGGCCTGCGCGCGGTCTGCGTGGCGCCCGGCAGCATCGACAGCGGCATGACCAACAACCCGGGCCTGCCGGCCGATGCCGACTTCAGCCTGCTGGCCAAGCTCGCGCCCGCGCTCGGCACGGGCTTCGCCGGCCCGGAGACGGTGGCCGGTGTGATCGCGATGCTGGCGAGCGAGGACGGCGCCTTCGTGACCGGCACCGAGATCCGGATCGACGGCGGCACCCACATGTGAGCGCCGGCTGCGGGGCTCAGCGATCGGGCCCCGCAGCCGCCCTGATGGACCGTCAACCCTTGATCGCCTCCCACTCGGCCTGGTACTCGGCGAAGATCGCGCGCAGGTGGTGACCGATCTTCAGGTAGTCCAGCGAGTCGAGGTTGGCCAGCGATACCCGCACCGACCACTGCGGGCCGTCGAAGCCACCGCCGTTGAGCAGCACCACGCCGGTCTGCTCGGCCAGCCGGAAGAGCGGCTCGGTCGGCTCGTAGGTCTTCAGCAGGTACTCGGCGAACTCCGGTCCCGCCACCCGCTCGGCCTCCGCCCGCAGGTCCAACTCGATGTAGTAGCCCGCCCGCTGCGGGTCGTCGGAGATCTTCATCCCCGACCCCTCAAGCAGCAGGCCGAGCCGCTCCTTGACGATGTTCTGCACCAGCGCCTTGTACTGCTTGCCCTCCGGCAGCATCGCGAAGAGCGAGAAGAGGGTGAGCTGGACCTGCTGCGGCAGGCTCAGCCCCGCGGTGTGGTTGAGCGCGACCTGCCGGGAGTCGGCGACCAGCCGGTCGATGAACTTGATCTTCTCGGGCGTCAGGCTCAACGTGCCGTAGCGCTTGGCCAGTCGGGCCTGCTCGGCGGGTGGCAGCGCGGCGATCGCCTCGTCGACCACGTTCTCCGCGTTCAGGCCGATCAGGCCCAACCGGTGCCCGGTGGCGCCGTAGTGCTTGGAGTAGGAGTACACCAGCAGCGTGTTGCGCGGCAGTTCGGCCGCGATGGTGCGGAAGCCGTCGACGAAGGTGCCGTAGACGTCGTCGGTGACGATCAGCAGGTTCGGGTTGCTGTCGGCGGCGATCTCCTTGAGCTGCTCGGCCACCGGGTGGGAGAGCGCCAGCGAGGGCGGGTTGCTGGGGTTGACCAGGCAGACCAGCCTGACCGCCGGGTCGGCCGGCTTGGCCACCTCCTCGGCCGGGTAGCGCCACTGCCGCACCCCGGTCTCGGCGAAGCTGTTGGCCTCCACCGTGACCACGTCGAACTCGTAGTCCTCCAGCCGCGGGATCTCGATGTAGGGGGTGAAGACCGGCACCATCAGCGCGATCTTGTCGCCCTTGCGCAGCAAGCCGTTCTTCATCAGCGAGTCGAAGGCGCCGACGGAAAGTCTTCCGAAAAAGTGCGCCGGGCCCGACCCTGGAGCGCCCTTTCCCGGCCTCCGGCGGGGGCGGGAGGGCCTGCGGGGACCAGGGTCGGGGCGAGCCCCGCAGGCTCTCTCGGGGGGCTTTCAGCGAGGCGTACATGGGATCGGCAAACCGGCCCTGACCTGGCCTTTTGCCACCCCCGACCGTAGGCTCGCACTCTGTCGGAAGGGGGACCGGATGGACCGGACCGTACGCACTGTCGAGGATGTCCTGACGCTCCTGGACGGGCTGTTCGCCCGTCAGGACGGCCGTTTGACCACGGGTGACGGCGCGGAGTTCTGGGACGGCTTCTACGCCGACCGGTCGCGGCCGGTCCCGTTCTTCGTGGCGAAGCCCGACGAGAGCCTGGCCTCCTATCTCGACCAGGGCCTGATAGCTCCGGGCCGGGCCCTGGACCTCGGCTGCGGTCCTGGCCGGAACGCCCTGTTCCTCGCGTCCCGGGGGTTCGAGGTGGACGCGGTCGACCTCTCCCCGGCCGGCATCGCGTGGGCCGAGGACCGGGCGCGGGAGGTCGGGGCCGAGGTCCGCTTCGTTTGCGGCGACGCGTTCCGGCTGACCGGCGCGGTGCCGGCCGGTACGGCGCCGGCCGATGCAGGGACGTCCGGTGCAGGGACGGCTGACGCGGTGTTGGGCGGTGCGGCCGTGGGCGGCCCGGCACTGACCGGTCCGTACGACCTGATCGTCGACTCGGGGTGCCTCCATCACCTGCCCCCGCACCGCCGCGTCAGCTACCTGGCGCTCCTCGACCGCGTCCTGGCCCCCGGCGGCCACCTCGCGCTCACCTGCTTCGCCGCCGGCGCGATGGGCTCGGAACTCTCCGACACGGACCTCTACCCCACGTGCCAGCTGCAGGGCGGCCTCGCCTACACCCCGGAGTCGCTGCGCTGGATCTTCTCGGACCTGACAGAGGTCGAGCTGCGCCGGATGCGTGACGAGCCGCCCGAGTCGCCGCTCTTCGGCGAGGCGTTCCTGTGGACGGCCCTGTTCCGCCGGGATCCAGGGCGAGCCTCCGGCTGACCGCCGTGCGGTCGCCGTGCGGTCGCCGTGCGGTCGCTGGGTCAATGCCAGCCGGCTGCGAAGGCGCGGGCCGGGTTCTGACGGAAGATCAGGTCGGTCTGCTCCTCCCCCAGCGCACGACGCAGCCGCGGCCGCAGCCCGGTGAGCAGGAAGGGCATCCCCGGGCCCTCGGCGTCGGCCGCGCGGGCCGACCTGACCACGGTGTCCCCGCCGAGCAGCAGCCGCGCACCGTGACCGGCCTCCGCGAGTGCCACCAGGCAGTCGAGCAGCCGCCAGTCGGTGGCGTGGTGGGTCCGGGAGGGACCGTCGAAGGCCAGGTAGGTGCCGGTGGCGGCGAGGTCCTGATGGATCCTCGGCTCGGGGAAGCGGTTGAGGTGGCCGAGGATCACACTGGCCGGCGGCACCCCGAGCCGCCCGCAGAGCAGGTCGACCACCTCGACCGCGGCGGTGCCCTGCTCGAGATGGACGGCGATCGGGGCGCCGGTGGCGTGGTGCGCGTCGGCGGCGGCCGCCATGGTGTGGCGGGCGTGCGCGTCCAGACCGTGGTAGCCACCGGCCACCTTGACCAGGCCGGCCCGGGGGGTGTCGACGCCCGCCGGGCCCGCGTTCCCGGGGGTGGAGGTACCGGGGGTGGAGATGCCTGGGGCGGAGATGCCGTGGGTCAGCTCGCGGACGAAGAGCTCGGCGAGGGCGTCAGGGTCGAGGTCGGGCAGCGTCTCGTAGTGCCCGGCCTGGTGCAGCCCGGTGGCCGCGACCAGGTGCACGCCCGCCGCGCGGGAGAGGGCCGGCAACTCGGCGGCGCGGCGGCCCATCCCGTACGGCGTCCACTGGACCACCGCCCGGCCACCCGCCGCGTGGAACGCGGCGAGTTCGGCCGCGGCGGCGCCCGGGTCGTCCAGCTCCTGACCGGGGAGCCTGGCGCTGCGGAGGAAGAGGTGGTCATGCGCGTCGGTGACGCCGAGCTCGGCGGGGTCGAGGTCGCCGAGCACGGTGCGGACGGCCGGGACGGAGGACGAGGTGGGCGCGGAGGTCGGGATGGGCGCGGGGGTCGGGATGGGCGCGGAGGTCGGGATGGGCGCGGGGGTCATGCGGCCGCCTCCTGGTCGAGCGCTTCGAAGGTGGCCGACGCCACGCGCAGCGCGGCGAGCGCCTTCGGGGTCCCGATGTAGGGCGCCAGGTGCACGAAGACCTCGATCACCTGCTGCCTGGTGAGCCCCACCCGCAGGCTGCTGCGGATGTGGCCGGTGAGCTGCGGATCGACGCCGCCGAGGGTGGCCAGCGCGGTGAGGTTGACCAGTTGGCGGTCGCGACTGTCCAGGCCCGGGCGCTGGTAGGTGCCGCCGAACAGGCTGGTCACGATCCAGTCCGCGAATCCCGGGGCGATCCGCTCCAGGGCCGGCAGTGCGGCCTGCTGCGTTTGCTGGTCCTGCAGTTCGTCCAGCAGGCGGTAGCCGGCCGCGCGGTCCAGGGTGGCCGGGGTCAGTTCGATCGCTTCGGTGCCCACTGGGTGCTCCTCGTTCCTGCTCGGGTCTCGGGGTGGGTGTCGGGGTGGGTCTCGGGGTGCGTGTCGGGGTGGGTCGGCCGACCCGTCACCAGTGGCGCCCGCGCGGCAGCTCCGCCAACTCGGGGCGGCTGAGATGCAGTACCTCGTAGCGGTCGCCGTGTTCGGGGCCGGGCGGCTCGGTCCAGAGGGTGAAGGTCACCAACTCCCAGCGGGCGGTGTCGATGGCCAGCGCGGTGGTGTGCACCCCCGACAGGCCCACCGGCAGCGCGGCGAGTGTCCGCTCGATCGCCTCGGCCGGGTCCTGCCCGAAGGGCACCGGCGCGAGCAGGCGGGTGGCGGTGGTCGGGGCACCGGCGCGAGCAGGCCCGTCCTGGACGGCCAGCCCGAGCCAGGAGCGGATCGCCGGGCGCCCGAAGTCCTCGCTGAGGCCGCGGAATCCGGGGCCCCAGAGGAAGCGGTTCACTCCTTCGTCGGCGTGCCAGAGGTAGAACGGCGCGTACTGGTTGACCGGCGAACCCGCCACCTCGCGCTCGCGGATCAGGTAGGCCTTCAGCCCCAGGCCCGCGAAGTCGTCCAGCAGATGGCCCTTGGTCGCGACCCGGCGGCGAATGATGTCCATGTCGTAGTCGGCCGGCAGGGTGATCTCGTACTGCATCGCGTGCATCAGGTACCTCTCCTGTCACTTCTGGCGCTGTTGCCTCCCGCGACACTGTACATACTAGTAGGTACAGACGCTACTCATAATGGCCGAAAAGCTGGACAGGGACATGCAGACACGGAATAGTATTCTTTGAATAGTTGAATCTTCACGCGTTGTTCGCTGTGCTCACGTACTTCCACGCTTCACGGCGGTCTTCAACGCATCCGGCCGAGCCGCTTCTCCCCCACTGGACGGCCGCCCGCCCGCACCCCCACGCGGGCGGGCGGCTCCCCCAAGCGTCCGGCCGCCACAAGGGGGCCGCTCGCTGTCCCGAGGCGCCTTGCTCGCTATCCCAGAGCGCGCAAGGCGCTGAGCAGCGCGTCGAGTGCTCCGGCGTAGGCATGCGCGCTCGGGGTCGCGTAGCCGACCACCAGCGCGGGCGGCGCCTCGGCGGCGACCGGACCACGCAGGTAGCCGCCCAGCAGGCGAGCCCGGACCGAGGCCTGACGCAGGGCCTCGGCGATCCGCTGCTCAGTGGGACCGGGGATGGCCTGGCTCGGGACGGTCGAACTCGGGACGATCGACTTCGGGATGGTCGACTTCGGGATGGTCGACTTCGGGATGGTCGAGTCTGTGATAGTCGAACTCAGGATGGTCGAGTTTGGGACGATCGAACACAGGACAGTCGAGTCCGGGACAGTCGAACTCAGGACAGTCGAACTCGGGGCGGACGGCAATTCGAGGATCGCGTGCAGCCCGGCCGCGATGCCGGTGATCCGGGCCCGCGGCAACAGCTCCGCGACAGAGCGCACCAGCAGGTCGCGGCGGCGCCGGTAGCCGCGCCGCATGGTGCGCAGATGGTGGTCGTAGGCGCCGGAGTCGAGCAGGTCGGCCAGCGCCAACTGCTCCAGCACCGGTGACTGACGGTCCGCCAGATGCTTGGCCGCCACCAGCGGCTCCAGCAGCCGGGGCGGGCAGGCGATCCAGCCGAGCCGCACCGCCGGGCCCAGGGACTTGCTGATCGAACCGGCGTAGACCACCCGGTCCGGGCGGCGGGCCTGCAGGGCGCCCACCGGTCGGCGGTCGTAGCGGAACTCGCCGTCGTAGTCGTCCTCCACGATCCAGCCGTCCCGCTCGTCGGCCCAGGCCAGCAGCGCCGCCCGGCGGGCCGGCGAGAGGCTTACACCCAGCGGGAACTGGTGTGCCGGGGTGCAGAGAACCGCCCCGGCGTCGGTCGCGGCCAACTCCGCGACCCGCAGGCCCTGGTCGTCGACGGTGACGTCGCGCACGCCGAGCCGGGCCGCGGCGATCGCCAGGTGCTCGGGCATCGCGGGGTTCTCGATGGCGATCGCGCCCACCCCCGTTCCCGCGAAGACCGCGGTGAGCAGGCCGAGTGCCTGAGTGAAACCGGCGCAGATCAGCAGGTGATCCGGCGCCACCCGCACGCCGCGCACCCGGCCGAGGTAGCCGGCCAGAGCGGTGCGCAGTTCGATCCGCCCCCGCGGGTCGCCGTAGCCGAACGCCTCGGCCGGCGCCTCGTGGATCGCCCGGCGCAGCGCCCTGGCCCAGGCGGCACGCGGAAAGGCCGAGACGTCGGGTCGACCCGGGCTCAGGTCGTGGCGCGCCCCGGACGGGGGGCCGGACCAGGGCGGGGTCGGGGAGGCCGAGGTCTGTGACGGGGACAGTGAGGGGAGTGGCCGCGCGGGCAGTCGCGGATCGGTGGCGGCGGCATTAGCGGCGGCCGTAGCGGTGGCAGTGGCATTAGCGGTGGCATTAGCGGTGGCAGTGGCAACGCCGTCGGCGACCCGGGTGCCCGCCTTGGTCCGGGCGATCAGCCAGCCCTCGGCGATCAGCTGTTCATAGGCCTGGCTCACCGTCCCCCGGGAGAGGCCGAGTTGCTCAGCCAGGTCGCGGGTGGCCGGCAGCCGCGCGCCCGGGGGCAGCCGCCCTTCGCGGATCGCGGTGCGCAGCGCCTCCTCGACCGCCCTGCGGCGGGTGCCGCGCACCCCCGGTGGGCCGAGCTCGATCAGCAGGTCGAGGCCAGGCACGAGCACGGGCACGGGGACGGGCACGGGGACGGGGACAGTCCCGAGGTCAGAGCCCGGCCGGGGGACGGGGTCAGGCATCTTTTTGGCTCACTTCAGTGGCAGTACTTTGGCCCAGGCATCTGGTCCGATCAACTTCTAATTTGAACACGTGACCACTCCTCGCACCGGCCCGACCGCCGCCGACTCCGCTGCCACCGCTGCCACCGCCGGCGCCATCGCCGCAGAGCCGGGCACGGGTTCCGCCAGGCTCTCCCGGTCCCTGGTGCTGCTGCTGGCCACGGCGTGCGGGCTGATCGTCGCCGACAACTACTACGCCCAGCCGCTGCTGCCCGCGCTGGCGGGCAGTCTGCGGGTGTCGGGCACGGTGGCCGGCCTCTGCGTGACCGTCAACCAACTCGGCTACGCGCTCGGCCTGGTGCTGCTGGTGCCGCTCGGGGACCTGCTGCCACGACGCCGCCTGGTGGTGGCCATGCTGTGCGTGGACGCGATGGCCCTGGCAGGGGCCGCGCTGGCGCCGGGTGCGGGGACGCTGCTGGCCATGCTGGCCGTGGTGGGGCTCACCGGCTCGGCCGTCAACATCCTGATCCCGCTGGCCGCCACGCTCGCCCGGCCCGAGCAGCGCGGGCGAGCGGTGGGCACCCTGATGACCGGTCTGCTGCTCGGCATCCTGCTGGCTCGCACGGTCTCCGGCGCACTCGACCAAGTAGCCGGCTGGCGCGCGGTCTACGGTTGCGCGGCGGCGGCCATCGCGCTGCTTGCCCTCGCGCTGCGGTTCGGGCTGCCGGAGCCGGCACCCGCCCAGGGCCGGCGATTCGGGCGGTTGCTCGCCTCGGTCGGCACCCTGGTCAGGACCGAGCCGTTCCTGCGCCGCCGGATGGCCGGCGCGGCGCTCGGCTTCGGCTGCTTCCAACTGCTCTGGACCGCAATGCCGTTCCTGCTCACCGACCAGCCGTACCACTACACCGCCGCCACCATCGGCCTCTTCGGCCTGCTCGGCGCGGCCGGAGCGGCCGGCGCCCAGCCCATCGGGCGGCTGCACGACCGGGGAGCGGCGCACGCGGCGACCGGTCTGCTGCTGCTCACCGTCGGCCTCGGTTGGGCGCTGCTGGCCGGCGGCCGGCAGTTGCTGCCGCTGATCGGCGGGATCCTGCTGCTGGACCTCGGGGTGCAGGGCATCAACGTGCTGAACCAGGCCCGGATCTACGCCTACCCGGCAGCCGTGCGCTCGCGGGTGACCACGGCGTACATGACCGCCTACTTCCTGGGCGGCGCGGCCGGTGCCTCCGTCGCGACCCCCCTCTACGACCGGGCCGGGTGGGCGGGGATCTGGTCGGCCGGCCTCCTGCTCACCGCGATCGCGGCCGCCCTCTGGCTCACCGACCGGCGGGCCGCGCCGCCCACCGAGCCGACGGACTGACGGGCCGCCGACAGGCTTCACGCCGCCACCGCCCGCCAAGCCGTTAAGTCGTTAAGCCGTTAAGCCGCCACACCGCCACACCGCCACACGCTCAGCCGCCAAGCCGCCAAGCCGCCAAGCCGCCACAACGATGTACCCATGAATCGACAAGACGACCAGCCGACTCATCCACAACGTGATCCACCGTCAGCCGGACGAAACGAAAGCGAGCACCACCATGCGCATCCTCCTCGCCGGGGCCACCGGCGCCATCGGCCGCCCGCTCCTGCCGCTGCTGCTGGCGGCCGGCCACCAGGTCATCGCCACCTCCCGCTCCGCCGAGGGCGTGGCAGCGCTCGGCGCGCGCGGGGCGGAGGCGGTGCGCCTGGACGTGTTCGACCGGGCGGCGGTCGAGCGGGCCGTCGCCGAGGCGGCACCGGACGCGATCGTGCACCAGCTGACCGCGCTCGCCGACTTCGACCTCGCGCTGAACGCCCGGATCCGCCGCGAGGGCACCCGCAACCTGGTGGACGCCGCGCACCGCGCCGGGGTGCGCCGGATCGTCGCCCAGTCCATCTCCTGGGCCTACCAGGGCGGAGACACCCCCGCCACCGAGAGCACCCCGCTGGACGACACCACCGAGGAGCCGCGCGCCACCACCGTCGACGGCCTGCGCGCCCTGGAGCAGGCGGCCGCCGAACTGCCCGAGCACGTGGTGCTGCGCTACGGCACCCTCTACGGCCCCGGCACCTGGTACGCACCGGGCGGGCTGATGGCCCAGCGGCTGCACCGGGGCGAGGTGCCCGCGAGTGCGGCGGTGAGCTCCTTCCTGCACGTCGAGGACGCGGCCCGGGCGGCGCTCGCGGCCCTGGACTGGCCCAGCGGCACGGTCAACATCGTGGACGACAAGCCGACCAGGGCCGACGT
This sequence comes from Kitasatospora sp. NBC_01287, assembly GCF_026340565.1. Taxonomy (NCBI): domain Bacteria; kingdom Bacillati; phylum Actinomycetota; class Actinomycetes; order Kitasatosporales; family Streptomycetaceae; genus Kitasatospora; species Kitasatospora sp. NBC_01287. Next base: position 1,774,463 of record NZ_JAPEPB010000001.1, read on the forward strand.
CTGGGTGCCGGTGCTGGCCGCCGCGCTCGGCGCACCGGCGCCCACGCCCGTCCCGGGGCGGGCCGCCTGGGAGCGCGGCGCGGACAACGCCCTGGCCCGCACCACCCGGGGCTGGCAGCCCGGCCGGTCCTCCTGGCGTGCGGCCTTCGCCGCCGCCGGGCCGAGCCGGTCCGAGCGGCTCTGAGCCGCCCTGAGCTGGCCCGAGCCACCCCGGGTTGCTCCGAGCCGCCCTGAGCCGCCCTGAGCCGCAGGCCGGGTGGACTGCGGGAGCTGACGCAGCGGATCTTGCGACCTTAAGTCGAGATTTTGCAGTCAGCTCCCGCCTATTCAACAAACATGCGTCCAGATATTGCGCTGATGTAGCGCCGAGATTACGGTTCCCTTGCGTCGGCAACGCCCCCACCCTCGCCGCACCGCCCGCCGCACACCTCTGCCCCGCCCTGCCCGCTCGGCCTGGCAGTTGACGGCGGCTCAGCCGACGCGGATCCGGCCTCCCCCGCGCGAAGGAGCGACACGTGTTCCCACCCTTCCGATATCTGAGGCGAGCGGTCGCGCTGAGCGGCACCGCCGCCCTGCTGACCACCGCCGGCATCGTCGCGCTGGCGGCCCCGCCGGCGCTGGCGGCCGCGGCCGGTGCCACCGGCGGCAGTGGCGCGAGCCTGCCGTACACCGAGGTGCAGGCGGAGAGCTCCGCCACCAACGGCTCTGTCATCGGCCCGAGTTACACCCAGGGCCAGCTGGCCGACGAGGCCTCGGACCGCCAGGCCGTGACGCTGCAGGGCGCCGGCAAGTACGTCACCTTCACCACACCGGTGGCGACCAACTCGATCGACTTCCGGTACAGCATCCCGGACACCTCGGACGGGTCGGTCTACAGCGCGCCGCTGTCGCTGTACGTCAACGGCGGCAAGCAGTCCGACTTCAGCCTGACCAACGCGTACAGCTGGTACTACGGCAGCTACCCGTTCACCAACAGCCCGGGCAGCAACCCGCACCACTTCTTCGACGAGACGCACCGCCTCTTCAGCACCACCTATCCCGCCGGGACCACCTTCACCCTGCAGGTGGACGCGGAGGACACCGCCGCCTCCTACACCATCGACTTCGCCGATTTCGAGCAGGTGGGGACGGCACTGCCGCAGCCCGCCGGATCGGTCTCGGTGACCAGCGAGGGCGCCGACGCGAGCGGCGTGAACGACGCGACCGGCGCGTTCAACGCGGCGATCAGCGCGGCCGGTCCGGGCGGCACGGTGTGGATCCCGCCGGGCACCTTCAACGTCCCCGGGCACATCAGCGTCAACAACGTGACGGTCGCCGGGGCCGGCATGTGGTACTCCACGGTCACCGGCAGCGCGCCCGGCTTCTACGGCAACTCCGCGCCGTCGCCGAGCAGCGGGGTGCACCTGCAGAACTTCGCGATCTTCGGCAACGTCCAGGAGCGCGACGACAGCGCCCAGGTCAACGGGATCGGCGGCGCGCTGAGCAACTCCTCGGTGTCGAACCTGTGGATCGAGCACGAGAAGGTCGGGGCCTGGATGGACGGGCCGATGGACAAGCTGGTCTTCAGTGGCATGCGGATCCGCGACACCACCGCTGACGGCATCAACTTCCATGGCGGGGTGACCAATTCGACGGTGACCAACAGCGAGCTGCGGAACACCGGTGACGACGGGATCGCGACCTGGGCCGACTCCGCCATCGGGGCCGACGCCAACGACCTGATCTCCGGCAACACCGTGGAACTGCAGATGCTCGCCAACGGCATCGCGATCTACGGCGGCCACGACAACACCGTCACCGGCAACCTGGTGCGCGACACCGGCATCACCCAGGGCGGCGGCATCCAGGTCGGGCAGCGGTTCACCTCGACGCCGGTCGGCACCACCACGATCTCCGGCAACACCCTGGTGCGGGACGGCAGCCTCGACCCGAACTGGCAGTTCGGCGTCGGCGCGCTCTGGTTCGACGGCAGCCAGGGGGCGATCACCGGGCCGGTCAACGTGTCCAACACGCTGATCCAGCAGAGCCCTTACGAGGCCGTGCAGTGGGTCGAGGGCACCATCAGCGGCGTCAACCTGAACACCGTGACCATCGCGGGCACCGGGACGTACGCCCTGCAGGAGCAGACCGGCGGCGCGGCGACGTTCACCAACGTCACGGCCACCGGGGTCGGCGCGCCCTCCCCCGTCTACAACTGCGAGGGCGGCAACTTCGCGGTCACCGACGGCGGCGGCAACTCCGGGATCAGCGGCACCCCGAGCTGCGGCCCGTGGCCCGCCCCGGTCTACCCGCCCTACCCGCCCACCGGCGTGACGGCCAGTCCGAGCGCGCTCGGCTTCGGCTCGGTCGCCACCGGTGCGCACAGCACCGCGCAGAGCGTGACGGTCAACAACCCGACCGGCTCGGCCGCGACGGTCTCCTCGATCGCGGCGAGCGGTGACTTCACCCAGAACAGCACCTGCGGCAACTCGATCGCGGCCGGCGCCTCCTGCACGGTGGCCGTCACCTTCAGCCCGACCGCGACCGGCACCCGCACCGGCACCCTGACCGTCACCGCGGGCGGGACCACCAGCACGGTCAGCCTCTCCGGCACCGGCATCGCACCCGGCCCGGTGCTGAACGCCACGCCGGCGGCACTCTCCTTCGCCGCCACCGTGGTCGGCGCCAGCACCGCCGCGCAGAGCGTGACGGTGACCAACTCCGGTACCAGCGCGGCGAGTCTGTCGAGCGTGACGACCAGCGGCGACTTCAGCCAGAGCAGCGGCTGCGGCAACTCGGTCCCGGTCGGCGGCTCCTGCACGGTGGCCGTCACCTTCACGCCCACCGCCGGCGGGGCCAGGACCGGCACCCTGACCATCAGCGGCAACGCCAACAACAGCCCGACCACCGTCGCGCTGAGCGGCAGCGGGATCGACAGCAACACGAACATCGCGGCGGGCCGCCCGGCCTCGGCCAGCTCCAGCAACAGCCCCTACGTAGCAGCGAACCTCACCGACCCGGACGCCTCGACGTACTGGGAGAGCGCCGCCTCGTTCCCGCAGTGGGCGCAGGTGGACCTCGGCCAGAACTACAGCCTGGGCAAGGTCGTCCTGAAGCTCCCGCCGCTCACCGTCTGGGCCACCCGCACCGAGACCCTGTCGGTGCAGGGCTCGACGGACGGCTCGACCTTCGCGACGCTGGCCGGCCCGGCCGGCTACGCCTTCGACCCGAGCGGCAACAGCAACACGGTGGCCATCACCTTCAACGCCGCCACCGCCCGGTACCTGCGGGTGAACATCACCGCCAACACCGGTTGGGGCGCCGCCCAGCTCTCGGACCTGGAGGTCTTCCCCAGCGGCGGCGGCAGCTCCGCGGCGACGCTCACCACCAGCCCGTCCTCGCTGACCTTCGCCACCCAGGCACCGGGCAGCACCAGCGGCGCGCAGAACGTCACGGTGACCAACACCGGCAGCGCGGCCGCGACCGTCTCCTCGGTCGCGGTGAGCGGTGACTTCGCCCAGACCAGCACCTGCGGCAACTCGATCGCGGCCGGCGCCTCCTGCGCGGTCGCCGTCACCTTCACCCCGACCGCCGCCGGCACCCGCACCGGCACCCTGACCATCACCGGCAACGCCTCGAACAGCCCGACCACGGTCGCGCTGACCGGCACCGGCGCCGGCACCGTGAGCACCAACCTGGCCCTCGGCAAGCCCACCGGCGAGTCCAGCCACACCGACGTCTACCCCTCGTCGAACGTGACGGACAACAACCAGAGCACCTACTGGGAGAGCGCCAACAACGCCCTGCCGCAGTGGGTCCAGGTCGACCTCGGCAGCGCGCAGAGCGCGAGCCGCGTCGTCCTGCAGCTCCCCGCCGGCTGGGGCGCCCGCAACCAGACGCTCTCGCTGCTGGCGAGCACCGACGGCAGCACCTTCAGCACCGTCAAGGCGTCGGCCACCTACACCTTCGACCCCGCGAGCAACAACACCGTCACCCTCACCTTCCCGACCACCGCCCAGCGCTACTTCCGGGTGAACGTCACGGCGAACACCGGCTGGCCGGCCGGACAGCTCTCGGAGTTCCAGATCTGGAACGTCTGACCGGCAACGCGTCCGAAGCTGACCGCCGGGGCCAGTGGCCGGTGGTGAACGACCGGTGGTGAACGGCCACTGGCCAATGGTGGAGCGGCAGTCGGTGAACAACGGCCGGGCCGCCGCCGGGTAGCACCTACCCGGCGGCGGCCCGGCCGCGCGCCCGGCGGACGGCATGCGCAGCTGAGGGCGGCATGCGCAGCGGACGCGGGAGACTGCCGTCAGGTCCGATCGGCGCCATCGGCGAAGTACGACAGCACCATCTCGACCAGGGCGTCGACGTCGGCTTCGGCCATCGGTTCGCCGGTCATGCCCATCCGGTGGAGCAGGGTTCCGACGACGACGTCGATGAAGAACAGGACCCGGTCCGCCGGCTCGTCGAGCGCCTTCTGGAGCGCGAGCCGGTAGGGCTCCTGCAACTGGGCGGACAGGATCTCGCGCAGGGCCGGGTCGCTGACGGCGTCGCTGAACACACCGGCGAACGCGTCGCCCACCCCGGGCTCGCCGATCTTCGCCGCGCTCCACCGGATGGCCGAGGACATGAGCTCGGCCGGGCCCGCACCCTCCTCCAGCGGCACCGGGCCGAACGCGTCGAGGAGGCAGTCCACGATCAGCGCGCCCTTCGACGGCCAGCGGCGGTAGATCGTCGTCTTCGCGACGCCGGCCGCGATGGCGATGCGCTCGACGGTGGCGCGCGCGTAGCCGAGTTCGCGGACCGTGCTCAGCGTGGCGGTGAAGACCTCGGCGTTGACGCCGGTGCGCGGGCGACCGGGCGGTCGGCTGGAAGAGGTCGGTCGAGTCATTCCCCTACGATACCCAGTTTCGCTACGATAGGTTTCGATACCTGAGGTTTCGATACCAAGGGTAGTGAAACTACGCGACCGAGGAGAAGACATGACCGAGGACAGTGGTGTGCGGCAGCCGTCGGCGGGCGACCAACTGCGACAGCAGGCCCTGAGGGGAGAGCCGGACTGGTTGACGATGACCGCCGAGGAACTGGCCGCCTTCAGCGAAGCGGAGAACCGCCGGCGGGCATCGCCCGCGGCGCGGGCGATCACCGGGCTGCCGGATCCCGGCGTCACGATCGACTGGCAGGAGCTGGCGCTGCCCGGCCGCCGCCTGCCGGTCCGGGTCTACCGACCGACACCCGAGCGCGGCCGCGGCGCCGACCGGGACGCCCTGCCTCTCGTGCTCCACGTCCACGGCGGAGGGTTCGTGGGCACCGCGGTGCAGAGCGACTGGGTCAACAGCCATCTCGCCGCCCGGCTGCCCGCACTCGTCGTCTCCGTCGAGCACCGCCTCCTCGCCCCGGACACGCCGCTGTCGGCCGCGGCCGACGACGGCTGGGACGCGCTCCAGCACCTGTTGCGGCACGCCGCCGACCGGGGCATCGACCCGGCGCGCACGGTCGTCTTCGGTGAGAGCTGCGGCGCGTTGATCACCGCCCTGACCGCCATCCGGGCCGGCGCGGCCGGCCCGCGCCTGCGGGCGCAGGTCCTGGTCAACCCCGCCGTCGACCTGACCGGGACGATGCTCGACCACGCCTCGATCACCCAGCACCCCCGCACCCCGACCCTCACCGTGCCGCAACTGCGGCTGTTCCACCGGCTCGCCGTCCCACCGGGAGCCGATCCCCGCGCGCTGTCGCCGCTGTACGCCGCCGACCTCAGCGGGCTCGCCCCGGCACTGGTGGTGGTGCCGACCCACGATCCGTTGGCCGATCACGGCCGCCGCTATGCCGAACGACTGCGCGCGGCGGGGACGCCCGCGCGGCTGACCGAATACCCCCAGGCCCCGCACGCCTTCCTCAGCATGCCGGGCGTGGTGCCGCAGGCCGAGGCCGCACGAGCGGAGATCGTGGAGTTCCTCCGCGGCGCCCTCGCGGGGTGAAGGCCGCACGAGCAGGCAGCGCGCAGAGCCGAGAACAGGGCCGAACGTGGAGCCGGACGTCGTGGAGCCGAACGTGGAGCCGGACTCGTCTAAACGCGGTGCTCCCAGGCCCAGGCGGCGATGCCGACCCGGTTCCGCGCACCGATCTTGCGCTGGATGTTCGCGATGTGGTTCTTCACCGTGCCGGCGGCGATGAAGAGGCCGGCCGCGATCTCGGCGTTCGTGCCGCCGTCCGCCAGCCGCCGGACGATCTCGAGTTCTCGTTCGGTCAGGGGCTCCCGGTCGCCCCGGGCCGGGACGACCGCCGGCTTGGTGAGCTCGCGCAGCAGGCGGACGGTGATCTGCGGACTGATCAGGGCGTCCCCGGCAACCGCCGCGCGGATGGCTTCGATGAGGAGGGTCGGGCCGGAGCGCTTGAGGAGGAAGCCCGACGCGCCGTTGCGCAGGGCCGTGTGCACGTACTCGTCGAGGTCGAAGGTGGTCACCACGACGACGCGCATCGGGGTCGGGGCATCGGGGCCGGCGAGGAGCCGGGTGAGTTCGAGGCCGTCGACGCGGGGCATGCGAATGTCCGCGAGCACGACGTCCGGCTTCAGGTGCCGGGCGAGTTCGACCGCGGTCTCGCCGTTCGCGGCCTCGCCGATCACGTGGATGTCCGGCTGCGCGTCGAGGATGATGCGGAAGGCGCCGCGGATGCTCTCCTGGTCGTCGGCTATCAGGACACGGATCGGTGCGGTGTTCATCTGTTCGTCTTCCGGCGTGCGAGTGGCGGGGCGTGCGAGTGGCGGGGCATGCGAGTGGCGAGCGGTGTCAGCGGGCCGGTGTGACGGACTTGCCGAGCGGGAGCAGCGCGGTCACCTGCCAGCCGCCGTCGTCGCAGGGTTCGGCGGTGAGCGTCCCTCCGATGGACTCGACGCGCTCGGCGAGCCCTGGCAGGCCGAGCCCACCCCGTCGGTTGGCGCGACTGGGGCGGTTGGGGCGGTTGGCGGAGCGTTGTCCTGAGCGGCCGTTCCTGACCGTGACGGTGAGTGAGGAGGCTGCCCCGGGTTCGTCGGCTGCGGCGGCGTCCACGGCGGCGGCCGCAACTGAGGCGACCGCGACCGCGATGTCGACGTCGGCGTCCCTGGCATGTCGGCGGACGTTCGTCAGCGCTTCGACAACGACGCGGTACGCGGTGGTGGACACCTCGCGCGAGACTCGGGTGACGGGCGCGAGGTCGAGATCGCGGTCCAGGTCGAGATCGAGCCGGACGCGCGCCGACGTCGAGGCATCGAACCGCGCCACCAGATCGGACAGTTCCTCGATCCCGTGGGCGGCTGACCGGGAGTCACCGTCCTCGTCGTCGTGGAGCATGTGCACGGTGCGGTCCATGGACGTCAGGGCTCTGAAGCCGGCCTCTTCGATGCGACGGAGCGCGGTGAGTGCGACCTCGGGATCACTCTCCCCGACGAACAGCCCGGCTTGCGCTTGTGCGACGATCTCGCTGACGTCGTGGGCGACGAAGTCGTGCAGGTCCCGGGCGAGATCGAGCCGCTGACGCAGTCGGCCTTCCGCCACCGAACGCACACGCCGCACATCGAGGACCCTGAGATAGGCACCACCCGTCGCCGCGCCGGTGGCCATCAGGAACCAGAAGAGGCAGCCGCCGACAACCGTGCCGCCCATCTTCGGTTCCCAGGCCCGCAACACCCAGAGTGTGACGGCCAGGTGTGTCGCCAGCCCGACGGCGACCGCCTGAGGAATCGGCGGATGGCGAACGGCCGGCACCAGCAAGGCCAGCAGCGCGATCGCCTCCAGCGAGCCGAGGATGCCGGGTGCCGGACCCGCTGCTCCGGCCGGACGTGCGGCGGTCACCGCCAGCGACGCCGTCGCGGCGATGCCGGTCGCCCACCCGCCGAGGGGACGCGACCGCGGCCGACCGCCGAAGACGAGGAGTGCCGCCAACACGGCCAGGGCCGCAGGCACGAGAATGATCAGCACGTCTCGACAGTACGCGGACGAGGCCGTTCGGCGCCTGTGCCGATCGGCACCCCCGGCGGCCGCTCCCCCCGAAGAACATGCCGAACGGCCCATACCCCGGCCAGGGGTCAGGACCCGAGCCTTGAAGCATGACGACGACACGACCCGCGGCCCTGACGGGCAACACCGCAGCCTCGACGAACGTGCAGGTCGCGAAGGTGAAGTACGCCCCGGGGACGCCCCCTTGGGCCCGGATCGCCGCACACGCCGTGCCCTTCGTCGTGCTGCCGTCCAGCGTCTGGCGGCTCCTCATGACGGCGGGCCTGGCCGGGGTCGGACATCCGCAGAGCCCGAACTACCGGTCCCAGCCTTCCGACTACCTCTACGTCCTGCTGCTCTCCGTGGTCGGTGAGGGCTTCGCGCTACTCACCCTGGGCCTGGTGAAGCCGTGGGGCGAGGTCGTTCCTCGGTGGATTCCGCTGCTGGGCGGTCGTCGCGTTCCGATCAAGGCCGCGGTCATCCCGGCGACCGCCGGTGCACTGCTGCTCCTGCTGATCGCCGCCTACTTCTTCCTGGATCCGATCTTCTTCCACGTCCACTTCACCCCGTCGACCGGCGACCGGGGAACGCCGACCTCGCACCTCGAAGTCCACGGATGGTCCCGAACACTGTTCGCGGCCTGCTACCTGCCGCTGCTGGCCTGGCCGGGGCTCGTCGGTGCGGTCACCTGCGCCTATCACCGGCGTCGCACCGCCGAAGGGGAGCTGACCTGACCGACGTCAGGGGCCGGGAAGTCCAGGAAGCCCGGCCCGAGCAGGAGCCGCTGCTCACAATTCGTCCTTTCGTTCGATTCTGACTTGAATCTTTACGAACAGATGTTCGATCCTGGACCCATGGCCACCCCCGTCCTCCGCCAGCAGCCGACGGCGCCGGTGCCGGTTCCGTCGCAGGACGGGCCGGTGTCGGTGCCCGCCGCGCTGGCCGGGGTGCTGCCCGCGGGCGGGTTGCGTCGCGGGTCGGCGGTGTCGGTGCGGGAGGACGCCGGGCTGCTGCTGGCGCTCGCCTCGGGGAACCGGGAGGGGTGGTACGCGGCGGTGGGACTGCCCGAGCTCGGGCTGCTGGCGGCCAGCGGGTACGGGATCGACCCCGGGCGGCTGCTGCTGGTGGACGCGCCCGGGCGGCAGTGGCCCGAGGTGGTGGCGGCGCTGGCCGGGGCGGTGGAGGTGATCCTGCTGCGCCCGTCCGGGCCGGTGGCGCCGCAGCTGGCGGCCCGGCTCGGGGCGGTGCTCCGGCGCAGCGGGTGCGTACTGCTGGTGGCCGGGGAGTGGCCCGGGGCGGAGCTGCGGCTGAGCGTGCGGGAGAGCCGCTGGGTCGGGCTCGGATCCGGGCACGGGCTGCTCGCCGGGCGGCAGGCGCTGGTCGCGGTCGAGGGCCGTGGTGCGGCCGCGCGCGGCCGCACCACGCGGGTCTGGCTGCCGGACGAACACGGGGTGGTCCGGTCCGCCGAGGGCGCGCCGGGCGCGGCCACCGGGCCGGACGAGACACGCAGCGGTGCCCCCGGGCCCGCCGCTGTCGGGGTGGGGCTCGACGAGGAGTCGGGCGACGCGGTGGGGCGGGGGCGGCTGACGGCGGCGGTGTGAGATGACTGCGGTCAGCGAATCCGTCGACCGGCTGCGGGTGCTGGTGGTCTGGTACCCGGACTGGCCGATCGTCGCGGCCGGTGACACGGCCGGTGGCGCCACTGGCAGCGCGACCGGCGGCGCGACCGGTGCGACCGGCGGCGCGACCGGGCCCGGCCTGCCGGTGGCCGTGGTGGCGGGCGGCCGGGTGCTGGCCTGTTCGAACGCGGCCCGGCTGGCCGGGGTGCGGCGCGGGCAGCGGCTTCGGCTGGCCCACCGGCTCTGCCCCGAGCTGCGGCTGCGGGAGCGGGATCCGGTGGGCGAGACCCGCTGCTTCGAACCGGTGGTGGCCGCGGTCGAGGCGTTCACACCTCGGGTGGAGGTGCTGCGGCCCGGGCTCTGCGCGATCCAGGTGAAGGGGCCGGCCCGGTACTTCGGCGGCGAGCGGGCGCTCGTCGAGGCGGTGGTGGCGGCGCTGGCCGGACTGCGGGTGGGGCCGGTGGCCGGGGCGGACCGCGACGGCGACTGGGGCGGCCCGGTGCGGGCCGGCGGCGCGGGCGACGGGCGCCCCGGCGTAAGTGGCACGGGCGGCGCGGGTGACGAGCGGCACGGCGCGGGCGGTACGGGCAGCGGGAACGGCGCGGGCAGCACGGGCGGCACGGGCAGCGGGAACGGCACGGGCGACACGCACCGTGAGCGCCTTGGCGGCCAGGCGGGGCACCCCCGTACCCCGCCCCCGCGGGTCGGCGTCGCGGACGGCGTCTTCGCCGCCGTGCTCGCCGCCCGCGCCGGGGTGCTGGTGCCCGCCGGCCGGACGGCCGAGTTCCTGGCCCCCTACCCGGTCGCCGCGCTGGAGGACGAGCCGCTCGCCGAGCTGCTGGTGCGCCTCGGCGTGCCCACCCTGGGTGACTTCGCCCGGCTGCCGTCCGCCACCGTGGCCGACCGGTTCGGGCCCGCCGGCCTGGCCGCGCACCGGCTGGCCCGGGGACGCACCGCGCGTCCACCGGCCGGCCGGACGCCGGGGCCCGACCTGGCCGTCGAGCAGCGCTTCGACCCGCCCGAGCTGCTGGTCGAGCCGCTGGTCTTCGTCGGCCGCGCCCTCGCCGAGCGCCTGCACGAGGTGCTGGCCGGGGCCGGGCTGGCCTGCCGCCGGGTGGCCGTCGAGGTGAGCTGCGCGGACGGGACCACGGCCGCCCGGCTCTGGCAGCACGAGGGGCGGCTCTCCGCGCCCGCGCTGGCCGAGCGGGTGCGCTGGCAGTTGCAGGCCTGGCAGGGCTCGGGCTTCTTCGCGCCCACCGCCGGCGGTTTCACCCTGCTGCGGCTGGTGCCGGACGAGCTGGTGGCCGACCACGGGCGGCAGCTGGCGCTGTGGGGCCAGGCCGTGGTCGAGGACCGGGTGGAGCGGGCGGCGGCCCGGGTGCAGGCCCTGCTGGGGTACGGCGGGCTGAGCCGGGTCGAGCGGGTCGGCGGCCGCGGTCCGGACGAGGTACTGCTGCGGGTGCCCTGGGGCGAGCGGCCCGCGCCGGCCGCCGACCGGGACGCGCCCTGGCCGGGGCAGCTCGGCCATCCGGCGCCCGGGGTGGTGCCCCGGGCGCCGGTGCCGGTGCGGGTGCTGGACGCGGCCGGGCTGCCGGTCGGCGTCACCGGGCGGGCCGAGGTCTCCGCCGCGCCGGTCCAGCTGGTGCTGGACGGCCGGGTGGCGGTGATCACCGGCTGGGCCGGCCCCTGGCCCGCCGTGGAGCAGTGGTGGGACCCCGACCAGGTCAGGCGCCGGGCCCGGTTCCAGGTCACCCTCGCCGACGGGCGGGCCCTGCTGCTCGTCCTGGAAGGCGGCAGCTGGGCACTGGAGGCGGCCTATACCTGACGGTCCATCAGCAATCGAGAGAGCAGCGGAAGAACAGGCGAACGGAACAGCACCGCACCATGGGATTCGACAGCCACCCCAAGCTCCCCTGGAGCGAACTCCGCGACCGGATGCACGGCCACCGCGCCGACACCGGCGCCAAGGTGCTGCGCCTGCCGGGCACTCCCGCACCGCCCGAAGCCGCCCGGCCCACGACGCCCACGACGCCCACCGCCCCGGTGCCCTGGGCCGAGTTGCACGTGCACTCCGCGTTCAGCTTCCTGGACGGTGCGAGCGAGCCGGAGGACCTGGTCGCCGAGGCGCTGCGGCTGGGTGTGGAGACGCTGGCGGTGACCGACCACGACGGCCTGTACGGCGCGGTCCGGCTCCACCTGGCCGCCCAGGGCACCGGCCTGCGCACCGTCTTCGGCGCCGAACTCGGCCTGCCCGGCTCCCCCGGACTGCGCGACGAGCACCTACTGGTGCTGGCCCGCTCCGCCGAGGGCTACCGGCGACTCTCCGCCGCGATCGCCACCGCGCAGCTGGCCGGCGAGGGCAAGGGGCGCCCCACCTACGCGTTCGAAGAGCTGGCCGGGGCACACGGCGGTGAGTGGGCGGTGCTCACCGGCTGCCGCAGCGGCCGGGTCCAGCGGGCCCTGGAGGAACGCGGGCCGGATGCCGCACTTCGCGAACTCCGTCTGCTGGCCGAGGCGTTCGGGACGGACAACGTCTTCGTCGAGCTGATCGACCACCGGCTACCCGGGGACGACCCGCGCAACGACGCACTGGCGGAGCTGGCGGCGCGGGCCGGCCTGGCGGTGGTCGCCTCCAACAACGCCCACCACGCCTCCCCCGCGCAAGGGCGCCTGGCGCAGGGGCTGGCCGCGCTGCGGGCCCACAGGACACTCACCGAGGCCGCCGGGTGGACCCGGGCAGCGGGCACCGCCCATCTGCGCTCGGGGGCGGAGATGGCGGCCCGGCTCGCCCGGTTCCCCGGGGTGCGCGCGGCCACCGCCGAGCTCGGGCGCGCCTGCGCCTTCGAATTCACCACACTGAGACCTGAGTTGCCGCTCTTCCCGGTGCCGCGGGGGCACACCGGGTTCAGTCGGCTGCGCGAACTGACGCTCCAGGGCGCGGCCCGGCGCTTCGGCCAGGACCACCCGACGGCCCAGGCGCAGCTGGCCAAGGAACTCGACGTGATCGAACGCCGGGAGCTGTCCGGCTACTTCCTGATCGTCCACGACCTGGTGGAGTTCTGCCGGGAGCGGGACATCTGGTGCCAGGGGCGCGGCTCGGCCGCCAACTCGGCGGTCTGCTACGCCCTGGGGATCACCGCGGTCGACCCGATCCACTACGGGCTGCTCTTCGAACGCTTCCTCAGCATGGAGCGGGACGGCCCGCCCGACATCGACCTGGACATCGAGCACCGGCGCCGCGAGGAGGTGATCCAGTACGTCTACCAGCGCTACGGGCGCGCGCACGCCGCCCAGGTGGCCAATGTGATCACCTACCGCCCCCGGCTCGCACTGCGCGACGCGGCCCGGGTGCTCGGCTATCCGATGGACCAGGTGAACGCCTTCTCCCGGCAGGTCGACTTCCGCTCGGCCCCCGGCGCGGACGCCGTGATCCCCACCGACGTACTCGACCTCGGCCGCCAACTCCACGGACTCCCGCGCCACCTTGGCATCCACTCCGGCGGCATGGTGCTGACCGGCGAGCCGATCGGCCAGATCTGCCCGACCGAGTGGGCCCGGATGCCGGGCCGCTCGGTGCTGCAGTGGGACAAGGAGTCGACGGCCGGCGCGGGCCTGGTCAAGATCGACCTGCTGGGGCTCGGCATGCTCTCCGCGCTGCACGACACCTGCACCCTGGTGGCCGAGCACCACGGCCGCCGGCTCGACCTCGACACCATCCCCAAGGAGGACGGGGACGTCTACGAGATGCTCTGCCGGGCGGACACCGTCGGGGTGTTCCAGGTGGAGTCGCGGGCCCAGATGTCCACGCTGCCCAGGCTGAAGCCGCGCGAGTTCTACGACCTGGTGGTGGAGGTCGCGCTGATCCGGCCAGGCCCGATCCAGGGCGGCTCGGTCCACCCCTACCTGCGCCGCCGGGCCGGCCAGGAGGCGGCCGACTGCCCGCACCCGCTGATGAAACGGGCCCTGGACAAGACCCTCGGAGTTCCACTGTTCCAGGAGCAGATGATGCAACTCGCCATCGACTGTGCGGGGTTCAGTGGAACCGAGGCCGACCGGCTGCGCCAGGCGATGGGCGCCAAGCGCTCCCACCAGCGGGTGGCCGAGCTGCGCCGGCGGCTGCTGGACGGGATGGCCGAGCGCGGCATCCCGCCCGAGGTGGCGGAGGACGTCTTCACCAAGATCGAGGCCTTCTCCAACTACGGCTTCCCGGAGTCGCATTCGATCAGCTTCGCCTATCTGGTGTATGCCAGCGCCTGGCTCAAGTACCACTACCCCGCAGCTTTCACCTGCGCGCTGCTGGCCAACCAGCCGATGGGCTTCTACTCGCCGCTCAGCCTGATCTCGGACGCCCGCCGGCACGGTGTGACGGTGCACCCGGTGGACGTCAACACCAGCGCGGCCGCCCCGACCCTGGAGGGGCCCCGGGAGAACCCCGCGATCCGGCTGGGGCTGGCCACCGTGCGCGGCCTGGGCGCCGAGCAGGCGCGGACGGTGGCCGCCGGGCAGCCGTACCGGAGCCTGGAGGACTTCGCGCACCGCACCGCCCTGCCGGCCCCGGTGCTGGAAGCGCTCGCCACGGCGGGGGCGTTCCGCTGCTTCGGGTTGACCAGGCGTCAGGCGTTGTGGTCTGCTGGCGCCCTGGCACTCGGTGGCGGCGCCGCTCTGCTGCCGGGCACCACTCCGGGGACGATCGCGCCCGCACTGCCCGCGATGACCCCCGTCGAGGAGACCATCGCCGACCTCTGGGCCACCGGGTCCTCCGCCACCAGCCACCCGGTCGAGCACATCCGCCCCGATCTGGCCCACATCGGCGCCACCCCCGCCGTCGAGCTGGCCGCCCTGGCCCACGGCAGCCCGGTGCTGGTCGGTGGACTGGTGACGCACCGTCAGCGACCGCCCACAGCAGGCGGGGTGCTCTTCCTCAGCCTGGAGGACGAGACCGGGCTGATCAACGTGGTCTGCAACCGCCATGTCTGGGAACCCCACCGCCGCACCGCCCTGGACCGGGCAGGCCTGCTCATCCACGGCCGCCTCGAACGCGACCAGGGCGCCGTCAACGTGGTCGCCACCCGGATCGGCCCGCTGCGGGTGGCCCTTTGACCGCCCGACCGACGAAACGACTGGAGACACGTGCACCGCTACATCCTCACCGGCACCCCAGGAGCCGGAAAGACCTCGATCCTGGGCGAGTTGGCGGCCCTCGGCAACCACACGGTGGCCGAGGCGGCGACCGACGTGATCACCGCCGAGCAGGCCCGGGGCGAGCCGGAGCCGTGGACGCGCGACGACTTCGTCGAGCAGGTGACCGCCCTGCAGCGCGACCGCCAGCTGCGGGCCCCGGTCGCCGGACCGGGGCTCCAGCTCTACGACCGCTCGCCGGTCTGCACCCACGCGCTGAGTGTCTTCCAGGGCCGACCGGTGCCACCCGGGTTGGCCGCCGAGCTGGCCCGGATCGTCCAGGAGCGGATCTACCGGCCGCAGGTGCTCTTCGTGCGCCAACTGGGCTTCTGCGAGCCCACCGCCGCCCGCCGGATCAGCTTCGCGGACGCGCTGGAGTTCGAGCGGGTGCACGAGGAGAGCTACCGGGCGTTCGGCTTCGAGCTGGTCGAGATCCCGCCCGGGCCGCTCGCCGAGCGGGTGGCGCGGGTGCGCGGTGTGCTCGCCGAGCTGTCGGGGCTCCGCGAGCGGAGCGGGCTGCCCGGGTGGCGCGGTCCGGGCGCCTGGGGCAGGAGTTGAGACCGACCCCCGCCACCTGCCTTGGGGCGCGCGGGCGTTCTCGCGGGTGCCGGCCACCGTGCGTGCCGAAGGCCGACACCGTGCGGCCCCTCGCCGTCTACCTGGGCATGCTCGACTTCGACTCCGACGCACCGAGCCGGAGGAACTGGTCACCCACCTCCGCCGCCTCGCGGGCAGCTGTGGCCGCTCGACACCGCTGACCCGCTGACCTGTCGGTCCGCGGACCCGCCGACCCGCCGACCCGCCGACCCGCCGACCGAGGCGATGCTCAGGCGCTGCGCAGCAGGAACGCGGAGAGCGGGACGAAGCCGCCGCTGCCGCCCCGGGCTGGGTCCTCCCCCGAGGTGCGGCGCAGCAGCGCGAGGGCGATCCGCTCGCCCTGCACCTTGGCGCGGTCGGCCACCAGGCCCTGGTGCAGACCGTCGACCGTGGCGCTCCAGAGCTGGACCCAGCGCCCGTAGTGCGCGGCGGTCAGCGGTGCGCGCTCGTGCAGGGCCGCGTGCGGCGCGAAGGCGTTGCGGCGGTAGTCGGCGGACCTGAGCAGCGCACTCGCCCAGAAGTCCGTGATGTGCGGGAGGTGGGCCTCCAGGTCCATCCCGGCGACCTCGGTGAAGTGCGGTCCGATCAGCGGATCGGCGAAGGCTGCGAGGTAGAACCGGCGGAGCAGCCGCTCCAGATCGGCCCGATCGGCGATGTCCGTTCTGAGCACTGGTCCGCTCCTCGCTGCTCTGTCGTCCGTCATCTGCCATCCGCTATCCGGCGCCCGTCGTCCGGCGCCCGTCATTCGTCATTCGTTGTCCGGATGACAGAATCTGAAATCTGTCATCTGCCATCTGTCATCCACCAGCCGTCAGCCGTCAGCCACCCTCACCCGACCACCCAAGGTAATCGTCAACCTTGGTTGACATCACCTGAGCGTCAACCTATGTTGACATCATGAGCGAGAACAACCAGCTCGCCGCCGCCGCGAGCAGCCGCGACCCCGCCATCGGCCTGCGGGCCGTCCGAGCCCTGCGCGACCTCGCCGACCGGCTGGAGGACCTCCAGGTCGGCAACGCCAGGGCCAACGGGTGGTCCTGGCAGGAGATCGCCGCCTGCCTCGGCGTCAGCCGCCAGGCGGTGCACAAGAAGCATTCCCGACGCCCCCACTTCCTGGACGGAGAGTAGCCACGTTCGAACGCTTCGCAGCGGCCGCGCGGCTGGCGATCACCGAGGCGCAGCGCGAGGCCGTCGAGCTGCGCCACGACCGCCTCGCCCCCGAGCACCTGCTGCTCGGCCTGCTGCACCACCCGCAGGACCCGTCCGTCGCGGTCCTGGTCGAGCAGGGGCTGGACCTGCCCACCGCGCGGGCCGCCGTGGTCCGGCTGCTCGGCGGCGGCTCGGCCGGCGTCGACGGCGAGGCGCTGGGCCACATCGGCATCGATCTGACCGCGGTGCGTGAGGCGATCGAGGCCGGCTTCGGCCCGGGCGCGCTCGACGGTCCGGCCGAGCGCCGCCCGCGCGGCCAGGAAACCGCCAACCGCGTGCGACTCGACCACCGCACCAAGAAGGTGCTGGAACTCGGCCTGCGGGCGGCGGCGGCCCGCAGGGCGCGCACCATCGAACCGGGCCACCTGCTGGTCGGACTGCTCCAGGAGGCGCAGCTGCCGCCGACCCGCGAGGCGCGCGAGGGCCTGGTGACCCAGATGCTGACCGACCACGGCCTGCTGCCCGTCGCCGTCTACGCCAAGGTGCTCGCCACTCTGGACGCTTGACCCCTCCCGCTACGGCCGTACCTGGCCGGCGCGCGCCGGAGCCGGGATCTCGCGGCGGATCACCGGCGCCACCTCCGAGGCGAAGAGCGCCAACTGCTCGTGCTGCACCTCCTCGGTCAGCGCGTCCACACCGATCCCGACCACCTCGTTGCCGAAGGCCTCGTGGTAGCGGTGGATCTTCTCGATCACCTGCTGCGGGCTGCCGACCAGCGCCGAGCCGCGCTCCAGGGCGTCCTCCAGCGAGGCGAACGGCGAGTTGTTGTGCTTGCCCGCGGCCGAGTTGAACAGCGCGTCCCAGTAGGGGCGGAAGCCGGCCACCGCGTCCTGCGAGCGCTTGGCCAGGAAGAGTCCGCCGAACCCGGTGCCCACCACCGCCTGCTCGGGATCGCGGCCGTAGTGCGCCCAGCGCTCGCGGTAGTGGTCCACCAGGGCCCGGTACTTCTCCAGCGGGTGGAAGCTGTTGGCGGAGAAGAGCGGGTCGCCGTAACGGGCGGCCAGATCGGTGGACCGCGTGCTGGTGGCACTGCCGTGCCAGACCGGGATCGGCTGCTGGTGCGGGCGCGGGTAGGTGGTCACGTTCTCCAGCGGCGGACGGGTACCGCCCTGCCAGCTCACCCCCTCCTCGCGCCAGAGCCGGTGCAGCAGACCGTAGTTCTCCGCGAGGTGCTCCCACTGCCGCTCCTCGCTCAGCCCGAAGAGCCCGAAATGGCGCGGGTCGTTCCCCTTGCCGATGATCAACTCAAGTCGACCGCCCGAGAGTTGGTCGACCATCGCGTAGTCCTCGGCGACCCGGACCGGGTCCAGCACGCTCAGCACCGTCACCGTGGTGAAGAGCCGGATGGCGCTGGTCCGGGTCGCGATGGCGGCCAGCAGCACCGGCGGCGCCGGAGACAGGAAGGGTTCACCGTGTCGTTCCCCTACTCCGTAGCCCTCGTAGCCCAACTCCTCAGCGGTGACGGCCTGGTCGATGACGTTTCGGTACTTCTCGGACGCGCTGTACTGGCGCTGGGTGACCGGGTCGGGCCCGTTGGAGAGCAGGGACGAGACGATGAACC
Source organism: Kitasatospora sp. NBC_01287 (assembly GCF_026340565.1). Lineage (NCBI taxonomy): Bacteria > Bacillati > Actinomycetota > Actinomycetes > Kitasatosporales > Streptomycetaceae > Kitasatospora > Kitasatospora sp. NBC_01287. The sequence continues at coordinate 1,792,585 of NZ_JAPEPB010000001.1, forward strand.
GCATGGCGGTGACTCCTCGCTGGGATCGCCGGAAGAGGCGGGGGCGGTGGCGGTGGCGGTAGCGGGACACCCGCACTGCGCGGCGCGCCCGACCGGGCTGGACGAACGGGGGGAAGCGGGAGGATCCGAGGGACGCGAGCGGCCCCGGGAGAGCGAAGGACCCGATGGGCGGGAGGATCCGAAGGAGACGCGACCAGCGCTGCTCAGGGCAGCAGGGGGCGACAGCGGCGACAACACGCACGCGCCCGGCTCCCGCGTACGGGAGCAGCCGGAAGGAGGTCGACCGCCGAACGCACCGGACCCACCCCTCCCGCCAAGTCGGACAAACTTCAACTGATCCTAAGCCGCCCCAGCCGGCCGGGCAAGGGCCGTGGCGCCACCCGAGCACCCGCCGCGACCTGGCAGGATGCGGGTATGAGCTACCTCGCGGCCGACTCCCGCTACGCCTCGATGACCTACCGCCGCGCCGGACGCAGCGGCGTGCAGCTGCCCGCCGTCTCGCTCGGGCTGTGGCACAACTTCGGCGACACCCAGCCCCTGGAGGTGCAGCGCGCGGTGCTGCGCCGCGCCTTCGACCGGGGCGTCACGCACTTCGACCTGGCCAACAACTACGGCCCGCCGTACGGCTCGGCGGAGAAGAACTTCGGCACCCTCTTCGCCCAGGACTTCCGCCCCTACCGCGACGAGCTGTTCATCGCATCCAAGGCCGGCTACGACATGTGGCCGGGCCCCTACGGCGACGGCGGCAGCCGCAAGTACCTGCTGGCCAGCCTGGACCAGTCGCTGGGCCGGATGGGCCTGGACCACGTGGACGTCTTCTACTCGCACCGCTACGACCCCGAGACGCCCCTGGAGGAGACCATGGGCGCGCTCGCCTCGGCCGTCCAGCAGGGCAAGGCGCTCTACGCGGCGATCTCCAACTACCCCGCGGACCAGCACCGGGAGGCGGTGGCGATCCTGCGCGAGCTGGGCACGCCGGTGCTGCTCAACCAGGCCCGCTACTCGATCCTGGACCGGGGCGTGGAGGAGGGGGTGCTGGAGGCGGTGGGCGAGACCAGGACCAGCCTCATCGCCTACTCCCCCCTTGCCCAGGGCCTGCTGACCGACCGTTACCTCGGTGGCGAGGTGCCGGCCGGCTCCCGGATGTCGGTCGGGCACTTCCTCAAGGAGGAGGCGCTGACCGGGGAGAAGCTGGAGCGGCTGCGGGCCCTGGACAAGCTGGCGGGACGGCGCGGGCAGAGCCTGGCCCAGCTGGCGCTCGCCTGGGTGCTGCGTGACCCCCGGGTGGTCTCGGTGATCATCGGCGCCAGCAGCGTGGCCCAACTCGACCAGAACCTCGACGCCTTGGCGGCCGGGCCGCTGAGCGCCGAGGAACTGGCCGAGATCGACGAGCTGAGCCGCTGACCCAGGGCTCCGCCTGAGCCGCTGCCCCCGGCTGCCGACTACCAGCTGCCGACTACCGGCTGCCGACTGAGCCCTGCCCCGGTTGCCGGCCGAGTCGCTGCCCTGGGCTGCCGTGGGAGGGCTCAGCGAAGGGCCGGCAGCACCGTCTCCGCCACCCGGTAGGCCTCCTCCAGGAGCGGGTTGGCGGAGAGGATGAAGGTGTCCACCCCCAGGTCCTCGAACTCCTTGAGGCGTTCGACGACCTGCGCGGTGCTGCCGACCACCGCCGTGCCGGGCCCGGGACGGAACAGGCTCATGCCCGGCCACAGGTTCGGGTGGGTCTCCAACTCCCGGGCCCGGGCCGGCACCTGGCCGCCGTGCTGGCGGAACTGTCGCTGCCAGCCGACGCCGTCCTCACCCGAGCGCCCGTCGAGCTGCCGCGCGTAGGTGGCCTGGCTGGTGACGTCGAGCAGCCGGTCGGCGGCCGCCCAGGCCTGCTCCTCGGTGTCCCGCACGATCAGGTGCAGGCGCAGGCCGATCCGCAGGGTGCGGCCGTGCGCGGCCGCCCGCTCGCGGACCCGGGCCAGCTTCTCCTTGAGCAGGTGCGGCGGTTCGCCCCAGGTGAGGTAGACGTCGACGTGCTCGGCGGCCATCTCGATCCCGGCGGCCGAGGAGCCGCCGAACCAGAGCGGGATGTGGCCCGCCCGCTTCGGGGTCAGCTCCCGCAGGCTCGCGCCGGCGTTCTTGAGCCGGTAGAACTCGCCCTCGTGATCGAACACCTCACCGGCCGTCAGGCGCTTGACCAGGCTCCAGTACTCGGCGCTCAGCCGGTAGCGGTCGTCGTGCTCCACATCCAGGCCGTACTCGCGCAGTTGGCCGGTGGAGCCGTTGACCACGTTGAAGCGCAACCGGGGGCCGTGCAGGTGCTCGAAGCTGAGCGCCATCTTGGCCAGCAGGGTCGGCGAGACCAGACCGGGGTGCACGGCCAGCAGTGGCTGGAAGCCGGGGCCGGTGGCGGCGGCGACCGCGCTGCCCAGCGTCCATACGTCGTAGAGGTCGGTGGCGAGGAGCGCGCCGCTGTAGCCCAGGCGCTCGATGGTGGCGGCCAGTTGCTGGAGGTAGCCCAGGTCGACCGGCCGGCGGCCGGCCGGCTCCCAGGGGTAGTGGCCCTCGCGCGGGATCAGGTACCAGAGGACTTCGGTGGCCATCGGTTCAGTTCCCTTCCAGGGCGGCGGCGACCGGTGCCGCGAGCTCGGGCAGCTGGGCGTCGGCCACCCGCACCGGCTTCTCGATGAAGCCGACCTCGGCGAAGATGTCGGCGGCCTCCTGCTGCTCCGCGATGAACGCGTCGGTCACCGGCTCCAGTTGCCACGGCAGCCGGGCCAGCGCCTCGCGGTGGTCGGCGAGCGTGCCGCCCTGGTCGGCCGCCGCGAGCGCCGCGGCCTCGTCCAGGTGCTCGGCCACCCAGCGGTCGGCCCGCCGCAGCGCGGTCGCGACGGCGGCCACCACCTCGGGCCGCTCGACGGCGAAGGTCCGGCGGGCGAAGAAGACGGAGCGGTCACTGATCACCTCGCCGGTGCCGATCAGCACCCGGACCTCCCCGCCGCGCAGCGCCTCGACGAGCTCGGCGCCCTGGGCGATCCAGCCGCCGATCGCCCCCTCGCGCAGCCGCTCGGCCTCGGTTCCCTCGGGGCGCAGCGGCGTCACCGAGTCGCGGTAGGACAGGCCCGCCCCGTGCAGGGCCTTGGCGAGCAGATGGGTCTGCCAGGAGCCGATCCCGAGCACCACGGCGGTGCCCTGGAGGTCGGCGACCGTGCGAACCGGGCCGTCGGCGCGCACCAGCAGGGCGCCGTGGTCGGGGCGCGGCGCCGAGACGGCCGCGTAGACCAGGTCGTGGCCGGCCGCCTGGGCGGTGATCGGCGGGGTCGAGCCGGTGCCGCCCAGGTCGATGGTGCCGTCGGCGAGCAGCGCTCCGGTGCGGGTGCCGTCGGTGTAGTGGTGGAACCGCCCCTCCTCTCCGGCCTTGGCCAACTCCTCGTCCAGGTAGTCGAGTCGAGAGAGGTAGGAGAGCGAGGGGTTGCTCCGGTGGACGCCCAGGGTGATGGTCATTCAGTGTGCTCCGGTGGGGAGTGCGGGGTGGGGAGAGGTGGGGTCGGGACGGGGATCGGGCTCGGGTGCGGCCGGGCGTACACCGAGGTCGGCGAGCAACTGGCGTCGCAGTCGGGCGAATTCGGGGTCTGCCGGGTCGCGGGGGTGGGCCACCTTGACCCGCTCGTCGCGGACCAGCCGCCCTTCGCGCAGCACCGCCACCCGGTCGGCGAGCCGGACCGCCTCGTCCACGTCGTGGGTGACCAGCAGCACGGCGGGCCGGTGCTTGCGGCACAGCTCGCCCACCAGGTCCTGCATGCGCAGCCGGGTGAGCGCGTCCAGCGCGGCGAACGGCTCGTCGAGCAGCAGCAGTTCGGGCCGCCGGACCAGCGCCCGGGCCAGCGCCGCGCGCTGCGCCTCACCGCCCGACAGGGTGGCCGGCCAGGCCTCGGCGTGGTCCGCCAGGCCGACCTCGGCCAGGGCCTGACGACCGATCAGCTCACGCTCGGCGCCGCGTGGCAGCCCGAGGGTGACGTTGGCCAGCACGCGCTTGGCGGGCACCAGGCGCGGCTCCTGGAAGACCACGGTACGTGCCTCGGGCACCAGCACGGTGCCCGAATCCGGCCGGTCGAGCGCGCCGAGGATCCGCAGCAGGGTGGTCTTGCCGGTGCCGCTGGCCCCCAGCAGCGCGAGGAACTCCCCACGCGCCAGGTCCAGATCGATCCCGTCCAGCACCGCCCGGCCACCGAAGGAGCGGCGCAGGCCGCGCAGCTGAACGGCCGGCACCGCAGGCACGTCAGGCGTGTCAGCCGCGACAAGCACGTCAGGCGCAACAAGCACGTCAGGCACCTCAGGCTCAGCAGACACAGCAGACACAGCAGGCTCAGCACGGGTCCTCATCGGGCCGCCCCCGTCCCCGCCGTGCGCCAGGGCATCAGCACCCGTTCCAGCAGCCGCACCAGCAGGTCCGCCAGCAGGCCCAGCAGGCCGTAGATCAGGATGCAGACGGCCAGGATGTCGGTGCGCGCGTAGTTCTGCGCCTGGGTCATCAGATAGCCGATCCCGGCCGTGGAGTTGATCTCCTCGGCGGCGATCAGCGCGATCACGCTGAGCGTCATCGACAGCCGCAGCCCGGCCAGCAGCGCGGGCAGCGCGGTGGGCAGCACCACCTCGCGGATCAGGGCGAAGCGCCCCAGGCCGAAGGTGCGGGCCGCCTCGACCAGCTTGCGGTCCACGCCCCGCACGCCCTGCGCGGTGTTGACGTACATCGGGAACGTGGTGGCGACCGCGATGAGCACCACCTTGGCGGTCTCGTTGATCCCGAACCAGACCATGAAGAGCGGGACCAGCGCCAGGAAGGGCACCGTGCGCAGCACCTGCATCGGTGAGTCCAGCAACTCCTCGCCCAGCCGGAAGAGTCCGGTGACCACGCCGAGCAGCAGCCCGGCCGCCACCCCGAGGAGCAGACCGAGCCCGGAGCGGGTGAGCGAGACGGTGAGCGCGTCACCGAGTTGCCCGTTGCCCCACAGCTCCCCGACCGCCCGCACCACGCCGACCGGCGAGGCGAGCACGTCCGGGGTGAGCACGCCGGTGGCGGAGGCGGCACTCCAGGCGCCCAGCAGGGCCAGCGGGCCCAGCGCGCGCAGCGAGAGCGACAGCGCCCTGGCCCGGGGCCGGGCGAGGTGCACCCGGGGGGTGACCAGCCCTGCTGCCCGGGCAGCAGGGGCGTCCAGGGCCGCGGTCATCGGCTACCGCCGGGCAGCTTGGTGATGTCCAGCAGATCGGGGCGGACGTCCACCTGGCTCTTGGTGATCTTCTGGGCGGCGTAGAAGGCGGCCACCTTGTCGAACCGCGCGGCCACCGTGTCGTCGATCGGCGAGAGCACGCCGTTCTGGCGGCCGAAATCGACGCTGATCTGCTTGCTCCTACCGTTCACCGCCAGCGGTCCGGCATCGGTGAAGACGTTCAGGAAGGCGGCCGGGTCCGCCTTGGCTCGCACGTCGCCGTCGTGCAGGTACTGGTAGAGCGCCTTGGTGATGTCGGGGTGCTGGTCGGCGAAGACGGTGCGCACCGCCCAGACGCTGTAGTTGTCCGACCCCAGCGCGGGGCCGGTGGCCAGGAAGTGCGCGCCGGAGTCGGCCAGCGCGGCCACCGCGTAGCTGCTCCAGGTCGCCCAGGCGTCCACCTGGCCGGAGCTGAAGACCGGGGCGGACTGGTCGGGGCGCAGGTAGACCCGCTGCACCTGGTCGGCGGCGATGCCGTTCTTGGCCAGCGCCTGGAGCAGCAGGTACTCGCCGGTGCCGCCCTGGTTGACCGCGACCTTCTTGCCGACCAGGTCCTGGATCGAGGTGATCGGCGAGCCGTCCTTGACCAGGATGCCCTCGCCGACCGGGTCGGGGTCGGTGGCTGCGAAGAGCTTGAAGCTGGGCTTGGTGGCCAGCGCCGTCACCGCGGAGGTGATCGAGCCGAGGGCGAAGTCGAGTTGGCCGGCGTTGAGCTCCTGGGCGGCGGGCGCGAACGGGCCGGCGCTACCGGTCCAGGCGACCTTGGCGTGCACCGCGGCCAGCGCCCGGTCCAGCGAGCCGTCCTTCTTGCCGAGGGCGAGCACCCCGGAGTTGCCGGGATCGGGGATCCGCACGGTCACCTCGGCGGTGGCGCCGCCCGGGGCGGTGGCCTTGGAGGAGCCGCAAGCGGCGAGGGAGAGGGTGAGCAGCGCGGCGGCTGCGGCGAGCAGGGGGCGGGAGAGGTTCACGTGGGGCTCCGGGTCAGGGTTCGGCGCGGGGCGGGCGCGGGCGGTCAGCGACGGGCGCCGGTGGTCAGCGACGGGCGCGGGCGGTCAGCGGCGGGCGGCCGTCGGCGGCGGCCCGGCGGTCAACGGCGGCCGGTGGTCGGGGTCAGCAGCACCGGGGGTCAGCGGCGACCGGCGCGCAACGCCTCGGCGGCACGCAGCGGTTCGGGGTCGGCCCAGGCGGCCAGGTCCACCGGCTCGGGCAGGAAGCCGTGGCGGTGCAACAGCCGCTCCTGCTGGGCGAGCAGGTCGAGGCGTTCGCGGGCGAGCGAGAGGTGCAGGGTGCGGTGGCCGTCGGCGGCGTAGGCGCCGTGCACGCCCTCGGCACCGGCGCCGGTCTCGGCGCTGAGGATCCGGGCCACCTCCACCGGGTGTCCGGCCGCCCAGTCGGCGGCATCGAGCAGCACCGCGAGGAACCGCACCACCAGGTCGGGGCGGCTGTCCAACAGGTCCTGATGGACCGTCACCGGACGAGGGGTCCCGTTGTTGACCCGGGCGCGCCGGTCCGGCGCCTCGTCCAGTTCCACGGCGACCTCGGCGCCGAAGCGCCGCGCGGCCTCCACGGCCAGTGCGCCCTTCACGTAGACGGCGTCCACCCGGCCCTCGCGCAGCGCGGTCAGCTCGGCGGTCCACTGGCCCTCGCCGGGCCGGGCCGGGACCTCGGTCAGCTCCGCGTCCGCGAGCGAGAGTCCGGCCAGGCCGAGCGCGCCGGTGAAGCCGGCCAGCGCCATCGCCCGCCAGAAGTCGATGCCGATCGGGTGCCGCGGGATCGCCAGTCGCAGTCCGCGCAGCGAGGCCGGACCGCGCAGGCCGCTGCCCGCCCGGACCAGCACCACCTGGCGCTCCTCGATCCAGGTCAGGCCGATCAACCGGGTGCGCTCCCCGCGCGACCGGGCCCAGAGCGCAGGCACGTTGCCGCCCTCGCGGAAGAGGCCGGGCAGCGCGTGGGTGTAGTGGTGGTCGGCGGCGAGCTCGGCCGGGGCGTCCTGCAGGGAGCGCACGGAGATCCCGTCGGCCGCGAACTCGGCGGCCAGGCGGCCCTGGTCGGCGGCGATGCCGGTGGCGGTGGGGACGGGGCAGCGGGTGAACCAGAGCGTGTCGGGGGCCTGGACGGGCGCGGAGCTGGGCATGGCGGCAGGACCTTCTCAGGAAGTGGCGGCGAGGTGGTCGCGAGGGAGGTGCGCGAGGAGGCCTCCCCCTGGGGTGCGGGCACCGGACGGGCGGAGCACCACGGGTGAGGTGTGGGCCTCGGGCTGCGCCGAGCGTTCCATGGCCGACCGAGCCGAGGCAAGCTTTGCCACATGATGGGATTGATTGTTCATCAATGCCACGGTCCCGCAACATCACTGCCACACTGCGGCAGCGAGCACTGCCATATCCTGGGAAGCAACCACTCACACCCGACCGCGCATCCAGACCCGCAGAGGACTCCCCACACCCATGGCCGAGGCCATCCCCGCCGCAACCGACCCCGCTGACGCCACCGAGGCCGCTGATGCCGCCGACGCCACCCGTGCCGCTGATGCCGCTGACGCCGCCGGAACCAAGCGGGTGGCCGCCGGACGCACACCGCCCGGTGGGGCGCAGGCCGTGCAGCGCGCCCTGGTGCTGCTGCACTGCTTCCACGACAACGGCCCGGAGCTGAGCGCCTCCGACCTGGCCCGCCGTGCCCGGCTGAGCGTCTCGACCGCGCACCGGCTGGCCCGCACCCTGGTCAGCATGGGCTTCCTGGAGCAGGACCAGCTCACCGCCCGCTACCGGCTCGGCCCGGCGGTCGCCGAGCTCGGCCAACTGAGCTTCCACCAGCGGGGCCTGCACCTTGCCGGGCCCGAACTGGAGGTGCTGGCCCGGCGGACCGGCGCCACTGCCGACCTGGCGATCCGCAGCGGGGAGCACGCACTGATCCTGGTGGGCGACTCGGTCCGTCCCGAGACCGGGCTGGGACTGCGCCGGCCGCTGCACTCCACGGCGCTCGGCAAGGTGCTGCTGGCCTGGCCGAACCCGGCCGAGTCGGCGCCCGAGCTGTCGGCGGACCACCCGCTGCGCGCCTTCACCGCTCGGACCATCGTCGATCCGGCGCTGCTGGCGGCCGAGTTGGCGCGAGTGCGGGCCGCCGGGCACGCGCTCAACGACGGCGAGTCGGCCGAGGGGGTGCGCACCGTGGCGCTGCCGGTGCTGGACCTCGCGGGGCAGGCCAGGTTCGCCCTCGCCGTCCGCTCCACCCCCGAGCGGCTCACCGCCGAGCGGCTGCCCGAGGTGCTGCGCGAGGCCCACGGCTGCGCGGCCGCCCTGCGCGTCCTGCTGCTGCCGCCGGACCAACGCCCATAGCCCCGCCACGGTTGCGGCTGCGGCTGCGGAGGCAGCCGGGCCGAACAACGACGCGAGCCCGGCCCCGTCGGATCCGGGCCGGGCTCGCTGATCTGACGCGGACTCAGCCCCGGCTGATCGGGGCGTACTTGTAGCCGACCCGCCGCACGGTGACGATGCTGTCGCGGTGGCCGACGCCCAACTTGCGGCGCAGGCGGGCGACATGGACGTCCACTGTCCGGCCGTCGCCGACGTGGCCGTAGCCCCAGACGGCGGAGACCAGGTGGTCCCGGGTGTGCACCCGCTGCGGGTACTGGGTCAGGTGGGCGAGCAACTCGAACTCCAGGTAGGTGAGATCGAGCAGCTTGCCGTCGACGTAGGCGCTGCGCCGGTCCAGGTCGACGCTGATGCCGCGCTGGCCGGCACGGGCCGTCGCCCGCTCCGACACGGAGTTCGGCGCGCTCGCCGTGACGTGTACCGGTGCGACCGGCACCGGCAGCGCCTGGACGGGCGCCGCGGCGACGGCGGCCGAGTCGGCCGGCACCAGCACCAGGTAGCCGACCAGCGACTGGGCCGCCGCGCCCGCGGCGCCCAACTGGGCACCGTACTGGGCAAGTAGACCCTGCGGCAGGGCGGACTGGGGCAGCGCGGCGACGACGGCGGCGCCCTCGGGGAACGCGCCGAGCAGCTCGGTCGCGATGGCGGGCTGCCCGGTCAGCTGGGCATGGCCGAGGGGCAGCAGGGTCGGCGGCAGCAGGGCTGGCGGCAGCGGAGCCGGGGCGGCGGGCGCCTGGTGCCAGCGGTCGGCGGCGGCCGGCGCGGCGGAGACCGAGCGGACGGCGCGCAGGTGGGGAGTGGCGGCGGGGGCGGTCAGGGTGGCCGAGGAGGAAGACATGAGGCAGCTCTTTCGCACAGAACGTTGGGTGGACGTCGTCTGCGCGTCGGACCGGGCTTCGCGGTGCGCGGCCGAACCGGGGTCGGATGACCTGGGATCAGCGGCGGACGAGCCGGGACGCGCGAGGCGAGCCCGGACAGGTCTGGTCGAAAAGGTGCGGCTGCCGGGACGGCCAGAACGGCTCGAGGTCCTGACGGCCTCGGCTGCTGTCCACGGTGGTGTCCATGTCCCCATTGAAGCAGATCCCCTGGGCGCGGCGTCGCACCGGCCGTCGCGCGCTCTGCGAACGCTGCGCTGTCATGGTGCCGCCCTCCCCCGGGTGATCCTGCCGGACGCGTCCGTCGCGTCGCGGCGTGCTCGATCAGAGGCTTCCATGCCGACTGCCTCCAGGGCAAGCTCCGTTCCGATATCCGGACCACCGCACTGAGACGCGGGCACCCGCGGAGCGCGGTCAGCGGCGGTCCGCCGCGTGCCGCACCAGCTCGATCAGCACCTCCTTGCCGTCCGCGCGCCGCCGGGCGTCGCAGAGCAGCACCGGTACGGCCGGGTCGAGGTCGAGCGCCGCCCGGACGTCCTCGGCTGCGAAGACCGGGGTGCCCTCGAAGCAGTTCACCGCGATCACGAACGGAATGCCGCGCTGCTCGAAGAAGTCGACCGAGGGGAAGCAGTCGGCCAGGCGGCGGGTGTCGGCCAGCACCACCGCACCGAGCGCGCCGCGCGCCAACTCGTCCCAGACGAACCAGAACCGGTCCTGGCCGGGGGTGCCGAAGAGGTAGAGGGCGAGCCCGGGGCGCAGGTCGATCCGCCCGAAGTCCATCGCCACCGTGGTGGTGTGCTTCCCGGCCACCGCGCTCGTGTCGTCCACCGGTCGGCCCAGCTCACTCAACCGCTCCTCGGTGCGCAGCGGGCGGATCTCGCTCACCGCACCGACCAAGGTGGTCTTACCGACCCCGAAGCCGCCGGCCACCAGGATCTTCAGAGCGATCGTCGGCGCACCGTCAGCGGTGCGCCAGGGAACATTGCCTGACGATACGTCAGACGCTTTAGAGTGCTCGGAGGCCATTGATCACTTCACGGAGCAGGCGCTCGTCCGGCAGTTCGGCGAGCGGGACGGGCCGGGTGACATCGATCAGCCCGGCGTCGTGCAGGTCACCCAGCAGCACCCGGACCACACTGACCGGCAGGTCGGTGTACGAGCCGAGCTCGGCCACCGAGAGCGATCCCCGGCGGCACAGACCGAGGATCGCGAGGTGTTCGGGGTCCAGCACCGGTTCCGGAACCACCGCCACACCACCGAACGGGCCGGCGGTGCCGAAGCGGTCGGCCGGGTCGGCGAGCGAGACCATCGAGATCAGGTCGAAGAACCCGTCCCCCACCGGTCTGGTGCGCCCTCTGGTCAACGCGAAGAGCCGCACCATCGGACCGGCCTCATCGTCGAACCACTGCACCTGGTCCGCGAGTTCGACACCGTCGACGGCGCCGCCGAGCACGCCGTCCACAGCGCCGCCGGCAGCACCATCGCGGCCGGCACCAACGTGATCAGGACCGACCCGGTCGGCGGCGGGTCTGCCCGGCTCCCGCTCCGGCAACTGCCCGGTCATCCGGCCGGATGCCGGGGCTCGGCGGCCAAGTGCTCCCCGACCCGCTTGACCAGTAGCGCCATCTCGTAGGCGACCTGGCCGATGTCGGAGTCGGCGTCGCTCAGCACGGCCAGGCAACTGCCGTCCCCGGCCGCGGTGATGAAGAGGAAGGCCTCATCCAGCTCCACCATGGTCTGCCGCACCCCGCCGACGTCGAAGTGCCGCCCGGCACCCTTGGCCAGGCTGTGGAACCCGGCGGCGACGGCGGCCAGGTGCTCGGCGTCCTCCCGGCCCAGCCCCTGCGAGGCGCCGGTGGCCAGGCCGTCGCTGGAGAGGATGACCGCGTGCCGCAGCGAGGCCACCCGTCCCACCAAGTCGTCCAGAAGCCAGTTGAGGTCGCCGGACGGCTGGGTCATTGCGGTCATCGATCAGGTCCTTCCGCTGATGCGGGTGGTGCTGGGCGTGGAGCGGCCGGCAGTGCCGGGGGTACGGGGGACGCCGCCAGTGCGCGGCGGACGTCCGGCAGCGGGCGCCGCCCGCCGGCGGGCGACAGCGGCCCGGCGGGCGGAAGTGGCCGCAGGGGCGGCTCCGTGCCGGGCAACGGTGCGCCGGCCGCGATGCCCGGGTCAGGTGGCACCCCGGTGGGCGACGGCGCGGCCCGCCCGCGGCTGAAACCGCGCTGGAACGAGCTGAAGGTGGCCCGCGCCTCCTCCGGCGACCGCTCGCGCACGGACTGCGGCTCCGCCGAGCGGTCGGCCGCGCGCGCAGCGGCCTCCTTCAACTGCGGTGCCAGGTTGGCCTGTCGGACCCGGCGCGGGAGCAGTCCACCGGCGGCCGGCGGAGCACCAAGGGCATCGGGGGCATCGGATGCAGCGGAGACATCAGGGCTTCCAGGCACGTCAACTGAGTGACCGTCAGCATCCGCGACGTCCAGGCCCTGCCGCCGGTGCCGCCCCGTACCGCCCGGCGCGGGGACCAGCACCGGCCCGCCGGTCGCCCGGCGCCTGGGCAGGCCGCCGGGTGTACGCGCGGGCTCGGCCCCGGCAGGCTGCGGCCCGGTGACCGGCCGCTGGTGCGCACCCCGGGTCCGCGCGGCGCCCGCCCGCCCCGCCGTGCTGCCCGTCGCGGCCCCGCCGGTCACGGCGACCAGGTCCCGCTGGCGTGGCATCGCGGCTGGCCCTGCGGCACCGGCACCGACACCGCCACCGGGCACCGGCACCGCCCCGGGCGGCACCGCGACGCCGCCCGGCACCTCCGCGAGCAGTTCCCGGGGTATCAGCACCACGGCCGTGGTCCCGCCGTAGGGCGAGGCCCGCAGGCTCACCCGGACCCCGTGCCGGCGCGCCAGCCGGCTGACCACGAAGAGGCCGAGCCGGTCGGTGTCGGTCAGGTCGAAGGCCTGCTCGACCTCCAGCCGCTGGTTGATCTCCGCCAGGGCCGGCTCGCTCAACCCGAGCCCGCGGTCGTCTATCTCCAGCGCGAAGCCGTGCGCGACCACCTCGCCCTGCACCGTCACCTGGGTCTGCGGCGGCGAGAACACCGCGGCGTTCTCGACCAGTTCGGCGATCAGGTGGGTCACGTCGGCGACCGCGCTGCCGAGCAGCCCGGTGCCGGGGAACGGGCGGACGATGACCCGCGCGTAGTCCTCCACCTCGCCGACCGCCGCGCGCACCACGTCGACCATCCGCACCGGCTTGCGCCAGGCGCGGCCGGGCGAGCCGCCGGAGAGGATGATCAGGCCCTCGGCGTGCCGGCGCATGCGGGTGGTCAGGTGGTCGAGCTTGAAGAGGTCCTCCAGCTCCGCCGGGTCCTCGGTGCGCCGCTCCATGGTGTCCAGCAGGGTCAGCTGACGGTGCAGCAGCACCTGGCTGCGCCGGGCCAGGTTGACGAAGACCGCCGAGACGCCGCGCCGCAGTTCGGCCTGCTCGACGGCGGCCCGCACCGCGGCGCGCTGCACCTGGTTGAAGGCCCGGCCGACCTGGCCGATCTCCGCGTCGCCGAACTGCAGCTCGGGGGCCTCCGCCGCGATGTCCACCGGCTGGCCGTCGCGCAGCCGCCGCATCACCGAGGGAAGCCGGGCCCCGGCCAGGTCGTGCGCGGCGTTGCGCAGCCCGATCAGCTCGCGCACCAGCCCCCGCCCGATCCGCAGCGAGATCACCACCGAGAGCACGATCGCCAGCAGCCCGATCACACCGGCGACCAGGCCGCGCCAGAGCAGGCCCATGGCGTAGGAGGTGGCCCTGGCGCCGAGGGTGTCGGCCAGCTTGCTGTTCTCCTGGCTGAGGTCGCCGAGCATCCGGTCGGCGGTCTGCCGCCAGGTCGCCTCGCTGACGCTCTGCACGGCGTCGGCCGGCTCGCTGGCGCTCTCGAACTCCCGGTCCGCCAGGTCCAGCGCCCTCCAGTCGTCGCTGCCCTGCAGCGCCAGGTAGTCGCTCTGGTCGGGCTGGTCCAGCTCGCCGATGTAGACCTCGAAGAGCGCCTGCTGATCGTGCATCGGGTCGAGCACCGCCTGCTCCTGCTGCAGGGTCGGGACGGCGCTGGCCAGCATCCCCTCCATCGCGGCGTCCTGCTGCGAGAGGTACTCCCGGGCCCGGGTGAGCTCGATCAGGATGGTGCCCTGCCGCGGCAACTGCCCGCTCTGCTGGCTGACGAAGGCGGACCGGAAGCCGAAGGCCGGCAGGATCAGCCCGCTGTACTGGGTGATCGCGAAGCCCCAGCTGATCGACTGCTGCCCGACCTGGCCGCGCAGCAGGGTCAGCTGACCCGCGGCACTCAGCACGTCCTGCAGCCTGGCCCGCTCGGCGCTGGAGAGCTTGCCCGCGTCCGAACCGCCGGCCTTCTGCCGCAGCAGCGCGAGGTCCTGGTCGGTGGTCTTCTGCGCGTTGAGGTAGTCGGTCTGCACGTCCGAGGCCTGCGGGCGGGCCAGCAGCACCACGGCGGCCCGGCGCTCGTCCTGCAGGTCGCGGGCCACCTGGTCGACCGGGGCGCCGAAGGCCTTGTAGGTCGAGGCCACGTTCAGCTGGTTCCAGAAGTCGCTGGTGGTGACGAGGGTGGCATAGGCCCACAGGCCCACCAGCGCCACGATGGGCACGAGGAGCAGCGCGATGATCTTCGCGCGGATCGAGCTGCTGCGCAGACGCATGGAGTCCTCGGGAGGGTGTGCCCGGGTGGGAGTCTGCGCGAGCTTACTACCCAATGCTGACTGGTTCGACGGGTCTCGGCGATCGATCCTGATCTGTTGTTCCCGGGTGCCTGATCCGTTGTTGGCAGGCGCATGATCCAGCATTGGCCAGGATTGGCAGGCGCATGACGCGTGGCACGAACGGGACACGAACGGGACCTGACGCCTGGCACGAACCGGACCTGACGCGCTTGGCACGCACGGCTCCTGATGCCTGGCACGTACGGCTCCTGGCAGTGCCTTTCCAGCTGCGGACCGTGCGTGGTTCCGCTCGGCTCTGGGCAGCGCCGCGACGATCCGCTACCGTCGCTACCGAGCCCCGGGAGGTCACCTCAGGCGTCCGAATCGACCACGGAACGTGGTCGGCGGCGGGGCCGGAGAGGCCGGAGGATGCTGCGCGAGCTGAGCACTCCGCCACTGGCGCCACCCGCGCCCGGCGGGCTCGCCGACTCGGTCTACCAGGCGGCCGAACTCACCCCGGAACTGGTCCAGTTCTCCCGCCGCGCGGGCTCCGGGCGGTGGGTGCCGGTCACCGCGGCCGGCTTCCGGGACCAGGTCCTGGGTCTGGCCAAGGGCCTGCTGGCCCGCGGCGTGCGGTTCGGCGACCGGGTCGCGCTGATGTGCAGGACCCGCTACGAGTGGACGCTCTTCGACTACGCGCTCTGGTCGATCGGCGCCATCCCGGTGCCGGTCTACCCCACTTCCGCGCCCGAGCAGGTGCGCTGGATCCTGGCCGAGACCGACGCGGTGGCCTGCGTGGTGGAGAACGAGGACCACGCGATGACCGTCGGCGCGGTCTGCGACGCGCTGCCCCGGCTGACCGGCATCTGGCAGCTCGACCAGGGCTGCGTGCGCACGCTGACCACCGAGGGCGCCGAGGTCCCCACGGGCCTGGTGCACCGTCAGCGTGCGGCGGTGACCGCCGAGTCCATCGCCACCGTGATCTACACCTCAGGCACCACCGGACGCCCCAAGGGCTGCCTGCTCACCCACGGCAACTTCACCGCCGAGGCGGACAACGTGCTGGCGGGCTGGGCGGACGTCTTCCGCGACCGGGCGGACGAGCAGGCGGCGACCCTGCTCTTCCTGCCGCTGGCCCACGTCTACGCCCGGATGGTGCAGGTGGCCGCGGTGCGCGGCGGGATCCGGCTCGGACACCAGGCCGAACTCGGCACCGAGACGCTGCTGCCCGCCCTGGCCTCGTTCCGGCCCACCTTCCTGCACACCGTGCCCTATGTCTTCGAGAAGCTCTACGACTCGGCGCGCCGCAAGGCCGAGAGCGAGGGGCGCGGGGAGCTCTTCGACCAGGCCGAGGAGACCGCGCTGCGCTGGGCCCGGGCCATCGAGCGGCGGGGGCTGGGCCACGGGGCGGGCCCCGGACCGGGGCTGCGGATGCGTCACCTGGCCTACGACCGGCTGGTCTACCAGCGGATCCGGGCCGCACTGGGCGGCCGGGTGCGCAGCGTGATGTGCGGCGGCTCCTCGCTCCGCCGCGAGCTCGGCCTCTTCTTCGCCGGCGCCGGGATGACCGTGTACGAGGGCTACGGGCTGACCGAGACCACCGCGGCGATCACCGCCAACCCGCCCGACTGCCCCAAGTTCGGCACGGTCGGCAAGCCGATCCCCGGCGCCGAGGTGGCGATCGGGGACGACGGCGAGGTCTGGGTGCGCGGCGGCGGCGTCTTCGGCGGCTACCTCAACCACCCGCGCTGCACCGCCGAGTCGCTGCGGGACGGCTGGCTCGCCACCGGCGACCTGGGCGCACTGGACGAGGACGGGTACCTGACCATCACCGGGCGCAAGAAGGAGGTGATCGTCACCAGCAGCGGCAAGAACCTGGCGCCCTCGGCGCTGGAGGAGCGGGTCCAGGCACATCCCCTGGTGGCCCACTGCGTGGTGGTGGGCGACAACCGGCCGTACGTGGCCGCGCTGATCACCCTGGACCCCCGGGCTCTGGAGCACTGGCACCAGTCCCACCGGCGGGCCCCGGCCGACGAGTTGACGGCGCTGGCCGACGAGGAGCTGCACACCGAGATCCAGCGCGCGGTCGCGGCCGCCAACACCGCCGTCTCGCGGGCCGAGTCGATCCGCGCGTTCCGGCTGCTGCCCGGCGCCTTCACGGTCGAGCAGGGACTGCTGACCCCCTCGCTCAAGCTGCGCCGCCAGGCGATCGCGCGGTGGTACGCGGCCGACATCGAGGCCCTCTACCAGGGCTGACGCACCGACAGCGGGCCGACAGCAGGTCGACGGCGGGCCGGCAGCAGGCCGACAGCGGGATCGACCGAGGGGCCGGCAGCGAGGCCGGCCGAGTCGCCGGCCCCGGCATTGGGGCGCGGTTCGGCAACCTGAAGCGAACCTTAAGCCGGACGCCGACCCTTGACCTCCCAGTTGGTCTAGTCCACTTTATTGGCAGGTCCGTGCGACACCCTGCCCCGCGCTCCCCCACCTGTGCGCGGGACGGTCCCCCACTGTCATTTTCCGGAGAGGTTCCGATGGAACGCGCCCAGCAGCTACCTCCCGCCCCCGCCACACCGACCGCCCCACACGGTCGGCACTCGCGGCGCCGCGGCACCACCGTGACCACCGGGCTGGCCGCCCTCGGCCTGCTGGCCGGGGCCCTTGCCGCGCTGGCCGGCGGCGGCTCCGCGCAGGCGTCGGCCACCACGGCGACCGGCGGCGCCCTGACCAGCAACTGGTACGCCTCCGCGCCGTACCTGATGCCCGAGGACAACAGCGCGCCGGACGCCGGCGCGGTGATGGACGCCACCGGGCAGAAGGCCTTCCAGCTGGCCTTCATCCTCGACTCGGGCGGCTGCACCCCGGCCTGGGGCGGCACCTCCTCGATCACCACCGACACCACGATCCCGGCCGTGATCCAGGAGATCCGGGCCAAGGGCGGCGACGTCTCGGTCTCCTTCGGCGGCTACGGCGGCAACAAGCTCGGCCAGGACTGCGGCACCCCGGAGGCCACCGCCGCCGCCGAGCAGCTGGTGATCAACAAGTACGGGCTGCACGCGATCGACTTCGACCTGGAGGAGCCGGAGTACGAGAACACCGCGGCGATCCACAACGAGATCGGCGCCGCGAAGATCCTGCAGGCGAACAACCCCGGGCTCTACATCTCGATCACCACCGCCGGCACCACCGCCGGCACCGGCTGGTTCGGCACCCAGATGCTGAACGAGGCCAAGTCGCAGGGCTTCACCCCGAACAACTACTCGATCATGCCGTTCGACGGCGGGTTCAACGGCGCCGCCGCCCAGATCGCGGCGCTGACCTCGTTCAACAACATCCTGCAGACCACCTTCGGCTGGAGCGCGGCGACCGCCTACGCGCACGAGGGCGTCTCGATGATGAACGGGCGCACGGACGCGGCCGAGTACTTCAGCCAGGCCGACTTCCAGAGCGTGCTGAACTTCGCGACCACCAACGGGCTGGCCCGCTACACCTTCTGGTCGGTCAACCGGGACCGGCAGTGCACCCCGGTGGTCGACCCCGGGCTGTCCGGCGCCTGCTCCGGCGTGACGCAGAACCCCTGGGACTTCACCAAGTACACCGTGCAGTTCGCCGGCGCGACCCCGCCCACCACGCCGCCGACCACCGCGCCGCCGGTGAGCAGCCCGCCGGTGAGCAGCCCGCCGGCCACCACGGGCACCTGCACCCTGCCGGCCTGGAGCGCGAGCGCCACCTACACCGCCGGCGCCAAGGTCTCCTACAACGGCCACGACTACCACGCCAAGTGGTGGACGCTGAACGAGATCCCGACCGCGAGCGGCCAGTACGGCGTCTGGGCCGACGACGGCCCCTGCTGACCAGCTCCGACTGATCGGCTCGTGTGCTGACCAGCTCCTGGGCCGACAGGCTCCTGTGCTGATCGGCTCCGGCAAGCGCGGCGGTGGCCGCCCGGGTGTGTGAGCACCCGGGCGGCCACCGCCCTTTGCGAGTGGTTCCCGCCGCCCGCTCGGGCGGCGTGCTGCCGCCGGTCAGGCAGCGTTGGCCCACCGGCCCAGGAGCCGGTCAGGCAGCGTCGGCCGGTCAGGCAGCGTTGCGGAAGACCGGCAGGTAGCCGAGCGACTGACCGTCGGCGGTGGGGTGGTAGCTCTCGTCGATGGGCAGGGTGGTGCTGTGCAGCCACTGGTCGTCGCTGCAGATCTCGTGCCCGCTGAAGGCGCTGCGGACATCGGCGAAGGTGAAGCCGGCGTTGGCCGCCGCCTTGGCGATCACCGTGTCCAGGCTGTCGGCAGCGCCGTTGATCGCGTTGCGCGACGTGTCGCTGATGCCGAACCAGCAGTCACCGGGGACCTCGTAGAGGTGCGGGTAACCCAGCACCACGACCTGGGCCTGCGGCGCCTTGGCTCTGATCGCCGCGTACAGCTGGTTGAGCTGGCCGGGCAGGGTGTTGGTGGCGTAGGACTCGGCGGTGGCGACCGCGCTCAGGCAGGAGCTGGTGCCGTCGAGCACGCAGGTCTCCATGGTGTTGGAGAAGCCCGCGTCGTTGCCGCCGATGGTGAGGCTGATCAGCGTGGTGGCGGAGGTCACCGCCGAGAGCTGGCTGTTCAGCACGTCCCCGGTCACGGCGCCGGAACAGGCGACGAAACTGAAACTGCTCGGGTGGTTCGCCGAACTCCACAGCTCGGGGTACGAGCTGAGGCTGCGGCTGCAGTCGCCGCTGGAGCTGTCGTAGTTTCCGGCACCGACGCCGGCCGAGTAGGAATCGCCGAGTGCGACGTAGTTGACCGTCGCCGCGTTGGCGGGTGAGGCGAGGAACAGGGTGGCAACGCCGAGCAGCAGGGCCATGAGGCCGCCGGAGAGAGCACGGGTGGGGCGCATTGCACCTCCATCAGGACGGGAGAGTGACGCGGGTTACTCCGTGGTACCAGTGGCGCCGACTCTCGGGAAGTGCCCATGCCAAAGAAGTTGACTGGAATTCTCGTTCCGGAAGCAGAAGTTGGCGCCGATGTCAGTTTGGCGTCGACTTTCTGGAGAGAAGGTTGGGGCCGGCTCGAAATGCAGCGGAAATACGCTGGAACCCGGTCGCGTGTGAACCAGCGGTGCCGATGAGCCGAATCCCGCTACCCGCAGACCACTTCGAGTTCAAATCCTTGACGGTCCACCAGGTGCACGGTCTCGCCGGTGTCCACCCGCAGCGTCCAGCCGGCCGCCAGCGCGGCGCCCACGGCCGCGCGCGAGCCGTGCACCGCCAGATGGTTGAGCCCGGCGCGCAGCCGGTCGTGCCCGCCGGGGCGCAGCGCCGGCGACTGCTCGATCACCAGGTAGCCGTCGCCGAGGCGCCAACTGCGCCCGGCCTCCCACTGCTGGAACGGGACGCAGCCGAGCGCGAGCAGCACCGGGGCCCACTGCTCCGCGGCCACGGTCAGGTCATCGACCCAGAGTTCGACGTGATGAAAGAGACCGCCACTCGGCCCAGGCATGTGCACTCCCCCTTGAACCGCCACCCGACGGATCGCCACCGACCCTAGCCGACCGGACGTGACGACTCACCGGAATTCCC
The DNA here is from genome assembly GCF_026340565.1 of Kitasatospora sp. NBC_01287. Lineage (NCBI taxonomy): Bacteria > Bacillati > Actinomycetota > Actinomycetes > Kitasatosporales > Streptomycetaceae > Kitasatospora > Kitasatospora sp. NBC_01287. The sequence continues at coordinate 1,812,319 of NZ_JAPEPB010000001.1, forward strand.
GCACCGCGCCGCGACGACAGGCGCACCGCGGCCACCGTGGTCACCGCGCGCACACCGACGCGGCAGCTTGCACACATGCGCCCGGCGGCCGACCCGGCGCCGGCTGCCTACGGCCGGCTGCCGACGGCCGACCATGACGCTCCGTCAGGCAGCCCCCGGGAAGACCTCGCAACCCGCCAACGGCAGCTCCTCGATCACCTCGTTGGCAGCCTCCGGCACGCCGAGCCGGCTCACCGCCACCCGCACCGCCGCCCGGGCCTGACGCAGCCCCGGCGGGCCCCAGCCGAGCAACTCGACGACCAGGCCGGGCGCCACCAGCAGCCGCCGGTAGTGCCGCCCGGACGCCGGGTCGGGCGCGCTCGGGCCGACCTCACGCAGCGCGGCCGCCATCCGGACCCGGGCGCACTCGTGACCACCGTTCGCCGAGCCGACCCGGTCGTAGAGGTAGCCCAGGTAGTGGGCGGGCCCGATCACCGCCTGCGCCTCCTCGGCCGCCTCACGGGCCAGCGCCACCGCCGGGTCCCCGGCGTCCTCGGCCTCCAGTGAGCCGCCGGGCAGGCTGACGATGCCGTCCTTGGGGTTGACCAGCGTCAGCACCCGCCCGTCCGGCGCGAAGAGCCAGCCCCAGGACTGCTTCACCGGCAGCCACTCCGGCACCGCCTCGCCCGGGCGCCAGGGCCAGCCGGCTGCCGGGCGGCGCCGGATGCGGCCCAGCAGATCGGCGATCTCCGCGCTGTACTCGATCCGCTGCTGCATAGGTCCCCCTCCGGAGTCGGGCCGCTCTGGCCGGCTGGTGTGACACGGCGGCCGGACCGGCGCGTGGATCGGGGTTCGCGCGGGGTCCGACGTGTTGATCTTCCCCGAACAGAAGGTCGATGAACAGCCCTCACGCCCGCTCGGGGCACACCGGCGCGCCGCCGTCAACGGGCGATCCGCTCAGGTCACCGACCCACGGGCGATCCGCTCAGGTCACCGGCCCACCCCCGCCCCAGCGGCCGCCCGGCAGCGCGAAACCGGCCCGCACCCGCACCGGCCCGCCGACCGGGCCCGCCGCGAGCCCCGGCGGCCGGGCCAGCGCGGCCCGCACCCCGCTCGCGTCCAACGGGACGAGCCCGCCGGCTCCGAGCGCCCAGCCCCGCACCGTGCGGGCCCGGGCCGGCGGGCATCCGCTGCGCGCCAGCAGCTCGCCGCCGCGGTGCTCGGCCAGCCCGGCCGCCAGCACCGCCCGGAACGCCTCGACCGCCCGCGGCCCCACCGGCCCGCACCCGCGCCGGTGCCCGCACCCCGCGCGGACCTCCACCACGTCACCCGGCTCCGCCATCTCCCCCGCCGCCTCCCGCGCCCCGCCGGGCACCGCCAGGCCGAGCAGGTGGCACCCCTCACCCAGCCCGCCGATCAACGCCCCGAGGAGCAGTTCGGCGTGCGCCAGCGCCCGCGCCGCCGGCCCCGCCGCACCGCCGACCGCCTGCCGCAGCCGCTCCAGGGCCAGCGAGATCCGCACCCGGGCCAGGTGGTCGTCGACCAGCTCGGGCAGCAGCGCGGCCAGCCGCTCGCCGCCGTAGACGAAGGGCGCGCCGGCCAGCTCCGGATCGGCGGCATAGGCCACCCGGGCCACCGCCTCGCCGGGCGCCAGCCCGCGCACCGCGCAGAAGTCCGCGTAGTCCGCCGGCTCCAGCACCCGCAGGTGCACCTCGACCCCGTGCCGGGCCATCGCCCGCAGCTGCGCCTCGGTCCGCCGCAGGTAGCGGCCGAAGCCCTCGGCGCCGAAGAGGCCCAGCCCGCGCAGCCGCCGGTGGTCCACCGGATCGGCCGCGACCGCCACGGCCACCGGCTGCCCCGCCCCGCCGCCGCCCCCGGGCTGCCCGCCGACCGGGCCCGCCTCGAGCCCCGGCAGCCCGACCAGCCCGGCCCGCACCCCGGGCACGCCCGGCACCGGCCCGCACCCGGCCGCCGGCCCACACCGCGCCGCCCGCCGCACCGTCATCGCCATCGTCCTCGACATGGTCCACGCCCTCTCCGCGATCGCTCGCCGCAATCCGACTCGCCGTAAGTTCGACTCACCGCGATCCGACTCGCCGTAAGTTCGACTCACCGCGATCCGACTCGCCGCGATTCCATCGATCGCCGTCGAACCTACAGAGCGCCACTGACAATCCACCCTGCGTCACTCCGAACGGGTGAACCAGTCCGCCGGCCTCGCCCCTGACCCGCCCCCGACCCCGCGGCCCCGGGCGGCGGGCGGGGCGGGCGGGGCCGCCGGGGCGGGCGAGCGGCCGTGAGGTGGCTGTCGCTGTCGGTGGGCCCCGTTAGGGTCGGGGTCATGCGACTGCTGCATACCTCCGACTGGCATCTGGGCCGCTCCTTCCACCGGGAGAGCCTGCACGAGGCCCAACGCGCCTTCCTCGACCACCTGGTGGCCGTGGTCGAGGCGCGGGGCGTCGACGCCGTGCTGGTCGCCGGGGACGTCTACGACCGGGCGCTGCCCGGCCTGGAGGCGGTCGCGCTCTTCGACGAGGCGCTGCACCGGCTGGCCGCGCTGCGGGTGCCGACGGTCTTCATCAGCGGCAACCACGACTCTGCCCGGCGCCTGGGCGTCGGCGCCGGGCTGATCGAGCGGGCCGGCATCCACCTGCGGACCGACCCGGGCGCCTGCGCCACCCCGGTGCTGCTCGCCGACGCCCACGGTGAGGTGGCCGTCTACGGCCTGCCGTACCTGGAGCCGCTGCTGGTCCGCGAGCGGTTCGGGCTCGAACGCGGCGGGCACGCGGCCGTGCTCGGCGCCGCGATGGACCAGGTGCGGGCCGACCTGGCGACCCGCGCCCCGGGCACCAGGGCGGTGGTGCTGGCGCACGCCTTCGTCACCGGCGGCGCGGCCAGCGACAGCGAGCGCGACATCGCGGTGGGCGGCGTGGCGAGCGTGCCCGCGAGCCTCTTCGAGGGCGTGCACTACGCGGCGCTCGGCCACCTGCACGGCGCCCAGACCCTGGCCCCGCACCTGCGCTACAGCGGCTCCCCGCTCGCCTACTCCTTCTCCGAGGCCCGGCAGCGCAAGACCATGTGGCAGATCGACCTGGCCGCCGACGGCTCGGTGGCCGCCGAGCGGGTCGACTGCCCGGTGCCGCGCCCGCTGGCCTGCCTGCGCGGCCCGCTTGAGCAGTTGCTCAGCGATCCCCTGCTGGCCGAGCACGAGCAGTCCTGGGTGCAGGCCACGCTCACCGACCCGGCCCGGCCCGCCGAGCCGATGGAGCGGCTGCGCCACCGCTTCCCGCACACCCTGCAGCTCCTCTTCGAACCGGACGAGCGGCCCGCGGCGGCCGCGGCCTCCTACGCCTCACGGGTGCGCGGGCGCGCCGAGCTGGAGGTGGCCGAGAGCTTCGTGCGGCACGTGCGACCCGGCGTCGAGCTGGCCCCGGCGGAGCGCGACTGGCTGCGCGCCGGCTTCGAGCGGGCCCGCACCGACCAGGAGCAGCGGGCGGAGCTGCCCCGATGAGGCTGCACCGACTCACCGTCACCGCCTTCGGCCCGTTCGCCGCCCGCCAGCAGGTGGATTTCGACGCGCTCGCCGCCGGCGGCCTCTTCCTGCTGCGCGGGGCCACCGGCGCCGGCAAGAGCAGCGTCCTCGACGCGGTCTGCTACGCCCTCTACGGCGAGCTGCCCGGCGCCCGCCGGGCCAACCGGACGCGCAGCGACCACGCGGACCCGCAGCAGCTGACCACGGTCGTGCTGGAGCTGACGCTGGGCGGCCGCCGACTGGAGATCACCAGGCTGCCCGAGCAGCCCAGGCCCAAGAAGCGCGGCACCGGCTGGACCACCGAGAAGGCGCAGACGCTGCTGCGCGAGTGGGTCGCCGACGCGGGCCAGGGGCAGCCCGGCTGGCGGGCGGCCAGTCGCTCGCACCAGGAGACCGGTGAGGAGATCCTGCGGCTGGTCGGCATGAGCAGGGAGCAGTTCTGCCAGGTCGTACTGCTGCCGCAGGGCGACTTCGCGCGCTTCCTGAAGGCCGACGCGACCCAGCGCGCCGAGCTGCTCGGCAAGCTCTTCGACACCGAGCGCTACCGCCGGGTGGAGGCCTGGCTCGGCGAGCGCCGCCGTGACCACGAGGCGGCCCTGCAGGCCGACCGCCGCGTGCTGCGCGAGCTGGTCAGCCGGATCGAGCAGGCCGCGGGGCCGGCCGCCCAACCCGCCGCCGAGCACCTGCCCGCCGAGGGCGAGCCCGGCACCGACGACGCCGCGCTCACCCGCGCGGCCCTCGGCTGGGCCGCCCTGCTGCGCGTCGACGCCCTGGAGCGGGCGCAGGTCGACGCCTGCGCGCTGGCCGCCGCCGAGGCCCGCCAACTGGCCGCCGAGCAGCTGCTGACGGCCCAGCAGGAGCTGGCGGGCCGTCAGCAGCGGCACGGCGTCGCAGTGCGCCGGGCCGCGGCACTGGCCGCGACGGGCGAGCGGCGGGAGGCCGAGCGGCGGCGGCTGGCCCAGGCCCAGGCCGCCGTCGCGGTCGAATCCGCGCACCGCGCCCACGCGGCCGCCGCCACGGGCCACCAGCGGGCGCGGGAGCAGGAGGAGCAGAGCCGGCAGCGCCTGGCCCCGCTCCAGGGCGTGGCCGCGAAGGCTGCGGCCCCGGCCGAGCGGCTGGCCGAGGCGGAGGGCGAGGTGCGGGCCGCGATCGGGCGGCTGGAGTCCGCGGCCGCCGATGAGCGGCGCGGCGCCGCGCTGGCCGAGGAGCGGCGCCGCGAGGCCGCCGAGCTGCGCGCGGCCGAGGAGCTGGCCCAGGAGGCCGAGGCCTGGCTGACGGAGCGGCAGGCCGGGGCCGAGGCCCGCCGGCAGCGCGAGGAGGCGGCTCGCGGCGCCGCGAGCCTGGCCCAGCAGCTGGCCGACCAGCGGGAGGAGGCCGAGCAGCGGCTCGCGGCCGCCCACCGGCGGGACGAGCTGCTGGCCCGCGCCACCCACGAGGAGCAGGCCCTGCTCACCCGGCGGCAGGCCCTGCTCACCGCCCGCTCGCACACCCTGGATCTGCGGCAGCGCCGACTGGACGGGATGGCCGCCGAGTTGGCCGACCGGCTGCGCGCGGGGGAGGCCTGCCTGGTGTGCGGGGCTCGCGAGCACCCGGCGCCGGCCGCAACGGCCACCGCGGCGGTCCGCCCGGCGGACGAGCGGGCCGCCGTCGAGGCCGAGCAGCGCGCCGAACGCGCGGCCACCGCCGCCGAGGCCGGGCTGACCGACCTGCGGGTCGCCGTGGCCGCGGCCGCCGCGACGGCCGGCCCGGAGCCGCTCCCGGCGCTGCGTGAGCGGCTCGAGCAGCTGACCGGCGCGCACCGCGCCGCACTGCGCGCCGCCGAGGAGCTGACCGCGCTGCTGCAGGAGCGCGAGCGCGCGGAGCGCCGGGAGCAGCACTACGGCACCCAGCTGCACGAGAGCCGCGAGCGGGCGGCCGCCCGGACGGCCCGGCTGGAGGTGCTGGCCGCCGAGGAGGCCGAGCTGGCCGCCCGGGTCACCGAGGCACGCGGCGACGCTCCCTCGGTGGCCGCCCACGCCGAGCGCCTGGAGCGGCTCGCACAGGCGCTGGCCGCCGCCGCCCGGGCCGCCAGGAGCACCGAGCAGGCGGCCGCGCGGCTGGAGGAGGCCGAGCGGGAGCTGGTGCTGACCGCCCGCACCGCGGGGTTCGCCGCCCCGGCCGAGGCGGCGGCCGCCGCACTGCCCGCCGAGCGGCTGGCGGCGCTGGGCCGCCGGCTGGAGGAGGACGCCGCCGAGCAGCGCGCCGTCCAGGACGAGTTGACCCGCCCCGAGCTGGTGGCCGCCGCCGGCCTGCCGCCGGCCGACCCGCCGCTGGCCCAGCAGGCGCTGCGGCGGGCCACCGACGCCCTGCGCGGAGCCGCCGCCGATGAGCGCACCGCCCGCGAGCGGTGCGCGGAGCTGGCCGGGCTCGGGCAGCGGCTGGCCCGGCTGGCCACCGAGTTGGGGCCGCGGCTCGCGGCCTTCGGCGAGATCAGCCGGCTGGCCCAGCTGGCCGGCGGCACCAGCGGCGACAACCGGCTCAGGATGCGCCTGGAGTCCTACGTGCTGGCCGCCCGGCTGGAGCAGGTCGCGGCCGCCGCCAGCACCCGCCTGGTCAAGATGTCCGGCGGCCGCTACACCCTGGTCCACAGCGACGAGCGCGAGCGCGGCACCGGGGCCCGCCGCTCGGGCCTGTCCCTGCTGGTGGTCGACGCCTGGACGGGCACCGAGCGGGACACCGCCACGCTCTCCGGCGGCGAGAGCTTCTTCGCCTCGCTCGCCCTCGCCCTCGGGCTGGCCGACGTGGTGACGGACGAGGCCGGCGGCATGCCGCTGGACACCCTCTTCATCGACGAGGGCTTCGGCACGCTGGACGAGCAGGCCCTGGAAGAGGTGATGGACGTGCTCGACGGCCTGCGGGAGCGCGACCGAGCGGTCGGCGTCGTCAGCCACGTCGCCGACCTGCGCCAGCGCATCCCCACCCAGCTCCTGGTCCGCAAGTCCCGGCACGGCTCCACCCTGCACCTCACCGGCCCGGACGCGGGGTAACCGCCCGGGCCACCGGGGTCGGCCGCCGCCGGTCAGCCGGAGCAGGCGCCCCGCTGGGCCTGCTGCCAGGCGCAGCGGGGGCACTGGGTGCTGCCCGGGGTGCCCACCGGGTGCTCGGTGGTCTCGCCGCACAGCACGCAGTCGGCCCGGGGGCCGGCCGCGGGGCCGGCGGGGGCGAGGGCGGTCAGAGTGGTATCGGCCGCGGCGGGGGCGGCGCAGTACGGGGCGCTGGCGTCATCGGTCACGCCGTCCATCATCCGGCACCGGCGCTCACCGGTCAGTACACCTGGCCCGGGAAGAGGTCAGTACACCTAGCCCAGGAAGGAGAGCCGGACCGTGCGGCTGGGGTTGTCGCCGTTGGTGTCGATCAGCACCACCGACTGCCAGACGCCGAGGGCCAGTCGGCCGCCGATCACCGGCAGCGTGGCGTGCGGGGCGACCAGGCCCGGCAGCACGTGGTCGCGGCCGTGGCCCGGGCTGCCGTGGCGGTGGCGCCAGCGGTTGTCCGCGGGCAGCAGGTCGCGCAGCACCGCGAGCAGGTCGTCATCACTGCCGGCGCCGGTCTCCAGCACGGCGACCCCGGCCGTGGCGTGCGGGACGAAGACGTTGAGCAGCCCGTCCCGGTCGGCCGCCACCTGCGCGAGGAACTCCGCGCAGCGCTCGGTGATGTCCAGGGCGACCTCGTGGTCGCCGGTGGTGATCTCGAAGGTCCGGGTCTGGAAAGTGTCGGCCATGGCGCCATCCTCCGTCGCAGGCCCGGCGCACGACAAGCTCACCCGCCGCGCGACCGGCAGGGCCGTGCGGCGGGTGAGGCAGGACGCGGCGAGTACCTGGGCTCGGGGCCTCGGAGGAGAAGCCCTAGCCCCGGCTGCCGAAGAGGCTGCGCTTGAGCCGCCGCAGCGGGGCGAGCAGCAGCACCCGGGTGGTGCGGCGCAGCGTGGCATGGGGGCTCACGCCACGGGGCGTCAGCTCCCTTATCAGGCCGAGCGCCTCCACGGTGTCGACCACCGGGACGGCGGGCGCGCCGAGTACGGACAGGTGGTGTTCGATCCGCCGACCGGTCGCGCCCACGCCGCACTGAATGGCCGGTACGCGGGGCCTGTTCCGCACTTGCATGTGTTCCATGAGATTCCCACCCCTACGAGGCGCCAGGGCCGTGAGGCGAAGACTATCCGTGAGGGACGGTCCTCACGCAACCGTCCTGGTGTTCTGCCACCGTATCGTGTGATGACAACTCACGTGGCATCAGGGACACCTGGCACGGTCACGACTGGGCATCGATAAGGGCGAAACCGCCCGAACCCGCCCGATTCCGCATCACTGACGAAGCATCAGACCCACAGTGCGTCAGATCGATCGCGCCGCTCCGGTCACGCTACCGGGTCGCGCCGAGCGGTCACACCCCCGGGGCCGACCGCACCGCTCCCGCGGGCCCGGACGGAGTCGATCGGCGCCACCGGTCGGCTTTCGGAAACTGAATGCTCATGGGGGATTGACGCGCTGGTTACGTGCAAGCAGTATCAGTTCCGAGTGAACCGGATCACAGTCCGCCCACTCCAGGTTTCGACAGGTTCGGCAGGTTTCGACCACTGAACACACTGTTGAGGGCTTCCACCATCTCCTGAGTCCACTGTCCGGCCGCCCCGACGTCGCGGCGGCCCGGCTTCAGGCGGTGGAGGATCGGCGGCCGGCCGCCGAGGGTCGGCCAGGCCGCCAACGGCCGCCGGTGTCGCCGCTCCCCGGCGCGGCACCGGCGCCCACCATCCCGCGCCCCTCCCACGCGGGGCATCGGGAGCAGCTGGATAGAGTGGCCGCCGTGCCTCCCCTCCTCAGCATCATCCTTCCCGTCCACGGCGTGGAGCAGTTCCTGCCGCGCTGCCTGGACTCGATCCTGGCCGGTCAGGAGAGTGAGGACGTCGAGGTGATCGCGGTCGACGACCGCTCCCCCGACGGCTGCGGCGCGATCCTGGACGACTACGCCGCGCGCGACAAGCGCCTGCGGGTGCTGCACCTGAGCGAGAACCAGGGCCTGGGCGGCGCCAGGATCGCCGCGCTGCCCGAGGCGCACGGCAGCTACCTCTGGTGCGTGGACAGCGACGACTGGCTCCCCGAGGGCGCACTGGACGCCGTCCTGGCCGAACTGCGCGCCGAACGCGACGCCGAGCGGGCGGGCGAGCGGGCGGGCGAGCCACCGCTCGACATCCTGCTCACCGGCTTCACCCACGTCTACCCGGACGGGAGCACCGAGCCCAACCCCTGGCGCCACCTGCTGGCGGGCTCCCCACTGGAGCGCCCGGCGGGCTGCACCCTGCGCGAGCACCCGGCCCTGCTGCGCACCGTGCTGTCGGTCTGGAACAAGGTCTTCCGCCGGGAGTTCCTGGACGGCCTCCAGGTCTCCTTCGGCCGCGGCTTCTACGAGGACCTCTCGGTCACCTACCCGGCGCTGCTGGCCGCCCGCCGCCTGCGCTACCTGGACCGCTCCTGCTACAACTACCGGCGCGGCCGCCCCGGCGCGATCACCGCCACGGCCTCCCCCAAGCACGCCGACGTCTTCGCCCAGTACGACGCGGTCTTCGCCTTCCTCGACCGCCACCCGGACCTGGCGGACCAGCGCACCCTGGTCTTCGACCGGACCCTCAAGCAGGCGCTGACCGTCTACGACTCGCCCGGACTGGTCCCGGCCGAGCTGAGCCGGGACTTCTTCCACCGGATCGCCGCCCACTTCGCCGCGCACCGCCCGCCCGGCTACCACTACCCGGGCGGCGTGCAGGGCGTGCGCTACCGGCTCGCCGCCCGCGACGCGCGCCTGGGCTACGACGAACTGCGCCGGGCCGGCCGACTGCCGCGCGCGCTCAAGGCGAGCCTGCGGCGGGGCCGCGGCTGACCGCGCCGCACATGGTGACGCCGCTCACCCTGCCGCCTCCCACGGTCGAGCCGATGGTATGAAAGATCACTCCAGGAAGAGTGTCTCCGAAGAGAGTCCGTCGGCACCGGGACGGTCGACGACCGGGTGCCCGGGGAGGGTTCGCATGATCAAGATCATCACCAAGCTCGTGCTCAAACCGATCGCGAAGGCGCTCTACCGGCCCACCATCGAGGGCCTGGAGAACGTGCCGCGCAAGGGCGGGGTGATCCTGGCCAGCAACCACCTGTCCTTCATCGACAGCGTGGTGATCCCGCTGACCGCCCCCAGGCCGATCAGCTTCCTGGCGAAGGCCGACTACTTCACCGGCACCGGCTTCAAGGGCCGGCTCTCCCGCTCGTTCTTCCAGGCGATCGACGCCGTCCCGGTGCAGCGCGGGGAGGTCCACCTGGCCCAGGCCGCGCTGAACGCCGCGCTGGAGATCCTGGAGGAGAAGAAGGCCTTCGGCATCTACCCCGAGGGCACCCGCTCGCTGGACGGGCGCCTGTACCGGGGCAAGACGGGTGTCGCCTGGCTGGCGCTGACCGCCGGCGTCCCGGTGGTGCCGGTGGCGCTGAGCGGCACCGAGGAGATCCTGCCGGTGGGCAGGCGGCGCCCCCGGCTGCGCAAGGTGACGGTCCGCTTCGGCGAGCCGCTGGACTTCTCCGAGCTGCACGGCCAGGCCCGCTCGGCCAAGGTCCGCCGCCAGGTGACCGACCAGGTGATGGCCGCGATCCACGAGCTGTCCGGCCAGGAGCTCGCCGAGGTCTACAACGACATCCCGAAGGCCGCCTGAGCTCCGGCCGCCACCGAATCAGGCGACGTCGGAACAGGCGACGCCGAACCGGCGGCCACCGGATCGGGCAGCGGGGCCTCGCGGCGCAGCAGCGCGGCGTACCGGCCGCCGAGCTCCAGCAGCTCCTGGTGGGCCCCCAGCTCCACCACCCGGCCGGCGTCCAGCACCGCGATCTGGTCGGCCTGGCGGACGGTGGAGAGGCGGTGCGCGATGGTGATCGTGGTGCGACCCACCGCGAGGGCGTCGATGGCCTGCTGCACGGCCAGCTCGGTCTGGTTGTCCAGCGCGCTGGTCGCCTCGTCCAGAATCAGCACCGGCGGGTTGCGCAGGATGGTGCGGGCGATGGCCAGGCGCTGCTTCTCGCCACCGGAGAAGCGGTAGCCGCGCTCGCCGACAAGGGTGTCGTAGCCGTCGGGCAGGCCGGCGATGTGGTCGTGGATCTGGGCCGCCCTGGCCGCCTCGACCAGCTCGGCATCGGTGGCGTCCGGCTTGGCGAAGCGCAGGTTCTCGGCGACCGAGGCGTGGAACAGGTAGGTCTCCTGGGAGACCACGCCGACCGCCGAGGCCAGGGTGTCGAAGGCCAGCTCGCGCACGTCCACCCCGTCGATGGTGACCCGGCCGCCGGTGACGTCGTAGAGCCGGGGCACCAGGTAGCTGAGCGAGGTCTTGCCGGAACCGGTCTCGCCGACCAGGGCCAGCGAGGTGCCGGCCGGGACGTCGAGGTCGATGCCGGCCAGGGTGCCGGCCGGCCGCTGTGGGTCGTAGCCGAAGTCGACCCGCTCGAAGCGGACCTCGCCGCGCACGGCGGGCAGGTGCACGGCGTCGGCGGGCTCGGCGATCTCCACCGGCAGGTCCAGGTACTCGAAGATCCGCTGGAAGAGCGCCAGCGAGGTCTGCACGTCCACGCCGGTGGAGAGCAGCTGCACGGCGGGGCGGAAGAGCGCCTGCTGCAGCGTGACGAAGGCGACCAGGGTGCCGACCGAGACGATCGGCGCGCCGCCGCCGGCGGTCAGGCCGGCCGCCCAGTAGATGACGGCCGGCATCGCGGCCATCACGATCTGGATCACGTTCATCCGCCAGCGCCCGGCCATGCTGGAGCGCACCTCCAGCTCCGCGAGCTCGTCGCTCTGCTCGGTGAACTCGCGCGAGAGCGAGTCGGAGCGGCCCATGGTGCGGCCCAGCAGGATGCCGCTGACCGAGAGCGACTCCTGGACGGCCGAGGAGAGTCGGGCCAGCTGCTTCTGCCGCTCGGTGGTGATCTTGCGGCGCTCGCGGCCGACCCGGCGGCTGATCCAGACGAAGGCCGGCAGGAGGAGCAGCGAGACCACGGTCAGCCGCCAGTCCAGCGCCAGCATCGCGACCACGGTGGCCACGACGCTGGTCAGGTTGGAGACCAGCGAGGTGGCGGTGGAGGTCACGGTGGACTGCATGCCGCCGATGTCGTTGGCGATCCGGGACTGCACCTCGCCGGTGCGGGTCCGGGTGAAGAAGGCCAGCGACATCCGCTGCAGGTGGGCGTAGACACCGGTCCGCAGGTCGTGCATGACCCGCTGGCCCACGGTGGTGGAGATCAGCGTCTGCAGCACGTTGAAGACGCTGTTCACCACGGCGGCCGCGATCATGCCGAGGGCGAGCAGGCTGAGCAGGCCGGTGCGGCCCTGCGGGATGGCCACGTCCAGCACCGCGCGCAGCAGGAACGGGGTGGTCACCGAGACCACCGCGGAGGCCCCGACCAGCAGCCCGACCACCGCCAGCCGCCCCCGGTAGGGGCGGAACAGCCCCAGGATCCGGCGCAGCTGCGCGGGTGGCCGCGGCTCGTCCGGGTCGCGGGCGGGCGGCGTCCAGTTGATGGTCTCGGGCCTCATGGGACCTCCAGGTGGCAGGCGGGCGGTGGGCGTCGGCAGCCAACTCATCGGCCAGCATAGAGAGGATAGCTCATTATTAGCTGTCCTAATAATGAGCTAGCCCCGCCCCTTATTCCGAACCCCCCGCGGTCCGAACCTCGCGGCCCGAACCCCGTCAGCCCGTCCGGTATGTCCGGGCGGCCTTCGAGGAGAAGCCGCCCAGCCCGCCGGCCGGCAGCAGTCGGGCGAGGGCCACCACCATTTTGTACCGCTTGCTCGGCACCGACAGGCTCCGGCCGCGGGCCAGGTCGCGCAGCGCCTCGTCGACCACGCGGTCGGCGGAGAGCCAGGCCCAGCGGGGGATGTTCCCGGTGCCCATCTCGGCCCGCTGGTGGAACTCGGTGCGGGTGAAGCCCGGGCAGAGCGCCAGCAGCCGCACCCCGCTGCCGGTCAGGTCGCGGGCCACGCCCAGGGTGAAGCTGACCATCCAGGCCTTGCTCGCCCCGTAGGTGCCGCGCGGCACGAAGGCACCCACCGAGGCCACGTTCACCACGCCGCCGAAGCCGCGCTCGCGCATCCCGGGCACGGCCGCGCCGGTCAGCCGCAGCACCGCTTCGATGTGCACCTTGACCATGTCCAGCTCCTGCTCCAGCGGGACGTCCAGGTAGGCGCCCTTGTTGCCGAAGCCGGCGTTGTTGACCAGGATCCCGACCGGCCGCTCGGCCTGCCGCAGCCGCTCCTCGACCGCGCCGATCCCGGCCTCGGTGGCCAGGTCGGCGGCGAGCACCTCGGTGTGCACGCCGAAGCGCTCGGCCAGCTGCCCGGCGGCCGCGGTCAGCCGCTCGGTGTCGCGGGCGACCAGCACCAGGTCATGGCCGTCCTCGGCCAGGCGGCGGGCGAAGGCGGCACCGATACCGGCGGTCGCGCCGGTGATGAGAGCAGTTGTCATGGCGCGACCGTAGCGGGTCACGCCACTGACGGGGAATCAGGTCCCCCAGGGCAGGGCCGGACTCGCGGGGCGTCAGCCCTCGGCGTCAGCCCTCGGCGTCAGCCCTCGGCCTCAGCCCTTGGCGGCGGCGGCCCGCTGCCGCAGCTGGCGCATCCGGCGCCGGTAGAGGCGGTGGAACCGCTGCAGCGCGACGAACTCCTCCATCCGGTCCGCCAGCGTCAGCTGGTACTTGACCCGCAGCGGGGCGCGCAGGTCGCGGATCCGCCCGGTGCCGATCTCCCGCAGCAGTCGGCTGACGTGCTCCTGATAGGTGGCGCGGTAGGCCTTGTCACCGTCCGGCACCCACCAGAAGAACATCGGGATCTCCTCGACCAGGCAGTTGTGGTCGTAGGAGCGCAGGTTCTCGGCGAACCGCGACTCGGGGCGCCCGGCCAGCCACTCGCGGACCAGCTCCATCGAGCGGACCCGGTCGATCAGGCCGCGCGGATTGGTGCGCCCCTGGGTGATCGAGGGGTCGTCGAGCTCGCGCTCGCGCCAGTGGTAGATGTGGTCGGAGAGCACGTCCACCGCCGCTGCCAGGTAGTGGTGCGGCACGCTGACCGGGGCGTCCTCGTAGAGGATGCCCTCGGGGTAGCGGATCCCGGCGCCGTCGAAGAACTCGCGCCGGTAGACCTTGTTCCACGCGGTGCGGTCGGTGACCAGCGCCGGGAGCTCGGTCACGTGCGTCTTCAACCGGGTCTGCCGGAACGGCTTCACGTGCGCGCCGGACTGGTAGGTGCCGGTGGAGCGGAAGCGCAGCACGTTGCCGGCCGCGAAGTCGGAGCCGGTCCGCTCCAGCGTCTCGATCATCAGCCGGTAGGCGCCCGGCGGCACGAAGTCGTCGCTGTCCACGAACGCCAGGTACTCGGTGCCCTCGGTCAGGTTCCGCCAGCCGGTGTTGCGGGCCGCCCCCAGGCCCTTGTTCGGCTGCCGGACCAGGCGGAAGCGCGGATCCACCGCGGTGTACGACTCGGCGATCTCGGCGCTGCGGTCGGTCGAGCCGTCGTCGACCAGGACGCACTCGAAGTCCTCGAAGGTCTGCGCGGCGATCGAGTCGAGGCACTCCTTCAGGTAGCGCTCGACGTTGTAGATCGGGACGACGACGGAGAGGCGGGGGGCCATCGGCTGCGCGGGCCTTTCGACGAGCGGGGGCGTGCGATCGGCCGCCGACCGGCCGGCAGTGCGAGCCGCGGAAGTGACCGGTCGGCGGTGGCGATGGCCGATCCTACCGCTAGGGCCTCTCCCCGGGCGGCGTCGGCCGGGGGCCTCGTTCGCGGGACAGCTGGTACTCCAGCTTCTCGCCCTCGATGTCGGGGTTGGGGACGTACCGGGAGAACCACTGCGGGTGGTACCAGACCTTGCCGCGGACGATCGCCAGCACCGCCGGCACCAGCGTCAGCCGGACGACGAAGGCGTCGAGGAAGACGCCCGCCGCGAAGCTGAAGCCGATGGCCTTGATGGTCGGGTCCTTGCTGAACATGAACGCCACGAAGATGGAGAACATGATCAACGCGGCGGCGGTCACCACCCGCGCCGACAGGCCGGTGCCGCGTTCGACCGCGCCCCGGGCGTCACCGGTCTTCGTGTAGTCCTCCTTGATCCGGGAGACGACGAAGACCTCGTAGTCGCTGGAGAGGCCGAAGATGATGGCGAGCATGATGATCGGCAGGAAGCTGATCGTCTCGGCCTTGGTGATCCCGAAGATCCACTGGCCCCAGCCCCACTGGAACAGGGCGACCGTCAGGCCGAAGGCGGCCGAGACCGACAGCAGGAACCCGATGATCGACTTGATCGGCACCAGGATCGTCCGGAACGCGAACGTCAGCAGGAGGAACGCCAGCCCGACCACGACCGCCAGGAACACCGGCAGCGCGGCGGACAGCTTGGCGGAGACGTCGATGTTCGAGGCCGTGACGCCGCCGATCAGGACCGTCGCGCCACTGCTTCCCGCGATCAGGGCCCGGTTGTCGCGCAGCTTGTGCACCAGGTCCGCGGTGGCCGGGTCGCTCGGGCCGGTCGTCGGCACGACGCGGATCACCGTGAGGCCGTTGGTCAGCGCCAGTTGGGTGGTCGCGGCGACGCCGGGGATCCTGCTCAGCTCGGCCGCCATGGCCTGCGCCTGCTGGGGCGAGGTGACGCCGTCCGCGACGACCTGGAGCGGGCCGCTGAATCCCGGGCCGAAGGCCGCGGTCGTCAGGTCGTACGCCCGGCGCGAGGTGTCGGAGGTCGGCTTGGAGGAGCCACTGGGCAGGCCCAGCTGCACGTCCAGGGCCGGCACCGCGAGCAGCAGGAGCAGGGCCACGCCGCCGATCAGGGTGGGGACGCGGTAGCGGACGACGAAACGGGCCCAGCCGGCGCCGAAGGTCCGCTGGGGCGCGGTGGCCGCCGTCATCGCGACGTCCTCGTGGTGTCCCGGGCGGAGCCGGGTGCTGATGAAGTTCGTGACCTTCACCCCCGCGAACCCGAGCATGGCGGGGAGCAGGGTGAGCGAGATCAGCAGCGCGATGGCCACCGCGGCGGCCGCGGCCAGACCCATGACGGTCAGGAAGGGGATGCCGACGACGGACAGGCCGCACAGCGCGATGATCACGGTCAGTCCGGCGAACACCACCGAGCTGCCCGCGGTGCCGGCGGCCAGGCTGACCGACTCCGCCACCGGGCGGCCCTGCATCAGGTTGTTGCGGTGCCGGGAGAGGATGAACAGGCCGTAGTCGATGCCGCAGGACAGCCCCAACATCAGGGCGACGGTCGTCGAGGCCGAGGCGATGGTGATCACCGAGGCGAGCGCGGTGACACCGGTCAAGGTGATGGCCACACCGATCACAGCGGTGAGGATCGGCAGTCCGGCGGCCACGAACGCGCCGAAGGTGATCAGCAGGATGACGAACGCGATGATCAGGCCGATGATCTCCGGGAGCTCCGAGGGCACGAGTCGCCAGCCGGGGTAGACGCTGCCGGAGTACTCGACCTGGACGCCCGCCGCCCGCGCCGGGGCGACGGCGGCCTGCACCGCGTCCAGCGTGGCGTCCTTCACGTCCGCGGGCTGCGCGGTGAACTGCACCTGGCCGAGCGCGACCTGACCGTTCGGGGAGATCGCGTTCGCCCGGAACGGGTTCGTCACCGAGGCCACCTGCGGCACCCGGCCCAGCTCGGCGGTCGCGGCCTCGATCCCGGCCCGCGGCCCCGGGTCGGTGACCTTGACCGTCCCGTGCGTGGCGAAGACGACCTGCATCTGACCACCCGCCAGGGCCGGCAGCTTCGCCTTGAGCAGGTCGGCGGCCCGCTGCGACTCGGTGCCGGGGATGGTGAAGTTGTCGTTCGTCTTACCGCCGCTCGCCACGGAGCCCACGATCGTGGCGACCGCGGCGATGAGCCACAGGCTCAGCACCAGACGACGGCGTCGGAACGCCCACTGGGCCAGGCGGTACAAGTAGGTCGACACGCGCTCACCGTCACACGCCGCGCCCCCGGGCTGCCCGCCGGGCTGAGCCGTCCGGGACGCGGCCCGGACGGCTGGGCCGTCCTCGACGGGGAGGCCGGGCCGCTCCGGCCGATCTCGTCGGAGGGATCGGCCGGACAGGACCTACGCCCGGCTGCCCCGGGACGCCTCGTCGGCGGCCCCGCCCGCGCCGACCGGGCGCAGCCGAGCGGCGGCCGTGGCGGCCAGCCGGGGCGCCATCCGGGCCACCTCGCGCGAGCCGACGGCGGCGACCAGCGGCGGCAGGAGCCAGCGCACCGGCTGCATGCCGCGCAGCCAGGCCTGGGCGTAGACGTGCGCGGAGCGGCGGGCGATCCCGGCCACCAGGCGGTCCACCGCCGGGCCGATCGGATAGGTCCGGTTGGCCGGCCAGGGCAGCTTGGCCCGCATCTCGCGCATCAGCTCGTCCTGGTCAGCGCCGCGCACCATGTCGGTGTCGGTCCAGCTGAGGTATCCGACGCCGACCTTGACGCCCTGGTAGGCGACCTCGGCGCGCAGCGCGTGCGCGAAGGCCTCGACGCCGGCCTTGCTGGCGCAGTACGCGCTCATCAGCGGCGCGGGGGTGATCGCGGCCAGCGAGGCGATCTGCAGCAGGTAGCCCCGGGTCTCGGTGAGCGCGGGCAGGAAGGCCCGGGCGGTGGTGACGCTGCCGAGCAGGTTGACCTCGATCACCCGGTTGTAGGCCACCGGGTCGCTGTCCAGAAGCGGGCCGCCGATCGCGATGCCGGCGTTGGCCACCACGGTGTCGATCCGGCCGTAGTGCTCCTTGATCCGCTGGGCCACGGCGCTCAGCGCGACCAGGTCGGTGACGTCGGCCTCCCAGGAGGTGGCCTCCGGGCCGCACAGCTCGGCAGCGCTCTTCAGCTCGGCCGGCTCCAGGCCGACCAGGGCCACCCGGGCCCCGCGGTCGGCCAACTTGCGGGCCATCAGGGCGCCCAGGCCACGGGCGGCGCCGGTGACGACGACGACCTGGGCGTGCAGCGGCGGCGTACTCATGCGGCATCCGTCCTCTCGCTGGTCAGGTGGGTGGTGACGAGGCGGCGCAGCTCCGCGGCGACCTCGTCGGGGCGCTCGACGGGGGCCATGTGGCCCACGCCGGGCAGTTCGGTCAGGCCGTCCGGTCGGCGCAGCGCGGCGCGCATGGCGCGGGCGTGCACCGGCGGGGTGAGCTTGTCGCGGTCGCCGACCATGATCGCGGTGGGGGCCTCGATCATGGTCAGGCCGGGGCGGACGTCGAGTTCCCCGAGCACCCCGGCCCAGCGGGCGCGCACCGGCGTGGGGCAGGCGTGCACGATCGCCGCGCAGGCGGCCACCTGGTCGGCGGGGGTGGCCGGGCCCATCGTGCCGTACTTCAGCAGCGCCTTGGAGAGGCCGGTGACCGGGCCCAGCGGCAGCGGGGACTGCAGGATCCGCCGGTGCAGCGCTCGCCGCAGGGCCGGTGCGCGCAGGGCCGGCGGGACGACGAGCAGTTGGTTCGTCAGGTCGTTCGGGCCGGTGCTGCAGAGCAGCACGGCCGCCGTCCGGGCGGCCACCGCGCCGCGCCCGCCGGCCGCCATGATGGTCATCCCGCCCATGCTGTGCCCCGCCAGCACGGCCTTCTCCCCTGCCGGCACCAGCCGCGTGACCACCGCCTCCAGGTCGTCGGCCAGCGCCCGGGTGGAGTAGCCCTGCCGGGTGGCGGGGATGTCGCTGCGGCCGTGGCCGCGCTGGTCGTAGGCGATCACCCGGTGGTCGGCGGCCAGCCGGTCGACCACCCGGGCCCAGAAGGCGGTGCTGCAGGTCCAGCCGTGCGCCAGCACCACCAGCGGGGCGCCGGCGGGGCCGAAGGCCTCGACGTTCAGCCAGCTGCCGTCGGCGGAGCGGACCCGCAGCCGCTCGGCGGGCTCGGGCAGCACCAGGTCGGAGGTCGCGCGGTCCGTGGTCTCGCGGTCGGAGGTCACGCGGTCCGTGGTCTCGCGGTCGGAGGTCACGCGTGCACCTCCGCGGGGTGTGCGGCGGCCTGGGCCCCGCGCTTTATCAGGTCGTACTCGGCCAGGTCGATCCGGCGGGTGGCACGGCGGAAGCCGCTGGTGGAGCCGGGCCAGAGCGTGGTGTTCTTGCCGTCCTCGGTCAGGTACCAACTGCGGCAGCCGCCGGTGGTCCAGACGGTGCGGGACATCCTGTGCTGCAGGCGCTGGTTCCAGTGCCGCTGGGCCCGCTCGGTGGGCTGCATCGCGGTGGCGCCGAGCGAGCTCAGCGTGGTCAGCGCGTCGACCAGGTAGTTCAGTTGGGACTCGATCATAAGGATCATCGAGCTGTTGCCGAGCCCGGTGTTGGGGCCGATCACGAAGAAGAGGTTGGGGAAGCCGCGCACCGTGGAGCCGCGCAGCGCCTCCATGCCGTCCTTCCACTCCTCGGCCAGGCTCTGCCCCTGGTCGCCGAAGACCTTGGCGCCGATCGGCATGTCGGTGACGTGGAAGCCGGTGCCGAAGATGATCACATCGGCCTCGTGCTCGCTGCCGTCGGCCGCCACCAGCGTGGAGCCGCGCACCTCGCGCAGCCCGGCGGCGACCACCTCGCTGTTCGGCGCGGCCAGCGCCGGGTAGTACGTCTGGCTGAGCAGGATCCGCTTGCAGCCGATCCGGTAGTCGGGGGTGAGCCTGGCCCGCAGCGCGGGGTCGCGGACCTGCTGGGCCAGGTGCCGCTCGGCCAGCTTCTGCACCAGCCGCAGCGCGCCGGGGCGGCGCACGAAGGCGTCCACCTGGAGTTCGCGGACCGCGAAGAGCGCCGCCCGGCGCAGCGCGGTGGTGGCCGGCAGCGCCCGGTGCACCTTCTTCTCCAGCGCGCTGATCTCGCGGTCGATCTTCGGCAGCACCCAGGCGGGGGTGCGCTGGAAGACCGTCAGCCGGCCCACCTTGGGCTGGATCGAGGGCACGATCTGGATCGCCGAGGCACCGGTGCCGACCACCGCGACCCGCTTGCCGGTCAGGTCGAAGTCGTGGTCCCAGCGCGAGGAGTGGAAGACCTGCCCGGGGAAGTCGGCCAGGCCCGGCAGGTCGGGGACGGCCGGGTCGGAGAGCGGGCCGGTGGCGGAGACCAGCGCGTCGGCGGTCCACCGGCCGCCCGTGGTGGTGACCCGCCAGCGGGTGTGCTCGGCCTCCCAGCGGGCCTCGGTGACCTCGTGGTTCAGCCGCAGGTGCGGGCGCAGGCCGTAGGTGTCGGTGACCCGCTCCAGGTAGGCGCGGATCTCCTGCTGCCCGGAGAAGCTGCGCGGCCAGTCGGGGTTGAGCGCGAAGGAGAAGGAGTAGAGGTGCGAGGGGACGTCGCAGGCGCAGCCCGGGTAGCTGTTGTCACGCCAGGTGCCGCCCACCGAGTCGGCCCGCTCCAGGATCACGAAGTCGGTGATGCCGGCCCGGCGCAGCCGCACGCCGGCGCCGATCCCGCCGAAGCCGGAGCCGATCACGGCGACCCGCACGTGCGGGACGCTCTCAGGGGGCTGCGGCCGGGTGCGTTGCGCGGAGCTGCTGGCTGCCATGCGGTGGGTCCTCTCTGGGGGGCGCCTAAGCGTACGAGGAGGCCAATTGCGCCAGTGATTACTGGCACGATTGGCAGGGTAGCTGTTGACAGCGCGTCTAGGAAGGAGTCCCGCAAGGCCGATTTTCCGCACCCGCCGCCCTATGCTGACGGCGTGGCGGAGATCGGGAGCGTGGAGATCGGCAGCGGGCAGATCGGCGCCGGGGAGATCGGCAGCGGGCAGATCGGCGGCGACGAGTTCGGCGGCGAAGCGGCGCAGTCGCGCGAGTACCGGGTGGCGGAGCTCGCGCAGGCCGCCGGCATCACCACTCGCACCCTGCGCTTCTACCGCGAGCGCAAGCTGCTGCCACCGCCGCGCAAGGAGGGCCGGATCGCCTGGTACGGCCAGGCGCACCTGGCCCGGCTGCGGGTGATCGCCGAACTCCTGGAGCGCGGCCACACCCTGGGCGGCATCGCCGAGCTGATCGGCGCCGGTGAGCGCGGCCGCGACGTGGCCGAGCTGATCGGCCTGGAGGACGCGATCATCTCCCCCTGGTCCGACGAGACCCCGGTCTCGCTGAGCTGGGACGAGTTGCGCGAGGCCTTCGGCGACCAGCTGACCGAGGCCAACACCGCCGAGTCGCTGGCCCAGGGCTACATCACCCTCTCGGCGGACGGCATCACCCACGTCAGCCGCCGCCTGATGGACGCCACCGTCGCGCTGACCGACGAGGGCATCCCGCTGGCCGCCGTGCTGGACGCCAGCCGCAAGGCGCAGGAGTACGCGGACGCGATGGCCGAGGTCTTCGTCGGCCTGATCCGCGATCAGCTGCTCGGCGCCCTGGCCTGCGAGCACCCGCTGCCGCCCGGCGAGGCCGCCCACCTGACCGAGCAGCTCACCCGGATCCGCCCGCTGGCCCGCACCGTGGCGGACGCCCAGTTCGGCCTGGCCCTGGACCGCCGGGTGCACGCCGACTACGACGAGCTGCTGCGCCGACGCCGTTAGCCCTGGATGATCGCACAATTACCCTCCGTGCACGGGTGATCATACGGTCGAGACCACCCGCTGGTGGATCACCGTGGGGCCGACGACGGGGAGGCGGGCGCCCCGGGCCGGCCCGGCTTGGGGTTCGAGGCGCATGAGTGCCGTGGGGAAGTTCCGCACCGCCGTGGATCTGACGGGCAGCCAGGTGCTCGCCTGGTCCTTCCTGGGGCGACTGCCAGCCGCGATGGGCCCGATCGGCACGCTGCTGATGGTCACTCAGCAGACCGGCAGCGTCTGGCGCGGCTCGGCCGTCACCGGCGCACTGGCGCTGGGCCAGGCCATCGGCGGACCGCTGGTCGGGCGGGCCGCCGACCGGCGCGGGCAGCGGCGGGTGGGGCTGCTCGCGGCCGGGGTGAACACCGCGGCCCTGCTCGCGCTGGTGGCCGCCTCGCAGGGCGGGGCCGCGCTCGGCTGGCAACTGTCGGCCGCGGCACTGGCGGGACTCTCGATCCCGGCGGTCGGCCCGCTCTCCCGCAGCCGCTGGCTCCGACTGGCCCAGGGGCGGCCCGGGCCGACCGGCGCGGCGCTCTGGCTGGACGGCCTGATCGACGAGGTCAGCTTCACCGGCGGCCCGGCGGTGGTCGGGGTGCTCGCCACCCTGCTCGCGCCGGCCGCCGGGCTGCTGCTGGCGGCCGCGCTGGTCGGGCTCTGCGCCACGCTCTTCGCGCTGCACCCGACCGCGGCCCCGGGGGCAGCCCCGACCGCGGCCCAGGCCGCAGCTCCGGGGGCGGCGCCCGGGGCCGCGCGGCACGCCCGCGCCACCGGCCGGCTGCTCACCGCGCCCTACGGGCTGCTGCTGGCCGGGATGGCACTGCTCGGGGCGGTCTTCGGCTCGATCCAGGTCGGGGTCACCGCGAGCACCGGGCAGTTGGGGCACCCCGGCGCGGCCGGACTGGTCTACGGGCTGATGGGCGGGGCGAGCGCCTGCTCGGGAGTGGCGATGGCGGCGCTGCCCGCCCGCTTCGACCTGCCCGCCCGGCTGCGGGCCGGCACCGTGCTGCTGCTCGCCGCCGCCCTGCTGCTGCCGCCGCTCGGGCACACGCTGGGCGGGCTGGCGCTGGCGGTGGGCTGCGTGGGGCTGGCGGTCGCGCCGCAGATGATCACCATGTTCGGCCTGGTCGAGCGGACCGTGCCGGGCGAGCGGCTGGGCGAGGCGATGGCCGGGCTGGTCAGCAGCATCACCCTCGCCCAGGCGGCGGGCACGGCGGCGGCCGGCTGGGCGGCCGCCACGGGTGGTCCCGGCGCACCGTTCCTGGTCAGCTGCGCCGCGGCGGCGGCCGCACTGCTGCTCGCGGCGGCCACCGCGACGGAGCGGCGCTACCGGCGCACCGAAGTCATGCTGTCGGCGGCCTGAGGCCCGGCGAGGTCCCAGGAGCGCTCGGCCGCCCAGCGCTCCATGGTGTGCCAGCCGACCTCCGGGTGCTCGCGGCGCAGTCCCTCGACGTCCACATCGAGGCCGACCTGCTGGAAGTGGCGGAACATCGCGGCCAGGTCCGGCGAGCGGCCCTCGACCACCTCCAGCGGGACCTCCCGGAAGGCGATCTCGCACCCGGCGGCGGCACTGATCGCCGCCGCGAGCTGGACCGGCGTGCGCCACTGGGAGGCGATGTCGATCTCGGCCGGCGAAGCGGTCCGGCCGGGTGAGGGCCAGGGCCGCGAAGGCGCCGATGTCGGCCGCCGCGATGACCGGCAGCGGGGCGTCGGCCGGCATCGGCAGGGCGAGCACGCCCTCGCGCAGCGAGCGCAGCGTCCAACCGTTCGCGTAGTTCTCCATGAACGCGCCCGGGCCCAGGATCGTGTGGGTCAGGTCGAGGGTCGCCAGGTGCCGCTCGATCAGGTACTTGCTCTCGAAGTGCGGGATGCCGGTGCGCCGGTCGGCGTTGGCCGCGGAGGTGAAGACCACGTGCCCGACGCTGCCCGCGGCCACCGCCGCGTCCAGCACCGCGATGCCCTGGCGGGTCTCGGTGGCGAAGCCCGCGCTGAACGGCGTCGACATGGCGAAGAGCGCGCAGGCCCCGGTGAAGGCGGCGCGCAGCGAGTCGGGGTCCGCGAAGTCGGCCCGGACGACGTCCGCACCGAGCTCCCGCAGCTCGGCGGCGGCGGGCGAGGCGACCTCGCGGGTCAGCGCCCGGACCGGGACACCCGTACGGAGCAGGGCGCGGACGGCGGCGCCGCCCTGGGCACCGGTGGCACCGGTGACGGCATAGAATTCCTGTGTCATGCAGCAAACGTAAGTCGAATATCTGCGTGACGCAAACAATTATCATCGCCCGCCGAGGAGAGCCCGCCATGACCCGTGACGACCTGCTGGCCGAGCTGCGCGCCGAGTCCCGGCGCTACATGGCCTCGTACGTGCTCTTCAACCAGGCCGTCGCCGACCACCTCGGCCTGCACCCCACCGATGTGCAGTGCCTCAACCTGCTCTCGCTGGAGCCCGGCGCGGTCACCACCGGGCAGATCGCCGAGCTGACCGGGCTGACCAGCGGCTCGGCCACCCGCCTGGTCGACCGGCTGGAGAAGGCCGGCTACGTCTCCCGCGCCCGGGACACCCAGGACCGGCGCCGGGTGCTGGTCCAGCTGGTCCCGGCGGCGATGGTGGGCTTCGGCGACCTGTGGCGCGAGCTGAGCCAGGAGTGGGACGCACTCTTCGCCGACGACGACGCGGGCGAGTTGGAGGTGCTGATCCGCCACATGCGCCGGACCACCGAGTTGGGCCGCCATCAGGTCGTCCGCCTGGCGGAGCGCCCGCGGCCGGCCTGACCGGCACCGGCGGCCGCCTGCCCCGCACGGCGTCCAGCCGGTGGTCGGCGCGCGTCGCGGCGGATCAAGCGTGCGAGAGTGGTAGCCGAGCGAAGGGAGCGCGCGGCGTGCTCATGGAGAAGGTGGCCGAGATCCTCGCCGAGGCGTCGGCGGAGGTCGTGGAGCCGCGGTTTCGCGCGCTGGCGGCCGGCGAGGTGATGGAGAAGGCCCCCGGCGACGTGGTGACCATCGCGGACCGGGAAGCCGAGGTGATCATCTCCCGGCGGCTGCGCGAGCTGCTGCCCGTCCCGGTGGTGGGCGAGGAGGCGGTGGCCGCCGATCCGGCGCTGGCCCGCGCGCTGCACAACGAGCCCGCCTGCTGGCTGGTCGACCCCGTCGACGGAACTGCCAACTTCGTCGCCGGCCGGCCCGACTTCGCCGTGATGGCCTCGCTGATCCGGGACGGGCAGGCGGTCGCGGCCTGGATCTGGCAGCCGATGACCCGCACCGCCTACAGCGCGGAGCTGGGCGCGGGCGCCTGGCGCGACGGCCGGCGGCTGACCCGCGCCCCCGCCGACCCCGATCCGGCCCGCTGGCGCGGCTTCGCCAAGCACTACCTGCGCCGCGGCCGGTTCCCCGGCCTCAGCGCCCACCCCTCCGCCTTCGGCGCGCTGACGGAGGGTCGGCGCGCCGCCGGCATGGAGTACCCGCAGATCGCCGACGGCGAGCTGGAGTTCCTGGTCTACTGGCGCACCCTGCCCTGGGACCACGCCCCCGGCTCGCTGCTGGTGCGCGAGACCGGCGGCGTCTCGGCCCGACTGGACGGCTCCCCCTACCGCGCCGACCCGCCCGGCGGCGAGGACGGCCTGCTGGTCGCCTGCGACCAGCAGACCTGGGAGCGGACGCGCGCGATCCTGCTCGGCGGCACCGACTGGGACCGCGGCTAGCGCCTGCCCACCCCTGCTCAGCCGCTCAACCGCTCAACCGCTCAACCGCTCAACCGCTCAACCGCTCAGCCACTCAGCCGCTCAACCGCTCAACCGCTCAACCGCTCAGCCACTCACCAGAGCACCGGCAGGCGCTCCGGCAGGCGCTTGATGAAGCCGGGGCGCCAGGCCAGCTGCTCCACCGGCAGGGCCGGCCGCAGTGCGGGCAGCCGCTCCACCAGGGCGGTCAGCGCGATCTCCGCGTGGGTGCGGCCGAGCGCGGAGGCCGGGCAGAAGTGCTGCCCGGCACCGAAGGCCAGGTGCGGGTTGCTCTCCCGGTCGAAGTCGATCCGCCGCGGGTCGGGGAAGACCGCCGGGTCGTAGTTGGCGCCCTCGATCAGCACCAGCACCAGCTCGCCGGCCTTGACCTGCACCTCGCCGACCCGGACGTCCGCCAGGGCGATCCGGGGCAGCGCGTCGCCGATCGAGAGGTTGTAGCGCAGCAGTTCGTCGACCGCGCGGCCGATCACGGCCGGCTCGGCGCGCAGCCGGTCGGCCAGCTCGGGTTGCCCGGCCAGCGCGATGATCGCGTGCTGCAGGAAGGCCGAGGTGCTGACCGCCCCCGCGCCGAAGAGCGACAGCGCCACGGTGGCCAGCAGTTCGTCGCTCACCTGGTCCGAGACGTCCGGCGAGTGCCGCAGCTCGGCGAACCGGCCGAGCAGGCCCTCCTTGGGTGCCGGGTCGGCGTTCAGGTGCCCGACCATGTAGTCGAGGTCCTTGTACCAGTTGGGGGTCGAGCCTTCGAAGCGCCGCGGGCTGGTGATGAAGGCGACGTCGATCCCGGACATCAGCCGCCGCCAGTCGTCGGTGGGGATCCCGAGCAGCCGGCAGTGCAGCGCCGCCGAGTACGGCTCGGTGAAGCCGTCGCGCAGGTCGGCGGGCGGCCCCTGGACGATCAGCGCGTCCAGCAGCTGGTGCGCCTGGGCCTCCAGCCAATTGCCCAACTCCTTGTCGGCGCGCGGCGAAAGGGTCTTCATCACCGCGTTGCGCAGTCCCGCGCTGTTGATGTTGCCCATGTTGTCGACCACCTCCGGCGGAATGGTCAGCGCGTACTGGCGCGGCACTCCGGGGTTGGCGGTGTCCTTGAGACTGAACCGCTCGTCCTCCAGGACCTGCTTGGCCAGCTGGTAGCTGCTGACCAGCCAGGCCTCGTCGCCGGTCATGGTCCGCACCCGGGCCACTGGTTGCTCCGCGCGCAGTCGCTCGGCCTCCTCCGGGAGCACGTCACCGCGCCGGGAGAGCGGGAAGGTCGGCAGGTCGGCCGGGGCCGGTGTGCTGGTGGTCATGGACATACTTCTCCTCGGGTGGAATTGACGATTGGTCAGCCGGGTCGGCTCAGGCAGCGAGCGTCTCGGAAGCCTCGGCGACCCCGGGAGCCTCGGCGACCCCGGCGGCCTGGGCCGGCCGGACCACCGCGTAGCCCTGCGCGGGAGCCGCCCGCAGGCCTTCGCAGCGGCCGAACAGCACTGGGGTGAGCGGGAGTTCGATGTGGTGGCAGGAGATCGAGCTGGCCCGGCCGAGCAGCGCCGGCGTGTCCAGGAAGAACGGCAGCTCGGCGCAGATGTAGCGCAGCCCGGCGGCCAACTGCCCGGCTTCGGCGGCCACTCCGGCCGGCAGTCGCCCCGCCAGGAAGGAACGGGCCATGCCCTCGGCGGCCTCCCGGAAGACCTGGTCCTCGCGCAGCGCCGCCTCGACCTCGGCGCGCAGCCGCTGGTAGACCGGCTCGACCAGGAACTCGGAGAGCGCGTGCACCCCGACCCGCGCCGGACCGGCCTGCTCGACCCCGCGCTCGATCCGCCGGGCGGTCGTCTTGATCTCCTTGGCTGCCCGGCGTCCGGCGTGCTCGGGGGTGTGACCGAACGCCTCGAACTGGGCGTCGACGTGCAGATCGGCGTAGACGACATCCACCGCGTCGAAGAACTCCCGTCCCCAGTCGATGAGTTCGGCTATGCGACGGGCGCTGAAGTAGCTGTTGCCGGGGCTGACTCCGATCAGCAGGTGGTCGCCGAGCCCCCACACCTGGCGGCAGCGGTCGGAAAAGGGCAGTGCCTGGTACGGGCTGGGCTTGGTACTCATGAGCGAGTCGCTCATTACGCGGCCTCCGCGTGGCATGGCTGGATTCACCGGTCGGGTGAGGTCACAGCGAGTCAGGGGAACAGGTCACGATCCAGGGGAAATGCGCCCGACCGACCGGGGAACGGGCGGGCACGCGGCCGTTCACCGGCGCGCACGATGACGCACATCCGACCCGTCGTGCGCGGCACCGAGCGGCCGCGCGCGACTATTGACGTGCGTTCATCGAAATGTGACGCTGAATTCACGCCCGGCGGCACTCGGCAACTGCGCGGCCGTGCCTCGCGGTGCGGTGCGGTGCCCGCCGGACGAAAGGGCGTGGTTCAGCTGGCGCGGGGGGCCGCGCCTAACACTGGCCGGACAGGGCCTGGGACCGGTCGGTCCGACAGCGGCGGCACCGGGACCAGCGGTGTGCCGTCGGGGGTGGACACCACGGGCGCCGGGGCCGTCGCCGGCCGCACCCGATCGCTACGACATGCCGCAGCCACCGCGAAACCGCGGTTGCGCATGACGGGTCCCCCTTGTGCCGCTAGTCCCTGAGAGCCGTGTGCTCCCGGTGTGGCGGCGACTACTAGACGTTATCGCCGCCGGTCCGCTGCTTCGCAACCATTGCCCGCCGGTTGGCGAAAAGATGCGCAAGGCATGGCCTGAAACGGTCGCTTTCCGCACCCCCGGCGCAACCCTCCCACTCTTTTCCCAGGAGTTTCAGAAACCAGTCCGGATGCTCCGGGAAAGGGCTTTTCCGGATTCCTCACCGAGCGTCACGGTAATGTGCCTTCCTCCAATTCACGGCCGATTCCCGCGGCCTTCGCTGTGCGGTGCTCCGCTTTGCCGCGGGCCGGCCCGCTACTCCTGACCGCGCGCGGCGGCGACGACCAGGTCCAGCAGCCGGGCCAGCTCGGCCTCGGTGGTATGCGGATTGAGCAGGGTGAGCTTCAGCCGGACCAGACCCCCCGTCACTCCCGGTACCGGAGCGAGCAGTTCGGTCCGGCCCAGGACCGCCCGACCGCTCGCCAGCAGCCGGCGGCGCAGTTCGGCGTTGAAGGCGTCGACGGCCACCGGGTCGGCCCGCTCGGCCGGATCACTCGGCAGGCAGCGGAAGAGGACCGTGGTCAGCAGCGGCTCGGCGAAGAGCTCCAGTTGCGGACGGGCCCGGATCAACTCGGCCGCCGTGCGGGCCAGCTCGTGGCAGCGGTCGACCAGGCGGCCCAGGCCCGCGCGGCCCAGGGTGCGCAGCGTGACCGCGATCGAGAAGGCATCGGCCCTGCGGGTGGTACGCAGCGAGCGGCCGAGCAGGCTCGGGTAGCCGGCCGCCTCGTCGTCGGCCGGGTTGAGATAGGCGACCCGGCGGTCCAGCGGGGCGTAGCTCTCGGCGCGCCGGACCAGGAAGATCCCGGCCGCCACCGGCTGCCAGCCCAGCTTGTGCCAGTCCAGCGAGAGCGAGTCGGCCCGCTCCAGGCCGGCCAGCAGCGGGGCCAGCCGGTCGGAGAGCAGTGCGCCACCGCCGTAGGCCGCGTCCACGTGCAGCCAGGCGCCGTAGTCGGCGGCCAGGTCGGCGCAGCGGTGCAGCGGGTCGATCGCGCCGGTGTCGGTGGTGCCCGCGGTGGCCACCACCGCGAGCGGGAGCTCGCCGGCGCGCTGGGCCGCGGCCAGCGCGGCGGCCAGCGCCACCGGGTCCATCCGCTGGTCGCGGTCGACCTCGACGGGGACCACCGCGCGTTCGCCGAGGCCGAGCACCGCGGCGGCGCGCTGGATCGAGAAGTGCGCGGCCCGGGAGGCGAAGATCCGCGGCCGCTGCGCGAGGTCGACGCCGTCCAGTTCGACCTGCCCGGAGAGCAGTTGGCCGCGGGCCAGCAGCAGGCCGAGCAGGTTGGACTCGGTGCCGCCGGAGGTGAGCACCCCCGCCGCCCGCTCGGGCCGGTAGCCGACCAGGGCGGCCAGTTCGGCCAGCAGCTCGGTCTCCAGCACGGTGGCGGCCGGCGCCTGGTCCCAGGAGTCCTGCGAGGGGTTGAGCGCGCTGACCGCCAGGTCGGCGGCGACCGCGACGGCCAGCGGCGGGCAGTGCAGGTGGGCGGCGCAAGCGGGGTCGGCCGGGTCGGCGGCGCCGTGCGCGAGCAGTTCGGTGAGCGCGGTCAGCGCGGCGATGTCGGTCGGCGGCGCCGCGGCCGGCACCGGGGCGG
Organism: Kitasatospora sp. NBC_01287; assembly: GCF_026340565.1. NCBI lineage: Bacteria > Bacillati > Actinomycetota > Actinomycetes > Kitasatosporales > Streptomycetaceae > Kitasatospora > Kitasatospora sp. NBC_01287. The sequence goes on from NZ_JAPEPB010000001.1 coordinate 1,841,379, forward strand.
CGGCCGACACCGGGGCGGCGGCCGGCACCAGGGCGGCGGCCGGGGCGCCGAAGGCCTGGGCCACCTGCTCGGCCAGCTCCTTCGGGCTGCCCGCCGCCACCGGGCCGCCGCGCCGCGCCGCGCCGACCGCCAGCGCGTCCAGCACCGCGATCAGCAGCGGACGCAGCGCGGCCGGTCCGTCCACCCCGCCCGCCAGCGGGGGCAAGGGGTACTCGTGCGGGGCGTGCCCGTGCGGGGCGTGCTCGTGCGAGGGCTGCTCGTGCGAGGGCTGCTGGGCGGGCGACCGACCGCCCTGGTCCGCCGTCACGCCGCGTCCCCGACCGCGTCCCCGACCGCTGCCGTGATCGCCTCGGCGAGCCGCTCCAGCACCGCGTCCGCCTGCTCGTCGGTGATGGTGAGCGGCGGCAGCAGGCGCAGTACCGCGTCGTGCCGACCACCGAGTTCGACGATCAGCCCGCGCGCCAGAGCGGCCTCGCGGACCCGCACCGCGAGCGCCGGGTCGGCGGGACGGGCCCCGCAGGAGTCCGCCTCGGCCGCCGGGTCGACCAGTTCGACGCCGAGCATCAGCCCGCGCCCGCGCACGTCTCCGATGACCGGCAGCCGCCCCTTGAGCGCCGTCAGTTCGGTGCGCAGCCACTCCCCGACCCGTGCGGCCCGCTCCGCCAGGCCGTGCTCGGCCACGTGGCGCAGCGTCGCCGCCCCCGCCGCCATGGCCAGCGTGTTGCCACGGAAGGTGCCGGTGTGCGCGCCGGGCCGCCAGCCGTCGTACTGCTCCTGGTAGACCACCACGGCCAGCGGCAGGCTGCCGCCGATCGCCTTGGAGAGCACCATCGCGTCCGGCACGATCCCGCTGTGCTCGACCGCCCACATCGCACCGGTCCGCCCGACCCCGGTCTGCACCTCGTCCAGGATCAGCGGGATGCCGCGCTCCGCGGTGATCCGGCGCATCTCGCGCAGCCAGCCGTCGGGCGCGGGCACCGCGCCGCCCTCCCCCTGCACCGCCTCCACGATCATCGCGGCGGGCCGCACCACGCCGCCGGAGGGGTCGTCGAGCAGCCGCTCGGTGTAGACCGCGGCCAGCCGCTCGGCCGCCGGGCCGCCGATCCCGAACGGGCAGCGATAGGCGTAGGGGTAGGGCAGCCGGGTGACCTCGCCGCCGCTGGGCAGCGGTTCCTTCACCGCGACGTTGCCGCTCACCGCGAGCGCGCCCGCCGTCATGCCGTGGTAGCCGCCGGTGAAGGCGAGGGCGCCGCGCCGACCGGTGGCGGTCTGCATCAGCTTGAGCGCGGCCTCCACCGCGTCGGTGCCGGCCGGGCCGCAGAAGTGCACGCGGGCGCGGGCGGCGAACTCGGCGGGCAGGCTCTCCAGCAGCGCGGTGGTGAAGTCGTCCTTCTCGGCGGTGGCCAGGTCGAGCAGGTGCAGCGGGGCCCCGCCGTCCAGGGTGCGGCGGATCGCGGCCAGCACCACCGGGTGATTGTGGCCGAGCGCGAGGGTGCCCGCGCCGGAGAGGCAGTCGAGGTAGCGGCGGCCGTCCGCGCCCTCCACCGTCATGCCGCTGGCGCGCACCGGCACGATCGGGAAGGAGCGGGCATAGGTGCGGGCGGCGGATTCGCGGCCCCGCTGGCGACGCAGGATCGCCTCGCCGGCGGGTGCGGTCGGCGCGGCGGGCGCGGTGGATTCGGCGGTGGTGGTCACGAGGGAACTCCCGCAAGGCTAGCCAAATTTAGGTTAGGCTAACCTTAGTTCAGGATTCATCGGCTCCCTGCCGGACTGTCAACGACACGCCCACCCCCGAGGTCACGGGTAGCCTGCGTGGTTGGACGACCACCGCGCCGAACTCGCCCGCACCCGAGACCTCTTCGCGGCCGGCCTGATCGCCCACCTGCCCGAGCCCGCCGCCAACCTGGCCGAACTGGCCCGGGTCACCCGCCCCGGCGGGCGGCTCGCCCTCTTCCACCCGGTCGGACGGGCCGCCCTGGCCGCCCGCCACGGGCGGCGGCTCACCCCCGACGACCTACGGGCCGAGCCCAACCTCCGCCCGCTGCTAACGGCTTCGGGATGGCGGCTGAGCGGCTACGCGGACCAGGACGACCGCTTCCTGGCACTGGCCGTGCGCGCCGGCTGATCGGCGAACACCGGCTCACCGAGCAGGTCGGCGGCTCAGCCGCCCAGCAGGTCGAGCAGCGGGCCCAGGGCCGCCGGGCGCTGGTCGACCGGCAGGGCGTCGACCAGGTGCAGCGGGCAGCCGAGCGCCGCCGCACCGCCGTCGGCGCGGCGGTCGTCGCCGACCATCAGCACCTCACCGGGAGCCAGGCCGAGCCGGTCGCAGGCGGCCTGGAAGATCGCACGGTCCGGCTTCTGCGCCCCGAACTCGAAGGAGAGCACGTAGTCGTCGACCAGCCCGTCCAGCCTGTGCTCGCGGAAGACCGGGCGCAGATCCCAGCCGATGTTGCTCACCACCACGACCGGCACCCCGCGCCGGCGCAGCTCGTGCAGCGTCGGCTCGGCGTCGGGGTACGGCCGCCAGGCCCGCGGGGTCATGTGGCGGTCGTAGAGCGCGTCGGCCAGGTCCGCCATCGGCGCACCGGCCGCCCGGACCAGGCCCGCGTACGCGGCGCGGTGCTGGGCGGGGCTCAGGTCCCGCTTCTCCCAGGCCTCGGCCAGCTCCTGGGGTATCGCGTCCGGCGCGGGGCCGCCCGGCAGGGCGCCGTGGGCCGTCAGACGCCGCGCGCCCTCGGCCAACTCCTCGGCGGTCAGCGTGAGACCGGCCGCCGCGGCCACCGCGCCCCACCACTGCTCGGCGGTCTCGATCCGGAAGAGGGTGCTGGAGAAGTCGAACATGATTCCTTTGATCATGAACCGATCCTGACACACGGCCTCCTGGCGGCCTCGGCCTGCGGGTGCTCGACCGACCGTCACCGGAAGTCGACCGGGCCGACCTCCAGGGCAACACACCGGCAGCACCAGCAGCGCCAGCAGTACGAGCAGCACCGGACGTCCGCGGTGGCGACTACCGGCCGCCTCCCCCGCCGCGCGGCAGCAGGAGTGCGAGCGCGGCGGTGGTGACCAGCAGCAGCGCGGCACCGATCAGCAGCACGGCGTGCAGGCCCGCCAGGAAGCCCGGGCTGCCGGCGATCAGCGCGCCGAAGACCGCCACCCCGATGGCACCGCCGAGTTGGCGGGCCGAGTTGAGGATGCCCGAGGCCAGTCCGGCCCGCTCGGTGTCCACGGCGGCCAGCATCGCGCAGGTCAGCGGCGGCACCGCGAGGCCCACGCCGATGCCGAGCGGCACCAGCAGGGCGAGCAGCGGCAGCGTCGGGGTGTGCGGTCCGACCACCAGCAGCGCCAGCAGGCCCAGCGCCAGCACCAGTTGACCCAGGATCAGCGGCGCCTTCGGTCCCCGTCGGCAGGTGAGCGCGCCGGCCACCAGGTTGACCACCGTGGTCAGCGCGGTCATCGGGATGAACATCAGACCGGCGGTCAGCGCCGAGGCGCCGCGCTCCTGCTGGAAGAAGAGGGTGAGGACGAAGACCAGGCCGTAGTACGAGAAGTTGAGCGCGAAGCCGATCGCGGTGCAGAGGGCCACCGCGCGGTCCCGGAAGAGGGCGAGCGGGACGGCCGGGCGGCGCTGGCGGCGCTCGATCAGCACGAACGCGGTGCCCGACGCGCCGCAGAGCAGCAGGGCCAGCACGGTGCGCGGGGAGCCGTAGCCGTGGGTACCGCCGTCGATGACCGCGAAGACCAGTGCCGCCACGGCCAGGCCCACCGCCGACTGGCCGCCGAGGTCCAGCGGTGCTCGGTCGCCGCCCGGACATCGGTCCCGCGTCCTGGCCCGTGAGCCGCCGCCCGGCGGCCGGGCCGCCCGCGCCAGCGTCAACAGGGCCAGCACGCCCAGCGGCAGGCTGACCAGGCAGCTGAGAAAGACCCAGCGCCAGCCGAACGCGCTGGTCAACGCCCCGCCCAGGACCGGCCCCCCGGCGATCGCCACTCCCCCGCCGGCCATCCAGCGGGTGATCGCGCGGGCCCGCTCCACCGGGTCGGGGTAGGCCTGGCTGACCAGCGCCAGCGAGGCCGGCAGCATGATCGCCGCGCCGGCGCCCTGCACCGCCCGGGCCGCGATCAGCGTGCCCAGGTCAGGGGCCAGCCCGCAGACCACGGAGGTGAGGCCGAAGAGCACCAGCCCGGCCCCGAGGGCGCGCACCGCGCCGATCCGGTCGGCCAGGGTGCCCGCCCAGAGCAGCAGCGCCGCGAAGACCAGGGTGTAGGAGTCGGCGACCCACTGCGGGCCGGCGACCTGGTCGTGCCAGTGCCGGCCGATGGCGGGCAGGGCGACGTTCACCAAGGTCGTGTCGGAGATGGTGAGGAAGAAGCCGAGGGTGAAGACGGCCAGCGCGACGGCGGCGGCACCGGGGCGGACGGACGGGGCGACGGACGGACCGCGGGATGGACCGGCCGACGGGCCGGCCGACGGGCCGGCCGACGGACTGCGGGACGCGGACGGGCGGGATCCGCTCGCCGGGCCGGGTGCGAGCCGGCGGGGCGGGGACTGGCGCGGCGTCAGGTGGCGTAACGAGAGCATGCCGAGGCCTGCCCCCGGTCACGATCCTCCCGTGGGCGCCAGGGCTGTCAGCGCCTGGAGCACCGTGGCCAGCGGGAGGGCGGGGTCCGCCTGCTCGCCGACGATGGCCGGGTCGAAGTTGAAGTCGAGGAACGCCTCGCTCGCGCCCGCCTCGCGCAGCCGCCGGAGATCGGCGGCGATCTGGGCCGGGTCGCCGTGGAGGAGCCCGCGCCCGGGGCCCCGCGCGGCACCGATGAAGATCTTCGCGCGGATCACGATCCGGACCCCCGCCGGGTCCTTGCCCGCCCGCTCGGCGGCCACGCGTACGGCGCGCGCGGCCCGCTCGACCAGTTCGACGCTGACCGTGCCAGGACTGAGCCAGCCCTGGGCGAGCCGGCCCGCCCGCTCGAAGGCCCGGTCGACCGAGCCGCCGAGCAGCAGCGGAAAGGCCGCCTGGACCGGTCGCGGACGGACCAGGGTGCGCGGCAGCTCGGTGAACTCGCCCTTGAACTCGGCGATCTCCTGCTCCCACATCAGCCGAATGACCTCGATGTACTCCAGGGCGCGACCGAGCCGCCGCTCCGGCGGCACACCGGTGGCCAGGTACTCGGCCTCCGACCAGCCCTGCGCGAGGCCCGCGTCGAGCCGGCCGCCGGAGACCTGGTCGAGCTGGATCAGCTGCTTGGCCAGCACGGCGGGCGCGAAGAAGGGCGCGTTCACCACCGAGAGGCCGAGCCGGATCCGCCGGGTGGCGCCCGCCAGGTGGGCCAGGCTGATCAGCGGTTCGGCCGAACCGTTGTAGAACCCCCCGGAGCCGGACCGACCCTGCCCACCCGAGCCGGCCGGCCCGTCGGCGACCGGGACCAGCAGGCGGCTGAAGGTCCAGAGCGAGTGGTAGCCGAGCTCCTCGGCCCGCCGCGCCACCGCCAGCTGCGCCTGCGGCGTGGCCCAGGCCCCGGACTGCGGTACCCCTACCCCGAGCAGCAGGTTGTCGGTCATCGCCACTCTCCTAGCGCCGTTACTGAGTGCCTGCTGTAAACGTTGGCACGACAGTAAGTCAGCTATTGAATGACGGGCGAATATGAAGGTACCTGGGTACTTCGTTACCGACAGAACGTCATTTTCGCAGACACATTTACTGTATTGTTGACAATTAATGACGCTAGGTGTGTATTGGGCTCCAAGGTATTGGCCGCCCACCCTTCGGAGTGACCCGTGAGCACCCGTGATGACGTGATCGAGACCACCGTTCGGATGTGCTGGTACACCGACCTGCGCGCCTGGGACCGGCTCGGCGAGGTGATGGCCGAGAAGGTCGCGCTGGACTACTCCAGCTTCGGCGTCGGCGCCCCGACGGAGGTCGGCCGCGGCGACCTGATCGCCTCCTGGCGCTCACTGCTCGGCGGCCTGAAGGCCACCCAGCACATCCTGACCAACCACCTGGTCACCCGCGACGGCGACCAGGCGATCTGCACCGCGCATTTCCAGGCGACCCACATCGCCGACATCGGCCTCGGCGAGAACACCTACACGCTCGGTGGCCGCTACAAGTTCGGCCTGCGGCTGACCGAGCAGACCTGGCTGATCGAGTCCATCGTGATGACCGCGATCTGGGCCAAGGGCAACCGGGAGATCTTCAGCGTGGCCCAGGCCGCCCAGGCGGAGCAGGCCGACCACCACTGAGCACCGCCGCTGAGCAGCACCACTGAGCAGCACCGCTGAGCAGCACCACTGAACACCACCGCTGAGCACCGCGACCGAGCACAGCCGCTGAGCACCGCGACCGAGCACCGCCGCGGCCGGTCCACGAGCTGGGCCGGCCGCGGCGGCGCGCCCGGGCCGCGCCGCTGCCGGCTCCTCAGGTCGCGCCGCCCGGCACCACCAGGCCCGTCTCGTAGGCGAGCACCACGGCCTGGGCCCGGCTGGAGAGGCTCAGCTTGGCCATGATCCGGTTGAGGTGCGTCTTGACCGTCGCGACGCTGACCACCAGCCGCCCGGCGATCTCCGGGTTCGACAGGCCCTGGCCGACCAGGCGCAGCACGTCCAACTCCCGGCTGGTGAGCGGGTCGAGTCCGGGCGGCGGCGGGGCACCGCGGCCGGCGGCGCGGTGCGCGTAGGCCTCGATCAGCCGGCAGACCACCGTGGGGGCGAAGAGCATGTCCCCGGCGGCCACCGTCTCCACGGCCGCCAGCAGCCGCTCCGGCGGGGTGTCCTTGAGCAGGAACCCCGCCGCCCCGGCGCGCAGCGCGGCGTAGACGTACTCGTCAAGGTCGAAGGTGGTCAGGATGATGATCCGGGGCCGCGGCTCCGCCGCCCCGGTCAGGATCCGGGTGGTCGCGGTGATGCCGTCCATGCCGGGCATCCGGATGTCCATCAGGACGATGTCCGGGTGCTCCGCCGCGGCCAGGGCCACCGCCTCCTCACCCCCGGCGGCCTCGCCGACCACCTCCATCCCCGGCGCGGCCCGCAGCAGCGCGGCGAGCCCCACCCTGATCAGCACCTGGTCGTCCACCACCAGCACGCGCGTCATGCCCGTGACCCTCCCCCGTCAGCGGCACAGTTGGCCGGACCACTGTATTGCTTGACGGGAGCATGCGGTGGCACCCCTGCCGGTCCGGGGCCCGCTCGTTCCCCCATCCACCAGGTGCCGGTCGGTCTCAGTCGTAGTCGCTGCCGCTGACCGCCCAGGCGAGGCCGGTGGCCGGGTCCTCCAGAGCGAGGTGCAGGTGCCAGACCTCGTCGGCCGGTTCGCACCAGGTGAAGCAGCGCATCCGGGCCACCAGCGCGGCCACCGCGTTGATCCGGGGCAGCGCCGCGGGCCCGGGCCGCCCGGCGGGCCCGGACGCGCCCGACGCGCCGGCCGGGGCGGACGCGACGGGCAGCGCGGACGCGACGGGCGGGACCTGCCGCACGGGCGGGACCGGCCGCACGGACGGCGTGACCATCGCCGCCAGCACCCGCCAGACCGCCAGTCGCCCTCGTGCCGCACCGCCGGAGCGACCGTAGGCACCGGCCCCGGAGCCGGCCCGGACCAGGGCGGGATAGGCGGCGGCGAACGGGAGGTAGCCCGCGGTGGCATCGGCGTGCGGCACACCGGCGGCGGCGAACAGCGCCGCCGCCTGCGGGGCGGTGCCGCGCACGCAGCGGGCGTCGAGCCAGCCGCAGAGCCCGCGCAGGGCGGCGGTGGCCGGCTGCTCGGGACCGGCCGCCGCGGCGGGTCCGGGCGTGGTCAGCCGGACCGGGCCCAGCCCTTCGCGGCTGTCGGGCAGCGGGAAGTGCGGGGTGGCCGCGCCATCGGCCCGGTAGGCGCTCACCCGGTCGGCGCGCTCCCAGCCCGCCTGCTCCCACGGGAGCAGCGTGAGCGGGGCCAGGGTCGGCCGGAACGCGGTCTGCTGGTCCGTCAGGTCCTCGCCGAGCAGCACCCGGGTGTGCGCCATCAGGGTGCGCACCGGCTCGGGCAGCGGCAGCGGTGCCAGCACCGACCAGGGCTGACGGGCCGCCAGCACCTCCCAGAGCGGGCCCACCCAGCCGTCCCGCTCACCGGCCGCCGCACCAGGTCCGGCGGCCGGATCGAAGAGCGCGGCGGCGATCGGCGCCGGGGCACCGAGGGCGATCTCATGGCCGAGGGCGGCGGTGCGCCGGACCGCCACCTGCTCGCCGGCCCGCGCGGCGATCTCCGCCCGGGTGCGCCGGTAGCTGCCGAGCAGCCGGGCCCAGCGGCCGTCGGCCTCCGCTTCGCGGACCGTCGGGTCCTCGTGCGTGATCATATTTGTCAGCGTACGGTCCACCCGGCGCCGTCCGCTGGCACTGCGCCGGCCCGGTGCGTCGCCGCCGGCGCGGCGCCCACCGGGCACCGGGCACCGGGCACCGGGCACCGGGCACCGTCCCAGGAGCAGCGGCGACCTACTCGTACTCGGTGCCGCCCTTGCGGGTCAGGTAGGCGCCGCTGACCACTTTGGCGATCGCGCGGCCACCGAGCACCGTGCTGTGCCGCTCGACCAGCGGCCGGATCACCACGCCCTCGCGCAGGTGCAGCGACCTGCCCGAGACCGTCTCCCGGCCCTCGGCCCGGTCCAGCACCACGGCCGGGTCGAACGGCCCGCGCCACAGCTCCGGCACCAGCGGCAGCTGCCCGCCCAGCAGCTCGGCGGCGGAGAGCCAGCGCAGTTGACCGTCGATCAGGGCCGAGACGTCGAAGACCGCGTAGCCCGGCAGTTCGGTGCGGCCCGAGCTGCCGTAGGTCAGGTCCTGCACGCCCGCGCCGAAGACCTCGCCGAAGACGCCGACCCTCTCGGCCCCCAGCTGCCGGGCCAGCCGCTCGGCCACCGCGGGGACGCCGTGCGCGCGCACCGCCCGCCAGTAGAGGTTGCGGTCGTCGGCCTTCAGTGCCAGGTGCTGCGCGCCGATGCCCTTGGAGGAGACCTGCACCTGGCCGGTGTCGGCGTGGTAGGTCAGCAGGCAGCAACTGCCGTGCAGCTTCTCGGTCAGCACGACCTGCTCGCCCGGCTCGAAGATGTCGGGGAACCGCTGCAGGTTCTCGATGTCGACCCAGGGCAGCAGCTCCGGTGCCGACTCGACCTCGCCGTTCATCGCGGTCGGGATCGGCGGCTGCCACTTGGTGATTCCCAACTGCTCGGCGAAGTCGCGGCCCTGGGCGGCGGCCTCCGCGAGGTCGGTGCCGGCCACGGCGCGCGGCAGGCAGACGATGCCCTGGGAGAGCTCGCCGCGCAGCCGGACCGCCTTCACCCGGTTGGCACCGGAGCCGGCCAGTCTGCCGGTCAGGCCCAGTTCCTCGACCAGCGCGGCGGGCAGCACCGCCTGCTCGGGGATGTAGAGCGCGTACTCACCGGTGCGGTAGGCGCCCTTGGCGACCACCGCGCGGTAGAGGCCGACCTGGGCCAGCTCCAGCGCGTCGGCGTTCGGATGGTCGAGCACGGTCAGCCGCTCGGCGGTGACCCGCAACGTGGACATCGGCTTCCCTCCCCCTTCGGTCGTTCCCGCAGGCCTGCTCCGCGGCCTGCTCCGCGACCTACTCTGCTGCTCGCGGCGCTGCTCCGGCCAGCGGTTTTCGGCTCGCCGGCCTGCCCTCCGCGGGCACCCGAGGGGGCCCGCCCCACCGTTCGCACAGGCGGTCGGGGCCTCGGGGGGCGGACACGCTGTGCAAAGGCACAAGGGATTTCAGGCTTGCATCTGCGGCACTATGATCGCCACAACGCCCGCAGATACGAGCACATCAGGCTCAGTCGCCCCTCTGGTCACTGCCCACCGGCAGTCCCTCAGGCGCGCTGGGCCCTTGTGCGCGTCCGGCGGCACCAGGGTCGCCCCCTTCCGTCGCGCAGCGCGGCGGACCGGCCCGCACCTGACCGCACCGCCGTGCCCTCGTGGGGCCCGGCAGGAGGGGAACAGCATGACCACCACCCGGATCCGCACCGCCGCCGCCACGCTCGCCGCGCTCGCCCTGGCGGGCGGCCTGGCCGCCTGCGGCAGCTCCTCGAAGTCGACCAGCAGCGCCGGTTCGTCGTCGCCCTCGTCCTCCGGGCCGGCCATCACCGGCACGATCACCGTCTTCGCCGCCTCCTCGCTGCAGGACACCTTCACCTCGCTCGGCAAGAGCTTCGAGGCCGCCCACCCCGGCACCACGGTGAAGTTCAACTTCGGCGGCAGCTCCGCGCTGGCCCAGAGCATCGTCTCGGGCGCGCCGGCCGACGTCTTCGCCGCCGCCTCGCCGGCCACCATGAAGACCGTGACCGACGCCAAGGACGCCGCGGGCACCCCGACCGTCTTCGTCCGCAACACCCTGGAGATCGCGGTCCCCAAGGGCAACCCGAAGAACCTCACCTCGCTCCAGGCGCTGGCCGCCCCGGGCGTCAAGGTGGCGCTCTGCGCGCAGCAGGTGCCGTGCGGCGCGGCGGCGGTGACCGCGCTCAAGGCGGGCAACGTGAACCTGACCCCGGTCACCCTGGAGCAGGACGTCAAGAGCGCGCTGACCAAGGTCGAACTCGGTGAGGTGGACGCCTCGATCGTCTACCAGACCGATGTGAAGGCGGCCGGCGGCAAGGTGGACGGGGTGAACTTCCCCGAGGCCGCCAAGGCGATCAACGACTACCCGATCGCCGACCTGGCCAAGGCCCCGAACCCGGCCGGCGCCCAGGCCTTCGAGCAGTACGTCGAGTCGCCGGCCGGCATCGCGGTGCTCACGGCGGCGGGGTTCCAGACCCCGGGCACCGCCACCTCCGCCGCCGCCGGCTCCCCGTCGCCCTCGGCCTCCTGAGGACGTCGCACATGAGTAGGCGCGCCTCCCGGATCCCGCTCGCCCTGCTGCTGCCGGCCCTGCTCGGGCTGCTCTTCCTGGTGATGCCGCTGGTGGGCCTGCTGGTCAAGGCCCCCTGGCGGTCGCTGCCCGAGCAGCTGTCCAGCGCCGAGGTCTGGGAGGCGCTCCGGCTCTCGCTGATCTGCGCCACCGCCGCCACCGCGGTGTCGCTGGTCCTGGGGGTGCCGCTGGCCTGGCTGCTGGCGCGCACCGAGTTCCCCGGGCGCCGGGTGATCCGTGCCCTGGTGACGCTGCCGCTGGTGCTGCCCCCGGTCGTCGGGGGTGTGGCGCTGCTGCTGGTGCTGGGCCGCAACGGGATCGTCGGCCGCTGGCTGGACTCCGCGTTCGGCATCACACTGCCCTTCACCACCCCCGGCGTGGTGGTGGCCGAGGCCTTCGTCGCGATGCCGTTCCTGGTGATCAGCGTCGAAGGCGCGCTGCGGGCCGCCGATCCGCGCTACGAGGAGGCGGCGGCCACCCTGGGCGCCTCCCGGCTGACGGCGTTCCGGCGGGTCACCCTGCCGCTGATCGCCCCCGGCGTGGCGGCCGGATCGGTGCTGGCCTGGGCCCGCGCGCTCGGTGAGTTCGGTGCCACGATCACCTTCGCCGGCAACTTCCCCGGCACCACCCAGACCATGCCGCTGGCGGTCTACCTGGCGCTGGAGAGCGATCCCGAGGCGGCGATCGCGCTCAGTCTGGTGCTGCTCGCGGTCTCGATCGCGGTCCTGGTGGGCCTGCGCGGACGGTGGATGAGCACGTCATGACGGATCGTCAGATGATCGCGGAGGAAGGCCCGACGAGCGCGCTCGACGCCCATCTGCGGGTCGAACGGCCCGGCTTCACCCTGGACCTGGAGCTGAGCTGCGCCGCCGGCGAGGTGGTCGCCCTGCTCGGCCCGAACGGCGCCGGCAAGTCCACCGCGCTGCGCGCGCTGGCCGGGCTGCTGCCGCTCAGCGGCGGCCACCTGCGGCTGGACGGGACCGTCCTGGAGGAACCGGGCGCCGGTCGGCACACGCCCGCCGAACGGCGCCCGGTGGGCGTGGTGTTCCAGGACTACCTGCTCTTCCCGCACCTGAGCGCGCTGGACAACGTCGGCTTCGGCCTGCGCTGCCGGGGCGCCTCGAAGCAGGAGTCCCGCGCCGAGGCGGCCACCTGGCTGGAGCGGATGGGTCTGGCCGACCACGCCGCCGCCCGCCCGGGCAAGCTCTCGGGCGGGCAGGCGCAGCGGGTGGCGCTGGCCCGGGCGCTGGCGGTGCGGCCCCGGCTGCTGCTGCTCGACGAACCGCTGGCCGCGCTCGACGCCCGCACCCGGCTGGACGTCCGCTCCCAACTGCGGCGGCACCTGGCCGAGTTCGAGGCCGTCGCGGTCCTGGTGACGCACGACCCGCTGGACGCGATGGTGCTGGCCGACCGGCTGGTGGTGATCGAGGACGGCGCCGAGGTGCAGTCCGGCACCCCGACCGAGGTCGCCCGCCGACCGCGCACCGACTACATCGCCCGCCTGGTGGGCCTGAACCTCTACCAGGGCACCGGCGAGGGGCGTCTGGTGAAGCTACCGGACGGCGCGGTGGTGGAGGCGGCCGAGGAGGTCTCCGGGCCCGCCTTCGTGGCCTTCGCCCCCGCCGCGGTGACCCTCTACCGCGAGCGGCCGACCGCCAGCGCCCGCAACCTCTGGGAGTTGACGGTGACGGGCCTGGACCTGCACGGCGACCAGGTGCGGGCCGAGCTGGCCGGCGCCCTGCCGCTGGCCGCCGACCTCACCCCGGCGGCGGCCGCCGAGCTCGACCTGAGCACGGGTGCCCGGGTCTGGGCCTCGGTGAAGGCCGTCCAGACACACGCCTACCCGGCCTGAGCCCGCTTCAGGGGTCTGTACCGTGAGCGGTGGGAACTTCCGGACAGGAAGCGTTAGTTGACGACTACCGTGACGGGTGAGACCGAAGCCGCTGTGGCGGCCGCGCCTGGAACTGCGGGCAATGTGTTGGATGTCGTGGATCGGGACCTGGTCGGGCAGTTGGTGGCCCAGGCCAAGGCCGGCGGGCTGAAGTTGACGGGCGAGGGCAGTCTGCTGGCCGAGCTGACCCGGCGGGTGCTGGAGTCGGCGCTCGAAGGTGAGATGACCGACCACCTGGGGCGTGGACGGCACGAGGTGACCGGCGGGGACGAGGTGCCCAACCACCGAAACGGGCATCGGATCAAGACGGTGACTACCGAGGTGGGGCCCGTCGAGATCTCGGTGCCTCGGGATCGGGAGGGGACGTTTGAGCCGCGGCTGGTCCGCAAGCGCCGGCGGCGCCTGTCCGGGGTGGACCAGATGGTGCTGTCGTTGTCCGCGAAGGGTCTGACTCACGGGGGAGATCTCCGTCCACCTGGGGGAGGTCTACGGCACCGAGGTCTCCAGGCAGACGATCTCCACGATCACCGGCAGCGTCGTGGCCGGCATGACGGAATGGCAGAACCGGCCCCTGGACGTCGTCCACCCGGTCGTGTTCATCGACTGTGTGCACGTGAAGGTGCGCGACGGCCAGGTGGCCGACCGGCCGCTCTACGTCGTGTTGACGGTCACCGCCGACGGAACCCGCGACATCCCGGGTCAAGTGGACGCTGCTCAAACGCGCTACGGATCATTGCGACAGGCTACAGACCGCCACCGACCAGGCCGAGCTGGTCGCATGCTCAGGCGGGGTGCACCAGGCCGTTGAGCATCTTCTCCAGCAAGTCGTTGTTCGCGTTGAAGCCGGCCACTGACGCGGCGATGTTCTCCTCTTGGTCCATGTCCTGCCAGGAGACGGCGTATCCGGCTTCGCGGGCGAGTTGGGCGAGGAAGGCAGGCTGGGTGCGGCCGTTGCCCTCCCGGAAGGCGTGGATGGCGTTCACGTCGCCGTACAGGTCGGCGAGGGCGCGGATGAACTCCGGGTGGTCCAAGCCTTGCAGGTGGTCGTTGTCGGCCAGATTGCGGAACACGTCTTCCGCGAACGAGACGATGTGGATCGACGGGCAGAACGACGTGCCTTTGGAAATCTCAATGGTGCGCAACTCCCCGGCCCACGGGTACACGCTCCCGAAGATCTGCCGGTGGAACGCTTGCAGGTGCGCGAGATCGTAGCTGCCGGGCAGCGGCTCGGCGTCCAGGATGGCGAGCTCCACCGCGGCGATGTCGGCTTCGGCCTCAGAGAGCTCGGCTGCGTCGGTGATGCCGAGGCTGTTTCGAAGGACGCCATTGGGCTCGCTGTAGGGGTCGGTCACTCAGCGACCTTGCGGGTGTAGCGGGTGAGGGCGCGGGCGCGCACGGCTGCGGCGTCGAGTTCTCCGCTTGCGTAGGCGTCAAGGTCGGCGGTGGTGTCTGCACTGACGCGCAGCCCCTCGGCTTCGGTGGAGCCGATGGCGGAGGCGACCGCCGCTTGGCGACGCTGAGCTTGCTCGTTCTGTTCGTGTCGCTGGTATCCCTCCAAGGATGCGACGTCCACACGGCGGTGGGTGCCGACCATGCGGAAGTCGATCGCACCCGTGTCGAGCAGCTTGACCAGGTGCGGCCGCGAAACGCCGAGGGCTTTCGCTGCCTGGATAGTGGATAGTTCCATGTTCTTGGCGATCACCTCGACGGCGCGGCCGGAGGCGATGAGCGCCATGGTCTCCATGAGGACCGCCAGGGCTTCGCGCGGCACCTCTATGGTGACCTTGCCCGCCTCGGCAACGGTGACGTGGAACGTCTCGGCCCTGCTTGTGAGGGCGTCACGCAGGCATGGCACGGCATCCTCGACGGTGCGCCTGCGCTGTTCTTTCCGCGCAGGCTGCGCTTGGGCCCCACGCAGTGCCAGTGGGCCCTCAAGAGGGCGCTTGCGCAACTTCTTTCGGGTGCCAGAGGTCTGCATCTCGTAGGCCAAGGTCGTCGCACTGTCGCCGGTGACGTGCTTCTTCTGCTTGATCGATTTCTGATTCTGGTGCGTCACGGGCATCTGCGTCCCCAGCTTCGAGTAGTTGCCGTCCGTCCTCAAGCATATGTAACAAGTGAATCAAGCGCAATATGTGCAACTACTTGGAGCGACGGCGCCGTCCCCTTGGGTTGCCGGAGGGAAGCCGCCCGCATGTCCTCCTCAGTCGGATGGGGAGGACCTGCCAGAGGCTCCAGGCCGACCCGCGGCGAACACGCGCGCCTCGCCCGCCACGCTGCCGCGCTGGGGCCAGGGAGCGCGTTCACGGGCGCCGTAGGCGCGGAAGATCGCGTTCAACTATCGGGGCCGTTCCGGCGGCCCTGAAGAGTCGAGCGCCGAAGGCCCCGACGGGCCGTCACCCGGGCCGCCTGCTCCGCCTTCGGCGGCGGATCGTGCCAGCCGTCCCACACGTCCGCGCCAGAGCGAGCACCGCTGGTGTCCCGCCGGGGAGTGAACCGCGGAGAAACGGCACGAATCCGTCCATGGGAGCGCTACGTTGGTGTCCCGTCACAGACCTTTGAGGAGAACCGGCGGCGTGACCAGCGAGCAGGATGCCATCAACACGGCCGTGGACGCCGTCGTCTCCGCAGTACGGGCCGGTGACACCGCCGCCCTGTACGAGGCCGTGATGCCACCGGCCGGCGAGAGAACGCCTCCCGACGAGGCCGCCAGGTGGTTCGGCTTGCTCCTGATCCACCTGGCGCTTGCCGCCTCGGCGGCCTGCGAGTTGGAACGGGGCTGTTCCCGGGAGGCCCTCTCGCGGTGGGTCACGGATGCGCTGGGCCCGCCGCCCACACCCGCACTGATCCGCGGCGCGGACCCCGCCCGCATCGACCACGTCGCCGCCGCCACTGCCGCGGCCGACCACGCCCGGTACGTCGGGTACACCATCGACCTGATGGGGGTGGGCCTTGCCACGCCGGGCGAGGACGTGGACACGCGGATCGTCGACGCCCACCAGGCGGCGACGAACGACAAGACGGCACGCATCAACGTGATCGCCCTGCTCGCCCGCCTCGCCGCCGCACCCTCCCGGCACGGGTGAGCCTGGGCGGCACCTTCGCTGTCGACGGCGGCTCCTGGCGCGGCTTCACAGGCACACGATCTGCATGAGACCTTTCTCGGGCCGGGGCGAGGACAAACCGAATGCCGTCCACCCGCGCTCGGGCGCCGCTGTTTCTACCGCCGCGAAGCGCCCGGCAGGACCCTCAGCAGTTCGACGACAGGGTGCACATTGCTTCCCGCCGAGCTGCAACAGCTCCTGCTCACCCACCTGCCGTCCGTCACTGGGGTGGAGTCGGTCGCCCCCTTGGGCCGCCCGGCCGTACGGGCTGGGCGTCACGATGGAGGGCGCCGGCGCCGGGCCCGCGGGCCACCAGCCAGGACAGAAGACGGATCGCGCTCCGCCCATGTGCCAGTTCGCGCCTCGGCAGCCGATCAGACGGTGCAGTGCACCAGCCGCCTGAGGACCCGAATGCCGCTTGTCAGCTCCGGGAATTGATGATGCCCTGGAGAACTGAAACCTCGTCACGGTAAGCACCGTCGTAGTACTAGGGCCTGTCGTCAAACCCCCTTCGTCGCCCGCAGGGCGGCTTGGCGTTCTTGGCACCTACGACACCACGAACGCGGAGTTCGCGACCGAGGGCCAGTCAACGACTTCCTACACCGCGGGTCGCTCGCCAACGGCACCGGCCACCACCTGCCGCCGCGGAACGCCGTCGTCGAGGTCAACAGCCTCCAGCACCGCCGAGCGATCCAGCGCCGAAGACCAGCTCGGTCCGCTGGATGAAGACGGGGCGGGTCGACCACCGGCTCGGAGCGATATGGTGGCCCCCAAGCACGGGCAAGGAGGTGGTGAACGATGGGGGACCGACCAGAAAAGCCGACGGCCAAGGACGGGGAGAGCGAGCAGGCTCCCGACCCCGAGGCGGTGTTGCTCGGCCAGCGCGTCGAATACCTGTTTGCATACGTGCAGCCCTTGGGGCGTCGATTCACACTCCAGGAGGTCATCAACGGCATCAAGTCGCAGGGCAGCCCCGGCGCGCCGAAACTCTCGGTCGGCCGCCTGTGGGCCCTGGTCAATGGCAAGGCAAGCAATCCCACGGTGGCATCGCTGCGCGCACTCGGCGACTTCTTCGGCGTGCCGCTCGGGTACTTCATCGACGACGACGTCGCGGCCCGGGTCTCCGCCCAGTTGGCGCTCATCGCGGCGATGCAAGCAAATGACGTACGCTCGGTGGCACTCCGTGCCGCTACAGTAGCCACGATGTCCACACAGGGCCTGGACATCGTGCGCTCGCTTGTGGAACAGGGCGGGGCACTCGAAGAGCACATGGGGAGGGGAACCGACTCCCCGACGGCATCGGGGAGCGCGCCTCAGGATGGACCACCGTGAACTACAGGCGTTAAAAGCACGTTGTGAAGTACTGCTGGAGATCCTGGACGTCCCGCGACCCATGGAGATCGAGGCTCTGTGCGCGTCGGTCGCCGAACAGCGCGGTCGGCCGCTGCGGTTGATCCCCATGCCGAGCACTGCGGGTGCACGAAGCTCGGTCTGCGGAATGTGGCTGTCGTTTCCGAACGCGGATCAGGTCTACTACACGCCGGTGACCAGTCCGTTGCACCAGACGCACATCATCCTGCACGAACTGGCCCATATGCTGTTGGACCATCAACAGAATTCCGCCGCGGCGCCGGCGGCCCTGAGCCAGCTCTTTCCCGACCTCGACCCGGCGATGGCCGCACGATTGCTGGCCCGAGGACGCTCGGAGGCCACCGACCGTCAGGAGCAGGAAGCCGAGCTGCTGGCCTCCCTGATGTGGCAGCGCTTCACCGCACCTCTGGTGGCCGGTGCCACGGCTTCACCCGAAGCTGCCGACACCCTCGCCCGGGTCATGGGTTCGTTCACCGGTCGGGAGGGGTGATCAGGCGATGAGACCGTTCGATCTGGTGGTGGTGCCACCAGTCTGGCTGATCACTCTCTGGAAGCTCCGAGGGCTCCGCACGGCACCACTCCACAGTCGTGCGTTGTGGGCCATGTGGGCCTTGTGTGCGATATCGTTCACCATCGGCGTGCCTGATGTCCGCCGGATGATCGACAATCTCGTCGGAATGCCGAGCTTCGCCAACCTGCCCGTTGCCATCCTCTCGCTCTGTGCCGCGACGGCCTTCTTCGAGTTCCTGCGGGAAGTGACGGGAAGCACGCCAGGTCGGCTAGCTCGCGCACGCTGGCCGCTCCTGGCCGCGTCCGCGATCGGCCTCACCATCACCTTCCTCGTACTCAAGCGCCCCGAGGACGACGCCGACCTGCTGACCGCTGATGTGAACGCTCCACTTGCGGGCGTGTACTGGACGATCTTCCTGACCTACGTGTCGGGGGCCATCGGCGGCTGCGCCCGGCTGGTCCTGCGCTACGGTCGGCACGCCTCGCCGGGGCCGCTCCGCACCTCCATGAGATTCCTCAGCGGGACCTGCGGCTTCGGACTCCTCTACGTGGTCCACCGGTTGGCCTATGTGGTCGCCAACGAGCTCGGCTGGCGCGGCCTGAACTCCTCGGCGGTCGTGGCCACCAGCCAGGTGCTACTGACGTGCGCTCTGCTCCTGTTCGTGTTGGGAATGACTTGGCCGAGCCTCGCCGAGCAGGCCCGCCGCTATCGGGCCCGGCGCGACGCCAGGACGATCCGCCCGCTATGGGAGCTGCTGCGGTCGGCGACACCCGAGGTGGTGCTGGCCCTTCCCGCCGAGCTTCAGCGCGATCCGGGGCTGGTGGTCTACCGCTATGTCATCGAGGTACGCGACAGCATCCTCGCCCTCGACGGCCACCTTCCGCCGCGGCGCCGAGCGGCGGCGGTGGAACTGCTGACCAAGGCCGGGCTGGCCGGGGAGGAGCTGGCGGTTGCGGTCGAGGCGGCTCTGCTGTGCTTCGCCGTCCGGGCGGAGCTGACCGGTGCACCGCCCCAGAACGCCGAGCAGACCCAGGTGGTGGGGATGGCGGACTTCGGCGCGGAGATCGCCTGGTTCCGGCGGGTCGCAGCCATGACGCACGAGCCGGCCGTCGCCTCGGCGGTCCGAACCCTGTGCCTGACCGCCGGCATCACCACCGATGATGGCCCGCCCGTTCCGGAACCGGTCTCCTGGGCACCCTGACAGATCAGGATGATCGGCTCGCCGGGGCCGTGACGCGGGCCCCGGCGAGCCGATCGGAGGCTCAGCCCTCGAACGCCGCGGCGGAGATGGAGCTGATGTGGCCGTTGCCGTCCAGCAGCGCGACGCCGGTCCAGGTGCCGTTGGTGTTGCGCTGGTTGTCGTACACCTTGCCGGCCGCCAGGGTCTGCACGTGCATGGTGCCGTCCGCCAGTCCGGCAGCCGAGACGCCGGTGATGTGGCCGTTGCCGTCCAGCAGCGCGACGCCGGCCCACGTGCCGTTGGTGTTGCGCTGGTTGTCGTACACCTGGCCGGCCGCCAAGGTCTGCACGTGCATGGTGCCGTCCGCCAACCCGGCGGCGGAGATCGCGCTGACCTGCCCACCACCGTCCAGCAGCGCCGCACCGGTCCACGTGCCGTCAGGGTTGCGCTGGTCGTCGTACACCTTGCCGGCCGCCAAGGTCTGCACGTGCAGCGTCCCGTCGGTCAGACCCGCGGCGGAGATCGCGCTGACCTGCCCACCACCGTCCAGCAGCGCCGCACCGGTCCACGTGCCGTCAGGGTTGCGCTGGTCGTCGTACACCTTGCCGGCCGCCAAGGTCTGCACGTGCATGGTGCCGTCCGCCAACCCGGCGGCGGAGATCGCGCTGACCTGCCCACCACCGTCCAGCAGCGCCGCACCGGTCCACGTGCCGTCAGGGTTGCGCTGGTCGTCATACACCTTGCCACCGGCCAGCGTGTCGACGTGGAACGTACCGTCGGTCAGCGCCGCGGTCGCGATCTGGGTGATCTGACCGTTGCCGTCCAACAGCGACACCCCACCCCAACTACCATCCGCGTTACGCTGGTTGTCGTACACATCGCCGTTCACCAACGTGTCCACCCGCATCGGGAACGGGTCGGTGTGGTCGGCACCGAGAGCATACTGGCGGCCACAGTTGGGCCACCCACTCTGCTGGCCCTGAACAGCCAGCACCTTCTGGGCGATGATGATCTGCTGCGCCTCGGTGGCCAGGTTGGCAGTCGGCGCGTAATGCTGCCCGCCGTACGCGTTCCAGGTGGGGGCGTCGAACTGCAGGCCACCGTAGTAGGTCACTCCGCCGAGCGTATCGACGATGCTCCAGTTCCCGCTGCTCTCACAGGACGCGACCTTCTCCCAGGTGCCGACAGAAGCCGCATACGCCGAGTCGGCCACAGCGGCGGTCCAGGAGAGTGCGGCGGCGGTGACAGCCAGGGCTACGGCAAGACGGCGTTTGCGAGGATACGTTGGCAAGGCTGTGACTCCGGAGGTCGATGGGTCGGGGCTATTCGCCGAAGCCTGCGGCGGAGATGGAGCTGATGTGGCCGTTGCCGTCCAGCAGCGCGACGCCGGTCCAGGTGCCGTTGGTGTTGCGCTGGTTGTCGTACACCTTGCCGGCCGCCAGAGTCTGCACGTGCATGGTGCCGTCCGCCAGTCCGGCAGCCGAGACGCCGGTGATGTGGCCGTTGCCGTCCAGCAGCGCGACGCCGGCCCACGTGCCGTTGGTGTTGCGCTGGTTGTCGTACACCTGGCCGGCCGCCAAGGTCTGCACGTGCATGGTGCCGTCCGCCAACCCGGCGGCGGAGATCGCGCTGACCTGCCCACCACCGTCCAGCAGCGCCGCACCGGTCCACGTGCCGTCAGGGTTGCGCTGGTCGTCGTACACCTTGCCGGCCGCCAAGGTCTGCACGTGCAGCGTCCCGTCGGTCAGACCCGCGGCGGAGATCGCGCTGACCTGCCCACCACCGTCCAGCAGCGCCGCACCGGTCCACGTGCCGTCAGGGTTGCGCTGGTCGTCGTACACCTTGCCGGCCGCCAAGGTCTGCACGTGCATGGTGCCGTCCGCCAACCCGGCGGCGGAGATCGCGCTGACCTGCCCACCACCGTCCAGCAGCGCCGCACCGGTCCACGTGCCGTCAGGGTTGCGCTGGTCGTCATACACCTTGCCACCGGCCAGCGTGTCGACGTGGAACGTACCGTCGGTCAGCGCCGCGGTCGCGATCTGGGTGATCTGACCGTTGCCGTCCAACAGCGACACCCCACCCCAACTACCATCCGCGTTACGCTGGTTGTCGTACACATCGCCGTTCACCAACGTATCCACCCGCATGATCGCCGGTAACTGCACGGCAGAACCCGACGCGACGTCCAGGTAGTCGGTGTCGACGCTGATCGTGACGCCGCCGTAGTTCTGGGTGACGTTGCCCCGGTACTGGTGGATGCGTTGATGGTTGGACCAGAGCGAGGAGGCGATCGCCGGCTCGTTGGTGTCCGCGTTGCCGTTCCAGTTCGCGTCCCAGATCACGTCCGGCATGGTGTAGTTACTCGCGTTGTTGGCCAGGTCGACGATGCCGGAGGAGGCACTGGAGTAGGCACCGGAGCGGTAGCCGCGGGCGTGCAGCTCGGTCGTCCAGGCCGACAGGTAGCTCAGCACCGCGCCGCGGTAGCCGGAGCTGTACTGCTCCATGTCGTCGTAGATCGTCGAGCCGGGGCCGAAGCCGAGCGCGGCGGCCTGGTTGATCGCGTCGTCTGCCGACGCGGTCCCCTGACCCGCGGGGTCGGTGATGGCGCTGGCCTGGGTACCCACGTAGGTGGGGATGAAGTGCCAGCCCGCCGCGGCCTGCTGTTGAACCCAACCGGCCGTCAGCGCGGGCTGGGAGCAGCTTCGGCCGCCGCCGATGTAGATTCCCACTGCGCGGTACGGCGACGACCCCAGCCACGCACTCATGGCACTCGAGTTTGGGGCCGTGCAGGTGTCGAAGCCGTAGCCGGTATAGTCGGTGCTGGAGTTGGCTGCTACGGCCGTGAGGTCGGGGGCCACCGGAGCGGCGGCAACCCGGCTGTGACTCGCAGTGGTGGTCGGCTGGGCCAGTCCGGCCTGCCGCAGGATGTCCTGCACCAGGGTGCGATCACCGGCGTAGGTCGCGGTAACGGCGAGCCGGGGTGCGACGGCGTCGAGCTCGTCGGCGGGGCTGTTGTCCGTGGTGACGACGGTGGTGCCGGCGTCACTCCGGGGCGCGACGAGCAGGGCCTCGGTGCGGCCGGAGAGGTGGCTCGGACAGTCCTGAGTCGTGCTCGGGGTGCCGAGGTAGACGGTGTGCTGGTCGAAGCGCACACAGCGGGACGGATCGTGTGCCAGGTCGACGACCTGCCAGTCACCCGGAACCTGGAAGTGGTAGCCGAGGTAGGACACCGCCTTGGTCTCGCCGCTCGGGGCGGCGTGGGCCACTCCGGCGACGGAGGCCATCGTCGCGAGAGTGGCGCCGAAGGTCAGAACTGCTTTCCATGGATTGAGCCTTGGCCGATTCGACAAGGTCCGGTCTCCTTCTGCACAGTCGTCGGATCAGGTGCTTCGAACATTGAGTGGCCGCCGAATGTCAGGCGGTACAACGGAGCCGGCGGGCGGCCGAGGTGACCGGACCGCCCTCCGGCTCCGGGATGCCGACCGGCCTCGGCCTCAAGCCGGGCCGCCAGCGGCGGGATTCAACTGGTCGGGGCTATTCGCCGAAGCCTGCGGCGGAGATGGAGCTGATGTGGCCGTTGCCGTCCAGCAGCGCGACGCCGGTCCAGGTGCCGTTGGTGTTGCGCTGGTTGTCGTACACCTTGCCGGCCGCCAGGGTCTGCACGTGCATGGTGCCGTCCGCCAGTCCGGCAGCCGAGACGCCGGTGATGTGGCCGTTGCCGTCCAGCAGCGCCGCACCGGTCCACGTGCCGTTGGTGTTGCGCTGGTTGTCGTACACCTGGCCGGCCGCCAGGGTCTGCACGTGCATGGTGCCGTCCGCCAACCCGGCGGCGGAGATCGCGCTGACCTGCCCACCACCGTCCAGCAGCGCCGCACCGGTCCACGTGCCGTCAGGGTTGCGCTGGTCGTCGTACACCTTGCCGGCCGCCAAGGTCTGCACGTGCAGCGTCCCGTCGGTCAGACCCGCGGCGGAGATCGCGCTGACCTGCCCACCACCGTCCAGCAGCGCCGCACCGGTCCACGTGCCGTCGGTGTTGCGCTGGTTGTCGTACACCTTGCCGGCCGCCAAGGTCTGCACGTGCATGGTGCCGTCCGCCAACCCGGCGGCGGAGATCGCGCTGACCTGCCCACCACCGTCCAGCAGCGCCGCACCGGTCCACGTGCCGTCAGGGTTGCGCTGGTCGTCATACACCTTGCCACCGGCCAGCGTGTCGACGTGGAACGTACCGTCGGTCAGCGCCGCGGTCGCGATCTGGGTGATCTGACCGTTGCCGTCCAACAGCGACACCCCACCCCAACTACCATCCGCGTTACGCTGGTTGTCGTACACATCGCCGTTCACCAACGTATCCACCCGCATGATCGCCGGTAACTGCACGCCGACCGGCTTGGCGTACCCCTGGAGGTCAACGGCATACCCGTGACTGGTCCACTCGTCAGCACCGACCGTGCCGGGCATGTTCGTGTCCGGCGACACGATGCCATCCTGGTTTCCGCCGATCCAGTCGATCGTGCCATTGGCGTGCACGGCGGTGACGATGGCGACGTGGTCAAAGTTCGTACCGCTGAAGGAGTTCGGGTGGAAGAACACCGCGTCGCCGACCTGCGGAGTGGCGGACAGGCCGCCGTCATAGTCGTTGGCGTAGTCTCGGAAGCTGTTGGCCAGGTCGTTGAGGACACCCAGGTTCTGCACGCCATTCTGGGCCCAGACCCACCCGGCGAAGTCGGCGCACCAGGCTTGGGCCTCTTTTCCGCCGCTGCCGCAGGAGGAGTTCTGACCGCTGCCCGGGGCGTAGTAGCCAGCGCCGCCGTTGCCGCAGGGGCCGCTGCCCAGCTGCCCGGAAGCCGTGTTCACGATGCCGCTCACTCCGGAGGCGTGGGCCGTGCCGGCGGAGAGCAGGCTGAGAGTTGCCGCAGCCAGTGCGGTCGCGGTGCCAACCGCGCTGAAACGCTTGACCTTCTTTGACACGTGAGCTCCTTGACGAGGAATCGTGAGGATTACGGTGAGATGAGGACTTGTACGGGCCCGGTCCGCGGGTCAGTCAGGCAGCAGCCACCCGCACGGACTGGGAGAGGGCCGCAAGCTGACTGCCGTCAGCCCCGAGGAGGTAGAAGTACGACTGCAGGCCCTGCGGCTGTGACCCGGCCGACACCGAGATCCGGTAGTGGACCGTCAGCGAGCCACCGGCCGGAATGCTGAACGGCGTCTTTCCGTTGGCACCGACAGGAGCTGAGCCAACGTCAGATGCTGGTGCGGACACCCAGCGACCGGTTCCCGGGTCAAGGCGCTCGACGGCGGTCGTGACCGCGCTCCCGGTCAGCTGGAACAGCGGCGATACCGATGGCACCGCGCTTCCGGTGTCGTCAGTGAGCACGACGGAGAACTCGACGGGGCCGGCTCCAATGACCAAGGTGGCCGGCAGCTCGGCGAGTCGGACCTCAACCTGGCCAGGACGTGCCGCCCCGGCGGACGTTGAGGGTCCGGTCGAGACAGAAGCTGTCGGTACGGCAGACGCCGCAGGGATGTGGCTCTGAGGCGTGCCGGAAGCCGCCGGGGGTGACCCAACCGCTGCACCCGGGGGCACTTGGGCTGCCGCAGCAAGCCGCTGTGGCGCAGCGCTGCTGGTGACCCCGAGCTCGTCCGTGGTTCCAGGTGCCACGGACGACTTCGGCACGGCCGAGACGCTTGGCAGCTCCACCGCGGCACGGTGGCGCCCTGACGCGTGACCGCACCCGGACGCCGCGAGTGCGACGGCAGCCACGACCACAGCGAGCGCGATGACGGCAGGTCGGCGTGGGGCACTGGGCATGGCGATATCTCCTCGGGTTCCCTTGGCGATGTGCGCGCTCGACCGACCAAGCAGTGAATTGACGGCATGACGAAGAACGCCATGGGTGTCACGCGACGCGGTGGCATGGGAAATGCCCCTGCCTCAACGGCCGGGATCAGCCTGGATCGGATTCCGGACGGACCGTCAGGAGACTTAGCAGGTGAGCCGATCCGCTTCTCTCATCGTTGCTTTCGACGAGCAACGGATGTCATCTTTGCCGCCACTCGAACAGAGTGTCAACCATAAAGTGAAGACCGCAGGCCCGCCTGATGGGATAAGAATGCCCATCAAGACTGATAATTTAGGACATATGTCACCGGCCTGACGCCCGAGACCCTGCCGATCTTTCACTTCGTTGAATATCTGGGACCGTCAGGCGAAGTTGCGCCGGATTGCCGGACATGTCGGCAACAGCTGAAATCGGGCTCTTCTGACTGATGTGCGGGGTATGTTGGAGGAAGTTGGCGTCCCGGCGGTGTCGGGCGTTCGCCCCCAAGGGTGAGCATGACGAGGGTGATGACCGCGTCGGCGGTGCGGAAGCCCAAACCGCGGCGGATGATCAGTCTCGTCTTGGTTTTGATGGACTCGATCAGCCCGTTCGACAGCCTCTCGACCGAGGCGTTGACGATGGCCTCGCGGTGGCGGCAGACCCGGCATGCCCGAGCGCCGCACCCACGACTACCTGCGCACGGTCTCACCACCCTCTTCGCCGCCTTCGACGTCACCACCGGCGAAGTCATCAGCTCCCTGCACTGCCGGCACCGCGCGGCGGAGTTCAAGAAGCTCCTCGTCAAGACCGACCGGCAGGTCCCCGACGGCCTCGATATCCGGACGAGTGCCTATCCGGCTCAGCGCTCATCTTTCAGACCGCTGCTGCTCTCAGCTGCCGTAAGCTTGATTTTTAAGCTGCGGCTGCGATCTTGGTGAGGTGGCCTTCGAGCGTGGGTTCGCGTTTGATGGTCTTCCCGACGTCGTAACGGGGCGTCTGCCTGCGATTCTTCGTGCCAGGTGGGCGGCCGGGGCCTGGGTGTGCCGGTTGTGGCACGGCTGCGGGGCAGGGCGTCTTCGCGCGGATGTTGCGGAACCCGCGCCGGACCCGGGCGAGCGTGAGCCTGTTCGGCGGCGCGGGCTTCTCCCAGGGCCGGCGCAGGTCTTCGGCGAGGGGCCGGGCGAGGCGGAGCTGGGTGTGCGCGACGATGATCAGCCAGGTCCAGAGGTCTGCGGTGTCGGGGCGGCGGATCTTCGGGGTCGTCCATCCGAGTGTCTGCTTGACCGGCCTGAAGGTGTGTTCAAGGTCGAATCTGCGCAGGAACGTGCGCCGGATCCGGTCCAGGTGTTCCGCGTCGATGCCAACGGCGGAGGACCACAGCCATAGCGGTCTCGCGACCCTGTCCCCGGGCAGGTGGTCGACCTTGAGACGGATCAACGTGCCGCGGATCAACGGGATTTCACCCTCGTGGTCCAGCCACGGGCCGCGCTTTTGCAGCCGCTGGTGCATCCGGTCCCACGCGCGGGCCTCGGCCTTCCCGTAGCGGGTGGTGTCCGTGCTGGTGGTGACCTCAGGATCGTGCCAGCTGTCGGGCTTGGCGAAGGTGAAGACGCCGCCGTGCCGGCGCGGACGCCCACCCTTGGGGCCGGAGCGGGCCTCACCCGGGTCGCGGAGCATGACCCGGTCCGAGCGCAGCCGGCCGATCACCTCGACCGGCAGGTCCGCGAGCACGTAGGCCAGGCGGGTCACGTCGTAGCCGGCGTCCATCACGATGAGGATGTCCGGATCGCCCCGGCGCCAATGGCCTGCCGCGATGATGCGGTCGACGACCTCGCGCAGTTGGGCCGCGGTGACGGCGGTCGCGTCGTCGGCGGGTCCCAGCCGGACCGCGTCCAGCAGCCCGACCCAGGACGTGCGCCCGGAACTCCAGGGCCGCGACGAAGGAGTACGGCCAGCCGGGGACGAACTGGTCCGCGCTCCGGCCGCGGCCGTAGACGTGGCAGAACAGGCGCTCGTCGCTGGTCGGAGCGTCGGGGCGGAGCCAGTTGGAGACGTCCACCGCCAGGCCGATGCGCCCGTCCGCGAGCCGTGGCAGCGGGAGACCGGCCAGGGTGCGACGCAGCCGCGTCGGCTCCAGCCAGCCCCGGTCCAGCGCCTGGTACATCGCACCGTGCCCGCGCCGGTGCTCAAGGGCGAGCGACAACTCGACCAGCGTCTTCACCGGCCCGTCCGCGCACAGCACCGCGTCCGTCAGCTCGAAGAGCACGTCGGCACGGGTGTACAGACAGTCGTAGAACTCAACCCGAAAGCGGGACAACACACCCAACGCCTCGCCTACGGGCGGGCCGAGAGGGAAACTCATACCTGCGTTCCGCGTAATTCAGCGGCCTGGAGGATTGAACCGCCCCGGGTTCGGTGGAGAGCTCAGATGGTGATTGTGACCAGGGGTTTTGCGGTTGCCAGGTAGTAGTTGGCTTCGTACTCGATGGGCGGGATGTGGCCTATCTCTCCGTGGAGTCTGCGGTGGTTGTACCAGTCGACCCACTCGGCGGTGGCCAGCTCGACGTGGGAGAGGGTCCTCCAGGGTCGCTGGGGCTTGATGACCTCGGTCTTGTAGAGGCCGATCGTGGACTCCATGAGCGCGTTGTCGTAGGCGTCGCCGACAGAGCCGATCGAGGCCGCGATCTGGGCCTTGTCGAGGTGTTCGGCGAGCTTGAACGACGTATATTGCGAACCCGCGTCCGAGTGGTGCACGAGTTCCTTCGGCGCGGGCGGGCGGCCCTCACGGTCGCGCTGCCACAGGCCCATGTCCAGTGCGTCGAGGACGAGTTGGGTTTCTTTGGACGTCGAAGCTGACCAGCCGACGATGCGGCGGGAGAAGGTGTCCACGACGAAGGCGACGTAGACGACTCCGGCCCAGGTGGCGATGTGCGTGAAGTCGGCGACCCAGCAGCGGTTCGGCGCGGTGGCGACGAACTTGCGGTCCACCAGGTCCGGGGCACGCTCGGCGCCCGGGTCGGCGACGGTGGTGACCACCTTCTTGCCGCGCACCGCGCCGGCGATGCCGAGCTCGCGCATCAGTCGCTCGACGGTGCATCGGGCCACCGCGTGGCCCTGCCGGGCCAGCTCGCGCCAGACCTTCCGGGCCCCGTACACGCGGTAGTTGGCGTGGTAGACCTCCTGGATTAGCTCCTTGAGTTCCTTGTCGCGCACGGTGCGGGCGGATGGCGAGGCCACACGCTTCTTGTGGGCGTAGTAGGTGGAGGGGGCGATGCTGCAGCCGTGCTCGGTGAGTACGAGGCAGATCGGCTCGACGCCGCCGAAGCGGTCCCGGTGCTCGTCGACGAACGCTACGAGCGAAGGTGTGGCCGGTCGAGCTCGGCCGCGAAGAAACTCGCCGCGGCCTTGAGGATGTCGTTGGCGCGCTTGAGTTCGGCGATCTCCTTCTTCATCGCTTTGATCTGCGCGGACTCCTCCGTGGTCGTCCCCGGACGCTGCCCGGAGTCAACCTGGTCCCGGCGCACCCAGTTGCGCAGCGTCTCGGCGGAGCCGATGCCCAGCTTCTCCGCGACGGCCCGCAATGCGGCCGACTCGTTCGGGTGGTCACCGAGGACCTCGGCGACCATGCGCACCGCACGACGGCGCAGCTCAGGCGGGTAGGAGGAAGGACGTGCCATGACTCGAATCCTTACACGAAATCGAGTCCCCACCGAACCCGGGGCGGTTCAACCAGAGTCTTCACCGGTCCGTCGGCGCAGAGCATGGCATCGGTCAGCTCGAACAGTGCGTCCGCCCGGGCAGTGAGGCATCATAAAAGCCCGCACGAAATCGGACATCAAGCTCAGTGCCCCGGCACGCTCGGCACTCTCCAGCACACTCATCCTCAGTTTGTCATCGTGCCTTGCGGCCGAGCACATGATCACGCGGACATCCTCCAGCTGTCCTGCGAACACGAAAACCCTTGGTCAGCCATGGGGCCGACCACAGGCAGAGGTTAAAGAACAAGCTAAGACACGCTCGCGGTATCCGCGGGCGATGGACGATGTCTGTCATTGGCCCGGACCGCGACATCACGGCCGGACCGGACTTCGACCTCGGTCCGATGGATGCCTTCGCGGTGGCCCATCCCAATGAACCCTGGCGCTAACTGATCGCTGTCGACGACAAAGTGGCGGTCCTGCCTTGGAAGAATGCGATTCTTGTCAGCCGGCGTGGCGCCGTGCGTGTGGCCGGTCGGTCCACGTGCACGGCGCCACACCTGTGGGCCACGATCTGCGGTCTCGCGCCCCTACCCATCCCAGTGGCAACGGCGGCTGGTTTCGCACCGCTGCGGGGACACCTACCCGTCTTGCCAGGTAGAGGGAGCGCTATGCGACTGCCGGGAACGCGCTCCTCACCCACCACGCTGCCGCGTTGGGGTCAGCGCGATGCGTTCACGGGCGTCGCAGGCGCGGGGTGGGGCAGTAGCGCGTGCCTCCTTCCACCGCGACAGTCAGCCCGGGGGAGATCTCGGTGAAGCCCGCGTCGCGCACCAGCGGCAGCCCGCCGCTGGTCAGCTCGCTCCAGCGGGCCGGGTCGGCGGTGCGCACCGCCAGCGCGAAGCCGCTCCGGGCCCACTCCTCGCGCTGCGCCCGGTCGAGCTGCCACCAGGCCAGCTGGGCCGCGTGGCCGGTCTGCGCCATCGTCTTGCCGGCGCTCATCTCCAGCTCGGGGTTGATCCAGAGCACCGGCACGCCCTCGGCGGGAGCGGCGAGGCCGGCGCCCTCGGGATCGCTCAGCTCGGTGCCGGAGACCTGGGGGTTCGGGTGGGGTGCGTCTTGGGGATCGTCGGTCAACTCAAGCCCTGCCACCTGGAGCTTGGCCAGCTCCTTCGGCCAGCCGTCCAGCGGCACCGGCGGGTACACCCGCACCTCGGCCTGCTTCCCGATCACGGTGATGCCGGGCAGCTCGGCCGCCTTGCGCCACTCGCCGCCCCGGGCCCGCCGGACCACCTTCCGAATCCGGGCGTCCTCCCACGCATGCACCAGCTCGGCCCACTCGCCGTCCTCGGCGGTCACTCGCGGATCGGCGAGCAGCGTGAGCACAGCACGTGCCGACGTCTCCAGCGCATCGGTCCGCCTCGGCGGGTCGGTCTTCTCCAGGTGCAGCACCAAGGGCAGCACGAACTGCGGGTTGGCATCGCGGTCCGCGGGTGCGTCGGCGGGGCTGGGGGCGTCGAAGGGCTCGGATGATGAGGTCACCGGGACAGGCTACCGGCGGGCTTCGTGCGGCCCAGGGGCAGCGTGGAGCCCCGCCCGCGCGCCACTGGGGAAGCGCGCAGGCACCTCGGGGTCGTCCGACTCGTAGGCGCACGGCTCGTCCGGGCCGTGGTCGTGAAGGGGGGCCGGGTAGCAGACGGCCACCGTCCCGGGGACGGCCAGCCGACGGAGCGCGGTGACGGCCAGGCGCATCCCCACCCCCTTGCCGCGCCGCTCGTCGGCGACGTGGACCGCCTCCAGCAGCGGCAGAAGCGTCGGCTTCATCTCGGCCAGCGCGGGTACCAGGCCGCCATCCTCGGTGAAGATCACGCGCGGGATGCGGTCGAGAAACCCGAGGTCCACGCGCAGCACCGCGCCGGGGGTCCGGGTCACACCGCAGATTAGGCAGAGAGCCACGCACCTCAGGTCAGCGCGCATTTCAGGCCCGCCAAAGGGGGGTCCCCGATCGCACAACCGATCCGAGGCGCATTCACGTCCCGGTCAGTGAATCGACCCACTGGGGAGTCACCCCTCCAGGGTCTGACTGAACATCAACGACCTCGGCCACCCGTCCGGCGGCCGCGTCATGCTCTTGCTGCGCGGTGCTGGTGGGCGTGCGGTCACGCCCCGTCGTGGTCGAGGTACTCATGCGCGCTGCCTCCGCTGCGTCGCGTCTGCGACTGGGACGCCGTCGGCAGGAAGGTAGAGAAGACCGGACAGCGGCCGCCACGAACTCGCAGCAGCTTGCAGCCTTTCACCCGAGGGCGTCTATCGCTGCTGCGATCAGAGGCCGAGCAGCTCCCCCGTATACCGCCTGCTTGGACAGTTCCGTGAACGCCTTGAGGTAGTCGGCGATCTCCCTCGGGGCCGTCACCGTTACTGCTGCTGATAGGAGTTCGACGTTGACGCGCTGGTCATCGAAGATCGTGAACGTTGCGATTCGCCGCGACAAGGTCGATGGCCTGTTCTTCGGCTCCGCATGCTTTGCACCAGGCGCGAATATCAGCATCGGACGGAGCCGTGTTCCCGCTGGCGATCCGCGAGGACCTGGACTCACTCCAGCCGCACAGTGAAGCCGGTTCACGGCCAGTCAGGCCGACCTCACGCTGAAGCTCGCTCAGCCGCACGGCCAGGGCGGCCCGTACGGCCCGTGCGGCTTGAGCACTTGATGATGGAGAGGAGGACACGCGGCAATGACCCGCTGGACCCGGATCAGATCTCGTAAGCGACTCACGGGCCAACTGGAGCGCCCCCTACCGCCGGTACCCCCGCCCCGTCTCGCGCTCCTCCGCCTCCTCGTAGCCGAGGAACCAGCCCTCCGGGTGGGTGGCGGCGAGCAGGGCGTCCAGTCGGACCTCGCTGTCCTCCTCCGCCTCCTGGCCGGCCATGTCGTAGACGCCGAGCAGCTCGTCGGCGCAGCCTTCCCAGTCGTAGTCGTAGAGGTCGGCGGGCAGGTCGCCCATCAGGTCGGCCACCGCCTGGGGCTGGGCGCCGAGCAGGGCGCGGGCGTCGGCGAGGGCCAGGCGCAGGGCCAACTCCTCGCCGGGGCAGCGCGGCAGCGGCCACTCGCCGAGGCCGAGGTCCTCGGCCAGGTCGTCGAAGGCGCGGGCCATGGCGCGGCGCCAGGACCGGTGCATGTGCCAGCTGCGCTGGGGCAGGCGGGCGAAGATCGCCCAGTCCTGGTCGTCCTCGTCGGTGACCGGTTCGTCGCCGTGCTCGTCCAGGTCGTCGTAGGCGGCGTCGGCGAGCGCGAGCAGCTGGGTGTGCAGCAGGCAGGCGGTGCGCGGGGTGAGGGTCCAGTCGCCCGCCTCGCCGTCCTCGCCGTCCAGCGGGAAGAGGTCGGCGAAATCGGGGGCGAAGTCCTCGGTGGTGCTGATCTCCAGGGTGCCGCCCATCGCCTCGATGCCGGGCAGCGCGCCGATCAACCGGTCCGGGTGCAGCAGGGCGCCGAGCGCGGCGTGCGGGTCCTCGGCGACCTCGCGCAGCAGCTCCGAGCGCTGGGCCGCGGGGTCGATCCCGGCGAACTCCAGCTCCTCGACGGCAGCCAGTGCCGCGGCCCGTAGCGCCGGCCAGTCGGTCACCCGGATCCCGAGCACCACGGTCGCCTCGACCTCCAGTGCCCCCGG
This sequence comes from Kitasatospora sp. NBC_01287, assembly GCF_026340565.1. Classification (NCBI taxonomy): domain Bacteria; kingdom Bacillati; phylum Actinomycetota; class Actinomycetes; order Kitasatosporales; family Streptomycetaceae; genus Kitasatospora; species Kitasatospora sp. NBC_01287. The sequence goes on from NZ_JAPEPB010000001.1 coordinate 1,873,483, forward strand.
ATTGTCCGTCGCGCCTGGTCCCTGCGGATGATCACGTCGCTCGCCCATGCGCCTACGGTACGGCTTTTCGCGGCGCCGCTCACCGGTGCGGCCCCAGGTTTTCGGGCGCGGTTGCCGGACTCGGCGCCGGTGGGCGCGCAGGATGGGGGGATGAGCAACCTTGATGAGTACGGTGGCGGCCCCGGAGCGAACGCGGACGTCCTGGTGGTGACCACCAACGACGCGCCCGGGTACCGGGTGGACCGGGTGATCGGGGAGGTGTTCGGGCTGACCGTGCGCAGTCGGCACCTCGGCACGCAGATCGGCGCCTCGTTCAAGTCGATGCTGGGCGGCGAGCTGCGCGGGCTGACCAAGACGCTGGTGGAGAGCCGCAACCAGGCGATGGAGCGGCTGGTCGAGCAGGCCAAGGCGCGGGGCGCGAACGCGGTGCTGATGATGCGCTTCGACGTCACCGAGGCCGCCGGAACACCTGTGCATCTTATCTGAGCTGCGGAAACGCGGCCTGTCTCTCACCCACGCAGGTGGAAAGCCCGCGCCCACCGCTCCGCCGCCTCCGTGAGCCGCACGCGCTGCGGCAACGGGTCCTCAGCAGTACGGCTTGCCCAGAACGCGTGGATGGTCCGGGCGAAGATCCCCAGCCGCTCCGGGTCCGCGTCGCGGTAGGCCGGGACGTGCCGGGCCACCTCGTGAGCCTGCTCCGGCGGGTGCCCCGCTGCGATCAGCCGGGGCACCCACAAGGCCGCGTCCGTCCACTCCGGCCCCGGGCAGGACAGGGCCCAGTCGATCAGCCGGACACCGGAGCCGGTCACCAGGAGATTGAACTCCCCCGCATCGGTGTGAGCGAGCGTGCGCCCGTCCAGGGCCCCCTCACCGCCAGGGGGCACGAACCGGGCCAGGCGGTCACTCAGCGGCTTCTTACTGACCTCGACGGGCCAGGGGTGCCCCGACACGATCGAGAGCGCGTAGGCAAGCGGGCGCAGGTCCGGCGAGTCGGGGGCGAAGCTGGGGTGCCTTCCCGCGAGCGCGCCGTACCCGTAGAGCAGCCAGCCCCCGCCCTCGGCCTGCCAGAGCAACGGCGGGGCCAGCGGAGCTGCGGCGGTCACCCGCGCCTCGTGCCGGTAGACCCACGCCGTAGGACTGTCCGCCGGGGTGGCCTTCACGAAGACGGGACCGGTTCGGGTGTCCAACATGCTGGCGAAAGCGGACATGACCCCCATCTCCGCGCTCCGCGCGCCGAGTACCTGACCCGTGTGGTTCTGCACCGCCTCCCGCGCTTCTTCGGGGAGTCCGGCCCAGTCGGTTCGTTGCGACGACACTGATGATCCTTTGCCTGAACAGGGAAGGCCGGTGCCCCGCTACGGGGCACCGGCCGGGCTTGCTAGGTCAGCCCCTCTTGCCCGTGAACGGGCTGTCGGAGCAGTTGGCGTGGCACTGCGAGCAGTCCGCCAACTCGATCTCCGGCCAGAAGTCCGGTTCGAGCAGGAACCCCAACTCCGCGATGGCGTCGATGGCGCGGGCCCGCAGCACCTTGCCTCCGCCGTGCTCCTCCGGGTCCAGGTAGCCCGGCTTGTGGTGCACCATCTTGCCGAACGAGGACGTACACCACGTCATGTAAGCCTCGGTGTTGAGCACGAACGCGTGCCAGTAGTCATCCACCTCCGGCGACGGGCTCAGCGGCCGGTCGCTGGTGGCACAGGCGGTCAGGAACGCCGCCATCTGACCAACTCCCAGTTCCGCACGCTCCTCGGTCACCGCCGGGTGCTGCGCCCGCATCGTGGTGATGATCAGGGCGCGGACCTCCGGGCGGATGAGGGTGCGCGGGTCCGTGCCCGCCGACACAGGCTTGATGGTTTCGCTCATGGTGCGTACCTCCGTGCGTCGAAGTGATTGGCGCTTGCAACCCGCCTGTCACATCCCCAGAGATGACAGGGCGGGGGCTTGGAACCCGTGACAGGCCGGACGACCCTTTCCACGGCCCGGCACGGGAGTCTCAGATGCGGTGGCGGTGCCGGGCCATGCCCTCACGCAGCCGCCGCATGGTGTCCGACTCGGCGGCAGGCTCCAACGCTCCGGGGCCGGAGGGGAACTCCGGGTCGCTGGACTGCTCGTCGGCCTCGGGCTCGCAGTAGGGCGAGTCGGCCGGCAGCTGAGGCTGACCGCCCATCACGCCGCCCCCTTTGCCACTCGGTGCCTGGGGCACTCACAGTGCTTCACGTAGGCGTGCCCCGGGCCCAGGTTCGCGGTCAGGCGTTCCACAGCCGTCGGGTCGTAGTCGTCCAGGGGGTTGCCGGAGCTCGGCTTGGTGCGCTGCTCCGCGCGGTACTGGGCCATCGTCCTCGGGCTGCTCATGCTCACTACCTCCGGTGCAATCCCGTCTGCAATCCCGTTAGCAGGAAGGTAGGGACTGGGCAGACCGACCCGCGAGCAAGTTGCACGACCTTGCACGGATTCACCCGAGGGCGGCTATCGCCGACGTGATGAGCGCACGCGCCTGGGCACCGTAGACAGCCATCCGAGACAGCTCTTGGAACGCCCGTGCATAGGTGGCAACCTCGCCGGGCGTCGTGATGACCACGCGCGCGGATAGCAGCTCCACCTGTACCCGGGCGTCATCAAAAATGGAGAACGTCTCCATGGGCCACAGCTCCCGGCGGCCAGCGTGCGGCACCACTCCGAGCGACACGTTCGGCAGAGCGATCACGGCCAGCAGGTGACCGAGCTGCCCGGCCATGCCGTCCGAGTCGGCCATCTGGTGATGCAACACGCCCTGCTCGACCAGCAGGGCGAACCGGTGATTGCCCTCGCGGAGGACGTGAGATCGCGCCACACGAGCCGCTACGGCTTCTGGCACGTCGTTTGGGATGCCCCGGAACTCAGTGATCGCCTCCAGCAATCCCGTTGCGTAGGCAGGGGTTTGAAGCAGTCCAGGCACCACCGTGGAGCAGTAGACCCGCATGAGGCGCGTCCGCTCGTAGAGCGGCACCACCTCTTCCTGCGCACGGCGCATGCCGCTGCTGTGGAGCCGCTTCCACTCGGTATACATCGAGTCGGCCGACCGGGACGCGGCGATAAGGTCAGGCGCTCGCTCCGGCACGCCGCACACCTCGCACCACACCCGGATATCGGCGTCGGAGGGCGTGGTGCGTGCGTTCTCGATCCGAGAGGACTTGGACGGGTGCCACCCACAGCGCTGGGCCAGCTCAAGGCCGGACAGTTCAGCGTCCCTGCGGATGGCTCCCAAGGCATCGGCGATGGCTTTCCGGGCCTCTTGAGCACTGGAGAGCGGAGAGGCGGGCATGGTCAGGCTTGTCCTGGCCCCTCAGACCTTGTAGTCGGCGTGAGGCGTCGCCAGGTCCCAGACAGCTGCGAACGCCGACGCGCACAGCGCCGCAACGGCAGGGGCCTCGGTGTACTCCGGGTCAGCGCTGGCCCCGTCGCCCGTGAAGTGGTTGAACCGCACGATCCGGCTGTCGAACAGCCAGAAGTCATTGCCGGGCAGTGTGAGCGGCGACGCCAATCGGCGCGGCAGCCAGCGAACCTCCTCTCCCGCGCCGACCACCACCGACGTTCCAGCGTGCTCGTATCGGATGTACTCGGAGACGGGCTCCGAGACGATCCGCGCGCGGCGGACGACCACCCCTCGGCCGGTCGTCTCGCGGATCAACTCCACCCACGTCCGCCAGTGGTCCGACGTGGGGTCAACGTTGCGCGTGCCCGTCTCCCTCCACGTCCGCAGAGCCTCCGTCTCCCGCGCGATCCCGTAGCTGTCGTGCAGCTCAAGATGAACTGCGGACGTCTTCGCCACCCTCATCAAGTCGGCGACGGTGGGCACGCTCTGCGACATCACAAGCCTTTCGGATCATCGGCACCATGCGGAACGGAACACGGAAGATGCCCTCACCCTCGGGGCACCCGGACGAGTGGCCGGGGATCTGGGTCTCAGAGCATGTGGCGACGGTCTCGGCGTCGGCCACGTACGACTGAAACACCAGGTCTTCGGCTTCCTCGTCCACCCACACGGTAGGGCTCTGGTCCGTGTCCGTGTTGGGATCAATGCCGATGAACGTTAGCTTCATGGTCCCCACCCCTGTCGAGTCAGTTGCACTGGCATGCACGACACTCACCCTTCGGAGCGATGTGCGTCAAGGGTGCCGATGGATACTCAGCCTCTGGCGTAGCCCTCGCAGCCTGACGCCCCGCCAGAGTCACGCAGCGTCCGCCGCCGGCCGAGCAGAGGGTAACCAACCCAGAACGCACGAAAAGCCCCGGCTGCCCAGTTCGTCGGGCGGCCGGGGCCGGTGTGCTCGGGCGGTCAGATGCGGTTGCCCCAGCGGTGGGCAGCGAGGCTGCGGGCGGCGTTGGAGCTGCCTGCGGGGGGCTCGTCGCCGGGGAGGCGGACGCGGGCGATCAGGCGGCCCGCTTCGGCGCGGAGCTGTCGGGCCTCGGCGATCAGGGGGTGGGCGACCATGACGCCGTGGCGGGTGCCTCCGGCGATCAGGCGGCCGTCCGCGCGGACCTGTTCGTCGCAGTGGGCGGCGTCGCGTAGGTGGTGCTCGGCGAGGCGGAGCGCGGCGTCCTCCTGGGGGTCCAACTCGATCTCCAGGGCGGCGAGTCCGGCCCGCAGGTCGGTGATGATCTCGTGCAGGGGAACCCCTTTCACTACTATCAGCGGCTGACTGTAACGCTGTGCGCATGAGGGTTGGTCTGTGCCTGTGCGCATCGGTGCTGGGCTGCTATGACGCCCCGGAGGGGAGAGAGGCGAAGAGGGGAGTCACCCCCCGGGGTGCCGCGACCGACGTCATGCACCGACGAGCGCCGAAACCTCGCGTTCGATCACGTCTCGCGCGCTTCGATTCGGCGAACGCCGACGCCAACTCGACCTTTCACAAGGCTCGTTCGGCTTCGCGATGCACTTGGTGCTGCGATCGGCCGTACGACTTTGAGCGTCGGTCGCGCATCGGCACGCGCGGCCTCATCAGCGGAAGCGAATTGATGGACAGCATGTCCACCAACCGCCTGTCCCGTCGTGGCCACCCCATAAAGGCCCCCGTGCGCCCGCCTCGTGGCCTAGCGGGGCAGCTCGAAGGGGGCACTCCGGCGGGCCCCTGAGCGGCTGCCACGCGGGGGTCACAGCCTCCAGCCTTTGACCCTGACGGGGAGGGACAGCCTGTCCCTTTCGAAGCCCCTCGCACACGCGCCCCAGCAGGATTTCGAACCACAGCCTGTGCCTCTAATTGCGGGTACTGCCTGTACCCGCTATTCCTCTGGCAGGGTCACTGCGGAATTTTCCGCAGTTGGCAGGCTCACCATGCCTGGCGGAGCAGCCGTTCGGCGATGGCTTGGTGGTCGGGCTTGGCGGGGGCTGTGGGGTCGAGTCCGCCCCGGCCGAACAGCGGACGCGGGGTGGCGGCCTCGGCCAGGTTGCGGCACAGCGCGTCCAGGTCCACGAAGGGGGCTGCGGCGCGGGCCGCGTCGGCGGCGAACGGCGGCAGCGAGTACCCGGCGATGACCTGTTCCGCTTCGGCTCGGCGGGCGTCCTCGGCGGCCTGGCCGCGCAGCTCGTCGGCTTCGATGGCCGCACCGTTGTGTTCCTCGCGGATGTGGGTCAACTCGGCTTCCAGGTCGGCGATTCGGGCGTCTCGTGGGTCGGGCTCGGGCTCCGGCCGGCCGGAGGGCTCAGCGTCGGGTGCGGGTGGCGGCGCGGCGTCAGCGGGCGTGGGGGTGTCGGGGTGGGCGACGCCCCCAGGGATGGCCTCGGCGGGGGTGGGGTGGTCAGTGGGCACGGGCCTCTCCGGTCTTCGAGCAGGGGCAATCGGCTGTCAGAAATGACACCCGGTCGCCCCTGGATCTGTGGTGCGGGGGGCCTCGTCCATTTCTGGACAAGGTCCGGGCGCTGGGACCTTGGGCGGTTCTGGACAAGGTCCCAGCCCGGTGGGGTCACGCCTTGGGCGGGGTGACCGTGAAGGCGATGGCGCGGGCCGGGTCGATGGTGGCCACACCGCACAGGGTGTCCACGATGGACACCTCGGACTTCACGGACGGGTCGAAGTCCATGGTCACGCGAAGCGCGTAGCCGTTGTCCGTGGCGGAGACGGAGCGGGCTCCGCCCTGGACCTCGGAGGGGGCGCGCACAGCGAGGGCGTAGGCGGTCTTGTGGAAGGCCACCGCGCCGTCCAGGTACGGGGAGACGACCACGCGGAAGCCGAACAGCTCGCCCATGGTCGCGTTGCGCAGCGCGCGGGGGTCGCCCGCCTCGTTGACCTTCTGGAGCTGTTCGACGTCCAGCAGGATGTTCTGCACGTCCGGGCCGATGGCCAGGAAGCGATCGGCGGCGGGGATCTCGCGGCGGGTGAAGTCGGCGGCAGCGGCGGTGAGCATCTTCACGACGTGACCGGCCTCGCCGTACTTGGCGTCCGCCTTGATCACCCGGGCTCCGGTGGTCTTGCTCGCGGCGTTGAGCAGCGCTGCGGCGGCCTTCTCGACGTAGGTCGAGACGGCGTCCATCTGCGGCTTGAGGACCTGCTCCCCGAAGCTCTCGATGCTGAGGGTCATGTCCTTGGTGGTGAACGCTGCGGCGTCGGTGGGCTCGTCGGTGAGCTTCACCAGCACGTGGCCTTCCTCCACCTTGGTGTAGACGGTGGTGCCGTTGAAGTTCTGCGCGATGCGGCGCTTGGGGGTCCGCACTCGCACCACGTCGCCCCGCCCACCGGTGAACGCTGCCTCGGCGTCGCGCATCACGCACTCGCCGAGTACGGAGTTGGAGCGCATCAGGGCCAGGCTCACGCCGACCACGTCGTTGATCTCGAAGGTGTTGTTGCTGGGCATCGTGGCGCCTTTCCTAGAGGCCCCGCCACGGCGGCGGGAACGGAGAAGCCCCGGCCATCTGCGTCACGGGGCTGGGGAGTTCGGGTGTCGGGGTGGTCAGCCGGCCGAAGCTGCGGGAAGCCCGTCGAACAGGTCGGCGGCGGTCGGCGGGCGGTAGCCGTCGGGGGCGCGGAACAGCCGCGCGTCACCGCTCATGAAGTACTGGTCCCCCGCGCGACGCAGGCGCAGCAGGGTGGAGAGGAACATGAACTCGGCGTCCGGGTTGGCCTCCCACGCTTCGTGGTTGACCACGTCGCGGTAGGTCAGTCCGAGCGCGTTGCACCACGTGAGGTAGTGGGCGGGGGTCGGGGTCTTGTCCTCGGCCTCCCAGGCGTAGACGGTGGCGACGTGGACGCCGACGCGGTCGGCGACCTCGGCTACGGACAGGTCCAGGGCCTTGCGGCGGGCGGAGAGTGAGAAGGGGTGGATCACGGCTGGGGGTCCTTCATTCGGTCGGGTGACGGGGTTCATGATCACCAGGGGGTTCGGGGTGAAACGGCACGCTGGCAGGCTCGTCTGCCCCGAATCTGGTGATCATGGTCCGGGGTCGGGAGACGGCTCGGGCCGCTGCGGCAAGGGGCTCGGCGGGGTCGGGGCGGGGTGCGGCCCCCTCCCTGGACTCAGAGGGTCGGGGGGTTTGCGCACGTCACGACATCCCCCCGAATCTGAGGTGGGGTCAGGCGTTCGCGGGGTGAGATCCACTCGGTCAGCAGCATGTCGCCCTTGTCGGTGTTGCAGTCCCGGCAGGCCCAGCGGAGATTGGCGATCTCCGTGCGCCCGCCGCGCGCCACCGGCACGACGTGGTCCAGGACTTCGCCCGGCGTGGCCAGTGCGGGCGGGCAGTACGCGCAGCGGTCGCCGTGGCGCTCGGACACCTTCCGGCGGATCGACTCTCGGCGGTCCTTGAGGCGGCGGCGCTGCTCGGCCTGGCAGGCTTGGCAGACGCCGTCCGGGAACTGCATCACCTCCTTGCGGAAGCGGCAGCGTCGGCATGGGCGGGGCTTCTCGCCTTGATCTCTACCGGCCTGCCGGGCCTTGCGGCGGGCGTGCTCGGCCGCGCGGGAGCACTTCTCGGAGCAGTAGCGCCTGCGGGGGTCCGCCAGCGCGTCCACGACGCCCGTGCACCGGGGGTTGTGGCATGGCCGGGGGCCCTGTGCGGTGCGCTCCAGTAGTTCGGCGCGGCGGGCGTCCTCACGGCGGCGCGCCCTGCGGTCGGCCGCGCACCGTTCGCAGTAGGTGACCTGCCCGGCGAGGGCGGGCCGCCTGCCCGACGGCTCGCCGCACTCACCGCACAGCGCGGGGTCCGCAAGCTCTCTCAGCGCCGCGCGCTGGGACTCCTGTGCCAGGGCGAACGCCCTGCGGCAGCGGTCGTCCGCACAGACCGCCTGCGGGCCGTCCCGGGCCCGGGGCCGCACCCCGCACACCCGGCACCGAGCCGTGATGGTCTCCATGTCCGGCACTCCTCCCCCCGACGAAACGCGGTGATCATGAACAGGTGCAGGCGCAACCGCCCCTCTCGCCTGCGGGCGAATCCCGAGGCAAAAGCAAGAGACCCCGGCACACGGCCGGGGTCTCTCACAGATGCAGCCAAAGGCACCGCGCGCCTGCATCTCTGCACATATGTTCAGGCAGTCCGGTTAAGAGCGTTGTGGTGAACCGTGCGGCGTTCGAGGTTTGCAGGTGGGGAGGGTGAGCGTTCGCACGCAGGTGCCCGTGACCGCTTGGGCGTGAAGCAACGGGCCCCTTGGTAGAGAGCTGGTTGTCGAGACCGCTTTCGCCCGAGGAGGCCCGTTGCCCAACCAGTTCAGCACTCCCGGTGCCGGCGAGTCCACTGCGCTCACTCCGGGGTGTGACTGCTACGTGCACCTGTACGGGGCGATCGGGGAGGGGCACCGCGCGCCGCGCTACGACAGCGACATGACGGACGCCGAATGGGCGGTGATCCGCGGCGCGATGCCGATGCCCGCCTGGCTGGAGGGGAAGGGCGGACGCCCTGAGGCGCACTGCCACCGGGGGGTGATCGACGCGGTGCGCTATCTGGTCGACAATGGCGTCAAGTGGCGCAATCTACCTGCGGACTACCCCTTCTGGCGGGCGGTGTACGACTTCTTCCGCCGCTGGCGCCGCCACGGCTACATCCGCGAGCTCTACCAGCGCTTGCGCCGCACCGAGCGCAAGAAGCAGGGCAAGGCGACGGAGCCGAGCGCGGGCATCATCGACTCTCAGTCCGTGGACGGCTCGGAGACCTGTCCGGCCACCTCACGCGGCTTCGACGGCGGCAAGCTGCGCGACGGGCGCAAGCGCCACGTCCTGACCGACACCGGCGGACTGCTGCTGGAGGTCACCGTCACCGCGGCCAACGTGCACGACTCCAAGGCCGCCCCGGAGTTGCTCGAGGCATTCATGGCCGAGCCCGGACGGCTGCTCGAACTCGTGTGGACGGACTCCGCCTACCAGGGCCAGGAACTGGCCGACGCCTTCGCCGCGCACGGGGTGAGAGTGGAGGTGGTCAAGCGCACCGACGGAACCAAGGGGTTCAGGGTACTGGCGCGCAGGTGGGTGGTGGAGCGCACGCTCGGCTGGCTCTCGCGCTCGCGGCGCCTGAACCGCGACCACGAGCGCCGCGACGACCACCACGTGCAGATGGTGTGGTGGGCCGCCTCGATCACCCTCGGCCGGCGGATGGCCCGCCAGCGCCTGCACTGGCCCGAGTTCCGCCCGCACCGGCTCCCCGCGCCGGGCCCGGCGCGGGGATGAACAACCCGCCCGGCACCCGCCCCAGCCAGCCCCTGGCCTGCAGCGCATAGGCCCGGTGACGGACCTTCTCGATCTCCTTCAGCCGCTCTGCGTCCCGCCCCAGCGCGACAGTCAACGCCTTGACCGCCACCGGGGCACCCGCACCCGCGACCACATCGAAGACCTGCCGATAGGCCCCGGCCAGCACCTCCACGCCCAGGCCCGGCTGCCACGCAGGCGGCCGCGGATCGTAACCCGTCCGCAGGACCGAAGGCACCGCGGGCACTGCCGGCTCCGGCACGCCGTCCCCCGCCTCGTGCGGCGGCTGCGGCGGCACTTGCGGTGCCGTCACCGGCGCCAGCGCGCGAGCGGTGGGCGTCACCGCAGTCAGCGGCTGCACCATCACGGCCTCGGCCTCCTCCGCCAGCGCACGCAGCACCTCCTCCCGGCCGATCCGCGCACACTCCAACCGCTCCTGATGGACAGCCACCTGCTCCTGGGCCTCGCGCAGCAGCTCCTGCCAGGCATCCAACTCTTCCCGGGCCCGCGCCTCACGACGCTCCAGCAACGCAATCACCGACGGCACGAACGACACCTCCACCACCGACCCAACCAACCGTCAGCTGGCTGCCCTGAAGAAGCCATCCACACACCACCGTGCTGAGGAAACCGCAGCTCATCGAGCTACAGAGCGGTTCACCACAACGCTCTAACGCCGTCCCGTCTTCTCATGACAGAGAACGTCTCCACACATATTGAGCCGGGGCGGTTAACAAGCGTCAGGGTCGCGCGTGCCCTCCTCCTTCTACTCCCACCCTCGCGGCTTCTGCCACACCATCTCCAGCAGGTCCGCCGATAACCGCGCATCCTGTGGAAGCCCTACAAGCCCTGGAGCACACAGCCGCTCAATCCCGGGCCGCCACCCCAGCCGCCGGCTGGGAGGTTTCCTACAACGACAGCGGGCCGCCCGCCGGAGTCGGCAGACGGCCTGTCGGGCACCCCTCAGGCGGCAGCCAGTTCGGCCCACTTGATCGACACGCGCTTGTGGCCGTCGAACCCCCGGACACCCCGGACACCCTTGGTGATCACCACACGGTCAATGGCCAGCCGGAGCAGGTCCCGCCGAAGCGGCAAGTCGGCAGCCTCCCACGCCTCCCGCGCCCACCGGTGCTCCAGCAGGAACCCGATCTCCAGCGGCCCGCCGCCCGAAAGCTCCGTAACCCGCTCCTGCGCTGTGACCAACCGGGCCTCGGCCTCGGCAACCAGTCGGGGGAGGTGCTTCCCCATCGCGCCGCTGTAGAGCCCCGCTGCGTGCGCTTCCGCGAGCCGCTGTACGCCCGCCTCGGCGGCTTTCAACGCGCCTCTGGCCTCGTCCAGCTCCCGCGTCTCATCCGGGTGCTGGTGAGCCGCCCAGCGTTGCGCCACGACGGCCAGCAACTCCAGGTCATCCGGGTTCTCCGCCCTCTCTGTCAGCCTTGGGTGAGACGTCCCGCTTTGTCGGGTTAGCCTGAGAGGGCCCGAGTAGGAGTTCCATCCCTGATGACCAGCACCAATCCGTCCGCTGCCGACCCGGCTCCCAGGCCGAAGCGCCGCACGTTCAGTCCCGAGTACAAGCTGCGGATCGTCGCCGAGTACGACGCCGCGCCCAAGAACGAGAAGGGTGCGGTTCTGCGCCGCGAGCGCCTGTACCACTCGCACGTCACCGAGTGGCGGGCCGCGCGCGATGCCGGGGCCCTGGAGAACCTGGTCGACCACCGCACCAGCCCGGCCCGCCCGAAGAAGTCCGCCACCGAGGTCGAGAACGAGAAGCTGCGCCGGCAGGTGGAACGGCTGGAGAGGGAGCTCGCCCGGAACAAGGCAGCGTTGGAGGTCCTGGGAAAAGCGTCGGCGCTCTTGGAAATGATCTCCGAGAGCGCGGACTGAAGCACGCCGCGGACCCCGTCGTGGACGAGGCGTTCACCGCCGTCGAACACGAGCTCGGCACCACGGCCGCATGCCGGCTGACCGGCCGCTCCCGGGCCACCCACTACCGCAGGCTTCAGCCGACGCCCGCACGCAAGCCCAGGTCGCCCCAGGTCCAGCCATCGGCCCTGACAGCCGAAGAGCGCACTGCGGTACTGGAGTTGATGAACAGCCCCGAGTACGCCGAACTGGCGCCCGCGCAGATCTGGGCCCGTGAGCTGGACACCGGGCGCTACCACTGCTCGGTCTCCACGATGTACCGGATCCTGCGTGAGCGGGGGCAGTCCGGTGAGCGCCGCCGCCAGGCCACCCACCCGGCCAAGACGGTGCCCGAACTGGTCGCCGACGGCCCCTCCCAGGTGTTCACCTGGGACATCACCAAAGCTGCCGGCCCCAGGAAGGGCATCTGGTACCACGCCTACGTGATCATCGACATCTTCAGCCGCTACATCGTCGGCCACACCGTCGAACTGGCCGAATCAGCCGAGCGGGCGGAGGAGTTGATCCGCGAGACCATCGCGCGCAACGGCATCGTCCCCGAGACCGTGCACGCCGACCGGGGCACCTCGATGACCTCCAAGAAGGTCTCCCAGCTGCTGATCGACCTCGGCGTCACCCGGAGTCACTCGCGTCCGAAGGTCTCCAACGACAACCCTTACAGCGAGGCCCAGTTCAAGACCACCAAGTACATGTCCGACTACCCCGAGCGGTTCGACTCCCTGGCCCATGCCCGCGAATGGTTCGACGCCTTCATCTCGTACTACAACCACGAGCACAGGCACTCGGGTATCGGACTTCACACGCCCGCCAGCGTCCACTTCGGCACGGCGGAGGAGATCCGCGACCAGCGGTCCGTCACCCTCGCCGAGGCCTACGCGCGCCACCCCGAACGCTTCGGCCGCCGTCCCAGACCACCCGAGATCCCGAAGACGGCATGGATCAACGACCCCGCCAAGCGCAGGGAACCCGCACCACAAACCTCATAACGTCACGACCGTCTCACTGGACTTGAAATCTTCCGCCGGGTCCGCCGTGGTCAGCCGGGCGAGCCACATCCGAGTGACGAACTCCTCCAGCGGCGGGCGGCTCACTGACACCGGGGCTGGGCAAAGCTTGCCCTGCGTATGCCAGGAACAGACGTGACTGCGGCCGGTGGACGGCGCAGCCCCGCCACAACCGCCGCACTCGGCAAGGTCAGTGAGCAGATGCCGCGCGGTCCCCTGCTTCGCGCCCTGCCCACGGATCGGCATCACGTGGCCTGCCAGCGCCCGGCGCGCCCGATCGGCGAGGTCCTGCGAGACCAGCTCAACACCCTCGGCCACCACCGACACCCGGTCCCCGGCCGCGTCGCGGTATTCGACCGCGTGGCCCGGCACACCCTTGCGGTTCGTCACCTGCCATCCCTGATAGGCGGGGTTGTAGATGATCCGGTGGATGGACGACACCGACCACTGACCACCGCGCGCGGGCCGACTCGCCCATGTGTCAGCGGCGTTCATCTCCCGCGCCGTCGCCCGACCAGACTTGCCGTCGGCGATGGTCTCGAACAGCCTCAGGACCGTCGCCCAGAGATCAGCCTGCCCCGGCTTGAGCTTTCGCGTCTTCGGGTCCACGTCGAGCCCGTACGGTGCCTGCCCCAACCACTTGCCAGCGTTGCGCTGTGTGGCCTTCGTGTCCCGGACGTTGTAGCTCAGCCGGTCGGAATACTCGCGGGCCTGCTCGGCAGAGTCGATGATCCTCCGCCGATCGCGGGGCTCGGCGGAGTCCAGCCGCTCATAGTCGAAGATCAGCCGCTTACCGGCGTCCAGAATCGGCACCACGTCCCCGGCACCCTTCCGGGACCACCGGTCCATGGCGTAGCACCACAGGGCAGGAACGTCGTCCGCTCGCAGCGCCGACAGGGCCTTGTCGAACTCCGGCCGCTTGATGTCCGACCACGCCGACAGGTTGTCCACCCACACCCGCCGGACCGTGTACCCGTGGTCATCCGCCCAGCGGCGACCCCGATCCTCCTGTGCCTGCACGGACAGCAGGTCGCGGGCTTCGCGCTCCCGAACGACCTTGGACTTCCGTAGGTACAGGTCGATTTCCTCGGCCATGCTCTCAGTCTCCGCGCGTCGCTGGATCCCCGCACGTCAGAGGAGGTGCGGGGGTGTTCCAGCAACCGAGGCCGCCGATCTGGGCACCGAGATCTGCGCCTACGGCACGGCGGTGGTGATCAGCCCGGTCGCCTGAGAACGAGGCTCGCCCCGGCCCCCGACCCCCGGCCCCGGGCAACCCGGGGACCGGTCCCGCCAGCCGACCGCTCAGGCGACTGCTCAGGCGACCGCTCAGGCGTCGTAGTCGACCGTCACCTTGTCCGACACCGGCCGGGCCTGGCAGGTGAGCACGTAGCCCGCGGCCAGCTCCTTCTCCTCCAGGGCGAAGTTGCGGCGCATCACCACCTCGCCCTCGGTGACCTGGGCGCGGCAGGTGCCGCAGACCCCGCCCTTGCAGGCGAACGGCAGGTCGGGGCGCGAGTGCTGGGCACCGTCGAGAACGCTGCGGTCGCGCGGCAGGCGCAGGGTGCTGCGGCGGCCGTCGAGGACCACGGTGACCTCGCTGGCCCCCTCGGCGCCGAGCTCCTCCTCCGCGCGCTCGGCGACCGGCTCGTCCTCGGCGTGGAACAGCTCCTGGTGCACCGCCTGCGGCGCGACGCCGAGTGAGCCCAGCAGCTCACGGGCCTCGGTGACCATCCCGTAGGGGCCGCAGAGCCACCAGTGCCCGACCGCCGGCACGTCCACCAGCGCGGTCAGCAGCGCCTTGACCCGGTCGGTGTCCAGTCGACCGCTGAGCAGCTCGGCGTCCCTGGCCTCCCGGGAGAGCACGTGGACCAGCTCGAAGCGGTCCAGGTACCGGTCCTTCAGGTCGGCCAGCTCGTCGGCGAACATCACGGTGTCGCTGCGCCGGTTGCCGTAGAGCAGGGTGACCGCAGCCTCGGGGTGGGCGGCCAGCACGGTGGCGGCGATGGAGACCATGGGCGTGATGCCGGAGCCGGCGGCGACCAGCACGTGCCGGGCCGGCACGCTCAGATCGGCGGTGAACGCGCCGCTGGGCGGCAGCACCTCCACGGGGTCCCCGACGGCCGCCCGGCGCACCAGCCACTCCGAGAAGAGCCCGCCGGGCACCTCGCGCACCGCGATCCGCAGCGCTCCGCCGACCGGCGAGCAGATCGAGTACGAGCGCCGCTCGTCCGCCTCCGCGCTGACCTGGCGCAGCGTCAGCGTCTGCCCGGCCCGGAAGGCGAAGTCCTCGGCCAGCTCGGCCGGCACCTCGAAGGTGACGGCCACCGCGTCGTCGCAGAGCCGTTCCAGGACGGCGATCCGCAGGGGGTGGAACTGCGCACGGCGGGGCGCCATCAGATCTCCTTCATGCGTTCGAACGGCTCTCGGCAGGCCCGGCAGCGCCAGAGCGCCTTGCAGGCGGTGGAGCCGAACCGGGACAGCTCCTCGGTGTCGGCCGAGCCGCACTGCGGGCAGTCGACGATGAGCCGGGTGCGGCCCAGTTGCAGCAGGCCCGCCGAGGGCGGGGCGATCCCGGCGGCGGCGAGCTTGTCCCGGCCCGCCGCCGTGATCAGGTCGGTGCTCCACGGCGGGTCGAGCCGCAGCCGCACCCGCACCTCGGCGAAGCCGGCCGCGCGCAGCCGCCGGTCCACGTCGGCGGCCATCTCGGCGACGGCCGGGCAGCCGGAGTAGGTCGGGGTGAGCCAGACCGTCACCGCCTCCCCTGCCTCTCCCTCCCCGGTCTGCTCGACGCCGGCCAGCACGCCCAGGTCCGCCAGGGTGAGCATGGGCAGCTCGGGGTCCGGCACGGCGCCCGCGATCTCGGCGGCGTTCGCGGTCCCGGCGGCGTTCGCGGCTGCCAGGGTGCTCACCATGTCGCACCCGGGTGCTCGCGGGCCACGCACTGCAGCTCGGCCAGCAGCAGCCCGAGCGCCTCGGTGTGCACGCCCTCGCGGCCGGCCCGGCCGCCGATCCGGGCCAGCGGACCGACCGCCGGCACGATCAGCCCGGCCTCGGCCAGCACCTCGGCCAGTTCGGCCAGCACCGCCTCGCGCAGCTCGGCGGGATCGAGCCCGAGCCGCAGCTCCACCTCGTGCGCGGTGAACAGCTCGTCCAGCAACGGCCAGAGCGCGTCGAGACCGGCCTGCATCCGCTGGGCCGAGTACTCGGTGCCGCCGCCCAGGCGCAGCGTCCAGGCCCGTGCGTACTCCTGGTGGTAGGCAAGCTCCTTGACGCCGCGGGCGGCCACCGCCGCGAGCACCGGGTCGGGCCCCTGGGCGACCCGCAGGTAGAGGGCGCGGCGGGCGGTGGCGAAGAGCAGCAGGCGGGCGACGCAGTGCGCGAAGTCGCCGTTCTCCAGCTCCACCAGGCGCACGTTGCGGAACTCGTGCTCGGCGCGCCAGTAGGCGAAGTCGTCCTCGGTGCGGCCGGTGCCGTCCGCCTGGCCGGCCCGGGTGAGCAGCAGGCGGGCCTGGCCGAGCAGGTCGAGGCCGAGGTTGGCCAGCGCCACCTCCTCCTCCAGCTCGGGCGCCCGGGTGCACCACTCGATCAGCCGCTGGGCCAGGATCAGCGCGTCGTCGCCGAGCAGCTGGCAGTAGAGCGCGAGGTCGGCCCCGTCCAGCTGCGGCGGCACGGCGGTGTCGACGCCGAGCAGCGGATCGGCGAAGCCGGTGCCGTAGGCCCAACGGGCCTCGGCCTCGTGGTCACCCTCGGCAAGCGTCAGGTAGACGTGATCGTCCGTCATCGGGTCCCCCGATCAGATGTGCGGGACATCCTCGGGGATGTCGTAGAAGGTGGGGTGGCGGTAAACCTTGTCGCCGCTGGGCTCGAAGAACGGGTCGCGCTCGTCGGGCGTGGAGGCGGTGATGGCGTCCGAGCGGACCACCCAGAGGCTGACCCCCTCGTTGCGCCGGGTGTAGAGGTCGCGGGCGGCCAGCAGCGCCATCCGGTCGTCGGGGGCGTGCAGCGAACCGACGTGGACGTGGTTCAGGCCACGCCGCGGCCGGACGAAGACCTCGTAGAGCGGCCAGCTGTGGTCAGACATCGGACTCCTCCTGCTCCGCCGCGTGGGCGGTCCTCTGCTTCGCCGCGTAGGCGGTCGCGGCCTCGCGGACCCAGGCGCCGTCCTCGTGGGCGGCGCGGCGGCGGTCGACCCGCTCGGCGTTGCACGGGCCCTGGCCCTTGATCACCCGCATCAGCTCGGACCAGTCCGGCTCGCCGAAGTCCCAGCCGCCGCGCTGCTCGTTCCAGCGCAGCTCGGGGTCGGGCAGGGTGACGCCGAGGTGCTCGGCCTGCGGCATCGTCATGTCGACAAAGCGCTGCCGCAGCTCGTCGTTGGTGTGCCGCTTGATCCGCCAGGCCATCGACTGCGCGGTGTTGGGCGAGTCGTCGTCGGGCGGGCCGAACATCATCAGGGACGGCCACCACCAGCGGTCCACCGCGTCCTGGACCATCCGCCGCTGGCCCTCGGTGCCGCGCATCAAGGTCATCAGCAGCTCGTAGCCCTGCCGCTGGTGGAAGGACTCCTCCTTGCAGACCCGCACCATCGCCCGCGCGTACGGACCGTAGCTGCAACGGCAGAGCGGCACCTGGTTGCAGATCGCGGCGCCGTCCACCAGCCAGCCGATCACGCCGACGTCGGCGAAGTTCAGGGTGGGGTAGTTGAAGATCGAGGAGTACTTCTGCCGACCGCTGATCAGCTTCTCGGTCAGCTCCGCGCGGTCCACGCCGAGGGTCTCGGCGGCCGCGTAGAGGTAGAGGCCGTGGCCGGCCTCGTCCTGGGCCTTGGCCAGCAGGATCGCCTTGCGGCGCAGCGAGGGGGCCCTGGTGAGCCAGTTGCCCTCGGGCTGCATGCCGATGATCTCCGAGTGCGCGTGCTGGGCGATCTGGCGGATCAGGGTGGCCCGATAGGCGTCCGGCATCCAGTCGCGCGGCTCGATCCGCTGCTCGGCGGCGATCACCGCCTCGAAGCGCTCCGCCGGCTCGGCGGGCACCCCGGGCTCGGCGGCGCCGGCCGCTTGCACTGCCACCATGATGACTCCTCCCGACTGACCGTTCGGTCGGTTCCATTGTGTAGCCAGCGGCCTACCGATGACAAGGACCTACGGCTGACCGGTGGAAAGGCCGAGCGGTGGAAGGCTGACCGGCGGAAAGGCCGAGCGGCGAAAGGCCGAGGGCGAGCCCGTGCGACGGGCTCGCCCTCGGTGGTGCGCGTGCGGCGCGTGCGGCTGGGCGCGCGGTCAGGCGCGCGGCCGCACTGCCTCCGGGGTCGCGCCCGTGCGGGGCCGCAGCCGGGGCAGTGGCACCGCGAGCAGCCCGGCGAGCAGGGCGATCCGCGGCGCCAGCTGGTCCAGCGCGATGCGCTCGTCACGCGCGTGCGGACCGGCGCCGACCGCGCCGAGACCGTCCAGCGTCGGCAGCCCGCGGGCGCCGGCGAGGTTGGTGTCCCCCGCCCCGCCGGCCGGGGCGCCGTCCACCTGCTGCCCCAGCGCCGCGGCCAGCGAGCGCACGTGGCGCAGCAGCGCGTTGCCGCCGGACCGCTCGGGCCAGGCCGGGCGGCTGGAGAGCACCTCGGTGGTGATCAGCGCACCCGGCCGCAGCGCGGTCAGGTGGGCCAGGCTGTCCAGCGTGCTGCGCTGCGCCTCGGCGGTGGAGAAGCGCAGGCCGAGCTCGGCCTCGGCCTGGCCGGCCACCACGTTGGCCCTGGTGCCGCCGCGGATCCGGCCGGTGTTCAGCTCGGTGCCCGGCAGGTGGCCGAGCTGGTCGCGGACCGCGACGAGCTGGTCGACCAGCTCGTCCACCGCCGAGGTGCCGTCCTCGGGGTGGCTGCCGGCGTGTGCCTCGTGCCCGGTCACGGTGAGCTTGACCCGGCTGACGCCCCGGCGCGCGGTCTTCAGCCGGCCGTCCTCGTGCGGCGGTTCCAGGCCCAGGACGGCGGCGGCGCCGGGGAGCTGGCGCTCCACCACGCGGCGGCCGTCCGGGCTGCCGACCTCCTCGTCCGCGGTCACCACCACCCGCACCGAGTGGTACGGGCGCAGGCCGAGGTCGGCGAGGAGGGCGAAGGCGCCTTCGAGGAGGGCCAGTCCGCCCTTCATGTCGAGCACGCCAGGGCCGCTGAGCACACCGTTGTGCTCGGTCACCGGCCAGTCCGCCAAGGTTCCGGCGGGCCAGACGGTGTCGTGGTGGCCGACGAAGAGCAGGTGCGGCAGGCTCTCGTGCTGGCCGCGCCAGTGCAGCAGCAGGTGGTCGCCGGCCGCGCCCTGCTCCCGGCTGACCTCGGCGCCGGTGGCCCGGTAGCCGGCCGAGAGCTCCTCGGCGAGGTTGTTCAGCCGCACCGCGTCGCCGCTGGGCGACTCGATCCGGGCCAGGTCGGCGCAGCGGCGCAGCACCGCGCCGGAGAGGGTGCGGGCCCTGGCGGTGAGGGTGCTCGGCAGGTCGGGCAGCGCCTCGGCCGCCGCGGCCGGATCAACGCCTGGCGCCGGATCGACTCCTGGCGCCGGATTGACGCCTGGCACCGGATCGGCGGACGGCTCGGGGCCGGCGGAGGGGGCGGGGGCACTCGGGGCGGGGGCGGTCGGCAGCGACGCCGACGTGGTGGTGTGTGGGCTCACCGGGCACCTCCGCGGCGGCGTTCCGTACTCAGCGCACCCGGCGCCACCGGTCGGCCGCCGCGGCCGGCCGTGGCGGCCCTGGCCTGGCCGGCGGCCGGCGGACAGCGGTCCGGGCGGGCGCCGGGCACCGCCGCGCGCCGGGCCGACGGCCGGGCGACCCGGTGCGGCGACAGCGGTACGGCGGGTGGCCGAAGGGTCTGTGGTGCGATGGAACGGCTGCTCGACATACGTCCTCCTCGCTCGATCCGGCGGCCCCGGTACGACCGGGACCCCCGTGGGCAGCGGCCTCCAGGTTGCGGCGTGGGTGACACCGTGGCAGGGGAAGCCGAAGTGAGCCTAGAAGAACGCCTCGGTTTCCGGCGAGGTGGCCCTGCGCCGCGGACCGGACCAGGGGCGTGCGCGGGCTCGCCAGGGGTTGCTGGCGGGGGCTTCGGGGCGCGGCTGGTGGCACGTCGCGGCGCTCGGACCCGGACCGGCCGGTGCGGACGCGGTCACCGGATCGCGCCCACCTCTCCACGATGGACCTCTCGCGGCGCTTCAGCATGACGAACCGCCAACGGCGCACCGATCCACGCCGGATGGGTGATGGCCGGGTCGACTCCCGGTACCAGTTGCTCGTACCGGTTGCTCGTACCGGTTGCTCGTACCTGCCGCTCGTACCTGCCGCGCCTCACGGGGCGTCAGGCGCTCTCCGTCGTCGCGGGTCACCGATGATGGACAGCACCGAGCAGCGAACGGCCGCCCGTAGGAGGAGACAGCCCCGATGACCGTGACCGTGCACGACAATCCGTCGGCGAACCGATTCGAGGCGGAGGTGGACGGCAAGCCGGCGGGCTTCGCCGCGTACATCCGCAACGACAACCTGGTGGTCTACCCCCACACCGTGGTCGATCCCGCCTTCGAGGGGCAGGGCGTGGGCGGGACGCTGGCCAGGGCGGCGCTGGACGACGCCCGCGAGCGCGGGCTGCCGGTGCTGGCGACCTGCCCGTTCGTCCACGGCTGGATGGAGCGGCACCCCGAGTACCAGGACCTCGCGTACGAGAACCGGAGCGCCGTCAGTGACTGAGGACGCCGGGCCGCAGGAGCGCCCCCGCTCGAAGAGCTACCCGGGCGAGGGGATCGAGGTCACCTTCGAACCCGGGCTCTGCCGCCACGCCGCCGAGTGCGTGCGCGGGCTGCCGGAGGTCTTCGACACCGCGCGGCGGCCGTGGATCACGGCGGACGCCGCGGATCCGGCGCGGGTCGCCGAGGTGGTGCGCCGCTGCCCGACCGGGGCACTGACCTACCGGTGGGCCGACGGGCGGGGCGAGGAGCCGCCGCGGCCGACCGAGGTGGTCCGCACCGCGGACGGCCGGCTGCTGCTCCGCGACGAGCTGCTGCTGGACGAGGAGGGCGCGGCGGCGGGCGCGAACCGCGCGCCGCGGCCGGCCGGCGGACGGCCTGCGACGCGCGCGATGCTCTGCGGCTGCGGGAGCAGCGGCGCGCAGCCGTACTGCGACCGAAGCGGCAGCTGCGGGCGCTGACCGGTCGGGTCGGCGCCGGGGCCGGCCCGACCGGCCCGAGCTGATCGGTACAGGTCAGCGGCGGACCGGTACAGGTCAACGGCGGACCGCGCTGGGTGCGCGGTCCGCCGCCGTGGCCGGGGTGGGCCGAGGGCCGGGTCAGCCGGTGGCGGCCAGCTGCCAGCTCTGGTTGGCGCCGCCGTTCGGCGGCCACTGGATCGCCTGGGCGCCCAGGGTCAGGGACGCTCCGTCGATGTCGACCAGGTCGCCGTCCGAGCGCGCCTCCAGCGTGTAGCGGCCGTTGCCGGCCGGGACCACCAGCCACTGCTGCTCGGCGGCCCCGTTCGGCGTCCGCAGGTCGAGCTGGGTGCCGGGCAGGGGCCCCGCGCCGGGCACCTCCAGCGCCTTGCCGCTGGCCACACCGGTGATCGTGTAGTAGCCGTCACCGGTGGCGGTCAGCCGCCACTGCTGGTTGGCGCCGCCGTTGGCCGGCCACTGGATGACCGGGGTGCCGTCGGCCGTTCCCTGGTTCGCCGCGTCCAGCAGCTGGCCGCTGTTGCCGTTGACCAGCCGGTAGGTGCCGTCCAGCGGGGTGCCGCCGCCCGGGGTGATGGTCAGGTCGCTGAACTGGGCGTTGTAGTAGCCGCCGGTGCCGAGCGCGATCTGGCCCGCGCCGTAGCTGGTGTCGGTGACGGTGGCCAGGACGGTGCCGTCCAGCCGGGCGGTGATGGCGCTGCCTCGGAAGCTCAGCTCCAGGTGGTGCCAGGTGTTCAGACCGAGCGTGGCGACCTTGCCCGAGGCGAGGGTGGTGAAGCTCCAGCCCTGGCCGTCCTTGAGGATCGTCCAGCTGCCGTCGTCGCCGACCCGCAGGTTGTAGGCGTTCAGGCCGCCGTTGTTGCGGCCCTGGGTGCCGACCCGGCCGAGCAGCTCGGCGGTGCCGGAGTGTTCGAGCAGGGCGTCGACGCCGACCGTGTAGTCGGCCCAGCTCAGGTCGCCCATGGTGGTGTAGGGCTGGTCACCGGTCTCGTCGGTCCACCGGATCGGGGTGGTCGGGGCCTGCTGGCGCAGGCAGTTCCCGGTGCGGCCGCCGGCGCACGGCTCGGTCTCGAAGGCGCCGTTCATGCTGCTGAAGTAGCGGGCCTCCTGGCCGGTCGCGGTGCCGGCCAGGGTGTCCTGGTACGGCAGGGCCAGCGGGCCGCGCTGCGGGGAGGCGGCGGTGCCGGCGCCCTGGCCGGTGGTGGTCGTGACCGTGTAGATCCGGCCGGGCAGCAGGGTCAGCTGGTAGCCGCCGTCCGCCGCGGGGACCAGGTCGGGGCCGGGCACCAGATGGGCGGTGGCGGAGCTGGAGGAGAAGTCGGTGGACCAGACGTGCAGCGGGCCGCCGGGCAGGCCGCCGGTGACGTGCAGGGTCGCGGTCTGCGGTCCGGTGGCGTCCATGGTCTCGAAGACGGTGCTCCAGGCGCCGCGGTCGGGGGACGCGTAGCTGACGTAGCTGCCGTTGGCCCGGTCGCCGGCCAGGTAGCCGGAGGCGGTGTCCAGGTACTGCCAGCCGGGGGCGGTGAACTGGCTGGTCTGCGCGATGGCCCAGGTGCCGCGGCCCACCGCGTAGGCGCCGGACCAGGGCTGGTTCGCCGTCACCAGGCCCATCGTGTTGAAGCCGAGGTTGGGGTAGAGGGCGGCGACCAGCGGCCAGTTGATGAAGGCCGTCAGTTTGCCGTCGAGGTAGCCCCGGTTCAGCGCCCGGGCGATCGGGGCGGCGCCGGTGTCGGCGTCCTCGGAGCCGTTCTCGCTGGCCCAGAGCGGCTTACCGGTGGCCAGCGCGTCGGGCGTGCTGGCGCAGCTGGTCATCGCGGACATGTAGCCGCAGGGGTAGTGGGTGCCGATGATGTCGACGGCGTCGTCGAACGCGGAGTCGTCGCGCATGGCGGTGGCGACCGCCCAGGTGTCGTCGGCGCCGACCACCTGGGTCGAACCGAGGCCCTTGGCCGCCAGGGTGGAGTGCAGGTTCTCGTACCAGGCGGCGTTGTAGCCGCGCTCGTTCCAGCCGCCGAGGTAGTCGATGGCCAGGCCGTGCTGGTGGGCGCAGCCGATCCAGGAGACCAGGTAGTCGACCATGTCCTGGGACCAGAAGTTGCCGTTGCCGATCCAGCCGGGGGCACCCCAGGAGAGGGCGTAGAGCTTGATCCCGGGGTTGCGGGCCTTGGCCTGCTCCATCAGCCACCACTCGTAGCCGTTGTCGCAGTCGACGACGCCGCGGGTGTGCTCGATGGAGGACTCGGCGCCGTCGGTGGAGTTGGTGTCGCCGCCGATCTCCACCTTGAGGATCTGCAGGGCCGCTCCGGAGCCGGGCTTGAAGAGGTAGTCGAGGATCTGGTCGCGCTGGGGCTCGGGGTAGTCGAGCAGCAGGCGTGAGTTGCCGCCGCCGCCGCTGATCGCGCCGACGCCGTCGAAGGTGCGGCCGGGTGAGCGGCCGTCGACCGTGATGGCGGTGGGGGCGATGGCAGCGGGGGCGGCGGCAGGGGCAGCGGCAGGGGCAGCAGCGGCAGCGGCAGCGAGCGTGGCCGAGGGGGCCGACGTGGCTGCGGCGGGCAGGGGGGTGGCTTGGGCCCGGGGGGTGAGCAGGGCCAGGCAGAGCGCGAGGACGGCCAGTGCGGCAGGGGCGGCGCCTCGGGGGCGGCGCTGGGGTGGGGTGCGGGGGTCGGTTCGCATCAGGGTGCAGTCCTCCCGTGGTTCGCCGTGGGGGAATGTGCGCGGGTGTCGCGAAAACGAACGCAACTGAGCAAAATCACACAGTAGGGAGGGTGCGATGGGGCGTCAAGGATTGTGTACGGGTTGGCAGTTGGGCGTGTCGCCGTGACGGATGACGGATGTCAGTCGACAGATGAGCGATGACAGTATTTGAAATCTGTCAGCCGTCATGCCAAAGTTGTCATCAAGACGCCCGACCCCCGTCCCCTCGGAGCCTCAGATGACCGCCGTCACCACCCGCAAGCTCGGCCGCACCGGCCCCACCACCTCCGCCATCGGCCTCGGCGCGATGGGCATGTCCGACCTCTACGGCCCGGCCGACGAGGCCGAGAGCATCGCGACCATCCACGCCGCCCTCGACGCCGGGATCACCCTGATCGACACCGGCGACTTCTACGGCATGGGCCACAACGAGTTGCTGATCCACGACGCGCTGCGCGGCCGCGACCGCGCCGCCGTCCAGCTCAGCGTGAAGTTCGGCGCCCAGCGCGGCCCGGACGGCGCCTGGCTCGGCTACGACGCGAGCCCCGCCGCCACCAAGACCGCCCTCGCCTACACGCTGCGGCGCCTGCGCACCGACTACATCGACGTCTACCGCCCGGCCCGGCTCGACCCGAACGTGCCGGTCGAGGAGACGGTGGGCGCCATCGCCGAGCTGGTGAAGGCCGGCTACGTACGCCACATCGGCCTCTCCGAGGTGGGCGCCGCGACCCTGCGCCGCGCCGCCCAGGTACACCCGATCAGTGACCTGCAGATCGAGTACTCGCTGATCTCCCGCGGCCCGGAGGCAGAGGTGCTGCCCACCGCCCGCGAGCTGGGCATCGGCGTGACCGCCTACGGCGTGCTCTCCCGCGGCCTGCTCAGCGGCCACTGGTCGCCGCAGCGCGAGCTGGCCGGCACCGACTTCCGCGGCTTCAGCCCACGCTTCCAGGGCGAGAACCTGGCCCACAACCTGACCCTGGTCGAGGCACTGCGGGCGATCGCCGAGGCCAAGGGCGCCAGTGTGGCGCAGGTCGCGATCGCCTGGGTCGCCGCCCAGGGCGAGGACATCGTGCCGCTGGTCGGCGCCCGCCGCCGCGAGCGCCTCACCGAGGCACTCGGTGCCCTCGACGTGCGGCTGGAGGCCGCCGACCTCGCGGCCATCGAGGCGGCCGTCCCTGCCGGGGCCGCGGCCGGCGACAGGTACGCTGCGGCACAGATGGCCCACCTCGACAGCGAGCAGAGCGAGCAGCACGGCACGCCCCGCGAGCACTGAGCCGACCGGCCCGCTCCCCCGGCACACCGCCCCGGGAGCAGGCCGCCCCCACCGTCAGCCGTACCCGCCGGACCAGTAAGGACGTAGCACTCCGTGACCACCGACAGCAGTCTCACCCCCGAGCAGATCCTCACCGCGGCCGAGGACGTGCTGCGGCGGTTCGGCCCGGCCAAGGCGACCGTGGTGGACATCGCGCGCGCCCTCGGGGTGAGCCACGGCAGCGTCTACCGGCACTTCCCCAGCAAGGCCGCGCTGCGCGAGGCGGTCACCCAGCGCTGGCTGGACCAGGCGCACGACGCCCTGCAGTCGATCACCGTGGAGACCGGACCGGCCGGCGAGCGGCTGCACCGCTGGCTGGCCACCCTGTTCGCGGCCAAGCGCAAGAAGGCGCTGGACGACCCCGAGCTCTTCGCCACCTACCTGGCCCTGGTCGCCGAGCACAGCGCCACCGTGGACGCGCACCTTGAGACGCTCACCGGCCAGATCGCGCACATCGTCCAGGACGGGATCTGGCAGGGCGAGTTCAGCGCGGTGCCGGTCCAGGCCGCGGCCCGCTCGGTGTTCCAGGCCAGCGCGCACTTCCACGACCCCGCGCACGCCGCCGAGTGGACCGACGCGCGCCGCTCGACCGCCGACTTCGAGGCGCTCTGGGCGCTGCTGCACGCCGGCCTGCGCGGTCGCTGGGGCGGCGCCGAGTCCACGCAGCGCCCGGCCGCGAAGTGACCACGCGCCTGTGACCAGCTGGATGTGACGGAAAGTCAGGCCGCTGCCACAGCAGAGCCGTTCACCCACCGACCATCCGCCAACCATCCGCCGATCAGTGGGACCTTTCCGAAACGTCCCACTGATCAGCCGGGTTGAGGATTTCCTCCAGGTAAAGGATCGTTCCGGCGCCTTGCCGCTCACGGTAAACGCACACTAACGTCAGCCCCACACCAGCCCGCCCCTCACCGCGGACCGGTGCGGGGCCTTCTGCTGTCATGGCCTTGACATCCCACAGGGTGTCATGAGCCTGCCAGCGGCAGACCCCCGTTCGCGCACTCGCTCCCCCACCCGCGTGCGCGGCCCGCGGTAGGCGGTCCGCCCGCGCCGTACAGATCAGCGCGTCCGCACGTCACCAGCACCGACCGCACCGCCGACGGCATGCACTCGCCTGCGGTGCGTCCGGCCCGCGGCCACCAGCCGCCGGGCCGTCCGCACGTGCCGAGATCCACCAGCACGGGCCCGCCCCGGTCCGCGGCCTCACCCCAGGCCGACCGGGCGCCGCCCTGACCCCCACGGAGGGTTCTCTCTTGCGCACCCACACCTCGGCCGGTCCACGCCCGCGCAAACTGCGCGCGCTGACCGCCGTACTGCCGACCACCGCGCTCGCCGCGCTGGGCCTGCTCGCCCCGACCGCGCACGCGGCCACCACGCAGAGCGCCGCCTCGGACACGGTCCAGCGGGTCTGTGCCGCTCCGACGCACCCGGACGAGATGGCCTGTCTCGCGCTGAAGCGCACGAACGTCGTCGAGCCCAACCTGGCGTCGCCGAACGCCACCCCGTCCGGCTACGGCCCGAGCGACCTGTCCTCGGCCTACGCACTGCCCAGCGGCGCGGGTGGCGGCCAGACCGTCGCCATCGTGGATGCGCAGGACGACCCGAACGCCGAGTCGGACCTGGCCACCTACCGGTCCACCTACGGCCTGCCCGCCTGCACCACGGCGAACGGCTGCTTCAAGAAGATCGCCGAGGACGGTAGCACCAACTACCCGACGGGCGACACCGGGTGGGCCGGCGAGATCTCGCTCGACGTCGACATGGTCAGCGCCGTCTGCCCGAACTGCCACATCCTGCTGGTCGAGGCCACCTCCGCGAACATGGACGACCTGGGCACCGCGGTCAACCAGGCCGTCTCGCAGGGCGCGAAGTTCGTCTCCAACAGCTACGGCGGGTCCGAGGACTCCACCGACACCAGCTCGGACAGCAGCTACTTCAACCACCCGGGCGTGGCGATCACCGTCTCCTCCGGTGACGAGGCCTACGGCGCCGAGTACCCGGCCGCCTCGCAGTACGTCACCGCGGTCGGCGGCACCTCGCTGAGCAAGGCGTCCAACTCCCGCGGTTGGAGCGAGTCGGTCTGGTCCACCTCCAGCACCGAGGGCGGCGGCTCCGGCTGCTCGGCGTACGACGCCAAGCCCAGCTGGCAGAAGGACACCGGCTGCTCGAAGCGGACCATCGCGGACGTCTCCGCGGTCGCAGACCCGGCCACCGGTGTCGCGGTCTACCAGACCTACGGCGGCTCCGGCTGGGACGTCTACGGCGGCACCAGCGCCTCGTCCCCGATCATCGCCTCGGTCTACGCGCTGGCGGGCACCCCGGCGGCGGGCAGCTACCCGTCCTCGTACCCCTACGCCCACACCAGCAACCTGAACGACGTGACCACCGGTAACAACGGCACCTGCTCGCCGACCTACCTGTGCACCGCGGGCCCCGGCTACGACGGCCCGACCGGCCTGGGCACCCCGGCCGGCACCGCTGCCTTCGCCTCCGGCACCTCCACCGGCAACACGGTGACGGTGACCAACCCGGGTAGCCAGAGCGGCAAGGCCGGCACCGCCGTCAGCCTGCAGCTCTCCGGCACCGACTCCGCCTCGGGCCAGACCCTGAGCTACACCGCGACCGGCCTGCCGGCCGGCCTGTCGATCAGCTCCTCGGGCCTGATCTCCGGCACCCCGACCACCGCGGGCACCTCCTCGGTCACGGTCACCGCCAAGGACTCCACCGGCGCCACCGGCTCGACCACCTTCTCCTGGACCGTCTCCTCGGCCACCGGCAACACCGTGACCGTGACCAGCCCCGGCAACCAGTCCGGCACCGTCGGCACCGCGGTCAGCCTGCAGGTCTCCGGCACCGACTCCGCCTCGGGCCAGAGCCTGAGCTACTCGGCCACCGGCCTGCCGGCCGGCCTGTCGATCAGCTCCTCGGGCCTGATCTCCGGCACCCCGACCACCGCCGGCACCTCCTCGGTGACCGTCACCGCCAAGGACTCCACCGGCGCCACCGGCTCGGCGACCTTCTCCTGGACCGTCGCGGCCGGCACCGGCTGCACCGGCGGCGGCCAGCTGCTCGGCAACGCCGGCTTCGAGACCGGCACCGCCTCGCCCTGGACCGCCAGCGCCGGCGTGATCGACAACTCCTCCTCCGAGCCCGCCCACTCGGGCAGCTGGAAGGCCTGGCTGGACGGCTACGGCACCACCCACACCGACACCCTCTCGCAGACCGTCACCATCCCGGCCGGCTGCAAGGCGACCTTCAGCTTCTGGCTGCACATCGACACCGCCGAGACCGGCACCACGGCCTACGACAAGCTCGCCGTGACCGCCAACGGCACCAACCTCGCCACCTACTCCAACGTGAACGCGAACACCGGCTACGTGCAGAAGTCCTTCGACCTCTCCTCCTACGCCGGCAAGTCCGTCACCCTGAAGTTCACCGGCACCGAGGACTCCTCGCTGCAGACCAGCTTCGTGATCGACGACACCGCGCTCAACGCCAGCTGACATCTCGTCAGTAGATCGACCGGTTCCACACCCAAGGGCCGCGGCTGTACGCCGCGGCCCTTCGGGCTGTCCGTGCTTTCCACGCCGTCCGGGCTGTCCGGGCTGTCCGGCCGCCCGGGGCGCGGGCGTTCGGGCTCCGCACGGAAGCGGGCACGCGCAAGGACGCGGATCCGTGGGGGCGGCGCTGGAAGCCGTCAGCGGCGGGAGTTGCCGAAGAAAAGGCGGTAGAGGACCAGCAGGACCAGGGCGCCCACGATGGCGGAGCCCCAGGTCGCGGGGTCGAAGAAGTGCTTGGCGACCGGCCGGTGCAGGAAGTGCGCGGAGAGCCAGCCCCCGACGAACGACCCCGCGACGCCGATCAGCGTGGTGACGATGAAGCCCCCCGGGTCACGCCCGGGCAGCAGCAGTTTGGCGATGGCTCCGGCCAGCAGGCCGAGCACGATCCAACCGACGATGCCCATGTCTCTTCCCCTCTCTTCACTGTCCTGTTCTCGCGGCGCACTGCCGTTCGGGACGCGCGACGCCGGGCGCTCGGTTGCGTACCCGGGTCCGGGCGCTTCATGCGGGGCCCGGTGCGGGCGGCCGAGTCATGCGCGGGCGCTTGAGCGGGCGCTTCATGAGAGAACTCTCATCCGCGCGTGCGACCGTGGGCGGCCCGCCGGCCAGAGCCGCGGACGGAGCGGCGGAGCGGGCCGAGTCGGGACAGTCGAGTGAGGAGCGCCGATGACCAGCGGTGACAGTGTCGGGCGGGTACTGGTCGTGGACGATGACGACACGATCCGCCGCTCGCTGGAGCGCGGGCTGCGGCTGAGCGGCTTCGCCGTTCGCTCGGCCGGAGGCGGCCGAGCCGCGTTGGAACTGTGCGCCGCCGAGCCGCCGGACGTGCTGGTGCTCGACGTCTCGATGCCGGATCTGGCCGGCACCGAGGTCTGCCGGATCCTGCGCGAGCAGGGCAGCGACACCCCGGTGCTGATGCTCTCCGCCCTGGACGAACTGGCCGACCGGGTAGCCGGGTTGCAGGCCGGGGCGGACGACTACCTGGTCAAGCCGTTCGCCCTGGAGGAGTTGGTGCTGCGACTGCGCGCGCTGCTGCGCCGCCGCCCTCCGGTCACCGACGACGTGCTGCGGGTCGGCCCGCTGGAGATCGCGCCCGGCACCCGCGAGGTGCGCCGGGACGGCGAGCCGCTGCGGCTGACCCGCCGCGAGTTCGAGCTGCTGGAGCAACTGGCCCGCAACGCCGGCCTGGTGCTCACCCGGGACCAGTTGCTGGACCGGGTCTGGGGCTACGACTTCGACGTGCGGACCGACGCCGTCGACACCTTCATCAGCTACCTGCGCCGCAAACTGGAGGAGGGCGGGCGGCCGCGCCTGATCCACACCGTGCGCGGCGTGGGCTTCGTGCTGCGGGTCCCCGGCACCGACGGTGGAGCCGCCCGATGAGGCTCGCCACCAGGATCGCGATCTGGGCCGCCGTCCTGCTGCCGCTGCTGGTGCTCGGCACCGGCGCACTGCTGCTCGGCCTGGTCACCCACGACCTGCGCAACGAGCAGGACGCCAAGCTGGCCGACCGCGCGCAGGCGGTGCTGCCCGACGCCCGCGCCCTGCTCACCGCCGATCTGCGGGGCCGCACCCAGGTCGCGGAGAACCAGCACCGCAAGGTGCTGGACGCCGCACTGGACGTCGGCATCCGGCTGGACGACGCGAGCGGGGCGGAGGTGACCTCGGGCGGCCCGCTACCCCCCGCGGCTGCGCTGCCGATGCCCGTCGGCAACGGTTCCGGCCCGGTGACGGTGCGCTCCGGCGGACACTCCTGGCGGGTGCTGGCCCGGCAGGTGAACGGGGCCGGCCCCGGCACGCTCTGGGTCGCCGCCCCGGCCTCGGCCGCCGATCCGCAGGTCAGCGCGGTGCGCCGGCGGGTGATCCTGGTCGCCCTGCTGGCCGCGCCGCTCTCCGGCCTGCTCGCCTACGGGCTGGCGCGCCGCGCCACCGCACCGCTCAGTCGGCTCGGTCGCCGGGCCGCCGCCCTGGACCCCACCGCCGGCGCGGCCGACTTCGGCCACCAGCGCAGTGGCATCGGCGAGGTGGACGAGCTGGCCGCCGCCCTGGAGAGCGCGCTGGCCCGCTACGACGACCAGGCCGCCCGCACCGCCCAGGCGCTGGACACCGCGCGCTCCTTCTCCGCCGCCGCCTCGCACGAGCTGCGCACCCCGCTGATGGGCCTGCAGAC
The DNA here is from genome assembly GCF_026340565.1 of Kitasatospora sp. NBC_01287. Taxonomy (NCBI): domain Bacteria; kingdom Bacillati; phylum Actinomycetota; class Actinomycetes; order Kitasatosporales; family Streptomycetaceae; genus Kitasatospora; species Kitasatospora sp. NBC_01287. The sequence goes on from NZ_JAPEPB010000001.1 coordinate 1,903,970, forward strand.
CAATCTCGACGTGCTCAGCGCCCACCCCGACCTGCCGCCGATCGAGCGGGCCGAGATCCTGACCGATCTGCGCAACGACCACCGCCGCCTGCTCGACCTGCTCACCGCGCTTCGCACGCTGGCCCGGGGCGACCTGGTGGAGCAGGAGGCGTTCGGCCCGCTCGACCTGGCCGAACCGGTCACCGCGGCGGCGGACGAGCTGCGCCGCCGGCAGCGGGACCTGGACCTGCGGATCGACCTCCCCTCACCGGCCGGCACCGGCGGGCTGCGGGTCTACGGCTGGGAGGCGGGGCTGCGGATCGTCTGTGACAACCTGCTGCTGAACGCCGCCCTGCACGGCCGACCCGGTCGGATCACGGTCGGGGCGCACCGGGACGGCGGCGCGGCGGTGCTGACGGTGGACGACGAGGGGCCCGGCATCCCGCAGGCCCAGCGCGCCGCCGTCTTCGACCGGTTCCACCGGCGGCCGGACAGCCCCGGCTCCGGACTCGGGCTGACGCTGGTCGCCCAGCAGGTGGCGCTGCACCGGGGCACCGTGACGGTGGCGACCGGGCCGGGCGGCCGCGGCTGCCGGTTCGAGGTGCGGCTGCCGCTGGTCTCCGCGGAGGCGCCGACGCTGCCGCTGCCTGCCCGGCCGGACTGGATCGGGGCGCACGCGAGCGGGTGAGGCTGAGTGGCGGGCGGGTGTCCGTGTGCGGGCGGATGGCAACCGAAGGGGGCGGTCGGCGAGCAGTCGACAGCGCGCGGCGCCATTCTCGCTGACGACCGACGACCGACGACCGACGACCGACGACCGACGACCGACGACCGACGATCGACGGCTGACGGCTGACGGCTGACGGCTGACGGCTGACGGCTGACAGATTCCGTCATCTGTTACCTGTCAGCCGTCGATCGACAGCGGACAGCCAGTAGTCGGCAAACCCCCGCGCACCGACTCACAAGGAATCCACAAAGAGCCCCTCTACCGTCCTGCTCGGCCGGGCCACCACGGGCCCGGTCCGACCAGCAGTTCCATGACCCGGAGGGACTCCGTCATGATCTCCTACCGCAAGGCCGGCGCCGCCCTCGGCGCCCTCGCCCTCGGCGGCACGCTGCTCGCGGCCGCCGCTCCCGCCCAGGCCGCGAGCCCCTCGCCGGCCACCGGCCTGGCCGCCCCCAAGGGCGACGGCGCCAAGGCCATCTGCAAGCGGCTGCCGAAGACCGAGCAGCGGATCCAGAACGCGCTGACCCGGCTGAACGGCCCGGTGGGCGAGGCCGGTTCGGTGGCCCGCCTGGAGCAGCGGGTGGGCAACGCCAAGACCGCCGGGCAGACCGCGATCTACACCTACCTCAACGACCGGCTCACCTTCCGCAAGAGCCTGATCCCGACCCTGACCACCCGGCAGAGCGACCTCGCCGCGGTCGCCTCCTGGTGCACCTCGCAGGGCCTGGGCAATTCCTCCGGCACCGCCCAGTGACCCGGGCACTGCGCGCGGTCGGCCTCACCGCGGCCGCCGCACTGGCCGCCCTGACCCTGACCGCGTGCGGCGGGAACTCCGGCGCCGCACAGCCCCCGGCCCCCGCGTCAGCAGCTACGGGCACGGCCACGACCGGGGCCACTGCCACTGCCGGGGGCGCTGCCGGGGCCGACCAGCAGCTGAAGGACATGCAGCAGAAGCTCGACGCCGCTGACAGCGCCGCCGCGGCCGCCGATTCGGATGCCGCACAGAACAACTGACCGCTCGTCGATCGGTACCGGCCGCACGACCCACCGCCGTCGGTGCGGGCGAACCCCTCGGGTTCGCCCGCACCGACGGCGGTCGCCTTCGCCCCCCTCCAGCACCAGCCGGGCGCACCACCTACCCCACGCACCCCACACGCGCCGCCCGCCTCGCACGCGCGCCGCACGCGCGCCGGACGTGCCAGAGTCAGCCCGGCTCCAGGAGCTGACCACCGCGTCGATCACGACGTCGCGGACCGTGCCGCGGTCGAACGTCAGCCTGTCCGCCGGAGCCCCTGGTCACGGGCAGGCTCGGCCGCCGCTCGCGGCAGGCTCGAACGACCGGGCGCGAGCGGCGGGCCGACCGGCTCGTTTGGTGAGACCCGCCGTCCACCGGCTTGACGTCCCGGTGGCCGATCAACCACTATCTCGGGCATGGACCACGGCACCGTTCTCGTCTGCCGCCTGCACGTCGATCTGCGACGCCAGGCGAGCGACATGTGTGCCTGCTGACCGGCTGAGCCTCCGCTCTCCTGCTACGCCACGTCCTCGTTCAGCCCTGTGACCGCCTGCCGGGGTGCGCGAACCGCGTGGTCTTCTCCGCAGCCTCGCCACCGTCGTCATCAGCGCACCCGCCGTCCATGCCACCGTCCCTCCCGGGCCGACGATGCGAGCGCGCGCCTCCCGAGCTTCCGTGAGGACTCCCGCATGACCACAGACCTGAGCCCCGCCCCGACACCCGCCCCGACACCCGCAGCCACATCCGCACTCGCGGCCGCGCTCGCACCCGCGCCCGCGGTCGAGACCGGGGCAACCGCGGCCCCCCTCACGCCCGCGGCGCTGCGCGCGCTGGTCACCGAGCTGGCCGAGCGGCCGGCGGAGTGGATCGACAAGGTCCGCCTCTCGGTCGAGGAACGCTGGTACGAGCGGCTGAGCCTGACGGAGGATCACGAGATCTGGCTGATCAGCTGGCTGCCGGGCCAGTCGACCGGATTCCACGACCACGGCGGCTCCCGGGGCGCCTTCACGGTGGCCCTCGGGGAGTTGGAGGAGCTCTCGATCGGCGGGGCGGACGGCGAGCTGCACACCCGGCGGCTGCCGACCGGTGCGGCGCGGGCGTTCGGGCCCGAGTTCCTGCACGATGTGCGGAACACCACCACCGGCCCGGCGGTGACCATCCACGCGTACTCACCGCCGTTGAACGAGATGTCCCGGTACGAGCTGCGCGCCAGCGGCCTGCGGCTGACGGCACGCGAAGGAAAGGAGCAGTGGTGACCACCACCATCGACGACCTGGTCGCACGGGCTCGCGCGGGCGTGCACCGCCCGGGCGCGCAGGAGGCCTACCGCGCGCAGCAGCACGACGGCGCGCTGCTGATCGACATCCGGCCGGCCGCCCAGCGCGGCATCGAGGGGCAGATCCCGGACGCACTGGTGATCGAGCGCAATGTCCTGGAGTGGCGCCTCGACCCGACCGGCAGCCACCGGATCCCCGAAGCCACCGGATACGACCTGCCGATCGTGCTGGTCTGCTCCGAGGGCTACGCCTCCAGCCTGGCCGCCGCCTCGCTGCGCGAGCTGGGGCTGCACCGGGCGACCGACCTGGACGGCGGCTTCGTCGGCTGGGCCGCCGCCGGCCTGCCGACCGTCCCGGGACCGCAGCCCGCCTGACCCGCGCACCACCGCGGCACCGCGGCACCGCGGCACCGCGGCACGGCACCACCGCACCACGACACACCGTCACGCACGCGTCACATCCGATCCGAATTCGGTTCACGATCGACCGAATGTCACCCAGAATCTGACATCGGACCAGGTCCGCCCGGCGTGTCGGATCCGTCACCGATCGCCGTTCAGGGTTTCCCTTGGTCCTGGCGGGGGCAGGCAGCCACGGGTGTCCGCCCTGACAACGCTTCACCCGCCATACCGACGACGGTGCTCCGGCACCCAGCTAGGAACTGCTCAGTGATCAGATTCGACGGCGCCGGCAAGCGCCATCCGGACGGCACCATCGCCGTCGAGGGCCTCGACCTCACCGTGCCCGAGGGCCGGACCACTGTGCTGGTCGGGCCGTCCGGCTGCGGCAAGACGACCATCCTGCGGATGGTCAACCGGATGATCGAGCCGACCTCGGGCCGGGTCCTGCTGGACGGCACCGATGTCGCCCAGCTGGAGGCCGCCAAGCTGCGCCGCGGCATCGGCTACGTGATCCAGCAGGCCGGGCTCTTCCCGCACCGCAAGGTGCTGGACAACATCGCCACCGTGCCGTACCTGCTCGGCTGGGACCGCAAGCGGGCCCGGGCCCGGGCGATGGAGCTGCTCGAACTGGTCGGGCTCGCGCCGGAGACGGCCAAGCGCTACCCGTTCCAGCTCTCCGGCGGGCAGCAGCAGCGGGTGGGGGTGGCCCGGGCACTGGCCGCCGATCCGCCGCTGCTGCTGATGGACGAGCCGTTCAGCGCGGTCGACCCGGTGGTCCGGGCGGGCCTGCAGGAGGAACTGCTGCGCCTGCAGGGCGAGCTGAACAAGACCGTGCTCTTCGTCACCCACGACATCGAGGAGGCGGTGCGGCTCGGCGACCAGATCGTGGTGCTGCGCGAGCACGGCCGGATCGGCCAGGTCGCCGATCCCGCCACGCTGCTCAGCGCCCCGGCCGACGAGCAGGTGGCCGCCTTCCTCGGCCGCGACCGCGGCCTGCGCGGGCTCGCGCTGCGCCCGGCGGCGGGCATCGCGCTGCTGCCGCCCGCCGGTCCCTACGAGGGCTGGACGCTGACCGTGGACGAACAGGGCCGGCCGAGCGGCTGGCAGCGGTCCGAGAGCGGCGAAACGATCCGCCACGTCGCCGTCTTCCACCCGGGCGCGGACACCCTGCGCACCGCCCTGGACAGCGCCGTCCTCTCCCCCGCCCGCGCGGCGGTGGCGGTGGACGCGGACGGCCGGGTGCTCGGGCTGGCGCCCCGCGCGGCGGTGCTCGACGCACTCGACGCGGCGGGCCCGCAGGCCGCCGCCCTGGCGACCACCGCGACCACCAGCACCACCGCGGCTACCGGCACCGCCGCGAGCCCGGCGACCGCGCTCACGAAGACCACCGCGACCGCGGAAGCCGCCGAGAGCGCCGGCATACCCGCCGACCAGGCCGCCGGCAGTGGAGCGGGCCATGGACGGTGAACCCCTGGTCCGCTGGCCCTGGATCGGCGACCACCTCGGCTACCTCTGGGGCCTGCTGCTCGACCACGCGGTGATCTCGCTGGTGCCGGTCCTGATCGGGCTGGCCCTGGCGCTGCCGCTCGGCCTGCTCTGCACCCGCTTCCCGCGCCTCTACCAACCCCTGGCCGCGGTCTTCAACGTGGTCTACGCACTGCCCTCACTCGCGGTCTTCGTGGTGCTGATCCCGTACACCGGACTGGCCACCCAGGCGACTGTGATGATCCCGCTGACCTGCTACGCGCTCGCCGTGCTGCTGCCGACCACGGTGGACGGGCTGCGCGCGGTGCCCGAGCCGGTCCGGCAGGCGGCCACCGCGCTCGGCTACGGTCCCTGGCGACGGCTGGCGGCGGTCGAACTGCCCTCCGCGGTGCCCTACCTGATGGCGGGTCTGCGGGTGGCCGCGGTCTCCAGCATCTCGCTGGCCAGCGTCGGCGCGCTGGTCGGACGCGGCGGCCTGGGCTACCTCTTCATCGACGGCTTCCAGCGCACCTTCCCGACGCCGATCGTGGCGGGCATCGTGCTGGTGGCCGTCCTCGCGCTGGCCACCGACGCGGTGCTGCTGCTGGCCCGGCGCCTGCTGGCGCCGTGGGCGGTCCGGGAATCGGCGGTGGGACGATGAACTGGTTCAGCTGGCTGTCGACGTTCTTCACCGATCCGGACCGGCTGCACGGCCCGGACTCGATCGGCAACCGGGTCAGCGAGCACCTGATCCTCACCGGCGAGGCGCTCGGCCTCGCGATCCTGCTCGCGGTGCCGCTGGGCCTGCTGCTCGGCTACACCGGCCGGGCCGCCGGGCTGGTGACCGCGCTCACCGGCGCGGCCCGGGCACTGCCCACCCTGGGCCTGGTCACCCTCGCGGTGCTGGTCGCCGGGGTCGGCGACACCGCCGTGCTGGTGCCGCTGGTGGCGCTGGCCGCCCCGGTGCTGCTGGTCGCCGCCTGCGAGGGGGTGCGCGGTACCGACCCCGACCTGCGCGACGCCGCTCGGGGCATCGGCCTGACGCATCCCCAGGTGCTCTGGCAGGTCTGCGTGCCGTGGGCGCTGCCCGCGCTGCTGGCGGGCCTGCGCACCGCCGCCGTCCAGGTGATCGCGACCGCCACCGTCGCCGCCTACGTGGGCCTGGGCGGCCTGGGCCGCTACGTGGTCGACGGGCTGGCCACCAAGGACTTCCCGCAGACCCTCGGCGGCGCGCTCCTGGTGGTGCTGCTCGCGGTGGCCACCCAGTTGATCTTCGCGGCGCTGAACCGCTTCGCGCTGCCCGCCGGGCTGCGCCGGCGCTGACCGGCGCTCCTCCCCGCTGCTCCCCGCTCCCTGTTCCTCCCCCCTCCAACAACGAAGGACCTTCCATGCGTTCGCGTTCGCGCGCCTTCAGCTCCGCCGTCCTGCTCAGCGCCGTCGCACTGGCGGCCAGCGCCTGCTCCAGCTCCTCGTCGAGTGATCCGCTGGGCGGGAGTTCAAAAGCCGCGAGCGGCAACTCGACCGTGGTGATCGGGTCGGCGAACTACCCGGAGAACGTGCTGCTCGCCTCGATCTACTCGCAGGCGCTGCAGGCCAAGGGCGTCAAGGTGACCGAGAAGTTCAACATCGGCAGCCGCGAGGTGCTCTACGGGCAGATCAAGGACGGCAACCTCACGGTGCTGCCGGAGTACAACGGCGCCCTGCTCGCCTACCTGGACAGCAAGTCGACCGCGGCCACCGAGTCCGACGTGAACGCCGCGCTGACCAAGGAACTGCCCAGCAGCCTGGGCATCCTGGACTCGGCCGCGGCCGAGGACAAGGACTCGCTGACCGTCAGCCAGGACACCGCGTCCAAGTACAACCTGAAGACCATCGCAGACCTGGCCCCGCAGGCCGCCGACTTCACCGTGGGCGGCATGCCGGAGTTCAAGTCGCGCCGTGAGCAGCAGTTCAAGGACGTCTACGGGCTGACCTTCAAGGACTGGAAGCCCACCGCGGACACCACCGCGAACGCGATCAAGGACGGCACCGTCCAGGTCGGCGACGTCTTCACCACCGACCCGAAGCTGCTGCAGCTGGGCCTGGTCTCGCTGGCCGACCCGAAGGACCTGTTCGGCGCGCAGAACGTGACGCCGCTGGTCTACAAGGCCGGGGTGGACTCCACCGCGAGTGCGGCGCTCAACGCCGTCTCGGCGAAGCTGGACACGGCCGGGCTGGTGACCCTGATGAAGAAGGTGTCGATCGACAAGGACGACCCGCAGGCGGTGGCCAAGGACTGGGTCAAGGCCAACGGCCTCGGCTGAGCGGCACGGCGCGCCGTGCCGCCCGGCCCAGCCCCGCGGGCAGCGGCAACAGACACGGACACGGCGCTGAACGCCGACGGCGCGGGCCCCGGACGGATCTCTCCGCCCGGGGCCCGCGCCGTCGGTGTTCAGCCAGGGTCAGGACCGGTCCACTCAGTACCAGTGGTGGGTCTGCCAGAAGGACCAGGCCGCGTTCGGGCTGCCGTACCGCTCGTTCATGTAGTTCAGCGTCCACTTGATCTGGGTCACCGGGTTGGTGCGCCAGTCCGAGCCGGCCGAGGCCATCTTGCTCGCGGGAAGCGCCTGGCCCAGGCCGTAGGAGCCGGAGGAGGGGTTGGTGGCCTTGAAGTTCCAGCTGCTCTCGTGGTTGACGATGTTGGCGAAGGAGGCCCACTGACCGGCGGGCACCATGCTCTGCGCCAACGCGCGGATGCCGCTGGGGCTGGTGTCGGTGGCCACCGGGGCGGCCGGCTTCGGCGGCGCCGGCTGCGGCTGCGGAGCGGGGGCAGGCGCGGGCTGCGGCTGCTCGGCGGGAGCGGGAGCGGGCGCGGGCACGGGAGCCTGCTGCGGCGCCTGCTGCGGCTGGGGCGCGGGCTCCGCCTGCGCCTTGGCACCGACCCCGGTACCGAAGGGCGCGAAGGCCGCGGCGTGACCGCCGCCCTGCGCGGTGTTCGGCGTCACATGGCTCGCGTCCTCGATCGAGACGGTGGCGGGCTTGGCGGCACTGAAGGCGAGCACGTCACCGTGCGCGCCGGCCGGGGCCCCGGTGGCGTGGCCCGCCTGGGCCGGGGCGGCGGTGGTTGCGGCGTCGGACGGCAGCGCGAAGGCCACGGCGGAGGCGGCAACGGTGGCGGCCAGGCCGGCCGAGGCGAGGACCACGGAGGATCGTCGGCGGACGGTGGTCATCAGGGCGTTGCGCATGCTCGGGCTACCTCGTTCGTGTTGCCGGTCCCGGGCGCACGGCAGCAGCGCGGCAGCAGGCCGCTGGCTGGTGAAGGCGCGTCGGTGACCGTGGGCACCCCGGTGTCGGTCGGTGCCGTACGGAAAGCGCTCCGCCCCGGAGGCCAGAAGGTGGCGGCACCGGAACAGCAGCCCCGGTGCGGGCGGCGCGCTTGGCGACTCGTCCAGGTTTAACCCGGTCCGTCCCGGGGCAGCAAGCAGCGCCACTACGACGGTCGGTCGTCGGCCGGCCCCGCTCCGGCCGCCCACCCCCTCCCCCGCCCGGGTCAGCGACTACGACGGCAGGTCGTAGTCCCGCTCGGCCTGTGGTCGTTGTCACCAGCTTCGCCACCGAGGGTGACCAGCCGATCGCCGAAGGAAATCGCTTGCATTGCCGGCGCCGTCACGGCCAGGCTGCTGGATCATGACGAAGTCGCTCGCCCCGGAAGTCCTCGCCTACTACGACCGCGGCCAGGAGGCCGGCCGCCTGCTGCGCGGCAAGAACCAGCTGGAACTGTGGCGCACCCAGGACGTGCTGCGCCGACTGCTCGCCGCGGCCGCGCCGGACGGCCGGGCGCTGCGGGTGCTGGATGTGGGCGGCGGCGCGGGCGTCCACGCCGAGTGGCTGGCAGCCGACGGACATCAGGTGGAACTGCTCGACCCGGTCCCGCTGCACGTCGAGCAGGCAAGCCAACTGCCCGGCGTTACCGCTACGCTCGGTGACGCACGCGAGCTGCCCGCCGCCGACGCGTCGGTGGACGTGGCGCTGCTGCTCGGCCCGCTCTACCACCTGCCCGAGCGCGCCGACCGGCTGCGCTCGCTGACCGAGGCCCGCCGGGTGGTGCGGCCCGGCGGCCTCGTGGTGGCCGCCACCATCAACCGGTTCGCCGGGCTCTACGACACGATGCGCAGCGGCGCGTACTTCGAGCCGGCCAACCGGGCGGCCACCGATGCCTGCGTGGCCACCGGCGAACTGCGTCCCGCCACCGACCAGAACCTCTTCACCACCGCCTACTTCCACCTGGCCGACGAGGTCCCGGCGGAGTTCACCGAGGCCGGGCTGATCGTGCACGGACAGTACGGCTTGGAGGGTGCGGCCTGGCTGCTGGGGATCGAGGAGCGGCTCGACGACCCGGCGCAGCGGGCGGTGGTGCTGGACGCGCTGCGCCGGGCCGAGTCGGAGCCCTCACTGCTCGGCATCAGCGGGCATCTGCTCACGGTGGGTAGTCACTGACGGCCACTCGACCCCCCTCCCTGAACACCACTGACTGAACATCACTCAGCCGGATCCGGTCCCCGGGTCCGGCTGAGTGATTGTTAGGACTCTTGACAGATAAGTGGTCTAGTCCAACCATAAGGTCTGTCCATCCGACCGGGATGCACTGTGGGGGTGTGACCACCGGCCGGCAGGGACTTGCCCTGCCCTGACCTGCCCACCCGCCCCCTACCGATCCGCGCCACCCCGACCACGACGCGAGGCCTCCGCGCCGCTCGTTGTCATGCCCATATCCGGTTCGGATCACCGCCGTTCACCGCACACCTCCGTCATCGCGCATCTCAGTCATCGCGCATCTCCGTAACCGCACATCTCCGTAACCGCACATCTCTGTCACCGCACCATCCCCCTTCCCGTTTCACGTCTGCTGGAGCACCGAATGCGACTTCACAGATCCGTCCAGGCCGTGCTGACCGCCGGCGCCACGCTGGCCGCCTCGGCCGGCATGGTGATCGGCGCGACCACCGCCGCCCAGGCCGCCGCGCCCACGCCGCTGCCCGCCCACGTCTTCGCCCCGTACTTCGAGGCCTACAACGGCGACAACCCGGCCACCCTGGCCTCCCAGTCGGGCAACAAGTACCTGTCGATGGCCTTCATCCAGGCCGCCACCAAGGGCTCGTGCACCGCCTACTGGAACGGCGACACGAGCAGCCCGGTCGCGGCCGCGACCTTCGGCAGCCAGATCAGCTCGATCCAGGCCGGCGGCGGCGACGTCGTCCCGTCCTTCGGCGGCTACGCCGCCGACGACGGCGGCACCGAGATCGCCGACAGCTGCACCGACGTTAACCAGATCGCGGCGCAGTACGAGAACGTGATCACCACGTACAACGTCAGCCGGATCGACCTCGACACCGAGGACAACTCGCTGACCAACACGGCCGGCATCGACCGCCGCAACAAGGCGATCAAGCTGGTCGAGGACTGGGCGACGGCGAACGGGCGCAACGTCCAGTTCTCCTACACGCTGCCGACCACCACCAGCGGGCTGGCCGCCAGCGGCCTGGCCGTGCTGAAGAACGCGGTCACCAACAACGCCCGGATCGACGTCGTCAACATCATGACGTTCGACTACTACGACGGTGCCACCCACGAGATGGCCACCGACGCGGAGAACGCCGCCAGCGGCCTCTACGGCCAGCTGGCCAAGCTCTACCCGACGAAGACGGCCGCCCAGCTCTGGGGGTCGATCGGGATCACCCTGATGCCCGGCATCGACGACTACGGCGCGGCCGAGACCACCACGGTCGCCGACGCCGGCGCGGTGCAGAACTGGGCCACCACCAAGGGCGTCAACACCCTCTCGTTCTGGGCCCTGCAGCGCGACAACGGCGGCTGCCTCGGGACCGCCGGCTCCGACACCTGCTCCGGCATCAGCCAGGGCACCTGGGACTTCAGCCACGCCCTGGAGCCCTTCACCTCCGGCGGCGGCGTGGTCACCAACGACTTCTCGCTGAGCGCCTCCCCCGCGAGCGGCTCGGTGCTGCCCGGTGCCTCGACCAGCGCCACGGTCAGCACCGCCGTCACCTCCGGCAGCGCGCAGAGCGTCGCGCTCTCCGTCTCCGGCGCCCCGGCCGGCGTCACCGCCTCGCTCAGCCCGACCAGCGTGACGGCCGGCGGCAGCAGCACCCTCACCATCAGCACCACCGCGGCCGTCGCGCCCGGCAGCTACCCGCTGACCATCACCGGCACCGCCGCCTCCGGCAGCCACACTGCCACCTACACCCTGACCGTCAACGGGACCACCACCAACGACTTCTCGCTGAGCGTCAGCCCGGCGAGCGGCTCGGTCACCGCCGGCGCGGGCGCCACCGCCGCGGTCAGCACCGCCGTCACCTCCGGCAGCGCGCAGAGCGTCGCGCTCTCCGTCTCCGGCGCCCCGGCCGGCGTCACCGCCTCGCTCAGCCCGACCAGCGTGACGGCCGGCGCCGGCAGCACCCTCACCATCAGCACCACCGCGGCCGTCGCGCCCGGCAGCTACCCGCTGACCATCACCGGCACCGCCGCCTCCGGCAGCCACACCGCCACCTACACCCTGACCGTCAACGGCTCCAGCGGTGGCAGCGGCCTGGCCAACGGTGGCTTCGAGACCGGCAGCCTGAGCCCGTGGACCTGCCAGACCGGCGGCGCCGTGGTCAGCACCCCGGCGCACTCCGGCAGCCACGCGCTGCAGGTGACGCCCACCGCCGCGCAGACCGGTGAGTGCGACCAGGCCGTCACCCTGCTGCCCAACCACGCCTACACGCTGACGGGTTGGGTCCAGGGCAACTACGCCTACATCGGCGTCAGCGGCGGCGCCACCGGCTCCACCTGGGCCAACTCCAGCAGCTGGACCCAGCTGACCGTGCCGTTCACCACGGACGCGACCGGCAAGGCCACCGTCTACGTGCACGGCTGGTACGGCCAGGGCAACGTCCTCGCGGACGACTTCGCGATCAACTAGCCCCGCCCGCCCGGGGCCGGACACCGCTCCGGCCCCGCACACCTGCCCCCGGTCCGCCGCCCGCACGGGCGGCGGACCGGGGGCCGATGCCGTTCTGACGCCTCGTCAGAATTCCTAACGCTCAACGCTGCTGGTCGAGGAAGGCGCGGAAGAGGTCCACCTCGGCGCCCGTGAGCGGGTCACCGTGGCCGAAGCCGACGGCCCTGACATCGGCGGGGATCCGACTCAGGGCCCCCGCCCGGGCGGCGGGGTCGAAGGAGAACATCGCCGGCCCCAGCCCGAGCTTGCTGCCGCGGAACAGGGCGTCGCCGACCAGCGCGGCGCCGGCGGGCTCGTGCAGCAGGACGATGTGGCCCGGCGTGTGGCCGGGGGTGTGGACGACCCGCAGCCCGCCGGAGCCCTCGACCAGGTCGCCGTCCTCCAGGACCTCGTCGGCCTCGAACGGCGTCCACCGGCCGAGCGGCAGGTTGTCGAGCCCGCGGGCCAGCACGCCGGAGCGGCACCCGGCCGGCACCCGGCCGGCCGGCAGCCAGGCGGCGTCGGCACGGTGGATGAGCACCCTGGCACCGGTGCGCGCCCGCAGCTCGGGGACCGCCTGCACGTGGTCGGGGTGGGCGTGGGTGATGACGATGCCGGTGACGTCGGCGGGCCTGCGGCCCAGCTCCTCGATCGCCTTCAGCAGCGCGCCGACCCCCTTGGCCAGGCCCCCGTCGACCAGGATCAGGCCCGCGTCGCCTTCGACCACGAAGGCGTTGCTGGTCTTGGAGGTGGCGACGTGGGTCACGCCGGGTGCGACGGACAGCATGCGGTTCTCCTTGCGACGATTCCATGAACTAATCATTCATCGATAGAATGGTTCGTACCATAGCAGGTCTTGGCGCCGTGTCGCTCCGCACAGCCGCGGGCGAGGGCGGGGGCGGGGCACCCGCCCGGCGCGCCCGAAAGCGCCGCCCCGACCCCGGGAGTGACCGTGCGTCAGGTCCTGATCATCGGTGTGACCGGGACCGTCGGCCACCCGCCGGCCCGTCAACTCATCGAGCGCGGCGACCGGGTACGGGCGCTGGTGCGCGATCCGGACCGGACCGGACGGGTGCTGCCGGCCGGGGTGCTCGCGGTCGTGGGGGACGTCACCGACGCCGCCTCCGTGCGGGCCGCGGTCGCGGGCTGCGACACCGTCTTCCACACCGCCGGGCTGCCCGAGCAGTGGCTGCGGGACAAGGCGCAGTTCCACCGGGTCAACGTCACCGGCACCGGGCACCTGGTGGACGCGGCGCTCGCCGAGGGGGTGGCCTGCTTCGTGCACACCAGCACCATGGACGTCTTCGAGCGCCCGCAGGACGGCGCCTTCGACGAGTCCGTGCTCGCGCACGCGCCGCTCGGCACCGCCTACGAGCGCTCCAAGCAGGAGGCCGACCGGCTGGTCACCGAGGCGGTCGCGACCCGCGGCCTGCCCGCCCGGATCACCCACCCCGCCGCGGTCTTCGGTCCCGGGCCGACCCGGGCCACCGCCCTCAACCGGATGCTGGTGGACCTGGCCAGGGGCCGGGTGCCGATGCTGCCTCCCGGCGGCATGGCGGTGGTCTTCAACGAGGACCTGGCGCGCGGGCACCTGCTGGCCGCCGAGGCGCCCATCGGCTCGCGCTACCTCTTCGCCGACCGCTACCTGGAACTGCCGGCCCTCGCCGAGTTGGTGCGGTCGGTGCGCCCCGGCGCCCGGGTCCCGCTGACCCTGGCGGCGCCCGCCGCCTGGGTCTTCGCGGCGGTCGGCGAGCTGACCGCGAGGGTCACCGGCAGCGCCCCGCAACTCTCCTTCGGCGAGCTGCACTTCCTGAGCTCCGAGGTGACGCCCGATGCCGCGCTGGCCCGGCGCGAACTGGGCTGGACCGCCACCGAGCCGGCCACCGCCGTCACGGCGACGCTGCAGCACTTCAAGGCGCTCACAGCAGCTTCCCGGGATTCATGATCCCCTGCGGGTCCAGCGCCGCCTTCACCGTGCGCAGCAGCGTGAGTTCCAGCGGCGAGCGGGCCTGCGCCAGCGCCTCCCGCTTGAGCACGCCGATCCCGTGCTCGGCGCTGATGCTGCCGCCGAACTCGCCCACCACCCGGTAGACCACTGCTGAACTTCCTTGCCCAGCGAGCACGTTGAGGTGAACGTTGCCATCGCCCACATGCCCGAAGGCGTTCACCACCGCGCCGGGGCACTCCCGGGCCAGCGCGGCCTGCGCCGCTTGGAGGAACTCGGCGATGGCGCCCAGCGGCACGCTCACGTCGTGCTTCATCGCCCCGCCCGCACGCTTCTCGGCCTCCGGCAACGCCTCGCGCAGCGCCCAGAACGCGCGCGCCTGGGCCCGGTCGAGGGCCGGCACCGCGTCCACCGCCACCCCGCGCTCGATCGCCTCGGCCAGCAGGCCCTCCAACTGCGTGGCCAGCGCCCCGCCGTCCCGGGCCGCGCTCGCCTCCACCAGCACGTACCAAGGGTGCGGCCGGTCGAACGGGTCCCGGTGGCCGGTCAGCCGGTCGAGCACCAGGTCGAGCCCGGTGCGGCCGAACAGCTCCAGCGCGGTGAGCCGCTCCTCCAGCCGTTCGCGGGCCAGCGCCAGCAGCCCGGTGAGCGCGCCGGGGCCGGGCAGCGCGAGCAGGGCGACGGCGTGGTGCCGGGTGGCGGGGAAGAGCCGCAGGGTGGCGGCGGTGACGATGCCCAGGGTGCCCTCGGAGCCGATCAGCAGTTGTTTGAGGTCGTAGCCGGTGTTGTCCTTGCGCAGGGTGCGCAGCCCGTGCCACACCTGACCGTCCGGCAGCACCGCCTCCAGGCCGAGGACCAGGTCACGGGTCATGCCGTAGCGCAGCACGTTGCTGCCGCCGGCGTTGGTGGCGACCACCCCGCCGATCCGGCAGCTGCCCTCGGAGGCGAGCCGCAGCGGGAAGAGCAGCCCCGCTGCGGCGGCGGCCCGCTGGACGTCGGCGACCACGCAGCCGGCCTCGGCGGTGAGCGCGAAGTCGGCCGGCGCCACGCTGCGGATCCGGTTCAACTCGCGCACGCTCAGCACCACCTGGGTCCCGGTGCCGAGCGGCAGCGCGCCGCCGACCAACCCGGTGCCGCCGGCGAACGGGACCACCGGCACCCCGTGGCGGGCGCAGAGCGCGACCGCCGTGGCCACCTCGGCGGTGTCGCGCGGGCGCAGCACCGCGGCCGGGTGCGCGGGCAGCAGTCCGCGCTCGTCGCGCACGAAGGCGGCGGCAGGCTCGTCCGGGGCGAGCACCCGGCCCGGCCCCAACGCCCTGCGCAGTTCGGCGAGCGCCGTGCTCAGCCCGCCGACCTGGGCAGTTGCGGGATCCGTTGCGGGATCTGTCGCGGGATTCGTCACAGGATCAACGGTATCCCCCCGCCACCGGCCCCTCGGCTAGATTGCGCGGTATGACGAGCACATCGCAGTCCACCGACCTCTTCGACGCGCTGAGCGCCGGCGCCGTCCGCGATCCCGCCGAGCTGCGCGCGATCTACGAGGCGCCGAGCCAGGCCGCGATGCACAAGCAGGTGGACCGGATCCACGACGTGGCGCGGCGGCTGATCGGCTGCTCCTCCTTCGTGCTGGTGGCGAGCGCGGACCCGGCGGGGCACTGCGACGTGAGCCCGCGCGGCGGCCCGCCCGGGTTCGTCGCGGTGCTGGACGAGCACACCCTGGCGATCCCGGACGCGACCGGCAACAAGCGGCTGGACTCGCTGCACAACATCGTCGCCACCGGCCGGGCCGGGCTGCTCTTCCTGATCCCGGGGCGCAACGACACGCTGCGGGTGAACGGCCGGGCCTGCGTCTCGACCGATCCGCAGCTGCTCGCCCAGCTGACCGCCGTCGGCAAGCCGCCGCGCAGCGCGATCGTGCTGCGGGTCGAGGAGGTCTACGGGCACTGCCCCAAGTCGCTGCTGCGCGGCCTGATGTGGAAGCCCGAGCAGTGGCTGCCCAAGGACGCCGTCCCGAGCTCGGCCGAGGTGACGCTCGCCCACCTCTCGGTCACCCTGGACGGCCTGACCCTGGAGCAGGTCGAGCAGAACGAGCGCGACGCGCTGCTGCACCGTTACGAGTAGCCCGACTGCCCTCGGCCTGCTGCCGCGCTCGGCACCTACCCCTCGGCACCTACCCCTCGGCGCGGGCCAGCAGCTCGACGGCGTGGGCGCCGTCGATCGACTGGCGGATCACGTCGGCGTGGCCGGCGTGCCGGGCGGTCTCCTCGATCAGGTGCAGCAGCACCCAGCGGGCCGACCACTGGGCCGCCTGCTCGTTCGCGCAGGCAACGCCGAGGTCGGGCAGCTCGGCGATGATCCGCTCGGTCTCCTCCGCCGCCCGCCGGTAGGCCGCCAGCAGCGCCGGGACCGTCTCCCCCGGCGCACGGGTGAGGTCCGCACCGGGGTCGGTCATCGGCCACAACCCCGGCAGCGGGCGCCCGGCCAGCGCGGCCACCACCCAACGCCGCTCGGTGACGGCGCCGTGCTTGAGCAGACCGGCCAACGAGAGCTCGCTGGCACTCGGCACCGACCAGGCCTGCTCCTCCGTCAGACCCAGCACCGCGTGGGCCAGGGCGGCGCGCTGCTGAGCGAGGAAGGCGAGCAGCGCGGTGCGCTCGTCGGCGACCGCCGGGACGAAGCGGGGCATGGGGACCTCCTGGAGAGCTGTTCCTCCTCACCATCGCACGCCCCACCGACACCACGGCCGCAGGTGGCGCCGTACCGCTCTCCAGCCTGCTCCGCCGCTGCCCCATCACGTGCCTGACGGCCGGTCCGGTGGTCCGGCTTCCGTCCACCGCGAGCTCGGCGCCGGCCACACAGCAGCCCGCTTCCGCCACCGACCTGACCCCGGCGGCGTTGAACCTGCCCGAGGTCCCACCACGCTCGGCCGTGACTGGCTCCGGATTTCTCTTGAGTAAACCGGAGACAGCAAATGGCTCGAACGTGCTGCGGGTCATTGGAATCGAGACCGAATCGCTTTCCACCTGCGTAACTTTTGCCCCTTGAGTAACCCTGGACACTTCCGACATGAAGGCTACTGAAACACTCACTGAATCTTCCGGAAGGCATTGATGCGATTCAGCCAATCGTTCGATCTCTTCCTAAATATGTCGCACACTGACGGATTCATCAACTAGACATGGACATGCATGCGCGACAGGGGATCGCGAGGCACCATCTACTCTGTGGGGGATCTGATGTGGCGTGTCCGTAAATCGGTCACGGTGGTAGCTGTTGTACTTTCTATGCTGTTAGGTTTGTTCGGGTCTGCACCGACGTGGGCATCCCCGACTTCTCCGACACCCCAGGCGCGGCCGGCTTCTGCCGCTGCTGTTCGAAAGATCCCTGCGCCGCCCCGTCCCGACACGGCCGCGCAGCGTCAGGCGGAGATCGATGCGCTCCTTCCCAAGGCTGGGTCAGATCCCGGTGTCAGCCTTCCGGGTGGCGGGGTCGTGATCCCGCCACCGGCGGGTGTGGCGGCTGGACAGGCGAAGCTCAGGCCGAATATGCCGGCTGTGGCGGGCGTTTGGCCGCCGACTTCCTGGCGTGACGGTCGGCAATACACTCCGAGCCTCAGCTACCAGACGACGATCTGGTCGGTCACCTGGCCTGACTCGGGTGTGTACGCATATCACTTCACTCTGTACAGCGCTTCCGACAATCAGCAGGTTTATGCCTCCTCCTGCCAGAACACCGTCGCCCCGGACGGCACCGCCGCCCCGTTCTGGGCGGACGTGGTGACGATGCTCAACCCTCCGGCCCGTATCGGCGGTGGGAAGCTTCAAGCCGGGGTGGGCTATTACGGCAAGCTCGCTGCCTCGCACACCAATCCCGGCGCGGCGCGCAACAGCGGCGACTGGAGCTGCGACACCGGTTGGAGCAGCGAGGTCCAGACCGCGACGTTCACGGCGTACAGCAACGGTCAGAGCGTGCCTGCAGCCGAGACCTCAGGCTGCGGCTGCGCCGACTCCTCGGGCCGGGACTCCATCCAGGGACACCGCGGTGACCCGGTCAACACGCTCTCCCTGGCGGAGGACGAGCAGGCGACCGACATCAGCCTGTCCGCGCCGGGTGTTCCGTTCGTGCTGAACCGCACCTACGCCTCGGACCACGCGACGATCCAGAACGGCGTCTTCGGCGCGCAATGGACATTTCCGTACTCCGCCAGGGTCCAGGACTCGTCGAGTTCGGTCCAGGTCACACTGGAGGACGGCTCGGTCGCTGCCTACAACCGCGGCTCCTCAGGGAACCTCACACCAGTGGACGGGGTGCGCTCCACCCTCACCGGGAACTCCGCGTCCGGCTACACGATGACGACTCCCGACAAGCAGATCCTGACGTTCGGCACCTCGGGCCGGCTCCAGACGTGGACGGATCTCAACGGTATCGGGCTGACCGTCAACTACCAGGGCAGCACCGCGACCACTCCGTCCAGCATCACCGACGCGGCCGGACACACCGCGACGCTGGCCTTCGACCCCTCCACCTACCTGCTGACCAAAGTCAGCCTCTCCGACGGCCGGTCCGTCAGCTACGGATACACCTCCCGTCTGCTGACCTCGGTCACTGGGCTCGACGGCGGCACCACCGTCTACGGATACGACACGGGCGGGCTGCTCAACAGCATCACCGACCCGGCCGGGCACCAGGTCATGAGCACGACCTACACCAACGGCCTGGTCTCCTCACAGACCGATGCCAACGGCCGAACCCTCAAGTTCAGCGGTACCGCCAACAGCAACAGCTTGTCGAACTACTCCAGCTACACCGACGCCAACGGCGGCATCTGGAGCGACATCTACTCAGGCGGCGAGCTGTACCGCTCGATCGACCCGCTCGGCAACCAGACCAACTACGCCTACGACAGCAACCTGCACCTGTCGCAGGTCCTCGACGCCCAAGGGCACTTCACCCAACTGCTCTACGATCCCGCCGGTCACATGACGAGCCGGATCCTTCCTGACGGTTCGACGGAGAGCTGGACCTACAACAGTGCGGGCGACCAGACCTCGCACACCACGCCCAGCGGGGCCAAGACGACCTCGGCCTACGACACCGCGAACCGCCTGATCAGCCAGATCGACCCGGCCGGCGGCACGACCTTCTACACCTACACCACCAATGGCCAGCTGGCCTCGCAGACCTCCCCGGCGCACCGCACCACCCGCTACAGCTACGACGGCGCGGGGAACCTCACCTCGGTGACCGACGCCGCCGGCAACAGGACCAGCTACACGTACGACGCCGACGGGGACCGCCAGAGTGTCACCGACCCGCGCGGCAACGTCGCGGGCGCCGACCCCACGAAGTACACCACCACCTACACCTTCGATGCCGCCGGCCGACTGCTCACCAGCACCGACCCGACCGGTGGCAAGGCCCTCTACAGCTACGACGGCGCGGGCAACCGCATCTCCGTCACCGACCCGCTCGGCAACCGCGCGACGAGCACCTACGACAACGCGCACCGCCTGCTGACCAGCACCGACCCGGCTGGCAACAGGAGTAGCTACACCTACGACGCCAACGGCAACCAGCTCACCGCCACCGACCCCACCGGCGCGACGACCAGTTCCACCTACGACGCCGACAACAACCGTCTCACCCTGACCACCGCACGCGGCAACGCCGCTGGCGCCACCGCCGCTGCCTACACCACGTCCTACACCTACGACTCGCTCGGCAACCTCACCAGCACCACCGATCCGAGCGGTGCCGTCACCAAGACGACCTACGACGCGTTCAGCCGGCCCGTCACCGCCGTCGACGCGCTGGGCAACACCACCACCAGTGCCTACGACGCCGACGGCAACCTCCTCTCCACCACCGACCCCACCGGCGCCGCCACCACCAACACCTACGACCCACACGGCCTGCTCGCGTCCAGTACCGACCCCCTGGGCCACACGTCCTCCTACACCTACGACGCGGACGGCAACCGCGTCTCGGCCACCACTGCCGCCGGCAGTACCACCACCTGGACCTACGGACCCGGTGGCCAGGTCAGCAGCACTGTCGACCCGCGCGGCAACGCGACCGGCGCGACAGCCTCGAACTACACCACCAACTACGGCTACGACCCGGCCGGGAACCAGACGACCGTCACCGACCCACTGGGCAACACCACCACCACGGTCGTCGACGCGCTCGACCGCACGACCTCGGTCACCGACCCGCTGGGCAACGCGACCGGCGACGCCTACGACGCCGACGGAAACCTCGTCAAGGTCACCGCGCCCACCGGCGCCGCGACCACCTACAGCTTCGACGCGGACGGCAACATCCTCACCCGCACCGATGCCAACAGCCACACCACCTCCTATGCCTACGACGCCGACGGCCGGCCGGCCAGCGTCGCCGACCCTCTCGGGCACAGGACCAGCTACTCCTACGACCTGGACGGCAACCGGACCACCGCCGTGGACGCCCGCGGCATCATCGCGACAACCGGTTACGATGCGCGCAGCCTGCCCACCGGCACCACCTATTCCGACAGCACCTCCGCGGTGGCCTACACCTACGACGCCGGCGGCCGCCTGCTGACGGGGTGCTCCGCACCCGCCACCTCCACCGGCTGCCTCAACGGCTCCGCCCTGGCCTACACCTACGACGCGGTCGGCAACCGCCTGACGCAGACCAGCGGTGCGGCGACCACCAACTACACCTACGACGCCGCGGACGAACTGACCCAGGCCGCCACCGGCAGCACCACCACGAGCTACGCCTACGATGCCGACGGCGACGCCACCAGCGCCAAGACCCCCGCCGCCTCCGCAACCATCACCGCCGGAAACGGCCTCGCCTCCGGCGCCTCCATCAGCTCCTCCAGCGCCCGGCTGACCATGCAGAGCGACGGCAACCTCGTCCTCTCCTCCATCGCCTCCGGCCAGGTCCTGTGGTCCTCCCAGACCGGCGGACACCCGGGCGCCACGGCCACGATGCAGACCGACGGCAACTTCGTCGTCTACGACACCGCCAAGAACGCGTTGTGGAACAGCAAGACCTGGCCCGGAAACGGCGCGGTCGCGGTGGTCCAGGCCGACTCGACGTTCAACGTCTACGACCGCTACATCGGCCTGCAGTGGACCAGCAACACCCCCGACCCGATCGCCGCCGCGGGAGGCGTCAGCTACACCTACGACGGTGCCGGAAACCAGGCGAGCGAGACACTCGGCGCCACCACCTACAGCTACACCTACGACGCCTCGGGCAACCGCACCACGGCCAAGGCCAACGGCACCGTCACCGGCGCGATCCAGTGGGACCCCAACGCCCCACTCCCGCAGATCGCCACCGAGACCGACGCCACCGGCGCCGTGAAGGCCGACTACACCTACAACCCGACCAACCAGGTGGAGTCGGAACAGACCGCCACCGGCACCTTCTACGCCCACCACGACTGGCTCGGATCCGTCACCGACCTCACCGACGCCACCGGCACCCAGCAGGTCCGCTACGGCTACGACACCTACGGCGCCCGCAGCACCAGCGCTATCGGCGCCAACGCCCCGCCATCAGCACCAATGGGGTACACCGGCCAGTACACCGACCCGACCGACAACCAACTCGACCTACGCGCCCGCCGCTACGACACCACCACCGGCCGCCTCACCACCCGCGACCCGATCCAGCTCCGCCCCACCATCCCCTACAGCGGCGACTACACCTACACCAACGACGCCCCCACCTACCTGACCGACCCCAGCGGCCAGTGCGGCCTCGGCGCCAAGCTGTACGACGCCTGGCACGCCATCATCGCGTCACTGGGCCAGAGCCACTGCAAGGCGGAGGACGACGCAGCCGCACAGAAGACCCCCCTGGCCGCAGCCGCCGGAGCACACCTCGAACAGGGCACCGAAGACCTCCTCGAAGCCCCAGCTCAAGCCGTCCAGGGCTACATCGACACATCAACCTTCGGACTGACACCGTCCCTCGTCCCGGGCGCACAACCCTGCCCGAACGCACTCGCGTACCAGGCCGGCTCGCTGGCAGCCATCCTGACGCCGTGGGGAGAGGAGGGCGCCGGGGCCCTCAGCGTCGAGGAGCTCCGGGCCAGGTACAAGGAACGGGGCGCTGAAACAAAGGTCGATCCGCGGGCGACCCCGAAGGACCCGATCCACCTGGCGCTCGGACTCGACAACATCGGAGGAACTTGGGCTCTTGACAAGTTCGCGCTCGAAAGGGGAGCGGTAACCTTCAAGGATGGCTCGGTCTTTGGCGACATAGTCCCCCGAGGAACCGCCACTGAGAGCGGTCTGAACGCGATGATCGATCGCACTGTTGCCAGCGGAGGTAAAATCAGCTTCAATCTCGAAGGAATGCTAGATCTCAAGGGCGTCCTCGCCGGAACTGACTACGGCAATGGTTGGACTTCACTGGAGCTGAGGAAGGTCTGCGGCAGCCCTGAAGTGCGCGCGGTGACCACGTTCTTCAACTTCGACGGGGCCCCTCCATGCTGAATCCCGAAGGCCATTCCATGCACCTGGAAATCTTCCCCGCGACCGAACCGTCCGACCGCTGCATGGTCCTGATGAACCATCCACACGGTGACGGCCAAGCCCTCGTAGAGCTGCTCGCCCGAGAAGAGCGGCCAGGCGGATTCGAATGGCTCCAGGTCTCGATGACGCTCTGGTACAGGCAGGTACTTGCCGCCGAACCCTATACGGAATCGATCCAGCCGGGATCCGTCACGACCTGGGTGCCCATCGATGCGGTCACCTTCCTCGACTCGTGCGACTACTCCCAAGTCAAGCAGCTGAGGGCCGGAGAAGGGCGCCCTCCAGGAGCACCGCGGTACCCGATGCCGTGGGACGAACCAGCGCCATAGCAGGTGGTGGCCGGGTGACAGAACCCAACGGTCTCCCCGCCACCTCCCCGCCAGCGATGTAGTCACACGGCCGCAGAGGCTGGACAGGCTGAGCTGGGTTCCTGCTGCACCATGGCACGAGCGCGAGACCCGGCAGCACGATGGCTTCGCGCGGCTGGGCTGACAGAAGAACTACCGGTCGGCCGACGACCTCGGTCACAGTCGAGTGACCGAGGTCGTGAGGAACAGGGAGGCCAGGTGGATGAATCACTGGATGCAGCATGGGAGTTCATGCTCATATCCGCAGCCGCTACGGACGAAGGATACGGTCGCCCCGGGAGCCTCGGCCTGACCGTTCTGGTGGAAAAGGCGAGATCAACCCGGATCACGGAATTCTACCCGTTCACCAGCCTCGGAAGGCTGTGCTTCAGCACAGGCCCCCGCTGGTGGGAGGGACAGGGCGAACCGGTGCCCGTCTTCGTGACACTCGACCATGAAGGCGTGTATCGCGTATGGACAGGGGGTCCCTACGTCCACACGATCGATGAAGTCGTCGAGCAGCTCGTCACGCGGAGCGCGGATCAAGTGATCGCCGAGGTCGAACGGCTCCTGGGGGCTCTGGACCAACCCCGATCCTCATAGCTCCCCGGCGAAGCAGGCCAGACCGCCGGCGCCGTGGGTGATGAGGACGGTCCTGCCGGTGAGTGCTCGAGGCGGTCGTGATCGACGGCGAGGGGCGGCTCGCAGTCGATCACCCGCATACAGTGGGCGCTCTGGGCGGGCTGATCATCTTCCTCCACGGAACCTACGGTTCCGGCAGGTCGAACCGGAGCCGGCGCGGCCTGGACCTGACACAACGAGAACGGGGCCACTGATGAGCAGCACCACGAACGACCGCACGAACGACCCCAGGAGCAGCACCACCCACGTGATCGCCCCGGTCGGCCTGGCTCCCGGGTTCGGCTACAGCCAGGTCGCCTGGGGTACCGGCCGGACGATCGCCGTCTCCGGGCAGATCTCCCTGGACGAGCGGGGCGAGCTGGTCGGCCCCGGCGACCCGGCCGCGCAGGCCCGGCAGGTCTTCGAGAACATCCGTCGCTGCCTGGCCGAGGCGGGCGCGGGCTTCGACGACGTGATCAAGCTGACCATCTTCGTCACCGACGTCGCCCACCTGCCGGCCATCCGCGAGGCGCGGGACGCGGTGATCGACACCACCCGTCCGCCGGCCAGCTCGGCGGTCGCGGTGGCCGCGCTCTTCCGCCCCGAGTTCCTGCTGGAGATCGAGGCGCTCGCGGTGGTGGCCGAGCCGGCCGGAACGCGGCCGCAGGGGTGAGTTTGCGCCAATAACCACTCCGGGCCGCCGGACGCCACTCGGCGTCCGGCGGCCCGGCGGCTTTTTGACCCGCACATGCCCTTGGCCTAGGCGGATCCGCACCCGCCCCGGCGACCTCGCGCAGCCGCCCGCGCCACCTGACACAGTGCGGCCGGGGCGGAATCGGACAGGTGGATCGCACCGGGAGCGAAGTGACCCACTGGTCGCGTCACCTGACCCTGCGTTAGCGTTTCGTCCGGTCGTCACCGCGGCAAGATCCGCGGCCGGGCAGCGCCCGGTCGCGACGCCGCTGCGACCTTGGGGGGTTCGTGGGACCGCGGGGGGAGCCGCGGCCCGGCAGAGCGCACCCGACGGGGGATCCACCGGAACATCCGCGCACGGGCTCCTCCGTGTCCGCGGCGCTTCTGTCCGAGGCATCCCGCGGGCGCGGGGTGCCCCTCGACGTGGAGGAACCAATGGGCTTCAGCAAACGATGGGCCGCCGCGCTGGCCACCGGCTCACTCCTGGCACTGGGCGCACCCGTCGCCGCGCACGCGGACGGCGCCGCTCCTGCCTACCGCACCGACCTGCGGGTCCTGGTGATCGACGACCAGGGACCCTCGGTGGCCTCGATCAACGCCGAACTGACCAGCGAGGGCATCCCGTTCACCGATGTCGTCGCCTCCGACCACAACCGGCCCACCATCGACGCGGCCTTCCTCACCGCGACGCTGCCGGACGGCTCCACCGAGGCCAAGTACCAGGCCGTGGTGCTGCCCAGCGTCGGCGCGCTGGGCACCGGCACCGCCGAGGCGAACGCGCTGCTCTCCTACGAGCAGACCTACCACGTGCGCCAGGTGGACGCGAACACCTACCCGCAGCCGGCGGCCGGCCTCAACTGGCCGCAGAACCCCGGCTACATCGGCGCGCTGGACGGGTTCACCGCCAACACCACGGCGGCCGGCGCGGCCGGCGCCTTCGACTACCTCAAGGGCCCCGTCCCGTTCGAGGACAACAACCCGAACGTGACCGAGGCCTACGGCTTCCTCTCCACCGCGCTGGCCGCCCCGGCCGCCGGGGCGAGCTTCACCCCGCTGGTCGACGTGCCGATCCCGGGCAGCACCGCGCGCGGCAGCCTGGTCGGCGACTACCAGCACGACGGCGTCGACGAGTTGGTCATCACCTTCGCCTACAACCAGTACCAGCAGCAGTGGCGGCTGCTGGCCCGCGGCGTGGTCGACTGGATGACCCAGGGGGTGCACCTGGGCTTCGACCGCGACTACCTCTCGGTCCAGGTGCAGAACGTGCTCGGCACCGACAACCGGTGGAGCACGACGCTCAAGTGCACCGCCGGCGACGCCGGTTGCAACGTGGCCGCGGGCAGCGCCGACAGCGTGCCGATCCGGCTGGGCGCGGCCGACCTGGACGCCGCCAAGGCGTGGGAGGCGGCCAACGGCATCACCCTGGACCTGGCGGTCGACGGTGCGGGCAGCGACGCCGCGGCCGCCGCCCCGGGCGCGGCGGGCACCGACCCGACCGAGGCGGACCTGGCCGCGAACGCCGCCTCGTTCCGCCTGGTCAACGGCACCTACGGCAGCCCGTACCTCGGCTGCGTGCGCAACACCACCGTGGTGCCGTGGGCCTGCGCCACCGACGGCACCGGCGCCGTGCAGTGGGCCGGCCAGGCGGCGATCACCTCGGCCGTCCAGTCCAACCTGACCTGGGCCCAGGCCAAGGGCCTGCCGCTCAACCCCGCCGAGCTGGTCACGGCCGGCAACTCGGGCCTGGCGGTGCTGCCGCAGCAGAGCGCCGACAACCCGGCGCTGGCCCCCGCGCTCACCGCGCTCGGGGTGACCGCGCTGGCCGCCAACGGCGCGGCGGAGAGCGGCTCGCGCCAGGTCGGCTCGGCCACCACCGTGCCGGGGCACCCGGCCGACGTCTTCCACAACGCCGCGACCGCGGCCGAGGAGGCGGACGAGTACAACTGGCTCTACACCTCGACCGCCCAGGGCGGCAGCGGCGCCTGCACCGCGGCCGGGGCGACCTGCCTGGCGGCGCCGCTGGACACCACCACCGGGTTCCAGAGCACCGTCGTACCCACCGAGGCGAAGATCGCGCTGGCCCGGGTGCTCGGCAACGACCCCACGCCCGAGGTGTTCTACCAGGGAAACTTCGCCGAGGACCGGATCGCCTACCCGGTGCTGAACCAGGTCCTGAGCAGCTACCAGGGCCTGCTCAACAGCAACACCCCGCTGGTCGACCCGCGCCTGGCGGACATCGCGACCCAGGAGCAGAACCAGACCGCCTGGAACGCCGCACTCGCCGCCGGCACAGTGACGGCCTACCAGAGCAACGGTCTGGTGACCATCACCGCGCCCGCCGGGGTGCAGGTACCGGTGACGGCGCCGACCGGCACCGTGCAGGTGCAGCAGACCGGCACCGCGAGCACCGCGGTCGGCTCCGCCTACGCCGGTGAGCTCTCCGGCTGGCTCGCCCCGGGCACCGGGCAGAGCGCGGTGACCGTACAGCTGCCGGCCGCCCCGGCGCAGCCGGCGGTCAGCACCACTGCTCGGACGGCGAAGGCGGCGGGGACGGCGGCGGCACGGACGGCGGTGGTGGCCGGCCCGGAGGCACCCGCCGGCGTGCGGACCCCGGTGCCGTTCGGGCCGGGTGACACCACCCGGCTCCGGGCCGCGCGCGGCTGAGGCCGCGTCAGGCCATTGCCCCTACCGCCCCGCCGGAAGATCCGGCGGGGCGGTAGGGCGTGCGCCGGCCGCAACCCCGGGCCGATGGTTACGATACGACGGACCGTCAGCACCGAACATGAGGAGAACGCCCATGAACGTCGGTTTCATCGGACTGGGCGCCATGGGACGCGAGATGGCAGCCCAGTTGCTCAAGGCGGGCCACCGGGTCCGGGTCTGGAACCGCTCCCCCGAACCGGTGGCGGCGCTGGTCGAGCTGGGCGCCGAGGCGGCGGCCACACCGGCCGCGGCGCTGTCGGGCGAGGTGCTGATCTCGATGCTCGCCGACGACGCGGCAGTGGCGGACCTGCTGCTCGACGAGGTGCTGCTCGCCTCCGCCGCCGTCGCGGTGCACGTCAACATGGCCACGGTCTCACCGGAGTTGGCCCGCCGCGCCGCCGAGCTGCACCAGCGGCACGGCATCGGCTACGTCGCCGCTCCGGTGCTGGGCCGCACCGACGTGGCGGCGGCCGGCAACCTCAACATCCTGGCGGCGGGAGAGGCGGCGCTGCTCGACCGGGTGGCGCCACTCTTCGAGGCGATCGGCCGCCACACCTACCGGCTCGGTGAGCGACCGGAGTTGGCCAACGTGGCGAAGATCAGCGCCAACTTCCTGCTGGTCTCCGCGGTGGAGGCGCTCGCCGAGGCCACCGCACTCGCCGAGGCCAACGGCCTGGCCGCCGCCGACCTGCTGGAGGTGCTCACCGGCACCGTCTTCCCCGGCCCGGTCTACGCCGGCTACGGCTCGATGATCGCCGAGCGGCGCTACGACCCCGCCTTCCGCCTCGCCCTGGGCCTCAAGGACGTCAACCTCGCCCTGGACGCGGGTACCGCCGCCCATGTCCCGCTGCCGATCGCGAGCGTGCTGCGGGACGCCCTGCTGGACGGAATCGCCCACGGTGAAGGCGAGTTGGACCTGGCGGCCCTGGGCGAGACGGCCCGGCGCCGGGCGGGGTCGGCATAACTGGCTGAGCCGGCATGCCGAGTGGCGGCCCGTGTCACATCGCGCGGCGCCGCGCCGTCCACTGGGAGAGGGCGCCCCACCACCGGGCCCCCGCGACCGAGGAGTCAGACCGATGACCCTGATCGACCCGACGAGCGCCGCCCCGGTACTGGTCCGCGCGGACGAGGCGGAGCTGCTGGGCGCGCCTCCCGCCACCATCCAGCTGCTGGCCGACGGCAGCGACACCAGCGGCGCCCTGAGCGCCGTCCGCACCAGGATGGGCAAGGGCACCGCCGGCCCCGGCCCGCACCTCCACCACCGCGCACCCGAGATCTTCTTCGTCATCGAGGGCGCGCTCGACGTGCTGCTGGGCGAGGAGATCGTCACCGCCCGCGACGGTGACTTCCTCCTGGTGCCCCCGCAGACCGTGCACGCCTTCCGCACCCCGGCCGACCACGGCGTGGACCTGCTCTTCCTCATGCCGGGCACCGACCGCTTCGAGTACTTCCGCCTGGTCGAGCGGATCAGGCAGGGCCAGGCGAGCCCGCAGGAGATCCTCGACACCCAGGAGCGGTTCGACAACCACTTCGTGCCGAGCACCCTCTGGGAGTCGGGCGCGGACGGCGGCGCGTGAGGCGGAGCGGCCGCCGGGCCGACTGACTGTGCGGGTGGCGGGGCCGGCGCGTGCCTCGGCTCAGCCGCGCGGCAGCGGGCGCGGGTGGCGGCGCAGCCAGGCCAGGGGGCCGCGACGGCGGCGGCGCGGCGGGCGGGCCACCACCGAGCCGCTGCGGACCGTGCCCGACAGCTCGACGCGCAGCATCGTGGGCTCCGGCGGGGCGTCCGGCGACGATGGCCCGCGCACGACCCTGACGGATCCGCTGGCCACGGTCACGTCGTCGGCGTCCACCTCGACACCGGGCCGGGTGACGATCACCAGGCTGCCGCTGCGTAGCTTGAGCGCGATCCGCAGGGTCGGGTGGGTGATCACCGCTTCGCTCAGGTCCAGCAGCACGTGGCCGCTGCGCACCGACACCTCCAGTGCGCGCGGCACCACCCAGCGGCCCTCGCGGCGGACGGTCGAGCTGCCCACCTCGATGTGTGCGAGGTCCTTGGCCGGCCGCAGCGTCGGCCCGCTCACCACCGGCAGGTCGGCGACCAGCTCGGCCAGCTCACTGCCGGTGCGCGCCGTCAGCGCCAGCTCCAGCCGCTCGTCCAACTCCTCCAGGGTCAGGCGGCCTTCACCGGCCGCGAGGCGCAGTTGCTCGGCGACCCGGTCGCGGTCCTCGTGCGAGGCCCTCACCTCTGGTGCCTGTCGCCGCTGCGGCGACGTCTCTCCACTCATGGCCCGTACCTTATGGGTACGCCGGGTGGCCGCGACCGCCCGGCGTACCACGGGTGCCGTGAGCCGTAGGTGCTGTCAGCCGTAGGTGCCGTCAGCCGTAGGTGCCGTCAGCCGCCGGCGCAGCCGTCCGTGGCGCAGCTGTGCCACGGACCCCAGGCGCCGCGCGGCGTGAGCTGGGAGATCTCGGCGTAGTACCCCGAGGAGGCGTCCCACAGGTGGGCGACGGCGGTGAGGGTGCCGTCCGGCGCCTCGGTGACGCTGGTCGGGGTGCCGACCGACTCCGGCTCCGGGCCGGCCCCGAGGTCGGTCCAGGCGCCCCAGGTGCCGTGCCGGTCCTGCTCGCTGACGTACAACTCCGGTACCGCGCCGACCTGGTAGACCTCGAAGGCGGCGAGCGAGCCGTCGTGCTCGCGGAAGAGCACGGGGTAGCCGAAGAACCTCGGCACGGCGGCGCTGCCGGGCCCGAAGGCCTCCGGGGCGGACCACGGACCGCCGGGACTCAGCTGGTGGATCCGCACCAGCACCGAGGACTCGGGCTCGACGGTGAAGACCTCCAGCCGCCCGTCGGCGTCAACGGCCGCCGACAGCACGGGGTTCTGGAAGTTCACACCGACGGAGCCGATCTGCTGCCACTCGCCGTACGCGCCGCCCGGCGTGCGCCGGGTGCGGTACCAGAGGGTCTCGTCCGGGCCGCCCGTGCCCGAGAAGATCCCGAACTGGGTGACCAGGCCACTCGGCCGGGTCACCGAGACCGACTCGACCTCGGTCCCCGGAGATGTCGCCGGAGAAGTCGCCGGAGAAGTCGCCGGGCCCGAAGCCGCACCCGAGCCCGGCCCCGCACCCACTACCGAGATCGACAGCGGCCCCGACACCGACAGCGGCGCGGTCGCCTGCGCGGCCGGCGCGAGCAGCCCGCTCGCGCCGATGACGGCAGCGCAGGCCAACGCAACGGCCGCCGCCCTCCGTTCGCCCATTCCACGCATATCTGGTGGCCCCTCTCGCTCGACTGACGCTCCGGCAGGCCGAGCGCCGGACCACATGCCATCCTGCCCGCCGGCCAGGGCCCGGGGCGGGCAGAACGGAGCACCCGGCGGGTATTTGGCTCAAACACACGCCCGAGGCCGCCGGCGGGCGGCCCGGACGTCACCGCCTCAGGGCTGCAGCCGCCCCGCGAAGCGCCGCTCGAAGCCGTCGCCGGTGTCCGCCGTCACCGTGTAGTCGTACCGCCCGGCGGCGGTCGGCGCGAGCACCCGGTCAACGCTCGTGCCGGGCGCGACCGTCACCGTGGCGGGCGTCGAACCGCTCGCTCCGGTGGCCGTGTTGGCGCCGACGGTGAAGACCACCGGCTTCCCGCTGCCGCTCGCGTTGCTCAGGGTGATCCGCACCCCGTCCGGCGCCTCCACCGAGGCGACCTCCGGGTGGCCCTTGGCCGTGTTGGTCCAGGTCCGCACGTCGCCCTTGTAGCCGCGCAGGAAGCCGTCCGGGCCGTGCGCGTCGATGTCGTAGGGACCGCCGCTGACGCCCAGCGCGCTGAAGAAGTCGCTGACCGTGCCACCGACCGGCAACGTGTAGCGCCAGGCGCCGAACTGACGGAAGTTCACCGTGTACATCGAGATGCCCGCGCCCAGGGTGCCCAGGTTGTCCAGGGTGATCCAGAGCTGCCCGGTGCCGGTGTCGGTGCGCGAGGAGGAGCCGAAGCGGTAGCCGGTCGGCAGCGCGGGCCGGTCGCCGGACTCGACCTGGGGCTGCTGCTGGACGATCGGCGGGAAGAGCGGCGGCAGCAGCAGCTTGTCCTGCTGGGCCAGGTCGGCCAGCAACTGCTTGGTGTCCGGCAGGGCCGGGAAGCTGCGGTCGCTGGTGGTGAAGTCGAAGGCGGACAGCAGGTCGCCGCAGACGGTGCGGCGCCAGGCGGAGATGTTGGGCTCCCGCACCCCGGTCCAGTTCTCCAGGAAGCGCAGGACCGAAGTGTGGTCGAAGACCTCGGAGTTGACCCGGCCACCACGGCTCCACGGCGAGATCACGATCATCGGCACGCGCGGGCCCAGGCCGATCGGCAGGCCGCCGACGAACTCGTCCGGCGTCCCGTCGGGCGCCACCGGCGGCACGACATGGTCGAAGAAGCCGTCGTTCTCGTCGTAGTTGAGGAAGACGACGGTCTTCGCCCACACCTCCGGGTTGGCGGCCAGCGCGTCCAGCACCACCGAGGCGGTGAAGTCGGCTCCCTGGGCGGGCGGGTAGTTGGGGTGCTCGGACTGCGCGGTGGGGGCGACCACCCAGCTGACCGCGGGCAGCCTGCCCGCCGCCACGTCGTTCGCGAAGTCGTCCGCGCCGGCCTTGGCCATGCCGCGCTGGTAGAGCGGGGAGTCCGGGGTCGCGGTCTGGAAGGACTTGAACCAGGCCAACGCGTTGTCGTCGAAGTTGTCCTGCTGCTGGTAGACCTTCCAGGAGATGCCGGCCGCCTGCAGCCGCTCCGGGTACGTGGTCCAGGTGAAGCCGGACTTGGTGTTGTCGGTCGCAGGGCCGCCGCCGGTGGCGTTCGGGTCGATCATGCCCGACCAGAGGTAGAGCCGGTTCGGGTCGGTGGAGGTCAGGGCGGAGCAGAAGTACTGGTCGCAGAGGGTGAAGTTGTCCGCGAGCGCGTACTGGAACGGGATGTCCTGGCGACGGTAGTAGCCCATGGTGTACCAGGTCTTGGCGGGCACCCAGTTGTTCCACTGACCGTTCGCCCAGGCGCTGTGGGTGCCGCCCCAGGAGTGGTCGAGGTCGAAGATCCGCTGGGCGTCGCTGGTCGAGGTGTCCAGGTGCCAGGGCAGCAGGTCGGTGCCGCCCACGGTGCCCAGCAGCTTCTGGCGCAGCACGTCCGAGCCGCCGGGGAAGCGCACCCGGGAGGTGTCACCGTAGCCGCGCACGCCGTTCAGGGTGCCGAAGTAGTGGTCGAAGGAGCGGTTCTCCTGCATCAGCACCACGACGTGCTCGACGTCGTCCAGAGTGCCGGGCGTCGCGGGGGCGGCCAGGGCCCGCTGGAGCGAACCGGGCAGCGCGCCGAGACCGAGCGCGGCACCGGAGGCGGCGGCCGAGCCGAGCAGGGTGCGGCGGGAGAGCGGGGACACGGGTCCTCCTGGAGGGTACGGGCGATGTTCGACTGTCCGTCACATGTGGTTCCGCTACTTGCGAGTAGGGATGATTCCAGCGAAGGGTGAACGAGGGAAGACCCGGGGACAGCCATTGAGGTGTCTGTACATGTCTGCCCCTCGATCCGGCCTCCCGGCCGGGTGCCCGCCCGGCTGCCGCCCGACTGCCGTCCGGATGCCGGGCGGCGGCCACCCGGCGCCCCACCAGGCGGTTACCCTCCCCCGCATGACCACTGACGACCTCCCGACCGTCCTGGTGCTGCCCGGCTACCAGAACTCCGGCCCCGAGCACTGGCAGTCCCACTGGGAGCGCGGCGACCCGCGCCTGGTCCGGGTCGAACAGGCCGACTGGGACCGGCCGCTGCTGACCGACTGGGCCGCCGCGCTGGACCGGGCGGTCCGGGAGCAGTCAGCGGAGCGGTCGCGGGAGCACTCACGGGAACGGTCAGGACCCGTGGTGCTCGCCGCGCACAGCCTGGGCTGCGTGACGGTCGCGCACTGGGCGGCGCGGGCTGGCGCCGCCGCCCGGGCGCTGGTGCGCGGGGCTCTGCTGGTCGCGCCGGCCGACATCGACACGGTGGAGATCGAGGAACTGGTCAACTTCCGGCCGATCCCGCTGCTGCCACTACCCTTCCCCAGTACCGTGGTGGCCAGCTCGGACGACCCGTACTGCACGCTCGACCGCGCCCGGCTCCTCGCGCGCGGCTGGGGTTCCCGGCTGGTCGAGGCCGGCCCGCGCGGCCACCTCAACGCAGCCTCCGGGCTGGGAGATTGGCCCGAAGGGCGGGCGCTGCTGGCCGATCTGTCCTAGGCCGGTGGTTGGTTGACGATCGGTCTCCCGGGGGAACCCCTGTCGCTGCACGGCAGCGCCGCCCACCTCACCGCGAGCGGCCCGCCATCGCCGCACAACGGCCGCCCGGACACCGCCCACCTCCACTGGCCGGAGCACCCCGCGCCGCGCGCCGCCGAGTTGCGGCCGGCACCGGACCTGAACAGCGTGGTGGGGACCCTGCGCGGCTGACGTCGGGCCGGGCTGTTTGGATCAGTCCATGAACCACTCCCACACCGCTCCCGAGGGCTACCAGATCTCCACCGACCCGGCGCGACTGGACGCGGCCCTGGTCCACCGCTGGCTCTCCGAGGACGCCTACTGGGCCCTGGGCGTCTCCCGCGAGCAGCAGGACCGCGCCATCGCCAACTCGCTCAACTTCGGCCTCTACCGCACGTCCACCGGCGCCCAGCTCGGCTACGCCCGGGTGGTCACCGACCTGGCCACCTTCGCCTGGCTCTGCGACGTCTACATCGCCCCCGAAGCCCGCGGCCTGGGCCTGGGCACCGCCCTCGCCGCCGCCACCCGCGACCACCTCACCCCGTACGGCCTGCGCCGCGTCATGCTCGCCACGGCCGACGCCCACGAGGTCTACGCCAAGGTCGGCTTCGAGCCGCTGGCGAAGCCGGAGAAGTGGATGCTCCTGGGCGGCCAGTGACCCGCGCGATGCGCCTCCGCTACCCGCGCCCGCGCAGTTCGGCCGCAGCTGTGGCGAGCCGCTGGGCGGCCCGGGGCAGGTCGGGCCTGGTCGCCGGTGGCGGCGAAGGCGAGGCGCAGGTGGGGGCCGGCGGGCTCGGCGGGGAAGAAGCGGGAGCCGGGGTCGGTGGCGACGCCGTGGCGGCGGGCGGCGTCGGCGAGGGCGTCCTCGGTGAGGTCGGGCGGCAGCCGCAGCCAGAGGTGCAGGCCGGCGGCCGGCAGGGCGCCCAGGGTCCAGTCGGGCAGTCGCCGGCCACGGCGGCGGCCACGGCGACGGCCACGGCAGCGGCCACGGCAGCGGCCACGGCGGCAGCCAGCGTGGCGCTCGCGCAGGGCGGCGGCCACCACCTGGCGGCGGCGCCCGGCGGCGAGCACCGCGCCGGTCGGGTTGTGGCAACTGGGCTGGCCGTAGAGCAGTCGGGCACCGGTCATCGCGAAGGCGTCGGCCAGCAGGTCGGGGCGCAGGCCGTCCTGGTCGATCGGCACCCAAGTGACCTCGCCCGCAGCACCGTTGACCGCGATCGACGCCTTCCACGCCCACGCCACCGACGAGCAGGTCGGACTGCTGCGCTTCCTGCAACTGGGCCCGGATCTTGGCCTGGCCCTGCTGGTCTCGCCGGTCAGCCGGCTGCGCGAACTGCCTGCGCCGCGCTGACCGGCCCGACCGGCGCAGACCGGCGCTGGGCCGCCGGGCCTACCGACGGCCCAGCAACCCAGTGGCCCCGGCCGCTGAGCGGTCCAGCAGCCAGGCGGCCAGGCGGCTCCGGAGCCCGGTCGCTCAGTACCAGACGGTGATCCGCCGCTGCGGCCCGTCGACCCGGATCCGGCCGCCGCAGGGCAGGATCAGCTGGGGGTCGGTGTGACCGAAGTCGACGTCGAAGACCGCCATCGCCTCGGGCGCGTACTCGCTCAGCGCCCGCAGCACCGCCGCCCGCTGGGCCTCGCGGTACTCGGCCTTCGCGGCCCCCTCCAGCGGCTTGCCGAAGCTCCAGGCCTTGGCCCGGGCCATCAGCAGCGCCGGGACCTGGGCCAGCACGCCGCGCTCGCCCAGGTTGCGCAGGATCCGGTAGACCTCGTCGCCGCCCGGCATCTCCTCCGAGGTCTCCAGGAAGAGCACCTGGCCGGCGTACTCGGCAGCAGGGCGGATCTCCCGGTCGGCCATCGCCATCCAGGCGAGGATCTCCAGGTTGCCACCCCAGCCCAGGCCGTCGACCACCCGGTCCGCGTTGTGCCAGTACCAGCCCTCGGCCGGCTCCATCTCCGGCTCGGTCCCCAGGAGTTCGGGCTGGCCCCAGTCCACCTCCTGATCGCACACCTCGGCGCTCGCGCGGAGCTCGTACGGGCCGGAGCCGAGGAGCGCGGCGCGCAGCGAGTCCACGCTCGCCGGGTGCGTCGAACCGCTGCGGCCCAGGTGCACCATCACGGAACCGCCGTGGTACGCCACGATGCCGAGGTTGCGCAGGAAGAGCAGCAGGTTGGTGTTGTCGCTGTAGCCGAAGAACGGCTTGGGGTTGGCCCGGATCAACTCCCGGTCCAGGTGCGGCAGGACGGTGATCTGATCCTCGCCGCCGATGGTGGCCAGCACCGCCTTGATGTTCGGGTCGGCGAAGGCCGCGTTCAGGTCGGCCGCGCGCTCCTGCGGGGTGGCGCCGAGCTTGCGGGTGGTCGGGTACTCCACCGGCTCCAGTCCGAACTCCTCACGCAGCCGCCGGATCCCGAGCTCATGGACGTGCGGGAAGACCGCCGGCCCGGCGAAGGACGGCGAGAGGACGGCAACGCGGTCACCCGGACGCGGCTTGGCGGGGTATATGGGATCTGCCATGGCGGTGATGATACGAACCCGAACAGCTCCCCGGCCAGCGCCTTTCCGCTCGGGCCGGTCGCTCCGGTCAGACCGGCCGCCCCGGGTCGACCCGGCCGCTCCGGCCGCTCCGGTCAGATCAGTCGCTCCAGCTCCTCGGCCCGGCGCAGGTCCTTGGGGCGGCCGACGGCCCGGCGCATGGCGATCAGGTCGGCGCGGGTGAGGTAGCGCAGCGCCGTACCGTCCAGCCCCGGGACGGTGAGCGCGCGCTCGGCGAAGCCCGCCACGTCCAGGCTCCCCCAGGGCAGCGCCGGGGTGCAGCAGTCGCCGCTCGCGCTCGGGGTCGCGAAGTCGAGCTTGGGGAGCCGGAACGCGGCGGGGGCGCAGGGCAGCTCGGCGCCGTCGTCGTCGGTGAGGCGAGCGCCGAACGCGCCGAAGGCGGCGGCCATCGCGGCGGCCCGCTCGGGCGCGCCGTCCCAGAGCAGATCGAGGTCGCCGGTCAGCTCCTGGGAGCCGTGCAGGATGCCCGCGACCTGACCGATCACCACCACCCGGGCACCCTGGCGGTCGAGTTCGGCGAGCAGCGGCAGCGGGTCGAAGCCGATCGCGCTGTCGGTGGCGACGGTGCCCTGGTGATCGTCGGCGTCATCATGGGTCAGCCCGGTGGCGACCCGGCCCCGCACCAGCTCGGCGGTGCGGGTGACGGCGAGCCGCAAGCGGTCCACGGGGGACGGGGGGCTGACGGCCATCCTGCTGCTCCTCTGCGACGGTTCATCGGGCGGTGGGAGTCGACCACTGCGGTTGCCGAGTTGTCCACCGATTTCCGCGGAAGGCGCTTGCGGCGCTAACAGATAACAGATTTCAGATTCTGTCATCTGTTATCTGTTATCCGGGAGCTGGCATCGGCCATCCGTCAGCTGACAACTGACGTCCGGCGTCGGACATCCGGCATCCGACGTTCGGCATCCGGCATCCGGCATCCACAAGGGCGGGACGCACCAGCGCCTCCGCCACGCCCGCCACCCGCAGCACCGAAAACACCTGTGGCGCCACCCCTCCACCGGGAGGGACAGCGCCACAGGTCACACGGGCAGGTGCCTCAGTGTGCCATCACCGGCACGTCGGCGATCTCGCCGTCACCGGAGGCAGCGACCATGTTGCTCTTGCCGCCGCCGTTCAGCAGCACCGAGGCGATGACGGCCGCGGCCAGCAGGATCCCGAAGGACCACCAGATCGCGGTGGCGAATCCGTGCACCGCGGCCTGGGCCTCGATCAGCCCCTGCAGCTGCTTGGGCGCCGCCGGGTTGAAGTGCGTCTTCATGAACGCGGCGGTCGCGCTGGTCGCCACGGTGCTCAGCGCCGCGGTGCCGATCGCGCCACCGACCTGCTGCGAGGTGTTCACCATCGCGGAGGCGACACCGGCGTCCTGCGGGCGAACCCGGAAGGTGGCCAGGCTCATCGCCGGCATGAACGCGGTACCCATGCCGAGACCCATCAGGATCAGGCCGGGCAGGATCAGCCAGTACGAGGAGTCGACCTTGATCTGGGTCAGGATCAGCATGCCCGCCGAGGCGACCAGGAAGCCCGGGCCCATCAGGAAGCGGGCGGGAACCCGGTTCATCAGGCGGGCGCCGATCTGGGTGGAGCCGGTGATCATGCCGGCCACCATCGGCAGGAACGCCACACCGGTCATGACCGGCGAGTAGGACAGGATGTTCTGCATGTAGTAGGTCAGAAAGAGGAAGAGACCGAACATGCCGATCACGGCCAGGCCGAGCGACAGGTAGGCACCACCGCGGTTGCGGTCCGTCACCACGCGCAGCGGCAGCAGCGGAGCGCTGACCTTGCTCTCGACCAGGGCGAAGCTGGCCAGCAGCACGGCGGCGGCGATGAACAGACCGATGGTCATGCCCGCGCCCCAGCCGTCCTCGGAGGCCTTGGTGAAGCCGTAGACCAGGGAGACCAGACCGCTGGAGACCAGCAGCACGCCGGGGATGTCGAGCTTGTTGCGGTTGCGGGTGCCCTCGGGCTCACGGACCACCAGCACCGCGCCGGCCACCGCGATGACCGCGAACGGCACGTTGATGAGGAAGGTCCAGCGCCAGTTCAGGTACTCGGTCAGCACGCCGCCGAGGATCAGGCCGATGGCGCCACCGCCACCGGCGATCGCACCGTAGATGCCGAACGCCTTGGCCCGCTCCTTCGCCTCGGTGAACATCACCGTCAGCAGCGAGAGCGCGGCCGGTGCGAGGAGCGCGCCGAAGAGGCCCTGCAGCGCGCGGGCGCCGATCAGCATCCCGGTGCTCTGCGCCGCGCCGCCCAGCGCGGAGGCGGCTGCGAAGCCGATCAGACCGGTCATGAAGGTGCGCCGACGCCCCCAGAGGTCCGATATCCGGCCGCCGAAGAGCAGCAGGCCGCCGAAGGCCAGCGCATAGGCGGTGATCACCCACTGGCGGTTGGTGTCGGAGAAGCCGAGGGTGCGCTGGGCCGAGGGCAGCGCGATGTTCACGATGGTGGCGTCCAGCACCACCATGAGCTGGGCCAGGCCGATGAAGCCCAGTGCCTTCCAGCGGTTGGGGTCGGCCTGCGGGACGGTTTGTGACATGGGTGTACTCACCTAACGGCAGGAGTTGCTTACGGTCGGACGCGGCGGTGCCGCAACCCAGGAGACTCGGGGGCCGGACGGTCCCGGCCCACTGGTCAGCGATCGGCGAGGAGCGAACAGCGACGGATCGAGCGAGGTCCGCAGGTCGGACGGACCTGGCGGGCGAACAGTCGAGCAGAACCAGCGGAACGATCGATACGAAAGGAACGAACAGAACGATCGGTACGAACAGAACCAACAGGACGAACGGAACGGAACGAACGAAGAGAATCAGGTCCAACGGAACGAACGGTCAGATGGGGCTCAGCGGGTCAGCGGGTCAGCGGGTCAGCGGGTCAGCGGGAAACGTAGGCCGCAGGTCCTCCAGGGTGGCGGCGCGCCCGGGCAGCACGGACCGCGCCGGTGAGCGCAGCCCGTCCAGGAAGAGCTGCAAGTGGCGGCGGACGAACATCTCGTTGCCCAGGCAGTTCTCGCTGCCGGGCAGCGGACGGGTCAGCCGGGCCAGCGCGACCAGCAGGTCGCCCGGGCCCACGTCGGGGCGCAGCACGCCGGCCGCCCTGGCCCGCGCCATCAGCTCCTCGACCACGCGCTCCATCTCCAGCCTGGTGGCGAAGAGTTGCTCGTCGTCCCGCAGGACGGGGTGCTCGGAGAGCATGGAGCACAGTGCCCCGATCTGCTCGTCGGCGGCCCCGTGCGCGAAGCGGCTGATCGCCTCGAACGGGTCCCCCGGATCGGCGAGGGCCTCCCGGGCCCGCTCCAGTCCGCGTTCCAGGACCGAGAGCGTGACCTGGTGGACCAACGCGGTGCGGTCGGGGAAGTTGCGGTAGAGGGTGGCGTTGCCGACGCCGGCCTGCTTCGCGATCTCGTCGAGCGGCACGTCGGCGCCCTCGTCGGCGAAGAGCCGCCTGGCGGCGGCCAGGATCCGCTCCCGGTTGCGGGTGGCGTCCTTCCGGAGCCGGGGCGCCGCGGCGCGGATACCCGCAGCGATGGCGGAGCTGCACGCACCCACC
The DNA here is from genome assembly GCF_026340565.1 of Kitasatospora sp. NBC_01287. Classification (NCBI taxonomy): domain Bacteria; kingdom Bacillati; phylum Actinomycetota; class Actinomycetes; order Kitasatosporales; family Streptomycetaceae; genus Kitasatospora; species Kitasatospora sp. NBC_01287. The sequence continues at coordinate 1,943,012 of NZ_JAPEPB010000001.1, forward strand.
TGCTTGGTCTCCATCGCGACCCTCCTTTCCGGGGACTCGCTCCCCACTTAGCTCGACTGTACTGCAAACGGGGAGAACCTCCCCACATATTTCCGCCCCGGCGGCTCCTTCGTCAGGTGTGAGGCGGGTCACCTCACTCGGTTGCCCACCCTGACCTGGGGGAATCGACACAGTGCGGCCGAGTGCCGGGCAACGCTGTATGGGCCGCCGCAGACTGGGCAAGAAGACCTGGTTGTCCTGCTCCGGATCATGAGGACGGTGAGCTCAGTGAATCTCGCACGACCGTCGAGCCCTTCCCTCGACAGCAAACCGCAGGCACCGCCCACGGTGACCCCGCTGACCCAGTCGTCCGCCGAGGCGTACGTGGCCAGCACCTGTTTCAAGATCGGACCTCCCGGACGGGTCGGGGTCGAGCTGGAATGGCTCGTCCACGACTCCTGTCGCCCCCACACCGCCCCCGACCCCACCCGGGTGGACGCCGCACTCGACTCGCTGCGGCTGTCGCCCGAGGACCCGCTCCTCCCGCACGGTTCCCGCCTCACCCGCGAGCCCGGCGGCCAGGTCGAGCTCAGCTCCCCCGCCGCCGACAGTCTCGCCGACTGCGTCGAACTCACCCGTCGCGACCTCGCCACCCTGCGCGCCGCCTTCGCCGCCCAGGGCTTGACCCTCGCCGGCTACGGTACCGAACCCCACCCCAGGGAGCGCGAGGTGACCCTTCGTCAGCCACGTTACCTGGCGATGGAGGAGTTCTTCGGCCGGACCGGCCCCTGGGGAAAGATCATGATGTGCACCACCGCCTCCACCCAGGTCTGCCTGGACGCCGGCACCGACGACACGAGCGGGCCCGACGGCCACCAGGGCTTCCGCGCCCGCTGGGAGCTGGCCCACCGGCTCGGCCCGGTGCTGGTCGCCGCGTTCGCCAACTCCCCGCTGCTGGACGGGCGGCCCACCGGCTACCGGTCCACCCGGCAGGCCGTCTGGTCCCGGATGGACCCCAGCCGCACCCAGGCGCCCACCGACGCGGACGGCGACCCGCGCGCGGCCTGGGCCCGCTACGTGCTGGACGCCGCGGTGCTCTGCGTGCGCCGGCCCGAGGGGCATCCGTGGAGCGCCCCGGTCGGGCTGACCTTCCGCGACTGGCTGGCCCGGCCCGAGGCCGAGCGGCCCACCCTGGCCGACCTGGAGTACCACATCACCACGCTCTTCCCCCCGGTCCGCCCGCGCGGCTACCTGGAGCTGCGGATGATCGACGCCCAGCCGGGCGACGGCTGGCTGGTGCCGGCCGCACTGGCCGCCGCGCTCTTCGGCGATCCGAAGGCCGCCGACGCCGCTCGCGCCGCGCTGGAGCCGCTGGCGGCCGCCACCGCCGAGCCCGGACCGCGCGGGCCCGCCTGGACCAGGGCCGCCACCCGGGGCATGGACGACCCGGTGCTGCGCCAGGCCGCGCTCGGCTGCTTCACGGCCGCCGAGAGCGCGCTGGCCGACCAGCCTGCGCTGAGCCACCTGCGCACCGCGCTGGTCGAGTTCGTCGAGCGCTACCCCGCCCGCGGCCGATGTCCCGCCGACGACCTGCTCGACGCACCAGTCGCACCCCGCAGGCCCGCGCCCGAGGAGGACGCACCGTGCTGAACCCCGAACCGACCACCGAGCCCGGCACCGTGCCCCCCACCGCTCCGGCCTCCAGCGCCCCAGCCCCCGCCACCCCGGCCCCCGGCGACCTCGCCAACCTCGCCAACCTCACCGACGAGCGGCTGCGCGAGGCCATCGCCACCGAGCTGCTGGCCGCCCGCGACCGCACCGCCCTGCTGACCGACGCGGTGGACGACGGTGACCTCACCGCCCAGCACTCGCGCCTGATGTCGCCACTGGTCTGGGACCTGGCGCACATCGGCAACCAGGAGGAACTCTGGCTGCTGCGCAACGTCGGCGGCCGCGAGCCGATGCATCCGGAGATCGACCCGCTCTACGACGCCTTCGAGCACCCGCGCGCCGAGCGCCCCACGCTGCCGCTGCTGCCCCCCGCCGAGGCCCGGGCCTACGCCCGCGAGGTCCGCGGCCGGGTGCTCGACCTGCTCTCCGGTGTCCGGCTGACCGGAGCTCCGCTGCTGGAGGCCGGGTTCGCCTTCGGACTGATCGCCCAGCACGAACAGCAGCACGACGAGACCATGCTGATCACCCATCAACTGCGCAAGGGCGCCCCGGTGCTCACCGCCCCGGCCCCCGGGCCTGCCCCCACCGAGGGACTGCCGGCCGAGGCGGTCGTCCCGGCCGGCCCGTTCACCATGGGCACCGACACCGAGCCGTGGGCACTGGACAACGAGCGCCCCGCGCACCAGGTCGACCTGCCCGGCTTCGCGATCGACACCACGCCGGTCAGCAACGCCGCCTACCAGCGCTTCATCGAGGACGGCGGCTACCAGGAGCCGCGCTGGTGGGACCCGCTGGGCTGGGCGCACCGGACGAGCGCCCAGCTGAGCGCGCCGCTCTTCTGGAGCCGGCAGGACGGCCAGTGGCTGCGCCGCCGGTTCGGCCACCTGGAGCCGGTCCCGGCCGAGGAGCCGGTGCTGCACGTCACCTGGTACGAGGCGGACGCGTACGCCCGCTGGGCCGGGCGGCGGCTGCCCACCGAGGCCGAGTGGGAGAAGGCGGCCCGGCACGATCCGGTCAGCGGCCGCTCCCGCCGCTTCCCGTGGGGCGACGCGGCGCCCGGGCCGCAGCACGCCAACCTGGGCCAGCGCCACCTGCGCCCCGCCCCGGTCGGCAGCTACCCCGAGGGCGCCTCCCCGTACGGGGTAAGGCAGTTGATCGGCGACGTCTGGGAGTGGACGGCCAGCGACTTCACGCCCTACCCGGGCTTCCGGGCCTGGCCCTACCGGGAGTACTCGGAGGTCTTCTTCGCCCCGCCCGGGCAGCCGGCCGAGTACAAGGTGCTGCGCGGCGGCAGCTTCGCGGTCGCGCCGGTGGCCTGCCGGGGCACCTTCCGCAACTGGGACTACCCGATCCGCCGGCAGATCTTCGCCGGCTTCCGGACCGCCCGGGACCTGCTGGACGGCAGCTGATGTGCCGTCATCTCGCCTACCTGGGAGTGCCGGTGAGCCCGGCCGAGGTGCTGGTGGAGCCTCCGTACGGACTCTACCGGCAGTCCTGGTCACCCCGGATGCAGCGGCACGGCACGGTGAACGCGGACGGCTTCGGGCTCGGCTGGTACGCCGAGGGTGATCCCCAACCGGCCCGCTACCGCAGGGCGGTGCCGATCTGGGCCGACGAGAACCTGGCCGACCTGGCCCGGGTGATCCGCACCCCGGCCCTGCTGGCCGCCGTCCGCTCCGCCACCGCGGGGACGGCGGCGGGCGAGGCGGCGGCCGCCCCGTACACCGGGGACGGCTGGCTGTTCAGCCACAACGGCGCGGTCGGCGGCTGGCCGGCGGCGGCCGGCGAGCTGGCCGCGCTGCTGGCACCGGCCGACCTGCTCACTCTGGAGGCGCGCTGCGACTCGGCGCTGGTCTGGGCCCTGCTGCGGCGCCGGCTGCGGGCCGGGCAGGAGGTGGGCGACGCGTTGGCCGCCACCGTCGGCGAGATCGCCGCGGCCGTCGCCGAACAGCGGCAGGTGGCCCGGCTCAACCTGCTGGTCACCGACGGGCACGTGATCGCGGCGACCACCTGGGGCGACACCCTCTTCCACCGCCTGGAGCTCGGCCGCAGCGTGCTGGTCGCCTCCGAACCCGGCGACGACGGCCCCGGCTGGACCCCGGTGCCCGACCGCTCCGTCCTGCTGGCCACCCCCGAAGCGGTGACCGTCCGACCCCTGACCACCGCCGCACCCCGCGTCAACACCACCGGCGCGCCCCGCGTCAACACCACCGCCGCACCCCGAGAGGACCGGATCCGATGACCGCCTTCGAGCTCACCCGTCTGCTCCCCACCGACCACTTCGCCCAGGCGCTGCGCGCCGACGTGCGCGCCGGGCTGACCGCGCCGGCCAAGTGGCTGCCCCCGAAGTGGTTCTACGACAAGCGGGGCAGCGAGCTGTTCGAGGACATCACCAGGCTGCCCGAGTACTACCCGACCCGCGCGGAGCGGGCCATCCTGACCGCCCGGGCCGGCGAGATCGCGCGGGCCACCCGGGCCCGCACCCTGGTCGAACTGGGCTCCGGCTCCTCGGAGAAGACCAGACTCCTGCTGGACGCGCTGCGCGAGCTCGGCACCCTGGAGACCTACGTGCCGGTGGACGTCTCGGAGAGCGCGCTGCGCGAGGCCGGGCGGTCGCTGGCCGCGGACTACCCGGGGCTGACGGTCCACGGGGTGGTCTCCGACTTCACGGCGAGCCTGGACCTGCCGCGCGCGGTGCGGGCGCCGCGGCTGGTGGCCTTCCTCGGCGGCACGCTGGGCAACCTGCTGCCCGCCGAGCGGGCCGGCTTCCTGGCCGCGCTGCGCGCCGAACTGGCCCCCGGCGACGCGCTGCTGCTCGGCACCGACCTGGTCAAGGACCCGGCGGTGCTGGTGGCGGCGTACGACGACGCGGCCGGGGTGACCGCGGAGTTCAACAAGAACGTGCTCAACGTGCTGGACCGCGAGCTGGAGGCGGGCTTCGACCCGGAGGCCTTCGAGCACGTGGCGCTCTGGGACGCGGAGCAGGAGTGGATCGAGATGCGGCTGCGCTCGCGGCGGGCGCAGCAGGTGGCGGTCCCGGCGCTCGGCCTGACCGTGGAGTTCGCCGCCGGTGAGGAGCTGCGCACCGAGATCTCGGCGAAGTTCCGCCGCGAGCGGGTGGCGGACGAACTGGCCGCCGCCTCCTTCGAGCTGCGCCACTGGTGGACCGACCCCGAGGGCCGGTTCGGCCTCTCGCTGGCGGAGCCCGTCTAGGTGTACTGACAGTGATGATGGACGTGATGACGCTGCCGGCGGGTCTGACCCGTGTACCGACTGACGTTTCGACTGTCCTGTTGTGGATGTGTCGGCCCGTCGGCGGCGTCATCACGCACGCGGCCGGACGGGCGTTCGTGACTTCATAGGAGCCTGGCCAGAGGCCCCGTCACTGTCAGTACAACTAGTGCTCTGACCGAATAGGTTCGCCGGGTTGGCGGTGCCACCGTCCGGACCGGTTGGATGTGGGCGGACATCCGAGGTGTGGGGAGGCGTGGTGGCGGAGCCGGTCAAGGTCCGGAGACTGACCGACCAGGAGGGGCAGCAGTTACAGCGGATCGTGCGTCGGGGCAGCACGAACACGGTGCGCTACCGGCGGGCGATGATGCTGCTGGCCTCGGCCGGCGGCAACCGCGTGCCGGTCATCGCCCAGTTGGTCGCGGCCGACGAAGACACCGTGCGTGACGTGATCCACCGGTTCAACGAGATCGGTCTGGCCTGCCTGGACCCTCGTTGGGCGGGAGGCCGTCCCCGCCTGCTCAGTCCTGACGACGAGGACTTCGTCGTCCAGACGGCCACCACTCGCCCGGCCAAGCTCGGGCAGCCCTTCACCCGCTGGTCGATCCGCAAGCTCGCCGCCTACCTGCGCAAGGTTCACGGCCGGGTGATCCGCCTGGGTCGCGAGGCTCTGCGCTGCCTGCTCGCCCGACGCGGCGTCACCTTCCAACGGACCAAGACGTGGAAGGAGTCCACCGACCCGGAGCGGGATGCCAAGCTCGACCGGATCGAGCACGTCCTGGACCGCTTCCCCGACCGCACGTTCGCGTTCGACGAGTTCGGACCGCTCGGTATCCGCCCCAACGGCGGATCCTGCTGGGCCAAGGAGGGCAGGCCCGACCGGCTGCCGGCGACCTACCATCGCACCCACGGCGTCACCTACTTCCACGGCTGCTACTCGATCGGCGACGACACCCTGTGGGGCGTCAACCGCCGCCGCAAGGGCACCACGAACACCATGGCCGCACTCCGATCGATCCGGGCCGCCCGCCCAGACGGCGCCCCGGTCTACGTGATCCTGGACAACCTCTCCGCCCACAACGGCAAGAAGATCCGCAGCTGGGCTCACAACAACAACGTCCACCTCTGCTTCACCCCGACGAACGCTTCCTGGGCCAACCCGATCGAGGCGCACTTCGGGCCGCTGAGGCAGTTCACCCTCGCGAACTCGAACCACCCCAACCACACGGTCCAGACCCGCGAACTGCACCGCTACCTGCGCTGGCGCAACACCAACGCCCGCCACCCCGACGTACTCGCCGCCCAACGCCGCGAACGCGCCCGCATCCGCAGTGAGAAGGGCCTGCGCTGGGGCGGCCGACCGGCGGCGGCCTGATCAATCGCCGACGTTGAGCTCCGCAAACTCAGCGACCCCGAGCTCGGCCAGGACGCCGCGGAGCCGCGTCAGTGCTTCGTCCCGCTGCAAGCCCTCCGCGATCTCCAGGTCGAGATGGCAACGACCCATGCCGCTGCCCGCGCCTGTGACCTCACCGTGGAGGCCGAACTCGGCCTCCACCGCCTCCTCGACCTCATCACGGTCGATCGGCAAACCAACAAAGACGATCTCTACGAACAACACGGCCCTCCGTCTCAACCCGGCGAACCATATCGGTCAGAGCACTAGCTGTCGATCTCCCACGAGACCGACGAGCTCGGGTAGGCCACGTGGTTCAGCCAGTCCGTCCCGTTGCAGCGCGCGGTCGACTCCTGGCCGGAGGCGACCCACGGGCCGTACACCGTGTACGGGGTGCCGTCGGCCTGGACGCAGGTGATGATGGCCCGGAAGTCGGCCCCCTGGCAGAAGACCGTGCCGCTGTTGTTGGTCCATGACTTGTGGCAGTTCCCCGGCGGCAGCGCCGCCGCCGAGCCGGCCCCGGCGAGCTGCGCTACCCCGACTCCGGCGAACAGCAGTCCGCTTGCGAGCAGTCCGACCGTCTTCTTCCCGATTTTCATCGGTAACCCCTCCCTGTGGCAGCTCAGATGAATGAGCTTCATCAAACGATGCACTGAAGCTGACGCTTCGTCAATGCCACCACTCGCGGTCCGATCAGCAACTCCCTTGATCGGTAGGACATCAACGGCTTCTGACCGTGGCACCCGCAGCCGTCGGACATCGATCCCTGGCGGGGAAGCTACCTGGCGTCAGAAGTGCCTGAGATGTGCAGCGATGGCCTGTGCGCACTCCATCGACTCGGCACACGCGGTGTCCACCTCCACGTCATGGACCACAACTGAACTGGTACTGCCCCGACGCACGATCTGCTGCAGCCGCTGCCCCTCCTGATCAGTCAGTCTGCGGACCCTCACCGGCTCTGCCACCACGCCTCCACACATCGGATGGGATGTCAGCCCCAATCCAATCGGCCCCAGCCTTCGCCCGGGGCAGGAACTCAGTGAACCTGTGCGGTCAGAGCACTGGCGTCCGTCAGGCCGGGTGCCTGTCCGACAGACCCTGGGCAGACCCGCACACCGCCCCCGGAGCCGGAGCCGGGGCCGTGGCAACCGCCGCGGCCCCGGCTCCGCGTGTGCCCGGACCGGTGCCGCCCAGGGTCTTGCTGAAGAACTGAATCGCTGCTTCACTTCTTGCCGTGGCCTACCGGAAGACACCCGCCGTGCAAGCCCGGCTCGACGCCCAGCGCGAGACGGTGCTGGCCGCCGCGACCGATCTGCTCGCCGAACGCGGTTACGCCGCCTGCTCGGTGGCCGCGGTCGCCGAGCGGGCGGGGATGGCCACCGGGACCGTGTACCGCTCCTTCCCGAGCAAGGCCGAGCTGGTGGCCGAACTCTTCCGGGCCGTGGTCGGCCGGGAGGTGGCGGCGGTGCGAGCGGCGGCGGCCTTCGCGGGCGACCTGCACGACCAGGTCGCCTCGGTGATCGGCACCTTCGCGGGCCGCGCGCTGGGCGCCCCGCGCCTGGCCTACGCGCTGCTGGCCGAGCCGGTGGACCCGGAGGTGGAGGCCGAGCGCCTGGTCTTCCGCCGGGCCTTTCGCGATGTGATCGCGACCCGGATCACCGAGGGCGTCGAGGCCGGCCGACTGCCCCCGCAGGATGCCGAGTTGACCGCCGCACTGCTGGTCGGCGGGGTCGGCGAGGCACTGGTCGGCCCGCTCGCCGACGGCGGCCGGGCCCCCGACGACCTGATCCCGGCCCTGATCACCTTCGCCCTGCGCGCCCTGGGCGGCACCCCCCGCTGAAGCCCGGGCCGCGCAGCCCCACCGCACCGAACCGGAGCCGCTCCATGCCAGACCTCGCCCCCACCGCGCCGGACGCCCGCGAGCAGAACGCCGAACGCCTGCTGCGGGTCTCCGCCAAGCACTCGCACGACCCGCTCACCGAGATCGACTGGGAGGCTCCGCTCGACCCCGACCAGTTCGCCATCCCGCCGCACCGGGTCTCGCTCTACGGCACCCGACTCTGGCACGGCCTGACACCTCGTCAGCAGGCGCGGCTGAGCACCCACCAGTTGGCCAGCGTCACCTCGGCGGGCATCTGGTTCGAGCTGATCCTGATGAACGGCCTGGTCCGGCACGTCTACGACAGCGACCTGACCACTCAGCACGCGCAGTACGCGCTGACCGAAGTGGCCGACGAGTGCCGCCACTCCACCATGTTCGCCCGCTACATCACGAAGACCGGCTACCCCTCGGCCCGGCCCAGCACGCGGGCGCACCGGCGCGGCAAGCTGCACCTGCTGCTCAACGACACCACCCTCACCTTCGCGGGCGCGATATTCGTCGAGGAGTTCACCGACGCGATGCAGCGCGAGATGATCCGCGACGAGAGCCTGCAGCCGCTGGCCCGCCAGGTGGCGAAGATCCATGTGATCGAGGAGGCCCGGCACATCGGCTACGCCAAGCCGGAGTTGGAGCGGCGCTGGGCGCGGATGAGCCCGGCCAGGCGGGCCCTGTTCCGCCAGGTGCTGGGGGTGCTCGCGTACGAGGCGGTGGTCGAGTGCGTCAACCCGCGGATCTACGCCCTGGCCGGCCTGGACCCCCGGCAGGCCAGGGCGGTCGCCGAGGCCAACCCGCACTGGCGTCAGGCCAAGGCGGACTGGGCGAAGAAGGCGGTGGCCTTCTTCCGCGAGCTGGGCATCATCGACCGGCGCAGCGAGACCATGTGGCGCAAGGCCTCGCTGCTGCCGTAGCCCGACGCCGCGGGCGCGGGCGCTCGGCAGTCAGGTTCCGAACGCCGACTCCCCAACGCCAACTCCCGAGCGTCAGCTCCCGAGCGACCCTGACCGGCTGCCGGCGGGCTCCGGCACCAGCGGCTCCGGCGTGGCGTTGTTGAGCCGGGCCAGCCCACCACGGGTGGCGACCACCACCACCCGGTCGCCGGCCAGCAGGCCGCGGCTGCGGTCGGCGTAGCCCCACTGGTAGCTGCCGGGCGAGCGGGCCAGCCGCACCGCGAGCACCCGCAGCCCGCCGATCGCCTCCAGGTCGTTGCGGCTCATCCCGACCAGCTCCCCACCCTCCTCCGCCACCAGTTCGGCGATCAGCAGCACGTGCCGGAAGACCGACAGCGTGCCCAGCACCTCACGGCCCATCAGCGCGGCGGCGAAGGCGGGCGCGGCCAGGTAGGAGACCGAGCGGGAGGCGACGTTGCCCAGCGTGGAGTAGACGTGCTGCGCGAAGTCGTCGTCGAACAGGCGCACCACGATCCGCACGCTCTCCCGCTGCGCCCTGGCCTCCAGCGCGGCTTCCAGGTTGACCGCGTCGTCACTCGTGACGGCGACCACGGCGCGGGCGTGCCGGGCCCGGGCGATCCTCAGCTGGTCGGCCAGCGGCCCGTCACCGACCACCACCGGTATGCCGAGCGCGCGCATCGCGGCGATCCCGCGGGCCTGCGGGTCGCGCTCCAGCGCGGCCACCGGCACCCCGAGTTCGTGCATCAGGGTGGCCACCCTGGTCCCGACATTGCCGAGGCCGACCACGATCACGTGTCCGCGCAGGCCCGCGCTGGGGCCGCGCGGCTGCCCCCGGCGGCCGGAGGCGAGCACGTCGACCATGATCGCGGTGAGCACCGGCACGAAGGTGATGCCGCAGAAGGTGATCACCACCTGGGCCACCCGCTGCAGGCTGCCGCCGGTGCCGCTGCCCGGCTCGCCGCCGAGTTGGTCGGGCTGGGCGGCGCCGGCCATGTCGAGCAGGGTGACGTAGACCGTCCAGGCGAAGTTCCGGTTGAAGTACCAGATGACCAGGAACGAGGCGAAGATGGCGGCGAAGGCGGTGAAGAGCACCAGGCGCAGCCGTACGCCGGTGAAGAAGCGCAGCGTGTCCAGGAAGCGGTAGAGCAGCCGGAAGCGCAGCGGCACCCGCAACCGGGGCTCGGTGGGCAGGGTCTGCAGCACGGCGAGGCCGTCCCCGCTCTCCACCGAGCCGCCCGGCCCGCCACCGGGCCCCACCTCGATCGGGCCGCCCTCGCCGAAGGCCTGGGCCAGCCGGATGAAGTCGGAGGAGGCCGGTTCGGTGGCGGGCAGCAGGCGCAGCCTGGTCAGGTCCTGGCGGTCTATCCGGTCGGCGGCCACGCAGAGGTGGCCGGCGTGGAAGTCGGCGTCGTACGCGATGTAGAGGAAGCGGTCACCGACCCGCACCGAGTTGGGACGGGCGAGCGCGCCGTTGGCGAAGGCGGGCGCGGCGGTGGCCGAGCCGGAGAGCGCGGCGCAGTTCTTCAGCAGTCCCTGGATCTGGTCGCCGAGCCGCTGGTTGAACATCCGCAGCACGATCCGGATCTCCGGGTTGAGCCCCTGCGCGCTCAGCGCGGTGTGGATGCTGGCCTGGTCGTCGCCGTCCACCAGGGCGATGCCGCGGGCGCCGGCGGCGCCCGCGGCCACCAGCGCCTCCTCGGTGACCCGGCTGGACTCCACCACCGCGGCGACGCCGTCGAGCCGGTCGATCCGGGGCGCGTGGTCGTGCATCCGGTCGGGCACGATCGCCACCACGGGGACCTCGTAGTGCTCGATCAGTTCCACGATGAGGCGATGGGCCAGGGCGTTGGCCCCGCAGACGATGTAGTGGTCCCGGAGCGGGACCGCGTCGGGGTCCACCTGGGCCGGGATCACCCCCCGAGCTACCTGTGTCATAGCCCGGATGGTAGTGCCGGACTGATCCGAACAGGGGAGATCGACGGCAACTTCAGCTCGTTCAGCGAGTCGGCCCGCCCGACCACCGCACGGCGCCCACCCAGCGCCCGCCCAACCCTCGCCCGGCGCCCGCCCGACCGCCGCCCGACCGCCGCTCGGCGCGCGCGCCGTCCGAAGCGATCAAATCGAGCCACGCTTGGCCAGATGTCTGTCCGTCAGATCACTTAATGAGATCTACTTCTGACAATCCGTTGTCAATCTGGTTAGATGATCCGCGCCTGAAAGCTCCCACCCGAGTGTCCACGAACTGCCAGGGAGCAGCGAACCGTCCGCCCGCGCAAGGAACTTGATGTCATCACAGATCCCACAGGCGGTGACCTGGTGCCTGGCTGCCGGGCTGCTGGTGGCCCTCGCCCTGCTGGTCCGGCAGTGGCTGGCAGGTCGGGCCCAAGCCAGGAGGCTGTCCGCCCTGCGGGCCGCCGTCCGTGCCAGGGACGAGGAGGCCAGGCGGCTGGCCACCCTGCAGCTGCCGGCGCTGGCGCACGCCGCCGTCACGCCGCCGGCCGTCGCCGATCCGCTGCTGGCCGGCAGCGAGTACGAGCGCAATCTGCGGGCGGTGGCCGAACAGTTCCGCGGCGCGGTGGAGCGGGCCGAGGCCCGCGCCGACCAGAACGCCAAGGCCGCGCTCAAGGGCGCGATGCGCGCCCTGCAGGGCCTGGCGAACGAGCAGCAGGTGGCGATCTCCGAGATGCAGGAGCGGCACGACCATCCCGCGGTGCTGCGCGACCTGTTGGAGATCGACCACGCCAACTCCCAGTTCGGCCGCCGTGCCCAGGCCATCGCCGTGCTCTGCGGCTCCTGGCCGGGCCGCCAGCGCACCGCCTCCTCGCTGAGCGATGTGGTGCGCGGGGCCAAGTCCCGGGTCCGCGACTACAAGCGGGTCGAGGTGCGCACCCAGATCGAGCTGGCGGTGGTCAGCCGCGCGGTCGAGCCGGTGGTGCTGGCGGTGGCCGAACTGCTGGACAACGCGGCCCGGCACTCGCAGCCCAACACCACCGTCGAGGTCAACCTGCAGCCCGCGCACAACGGCGCCTGCGTCGTGATCGACGACGCCGGGGTCGGGATGGACCCGCGCGAGGCCCGACTCGCGGGCCAACTGCTGACCGGACAGCGCCAGGTGGACGTCACCAGGCTCGGCGATCCGCCGCAGTTCGGCTTCGCGGTGATCGGCGTGCTGGCGGCGCGCTACGGGTTCAGCGTCTCGGTGGACACCCGCTCGCCGTACGGCGGGGTGCGCGCGGTGCTCTTCCTGCCGACCGCGCTGCTCACCCAACTGGCGCCCGAGGCAGCCGTCCAACCCGCCGCGCCGCTGCCGCGCCGGGGTGCCGCACCTGCGCGGCCGACGCCCGCGCAGGCGGCACCGGCGCAGGCGGCACCGGCACCGGCACCGGCGCAGGCGGCACCGACCGCGCCCGCTCCGCCCGTCCTCCCCGCGCCGCCCATCGGCGCGCCCGGCGACGCGCACCCCGCGCCGCCGATCGGCCCGCGCACGGCCGGCGGCCTGCCCAAGCGGCGGCGCCGCGAACCACTGGGCGAGGAGCAACTCGCCGAGGCCGCCCGGGCCACCGACCCGTACGCCGCCGACGCCACCGATCCGTACGCCGCCGACCCGTACGCCACCGACGCCGCCTCCCCCGAGCCGCCCGCGGAGTGGACCCGCGACGCCGAGGCGACCGCCCGCCGCCTGGGCGCCTTCGCCCGCGGCACCCGGGCCGGCCGCGAGTCCGAGCCCGCCCCCGACTCCCCGCCCCCGGGCTACGGCCGGCACGCCGCCCGCCCCGAGCCCGCCCGCCCCGAGCCCGGCCGCCCGGCGCCCGACGCCCCGTTCGCCGGCTGACCCCAGGCCGACCCGCGACCTGGACCTGCCCCCAGGCCGCAGCCCGTCCCCCGCTAGGAGCCTGCGATGAACAGCCACCCGACCAACGACCTCGGCTGGATGCTCGACGACGTCCTGCTGGTCCCCGAGGCCCGGCACGCCATCCTGCTCTCCGCCGACGGCCTGCTGCGCGCCCACTCGGCGGGCATCAGCAGGGACGAGGCGGACCGGCAGGCCGCCGCGCTCTCCGGCGTCCAGTCGATCAGCCGCAGCACGGCCGGCTTCCTCGGCGCCGGACCGACCCCCTGGCGCCAGACGCTGATCGAGTTCGCCGGCGGCTACGTATTCCTGGTCGCCGCCGGACCCGGCGCCTACCTCGCGGTCTCCGCCGGGGAGAACGTGGACATGGAGGCGGTGAGCTACCGGATGCAGAAGCTGGTCGACCGGCTCGGCAAGGAGCTGACCGCCCCGCCCAGGCAGGACGCCGGGGTGGCCCGGTGAGCGGGCGGCGGCGCGACCAGGGCCTGGTGCGGCCCTACGTGGTGACCAACGGGCGCTCCGAGCCCACCCGCAACACCTTCGACCTGGTCACCCTCGTCACCGCGGTACCCGGTCGAGGGGCCGCGGGCCTGGGCCCCGAGCCGCGCCGGCTGGTCGAGCTCTGCGCCCACGGCGCGCTCTCGCTGGCCGAGGTGGCCGCGCACCTGCGGCTACCGGTGAGCGTGGTCAAGGTGCTGCTCGGCGACCTGGTCGACAGCGGCCACCTGCTGACCCGCGCCGCCGTGCCCCGGGCCCAGCTGCCCGAATCGCAGCTGCTCCAGGAGGTGCTCGATGGTCTCCGCGCCCGGCTCTGAAGCCCTGGCCCACCCCGCCGCACCGGGCGTCAGCTACCTCGGCGAGGGCGTGCGGACCGCCGTCAAACTGCTGATCACCGGTCACTTCGCGGTCGGCAAGACCACTTTCGTCGGCACCCTCTCGGAGATCGAACCGCTGCGCACCGAGGAACCGATGACCGAGGCCGGCGCCCTGGTGGACGACCTGACCGGGGTACCGGAGAAGACCACCACCACGGTAGCGATGGACTTCGGCCGCCTGACGCTCAGCCGGTCCCTGGTGCTCTACCTGTTCGGCGCGCCCGGCCAGCAGCGCTTCACCCCGCTCTGGCGGGACATGGCGCTCGGCGCGCTCGGCGCGCTGGTGCTCGCCGACACCCGCCGCCTGGAGAACTCCTTCCCGGTGATGGACCTGCTGGAGGAGCACGGGCTGCCCTACGCGGTCGCGGTCAACCGCTTCGACGGCGCACCGGAGTTCGCCGAGGCGGAGCTGCGCGAGGCGCTCGACCTGCTGCCCAGCACCCCGCTGGTGCTCTGCGACGCCCGCGACCCGGTCTCGGCCACCCGGGCGCTGATCTCGCTCGTCCAGTACCTGCTCAGCCGCACCGACCAGGAGCCCGTGTGACCACCCCGACCCCGCCCCCAGGCTGCCCCGCGCACCAGTCGCAGAGCGCCGGATTCCCCCTGTACAGCGAGGAGTTCGCCACCGATCCGGCCGATGTCTACGCCCGGCTGCGGGCCACCCACGGCCCGCTCGCCCCGGTCGAGCTCTACCCGGGGGCCACCGCGACCCTGGCCATCTCCTACCAGGCGGCGCTGGACGTGCTGCGCAGCCCGGAGACCTTCTCCAAGGACGCGCGGCGCTGGCGGGGCCTGGCGGACGGCCGGGTGGCACCGGACAACCCGACCGTGCCGATGATGGCCTACCGCCCCAACTGCCTCTTCAGCGACGGGGACACGCACGACCGGCTGCGCGGGGCGGTGGTGGACTCGCTGGAACGGGTGGACCCGAACGCGCTGCGCGGCTACGTCGAGCGCAGCGCCGACCGGCTGATCGACCACTTCGCCGGCCGCGGCGAGGCCGACCTGGTGGCCGACTACGCCCGGACGCTGCCGCTGCTGGTCTTCAACGAACTCTTCGGCTCCCCCTCGCACTTCGGCGACCGCCTGGTGCACGGCATGTCCGGCATCTTCGACGGCGTCGACGCCGAGCGGGCCAACGCCGAACTCACCAGCACCATGCTGGAGCTGGTCGCGCTCAAGCGCGCCCGGCCCGGCGCGGACGTGACCAGCTGGCTGATGGCCCACCCGGCCGCGCTGAGCGACGAGGAGATGCTGCACCACCTGGTGCTGCTGATGGGCGCGGGCACCGAGCCGCAGCTCAACCTGATCAGCAACACGCTGCGGCTGCTGCTCTCCGACGACCGCTTCGCCGGCGACCTGGCGGGCGGCAGCCTGCCGGTCGAGGACGCCCTGGACGAAGTGCTGTGGACCGACCCGCCGATGGCCAACTACGCGGTGCACTTCCCGGTCCGGGACGTGGACCTGGCTGGCGTGCGGCTGGCCGAGGGCGAGCCGGTGGTGGTGAGCTTCGCGGCCGCCAACACCGACCCGGCGTTGGCCGGCACCAGCCGCACCGGCAACCGCGCGCACCTGGCCTGGAGCGCCGGGCCGCACGCCTGCCCGGCCCAGGGCCCGGCCCGGCTGATCGCCTCGGTCGCCGTCGAGAAGTTGCTCGACCGCCTGCCCGATGTCGAACTCGCCGTCAAGCCGGATGAGTTGACCTGGCGCCCCGGGCCCTTCCACCGGGCGCTGACCGCCCTGCCGGTGCGGTTCCCGCCCACCACCGCAGCCACACCGTCCACACCGTCCACCCCGTCCGCTCCGTCCGCTCCGTCCGCTCCGTCCGCTCCTTCCACCGCGACGACCCCGAACGCCGACGCCCCGACCGCCGACGCCCCGACCGCGGGCATGGCGGCCGGATCCACCGCGCCCCGCCCGCTGCCCGCCGAGCCCACCGCGGCCGGCAGCGCACCCGACCACACCTCAGGAGACCGCCCATGGAACCCGACCGCTGCCCCTACCGGATCGACCCTGCCGGAGCCGATATCCACGCCGAGGCCCGACGGATCCACCAGGACGGGCCGGTGGCCCAGGTGGAACTCCCTGGTGGCGTGGTTGCGTGGTCGGTAGGCAGCCAGCAGCTGGTCAAGCAGCTGCTGGCCGACCCGCGGGTCTCCAAGAGCGCCCGCCGGCACTGGGCCGCCTTCGTCAACGGCGAGGTGCCCGCCGACTGGCCGTTGATGATCTGGGTGGCGGTGGACAACATGTTCACCGCCTACGGCCCCGAACACCGCCGTCTGCGCCGCCTGGTGGCGGGCGCCTTCACCAACCGCCGCACCGAGGCGCTGCGCCCCCGGGTCGAGGGGATCACCGAGGAGCTGCTCGCCAAGCTGGCGGCCACCCCGCCCGGCACCGCCGCCGACCTGCGTGAGGAGTACGCCTACCCGCTGCCGATCCAGGTCATCTGCGAGCTCTTCGGGGTGCCCGAGCAGCTGCACCCCGGCCTGCGCGCCTGCGTGGACGGCTTCTTCGACACCACCATCACGCCGCAGGCCGCGCAGGAGAACGTCGAGCGGGTCTACCAGATCCTCGGCGAGCTGGTGGCGCTCAAGCGCAAGGAGCCGGGCGACGACCTGACCAGCGCGCTGATCTCGGCCCGCGACGAGGAGGACGGCGGGGACGGCAGCACGCTCACCGAGCAGGAACTGCTGGACACCCTGCTGCTGGTGATCAGCGCCGGGCACGAGACCACCGTCAACCTGCTGGACAACGCGATCCAGCTGCTGCTCAGCCACCCCGAGCAGCTGGCCCTGGTCCGCTCCGGACAGGCCTCGTGGAACGACGTGATCGAGGAGACGCTGCGGGTGCGCTCGCCCGTGGCCAACCTGCCGCTGCGGTACGCGATCGAGGACATCGAGGCAGGCGGCGTGCTGATCCGCAAGGGCGAGGCGATCCTGGCGGCCTACGCCGCCGCCGGGCGCGACGAGGCGGTGCACGGCGCGGACGCGGACGTCTTCGACCTGACCCGGGCGAACAAGGACCACGTCGCCTTCGGGCACGGCGCGCACTTCTGCCTGGGCGCACCACTGGCCCGCCTGGAGGCGACGGTCGCGCTGCCTGCCCTCTTCGAGCGCTTCCCCGACCTGGCCCTGGCCGAGGGCGAGTTGCGGCCGGTGGAGTCGTTCATCTCCAACGGGCACCGGAACCTGCCGGTGGTGCTGCGGCCGACCACGAGTTGAGCCGAAGGAGTTGACGTGCCGTCAGCTCAATGCTGACGGCCCGTCAACTCCCTTGCCCCGACTCCCCGCCCGCCCAGAACCCGCGGCCTGCTCAGAACCCGTGGCCCACTCAGAACCCGTGCTCGCGCAGCGGGCCGACCTTGAGGCCCTCCTCGGCGCAGCGCTCCAGCAGCCGGGGCAGCGCGCCCAGGGTGGAGCGCCAGGCCTGCGGCGCGGAGGTGCAGTCGGAGTCGTGCAGCAGCACCGTGCCGCCGGCCAGCGGGGCCCTGGTGAGGGTGCGCATGACCGAGTCCGGGGTGGCACGCGCCGTCCAGTCCTGGCCCCAGTGCGTCCAGAGCACCGGACGCAGCCCGTTCTCGCGGGCCGCGAAGAGCGCGGCGGTGTTCAGCACCCCGTACGGCGGCCGGTACCAGCGCGGCTGCTGCCCGGTGACCTCGGCGATCAGGTCGCGGGCCCGGGCCACGTCGTCCCGGGTGGCCCGGGGCGAGCGGATCAGCAGCGGGCGGTGCGCCCAGCCGTGCACGGCCACCTCGTGCCCGGCGTCGACCAGCTCGCGGCCCAGGCCCGGGGCCCGCTGCAGCATCCGGCCGAGCAGGAAGAAGGTCGCCTTGGTGCCGGTCTTCGCCAGCTCCTCCAGGAAGAGCGGCGTGGAGGCGGCGTCGGGGCCGTCGTCGAAGGTCAGCGCCACGTGCCCGGCGTCGCCCGGTCCGCTGAGCCGCGGGGCCAGCAGCGGGCGCAGCGCGCCGAGCGAGGTGAGCGCGGGCAGGCCGTGGCCCAGCGCGAGGGCTCCGGCGGTGAGCGCCAGGGCGCGGCCGGGCTTCGTGAGGCTCATGAGGCCACCTCCAGGATCGGTGCGGGCAGCGCGCCCGCGAGGGCGGCCACCAGGTCGTCGGCGCCCGGGGCGGCGCGGCGGCGCGGCGGCGCGACCTCGGCCAGCGCGTCGATCAGCACCTTGCCGAGCCGCTGCTCGTCGCGGATCCAGACGGCCAGCCCGGCCTCGTCCAGCGCGGCCGCGTTGGTCACCCCGTGGCCCGGCAGGCAACGGTAGCTGACCACCGGGACGCCGCTGGCCATGGCCTCCAGCGAGGTGAGCCCACCGGCGTTCTGCACCACCACGTCGCAGGCCCGCAGCAGGGCGGGCATGTCGTCCACCCAGCCGAGCGCCACCCCGGTCCCGGCAGCCGTCAGCTTCTCGCGCAGCGCCTCGTTGTGACCGCAGACGGTGACCGGGACGGCCACCTGGGAGGCGGCTATCTCCCGCGCCGTCTGCTCCACCTCGCCGACCCCCCAGGAGCCCGCGGTGATCAGCGCGACCGGCTGGTCGACCGGCAGGCCGAAGCGGGTGCGCTCGCGCTGCCGCTCGGCCGCCGAGCGGACCGGGCGGAAGGCCGGTCCCACCAGCGGGGCGCAGATCTCCACCAGGCGCGCGCCGTGGCCCTGGGCCTGGTCGGCGGCCACCGGGTGCAGGGCCAGGTGCAGGTCCACGCCCTCGGCGACCCAGAGCGGGTGCACCGACATGTCGGTGAGGAAGGTGGCCACCGGCACCGGCAGCTCGCCGCGGCGGCGCAGCCGGCCGAGCGCCTGGCTGGCCAGCGGGTAGGTGGAGACCACCGCGCACACGTCCTGGCCGATCAGCTTCCTGGTGCGGCGGGCGGCGGCCTTCGCGAAGAGCCCGCCGACCAGCGAGTTGGACCCCTGGTGCCGCTCCAGCCCGCGCAGCAGCCAGCCCCAGGCCCACGGCGCGACCTTGAGCTCCAGCGCGTAGCTGCCGCGCAGCAGGCGCCCGCAACCCGGCGGCAGCAGGTCGAGGAAGTCGTGGCACTCGGCCTGGAACCCGGCCGCCACCAGGCGGCGGACCAGTTCGCGGGCGGCGCCGTCGTGACCCGCCCCCACGCTCGCGGACACGACGGTGATCCGGCGCGGCTGAGTCGACCGCATCAGGCTCCTTCCAGGCGGGCGCCGCCACCGCCGACGACGGAAGCCGCACCCGCGACTTCACTGCGTCTCACGGATGTGCTGGGACCACCGGGCACTGGGCCCGGTCCGCCCGTGGCCGTCGCGCGTGCGCGTGACCGCCCGGGTGCCGGCGACCCGGCCCCGTCGCGGTGGGTCCCCCCGTCGCCCCGTGCCGGACCCGGTCCGGAAAAACCTGACGGACCGGCCCCGAGATCCCTGTCGGAGCCGGTCCAGCTCGTCGTGCGGTGCGGCCGCCGGCCGCCTCGCACGGACGGTAGGGCGCCCAGCGGGAGCCCTTCTGGCCTGGAGCCGGACACCAGGTGTCCGGCGGCTGAACTGCTGCCGACCTGTGCTGCCCACCCGTCCCGGTGAACTGCTGCGCCACAGCATGGAGGCCCCCAGCTGAAGCCGAGCTGAAGGAACCTGAAGGGGTCTTCAGCAAACGGCCGCGGGCGCCTGGGATCCTTGTCGTCATGCGTGTACTGGTGGTGGAGGACGAACGGCGGCTGGCCGCGGCGCTGCAGCGTGGGCTGCAGGCCGAGGGGATGACCGTCGACGTGGCCCACGACGGGCCGCAGGGCCTCTGGCTGGCCGGCGAGCACGACTACGACGTGATCGTGCTGGACATCATGCTGCCGGGGGTCAACGGCTACCGGGTCTGTGCCCGGCTGCGGGCGGCGGGCAACGAGGCCGGCATCCTGATGCTGACCGCGAAGGACGGCGAGTACGACGAGGCCGAGGCCCTGGACACCGGGGCCGACGACTTCCTCTCCAAGCCCTTCTCCTACGTGGTGCTGGTCGCCCGGCTGCGCGCGCTGGCCCGGCGCACCGGCCGGCGCCGGCCGCAGAGCCTGCAGTTCGGCGACCTGGTGCTCGACCCGGCCCGGCACAGCTGCTCGCGGGGCGGGGTGCAGATCAAGCTGACCGCCCGCGAGTTCGCGGTGCTGGAGTGCCTGGCCCGGCGGGCGGGCGAGGTGGTGCCCAAGCGGGAGATCCTGGAGCAGGTCTGGGACAGCGCCTTCGAGGGCGATCCGAACGTGGTGGAGGTGCACATCAGCGCGGTGCGGCGGAAGATCGACGCGCCGTTCGGGCGCGCGGCGCTGGAGACC
Source organism: Kitasatospora sp. NBC_01287 (assembly GCF_026340565.1). NCBI lineage: Bacteria > Bacillati > Actinomycetota > Actinomycetes > Kitasatosporales > Streptomycetaceae > Kitasatospora > Kitasatospora sp. NBC_01287. The sequence goes on from NZ_JAPEPB010000001.1 coordinate 1,963,087, forward strand.
GTGCGCGGCGCCGGGTACCGGCTGGCGGCCGACGGTGGCTGAGCCACCGGCGGGCCCGCTCCGCGGGCGTGGTGGGCTCGGCGGGTTCCGGGGGCTCGGCGGGTTCGGCGCGGCGGGCCTGGGCGCACCCGGGGGTCCCGGCCGCCGGGGCCTGGGCCGGCTGCGGCCGATGACCGTGCGCGCCCGCGCCACCCTGGGGGCCAGCGCGGTGGTCGCGATCGCCCTGGCCATCGCCTCGCTCGCGCTGCTGGGCCTGCTCGACGCCAACCTGCTGCACAACGCGGAGACCGACGCCGACGCGCAGGCCACCGCGGTCGCCCAGCTCGCGGTGGCCGGTCGGCTCGACCCGCTGCTGCCGCCCACCCACGGAGCCGACTTCCTGCAGGTGGTGGACGCGCGGGGCAAGGTCCTGACGTCCAGCCAGAACCTGACGGGCCGGCCCCCGGTCGCCCCGCACCGCCCCGTCGTGCCGGGCACCGTGCGCAGCACCATGGACGTCGCGGGCCTGGGGCAGGACCACCGGCAGCGGGTGGTGCAGGTCACCACCGAGACCGGTGGCGGCCTGGTCACCGTCTACGCCGGCACCTCCCTGCGGGACGCGGACGCCGCCGACTCCACCACGGCGGCCGCGCTCGCGGTCGGCGTGCCGCTGCTGCTGCTCACCGTCGCCTGGGTCACCTGGTGGGTGACCGGACGGGCGCTGCGCCCGGTGGAGTCGATCCGGGCCGAGGTGGCCGCGATCAGCGACCGCGACCTGCACCGGCGGGTCCCGGTGCCGCAGACCCACGACGAGGTGGCCCGGCTGGCGCTGACCATGAACGCCACCCTGGACCGGCTGGAGTCCTCCGGGCAGCGCCAGCGCCAGTTCATCGCGGACGCCTCGCACGAGCTGCGCAGTCCGATCGCGGTGCTGCGCACCCAGCTGGAGGTGGCCCTCGCGGTGCCGGACCAAGCGCTGCGGCCCGAGCTGATCAGCGGCGCGCTGGAGGACACCGAGCGCCTCCAGCACCTGGCCTCCGACCTGCTGCTGCTGGCCCGGATCGACGCCGCCGAGCCCTGCCCCTCGGACCGGCTGGACCTGAGCGACCTGGTCCAGGAGGCGATCGGCAAGCGCCGCGGGGACCGGCTGCCGATCCGCGCGGAGCTGGCGCCCGGGGTGGAGGTGGCGGGCAGCGGACTCTGGCTGACCCGGGTGGTGACCAACCTGCTGGACAACGCGCAGCGGTTCGCCGACCAGCGGGTCGCCCTCGCGCTGCGGGCCGACCCCGCGGCGCGCCTCGCGGTGCTGGAGGTCACCGACGACGGACCCGGCATCCCCGAGCCGGACCGCGAGCGGGTCTTCGAGCGCTTCACCCGGCTCGACGACGCGCGCAGCCGCGACCACGGCGGCACCGGCCTGGGGCTGGCCATCGCCCGCGACCTGGCGGAGCACCACCGCGGCACCCTGACCGCCGAACCGGCCGCGCACGGCGCCCGCCTGGTGGCGCGACTGCCGCTGACCGGCCCGGCGCCCGAGCCGGCGCCCCGCGCCTGTTAGGTTCCTTGGCATCCCGGCGGGGCCGACCCGGCACGGCCGGGGCCCACCAGGCTCCCGCGCGCTCCACCGGGGTCCGGCGGGATCCACCGGGATACACCAGGATCCGCGCGGAGATTTCCGTTATCGGCCGCCCCCGCACGGCTCTCCCATGGTGGACAGGTCGGTTGACGGAGAAGGTGGGCACGGGTGGACACGGCAGCGGGCGGGAATCCGACGGGTCCGGGGCAACCCGGGAACCCCGACGAGGCGGAGCGCCTGGTGGACCGGGCGCGGACCGGGGACGAGCACGCCCGCCAGGAGCTGATCGCCGGGCACCTGCCGCTCGTCTACAACATCGTGGGACGCGCGCTCAACGGGCACCCGGACACCGATGACGTGGTGCAGGAGACCATGCTGCGGGCGGTCGACGGCCTGCCCGGGTTGCGCGAGGCGGGCGCCTTCCGCTCCTGGCTGGTGGCGATCGCGCTGAACCAGGTGCGCCACCGCCACCGCGACCAGCAGAGCGCCCGCACCGCGCAGTTGGGCGGCGGCCTTGACGAGGCACGGGAACTGGCCGACCCGGCGGCCGACTTCGTGGGGCTCACCATCACCCGGCTGGGCCTGTCCGGGCAGCGGCGCGAGGTCGCCGAGGCCACCCGCTGGCTGGACCCGGCCGACCGTGAACTGCTCGCCCTGTGGTGGCAGGAGGCGGCGGGCGAGGTGAGCCGGGCCGAGCTGGCGGCCGCCCTGGAGCTCAGCGCGCAGCACGCCGCGGTGCGGGTGCAGCGGGTCAAGGAGCGGCTGGACACCGCCCGGGTCGTGGTGCGGGCGCTGGCCGCCCGGCCCGCCTGCCCGGAGCTGGCCGCGCTCACCGCCGACTGGGACGGCGCCCCCGCCGCCCTGTGGCGCAAGCGGATCGCCCGTCACGCCGGCGGCTGCGCCACCTGCCAGGGCCAGGTCCGCGACCTGGTGCCGGCCGAAGGCCTGCTGGCCGGCCTGGCCCTGCTGCCGCTCCCCCGGCGGCTGCACCTGCGGCCCACGGCCGACGCGAACGCGGCCGGCAACGGCGCGGGCCGGGGCACACCAGGCCGGAGCAGTTCGGGCCGGGGCAGTTCGGGCCGGGGCAGTTCGGGCCGGAGCGACACCGGGCGAGGCGAGAGCACGGCACACCGCCGCACCCCGGGACACGGCGGGCGCCGCCGCCCGGGCGGCGGGCGGCGGCGGGCGACCCGGCCGCGCGGCCGCAAGGCGCTGGCCACCCTGGCCATCGGCACCCTCGCCGCGGTGACCGCCACCGGCCTGCTCTGGCGGCTGCAGCCCGCGCAGGGCACCACCGCGCACGCCGCGGGAGCGGTGAGCTCCGCCGCCGAGCCCGCCTCGCTGCTCTTCCACGGCACCTACCCACTGGTCGGCGCGACCTCCGGCACCGCGCCGAGCGCCACGCCGAGCACCGAAGGGCCGGTTGCCTCCACCGTCCCTTCCCCGTCCCCGTCGACCCCGACCGCGGCGGCGACGACCAAGGCGCCGCCCAGCACCGCCGCACCGCGCGGCGGCACCTCGGCCACCGTGGCCGGCTACGCCCAGCAGGTGCTCGACCTGGTCAACGCCCAGCGCGCGCAGAACGGCTGCGGGCCGCTCACGGCCAACAGCAAGCTCCAGGCGGCCGCCCAGGGGCAGTCCGACGACATGGCGGCCCGCCACTTCTTCGACCACACCAACCCCGACGGTGCGGACCCGCAGCAGCGGATCGACAAGGCCGGCTACCAGTGGAGCAGCTGGGGCGAGAACATCGCCCAGGGCCAGGCCGACCCGGCGGCGGTGATGGACAGCTGGATGAACAGCTCCGGCCACCGCGCCAACATCCTCAACTGCGCCTTCAAGGAGATCGGCGTCGGCATCCACCTCGGCCCCAACGGCCCTTGGTGGACCCAGGACTTCGGCTCCCCCGCCTGACACGCTTGTCCGAGACCTATGTCCGAGATCCATGTCTGAGGCTCGCGTCTGACACTCTCGTCTGACACCCATGTCTGAGACCTGTGTCTGACACCCCCGTCTGATACTCAAGTCTGAGACCTTCGTACGAGACCCCCGTCTGAGACTCACGTCTGAGACCTTCGTACGAGACCCACGTCTGAGAGCCTCGTCCGGGCCCCGTGTCTGAGACCCATGTCTGAGACCGACCGCCACGGCAGGACCCGACAGCAGCAGGACTGGGCCACTCCTGATCGGAGCGGCCCCGTCCCGGCCTCGACGGACCGTCAGCCCGCGCGCACCGCCTCGCCCGCCGGCCCCGGCGGCTCGGCGGCGCCGGCGTGCGCCGCGTGGGCGGCCTGGGCCGCCTGCACCTCGGCCCGGCCCAGGGCCAGGTGGGCGGCACAGGCGACGACCACCCAGGCGAGGCCGCCGCTGTGGGTGTAGGCGTGCCCGGCGGTGTGCAGTTGCTGCTGGTCGGTGCCGCAGTAGAGGCAGGCATCGGCATGCAGCTGCTCACCGCTGACCAGCAACTGCTGGGCGGGGCCGTCGATCGGGTGGTAGTCGATCGGGATCGGCGGCCGGGCGGCGGTGAGCTGGTGGGTTGTCAGGTCCGAGGTCATCGGGTCAGCTCCAGGGGGAGGTCTCCACGGTTCTGGGCGGCTCGGCCTCGGTCACCCTGTGTGGCCGCTCGACTCCGTCCATGTGCCCAGCCTGGCCCTGCCGGGCGGCCGCCGCACCCCGGACGACCAGATTGGCCGCGCCCGGACACCGGAAAGGCGAATACCCGTCACCGCCCGGTCGCCACCGGGGTGTCACGCGACCGACGGGCGCCCGGCCGGCCCCGGGCCACCACCGGCACCACCTCTCCCCGGCGCACCTCGCACACCTGCGGGCCCCTGCCGCCCACCCCGCACCCGGGTAGCATGACGTCCACATTATTCTCATTCTGAACGGTTTGTCCGTGCTACCGTTCCCCGCATGAATGCCGCCACCCCCGTCCCGCTCGCCGCGACGCTCTCCTACCGGCTCGGCACCGTCGGCACCATCGCCAGTCACCGTTACACCGAGCGGGTCGAGACCCTGGGCCTGAAGCTCAAGGACGTCGTCCTGCTGCACCTGCTCCAGGACGGTGGCCCCGCCTCGCAGCTGGAGGTGGCCCGGCTGATGGGCGTGGCGCCCAGCCTGGTGGTCACGGTGGCCGACCGGCTGGAGGCGCTGGGCGCGATACGCCGACTGCGCGACCCGGACGACCGGCGCCGCCAGCAGCTGGTGCTGACCGAGCCGGGCCGCGAGCTGCTGGCGCGCTGCACCACTCTCGCCCAGGAGCTGGACGCCGAACTGACCGCCGACCTGGACGAGGCGGCCCGGCAGGCGCTGAACGCCGCGCTCGGCACCCTGGCCGCCGGCCTCGGCCTGCCGACCTGACCGACCTGACACGTGACCACCCCGACGGCTGACCACCCCAACAGCTGACCGCCCCGGCGGACCCGCCACCCGGCCCGGACCAGGGGGATGACAGAGTGTCAGCATGCCGACGATCTCGCTGCCCCACCAGCTGACCCGGACCCGTGGCTTCACCCTCGGCGCCGCCGAGCAGTTCACCGTCGCCCCCGACGGCGCCACGGTCTTCTTCCTGCGCACCAGGACCGGTGACGACCCGGTCACCTGCCTGTGGGCGCTGGACCTCGACAGCGCGCGCGAGCGCCTGCTGGTGGATCCCGCCGAACTGCTGGGCGGCGCGGGCGAGCAGCTCTCCGAGGAGGAGCGGACCCGTCGCGAGCGCAGCCGCACCCTGGCCGCCGGCATCATCGGCTACAGCACCGACGCGGCCGTGAGCCTCGCCGTCTTCGCGCTCTCCGGCAGCCTCTGGACGGTGGACACCGCCACCGGGGCCGCGCGCCGGCTGCCCGCCGAGGGACCGGTGGTCGACCCGCGCCCCGACCCGACCGGCCGCCGGATCGCCTACCTCAGCGGTGGCACCCTGCGGCTGATCGACGCCGACGGCACCGGCGACCACGCGCTGGCCGCCCCCGACGGGCCCGCCGTCACCTTCGGCGCGCCCGAGCACGTCGCGGCCGAGTCGATGGACCGCCACCGCGGCTACTGGTGGGCCCCCGACGGCGAGCGGCTGCTGGTCGCCCGGGTGGACAACGCCGACGTGCTGCTCTGGTACCTCGCCGACCCGGCCGACCCCGCCAAGCCGCCGCGCGCCGTGCACTACCCCGCGGCCGGCAGCGCCAACGCCGAGGTCACGCTCTGGCTGACCGAGCTGGACGGCAGCCGCCGCGAGGTGCGCTGGGACCGGCGGGCCTTCGAGTACCTGGCCACCGCGGGGTGGGACGCGCACGGCCCGCTCGCGAGCGTGCAGAGCCGCGACCAGCGCACCGTCCAGGTCCTGGCGATCGACCTCGCCGACGGGTCCACCACCGTGCTGGCCGAGCAGCGCGACGACCACTGGGTGCACCTGCTGCCCGGCCTGCCCGCGCGGACGGCGGGCGGAGCGCTGCTCGGCTCCGTCGACGAGGGCGACACCCGGCGGCTGACCGTGGCCGGCACCCCGGTCACCGAGCCCGGCGTCGAGCTGCGCGCCGTGCTGGGCACCGACGGCGAGGCGGTGCTCTTCACCGCCTCGCCGGATCCCGTCGAGATCCAGCTGTGGTCCTACCACCCCGAGCACGGCGCCCGCCCGCTCAGCGCCGAGCCCGGGGTCCACCACGGGGTCCTGCGGGCCGGCACCCTGGTGCACACCGCCCGCACCCTGGGGCACGCCGGCTCGCGGAGCACCGTGCTGCGCCCGGGCCGGGCGGCGGTGCCGGTCGCCTCCGGGGTGGAGGAGCCGCTGCTGGCCCTGCGTGCCGAGTTCGCCGCCGTGGGCGAGCGCGAGCTGCGCACCGTGCTCTTCCTGCCGTCCTGGCACCGCCCGGGCGACCCGGCGCTGCCGGTGCTGCTCGACCCGTACGCCGGGCCCGGCTTCCAGAAGGTGCTCGCCCAGCAGTCGGCGCACGCGCTGATCTCCCAGTGGTTCGCCGAGCAGGGCTTCGCGGTGCTGGTCACCGACGGCTCGGGGGTGCGCGGGCGCGGGCCGCGCTGGGAGCGGGAGGTCCACGGCGACGCGTTCGGCCCGGTACTGGAGGACCAGGTCACCGCGCTGCACGAGGTCGCCGCGCGCCACCCGGAGCTGGACCTGGGCCGGGTCGGGATCCGCGGCTGGTCCTTCAGCGGCGGCCTGGCCGCGATGGCCGTGCTGAAGCGGCCGGAGGTCTTCCACGCCGCCGTCGTCGGCGCCCCGGTCACCGACATGGGCCTGTACGACACCCACTGGCGCGAGCGCTACCTCGGTACCCCCGAGGAGCACCCCGAGCACTACGCGGCCTGCTCCCCGCTGACCTGGGCGGCGCGGCTGAGCCGTCCGCTGCTGCTCATCCACGGGCTGGCCGACGACAACGTCTTCGCGGCCAACACCCTGCGCTTCTCCAGCGCGCTGCTCGCCGCCGGCCGCCCGCACGAGGTGCTCCCGCTCAGCGGGGTGACGCACGCGGGCTCGGCCTCCCCGGTCTTCCCGCAGTTGCTGGAGCACCAGCTGGAGTTCCTGCGGCGCCACCTGGGGTAGGCCGGCCGGGCCCGTCCCGGCGCGCGGCGGCGGCCCGGCCCGGGGCCCTGCGCCGGGGCGCTACGGCTGGACGTCGCTGCGCCCGGAGATCCAGGCGATGGCGTCGTGCGCGCCGCGGGCGTGCTCGCGCACCTCGTCGGGCAGCCGCAGGTCCAGGTGGCGCACCTGGGCGGCCTGCTGTTCGGCACCGAGCTGGGCCGGGCAGGGCCCCTCGGGTCCGCTGGCGACACTGGCGGTGATGGGGGCGAGTCGGCTGGTACCGAGCGCCCACCGGTAGCCGTCCAGCGCACCGTCCCGAGCATGCGAGTGCTCGAAAGGGGTGTCGCCGATGTACTCCAGGCGCGCGAGCGCGCTCTCAACCTGCTCCCGGGAACGCGCCCCGACCCGGGACGTCACATCGTGGCTGGTCATGACCGCAGACTATGCACGCCCCGGCCCCGGGGCGCCCCCGAGGGGGCCAAGGGGGCGAACCGGCCGCCCAGTTCGCGCGCACCGCGGCGGGGCGGGCCAGGCGGGCCACGCGGGGCGGGCCAGGTGGGCCACGCGGGCCGGAGAAAAATCCGCCGTCATCGCGGACTCCCGCGCGCCGGAGGTGCGCGGGCGGGCGCTTCGGCTCCACACTCGTGGGAGCAGGGCCATCCGGCCGAACACGCCCCGATCCACGGAGGCCTCCCATGTCCGAGCCCACCGACAGTGAGTCGCCCACTCCCGACCACCTGCTGCACACCGGCGCCGAGCACCCCGTCGACCCGATCGACCTGGTGATGGCCTCCGGTCAGGACCCGACCCCGGCGCTGATCGAGAAGGCCCGCCGGTCACTGGAGCGGGACGGCGCCGCCGCCGTCGAGCGCGTGCTCCCCTGACCCGCCCGGCCCCCGCCGACGCCGCCCTGTCCCACCCCGTCAGTGGCGGCGTCGGCGTTCGTGCCGGCGCAGCAGGTGCCGGACGCCGAGGGCCACCAGCAGCAGCGCCAGGGCCAGCAGCAGGTAGAGCTGGTAGCGCAGCGCGGTCCGGTAGACCTGGTCGATGTCGCTGCCGGCCAGGTAGCCGGCGGTGCTCCAGGCACCGACCCAGAGCAGCGCGCCGGCGGTGTTCCAGACCATGAAGCGGCGCCAGGGCATCCCGGTGGTGCCGGCGATGATGCCGTTGGTCTGGCGCAGCCCGTCGATGAAGCGGGCCACCAGGATCACCCGGCCGCCGTTGCGCGCGAAGAAGTCCTCGGCCTTGACCAGCCGGGGGCCGGTGAGCCCGACGTAGCGGCCGTAGCGGTGCACCAGGGCCCGCCCGCCGTAGCGGCCCAGCAGATAGCCCAGGCAGTCGCCCGCCACCGCCGCGAGCACCGCGACCGTGATCACCGCCGCCAGGTCGAGCTGCCCGGCCCCGGCGTAGACGGCGGCCAGGATCAGCACGGTCTGCCCGGGGACCGGCAGCGCGGCGTTGTCCAGCAGCACCAGCAGGCCCACGGCCAGGTACCCGTACTGGGTGAGGAAGGGGGCCAGCGCGGCGAGCGGCCCCGGGAGCTCAGGGGTGGCCGCCAACTGCACGGCGGGCAGCGGGACGGCGGCGAGCGGCGAAGCGGCGGCGGCGAGCGGGCCGACGGCGGTCATGTCAACACCTCCGCTCCCATGATCAGCCGCTTGATGATCATTTGGGGCATATTGTCGCAGGCTTGTGACATCTGCCGCGCGCCGATTGGTCCGTTTTACTCATCTTTTGTGCCTAGGGTTTGATCCATGTCTTCGTCGAACTCGGGCTCGTTCGTCCACAAAACCAAGCTCACCGCCACGTTCCTGAGTGTCAGCGTGGTGGCCGGCGCGCTCACCGCGGGGCTGGCGCTGCCCGCCGTCGGTGGGCTCGGACTGGGCGCGAAGAGTGCCGTCGGCGACTTCAACAGCCTGCCCGACGACTTCACCACGCCCCCGCTCTCGCAGGCCTCCACGATCTACGACGCCAGCGGCGGCGTGATCGCCACCGTCTACGACCGGGACCGCACGGTGGTCCCCAGCGACCAGATATCCCCGCTGGTGAAGTCGGCGCTGGTGGACATCGAGGACAACCGCTTCTACGAGCACGGCGCGATCGACGTGAAGGGCGTGCTGCGGGCCCTGGGCAGCAACGCCTCGGGCGGGGGCACCCAGGGTGCCTCCACGCTCACCCAGCAGTACGTGAAGAACGTCTTCGTCGAGGAGGCCGGGGACGACTCGGCCGCCGTGCAGGCGGCCCAGGCGCAGACCGTGGGCCGCAAGGTCAAGGAGATGAAGTACGCGATCAAGGTCGAGCAGACCTTGACCAAGGACCAGATCCTGACCAACTACCTCAACATCACCTTCTTCGGCGAGCAGGCCTACGGCGTCGAGGCGGCCGCCGAGCGGTACTTCAGCGTCCACGCCAAGGACCTCACACTGCCGCAGGCCGCGCTGCTGGCCGGCCTGGTGCAGTCGCCCACCGGCTACGACCCGGTGGCCAACCCGAAGGCCGCCAAGGACCGGCGGGACACCGTGCTGCGGAAGATGGCGCAGTACGGCACGATCAGCCAGGCCCAGGCCGACGACGCGATCAACTCCCCGGTGACGCTGAACGTCAGCAAGCCGCAGCAGGGGTGCATCACGGCGCAGCAGGGTGAAGGCTTCTTCTGCGACTACGTGAAGAACCAGGTGCTCGGCGACCCGGCGTTCGGCTCCAGCTCGGCGGCCCGGGAGGCGCTCTGGCAGCGCGGCGGCCTGCAGATCCACACCACGCTCGACCCCAAGGCGCAAGCCGCCCTGCAGACCTCGGTGACCAGCCACGTCTACGCCACCGACAAGGCGGCGACCGCGACGACCGAGGTGCAGCCCGGCACCGGGAAGATCATCGCGATGGGGCAGAGTCGCCCGTACGGCGTCAACGCCAACCAGACCCAGATCAACCTGAACGTCGGCAAGTCGATGGGCGGCGGCCTGGGCTTCCCGACCGGCTCGACCTTCAAGCCGATCGTGGCGGCGGCGGCGCTGGAGAACGGGATCATGCCCTCGCAGTCCTACGACTCGCCGTACAGCATGCCGTGGCCGGCCATGACGGACTGCACCGGCTACAAGTACAAGTCCCTCAGCACCAGCATCGTGCACAACGACAGCACCTCGCTGGTCGGCCCGTTCACCATGGCCCCGGCCATGGCGGAGTCGGTGAACACCTACTTCGCCTCGCTGGAGGCGGACACCGGGCTGTGCAACGTGGCCCAGATGGCCAACAAGATGGGCATCACGCAGCAGGCGGGCGGCGAGAAGCTGCAGGTGGTGCCGTCGATGGCACTGGGCTCCAACGACCTGACCCCGCTGGAGATGGCCGGCGTCTACGCCACCTTCGCCGCGCACGGCACCTACTGCTCGCCGACCGCGATCACCAGCGTGACCAACGCCGACGGCAAGGCCCTGAACGTGCCGCAGGGCCAGTGCGGCCAGGTGATGTCGAGCACCACCGCGGACACGGTGAGCACCATGCTCAAGGGCGTGGTGCAGGACGGCACCGGCGCGCCGGCCGGCCTGACCGACCGGGACAGCGCGGGCAAGACCGGTACCACCAACGACGGCAACCAGGTCTGGTTCGTCGGCTACACCCCCGAGCTCTCCGGGGCCACCGTGGTGAGCGACGACAACGGCACCACCTCGCTGGACGGCCAGCGGATCGGCGGCCACTACGTCGACCAGGCCTTCGGCGGGACGCTGGCCGGGCCGATCTGGCGGGACTCGATGAGCGGCGCACTGCAGGGGACGCCGCCGAGCTCGCTGCCGTCGGTGCCGCTGCAGTAGCCAGAGCACACGACAGGAGCGCGCAGCAGGAGCGCACAGCAGGAGTGCGCAGCAGGAGCCGCCGGGGGCGGCCGGCCTCGGGTCGGCCGCCCCCGGCGGCTCTTCGGCACGTCGGCACGTCGGCATGTCGGTTGACAGGGCGTCAGGGCGTGGGCCACGATCAGGACCATAAGTGGAAATGGATTTCATTTCCTTTAGTGCTGGACGAACGACCGGAGCGCACCGCCATGTCCCTCACCGTCTCCCCCGAACTGCTCGCCCAGGCCGAGGCCGGGGAGGTGGCCGAAGCCGACTTCGTCGCCACCGTCCGCGACTCGCTGCCCTTCGCCTACCGGATGGTCGAGCGGCTCACCGGCGAACTGGCCTCCGACGGCGGCCCGTTCGCGGACAACCACGAGGAGCCCCCGTCGGACGCCGAGCGCGGTCAGCTGCTGCGCGCGATGGCGAGCGACTCGATCCGGGGCAGCCTGGAGCGGCACTTCGGAGTGCGGCTGGCGTTCATGAACTGCCACCGGGTGGCGGTCTTCCCGGTCGGCGCGGAGCAGGGCGCGGACTACCAGCGCTTCGTGTCGATGCGGGCGCAGCTGCTCAACCAGACGCCGGAGCTGCGCAGTTGCTGACCAGCCGGCCGGCGGACTGACCGCCCGAGGGCAGCAGTACGACCGGGGCCCGGTCCGAGCGAGTGACGCGCTCGGACCGGGCCCCGGTGGCTCCATGTGTGACTGGGCTACTCGGCGGGACGGGCGGCGCTGACGGCGGCGGCCAGCGCCTCCTTGATCCGCGGACCGAGGCGGGCGAAGCCCAGCTCCTTCATGGCGGCGCGGAGCAGCTCGTCGTCGGTGCGGGTGACGAAGTCCGTGTCGATCCAGCGGACCAGGGCGAGCAGTTCCTCGGCCGAGTAGGCGGTGATCGGGCGGCCGGGAGCCAGCTCGGGCCGCTTGGGGCGGCGCGGGCGCTTGGTCACGGCGGGGGGCTCCTCGGCGAGGGGCTCCTCGGCGGGGGCGGGCTCGGGGTCCGCAGCGGCCTCGGGCTCGACCTCAGCCACCGGCTCGACCTCAGCCTCGACCACGGGCTCGACCTCAGCCACCGGCTCGACCTCAGCCTCGACCACGGGCTCGACCTCAGCCACCGGCTCGACCTCAGCCTCGACCACGGGCTCGACCTCAGCCACCGGCTCGACCTCAGCCTCGACCACGGGCTCGACCTCAGCCACCGGCTCGACCTCAGCCTCGACCACGGGCTCGACCTCAGCCACCGGCTCGACCTCAGCCTCAGCCTCAGCCTCGGGCTCGACCTCAGCCACCGGCTCGACCTCGGCGATGGGCTCGGTCTCGACCTCAGCCACCGGCTCGACCTCAGCCTCGACCACGGGCTCGACCTCAGCCACCGGCTCGACCTCGGCGATGGGCTCGGCCTCGACAACCGGCTCGGTCCGGAGCTCGGGCTCAGCCACGGCCTGCGCGGGGAGCACCGCCTCGACGATCTCGACGGCCTCGGCGGCCTCGATCACCGGCTCGGCGGCGGCCTGGGCCGGCACCTCGACCACGGCGGGGCCGGGCTGGGCCGGCTCCTCGGTCGCGGGCTGCCCGTCCTCGCCCGCCCAGCGCGCATAGGCGTCCTGGGCCGCCGCGCGGTCCGCACGGGCCTCGGCCAGCTCGGTCAGCAGCTCGGTGAGACCGCCGTCCGCCAGGGCGGCGCGCAGGGTGCGCAGCTCGGGGAGGCGGAAGAGGGTGCCCTCGTCGGCGGCCAGGGCGTCCACCAGCTCGGCCAGCTCGGCGAACGGCAGCTCGGTCAGCTCCCGGTCCGCCAGCAGCCGCCCGAGCCCGCGGACCGCGCCGGCCAGGGTGTCGGCGGCCAGCCCGGTGCTCTCCAGCAGCTCGGCGTCGACCGGACGGGCGGTGCTCCCGGGGGTCGGGGAGAGCGACTGCCACTCGGTGCGCTCGGTGGCGGCCGCGATCAGCGCCGCGTGCAGCGCGTCGCGGCGCGGGCGGTCGGCGACCGCGAGCCGCTTGGCCTCCGCGCGAAGCTTGCGGCGCTGGCCCCAGGAGATCCGCAGCCCGCGCTCCTTGCGCCAGCTGCCGTTCGCGGTGGCCGCCGCCAGCGCGTCCAGGTCCGCCTCGTAGGCGCCCGAGCGCAGCGTGACGGCGGTCTCCTGGACCCGGCGGAGCAGGGCGACCAAGGTCAGCACCTCGGCCAGGGTGGCCGGCTCGCGCAGCGCGGCCTCGGCGGCCAGCAGCGCGGCGGCCTCGCGGAGCACGTCCTGGTCGCAGCCGCGCACCTCGGCGAGGACGGTGGAGGCGGCCCTGGCCTCCTCGGGTCCGGTCACGGTGTCGACGGCGGCGTACCAGGCGTGGGTGTCGGCGGCCAGCGTGAAGCCGCCCTGCTCGGCGTACCGGAGCAGGTCCTCGCGGAGGGCGGTCGCACGGTCGGCGACAGGACCGGCCGAGCGGTCCTGCGGCGGTACATCGGCGTTCTGCACGGGAAGTACTGTCATTGAGAACCGTCCGGTTCGAGTGCGGGGCAGACTGTCGGGGAAGACTGCGGCAGGCGGGGCGTTGAGGACGGCGGCCGGAGCGGGTGGAGCAGCTCCCGCGAACCGGCGTCCGTGCTGGTAGGCCAGGATACGGGTGGGCGTTCGAGGCTTGCACGCACCCGACCCCTTCGATCGCGCCCGTGCCGCGTCTTTCCCCCGGGACGACCAGTCGCCGAGTGTCTGACGGTCCGTCAGGCAGGCCCCGCACCGTTCCGCCGCCCCTTCGCCATCCACGCGTCGGCCGCCCGTCAGGCGCCGGTCAGCCGCCCGTCAGCAGCCGGGTGCCCGGGGGCAGCGCGCCGACCCGGCCGGCCTCGGCGAGGTGGTCGAGCAGCACCTCGTGCAGCGCGGCGGCCGCCCGGCTGAGCGGTAGTTCGGCGCCGCGGGCCAGCGCGATCACCCGGCCGATGCCCGGGGCCGCGAACGGGGTGACGGCCAGTCCGCTGCGGGCGGCCACCATGCCGGGCAGCACCGCGGGGCCCAGACCGGCCCGGACGAAGCCGAGCACCGCGTCCATCTCGCCGCCGGCCACCGCGAATTCGGGCTCGAAGCCGGCCGCCCGGCAGGCCGCGAGGGTGGTCTCGCGCAGGTCGTATCCCTCGCGGAACATCACCAGGGGCTGCCCGCGCAGATCCTCGATCCGGGCCGGGCCTCCCCCGGCGACGAGGGCGGCGGCAGGGGATGCGGCCGGAGATGCGGCGGGGGCCGAGACCAGCACCAGGTCCTCGTAGAGCAGTTCGGTGACCGCCAGGCCAGGAGCCGGACCCGCCTGCGGTGTGATGATCAGCGCGAGGTCGAGTTCACCGGCCACCAGGGTGCGGACCAGATCGCGCGAGCCGTCCTCGCCGACCAGCAGCTCGACGCCCGGGTGGCGGGTTCGGTAGGCGCGCAGCACGTCGGGGACCAGGCTGGCGCAGAGGCTCGGCGGGGCGCCGAGCCGGACCCGGCCGCGCCGCAGCTGCACCGTCTCCTGGACCGCGAGCCGGGCGCTCTCGGCGTCGGCCAGCATCCGCCGGGCCAGCGGGAGCAGCGCCTGGCCGGCGTCGGTGAGGGCGATGTTGCCGCGCGTGCGGTGGAACAGCTCCGCGCCCAACTCCCGCTCCAGCGAGCGGATCTGCTGGGAGAGCGAAGGCTGGGCGACATGCTCGTGGTCAGCGGCGCGGGTGAAGTGCCGCAGGTCGGCGACTGCGACGAAGTAGCGGAGCTGCTGCAGCTGCATACCCCCAGCATAGGCACTTCCATAGGCACTGCCTCTCATGATGAGCCGCAAAATATGTTGGACGGATCACCGGTCGACTTCCTACCGTTCTCCGCATGGCAGTGACAACGGGAACACGGCCGCGCGGGGCAGCGCGGCGACCATCGGCCTCAGGACCCCTCGCAGCGCTCTGGGGTTCGACGGTCGGCAAGAAGGCCGCGATGGCGGTCAGCGGCCTGGCGATGCTGGGCTACCTGGTCCTGCACATGATCGGGAACCTGAAGATCTTCTTCGGTGCCGGCGAGCTGAACGGCTACGCCGCCTGGCTGCGCACGATCGGCCAGCCCTTCCTGGGCCACGCGTGGTTCCTCTGGATCGCCCGGGTCGCCCTGGTGGCCGCCGTGGTGGTGCACGGGGTCGCCGCCTACCAGCTGAGCCGCCGCGACCTGGCCGCCCGGCCCACCGGCTACCGGCACACCCGGCCCCGGCAGACCTACGCCACCCGGACCATGCGCTGGGGCGGGGTGATCCTGGCGCTCTTCATCGTCTGGCACATCCTCGACCTGACCACGCTGACGGTGAACCCGGTGGCCGATCCCGGGCACCCGTACCAGAACATCGTGGGTGCCTTCCACACCTGGTACGACGGCGGGATCTACTGCGTGGCGATGCTGGCGCTCGGCCTGCACGTGCGGCACGGCTTCTGGAGCGCCGCGCAGACCCTGGGCGTGAACAGCGCGCGCCGGGACAAGGCGCTGAAGCTCACCGCGAACCTGCTGGCGCTGGTGCTCACCGCCGGCTTCCTCTCCGTTCCGATCGCCGTGATGACGGGAGTCGTGCGATGACCGCGCAGCCCTATGCCGACCGTGCCGACCACACCGTGGGCGACCACACCGTGGGCGAGCCTCTCGCCGACACCAAGGCTCCCGACGGGCCGATCGCCGAGCGGTGGGACCGCCGCCGCTTCGAGGCGAAGCTGGTCAACCCGGCCAACCGGCGCGGGCGGAAGGTGATCGTGGTGGGCACCGGCCTGGCGGGCGGGGCGGCCGGCGCCACGCTGGCCGAGGCGGGCTACCACGTGGTCCAGTTCTGCTTCCAGGACTCGCCCCGGCGCGCGCACTCGATCGCCGCCCAGGGCGGGATCAACGCCGCCAAGAACTACCGCAACGACGGCGACTCGGTCCGCCGGCTCTTCTACGACACCGTCAAGGGCGGCGACTTCCGGGCCCGGGAGTCCAACGTCCACCGGCTGGCCCAGGTCTCGGTGGAGATCATCGACCAGTGCGTGGCGCAGGGGGTGCCGTTCGCCCGCGAGTACGGCGGGCTGCTGGACACCCGCTCGTTCGGCGGCGTCCAGGTCTCGCGCACCTTCTACGCCCGCGGCCAGACCGGGCAGCAGCTGCTGCTCGGCGCCTACCAGGCGCTGTCGCGGCAGATCGCGGCCGGGAACGTGGAGATGCACGCCCGCACCGAGATGCTGGACCTGCTGGTGATCGACGGGCGGGCCCGCGGCATCGTGGCCCGCGACCTGGTGACCGGGGCGATCAGCACGCACCTGGCGGACGCGGTGGTGCTGGCCAGCGGCGGGTACGGCAACGTCTTCCACCTCTCGACCAACGCCAAGAACTCCAACGCGACCGCGATCTGGCGCGCGCACCGGCGCGGCGCGTACTTCGCGAACCCGTGCTTCACGCAGATCCACCCGACCTGCATCCCGCGCTCGGGCGACCACCAGTCCAAGCTGACCCTGATGAGCGAGTCGCTGCGCAACGACGGACGGATCTGGGTGCCCAAGAGCGTCGGCGACAGCCGCCCGCCGGAGCTGATCCCCGAGGACGAGCGGGACTACTACCTGGAGCGGATCTACCCGGCCTTCGGCAACCTGGTGCCGCGCGACATCGCCTCCCGGGCCGCGAAGAACGTCTGCGACGAGGGCCGCGGGGTCGGTCCCGGCGGGCAGGGCGTCTACCTGGACTTCGCGGACGCGATCGCCCGGCTGGGCCGCGCGGCCGTCGAGGCCAGGTACGGCAACCTGTTCGAGATGTACCAGCGGATCACCGCGGAGGACCCGTACCGGGTGCCGATGCGGATCTACCCCGCGATCCACTACACGATGGGCGGGCTCTGGGTCGACTACGACCTGCAGACCACCGTGCCGGGCCTGTTCGCGATCGGCGAGGCCAACTTCTCCGACCACGGCGCCAACCGCCTGGGCGCCAGCGCGCTGATGCAGGGCCTGGCCGACGGCTACTTCGTGCTGCCGGCCACGCTGGCCGACTACCTGGCCCAGGCCCCGACCGAGCCGGTGCCGCCAGACCACCCCGAGATCACCACGGTCACCGCCGAGGTGGCGGACCGGCTGAAGCGGCTGCTGGCCGTGGCCGGCGACCGCACGCCCGAGTCCTTCCACCGCGAGCTGGGCGAACTGCTCTGGGACGAGTGCGGGATGGCCCGCGACGAGGCGGGGCTGCGCCGGGCGCTGGCCAGGATCCCCGAGCTGCGCGAGGAGTTCTGGCAGCGGCTGGCGGTGCCGGGCAGCGGCGAGGAGTTCAACCAGACGCTGGAGAAGGCCAACCGGCTGGTCGACTACTTCGAGCTGGCCGAGCTGATGTGCCTGGACGCGCTGCACCGCACCGAGTCCTGCGGCGGCCACTTCCGCACCGAGAGCCAGACTCCGGGCGGCGAAGCGGCCCGCAAGGACGAGGAGTTCGACTACGTGGCCGCCTGGGAGTTCACCGGCGGCGCTCCGGTCCTGCACCGCGAGCAGCTCACCTTCACCGAGGTCCACCCCACCCAGCGGAGTTACGCGTGAACCTGTTGAACCTCACCCTGCGCATCTGGCGGCAGGCCGGTCCGGACGCCACCGGCGAACTGACGACCTATCAGGTGTCGGGCATCAGCCCGGACATGTCCTTCCTGGAGATGCTGGACACGCTCAACGAGGAACTGATCCTGCGCGGCGAGCAGCCGGTGGCCTTCGACCACGACTGCCGGGAGGGCATCTGCGGCGCCTGCGGCATGGTGATCAACGGCCGGGCGCACGGCCCGGAGCGGACCACCACCTGCCAGCTGCACATGCGCCACTTCAGCGACGGCGACGTGATCGACGTCGAGCCGTGGCGCTCGGCCGCCTTCCCGGTGGTCAAGGACCTGGTGGTGGACCGCTCGGCCTTCGACCGGATCATCGGCTCCGGCGGCTACATCACCGCGCCCACCGGCAGCGCCCCCGAGGCGCACGCCACCCCGGTCCCCAAGGAGGCCGCCGACCTGGCCTTCGAGCACGCCGAGTGCATCGGCTGCGGCGCCTGCGTGGCGGCCTGCCCCAACGGCTCGGCGATGCTCTTCACCTCCGCCAAGGTGGTGCACCTCAACGTGCTGCCGCAGGGCGCGCCGGAGCGGCGCGGCCGGGTGCGGGCGATGGTGGGCGCGATGGACGCCGAGGGCTTCGGTGGCTGCACCAACACCGGCGAGTGCGCGACCGCCTGCCCCAAGGGGATCGGCCTGGATGCGATCGGCACGCTGAACCGGGAGTTCCTGCGCGGCGGGCGGTAGCCGGACCGGGCGGACCGCGGCGAGCGGCAGCCGGACCGGGCGAGCAGCGGCGAGCGGCAGCCGGACCGGGCGAGCAGCGGGCGGTCACCCCGGCTCACTAAAGTTGTCCCCGCGCGGGACAGCGGCAGGTGAAGGGGTGGACGTGGCAAGGCGAGCGGGCGGGGTGCTGGCCCTCTGGGCCGAGGCGCAGCGGCAGGAGCAGCGGCGCCAGGAGGCGCAGCGGCGGGCCCAGGCGGCGGCACAGCGGCAGGCGGAGCAGGAGCGGCGGGCGGCCCAGCGGGCGGCGGCGCGCGGGGAGCAGGCGGCGCTGCGGGCCTACCAGCAGGGCCGGGAGGCCGAGGCCGCCGAGCTGAGCGCGGGCCTGACCGAGCGGGTGACCGAGCTGGCGGGGCTGCTCCGGGTGGGCCTGGGCCGGCCGGCGTTCAGCCTGGCCCCGCTGCTGGCCCCCGCCGAGCCGCCGGCCCCCTTCAACCCGGGCCGGCTCGGCGTACCGGTGCCGATGCCGGACCCGGGTCGCTACCAGGTGCCGCCGCCGGCCGGGCTGCTGCAGCGGCGCCGGTACGAGGAACAGCAGGCCCAGGCGCAGGCGCAGTACGAGCGCGACTGGCAGCAGGCGCGGGCCGCCGAGCAGGAGCGGCTGCGCCAACTGGCCGAGTACCGGCGCGGCTACCAGGACTGGGCCGCGCAGCACCGCCGCCAGGACGACGAACGGATCTCGCAGGCAAGGGAGTTGGCCGAGCGGCTGGGCCGGGCCGAGGACGAGGCGGTGCGCGAGTACTTCGGCGCGGCGCTGCACAGCTCCGCCGGCTGGCCCGCGGAGTTTCCGCACCGGCTGGCACTCGCCTGGGACGCGGCGGACCGTCAACTGGTGGTCGACCGGGAGCTGCCCGGGTTCGAGGTGGTGCCCGAGCACAGCCGGGTGCGGTACGTGAAGGCGGACGACCGGCAGGTCCCGGTCGCCCGGGCCGCCGCCGAGCGCAAGCGGATCTACCGCGAGGTGCTGGCGCTCAGCGCGCTGCGGGTGCTGGACGAGCTGTTCCGGGCCGACCCGAACGGCCTGCTCGACTCGGTCGCGCTCAACGGCACGGTGCAGGGCGTGGATCCGGCGACCGGGCGGGAGAGCGGGCGGGTGCTGGTGGCGGTGACGGCCGCGCGGAGCGCGTTCGCGGCGATCGCACTGGACCGGGTGGCGCCCGTGGAGTGCCTGGAGGGCCTGGGCGGCCGCGTCTCCACCCGGCCCGAGCGGCTGGCCGAGGTGCGGGCCGAGCGGCTGCCGCACGAGGTGGGCGCCCGGGTGACCGGGCAGGGCGGCGAGGAGGATCCGGACCTCTACACGATGGACCCGATCGCCTTCGAGGAGCTGATCGCGCAGCTCTTCCGGGCCCGCGGCTACCAGGTGCAGACGACGGCGCGCAGCGGCGACCAGGGCGTCGACGTGGTCGCGGTCGACCCCGACCCGGTGACCGGCGGGAAGATCGTCATCCAGGCCAAGCGCTACCGCTCGACCGTCTCCCCCACCGCCGTGCGGGACCTGGACAGCACGGTGCGCCACCACGGGGCGATCAAGGGCATCCTGGTGACCACGGCGCACTTCGGGCGCGGCTCCTACGACTACATCCGCAACAAGCCGCTGTCGCTGGTGAACGGGCCCGAACTGGTGGAGCTGCTGGCCGAGCAGGGGCTGCGCGGGCGGCTGGGCGCGCCGGCCGCGGCACCGGCCGCCCGGCCCGCGGGGGGCGGGCAAGGTCCGGGGCAAGGTCCGGGGCAGGATCCGGAGAAGGGTTCCGGGCAAGGTTCCGGGCAGGGCGAAGTACGGGTGCGGATCGAGTGGCAGCCGCGGACGGTGGCCGGTGATCCGGCGGAGCTGGACGTCTGCGCCTTCCTCTGCGCCGGCGGCCGGGTGCTGAGTGACGAGCACTTCGTCTTCTTCAACAATCCCGCCGAGCCCGGCGGAGCGGTCCGGCTGGGCGCGGCGCGGACGAGTGCCCCGGGCGCGCTGCGCGGCGCGGTGCTCGACCTGGCGCTGCACCGACTGGCGCCGGAGGTCGAGGAGGTGGTCCTCGCCCTCTCCACCGAGGAGGACCCCGGTCCCGCGCTGCCGCTGGGCTACCTGCACGGGCTGGCGCTGGTGGTGGCCGAGCGCGACTCGGCCCTGGAGCTGCACCGCTGGGCCGGGGGCACCAGCGGGATCGCGGACAGCGCGCTGGAGCTGGGCGCGTTCCGGCGTGCCGCGCCGGGCGGTGGCTGGCGGTTCGAGGCGGCGGTGCGGGCGGTGCCCGGCGGGCTGGCGGGTCTGGCGACCGGGCGCGGGGTGGCGATCGCCTGAGCAGGCCCGGTCGCCCGGCGCGGGTCGGTCGCCGTGCCCGCGTCGGCGTCGGCGTCGGCGTCGGCGTCGGCGTCGGCGTCGGTCACCGTGCCCGGAGGGCTCCGATCGCGGAGGTCGGATCGCACAGGGTTCAAGGACCGCCTACTCGGACGGGTCCTGCGGGCCGATCGGTTTCACTCGGCCCGGGATTTCAGGGACAGGTCATCCTGAAGGAGGAGACCGCCCCCCGCCGCCCCTCCGGCCGGGGTTCGGGCAACCGTTCGCCGGGCCGACAACAAGCGCCCCGGCGGCCACCAGGATGGAAACAGCACCTGAAGCCCGACCGTCCCCGGGAGCCCGCCGCCATGACCCTCACCCTCACCCCCGTCAGAACCGCCGCCGCCACCGCGACCGGGCTGTCCAAGGTCTACGGCTCGGGGGCGAACCGGGTGGTGGCGCTGGACCGGGTGAGCGTGGCCTTCCGACCCGGGGAGTTCACGGCGATCATGGGCCCCTCCGGCTCCGGCAAGTCGACCCTGATGCACTGCATGGCGGGCCTGGACCAGGTGACCTCCGGCTCGGTCAAGCTGGGCGACACCGAGCTGGCGAGCCTCTCCGACCGGCAGCTGACCCAACTGCGCCGCGACCGGCTGGGGTTCGTCTTCCAGGCGTTCAACCTGCTGCCGACGCTCACCGCGCTGGAGAACATCACGCTGCCGCAGGACATCGCCGGGCGCAGGGTCGACCCGGTGTGGCTGGAGCGGCTGGTGGCCACGGTGGGCCTCACCGACCGGCTCTCGCACCGCCCGGCCCAGCTCTCCGGCGGCCAGCAGCAGCGGGTGGCCTGCGCCAGGGCGCTGGCCGGGCGGCCCGCGATCGTCTTCGCCGACGAGCCGACCGGCAACCTCGACTCCCGCTCCGGTGCCGGGATCCTCGGCTTCCTGCAGAACTCGGTGCGCGAACTGGGCCAGACCGTGGTGATGGTGACCCACGACCCGGTCGCGGCGAGCTACGCGGACCGGGTGCTCTTCCTGGCCGACGGACGGATCGTGGACGAGCTCTCGCTGCCCACCCCGGGCACCGTGCTGGACCGGATGCGCCGGTTCGACCCGGTCGCCCGGCCCGGCCGGGCCGGCTGACCCGCCGGTGACCTGCGCGGCGTCGACCGCGGCGTCGACCATGCCGGCCGGGCTGCTCGCGGCGGGGCCGGGGGCACCGACCGCGCGGGCCGGCGGCCTCGGCCTCGCGGACGCGTCCGCGGACCTGGCGGCGGCGGTGCCGTCGCTGCTGCTGCTCGGCCTCCTCGCGGCGCTCGCGGCGCTCGGCCTGCTGGCCGCCGTCGGGCCGACCCATCGGGTGCCCCACCGAGTGGCCGGTCGGGCGGGCCGTCGGGCGAGCCCTCGATCGGGCGGTCGCACCGTCCGGCGGGCGGATCCGCAGGCCGACGGAACGGCCGGCAACCACCTCCGGGGGCTTCGGGTGCCGCGGCCCCGGCCCGGGTGCCGGTCCGCCCGGACTGCCGCCGGAAACCCCTCCCGAACTGCCGCCAGGACCCCCGCGCGGCCCTACGAGCACCCCGGGCTGACAATAGTTCGACCACTGTGCCAAGCTGCACAGCGATCGGGCCGCCACCGGATAGCGGGCGGACCCGGACGGGGGGAGAGAGAGCATGACCGCAGGGGGTGACCCCGGCCCGGTGGCACTTCCCGGAGCCGGCCGCCCCGGCGCCCAGGAAGCGGCCCGCGCCGCCCAGTTGCGCCGGGTCCTGGCCGTCGGCGCGGTGGCCGGCCTGGCCTTCGCCGCAC
Organism: Kitasatospora sp. NBC_01287; assembly: GCF_026340565.1. Taxonomy (NCBI): domain Bacteria; kingdom Bacillati; phylum Actinomycetota; class Actinomycetes; order Kitasatosporales; family Streptomycetaceae; genus Kitasatospora; species Kitasatospora sp. NBC_01287. The sequence continues at coordinate 1,985,365 of NZ_JAPEPB010000001.1, forward strand.
TGGAACTGCGCCCGGACAGCGGCCTGCTGAGCGGCGGTGACGGCCCACTGAGTCGGCCCTTCCTCCCGCTGCTCCTACTGGCCCTGGGCTGGCTGGTGCTGCTCGAACGGACCCTGCGCCGCTACCGGGGACAGCTCGGTCGGGCCGACCGCCTGTCGGCGCGCGCCGACCGTCTGCGCGCCGCCGCCCTGCGGCTGCTGCCCGTGCTGGCGGTCGGGCTGCCGGTACTGCTGCTCCTGCTGCGTCACTGGACCCCCACGCACAGCTCGCCGCCCGAAGAGGCCCCGACCGCTCCGCTGCCGCCCCACCTCGCGGAGGGCGGGTCCGACCCGCTGGGGTTCCTGAAGCCGGTCGCCCTCGTCCTGCTGGCGCTGCTGCTGGCGGTGGGCGCGGTGCGGGTGTGGCGGCTGCTGCGCCGGCTGCCGAAGCCCCGCCTGCCGCACGGCGCCACGACACGGACACGCACCGACGAACGCGAACTGGCCCGAGCCATCGCCTCCGCCCGCCGCGCCCTGCTCAACGCCCACGACGCCCGCACCGCCGTCATCGCCTGCTACCTGGCCATGGAGGACTCCCTCGCCGCCTCCGGCATCGAACGCCGGATCGCCGACAGCCCCACCGACCTCCTCCACCGAGCCACCACCACCGGCACCCTGCACGGCCCCGCCGCCACCACCCTCACCGACCTCTTCCGCGAAGCCCGCTACTCCCAACACCCCATGGACCACACCCACCTGCACCACGCCAGAACCGCCCTGGACACCATCGCCACCCAACTCGACGCCCAACTCGACGCAGCAGCCGCCCAGGACGAGCGACAGGGCACCGCCGGACCGGCACCGGACAGCGGTCAGGCCCGAACAGGAAGAACGACCCGATGACACCACAGGGCGGCCCCGGCCGGCCGGACCAGCCCGGACCCCAGCGGCCCGACACCGACGAGTCGGCCCGCACCACCAAACTGCGCCGGGCCCTGGCCCTCGGCGCGGTGGCCGGCCTGGCCTTCGCCGCACTGGAACTGCGCCCGGACAGCAACCTGCTGAGCGGCGGCGGCGCGCCGCTCAGCGACGAGTTCGGCCTGGTGCTCCTGCTGGGCCTGGGCTGGCTGGTGCTGCTCGAACGGACCCTGCGCTACTACCGGGGACAGGTCCGCGACCTCTACGACCTGCCGCCGCGCGCCGATCGGCTGCGGACGGCCGCCCTGCGGCTGCTGCCGCTGGTGGCGATCGCCCTGCCGGCGGTGCTGCTGTTCGTCTACCGCGGCGCCAACCACACGCCGACGCCGGACGGCTCGCTGATCCTGCCGACTCCGCCGCACATCGTCTCCTCGCGGCCGCTGCCACTGGTCCACCCGGGCAACGCCCGTCACCACAACCTGCTGAGCCTCCTGGCCCTGGGCGTCAAGATCGCCGTGGTGCTCGCCGTACTGGCCGCCGTGGTGGCGGTCTGGCGGCTGCTGCGCCGGCTGCCGAAGCCCCGCCTGCCGCACGGCGCCACGACACGGACACGCACCGACGAACGCGAACTGGCCCGAGCCATCGCCTCCGCCCGCCGCGCCCTGCTCAACGCCCACGACGCCCGCACCGCCGTCATCGCCTGCTACCTGGCCATGGAGGACTCCCTCGCCGCCTCCGGCATCGAACGCCGGATCGCCGACAGCCCCACCGACCTCCTCCACCGAGCCACCACCACCGGCACCCTGCACGGCCCCGCCGCCACCACCCTCACCGACCTCTTCCGCGAAGCCCGCTACTCCCAACACCCCATGGACCACACCCACCTGCACCACGCCAGAACCGCCCTGGACACCATCGCCACCCAACTCGACGCCCAACTCGACGCAGCAGCCGCCGAGACAGGCGCCGAGACCACCCCCGAGACCGCGGCGACGGCAGCACCCGAGACCCAGCAGCAGGCCGCTCCGCCGGCCGCGTCCGCGAAGGTGACCCCCTGATGGCCCGTGCCCCGCGCGGCGAGCGCTACGACAACATCCTGCACGAGAGCCGCCAGGAGCACGCCGTCTCCCGGGCCACCCGCACCCTGGCCGCCGCCCGGGAGCCCGACCGGGACGCCGACGGGCACCCCACCACCAAGCCGGGCGGCCCGATCATCGGCTCCAGCCGGCACACCCTCACCGTGCTCGGCCAACTGGTCCCGATCGCGCTGGTGCTGGGCGCCCTGGTGGGCGGCCTGCAGGGCCTGGCCGCCACCACGCTGCTGCTGGGCGTGGCCGCCCTGATCACCGCCCGGTACGTGGCCGGCGCCGGCAGCGCGGGCAGCACCTACCGGCGCGGCGTGCGGCTGATGGGCACCCAGGACCCGAGCCTGGCCGACTGGCGCTGGACCGTGCGCAACGGCCTGGACCCGAAGGACTCCCCGCACCCGCTGCGCCCGCGGCTGCGCCGGCTGTACGCCGCCAGGCTCGCCGAGCAGCACAGCGTCTCACTCGCCACCGAGCCCGAGCGGGCCGCCGCACTGGTCGGACCCGAGGTCTGGCCCTGGCTCGACCCGCAGGCCCCCGACGCGGGGGACGTGCTGTCACCCGCGGTGCTGACCCTGCTGATCGACCGGTTGGAGACGCTCTGATGCGACCGCCACCCCCGCCGCGCCCGCCCGGTGCCCAGGCCCTGCCACCTGCCAACGCGATCCCATCCCATTCTGTGAGGACCCTGTGACGACCCCCGTGACGACCGAGACCCTGACGCCCCAGCAGGCCGGCAAGCTCGCCCGTGAGGTGCTGGCGGAGATCGAACGTGCCGTGGTCGGCAAGCCGGAGGCGCTGGAGCTGGTGATGCTGGGGGTGCTGGCCGGCGGCCACATCCTGATCGAGGACCTGCCCGGCCTCGGCAAGACCCTGCTGGCCCGCTCCTTCGCCACCACGCTCGGCCTGGAGTTCCGCCGCATCCAGTTCACCCCCGACCTGCTGCCCTCCGACGTCTCCGGCGCGCCCTTCTACGACCAGCGCAGCGGCGAGATGGTGTTCCGCCCCGGTCCGCTCTTCACCAACCTGCTGCTGGCCGACGAGATCAACCGCACGCCGCCCAAGACCCAGGCGGCGCTGCTGGAGGCGATGGCCGAGTCGCAGGTCTCGATCGACGGCACCACGCACAAGCTGGCCGACCCGTTCGTGGTGATCGCCACCGCGAACCCGATCGAGTACGAGGGCACCTACTCGCTGCCCGAGGCGCAGCTGGACCGCTTCCTGCTGCGGGTGCGGATGGGCTACCTGACCGGCGAGCTGGAGTCCCGGATGCTGCGCGCCCGGATCGACCGGGCCTCGCCCGAGGCGGTGCTGCGGCCGCTGAGCGACCCCGCGCGGGTGCTGGCGATGCGGGCCGCGCTGGAGCAGGTGGAGGTCTCCGACGATCTGGTCGAGTACATCATCGCGCTGATCGGCGCGACCCGCGCCGACCCGCAGATCCAGGTCGGCGCCTCGCCGCGCGGCGGGCTGGCGCTGGTCCAACTCGCCCGGGCCCGGGCGGTGCTGGACGGCCGCGACTTCGTCACCCCGGAGGACGTCAAGTCGGTGGCGGTGCCCGGGCTGGCCCACCGGATCACCCTGAAGCCGGAGTTGTGGGTGCGCCAGGTGGAGGCCGACGACGTGCTGGCCCAGTTGGTGGCGCGGGTGCCCACCCCGCAGACCGTTCCGGGCAACGCCACCGTTCCGGGCAACGCCACCGAGACCGTCGCGGACCTCCCGGCCGCGCGCTCATGAGCGGCCCGGTCAGCGCGCCGGCCCTCGGCGCACCGGCCCTCGGGACACCGGCCCTCGACCAGGAGCGGTCGGCGCCCCGGCTCGGGCTGAGCACCCAGCCGCCCCCGCCACCCGGCTGGCGGGCGAGCGAGCGCACCCTGCGGCTGCTCACGGTGGCCGTCGCCGCCTCGGTCACCGCGCTGCTCACCGGGCAGGCCTGGCTCTTCGCGCTGGCGGCCGGCCCGGCCGTGCTGCTGGCACTGGTCGCGCCGGGCCGCACCCGGCCCACCCGGATCAGCACCGAGGCGAGCGTGACGGCCCGGCGCTGCTTCGAGCAGGAGCGGATCAGCGTCCGGATCGAGGTGCGCCACGACGGCGCGACCGGACTGCTCGACCCGGTCGCGGCGCTCGGCCCGGGACTGGTGCTGAGCTCCGAGCGGATCAGCCTGGACACCGTGACGTTGGAGCTGACCGCGACCCGCTGGGGCCGCTGGTCGATCGGCCACGTCGACCTCGACGTGTACGACACCGGCCACCTGACCCGGCGCACGGTCCGGGTGGAGCTGGGCGAGATCGAGGTCTTCCCGGTGCCGGGCGGTGCCCGCCTCACCCCGATCCCGGTGCGGCTGCCGGAGCGGCTCGGCGAGCACACCACCCGCCAGCACGGCGAGGGCGTGGAGGTCAACGGGGTGCGCCCGCACGTCTGGGGCGAGCGGCAGCGGCGGATCCACTGGCCCTCCACCACCCGGCGCGGCAGCATCCAGGTCAACCAGTTCAGCGCCGAGCGGGCGGTCGACACCGTCCTGCTGCTCGACGCGCTGGCCGACTTCCGCGACCCGGCCACCGGGGTCTCCACCCTGGACGAGTCGCTGCGGGCGGCGGCCGGGCTGACCCGCGCCTACCTGCGCACGCACGACCGGATCGGCGTGGTCTCGATCGGCGGGACCACCCGCTGGCTGCGGGCCGGCAGCGGGGAGCAGCACTTCTACCGGATCGTGCAGAGCGTGCTCGACGTGCGCAAGGACCTCGGCTACCGCACCCCCGACCTGCACCGCCTGCCGCCGGCCGCGCTGCCGCCCGGCGCGCTGGTCTACGCGTTCACGCCGCTGGCGGACCAGCGGACGCTGGACGTACTGGGCGACCTGGCGGACCGGGGCAATCCACTGGTCGTGGTGGAGATCCCGACCGGCGACCCGCTGGTCGAGGACGACGACGAGCACGGCCGGTTCGCGCTGCGGCTGTGGCGGGCCGACCGGGAGGCGATGCGCTTCGCGCTGCGCAACCGGGGCATCCCCGTGGTCGCCCACACCGCGGGTGAGGCGCTGGACCTGGCGCTCGCCCCGCTGCTGCGCGGTCGGATCCGAGGGAGGCAACAATGACAGCGCAGACGGAGAACCCGCGGGCGCCGCTACCGGTGGCGGAGCGGTCCGAAGGGGCCCGGTGGCCGCGCCGGGGCGAGGTGTCGACGCGTCTGCTGGGCGTGGCACTGATCGTCGCGGCGGTCGATCCGGTGGGCTGGCGGCCGGTCGGCCTGGGCCCGGTGCTCGCGGTGCTCGGCGCCGGGTTCGCCTGGTGGGCCGCCCCCGCGGTGCCGGACCGCGCCGAGCGGCCGCGCGCCCGGCTGCACCACCAGCTGACCCTGCACCGCAACACCGTGCTGGCCGTGGCCGCCGTACTGCTCGCCGCGTTCGCGCCGCACCGCCCGTGGCTGACCGTCGCGGTCACCGCGCTGCTGCTGGCCTACCTGCTGCGCGCGGATGCCGGTGAGCCGCTCCACCGCCCCCCGGGCCGGCTCACCGTCGCCGCGGCCGCCGCGGCCTCCGCGCTGGTGCTGCTCGCCGCTCTCACTCCCACGCACAGCTCCGGCACGGCCCGGCTGCTCGCGGTGCTGGGCGTGGCCGCGGCCGCCGGTGCGGTGGGGCTGACGCTCTACGAGCGCCGGTCGGGCGACGAAGAGGGTCGAGCGGGAACCGGAAAACGGTGACGGGGTGGCCGTTGCTGCTCAACGGCCACCCCGTCACCGGGGTCTGACGCTACGTCAGTGGGTCGACAGGTTACCCCGGTCGCCCGGGTCACCGCTCGTCATAACGCGGTTCAACGCCGTTTCATCGGGCCAGCCGTCCGAGCAGCGCCGAGGCCGCCGTGATGCCCAGCACGGTGGCGAGGGTCAACACCGCGTAGTCGGACAGCAGATGGGCATGGGTGCCGATCAACAGCCCGCGCAGCGCGTCGACCTGGTAGCTGAGCGGGTTGGCCTTGCTGATCGCCTGCAGCCAGCCCGGCATCAGCGCCACGGGGTAGAGGGCGTTGGAGCCGAAGAAGAGCGGCATGGTGATGGCCTGGCCGATGCCCATCAGGCGGTCGCGGGTGAGCACGATGCCGGCGATGGTCATCGAGAGGCAGGAGAAGAAGGCCGAGCCGAGCAGCACCACCACCGCGACACCGAGCAGCCGCAGCGGGTTCCAGGTCATCCCGACCCCGAGCAGCGCGGCGATCACCACCACCACGACCGCCTGGATGACCGCCTTCACCCCGGCGGCGAAGGCCTTGCCGGTGACCAGCGCGGCCCGCGGGGTCGGGGTGACCAGGAGCTTGGTGAGCACCCCGGAGTCCCGCTCCCAGATGATCATGATGCCGTAGAAGATCGCGATGAACATCGCGGACTGCGCGATGATCCCCGGCGCCAGGTAGTCGAGGTAGGGGATGTTGCCGGTCGGGATGGAGTGCAGCTTGGTGAAGGTCTCACCGAAGATCAGCAGCCAGAGGGCGGGTTGGACGGCCCGGGTGTAGAGCTCGGTCCGGTCGTGGCGCAGCTTCTGCAGCTCGACCGTGCACATCGCCAGGACCCGGGCCGGAACCAGGCGCCAGCCGGTCCTGGCGCGGGGCGGGACCAGCAGCAGCCCCAGGTCGGGACGGCGCACGGGCGCGGCGACCGGGGCGGGGCCGGCCGTCAGCTCCTCAGCCGACACGGGACGCGGTGCGGCGGGTACGGCGGACATCGCTGAACTCTCCTTCCGGTGCCTGGCCACGGCCGAGGTCGCGTCCGGCGAAGTGGCGGAACACATCGTCGAGGGTGGGGTGCTCGAGCTCCGGGTCCTGCTCGCGGACCTGGGTCTTGAGCTCCTCGGGGGTGCCCAGCGCGCGGATCTTGCCGCGGTCCATCAGGCCCACCCGGTCGCAGTACTGGTCGGCCTCGTCCATGTAGTGGGTGGTGACCAGCACGGTCATGCCGGTGGCCTTGCGGACGGCGTCGATGCACTCCCAGACGCTGGTCCTGGCGATCGGGTCGAGGCCGATCGTCGGCTCGTCCATCACCAGCAACCGGGGCGCGCTGACCAGCGCCTGCGCCAGCTCCAGCCGCCGCACCATGCCGCCCGAGTAGGTGCCGGCCAGCCGGTCGGCGGCCTCGGTCAGGTCGACCGCGGCCAGCGCCTGGGTGACCCGCGCCGCGCGCTCGGAGCCGGGCACGTCGAAGACCCGGCAGAAGAGCGCGACGTTCTCCCGCCCGGTCAGGCCGCTGTCGGCGGAGAGCTGCTGGGGCACGTAGCCGAGCAGCCGCCGAACGTCCATCTTGCGCCGGGCGGTGTCGTTGCCGAAGACCTTGACCATGCCGGCCGGCACCGGGAGCAGGGTGGTGATGGCGCGGATCGTGGTGGTCTTGCCGGCACCGTTCGGGCCGAGCAGGCCGAAGACCTCGCCGGTGTGCACCTCCAGGTCCACCCCGTCGACCGCCTTGGTGTGGGCGGCGCCCGAACGGGGCTTGCCGAAGGCGTACTCCAGGCCCCGGCAGACCACGGCCTCGGTCGGGTCGACCACCGTGCCGGGCAGCCCGGCCGTGTCACGTTCCGTCATGCTTCGCCCCCTCATCGTCCTCGTCGTCGTCCTGGTCGTCGTCCTGGTCGCCGTCCTCAACGCCGCTCGAGTCGTCGTCCTCGCCGGCGTCCTCGCCGCTCCGGCCCTGCAGCTCGGCGGCCAGGTGGCGCAGGGCGGGCAGGGCGGCGGAGAGCGCCTGCCGATCCCCGGCGGGGAGCTCGGCGAGCAGGTCGCCGACCAGCGCCTTGCGCTTGGCCGACCAGGCGTCGAGCCGCTCGGCGGCCTCCGGGGTCACCCGCAGCAGCGCGGCCCGGCGGTCGGCCGGGTCCACCTCGCGGCGCAGCAGACCCTCCGCGACCAGCTGGTTGACCAGGGTGGACACCGAATTGCCCGCCAGGCAAAGCTCCTTCGCGGCGGCCGAGACCCGCAGCCCCGGGTTGGCCGCCACCAGGCGCAGCAGCTCCACCTGGGCGCCGCGCAGGCGCGGCACGGTGAGCTCCTGGCGCAGGCGGCGGCGCAGCAGGCGGGGGATGCCGACGAGCAGGGTGGAGAACTCGTCGGCGAGCCCCGGGTCGCCAGGGCCCGTGGAGCCGCCGGGATTCGGGGAGCCGCCGGAGTCCGGAGGGTCCCCGGGGTACGGGTCAGTTGCAGGCATACAACAATGTTAGCTCTCCATAAGAGCTATCTGTCCAGAGGTAACTTCCCGTAGCAGCGTCCCCCGCGTCCCTGGACCGCGCGCGTCAGGCCAGCGGTGCGCTGTGCCACTGCTCGAACACCCGGCGTGGCCGTCCGGGCAGTTCGGCGCGGCCGGTCGCCCAGAGCAGCGTGGCCCACGGGTCGCCGCTCTCCGTGGCCACCTCGGCCACCTCGGGGAAGAGCCGGGCCAGCGCCCGCTCGCAGAGGCCGCCCGGCGGCGCCCAGTCGAGGCCGAGCCCGCGCACCACGTCCTCGGTGTGCACCAGGATCTCCACCACGCCCATCGCCGCGAAGCCCTCGGGGTCGGCCACCCCGTAGGAGTGGAACGCGCGCACCTGCGGCGCGGTGGTGCGCACCGCCGCCGCCAGCAGCCCGCCGCCGGCCTCCAGCAGCTCCAGCAGCGCGGCCGGCCCCTCCTCGCGCTGCGCGAAGAGCGCGTTCGGCGGGCCGCCCGGCCGCTCCCGGTGCCAGCTCAGCGCCACGTAGCGATCCAACGGCGTGCGCCGCGAGACGACTTGCGCCCCGTACGCCCACAGACCGTCGGCGGTGTGCTCCAGCGTCTCCCAGCAGCTCCAGTCCAATCCCCCTGCCGACTGGGAGAAATCGGCGTCGAGCTCGGCGGCCAAGGTCTGCAGGGAGAGTTGGACGGCGGCCTCGACATCGTCGGCGGTCACCGGCGACCTGGTGTCATGTTGATCGATCATGCGGCGAACGTAGCAGGTCAGAGCGGTGGCGCCGACAGAATTCCGACCCCGCAGGCCCCGCAGGCCCCGCCGATCCCGCAGGCCCGGGCCCATCGCCTGCCGGTCAGGCCCCGTCGCCCGCCGCGAAGCAGTGCACGGTCACCGTCATGCCGTTGGACCAGGTCTGATCGACCGTCAGCAGCAGTTCCCAGCCCGTCCGGTGGTAGAGCGCGACCGCGGCCTCGTTCTCGGCCACCACGTCCAGCACCGGCCGCAGACCCCACGCCCTGGCCTGCCCGACCGCCGTGGCCAGCAGTCGCTCGCCGAGGCCGTTGCCCCACCAGGCCGGCGCGACGTAAAGCCGGCTCACCGCCCCGGCGCCGTCCGGCTCCCGCCCCTCGGCCAGCCCCGCCCAGACGCCGCCCGCCGAGGAGCCCGAGCCGCGGTTGAGCGCCACGTGCCCGGCGATCTCCCCGGTGGCCGCCGACACCGCGACCCAGGAGGCGAGTTGGTCGGACTCCACCAGCCAGCGGGCGGGATCGGCCGACCAGACGACCGGATAGCCGTCGCTCCGGTGGACCTCGGCCAACGCGCCGACACAGCCGGGCAGATCGCCGGACCACCGCCGCCGGATCTCGAACCGCCCCGAGCCCTCCGCCACTTCCGCTCCTCCCCCGCGACTCGGCCGCGCCTCGGCCGCGCCTCAGCCGCGCAGCGCCAGGTCCAGCAGCCCGGGGAACCGGGCGTCGAACTCCGGGCGCCGCAGCCGGTTGACCCGCCTGGCCCCGACATCGCGCTGCTCGATCAAACCGGCCGAGCGTAGCACCGCGAAATGGTGGCTCAGCGCGGCTTTTCCGACCGGCACCTCGAAGGTGCCGCAGGCCCGCTCCCACTCCGGCGCCAGCGCCAGTTCGCGGACGATCAGCATCCGCACCGGATCGGCGAGCGCCGCGAAGGCGGCCTGTGCCGACACCTGATCGGGGTGCGTGTGCTCCGGCATCGCACGATGGCTCATCAGACCCACTGCCTTCCTCGTCCCATCACCGGCGTCTCATCGCCCGATGTCCCGTCACCCGATGTCTCGTCACCCGATGTCTCATCACCCGATCGGGATCTTGCCGAGTATTCGATCAGATACGTACACTCACAGGTGTTCGATCTCCATTGAACACTGTGCGCGCACCATGAGCGAGACGGTGCGACCAGGTCATGTCTATGAGGAGCTTCCGCATGCGCGCGATCATGGTGGACCAGTACGGCGGCCCCGAGGTCCTGCGGCTCGCCGAGGTCGGCGAGCCGGAGCCGGGCCCCGGGCAGGTGAGCGTCGAAGTCGCCTACGCCGGGATCAACTTCGCCGAGCTCAAGGCCAGGAGCACCGGGTACCGGGTCCCGGCGCTGCCGTTCCGCCCGGGCCTGGAGGTCTCCGGCGTGATCCGCGCGATCGGCCCCGAGGTGCCGGCCGCCTACGGGCTGCGGGTGGGCCAGCCGGTCGCCGCGCTGACCCTGTTCGGCGGGTACGCCGAGGTCGCGGTGGCCGACGCCGCCCGCGTCTTCCCGCTGCCGGCCGGCGTCTCGCTGCGCACCGCGGCCGCGCTGCCCACCGTGCTGCCGACCGCGCACGCGCTGCTGCACGAGGTCGGCCGGCTGCGCGCGGGCGAGAGCGTGCTGGTCCAGTCCGCCGCCGGCGGGGTCGGCGGGGTGGTCGGACAGCTCGCCAAGCTGGCCGGGGCGGGCCGGGTCTACGGCGTGGTCTCCAGCGCCGCCAAGGTCGACTACACCCGGCGGGCCGGGTACGACGAGGTCTTCATCGGCCCGGACTTCAGCACCGAGCTGCAGAAGGCCACCGAAGGGCGCGGCGTCGACCTCGCGCTCGACGCGGTCGGCGGCCGGACCCACCAGCGCAGCCTGGAGGCGCTGACGCCGTTCGGGCGGCTGGTCTCCTTCGGCAACGCGAGCGACGACGTGCCGTGGAAGACCGAGTTGGCCGGACTGGTGCCGGGCCGCTCGGTGGCCGGCTTCTCGCTCTTCACCCTCGCCCAGACCGCACCGGCCACGCTGCGCGAGCTGGCCGAGACCTCCTTCCAGCGGGCGGCGTACGGCGCGATCGACCCGCTGATCAGCGCCGAGTTCCCGCTCGAACAGGCCGGGGAGGCGCACCGCCTGATCGAGACCCGCACCACCACGGGGAAGCTGCTGCTGGCCGTCAACCCGCCCGCACCGAAAGTTCACTGACGCTGCGCCAGATCGTGCTCGAAAAGAAATCCGCCCACGAACGGGCGGATTTCGCCTAGCCTGCTCCGCATGCCTGACAAGCTCACCCCCGCGGGACGCGACGACAGCCCCCAGGAGTCCCGGCGCGTGCTCCTCAGCCGGACCTTCGACGAGGAGGCGGAGCTGTACGACCGGGCCAGGCCCGGCTATCCGCCGCGGCTGTACGACGACCTCGCGGCACTCGCGGGGGCCGGCTGCGGCAGCCGCGTCCTGGAGATCGGCTGCGGGACCGGGCAGGCCACGGTGCCGCTGGCCGCACGGGGTTGCCGGATCACGGCCGTCGAGGCGGGAGCGCGGATGGCCGAGGTCGCGCGCCGCAACCTGGCCGGGTCCGCGGCCGTGGAGGTGGTGACGGGGGAGTTCGAGAGTTGGCCGCTGCCGGCGGAGCCGTTCGACGCGGTCGTCTCCGCGACGGCGTTCCACTGGATCGACCCGGCGGTGCGGATGGCCAAGGCCGCCGACGCGCTGCGCGCGGACGGGGCGCTCGCCGTGGTGCGCAGCCAGCATGTGAGGGGCGGCACCGAGGACTTCTTCGCCGAGGTCCAGCACTGCTACGAGCGCTTCGACCCGGCCACGCCGCCCGGGCTGCGGCCACCGGAGGCCGCGGCCATCGACGGCTCGGACCACGCGGCGGAGGTCGCGCGGAGCGGCCGGTTCGGCCCGACACTCTTCCGCCGCCACGAGCAGGACCTCACCTACACCACCTCGGAGTACCTGGAGTTGCTGCTGACCTACTCCGGCACCCGGGCGCTGCCCCGAGCCGCTCGGGACGGGCTGCTGGACTGCGTCGCGGCGCTGATCGACGGGCGGTACGGCGGCCGGGTGACCAAGCGGTACCTCATCGAGTTGGCAGTGTCGCACCGGCGGTGAACCGGCGCACCTGGCAAGGTCCATGACCGAACGTCAACTCCTGTACGGCCGAGGCCCGATGCCGGCCCCCGCGGGCGGCGGCCGGTGCGACGATCGGCGCATGACGCTTCGGGTCGCGGTGCTCGCCTCGCACACCGGCAGCAACCTCCGGGCGCTGACCGCCGACGCCGCCGACCCCGCGGCCGGCTACGCGGTCATCCTGGTGATCAGCAACAACAGCGGATCGGGCGCGCTGGCACACGCCCGGGAGCTGGGCATCGCGGGCCTCCACCTGTCCGGGCGCACCCACCCGGACCCCGCCGAGCTGGACCGGGCACTGCTCGCCGCCCTGCGCGCGGGCGCGGCCGACCTGGTGGTCACCGCCGGCTACCTCAAGCGGATCGGGCCCGCCGCCCTGCGCGGCTACGCCGGGCGGATCGTCAACGTGCACCCCGCCCTGCTCCCCCGCCACCGCGGCCCCGGCCTGCACAGCCACCACGTGCACCGGGCGGTGCTGGCGGCGGGCGAGCGGGTCACCGGGGTCAGCGTGCACCTGCTCGCCCCGGACGGCGAGCAGCCGGTGGTGCTGGCCGCCAGGCCGCTGCCGGTGCGCGCGGACGACACGGTGGAGAGCCTGGCACGGCAGGCCCTGCCGGTCGAACACGCGCTGCTGCCGGCCACCGTGCGGACGCTGGCGCTCGCGGCGGCGCTGTCGGCGGGCGGGCGCCTGACGTAGCGGGCGCCTTACGTGGCGGCCGGGTTGCCGCCGCCGGAGCCCGTGCCAGTGCCGTCGCCGCTGCCGCCGCTGCCGCCGCCCGGCTGCGTGTCGTCGGGCGCGCCCTGCCGCTCGTCCTGGTCGGCCAGGCCGAGCGCCCGCCGGGCGGCACCTTCGGCCTGTGCCCGTGCCAGGTCGTGGGCGGTGAGTTGATCGACGAGGTCATCGAGCGGGGTCGTGTTGTCGTTCCTCGCCGCCTGCCAGGCCGCCTGGTCGTTCTGGAGCTCGCGCACCAGCGCGGCCACCTCGTCCTTGCTCCCGGCCGGCCAGTCTCGTCGGCCGAGCGTGTCCGCAGCCTCGGAGATCCCGGAAGCGGTGTCGTCGATCCAGTTCTGGGTCTCCCCGATGTCGCCTGACGGGTCATCGGTCGGCTCCTCCGCCTCGGCGTCGTCCAGCCCGTTGACGGCCTGCAGGAAGTCCTGCTGGTCCTGGGTCAGATCGGTGGCGTCGCGGCGAAGTGTCCCAACCCCACCGCCGGGCGAGCTGTCGTGCAGGAAGCAGATGGTGGTTTGGTCGGTGTTCTCCCAGCGCGCCTCGGTGTTCGGGTAGATGTAGCGCACACTGACCGACGAGGACCGAGCCCACAGATCGGTCAGGTACGCCTGCTCCGCGGTCCGGCAGACCGCGTTGCTCTGCTGCTGCACGATCACGGTGCCCGGGAACTCGTCACCGGTCAGCTTGATCCGCGCGGTCACCTCACCGTAGTGCGGCGCCGAGCAGTCGACCCGCGGCCACCCCGTGACGCCGGCCGGACCGGACTGCTGGGTGAAGCACTGGCCGGGCTGCAGGCCGAAGCCGTTGTCGCGCGCGGCCACCTGCGCGGCACGGAAGCCGACCACCCCGCCCACCCCCGCGAGCACGCTCGCGAGCAGGCCCAGCACCCCGAGCACCACGCCCGCGACGGCGAGCCCGCGCCCGGACTGGCGCCGGCGGCGCAGCTGGACCAGGGAGGCGATCCCGAAGCCGAGTGCGGCGGGCCAGAGGCAGCAGGTCAGGCCGGTGACCAGGGAGGTGACGGCCAGGCCGTTGGTTCCCCGGTGCGTGGGCGGCTGCGCGTCGTACGGGGCGAACGGCGGCTGCCGGTACCCGTCGTACGGGCCTGGCTGCCGCGGCCAGGGAGCGGCTGCGGGGGCGGCGGCCGGGGGCGGCGGCGCGTCGGCGGCCGGGGGTGCCCAGGGGTCGGCGGGCGCGGGGTCCGGGGCGGGCCCTGGGTCCGGGGCGGCGGCGGGCTGGTCGACCGGGGTCGGCGGCGTCCGCTTGGCGAGGTCGACGGGCGTGGCCGGCTCGGTGGTCGCAGCCACCTCGACGTCCGGATCCACCTCGACGTCCGCCGCCCCGGCGCCCTCCTGCGGTGGCTGCTCGGAGGCCTGTTCCGATATGTCCGCCATGGTCGCGCTCGCTCCCCCTGCCGCCGCGCTGCCGGTGCAGCTGTCCGATCGACGCCGGACTCTAGCGGATCTTGGGGACCGCCCCCGGCACCGCCCCCGTCCCCCCGGTGACGGCGGGATGAACGGGCGGCGCCGGGGCGGGCGTCAGGCCTGCGGGGTCGTCAGGCCTGCGGCGGGGCGACGGAGGCCAGGTAGGCGCCCGCCTTCTCCGGGTCGTAGAACCAGTTCTCGAAGTCGGCCGGATTGTCGAAGCCGTTGGCGAACCGGTGGGCCACCGGCGGCAGCTGGCCGGCCGCGCCGATCAGGTTGAGCACGTGCTCCGGCGGCGGGCCGAGCATCGCGTTGGTCCACTTGGTGACGTGCTGGGCGTCGTCCCAGTAGCGGTCGAAGGCGGACTGCAGGAACTCGCGGTCGAAGGGCTTGTCCCCGTGGGCCACGATGGCCTCCAGGTAGACGGCCGCGCACTTGGCGGCGTTGTTGGAGCCCTGGCCGGTGATCGGGTCGTTCGCCACCACCACGTCGGCCACCCCCAGCACCAGGCCGCCGCCGGGCAGTTCACCGATCGGGTTGCGCACCACCGGGGCGTAGCGGCCGGCCAGGGTGGCGCCGGCGTCGGTCAGTTCGACGCCGCCACGGGTGCGGTCGAACTCCCAGGGGGTGAAGGTCTTCATCAGCTCCAGGGTCAGCCGCAGGTGCTCGGCCGGCTCCTTGACGTCGCCGAAGACGTCCAGCGGGCCGCCGGGGATCCCCTCCCAGAAGAGGATGTCGCAGTCACCCGAGACGGTCAGCGCGGGGATCACGAAGAGCTCGCCGACGCCGGGGACCAGGTTGCAGCGCACCGCCCGGAAGTCGTGCTCGGGCCGCGGGGCCAGACCGTGCACGTAGGACACGGCGAGCGCGCGCTGCGGCACCTCGTACGGCGAGCGGCTCGCGTCGCGGCCGAACATCGAGACCAGCTCGCCCTTGCCCGCGGCGACCAGCACCAGGTCGTAGGTGCGGGCGAAGTAGTCCAGGTCGGAGACGGCGACGCCGTGCACCACCACCTGGCCGCCGCGCTGGGCGAAGGTCTCCAGCCAGCCGGCCATCTTGATCCGCTGGTCGACCGACTGCGCGTAGCCGTCCAGCCGGCCCACCCAGTCGATCACTCTGGCGGAGTCGGGGCCGGCCACCGAGACGCCGAGCCCCTCGACCTTGGGTGCCTCGGCCTCCCAGAAGTTGATGCCCAGCGCGCGCTCGTGGCTCAGCGAGGTGTCGAACATGCACTGGGTGGAGAGCACCCGGCCGTCGCGCACCTCGTCGGCGGTGCGGTTGGTCATGACCGTGACGTCGTAGCCGTGCGACTGGAGTCCCAGCGCGAGCTGGAGCCCGGCCTGTCCGGCTCCGACGATCAGTATCTTGCGCATCGCTGCCTGCCTTCTTGCTTGTGCTTGGTGACGTGCTGTTGGGGAGCGTGGACCGAGAGCCCGTGGGGAGTCACGCGCGGGTGCCGGCGGGGCGTCACGCGCGGGTGCCGGCGGGGCGTCACGCGCGGGTGCCGGCGCCGACCGGCTCGGCGGCGAGCGCGTGCAGCACCAGCGCGGTCAGCACCTCCACCGCGGAGGAGCGCCGGCGGGCGTCGCAGAGCACCACCGGCACCTGCGGCGGCACCGCCAGCGAGTCCCGCACCGCGTCGGGCGAGTAGACCGGGGCGCCGTCGAACTGGTTGACCGCCACCACGAAGGGCAGCCCGCTGCCCTCGAAGTAGTCCAGCGCGGGGAACGAGTCGGCCAGCCGCCGGGTGTCCGCCAGGACCACCGCGCCGACCGCGCCGCGCACCAGGTCGTCCCACATGAACCAGAAGCGGCCCTGCCCGGGGGTGCCGAACAGGTAGAGCACCAGGTCGGATTCGAGGGTGATCCGGCCGAAGTCCATCGCCACCGTGGTGGACGACTTCGCGGGGACGGCCGCCACGTCGTCGATCCCGACGCTCGCCTCGGTCATCACCGCCTCGGTGGTGAGCGGCGGGATCTCGGAGACCGAGCGGACGAAGGTGGTCTTGCCGACCCCGAACCCGCCCGCGACCACGATCTTGGTCGAGGTGGCACTGCCGGATACCAGCGGGATACCGGGCACCAGCGGGCTGCCGGGCACCGCCGCGGGGGCGGCCCGGCGGCCGTCGTACTCAGAGCTTGCGAAGTCCACCCAGCACCCTCTCCAGCAGAACCCGCTTGGCCACCGGGACCTCGCCGGTGCCGTCCAGTGCGGAGCCGTCCGCCGTGTCCGCGCCGTGCACCCGGATCCGCCCCTGGTCGGCGAGGTCGCTGACCAGGACCTTCACCACGCCCAGCGGCATCCGCAGCAGCGCGGAGATCTCCGCGATCGAGCGCATCTGCCCCCGGCAGACGTCGCAGATCGCGCCCAGCTCGGGCAGGCCGCGGTCGGCCGGGTCGGCGGGCCGGTTGAGCGCCGACACCAGCGTCTCGACCAGCAGCACCCGGCCGAACCTGGTCCGCCCCCGGGTGATCGCGTACGGGCGCACCCGGGACGAACGCCCCTGGCCCGCACGGGCGGTGTCGGTACGCCGGCCGAGGCCGCCGGCGCCGAGCCGACCCTCACCGCGCCGGCCGGCGCCGAGGGCGTCCCCGGGGACGCTCATGCCGATGCTGCTGCCGCTACCGCTGCGGGCGGTGCCGGGCATGCTTCTCATCTCCTCTGGGTGCTCCGGGCGCTCCGGGTGCACTGGGTGCACTGGGTGCACTGGGCGCTCTGGGTGCGCTGGGCTCGAATCCGGATTCATCGGACGGCCATCGCCCGGTGGAGCTCACTGCGCACCTGGGGCGTCAGCGCGTGGCCGGCCCGTTCGACGAGCAGCGCCATCTGGTAGGCCAGGACGCCCAGGTCGCAGCCGAGCGAGGAGTAGACGCCCAGGCAGGAGCCGTCGCTGATGGCCATCACCACCAGGTGGCCCTCGTCCATCGTCACCATGGTCTGCTTGACACCGCCGAACTCGATGGCGCGCGCCAGCCCCTGCGCCAGGCTGGTCAGTGCCGAGACGATGGCGGAGAGCTGGTCGGAGCGCATGCCCTGCTGGGAGTCGGCGAGCAGCAGGCCGTCGGAGGAGACCACCACGGCCTCCTCCACCCCGGGGACCAGCTGCAGGAAGTCGCCGAGCAGCCAGCGGACGTTCATCGCGCCCTGGCTGACGGGGTGGCCGGGTCCGCGCAGGGGGGTGGCGGCGGCCGGGACGTGCCGGTAGCCGTGGTCGTCGTGGGTCATCGGTCCTGTTCCTCGGCGGCGGACTCGCGGGCCGCCTGGCGCAGCCCGCTCTGGAAGCCGCCGAGCCTGCGGCGCAGCTCTTCGGCGGAGGTACGGGAACGCTGCGGGCCGGCGGCGGTGCCCGGCACGCTGCTCGGCGCTTTGCTCGGCGTGGTGTTCGGAGTCGTGTTCGGAGTCGTGTTCGGAGTCGTGTTCGGAGTCGTGTTCGGCGCACCGCCCGCCGCCGGCACGGTGGCGAGCCGGCGCAGGCCGGAGGTCGGCATCTCGCCGGTGCCCGGCAGGCCGCCCGCCCGTGGCACCCGCTTGGGCAGGCCGAGCGGGGTGCGCTCCGCGCCCTCCACCGCGACGGCGGGGCCCGCGGGTGCGCCGAGCCCGAGCTGGCTGATGGTCAGCTGCCGGGTGGGCGGGTCGAGCGGGTCGTCAGGCTCGGGCTCGGCGGCGTCCGGAGCGAGGGCCGACGCGGCAGTCGGGATGGCGGCGGCCGCAGGCACGGGCTCGGCGGAAACCGGGGCCGCGACCGAGGCCGCGACCGGGCCGGTGGCCTGGGCGGCCGCCTCGGTCGGCGCTCCCGGGGCGGCGTGGGCGGGCCGGCGCCGGGGCAGCGCGGGCAGGCCCGCCTCGGCGGCGAGCGGGTCGGCGGCGGCGCGGTGCTGCGCCGGAGAGGTCGGCGCGGTCGGCGGGCTCGGCGGGCTCGGCGCCAGCGCCGCACGGGCTGCCGCCGACTCGGCAGCCGACGCCTCGGCGGCAGCGAACTCCGCTGCCACCCGGGCCTGTTCGGCACTGGCGGCGGTCGTGCGCTCGGCCCGCCGCTGGTCGTCCAGGTCGGCCGTGCTCAGCCCGTCCTGGTGCAGCGCCTCGCGCGGCAGCACCACCATCGCGCTCACCCCGCCGCCCTGCCCGTTCTCCCGCAGCTGCACCCGGATGCCATGCCGGCGGGCCAGCCGGGCCACCACGAAGAGCCCCATGCTGCGGCCGGTCAGCGCGCCGGCCAGCAGCGCGTCACGCCGCTCGGCCGCCTCGGCGGGCAGCGGCTCGGCGAGCTGCTCGTTGAGCGCGCGAAGCCGTTCGGCCGGCAGGCCGATCCCGTGGTCGGTGACCGAGAGCATCAGCTCGCCGTTGTCCAGCAGCCAGCCGCCGACCTCGACCTGCTCCTGCGGCGGCGAGAAGGCGGTGGCGTTCTCCAGCAGTTCGGCCAGCAGGTGGCTGGTGTCGTCGGCGACCGCGCCGGTCAGCCGGGCGGCGGCCAGGAAGCCGAGCTTGACCCGCTCGTAGCGCTCGATCTCGGAGACGGCGGCCCGGACCACGTCGAGCAGGGCGACCGTCTTGCGGCTGCGCGAGCTGTTCTCCAGGCCGGCCAGCAGCAGCATGTTCTCGCTGTTGCGGCGCATCCGGGTGGCCAGGTGGTCGAGCCGGAAGAGGCTCTCCAGCTGGGCCGCGTCGGCCTCGCGGCCTTCCAGCGCCTCGATGAGCACCAGTTGGCGCTCGACCAGGGTCAGCGTGCGCATCGCGAGGTTGACGAAGGTGGCGTCCACGCTGCCCTGCAGCTCGTCGCGCTCCTTGGCCAGCCCGTCCCGCTCGGCGAGCAGCAGCTCGCACTCGCGCAGCAGCTCCTCCATCCGCTCGACCGAGGCGCCGTTGGCGGCGAGGGCCTCGTGCAACTGCCCGACCAGCTCCTGCCGGCGCCGCCCGAGCTCCTCCCGCTCCTGGAGCAGCGCCAGCCGCTCGGCGGTGAGCCCCTGCACCTGGGCGCCCTGGGCGTCGCGCCCGGCGATCAGCCGGGCGCGCTCCTCCAGCAGGCCGCCGCGCTCGTCGAGCAGCGCGGCCAGGTTGCGGGTGGCGAGGTCCCGGGCTCTCTCCAGCGGGCGGGCGGTGACCCGGCGCACCACCACGGCGGTGCCGCCGACCAGCACCACGGCCGCCGCGCCGCCCACCGCCCAGAGTTCGGTGGCGCCGGCGCCGTGCGCGGTGTCGCAGCCGGTCAGCGTGGTCAACGCGGGTAGCGCGATCAGCGACCTGAGGAGGCGGCGTGGGAGCCGCCGGCCCGCCACCCGGTCCAAGCGGTGGCGCTGGACGGGTTGCTGACGCCTGGTCCTCATACGCAACGGTGCTCACAATCTCGTCAGGCCTCAAGCACCCAGAGCCGTCCCCCGGCCCTGGTTGCACTCTCAGACAGACGGCCGCACCCCGTTCCGCCGCTGACACCCGCAAGAGTGAAGCGCAGAACACACCCGAGAACAAGATCAACTCAGTCGACGGACACGGTCGACCACCGGCGCGGCACTCCCACTCGGACAGGTTTCCGCAGGTCACGGATGTATCACCGGCATTGGGAGGAAAACCTTGGCGACTCCGAATGTGACGGAGATCTCACCCGTCACGGGCGCGCGTTCAAGCCTGAACCAATACTCCGTCAGGAGCTACGCGCGGATACCGGGCCAAGCGTTCGGAATCCGGAACTCCGGGCCGCGACCACACTCGCCGCCGACCGGAAGTGGGCAGGCCAGCGGCCCTCCGGGGCGGCACGAGCCGCGGCCGGCCGGGCCGCTCGACCGCCCGACCGAATAGTCGGCGGAAATCCCGGACAGGACCCATTCCCCGCGGACTCCGCGGGATTTCGGCGCGATATCCCGCGCGATTCCCGAATAGCACGCCCCCGGCGCGGCGGACACCGCGCCGGACCCGCGAAACCCGGGCTGGGCGCGCCGGAAGCGCTCTCCGCGCTCCGTCACAGCTGCATGTCCACGTCATGACAAGAAGGGCGGAAGTTCGCACGGAGAACGGCCCACCGGGGCCGGCGCGGCGAATGGCCGACCGGGGTACTGCGACCAGGTACGGGGACGGGGGTACGGGGACGGGGGTGCGGCGACCGAAGGGCCGTCAACTCCGCGCGCCCCGACCCGGGCAACGGGTCGGGGCGCGGGTCGGGGCGCGGCGGAGCGGCGGAGCGGCGGGCCTCAGTGGCAGGAGGAGCGCAGCCGGTCCAGCGTCACGTACCCGTGGTCGGCCGCCACCTCGTGGTCGTAGCAGCCGCCGTCCGCCGAGCGGCCCAGGTAGTGCTCGTCGGCGCTGCCGTCCGCCTGCACGGTGACTCCGGCCTGTCGCTGCAGCACACCCGTCGCCGAGAGCCGGTCGTCACTGCTCGACTGCCGCTGCCAGTCGCCGTCGCCGCGCCGGGTCTCCTGCCCCAGCTGCCGGGCCACGCTCACCTGGCCGCTCACCAGGTAGCTGTCGGCGTCCGCGCCGGGGGTGTAGGTGCTGGTCACGTCGATCGGGTACGACCAGCTGTCGCGCCGCTGCTCGGGGGCGCCGCGGCCACCGCTGGTGCTGGTCCGCGTCCAGCCGCTGTCACGCTGCGAGGTGACCTGCTGCTGGCCCTGGTTCGCGAGGGTGTCGCTGTTGCGGTAGTCGGCGTGCTGGTCCACCCGGGTGGTGATCCGGCCGCGCGAGGTGTCCACGTAGCCGGCCACCGTCCAGTCGCGCCCGGTGCTGGCGGTGATCAGCTCGCTGCCGTCGGGCCGGGCCGTCTCGGTGGTGGCCACCTGCGGCACGGTGGCGATGGTGTCGCTGGTGACGGCGCCGCCGGTCTGCGCGCGCAGCGGGTCGGTGGTCAGGAAGAGGCTGCCGTCCAGGGTCCAGCTGTCGCTGATCCCGGCCGGCGGCACGAGCGTGACGCTGTGCGGCCTGCCGTCGGTGAGGGTGCCGGCGAACGGCGTGAGGTCGACGTCGTAGGGCTGGGTGCGGAAGGCGTCGATGCTGGGGATCGGCCGCCACAGCAGCGGGCTGATCCCGCCGGTGTAGATCACCGGGAACGGCTGCACCACCCCGGCCGGCCGCCCGTCGACCAGCACCTGCACCTCGCGGTAGGTGCCGCCGCCGCAGAGCCCGTAGTCCGGGTGGGCGGCGGCGTAGTCGTCGGGCACGTTGGCGTACCAGAACTCCTCGCACCCGCCGCCGCGCGCGTAGAGCTGCAGGTGGGCGCCGGTGAGGTTGCGCGGGAAGGTCAGCGTGGAGGTCGCGCTCTGACCCTTGGTGAGGGTCCACCAGCCCGGCGCGGTGGTCGACTGCGAGACCGGGAGCACCTGGTCGGCGGTGGCGGCCGGCGGGTTGTGCCGGTCGGCCTGGTAGTACGTGACGGTCATCGTCATGTGGAAGACGCCGGTGTAGGTGTCGTTGACCAGGTTGCCGAGGTCCACGACCACCGGCTGCGGGGTGCGCAGCAGCGGGATGAAGCCGCTGAGGTCCTGGTCGACGTGCCAGCTGATGCCCGAGGGGTCGGGCTCGGGCGTGCTGGTGCGCAGCACCTCGGCGCCACCGATCCAGACCCCGGCCAGCCGGTCGTACTGCCGGCCCGCGACGCTGCCGGACCAGTCCAGCACCACCTTGTTCCACGGCCCGGGGCAGGCGGTGGGCGGGGTGAGCGTGCCGGTGAAGGGCTGGCCGTAGCTGTTGGCGAAGTCGTGCCGCATGGCGGTGACCGTGCAGTGCGCGGTGTCCGGACGGCTGATCGGCGGCAGCGCGGTGGTGGGGTTGCCGTAGTCCGTCTCGACCCGCCCACCGGAAGCGGCGGCGCCCGGCGCGGGCGCGGCGGGCGCCGCCGCGGCGGAGGCGCGGGGGGCGGCCGGGCCAGGGGCGGCGGCCGGCCCGCCGGTGGCCGCGGTGGCCGCCGTCGGGAGGCAGAGGGCGGCCGCGAAGGCCAGCACCAGGGCGGGAACGGCGCGGGCGAACGGGCGCCTGCGGGCGGGGGGAGCGGCAGCGGGTATCGGCACGGTTGGCATGTACTCACGGGCCGGTGATCACTGTCAAGGGTGCCGACGGGGCTTCCCTGGTGGGGTGGTTGAGGCCTCGTCGGCTCGCGCACCATGGCACCGGCGCGGCCCCGGCGCTCATGGTGTGGCTGCACGGCGGGCTACCACGGACCGTCCGCCTATCGGCCCAGCGCAAGGGTGCTGCTCCGGGCCACCCGCGCGCCCTGGCTCTCAGATGAGTCCGAGCCACTTCAGGGCATCGACACAGCGATCGAATTGACCCTGCGTCATGCGCTTGGCAGCCGCCTCCTCGGGGCTCTCGTCAGCGGCGCCGCGCTGCCACCAGACTTGTCCGGTGACGCGATCGGTCACCAGGAAGCGCTCCTTGACAGCGGGGCCGCGCACGATGAGCGAGACCGTGTCCGGGTCGGCGACGGCGGCGTGGACCATGGTGTGGTGGAGCGTGTACCTGGAACCGGCATGCTCGGAGCGCACCATCTTGGCTTGGAGCTTCGCGATGTCGGTGCTCTCATCGAAGCCCTCTTCGGTGCCGTAGAGGGTGTGGGTATAGCGACCGGCGAGGACCTGCGCGGAGTAGCTCCAGCGGTGGTTGTGGGGGCGGTCGTAGTGGTCAGGGCCGAACAGGTGCAGCCGGACGCGGAATCCGGACGGGTCGTCGTGGAGGACGATCTTGTCCAGGATGTCGTAGTGCTCGCACAGTGCCCTCAGCTGCGGGTCGATGGCGGCGTGGTCGACGGCGGAACGCAGAGCGGCGCGGTCCTCGGAGAGGTGGGCGAGGACGTCGGCGGTGGCCGCCCCGACCTGGGCGGCGTCGTCCCAGTCGAGTCCCTGGAGCTGGGTCGCGTAGGTCCGGATGGTGCTCATGGGTGGGCTCCTTGGGGTGAGTACGGGTGATGGGTGGCGCAGTGGGCTGTGGCAGTGGTGCAGGCCCGACGCAGGCACGTGGGTAGGTCGTGGCCCGCCAGGTAAGCGGCGGCGAAGCCGCCGGAGAACGCGGCTCCGGCCCCGTGGGTGTGGACGACGGGACCCGCTCCGGCAGGGACCCGGTAGCGACCGGTGGCACTGCGGGCCACCACCCCGAGCCGGCCGAGGGTTACCAGCGCAGCGGTCGGGTTGAGCTGTTGGAACAGGTCATCGGCAACGGCGTGCGCCTGGTTGGCGTGCCGTTCGGGGAGACCGGTTTGGACGGCGATCACGTCGGCTGCGGAGGCGGCTTGCCTGATGACAGGGTCGAGGGGCTCGCTGCCGAGATTGAGGATCACCGGGACACCTGCTTGCGCGGCGGCCTGAATGGCGTGGGCTGCGGGCTGGGTGATGGCGCGGTAGCAGTCAATGTAGGCGGCCCTGGCGCGAGCCAACCCCGAGAAGTCGGCCGTCAGTAGGTCGCCGGTGGCCTGGGCAAGGTGTGCGAACCAGGTCCGGGTGCCGTCCCGGTCGGTGATGACGGTGATCTCCGGGGTGCGCAGGCCGATGCGCTGGGTGATGCGGTGCTGTATCCCGGCGTTCTCCAGTTGCTCCAGGAGCCCGGTGCCGACCAGGTCGGCTCCAACACAGTTGGCCACGACGGAGCAGGCGAGGGCGAGGCCGGCGGCAGTGACGGCGGCGATAGGGCCGTCGCCGGCGAGCGAGTGGATGACGTCGTGGACCTCGGCACCGCTGTCGGCTGTCGGGTACCGGTCCACGGACAGGAGTCGTGCGCCGGCCAGGTAGCTGAAGCAGGCGAGGTCCACGGCGGCGGTCACGTCAGGACCAGCCGCGCTCGGAGTAGAGCGTGCCCTCGCGGTAGTGGGCGAGGGCTTCGGCGGCGTACGGGATCATCTCGTCGGGCAGCACGTCCAGGCCGAACCAGTTTCTCTGGGGCTCAGTGCACTGTTCGGTCGGTGGAGTGCCACGTTTGTCCAGGTCACGAGATTCCATGCGCTGCTCTCCTTCTGCAACAGGTGTAGTGGAAACGCCAACCCGCCGTTGAGGGGTCGTCCCAGCCGTCGAGGAAGGACGACCGCCGTCCGGAGACCCGGGGACGATCTCGGAGTGATCGGTCGGTCAGCTTCGACTCGGCCCAGTCATGGGAAGGGGACGCTGTAGCAATGCGTCGGCGCCGGTCGCTGTCGTAGACTCCGTGATCATGTTCAAGGGGTGGTGGCAAGTGCTGCCGGACGAAGAGCGGCAGCAGTGGATGTTGGAGCCGTTCGTGGGGGTGGGGCCGCTGCGCTTCGGCATGAGCCCCGACGAGGTAGCGGACGCGATGGACGATGTCACCGCGGAGACCGAGCGGCACCAACGCCATCGTCCTGCGAACTCGAACGTCTCCACGGTCGTGCAAGGGGTTTACCCGAAGTTCGGCCTGCACCTCTACTACCGGGATGGGGGGCTCGTGGGCGTTGTGGTCGACGCCCTGTGCGGGCCGCAGGTCTCTGTGGAGGGCACGGCGCTGGTCGGCCGGGTGCCCTCCGTGCTGGAGCAGTGGATGGTCGATCGAGCCGAGACCCTGCCGCCCGAAAGCGAGCTCGTCTACATGAGCGCAGGCGTTCCGGCCTCGGAGTCCCTCGGTGTGACGATCAATGTGCAACGAGAAGGCGACCGTCTCCTCACCCGACCCGTGTTCTACCCCGCTGAGGCGCTCGATGATCTCTCCCACTGGCTGCCGAGTGACGTCTGGGCGATCCATGACTGAATACTTCTGTGGTCCGTAGGGGCACCGTCTACGCGAGGATGGCGCCGTCGGCCCTGCGGAGGAGCACGTAGACGTCGATGACACTGCGGTGACGGTTGGTCATGTGGTTCTTCCCGTTTCATGGTTGATGGTCTTGGTCAGTTCGCGGTTCGCGGTCCGTGCGGCGTTCAACTCCTCGTCTCTCTCGTCCAGTTGGAGGTGGAGGTCGAGGTTCTGCTGTTCGAGTTCGGTGATGCGGGCTTGGAGTCTGTCGATGTCGCTGGGCGGTCCGATGCCGCTGTTCCGCCAGACCTGCTCGCCGAGTGCCTCGGACAGGCGCTGTTCAAGCTGTCGGATCTGCTCGGCCAGGCGGGTGCTACGCGCATTGGCGGCGAGAAGGTCTGCTTGCAGAGATGCCCTGCTGACCGTCGGCCCCTTGCCTGGGTTCGGTGGTGGCTCGGCGGCCAGCGCGTGAACATGGGCCAGGAGGTCCGGATGCCGGTAGAGGAACGTCCGGTCGACCCCGGCGCCGCGTGCGACAGCAGAGACGGACACGCTTCCGCCTTCGCGGGCCAACTGGTTGACTACCTTGAGGACGCGCTGGCGGCGCCGCGCAGAGTCGTCGCGACGGCCCTGGGCGAGGCGTTCTCCCGCGCTTGGCTTGGTCGTCATCGCGGACGCTCCGGTCGGACGTCGGGCAGGGGCTGCCGGATCCGGGGCATCCCGAGGAAACCTTGACGAGTTTTGCGGACCGTTGCCACGGCCTCCTCGATCTCAGCGCGTTCCTGCTCGGTCAGCGAGTCCAGGTCCTCGGTGACTCGCCGGATGAGGCGCCGAACCCGACTGATCTCCTCGTCCGAGGGCATGGCCTCGCGCTTGGCCCACTCGTCAGCGCTGGCCATCGCGCTCAGCCGCTCGCGGGTCCGCAGTAGGTCATCCAGGTAACTGCGGAGTTCCGGCAGGTAGGAGACGTCGGTGCTGAAGTGGTCGCAGCCCAGGCAGCGGAAACGAAGCGGGCACTGCCCGCCACCAGCGGTCACGTTGGTCGGCTCGGAACAGCGCCCGAAGGCGACGGCGACCTCGCCGACGGCGCGGCGGCTGCGCTGGGCATCCAGCAGGGCTTTGGCCTGCTGCCAGGTGCGACTGCCGTGGCGGTCGAACTGCAAGCGGGTGACCTTATCGACCGCCTGACGCAGGCGCTTTTCCTTGACGCGGTAGTAGCACCGAGTGGCTTCCAACGTGTCGTGATCAAGGAGTTTCGACAGCACGTCGATAGGAACCCCGGCGTCGGCGTGCCGCTGCGCGTAGGTGTGGCGGAACGCGTAAGGGAAGATCTTCGTCTTGTCGAAGACGGCGCCGCTGTCGAGCATGATCTCGGAGAGGGCATCGACCCACGTGCGGGTGTTCGCACTGAGCGTGCTCTCGGTGATGGCCTTGAGGCCACGGGGATTGCGGATGGGCGACGGCAGGAGTTTCAGGTCCCGCGCAGGGGTGCTGGGGAACCGGACCCGAACGGCTTGCTGCTGTGTCCGGATGAGCGCGGCAGTGGACTCGTGCAGGGGCAGCTCGCGCTGAGGCCGGTCTTCCTTGCTGTTGTCGTAGATCAGCACTGGCTTGCCTTCGCCGTCCAGTTCAAGGCAGTCGAAGATCAGCTCGCAGATCTCATCGGGCCGACGACCGGTGTCGATCAGCAATTCGATCCCGACCCGTGTCTCCAGGCCGGATCGCTCCTCGATGCGGCCGAGCTCCGCGCAGAGCCGACGCATGACCTCGGCGGGCAGGTCCTGACCGGCTTCCTTGCGCTCGGGCTTGGTGGGAAGGTCACCCCTGATCATCGTGAAGTTGTCGGGCAGTCCGTGCATCGGCTCGCCCGCTTTGGTCAGCCCCAGGCTGCGCATGCGTCTGATGATGTTGCCCGTCACGTAGATGGCATGGCGGCGGTGGTAGGCGCTGATACGGCCAGTGGCGAGCAGATGCGTCAGCCGGTTGAGGAAGAATTCGATGTCCTCTCGCCCCAGTTCCTGGGGGGTGTCGCCGCGGTCGGGGCGGGCGCGCAGGCTCTGCGAGAGCAGACCGAGATCATTCACCTGCTTGCGCAGGTTCGCGCCGGCCTTCTCACCGCGGACCTGCGGCGCGGTGTGCCTGGCCCAGCGCTTGGCGGTCTCCCGCAGCCACGGCTGCGTGATGCCGCTGAAGTCGATGGTGCCGGAGTGCCCGAAGACGGTCAGATCCCAGCAGTCCTTCGGATACTCGCTCTCCGGCGTTAGGCGGGCCCGTCGGACAGCGGTGGTGATCGTCGTCAGCGGGCCGCGGGTGAGCCGATCAATGCCGCTGGCCACGGCCTGACGGGGGTCGATCCCCTCCAAGGAAGCGGTCTGCTGGCGGCGCAGCCAGGCAGTGAGATTGCGCAGCCGGTGGTACGTGGTCAGGGCACCGTCCGTGCACCGCTGCTGGATGCCGTAGATCAACTGGGCCACCACGAGATCGGACAGGCCCCGGAAGCTAACCTCGGCGCCTTCGGGGATGGGCGTCTGGGTCGCCCTCCACGCATCGAGGTCCAGGTCGGGGTCGGTGCGGCGATCGTCGACCAGGCGGCAGTTGTGCGCGTGGCACAGCATCGACTTCATGACGCCGGCATGGCGGACGCAGGCCGGGGCCGAGCAGGGGCCGAGACTGGGCAGCGGGACCAGGTCGGTGCGGGCGAGGAAGTCGTCGAGCGAGCACTCGATCACCATGGTCCGCTGCCAGTGGTGCGACGAGCACAACGACCGCGGGGCGTCGACCCACGGTCGTTCGCACTGCGGCACCAGGCAGTTGCGCACGAAGCGACGGCGCCGGCCGTCCGGACGGGGCAGCGTCACGAACTCGGCTTCGTCGAGGCCTGAGTCGGCCAGGCGACGGGCGCAGGACGTGCAAATCATCCCGCGGGACAGGACTACGACACTGCAGTCCCGTGCTCGGCATACTGACCAGCCCAGCAGCGGGTGGTCAGCTGGCGGCTGGAGAATGTTGAGGGCGCGGTCAAAGCCGATCTCCGCCGGGAATTCCGGCCTCACCAGGCCCCAGAACCACTCGGCCAGGTCCTCGTCCCGCTCGGAGGCTAGCGCTGGTGCCATGAGCGCGCTGGTGCCCCGGATCATCGCAGGGCTCCCCAGGCATCGACCGGCGAGGGGACACGCTCGACGGCTTCGCGGATCCGATGCTGGGCCGGGTGCAAGTACGGTTCGCTGCTGGAGAATTGCGAGTGGCCCAGCAGTTGCGCGATCTCGTCGACGGTGCCGCCGCTGTCACCCACATTGCTGGCGAAGCCATGACGAAGCATGTGGGCGGTCACGGCTCGGTCCACCCCACCTCGCTGGCCCAGTCTCTCGATCAGTTCCGTCACCGCATCCGGGGACATCGGCGCCCCCAGACTGCCCCGCAGGATGTTGACCAGCGCGAAGTCGCTGTGCTCGCCATGTGGGAAGGACAGACGCTCCAGCACGTACTGGTCGTATGCCTGGACCACCAGCCAGTCGGCGGGCACCCAGCGTTCGCGCACCGACTTCGCCCAGGCCCCGTTCGAGTTCGCCCTGCGGACCACATGGACATGGGAGCCGCGCACCAGGCAGCCCAGCGGCGTCGAGTCCGGCATGAAGTGCATGTCCTCCCTGCGCAGCCCAGCCGCCTCGCCCCGGCGAAGACCCGCACGGGCCAGCAGCAGAACGATGAACCGGTCCCGTGCGAGGTGACAGGCCCTCAGGAGAGCCAGAACCTCCTCGTCGGCAGCACGGTCCCGACGTGCGCGGGGCACGCTGACACGATGCTGGGCACGCAGGCGATAGGCCATGCGGTCACCCTCGCCCCGTGCCTCAAGGGGAAGATCCCGAGCGTCGGCCATCTCATAGAGCTGGGACAGGACCGCGCCGGGCGCGCTGCCGGTGCTGACCGCGTGCCGCAAGAAGGTCCGAACACCGACCAGGATGTTCTCGATCCGGGCGCCACCACGCTGCGGCTTCATCCCGGGCCCGGTCAGCACCATCGCAGTGCCGAGGGCCGGAGGCTCGGCTCCCGTGAGCTCCGCGGACGCGTACCGCAACCAGGTGATGAACAGAGACAGGTCGACCGCGGCAGTCCTCCAATCCCGTCCCGTGCGCGCACACCACCGCAGGTAGAGGGCGATCGAGCCGGCATACGTCTTCGTGGTCAGCTCGGCTTGGGCACGGCCGAACCGGACGTGGCGCAGGAACGCATCCGCCTCCGGGACGATGGCCAACTGGCCGTCCAGCACAGTCCAGTAGAAATCGCCGGATGGCAACTTCACAGGGAACGCCTTCACTTGTGATCCTCCGCTCAACTCGTGGGCAACATGTCACAACGACCACGTCACCCACAGAGATGCGGTCTCCGACGGCTCATCACCCACACGAGATGCCACAACCCGCAACACCTAATGAACCCTGGAGAAACCACTGCCATCCGGCGCACTTGTCGGGCTCCTGGTTGGTGACCTCGCCCGTCCAGTCAGCGGCCTCGAAGAACAGGGCGGTGCGGGCGTCGTCGGTGCGGTGGTGCATGACGTGCGCGAGGCTGAGCTTCGCGGGGTCGATGGTGACGCCGATCTCCTCGGCGGCCTCCCGGGCGGCTCCGGCGGTGGCGCTCTCGGCGGGGTCGAGGTGACCGGACGGCAGGTGCCAAGCGCCGTCGGCGAAGCCGGTGTTCTGGCGTCGGCCCAGGAGGATCCGGCTATCTTGGAGAAGGATGACGTGCAGGTCGACGCAGGTCTTGTAACGCTCGGCCACGGTGGTTCCTTTGGGTTGTTCGGCATGCGGCCGGTGACCGCACGAGTTGATCAACGACTCCTCAAGCAGGTTGTTGTGGCGACTAGTTCGCCGGACTGGACTTCCACAGGCGGCACACCGGCACGATGTCGGGCTCTTCGGCGCACGAGGCACGCCTGTCCACGATCTCCTCCGCGGGACAGCCGCCCATGCAGGAGCCGGGGGCCTTGCAGTCGCCGCACGCCGACTTGGTGAGCGCTCCGCTGAACAGGTCGAACTCGTTCGGCCCCCGGTTCACGGTGATGGTGCCGTCGGGGGCGGTGTTGGCGTAATGGAGATCGGTGTCGAACAGGAAGCTGCACACGTAGGACCGGCCGTCGGGGAAGATGCTGATGCGGTCCAGGGTGCGGCCGATGCAGCCCCGGTAGCCCTCTTCCTCGAAGCGGGCCATCTCGGAGCGTCGAGCGAAGGTGGGCTGGTACCAGACCCGGGCGCGGTGGCCGGCGGCTACCTCGGGGAGCCGGTCGGTGAAGTCGAGCCACTCGTGGGGGCGCATGCCCCACTCCTCGTTGCCGTGGCCGCGTCCGATGACGCTCATGACGTGGAACTTCACCAAGCTGACGCCCAACGAGTCGGCGATGTCCAGCAGCCGCAGGCAGTCCGCCTCGTTGGCCTTGCTGACGGTGCAGATGATCCGGGTGTCGAATCCGCGCTCGCACAGCTCGGCGACGTTCTTCAGGGTGGTCTTGAAGGTGCCCTCCCCGCGCACCGCGTCATGGGTGGCGGGACTGCCGCCGTCCACACTGATCTGCACGTAGGAGAAGTCGCTGGGCTCCAGCCTGCGGAACTTCCTGATAGCCGGGTCGAGGCCGTTGCTGGTGGTGATCACGTGCTCGTAGCCGATTTGCTTGGCCAACCGGATGGTGTTCACGTAGTCGTGGTGCAGCGTGGGCTCGCCACCCAGGATGGTGAGCTTGGAACCACCCATCTGCCGCCACGCGGTGAGGTTGGCCTTGATCCGCTCGGGCGGCATCTTCAGGGCGCGCTCCAGCCGGGCCCCCATGTAGCAGTCACCACAACGGAGCTGGCATGCCTCGGTGATGTAGAGGTACACGTTGCGGAACCGGCCATACTCCACGCGCTCGATCTTCCGCACGTCCGTGTCGGAGGCTGACACGGGCATCCGAGCGTGCCCGTAGGCATCCTGACGCAGCGTCGGGACAGGCAGGTCAACGGCACTCAAGGAGTGGATCCTTTCGGGAGATGGACGTGAAGTTCGGCCTCTGCTGCGGCGAGCAGCAGGGCAGGCGGCAGTTCGGCGTCGATGGTGCGCCAGGGGACGTCCTGGGCGGTCAGCGCGGTCCGAATGGACGGAAGGTGCTGGAGGAACCTCGCGGCGCGGGCCGCGAGCCGCTGGGGCTCGTCGGAATCCCGACGCTGGGCCGGGGCTCCGCAGTCGGCACACCGGCCGTTCTCGGCGAGCCGTGCGGGCCGGTGCGGCTCCCCGTCCTCGGCGGTGCAGGCTGGGCACACCCGGCGGGCCTCAGCCCGCTGCCGGGCGGCCTGCGGGGGCAACCGGAGCACCAGCGCCAGCGAGGGCAGGCGAAGCGCGCTGAGCAGCCGGGCCAGGTAGTCGGCTTGGTAGCCGTTGCCCGGGTAGCCCTCGAAGACCACCGGGGACCCGACCGCCGGCTGGAACTGGCCGGAGACAGCGTCGCGGACCAGTACGACCGCTGTCCGGTCGGGCAGCCACCCCAGCGGGTCGGCCCGCCGCCGCATGACCGCAGCCAACGCCGGGTCGGTGCGAGCGCGCTGGCCGGCGTACTCGCGCAAGCGGAAGGTGCGGGCGTGGTGTCGGCTCTCCAACTGCCGGCTCAGGGTGCTCTTGCCGCTGGCGGGCGGTCCCAGGAGGAAGATGGCGGTGACCACGGCGTTCTCCTCGGTGGCGTGGACAGGGAGGCTGGGCGCGTCAGCGCCCAGGAGGCGAAGTCGGATCAGCCGACGTTGGGGGTGTCGGGAATGGCGACGGTCGCATGGACGCGCTTGCCGGACCCCGGGTAGCTGACGCCCCAGCTGAGCGCGAGGCTCTCGACCATGGCCATCCCGCGTCCGGTGGTGTCTTCGCCGGTCGCGGCCCGGCGGGCACGGCTGGGAGCGCGGGCTCCTCGATCCTGGACTTCGACGACCAACTGGCCAGGCCGGTAGATCCACATCGCGAAGTGGATGCCGTGTCGGGGGGCGTGGAGGAGGGCGTTCGTCACCAGTTCGCTGACGATGAGCTTGATTTCGAACTCCTTGTCAGCGGTCAAGCGGAAACCCCAGGCGCGAAGCGCCTTGGGAACCCTGTCTCGGGTCTCCTTCACCGAGGCTTCCGTCGGATTGACGGCCCAATCGACCTGAGGCGAATCCAACTCGCCTTGCGAAATGATGAGTTGATGAATCTCGGACATGCGAAGTCCTTCAAGAGGGCGGCTGATCAAGGAACATGACCGCACGTCAATGAGATCAAGAAGTGACGATGGTCACAGCTCTGATGCGATCCAGCATCCTCTGTTGATCTTCAATCCTCAATATTGGCACCGGAATTCGCAAAAGAAAGAACATCTGTTCCATCGACTTGGCACCCTAGGAATGCCACACTGCACCTTGCAGGTGCGATAGCACACCCTGGAGAGGACGGCGTGCACCCATGCCCAACGTTCGAGCAGTGCCTACTCTGCGGCGCCGCCGACTCGGCGAGAGGCTGCGGGAATACCGCAACACCGCCGGGTTGAACCTGGAACAGGCGGCAGAGGCAATGGGCGAGAAGTGGGACAGCTCCAAGCTGTCGCGGATCGAGAACGCCAAGGCGAAGATCAGCGCCGCTGACGTGACCCGTGTACTCCACATCTGCGGCGTCGAGGATCCGAAGACCATCGCGGCGATGGAGGCATTGGCCAGGGACGCTGGCAAGACCGGTTGGTGGGCCAACTATGCGACCGCACCGTACGATCTCCAGGATCTGATCAGCGCGCAGTCGGACGCCGAGAGCATCCGGCAGTACCAGCCCAACGTGCTCCCCGGGCTGTTGCAGACCGGCGCCTACGCCAGGGAGGTCACCGCTGCGACGGCGTTCAATCGACCGCAGGACGAGCACGCCGCTATCGCCGAACTGCGCGTCGTTCGACAGAACATCCTCACCAGGCCAGGCAACGCCGTCTCCTACTGGGCCGTGATCAACGAATCACTCCTCCACCAGCGCTTCGTCTCCCACCCCTCCCTGATGCGTGAGCAGCTCCGCCACCTGATCGACATGAGCGATCTCCCCAACATCACGATCCAGGTCATGCCGCTCACCGCCGGGCCGCATCCCGGCGCCTCCGGTACGTTCGCGATCACTCAGTTCTCTCACCCGTGGCCCTCCTTGGTGACCATCGAGCACAGGGCGCAGATGCAGTGCCTGGAGGATCGAGAGGAGGTGCGAAACTTTGAGACCGCCTTCGACAAAATCCGTGCCGCAGCACTTCCCGACGACCAGTCGCGGGAGACCATCCGAACGATCATGGAAGGACACTGAGGTGAGCACCGACCCCGAAGTCAAGGCGGAGTTGTACGCCCTGAACCTGAGCAATGCCGTCTGGCGCAAGTCCCCGCTGAGTCAGGACAACCGAGACTGCCTGGAGTACACCGACCTCCCCGGCGGCGGCACGGCCATCCGCGACTCCAAGAACCCGCATCTCCCGGCCCTGCGCTTCAATGCTGAGGAGTGGGCGGCCTTCGTGGGAGGCGCCAAGCAGGGTCTGCTCTGACCCGACCGCATGCGGCAACGCGTGAGCCGCTTCCCCCCATACGTGGTGGGGGGAAGCGGCTCACGCGTTGCCGCAACCGTACGGCCGGAGCCGCTCTGCCGGCAGGGGAATGGTCCGCGATACCTCGACCGGGCGATCCGATCCGGCGGGGCGGGCGTGGGCAGCGGGGCCGAACGCCGACGGCCCGCGCGCCCGCCCTCGGTGGGGCGGGCGCGCGGGCCGCGGAGTGGACCTTGGCGGCGCGGTCAGTGCTCGTACTCGTGCAGGTGGGCCGCCAGGCCGCGGCACCAGCGCGCGAGCTCGTCGCGGCTGACGGCCCTGCCCTCGCAGAGCGCGGCGACCTGGGCTTCGGTCAGCCGGTTGGGGCCGGCCATGGCCAGCAGGTGGCCCATTTCGTCCAGCAGGACCGCGAGGCGCTGGGCATCGGCGTGTTCGACAGTGGCGACGGCCTCGGTGTGACCGATCGTGACGGAACCAGGCATCTAGGACTCCCATCGTCAGCCCCCTCCCCCACGGTACGGCGGGCCGCCACGCGGTGCCCGCGTCCGACCGCACCGGCCGACGGCACCGCGCGGTCAGCCGCGACGCTCCGTGCTCACCACCACACCGACCGCCAGCACCACGATCGCGCCGCCCAGCAGTTCCGACAGCGTCAGCCGCTCGGCCAGGACCAGCCAGCCGAGGAAGACCGCGACCACCGGGTTCACGTACGCGTAGGTGGCGACCAGGCCGAGCGGCGCGGACTGCAGCAGCCAGGCGTAGGCCGTGAAGCCGACCAGCGAGCCGACCACGATCAGGTAGGCCAGCGCGAGCCAGGAGCGGGTGGAGACGGCGCCGAGGTGCAGGCCGTGCTCCTCGCCGCGGGCGAGCGCGACCAGCAGGCAGCCCAGGCCGCCGATCAGCATCTCGTAGGCGCTCGCCACCAGCGGGTTGGCGGGCATCGGCAGGCGGCGCGAGACGAAGGAGCCGACCGCCCAGGAGATCGAGCCGAACATGATCAGCACCACGCCGCCGAGCGAGACGCTGCCGCTGAAGCCCGGGGCCGAGAGCACCGCGAGACCGGCCAGTCCGAGCAGCACGCCGATCAGCGCGGCGCCGCCGGGCCGGTCGCCGGTGACCGTGCGCAGCAGCACCACCCAGAGCGGCACCACCGCGACCAGCAGCGCCGCCAGGCCGGACGGGATGCGGCCCTCGGCCAGCACCAGCAGCCCGTTGCCGCCGACCAGCAGCAGCAGGCCGACCACCGCCGCCGACCCGAGCTGCCGGCGGCTCACCCGCACCGCCGCGGGTCCGAGCCGCCAGGCCAGCACACCGAGCAGCAGCGCCCCGGCGAGGACGAAGCGGGTCGCGGCCGAGAACATCGCGGGCAGGGTCTCGACGGCGATCCGGATGCCGAGGTAGGTGGAGCCCCAGACCACGTAGACCACCGCGAGCGCGGCCCAGACGGTCCTGCTGATCCCGGGGCCGCCCGAGCCCGGACCCGAGCCGGGCTTCGACTGCGTGGCGGCGGCTCGGCCGGCACCGATCGATGTCATGCGCGTCTCCTCATCATGCTGCTGTACGGCCACGGGTATCAGAGCGCATCGGGCCGGCCCTCCGCCAGCCGGATATGGCAACGATTCGCCGAGCACCCTGTCCCGCCCGCCCCGCCACCGGAAGAATCGAGGGGCGCCCCCACCCGGGCCACCCCGCCCCAGGAGGCCTGATCCCATGACCGACCCCGTGACCGACCCCGTACTGCCCGTCTTCGTCTACGGCACGCTGCGCCCCGGCGGCCGCTACCACGACCGGTACCTCGGCGGGCGCTGCGAGCGGATCGAACCCGCCGTGCTGG
This sequence comes from Kitasatospora sp. NBC_01287, assembly GCF_026340565.1. Classification (NCBI taxonomy): domain Bacteria; kingdom Bacillati; phylum Actinomycetota; class Actinomycetes; order Kitasatosporales; family Streptomycetaceae; genus Kitasatospora; species Kitasatospora sp. NBC_01287. The sequence continues at coordinate 2,020,590 of NZ_JAPEPB010000001.1, forward strand.
CCGGCGCCGCGCTGCACGACGGGCCCGGCTACCCGTACGCGGTGGCCGACGCGGACCCGACGCGGCGGGTGCGCGGCGAGTTGGTGACCGTGCACGAGGCCGCGTTCGCCCGGGTACTGGCCGCGCTCGACGTCCTGGAGGAGTGCCGCCCCGACGGTACGGGGCTCTACGTGCGGCTGCGGCGGCCGGTCACCGTGGAAACAGCGCCTGAAGCCGCCCCCGCACCCGCACCCGCACCCGACCTCGCGCCCGGCCCCGAACGCGGCGGCGCGGCCCGGACGGTGGCGGCCTGGGTCTACCTGGCGGGCCCCGAGCTGACGGCCCGGCTGCGCGCGGCACCCGCGCCGATCCACTCCGGCGACTGGACCGCGCGCGGCTGACCCACCGCTGGGCCCGACCCGCGAGCACGCCCGACCCGCGAGCACGCCCGACCAGCGGGCACTCCTGACCTCCGCCGCCGGCCACCTTCGGTCAGCGCCGCGAACCCCACCCTCTATGCTCGGCTACCGCGCTCGCGCGCGCGACGCACCGGGCCGCACGGCCCACCACAACGGGGAGATGCAGCATGGGTGTGAGCCCGAGTCAGGACGTGGGCGGGGGCGGGTCCAGCGGGTCCAGTGGGTCCAGTGGGTCGAGTGGGTCGAGCGGGCCCGCCGGGTCCGGCGGGTACCAGGTCCACCCGCAGGCGATGGACGCGGTGGCCGGGCAGCTGTCCCAGGTCTCGGCCGACCTCCAGCAGGCGGTGGGCGCCTACACCGCCCCGGTCTGCTACGCCGCCTCCGTCTTCGGCGAGTTCGGCATGGACCAGGCCTGGTCGGGCTTCGACACCGACTGGGCCGCCGAACTCACCGTCACCCAGCGCGCGGTGGCCGAGCTGAGCAGCAACGTCACCGCGACCACCGCCAATTACCGGGCCGCCGAGGCCACCGTGGCCGGCTCGCTGGCCACGGTGGGAGCCGCTGCCGGAGCAGCTGCCGGAACGGGCACCGGAGCCGCCCGGTGAGCAAGGTGACCGATCTTCAGCAGGCGCAGCGATCGATCCAGGACCTCGACCCGATGTTCGTCGGCGTCGAGCTGTACGCCGCGATCCAGCACGCGCTGGCCATCGGTGCCCCGGTCGGCGATCCCCCCACGATCCAGGAGCGGGCGCGGGCGTACGCCGACACCGCGGCCGGCTACGCCCAGGCGAGTTCGGACCTGAGCGCGGTGGCCGCCAACCAGCTCCCGAACGCCTGGCGCGGCGCGGTCGCCGAAACCGCGAGCCAGGCGGTGCGGGCGGTGGCCGACGAGGCCGCGCTCACCCAGCAGAGCCTGGTCCAGGCCGGCCGGCTGCTGGCCGCCTGGGCGGACGAACTCGCCTGGGCGCAGCAGACCGACGCGAACGGCCGCGCGAAGCTGACCACCGCGCAGAACGCCGTCCAGCAGGGCGGCGACGACGCGGTGCCGCAAGCCCGGCAGGTCGCGCTCGACGGGATAGCCACCCGGCTGGCCGCCGCCCAGCGCGCGGAGGAGACCGGCACCAGCACCGCGAGCCGGCTGCGTCAACTGGCCGCCGCCGCCCGCGCCGAGCACGCGGGCCAGGGCTCGCTGGACCCGCTCAGCGCGGTGGTGCTGGCCGACGCCAGGAACCCGGGCGACGGCGAGGACGGCGACCCGATCCTGACCGACAACCAGCTCGACCGGGCGGGCCGGATCTACGGCGTGATGAACGGCGCCGACCAGGCGGCCTTCAACGCGCTGCTCGCGGGCGCCAAGTCGCCCCAGGAGTCGGCGTATCTCTGGAAGGCGCTCGCCGCGGGGCACTCGGTGGCCGACATCCAGCAGTTCGACGCGGGGATCCACCCGCACGGCGACGATCCGGTCTGGCTCTCCGCGCACCTGATGCCGGCCACCGGGAACACGGCGGCGGCGAACGAGTCGCCCGGCAACACCGACCTGACCTACCAGGGCCAGGACGTCTTCATCGACGGCTTCCCGGTCTACTCCCAGGGCGCCAACAACGACTGCGTCGCCGCCTCCACGGTGATCGCCCAGGCCCGGCTCGACCCGCTGACGATGTACCACCTCACCACCGGCGGCACGCCCGACCAGCCGGGCGCCGACTCGCCGCAGGCCTTCCAGCAACGGCTGCAGCAGATGTACCTGGGCCAGTACCGGCAGGGCCAGTCGGCCGACGGCCGGATCGACCCGAAGACCGGCATCGGCCCCACGGGCGAGACCCTGCTGGCCGAACAGGATCTCGGGGCCGCCACCGGCGCCGACTACCAGTACGTCGGGCTGGGCAGCGACGGCGACCGGCAGGCGGCGGTACAGCGGATCGAGAGCTCAGTCGACCAGGGCCTGCCCGTGCCGATCGACGTCAACCGGGGCAGCGAGGGGCACCAGATGATGATCATCGGGCGGGACGGCGACATGCTGGAGATCTACAACCCCTGGGGCCGGACCGCCTGGGTGAGCGAGGACCAGTTCGTGCACGGGCAGCTCGGGTCGCTGACCGACGGCGACAACCTCAACAACGCCTACGCCGTGGAGCTGCCGAAATGAGGACCGAGCGCGAGGACGCGGAGCTGCTCGACCTGGACGTGGCCACCGCGATCACCCGGGGCCTGCTGCTGGCCGGCGGTCCGCGCCAGGCGCTCTTCACCGAGGCCGCGATCGCCGCCTGCCACCAGGCGGAGCGGGCCGGCCTGGGCGCCTACCCGCTGAGCTTCGTGGCCCGCCACGTGCGCGCGGGGGGCTTCACCGCCGCGCTCGACCTGCGCGAGCCGGCACCCGGGGAGCAGGCGCGGGAACTGGTGCGCGACTGGATCAGGGCCGCCGCGGCGAGCGGGCTCGACGTCAGCCGCGAACTGCTCTTCGCGCGCTGGCTGGCCCAGGTGGCCGCGCTGATCGCGCTGCGCCGCCGGACCCGCGAGGCGGCCAGGTGAGGCGGCGGACGGCACTCCTCGCCGTACTGGCCGCGGCGGTGATCGCCGGCGGGTCGGCGACCCTGGCCGCGGGGTCGCCGCACCGGCCGCCGGACCGCAGGACGGCCCTGCCGGACTTCGGCACGGTCCAGCGGACCGCGTTCGGCAGGCCGGCGGCACAGCAGGGCGAGCCGGTCGCCTTCCCCACCGAGCAGGTCCAACTGAAGGTCGGCCAGCGCCTGCTGGTCGCCACCGTCCGCTCCGACCTGCCCGCCGGCTGGCTGCCCGGGGTGCCCGCCAACCCGCACGTGATCCGCGCCGATCCGGAGCAGACCGTGCACGGCTGCTCCGCCGCCGTAGCGGGCTGCTCGGCCGACGTCAACGAGGTCTACACCGCCGTCGTCCCCGGCAGCACCACGGTGAGCTGGACCTTCGAGCAGTTCGGCTGCAAGTCCGCGGCCAAGTCCGCGCCGTCGCCGGTGCCGTGCGTGTGGGGCACCAAGACCGTCCTCGTCACCGTCACCCACTGATGCGTCACCGTCACCCACTGATGCCAGAAGGAGCAACCCGCTTGTCAACCGTCAACGTAGGCCTGGTCGGTGTCGGCAACTGCACGTCCTCGCTGGTCCAGGGCGTGGCGCACTACGCCGCCGAGCCGGACGCGCCGGGTCTGGCCAACCCGGTCTGCGCCGGCTTCTCCGTCGCCCAGGTGCGCTTCACCGCCGCCTTCGACGTGGACGCCGACAAGATCGGGCTCGACCTCGCCGAGGCGATCTGGGCCGGGCCCAACAACGCGACCCGGTTCGCCGAGGTGCCCGTGCTGGGCGTGCCGGTGCTGGAGGGGGCGCTCGGCGACGGCGTGGGCCACGAGGTGGGGCAGCGGATCACCGCGCGGGGCGCGGCCACCGTCGAGTCGATCGCCGAGCACCTGAGGGCCACCGGCACCGAGGTCCTGGTGAACTTCGTGCCGGCCGGCAGCCAGCTGGCCTCCGAGCTGTACGCCGAGGCGGCGCTGCTGGCGGGGTGCGCGTTCGTCAACTGCATTCCCTCGGTGATCGCGCGCTCGCCGCGCTGGGTCGAGCGGTTCGAGACGGCAGGGCTGCCGCTGCTCGGCGACGACCTGAAGAGCCAGTTCGGTGCCACCCTGGTGCACCGCGCCCTGGTGGAACTGCTGGCGGCCAACGGCGTGCGGCTGCGGAACACCTACCAGCTGCTGGCCGGCGGCAACCTGGACTTCGTCAACCTACGAGACGCCGACCGGATGCGGACCAAGAAGGAGACCAAGTCCAGCGGCCTGCGCGGCCCGGACGGCGCGGAGCTGCTGCCCCCGTCGAACGTGCACGTGGGCGCCGACTACATCCCGTTCCTGGCCGACCGCAAGATCGCGGTGATCCGGGTCGAGGGCGAGGGCTTCGGCGGCACCCCGGTCGAGGTGGACCTGAAGCTGACCGTGGACGACTCGCCGAGCGGTGCGGGCAACGTACTGGATGCCGTCCGGTACCTCAAGTTCGCCATGGACCAGGGGGTTTCGGGGGTGCTGGACCCGGTGGCGCACTACCTGATGAAGGCGGTGCCGCGCCCGCTGGGCGAGGAGGCCGCGGCGGCCGGCCTGCGGGAGCTGCTGGCACGCGGGTAGCGCGGCGGGGGCGGCACGCGGCCGGGGGCGGGGCGGGGGCGGGGCGGGGCGGGGCGGGCGTGGACGGCGGGGCCCGGTCGAGCGGATCCGGCGAGGATCACCCGGACGCGACCCCGCTCCGCGCTGCGTGGCGGGCAGGCCGGGTGTAGAGAGGAAGCGTGCCTCCCCGGCGGCTTTCCGACGCGTCTGCCCGGCCCCGGCGATCCGGCCGCGCCCTGGTGCTGCTCCCCCTTGTGCTGATCGTGGTGATCACCACGGTCGACATCCTGAGTCCGCCGGAGATCCACCTCGGGCCGCTGCTGGTGGTCGCCCCCGCGATCACCGCCTCCTTCGCCGGCGCCCGGCTGACCGCACTGGTCAGCCTGCTCGCGGTGGCCGCGCTGACGGTGATCGGCTTCCTGCGCGACGGGGTGACCACGGCCAACCACGAGACCCAGATCGCCGGGCTCGTCATCGTCTCGGCCGTCGTGGTCAGCTTCACCGCGCTGCGCGACCGCCACGCGCGCGAGCTGACCCGGGTCCGCTCGGTCGCCGAGGCCGCGCAGCGGGTCCTGATGCGCCCGCTGCCCTCCCGGCTCGGCCCCCTGCGGATCGCCTCGGTCTACCTGGCCGCCGAAGCCGAGGCCCAGGTCGGCGGCGACCTCTACGCGGCGGTCCGGACCGCCACCGGCACCCGGCTGATCGTCGGCGACGTCCGCGGCAAGGGCCTGGCCTCGCTGGAGGAGGCCTCGCTGCTGCTGGGCGCCTTCCGGGCCGCCGCGCACCTGCAGGCCTCGCTGCCGGACCTCGCCGCGCACCTGGACGGCAGTGTCAGCTGGGACCTGGCGGGGGACCGGGGCGCGATGGCGGGTGCGGGTGCGGGTGCGGGTGCGGGCGCGGACGCCGGGGAGGACGGGGAGGCGGGCAGGGCGCAGGCGGGCACGGACCGGGAGGCGGGCGAGTCGTTCATCACGGCGGTGCTGCTGGACATCCCCGACGACGGGAGCACGATCCAGGTGATCAACTGCGGCCACCCACCGCCCATGCTGCTGCGGCAGGGTCGGGTGCTGGCGCTGGAGGCGCGCCGGCCCGCGCCGCCGCTGGGGCTGGGCGGCCTGCTGGAGGCCGATTACCACGCCGACGAGTTCCCGTTCGCGCCCGGGGACCGGCTGCTGATCTACACCGACGGCGTGATCGAGGCCCGCGACACCACCCGCGCCTTCTACCCCCTCGCCGACCGGCTGCGCGGCTGGACCGCCGATCCCCCGGGGCCGCTGCTCCAGCACCTGCAGCACGACCTGCTGGCCCACGCGGGCGGGCATCTGGGCGACGACGCGGCCATGGTGGCGGTCGAGCGGGTGGGCCGCCCGTCCGATCCCGGCGGCGCGGCCGGCGGGGGCGCGGAGGCCCGCCGCGGCGACGCCCTAGGGTGACGGGTACGAGCGGATCCGGTGCGCGGGAGGCGGGCGAAGGTGAGCGGGGTGGCGGCGGACGACGCGGGTGCGGCGGGTGCGGCGGGCACGAGCGCGAGTGCGGCAGGCGCAGGCACGGGCACGGGCGGGAGCGGCACGGGCACGGGCGGCACGGGCACGGGCGGGAGCGGTGGGGCGCGCGGTGGGGCCGACTTCACGCCAGAGGAGCTGGCCAGGGGGCGGGCGCTGCGCCGCGCGCAGGTGCCCTGGCTGCTCGGCGGGCAGCTGGCGGGCCTGGTGGTGACGCTGCTGCTCGGCCTCACCCCCGCCGGGGCGCACCTGGTGCACTGGGCGGGCGACCTGTTCGGCGGCTCCTGGGCGGCCCAGGTGCTGGGCGGGACGCTGGCGCTGGTGCTGATCGGGCAGCTGGTCGGGCTGCCGTCCGGGGCCCGGGTGCGGGTGGTGCGCGCGCGGTTCGGCCTGGTCACCCAGGGCTGGGCCGGGTGGGCGGTGGACCAGCTGCGCGGCCTGGCCCTGGGCCTGGTGCTCGCGCTGCCCCTCGCGCTCGGCGTCTACGCGCTCATCGGCTGGTCGACCCGCTGGTGGTGGGCGCCGGCGGCCGGGGCGGCGGCGCTGCTCACGGTGGTGTTCTCGTTCCTCTTCCCGCTGCTGGTCGAGCCGCTCTTCAACCGCTTCACCCCGCTCGCGGACGGCGAGCTGCGCACCGCCCTGCTGGCCCTGGCCGAGCGCGACGGGGTGCGGGTGCGCGAGGTGCTGGTGGCCGACGCGTCCCGCCGCACCACGGCGCTCAACGCGTACGTCTCGGGCTTCGGCGCGACCCGGCGGATCGTCGCCTACGACACCCTGCTCAGCACCGCCGAGCAGCGGGAGGTGGAGCTCGTGGTGGCGCACGAGCTCGGGCACGTGGTCCATCGCGATGTGCCGCGCGGCACGGCGCTCGGCGCGCTCGGCGCCGCCGTGGCCGTGGCGGTGCTCGGGCTGCTGGCCGCGCTGCCCGCCCTGCGGTCGGCGGCCGGGGTGCCGGACCTGGCCGACCCGCGCTCGCTGCCGCTGCTGGCGGCGCTCGCCGCGGTGCTGGGCGCGCTGGCCGGCCCGCCGCAGGCCGCGGTGAGCCGCCGGATCGAGGCGGCCGCCGACCGGCACGCGCTCGAACTCACCGCCGATCCTGAGCAGTTCATCGCGATGCAGCGCCGCCTCGCGGTGGCCAATGTCGCGGACGTCGACCCGCCCAGGGCACTGGAGCTGCTCTTCGCGACCCACCCGAGCACCGCGCGCCGGATCGCCGCGGCCCGGCGGTGGACGGCGTCCGCCGACGGACGGGCCCGGGCGACCGGCTGAGCGGACGACCGGCTGAGCGGCCGCGCGCCGAAACCCGGGTGCGGGGCGCGGCCGGAGCATGGCAGGCTGCCCCGGGAATCGAGCACGAAGGTGGGTGGGTCACGGATGCTGCGGGCCGGTACGGGGCTGGACCAGGACGGGCTGATCGTCCGCGAGGGCGCGCTGGCGAAGGTGCCGAGCGCCTTCGCCGAGGTGGTCGCGCACGCGCGGGTCGCGGTCGCGGAGGCGTTCGGGCCCGAGTCGCTGGACAGCGCCTACCTCTACGGCAGCATCCCGCGCGGCACCGCCGTGGCGGGCCGCTCCGACCTCGACCTGCTGCTGGCACTGCGCCACCGGCCCACCGACGCCGACCGCGCCACCGCCGACGCCCTGCAGCGCGACCTGGACCACCGGTTCGCCCAGCTGAACGGCGCGGGGATCCTGCTCTTCGGCGCGGCGGAACTGCTCAGCGAGGCGGAGCGGTACGACCTGGGCTGGTTCGTCGCCTGCCTCTGCACGCCGCTGCTCGGCGACGACCTGGGCGAGCGGCTCCCCCGCTACCGGCCCAGCGGCCTGCTCGCCCGGGAGACCAACGGCGATCTGGCGGACCGCCTCCCCCGCTGGCGGGCCCGCGCGGCCGCCGCCACCACCGCCGACGACCCCGCCGCCGAGCGCCGCGCGCTGAGCCGGGGCGCTGGGCGCCACCTGGTGCGGACCGGCTTCACCCTGGTGATGCCGCGCTGGCCGGGGTGGACGAGTGATCTCGCCGAGTCCGCCGAGGTGTTCGCGCACTACTACCCCCAACAGGCTGACCAGATGCGCGCGGTGGCGGCCGCCGCCCCGTCCGGGAGCACGGATCCGGCGCTGCTGCACCTGATGTTCGAGGAACTGGGCCCGTGGCTGGCCACGGAGTACACGGCGGTGCACGGGGTGAAGACGCCGCGGCCCCAGGCCTGAACCCACCCGCTCCCGCGTCCAGCAGCACCGACCGGCCCGACCGGAGGTCAGTGGGAGGCGGCGATCTCCGCGGCGAAGACGGTGCCCAGCGGCTCGGGCCCGATGTACTGCTGGCAGTTGCACGGGCGGGACTCGTAGCGCACCGGCCTGCGCTCGGCGTCCCAGGCGGTCGGCGCCTGGACCTCCTCGTGGCACCGGCCCTGCCGGTCGTGCTTGGCCAGGTGGTGCGTGCAGCCGCAGACCGGCTCCGGTGGGCGGTTCGCCGCCTCCAGCGCCAACTGGCTGCTCTCGGCGAGCCGGTGCAGTTCGAGCTTGCGCTCGTGCCGGGTCCGCAACGCGCCGCGGACGTTCTCGTTGAGCCAGCGTCCACCGAAGATCGCGCCCGGAATCAGCGCCAGGAACCAAGCAAACATGTGCGGCAACTCCCCCAGGTTTTCGGCCGGCCCCGCATCCTAACCCGCAGGTGGGGCGGGGCGGGATGCCGGTGGTGGCCGGCGGCGCGCCCGCGCCGCCGGCCACCGCGCGCGGGGTCAGCCGAAGTAGCTGTGGAAGTTCTTGGAGAACTCGTTGCCGTTGTACTGGTCCCAGTTGATCGACCAGGTCATCAGACCGCGCAGGTTGGGCTGCGGGCCGCTGCGCGGCACGTAGCCGCCGCAGTTGGTGCCCTTGGTCAGGCAGTCCAGCGCCTGGTCCACCGCGGCCGGGGCGACGTAGCCGTTGCCCGCGTAGGTGTTGGCGGGCATGCCGATCGCCACCTGGGAGGGGGCGAGCGGCGGGAACATGTTGTTGGTGTTCCCGGCCACCGGGAAGCCGGCCAGCAGCATGTCGGTCATCGCGATGTGGAAGTCGGCGCCGCCCATCGAGTGGTACTGGTTGTCCAGGCCCATGATGGAGCCGGAGTTGTAGTCCTGGACGGTCAGCAGGGTGAGGTCGTTTCGCAGCGCGTAGATCACCGGCAGGAAGGCGCCGGCCCGCGGGTCCTGGCCGCCGTACGGGCCGGAACCGTAGTACTGGTAGCCGAGTTGGACGAAGAACGTCTCCGGCGCCATGGTCAGCACGAACTTCGAGCCGTACTTCGCTTTGAGCTGCTGCAGCGCGGAGATGGTGTTGACGATGACCGGGGTGGTCGGGTTCTTGAAGTCGGTGTCACCGGTGTTGAGGGAGAGCGACTGGTTCTCGAAGTCGACGTCCAGGCCGTCCAGGCCCCACTTGTCGATGATCGCGGAGACCGAGCTGACGAACTCGTCCCGGGCGGCGGTGGTGGTGAGCTGCACCTCGCCGTTGGCACCGCCGATCGAGAGCAGCACCTTCTTCCCGGCGGCCTGCTTGGCGGCGATGGCCGCCTTGAAGTCGGCGTCCGACTCCTCGCCCGGACAGTCGGTCAGGGAGCAGCGGTTGAACTGGATGTCGCCGGAGGTCACCGAAGTGGGCTCGCCGAAGGCGAGGTCGATGATGTCCCAGGAGCTGGGGACGTCGGACATCTTCAGGTAGCCGGCGCCGTTGGCGAAGCTGGCGTGCAGGTAGCCGACCAGCGCGTGGGTGGGCAGCCCGCCGCCGCCCGGCGGGGTGGGGGACGTGCTGGGGCTGGAGGAGGGGCTGGAGGACGGGCTGGAGGACGGGCTCGTACTGGGGCTCGACGACGGGCTGGAGGACGGACTCGACGAGGGACTCGCGCTCGGGCTGGACGACGGGCTCGACGACGGGCTCGACGACGGTGACGCGGTCGGGCCGCCGGGGCCGCTGAGCGAGACGTCGTCCGCGTAGTACGTCCCCTGCCCGTACCACCCGTGCAGGAAGATGGTCGCGCTGGTCTGGCTCGCGGTGGTGGTGAAGCTGACGGAGAGCTGCTGGTAGGCGCCGCCGGTGCTCGGCGTCCAGGTGCTGGTACCGCCGTTGACGCCCAGGTAGACGTAGGCGCCGTTGACGTAGGAGCTGAGCGTGTAGGTGGTGCTGGGCGCGACGGCGACGGTCTGCGTGCACTGCGCGTCATCGGCGGCGGTGGCCGCGCCGGCGAGTGCGTAACTGCCGCTGTGCGCGTGGCCGGTGACGACGCTTCCGGTGCTCCCGTCACAGCTCCACGGGGCGAGCGCGCCGCTCTCGAAGCCGCCGTTGACCAGGAACTCGCCGGCCGAGGCGGTGGGGGCCAGGCCGAGGGTGAGTCCGGCGGCGCCGGCCGCGGCGACGGCCCAGGCCGTGGTCATGGCGGCCAGGCGGCGGGCTCGGGGGCGAACTCGGTTGCGGGGGTGCGGGTCCGGGCGACCCGCTCTGCTGAGACTGCGCATGTGGGGGATGCTCCTGCTGCCTCGGTTGTCGGACGGTTCGGGGCAGCACGGGGAGCGACCCCGCAGCGCACCCCATGTGGACTAGACCACTGAAGCGGTCTGGACCAGTCCGTGTCAATGGTCGGGCGGCAGCCTTGACCGGGACGCGACCTGGCGTCCGCTCAGCGGTTCCCGGGTCGCGCCGGAGGGGGTCGGGGCCTTCCTGATCAGGGATTCTGACGGTGCATCAGATCATCTGGTGCCGGCCGGCCTCAGCCGGACCTGGTCCGCCCGTAGTGGCGGGCCGCCTTGGCGCGGTTCCCGCAACTGGCCATCGAGTGCCAGCGCCGGGTGCCGTTCTTCGAGGTGTCGTAGAAGCGCAGCACGCAGCTGTCGGACGCGCAGGAGCGGATCCGGTCGGGCCCCTCGTCGAGCAGCCTCAGGTAGTCCTCGGCGGCGGCCCAGGCCGGCAGCCAGGCCGGCGCGTCGGTCTCGGCGTGCGCGTGCGGCCCGTCCGCCTCCAGGGTGCGGCGCACCGCGCCGTGCGCGAGCACCTCGTTGAGCGCGGCGCGGGCCTCGGCGGAGGCGTCACCCTGGTCGACCAGGCGCCCGAGCACGGCGCGGGTGGCGAGCAGCGCCTCCTGCGTGGCCCGGTCCGCCGGGACCCGGTCGGCGAAGCCCCGCAGGGCGAGCCAGAGCGCCAGCCCGTCGAGCGAGTCCAGCAGGTCGCGCGGGCTGCCGCCGTTGTTCCAACGGGTGTTCAGCAGGTCGAGCGAGAGCGGCTCGTCCGGGAGGGGGCGGGGGTCGGCCGGCCGCTCTTCCGGGGACGCCCCTTCAGGGGACACCGCTTCCTGGGACGTCGCCTCCTGGGACACGGCCTCTCCTCTCCTCTCCACTCCGGGACCGGCGTCGATTCTAACCGGCATGCCGTCGGCAAGCGGTTGCACTCATCCAACCTAACCGACATACTCGATAACAACGGTTAGATCGGGGTTCGTCCCCGCCACGACGGAGGTGCTCCATGGCACAGCTCGCCGCCCACGCGACCCTGCAGCCCGGCCACATCGGCCTGAACGTGACCGATCTCGACCGGTCCCGCGCCTTCTACCAGCGCGTCCTGGGGTTCGAGCTGGTCGCGGAGGGCACCGAGCCGGACCGGCGCTACGCCTTCCTCGGCCGGCAGGGGCAGGCCGTGCTCACCCTCTGGCAGCAGAGCGAGGGCGCCTTCGCCACCGGCGCGCCCGGCCTGCACCACCTCTCCTTCCGGGTCGGCAGCGTGGCGGAGGTCCGGGAGATCGAGCAGGTGCTGCGTGAGGTCGGCGCCGAGTTCGCCTACGAGGGCGTGGTCCCGCACCGAGAGGGGGCCGACTCGGGCGGCGTCTTCTTCACCGACCCGGACGGAATCCGGCTGGAGGTCTTCACTCCGCACGGCGCCCACGGCCACGACGGCGACGCGCCCAACGGCACGGCGCCGACCTGCGGTTTCTTCTAGGCCGTGTCTGAGCAGCTCGGACCAGAGGAGTGATCATGGCCACGGACAGCATCACCGCTGCAGGCGTCCCGGGCGAGCTGGCGGTCCGCCGGCGGGCCGGGTTCGACCGGCCCGGCTACTCCGGCCCCAGCCGGAGCCGGCGGATCCCGCCGATCGCCGCGCGGTTCCTCACCGAGCAGCCCATGGTGGTGGTCGGCGCCGCCGACGGGGCCGGCCGGCTCTGGGCGAGCCAGCTGACCGGTCCGCCGGGCTTCCTGCGCGCCGAGCCGGGTGCCGCCACCGAGCCAGGTGCCGCGGCGGCCGAAGCGGTCACCGAAGCCGCCGACGCGGTGACCGTCGCCGCGCGACCGGCGGCCGGCGATCCGCTGGCCGCCGTGCTCGGCGGGCCGGCCGCGGTCGGCCTGATCGCGCTCCAGCCGGCCCGTCGGCGCCGGATGCGGATGAACGGCCGCTCGCTGCCGAGCGGTTCGGGGATCCGGGTGACGCTCGACGAGGTCTTCTCCAACTGCCCCAAGTACATCCAGGGCCGGGAGCCGTGGGTCGAGCCGAACAGCACCCCGGGCCCGGCCCTGCGCACCGGCGAACTGACGGCGGAGCAGCAGCGGTTGATCCATCGGGCCGACACCTTCTTCGTCAGCACCGCCAACCGGCGGGGCGACGTCGACGCCTCGCACCGCGGCGGCAACCCGGGCTTCGTCCAACTGCTCGACGCAAACCGGCTGCGCTGGCCGGACTACCAGGGCAACGCGATGTTCTGCACACTCGGCAACCTCGCCGAGCACCCGGCCGCAGGACTGCTCTTCATCGACTGGGCGAGCGGCGACACGCTGCAGCTGACCGGCAGCGCCCGGACCGACTGGGATCAGCGGCACGCCGGTGAACTCCCCGGCGCCCAGCGGGTGGTGGAATTCACCGTGACCGAGGTGGTGGCCACCGCGCGGGCCAGCGGGCTGCGTTGGACCAGGGCCGAGTACTCGAAGTTCAACCCGCCTGCTCCGGAGGGGCGCTGACGGACCGCCGGATCCAGCAGGCGGTCAGCAGGACCGCCGCCCCGGCGCCGGCCATCGCGTCGGCGGGCGTGCCGAGTTGGGCGAGCGCGCCGAACAGCAGCGGGCCGACGCCCTGCACCGTCATCACGCCCGCCGCGAGCAGCCCGAAGGCCTGGCCGTGCCGGTCCGCCGGCAGCGCCGCCAGGAACCCCCGCTGCAGGCCGAGCCCGTAGGCGAAGCCCGCCCCGCTGACCGCCAGCAGCAGCGCGGCGCCCGGCACCCCGGGCCGCCAGGCGAAGCCCAGCAGCGGCAGTCCGAGCAGCGCCACCAGCGGCGCGACCAGCCGCTCCCGCGCGGCCGGCCGCAGCAGCCGGCCCACCACCAGGTCACCGAGCAGCATCCCCACCGGGAGCGCGCCGAAGAGCAGCCCGGCACAGGCGACGGGCAGCCCGCGCTCACCGAGATAGGCGACGATCAGGCCTTCGGCCCCCGATGCGAAGGCGAGCGGCAACCACTGCGCGAGCAGTTGCCGGCGGACCGCCCGGTCGGCCAGCAGCGCCCGGTTGCCGGTCCAACTGCCATGCAGCACCCGCGCGCTGTCCTCGGCAGCCATCGGCGGGTCGAGATCCGGCAGCCGCAGCCGCACGAGAAGCGCGGCGAGGAGGTAGCCGACCGCGCTGAGCAGCAGGGCACCGCGCGGCCCGCAGCCGGCGAGCGCCGTGCCCGCGGCGGCCAGGCCCAGCAACTGGGCGCCGGAGGAGCTGAGGTTGCTCAGCGATCGGCCCAGCACGTAGGCGTCGCCGGTGAGTTCGGCCGCGATCAGGCGGCTGCCGGCGCCGCCGAACACCGGGGTCAGGCAGGAGGCCGCGCCGATCAGGCTCAGGGTGACCGCCGTCGGGAGCCGGACCAGCGCCGGGGCGGCCGCGGTGAGGGCGGGCAGCAGGTGCCCGGCGATGATCAGCGGACGCGGCCGGGCCCGGTCGGCGAGCGCGCCGAGCAGCAGGCTGCCGAGCAGCTGCGGGGCGAAGCCGATGCCGAAGGCGAGCGCGCCGAGCAGGGGCGAGCCAGTGGCGGCGTAGACGAGCACCGCGAGGGTGGTGATCCGCAGGCCGTCCGCCACCACCCCCAGGGTGCGGGTGAGCAGCAGCAGCCGGAAGCGGGGGTGCGCGAGGACGGCGCGGTAGGTGGCCCGCGCGGGCGGGGCGGGAGCAGCGGACGGGCCGGGCGAAGTGGGAGCAGCGGTCGCGGTCATGCGCACCAGCGTCCGGACCGGTGGCGCCCCTCACCATTCTTACGCCCCTGGACGTAGGCCAACGTGAGTCGACGTGAGCCGACGTGAGCCGACGTAAGCTCCTGCCCATGCTGCGCTTCGAGGTCGGCACCGACGACCTGCTCCACAGCCGCTTCGCCCTCTCCCCCGCCTTCGAACTCGCCACCCTGCTGCGGGTGCTGGCCGGCGGCAAGGGACAGGAGCTGCCCGCCGCCTGGGCCGCCGGACTGCGCCCGGCCTTCGAGCGGCTGCGCGCGAGCACCGAGCTGGACGCGGTGCTCGCCCTGCAGAACGCTTCCTTCGGCGCCGACTTCATCGCGCCGCCGCCCGCCGGCCTGGCCCAGGGCTGGACCGACGACCTGGCGGCGATCCGGCGCACCCCGCTCGCCACCGCCCGCACGGACATCGCCCGCTGCCTGGCCGCGCACCCGCAGGCCGGCCCCGAGGCACGGGCGGTGCTCGCCGCCGAGGACGTGGTCGACCGCGTCGCCACGGCCCTCGACCAGGCCTGGCACGCGCTGCTCGCCCCCGACTGGCCGCAGCTGCGGGCGATCTGCGAGCGGGACGTGGTGCACCGGGCCGGCCTGCTCGGGCGGCACGGCTGGGCGGCCGCGCTGGAGGGGCTGCACCCGTGGCTGCGCTGGCGCGACGGCGGGATCGAGCTGTCGGGCCGGTCCGCCGACACGGTGGTGCGGCTGGGTGGCGCCGGGCTGCTGCTGGTGCCCTCCGTCTTCAACCACCCGCAGATCGCCTCCTTCACCGACGACCCGTGGCCGAAGGCGATCGTCTACCCGGCGCGCGGGATCGCGGCGTTCTGGGAGAGCGGGCGGGATCCGGCCCCCGAGGCGCTCGCCGCGCTGATCGGCGCCACCAGGGCCCGGCTGCTCGCGGCGCTGGACCAGCCGGCCGGCACCAGCCAGCTCGCCCGCAGCCTGGGGCTGGCCACCGGTGCGGTCGGCGACCATCTGGCCGTCCTGCGCCGCGCGGGCCTGCTGCACCGGGCGCGCGACGGCCGCACCGTGCTCTACCGGCGCACGCCACTGGCCGAGGCGCTGCTCGGCGGGGCCCAGGCGGGCGAGCGCTGAGGCCACTGAGGCCACCGGTCCGCCGCCGACGGCGGCCTACCGCTGCGGGCGGCGACGGCGGACGGCGGACGGCGGACGGCGGACGGCGGCGGTCACCAGATCAGCAGGCCGGCAGGAAGCTCGACGGGAGCGGCCGCGGCCCCGTCCTCCCGCCTGCCCTTGCCCATGCCCATGCCGGCGCCGAGGTCGACGTCGATCATTGCGGTGCCGTCGAGCGCGAAGCCACCGCCGTTCTCGAACCTCGCCCGCCTGTCCGAGGGCGGACTCGACAGGTCAGCAGCGATGGGGAAATCGGTCTTCTCGAAAAAGGGAGGTGGCGTCGCCGGCCTCCTGCTACGCTCCCCGCCATGATCCGCAGCCAGCACGCCCGCCACATGATGCCCCGCACGCGGGGTTGTCGCTGACGGACGTCCAGGCAGCCGAGGCCCCGCGACCGCGTCGGGGCCTTTTCGCTTTTCCGGCCCCGAACCCGCCGTCCACCGCTCACCCGGAGGGTTCGATGAACGAACCGCGCACCTACCTGACCACCACCATCCCCTACGTCAACGCCCGCCCCCACCTCGGCTTCGCGCTGGAGCTGGTGCAGGCCGACGTGCTGGCCCGGCACGAGCGGCAGCGCGGCGGCCGGGTCCGGCTGCTCAGCGGGACGGACGACAACTCGCTGAAGAACGTGCTCGCCGCCGAGGCCGCCGGGCTCGACGTGGGCAGCTTCGTCGATGGCAACGCCGCCGCCTTCGAGCGGCTGCGCGAACCGCTGGCGATCAGCCTCGACGACTTCATCCGCACCAGCCGCGACCCGCGCCACGCGGTCGGGGTGGCCGCGCTCTGGCGCCGCTGCGCGGCGGCCGGAGACCTCTACCGCAAGCACTACGAAGGCCTGTACTGCGTGGGCTGCGAGCAGTTCTACACCCCCGGCGAACTGGTCGAAGGCCGCTGCGCCGAGCACGGCACCGAGCCGCAGCGGGTGGCCGAGGAGAACTGGTTCTTCCGGCTCTCCCGCTACACCGAGCCGCTGCGCGCGGCGATCACCGAGGGCCGGCTGCGGATCGAGCCGGCCGCCCGCCGCAACGAGGTGCTCGCCCTGATCGCGGGCGGCCTGCACGACTTCTCGATCTCCCGCTCGCACACCCGGGCCCGGGGCTGGGGCATCCCCGTCCCGGACGACCCGGACCAGGTGGTCTACGTCTGGTGGGACGCGCTCGGCAACTACCTCACCAGCCTGGGGTACGGCTCCGAGGACAGCGCCCTCCAGGAGTGGTGGCTCGGCAGCGAGCGGCGGGTGCACCTGGTCGGCAAGGGGGTGCTGCGGTTCCACGCCGTCTACTGGCCGGCCATGCTGCTCTCCGCCGGGCTGCCGCTGCCCACCGACGTCCTGGTCCACGACTACCTGACCGTGGACGGTCGGAAGATCAGCAAATCCACCGGCAACGTGGTGGACCCCACCGAGCTGGTCGACAGGTACGGGACGGACGCGGTGCGCTGGTGGCTGCTGCGCGAGGTGCCGAGAGTCGGCGATGCCGACTTCACGGTCGAGCGGCTGGTGGCCCGGGCCGACGCGGACCTGGCCGGGGGCCTGGGCAACCTGGTCAACCGGGTGGTCACCATGGTCCATCGCTACCGCGACGGGCAGCAGCCCGAGGCGGCCACAATCGCGGGCGACGAGCTCTCGGAAGCCTGCCGGACCGCGCCGGCCGAGGTCGCCGCGGCGCTGGACGCGTACGACTTCCGGCGGGCGACCGCCGCCGCCTGGCGGGTCCTGGAGGCCGCGAACCGGGCCGTCGACCAGCACCGCCCGTGGGAGCTGGCCCGCCGCCCCGAGGACGCCGAGCTGCTCGACGCCGTGCTCGCGAGCCTGCTGCTCGCCTGCCGCACGCTCGCCGAGCTGCTCGTCCCGTTCGTCCCGGCCGCGGCCGCGGCCGTTGCCGCGCAGTGCGCCGCCGGGGCCGACGGGCGGCTGCCGGAGCCGAAGCCGCTCTTCCCCCGGCTGGCGGGCTGACCTGCGGGGGGAAAGGCACCCGGCTGGAGGACCGGTGGAGGCGGGGCGGCTGTGATCAAGTCGGGGGTTGTCCAGGGGTGGCCCAGGTCTGGAGACTTGGCGGTGTGGACGAACCGACCCCGACCCCCGTCGTGCCCGCCGCCCTGGTCTTCGCCGGCCAGGTGCTCGACGCCGACTCGTTCCGCAGCTGGGACGAGCCGCCGCGCTACCCCGACGACGGCCCCTCCTACGCCGACGACCTGGCCCGGGCGCGGGCCCGCAGCGGGGCCGACGAGGCGGCGCTCACCGGCGAGGGGCGGATCGGCGGGCACCGGGTCGCGGTGCTGCTGAGCGAGTTCACCTTCCTGGCCGGCTCGATCGGCACCGCCACGGCCGCCCGCCTGCTGCGCGCGGTCGAGCGGGCGACGGCGGAGCGGCTGCCGCTGATCGCCTTCCCGGCCTCCGGCGGCACCCGGATGCAGGAGGGGACGCCGGCCTTCGTCCGGATGATCGCGATCGCCAACGCGGTGGCCGCGCACAAGGCCGCCGGGCTGCCCTACCTGGTGCACCTGCGGCACCCGACCACCGGCGGCGTGCTGGCCTCCTGGGGCTCGCTCGGCCAGCTGACCACCGCCGAACCCGGCGCGCTGGTCGGCTTCCTGGGCCCGCGCGTCTACCAGGCGCTGTACGGCGCGCCGTTCCCCGAGGGGGTGCAGCGGGCCGAGCACCTGGCGCGGTTCGGCACCGTGGACGCGGTGCTGCCGGCCGGTGAGCTGCGGCAGTGGCTGACGGCGGCGCTGGAGCTGCTGGCCTGCCCGCGACCCCCGGCGGCCGAACCGTCGGGGCCGCCCGCCTCCGTCACCAAAGCCGCCGTCCCGGTCTGGGAGTCCGTCGCCCGCACCCGGCGGCCCGACCGCCCTGGCCTGGCCGAGCTGCTGGCGGGGGCCGACACCGTGGTCCCGCTCTCCGGCACCGGCGCCGGCGAACGGGACGACGCGCTGCGCCTGGCACTGGCCCGCTTCGGCGACCGGCGCTGCGTGGTGGTCGGTCACGACCGGGCGGCGGCCGCCGCGCACGGCCCGGTCGGCCCCGGCGCGCTGCGCACCGCCCGGCGCGGCATGCGGCTGGCCGCCGAGCTGCGGCTGCCGCTGCTGACCGTCATCGACACCCACGGCGCGCTGCTCAGCCGCTCGGCCGAGGAGGGCGCGCTGGCCGGCGAGATCGCCCGCTGCGTGGCGGAGCTGAGCGCGCTGCCCGTCCCCGTGGTCAGCCTGCTACTCGGCGAGGGCGCGGGCGGCGCCGCGCTCGCGCTGCTGCCCGCCGACCGCGCGATCGCGGCCGAACACGCCTGGCTCTCCCCGCTGCCGCCCGAGGGCGCCTCGGTGATCCTGCACCGCACCCCCGACCGCGCCCCGCAACTCGCCGAGCAGCAGCGGATCGGGGCGGTGGAGCTGGCCAGGGAGGGCGTGGTCGACCGCGTGCTGCCGGAACCGCAGGCGCCGGCCGAGTTCATCCAGCGCGCCATCGCCGCCGTGCGCGAGGAACTGGCCCACGCCGCCGCCCTCACCCCACCCGGCCCCCGCCTGGCCCGCTTCCGCGACCTGGCCCGCTGAGACCGACCGATCGGCGCCTGGTCACTCGCGCGACATCGACTGCCGTGCGGCCTCGTCGAGTTCGTCCAGCACGCGGTCGTCCAGCTGGACGACCGGGGTCGGCGCGAGATGCTCGCGCCACGGGCCGCGGCGGACCATGGCGTAGCCGAAGTCGATGAAGCCGTTCTCCAGCCGGAAGACGCCGCCCCGCTCGTAGACCCGGATGAGGGGCTCGAAGGGGTCGGGCAGGTCGGGCAGTTGGTGCCCGGCGGTGTCCAGCAGCGCTGCCCAGTGGACGGCGGCGACCGAGATGTCGGTGGCGTAGGCGGAACCCGCCGTGTCGTCGACGTACTCCTCGATCTCCGCGGTCAGCGCCGGGTCGGCGCGGAACGAGGGGTCGACGACGGCGGCGAGGTCGAAGAACGGCCACCACTTCGGCTCGCCGTGGACCTCCAGCCAGAGCGCGGCCCGGCGGAAGTACTCCCGCATCAGGGCCGCCCGCGAACCCGACCGGGCCAGGGCCTCGTTGTGCGCCCTCCAGTCGACCGCCTTGATCCGGTCGATCATGAGACGCGCCCGCTCGCCGCTCCCGGGGGCCGTCATCCCGCCGGGGTGTCGAGCGCGTCCAGGGCCGCACGGTCGAGGGCGACGACCGGCTCCGGGGAAAGGTGGTCCTCCAGCCGCTTGAGCCGCACCATGACGCCGTTGAGGTCGATGAACTCCTCGATGTGGAAACCTCCGCCGCGCTCATACATGAGCAGCAGTGGTTCGTACGGGTCGGGCAGGTCCGGCAACTCGACGTGTGAACCGGCACGGAGCGCCGCCCACTGGACCGCGCCGCGGCAGGTCTCCCTGATCGAATGCCGCCCCACCTGCTCCGCCAGGTACTCCTCCAGCTCATCGACGACGTCCTCGGCCGCGCGGGTCCCGGGGTCGACGCGCTCGGCGAGGTCGAGGAACGGCCACGCCTCCTCAGCACCGCACCACCGGGCCCACAGGGCGGCACGGCGCAGGTACTCGCGCATCAGCGCGGCCCGCGACCGGGTGTGCTCGAAGGCGCCGTCCCAGTCGTTCCAGACGACTGCGCGGACCCGGTCCAGCGCGGCGCGCGACGGATCATCGGTCACTTCAGTTCCAGCCCCTCCTGGCGCAGCGCCTGCTTGACGGATTTCGTCAGAATACCAAGATTCGACAAGTCATCATTCAGGGGAATGTCGGGCGGGGTGAGGCCCATACTGCGCCATCCCCGCCAATGGCCTTCCACCGGATGCGGCGACAGATCGTGTGCGCCGGCCTGCCGCACGTCCTTGGGGAAGAGCTTGCTGTTGTCCTCCGGATCCCAGACCGCCGGATCGTCCGAGACATACGGCAGACCCGCCTTCATGAGTTCGCTCTCGACGTACTCATGGGTCATGAGTGCCTTGAACTCACTGGCGTCGGCCTTGGTCAGCGTGCCGTCGGTGGCGCCCTGCCACAGCCGGGCAATGTCGTCCCGGGGGGTGAAGAGGCCGGTTCTCACCTCACCAGGGCCGACCGCCACCTCGTGCTGCGACCGGAACAGGTGGGCCTTGACCTGGCGGAGCACCGATTCGTCCACTCCGGTATTCGCCGAGATCTTCGGCAGGTCGTCCTTGTTCGGCGTCGCGCGAATGGCTTCATAAGCCTTGCCCGCGAAATCCGATGGCTCGTCGACCCAGCCCGCACCGCCCCAACCGCCCTCGCCGTCCCCGTCGCCCTCGCCGACCGGTCCGACACCGTCCTCGGGGTCGCGGACCCGGCCTCGGCCGCCCGGTGCCGCCGCCGCGCCGATGGCGCCGGTCGCCACGTCGAGCAGGCTGACGTTGCCGCCGAACACCTCGTCGGAGCCCGCGCTGAGCGCCGCCCCGGTGAGCATCCGCCCGGGCAGCGTGTCCACTCCGGCGGAGAACCGGCCGATGGCGGCCAGCGCGGCGGAGGCTCCCTCGGCGCTGTTCGCGGCGGTTGACAGGGCCCGCGCACCGGCCCCGAACCCGCCCGCCGCGGCGCCGGTGAAGGCACCGGTCTCGGCCGCCGAGAGCAACTCGGTGCCGCTGAACCCGCCGTCGCCGAAGGCGATCCGGATCGGCTGGGCGACCGCGGCGTCCACCGCCACGGACTCCACCGTGCCGAAGACCGCGCCGGTCAGCGTGGTGGCGGCGATCGAGGCGATGGTCTCGGAGACCGCCACCCCCAGGCCGTCGGCCATCGCGATGATGCCCGCCGTGGCGGCGCCCGCGGCGGCCTCGGAGAGACCCGCGGTGAAGAACGCCAGCGCGGTGCCCGCGATCAGCGAGGCGCCGACGATCGCCGCCTGCTCCTCCAGCTTGTGGACCGCCTTGTCCACCTCGTCGGCGAAGGCGTTCAGCGCCTTCGCCATCTGGCGGCAGGCGTTGGCGGTGTCGGGCAGCCAGCCCTTGCCCGAGCTGTAGTAGCGGCCCCAGAAGGTGGCGAAGGCGTCGATGCCCGCCCCGTGGTTGTTGCTGATCACGCCTTGGGCGGCCGTGTTGGCGGCTGCCGCGACGTTGTCCAGCGCGGTGGCCATGGCGGTCCAGTCGCCCGCCGCCTTGCGCAGCCCGCCGGAGTCGGCCGCCGGCCACCACATGCCGGTGGTCTCGCGGACCAGCTTCTCCGCCGTCGATTCACCCATGACTCGGCTACCCCCGTGAGGCCAAGGTCAGATCGGAAGGTTGTTCTTGACGTACTGGTCGGCCCCGGTGTGGTTGTCCGCGTGGGCGGCCAGCCCGTCGTTGATGCTCTGCAGCCCCTGGACCAGCACGCCGATCGCGGTGATCAACTGGTCGTGCGGCGGGGTGTAGGCGTCGCTGAACTGCTTGCCCTGCTTGTCGTCGCCCCATGGCGCACCGACACTGCCCAGGTTCTTCTTGAGCGTGTCCAACGCGGTCTTGAGGTCACCGCTCTCCTTCGAGAACGTCGGCGCGACGGACTGCATGTCCGCGGGCCGCACCGAGAACTCCCCACCCTGGTTCACACCTGATCCCCCGTTCCTCAGACCTCAGACCCCAGATCTCAGCAGACAGTACTACTTACGCAGGTCAGCGGATGTCACCGTACCGACTCGAACTCACCTCGACGCCTGCCCCGGCTGCGCGGCCGCCCCGTGGCCCCGTGGCCCCGGCTAACCTGCGCCGCATGGACGTCACGATCACCACCCTCGCCGAGCGGCCGCAGCTGGCCGCCTCGCTCCGGTTCCCCGACACCTGGCCCGAGTTCATCCTGAACGACCTGGTCGGGCGGGCGTACTTCGGCCAACTCGACGAGGTGTTCCCCGAGTTCACGGTGGTGGCGACCGACGACGCGGACGGCTCCGTGGTGGCCCGCGGCCACAGCGTCCCGTTCGCGCTGCACCAGCGGGGGACGGGCGAGCTGCCGGCGGGCGGCTGGGACGAGGCGCTGGTCCGGGCGTTCCAGGCGCTGCGGCGCGGCACCCCGGTCGACACGGTGAGCGCGATCGACGTCACCATCCGGGCCGACCGGCTCGGGCGCGGCCTGTCCGCCGTGCTGCTGGCCGCCCTGCGCGAGAACGCACGCGCACTCGGCTTCGCCGAGTTGGTCGCACCGGTGCGGCCGACCGGCAAGCACCTCGAACCCGGCAGCCCGATGGGCGAGTACGCGCTGCGCACCCGGGCGGACGGCCTGCCGGTCGACGACTGGCTGCGCACCCATGTCCGGGCCGGCGGGGTGATCGACTCGATCGCGCCCTGCTCGATGACGGTCACCGGCTCGACGGCGCAGTGGCGCGCCTGGACCGGCCTCCCGTTCGACACCGCGGGCCCGGTGCTGGTGCCGCACGCCCTGGTGCCGGCCCACTGCGCGCCAGAGCGGGACGTGGTGAGCTACGTCGAGCCGAACGTCTGGGTCCGGCACGCCCTGCGCTGAGCGCTCGCGGCGCGATCAGCGCCGGACGTGCGGTCGGTCGTCGGCCAGCACCGCGGCCAGCAGGCCGGGGAAGCGGGTGTCGACGGCCGCCCGGCGCAGCGTCATCACGCGCGCCTTGCCCAGCGGGCGGGTGTCGGTGAGCCCGGCCTCGCGCAGGATGCGCCAGTGGTTGGAGAGGGTCGATCGCGGCACCACCAGGCCCTCGGGGCTGCAGGTGCACTCGCCCTCGGCGGCCATCCGGCGGACCAGTTCGAGGCGCACCGGGTCGCCCAGCGCGTGCAGCACCGCGGCCAGCTCCAGGTCCTCGGCCATCGCCACTCCCGCTCCACCCTCCGGTCACCACTCCCGCCGCACCCTCCGGTTCCCCTAGTATGCGGATCGATTCGTCAATTCGGGAAAGTCGAAATGATCAAGGGAGCCAGCATGCCCGTGCTCGCCAGTTACGCGCGCGTCTTCGTCGACCACCTGGACACCGCCCTGCCGACCTTCGTCCGGCTCACCGGCGAGCAGCCGGCGCTGCGCTTCCCGTACCGCGACCTCGAACTCGCCCGGATCGGCGGCTACCTGCTCATCGCGGGCACCGAGGCGGCCCTCGCCCCCTACCGCGAGACGCACGCCACCACGATCGTCAGCTCGCTGGAGGAGGTGCTGACCCTGGTCGAGGAGGAGGGCGGCGCGATCCTCGACGGGCCGAACGAGGTACCCACAGGGCGCAACCTGACGGTCCGCCACCCCGGGGGCGCCGTCATCGAGTACGTGCAGTTCCGCGACTGACTCAGCAAGGCCATCGCCGCCGGCCTGCGGTGCCGCCCGGTGCTGGAGACCGTCGCGGACACCTGGGCGCGGCAGCGCCGACTGCCGGGCGGCGCGCCGGCCGGGCGCATAATGCGGATGCGGGATGCGGGACGCAGCACGCAGCACGCAGCACGCAGCACGCAGGAAGCGGACACTACACAGCCCCGGAGGCACCGGTGTCGGACGAAGCATGGCGGCCGGACTTCTCACCGGCCCCGTTTCCCCTGCTCGGGATCCCAGGCTGGCCCGGGGCGCGCGGCTTGACCATCCGCGGTGGCTCGGG
Organism: Kitasatospora sp. NBC_01287; assembly: GCF_026340565.1. Classification (NCBI taxonomy): domain Bacteria; kingdom Bacillati; phylum Actinomycetota; class Actinomycetes; order Kitasatosporales; family Streptomycetaceae; genus Kitasatospora; species Kitasatospora sp. NBC_01287. Next base: position 2,044,475 of record NZ_JAPEPB010000001.1, read on the forward strand.
GCCTGCCGTCCGGTCCGCGCTGCACTCCTACCTGCTCGGCTCCCCCGGGCCCGGCCGGGATCGGCGGGCGCCGGCCGCCGTGGTCCTCGGGCAGTCCACCGGGCGGGACCAGTCCGTGCCCGTGCGCCACGCGCTGCTGGCGCCGGAGGGCCGCCCGGACCAGGTCGAGCCACTGGACGTCCGCGAGCTGACCCTCGCGGTGGACGGCGCCGCGGTGCGGGTCACGCTGGAGAGCTGGACCGAACCGCGCCTGCGCTCCGCCCGGTTCGGCTGGCGCGGGTTCCAGGTCGTGGTGGCGAGCTGGGAACTGCCGCTCGACGCGGCCTTCTTCGGCTCGCTCGGTGTGGTCGAGGAGCGCGGCTGAGGCACAGGGCGATTTAGGCACGGTGCGACCCAGGCACGGTGCGACCGGGCGCGGCCGCCTGGCTGTGCCGCGCGCCTCAGACCGAGCGCGCCGCCAGCGGCGCGCACCGCTGCCCGGGGGCCTGGGCCGGGACGGGGACCGGGGCGGTCGCGAAGGAGAAGCGGACCACCTTGCCGTGGTCGTTCCGCTCCCAGGTCCAGCTGTCCGCCAGCGCCTGGACCAGCGCCAGGCCGCGCCCGGAGGACAGCTCCGTCCCGGGGGCGAGCACCAGCGGTGCGCGCCTGGACCGGTCGGCGACTTCCACCAGTAGCTGCCGACCGGTCCAGCGCACCGTGACCAGGCACTCCCCACCGGCGTGCTCCAGCGCGTTGGTGACCACCTCGCTGGTGCACAGCCGCAGGTCCCCCAGCGCCTCCTGGGTCAGCGGCACCCCCCAACCCGCGGCCACGGCAACGATCCGGTCACGAGCGCGCCGAACCGCGTGGTCAGCGGCGGTGACCTGGAATTCATCCGACAGGGGACGGTACTCGCGCTCCATGTAGGGCATCTCCTCGTCGATCCAGGGAGCGGCCGAACTGTCATTCCGCCGTCCCCGAGCGGCTGATGAACAGTCAACCGGGTTACGTCCGGCAGGAGAACGGTCCATGCTGGGCGGAGCCGTGAACGACGTGAATCAAGCAAGGGGGAGCTATGACTCGCACGCCGAACAGACAGCTGGCCGCCCTGCTGGCCGAGGCTCGCTGGGGGAACGACCAGCTGGCCCGCGCGGTGAACCGCACCGGCCGGGACACCGGGCTGGAGCTGACATACGATCACTCCGCCATCTCGCACTGGCTGAAAGGCGTCCGTCCCAAGCCGGCCGTCCGGCCGGTGGTGGCGGAGGCCTTCGCCCGGCGGCTCGGCCGACCGGTGACCTCGCAGGAGGCGGGCTTCGGCCCGGCGCCGGCCGGCAGCACGCCGGGCGCCGAACTGGCCGACCTGGTCCGCGGCGACATGGACCCGTCGCGGCGCAGCATGCTGGCCGCCGGGCTCTACTCGGCCGCGCTGCTGGTGCCGGGCTACACCGAGCTGGCCCAGCGGCTGGACAGCGCCAACCACGAGGTGCGGGCGGGGCGCACCGTGCGGATCGGCGAGAGCGAGGTGGAGACGGTCCGGGCGATGACGGAACGGATCGCGGGGATCCTGGACGAGCTGGGCGGCGGCCACGCGCGCCCGATGAGCGCCGCCTTCCTGGCCAACACGGTGATGCCCTGGCTGCAGGCCGACGGCACGCCGAAGGTGAAGAAGTCGATGCTCGCCGCCGCCTCCGACCTGGTCTACCTGACCGGCTGGATGGCGATGTACGAGCGCGCGCACGGCCTGGGCCAGCAGTACTTCACCGAGGCCTTGACGCTGGCGCAGAACGGCCAGGACCATGTCACGTACTGCCGCACCCTGCGCGGCATGTCGCTGCAGGCGGCCAACCTCGGCTACGGCCCGCGCTCGCTGGAGTACGCGGACGCCGCGGCCGAGTGCGCGCCGTCCGCCGGGCCCCGGCTGACCGCGTTCCTGCGCGGGCAGCAGGCGCACGGCGCCGCCATGGTGCGCGACCAGCGGCTGGCCTTCGCCCGGTTGGGCCAGACCGAGGCGGCGCTGGCCAAGGCGGACGGGCGCAACGACGCGGTCGGCGGCTACGACTGGTCGGCCTACCACTTCCACGTCAGCAGCGTGCTGTACGCGCTCGGCGACCTGCCGGGCTCGATCCAGGCGATGCGGCAGTCCAACCGGGTGCGTCCGGCCAACGAGCGCCAGGGGCGGCTGCACGCGAACGGGGTGCTGGCGGCGCGGCAGTGGGAGCTGGGCCATGTCGAGGCCGCCTGCGTGACCTGGGGCGAGTTCCTGGACGACTACACCGCGCTGGCCACCGCGCGCGGCGACGAGCACTTCGACGTGCTGCGGCGCAGCGTGGGCGCGCACCCGGGCAGCCGGGCGGTGCGGCGGCTCGGGGAGCGGGTGCGGGAGGTGGCGACGCAGAAGGCCGCGGTGTGACGAGCGGTGCCGGGCGCGCCGTGAGCGGGGGGCGGACGGGGGACGCGAGCGGAGGCGGGTCCCCCGGCTCGTCGGAGGTCCGGCCGGAGGTCCGGGCGGCGGCCCGGAGACGGGTCCGGAGACGGGTCCGGAGACGGGTCCGGAGATATTCGGGTGCCTCCGACCTGCGGACATGCCACACTCGGCGCCCGTGACGAGCAATACGATCAATCTGTTCGACCGGGTGGCCGACGACTACGACGAGGTCCTCCCGTTCTTCTCCGGCTTCGCCGCCGAGTTCGCGCGGCTGGTGCCGTTCGCGCCCGGTGCGCGGGTGCTGGACGTCGGCGCCGGGCGCGGTGCCGTGACCAGTCAGGCCCTGGCGCACGGCTGCCGGGTGGCGGCCGTGGACGGCGCGCCGGCCATGGTGGCGCACCTGGCGGCCGACCACCCCGGCGTGGACGCCCGGGTGATGGACGCCCAGCGGCTGGAGTTCCCTGACGGCAGCTTCGACGTGGTGACCGCCGCGTTCGTGGTCCACCTCCTCGACGACCCGCGGCAGGCGGTGCGCGAGGCCCGGCGGGTGCTGGTCCCGGGCGGGACGTACGCGTTCAGCGAGCCCGGCGCGCTGCAGGCCGCCGGGGCAGCGGACGGTGCGGTGACGGACGGTGCGGCTGAGGACAGTTCGGCTGAGGACGGCGCGGCTGAGGACGGCGCGGCTGAGGACCGGCAAGCCGGTGAGCAGGGCGACCCGATGCGCCGGCTGTCGGCCGAGTTCGCCCAGCACCTGCGGCCCGGCGGCGGTCGGCTGAGCCGCGAGACCGACCCGCCGGCGCTGCTCGCGGCGGCCGGGTTCGAGGACGTCCGAGCGGTCGGCATCAGCGTGGACCTGCCGGTGCCGGACGGCGCGACGCTCTGGCGGTGGAGCCTGAGCCACGGCTCGCTGGCCTTCTACGAGAGTCTGCCCGCCGAGCGGCAGGCCGAGTTCGAGCGCCGACTGATCGAGGCGGCGGACGCCGTAGCGGACCTGCGGCTGCGCCGGGAGGCCACGGTCTGGCTCGGCCGGGCGCCCGCCTAGGCGGCACGGCGGGGCCCGCGGCGACAGCACCACCATCGCCGTGTAGCTGGTCAGCACCAGCACCCGCACCACCAGCGGACCGGATCACCGCCGCGCCGCGCGAAAGGCGGCCCGGCGGCCGGGCAGGGGCGGACCATGGAGCCATGGACGCGATCCGGCACGCCCTGTCCATCACGGGCTCGATGACCTGGCAGATCACCTGGGCGCTGATCCTGGGCTTCGTGCTCTCCGCGGTGGTGCAGGCGGTGGTGCGCAAGTCCACCGTCGCCCGGCTGCTGGGCGACGACCGGCCGCGCACCCTCGCCGTCGCCGCCCTGCTCGGCGCCGCCTCCTCGTCCTGCTCCTACGCGGCGGTGGCGCTGGCCCGCTCGCTGTTCCGCAAGGGGGCCGACTTCACGGCGGCGATCGCCTTCGAGATCGCCTCGACCAACCTGGTGGTCGAACTCGGTGTGATCCTGGCCCTGCTGATGGGGTGGCAGTTCACCGCGGCGGAGTTCACCGGGGGGCCGGTGATGATCGTGGTGCTGGCGCTGCTCTTCCGGCGGCTGCTGCGCGAGCCCCTGCTGCGCGGCGCCCGCGAGCAGGCGGACCGGGGACTGGCCGGGTCGATGGAGGGGCACGCGGCGATGGACATGTCGGTGGCGGGCGAGGGTTCGTTCGCCAGGCGGCTGCTCTCCCCCGCCGGGTTCACCGCGACCGCGCACGTCTTCGTGATGGAGTGGGCGGCGATCATCCGGGACCTGGCGGTCGGGCTGCTGATCGCGGGCGCGATCGCCGCCTGGGTGCCGGACAGCTTCTGGCACGGCTTCTTCTTCGCCGGGCACCCGCTGGCGAGCAAGGTGTGGGGGCCGCTGATCGGGCCGGTGGTGGCGATGCTCTCCTTCGTCTGCTCGATCGGCAACGTGCCGCTGGCGGTGGTGCTCTGGAAGGGCGGCATCAGCTTCGGCGGGGTGGTCTCCTTCATCTTCGCGGACCTGCTGATCCTGCCGATCCTGAACATCTACCGGAAGTACTACGGCGCCCGGATGGCCCGTTTCCTGCTGCTGACCGGCTACACGGCGATGGTGGCGGCGGGCTACGCGGTGGAGCTGCTCTTCGGCGCCCTGGGGCTCGTCCCGGACCAGGAGCAGGCGAAGGTCCCTGACTCCGGCGTCAGTTGGGACTACACCAGTTGGCTGAACATCGCCTTCCTGCTGCTGGCGGCGGTGCTGGTGGTGCGCTTCCTGCGGACCGGCGGGCGGCGGATGCTGCGGATGATGGGCGGCCCACCGGGCGACGCACCGGGCCGACCACCGGGCGACGCACCGGACACCGAGCACTCCTCTAGGCTCACCTCATGATCCATCAACTCCCTTTCCTCGACGACGAAGAGCGCCGATCCCGGCTGGCCCGCCGGCACCTGCTGGCCCCCGCGCACCGCGCCCATTCGGTGGCGCGGGTGGCCGACGCCGTGGTGGGCCTGCACGCCACCGATGCCGCGACCGTCTACCTCTCGGCCTGCGCCCGGCTGGCCGAGCCCGGCGCGGCCGCCGTCGACCGGGCGCTGTACGAGGACGTGACGCTGGTCAAGTTGCTCTCCATGCGGCGCACCATCTTCGCCGTCACCGAGGAGTTCGCCCCCTACGTCAGCTCGTCGAGCGCGCGGGCCATCGCGGTGAAGGAGCGGGCCACCCTGGTCAAGCACCTGCGGGAGGGGGCGCAGGGGTGGGACGAGGACCGGTTGACCCGGACCGAGCAGGCGGTGCTGGCCGCACTGGCCACCCGCGCCGAGGCGACCACCGCCGAACTGAGCGCCGAGGTAACGGCGTTGCGCGAGACGATCCTGATGTCGCCGGGCAAGCCCTACGAGGCGCGGCAGAGCGTGGGCAGCCGACTGCTGCGCGTGCTGGCCTCGGACGGACATGTCCGGCGCGGGCGGCCGCGCGGCTCCTGGGTGAGCAGCAGCTATCCCTGGGCACTGGTCCCGCAGTGGCCCGAGGTGCCGGTCCGCGAGGCCAAGGCCGAGGTGGTGCGGCGCTGGCTGGCCGCCTACGGGCCCGCCACCGTCGAGGACGTGAAGTGGTGGACGGGCTGGACGCTCGGCGACACCCGCAAGGCGCTCGCCGATCTGGGGGCGGTGGAGGTCCGAATCGCCGAGGGCACCGGCCTCGTGCTGCCGGGCGACGAGGCGCCCGAGCCGGCCGCCGAGCCGTGGGCCGCGCTGCTGCCCGCCCTGGACCCGACCGCGATGGGCTGGCGCGGGCGCGACTGGTACCTGGATCCGGTGCTGGCGCCCGCACTCTTCGACCGGACCGGCAACGTGGGCCCGACCCTCTGGTGGAACGGGCGGGTGGTCGGCGGCTGGGCCCAGCGCCCGGACGGCGAGCTGCGCTGGCGTCGCCTGGTCGACCTCGCCCCCGGCGAGGCGGCGGCGGCCGAGAGGGCGATCGAGGCCGAGGCGGCGCGGCTGGCCGGCTGGCTCGGCGCGGTCCGGGTCACCCCGCGCTTCCGCACCCCGCTGGAAAGGGAGTTGGCCAGCTGATGGTCCGTCAGTGTCAATCACCATCGCACAGTTATTGACGCCAACTTCAAACAAGAGTTACCTACAACCAACAGAACGGACCGCCCCTGCACTCTTCCCCACCCAGGGAGTTCCCCCATGCAGTCAGCCAGGTTCGCCCGGCGGAAAGCCGCCGTCCTCACCGCCCTCGCCCTCTGCCTGCCCGTCACCCCGGCCGTCCTGCTCAGTGCCGCGTCCCCCGCGCAGGCACTGGCCAACGGGCAGGCCACCACCCCGCCGATGGGCTTCAACGACTGGAACGCCTACGGCTGCGACGTCTCCGAATCGCTGATCGAGTCCACCGCGCTCGCCATGCACACCGACGGCATGCAGGCGGCCGGCTACCAGTACGTCAACATCGATGACTGCTGGATGAGTTCGAACCGGGACGCGAGCGGCAACCTGGTGCCCGACCCCGCCAAGTTCCCCGACGGGATCAGCGGCACCGCCGCCTACGTGCACGGGCTTGGCCTGAAGCTCGGCATCTACGAGGACGCGGGCACCAGCACCTGCGCCGGCTACCCGGGCAGTCTGGGGCACGAGACCCAGGACGCGGCCTCGTTCGCCGCCTGGGGTGTCGACTACCTCAAGTACGACAACTGCAACAACCAGGGCCTGCCCGCCCAGTCCCGCTACACCACGATGCGCGACGCCCTGCGGGCGACCGGGCGCCCCATCCTGTTCAGCCTCTGCAACTGGGGCCAGGAGTCCAGTTGGACCTGGGGCGGCGCGGTCGGCGACCAGTGGCGCACCACCGGCGACATCAGCGCGAACTTCGCCAGCATGCTGTCGATCTTCCACGCCAACGTGGGCCTCGGCTCCTGGGCCGGCCCCGGCCACTGGAACGACCCGGACATGCTGGAGGTCGGCAACGGGATGTCGGCCACCGAGGACCGCAGCGAGTTCAGCCTGTGGGCCGAGATGTCGGCACCGCTGATCTCGGGCACCAACCTCGCGGGCGCTAGCGCCGACACACTGGCCACCCTCACCAACTCCCGGGTGATCGCGGTCGATCAGGACGGGCTCGGCAAGCAGGGCAGCCTGATCGCCACCGCCGGCGGCCTCGACGTGATGGCCAAGCCGCTGGCCAACGGCGATGTCGCGGTGGCACTGTTCAACGAGACCGGCTCGACAGCGACCATCGCCACCAGCACCGCCGCCATCGGCAGGACGGCCGGCGGCAGTTACACCCTGACCGACCTGTGGAGCGGGGCCACCAGCAGCACCACCGGCGCGATCAGCGCCGACGTCCCCGCCCACGGCACCGTCCTGTACCGGGTCTCCGGCGGCGGCTCGACGGTGGCGGCACCGAACTCCGGCGTGCTCAACTCGGTCGGCGCGGGCAAGTGCCTGGACGTGCCCTGGCTGAACACCAACCCGGGTGTCCAGGTCCAGAGTTACACCTGCAACGGCGGAACCAACCAGGTCTGGACCCGCACCCCGGACGGCCGGCTGACCGTCTACGGCGGCGCCGGTTCGCTCTGCCTGGACGCCTACGACAACCAGACCACCGCCGGGACCAAGGTGCAGACCTGGAGCTGCAACGGCGGCGCCAACCAGCAGTGGAGCTTCAACCCGAACGGCACCATCACCGGCGTCCAGTCGAAGCTCTGCCTGGACGTGACCGGGGGCAGCACCTGGGACGGGGCACTGGCCGAGTTGTGGCCGTGCAACGGCGGCAGCAACCAGCAGTGGGCGATGGGCTGAGCGCCGGCCGGCCGTGAATCCGGTCGGCCGCGAGCGCGGCGGGGTCAGGTTCGGAGCGGACCGAGCATCCGTCAGAGGCCTTGCCCCGCCGCGCTGTTCTGCTGGAGGTGGAGATAGGACTCGAACCTATGTACGCGGCATTGCGGGCCGCTGCCTCGCCACTCGGCCACTCCACCCGGCGGATCACCCGCTCGGCGAGTCACTGCTCGGCGAGTCACCGCCAGTTGACTCACCGCCAGTTGACACTGCCAGTTGACACACCGCTCGGTAAGGATCTTGGCGGTGACGGGGGCGGCCCACCAAATCGGCGCCCGGCCGGTTCACCCGGTCGGCGGCACGCCGCCCCCGCCGTTCCCCCGGACGGCCCGCAACGCGGCCCTGGTCCGGGCCAGCAGCACGCGCCCGGCCGGACCACCCGGACCCTCGGCCCGCCAGGCCAGGACCAGGCGGCCGCGCAGCGCGGGCGACGCGATGGTGATCACGTGCAACTCCGCGGCCCGGGCGAGCGCGAAGGCCCGCGGCAGCAGGGCGACGCCCAGCCCCCGGGCAGCCAGGGCGGCCAACAGCTCCGGGTGGCCCGCCTCGAAGGCGATCCGCGGCGTGAAGCCGGCGGCCGGGTGCAGGTCGCCCAGCGGCAGCCGGACGGGAGCTGGTTGCGCGTCATCGACCGCCCGGAGCTCCGCCCGCAGGCCCGCCCGGGGGCACGCCCCGGGAACACCGCGACCTGAGCCGGGCGGCGGCGGCCTCAGACGGCCGCGTGGGTGGCGACGGCGTCGGCGAACTCGCGGGCCGGCGAGGTGAGCGCCGCCCACTGGCGCACCGCCCAGCCGACCGACAGCGGCGGCAGCGCCGGGATCGGGATCAGCCGCAGCGCGGGGTGGGCCGGCGCCCGCCAGCCGGGCAGGGCGGGGACCACGGCGTGGCCCAGGCCGAGTTCGGCGAGCAGGACCGCGGTGTCCCAGTCGGCCACGCTGGTGGTGGCCCCCTGGGGGTAGCTGAGCTGCCCGTCCAACCGGGCCCGGGCGATGGAGTTCTCCGGCAGCCGGATGGGGCGGATCCCGGTCAGGTCGGCCGGCTCGACCAGCGTCCGCGCCGCCAGCGGGTCGTCCACGTGCACCGCGAGCACCCAGGGCAGTTCGATCACCGAGCGCTGCTCGATCCCGCGCACCGGCGGGCCGATGGTGACCCACGCCAGGTCGGCCTCGCCCGCCGCGAGCGCGTCGAAGCAGCTGCGGCTGGAGATCTCGGTCCGGAACTCCAGGTTGACGTCCGGGTGGGCACGCCGGAAGTGGGCGACGGCCGCGGTCATGAAGTGGCGCATCGTGGTGGCCCCCGTGGTGACCCGGACCGTGCCGCTGTCGCCGTTGCGCAGGTCGCGCAGTTGGCGCAGCGCGAGGTCGAGGTGGTCCAGGCCCCGCGCCGCCGCCCGGTGCAGCAACTGGCCGGCCGGGGTCGGCGCGACCCCGCGCGGGCGGCGCTCCAGCAAGGGCATGCCCAACTCGGTCTCCAGCCGCCGGACATGCTGGCTGATCGCCGACTGGGTGCGGGAGAGGTCGCGGGCGACCGCGCTGAGGTTGCCGCGCTCGCAGGCGGCGACGAAGACTCGGAGATCATCGAGGGTCATGGCGCAGCACGGTAGCGCAGCGGATCAAGCTTCTGCTGGGGTCAATGGAAGAAAACCCGAGGATTGACTTGGGTATTGCCGAGGAGAAGGATCGTCAGCGACCCGGGCGGTGTCCTGTCCGCCGAGGCCGGGGGGCGACTGGCGGCGATCCGGGCTCCGGACGTCGACCATGGCGGACAGGCACCGGCCGGTCCCGGGCCGGCCGAGGGCCGGCCGGAGAGCGCCGGCGAGCGGGCCGGAATCCCGGTCGACCCGGAACCGGCGGCCGACCGGGGCCTCAGCCGACCGCTGTCTCCCGGGCGCGCAGGCGGCGCAGCATCCGGGCGTCCTGGAAGCCGACCGCGCGGGAGGCGGCCTCGGCGGTGGCGCCGCGGGCGAGCAGGTGCTCGGCGTGCTCGATCCGCAGCTCCTGCTGGTAACGCAGCGGGGTCAGGCCGGTGGCGGCGGTGAAGCGCCGGGTGAGGGTGCGCTCGCTGACGCCCACGGCGGCGGCCAGTTCGCCCAGTGCGAGGCGCTCGGTGTAGCCCGCGTCGATCAGGTCCTGAGCCCGGTGCACCGCGTCGGAGACGTGGGCCCGGTGCCGGAGCATCGCGCTGGCCTGCTGCTCGTCGCCGTTGCGCCGGGTGTAGACCACCATGGTGCGGGCGATCCGCGCCGCGTCGTACGGTCCGTGGCGGACGGCCATCAGGTGCAGCGCGAGGTCGATGCCACTGGCGATGCCGGCCGAGGTGATCAGCCGGTCGTCCACCACGTACAGCACGTCGCGCACCACGCTCGCGCGCGGGTAGCGCTGGGCCAGCTCCTCCTGCAGGTCGTGGTGGGTGGTGCAGCGGCGCCCGTCGAGCAGCCCGGCCCGGCCCAGCGCGTCGGCTCCCGCGCAGACGCTCGCCACGGTGCCGCCCGCCGCGTGATGGGCCGTCAGGCGGTCCAGCGAGGCCCGGCCCAGCGCCGACGGCCGGCTCAGCGAGCGGGAACGCCAGCCGGGCACCACCACCAGGTCGTCCGGCACCAGCTCGGGCCAGTCGGTCTCCGCCCGCAGCACGACGCCCTGGGCGGTGGGCACGGCCGCCTCCTCGCCGACGTAGTGGATCTCGTACGGGTGCCCGAGATCGGCGGCCGAGGAGAAGACCTGGGCCGGGCCGGCCAGGTCCAGCAGGTGCAGCTCGGGGGCGAGGAGGAAGACGACCTTGGTCATGGATTCACCGTATGCGCAGCGGGTCGATGGTCGAGACTGGCGGGCATGGCTGACGAGACGATGACGACAACGACGACGATCAACGCCGAGGCGACGGCGGCGACGGCGTTACGGGCGGACGACGGTGTGCGGCTGTGGGCGGTCCGGCAGAACGAGGGCAAGGGCGAGGGCCGCGGCGGTGACCCGGTGGTCCTGTGCCACGGCGGGCCCGGCCTCTGGGACACCCTGGAGGAGGTGGCCGGACTGCTGCCGGCCGACCGCGCCGCGTACCGCTGGGACCAGCGCGGCGCCGGCCGCTCGGAGCGCCGCGGGCCGTACTCCGTCGCGCGGTCGGTGGCCGACCTGGAGGCGCTGCGCGCCCACTTCGGCCTGGAGCGGATGGTGCTGCTGGGCCACTCCTGGGGTGCCCAGCTGGTGCTGGAGTACGCGCTGGCGCATCCGGAGCGGGTCAGCGCGCTGGTCTACGTCTCGGGCACCGGCATCGACCACCGGAGCAGTTGGCGCGAGCGGCACGAGCGCGCGCACCGGGAGGCGCTGGAGCGGGCCGGGCTGCTGGAGCGCTGGGCGGAGCTGGACGGACGGGAGCGGACGGCGGCGGAGGACCGCGAGCTCTGCGTCCTGCAGTGGTCGACGGACTTCGCCGACCCGGGGACGGCGCTCGCGCGGGCGGAGCGGATGGCCACCCCCTGGTACGGCGTCAACTTCGAGTGCAACGCCGCCATCAACGCCGAGAGCGGGCGTGACCGGGACGGCGCCGAACCGCGCGCGCGGTGCGGGGCGCTGACGGTGCCTGTGCTGATCGTGGACGGCGCCGAGGACCCGCGCCCGCGCGACGCCGTGGACTCCCTGGAACAGGCGCTGCCGGTGGTCTCCCGCGCGGTGCTGCGCGGCGCGGGCCACCTGCCGTGGGTGGAGGAGCCGGCAGGGTTCCGGGCGGCGGTCGGCGCGTTCCTGGCCGCCGACCGCGGCTGAGCACCGGCGGGCCGGGCGGGATGCCTGACACCACTCCCCCAGCCTCGGCCCTCCTCACACGATCCGGTCAGGCCTTCTCGTACTCGGCGATGGTCGCGATCCGGGCGAACCGGCCCGCCAGCGCGTACTCGGTGCGGGCGATGATCTCGGCGGTGCCCAGGGTGGCCGGGTCGGCGAGGATCTCCGCCGGCTCGCGCCCGGCGGGCGCGTCGCGGTGCTCGATCGGGTGGGTGGCGGTGGCCTCGGTGACGAAGACCATCGCGTAGCCGAGGTCGGCGCCCACCCGGGTGGTGGTCTCGCAGCACTGCTCGGTGCGGATGCCGCAGACCACCAGCTCGCGCACCCCCTGCTGGGTGAGCAGCTGCTGCAGGTTGGTGGTGGTGAAGGCGTTGTGCGCCGTCTTGGTCAGCACCGGCTCGCCGTCGAGCGGCACCAGCCCCTCGATCAGGTGCACGTGGCCGAGGGCGGGGTCGAAGACCGTGCCGCTGCCCGGCTCGCTGTGCAGCACCCAGATCACCAGGTCGCCCTTGGCCCGGGCGGCGCCGACCAGGCGGTCCACCCGCTCGACGATCTCCGGCTCGGAGACCGCGGCCCAGTTGGCCCGGCGGCGGAAGGACTCCTGCACGTCGATCACGATCAGGGCGGTGCCGGTCTGCTGACTGCTCACTGTGGTTGCCATGCGCACCATGGTGCCGTCCCCGCGAGCCCGCGCGAAGGCCTGATCAGGCCCCGACCCGGAACGATCCGGTCAGCAGGGGCGGCACCCGCGCATGGCGACGGCGACCATGCCGACGGCCGGCGCTGTGGAGCCGGCCGCCATGGGGGGCGGCGCTGATCGTCCGTAGCGTGGGGCGCCATGGAGAGTACCGAGCTGAACGGACGCACCGCGCTGGTCACCGGCGCCGCGAACGGGATCGGCCGCGCCTGCGCCGAGGCGCTGGCCGCGGCGGGCGCCCACGTGCACGTGGTGGACCTGGCCGCCGACGCGGCCCGCGCGGTCGCCGAACAGATCGGCGGCACGGCGCACGTGGTGGACCTCGGCGATCCGGGGGCCGTCGAAGGACTGCCCGCCGAGGTCGACATCGTGGTCAACAACGCGGGCCTGCAGCACGTCGCACCGGTGCACGAGTTCCCGCCGGACCGGTTCGCGCTGATCCAGCGGGTGATGGTCGAGGCGCCGTTCCGGCTCGTCCGGCACACCCTGCCGCACATGTACCGGCAGGGCTGGGGGCGGGTGGTCAACATCTCCTCCGTGCACGGCCTGCGGGCCTCGCCGTTCAAGGCGGCCTACGTGACCGCCAAGCACGGGCTGGAGGGGCTGAGCAAGGTGATCGCGTTGGAGGGCGCGGAGCACGGGGTGACCAGCAACTGCGTGAGCCCCGGCTACGTGCGCACCGCGCTGGTGGAGGCGCAGATCGCCGACCAGGCCGCCGCGCACGGGATCCCGGCCGCGCAGGTGGTCGAGCGGGTGCTGCTGGAACAGGCAGCGGTGAAGCGGCTGCTGGAGCCCGCCGAGGTGGCCGAGGCGGTGCGCTGGCTCTGCTCGCCGGCGGCGGGCTACGTCACCGGCACCTCGCTGACCATGGACGGCGGCTGGACCGCGCACTGACCGGCCACCGCTCGCGCCGCCGCTCGCGCCGTCCCTCACACCGCCCTCGCGCCACCGCTCGCTCAGCGCGGGTCGGGCCGGTCCACGTTCCAGTGGCGCAGGGCCTGGCAGACCCAGGCCTCCTCCTCGGTCTCCTTGCTCCTGCCCCGGATCAGCGAGAAGCGGGTTATCGTGCGCTGGCCGCCCTCCGCGTCCCCGTAGAGCAGGTCGATGTTCACCCGCTGCCCGTTCTTGACCGGCTCGACCAGGTCCTGGTGGACGGGGTCGGCCGGGTCGCGGAGCGCGGCGTGCCAGAACCCGGTGTCGCCGGGCGCGATGTAGAGGTCGCGGGACTGGCGGCGGAAGGTGGCCGGGTCGGGGTGGGCCTCCTCCTGGTAGGTCTCCAGGGGCGCGACGCGCCAGCCGTGGATCACCCCGAGCCCCGGGCCGACGTTGCGGATCGAGGCGGCGAGGTAGAGGTGGCCGTCGGCGAGCCGCAGGTACCCGGCGCTGCCGGTCAGGTACCGCCAGTGCCCGTCCTGCCAGATCAGCTTCTGCCGCGGCGACTCCAGCCGGGAGTTGATCAGCAGCGGCCGCAGCGAGGCGAGCACCGCCCGTTCCGCGGAGCGCGCGGCGCGGTCGGCGGAGCGGATCGAGGCGAAGGAGGCGCCGGCCAGCACCAGGGTGCCACCGGCGGTGGCCAGCGCGGAGATGATGTTCCAGTCAGCCACGGGCCACCCCCGTGGTTCGGTGCGATGATCCGACCGCAAGCAGCGCAAACATGGCGGGCAGCCTAGGGCACCACCGGACCGCCGCCGCCGGCGGTCCACCGATCAGGATGCCGTCGGCCGCTCGGGCCACTCGGGCCACCCGAGCCGGCCCGAGCCGGCCCCCAGTCATCCCCGAGCCGTCCCCGAGCCGCCTGGTTGCACCGTGTACATGCTTTCCGCCACACTCGGCAACTGTGCTGCGAGTGAGCTATGACGACGTGAAGGCCGCCGCCGAGCGGATCGACGGAGTGACCCGCCCGGTGCCGGTGATCCCGGTGGACCCGGGTGCGGTCGGCTCCGCCGAGATCCACCTGGCGCTGGAGTTCATGCAGCACAGCGGCTCCTTCAAGGACCGGGGCGCGGCCAACTTCGCGGCCGCGCACCTGGCCGACGGCACCATGCCGAACGCCGGTGTGGTGATCGCCTCCGGCGGCAACGCGGGCCTGGCGTGCGCCTGGGCGGCCGCCCGGCACGGGGTGCCGGCCACCGTCTTCGTGCCGCGCACCGCGCCCGAGGTCAAGGTGGCCCGGCTGCGCGCGCTCGGCGCCGAGGTGCGCCAGGTCGGCACCGAGTACGCCCAGGCGCAGGAGTCCGCCCGCCTGTTCAGCGCGGAGACCGGAGCGCTGGCCTCGCACGCCTACGACGACCCGTACGTGGTGGCCGGAGCCGGCACCCTGCTGCCGGAGATCCGCGCCGCCGTGCCGGGCCTGGACACCGTGGTCCTCGCGGTGGGCGGCGGCGGCCTCTTCGCGGGCACCGCGATCGCGGCCGAGCGGCACGGGCTGCGCGTGGTCGCCGTCGAGCCGGAGCGCTGCCGGGCGCTGAACGCCGCGATCGAGGCCGGCGAGCCGGTCGACGTCGAGGTGGCCTCGGTCGCCGCCGACTCGCTGGGCGCCCGCCGGGTCTCCGAAACGGCCCTGTACTGGGCCCGGCGCTCGGACACCGTCTCGCTGCTGGTCAGCGAGGAGCAGATCATCGCCGCCCGGCGGACCCTGTGGGAGCACCGCCGGCTGGTGGTCGAGCACGCGGCTGCCACCGCGCTGGCGGCGCTGATGAGCGGCGTCTACCGCCCCTCCCCCGGCGAGCGGGTGGCCGTGGTGCTCTGCGGTGCCAACACCGATCCGGCGACGGTGGCTTGACGGCGGGGGCGTGACGGCGGGGGCGTGACAACGGGGGCGGCGGGGGCGCGCCGGTCGCGCCGGTCGCGCCGGTCGCGCCCTGACGGTCGCGGCGGCGAGGCCGTCGGCGGGGCCCCCTAGAGTCGAGGCGTGACCGATCAACCGATAACCACAGCACCCCAGTCCCCGACCATCGTCGTCACCGACGCGCTGATGTCGGACGACCTCGTGATGATCTCCAACGCGCTGGACGCGTTCAACACCGAGGCGTCCGGCGTCTTCGACCGCCGCCCGCTGGCCGTCCTGGTCAAGGATCCCGGAACCGGCGCGGTGCTCGGCGGGCTGACCGGGCGCACCTCGCTGGGGCTGCTCTTCGTCGACCTCTTCCACCTGCCGGCCGAATTGCGCGGCCAGGGGATCGGCAGCGAGGTGCTGCGGCTGGCCGAGGAGGAGGGGCGGCGGCGCGGCTGCCGCAGCGCGGTGCTCTACACGATCACCTTCCAGGCACCGGAGTTCTACCGCCGGCACGGGTGGGAGGCGTTCGGCGAGGTCCCGTGCGACCCGCCGGGCACCAGCCGGGTCTTCATGCGCAAGGACCTTCAATAGCTCACGCGTTCGTACTGCCGCATTCTGTTCGAATATACGTGCGCCGACGCGATTAATTGGCGCCCCATCACATCATCAACAGTCACACTGGAGGACTGCTGTCCCAGGATTCCCAGGGGTGGGACCGCAGTTCACCAGGCGTCACAAAAACCCCGCGCGATGGGTGTTTCAAAACAGCTATTCACGTCAACATATGTGTTCTGTCGCGTCGTCATCCCACTCCCCTGAAAGGAAGACACCCGTGGCAACCCAGCAGTCCGCTCCGCCACCCACCGCCGCCGCCGAGATCGCCGACCCCGCACCGCTCGGCCTGGCCGGCTTCGCCATGACCACCTTCGTGCTCAGCTGCTTCAACGCCAACCTGCTGGACGCGAAGCTGAGCACCGTGGTGCTGCCGCTCGCCCTCGTCTACGGCGGTCTGGCGCAGCTGCTGGCCGGGATGTGGGAGTTCCGCAAGGGCAACACCTTCGGCGCCACCGCGTTCAGCTCCTTCGGCGCCTTCTGGCTCGCCTACTACTTCCTCGTCAAGGACGCGCTGCCGGCCCTCGGCACCAACCCGGACGTGCACAAGGCGGTTGGCCTCTTCCTGCTCGCCTGGGCGATCTTCACCGCCTACATGACCGTCGCGGCCGTGCGGGTGAGCGGGGCGGTGCTGGCGGTCTTCGTCCTGCTGACGATCACCTTCGCGGTGCTCTCGGCGGGCGCCTTCGGCCCGAGCGACTCCGCCACCAAGGTCGGCGGCTGGCTCGGCCTGGCCACGGCGGCGGTGGCCTGGTACACCTCCTTCGCCGGGGTCACCGCCTACACCTTCAAGCGCCCGGTCCTGCCCACCTGGCCGGCCAGGTAGCGGACCCGCCCAGCGCGGCAGCACAGGACGGCGCACCGGAGTCGATCACGCTCCGGTGCGCCGTCCTGTCGCCCGCCCCGGATGAACCTGGCCCGGCGGCCCTCAACGACGAGCCAGGCGTCCGTGCGCCAACGCGTCCGCGACGCCTTCGCCGAGCAGGATCGCGGCGACCGCCTCCGGGGCCTCGTTCATCGCGTTGTGGCCGGTCGGCAGGTCGTGGACCTGCCAGTCGGGATCGGCCTGGAGCCGGGTGCGGAGTTCGGCGAACGGCGTCCGGTCCTCCCAGCCCGAGCAGTAGACGAACTCCCGGCGGGGGACCTGGGCGGCCGCGCCGGTGAGCCGGATCGTCTGCAGGAACGCGGCGAGGGGGTGGAAACGGCGGCGGGGATCGCCGCCGGCCGGCGGTCGGACGGAGTAGCCGGTGGTCGCAGCGCCGGCGGCGAACACTCCCCGGAAGTGGTCGTTCGTCGACGACCAGCACGAATCGCCGTCGCGCGGCACGTAGGCGTCGAGGTGCACCAGTCGTGAGATCCGGCCGCCGGCGCGATCGGCGGCGGCGGCGATCACCATCCCGGCGTAGCTGTGGCCGACCAGCGTCGCGCTGGTGATGTGGTGGCGATCGAGGAGCCGCAGCACGTCGTCGGCGTGCGTGTCGAGGTTGGCGCTCGCCACCGTCGCGTTGTCGTCGTCCGGCCGCAGACCGGTCAGGGTCAGGGCGTGAACGGTGTGACCGGCACGCTCCAGCAGCGGAACCACCGCATCGAACGTCCAGGAGCCCTTCCAAGCACCGGGTACGAGGATGAACGTCGCCATGTGACTCTCCTTCATATTCTGGCGGCGGCACCGAGGCGCGTTGCCTCGATGCCGTGTGGCTCGGTCAGGCGCCCTGCCCGACCGAGGACCGCTTCGCCTGGAGTTAGTCTCACTGGATCAAGGTGTGGCTTGCTACCGATAGGATGCCAACTGATGCCCGTTCGCCGCCAACCTTCCCCGACCGCCGGTGTGACGTCACATGTGTGGCCGTCCGGCGGGCGCCACCTCTGGCCGTCCGGCGAGACGAGCGCGGTGCAGTCGCACGCACAGGGACACCTGGTGTACGCGGCCAGCGGCGTGCTGGCGGTCCACACCGAGCTCGGCACGTCGATCGTGCCCGCCAACCGCGTCACCTGGACCCCCGCCGAGTTCACGCACTACCACCGCGCCTACGGCGACACCGACATGCGGATCCTCTTCCTCGCTCCCTCCCTCGCCCGGCTCGTACCGGACCATCCCGCCGTGTTCCTGGCCTCCGACCTGGCCCGCGAGGTCCTGCTCGCCCTGACCGGCCCCCGCAACTACGACGCCGCCGCGCCCGCCTACAGCCGCGCCGCGCGCTCCCGCCTCCTGCGAGTCCTCGTCGACGAACTCGACGAAGCACACGAGCAGCCGCTGCACCTGCCGGAGCCACGGGACGACCGACTGCGCGCCATCGCCCGGATGCTGCGCGAGCAGCCGGCGGACAACGCCACGCTGGCCGAACTCGGGAAGACGACCGGAGCCAGCAGCCGGACCCTCAGCCGACTGTTCCGCGACGAACTCGGCATGACCTTCTACGAGTGGCGCACCCAGCTGCGTGTCTGCCACGCGCTCGTACTCCTCGCCGACGGCCACGACACCACCCAGACCGCATACGCCTGCGGATGGGCCAACCCCAGCGGCTTCATCGCGGCGTTCACCAACATCATCGGAACGACCCCGGGCCGCTACCGTTCGACTCCCGGTCGTTCGATTCACACTCGTGCGGCCGTCAAGGCGCCGGCCGCACGATCCGGGAACTGACACACCGTCACTTCCAGGTACGGGAGCGCGCCATGGCAGCCGAAGAGCTCCCGCTCTTCCCGTTCAGCCTGCCACACGAACTGGAGCACCACCCGAGGTACTTCGCCTCCCGGTCACCTGGTGAGGCGGCTGGATCTTCCTCGCGGCCGACCGGGCCGGTAGGTTCGGCGGATGGGACACGAACGGGCGCAGGTGCACCACTCGGCATCGACCTGGCGGCAGCCGTCGCCGCCACCGGCCTCACCCGCGCGGGACGCGCTGGTGCGGTCGGTCGCGACCCGCGTCCTGGCCCTGGGTACGGGCCGGCTGCTGGTCGGGATCGACGGCCTCACCGCGTCGGGCAAGACCAGCTTCGGACACGAACTCGCCGACCGGATCAGCGCGGCGGGCCGCCCGGTGCTCCGGGCGACCCTCGACGACTTCAAGCAGCCCTGGCGGGACCGCCACCGCTACGACCGCGAATCCGGCGAGGGCTACTACCGCAACGCCTACGACTACGACGCGGTCAGGCGGCTGCTGCTCGATCCCTGCCGCACCCCGGCGGCGGCCTCGGCCGCCCTGTGCGCCATCGACCCGCTGACGCAGCGCGACCACGCCGGGGAGACCGCCCCGCTGACGGCGGACACCGTGCTGATCGTGGACGGCGTCTTCGCCTTCCGCCCCGCGATCGACGCCTACTGGGACTTCCGTGTCTGGCTGCACGTGGACCCCGAGCTGTCCGTCCGACGCGGCGCCGAGCGCGACCAGCACTGGGCCGGCTCCGAGGCGGAGTCGCTCCACCGCGACCGCTACCTGGTGGCCGAGCGCGTCTACCTGGCGGAGGTCGACCCCGTCCCGCGGATGGACGTGGTGGTCGACAACTCGACCTTCACCACCCCACGCCTGCTCACGCCGTAGCCGCGACGGCGGCCGCGGCCGGCCGGGGCCACCGATCGCGCCCCGGCCGCGTGGGACCACCAGGTCACACCGGCCGGACGACGACCTTCAGGACGCGAACGCACGGGCCGTCGTCGATTTCGAGCCGGCGCCGGCCGCCCCGTAGCGGACAGGCCGGGCGGCACGAAATCCACTGTCCCCCTCCCGGTCGGCCCGGCGACAATGACCCGGTGATCGCTACGTCGCCCCAAGGGCCGGTCCAGGTACCACACATCGTCACCGAGCTCGCGGCGGGCCGGCCGGTGCGGGCCGTCTGGCAGAACGGGTTCGGCGGGCTGACCTTCCAGATCGGCCTGGATGAGAGGCAGTTCGTGAAGTGGGCGCCGGTCGGCAGCGGCGTCGACCTCTCCGCCGAGGTGGTGCGCCTGCGCTGGGTGGCGGGGTTCACGGTGGTGCCGCGGGTGCTCGACGAGGGCGCGGACGAGGGCGGCTCCTGGATCGTCACGGCAGGCCTGCCCGGTCGCAGCGCGGTCGACGACCACTGGAAGCGCGACCCCGCCACCGCCGTCCGCGCGATCGGCGCGGGGCTGCGCGCCCTGCACGAAGCGCTGCCCGTCGCCGAGTGCCCCTTCGACTGGTCGGCCGAACTGCGGCTGGAGCGCGTGCGGTCGCGGGCCGCGGCGGGCCGGATCGACCCGGCGGCCTGGCACCCGGACATCCCGCGCCCCGCCACCGTCGAGCACCCGCTCGACCTGCTCGCCGACATCCCGCCCCTCGACGGGCCCGTCGTCTGCCACGGCGACGCCTGCGCCCCCAACACCCTGGTCGGCGACGACGGCGGCTGCACCGGCCACGTCGACCTCGGCGCGCTCGGCGTCGCCGACCGCTGGGCCGACCTCGCCATCGCCACCTGGAGCACCCGGTGGAACTACGGCCCGGGGTGGGAGGACCCGCTGCTGGAGGCCTACGGGGTCGAGCGGGACCAGGAGCGGATCACCTACTACCGGCTGCTCTGGGAGCTCTCGGACTGAGCGGCTGCTGGAGCGGGGCCTCGCCGGTCCGAGGTCAGTGCTGTGAGCAGGGTGTCGAGGGCGGCCGGGTAGGCACGTTCGGACGGGGCGGCGAAGCCGATCAGCAGGCCCTGCGGGCGGTCGGCGGGGTCGTGGTGGAGTTCGGTGAGGCCTCGCACGGCGAGCCCGTGTTGGGCGCAACCGGCCAGCAGTTGCTGCTCGGTGGGGCCCTCGGCGGGCAGGGTGAGGAGGGTGTGCAGACCGGCCGGGACCCCGTGGGCGTCCAGCCCGGGGACGGCGGCCACCCGGTCGAGCAGGAGTTGGCGACGGCGGCGGTAGCGCAAACGGGCGGCGCGGATGTGGCGGTCGTAGGCGTGCGTGCTGATCAGATCGGCCAGGACGAGCTGGCCCAGGGTCTCGGTGTACAGGTCGGCGTCCTGCTTGGCCCGCACCACCGGTCGCACCAGGTGGTGCGGCAGCGCCAGCCAGGCCAGGCGGAGCGCGGGGCCGAGGGTCTTGGACGCGGTGCCGCAGTACACGGTCCACTCCGGGGCGATGCCTTGGAGGGCACCGACGGGTTGGCGGTCGTAGCGGTACTCGCCGTCGTAGTCGTCCTCGACGATCAGGCCGCCCGTGGCGCGCGCCCAGCCGCGCAGCGTCCGGCGGCGGCCGGGATGCAGCGGGACGCCCGTCGGGTACTGGTGCGAGGGGGTGAGGAACACGGCCCCCGTGTCCTGGGTCAGCGCCTCCACCCGGGCGCCGAGGGCGTCGACCGGCAGGGCGAGGGTGGTGAGCCCCGCACGCTGGACGACGCCACGGAAGAGGTTGTGCCCCGGGTCCTCCACGGCAACGCTGCGGGTGCCGGCAGCCGCCAGCACACCGCTGAGCAGGCCCAGCCCCTGGTAGTAGCCGGAGGTGATCACGATCCGGTCAGGTGTCGTGATCACGCCCCGGGTGCGACCCAGGTAGTCGGCGAGCGCGCTGCGCAGCTCGATCCGGCCCTGCGGGTCCCCGGCGCCGAAGACCTCGGGGCGGGCGTGGGCCAGGACCCTGCGCGTGGCGGCGAGCCAGGCCCGGGCGGGGAAGGCGCTGACGTCGGGAAGCCCGGGGCGCAGATCATGACGGGGAGCCGGCGGCGCGGGTGCGGGGCGGGCAGGGCTCGGGCCCTGCTGCGGCACCTCGGCCACGGTGGTGCCCGACCCCGGCCGGGTGGTCAGGTGGCCCTCTTCGACCAGCTGGTCGTAGGCGGCGCTGACCGTGCCCCGCGAGAGTCCGAGGTCCCGGGCCAGCCCGCGAGTGGACGGCAGGAGCGTGCCGGCCGGCAGGCGACCCTCGCGGATCGCCGCCCGGAGCGCGGATTCCAGCCCGGCGCGACGCCCGCCCGCGGCATCGAGCTCGATGTGCAGGTCGAGCCGGGAATCGGACCAACCACTGGACCAATCATTCGACATGGAACTGGATCTTATTGCTGGTCCGGTGAGCCCATAGGTTCGAGACCGAAGGCTGGTCGAAGGCCCGGTCGAAGGCCAGAACGAAGGCCCGGTCGAAGGCCTGAACGAAGGCCTGAACGAAGGCCTGGACGGAGGGAGTGCGAGCGTGGAACGGATCGCCGTCATCGGGCTCGGCGCGATGGGCGCGCCGATCGCCCACCGGTTGCTGGGCCAGGGCTGCCAGGTCACCGGCTGGAACCGCTCACCGCGGCGAGCGGCGGCGTTGCGCGAGGCGGGCGGTGCGGTCGGGGTGAGCCCGGCGGACGCGGTG
The DNA here is from genome assembly GCF_026340565.1 of Kitasatospora sp. NBC_01287. Classification (NCBI taxonomy): domain Bacteria; kingdom Bacillati; phylum Actinomycetota; class Actinomycetes; order Kitasatosporales; family Streptomycetaceae; genus Kitasatospora; species Kitasatospora sp. NBC_01287. Next base: position 2,066,355 of record NZ_JAPEPB010000001.1, read on the forward strand.
CGCGGGGCCGAGGCGGTGCTCGTGATGGTGACCGGCCCGCAGGCGCTGCTGGCGGTGACCGAGGGCGAGCACGGGATCGCCGCCGGAATCGACCCCGGGGCGGTGGTCGTGCAGATGTCGACGGTGTCCCCCTCGTCGCTGACCCGCCTCGCCCAGGCGCTGCCTGCGGGGACGGGGCTGCTGGACGCACCGGTGCTCGGCAGCGTCGCCGAGGCCGCGTCAGGGGCGCTGCGGATCCTGGCGGGTGGCCCGCCGGAGCTGGTCGAGCGGTGCCTGCCGCTGCTGACGCGGTTGGGTTCGCCGCTGCGGGTCGGGGAGTTGGGGGCCGGCACCGCGGCGAAGCTCGTCGCCAACAACGCCCTCTTCGGGGTGCTGGGCGTGCTGGGTGAATCCCTCGCGCTGGGCGGCGCGTTGGGGCTGTCCTGGGAGGTGCTGCACGAGGTGCTGGGCGTGACGCCGCTGGCGGAGCAGGCCGCGCGCCGACGCCCCGTGATCGAGGCCGACGACTATCCGGCGCGCTTCGCGCTCGCCCTGGCCCGCAAGGACGCCGACCTGGTGGCCGACGCGGTCGGCGACGCCGGGCTCACGCTCGGCCTCACCGCCGCCTCCCGGGACTGGCTCGCCGCCGCCGAGGGCGCGGGGCGCGCCGACCAGGACTACACGGCCGTGCTCGCCGCCATCCTGCACGCGGCCGGGAAGGAGCCCCGGCGGTGATCGTGATCGCCCACCTCAGCGACACCCACCTCGACGGCGGGCAGCGCGGCATCGAGCGCACCCGGGCCGTCATGGACCATCTCGAAGGCCTCCCCCACGACTTGGACGCGGTGCTGGTCACCGGAGACATCGCCGACCACGGGCTACCGGCCGAGTACGAGTCGGCCCGTCGGCTGCTGACCTCCCGGCATCCGGTGATGCTCTGCCCCGGGAACCATGACGAGCGCGCCGCCTTCCGGCAGTACCTGCTCGGAGAGCCGGCTTCGGCGGCACCGATCAACCAGGTCCGCCAGACGGCCGGCGTCGTCATCGCCCTGTGCGACTCCTCGGTGCCGGGCAGGGACGAGGGCTGCCTGGAGGACGAGACGCTGGCCTGGCTGGCGGCCGTCCTGGCCCAGTCCCCGCCCGAGGTGCCCGTCCTGGTCGGCTTCCACCACCCGCCGGCCCCGCTGCACATCCCCTTCGTCGACGGCATCCGCCAGTTCGGCGCGGAGCGGCTCGGCGCGCTGACGGACCGCCACCCCAACCTCGCGGCCTTCCTGTGCGGACACGCCCACACCGCGGCGGCGACCACCTTCGCCGGACGCCCGCTGCGGGTGGCGCCAGGAGTCGTGTCCACGCTCCGACTCCCCTGGGAGCACCGGGCCCACCCCGAGGACCACGTCCACCTCGACCAGCCGCCCGCGCTCGCCTTCCACGTCCTGGACGACGAGGGGCGGCTCACCACCCACTACCGCTGGGTCAACGCCTGATCAGGCGACAGCGCGCGGGGTCGGGGCCGGGGCGCCGGCGGCGGTCAGTTGTCGGCGATCGCGTCCAGGGTGCGCAGCGCGTGGTCGGGCAGCTCGATGGTGGCGGCCGCGATGTTCTCGCGCAGATGTGCGAGGGAGGCGGTGCCGGGGATGAGCAGCACCGTCGGGGAGCGGTGCAGCAGCCAGGCCAGCGCGGCCTGGTGGCCGGTGATGCCCTGCGCGCGGGCGACCTCGTCCAGGGCGTCGACCTGCAACGGGCGCAGGCCGCCCAGCGGGTAGAACGGCACGTAGGCGACGCCCTGCTCGGCGCACCGGTCGACGAGGGCATCGTCCACGCGGTCGGCGACGTTGTAGCGGTTCTGCACGGCGGCCACCGGGGCGATCTCCTGCGCGGCCGCGAGCTGCTCCGCGCTGACGTTGCTGACCCCCAGGTGGCGGATCAGGCCCTGCTCGCGCAGTTCGGCGAGCACGGTGAAGGGCTCGATGATGTCGGCGGTGGCCCGGGTGCCGGTCATCCGGAGGTTGACCAGGTCGAGCACGGGCAGGTCCAGCCGCCGGAGGTTGTCGTGGACGGCCTGCACCAGCTCCGCGCGCGAGACGGCGGCGGGCCAGGCGTGGTCCGGGGTGCGGCGGGCACCGACCTTGGTGGCGATGCGCAACTGGTCGGGATAGGGGTGCAGGGCCTCGCGGATGAGGTCGTTGACCACGTGCGGGCCGTAGTAGTCACTGGTGTCGAGGTGGGTGATCCCCGCCTCGACGGCGGCGCGCAGGACGGCGAGGGCGGCGGCCCGGTCCGGCGGCGGCCCCCAGACCCCCGGGCCCGCGAGCCGCATCGCGCCGTAGCCGATCCGGGTGAGCTCCAGGTCGCCGAGCCGCCAACTGCCGGCCGCGACCGCGGGGAGGGGCGCTGGGCACGTCGCGGCGGATGAGCCGGTCATCTCTGAGTTCATGCCCGGATGATCTCCGCGGCCTAGACTGGCGGCCAATCATTCACACATACCCGAATCCCTGCCCCAGGAGGAGACCCGTGCCGGCGGAACTGGCGTTCTCGGCGAGCGACCTGGCCCTGGTGCGGTTCGCCGTCTCGCCGATGTGGGAGGTCGGGACCAGCTTCAAACTGCTCTTCTCCGGTGCCGCGCACCCGGTGCACCGGCCCTGGGCCGAGCAGGTCAGGCCCCGGGTGGTCGCCGCCGGCCTGGAACACGGCTGGCTGGCCGAGTTGGTGCCGCGGTCGGGCTACGTTCCCGACTTCCTCAACCCGGCACCCGTCTCACCGGCTCCCACGCTGGCGCAGGAACTGGCCGTGATCACGACCACGCCCACCGACCGGATCCGCGCGGACCTCGACCGGCTGCGCCACGAGCAGGGGAGCCTCGGCCCCCGGGCGCGGTCGCTGCACGCCGCGCCGCCGTCCCGCCCCGGGCCGCCGGCCGGGCGGACCCCCATGGCGCGGCTCGCGGAAGAGATCGAGACGTACTGGGAGTTGGCGCTCGCCCCGTTCTGGGCGCGGCTGCGCGCGGTGCTCGACGCCGAGGTCTTCCAGCGGGCCAGGCAGGTCGCCGAATACGGCACCGGCCACCTGCTCAACGACCTGCACCCCTCGGTCAGCTGGGACGACAACGCGCTGCGGCTGGCCAGCCGGCGGCGCGCCCTGAGCCGCCGCACGGCCGGCGCCGGTCTGCTGCTGATCCCCTCGGCCTTCACCGGAGAGCACCTGCTCACCCGCGTGACCCACCCCGAGCCGCCCCAACTCGCCTACCAGGCGCGCGGGATCGGCTCACTGTGGCAGACCCGGCCCGCCCCCAGGACGGCGGCCGTCGCCGCCGTCCTGGGCCGCTCGCGCACCCGGCTGCTGACCGAGCTGGAGAGCCCGGCCTCCACCACCGACCTCGCCCACCGCACCGGCCTCTCCCCCGCCACGGTGTCCCAGTGCCTCACCGCCCTGCGCGACGCGGGCCTGGTCAGCACCCACCGGGCCGGCCGCTCCCTGCTCTACGCCCGGACCGCGGCCGCCGACTGCCTGCTCGCCGCGGCCGGTCCGAGCCACCCGACCACCGTCCTGGCATGATGGCGACATGGAACGCGTGCTCGGCATCGGTGGATACTTCCTGCGCGCCGCCGACCCGGTCGCCCTGGGCGCTTGGTACCGCGACTGCCTGGGCCTGGACGCCGATGAGAACGGCCTGTGGCAGCAGGGCGCCGGGGTGACGGTGTTCGCGACGTTCCCGTCCGACACCGACTACTTCGGCTCCCGCGCCCAGCAGGCCATGCTCAATTTCCGGGTCCGCGACCTGGACGCGATGCTCGCGCAGTTGCGCGCCAAGGGAGCGGACGTGGCCGCGGGGACGCAGGACATGGACGGCATCGGACGATTCGGCTGGGTCACCGATCCGGAGGGCAACCGGGTCGAACTGTGGCAGCCCGCCTGACCTTGCCTGCCTGACCTTGCCTGCCTGACCGTGCCCACGGCCGCCGGTCCCGCGGCTGCTGATCCGAACCGGTTGGCCTACGGGACGGTGACGACGATCTTGCCGCGGGTGTGGCCCTCGGCGTTCAGGCGCTGGGCGTCGGCGGCCCGGTGCAGCGGGAAGGCGGCGGCGACCTCCACCCGCAGCCGGCCCTCCTCGGCCAGCTCGGCGAGCGCGGTCAGGTCGGCCGTGTCGGGGCGCACGAAGACGTAGCGGCCGCCGAGGGCGAGCACCGAGCCGTCCGCGATCGAGGCGAGCCGGCCGCCGGTGGCCAGCAGGGCCGGGGAGGCGTGCAGCGCGTCGCCGCCGATCAGGTCGAGCACGGCGTCCACGCCCTGCGGCGCGAGGGCGCGGACCCGGTCGGCCAGGCCCTCGCCGTAGCTGACGGGCTCGGCGCCCAGGGCGCGCAGGTAGTCGTGGTTGCGCTCGCCCGCGGTGCCGATCACCCGGGCGCCGAGGGCGCGGGCGATCTGGACGGCGAGCGAGCCGACACCGCCGGCCGCGGCGTGCACCAGGACGGTGTCGCCCGGCCGCAGCGCCAGCGCGCCGGTGAGGGCCTGGTAGGCGGTGAGGCCCGCCAGCGGCAGGCCGGCGGCCTGCTCGAAGCCGAGGGTGCGGGGCTTGCGGGCCAGGGTGCGCACCGGGGCCGCGACGTACTCGGCGAAGGTGCCGCGGCCCACCATGTCCTCGCGGACGTAGCCGATGACCTCGTCACCGGGCGCGAACTCGGTGACGCCGACGCCCACCCGCTCGACCACGCCGGCCACGTCCCAGCCGGGGATGACCGGGAAGACGGCGTCCATCGCGCTGTCGAGGTAGCCGGCCTGGATCTTCCAGTCGACCGGGTTGACGGAGGCCGCGCGAACCTTGACCAGCACCGAGTCGGCGCCCAGCTTGGGCTCGGGGACGTCGCCGTACTCCAGGACGTCGGGTCCGCCGTAGCCGCGGTAGGTGATGGCCTTCATGGTGGTGCTCCCGTGCAGAAAGATTTGATCTGATCGATTGTTGACATCGTCAAGCAATGATTCGAAGGTATGACTCCATGGTTGAGAATGTCAAGTAATCCCCTAGACTCGGAGCCATGACCCGGCTCACACACTCCGCGCCGCCCGCGGCGGCGGCTGCGGTCGCAGCGCCCGCCACACCCACCACGCCCACGCCCGCACCCACCCCCGCACCCACCCCCGCCGACCTCATGGAGCGGCTGGCCCGGGCGGCCGACGGCTACTACCACTGCTTCGGCCTCATCGCCGCGCAGCACGAGCTCACGCCCATGCAGGGCAAGGTCCTGGTGCTGGTCCGGCAGCCGATGCCGATGCGCGCCCTGGCCGGCCTGCTCGGCTGCGACGCATCCAACGTGACCGGCCTGGTCGACCGCCTGGAGGCCCGCTCACTGGTGCGCCGCGCCCCCGACCCCACCGACCGGCGGATCAAGACCGTGCGGCTCACCGACCGGGGCGAGGCGGTGGTGCGGGAGATCGACACCCGGATGCTCGACCACCTCCCGGGCCTGGAGCGGCTGGGCGAGGAAGGCCGCCGCGCCCTGCTCGACCTGCTGGACCGGGCGCTGCCCGGGGTTCAGCCAGGGTGAGCACCTGGCGTCACCCCGAACGCGGAGCTCAGTGGGGTCAGGCTCAGAGCACGACGGCGAAGACGATGGTCCCGACCAGGGCGAGTGCGCCGCTGACCACCGCGGTGACGAGAGCGACCAGGCCGAACGCCGCGCTCCTGCGCCGCACCGCCTTGGCCGCAGAGCCGGTGCGGTCCTTCGCGACCAGCATCCCCCAGAACCGCACCAAGCCGGCGAGCCCGCCGGCTGCGAGCCCGAGGAGGGCGAGGGCACCCGTGGCAATCCCCGCCTCCGGAATACCGACGTGGTCGAGCACCACCGGGAGCTCAGCTCGGCGTGATGAACCGCTCGTAGCGCTCCCAGAGGTCGGCGCGGTGGTCGTGGCCGAAGAGCAGGTCGAGCAGGAACTCCAGGTACGCGGTCTCGACCTCGTCCCCGCCGCGGCGGTGGCGGTGCGGGCCGTCCACCCAGGCGCGCGTCGGGCGGGCGCCGCCGGCCGTGCGGGTGAGCTCGACGGCGTACCACGGGGTGTCGACGGAGTTGCGGAAGATCTCCAGCTGGGTGCCGTCCGTGGTGAGGTGGGCCTCCCAACGCTCCTCCATGGCACGGGAGCTGACGCCGTGCCGGATCCGCTGCCACTGCCCGGCCGTCCACTCCTGGCCGGTCACCGGGATGGGCTCGGGTCGCTCCATCGGCCGATGGCGCGGGAAGTCGGCCGGCCCGAGATCCGCGCCGAGCCGGTCCGCGGCCATCCACTGCGGCAGTTCCTCGGTCGCCGCCCGCCAGTCGGCCGGGATGCCCTCGGTGCCGACGTGGGCCGCGACGATGCCACCGACGATGGCGCAGGTGGTGTCGACATCGCCGCCCTGGCCCGCCGTGGTCCACAGCGCCTGCCGGTAGTCGGCCAGGTGCGTCGCCGCGCACCACAGGGCGAACGGGACGGTGTCGACGGCGCTGACGTGGCGGCCGTTGCCGAGCACCTGGGCCACCAGCGAGGCCTCCTGGCCGAGCAGCGCGCGGGCCTCGGCGATGCCTTCGCGGACTTTGCTCGGCGGCGTCGACGCCAGCACGGAGGCGAACAGGTCGGCGGCGAACAGGTCGGCGTCGCTGGGCCGTTCACCATCGGCAGCCCGTTCACCATCGGCCCCTTCCCCGCCGGCCCGTTCACCGCGCGACCGCGCCGCCCAACCGGCGGCGACGGCCACGGCGATCGCGCCGGCCACCGCCTCCGGGTGCGTGTGCGTCACCTCGGCGGACCTGGCCGCCTGCCAGGCGGCCTCGGCCGGGTCGACGGCGAACCAGGCGCCCAGCGGAGCCACCCGCATCGCCGCGCCGTTGCCCCAGGAGCCCTTGCCGTCGAAGGCCTCGGCGGCGAGCTTGCGGAAGTCGCCGCGCCCCCGGACCAGGCGCAGCATGCGGTTGGTCGAGGCGCCGTACCCGCGGTCGAAGTCGTGGTGCTCGGCGAAGGAGTGGGCCAGTTCATAGCTGTTGACGGTGCCGCGGTCGCGCAGGGCGGCGAAGACGGAGCCGGCCATCTCGGTGTCGTCGGTCCAGGGCCAGGGTGCCGGCGGCAGTCGCCGCTCGCGCAGCGCGGGGAGGTTGGCCGGGACGAAGAACTGGGCGCCGAAGGCGTCGCCGGTGGCGAGGCCGCGCAGTGAGTCGCGGGCGGCGGCGCGGTGGTCGAAGGCGCTGTGGTCGAAGGGGCTGCGGTCGAAGGGGCTGTGCTCGGAGGCACTGCGGTCGAAGGGGCGGGTGGGTCCGTTGCTCGACGGGTCGCTGGTGGTCATAGGCGGCTCATCATGCCAGCCGGGAGCGGCCGCACGCATGCGAGTTGGCGCCGATCCCCGGGCGACTGGCCTGGGGATCGGCGCCGACCGCGTGCCGAGCGAGCGGTGCGACGGTGCGTCAGCCGGTGAAGGCCGCCAGGCCGTTCGGGGTGCCGAGGCCGGTCGGGCCGTCGTAGCCCACCTCGGCGGTGCAGAGGTACGCCGGGCTGCAGCTGGCGGTCTTGCCGCTGGTCACGTCGTTCAGCGCCGAGGTGTGGGCGTAGGCGTCGGCGGCCGGGATCGCCGCGCTCGGGGCGCCCGCGTCGGCGTAGACCGAGGCGATGATCGGCGAGGCGACGCTGGTGCCGCCGTAGACCTGCCAGCCGGAGGCGCCGTAGGTCTGGTAGACCGCGACACCGGTGGCCGGGTCGGCGACCGCCGAGACGTCGGCGACGGTGCGCTTGGCGCAGCCGGTGTCCTTCTGCCAGGTCGGCTTGGCGTCGTAGGCCGAGCAACCGGAGCCGGCGCCCTCGGAGCTGGAGGTGGACCAGACCGACTCGGTCCAGCCGCGCGCGTTGGAGGCCTTGCTCAGCGCGGTGCCGCCGACGGCGGTGACGTACTTGGAGGCCGCCGGGTACTCGACGCCGTAGCCGCTGTCACCGGAGGAGGCGGTGATCGCCACGCCCGGGTGGTTGTAGTACTTGGTGTCGTAGCTGGTGTCCGAGGAGGACTCGCCGCCGCCGTAGCTGTTGGAGACGAACTTCGCGCCCAGCTTGACGGCCTCGTTGACCGAGGTGCCGAGGTTGGCGGTGGTCGCGGACTTGGCCTCGACCAGGATGATGTGCGCGTTCGGCGCGATGGCCGAGACCATGTCCAGGTCCAGCGACTCCTCGCCGGCCCAACCCGAGTCGTTGGTCGGCAGGCTGGTGGTACTGCCGGTCTGGCTGACCTGCTTGAAGCAGCCGTTGGCGACGGTGCAGGCGGGCAGGCCGAACTGCGCGCGGTAGACGGCCAGGTCCGACGCCGCGTTGGGGTCGTTGTAGGCGTCCACGATGGCCACCGTCTGGCCGGCGCCGCCGTTGGCGGGCAGGTTGTAGGCACTGCGCAGGTCGCTGGGGCCGTAGCCGGACGGCGCCGCGTTCGGGGTGACGCCCAGCGGGCTGATGTGCTGCGCCACGCTGGTCACCCGGAGCGCGTTGCACGCCATGTTGTCGCCGTTGGCCAGGGTCGCGCAGGAGCGCACCCAGGACGTGCCGCCCTTGCTGTAGACGGTCGAGGCGGTGGCGCCTGCCGGGCCGGCGGTGGCGAGCGCCGTGAGCGCGAGGGCGGCGGTGCCGGTCAGCGCGAGGGCGATCTGGCGGACCCGGGCGGTGGGGGTGCTGAGCAAGGAACTGCCTCCTGTGGCTGGTGAACCGGGGGCATGCGGGCATGGGGATGTCCGCATCGGGGTCGCCCCGTGTGGGGGTGTGCCTGAGCAGGGGTGTGCCTGTGTAGGGCTGTGACGCCGCCCGAATCCTCGTTCGGTCGGGCAACTGGCGATGAGGCTAGCCAGACATGGTCAGGTCAACAAGAGTTGGGGCAAGATTCAATCTGGGGGTTACCTGGGAGAAACAGGAGGTGATCGTGTGTCACTCGGCGCGGTCGGAAGCTGACGGAACGTCGGTGATGCCGCTGCCCCTGGCGCGGGCCCATCACCAGCGTGCGCACGGCGTCCGCGGGACTGCGCACGACCACCCGCCCATGTGCGCGGTCCTCGCCGTCAGCGGTGGAGGAAGGAGTGGCTGCGGCCGAGCTCGGTGAAGCCGCGGCGGGCGTACCACTCGCGCGGCCAGTCGTTCACGTCCGCGGTGAGGAAGAGCTGCGGGATTCCGGCAGCGGCGGCCAGCGCCAGGCCGGTCGCGAGCAGGGTGTCGGCGTGGCCCTGCCCACGGTGCGGCGTGGCGGTGACCAGGTCCTCCAACTGGGCCAGCCCGGCGGTGGAGTCGAGGTAGAGGTCGGCCCAGGCCGCGATCTCGCCGTCCGGCGTCCGGGCGGCCAGGAAGAGCACCTGCTCGGCGCCGCGCAGCCGCGCGGTGCGGCGCTCGGTGAGCTGCCGGGCGAGGTCCTCGTCCGGGGTCCATTCCAGTTGCTGGCGGAACACCGCCGCTCGCAGTTCGGCCGGCTCGACCTGGTGCGCGGCGCATTCGGGCAGCGCACAGCCGGCTGTCTCCCGGGCCAGTACCAGCTCGGTGTCCCGTTCGTAGCCGACTGCCGCCAGTACCGGGGTGGCTCGCGCGCCGAGCGCCTCGTCGAGCACCGTGATCCGGTACTGACGACGCGCCCCGAGGCCCCGCACGGCCAGCCCGGGCAGTGCTGCCGGGTCGGCGTCCAGGGACTCGACGATCAGTTGGTTGTGCTCCTGGGAGCGGGAGAAGTCCGGGTCGCGAACCGCGAAGGCCCCGGGCAGCTCGACGAGTTCCGCGGCTTGGCGGCGGGCGAAGGCGGCACGGAAGGCTGTCACGCGCTCAAGCAGATCCGACACCCCGTCATGATCGACCTACCCGCTGCCGCGGGCAACGGCTTTTCCCCACTGGCGGACCCTCTCAGTCAGAGCGCCGGTCACCTCCACCGCGCGCACCTCGCCGACCATCGCCGCGCCCCGGCGCCGATCATTGGTTTGGGCCGACGCGATCCGCGGATTAGGCTGCGGCTCAAGCGATCTGTTGGATCGTCAACTCACAGGTGTCCGCGAGGTGACGGCCGGGTTCCGGGATCGATCGACCGGGCCCCCGGCCACCCCCGGAGAGCCGCCACTCGGGCCGGACCGGGACGATCGACCGACCGGCCACTGACCACGGTGGGGGCACGCGTGGAGTTCGGAATCCTCGGGCCACTGCTGATCCGCGACCAGGCCGGCGAGTACCCGGTGCCGGCGGCCAAGCAGCGCGTGGTGCTGGCCGCGCTGCTGCTGCGACCCGGACGGCCGGTGCCCGCCGAGCGGTTGGCGGGGATCCTCTGGGACGGCCGGCCGCCGCGCACCGCCGCCACCACCCTGCGCAACTACGTGATGCGGCTGCGGCAGCAGTTGGGGCCCGCCGGGACCAGGATCGAGACGCGGACGGGGGGCTACCTGCTGCGGATCGAGCCGGCGGAGCTCGATGTCCAGCGGTTCGTCTCACTCGCCGACCAGGGCCGACGCGCCCTGGACGCCGGCGCGCACGCGCGTGCCGCCGAACTGCTGCGCCAGGCCGTGGGCCTGTGGCGCGGGCCGCTGCTGGCCGACGTCCCGGCACGGGCACTGCACCGGGAGCAGGCCCCTCGACTGACCGAACTGCGACTGACCGCACTGGAACGCTGCCTGACCGCCGAACTGCACCTGGACCACCGGCTGGCCACGATCACCGCCGAACTGCGCGGCCTCACCGCGGCGCACCCCGAGCGTGAGCGGTTCCGGGCGCTGCTGACGGCGGCGCTGCGGCAGAGCGGACGGCGGCCGGAGGCGCCCGCCGCACACCGGCGGGCGGGCGGATCGAGCGGTTCGAGCGCACGGGAGCCCGACCTGGCCCCAGGACCGGCCGAGCAGCCGCCCTCGACCACCTTCTGCTATCTGACGCACCATCAACTACCCAAGCAGGTATCACTTTTCACCGGCCGTGAGCCGGAACTCCACGCCTTGGCGGCGCACCTGACCACTCCCCCACCCACCGCACCTGCGGTCGCCGTGCTCAGCGGGCTGCCGGGCGTGGGCAAGAGCGCGCTGGCCGGGCAGGCGGCCCACGCCGTGGCGCGGGCGTTCCCCGACGGAACCCTCTACGCGGACCTGCGGGGCACCAGCGTCCGCCCCGCCGCGCCGAGCAGCGTGTTGCGCACGCTGCTGCTCGCGCTGGGCGTGGCCCGCGAAGCGCTCCCGGCGGGCCCCGCGGCCCGCCTGGCGCTCTACCGCTCGCTGCTGGCCGACCGGCGGGTGCTGCTGGTGCTCGACCAGGCCCGGGACAGCGCGCAGGTGCGACCGCTGCTGCCCAGCGGCCCCGGCTGCGCCGCACTGGTCACCGCGCGGGGGCGCTTGCACGGGCTGCCGGGCGCGGTGCCGGTGGAAGTGCCGCTGCTGCCCGAGGCGCAGGCCCGGCTGCTGCTCTCCCGCCTGCTGCGGGCCGCACCCGTCGGCACCGGTCCCGTGGCCGACGGCGCGCCCGCGCCCGTCTCCACGGACACGGACGCGGACACGGACGCGGACACGGACGTGCCTGCGGACACGGACACGGGCACCCAGGACGCCGCCGACGGCCCCGCCGCCCTGGCCGCGCTCGCCGAACGCTGCGGCGGCCTGCCGCTGGCGCTGCGGGTCTGCGCGGCCCGGCTGGCCGCCCGCCCCGGCTGGAGCGCGCGGCAGCTGGCCGAACGGCTCGGCAGCGAGCAGCGGCTCTTCGCCGAACTGCGGGTCGGCCCACTGGACGTGCGGGCCGGCCTCACCGCCGTGCACCAGGACCTCGACCCGGCCGCCGCCGGCGCCTTCGCCCGGCTCGCCCGGGCCGACCGGCCCGCCTTCGGCCTGCGGTTCGCCGAGGGCCTGCTCGGTCCGGGCTGCGAGGCGGCCCTGGCGCGGCTGGTCGACGCGCAGGTGCTCACCGCGCGGGCACCGGACTGGTACGGATTCCCCTGGCTGCTGCGGGTCTACGGCCGGCAGCAGCCCGTGGCGGCGGCGCCGGCCCCGCCACAGGACGCCCGTGCGGCGGGTTAGAGTCGGGTCATGGCCGTAGACGAAGCCACCGCCCGGGTGGACAGCTGGATCTGGTCGGTGCGCCTGACCAAGACCCGCGCCCTCGCCGCCGCCGCCTGCCGCGCCGGCCACGTCCGGATCAACGGCGAGCGCGTCAAGCCCGCCCACCCGGTCAAGGTCGGCGACGAGGTCCGGGTGCGCCAGGACGACTGGACCCGGGTGGTCGTCGTCTCCCGCGTGCTCAGCAAGCGGGTCGGCGCCTCGGTCGCCGTCGAGTGCTTCGTCGACAACAGCCCGCCGCGCCCCGCCGCCCTGGGCCCCGCCCCCGTCGCCGTCCGCGAGCACGGCGCCGGCCGCCCCACCAAGCGTGACCGCCGCGCCCTGGAGCAGCTCTTCGGCCGGCCGGGCGGCTGACGGCATGACGGCAACCGCCTGACGCCCACTCAGCAGAGCTGTCCCCACAGGCCGTTCAGGGGTTCTCGGGAGCAGACCCCGCCTCCGTACCGGCCACGCTGCCGGCCCGTGGGATGACGACCACCTGGTGCTCGTCCTCGTACACCACCACCCCCGGATCCGCCGACCGCAGCTCCTCGCACCCCACCCCGTGCGCCGCGAGGATCGCCAGATGGCCCCGCACCTGTTCGAGGTGCGGCCGCGCCGTGGCCCTGAACCAGGCCTGGGCTCCCGGGTTGCGCTCGCGGTCGTAGACGGCGGGGTCGATGTCCGAGGGGTTGGCGTAGTTCTCCTCGAACCAGGCGTAGCTGCCGCGCCGGAAGGCCTCCTGTTCCTCGGTCAGCCTTCCGGCCGCGGACAGCCCGTTGATCAGCGCGAAGACCCCGGGGTAGCTGCCCCGGCGGTTGGGCTCCGTCACCTGGAACCGTACGAACACACGCGCCTCCGCCTACTCCGGGACCGCCTGCCGGCCGGTGTGGAGAATACCGGTGCGAGGGCTGGACAAATCGGGTGGCACTCGGCCCGGCGCGGCGGTTAGGGTCGCCCGCATGAGTGAGCGCACCTTCCGAATCACCGTCCGCGGCGCCTTCGAGGGCCTGAGCGAGGCGCAGCGGGCCGCGCTGCTGAGTGCGGCGGCGGAGCACGACGTGCTGTTCGCCTCTTACACGAAGGAGGGTCACCTCTCCTACGAGCTCGCGGCGCGGGCCGACTTCACCTTCCGGTTCCTGGAGTCGGGCGAGGCCGACGAGGACCTCGTGCCCGCCGCCGCACGGGCCGAGGCCACGGCGGTGGCGTGGCTGGACGGGCGCGGGTACGGCTACAAGAACCTGCGTTCCGTGGCGGAGGACCTGTCGAAGGCGGCGCTGGGCAAGCGGCAGCGCCGCGCCCAGGCCTCCGGCGCCGCCTGAGCGCGAACCTGAAGGCTGCGGCAGCCCTCAGCGCGCCAGGGCCCGCTCCGCCGCAGAGCGGGCGGCGGCCCGGTGGGCGGGGGCCAGCCCGATCCGGGTGCGGCGGTCGAGCAGGTCGTCGGCGTCGAGGGCGCCCTCGTGGCGGACGGCGAAGAGCAGTTCGGCCATGGTGGTCTCGGTGCCGGGGGCGATCGGGGCGAGCAGGGCCGGGTCGGCCCCGGCCTCGGCCAGCACGGCGGGCGCCTCGGTGCCGTAGCGGCGGACCAGGCGCAGCGGGGCGGGCAGATCGGCGAGCCGGGCCCGGGGGGCGGCGCCGACCAGCGGCAGGGTGCGGGTGCGGCACGGGCGCGCGGTGAGTGCGGCCCGGGCGAGGGCGGCGTCGAGCGCGTCCTCGGCCATCCGGCGGTAGGTGGTGAGCTTGCCGCCGACCACCGTCACCAGGCCGTCGGGGCCGGTCAGCACCGCGTGCTTGCGGGAGACGTCGGCCGTCCGCCCGGTGCCGTCGTCCAGCAGCGGGCGCAGGCCGGCGAAGGTGCCGAGCAGGTCGGCGCGGCTGAGCGGGCTGTGCAGCGCGGAGTTGATGGTGCGCAGCAGGAAGTCGATCTCGGCCTCGGCCGGTTGCGGCACGTCGGGGACCGGGCCGGGCGCGTCCTCGTCGGTGAGGCCGACGTAGACCCGGCCGTCGGGAGCGGGCAGCGCGAAGACGAAGCGGTTGCTCTCCCCGGGCACCGGCACGGTCAGCCCGGCGTTCAACGCGCCGGTGGGACCGGTGAAGGCGGACTGAGGCAGCACCAGATGGGTGCCGCGGCTGGGGCGCAGGGTGAGGCCGGGGGCCAGCTCGCCGGCCCAGACGCCGGCCGCGTTGACCACCGCGCGGGCCCGCAACTCGAAGGACTCACCGGTCAGTTCGTCGGTCAGCCGGGCGCCGGTGCCGTGCGCCTCGCGGACCGCGCAGCGGGTCAGGATCCGCGCCCCGTGCGCCGCCGCGGTGCGGGCCAGCGCGACCACCAGCCGTGCGTCGTCGACCAGTTGGCCGTCCCAGAAGACCAGGCCGCCGCGCAGCCCGGCCGAGCGCACGGTGGGGGCGTAGCGCAGCACCTCGGCGGGGGCCAGCCGGCGGGAGCGGGGCAGGGTGGCCGAGGAGGTACCGGCGGTGACCCTCAGCAGGTCGCCGGCCAGGAAGCCGGCCCGCACCAGGGCGGCGCCGGCCGGCTTGGTGCCGGGCAGCAGCGGGACGATCTGCGGCAGCGCGTGCACCAGGTGCGGGGCGGTGCGCTCCAGCAGGATGCCGCGCTCCACCGCGCTCTCGCGGGCGATGCCGACGCTGCCGGAGGCGAGGTAGCGCAGGCCGCCGTGGACCAGCTTGGAGCTCCAGCGGCTGGTGCCGAAGGCGAGGTCGTGCTTCTCGGCGAGGACGACGGACAGGCCGCGCGCGGCGGCGTCCAGCGCGATGCCGGCTCCGGTCACCCCGCCGCCGATGACCAGCACGTCGACGACCGGCGCGGAGCCCCGGGCCGATCCGGCCGACTCGGCCAGCTCGGCCAGTTCGCGGGCGCGGCGGGCGGCGTTCAGCGAGGCGCCGGGGGCGGCGGGGGCGGCGCCGGGGGCCGCCGTGGGCTGCGAGGGTCCGGTCATGCGGCGGGACCGCCTTCCGAGTCGGGGGTCGGCATCAGGTAGCGGTCGAGCAGCAGGCGCAGCTCGTCGTCCAGTTCGTCGACGGCCGCGCCCGTGCCGTCCGGGGCGTCCACGAAGACGGGGCCGGTGAGGGTGAAGGACCAGGCGCTGAGCAGCACCGCGCGGGCCAGCAGCGCGGGGTCGCCGGCCCGGACCGAGCCGTCGGCGATGCCCGCGCGCAGGCCGGCTTCGAGCATCGCCAGCTGGTGGTTGGTGTTGGTGCCGCGCCGGGTGAGCAGGTACGGGGTGAGGAAGTCCGGGTCCAGCTCGATGATCTTGCGCAGCAGCGGGTGGACCCGGATCGCGCGGGCCAGGCGGACCACGCCGTCCACCACGTGGGCCCGGCCGTGCGCCGCCTCGCCGAGCGGGAAGGCGCTCTCCGCCAGCTCCGTCCAGACCCGGGTGGTCAGGGTGCCGAGCACTTCGCGCACCCCGCCCCAGCGGCGGTAGAGGGTGGCCCGGGAGACACCGGCCTGGCGGGCGATGTCGGCCATGGTGATCCGCTGCATGCCGATGGTCAGCAACAGCCGGTACGCCGCTTCGAGGATCCGCTCCTCGGGGATGGCGTTGGCGGCCTTCGGTTCTTCTCGCGTGTTGATTCGCTGCGACACCACATGTACAAGTGTATCAGCGCCTGCCCCTCCGGCCCCTTGAGGATCCCGATGACCGAGTCAGACCTGCCCGTCGCGGACTTCCACCCCTACCGCTGGGGTGACCCCGCCCGCCGCACCGAACTCCCGGCCGCCGCGACCGAGACGCTGGCCGCCTTCGGGGTGCGCACGCCCGCCCGGCCGCCGGTCGACCTCGACACCCTGGCGCTGCCCGCCCCGGCGGTGAACGACAAGGCGCTGGCCGAGCTGGCCGCCGTCCTCGGCGCCGAGCGGGTGAGCACCGCCGACGCCGCGCGGATCGGCCACACCCGGGGCTGGTCCACCCCCGACCTGCTGAAGCTGCGCGCGGGCGACGTCACCGACGCGCCTGACGCCGTCCTCTTCCCCGGCAGCCACCAGGAGGTGGTGGCCGTGCTGGAGCTGTGCGAGCGGCTGCGGCTGGCCGTCGTGCCGTTCTCCGGCGGCACCTCGGTGGTCGGCGGCCTCGCCCCGCAGCGGGACGGCTTCGCCGGCCTGGTCGCGCTCGACCTCGGCCGGCTGGACGCCGTGCTCGCGGTCGACGAGGTCTCCCGCACCGCCACCCTGCAGGCCGGCCTGCGCGGAGTGGAGGCCGAACGGCTGCTGCGCGAGCGCGGTCTGACGCTGGGTCACTTCCCGCAGTCCTACGAGGGCGCGAGCATCGGCGGCTACGCGGCGGCGCGCTCGGCGGGCCAGGCCTCGGCCGGCTACGGGCGCTTCGACGAGATGGTGGTCGGCCTGGTGCTGGCCACCCCGCGCGGCACGATGGAGCTGGGTAGCGCGCCGAAGTCGGCGGCCGGCCCGGACCTGCGCCAACTGGTGCTCGGCTCGGAGGGCACCCTCGGCGTGATCACCTCGGTGACCGTCCGGGTCCGCCCGCTGCCGGCCGAACGGGTCTACGAGGCCTGGCGGTTCGACTCCTTCGAGCAGGGCGCCGACGCGCTGCGCAAGCTGGTCCAGGACGGTCCGGTGCCCACCGTGCTGCGGCTCTCCGACGAGGCGGAGACCTCGGTCAACCTGGCCGACCCGGCCGCGATGTTCGGTGGCGGACCGGGCGGCTGCCTGGCGGTCACCGGCTACGAGGGCACCGCCGCCGAGGTGGCCGCCCGCCGGGCCGGGGCGGGCGAGGTGCTGACCGCGGCCGGCGGGCAGCCGCTGGGCACCGAGCCGGGCGAGGCCTGGCGCCACGGTCGCTACCGCGCGCCCTACCTGCGCGATCCGCTGCTGGACGCGGGCGTGCTGATCGAGACCCTGGAGACGGTGACCTTCTGGTCCGACCTGCACGCGCTGCGCGCGGCCGTCACCGAGGCGCTGAGCGGCGCGCTCACCGCGCAGGGCACCCCGCCGCTGGTGCTCTGCCACATCTCGCACGTCTACGAGACCGGCGCCTCGCTCTACTTCACCATCGCCTGCGCCCAGGGCGAGGACCCGCTCACCCAGTGGCAGGCCGCCAAGTCGGCCGCCAACGAGGCGATCCGCGCCGCCGGCGCCGCGATCACCCACCACCACGGGGTGGGCACCGACCACCGCGAGGTCTACGCCCGCGAGGTGGGCCCGCTGGCGGTGGCCTCGCTGCAGGCGGTCAAGCGGGTGCTGGACCCGGCGGGGATCCTCAACCCCGGCGTGCTGATCCCGGCTTCGGACGCGTCGTCGCAGGGCGGCACCGCCGCCGAGAACGGACACTGAGGTGGCCGCCGGGGGGTTCACCGCGATCGTCAACCCGATCTCGGGCGGCGGCCACGCCGCCGCCCGCTGGGAGCCGATCGCCGCGCGGCTGCGCGCGGGCGGCGCCACCGTCCGCTCGGTGCCGACCCGCGGCCGCGACCATGCCATCGCCAGCGCCCGGGAGGCCGCCGAGCGCGGCGAGGTGGTGGTCGCGGTCGGCGGCGACGGCATGGTGCGCGACGTGGCCGAGGGCGCGGTGCGCGGCGCCGGCACGATGGCCGTGGTGCCGGCCGGGCGCGGCAACGACCTGGCCCGCACGCTGCGGCTGCCCGGCGTCGGCGACCCGGCGGCGGTGGCCGACCTGCTGCTGGCGGGACGCAGCCGGACCATCGACGTGCTGGAGGTCAACGGCGTGGTCGTGCCGGGCAACGTCTACATCGGGATCGACGCGCTGGCCACCCAGATCATCAACGCGGGGCGCGCGCTGCCCGCCCTGCTGGTCTACCGCCTCGCCCCGCTCCAGGCGATCCTGCGCTGGCGCGCGGCCGGCTACACGCTGACCGTCGACGGCGAGCGGCGCGAAGTGCGCGGCCACACCGTGGTGGTGGCCAACTCCGGTGCGTACGGCCACGGCTTGCGGATCGTGCCGACGGCGCTGCTGGACGACGGGCTGCTCGACGTGATGGTGGTCGGCGACGGGCCGCGCGCCAAGGTGGTCTCCTTCATGCGCGAGGCCAAGCGCGGCACCCACCTGCGCCGGCCCGAGGTCAGCGTGCGCCCCGCCCGCGAGGTGGTGGTGGACGCCGACCGCGCGATCCCGGTCTGCGCGGACGGCGACGAGATCGCCGAACTCCCGGCCCGGATCAAGGTGCTGCCGGGGGCGCTGCGCATCCTGGTGCCGTAGGCGGGGACGGCGACCGCCGCTCCTCGGCGGCGCCTCACAGCTGGGCGGCGCCTCACTCCTCGATGGCGCCGCCGACCGCGCGCAGGTGCTCACGGAAGGTCAGCGCGGGGTCGGCGCGGCGCGCGGCGAGGTAGGCGCCGAAGCGGACCTGGGCCCGCAGGGTGTCGCCCGAGCGGATCCGCTCGGCCTGGCGGCGCTCGGTGTCGCGGATCCCCTCGGCGAGCGCGAGGAGTTCGGCGGCGCGGCCGGCGGGCAGGAAGAGCACGCCGTCCTCGTCGCCGGCCACCAGGTCGTCCGGCGTCACCGTCCACTCCCCCACGGTGGCGGCGGCCAAGGCGTCGGCGGGGCGCGGATCCAGCCGCTGCGGGCCGGTGGGCAGCGCGCCCAGGCTGAACACCGGCAGCCCGATGGCCCGCAGGTCGGCGGTGTCGCGGTGCAGCCCCCAGACCACCACGCCCGCCACCCCGGCGGTGCGCGCCTCCAGCACCACGAGGTCGCCGACGCAGGCCTCGTCCGACCGGCCGGCGTTGTCCACCACCAGGACATCGCCCGGCTCGGCCGTCTCGAAGGCCTCCAGGAAGAGGTCGACGCTGCCCACGTGGCGGGCCGGGAGCACCCGCCCCGCCACCCGGCCGCCGGGCACCACCGCGCGCAGCGGCGCGGGCGCGCAGCGCACCGGGACCTGTGCGCGCAGGCAGGCGTCGGCCAGGTGGGCGGTGGTCAACGTCTCGAACCGCTGCTGAAGCTCGTGGTGGTCCATCCGGTCCGCCCTCTCGCGCCGCGCTGCTGGGTTGGGTATCGGGTCGGGCACCGGGTTCGGTATCCCTACTGACCCATCATCAGGGAGCGGCCCCCGCCCGCGCAACGCGCCCCGCCTCAGGCCGGCTCAGGACAGCTCAGGACAGCTCAGGACGCCTCAGGACGGCTCAGGACGCGGCGAGCGAGATCTCGGTGGACTTGATCAGGGCGACCACGCCGCTGCCCACGACCAGCCGCAGGTCCTGCACGGCGTCCTTGGTGATCGCGGCGGTCAGCTCGCCGCCCGCGATGCTCACCTTGACGGTGGCCATCGCGCCGCCGGTGACCACCTCGGTGACGGTGCCCGGCAGTTGGTTGCGGATGCTCAGGCCGGAGACCGGCGCGGTGGCGAGGGCGATCTCGGTGGACTTGGCGAGCGCGTTGACGGCCGAACCCTCCGCGAGGCCGAGCTCCTTCACCGCGTCGAGCGTGATGGCGGCGGTGATCTCCTGACCGCCGGTCAGCCGGGCGCGCACGGTCGCCATGACGGCGCCTGCGGTGACCTCGGTGACGGTGCCGGGGATCTGGTTGCGGATGCTCAGGGTCATGACGGGCTCCTCGGTCGACGTCGCATATCGGGCAGACCTCGCAGATCGGGCTGCCACTGCGGCCCACCCTGCCACGCCCGCCCCGGGCCCGGCGGACCTCACTCGCATCCGCCAGGGCCGACCGGGGGCGGCCCTCGCAGATTCCGCCAGGTCGGCGGTCCGGCTCACCCGTCAGGACCAAGGCCCGCCGGGGGCCGCAGGGCCAGGGGCCGCTGGAGCCGCTGGAGCCGCCCGACGTGACGACCTTGACCACTCCGTCCTGCGAGAGTGCGCACCGACCGACCGCGCCCCGGTGCCGGGTGGGCAGCGCTGCTGATATCCCCGAAGGACGTCAATCCGTCACCGCTGGAGGCCCCATGAAGCCCGAGATCCACCCGGAGTACCGGCCGGTCGTGTTCCGCGACCGGGTCGGCGGCCTCGCCTTCCTGACCCGCTCGACCCGTACCAGCGACCAGACCATCGAGTGGGAGGACGGCAACACCTACCCCGTGGTGGATGTGGAGATCTCCGCCGCGAGCCACCCGTTCTACACCGGCACCTCGCGCGTGGTCGACACCGCGGGCCGGGTGGAGCGCTTCGAGCGCCGCTACGGCAAGGCCGCCGCCGCCCGCCGCGACGGCGCCGGACAGCAGGCGAAGGACCCGCGGCAGGCCCAGGACGGGCAGCGGACGCAGGACGGGCAGCAGACGCAGGACGGGCCGACCGCCTGAGGCGGGCGACCACCACGGTCGGACCAAGGGGGCCGGAGAGCCGCAGGCCAGAAGCCGGAAGGCCTGCAGCTCTCCGGCCTCGCCGCGAGCATTCCGGGCCCGGGCGAGGCAGCTCACTGCGGGACGGGGGAAGACCCGGTGAGCTCGGCACCGAGACTGCCGCACTGCCCTTGCAAATCGCTAGAGCCGCTGCCCCTAGCCACCCCGGGGCCCGCGCACCCGCCCCCCTGCCGCCGCACCGGGGCAGCCGCGCGGCCCTCTCCCGCGCCCCCGCTCCCGTGCGCTCCCGTCCGGCCACTCCCCCGCCCGACCGCTCCCCTGCCCGAACGGCCAGGACAGGCCATGTCCGAATTATGGTGATATGACTCGTTTGACTGCTGTCCGCCTCCGGACCGCGCCGTCCGCCGGGTGGTCGCCGATCATCGGCCGTCCACCGGGAGAGGAGCATCATGCACGACTATCCGCTGCTCAACATCTTCTGGACGATGCTGGAGTTCTTCGTCTTCGTCCTCTGGATCTTCCTGATCTTCAAGGTCATCACGGACATCTTCCGCAGCCATGACATGGGCGGCTGGAGCAAGGCGCTGTGGACGATCTTCGTCATCGTGATCCCACTCCTGGGCGTGCTCGCCTACCTGATCGTGCGCGGCGGCTCGATGGGCCAGCGCGACCTCGAACAGGCCCAGCAGGCCGACGCCGCGTTCAAGGCCTACATCAAGGACGCCGCCGGCACCCCTGGCGGCGGGAGCGGGAGCGGCCACGTCGACGAACTGGCCAGACTCGCCGACCTCAAGGCCAGCGGCGCCCTCTCCGACGAGGAGTACCAGAAGGCCAAGGACAAGCTGCTCGCCTGACACGGGCAGCCACCGGCCGTCGGCGGCCCCCGGGTCGAACAGGCCCGGGGGCCGCCGCCACGAGCGCCGGAGGGTCGCACAGGGACTACCGAGGGTGACGATGGCGCGAGTCGAAATGGTGCGAAACGAACCGGTCCAGCCCGCGCCGGGCGTGGGGCGACCGGGGAAGGGGTCGCGGTGAGCGCGCGGATGGCGCTGCGGCGGCGTCGGCGGCTGCGGGCGGACACCGTGCAGTTGCTGGCCCTGCTGGCCGGAGTGGCCTTCGGCATCCTGCTGCCGCGGATCCACCGCGGGCCACTGCTGCCCGCCACGCCCGTCACGGACATCGCCCTCGCCCTGGGCCTGGGGCTGCTGGGCACCGTCGCGCTGATCTTCTCGCTGCTCATCCTGGTCGTGCAGTGGGCCGCCACCACCTTCACCCCTCGTCTGATGCTCTTCCGCGACGCCCCGATCGTCTGGCGGACCTTCGCGCTCACCATCGGCCTGATCACCTTCTCGCTCGCCACCGCCCTGGCCATCGGCGACGAGACCACGGTCTCCGTGGCCGTGCCGCTGGCCCAGCTGCTCCTGCTGCTGGCCCTGTGCGTGATGCTGCGCGCCCTCCAGTTGCAGGCCGTCGCCGCCCTGCAACTGGCGGCCGTGCTCGGCTCGGTCGCCGAACGCGGCCGCGCCGTCCTGGCGAGGTTCGCGGCCGAGTCGATGGGCGGGTCCACCGCAGCGGCGGGGGTCACGGCAGCGGCGGGGTCCGGGGCCGGCGCCGGGCTGCCGGCGCTCCGTTCGACGGTCGGCTGGCCGCATCCGCCCGCCGTGCTGCAGCAGGTCGACATCGACCGGCTGCTCACCCGGGCCCGCGCGGCCGGCTCGGTCGTGGTGCTGCGGCAGGTCCCCGGCAGCACACTGCGGCAGGGTGCCGTCCTGGCCGGGGTGCACGGCGGGGAGCTGTCCGGTGCGGCCGTGCTGGAGTGCCTGGTCACCGGGCGGGAGCGGACCTTCGAGCAGGATCCGACCTTCGCCCTGCGGCTGCTCGCCGACATCGCCCTGCGCGCGCTCTCCCCGGCGGTGAACGATGCCGCCACCGCCGTGCAGGCACTCGACGACCTGGAGGACCTGATCGCCCGGGCCGCGGGGACGGCGACCGGAACGCTGGTGATCCCCGACGGCGACGGCGCCGTGCGGGTCGTCCTGGAGCTGCCGGGCTGGGACGAGTTGCTGCGCTCCTGCCTGGACGACGTCATCGCGGCCGCGGCGGCCTCGCCGATGGTGCTCACCCGGATCCGGCAACTGCTCCGGCACCTGCTGACCGTGACCGGCCCGGAGCTGCACGGCGCGATCGACCACCGGATCGCCTGGGTGGAGCACGAGTGGTCCACCAGGTTCCCCTGGCTCGTGACCGACCGCACGTGACCGACCGCACGTGACCGACCGCACGTGACCGACCGCACGTGACCGACCGCACGTGACCGGCAGCGCTGCGGTTGCCCCGGGTCAGCCCCTTGCCCGGTCGAACCCTGCCCCGGCCGGGTGGGGCCCGAGGTCCTCGCGCAGCCCGGCCAGCATCCGCCGCCAGTGCGGCGCCCGCTCGGGTCGGCCGGCCTGGTGCCGGGTCCCCACCCAGCGCGTGACGGGGCGGATGCCGTGCAGGGCGTTGACCAGCCAGACCTCCCGACCGGCGAGTCCGGCCAGGGTGACCGGACGGCGCAGCACGGCGATGCCCAGGCTCCGGGCCTGATAGCTGATCAGTTCCGCGGTGACCCCGGGCAGTTGGCCGGGAGATTCGGGGCGCAGCAGGACGTCCCCCTCCCACCAGAGCAGGCTCGCGGTGGTGGACTCGATCAGCTGCCCGCCGGCCGTGCTCAGCAGCGCGTCGTCGGCGCCCCTGGCCTGTGCGGCGGCCTTCAGTTCGGCGAGCAGCGGCAGGTCGGGGCCCTTGCGCTGCGGGGCACTCCTCGGGTCCCCCGGTGTCCAGGGCAGCACCCGGACCTCCTGGCCCCGGGGCGGGGCCGGGCGCAGCCGCAGTCCCAGCGCCTGCGCGGGCCCCAGTTCGACCCGGGGGAACCAGGCGCCGGTGCGCGGCAGTTCGGCGACGGCGGCCCGCCAGAACCGGGCCACCGCGCCCGGGGTCGGGCCGGCCTCCAGGCAGGCGGCGGCGAAGCGCTCCCGGTGCAGGGCCAGGCCGCGCGTCAGGCCGTCCTGGACCAGCCAGGAGTCGGCGGCCAGCAGCGGGGGCGGCGTCGGGGCGGCGGGCAGCGGGAGGGCGTCCGCCCCGGGGTCGGGGCGGGTGAGCAGGTCGCGCTCCGGGTCCCAGGCGAGGAGGAGCTCACCGGCGGCGGTCATCGGTCAGTACCGCCCGGTGGTGTTGGTCGGCGCGCCCGTGCGCGGTCCGTAGGGTGCGCGCTCCAGCCACTCGCCGCAGCTGGGCACCAGCGGGGAGAGCGCCGCACCGGCCGCCTGGCGCAGCCGGGTGAGCCGGCGGCGGGGACGCAGGTGGGAGAGCGCGGTGCGGGCGGCGTCGCTGTTGAACCGGGCGGCCTCCTTGCGCGCCGCGGCGAAGGCGTCGACGGCGCGCCGGTGTTCGGCCGGGTCGGTGAGCGCGCGGGCCACCGCGTCGGCGGCCGCCACCGCGTCGGCGATGCCGCTGTTCATCCCGCGCGCGCCGAACGGCGGGAACAGGTGCGAGGCCTCCCCCACCAGCAGCACCCGGCGGTCCGCGTCGGTGAAGCTCTCCGCGACCACGTGCAGGAAGTGGTACTTGGAGACCCACAGGATCCGCTCGGCGTACTTGGGCCCGACCACCTGGGCCACCCAGGCCCTGGCCGCCGCCTCGTCGGCCCAGTCCTCGGGCCGGTCGCCGTCCTTGCACTGCAGGTCGAGCTGGAACCCGCCGGCGAACGGCACCCGCATCACGCTGCGGTGGCCGAGCGCGGGGTGCTCGTAGACGAAGACCCGCTCCAGCGGCAGCGGATCGGCCGGATCCTCCTCGATGTCCACGACCACGTGGAAGGCCTCGGAGCGCTCGCCCGCCATGGCGATGCCCTGGGAGCGGCGGACCTGGGAGCGGGCGCCGTCGGCCCCGATCACGTAGCGGGCCTGGAACTCGCGGCCGTCGGCGCAGCTGATCCGCGCGCCCACCGGCCCGCTGCGCAGGTCCGCGACCGAGGCGTCCCAGGCGAACCGCACGCCTGCCGCGCGGCAGGCGGCGAGCAGGTGCCGCTCGGTCTCGATCTGCCGCAGGCTGGTGAACGGCGGGGTGCTGCCCGGGCGCGGCGGCTGGGCCGGGTAGCTGCGGGCGAAGACCTCGCGGCTGCGGTAAACGGTGCGCCGGGTCGGCCAGATGACGCCGTTGCTGATCAGCGTCCGGTCCAGGCCGGGGCTGATCCGGCCGAGCAGGTCCAGCGACTCGCGGTGCACGAAGAGCGCCCGGCTGCCGGGGCGGACCCGGTCCTCGGGTTCGGCCTCCAGGACGGTGACGGGCAGGCCGTGGCTGCGCAGTGCCAGGGCGGCGGTGAGACCGACCGGTCCGGCACCGACCACCACCACGGGCAGCGGCTCACCCGGCGCGGAGGTGGTGGCTGCCTCGGCGGCGGCTGCCTCGACGGCGGCCTCGGTGGTGGCGGTGGCTGCCCCGGTGGCTGCGGTGGCTGCCTCGGCGGCGGCGGTGGTGGGCGCGACCGGGGACGGGGTGTTCGACATGTCAACTCCTTTGTTCTTCAGGTCAGTTGCCGGTCGGCGCGGCCGGCGCGGCGTTCTCGCGGAGCAGCCGGGTGATCTCGACCCGGCGCACCTTCCAGGTGGAGGTGCGCGGCACCTGGGCGAACGGCCAGTGCAGCGGCGCGGCCAACTGCGGCAGGTCGGCGGTGGCCCGGGCCCAGCGCTCGGGGTCGAGCGGGGCGTCGCGCCGGGTGCAGACCACCGGCACCGCCTCGCCGTCGGGCCCGATCACGATGACCGCCTCCAGCAGCTCCTCCAGCCGGGACATCAGCACGTCCTCGACCTCCAGGTTGCTGTCGACGTCCTCGATCCGGTCGATCTCGCGGTCCAGCAGGTGCAGCTTGCCGAACCGGCCGAGGTGGCCCATGTCGCCCAGCCGCCACCAGCCGTCGGTGCGGTTGCGCAGGTAGCGGTCGTGCTCGCCGAGGTAGGTCATGATCGTGCTGCGGCCGCGCAGTTCGAGGTGCCCCGGCTGCCCCTTGGCGACCTCGCGCCCGCTCTCGTCCACCACGCGGACCTTGATGAAGCCCGGCAGCACGTGGCCGACGTCGCGGCCGTCGTTCTTCGCCGCGCTCTTCGCGGTGTACCAGGCGCCGGAGATCGGCCCGGTCTCGCTCTGCCCGTAGAGCTGGACCAGCAGCGGGCGGCGGCGGTGCGAGGCGGCCAGCAGCCGCTGGATGGTGCGCGGGTGGATCGCGTCGAAGGTGCTGCTGTAGTAGCGGACGCTGGAGAGCGGCGAGCCGGGCGCCTGCGCCAGGTCCTCCCACTGGACGAAGTTGTTCGGGTGGGTCTCGACCAGACCCGGGCGGTGCCGCACGAAGATCGGCGCGATCGCGTCCGGGTCGGGGTTGTTGAGCACCAGCAGCGGGTTGCCGTAGTTCAGGAAGACGCCCAGCGAGTGGAAGAACCGCGAGTGCACGAAGGACATGCAGAGCGCCACGGTCTCCTTGCGGCGCACCGGCCAGGCGATGATCTGCTGCGGGAGCAGGCGGTGGAAGAGCGCGCGGGCGTTGTGCACCATCAGCTTGGAGACCCCGGTGGTGCCGGAGCTGTGGGTGATCAGCACCGGCTGGTCGGCGTGCAGTTGGACGGACGGGCGGCGCGGGGCACCGGTCACCTCGGCGATCAGCCGCAGGCCGCCGAAGGACGCGGTGCCGGCCAGCAGCGTCTCGCGGGTCAGCTCGCCGACCGGGACGCCGTCCAGCGGGCCGGCCAGCTTGGCGGCGTCGGTGATCAGCCAGGGCTGCTCCAACCGGCCGAGCAGCTCGGCCACGATCTCACCGGGCAGCGCGGCGGAGACCATCACCGGCACGGCGCCGACCCGGGCGACCGCGCAGGCCAGCAGCGAGATGTCGAAGTTGTCGCTCTTGTGCACCGCGACCCGGTCGGTCGGGCGGACCCCGAGCCGGTGCAGCCGGGCCGCCAGGTCGTCGACCACGTCGGCCAGCGACGCGTAGCTGAAGTCGGTGCCCAGCTCGGGCAGGGTGGCGAGCGGCTGGTCCAGGGTGACCGGCGCGGCCGGGAACTTGGCGGCGGCCCGCTCCCAGAGCAGACCCGGGTAGAAGGCCTGCTCGGGGAGCTTGCGCAGGAGTGTGGACGCCTTGGTGAGGAACATGGCTCGACTGCTTTCTGCGGGGAGGGGATCAGGGGACACGGGCCCTGCGAGGGAGGTCACGCCGCCAGGGTCACCAGCGGCCCTGGCGGACCAGGAACCGCTGGAGCTTGCCCGAGGGGGTGCGCGGCAGGTGCTCGACCAGGGCCACGCCGCGCGGCACCATGTAGGGCTCCAGCTCGGTGCGGGCCAGCGCGATCAGCTCGCGCTCGACGGTCGCCGGGTCCGGCCGCCCGGAGCCGGCGGCGGGGACCACGAAGGCGCGCAGCTTGGTGGCGCCGCGCTCGTCGGCCACGCCCGCCACCGCCACGTCGCGCACGGCCGGGTGCCGGGCAAGCACCCGCTCGATCTCGGCCGGCGCCAGGGTGATGCCGCCGACCATCTCCAGGTCGTCGGCGCGGCCGCGGTGCACCAGGCTGCCGTCCGGCTCGCGCCGGGCGCGGTCCCTGGTGTTCAGCCAGCCGTCGACCAGGGTGCGGGCGTTCTCCTCGGGCAGGCCGAGGTAGCCGGGGGTGACACTCGCCCCGCGCACCCACAGCTCGCCCTCGGCGCCGTCGGGCAGCACCCGCCCGGCCCCGTCGCGGATCTGCGCCTCGAAGCCGGGCACCGGGCGCCCGACGGTTCCCGGCCGGTGGTGGGCCGGCCCGTTGGTGGCGATGGCGTGGCCCGCTTCGGTGGAGCCGAGCTGGTCGTAGAGCGGGGAACCGAGGAACTCGCCCACACTCTGGGCCAGTTCGGCGCTCAGCCGCTCCCCCGCCGAGACCGCCGCCCGCACGCTGCGAAACGCGTCGGCCTCGGTCTCGGCGAGCAGGTTGGCGTAGGCGGAGGGGACGGCGAACAGGTAGCTGACCTGGTGCCGGGCGACGAGCTCGGCGATCCGGCCGGGCCCCGGCGCGCCCGGCTCCAGCACGGCCGAACCGCCCGAGCAGAGCGGGAAGGCC
The DNA here is from genome assembly GCF_026340565.1 of Kitasatospora sp. NBC_01287. Lineage (NCBI taxonomy): Bacteria > Bacillati > Actinomycetota > Actinomycetes > Kitasatosporales > Streptomycetaceae > Kitasatospora > Kitasatospora sp. NBC_01287. Next base: position 2,093,725 of record NZ_JAPEPB010000001.1, read on the forward strand.
AGCGCGTTGCCCAGGCCGTAGGCGAAGTAGAGCTTGGAGACCGAGAAGGCGACGTCCTGCGGCCCGAAGCCGAGCACCTGCGCTCCGGCGCCGCTGAAGTAGCGCGGCAGGTCCGCGTGGCGGTGCGCCACGCCCTTGGGCCGGCCGGTGGTGCCCGAGGTGTACTGCAGGTAGAGCTCGTGGTCGTCGGCCACCGCCGCGGCTGGGAAAGGGATCTGATGGTCCGCCAGTTCGAGCAGCCGCACGCCGCCGAGCCGGGGCAGCCCGGGCAGGTGATCGCCCACCGCGGGCTCGGCCAGCAGCAGCCGCGCGCCGCTGTCGGCGGCCAGGAACCGGTGCCGCTCGGCGGTGAGCCGCGGGTTGGCGAGCACGGCGGTGGCGCCCAGCCGGGCGGTGGCGAGGAAGGCCACCACCCAGGCGATCGAGTCCGGCAGCGCGATCAGCACCCGGCTGCCGGGGCCCACGCCGCGCTCGGCGAGCACCCCGGCCGCCCGGGCGGCCAGCGTGTGGACCGTGCCGTGGGTGACGGTCCGGTCCCCTTCGTGGAAGGCGGGGCGGTGGTTCCAGCCGCCTTCGGTGGCGGTGTCCGCGAGGACAGCGGCCAGGTTCATCGCGTGGACTCCTGTCTGCCGGTGGGGCGTTGGCGGCTGGGCGGTGACGCCGAGTCAGGCGGCCTACGGGTCAGGCGGCCAGCGGGTCAGGCGGCCAGCGGGTCAGCGGCGGCCTGGTAGGCGCGCAGCGGGGCGGAGGCCTTGAGCACCATCTCGTCGAACTCCTCGTCCGGGTCGGAGTCGAGGATGACGGCGCCACCCGCGCCCACCCGCCACTGGTCGCCGACCTTGACGGCGGTGCGGATCACGATGTTCAGGTCCGCGGTGCCGTTGGTGGAGAGCAGGCCGATCGAGCCGGAGTAGACCCCGCGCGCCTCGCTCTCCAGGTCGTCGATGATCTCCATGGTGCGCTGCTTGGGGGCACCGGTCATCGAGCCGCCGGGGAAGCAGGCCCGGACCACGTCGATGGCGTCGCTGCCCGGCCGCAGCCGGCCCCGGATGGTGGACACCAGCTGATGGACCGTCGTGTAGCTCTCGGTCGCCATCAGGCGCGGCACGTGCACGCTGCCCACCTCGCAGACCCGGCCGAGGTCGTTGCGCAGCAGGTCCACGATCATCAGGTTCTCCGCCCGGGTCTTGGCGCTGGCGGCCAGCGAGGCCCGCAGCTCCTCGTCCCGCACCGGATCGGCGGCGCGCGACACCGTGCCCTTGATCGGCTTGGTCTCCACCACGCCCGAGCGGTCGATGGTGAGGAAGCGCTCCGGCGAGGAGCTGGCGATCTCCACCTCGGGCAGCCGCAGGTAGGCCGCGTACGGGGCGGGGTTGGCGCGGCGCAGCGCGCGGTAGAAGTCGTAGCCGTCCTGCTCGGCGGGCAGCCAGGCCGAGGTGGTCAGGCAGACCTCGTAGCTCTCGCCGGCGCGCAACTGCTGGTGGATCTCGGCGATCCTGGCCCGGTACTGCTCCCGGTCGTGGGTCAACCAGCGCTCGGCGTCCGGTCGGACGCCGCCCTGGCCGGCACCGGTGGCCGCCGGACCCGCCGCTGCCCGGCCCGTGATCGCCGGCTGCGCGGCGGGCAGCGAGAGCAGCGTGGCGGCGGTGCGGTCGAGCCAGCTGAGCGCGCCGGACTCGGTCGCCGGGTCGGCGTCGCTGAGGGCCAGCAGGTAGGTGCTGTCCTCCTGGTGGTCGACCACGATCACCCGGTCGGCGAAGAGCCACTGGGCGTCCGGGGTGGGCGAGCTGTGCTTGTTGGTCGAGCCGAGGTCGCCCTTGAGCTCGTAGCCGAAGTAGCCGACGTAGCCGCCGGTGAAGTCGAACGGCAGGTCGGGCACGTCGGTGCGGCGGCGGCGCAGCTGGGTCCGCAGGTAGTCGAAGACCGTTCCCGGCACCTGCTGCGGCAGCCGGCCGGTGCGGTGCACCCGCACCGTGCCCTCGCCGGTGCGGTAGTGGACCGTCTCGGCGAGCGGGCCCGAGGCGTCGCCCAGGAAGGAGAAGCGCGAGCGGCCCGGTTCGACGTGGGCGCTGTCCAGCCAGAAGGCCGGGGCGGGGGTGGCCGCGTAGAGCTCGGTGAAGGCTGCCTCGGCGTCGATCGCCGTCTCGATGGTGCGCACGTGCACCCGCAGGCCGGCGGCGGGCTCGACCGGCTGGTCAGCCGGCTGGTCGGCCGCGGAGGCCAGGGCGGCCGAGGGCGCGAGGGCCGGGGATGCGAGGTTCGGGGATGCGAGGTTCGGGGATGCGAGGTTCGACGAGGGCGCGAGGGCGCGGGCGCGGTGCGGCAGTGCCGCCGCCGTGTCGGCCACCGGGGCCGGTTGCTCGCCGTGGTGGGCGATCGTCAGCTCCCGGAAGTTGGCCAGCAGCAGCCGGCCGTACTCGGTGCAGATCGACTCGGGGTGGAACTGCACGCCCCAGAGCGGCCGTCCGGTGTGCCGCAGGCCCATCACCACCCCGTCCTCGGACCAGGCGGTGGCCTGAAGGGTCGGCGGCAGCGGCTCGGCGACGGCCAGCGAGTGGTAGCGCACCACGGTGAAGTCCTGCGGGACGCCGGCGAACAGCTCCCGGCCGTCGTGCCGCACGGTGCTCAGGTAGCCGTGCCGGGGCTCGGGCGCGGGCAGCACCTCGGCGCCTTCGCCGAACCCGATGCCCTGGTGGCCCAGGCAGACGCCGAGCACCGGGATCCGGGCCTCGCGCACGATCCGGGCCGAGATGCCGAAGTCGCGGGGCCGGGCGGGGTGGCCGGGACCGGGCGAGATGACCACGTTGTCGAAGGCGGCCAGGTCGAGCTCGGCGGCCCGGGGGTCGTCGTTGGTCACGACGACCGGTTCGACGCCGTTGACCTCGGCGATCAGCTGGAACAGGTTGTAGGTGTAGGAGTCGTGGTTGTCGATCAGCAGTGTGCGCATCACGCGGCTCTCTGACGGGTCTCTGACGGGTCTCGGGGGCGGCCGGACATGACGTCGGTCTCAGCCTCAGCCTCAGCCTCAGCCTCGGGCGAGCAGCTCGGCGACCGTCCGGGCCGCCACCAGGGCCTGGTCGTTGTTCAACCGGGGGTCGCAGAGGGTGCGGTAGGCCCGGCGCAGCCCCTCCTCGGTGGCGGGGCCGCCGTGGCCCAGGCACTCGGTCACGTGCTCGCCGGCGATCTCCAGGTGCACGCCGCCCGGCCAGTGGCCGGCCCGCAGCAGCACCTCGGCGAAGCCGGTGAGTTCGGCCAGGATGTCGCTCATCAGCCGGGTCTTGAGGCCCCCGGCCGCGGTGACGGTGTTGCCGTGCATCGGATCGCAGACCCAGGCCACCTGGTGCCCCGCCGCCTCGACCGCCCGGACCAGCGCCGGCAGCCGGTCGCGGACCAGGCCCGCGCCGAACCGGGTGATCAGGGTGAGCCGGCCCGGACGGCGGTGCGGGTCGAGCCGGTGGCAGAGCGCGACCAGGTCGGCCGGGCTGGTGCCCGGGCCGATCTTGCAGGCCACCGGGTTGGCGACCTGGGCCAGGAAGGCCAGGTGCGCGCCGTCCGGTCGCCGGGTGCGCTCGCCGATCCAGGGCAGGTGGGTGGAGAGCAGGTAGTGCTCGCCGGTGTGGGCGTCGCGCCGGACCAGGGCCTGCTCGTAGTCCAGCACCAGTGCCTCGTGGCTGGTCCAGAGCCCGGTGCGGCGCCAACCGCCGTCCCGCCGCACGGTCTGCCCGTAGCCCTTGAGCACCGAGCGGAGCGTGCCGTCGAAGGCGGTGGTCGGCACGCCCAGGTCGCCGATCGCGCCGTCCGGCTCGTGCCAGGTGCGCGGGAGCAGCGCGGAGGCCGTCTCGTGGGCGATCAGGTGCAGTTCGTTCAGCACCGCGCGGGCCGTGCGGTAGGCCGTCAGCATCCGGCGCGGATCCGGGATCCGGGCCAGCGGGTCGGCCGCGTGGCCGTTGACCAGGTCACCGCGGTAGACCGGCAGCGCCCCGCCCTGGTGGCTCTCCTCCGGCTTGGAGCGGGGCTTGGCGTACTGGCCGGCGATCCGGCCGACCGTCAGGGTCGGCAACCCGGTCCGGCCGCTCAGCAGTTCGGCCATCTCACCGATGATCCGGTGCTTGCCGCGCACCGCTGCCAGGCCCGGCGCGCCGACCGGTTCGGCGCAGTCGCCGGCCTGGAGCAGGAAGGCGCGGCCGGCCGCGACGTGGGCGAGCGCCGAGCCCAGGCGGCGCACGTCGGCCGGCGCGGTCAGGGCCGGCTGCAGGGCCAACTGGTCCTGGACCCAGGCGGCCTGCGCCGGGTCGGGCCAGGGCGGCTGCTGGTCGGCGGGCAGGTTGCGCCAGTCGGTGGTGCTGACGGCGGGCAGGGCGGGCGCGGCCACGGCGGTGGCGGCGGTGGTAGCGGTGGCGGTGGCGGCGGTGGTAGCGGTGGCGGCGGTGATGGTGGCGGCGGCGGTGGCGGCGGCCTCGTGGCGGGGCTGCTGACGGAGCATCAGTTCGGGCGGCGGGGTCATCCGGCCACCTCGGCGCCGAGCCGCGGCTCGGGTCGGAGGGGGCGACTTCGATCGGGGCGGGTGCGCTGCTCGGCGGCGTCGGGCGGCGGGTCGGCCGTGGTGCGGCGACCGTCGGCCTGCGGAGTGCCGGGTGCCAGGTCAGTCATGGTCCACCGTTTCGTCAGGGGCGGCGGCGCTCGCCGGACATGGCGGCGCCCGGTCTCGCGGAGCGGGCAGGGCGGCCAGGGCGGTGCCGGGAGCTGGACCGGGGCGCGGCCGGGCCGCGCCGGGCACCGGAGACCGGCCCTCGGGATGACTCCCTGGGGCCGCTCCGGCCTGTCGGTGAATTTATCTTTTCCGCGAGACACCTTGGCTGTCAAGCAACCGGCCGGCGATCGAACGCCGCCCCTCGGCAGCGTTCAACTGCTGGTCCCCAGCGGTGTTCAACTGCCCGGCGCGGGGTGTTCGACTGCCGGGCCCGGCGGGCTGGGCCACCGACCGTGAGTGTGCCTAGCATCGCTGCATGACCACCACCAACGGCGGCTCGGCCCGCCTGAATCTCCGTCAACTCTCGTCCGACACCTACGCGGCGATGGGCAAGCTCGCCGGCACCGCGGCCGCCGCCGCAGAGCGGGCCGGCCTGGAGAAGCCGCTGCTCGAACTGGTCCGGATCCGCGCCTCGCAGATCAACGGCTGCTCCTACTGCCTGGACATGCACGCCAAGGACGCCCGCCACGCCGGCGAGACCGAGCAGCGGATCTACGCCCTCAGTGCCTGGCAGGAGACCCCGTTCTACTCCGAGCGCGAGCGCGCGGCCCTGGAGCTGACCGAGGCCATCACCCTGATCCACGACGGCCGGGTGCCGGACGAGGTCTACGAGCCGGCGGCCAAGGTCTTCGGCGAGGAGCAGCTCGCCCAGCTGATCTGGGTGATCATCGTCATCAACGCCTACAACCGGGTCGCGATCACGCCGCGGCTGACCCCCGGCGGCTACACGCCCGGCGCCTGACGGGTCTGCGATCCACCGGCCGCGGTGGCGGTCCGTGCCGCTGCCGCCTGCCCGGCCTCGCTCGACCCACACGCCACCACGCGCCCCGCCCACCGCCCACCGCCCACCGCCGATCGGAGTGACCTGCCTTGACGACCACCACCGCGTCCGGGATACCGGCGGACGCGTTCGCCGACCCGTTCACCCGGCGGCTGCTGCACCACCGAGGCTCCACCACCGCGCAGTTGGAGCAGTGGCTGGGCTGCCGCCTGCGGCTGCGGGTGGTCGACCAGCGGCTGACCCCGCTGTCGCCGCCCGGCGACCCACTGGCCGCCGCCGAGGCCTGTCTGGTGCGGCGCACCGAGCTGCTGACGGGCAACGGGCTGGTCGTCTCGCGCAACCTGGTCATCGGCCAACTGCCGCAGCAGCAGGAGCTGGTGGAGGTGGTCACCGCGCTGACCGTGCCGCTGGGCCGCGCGGTGGCCGAGCGGGGGATCGCCCAGCGCCGCACCGCGCTCGGGGTCTCGCTCGGCGCCTGGCGCGAGCCGCTGGGCAACGAGGTCCCGGCGGTGCGGCGGCGCTACCTGCTGCGGCTGGCGACGGCGGCACCGCTCTACGTGGTGGAGCTGTTCAACCCCGCCGTGGTCCCGCCCCGGCAGGGCGCGCTGTGGGCGGTGGCGGCATGAGCGCCACCGTCACCGTGGTCGGGGCCGGGCCGGTGGGGCTGAGTGCCGCGCTGGCCGCGCACGCGCTCGGCGAGCGGGTCACGCTGCTGGAGGCGCAGCCGCGGGAGGCCACCGCCCGCCCGGGCAGCCGGGCGATCTTCGTGCACCGGGCCACCCTGGAGCGGCTGGAGCGGGTCAGCCCCGGCCTCGGCGAGCGGATCGCGGAGCGCGGGCTGGTCTGGCGCGCCAAGCGCACCCGCTGGGCCGGGCGCGAGGTGTACGCGCGCGAGTACCGCCCGGCGCCCGGCCCGCCGCCGTTCACCAGCCTGCCGCAGACCGTGGTGGAGGACCTGCTCAGGTCGGCCTGCGACGCCGCCGGGATCACCGCGCACCGGGGCGATCCGGTCGCGGAGGTGCTGCCCGGGGCGGCCGGGGTGGAGGTGCGCGCGGCCTCGGGCGCCGTCCACCTGGCCGACCACGTGATCGCGGCCGACGGACCGCGCTCCACCGTGCGGGAGCGGCTCGGGATCGCGCTGAGCGGCACCGGCTCGGCGACCGGCTTCGTCGTCGTCGACGTCGCGGCGGACATCGAACCGGCGGACGCGGTGAGGGAGTTCCACTACCGCCACCCGGCCGTCGGGGGACGCAACGTGCTGCTGGTGCCGTTCCGGGGCGGCTGGCGCGTGGATGTGCAGGCCCGGCCCGGCGAGGACGCGGGGCAGTTGCTGGCGAGCGCCGCCGACTGGCTGCCCGGCGTGCTGCCGGCGTCGGCCGGGGTGCCGCGGGTCACCTGGTCCTCGGTCTACCGGTTCCAGCAGCGCCTGGCCGACGCGTTCACCGATGACTCGGGCCGGGTGCTGCTGGCCGGGGAGGCCGCCCACCTGCTGCCGCCGTTCGGCGCGCGCGGGATGAACTCCGGTATCGCGGACGCGGTCGCGGCGGCGCGGGCGATCGGGCAGGGCACCGTCCCGGCGTACGCCGAGGCCCGCCGGGCCGCCGCCCAGCGCAACATCCACGCCGCCGGGGCCGCCCTCGACCACCTGCTCGCGGCACGCCCCGGCCAGCGCCTGGGCCAGTGGGCCGCCGCGGCGGCCGCCACCCGCTGGCCGCGGGCCGGCCGCTGGCTGGACAGCGCGCCGTACGGGCCGCGGCTGCGCACCGTCGAGTACTGAGCCGACACGTACTGAGTCGACACCTACTGAGCCGACACCTACTGAGCCGACACGTACCGATCCGGCAAGCAGGTAGTGAGCCGGGCAACGCGAAGGTCCCTCGGCGCACCCTTGAAGGGTGTGCCGGGGGACCTTCGACGTTCGACCGTTGACGACCGGTCAGCAGCTGCCGACGCGGCGTCAGCTCAGCGAGACGAGCGCCTCGTTGAGCAGGGCGGACGGGCGCATCACGGCCTCGGCCTTGGCCGGGTCCGGCTGGTAGTAGCCGCCGATCTCGACCGGCTCGCCCTGGACGGCGATCAGCTCGGCGACGATGGCCTGCTCCTGGTCGCTCAGGCTCTGCGCCAGCGGCGCGAAGGCCTCGGCGAGCTGGGCGTCCTCGCTCTGCTTGGCCAGCTCCTGGGCCCAGTAGAGGGCCAGGTAGAAGTGGCTGCCGCGGTTGTCGATGCCGCCCAGGCGGCGGCTGGGCGACTTGTCCTCGTCCAGGAAGGTGCCGGTGGCGCGGTCCAGGGTGTCGGCCAGCACCTGGGCGCGGGCGTTGCCGGTGGTCTGCGCCAGGTGCTCGAAGCTGGCGGCCAGCGCGAAGAACTCGCCCAGGCTGTCCCAGCGCAGGTAGTTCTCCTTGACCAGCTGCTGGACGTGCTTCGGGGCGGAGCCGCCGGCGCCAGTCTCGAAGAGACCGCCGCCGTTGATCAGCGGGACCACCGAGAGCATCTTGGCGCTGGTGCCCAGCTCCAGGATCGGGAACAGGTCGGTCAGGTAGTCGCGCAGCACGTTGCCGGTGACCGAGATGGTGTCCTCGCCACGGCGGATCCGCTCCAGCGAGAAGGCGGTGGCCTGCTCCGGGGAGAGGATCTCGATCTGCAGGCCCTGGGTGTCGTGCTCGGGCAGGTACTGCTCGACCTTGGCGATCAGGTTGGCGTCGTGCGCGCGGGTCTCGTCCAGCCAGAAGACGGCCGGGCTGCCGGTGGCGCGGGCGCGGTTGACGGCCAGCTTGACCCAGTCGCGGATCGGCACGTCCTTGGTCTGGCAGGCGCGGAAGACGTCACCGGCGGCGACCGGCTGCTCGATGACCGTGTTGCCGGCCTGGTCGACCAGGCGCACGGTGCCGTCGGTGGGGATCTCGAAGGTCTTGTCGTGGCTGCCGTACTCCTCGGCCGCCTGCGCCATCAGGCCGACGTTCGGCACCGAGCCCATGGTGGCCGGGTCGAAGGCGCCGTGCTCGCGGCAGTTGTCGATGACGACCTGGTAGACGCCCGCGTAGCTGCTGTCCGGCAGCACCGCCAGGGTGTCGGCCTCCTTGCCGTCCGGGCCCCACATGTGGCCGGAGGTGCGGATCATGGCCGGCATCGAGGCGTCGACGATCACGTCGCTCGGCACGTGCAGGTTGGTGATGCCGCGGTCGGAGTCGACCATGGCCAGCGCCGGGCCCTCGGCCAGCTCGGCGTCGAAGGACGCCTTGATCTCGGCGCCGTTCGGCAGCGACTCGGCACCCTTGAGGATGGCGCCCAGGCCGTCGTTCGGGGTCAGGCCGGCGGCGGCGAAGTCGGCGCCGAACCGCTCGAAGGTCTTCGGGAAGAAGGCGCGCACCACGTGACCGAAGATGATCGGGTCGGAGACCTTCATCATGGTGGCCTTCAGGTGCACCGAGAAGAGCACGCCCTCGGCCTTGGCGCGAGCGATCTGGGCGGTGAGGAACTCGCGCAGCTCGGCGACGTGCATCACCGAGGCGTCGACGACCTCGCCGGCCAGCACCGGCACCGAGGCGCGCAGCACGGTGGTGCTGCCGTCGGCGGCGACCAGCTCGATCCGCAGCGCGCCGTCCTCGGCGATCACCGCCGACTTCTCGCTGGAGCGGAAGTCACCAGCGGTCATGTGGGCGACATCGGTTTTGGAGTCCGAGCTCCAGGCGCCCATCCGGTGCGGGTGGGTCTTGGCGTAGTTCTTGACCGAGGCGGGAGCCCGGCGGTCCGAGTTGCCCTCGCGCAGCACCGGGTTGACGGCGCTGCCCTTGACCTTGTCGTAGCGGGCGCGGACCTCGCGGTCCTCGTCCGTCTTCGGGTCGTCCGGGTAGTCCGGCAGCGCGTAGCCCTGGGCCTGCAGCTCGGCGATCGCGGCCTTGAGCTGCGGGATCGAGGCCGAGATGTTCGGCAGCTTGATGATGTTGGCACCGGGCGTCTTGGCCAGTTCACCGAGCTCGTGGAGGGCGTCGTGGATCCGCTGCCCCTCCTCCAGACGCTCCGGGAAGCTGGCGATGATGCGGCCGGCCAGAGAGATGTCGCGGGTCTCCACCTTGACGCCCGCCGTCGAGGCGTACGCCTGGACCACCGGCAGGAACGAATACGTTGCCAGGGCCGGGGCCTCGTCAGTGTGCGTATAGATGATGGTCGAGTCAGTCATCGGTGCTCCGCTTCACGGCTACAACGTCTTGATATCAAGATATCCCGTGATCGACCCTGACCGATACCAACCCCCGCCTCGAACCGCCGGGAGCCGCCGGGCGTCAGCGTGTCGCTCCGCCCGGCGGACGGGCGGGCTCAGCTCTCGATCCGCCGCAGCAGCGCGGGCAGCGCGGCGGCGGCCGGGTCGGACCCGTCGGCCTCGATGGCCGCCAGCCCGGTGGCGAGCAGGGCGGCCAGGTGACCGCCGTTCTCCCGTAGGAAGGCTTCGGTGCCCTCGTGGAACGCCTCGCGCAGCGCGCTCGCGGTCAGCAGGCCGGTGCCGGTGGCGGCGGTCGCCAGGCGGCGGGCCAGCGTGCGTTCCAGCGCGCTGGGCGTCCAGCCGCCCGCGGCCAGCGCCGCGCCGAGCCCGGCGATGCCCGCCGCCGGCGCGGCGGGCGGGGACGCGGGCGCGGCGGAGGCAGGGGCGGGGGCGGTAGGAGCGGAGGCGGGCAGGGTGATCCGGTTACTCATGATCGGTGCTGTCCTTCGGTGCGAGATGGGTGCTGCCCACCGGGAGGTGGGTGTAGCCGGTGGCCCCGCCCGTGTGGAAGGTCTCCGGGTCGGGGGCGGCGAGCCGGCGGCCCTGGCGGATCCGCTCGGGCAGGTCGGGGTTGGCGGCGAAGAGGCGGGCGAAGCTGACCGCGTCGGCCTCGCCCGTGCGCAGCCGGACGGTCGCGGTCGCGGGGTCGGTCGGCTCGCCGCCGGTGAACGGGCTGACGATCAGCGGGCCGGACCAGCGCTCCCGCAGCAGCCTGGTGAGCTTGGGGTCCGGGCCCTCGACCACGTGCAGGTAGGCGTGCCGGGTGCCGCGCAGCGACTCGGCCAGCAGCCCGTAGGTGTGGGCCGGGTCCAGCTCCAGCAGGTCGTTGGCACCGGAGCCGGGCGACAGCCGCAGCCCGACCCGGTCGGCGCCGACCACCGCGGCCGCCGCGCGCACGGCCGCCAGGGCGAACCTGATCCGGTTCTCGGCCGACCCGCCGTAGGAGTCCAGGCGCTGGTTGGCGTTGTCGGAGAGGAACTGGTGGACCAGGTAGCCGTTGGCGCCCTGGATCTCGACCCCGTCGAAGCCGGCCCGGAGCGCCGACTCGGCGGCGGCCGCGTAGTCGTCCAGCGTCTCGGCGATGTCGGCCCGGGTCAGCACGCGCGGCGTGACGGTGGGCACCAGGCGGGTCGGCGTGGTCCGGGCATCGCTCTGCGCCCGGACCGCCGAGGGACCCACCGGTCGCACGCCGGACGGCAGCAGGTCGGGGTGCGCGATCCGGCCGTGGTGGGCGAGCTGGGCCACGATCAGCCCGCCCGCCCGGTGCACGGCCGCGGTGACCCTGGACCAGCCCACGAGCTGCGCGGCGCTGTGCAGACCCGGTTGACCCACCGGGCCCGCACCGACGGCGCTGATCCGGGCGCCTTCGGTGATGATCAGACCGGCCGAGGCGCGCTGGGCGTAGTACTGGGCCATCAGGGCGGTGGGCACGCCCTCGGCGTCGGCCCGGTTGCGGGTCATGGGGGCCATCACCACGCGGTTGGACAGGGCCAGCGCACCGGCGGCCAGCGGGCTGTGCAGGGTGGGCGCGGGGTTCACGGGCTCTCCGGGCTGGGCTGGGGAGGGGGTTGGGGTGGGGATGGGGCGGGGGCGGGGGCGGAGCGGGTGGGGCGGGGTCGGGCGCGGCCGCCGGGGCACCGTCACCCGCGCACCTCGGCGAGTTCGCCGGCCACCGCGCCCACCCCGGCGGCTTCGGCGTCGGTCGCCGCCTGGGCCTCGGCCTGGGCCTGCGCCTCCGCCTCGGCGCCCGCGCGCAGCAGGACGCTCAGCGCGCCCGCGATGGCGTCGGAGTCGTTGAGGATCACCGAGTTGACGCCGGGACGGATCCCGGCGGCTGTCGCCCAGTGCACCGCCTCGGTCGGCACGCCGTAGGCGAAGCGGCGCGGATGGGCACGGCCCTGGGCGTCGATCACGTGGTACGGGCGCGGGGTGACCGCGACCGCGCCGGTCCGGTAGCCGGGGCCGCCGTCCAGCTCGGGGATCAGGTAGCGGGTGACCTGTCCGGTGGCGAGCAGGTGGGCGAGCAGCGGGTCGGCGGTCCGGCCCAGGTCGGGCTCCGGCAGCCGGGCCTCGATCAGCACCCGGGCCGGCACCGGCGCACCGGCGACGGTGGCCGAGGCCGCCAGGAACCGGCCCGACTCCTCGTCGGCCGTGATCCGCAGCCCGGGACCGAGCACGTCGAGCACGCCGGCCTCGATCAGCGCGATCATCTCGCCGATCCGCGAGGCCGGCGGGCCGATCGAGAGGAACGCGTTGAGCGGGGTGTACCAGCCCGTCAGGTCGGCCCGGTACGAGGCGCCGTGCAGCCCGGCGTGGTCGACCGCGAGCCGGATCTCGTTGCGCAGGTCGCGCAGCACGTCCAGGGCGGCCTTGACCGGACCGCTGACATTGCCCTGGGAGGCGCTGACCAGGTCCCGGCGCAGGTGGTCGAGCAGCCAGGCCCGGTAGTCGGCCGGCCCGGTGAAGTCCACGCCCTGGTAGGGGCGGGCGAGCCACTGCCAGTCCCAGCGCGCGCCCTGCGGCACCGCGAAGGCGTCCAGCACGGCGGCCAGTTCGGCCTCGCCCTCGGCGGCCAGGTAGCGCTCGGCCAGCTCGCCGGCCTCGGCGCCGCGGCCCGCCTGGCTCAGCAGCGCCGCGTAGTAGACGCCCTCCACCTCGCGCGCCACCAGCGGCCAGATCTCGGCCCGGAAGTCCACCGGCTCGCCGGCCTCGCCGCGCTCTCGCAGCATCGCCACGTGCTCGACGGTGAGCAGCCGCGGGTGGTAACGGCCGTGCGCGCCCTTCTCGTTGGCGCCGCGCGAGTGGTAGGGCACGCCGCGCCGGGAGCCGGCCACCAGGTGCGGTTCGCGGCCCGAGGGGCGGTACACCAGCTTGCCGTCGACGTCTTCGAAGCGGCCGCCGCGGCCTTGGGTGAGCAGCGCCAGGTGATCGAAGAAGTTGAGCCCGAGGCCGCGCAGCAGCACCGTCTCACCGGGGGCGATCACCGACAGGTCCAGGTCGGCCGGGTTGGCCGGGGTCAGGTGGACCAGGCCGTGAGCGCGGGCGAAGGCGGTCAGCTCCCGCTCGGCGCTGCCCGGGAGGCCGGCGGTGTGGCCCTGGGCCAGCACCACGGCGGCCAGCCCTGGCAGCACCGTGCCGTCGGCGAGCCGCAGGGTCTGCCGCTCCCCCGCGTCGTCCAGCGCCACCGCGCGCGAGGCGTGGGTGCGCACGGTGACCCCGGCGGGCGCGGTGCCGCAGACCCGCTCGAAGGCCCAGCGCAGGTAGCGGCCGTAGAGCGCGCGGGTGGGGTAGTCGTCCGGGCCCAGGCCCTTGGCCTCGGCCAGCACCTCGGCGGAGCAGTCGGCGAAGGACTCGTCCACCGGGCCCATCAGGGTCAGGAAGCGGGCCCACTCGTGCAGGCTCGGTCCGGGCAGTACCGGTCCGGCCAGCTCCACCGAGTCGTCGGTGAAGACGGTGACCTGGGAGGCCACGGTGTTCATCAGCAGCTGCGGGCTCTGGTCGGTGCGCCAGACCGCGCCCGCGCCCGGCGGGTGGGGGTCGACCACGTGCACCGTGACGTCGAGGCGCTGCTCGCCGGTGGAGAGCGCGGCGCACAACCGCTCCAGCACCGAGAGCCCGCGCGGGCCGGCGCCGACGATCGCGATCTGGGCGGACCGGACGGTCTGGGTCGCCCGGATGCGAGGGGCGGACCGGGCGGGCTGGGCGGACCGGGCGGTCACCACTCCTCCCCCGTCCAGGTGGTCAGCTCGATCCCGTCGCCGAGCGGCAGCTCGACGGAGGAGTAGCCGCGGCCGAGGTCGCGGATCCGGGTCAGGAAGCCGTCCGGCAGCATCGGGAGGTTGTCGGAGACGATCACCGATCCGGGGCGCAGCATCGGCTCCAGCACCTCCAGCACCGGGAGGTAGAGCTCCTTCCAGCCGTCCAGCAGGACGAGGTCGACCGGGCGGGCCATGGTGGCCAGCGTCTGGCGGGCGTCGCCGGCGAGGACGGTGGCCCACTCGGCGAGCCCCGCCTCGGCCAGGTTCGCGCGGGCCTGGTGCACCTTGCCGGCCTCCAGCTCGGTGCCGGTCAGGTGGCCGGCGCCGTTGTCGCGCAGCGCGGCGGCGAGCTGGACCGCCGAGGTGCCGAAGGAGGTGCCGAACTCGACCACGGTGCGCGGGCGCAGCGTGCGCACCAGGGTGTAGAGGAAGCGGCCGGTGTGCGGGTGCACGGGCAGCGAGGCGGCGGCGCAGAGCGCGCTGGTCTCGGCGACGGTGGGCGGGGCGGGCAGCTCGGCGGCCTCGGCGTGGGCGCGGGCCATCGCGCTCGGATCGCCGGCGCGGGCGGCGGCGTAGAGCCTGGACAGCACGGCGCTGACGGCCGGCTGGTCGAGGCCGAGGCCGTGGGCGCCCGGTCGGGCGGGCAGCTCGGACATCTGGGGATCTCCCGGGTGGGGTGACGATGACGGCGGGTCAGGGCTTGGCGGGGCGGCGGGGCCGTGGGAGCGGCGCGTGGAGCGTGGAGCGTGGAGCGAATCGTGATGACAGAATCTGAAATCTGTCATCTGATAGCGCGCTGAGAGCGGGGCGACGCGATGAGGCGGCGAGGCCCGGGCCGCCGCGGCGTCCGTGGCGGCCCGGTGTCCGGCGGCTCGGGTCCGGCGAGGCTCGGACAGCTGCGGGTCAGATGGTCAGATATCGGACGATTGGAGATCTGACGATTTGATCCCAGATGGTTTGGATTCAGATGATTGACACTCGGATGGCTTGAGCTCGGACAGTTGTGACTCGGACAGTTGCGGATCAGCCCGTCAGGCCGCCGTGCGCGAGCCTGGGAGCAGCTCGCCGCGCAGGTAGCTCTGCGCGTTGTAAATGGTGCGGTTCGGGTCCGTGATGGCGCGGCGGCCATGCATCACCCGGGTGTTGTCGACCAGCACGACATCACCGTCCTGCCAGTCCAGCTCCTCCGTCAGCTCCTCGGTGAGCCACGCCAGGCGGTCGGTCAGTTCCTCGGGCAGGGCGGTGCCGTCGGCGAAGGTGATTGTCGGCTTCTCGTAGTTGTAGGACGGGCCGAAGATGCTGTTGGCCCAGGCCAGGCGGGCGCCGAAGAGCGTGGTGCGGGCGGCCGGGGTGCGGAAGGCGTAGTGCACGGAGCCGTCGGGCAGTTCAGTGACCGTGGTGCCGGGGCCGCCGATCGCGGCCAGCTGCTGGAAGTCGGCGAAGGTCACCTCAGCGACGGTCTTCACGCCGCCCGACTGGTGCACCACGAACTGCTTCCACTTGGCCTCTTCGACCCGGCGGGCGTAGACGATGTCCTGGGCGAAGGCGGCCCGGTCGGCCTCGGCGGCCGCGTCCCAGACCCGGTAGCCGTCGCAGACCGTGGTCTGCGAACCGCTGGCGGCGGCCCTCTCGCAGAGGAACCAGGTCAGGTCGGGGATGAAGGGGCTGTTGCCGTTCTCGATGTGCAGGCCCAGCTCGGCGGTGCCGGCGTCGACCTTCTGGGCGACGTCGCCGCCATGGAAGGAGCGGGCCGGGTCCAGTGTCACCCGGTCGGAGTGCTCCTTGACGAAGAGCGAGAAGTCCTCGATCGACGGGGCGAAGCCGCGCAGCACCAGGAAGCCGGCCTCGGCGAGCAGTTCGATGACGGCACGCGGGTCGAGGTCACGCAGCGTGGTGACGCCTGGGGCGGGCTGGAGGAGCTTTCCGGTGCCGGTCCCGTAGGGCCGCACGTCCGGGGTGGTGGTGGCCATGGCTGTCCCCTTCGCTTCAGCGCTCTCGATGGTGGCGCTCTCGGTGGTGCTGCTCTCAGCGGTGGCGCTCTCGGTGGTGCCGCTCTCAGTGGTAGTGGCAGTGCTCTTGGCGCCGGTGGTCGGCAGGCGGTCGAGGTCGGCGGTGATCGCCGCGCGCACCGGCCGGCCGGTGACGGTGAAGTAGCGGCGGTAGCCGTCCTGTTCGGCCCGCAGCAGGTGGAGCACCTCCACCCGTTCGACCGCGGAGAGGTGCTCGGCCCCGAAGGCGGCGATCGCCTCGGCGGCCGCGCCGGGATCGGCGTCGGGGGCGATGACGAACAGGCCGTGCAGCGCGGGCAGGTCGTTGCCGACCACCCCGACGGCACGCACGAACGGGAGGCGGGCGTACTGCGCCTCCACCCACTCGGGAGCGATGTTGCGCCCCGCCGCGGTGATGATGATGTTCTTCTTGCGGCCGGTGATGGTCAGGTACCCGTCCGGGTCGATGCCGGCCAGGTCGCCGGTGTGCAGCCAGCCGTCGACCACGGCGCAGCTGGAGGGGTCGGGGCGGGTGTAGCCGGCGAACAGCGAGCTGCTGCGGACCAGCAGTTCGCCGTCCTCGGCGAGCTTGACGGTGACGTGGGCGAGCGGCCTGCCGACGGTGCCGATCCGGCGCGCGCCCGGGGTGTTCCAGCTGACCACCGAACTGTTCTCGGAGAGGCCGTAGCCCTCGTGGACGGCGATGCCGTGCCGGTCCAGCTCGCGCAGGGTGGCCGGGTGCACCGGGGCGCCACCGCAGCAGATCAGCGGCGGCCGCTCGGTACCGAACAGCACCTGACTGACCGGCAGTCCGGCCCGCTCGGCCTGCCCCGCCGCGTCGGCGAGCGCGGCCGCCAGCGCGGGCGTGGCCACCACGGCGGTCGGCCGGGCGGCGGCCAGTTGCGGCAGCGCGCTCGCCACCGCGCCCGCGCTGGTGCCGACCAGCGCCGAGTCCGGCGGCAGCAGGGTGACGCAGCCGCCGTCCAGCAGCACCAGGTAGAGACCGGTGACCTGCTCGATCAGCAGGCTGAACGGCACCAGCGAGAGGTAGGCGCGGAACGCCTGGTCGGGCATCGCGGTGTGCAGCGAGTCGATCAGCGCGCCGATGCCCTGGGCGCGGATCCGCACACCCTTGGGGCGGGAGGTGGTGCCGGAAGTGTGGATGATCTTGCAGATCCAGTCCTCCGCCTGGTCCTCGACCTGGCCCTCGGCCTCCGCCTCCGCCTGGTCAAGCCCGGGCCCGGGCCCGGTGGCGGCAGCCGGGGCCCAGGGGGTCGAACCGCCGTCCAGGGTGACGGCCACCACCTGGCAGCCGGCCGGCAGCACCGACGGGCCCCACTCGGCGAGCCGGGCCGCGCCCTGCTCGTCCACCAGGCAGAGGTCCGCCGATTCGAGCAGCCCGGCGGCCTGCTCGCGGCTGAAGGCCAGCGGCACCGGGATCTCGGTGGCACGCGCGGTGAGCAGCGCCAGGTCGGCGACCACGAACTCAGGGGTGTTGCCGCAGAGTACGCCGACCCGCGAGCGGCCATCCATGTCTGATGGCACGTCAGTCACCGTTCGCCGCGCGGCAAGACGCTCGGTGAGACGGTCAGCGAGACAGCCGGCAAGACGGTCGGTGATGCGGTCGGTGATGCGGTCGGCCAGCGCCCGGGCCGCCCGGGTGACCTCGCGGTAGCTGTGCCGGGCCACCGTCGCGCCGTGCTCGTCCAGCACTCGCACCAGCGGCCGTTCGCTCTCGGCGTGGCGGCTCAGCGCCTCCTCAACGGCCCGCACGGCCCGCCACCTCCCGCGCGGCGGCCGGGGCGACGGGGCCGCCCGTCTCGCTCAGCAGCCCCACCTGGGGGTCGAGGAACGTGTACCGGCCGGTGGCCTCGGCGAACAGCGGTGCCAGGGCGCGCAGTTCGATGAACCCGGTCTGCGGCCGCCCGTCGTAGTAGCTGCCCCAGGCGTCGCGCGTGCCCGGCTGCAGCCGCTCCGGGTCGGCCACTTGGAGCGGGGTGAAGGTGACGCCCACCCGCTGCAGCGCGGTGCGCAGGTAGTCGGTGACGGTGCACAGGATGTACTCCATGCCCAGCGACCAGGCGATGATCGGGGTCAGTCGGATCATCTCCCGGCCCGCGCCGCCGCGCCCGGCCAGCGGGCCGATCTCGACCACCCGGGAGCGCTCCACCGGGACGCCGAGCCGGGCCGCGATGGCGGTCTCGACCGGCGCGTCCAGATAGCGTTCGGAGAAGAACTCGGTGGTGGTGGCGTAGCTGACGCCGGCGCAGCCGGTGATCCGGTCCAACCCCTCGGCGTCCTGGGTGGTGGCGATGATGAAGGCGTCGGGGTCGGGGCTGACCGAGGCGCCGTAGGTGTCAGCGTAGGTGGTGCGGACCAGCTCGCGGGCGCCCAGCCAGTGGGCGGTCGCTCGGGGGACCACGGTGATTCTCAGCATCGTGCTCAGCTCTCCGTTCGCAGGTGGGCGACCGCCGGTAGGCGGTGGGCCCAGGGCTGGGCGGTTTCGAGCTCGGCCGCGAGCGCGAAGAGGGTGGCCTCGTCGCCGAAGCGGCCGGTGGCGTGCACGCCGATCGGCAGTCCGGAGTCGGTCCAGTGCAGCGGGACCGACATCGCGGGCTGGCCGGTCAGATTGGCCAGCGGGGTCTCGTGGCAGAACTCCACGGCCCGCAGCAGTTGTTGATCGGGAGTGCCGATCGCGAAGGTGCCGAGGTCGGGTGCCGGCCAGGCGGTGACCGGTGACAGCAGCACGTCGTAGGACTCGTAGAAGCCGGCGATCGCACGCGCGGCTCGCTGCAGGGTGCCCACCGCCAGCAGGTACTGGGAGGCGCTGAGGGTGCGGCCCTGCTGGTAGAGCTGCCAGGTGAGCTCCTCGAACCGGTCGGCGGTCGGGATGCGGCCGCTCAGCTGGGCGTAGGAGGTGATCGCCGAGGAGACTCCGGCGGCCCACAACACCAGGAACGGGTCGACCAGTTCGGCGAAGGCCACCTCCGGGGCCGCCTCGGTGACCTGATGGCCCAGCTCCGCGCAGAGCTTGGCGGTCTCCAGCACCGCGGCGGCGCAGGCCGGATCGAGTGGGCCGGTTCCGGGGCGGGTGGTGCAGGCGATCCGCAGCGGCTTCGTCAGGCCCGTGCGGACCGCCTGCGTGAACCGCCCGGCGGTGGGCGGCGCCCAGTACGGGTCGCCGGTGGCCGGCCCGGCGATCGCGTCGAGCACCGCAGCGCTGTCCCGCACCGAGCGGCTGACCACGTGCTCGGCGGCCAGTCCGTTCATCAGGTCGCCGACCGCGGGCCCCAGCGGGGTGCGCGCCCTGGTCGGCTTGAGGCCGAAGACACCGCAGGCGGCGGCCGGGATGCGGATCGAGCCGCCCGCGTCGTTGGCGTGCGCGATCGGCACCAGGCCGGCCGCGACCGCCGCCGCCGCGCCGCCGCTGGAGCCGCCCGCGCTGCGGGTGGGGTCCCAGGGGTTGCGGGTGGGCCCCTGGGCCTGCGGCTCGGTGGTGGGCAGCACGCCGAACTCGGCGGTCTTGGTCTTGCCCAGCACCCGCAGGCCGGCCGCCCGGAACCGGTCGGTCAACTCGCTCCCCTGGCGCGGGCTGAAGCCGGCCAGGAAGCGCGAGCCCATGGTGGCCTCCAGGCCGGCCACGGTCGGTCCGAGGTCCTTGAGCAGGAACGGCACGCCGTGCAGCGGGCCGTGCCCCTCGGCGCTCCCGCCGGGGCGGGCCGCCTCGGCGAGCGCCTGGTCGAAGGCGGTCACCGCGAGGGCGCCGATCCGGCCGTCGTAGCGCTCGATCCGCTCGATCGCGTGGCGCAGCAACTCACTCTCGGACAGCTCGCCACTGCGGACCAGGTCCGCCTGTGCGTGGCCGTCCAGCTCACGCAGACTCTCCGGGGAGGACATGCCGTCACCCTTCAGTTTGACTGATAGCTTTTGGTAAAGCTTTCACGAGAGATGCTAACCCCCTGGGGCCAGGTGTTCAACTGTCCGTCAGGATCGTTTCGCCACAACGGAGATGGCGCGCTACGGGAGTCCGCTCCACCTCGCGGAAAGGTTCCTGGAAACCTTTTCACCGGAAGGATCGGCGGAAGGCTCCCGTTCGACCGCCGAGCGGCGGCATCATGAGGGGCGACGGACCGCGGGACGCACCGCGGGAGTGAGGAGAGAGATGCCCGAGAGTGAACGGGGTGGCGGCGTGGTGGCGCTGGACCGGCTGGCCCGGCAGGCGGGGCGGCTGGCGCAGCTGGTGAACGCCACCACACACGCGGCCGCCGCCGAGGCCGGCCTGACCAACGCCGACGCGGACGTACTGCTGGCCCTCCACCAGGCGCACGAGCAGCGGCTTCGGCCCACCACGCTGGCAGCCGCCTGCGGACTCTCCTCAGGCGGCACCAGCAACATCATCAACCGCCTGGCGCACGCCGGTTACGTCAACCGGGAGGCCAACGCGCAGGACGGGCGGAGCTCCTGGGTGCAGCTGACCGAGGAGGGGCGGGGGCTGGCGGCGCTGGTCACCGAGGCCGCGGCGGCCGAGCACATCCGACTGCTGACACGCCTGCCGGAGGGGATCGCCGAGGCGTTGGCCGCACTGCTGGACACGGCGGTCGGGCACCTGGACCCGGCGGCCGTGCGAGCGGGCGGCGAGGGGCGCACGCTCGGGGAAGGGCGCGCGCTCAGCGGGGGGCGGCCGCGCCGAGGGTGACGCCGAGGGTGACGGGGAGGCGGCCGGAGCGTCGGCGGTCGGGCGCGCGGTCGCCGGAGCGGAGCTCGCGGACCTCGCGGACCTCGCGGACCGGCACGCCGCCACGGAATCGGCCGCTGCCACCGCCACGGCCGTGTACCACGGCGGCGCCGGCGAGCGCGGCGGCCCGCTCCGGGACGGCCGGCCGCTCCAAGGCCGGCTGATCCAAGGCCGGCTGATCCAGGGCCTGCCGATCCAAGGCCGGCTGATCCAGGGCCTGCCGATCCAAGGCCGGCTGATCCAGGGCCGGCTGATCCAGGGCCTGCCGATCCAGGGCCACCGGCCGCTCCAGGGCTGCGGGCTGCCGCACGGCCACGGGTGCGGCGAGCTGGGCCCGGGTGAGCAACCGGTCCAACTGCGCCAGATCGGGCACCCCTTCGATCCTGCGGTCGCCGATCACCGTGGTCGGGGTCAGTCGGACCGGGCCGTGGCCACTGCCCTCGGCGAGCGCGGACCGGTGCAACTCGGCGTACCGCTCGTCCGCCAGCGCGGCCCGGAAGTCGAGCGGGTCGAGCCCGCAGCGCGACGCGATCCGGGCCAGCACGGCGGGGTCGGCGATGTCCAGCCCGGCCGCGAAGTGCGCGGCGAAGACCTGCTCGCTGTAGCGCTCACCGACGCCGTGCTCCAGGGCGAACTGGTAGCCCAGGAAGGCGAGTCGGGCACTGCGTACCGGGGCGGGCGGCCGCTCCGCCACGGTCACGCCCAGCCGCGCGGCCAACGGCCGCGTCCCGTACTGCCAGGCCCGCGCGGACGGGACCGGGTCCCACGACGCACCGCCGCGGTTCTCGTGCGGATGCCAGCGCAGTTCGGCGCCGTGCGCCGCGGCCACCGCGGTCAGCAAGCGGTGCGTCACCATGCTCAGCGGGCATCGGTAGTCGAACCAAGCCTCGATCGTGATGGCCATGTCGGGGGCACGCCTTCCCAGCTCAAGAAGCCACGGCCGAGCCGGGCCCGGGTGGGGGCCGCCGGCCTCGCTGACACTGCTGCGCTGCCGGGCGGTGGCTCCGGACACCTCGCTGTCGCCCGGCGTCGGTCCGCCCCCGGCCACCCCCGCGCGACCATGGAAACATACCTACCGAGCGGGTTTCAATCAGTCCTTGGTGAGTCTATGACCTTACTGAGATCAACTCTTGACCACTCGTCAATTCCTTGGACATTGCCACCCAGCAGCACTGATGGATCGTCAACACCACCGCCGGCCGAGACATTCCCGGACCAGGGCGGCGCCAGGACCGGCGGTCTCCGGAGCCACCCCGGAGCCACCTCGGCACCGGTCCGCGGTCGAACAGCACCCGGCGCGGCCCGTACCGTACGGTCCGGTCGACTCCGCCGGGCAGCCGCTCCGAGGCCGGAGAGCTCTCCATCTACCTTCCTGATGAGTGCAGTTGGTAAGGTTGAGGGCCGAAATAGTGGTACCGAGCGGTCGACTTCGGAAGTCCATCGGGGGCTGGCCCCTTGGAGCTGGTTGCGCGTCGGACCGGACGGCCTTCCCCTGTGGACCTCGCCGGCTGAGCCGCGTTCGACCCCTGGCCTCCTCGCCGCCCGCGTAGCACCTGAACCACTCCGCGCGTACCCTCGGACCGCCCGGATCACCTCACCCTGCGGCGAGGATGGCCGGAATGTCGTCCATCCATGCGAGAACCGCCTCCTCGTAGCGGATGCCGAACGCCAACGTCGCCTGCTGATAAGCATCCAGCCCGCCTGCGGTCGCCGTCGTCCGGTACGCGGCCAGGCGCCGCTCGTGCTCAACCCGATGCTCGGCCACGTGCGCCAGGAGCAGTTCTCGATCGGCCGAGGCGCCGAAGGCCAGAGCGAGCAGAAGTGGAAAGCGGATCTGCTCGGGTCCTGGCGGCTCGGCGAGCCAGGCCGCGAAGGCCCCACGGCCCGAATCGGTCAGCCGGTAGGGCCGCCGTGATCGCGGACCCGTGGGCCCTGCCTGGACCAACCCGCGCTCAGCCATCGCGGCCAATTCCCGGTAGACCTGACTACGCGTCAGACTCCAGAAGTCACCGATGAACGCCCCGGCGATCTCCACGAGCTCGAAGCCGCTGGCCTCCCCCGCGTGCAGGAAACCCAGCAGTGATGCCGCAGTCGGATTGAGTTCGGCCATCATGCCCCCATGCTTGACAGTCCACTGTGGACGGTGTTGGCTCCGCTATGACAGTCCACTGTGTCATGTCGAGGGGGAACGATGCGTGCTGCCCTACTGGTCGTCCACGTCCTGGCTGGAGGCATCGGACTGCTCGTCGGTCCGATGGCGATGCTCGCGCCGAAACGGACTGGGTGGCATCCCAGGCTTGGCCTGGCGTATCAAGCATTGACAGGGGCACTGTGCCTCAGCGCGTTCGGCCTCGTGGTCGAGAAGCCCGCGCTCTGGTGGCTCGGCGTCATCGCAGCGGCTACCTGGTCCGCCGCGCTCGGCGGGTGGTGGGTACGTCGGCGGCGGTTACACGGCTGGCTTCTCTGGCACATAGGTCTGATGTGCGGGTCCTACATCTCCTTTGTGACGGCGTTTCTTGTCGTAAACCTCGGACTCGGCTCACCTGTCGCCTGGGTCGTACCGACCCTGATCGGTACCCCGATGATCGCCCGAACCACTCTCCGCGTGACGCAGGCTCGCGCTTGAGCGGGTCCGAAGGTCGCGTGTGACTGTCACGCCTCGCGTGCCGGGAGCCGGGAGCCGGGAGCCGACAGGGATTCGACAGGGATTCGACAGCCACGGTCTGAGCACTCGCCTCTCGTCCACCAGCAGCGATCCGCCACCCGTGGGCCGGCAGCGGCAGCAGTCCGTCCCGTTCCAGCGGGACGTCCGGCACCATCCTCCCCTCCCAGGGATGGCCGAAGCCGTGGTGAACCGGACAGCGGGTGCCGACGCCGGTGATCATCTCGGCAAGGAATCCGGCCGCCGCCGCGGCCTGCGCCAGTTGGTGCCGGTCATGGGTGTAGCTCCTTCAGGTCGCGGGTGGGGGTGGGGGCGGGTCACCAGAAGCGTGGTTGGGCGGGGATGCCTTCCAGGTCGGTGAGGACCAGTTCGCGGTCCTCGTCCTGGGCGATGTCCTCGGCCGCGGCCAGGGCCTGTTCGGTCCAGCTGCGGGCCTGGTCCTTGTCGCCGGCCACTGCGTGGGCACGGGCCAGGGACTCGTAGGCGTAGGCCAGGTCCCAGTCCGCGATGCCGTGCGCCCGGCAGATCTCCAGGCCGCGCCTCGCGTGGTGCAGGGCGGGTTCGGCTCGCCCCAGTACGGAGTACACGCGTGAGCACTGCCACTCGCCGCGGCTGAGGTTCGCCGGGGCACCGACCTGGCCCCAGTGGTAGCGCGAGGCGTGTGCCATGTGCAGCATCCGGTCGTCGTCCTCGACGCTGCGATCCTCCTTCTCCAGCAGCCGCCATACCCCGTTGAACAGGTCGACGGCCATGCGTCGCTCGTCACTGGTCGCACCGGTTGTGTTCTGCGTGTCCTGGTCGGTCATCGCTGTGGTGACTCCGTCCTCGATGAGATGGTCGGTGCGGTGGAGGTCGCTGCGGACCCGGTCCAGGCGTGCCTGGAGGCGGCGCCGGTGCTGGACCAGGACCTGCTTGATCGCGGCCTCGTCGTCCGGCTCGGCCAGGCACGCGCGCACCTGGTCCAGCGGGACGTCTACCGAACGCAGGAGCCGTACCAGCCGCGCGGGCGCGACCTGCTCGGCGCCGTACAGCCGGTAGCCCGTGTCGGGGTCGACCACTGCGGGCGCCAGCAGTCCCACCCGGTCGTAGTGCCGCAGGGCCTTCGCGGTCAGGCCGACACGGCGTGCCAGCTGACCGACCGTGATCAGCTCAGGTCCATCCACCATGCCCCGAACCTAGAACCTTGCCCCGTGGGAACCTCAAACTCGGCGCTCAGAACGCTGACAAACAGTGATGAACAACTCGGATCGGCGTGAAATCGCGACCTGAGGAGGAGCTGGCCCGCTGCGTGCTGAACGAGCAGCAACGGGCCGAGGCCGGGACGACGGCGGGGGCAAGGACGACGGCGGGGGCAGGGACGACGGCGGGGGCAGGGGCGGACCCGCCAGTCGGCGGGCGCCGACCCGCGCCGAACGCACCGCGGCCGCCCAGGGCGCTCGTGCCCGGGGCGGCCGCGGTCAGCGGTCGAGGACCGTCAGGACCGTCAGGACCGTCAGGACCGTCAGGACCGTCAGAGGGCCGCGTTGAGCGTGAAGGCCTGGGTCACCGTGCCCGCCGCGCTCTTGGCCGTGATGGTCAGGTGGAAACTGCCCAGGGCCAGCTCACTGCCCGAGAGGGTGGCGGTGCCGTTGGCACCGGGGGTGAACTTGATCCCCGACGGCAGCGTGCCGCTCTCGCTGAGCACCGCGGCCGGGAAGCCGGTCGTGGTGATCGTGTAGCTGAACGGGACCAGGAGGTACGCCGTCGCCGTGGCCTTGCTGGTGATCGCCGGCGCCTGGTTCACCGTCACCGCGAGCGCCTGGGTGGCGCTCCCGGCCGAGTTGGCGGCCGACACCGTCAGCGGGTAGACGCCGCCGCTGCCCGCCGCCGGGGTGCCGGACAGGGTGCCGTTGCCGCTGCCGTTGTCCTTGAACGACAGGCCGGCGGGCAGCTTGCCCGTCACGGTCAGCGCCGGGGCCGGGATGCCGGTGGCCGTCACCGCGAAGGTACCGGCGGTGCCGGCGGTCAGCGTGGTGGCGCTCGCGCTGGTCACCGCCGGACCGGTCGCCTGGGTGACCGTGACGGTCACGGTGGCGCTGCCGCTGCCAGCGCCGTTGGCCGCCGTGACGGTCACCGGGTAGCTGCCCGCGCTGCCGGAGGCCGCGGTGCCGGAGATGCTGCCGGTGCCGTCGCCGTTGTCCTTGAAGCTCAGACCGCTCGGCAGGGTCCCGCTCTCGGTGAGCGCGGGGGCCGGGTAGCCACTGGTGGTCACCGCGAAGGTGCCCGCGGTGCCGGTGGTGAAGGCAGCCGTCGTGGCGCCGGTCACGGCGGCGGGCTGGGCGACGGTAAGGGTCAGGTTCTGGGTGACCGAGCCGGCCGCGTTGCGCGCGGTGACGACCAGCGGGTAGCTGCCGCCGCCGCCCGCCGCCGGGGTGCCGGCAAGCGTGGCGGTGCCGTCACCGTTGTCGGTGAAGGTGACTCCGGCCGGCAGGGTCCCGGTCGCCGTGAGCGCGGGCAGCGGGTTGCCGGTGCTGGTCACCGTGGTGCTGAAGGCGGTGCCGACGGAGGCCGCCACGGTGGCCGAACTGGTGATCAGCGGCGGCACGTTGATGATCAGCGTGGTCGTGGAGCCGGCGCCGACGGGGGTCCAGGCGGAGAGCGTGCCGCCGTAGGACTGGCCGAAGGCCGCGCCGTTGACCGTGGTACCGGTCGGGACGGTGACCGGCACGTTGACCTGGCCGCCGCCGGAGTTGGTGACCACCACGGTGTTGTTCTGCACCGAGGCGGTGACCGTGCCGGCCTGCTCGGCCGAGGCCCAGGCGGCCGACTCACCGAGGGTCTGCGCGGTGCCGGCGTCGGTCGTCTGGGTCAGCGGCGCGGTGTACCAGCTGTTGTACTGCGCCTGCATGTTGTTGATCAGGGTGAGCAGCGTGTACCCGTAGTCGCTGGTCGTCCCGTTCACCGTCTGGGTGGCCGGGCCGATCAGGTTGGTCTGGTGCGCGTAGCTCATCCGCGGGTCGTCGGCCAGCACGTGGCCGAGCATGATCCGGGACTCGTTGGCGAGCACCGTGGACTCGGTGGAGGCGGTGGTGGTGCAGGTGGTGGACGGGGTGCTCTCGCACTTGCCCGTCTCGGCCGGGTACAGCGCGTCGCCCATCGAGGAACCGGTGGCCACGTACGCGGTGTTGTACTCGCTCAGCTCATCGGGCCAGTTGGAGGCGTTGTAGTAGATGTTGCTCGGGTAGCGCGGCGCGGAGACCGCGGTGTTGCTCGCACCGGTGGCCGAGGCACCCGCGATGGTGTAGCTCTGCGGCTGGCGCGAGGCGTCGCTGCCGAAGACCGAGATGCCCAGGTCCGCCATGGCCTGCGGCATGTTGGGGTTCTCCAGGCCGGAGTGCTCGCCGGTGACCAGGCCGCTGGAGCTGAAGTTGGTCAGGCCGTTGTTGGCGGCGAAGGCGTCGTCCAGGCCGATCTCCTGCTCGATGCTGGAGTCGGGGGTGGTACTGGTGGCGGGCAGCCAGCCGGCCCGCGAGGCGCAGCCGATGTTGGGGTCGGTGGCCGTCGGGTAGGTGCTGGTGCTGCCGGGGCCGCCGCCGGGGGTGGTGGCGCCGGTGTCGGTGAAGGAGTAGCCGGTGGCCGCGCCGGTCGCGTCCTCGTGGACCTGGCCGATGAGGCCGAAGCTGGTGGAGCCGGCCGGGGCGCGGTAGACGTTGTAGCCCCAGAAGGCGGTACCGCCGGAGTACTCCGACTCCAGCTTGGAGAGGCTGGGGCCATCACCGTTGGGGGCGTCGGGCCAGCTGAACGAGACCGAGCCGTCGGCGCCGACGGTGACCTGCTGCGGGGTGGAGGGCTCCGACTCGCCGTAGGCGGTGGCGGCGGTGACCTCGTAGCTGTAGCCGCCCGCGGCCAGCGAGCCGCCGCTGCCGGCGACCGGCGCGTTGGCCGGCTGCGGAGCGGCGACGGTGCAACCCAGGTACATGTGCGACCAGGTGTGCGTGATCCAGTTGAACGCCGCCTGCTTGCTGAGCAGTTCGTTGACGAAGGCGGCGTCGTTCGGGTAGCCGCTGTCCACCGTCTGGCCCGGGTCGGTGAGGGTGTTGCCGTTCACCGTGGTGCTGCCGGAGCAGTTGGCACTCGACGTGGTGGTGGTGCTGGGCGCGGTGCAGGCGCCGATCGCGTTGAACGCGAACTCCAGCTTGATGCCGGTCTGCTGCTCCCAGTTGGCGACGTAGTCCACGTCGGCCGCGCTCATCTGGACGTCCGGCGGGCCGTCGGCCGCGTTGCCGCCCACGCCGCTGGGGCAGAGCACGTCGTTCGGGTCGGTGGCGCCCGGCGTGCACTGGTACTGCCGGCTCCACTCGTTGTCCGAGATGAACATGTCGTCGATGTCCTGCCCGAAGTAGTTCCGGTACAGGCCCAGGTGGGTGTTCTGGGTGACCCAGTTGATCAGGCCGGGCGCGAGCAGCAGCCACGGCAGCATGGTCGGGCTGTAGTTGAAGGTCAGCGCCAGCTCCGAGACGCCCGCCTGCGGGTCGGTGCTCGGGTGCTGGTAGACGGCGGCCAGCGTCTGGCCGGCGGAGTTCTGCAGCCACGGCGTGACCGGCGCCCCCGCGACCGGCGTGGCCGGGTAGCCGTAGGAGCCGGTCTCGAACGGCACCGGGCCCTTCAGCTCGGGCAGTTGGGCGAGCGCCGCGGTGCTCAGCTGCGCGGTGCCGGTGACCGCGCCGGAGCCGGCGGCGGTCAGGCCCACCGAGGCCGACGGGTACACGTAGCCGTCGATCTGGCGCACGCCGAAGCTCGCCTCGAAGCTGTCCAGGTCGGTCAGCTGCCCGGCCGCGAACCAGACCGGGGAGTCCGCGAAGACCACCCCGTTGTAGTAGGCGTGGGTGCCGTTGGAGAGCGCCGGCAGCGTCACGGTCTCACTACCGAGTGCACCGCCGGCGTTCACCAGCGTGTACGGAACCCCCTCGGTGTCCAGCGCGTTGGTCCAGGCCGTGGTGGTGGCGTCCCCAGCGCCGCCACCGATCACCAGGACCTTCAGGTCGAGCTGCGGGGGCGTCGCCGCCGCGGCCGCCAGCCCCGCCTGTCCGGTCGCCAGCAGCGTTATCGCTGCCACCCCCGTGGCGAACCACTTCGCCCTTCGTTTGAACACGGTCTTCCCACCCCAATGTCTGTACGGGTTCACGCCGATCTGACGACCGGCCACCACAGCATGGTGGGAGGGGGATTGGGGCCGAGGGCTTATGGTGATTTCGGGGTCAGATCTTCATCTACGCGCAGGCACACATCACGGATCGGTGGAGCGGCGCGCACACGACAGCGCCCCGGGCGGGACGCCAGGTGAGCGGCGGGGGCGCCCGGCGTGGCGGGGCCCGGGGCCGCGGAGTCGTCCGCCGCCCCGGGCCGGGAGCCGATCGGGGCCTCAGCCGGTGGTGTTGAGCGCGGTGTCGTCGAGGACGAAACTGGTGGTGCCGCCGTTGGCGTCGGTCTCGGTGCCGGTGAACCGCAGCGTCACGCTCTGACCCGCGTAGGCCGAGACGTCGACGGTGTGCTGCGTGTACCCGCTGTTCTTGTCGAGGTTGGAGTAACCGGCCACCGTGGTCAGCACGGTGCCGGCGCTGTTGAGCAGCTGGACGGTCAGCGTGTCCGGCTTGGCGGAGCTGGTGCTCTCGGTGGTGTCGATGTGCAGCCAGTAGGAGAGGGTCGCGGTGCAGCCGGCCGGGATGGCCACGCTCTGCCCGACCGTGTCGGTGTCCGCCTTGCCGTCACCGTTCAGCCACGCGTCCCAACTGCCCGCGTGAGCAGGCTCGTCGGCGGTGTCGTTGTTGATCGGCGCGGAGCCGGTGGTGGAGGTCTCGGTCCACGGGGCGATCGTGGCGCCCTTCTCGAAGCCCTGGTCACCGAGCAGTTGGGCGGCGGTGCAGCCGCCGCCCGTGCCGCTCACGGTGAGGGTGTAGGTAGCGGTGTGGCTGCCGGAGGCGGCGGTGCCGGTGATCGTGATCGGGTAGCTGCCCGCCGGGGTGCCCGTGCCGGTGGCGAGGGTGAGCGCCGCCGAGTTGCCGGCGGTCACCGAGGCCGGGCTGAACGAGGCCGTCGCACCGGTCGGCAGTCCGGCGGCCGCCAGGGCCACCGACTGCGCGCTGCCCGCGCTGACCGCCGTGGCGACGGTGGTGCTCGCCGTGCCGCCGGGTGCCACCGAGCCCGCGCCGGGCGAGGCCGAGAGCGAGAAGTCGTTCGCGGGCGCGGTGCCGCTCGCCGGGCTCCAGTAGTCGCCCGCCATCACCAGGTAGACCAGGGTCTTGATGGTCTCGCCGTAGTAGCCGTCGCCGAACGGGTTGGTGGCCAGGTAGTTCCAGACGGTGTCGGTCCACGCCTGGTCGCCCGAGGCCATCGCGGCCGGCCCGACCGCGTCACCGGCCTCCTCGGCCTGGTCGCTGGTGCTGTAGGCGGTGCAGTTCAGATTGACGTGCGGGTAGACCTTCTGCGGGTTGCCGCCCGACAGGCCCTTCAGACAGGCGCTCTCCTTCTTCGCCAGCCCGTACTCGGTGGCCGCCGCCGAGGCGCCGTTGAGCAGCGCGTCGGTGCCCAGGTGCCAGGGGACCCGGATGGAGTTGTAGCCGACGATGTTGTCCGGCTGGTCCTCCTGGTAGTTGGCGGGGGCCGGCTTGGGGCTGGTGGTGTCGGCGTTCACCACGAAGTCGGAGAGCAGGCCGGCGCTCGCGGAGTAGGCGGCGGTGTACTCGGTGTCGAGCGCCTCGGTGCGCTGGATCACCTTGGTCCAGTCGTGCGCGGTGTCGTAGGCGCCGAAGGCGCGCAGGTGGTCGAGCATCTGGTCGGAGGGCCGGGTGTCGGTGTTCGGACCGTCGTCCTCGCACTTCAGGTGCCCGTCCGGAGCCACGTCGTGGGCGTAGAACGCGGCCAACCAGGCCTTGGCGTCAGCGGTGTAGCCGCCCCACTGCTTGTCGGCCAGGATCAGGCCGTAGCCGATGTCGAGGTCGCCGTCGGTGGCGCCGTCCGGGGTGCCGCCGCTGTAGTACTTGCAGGTCTTGCCGTCCAACTGCCACTGCATCAGGCCGTACTGGTCCTCGTGGTCCTTGACCAGCTGCCAGAGGCCGTTGAACTCGCTCTGCGCGCTCGCGTCGTAGCCGGCCATCAGCGGGACGATGTTCATCCCGTAGCCCTGGCCCTCGGAGACCGGGCCGTTGTTGGTGGCGTCGCCGTCGCCCTTGGTGGAGACGTAGTACTCGTTCGAGGCGCAGCCGTGGACCAGGTAGGTGGCCTTCCAGGAGTCGTACTCCTTCTCCACCGCGGCGTCCCTGGTGGCCTGCGGGGCCGAGGGCATGACGCCGACCTGGTAGGTGGTGTGGGTCGGGAACGGGTGCGCGGGAGCAGTGGCAGCGGGGGTGGTCGTGGCGGGGATGGTCGTGGCGGCCCGGGCAGGGGCGGCCTGGGCGGGCGCGGTGGCCAGCGCGGTCACGGAGAGGCCGAGCAGGCAGCCCGTCACCACCGACGCGAGCGGGCGCTTCCAGCGGTTTCGCACGCGGAACTCCTTCGTGGGGGGTACCGGTCCACCGGCCTGGGGAGGGCGGCGGCGGGCCGGACGCGGTTCGGAGTCGAGCGATAGTTAGGAAAGCTTCCTTACGAGAAGCTGTCAAGGGCTGCGACCGACGAAGGGCTACGGCCGACGCGCCTGCCGGGTCCACTCCTACCGGTCACCTACCACCCCACCTGCCACTCGCCGCGGTTGCCGCTGCGGCGTGTGCCAGGCCGCCGCCCGGTGCGTATGCGATAGGTTGCCGGCCATGACCGAATCCATACAACTCCCCTGGCCGCCTGCCCCGATCAGGACCGAGCGGCTCGTGCTCCGAGAGCCCGAGCCTCAGGACCGAGCGGCGATCATCGAGCTGTTCAGCTCGCCGGAGGTGGGCACCTACATCGGTGGCTCTCGACCGCGTGACGAACTGGAGCGCGCGGTGCCCGAGACGCCCCGGCGGCGCCCCGGCCTTTTCGTGATCGAGCTCGACGGAGCGATGATCGGCACCATCGAGCTCAACCGGCGCGACCCGGAGCATCGGAGTCAGGTCCGTCCGGATGCCGGGGAGGCCGAACTCGGCTACCTGCTCCTGCCGCAGGCGTGGGGGCACGGTTACGCCGCCGAGGCGTGCGCGGCTGCGCTCGGCTGGTTCGCCGAGGCGCTTCCCGGCGAGCCGGTGGTGCTCTGCACCCAGACCGCCAACGACCGCTCGATGCGCCTCGCGGCGAAGCTGGGGTTCACCGAGGTGCAGCTGTTCGAGGAGTGGGGCGCCGAGCAGTGGATGGGCGTGCGGTCCCCGATCACGCCGTCCGCTTGAGCCGGCGCCTGCTCGTCAGCTCCGCGGTGATCTCAATCTCGGTACGGGTCATGCGGGCCAGCGGTAGCGCCGACCCGCTCCGCCCCGCTCACTCCGTCACCAGCTCACCCCGTCACCCCATCACCCGCTCACCCGCTCACCCGCTCACCCGCCAGGCGGCTGCGCAGAGGGCGGCGGCCAGCTCCTCCTGGTAGCAGGCGGCGGCCAGCCAGCGCAGGGCGAAGGGGAGGTGGTCGTCGGTGCGGAGGCGGCCGAAGGCGTCGCGGTCGTGCTCGTCGGCGGCGGCGCGGAGGGCGGCGAGCAGCTCGGCGGCGGTGGGCAGGCCGGCGGCACGCAGACGGTGCTGCTCCTCGGGGCCGACGTGCGCGAGGGCGGGACGGCCGCTGGTCAGCACCTGTTCGAGGCGGCGGGTCAGCAGATGGAGCGGGGGCCGGGCCCCGGCGAAGCCGAGGCCGGAGGCGGGAAGGTGATCAGGGCCGGGAAGGGGACGGGGAACGGGGGCGGGGCCGGTGGGTGGCAGGTCGGCCTGCTGGAGCCGCTCCAGGCCGAGGCTGACCCGCCCCTGACGATCCGCCGAGAGCGCCAACACCGGTCCTGGCGCGCCCGGCACCGCTCCGGCCGCGAGCAGGCGCAGGCACGGGTGGGCGGCGCGCTCCAGTCGGCCGATCACCCGCAGGCGCAGTCCGGGCGCGGCGGCCAGCAGCGCGTGGTTGGTCCCGAAGGCGAGCTGCGGATGGTCCTGGGCCGGGAGCAGCGCCACCACCACTCCCGCGCAGTCGGCGAGCAGCTGCGGGCGGGGCGAGCCCGCCACGCTCCCCGGACCGAGCAGGGTCAGGTCGAGGAAGAGCAGATCGGCTCCACCGGGCCGCAGCTCGGCCGGCGCCCGGTGGGCCGCCAGCGCGCGGGCGACCTGGCGGTCCACCGGCTCGGCCCAGCGGTCCGCGACCGGCGGCTCGTGCCAGCCCGCACCGGCGGCGCGCACCGCGCGGACCTTGGCCCCCGCCCCGAGCCGACCGGTCGCCGACCGGGTGGCCCCCTGCACCACCAGGCCGGCCCTGGTCAGCTCCCGGTGCCCGAGCGTGGTGTCGCCGAGCCGGACGGCGCGGCCCGCGGCGGCCTGGGCGAGCCGGGCGGCCCCGGTGGGGTCGCGGTGCGGGGTGACGTCGGCGATCGAGGAGAGCCGCCCGTCGCCGTCGACCGTCCAGACCAGGACCCCGGCGTGGGTGGCGGTCACCACCGGCTCGGCGAAGAGCCCGTAGAGGCGCATGCTGCCCGCCTCCTGGTACGGCCGACGGGCGCTGCCGCGCAGCCCGGGATCCGGGGCGGCCGTGCCGAGCAGGGTGGTGGTGAGGTCGAGCAGGTCCCGGTAGGCGTCCCGCAGGTCGGCCAGCCGGTGGTCCGGCTCGGCGGACCGGGCGGCCCGCAGCCCCGTGACCACGGTGGTGGCCAGCGCGGCCGGGCGGTGCAGGCCGAGCAGCCGGCACTGGTGGGCCCGGCGCAGCAGTTCGGCCTGCGGCACGCTGCCCGCTCCGCCGACCCCGGCGGCCAGTGCCTCGGCGGCGGCGCGGCGCAGGGCGGCGAGGGCCTCGGCCTCGGGCGGGGCGAGGGGGTGGGCGGCGGGCGGGACGGCTTCGCCGGGGGACGGTGCGTCGGATGCGTTCACCGGCGAGGGCGCAGGCGCCGCGCCGGGCGCAGGGGCTGCTTCGACGAGCGCAGGGGCGGCCTCGGGCGCAGGGGCCGGGGCGGGCGCAGGGTCCGTTGCCGGCTCGGGCTCGGGCTCGGGCTCGGGCTCGGCGAGCCGGAAGCTGCTGACCGCCGCCGCCCGGTGCACGCAGGCCGGGGCGAGCAGGCAGCCGCACCGCACGTCCGCCGCCGCGCGGACCACGCCGCCGGGGGCGTGCAGCACCAGCACCGCCTCCTCGTCGAGCTGGACCCGCCACTGCGCACCGCTCCAGGTGCCCACCCGCTCGGCGAACTTGGCGACCGCACCGTCCAGCCGCTTCCGCAGCCTGGGCGAGAGCGCCGCCACCACCTCGGCGACCACCTCGGGCCGCACGGCGGGCCACGGCGCGGCACCGTCCCGCGCCTCGCTCTGCCCAGCGGTCGGCCCAGCGGTCGGCCCAGCGGTCGGCCCAGCGGTCGGTCCAGCGCTCTGCCCAGCGCTCTGCCCAGCGCTCTGCCCAGCGGTCGGCCCAGACTCCCACGCCGACTCCCGCGCCCGCTCCTCCGGCTCCAGCAGCTCGGTCAACGGATCTTCTCCCCCACCCAACGGGCCAGTTCCAGCGGACTCAGCGCCGCGACCGGCATGCCTGCCGCGACCAGTTGCTCGGCCACGGCCTTCGAATAGCGCGCCGTGCCGGTGTCGTCCAGCGCGGCGCAGCCGAGCAGCCGGCAGCCCTCGTTCACCAGGGCGCGGGTTTCGGCGAGCAGCCCGCCCAGCGGGTAGCCCTCCTCGAAGTCGCTGACCACCACGATCAGCGTCCGGGACGGCACCGCGACCAGCTCGCGCGCGTGGCGCAGCCCGGCGGCGATGTGCGTGCCGCCGCCGACCCGGACCTCCAGCAGCAGGCCCAGCGGGTCGGCCACCTGCCCGCTGAGATCGACCACACTGGTCGAGAAGGCCACGAAGTGGGTGCTCAGCGACGGCACCCCGGCCAGGATCGCGGCCGTCAGCGCGGCCCAGATGGTCGAGGACTCCATCGAGCCGGAGACGTCCACCACCAGGATCAGCCGCCAGTCGTTGGCCTGACTCGCCCTGGTCCGGAAGACGGGCCGCTCGGGCACGATGAGCGTCGAACCGTCCGCGCCGGGGCGGGCGGTGGCCAGGTTGGCCCGGATCGTCCGGTCCAGGTCGAGCCGACCGCCCGGGCGGCGGCTCGGGCGGGGCAGGGTGAGGCCGGTCAGTGCCGGGCGCAGGGTGGTGGCGAGCGCGCTCGACAGCTCGTCCACCAGCCGCTCGACCAGCGGCCGCAGCGCGGCCAACCGCCCCTCGGGCAGGCCGCCCGCGTGCTGCAGCACGGTGCGCAGCAGCTCGACCGACGGCCGGACGGCCTCCGGGCTGAGCGCCGCCAGCACATCGGTGCGGCCGTGCTCGACCGCGGCGGCGAGCACCTCCTCGCGGACACCGGGGCCGAACAGCGCGACCAGCTCCGCGGACCACTCGCGCACACCCGGGTAGGCGGCCTCCCGTCCGCCACCGCCGCCGGCCGGTCCGAGCGTGCCAGGGCCGGAGCCCTCGCCGCGCCCACGGCCGTACAACTCGTCCAGGGCGCCCGCGAGTCGGGCGGTCCGCCCGGTCAGGCCTCCGCTGCTCCCCGGGCGGCCGAGCAGCAGGCGCCAGCGGTCGGGCAGCGGCAGCGCGGCGGCACCGGGCTGCGCGGCCGGCCCGGGCAGCGCGGCGGCACCGGGCAGGCCTGGGGCGACAGCCGACCGCGGCGAATGCGCATGCGCATGCGGGGGCGGGGGCGGGGGCTCGGGGGAGTCGGCGGCCTCGGGCTGGTCGGACCGCTCGGGGACCGACCCGCCGACCATGGCGGGCAGCAGGGACTTCTCGACCAGGAACTGACGTACCGTCAAATCAGCCATCGTCCAGGCGGCCAGAGCGGTCGGGTCGGACTCGGCCGGCAACTGGTCGAGTTGGGCACCCACCCGCTCCTCGACCAGGGCCAACAGGCGGTCACGGGCCGCCGGGCTGAGGGTGTCGAACCCGCCGCGCAGGGCGGGCAGGCGCTCCAGGAAGGCGGCGTCCGACAGGCCGGCGACCCGCTCCAGCAGCGGTTCGAGCGCGGCGGGCGCGGTGCTGAGCAGACCCTCCGCCGCGGTGAGCAGGCCGGTCAGGGCGCGGACCAGCTCCCGGCGACGCTCCGGGTCACTCGCGCCGTCCACCCAGGAGGCCAGGCGGCCGCCCAGTTCGGCGGGCCGCTGGTGGCCGAGCAGCACCCGCACGGCCCCGGCCGCCCCCTTCACCAGCGGGGTGCCGTCATCGGCGAGGCGGCGCAGGGTGTGGTCGAGCCGGATCCCACCGAGCGCGTCCGCGCGGCGGGCGAACTCCAGCAGGGCCCTGGCGTCGGCGGGGTCGTCGCTGCCGCCGAGGCCTTCGAGGCTGCGGACGGCGGCGGCGGTGAGGCGCTCGGTCGCCTCGGCGGTGGTCACGGTGGCGGTCACGAAGGCGGTCACCGGCGCGGCCCCGGCGACGGCCTGGTCGGCGAGGTGCCCGGCAGAGTGACCGGCAAGGTGACCAGCGAGGTGACCAGCGAGGTGACCGGCGGCCAGGCGGTCCAGCAGGGCCAGGCCGTCGAGGAGTTCGGGGAGGGTGCCGACCGCCGGCACCTCCTCGGCCAGTTGGGCCAGCCGGACCGCCGTCAGCTGCGGCAGCGCGCACCCGGCGGCGTCGGCGAGGCCGTCGATGGCCTGCCGCGCGGTCGAGCCGCCCGCCTCGCCCTCACGGCGCAGCCGCTCCCGCAGTGTCCCCTCCGCCGCCTGGGCCAGGGTCACCCCGCGCAGACCGGCCACCGTCAGCATCGCGGCGACGGCCGGCGTCCAGCGGACCCGCCAGCGCGTCCCGATCGCCTCCGTCCCGCCCGCACCGGCGACCGCCAGCGGCTCCCCGTACGGCACGCCGCAGACCGTGAGCCGGCGCAGCAGCAACTCGCGGCTCGCGTCGATCGGCGAGCGGAGCGGGTCGAGCCGCAGCTCGCGCGCGGCATCGGCACCCGCGGCGGCACCGGCAGCACCGGATGCGCCTGCTGCTGCGGATGCGGAGCCGGATGCGGGGCCGGAGCCGGAGCCGGAGCCGGTCGCGGACCTCGCCCCCACCGCTGGTCCGGGCAAACCGAGTTCGGCGAGTTGCGCCTCGACCGCCGGGGCCAGCCCGCCGCGCGGGGCATCGGGCGTCGGGCTGCCCGTCCTCGTGCCGACCAGCACCCGCTCCAGCGCGGCTGCCACCGCCCGCCCGCGCCCGACCGGCTCCCCCTGGGCGAGCACCGTCTGCACCGCCTCGACCAGCTCCCCGCGCCCGGCCGCCGGCAGGCCCCGCAGCCGGGCCAGGTCCTCGGCCAGCCGGACGATCTCGCGCGCGTCGGCCGGCCCCGCCGGATGCCCGGCCGAGCGCAGCGCCGCACAGATCAGGACGGCCGTCCGGGTGAGGGCGGCCGCCACCCGCGCGGGGTCACCGGCGGCCGCCAGCACCGCGTGCTGCCACTCGGGATCGCGGATCCCGGCGGGGTAGCCGGAGCGGGAGTCGAGCAGGGGGTAGGCATAGGGGATCAGGGAGATGACGAATGGCGGGGCGGCGGGCGCGAGGGCCGGCGCTCCGACAGCGGGTGCTCCGACAGCGGGCGCTCCGGGTGCGGGCACGCCGACCGCGGGCACACCGTCGCGCAGCGCGGGCACGTGGAAGGCGCCGACCAGGACGGCGACGCGGCGCCCGCCCGCCGAGGCCTCGCGGATCCGCTCCCGCATCCAGGCCTCGCGGCGCAGGTCGAGCGGGTCGACGCCGCTGCCGCCCGGCGCCTCGGCGTCCTGCCGCAGTGCCCAGCCGACCAGCAGCGCGGCTCGGCGCACGGCCTCGGGCGAGCAGCCGGGAGCGGGGGCCTCGACCAGGCGGTCCCAGAGGTCCTCGTCCTGACGGCCGGTCAACCGGCTGCGCAGCACCTCGGCGAGCCTGGCGGACGGCACGGCAGTGGACGGCACGGCAGTGGACGGCGCGGCAGTGGACGGCCCAGCGATGGACGGCTCGGTGGCGGACGGCACGGCGCCGGAGGCCGCCACCGGCCCAACCGGCCCAACCGCCTCGCCCCCAGCGCCCTCCCCCGCGAGCCGGGCGCCGAGCGGGAGGTCGCAGGCGATCACCGCCACCCCCTCCCGGGCCGCCCAGCGCAGGGCGGTGAGCTCCGGGGAGAAGTCCGCGAACGGGTAGAACGCGGGCCCGACCGCCTCCCCCGCCCGCTCCCCCGCCACCGGGGCGGCGGCCAGCGCGACCGGCGCGGTGGTGCGGGGGTCGGCGAGCAGCGGCAGCCAGGGCTGGAACTCGGCCGGGAGCTCGATCAGCAGCACCTCGGGCCGGGCCGCCGCCAGCAGTTCGGGCAGCACCGCGGCGAGCGACGGCGCGTGGTGACGCACGCCGATCAGGTACGGGCCGCTCCCGGAGGCGGCCAGCGCCTCGGCCGCCGCCGTCACCCGAGCCCGCGCTCCCCCGGTCACCGCCGCAGCCGTAGCCGCAGCCGCCATGCCCGCCCCTCCACCCACCTCGCCACCACCGCGCGTCTCCACCGACCCCGCCTCCACCGACCCCGCCTCCCTCGGCCCCGCCTCCCCACGCATCCGTCTCACCCCTCCAGCACCCGGCGCAGGTCCCAGAGCGTGCGCCAGAGCGCCGCGCCCTGCTCGGCCCGCCGGCGCACCGGGCCGTCCCAGTAGCCGAGCAGCCGGGCCGCGTCCGCCGGGTCGTCCTTGCGGACGGCGCCGATCAGCTGGCCGGGCAGGCGCCCGAGCAGGTCGCCGCCGCCGTCGTCCAGGTAGGCGGCGGTGACGCCGAGTGAGGTGGCCACCGAGACGGCCTCGGCGGTGCTCATCACGGTCGAGGGACGCTCCACGTCCCACCCCTCGACCGAGCGACCGGTGCGCAGATCACGGAAGGCGGTGACCAGGGCCTCCAGCACGGTGTCGTCCACCGCGTACGGCGCACCGGCCCGGGCGACGGCGGCGGTGGACTGGCGGCGCACCAGCTCGATCTCCGCGTCGAGCGAGCCGATCGGGCCGACCGTCTCGAAGTTGAAGCGCCGCTTGAGGGCGGCGGACATCTCGGAGACGCCCTTGTCGCGCAGGTTGGCGGTGGCGATCAGGGTGAAGCCGGGCGCCGCGTGCAGCTGGGCGTCCGGGGTGCCGGCCAGCTCGGGGACGGCGATCCGGCGTTCGGAGAGCAGCGAGACCAGGGCGTCCTGCACCTCGGGCAGGCAGCGCGTCACCTCCTCGACCCGGGCGACCGCCCCGGTGCTCATCGCGGTGAGCACCGGCGAGGGGACCAGTGCATCGCGGCTGGGGCCCTTGGCCAGCAGCAGGGCGTAGTTCCAGCCGTACTTGAGCTGCTCCTCGGTGGTCCCGGCGGTGCCCTGGACGGTCAGCGCGCTGGTGCCGCAGAGCGCGGCGGCGAGCAGCTCGGAGAGCATCGACTTCGCGGTGCCGGGTTCGCCGACCAGCAGCAGGCCGCGCTCGCCCGCCAGGGTGACCACGCACCGCTCGACCAGCGCGCGGTCGCCGACGAACTTCGGTTCGATCACCAGGCCCTTGCGGCCGGTCTTGAGCTTCTCGCCCTCGCTGCCGAGCACGAAGGTGACCACGGCGCGCGGGGTGAGCCGCCAGCCGGGCGGGCGCGGGCCGCTGTCGTGGCCGGCCAGGAACTCCAGTTCGGCGGCGTACTTCTCCTCCGGCGCGACGCTCTGCCGGCCGGCCGGCACCGCGGACGTGACCGGCGCAGCCGGTGCGGCCGGTGCGGCCGGTGCGGCCGACGTAGCAGGTGCGGCCGGTGCGGCACTGGCGGCTGTGTGGGTACTCATCGACGGGCCCTCCTGCGGGTGTTGGTGGTCAGCTCCTCGTAGCCGGGCCGGTCGCCCTCGGTGACCCGCCGCCAGGCGAGCGCGAAGAGCTCGGGCACCGCGAGGTGCGGCACGATCGCGCTGTGGCCCGTCACGTCGTACAGGCCCGCCTTCCAGGTCTCCACCGGCAGCTTGGGTGCCCGGGCCTGCTGCCAGCCGCCGGGCAGGAAGAGGCCGCGCCCGGCCCGCTCGCGCTTGGCGGCCAGCACCAGGTCGGTGGCGGCCAGTTCGGCGCGGGCCTGCTTGAGCCGGGCCGGCTTCCACCCCGTCCAGCGGGCGGCGTTGCGGTCGGTCGGGTCCGGCAGGGCGAGCAGTTGGAGGTAGAGCACGGCGGCGTCCGCGCCGAGCCCGGTCGCCCCGGCCACCTCCGCGACCAGCTCGGGCGCGCTGCGCACCGGGTCCTGCGGCCAGCCTGCCGGCTCGTCCGGCCCGCTGCCCCGCGCGACCAGGTGACCGAGCGGGGCGCCGAGCAGGGTGCGCAGGGCGGGCACGGTCTCCTGGAGGTAGTAGCCGGCGGTCAGGCCGCCGAGCAGGACGAGCAGCGGATCATCGGCGCCGCTCAGCGCGGCGGGCCGCAGGTAGACGACCTCGTTCGGGCCGGACGGCACCAGGAGCACGGCGGGGCCGCACTCCACCGGCTGGTCGCCGGCCTGCGCACCGGCTGCGGGCAGCCCGGCGTGGGCCCGCAGCACGCCCGCCAGCGAGGTGCCCCGGGCCAGGCCGTGCGCGTCGAGCAGCAGGAGGAGCCCGGGATCGGCGAACCGGGCCCGGATCGCGGCCAGCCCGACGGGCAGCAGCGGACGCAGCGCGTCCCCGTACGGCAGGTGGTAGGCCAGCCAGTGCAGGGCGTTGAGCAGCGCGGGCAGCTGGCGGTAGTTGGGGATCGCGGCCGGGTCGTCGGCCACCAGGCCGTTCTGCTCGCGCCGGAACCGCTGCACGGTGGTGCGGGAGAGCGCGGGCACCCGGGCGGGGTTGAGCACGTCCTCGATCGCGCTGAGCTGCCAGTGGTCCAGCCCGGCCTGGGCCTGCTCGGACAGGGTGGCCAGGCGGCCGTACCGCTCGACCCAGTGGCGCCCGGCGGCCTCGGCGGCCGGCCCGCCGCCGGGCCGCCAGAACTCGGCGGGATCGGCGGGCAGCAGGGCGGCGAGCAACTCCTCGTACTCGGTGCGGTCGAGCTCGCGCAGCCAGGCGTGGGCGGCCGCGGCCCGGACCGCCGTCAGCCCGTAGCCGGCCAACTGCTCGGTCGTGAGCAGCCGGTACGCCCAGCCGCCCAGCCCCGGCGGGTTGGCGAGCAGCAGGGTGGCGCGGGCCGGGCCGATCCCGGTGATCCGCTCGAAGCACTCGGCGGCGGCGGGCTGCCAGGGCGGTGGCCCGTCCTGGCGGAGCCGGGCGGTGAAGTCGGCGACCCACTCGGCGGGCAGGCCCGCGGACACCCGCCGCTCGCTCCGCAGCCCGAACCCGGCGACGGCTGCGAAAGCGCCGGACGGGTCGTGGTCCACCGCGAACCAGCGCACGTCGTGCTCGGCGAGCGGCTCACCGGCGAGGACCACCACCACCCGGCGGCCACGACGGAGCACCTGACCCACCCGGGCGCGCAGGTCGGCCTCGGTCGGGGTCCGGCCGAGCCGCTCGACCAGCGAGAGCTGACGGAGCGTGGGCAGCCCGGGAGACGTGGCCGGGCCGCGGGCCGCGTCCGGGAGCGCGTCCGGAGTCACGTCCGGCGTCACGTCCGGAGTCACGTCCGGGAAGCGGAAGCGGGTCAGTTCGGTCAGCAGCGTGCCCAGCGCCGCCCGGGTCGCCTCGTCAGCGGCACTCGACGCGGCGGTGAGCGCGATCGGGGCGGTACGCCCGAGCAGGTGGGGCCAGCCCGGGCAGCCACGGCCGCCGGGCAGCGGCAGACGGACCGGGTCGGCGGTCCAGTCGGCGGGACCGGTCGCCTCGGACCCGGCCGACCCGGCCGGCCCGTCCGACCCGTCCCGCGGGCCGGCCAGCACCGCGGCGACCGTCCGCAGGGTGCCGAGCAGGTGCCAGGTCAGCCGCCCCGGGGTGCGCGAGCCGCCGAGGCCGTGCAGGCCCTGGAAGACGGCTTCGGCGGCCGCGCAGAGCGAGCCGTCGTCGCCGTGCTCGGGCCGCTCCGCCGTGGAGACGGCGCCGGTGCTCCCGGCCGACGCCGCCACCGCGGGCTGCGGCGGCGGCGCGTAGCGGGCGGCCTTGACGGCGGTCTCGGTGGCCAGCCGGACCAGGCTCGCCACACCGAGCAGCAGCCGCGGGTGGGTCAGCTCGGGCAGCAGCGGCGCGAGGGCCTCGGTCGGCAGCGACCAGCGGGCCTGGCGCCGGGCGAGCGGGCGAGTGGTGCCCCGGATCACCAGCAGCTCCGGGGGGCGCGGCGGCTGCGTCTCGTCCGCCACGTCGGGCTCAGCGGCGTCCGCGGCCTCGTCCGCAGTGCCGGCCGCGGTGCCGGCCGCGGTGCCGGCCGCGGTGTCCACCGGCCAGGCGGCCTCGAAGAGTTCGGCCGCCCGCTCGTCGGTGAGGGTGCGCAGGGCGAGCGAGCCGGCCTCGTCGCGCGGGCGCAGCGCGTGCCAGTGGTCGAGCGGCGGCACCAGCGCGGTGCCGGCCGCGTGCGCCTGCCCGGGGGCGGCGCTGGTGATCCGGGCCAGCACCCCGGCGCGGACGCCGGTGCCGTCCGCCGGGGCGAGCTCGAAGTCGCGGTGCGCGCCGAGCTGGTGGTGCGCGGTGCCGAGCAGCAGCAGCCGCGCGCCGCCGGGCAGGTCGACCAGACCGAGCGGGTACCCCTCGTCGCGATCGGTGATGCCCTGCCCGGGCCCGGTGGGCAGGGCGGCGGTGCGGCCGTCGGCACCGTGGAAGACGAGCCGGCCCGCCTCGGCGCGCACCCAGCCGCCGAGCACCGTGCCGTCGGTGCCGAGCGGGCTGCCCGCCAGCTCGGGCAGCAGCGGCAGCAGCCGGGTGAACTCGGGCCGCAGCGGGCCGGTGCCACCGCCGCGGGTGGTGATCGGCGGCGCCGAGGCGCGCCCGAGCGCGCCGCTCACCGGGTCGTACTCGGTCAGCTCGGGACGGCTGCCGGAGCGCGCCAGCGTCCAGTGGCCGGTGCCGTCGCCGAGCACCCGGCGCTCGACGGGCAGGGTGGTGTCCCCGGCGCGCAGCGCCCGGCCGCCGGTGGCCCGCCCGCCACCGGGCAGCGGCAGCGAGGTCGGGGCCAGGCCCGCGTCCCAGTGGCGGTTGCCGCCGCCGAAGGGCTCGCCGAGCAGGGTGAAGACCTCGGTGGGCCGGTTGGACCAGTAGGCGAGGCGGGCGCGCTCCTGCCACCAG
The DNA here is from genome assembly GCF_026340565.1 of Kitasatospora sp. NBC_01287. Taxonomy (NCBI): domain Bacteria; kingdom Bacillati; phylum Actinomycetota; class Actinomycetes; order Kitasatosporales; family Streptomycetaceae; genus Kitasatospora; species Kitasatospora sp. NBC_01287. The sequence continues at coordinate 2,135,906 of NZ_JAPEPB010000001.1, forward strand.
GAGACCAGCAGCTCACCGTCGACGTAACGCAACCGCGGTGTCTGCCAGGAGTCGGCCCCGGCGGGCACCCGCAACTCGTGCTCCAGCAGGATGCCCGCCGGGCCGACCACCACGGCCTGGCGCCCGCGCACCAGGATCAGCGCCGGCCAGGCGTCCTCGATGCGCAGCTCGCCCTGCTGGTACCGGCCGGCGGCAGCGGCGGGCGCGGTGCCGTGCTCCAGGCGGCCGAGCGCCTCCTCCAGGGCGGGCCAGCCGAGTTCGTCCACGATCCCGGCGCGCAGGGTGCGGGCCAGCAACTCGGCCGGGTCGAGGGCGGCGATCTTCTCGGCGGCCGTCGGGTTGACCGCCCGGATGGCGTCGCGGGCCGGGGCCAGCTGGGTCAGCACCCGGTCCGCCCCGGCCAGGGCGCGGGCGGCGTGCAGCTCCTCGGCGCGGTCCGCGGCCCAGGCGGCGAGCAGCTCGCGCAGCACCGGGTGCCCGATGATCAGCGGGCCGCGCACCGGCGCCATGCTGGTGGCGAAGTGGATCGGCAATGCCTGCTGCAGCAGCGGACGGTAGCGCGGATCGGCGGCGACGGCGGCCAGCTCGCCGCGGTCGGCCTCGCTCTCGGCGAACCAGTTGTCGAGGTCGATCCGGGTGTCGGCGGCCGGGTCGGCCACCGGCACCCCCTCGGCGAGCAGCAGGTCGAGCAGGTTGAGCGCGGTGGAGTGGCCCAGGCCCAGCAGCACCGGGACGCCCTCGGCGCGCAACCGCTCGGCCATCCGGGCGGCCAGCGCCAGTGTGGCGCCGCAGCTGGGGCGCCGCCGGTAGCCGCGGTCCAGGTGGGCGACCCAGCGGCCCAGCCAGTGGGCGGCGGGCTCAGCCCCGGCCTGACGCACCACCCCGGCCTGATGCTCCGTCAGGAGCGTGTCGGCACCGGTCTCCCGCAGCAGCACCAGCCACTGCGTGTCGACCACCGCCGCGTCGCCGGAGCCGGACGGGGTGGGCAGGATCTCCAGCAGCCGGCGCCGCACCGCCTCGTCCTGCCCCGCCAGCTCGGCCAGCGGCGCCCGCCAGGCCTGCCAGACCGCCGCCGGGGCGCGACCGATCGCCGAGCAGCTCAGCAACTCGGCGACCAGCTCCCGCTCCTGCTCGGCCACCGGCAGCCCGGCCGCCTTGAGCAGCGCCCTGGCGTCCTCCGCGATGCCCGCGTACGGGGCCATGCCGGCCGCCGAGCGCTCCGCGCAGAGCTGGCGGAACCGCTGCCAGGCGGTCAGCGGCTCCAGCCGCCCGGCCAGGCCCTTGATGTACTGGCGCAGCGCCTTGACGCTGAGCGCGCCGGCCAGCGCGAACTCCAGGAAGACCGCGCGCAGCCGCTCCTCGTCGACCGGCAGGCCGTAACCGCGCTCGGCGTCACGGGCCTTGCCGAACCAGGTGGCAGCGTAGGTGCGGTTGTCCAGCCCGAGGAAGATCCGGCCGACCTGCTCGCAGTAGGTGGGCAGGAAGTGCGGGACGGCGCGGCCGAGCCGGGCCGCCAACTCCTCGAAACCGTCCTTTGCGTGGCCGGGCTTGGCGGCCGCCTGGCGGGTCAACCGCTCCATCTCCTGCACCACGGCGAGCGCGTGGTGCCCGTTGGCCGGATCGTGCACCAGCGCCCAGGCCGGGAACCCGAGGGCCTCCTGCCGCACCTGGCCGACCGGCCCGCTCCCGGTCGGCTCCAGGCCGAGGAAGCCCAGCGCGAGGTCCTCGGCCGGCCCCAGGGCGCCGGGCACCAGGCGGACCACGGTGCGGCCCTCCAGCGCGGGGTGGTGGTAGGCGCGGGCGGTGAGCAGGTCCGCGGTGCTCTGCGGACCACCGGCCCCGGCCACCGTGCCGAGCGGCAGGATCCCGCCCGCCTCCAGCAGCCGGACGCCGTCCTGATGGTTCGTCATACCGACTCCTCCCCTTCGACCGTGCGGCCGGCGTACAGTGCGGCGGCCATCCGGACGCCTTCGGACCAGGCGACCGGGCCGACCTCGGCCAGCGGTATCGCGCGCCCGCCGGGCCCGGACCAGCTGAGCGGGCCGGTCTCGCCCTGGTCGTAGTCGTAGTAGTCGCCCAGCCAGGAGCGGGCCTCCACCACCTGCGCGCCGTCGGCCAGTTGGACGATCGCGTAGCCGCCGCGGACCCGGTAGCCCAGGCGGGCGCACCGGCCCAGCAACTCGCGCTGGCTCGGGTAGCGGCCGCCCGCGTAGCTGTCCAACTGGGTGGCCTGCTGGTCCAGGCCCGCCGGGCGCCGCCAGACCTCGCGGTGCAGCTGGTGCAGCCGCTGGTCGACACCCAGCTCGACGGCGAACTCCCTTAGCTCGGCCAGCTCTTCGAGCAGCACCGGGTGCGGTATGCGGATCTCGGTGTCGGTCAGGCGCACGGTGTCCCCGTCGAGGTCGACCACGCCGATGCCGCGCTCCGCCTCCGCGCCGCGCAGGAACCCGGCCACCGCGCCGTCCGCCCCCGTCACCACCAGGTCGCGCAGCACCGCCTGCCAGGCCGGATCGGGCCACACCGCCGTCAGCACCGCGGCGGGCACCGGCAGCGAGCGCACCATCCACCGCTCGACGTCGGCCTCGCACTGCCGCTCGTGGGCGGCCAGCCACTCGGTGAACTGGCCCAGCCGGGCGACGGCCGGATCGCCCTTCAGCTTGGGCGGCACCGCCTTGAGCCGCCGCCCGGCCTTGTTACGGCACGCCACGGTGCCGTCCTGGTCCAGGGTGACTTCGTAGTCACCCGCTGCCAACCACGCCATGACGGCGCCTCCCAACTGCGGTTTCGCGAGCTGCCACGAAACGTAGTGGGCACGACTGACAGCGTGTCGGCCAGGTGGGTGACGGCGTTACGGGACGCGACGAATGTCTTCCCTGACCACCTTCACAGGGCGCGGGCGAGGAAGAGGTCGGTGATCTGGTGTACGTCGATTCCGCCGCCCTGGGCGTCGAGCAGGCGGCCGGCTTCGGTCAGTGCCTGTTCGCGATGGTCGTCGGGCAGGATGCGATAGGCGGACAGCGAGGCGAGGTGACCGAGGTAGCGGTCGGTGTCGTACCGCAGGTCCTGCCGGAACCGGACCGATCGCAGGTCGGTGAAGCGGCCGTCCTGGCGGCACTCGGCATCGGGCCATGCCGGGTCCCAGTTCCCGGGCTCGTCACCGGAAAGGTCGCGGGCCAGGAAGCGGTGCGGTGAGCCGGTGATGCCGTGACGGTCTCCGATGCGCGCGAGTTCGGCACGCAATCCGGCGTCATGGATCCCGTGCGGGTTCCTGACCAGTGCCACCGCACCACCGGGTGCGAGCGCGGCATGGACCAGGTCCCAGCGCCGGTCACGATCCAGAAAATGCCAGGCGGAGGCGGCGAACAACAAACCGTAGTGCCGCCCGCCAGGTTGCCACTGCTCGAAGTCGCCGACCTCGACCCGGACGTTCGGATAGTCGGCGGTGTTGTGTCGCAGCACCCCGGCCATGCGCGCGTCGGGCTCGACACACACCAGCGGAATCCCCAGCGCGGCGAACGGCACGGTGGCCTTCCCGGTGCCCGCGCCGACCTCAACAGCCGCACGGCCCCCGAGAGCCGCGTACGCCAAGACCTCCGCGACCATCGCCTCCGCGTAGCCGGGGCGGGCGGCATCGTAGAGCTCAGCCACCTCACCGAAGACCTTGCTACGGGCCGCGTTGACGTGTCCCTCTGAGGTCATGAGTGTCCCTCGACTCCTTGATCGGCAGGCGGACACCCTACCGACCAACACACTTCGCGGACCAATGCTTTAGCACCCGCCCGCCCAACAGCCCCTAGCGTTCCGGGCGTCGGGCGTCGACCTCGATCTCGATCCTCATCCGGGGGTCGGCCAGCCCGCAGACCAGCATCGTCGCGGCCGGCCGCACCTCGCCGAAGCAGCGCCGCAGCACCGGCCAGCAGGGCTCGAAGTCGGCGCGCTCGGGCAGCAGGTAGCGCACCCGGACGACGTCCGCGAAGGAGCAGCCCGCCGCCGCGAGCGCGGCTGCGACGTTGCGCAGGCACTGCTCGGCCTGGGCCACCACGTCGTCCGGGATCGTCATCGTCGCGTAGTCGAAGCCGGTCGTGCCGGAGACGTGCACCCGGTCGCCGTCGACCACGGCCCGGGCGTAGCCGATCTGCTCCTCGAAGGTCGAACCGCTGAGGATCGCGCGTCGCTCTGTCATGCGCCGAACGCTAGGGCCGGGCCTTCTGATACGTCCAATACTCCAAGCCGCCTCATCTGGTATCCCTGGCGATATGGACCGCATCGACCTGCCGCCCCTCCCCCAGCTGCGCGCGTTCCTCGTGCTCGCCGAAGAGCTGCACTTCGGCCGCGCCGCCGCGCGGCTGGGCATCGCGCAACCGCCGCTCAGCCAGCAGATCCGCCGCCTGGAGGAGCGGGTCGGCCATCCGCTCCTGCACCGCCCGCCGGGCCCGGTCGGCCTCACCCCGGCGGGCCGCGAGCTGCTGCCCGCCGCCCGCCTCGCGCTCGACGGGCTCGCCGACGGCCTGGCGGCGGCGCGGGCGGTCGGCAGCGGGCGGGCCGGGCGGCTGCGGATCGGCTTCTCCGCCTCGCTCGCGCTCACCGTGCTGCCCGCGCTGCTGCGCACCCACCGCGAGCGCTACCCCGCCGTGCGGTTGGACATCCGCGAGATGACCACCGCCCCGCAGCTCCTCGCGCTGCGCGAGCGGACCATCGATCTCGGCCTGCTGCGCGAGCCGCCGGGCGCCGCGCCGGACCGCGCGGGCGGTGACCACGCGGGCGGTGACCACGCGGCGGGTGCCGGCCAGGCCGGTGCGGACCCGGAGCTGGCCTTCGAGACGCTGCTCACCGAGGAGTTGGTCGCCGTGCTGCCCGCCGCGCACCCGCTGGCCGGCCGACGCCCGCTCGACCTCGCGCTGCTGGCCGACGAGCCGTTCGTGCTGCTGCCGCGCGCCATCGGGCCCGGCCTGCACGACCGGATCACCGAAGTGTGCCGCGCCGCCGGCTTCACCCCGCTGGTGGCGCAGCGGGCGGTGGAGTGGCAGACCGTCTGCGCGCTGGTGGAGGCCGGACTCGGGGTCTCCCTCGTCCCCGCGAGCGTGCGGCGGCTGCGCCTGCGCGGCGTCGCCTTCCGCCGGCTCACCACGCGCGAGGCCCGCACCACGGTCGCGGTCGCCTGGCACCGCGGCGAGCAGAACCCGCTGGTGGCACGGCTGCTGGAGACCATCGCCGAGCAGCGGGACTGACGAGCGATCAGCAGCTTTCCCCCGCTACGGTGGTGACCTGTCGGATACTCAACCACGTTCTACCTATGGATTACTGATTCCCCTCGCCACAAGGATCGCTAGCGTACGGATCATCAACCCCGCCCGATGATCCTGGAGCAGCCCCGATGCCGTACATCACCAGTGCCGACCAGACCTCCCTCTACTACGAGGACTGGGGCAGCGGCACGCCGATCGTCTTCGTCAACACCTGGGGTCTGGGTACGGGCATGTGGGAGAACCAGGTGCCCTTCCTGGTCGAGCAGGGCTTCCGCTGCGTCACCTACGACCGGCGCGGCACCAAGCGCTCGGACCGCCCGGGCCACGGCTACGACTTCGACACCCTGGCCGACGACCTGGCGGCCCTGCTCGACCAGCTCGACCTGCACGACGTCGTACTGGTCGGCCACTCGATGGGCGGCGGCGAGGTGACCCGCTACCTGGCCCGGCACGGCGCGCAGGGCCGGGTCGCCAAGGCCGCGCTGCTCTCCGCCCTGACCCCGTACGTGAGTTGGGCCGAGGACAACCCCAACGGCTTCCCGCCCTTCGCCCATGACGCGGTCGCCGCGGTCATCAAGGCCGACCGGGCGAAGTACTGGGCCGGGTGGCCGGGCGCGCTGTTCGGCACCCACCTGGGCAACCAGATATCGGCCGAGACCACGGACTGGCTGCTCCGCGAGGTGATGGAGACCCCGATGATGCCGACCCTGGCGACCTGGCACTCGATCTTCCACACCGACTTCCGCGACGACCTGCGCGGCTTCACGGTCCCCACCCTGATCGTGCACGGCACCGCCGACCAGAACGCCCTGCCCGAGCTCACCGGCCGCCGCACCGCCGAGCTCGTCCCCGGCAACACCTTCAAGGAGTACGAGGGCGCCGCGCACGGGCTGTTCGTCACGCACAAGGACCAGCTCAACGCCGACCTGCTGGACTTCGCCAAGTCCTGACCGCCGAGTGCCGAGTGCCGAGTGCTGAACGCCACGTGCCGAATGCCGAAAAAGGATTTGCCACCGCGGGCGACCGGTCAGTAGAACTACGGACCGGTCATCCTCTCGGCACCTCATGGAGCACTACTTGCCCGCTGTACCCGCTGTACCCGCTGTACCCGCTGTACCTGCTGTTCCCGCAACACCCGCAGCACCCGCGCCTTCGATCGGGCAGGTCCTGCGCCCCATCACCGGGCCGGACGAGGTCGAGCTCTTCAACCGGATCCCGTACGCGTTCAACCACGAAGTGGCCGAGGACCTCGCCGCCGGGCGCCGCCGCCGGGACTGGACCTGGCTCGCCCTCGACAGCGAGGGCCGGTTGCTGGCCCGGGTCGCCTGGTGGTCCCGCCCCGGCGACACGGACCCCGCGCTCCTCGACATCTTCGACTACCTGCCGGGTCACGAAGCCACCGGCGCGGCGCTGCTCCGCACCGCCCTGGCCGCCGTCGTGCCCGAGGGCGGCACGCCGGCCAAGTACACCCGGTTCCTGCCGCCCGACTGGCGTGAGGACCCGGCCGTACGCACCGCCGTCGACGGGCGGCTGGCCATCGTGGAGCGGCTCGGCGCCCGCCTGTTCGTGGAGCGGCTGCGCCTGGAGTGGACACCCGGCTCACCGGACGCCGACCCACCCAGCGCCGACTCACCCAGCGCCGACTCACCGGACGCCGGGGCGGTCGACGCAGGCCCACCCGTCCCCGGGCCGACGGGGCGGCTGGCCTTCCGCCCCGTCGCCGGCGAGGGCGAACTCCTCGACCTGCTGACCGAGATCCTCACCGGCACGCTGGACGCCTACAGCCTGGACGATCTGCGGCAGATGACCGCGCGCCAGGCCGCCCGGCTCCAGTTCGACGAGGAGTTCGCGCACTTCACCAGCCCGCGCGACTGGTGGCGCGTCGCCACCCTCCCCGGCAGCGGCGAACCGGTGGGCCTGGTGATCGCCGCACGGAACCAGTACCGCCCGATCATCGCGTACCTCGGCGTGCTGCCCGCCCATCGCGGCCAGGGCCACATCGACGAGATCCTCGCCGAGGGCACCCGCGTCCTGGCCGCCACGGAGCCGGAGTGCGTCCGGGCCTCCACCGACGTGGGCAACGCTCCGATGGCGGCTGCCTTCGCCCGCGCCGGGTACGCCGCCTTCGAGCGCGAGATCGTCATGACCTGGGACTGACCGGACCGGGGCGTGGCACTGACCGGACCACGAGGGCGTGAGCCGGGAGCCACCAGGCAGTGGTGCGGCGGCCCGTGCCCAGGAGCGACCCCGGGTCGGATCGTGCGGGCCGCAATGGCATCCTGGCCCGCATGGCCGAACCGATCATCCCCCCGCTCGCGGATGCCGAACTGACCGCCTTCGTCGATGCCGTTCGGCAGGACCCCGGGCCTCCCGCCCGTGCCGTGGGCGCGGCGGAGTTGCGGCGCGCGCAGCGGGTCCGTGCCGGCGCCCGGCCGCCGGGGCCCGCGATCGCCCATGTCGAGGACCTGGCGGTCGGCCCGACCGCCGTGCCGTGCCGCCTCTACCGGCCCGCGGCAGCGCCCAGGGCACTGGTGGTCTTCTGCCACGGCGGGATGTGGACGATCGGCGACCTGGAGTCGCACGACCGGGCCTGCCGCCGACTGGCGCTCGGTGCCGACGCGGCCGTGCTGAGCGTCGACTACCGCCGGGCCCCCGAGCACCCGTGGCCGGCCGCCGTCGACGACTGCGTGGCGGCCCTCCGGTGGGCGGCGGCCGGCGGGGCTGCCGGCGCCGGGATCGCGGGCCCGATCCTCGTCATGGGCGACAGCGCCGGCGGGAACCTCGCCACGCTCGCCTGCCGCCGCCTGCGCGATGGAGGCGGACCGCTGCCGGCCGCCCAGGTCCTGGTGTACCCCAACACCGATCTGACCCTCTCCTGCCCCAGCACGCGGTCGAAGGCAACGGGCTGGGGCCTGACGACCGACGACGTCGCGTGGGGCGCCGAGCAGTGGGTCCCGGAGCCGTCCCGGCGCGCCGACCCCGAGGTCAGCCCGCTGCACGCCACCGACCTCGGCGGGTTGCCGCCCGCCGTGGTCGTCACCGCGGAGCACGATCCGCTCCGGGACGAGGGCGACGCCTACGCCGCTCGGCTGGCCGCCGCGGGCGTTCCGGTCAGGCACCGCCGCGAGGCCGGGATGGTCCACGGATTCCTCACCCTCGACACCCTCTCCCCCGCCGCCGCGGCGGCGGGGGACCGCGTCTTCGCGGACGTCGCCGACCTGCTCGGCCGCCTCCACTGACGCCTCGTCCTGGCCATCGCGGCCCAACTGCCTTACCAGCCAAGCCGGTTCGCTCCGGCACGCCGGAACGAACCGGAACGAAAGCGCGCCACCGCCCGTTCGTCGATCATGGACTTCACTCTTGGCGACGGCACCCGCATCGACTACGACGACCACGGCACGGGCCCCTTGGCCGTCTACGCCCATGGCGCGCTCCTCAGCCGCAAGGCCGAGGACGAGATGGGCACCCTCGACTGGGAGGCCGTCGAGAACCTGCCCGGACGGCGGTTCGTCCGCTTCGACGCCCGTTCGCACGGTGCGTCCGCCGGCCGCCCGGTTCCCGAGGACCACCGCTTCGAGCGCTTCGCCGAAGACCTCGTCGAGTTCCTCGGACACCTGGGCGGGGCACGGCCGGTGACCGGCATGGGGTCCTCGCTGGGCTGCGCCACCGTGCTGCACGCGGCCGTCGGCGACCCGGCGCTGTTCGACCGGCTCGTGCTCGTCATCCCGCCGACCGCGTGGGAGACCCGCCCCGCGCAGGCCGGCAACTACCGCCTGGCCGCCGAGCTCGTGACGGAGCACGGCGTCGACGCGTTCACCACGGCGATGTCCGCCGCACCGGTTCCGGCCACCCTGTCCGGCTTCTCCTACCCGCCGAGCGAGTTGGCGGTGCGCCCCGAGCTACTGCCCGCGCTCCTCCAGGGCCTGGCCGCCTCGGACCTGCCGGCGCGCGAGAAGCTCCGCGAACTCGCCCAGCCCACCCTGATCCTGGCCCTCGCCGACGACCCCGCCCACCCGAGGTCCACCGCCGAGCAACTCGCCGACCTGCTCCCCGACGCCGAGCTGCACGTGGCGGACGACTCGGCGGCCGTGCGCACCTGGGGCGACCGGGTGGCCCGGTTCCTGGCCTGAGGTGACCCCTGCCGCAGCCGACCGACCAGGACCTCCTGGCGGTTCGACGGCTGTCGCAGTCGTTCGGGGGGTCAGGAGGCCCTGGCCGGTCAGAGCATGGGCGGCCAGTGCATGGTGTCGAGCTTCCGCATCAGGTGGCGCTCCTGTGCGCCGATGTCGTCGAGGATGGCCCGTCCGGCGGCGACCAGGGCGGGGAAGGCGGGCTCGTCGGAGTCCAGCCGCGGAGTCACCTCGCTGACGGGGAGGCGCTGGAAGGCGAGCAGCGCCGCGCCCTGGAAGGCGGCGATGAGGTTCGCGTCCTTGCTGTGGGCGAGGATCCAGCCGTCCGGGCAGCTGGAGAGCCAGAACGTGCGGCCGCTGCTGTGGACGGAGACGCCGTGGGGGCGCTCGCCGTCGACGACCTGGTCGACGAGTTCGAGGGGGCGTTCGGCGGCGAGCTCCGCGAGGGTGCGGGGGTGTTCGAGGCCGTCGTCGATGAGGGTGCGAATGGTCTCGGCGCGGGACTTGCGGGCGGCTTCGGCCCGGTCGTCGAGACGCCGGAGGGTATCGGGCGGGAGGCGAACATCGATCTTGGGGCCGACTTCGGGCCGGCCGCCGGGATTGCTCGGCGGGGTGGGGCCCATGGTGTCCCTCGGGATGGGTTGTCGCATGCGTCAACCATAGGGGGGTTATCGCATGCGTCAACCCCCCTAGACATGTCAGACGTGTCAGCGGTCGCCCAGGCGTCCCGGAAGCCCATCCGTCGGCCGCTCCGCGAACACGTGCCGCCCATCGATGTCCGGACGGCCCGTCACCGGCGAGTGACGCCTGGCGATCCGTGCCTCACGGACATCCGGGGGCTGTTCGGGCACTCTGGGAAGATGAGTCACAGTGCCGCCGGCCGGGAGGATCGGATGAGTCCCCGCGTGCTCCGACGCGGAGGGGTCGAACAGCTGACGGTCTGGACGGGCGAGGCCGGCCCGGTGGGTCTCGGTCCCGGCAGCACCGGAATCGAGTACCGCGGCCGCCTTGGAGAGCCGGACTCGTACGGCCTGCTCGCCGCCTCCTTCGGCCACCCGAAGGCAGAACCCGGCGCTCGGTTCGACCCGATGCCGAGCCGGCCCGGCGAAGTCCTCCCACCAGTGCCCGGTGACCGGCTCCGTCTCGGGCACCTCGAACCGCGGTGGCAGCGCGGCATCGCCGACGTGGTCACGCGCGGCTACGCGACGCTGCGGATCAGCGCCGCGGTGTCCGGCGAGATCGGTTCCTCACTGCGGGTGTTCCGAGCCCTGGCAGCCGTGCTGTCGGCACTCAGCCACGCCGCGAACCGCACGGAGGCCCAGCTGTGGGCCGACTGGGACGGCACGTACGGCGACGGGGAGTCGACCTGAGCGAAGGCCAGGCTCGGCCCCACGCCTACGAAAGCCATCCCGGCGAGTGCCGGCGCCGCCGCCGCCACCATCCAACCGGCCGTCTCCAGAACACCATTGGCGCGCGGAAGCCGCTCCTTGTCGACCAGCCGGGGGACGATGGCGAAGGAGGAACTGGCGAAGAAGACGGCGATGACCGAGGCCAGGCCCACCGCGCCAGCACCCCGGAGAACGTCCCCAGCAGGAGCGGCGGCAGCGTGCCGACCAGGAGCAGTAGCACCCGGGCGAGGGCGCTCTCGTCGGAGTCGACGAACACCCACAGCGTCAGCGTGATGAGGCGGAAGCGGTCCCCCGCGTCGGACAGCAGCCGTGCTGTCAGATAGGCCACGAACCCGCGGGACGCAATCTGAACTCAACACACCCTCACAACGGCGTAGTTCAGAGAAGGGCGCGGCACCGGACAGTTGGCTGGAGATCCGGTCCTTCCGGATCCCCTCACACCGGGCCCGCCGCGATGCTTCACTGCCCGTCGTAGCTGACGACGACTCCCTGGAGCGCCTTCGCGACCTGGTCGGCGAGCCCGTAGTCGCACAGGTTGACCGACCAGTTCGCGGCCGTGGCCAGGTAGGCCGGGACACCGCGGTAGGCGATGGCCGTGCGCAGGGCCTTGTCACGTTCGGCGTCGCCGGCGTAGAGCTGGAGGTTCGCGCAGTTGGGAGTGTGGCCGACCCTGCTGCCGGTCTCGCAGGTGAGGGAGCCGTTGCCACCGGGCTTCTGGTCCTGGCAGCCGACCACGCCGTCCAGAGCTGCGGCGAGTTGCTGAACGGTGTCGTACCTGGGCGTCGGTGGGATCGAGGGGAGCGGGTAGTCGGGGATCTTGAGTTCGTCACCCGGCAGCACGACACCACCAAGGGCCTTCGCGATCTGAGGTGCGTAGGTGGGATTGACGACGTTGATGTACCAGTTGGCGGCGGCGACGATGGTCTGGTGGTCTGTCCGTCGTGAGGCGATGGAGTTGCCGATGTCGTCACGGGAGTATCGGCCGCTGTCGAAGTCCTTGATCTCGAGGTCGAAGCTCGGGCCGTCCACAGTGGCGGTGCAGGTGATGTCGGAGCCGCCTCCCAATGGGACGATGCTGATGGTCACCGTGCACGGGATACCCGCCTTCGCCAGCGTGTCGACGATGTCGGAGGCGGCGGCGTACCGCGGGGCGGTCGGCACCTCGGAAGGCATAGGGACCTGCGGCGGCGGTCCGCCGCTGCAGGAGGCCAGGGCAGCGGCGGAGAGTACGGCGACGAGCGCGAGGGCGAAGCGGTGGCGCATCAGGCTCAGCCCGCCGGAGGAGTGGGAGACGGGCCGGGGCTGGGCGCCGGCGGCCCGGGGCGGGGCGGGGCCGGGGTTCCTGGCGGCGGTAGGACCGGAGGCCGGGGCTGGTTCGGTGGTAGCGGGGCCGTGCCGGGCACGCTGGTGCTGACGCCCGGGCTGGCGTAAACCGGGTTCAGGTTGACAGTCCGGTCGCTCGGTGTCTGGGCGGCGAGCTGGGCCAGGGCTTGGCGGCGTTCGTCCTCGGAGAAGTTGTTCCAGGCGTCGGCGTCCTCGAGGGACTGCTGGAGATTGTCCCAGTTGTCCGAGCGGTGCTTGATGGCGCCGCCTCGGTGCGAGCCGTCATCGCCGTACTCGGCGTTGGAGTTCCGGACTTGGGGAGTGTCGGCGGCGTAGAGTAGGAACAACTGCTTGTCAGTGGTGGCCCCCTGCGGATTCTGCTTGAGCCGCTGGAGGTAGTAGGCGCTGAGCCGGACGTCCTGGTCGGGATTCTCCTCGATGAACTTCGCGAGCTGGGCGTCGCTCGCGCCCGCAAGGCCAGGGAAGGCATCCGGGTTGTTGTAGATGACGGTGCGGGCCGTGGCCAGTTTCATGTGCGTGATACCCAGGGACTTGTCAGGCTTGAGGCTCTCCTCCGCCGTCCAATCCGACAGGCGCCCGGCAGCGGTGAGCGGACCGTCGAGGCCGGGGTCCTGGTTCTGGTACCACTGCTGCTCCTGCCACATGATGGCGAGCAGCAGATCCTTGCTGATGCCGGTCTCGGCGGAGGCCTTGTCGGCCGCCGCGATCAGCTCCGGCGGGACGTTGACCGGGTGCACGCTGGTCGGGTCGCTCTGCAGCCGCATGGCGACTGCCAGCGCGTTGTTGCCGTTGTTGACGAGCACGCTCTGAACGGTCTGCGGGCTGGTGACAGCGGCGAGCTGGGCCAGGGTTCGCAGTTCCTCGGCCGCCGCGGTGTCCGCGGCAGTGGCGTCGCGTAGAGCGCCCGTGATGAGGGACTGTGCCTGCCGGATCTGGTCTTCCTGGCCCGCTGTACCGGCCTGGTCGGTGGTGGCGGTGGCGGTGGCGGCGGCGGCGGCGGGATCGATGTAGCAGCTCCCGTCCTGGTTGACCTTCAGCTGGTGGCTGGCGGCGAAGTCGAGGGCGCTGCACAGAGTCCGCTGGGCATCGGCAACCGCGGTGGCGAGGCGGTCGTATGTCCCGGCGAGTGCGCGCATCGTGAGCGCGGCGGCCTGGTAGGAGTCCGCGTGCTGGGCGAACCGCGTACGGGCCGTGACGCCGGTCGGGCTGGCCCATGCGCTGGCAAGCGTGTGGGCCACCTCGTCACGGGCGACGGAGGCCACGTTCTCGCAGTGGGTGGCCGTGGTCGCGGCGTCGTCGCCGGCCTGCTGCCACAACTGGGGCTGGGCGCGGTCGAGGTCGTCGAGCGTCAGCATCAGGCCCCCTGCAGCCACTGGGCGTCGCCGGACAACGCCGCCGCCGTCACACCGTCCGTGGTGACGTAGTTGTTCGCCGACGCCTTGAGCGCCTCGGCCGCTGCCTCGACCTCATCAGCCTCGGTGTGCAGCCGGTCCCGCCAGGCCGTGACGCACTGAGAGCCGGCCGCCGACGCCAGCCAGCGCGGGTGCGCCTCGCCGGCCGCCTGCGCGTCATCGAGCATGAACTGCTTTCGGCTGTTGGCGCTGGTGTCCTGCATGGATGCGGCGACGCGTATGACGGCGTCGGGGTCGATGTCGATGTCGGCTGACACTTCTCACCTTTCGGGAGTCGCTGTTCAACATCCTTGCGTTCTCCCATGACACACCTGATCACAGAAGGTTCCCACACCGTAGCGGACCGTGTATCGACCCCGTCAGCGTTGCGTCGATGCGCGAGGTCAGCGTCGGCAGCGTCCGGTCCCGGACCGGGATCACCGCCCGGAGCCTCGACCAGGCCAACCGTGCGCGGAACAGCACTGTCCGGCACGGCAGTCCGTCGCCTGGGCCCGGCAGAGGGTGCAGACCGGTTCACCACGGCGCATCGCACCAGGCGCCTGCGCGTTCAGACGGCGCCGAACGCGCCAGCGGCCGTGCCGCGGGCGAACGCCTGCCAGGCCTCGGCGGTGAAGACGAGAGCGGGACCGCTCGGATCCTTGGAGTCACGGACCGGGACGACACCGGGGAAGTCCGGGGCGACCTCGACGCACGTGCCGCCGTTGTCGCTGTAGCTGGACTTGAACCAGGACGCGCCGAAGAGATCGAGAGTCATGGACCGATCGTACGCTCAGCGCATGGCCGGTGACAGGTCGTCAGGCGAAGCCGGACACGGCGAGGCCCCGCCACTCCGCAAGGGAGCGACGGGGCCGGCAGCGGCTGCGAGCGCGTTCAGACGGCGCCGAACGCGCCAGCGGCCGTGCCGCGGGCGAACGCCTGCCACGCCTCGGCGGTGAAGACGAGAGCCGGACCGCCCGGGTCCTTGGAGTCGCGAACCGGGACGACACCGGGGAAGTCCGGGGCGACCTCGACACACGAGCCACCGTTGTCGCTGTAGCTGGACTTGAACCAGGACGCGCCGAAGAGATCGAGAGTCATGGACCGATCGTACGCTCGGCGCATGGCCGGTGACAGGTCGTCAAGTAACGTTGGACACGGCGAGGCCCCGCCACTCCGCGAGGGAGCGACGGGGCCGGCAGCGGCTGCGAGCGCGTTCAGACGGCGCCGAACGCGCCAGCGGCCGTGCCGCGGGCGAACGCCTGCCACGCCTCGGCGGTGAAGACGAGAGCCGGACCGCCCGGATCCTTGGAGTCACGGACCGGGACGACACCGGGGAAGTTCGGAGCGACCTCGACACACGATCCGCCGTTGCCGCTGTAGCTGGACTTGAACCAGGACGCGCCGGACAAGTCGACAGGGGTGTTCATGGGAGCAGCTCCTCTCTGACCCTACGGATCAGTTCAAGGGAAGCCGTCTTCGACAGGGCTCCCACCTGCAACTCATCGTAGGCCCTCTCCCACGCCCTGACCGTCTCGTCCCCGCGCACGACAAAGCCCTGCTCCACCGATTCGGCATAGCCGACGACCGACCGATCGGCGAAGGTCAGCAGGGTCATGAACCCACGGAACGGGACGTGCTCGGCCAGGCTGAACGGCGCGATCTGGATGATCACATGGGGCTGGGACGCCATCTCGCACAGGAAGTCCAGCTGCGCGCGCATCACGTCCGGGCCGCCGACCGGCCGCCGGATGCAGCTCTCGTCCAGCACCGCGTGGTAGAGCGGGGGCTGCGCCCGCCGGAGGATCTTCTGCCGGGTGGCGAGGAACTTCAGTCGCTCGTCCGCCTGTTCCTGGGTGACGCTGCCGCGCTGAACTGCCGCGATCTCCAGAGCGGCGGCGTACGCCGGGGTTTGGAGCAGTCCCGGGATCATGTTGGGCTCGAAGATCCTGATCTCGCTCGCCCGCACCTCCTGCGCCGCGTGCTCGGGGAAGCCTTCGAGGAATCCCTTGCGGCGCCCGCCCACCCACATCAGTTCGAGTGTCTGGCCGGTGCCGAGGGCGGCGTCGGCCGACCTTGCGAACTTGCGCGAAGTGGATTTCTTGCCTGTTTCCACAGCGGAGATGTAGCTGTCCGAGTAGCCCATGCGTTCGCCCAGGATGATCTGGGACCAGCCGCGCGCCTCCCTTGAGATGCGGAGCTGCGAACCGAAGGCCGCACGGGGAGACGACTTGGGGTCAAGCTTCTTGCGGTTCATGGATCATGCCCCATTCCACCTGGTACCAGGACAAGTTGAACAGTTCCCCAGCGTAGAGCACAGTGAGCGCTCTTGGTAGTGGTTTCACTACAGAGAGGGACGACGATGCCTGCCCGTAAGACACCCCCGCCCACGCTCTACACCCCGCAGCCCAACGAGCTCGTCCGCGACGAGAAGCACGGCCTCACCGGTCACTACATGGGCCCCGGCTACGCCAAGCACCCCACCGTCTACCTGCGCCCGCCCGGCGGCGGCTGCGAGTGGGAGACCCCGGCCAGCGAGATCCAACCCCTCGGCCCCGCAACCGACTTGCGGCCCACCCGCACCCCGCGATGAGCACCCCCTGGCCCGCCGCCACCGGGCCCGTACCGCTACCGCCCCGCCACCAGTGGCGCTTCGGCTGGTGCGCCTGCTGCGACCGCCAGACCCTGATCGCCCCGGGCCCCCTGATCGCCACCGACACCGGTCAAGTCACCCTGCCCTACTGCGTGGACGGCTTCGAACGCGCCACCCGCTACGTCCACCGCGCCCGCCTGCGCGCCGCCCGCCACAGCGGCCCACCCTGAGTCGGACCGAACCGAGGAACCCACCACCATGACCACCACCCCAACTCCCGCCCCCGACCGCACCCCCGCCCCCGAAACCCCCATCCCCGAAACCACCGCCGACCTGCGCGCGCTCGGCCGCCGGCTCGACCACCAGGTCACCACGGGCACCGCTGCCACCCCCGCCGAACTCGACGCCACCCTCACCGCGATGCACGCCCTCCACACCCGCATCACCGCGACCGCCCCGCACCACGGCCCCAACCTCCTTGGCCGCAGCTCGCCGTGAGGCGCCTGCCAGGAACGGGCGAGGAGGTCAGATCAGTACCGGCCGGCCCCCGCCGCGGAGCGCGTCGGCCAGGGACTGGGCCTGGTCGAGGGCGATCCCAAGGGCGAGCGGGACCTGGCGCGGGCTGTGGCGGGAGGAGCAGACAGGCACCGGGCCGGCCTCGGACACCGTCCAGGACGGTTCCGCGATCCGGTCATCCGCGTCGGTTCCGAGCAGTTCCCGCGCGAACCGGGGGGCCACCTCCGCTGCTATTCCGCAGCGGACGAGGGCTCGCGCCACGACACCCCATGCCTCCTCAGGCGTGGCGTCGTCCCCGAGCATGGGCAGCAGGAGCAGCAGGCGCTGCGCCGGATCGACGAGGCCCTCACGGTTCGGCGCATCCGGCACGTCCGGCGCGTCCGGCGCGTCCAGGACGTCCGGCGGCACGCTCGCGGCGATGGTGGTCAACTCCGCCCAGGACAGGCCGGGGCCGGCCCACTCGGGGCCGCACTGCCCCAGATGCCCGAGGCGGCCCCATGCCGGGTGGCGAACGGCGAACTCGACGGTGTTCTCGTCCTCGAAGTTGGCGTAGACGGCGAAGGCCGTGTGTCCGCCGCCGAAGGGCACCCGGAACACGGGCCACGGCCGCTCGGCATCGCTGAGGCGCTCCACCATCGCCTCGAAGACCGCCGGGGGGATGTCGTACTCGTCCGCCTCGGCGGAGGGGTCGCCCATCGTCACCAACAGGTGGGCGAGCCAGAAGGCCGGTTCACGGGCGAGTTCCTCGCCCGCGGCCAGCTCGGTGTCCAGGTACTCCGGGATGTCCACGGTCCCGCCGGTCTCGCTCATAGCGGGAGGGTACCGGGCCGTATCGGCACGCCCGCCGGTGGCTCACGGGCCGGAGGAGCACGGGGAGGCTCCCGTGGTGAACACCGGCGACCAGGCCGGGAGGTGGACACCGAGCGGCGAAGGGCTCATGGTGGTCGGCATGCTGTCGCTACGGGCCCTCCCCCGCACCGTCCGCCGTCCGGCCCCGGTCGTCGAAACCGATCGCGCCCGGCTGCTCGACCGGTTCAACGCCGCCGTGCGGTACCCCGACGCTCACGGCGGCGTTGCGGGCCTGCCGCTCCTCCTCGATGCCCTTGCCACCGGCGAGGCCGCAGCGGCGGGCACACGCTGGATCGTGGACGACAACGCCCGCCTGAACATGGCGGCACTGGTCCGATACTCGTTTCCCGAGCCGGAGATCCACGTGGTGGCCGCGGAGTACGGCGCGGCAGGCCACGAACGCGGTTGGCTCCGCCTCGAACGGATGCTGCCGGCTCAGGACTACGCCCGCCTGGTCGACAACCCTGAGAAGTGGGAAGCGAGCGACCGGACGCTGGACGATGTCCTCGAAGCCCACGGCCGGCCCTCCGTCGCCTTCGGCGACCCGGACCCGCGCATGCCCAAGACACTCGGCTACGCCTCCGCCGACCTCGCCGCCCCACTCGCGCTCCTCCACTTCGGTGTGGCGGGGGACGCGCCATCGGCCCGCCTGCTCGCCTTCCGCTGCGGGGACGGCTTCCTCGGCGCGGGAATCGGCTTCACTCCCTTCGGCGACACGGTCGCCGACGAGCGCGAGAAGCGTCGAGGCTGACCACGGATGACCGGCCCCCTGGAATCCGGGGGGAGCCGGCCGGGGAGCAGGCGTGCCCGAGCGTCACGGAGCGTCAGCGCATGCCGCCGGAAGCGAGGATGACATCCCCGGTGATCCAGCGCGCGTCGTCGGAAGCCAGGAAGGCCACCAGCGGGCCGTAGTCGTCCGGGGTGCCCGTACGGCCCAGCGGGGTGCCGGCGATCGCCTCTGCTTCCTGAGCCGAGCCGGGGAATCCCATGGCCCTGGTGCCCTCGGTGTCCGACGGTCCGGGCATGATCGCGTTGACCCGGATGCCGCGCGGGCCCAGTTCCTTGGCCGCCACGATGGTGAACGCGTTGACAGCGCTCTTGGACGCGACATAGAGCGAGGCGTACGGGGGGTGGGTGAGCGTGCCGGCCGTCGAGACGTTGATGATCGACGCGGTGTCGATGTCGTCCTGTGCGGCCAGGGCCTGCGTGGTGAGGATCGTACCCAGCAGGTTCGTGGTCATCTCGCGCTGGAACTCCTCTTCGGTGATGCCCGACAGCGGCGCGAAGGCGACGACGGCCGCGTTGTTCACGAGCACGTCGACCGGTCCGTACTCCTCGCGCGCGCGATCGAAGAGATGGCGCACGTCGTCGCCGCGGGCCACGTCCGCCCGGACCGCGATCGCCCGGCCGCCCTTGGCGGTGATGCCCGCGACGACCCGCTCGGCGCCCTTCGCATCCTCCCGGTAGTTCACCACGACGGCCGCGCCGGTCCCGGCCAGCGCCTTGGCGATCCCCGCACCGAGGCCCTTTGACGCGCCCGTGACGATCGCCGTACGTGTGCTGCTGCTGCTCACAGTGACTCCTCGAACGTTGGTGCTTGCGGAAGTCACCGTAGGAAAGTCCATTACTACTGGGAAGTACCTACTTTTTTGTAAGCTCATGCCGTGATGGAAACTCAGCAGGTCGCGACGGCCGCCCGACTCCTGGCCCACGACACCTTCGACAACAAGTGCGCGCTCAGGCCGATCATGGACCAGACGACGAGCCGCTGGGCGACACTGATCATCTCGGCCCTCATCGCCGGCCCGCACCGCTTCGCACAGCTGCACCAACGAGTCGGTGGCATCAGCCAGAAGATGCTGTCGCAGAACCTCAAGGCACTGGCCCGGGCCGGGCTCGTCGACCGCCATGTCGCACCCACCAACCCGCCCCAGGTCACCTACAACCTGACGGAACTCGGCGTCAGCCTGGCCGGGCCGCTCACCGGACTCATCCAGTGGTTCGGCCGGCACGGGGAGGAGCTCCTCGCCGCCCAGGAGCACTACGACAGCCGGCAGGCGTCACCGCGCGCGTAACGAGCCGCTCCTGACCGCGCGCGTTGCCGCGCAACTGGGCACGCCCGTCCGGGAGATCGCCTACGAGTGAGGGCCGTGAGGGCCGCCTCGGCCAGGGGCAGCCGGGTGAAGGTCAGGGTGAGGACCCTGCGGTAGCCACCCTGGCGTTCCCCGGGCCTCGTCAGCGAATGGCGCCCGCCAGCACGTCACTCCCCCAGGCGTCCAGGCGCTGCGCCAACTCCCCGGCGCCGTCCAGGAGATGCCGGACGAACGCCTCCCGCTCGTGGGCCAGCACCGCCGCCTCCCAGACGCAGGGGGCCAAGCCGGCCCGGCCCGGGCGCAGTTGCTCGGGCTTGCCGGCCGGGCCGGTGAAGATGGCGAGGTCGGACATGTAGCCCTCGATCCAGTTGTGCACCAGGACGTAGTCGCCGTCGGCGCCCGCGTGCACGATCAGCACGGCGAGGCCGAGCGAGCCGCGCGCGGTGGCCCCGGCCAGGTGGGCGCCGGCCAGGTCGACCAGGGCGGTCAACTCACCGTCCGTCAGCGTGCGGTCGGGGGCCTCGATCGCGTAGACCTTCAGCAGGTGGCCGCCGGCTTCGCGGGTGGCGAAGGTCCGGGCGGCGCGGGCGTGGTGGCCCTCGGCCAGGGCGAGCAGGGCCGGAGCGTCGACGGCGGGGGGTAGGGCCGGCGAGGAAGCGTGCTGCGTAGTCATCGGGCCATCATCGGGCCGACCGGCCGGAGTTCGCCAGCGGTTCCGCTCACGGCCGGTGCTCGGGCCGCGGTGCCCTGACGATCAGCCCAGCGTGCGGGCCCGCTCCAGCACCGCGGGCGAGGCCTTGGCCACCGAGCCGCTGTCGAACGGGGGTTGCGGGTCGTACTCGGTGTAGAGCTGGATCGCCTGCGCCGTGGTCTCGTCGGCCAGCAGGGCGGCGAGCCGGAGCGCCATGTCGATGCCCGAGGAGACCCCCGCCGAGGTGATGATCCGCCCGTGCCGGACGACCCGCTCGGGCGTGTAGGCGGCGCCGTAGCCCTCGATCTCCTCGGCGGTGCCCCAGTGGGTGGCCGCGGTGAGCCCGTCGAGCAGCCCCGCCGCCGCCAGCAGCAGCCCGCCGGTGCAGACCGAGGTGGTGAACCGGGTGGTCGTGTGCAGCTGGCACAGCCAGTCCAGGAAGCGCTGGTCGTCCAGCAGGTCCCGGACACCACCTCCGCCGGGCACCAGCAGGACGTCACACGCCTCGACCTCGGAGTACCGCGTCGGAACGTCGACCGTCAGCGAGCCCAGCACATCGGTGATCCGCCCGGGTTCGGGCGCGACGAAACGGACCTTCGCACCGGGCACATGGGCCAGGATCTCGTACGGTCCGATGGCGTCCAGCGGCTCGAACCGCTCGAAGAGCGGGATCACGATGTCCATGCTTCGCAGCCTAACGGGGCGTCGAACAGGCGGGCAAGGAAGCTCCGGAGGCTCGAAGGGCGCCGAACGGGCAGCGAGCGGGCGCCGAACAGAGCGCCACCCGCGCGCTGTTCGGCGCCCCACCGTCCCGGTCCCCGCACGCGGTACCTGGTTCACCATGCGGGCGTGGTTGACGCCGCCGTCCGCGCCGGGCTAGCTTCCGGGGCATGCAGCAGCACCTCATCGCCCTGACGAAGCGCGGTCACATCGACCTGCAGCGCGTCTGCTCCGCTGCCTGTCGCCCCTGCTGAGGACGCCCCTCCCGACGTGACCGGCCGCACTCGGCCGCTGGTCCGCGCCCGCTCCGCCCCGCGCCGCCACCGCCTCGGCCTGCCCTGGCGCGATCCGCGCCGCGCCGCCCCGCGCCGCCCGCCCCGCCCTGCTCAGCCTTGCCCGGCCTTGCCCGGCCTTGCCCGGCCTTGCCCGGCCTTGCCCGGCCCACTCAGGCGCCCTTCCGCGGCAGCCCCCGCCCCGCCCCCGCCCCTCCCCCGGCCGACCCCGATACCCGAGGAGCCCTCCGATGTCCCTGCACCTGCACTGGTTCCTGCCCACCGGCGGGGACGGCCGCGGCCTGGTGGACCGCCACACCTACGCCAGCAACCTCACCGAGCGGGCCGGCCGGGCACCGGTCGGCCGGGCCGCCGCCGCGATCCGCCCGCCGGACATCGACTACCTGGCCCAGATCGCCAGGGCCGCCGACCGGCTCGGCTTCGAGGCGGTGCTCACCCCCACCGGCACCTGGTGCGAGGACGCCTGGCTGACCACCGCCTTCCTGGCGCGCGAGACCGAGCGGTTGAAGTTCCTGGTGGCCTTCCGCCCCGGGGTGATCTCGCCGACGCTCGCCGCGCAGATGGCCGCCACCTACCAGCGCGCCACCGGCGGACGGCTGCTGCTCAACGTGGTGACCGGCGGCGACTCGACCGAGCAGGCCAGGTTCGGCGACCACCTGGACCACGACAGCCGCTACGGCCGCACCGACGAGTTCCTCCGCGTGGTGCGCGGCGCCTGGACCGGCACGCCCTTCGACTTCGAGGGTGCGCACTACCAGGTCGCCGGGGCGCACGTGCCGGTACCGCCGGCCCCGACCCCGCCGATCTTCTTCGGCGGCTCCTCCCCCGCCGCCGGACCGGTCGCCGCCCGGCACGCCGACGTCTACCTGACCTGGGGCGAACCGCCCGCCCAGGTCAAGGAGAAGATCGACTGGATCCGCGGCCTCGCGGAGGCCGAGGGGCGCCGGATCCGCTTCGGCATCCGGCTGCACACCATCTCGCGCGACTCCGCACGGCAGGCCTGGCGCGAGGCCGACCGGCTGCTGGACGACATCGGCGAGGCGGAGGTCGCGCTGGCCCAGGAGCAGCTGGGGAAGAGCGAATCGGTCGGCCAGCAGCGGATGCTGGCGCTGCACCAGGGCTCGCGCGAGAAGCTGGAGATCTATCCGAACCTCTGGGCGGGCGTGGGCCTGGTCCGGGGCGGCGCGGGCACCGCGCTGGTCGGCAGCCACGAGGAGGTGGCCGACCGGATCGAGGAGTACCACGCGCTGGGCGTGGACCACTTCGTCCTCTCCGGCTACCCGCACCTGGAGGAGGCCTACTGGTTCGGCGAGGGCGTGCGCCCCGTGCTCCGGTCCCGCGGCCTGGTCGGCCCGCTCCCCGGCCGACCGCGCCTGCCGTAGATCGAAGGTGACAGTTCGCCACCTCCACCGACCCACCGCCACGTCCACCGCCACGTCCACCGCTAGCGCTAACGCTACCGCCACGGCGCCGACGCCCGGCCACCGGACGGCCCGGCGCTCGCATCATCGCGGTGGCCATACCTCCCGGGGCTGATACAGAATCGGATATGCCTGTGAATCGAGCAGTTCGACGCGCGAAGCCCCTCGGCGCGCTCCTGCGTCCGGCGGTTCCCCTCGCGGCCGGAGCACTCCTGCTGTGCGCGGGGTGCGGCAGCCAGCGGGCGGAGGTCAGCAGCGGGGCTCCACCGACCGTGATCTGCGGGCAGACCCTGCGGAACTCGGCCGCGGGAGCCGTGGTCGAGGACGTGTCGAAGGGCGGGACCGTGACCTGGGGATCCCTCGGCGATCTGTTCCTGAAGGTCAGCGCCGACTGCCGGACCGGGGTCACGGTCGCCTACCAGCCGGCCGCGGCGGTCGACGTCGTGAAGGACGCGACCGCCGCGGACGGCAAGGTGGCCGCGGTGGTGATCAAGCCGCGGTCAGCCGATTTCACTCTCACCCTGACCCGCGCCGACGGACGGGCCGCGATCGTTCAGGTGCGCCTACCGCCGGATGCGGTCAGGACGAGCGTTCCCAATTGACGGAGAAGGTCGTACCGTCGGATCCGAGGGAACCGGTGGCGTCGAGCTGGTTGCCACTGCTGTTGAACATGTCGAAGGCTGACGCGTTGCTGTCCTGCGGGAGTTGCTCGTACCGGTTCGCATCGTTGAACACGTTGTCGGTCAGCGTGGCCGTCCCGAAATCACTCAGCGCAGAGATCCGACCGTTCACCGACGGGCGCTCGACGATCCATTCCGCCGAATTTCCGGGGGCTTTCGCGGCCTGGCTTCCCTGGACGCACTGATTCGCGGTGAAGTCGCAGAGCGTGAAGCTGACAGTGCCCGATGAGTAGCTCGTCACAGCGGCGACGGAATCGCCGGCCTTGGGAACCAGATTGGTGATTTCCTGCTCCGGCTCGGCCGGGTAGTCCTCCAGCCAGAAATACGTACTGGTGGTGTGCTCCGTGCACAGGCTGCCCAGCAGGAGGGCGCAGGTGGCGTCCTGCTCGGTCCCGTCCTGGAGCAGCTCGCCGGACACCCCGTCCCAGCCGCCGATGCCCGGCCAGATGGAGGAGTTCGTGTTGCCCACCGTCGGATCCGCGGTGCTGATCGCCGGCACCGTCCATTCCGACTGGACGTAGGTCGGCGACGACGCGTTGTAGGCGATGTAGCCGGACCAGTTGATCGATGACCCGTTGGCCGCCACCGGTGTGCCCGTGGTGGACGGGCGGCGCGTACGGTCAGGGCGCGGCTTGCAGGATATCGAGCTCAGCCAGGTGACATGCCGGTCGACCGCCTTCGCGATGACCTGGCTGGAGCCCGGAAGCCCCAGGGCCGCCGCGAGTCTGCTCGGATCGGACTGGGCGGCGTCGGTCGGGGTCTTCACGGTGAAGGGCACGCTGCAGCCGACGCCGGCGTGCTCCTGGACCAGCGATGGCGCGGCCTGTGCGGTGCCGGTTCCCAGTAGCCCGAGCAGCAGGGTGGCCAGTGAGGCCAGCGCGGGGATCCTGCGCAAATGATTCGGTGCGGACATCGGTGTTCTCCTCCAACTTTCCAGAACTCGCGGCTGATTTCTTCGACCGCGCAAAAAAGCATGGCGAATCCGCCCCTGCCATTCCTTCCGGATGTGCCGACGCCGGATTCGCCGATCGGCGATCGGCGGTCGGACAGAAGGCTACGGGCCGGAAAAGAAAGTTGGTAGACGACTTCTTGGTATGGCCGAAAAGTCGACCAACCTGGCAGAAAGTGCCCTTGCCCACCATCGGAACAGGATGATCATGTTCCATATCTTCATGAGCCGCCAAGGCCGACCATGCCCTTCGCCCGAATTATTCGATGTAGAACTATTCACGGCTTTGTTCCGACATGGCCGGTAGCGCATGGTGTCGGGCTCGGCCCGCTCCAGGTCGCCCTGGTCGTGCAGAGCGAGCAGGCGGACCCAGCAGTCCAGGTCGTGCCCGAGGTTCGCGGCGAGCATCCATCCGCGGTTGATCTCCCACGACTTGCTGGGGAGGTTCCGCAGCCCCATCGCCTTGTCGACTCTCACCCGGTCCTCCACGACGGCGTGAGCGCGGGCGAGCGTGTCGAGCCACTGCGGCTGGTGCGAGCCGGCGATCCCCCACATGTGCCGGACGTTCGTGGCGATCACCGAGTACTTCCAGCCGGTCCGCTTCTCGAAGTCCGTCAGCTTCTTCAGGTGCCGCCCGGCGGGCCGGACCCGGCGCACGAGCAGCCGCATACCGACGGGCCAGCCGGGCCGGGTGTTCAGGCCGGTCAACTCTGCGACGCTGTAGCCCTCCTGAACCTCCCCGCTCTGCCGCAGCGAGGCCTCCCACGCCCGCTCCGGCAGCTTCGCGATCGCCTTCTCGTCGTCCTCGGTGATCGTCCAGCCGACCAGGTAGCGCACGGTGCGCCGGGCGGTGTTCAGCACCTCCAGGTGCGCGAGGAGGTCGTGGGTGGCACCCGCGCCGTCGATCCTCACCAGGATCTTCGCGGCGCTCGAGCCCGGGATCTGGCGAAGCGCGGCGGTGAGCACGGTGATGTGGTCGGCGACGGTGTTGGAACCGGCGTTGCCCGGCCGCAGCAGCATCGACAGCGACTCCTGCGTGTTCGCGCACCAGCACGCGAGCGGGTGGAAGCTCACAGCGGGCTCGTCCAGCGCGGCCAGCGTCCGGTGCGCGGTGGAGCCCGAGGCCGCGGCCCCCAGCAGGGCCGTGTGGTGGACCTGGAGCTGTTCGGCCTCCGAACTCGCCTCGCTGCTCGATGCCCGCCGCGACGGGGCCTCCACCGCCAAGGCGCTCGCCGCGTTCGACGCCGCGGCCACCAACCTGAACGCCAGCGTCCGTTCGCACCGGCTGTACCGCAGGGCCACTCGGAAGCTGGGCGCGGGGCACGGGATCACGCCGGCCGACGCCGGCGAGGCGCTGCTCGCGACCTGCGGCCCGGTGCACGCGCTGACCGCGAGCGAGCCCGGCCCGCGCGAAAGTGCCACCGCCGAGACCGTCAGGCTGCTGCGCCGCGCAGTGTCGGCCCCGGCGGACCCCCTGCCCGAGCTGCCGGAACCCGCTGCGACGGCGCCGCTGGCCGACCTCGATGCCGCGCTCCGGCGGTTCGCCGCCGCGATCCCGGCCCTCGCCAGGCGCCGGCCGTCCGAGCCGGCCGGCAGCGGCGAGGCCCTCCAGCCGCCCGTTTCCGCCGCCCGACCGGTACCGGCCCGCCGCCTGGCTGACCCGCCGTCAGTTCGACGTGGTCAGCCGGAGGTGCTCAAGACCGCGCAGGACGGTGTGGCGCTTCCACACGGGCTCCTCGGTCATCCGGGACTCGGCGAGGACGGGCAGCAGGTGGCGGCCTCGGCGCGTCCCAGCGGGGCGCCCAGGCAGAAGTGGATCCCGTGGCCGAACGACAGGTGCCGGCGGGCAGGGCGGACGAAGTCGAAGACCTCCGGGTCCTCGCCGAGTGCCTCGTCGCGGTTGGCCGCGCTGAGCAGCATGAGGGCGCGCGCGCCGGCAGGAACCGTGGTGTCGCCGACCGTGGTGTCCTCCAGCGCGGACCGGGCCAGGAGCTGGATGGGCGGGTCGTAGCGCAGGACCTCTTCGACGCACCGCTCGACCAGGTCCGGGTCGGCCCGCAGGGCGGCGAGCTGGGCGGGGTGGCTGAGCAGGGCGAGGACGGACCCGCCGATGAGGCTGCGGGTGGTCTCGTGGCCGGCGATGAGCAGCAGTCGGCAGGTGATGATGATCTCGTGCTCGGTCAGCGTGCCGTCCTCGTCGTGGACGTGGACGAGGGCGGAAACGAGGTCGTCGCCCGGTTCGTGGCGCCGCTTGGGAATCAGTGCCCCGAGGTACTCGTGGAAGCTGTCCCGGGCCGCGCGCATCGTGACGCGGTCCTCGGGCGTGATGAGGAAGCCGGGGTCGATGCTCCGCGTGCTCGGTGAGGAAGCACGCGGCCTGGGCGAGGCTGCGCGCGGCCGTGGCGAGGTCCATGTCGTCGAGGATCACGGCGGCGGACTTGCCGCCGAGCTCCAGCGTGCAGCGGGCCACCCGCTCGCCGCAGATCGAGGCGATGCGCCGTCCCGCGGCCGTCGACCCGGTGAACGTGATCTTGTCCACCCGCGGGTCGCGCACCAGCAGTTCGGACACCTCGCGGTCCGCGGTGACGACGTTGAGCACGCCGGGCGGCAGCCCGGCCGCCGCGGCGATCAGGTAGCCCTCCCCCGGCGCCTCGGTCGCCGACTTCAGGACCACCGTGCACCCGGCGAGCAGCGCGGGGCCGAGCTTGTTGCTGATCATCCCCACGGGGCGTTCCACGGGATGATCGCACCAACCACACCGGCCGGCTCACGGACGATCATGCCGGACTGTCCGCCGGCCGTCGGCTTGACCGGCTCCTCGAACGGGAACGTGCCGGCCGGCGCGGCGTACCGCTTGAAGGCGGCCTCCGCGCCCGTGCCGGCGTGCGCGGCGAAGGTGTGCAGGACACCGGACTCGCGCGGCCAGATCTCGGCGATGTCCTCGCCGCGGAGCCTGAGTTCCGCACCGGTCGCCCGCAGGTACCCGGCCCGCTCGGCCGGCGTCAGGCGCGGCCAGGGGCCTTCGTCGAAGGCCTCCCGCGCCGCCGCGACGGCCCTGGACATGTCGGCGGCCTGCGCCTGCGCGACCCTGAAGTAGAGCTCCTCGGTCGCGGAGTCGATCACGTCGATCATGGCACCGGACGACGGCACCACCCACTGCCCGCCGATGAAGAAACGGTCCGTCCGACCGATCGGCGCCTCCGCGCGTCCCGCCAGGCTCATCCGGTCATCCTTCCGATCGCCGTCTCGACGGCGCTCATGTTCGCGTGCGCCCGGCGGACGCGTAAATGGCGCTCCGCCTACGATCCGCCACTGCGGGGTAACTGGAACTTCCATCCCGGGCACGGCCCGTCCGGGGTCTCGACCGACCTCTTGACTGACCGTCAAACGCCTGCCGGAACGGCCGACTGGGCTCTGCTACGCTGCCAGCGACTCCCTTCCGAGGGGTCCGACGTCTCTACTTGAGTCCCGTGAACACCCGGGGCGATTCAACAGGATGGAACAGCGTGGACATCGGCATCCGGGAAGCAGTCGGTCCGAAGCCGGGGTCCGGCAATGTCCAGCCCAAGAAGCTGCTCCTGCGCGCACTCGCGGGAGAGCGGACCGAGCGGCCGCCGGTCTGGCTGATGCGGCAGGCCGGACGCTACCTGCCGGAGTACCACAAGGTCCGGGAGGCGGCCGGGGGCATGGTGGGGCTCTGCACCACGCCCGAGCACGCCGTCGAGGTCACCCTGCAGCCGCTGCGCCGCTTCCCGCTCGACGCCGCCATCGTGTTCGCGGACCTTCCGCAGGTCGCCGCCGCACTGGGTCAGACCCTGGACTACCGGGTCGGCGAGGGGCCGGTGTTGACGCCGCCCGTCCGTTCGACGGCGGACATCGCCGAATTCCTGAGCATCTCCCGCCTCCACGAGGAACTGGCCCCGATCTACGAGACGGTCAGTCAGCTGACCCGCGCCCTGCCCGCCGAGACGGCCCTGATCGGCTATGCCGGCGCACCGTGGACCATTGCCACTTACATGGTCGAAGGCCGCGGCGGCGCCGCCTCGGAGCACTCCGTCGTCAAACAGTGGGCGCTGAGCGACCCCGACGGGTTCCAGCCGCTGATGGACCTGCTCACGACCGCCATCATCCAATTCCTCGGCCGTCAGATCGAGGCGGGTGCCGAAGCGGTCCAGTTGTTCGACAGTTGGGCCGGGGTACTTCCGGATGTCCTTTTCGACCGCTGGTGCGTCAAGCCGATCGCCGCCATCATCAGCGCCCTGAAGGCGCAGTACCCGGACGTTCCCGTCATCGCGTTCCCCCGGGGCGCCGGGCTCTCCTACAACGGCTTTGCCGAGGCGACCGGCGCCGACTGCATCGGCCTGGACTCCACGGTTCCCCTCGACTGGGCCGCGCGCACCCTCCAGCGCGGGCTGGGCCGTTGCGTGCAGGGCAACCTCGACCCCCAGCTGCTGATCGCCGGCGGCCCCGCGCTGCACGCCGAGACGGAGCGCATCCTGCGCGGCCTGAGCGGCGGGCCGTTCGTGTTCAACCTCGGGCACGGCATCGTCAAGACCACGCCCATCGAGCACGTCACCGCTGTCGTCGAGCAGGTGCGCGCCTGGAGCACGCCCACGGCGTAGCGCCGACTGCGCCGAACCCCGGCCGCGCACCGCGCGGGCCGAACGCGGCGTGCCGGTTGCCCTCGCGGTCGATGACGACCTCATCGGCCCGGTCGAACTGCGCCGGGTCCCGGTTCGCGGCCGGGTAGGACAGCAGCACCCAGTCGTCGGCCTTCATGTCGACGCCACGCCAGTGCATGTCCTCCTTCACCAGGCGGGACATGGTGACCGGCGCGAAGGCGCGGAGGAACTCCTCCATCGCCGTCGGCAGCAACTCCGGCTCGGCGACCAGGCGCTCGCGGTCCTGCGGGTTCCCGGCCAGGTGCCACAGCGACGAGCCGATCGACTTGGTCGTCGTGCCGATGCCCGCCGCGAAGAGCAGCAGCATCATGCTGATGATGTGGTTCGGGTCGAGCTTGCGGCCGCGGAGCTCCACGTTGAGGAGGTAGGTGATGAGGTCCTCACGCGGGTTCTTGACGTGCTCCTTGATCTCCGCGAGCAGGAAGACGAACATCTTGCTCAGCTGTTCGACGTGCTCGTCCCGCGAATCGAGGGCGTCCTCGCGGTTGATGTTCGAGATGAGCTCGCGGAACAGCTTCCGGTCGCCCTGCGGGATGCCGAGCAGGTCACCGATGACCTGCTCGGGGACCCGCTGCGCGTACTCCTCGGCCGCGTCGACGACGTCCCGTCCCTTGAAGCCGTCGATGAGGGAATGGCAGTACGCCCTCGTGGTCGGCTCCAGCCTGGCGACGGCGGTCTTGGTGAACGCCGGCAGCAGCAGCTTGCGCGCGCCGTGGTGGAACGGCGGGTGAAGCCGCCGGGCCGCAGATGCAGCAACGACCAGACATGCCGGCGGACTCGGGCGCGGGCCTTCGCGATCCGGTTCACAGCGGGCTCGTCCAGCGCGGCCAGCGTCCGGTGCGCGGTGGAGCCCGAGGCCGCGGCCCCCAGCAGGGCCGTGTGGTGGACCTGGAGCTGTTCGGCCTCCGACAGGTTCTTCGCCCCAAGCACGATCACGCTCGCCAGCCCGAGCAGCACATCCGCGCGGTCGCGCCAGGTCGCGCTACCGCCCGCCGGGCACAGCCGCCGCAGCGCGTCGGTCAGTCCGACCCGGTCGGCGACCTGGTGCAGCAACACCACCCCGGCATGCCCGACCAGGCCCTTCCCGTCGGCGGCCACGGACAGCCGCCGGTCCCACCCTGTACGCTCACTCACCAGAAGGGTGCTCCTGATCCTTGCTCGGATATGACGTCGCAATCACATCCTTGCAGGTCAGCAGTACCCTTTCTCTAATTCTGCGTCAGATCACCCTGCCCGGTTGAATACCCAAGGTTGACCGCGCGTCAGAGACCCCGCGCGCGCCCACCCGCCACTAGCGTCGCCCTGGACACTCCCGGACGGACCTGGACCGAGCCGGGCGAGGCGGACAGCACCAGGCGGCCCGGGCACGACCAGGCCGACGACACGAGGCGGTGGCCATGCGGGCAGTCGGCACGGAACGCGACCGGCTGACGGTCCCACAGGGCCTGGCCGCGCTCTCGCTCGACGCGCTGGCCTCGGTCGCCTACGGGCCCGAGGCGATCGTGCTGGTGCTCGCCGCCGCGGGCGCCCGGGGGCTGGACTTCACGCTCCCGGTGACCCTGGCGATCGTGGTCCTGCTGGCCGCGCTCACCTTCTCCTACCGGCAGGTGATCGCCGCGTTCCCGAACGGCGGCGGCGCCTACGCGGTGGCCAAGGCGCACCTGGGCCGGCGGGTCAGCCTGATCGCCGCGGCCTCGCTGATCATCGACTACGTGCTGAACGTGGCGGTCTCGGTGTCGGCCGGCGTGGCCGCGCTGACCTCCGCCTTCCCCTCGCTCTACGGCGACCGGGTGGTGATCTGCGTGGCCGTGCTGGCCCTGATCACCGGGGCCAACCTCTACGGGGTGGCCGAGTCGGCCAAGGTGCTGATCCTGCCGACGGTGGTCTTCGTGGTGGCCGTCTTCACGGTGATCGTGGTCGGCCTGCTGCGCTCCCACCCGGTCACCGCGCCGACCCCGGTGGGGCCGGCGACCGAGACCGTGAGCCTCCTGCTGCTGCTCAAGGCCTTCGCCTCCGGTTGCGCGGCGCTGACCGGGGTGGAGGCGATCGCCAACGCGGTGCCGACCTTCCGCAAGCCGCGGGTGGTCCGCGCGCAGCACACCGAACTCGCGCTGGGCGGGCTGCTGGGCAGCATGCTGATCGGGCTGGCGCTGCTGATCGGCCACTTCCACGTCGGGCCGAACAGCACCAAGACCGTGCTGGCCCAGCTCACCGAGGCCGCATTCGGGGACAACGCGGCCTTCTACGTGGTGCAGTTCACCACCGTGGCGCTGCTGGCGCTGGCGGCGAACACCTCGTTCGGCGGGATGCCGGTGCTCACCTCGCTGCTGGCCCGCGACCACCACGTGCCGCACGTCTTCGCGCTGCGGGCGGACCGGCAGGTCTACCGGCACGGGGTGCTGGTGCTCTCCGGCGCGGCGCTGGTGCTGCTGATCGGCGCGCAGGGCGACACCCAGGCGCTGGTGCCGGTCTTCGCGATCGGCGTCTTCATCGGCTTCACCATCTCCCAGGTCGGCATGGTGCGGCACTGGCGGCAGCAACGCGGGCCCGGCTGGCGCGGGCGGGCGCTGCTGAACGGGATCGGCGCGGTGCTGACGGCGGCCGCCACCGTGGTCGAGCTGATCGCGAAGTTCGGCAAGGGCGGCTGGCTGGTCTTCCTGGCGGTGGCGGTGCTGGTACTGCTCTTCGAGGCGGTCCACCGCAGCTACGCCGGGATCGGGCGCGCCCTGCGGGTCGGCGAGGTGCCGGGACCGCCGGTGCAGGAGCGCTCGCTGGTGGTGGTGCCGGTCGGCGCGGTCAACCGGCTGACCCAGGAGGCGATCGGGACGGCGCTCTCGCTGGGCGACGAGGTGCGGGCGGTGACCGTGGTGCACCCGGACGACGACGAGGGACCGAGCGAGTCGCACGTGCGGCAGGCCTGGGACGCGTGGCACCCGCAGGTCCCGCTGACCGTGCTGAGCAGCCGTTCGCGCTCGCTGACCCGCCCCGTCGTGGACCACCTGCGCGAACTGGCGGCGGCCGGGGAGCACGAGCGGCTGGTGGTGCTGATCCCCGAGATGCACCTGCCCCACCCCTGGCAGCGGCTGCTGCAGAACCAGCGCGGGGTGCTGCTGGACCGCGCGGTCCGCCGGCACACCGACGCGGTGGTCTGCCGGCTGCGGTTCCGGATCGAACTCCCGCGCTGACGGCCGGGATCCCGCGCCGACATCGGACCGCGGCCGTTGGGTAGCCTGACAGGAGATCAACGAGGCCTCGGCGCGCCCTGGGTGCGCCGACGGACGCCGACGGACGGGGACGGGGCGCGCGAGCAGTGGAGACAGCCGAGCAACGACGGGAACTGGGTGCCTTCCTGCGCAGCCGGCGGGCGCGGGTCAGCCCCGAGGCCGCCGGGGTCCAGTACGCGAACGGTCGGCGCCGCACGCCCGGGCTGCGCCGCGAGGAGCTGGCGGCGCTGGCCGGAGTCAGCGTCAGTTGGTACACCTGGCTGGAGCAGGCCCGCCGGATCAAGGTCTCCCGGGAGGTGCTGACCAGCCTGGCCCGGGTGCTCAAGCTGGACGGCGTCGAGACCCAGCACCTGTTCCGGCTGGCCGGCGAGGTGCCGCCGAGCGGGCCCCGACCGTGCGGGCCGGAGGCGGTCTCCGCCCAGTACCTGAGCTTCCTGGCGGGGTTGGACCCGCTGCCCGCCTGCATCACCAACCACCGGTTCGACGTGCTGGCCTGGAACGAGGGCTACCGCGTGCTGCTGCCGGGCTTCGGCGCCCTGGCGCCGGAGCGTCGCAACAACCTGCTGATCACCTTCGACCCGGCCTTCCGCGACCTGTATCCGGACTGGCCGCAGGCCGCCGAGCACGTGGTCGCGCTCTTCCGCGCCCAGGCGGCCGACCAGCTGGCCCGGGCGGAGTACACCGAGCTGGTGGACCGCCTGCTCGCGGAGAGCGCGGAGTTCCGGGTGCTGTGGCAGCGGATGGACCTGGTGCCGGGCAGCCCGTCCGCCCACGTCTTCGATCACCCCGTGCTGGGGCGGATCGAGTTGGGCTACGTCAAGCTGCGGCTGGCCGACGCCGACGCCACCCTGATCGCCTACCAGCCGCTGGGGGACGCGTCACTGGCCGACCGGTTCCGCGCCCTGGTGGACGGGGCGGCGCGGGCCCGGGTGGACGGGGCGGCGCCGGCCCGGGTCGACGGGGCGGCGCCGGCCCTGACCTGACACCACCCCGGGCCGCGAAGGCTGCCCCGGGCTCGCGAGGGCTGCCGTGACCAGTCGGGTCAGAGCGTGCCGCCACCATCCACGAAGCTCAGCGCGCCCGTGGTGAAGGTGTTCTCCAGCAGGTGCAGCACTGTCCCCGCGACATCGTCGGGCTGTCCGATCCGGCCGACCGGGGTGGCGGCGGCGGTCTGCGCGAAGAGGCCGGCCTTGGCCTCGGCCGGGACGGAGTCCCAGAGCGGGGTGTCGATCAGCCCGGCCACCACCACGTTGACCCGGATCGGGGCCAGCTCCACCGCCAGCGAGCGGCCCAGGCCCCCGACGCCGGTGTTGGCGGCGGCGGTGGCACTCAGGTCCGGGTAGGCCTTGTAGCCGCCGGCACCGGCGAGCAGCACGATCGAACCGGTGGGCGCGATCGAGCGGCCGGCGTGCCGGACGCAGAGCAGCGGGCTGATGATCTTCGTGTCCAGCGATCGGCGCACCGCCTCGATCGACACGTCGTAGACCGAGCCGGTGGCCATGTCGCCGGGGCAGATCACCAGGTGGTCGATGGCGCCGAGATCGGCGAAGAAGGCGCGCACGCTCTCCTCGTCGGTCACGTCGATGACGCCGGTGGTGATGCCGTCGATCTCCTCGGCCGTCGCGGCGAGCTTCTCGGCGGAGCGCGAGCCGACGACGACCCGCGCGCCGGCCTCGGCGGCCTGGCGGGCCACCGCGCGACCGATGCCGGAGCTGCCGCCGATCACGACGACGCGGGTGCCGGACAGGGTGGTTGAAGCCATGGGTTCATCTCCTGTGGAACAGCTGGATCAGTACGACTCGGATCGAGGGAGTCGGCGGCGTCAGCACGCTCGCCCGCTCGCTTCCGAGAGCAACTCTGGCGGCCGGCGAAGACGGTAGGCAGGCTCGATCTTGTCCTAGGTGTTTCACTCCCTGGCTGGTCCTTCCGGCCGTGGCGGGGCCTGGCGCGGCGGCCCGGGTACGGCCGAGGGCCGGACGGGAGTCCCGTCCGGCCCTCGGCCGTACCCGCGTGCGAGGCGGCGTCAGTCCTTCGGCCAGCGCTGCTCCACCTTCGCCAGCCGCCAGTACGCCAGCGCGGCCGCCCAGACCACCACGAACAGGCCCACGATGACGAAGCCCACGTTGTTGAGGTTGATGCCGGAGATCCAGCCGCTGACCGGGTCGGTCAGGTCGAGCTGCTCGTGCAGCACCCCGACCAGCTCGATGGTGCCGATCAGGAAGGCGACGGCGATGGACAGCCCGGTGATGGTGAGGTTGTAGTACACCTTGCGGACCGGGTTGGAGAACGCCCAGTGGTACGCGAAGTTCATGAAGGTGCCGTCGAGCGTGTCGAACAGGCTCATCCCGGCCGCGAAGAGCAGCGGCAGGCAGAGGATCGCGTACCAGGGCAGGCCGGAGGCGGCGCCGGAGCCGGCCATCACCATCAGCGAGACCTCGGTCGCGGTGTCGAAGCCGATCCCGAAGAGCAGCCCCACCGGGTACATCTGCCCCGGGCGGGTGATCGACTTGGTCAGCCTGCCCAGGACGCGGTTCATGAAGCCGCGGCTGTCCAGGTGCCGCTCCAGCTCGTGCTCGTCGAAGCTGCCCGCGCGCATCGCGCGGAAGACCCGCGCGATGCCGGCCATCGAGACCAGGTTGAGCGCGGCGATCAGGTAGAGGAAGCCGCCGGAGACGCTGGTGCTGACCACGCCGAGCAGCTTGTGCGCACCGGAGTTGTCGTTGGTCAGGGTGCCGACCACCTGGGCGCCGGCGGCGACCAGCCCGGCCAGCACCACCACGATGGTGGAGTGGCCGAGCGCGAACCAGAAGCCGACCGAGACCGGACGCTTGCCGTCGGCCATCAGCTTGCGGGTGGTGTTGTCGATGGCCGCGATGTGGTCGGCGTCGAAGGCGTGCCGCATGCCCAGGGTGTAGGCGGTGATGCCGAGGCCGAGCCCGAAGGCCTGGCTGCCGACGGTGTAGTGGTGCGGCGTCACCAGGGCGATCAGGATGCCGAAGGCCGCCACGTGCATGGCGATGATCACGGACATCAGGCCGCCGGTGCGCAGCCAGTCCCGGCGCTCCCAGCGCAGCGAGAGGACGGGCGCCGACGGGGACGGCGAGGAGGATGGCGACGGGGACGGGGACAGGGAAGACGCGGACGGGGCGCGGGCCGGTAGGGCCTCGGCGGTCGGCGTGGTTTCGGGCAGGGTCATCCGGGGGCAGCCTCTCCAGCACCTCGTGGACAGAGTTCGTCGTGCGGTGCCGTGGCCGGTCTCCTGGCTGACGGGTCCAACACCCCCGTACCCGGCCTTCCCGGACGCCTGACGGCATCCAGTGACCATCCGCCCTGGCGGGCGGGAGCGGTACGAGGATTCCCCGATCACAGTGGCGAGGGCCGCTCCGGACTCCTGTG
This sequence comes from Kitasatospora sp. NBC_01287, assembly GCF_026340565.1. Classification (NCBI taxonomy): domain Bacteria; kingdom Bacillati; phylum Actinomycetota; class Actinomycetes; order Kitasatosporales; family Streptomycetaceae; genus Kitasatospora; species Kitasatospora sp. NBC_01287. The sequence continues at coordinate 2,171,530 of NZ_JAPEPB010000001.1, forward strand.
GCAGGCACAGTGCACCGGTCTTCCCGAACACCACGGCGGGAACACCGTAGAGCCCGGGCGGTGATGTCCACAAGCCTGCGCAGATGCGCAGGTGTTCCGGCGTCCCGGTTTTGGACACCGCTGTCACCGGGGATGAAGATGGGTCCCATGCATCTGGTTCCCGAGGATCGGGCGCACCGGCGCGCCATCGACGAGCACACGGTCTGCGCGGCCATCGCCGGCATCGGCGAGCCCGCGGCCGTGCGCGGCTGGGCCGCGCGCTTCGCCCTGCTCGCCGAACCGGGCCGCCTGGCGCTGCTGCTGGCGATCCACCGGGCCGGGCCGATCGCGGTCTCCGACCTCGCGCTGGCCACCGGGATCAGCGAGACCGCCGTCTCCCAGACCCTGCGCCTGCTGCGGGCCTCGGGCACGGTGGCCGCCGACAAGGACGGCCGGATCGTCCGCTACCACCTGCTCGATCCCGACGTGGCGCCGCTGCTCGACCTGATCCCGCGGCTCCCGCACGACGAGCTTTCCCACGACGAGCTGTCCCACGACGAGCTTTCCCATGGCGGGCTTTCCCACGGCGAGCTGCCCCACAGTGGGCTTTCCCAAGGCGAGCTGCCCCACAAGGGCGCTCCGACCTCGCAGGGCTGACGGCCGCTCCCCCGCAGGTCCCGCTTTCCAAGGTCCTGGCCCTGGTGCTCCAAGTGCCGCTCGAAATTATCGTGGCCGATCGCCCCTGACCCACCGATCCGCACCCGGACTGTCTGACAGAACAGACCGGGGCACTCCCTCCTCGGTCGACCGTGCCCGGTCAGCCTTTCCCCTGCCAGCCCCTCCCCCGGTCAGCTCCTCCCGCCTGTCAGCCCCTCCCCTGTCAGCCCCTCCCCGGTCAGTCCCTCCCCGGTCAGCCTCGGCGCCGAGTGCCCGGGAGCAGCCGCAGGACCGGGCTCGCCAGCTGGTGGGCCAGGCCGCGGGCCACCAGCTTGCGCATGTCGGTCTTGCGCGGCTCGTTGTAGATGACGAAGTCGTCGAAGCGGTGCACCCCGGGCCGCCCGGCCACGGCCACGGTCGCGTCACGGACCGCCACCAGCTGCGCCACGGTCATTTCGGGCACCCGCTCGTCGGGCTGGTAGGTGGCACCGATCGGGTACTCGCCGCCGGGCCGGCGGCTCATCTCGACATGGCAGCCGAGCACATGGGTGACCGGGTGGGTGCCGGCGAACTCCACCATCCGCTCCACGGTCGCGCGGAAGGCGGCGTGGTCCTCCACGTAGAGGCGGCCCGGCAGCACCGTGTCACCGGTGAACAGGATCCCGCTCCAGGGGTCGTAGACGGTGATCGCCGCCCGATGGTGCCCCGGCGAGGGAAGGATCTCCAGCACCCGGCCGCCCAGGTCGAAGGTGACCGTGTCGAGCGGCCGGTCGGGCTCGAAACCGAAGAACGACCCGACGGCCTCGGCCTCGCGCGGCACCACCGTGGTCGCGGGGCGGTCGGCGAACTGGCCGTCGGCGGCCACGTGGTCGCCGTGCCCGTGGGTGTGCGCGACCACCAGCCCGTACGGCTCGCGCCGCCCACCGTGCTCGCCGTGCCCGCCGCGTTCGCCCTGCTCGCCCGGGTGGCGGTCGAGCCACTCGGCCACCAGCCGGTCGACCGTCGCGCGCAGCGGGAAGATGGTGGCGTCGGCCGTCGCGCCGGTGTCCAGCAGCAGGGCCCGGTCGTTGCCGAAGAGCAGGAAGATGAACGGGGCCTCGTAGTTGACCGCCATGCTCTGCCGCAGGATGACGGTGTGCTCATCGTACTGGTGGACCTGGAGCGGCGGGCCGCCACCGCGCCGGGACGCGGTGCCGTGGATCCAGTCGACCGCCAGGGAGCCGGCGCCGGGAGCCCCGGTCACGAAGTCGATCGGGCCGTCAGTCGTCGGTCGCATGCTCGTTCTCCCGCGCTTCGAGGTCGGGCAGCGGAGTCGCCGCCATGAAGTACCGCACGTGGTGCTGTCCGGGGCCCGGCCGCCCGGCCGCCGCGCCCGCCCTGGCGATGTAGGGCGCGAGCAGCGCCTGCCACTGGTCGGCGAGCTCGGCGGCCTCGGCGGCGGAGAGCACCGCCACGGCGGCCAGCAGGGCCGCCGCGGGCGGCCCGTCGGCGCCCGGGACGCCCGCAGCCCCACCGCCGCCGCTCCCCCCGCCATCGGGCGGGCCGGGGCGCCGCTCCTCGCGGGCCGCGTGGTCGAGGATCGCCTGCATCTCCCGCTCCACCACGAGCCGTTCGAGCTGCCGCTTGAGCACCCGGTCACCGCCCGCCCCGACCCGCACGGTCGGTGGCACCTCGGGCACCCGCCACTGGCGCTCACGCCGGTCGCGCCCTGGGCCGGCCTCCTCCACGAACCCGTACTTGGCGAGTTGGCGGAGGTGGAAGGAGCAGTTCGCCTGCGGGACCCCGAGGACCCGCCCGCAGCGCGCGGCCGTCGCGGGGCCGCCCGTGGCCAGCAGCTCCATCAGATCGAGGCGGAGCGGGTGGGCCAGGGCCCGGATCGCCTTGGGATCGCTGATCTCCATATGTCAAAGAGTACTTTGGGATCCGGAGATGTCAACGTCTTCTTTGGCTTCTCCTCGGCGGTGGAATCCCCCGGCACGGCGGCGGGCGACCCGCGTACGCTCCCGCCATGAACGAGGACGGGACCGGCGCGGCCGGTATGGCCGGGCCCTGGACGGACGAGGCCGGGATAAGCGCGACCGGCGCCGGGACGGACGCGCGGTCGCTCTACCACGCGCTGCGGGAGTACGAGGGCGGCGACGCCTGGCGGGCGGTGGTCGCGCCGTGGCTCGCCGGCACCGGGACGGCGTACCGGACGGAGCTGGCGGCTGCCGCCACCCGCCGGCCGTGGTGGACGGGGCCGGGGCGCGACGCGGACAGCAGCGTCCTCGAACACGAGCTCTACGCACTCGGGCGGGTCAGCGACCTGCTGCTGCTCGACTTCCAGCCCGATCCCGACGGCGTCGCCGACCAGCCCTGGGCGCGCGGGCCCGGCCTGAGCCCGGCCGAGTACGTGCGCCTCTTCAGCGCGCTGGGCATGACGCCCTTCGAGGAGGCCGCGGCCGCAGTGGTCGGGGACGTCACGGTCGGAGGCGCAGTGGTCGGGGACGTCACGGCCGGGGACGTCCCGGCCGGAGATGTCGCGGCCGGGGCCCCTGTGTTGTTCGACCCGTTCCGGCACGAGATCACCAAGGTCGAGCAGGCCGAGGACCCGGCCGCGCCGATCGAGGTGGTCGAGGTCCGCTGGCCCGGCCTGATGCTGGGTCAGCTGCTCTTCAGCCGGGCCGGGGTCAAGGTCCGCGCGGGCGCCGAGCACGCCGAGCGCGGGGTGGCCGACCGCTCCCCGCTCTACTGGACCTTCCTGCGGCGCTACCGGCCCGCCGTCGACCTCTCGCACGGCTGGGGCAGCAACTCGCAGTGGCGCACCAGCCCGCGCCTGGACTACGAGACCCCGACCGCCCGCTACCTCAACGCCGCCGCCGACGGCACGCTCGGCTCGCTCGACCTCCCCGACCCGCTCGACACCTATGCCCTGCTGCTCACCCGGGCCGAGCGGCTCGACCTGCTGCGCCACCGCTGCCTGCTGCGGTCGCCGCGAGCCGCCGAGGAGTTGGCCGCGGCCGACGAGCACTGGCAGCGGAACCTGTTCCCGTTCGACTGGCGGCTGCCGGAGGCGGAGCTTTGAGCAGGGGCAGAGCTTTGAGCAGGGGCGGAGCTGCGACCGGGGGCGGAGCTGCGACCGGGGGCGAGGAGTCAGCGGCAGCCTGTTCCGGCGGGCCACGGCGCCACTACGACACCGGGGTCTGGCTGGTCCGGTTCACCGACCGGATCCTGGCTGTCTGCCCGCGCTGCGGCGGCCGGGCGCTCGTGGTGCCCAGGCCTGATCTGGCCGAGCCCCGCCACTTCGGCGAACTGCTCTTCCTGCCGAGGCGCCTGGTCTGCGGCGGGTGCGGCGCGCTGGACGAGTGGGCGCCGGGGTCGCGGGGCACCGGCCTGGTGGGCGCGGTACCCGGCGGCAGCGAGGACCCCTTCTTCCGGCGACCGCTCTGGCTGCAGACCCGGTGCGTCGGGCAGGTGCTGTGGGCCTACAACGAGCGGCACGTGGCCGCGCTGGCCGCCTACGTCGCCGCCGATCTGCGCGAACGCGGCGGCGCGCGGCCCACGTTGGCGATGTTCGCGCGGCTGCCGCGCTGGCTCACCAGCGCCGGCCATCGCCCACAGGTCCTGGCCGGGCTGGCGGCCCTGCGCGCGCAGGCCGCCCGCTCCGCCCCGGCCAACCGCTCGGACGCCGCTCACGAGCGCGCCGACCGGCCACGCAACCACAGGAGCCTGCTCTTCCGGGGCGGGGCGTACTGAGCGGCCCGCTTGAACAGCTGTCTCAAACGAGCGCATCAGACTGGCGTCTTTACACGACCGTCTTGAACGCTTGTCTTGAACCACCGTATTGAGCGTCTGTCTTGAACGCCCGCCTTGCACACCCGTCTTGCACATCTGTCTTGAACGGACGTCCTGAACACTGGTCTTGAACGACCGTCTCGAACACCCGTACCAACCAGCCCCGCTGTACGACTGTCTTGGACAGCCGTACGACACCGGGCCACCCCGGCCCACAGTCGTTCGATCACGCGTGCGAAGATCGTTGACCATGACCGCCCAGACCCGCCGATCCGCCGGCACAAGGACCTTCACCGACGTACTGCTCTCCGCCCTTCGCATCCGCCGATTGAGCACCGAGCGGGACCTGGCCGACCTGGCGGCGGGCACCACCCTCCAGGTGTTCTGCTCCAGCCCGACCCTCGGCACGGTCAGGATGATGCCGATCGGCAAGGGCCGCACCATCCCGCACACCGCAGGCGGCTACTTGCACCTGAGCACGGACGGGGTCCGCTGGCAGAACCGGCGCACCAAGGAGACCGTCGAACTCCAGGGGCCGGCGAGCCTGAAGCCCTCCGAGAAGCCGGCCGGGTGGGCCCGGATGACCCGCCTCGACCTGGTGGCGGGCGGGGAGCGGCACGTGATCCTGATCCCCACGGCCGATATCCCCCTGGTCACCCAGGCGTTGGCGGCGGTCGGCCACTGAGCCCGGCCGCGCAGCTCACGCGGCCGTCTCGCGCCTGGTGCCCTCGCCCCCAGCGCCCTCGCCCGGCACCACCACCGAGTCCAGCGAGCGGATCCGCGGGATCGGCGAGACGAGCAGCCAGCAGACCCCGAGGCTGCCGCCCACCGCGGCCAGCAGCAGGGTCGGTCGCAGGCCGATCGTGCTGCCGAGCAGGCCGCCGACCAGGGCGCCGACGGGCCGGATGCCGTAGTTGACAGTGCTGAACGCGCCGGACACCCGGCTGCGCAGGCCGTCCGGGATGACGCTGGCCTGAAGGGAGTTGAGGTTCACGTCCAGGAACATCACCCCGATGCCGCTGAGGAACTCCGTCGCGGCGAGCGCGCCGACCTTGCCCCAGAGCGGGCCGTGGGCCAGGGCGGTGATGGCCCACGGCGCCGGGAAGAGCACCGCCCCCAGGGCGATGGTGCTGCCAAGACCGATCCGCCGGGCCAGCCGGGGGGCGAGCACCGCGCCGAGCAGGCCGCCAGTCGCGCCGATCCCGAAGGCCAGGCCGATGGTGCCCGCACCGAGACCGAGAGTGCGGCTGGCGAAGAGCACCAGCAGCGCGTTGGCCACGAAGCCGAAGAAGTTGACGGTGCTGCAGCAGCCCAGACTGGCCCGCAGCACCGGGTGCCGGACCACGAAGGCCAGCCCCTGCCGGGCCCGGCCGAGCATCGACAGCTCCTCGCCCGGGGCCGTGGCCACCGGCGGTTCGTCGAGCGGGATCCGGCCGACCAGCAGCGCGGAGGCCAGGAACGAGAGCGCGTCGACCAGCACGGCCACCGGCGCGGTCAGCGCCTGGATCAGCGCGCCGCCGATGGCCGGTCCGACCACGTAGGAGCCCGACCTGCTGACACTGAGTTTGCTGTTGGCCTCCAGGTAGGAGGAGCGCGGCACCAGGTGGGCGAAGAAGGGCGAGTAGGCGCTGTTGAAGAGCACCGCCGCGGCGCCCACCAGCACGGCGACGACGTAGAGCTGAGTGAGCGTCACCGCGCCGAGCAGATAGGCGAGCGGGAGCGTGGCGAGCACCAGGGCCCGGCTCAGGTCGGCGAGGACCATCAGCCGGCGCTTGCGGCGCTGCTGGTCCACCCAGGCGCCGGAGAAGACGGCCAGCAGGTTCGGGGCCGTGATCAGCGCGGTCAGCAGCGAGACCTGGGCGGCGGAGGCTCGCAGCGCGCCGACGGCTATCAGTGGGATCGCCAACTCAGAGACTCTGTCGCCGAGTTGCGAGACGGACTGGCCGGCCCAGAAGCGCCGGAAGCGTTGATCGCGCCAGAGCGAAGCGGGGGCGGGCGGTAAGGCCTTGGCGGCGTCGGCGGCGGCAGCGGCAGCGGGTGCGGGTGCGGGTGCGGGTGCGGGTGCGGGTGCAGCCTCGGACGCGGACTCGATGGCGGTCATGCCTGCTCCCCCTGCTGCTCGGTGGCAGCGGTGGCAGCGGTGGCAGCGGTGGCATCGATGGCAGCGGTGACCTCAGCGGCCTCCGGCAGCACATAACGCATCAGCCGCACCCCGCGGCTGTCGGCCGGCCGCTCCGCCGGCTCCCTGGTCGCATACGGCGCGAGGATGCGCTCGATCGCGTCCTCGATCTCGGCGAGTTCGTCGGCGGAGACGGTGAGCCGGGTGTTGGCCAGTCCGCCGAGCCCGCGCCACTCGGGCGTGAGGCCGGGTGCGACCTCGGTGATCCAGCGCTGCGGCAGGTCGCCGTAGCGCAGGAACATCTGCTGGGCCAGGGCCCTCGCCGCCTCCCCGCCCTCGCCGTCACCCCCCGTGTCGAACCGGAAGCCGCGGCCGACCGCCTCCCAGCGCCGCGCCCTGCGGTCGGGCCCGGGCTCCGCGTCCCGGACCAGCCCGAAGCCGGCCAAGTGCCGCAGGTGCCAACTGGTGACCGACGGGGTCGCCCCGACGTCGGGGGCCAACTCGGTCGCCGTGGAGGGGCCTTGGCGCCGGAGGTGTTCGAGGATGGCCAGCCGCACCGGATGGGCGAGGGCGCGCATGGCCTGGGGGTCGGTGAGCTCGACATCACCGAGATGGTTGCCACGAGTCATGTCTGAGAGTCTCCTCTCAGATATTGTGAGAGTCAAGTCTCAGATCTTCCCGGGACGCACCGCTCACCGCGGAGCTGTCAGCACGGAGCTGTCACTGCGGAGCTGTCAGCGCGGAGCTGTCAGCGCGAAGCTGTCACCGAGGAGCAGCGCCAGGGGCACTCACCGAGGAGCGGTCACCGAGGGGTCGAGCGCCAGCGGGGCGGGGGAAGCGGGAGCCACTGCGGACGGGAGCGGAGCCGGTGGGGCGACCAGCCTGGGGTCCAGCAGCAGGATGCGCACACCGAGCGGCTCGATCAGCTCGCGCAGGGCCTGCTCGGTCAGCTCGGCCGAGGCCTGGTCCGCGCCGAGAAGGGCGTGCAGGGCACCGGACGAGCTGAAGGCGACGGCGCAGCGGCTCCCGTCGCGCTGCCGGAACAGGCGCAGCAGCTGGACGGCGCCGGTGGAGCGGACCGGGACGTGGCGGACGGCGAGGTCCTGCGGGATGCGGGATGCGGTGGTCACTGGTGCCTCCGACGGTCTCAGTCGAGGTACTGCATCGCGAAGCGGCAGTGCGCGGGGGCCGTACGGTCCCGTTCGGCCGCCAGGGCGGCCCGCTCGGCTGCCAGGGCGGCCCGCTCGGCGCCGCGCGTGGCGGCCGGAGCGGCGGCCGGAGCGGCGGCCGAAGTGGCGGCCGGTTCAGCGATCGGCTCGGTGGCCCACTCGGTGGCCCACTCAGCGGCCCGCTCGGCGGCCGGCGAGGGCCGCGTCCCGCGGTGCGTGAGCAGCCCCGCGGCCAACGGTACGGACGGCGGACGGTCGGCGGGGTCGGCCGGGCGGAGCCGGAGTGGGTCGGTGACCTGCGTGGTGCTCATGGTGGTTCGCTTCCTTCCGGGGGCGGCAGCGGCGGCGGTTCCGTGCGCAGCTCCAGTGCAGCCCCATCACAGCGCTGTCGCACCCGGCCTTGACGCGCGGACTACGCGCGGGGCCCCCTCCTTGACGCCACCTTGATATCGGCCTCCCCCGATCGGGCCAATACGACGGTGGAGGGCGGCCACCAGCACGCCGCCCTCCACCCGCACCCGCCCGCACGCCCGCCCCGCAACCCGCCCGCCCCGCACCCGCCGGCCCCGCAACCCGCCAGCGCGCCGGCGCGCCGTCACATCGTCATCACACCACCGTCATGCCGTCGCCAGCCGCCCGCTGCCGCTCCCGGGCCGGACCAGGAAGGTCGCCGCGTACACCGCGGTGGCCGTGGCCATGATGGCGAAGCTCGGCGGCAGCTGCTGGAACCGCGCGCTGAGCAGCAGGCCGCCCCACATCTCGGCGACCGCCAGGCCCGCGGAGAGCGCCAGCGCGCGGAACGGACGGTCCGTCAGCCGGATCGCCGCACCGGCGGGCGCCGCCAGCAGGCCGAGCAGCAGCAGCGAGCCGACCGCCTGGGTGGCCTCCGCCGCGCAGCCGCCGACCAGCACCAGGAAGCCGAAGCCGAGCAGCCGCACCGGCACCCCGCGCGCCGCCGCGACGGCCTCGTCGAGCGTGGCGAAGAGCAGCGGACGGCCGATCAGCAGGACCAGCAGGCAGATCGCGCCGGCGATGACGACCGCCAGCGTGGTCTGCGAGCCGTCCAGTCCGAAGATCGAGCCGAAGAGCACGCTGGTGCCGGCGCCGCCCTGGCCCGAGCCGCTGCGCGAAGTGGTGTAGACGGTGAGGAAGAACGCGCCGAGGCCCAGGATCCAGGCGAAGACGCTGCCGATCACCACGTCGTCGGGCCGCCCGCGCCGGCCGAGGCCGCCGAGCAGCAGGCCCACGCCGATGGTCGCGGCGAACAGGCCCAGGCGCAGGTCGTAGCCGCCCGCCAGGGCCGCCATCGCGCCGGTGAACGCGACGTGGCTGAGCGCGTCCCCGGTGAACAGCTGGGCCCGCAGCACCAGGAAGTAGCCGACCAGGCCGCAGGCCAGCGCGATGAAGGTACCGGCCAGCAGGGCGTGCTGGAAGAAGGCCTGGGAGAGCACCGTACTCATGCCGCGGCCCCGATCAGCAGCGGGGTCCGCGACCGGCCCAGTGCCTCGCGCGCCAGGCGCAGCAGCTGCGCCAGCACGTAGCCGGCGAAGGCGAAACCGGTCACGAAGAAGCCCAGCGGATAGGGCTGGTAGTACGCGGCGACCAGGCCCGCCCAGCAGGCGCCCAGGCCGAGCAGCACCGCGAGCAGCAGGCTGAGCCCCGGGCGGGCGGTCAGCTGCGCGGCGGTGGCCGCGGGGATCACCATCAGCGCGAAGACCAGCAGCGTGCCGGTGATCTGGCTGGCCTCGGCGGTGGCCGCGCCCAGCAGCACCAGGAAGACGGTGGCGAGCGCCCGGACCGGCACTCCGCGCCCGGCCGCCACCTGCGGGTCGACCGAGGCGAAGAGCAGCGGGCGGCCGATCACCGCGAGCAGGGCGAGCACCACGGCGGCGACGATGGCCAGTACCGTCACCTGGCCGGTGGTGATGCCCAGGAAGCTGCCGAAGAGCAGCGCGGTCGGCCCGTCCAGCAGGCCCTTGTAGAGGCTGATGAAGAGGAACCCGCAGGCCAGCGCGAAGGCTTGGACGGTCCCCGTGACGGCGGACTCCTCCGCGCCGTCGCCCTGGCCCCGGCGGCCGAGCGCGGCGATCACCAGCGCGGCCGCCACGCAGAAGCCGAAGTAGCCGAGCGAGGTGCTGAATCCGGCGAGCACCGCCAGCGAGGCCCCCGGGAAGGCGGCCACCGAGAGGGTGTGCCCGGCGAAGGTCTGGCGGCGCAGCACCATGAACCAGCCGACCACCGCGCAGACCAGCGAGACGACCAGGCCGGCCCGGAAGGCGTTGACCATGAAGGCGTAGGACCACATGTCCTGGAAGTCCGCGACCAGGTTCCAGGAGAAGGCGGGTGACGTCACGTCAGCTGCGAGCGACACGGTCGTCACCCCCGCCCTGCTGATCAGCGCCCTGATCAGCATGCCGGTCGGTGTGCCGGTCGGCATGCCGGTCGGTGTGCCGGGCCTGGGCCTCGGGCTGGCCGACCACCACCAGGCGTCCGCTGCTGGTGCGCAGCACCTCGACCGGCGTGCCGTACAGGCGGGTCAGCGTCTCGGAGGTGATCACCTCGGCCGGCGGGCCGGCCATCGCGCCGCCCTGGGCGAGGTAGACCACCCGGTCGAGGTGGTGCAGGATCGGGTTCACGTCGTGCGCGACCATCACCACCGACACCCCCTCCTGGTGGCAGATCCGGCCGAGCAGCGCGGCGATCGCGCTCTGGTTGGGCAGGTCCAGGCTGTCCAGCGGCTCGTCGAGCAGCAGCACCGAGGGCCGGCGCACCAGGGCCTGCGCGATCAGCAGCCGCTGCTGTTCACCGCCCGAGCACTGGCCGATCGGCCGGTGCGCGTAGCCGGCGGCGCCGACCAACTCGATCACCTCGGCCACCCGCTCCCGGGCCGCGCGCCGCTTGGCACCGCCCAGGAACGGGACGGGGACCCCCCACTGGTCCCCGTCCAGCCCCAGGCGCACCACGTCGATCCCGCGGATCCGCACACCGGCGTCGAAGTTGCGGCGCTGCGGCAGGTAGCCGACGCCGCCGCCCTCGACCGTCGAGCGGCGCGCGCCGCGCCGGGCACCGGGCGGGCCGCCGAGCACGGTGACCTGGCCGGCCGCCACCGGGAGCACCCCGAGCAGCACCTTCACCAATGTCGACTTGCCGACCCCGTTGGGGCCCAGTACCGCCGTGAACTCCCCTGCCCCGACGGTCAGGTCGACCCCCGACCAGAGGGTGCGCCCGCCCACCCGCACGGCCGCGCCGCGCAGCGTCAGCACCGGCTCGGCGGTGACCGGGGCGGTGGCCTCCGCGGTGACCTCCGCGGTGGCCTCGGCGGCAGCCGGGTCGGCGGCGGGCAGCCGCCGTTGCTGCTGACCGGGCAGCGGGAGGGCGCCAGTGGTGCCGGTGGTACCGGTCGTCCCGGTCGTCCCGGTCGTCCCGGTCGTCCCGGTCGTGCCGGTCGTCTCCGCAGGCTGGATGCTCATGCGCCCACCACCTGCTTCAGCGCGTTCTCGATGCCCTGCAACTCCTGGACCTGCCAGTCCTGGAACGTGTCACCGGCCGGCGCCAGGGTCTCGGTGACCTGGGCGACGGGTATGCCCTGCGCCTTGGCCGCGTTCACCTGGGCCATCACATCGGGGTCGGAGTTCTGCGTGTTGAAGACGTAGACCTTGATCTGCCTGGTGGCGATCTGCCGGTCGATCGTCGCCTTGTCGGCGGCGGTCGGGTCGTTGCCCTCGCTCATCGCGTCCAGGAAGCTCTCCGGCGTCAGCAGCTTCAGGCCCAGGGACTCCGCCAGCGGCGTCACGATGGACTCCGAGGCGCCGATCGGGGTGCCGGCGTAGGTCGCCTTGATCCCGCTCTCCAACTGGTCGTACGGGCCCAGCGCCTGGGTCAGGAAGCTCTGCCGCTGGGCGTCGAAGTAGGCCGCGTCGGCGGGGTCGAGCTTCTGGTAGTCGGCGGTGATCCGGTCGACCACCTGGTGCACGCTGTCCGCCGAGTACCACTGGTGCGGGTTGTCGCCCTCCTTCTTGCCCAGCAGCGTGCCGACCTTCAGCACGGTGCGGTGCGGCTCCGGGGTGGCGGCGAGCAGCTTGTCCGACCAGGTGTCGTAGCCGATGCCGTTGGTGACCACGTAGTCCGCCGACTCCACGGCTCGGCCGTCGGCCGTGGTGGGCTCGTAGGAGTGCGGGTCGGTGTTCGGGTTGGTGATCAGGCTCTGCACCTTGACATGGCTGCCGCCGAGCTGGGTGGCGATGCTGCCCCAGAAGTTCTCCGCGGCCACCACCCGGATCGGACGGGAGCCGTCGGCCGCCGAGGTGGCGGCCCGGGAGGCCGTCGAGCACGCGCTGGTGCCGGCGAGCACGGCGACGGCGAGCACGCCGAGGGCCGTGGTGGTGATGCGGCGGTGACCGTGACCGACGCCGGACCTGGCGTTGTGCATGGAGCGACTCTCCCCTGGCCTGCGGATCCCGGTCACGGGATCCGGTTCTCACTGGACACGGCAGAGCCTAGTTAGAAATGGTTTTCACATCCAGCCAGCGGACAGTCGAGCTGATAATCATTACCAATTCTTGACCGCAGCGCCCACCCCCGGTGGCGCCCGCGACCGCGGGAGCAACTCCTGTCAGCGCAGTGTCACTTCTTGACCGCGGAGCGCGAGCAGCGCGCGCAGCGGCGCGACCGGCGCCGGGTCGGTGCGCCAGACCAGGGCCTTGGCGTAGTGGACCCGGGGGCGCAGTGGCAGCAGCACGAGACGGTCGTCGTCCCTGAGCGCCCGGTCCGTCCCGGCCGAGAGCGCGGTGCCGATGCCCGCCAGCACCAGGGCGGCCTGCAGCGCCACGTCGTTGGTCTCGGTCAACGGCCGGAACTCGGCCCCGGCCGCACGGAAGGCGCTCTCCAGGTGCGGCCGCAGCCCGCTGTCCGGGGCATAGGTGATCAGCGGCACCCCGTCGAGCTCGGTCAGCGGCAGTTCCGCATGCCCCGCCGGCACCTCGGCGGCCGGACGGACGGCGACCACCTCGTCGCGGAGCAGCACCTCGGCCCGGAGCGCGGGCTCCAGCGGCTCCCGGGGCAGCGCCACCACGGCCGCGTCGAGGGTGCCCTGACGGACCCGGCCGATCAGCTCCGCACTGGTACCGCCGATCAGCCGCACCCCGACGCCCGGGTGATGACGGTGGAACGCGCCCAGCACGGAAGGCAGTTCGGTGTGCTCCACGCCGTCCACCGCACCCAGTGCCAGGGTGCCGGTCAGCAGCCCCGACCGCGCGGCGAACTCCGCCCGCACCGCCGAGGCGTCGGCCAACATCCGCCGGGCGTAGGGCAGCAGCGCCTCGCCCGCCGGGTTCAACCGGACCCGGCGCGAGCTGCGCTCGAACAGCGGCTCACCCAACTCCCGCTCCAGCGAGCGGATCTGCTGGCTGATCGCCGGCTGCGCGAGGTGGAAGCGGGCGGCCGCCCGGGTGAACGAGGCCTCCTCGGCGACCGCGACGAAGTACTCCAGGGTCCGCAGCTCCATGCCATGACCTCGCTCTGGCTTATCGATGGAATAAGAACTGTGTCTTTGATTTATCAATGGAACGGTACCAACCTGGTTCCATGACCACGCAGGCCCGTACCGCCGCCGGCACCGCCACCCACTCCCCGACCCACGCCCCGGCCCACTCCCCCGGCCACTCCTCGCTCCACGCCGCCACCCCGGACACTGTCCTGACGTCCCGTCAACTGACCCTGATGGCAGTGGCGGCCGGGGTCAGCGTCGCCAACGTCTACTACCTGCAGCCGCTGCTGCGCCCGCTCGCCGCCGACTTCGCGGTGAGCCCGGCGGCGGCCGGCCTGCTGCCCACCCTCACGATGGTCGGGTACGCGCTGGGACTGCTGCTGATCGTCCCCGCCGCCGACCGGGTGGGCGTGCGGCGACTGGGCGGCCGGCTCAACGCCGTCCGGACCGCCGCGCTCGTGGTGCTGGCCGCCGCACCCGGCTACCCGGTCTTCGCCGCCGCCTCGGTCGTGCTCGGCGCCGCCAGTGTGCTCGCCCAGATCCTGCTGCCGGCCGCCGTGACGCTCTCCGCCCCCGCCGCGACCGGGCGGGTCACCGCCCGGATCACGGCGGGCCTGTTCGGCGGCATCGTCGGCGCCCGGGTGCTCTCCGGCGCGGTCGCCGGGCCGCTCGGCTGGCGGGCCGTCTACGTCATCTCGGCGCTGCTGACCGTGCTGCTGCACCTGGCGCTGCGCGGCCTGCCCGAACCGGCGGCGCGGACCGCCCTGCCCTACCGGAAGTTGATCGGCTCACTCGGTCCGCTCTGGCGCCAGGACCGGGCGCTGCGCCGGGCCGTCACGATCGCGGCCCTCGGCTTCGCGGCGTTCAACCTCTTCTGGACCGCCGTCACCCTCTATGTCACCGGCGCCCCGCACCGCTGGAGCCCGGCGGCCGCCGGGCTGCTCGGACTGGTCGGGATCGCGGGCACCGCCACCGTGCTGCTCGTCGGCCGCCGGCTGGACCAGGGCCGGGGCCGGGCGCTGACCATGGGCGCGGCGGCGGCGATGACCCTGGCGCTGCTCGCGGCCGGCTCGGCCGGCGCCGCCACCCCGGTCCTGCTCGGTGCGGCCCTGCTGCTGGACTCCGGCGCCCGGGTCAGCAACCTGGCCAACCAGAGCAGCGCGCTGAGCGGCCACCCCGAGGCCCGGGCCCGCCTCAACACCCTCTACATGACCGGCTACTTCACCGCCGGCACGGCCGGCTCGGCGGCCGGCGCCCTGCTGCTCACCCACGGCGGCTGGCCGGCCGCCTGCGCTCTGGGAGCGCTGCTCAGCGCGTCGGCGGGTCTGCTGGCCGCCCGGCGGCCGTGAAGGGGTAGTACATCGCAACGGCGGCGTCACAGCGTCCGCGCCAGGCTCCACAGCGGCAGCTGCTCGAAGAAGGTGACCGCCTCCTCGCGCCAGCGCGGGCGCCAGCCGGCCGCCTCGGCCGAGGCGAGTTGGGCGTAGCGGCGCATCTCGGCGCGCAGGTGCTGGTCGACGCCGTGGCGGTGGCCGATCTCCCGCACCGCGGCCACGGTGTACGGCGGGCAGTCCCGGTCGCCGAGGGCAGCCTCCACCACGGCCCGTTCGGCCTCGGTGGCCGCGGCGAGGATCGCGCTGACGGCGTAGCTGCGCCGGCCCTCGCGCAGGTCGCCGCCGATGGGCTTGCCCAGGGCCTGGGCGTCGTTGCCGAACAGGTCGAGGTAGTCGTCGCGCATCTGCTCGTAGACGCCGACCAGCCGCGCGTACCGGCGCAGTTCGGCGTCGAAGCGGTGCGGCTGCTCGCCGGCCGCCAGCAGGCCCAGCTGCAGTGGGGCGAGCACCGAGTAGCGGGCGCTCTTGTAGTCGGCCACGGCGTGCAGTTGCTCCTCGTCCGGGAGGGCGGTGAAGTCCCGTTCCAGGTCGATGATCTGGCCGACGAAGGTGGCGGTGGCCGCCCGGGTCTGCACCTCCAGCATGGCCTGGCGCAGCGGCAGCGGGGCGGTGGACTCCAGCAGCACCCGCAGCGAGAGGAAGGCGGCGAGGTCGCCGGCCAGCACGGCCAGGCCCAGCGCGGCCTGCGGGTGGTCGGGGAACCTGGCGCGGTAGGCGTAGTAGGTCGAGGGGGCGCCGCGGCGGGTGGGGCTGTTGTCGATGATGTCGTCGTGGACCAGGCCGTGGGTCTGCAGGAGTTCGATGCTCAGCGCGGCGTCGTCCAGGCCCGGCAGGTCCTCGTCGGTGCTGACCAGGCGGGCCGCCTCGTGCAGCAGCGCCACCCGCAGGCGCTTGCCGCCGCGCAGCGACAGGTCGCGCAGCAGGTCGAGGCACTCGGGGGTGAAGCGACTGTGCGCGGGGGCGTCGAGGGTGCCGCGCAGGTTGTCGAAGT
Source organism: Kitasatospora sp. NBC_01287 (assembly GCF_026340565.1). Lineage (NCBI taxonomy): Bacteria > Bacillati > Actinomycetota > Actinomycetes > Kitasatosporales > Streptomycetaceae > Kitasatospora > Kitasatospora sp. NBC_01287. The sequence goes on from NZ_JAPEPB010000001.1 coordinate 2,187,098, forward strand.
ACGCCGCGAAGAGGTCGGCGAAGCGCCGCTCGTAGCCGGCCAGCCGCCGCTGGAGCTGTGCGGTGGGGTCGCTGGTGTCGGTCACGGGGTGGTGCTCCTGTCAGGTGGGGCCGGGCGGCTCGGACCCTCCACCCTCGCACAGGCCGCCGCCGCTCGGCGCACCTGGACCCGGACCAGGGACAAGCGGCGGACCGGGCAACGGAGCTGACATAGGTACAGACATGACAAAGGTTTCCCCATGGACCTCACAAGCAGCGGACAGACCCACCCGGACAGGAGTGCGATAGCGCCCAACCGTCGTCGACGGGACCGACCTACCACCCACAGGGACACCCATGCGACGTTCCACCCTCAGCCGTGCCACCGCATCGGCCATCGGCACCCTCGCCCTGTTCGCCGCGACCGCCCTCACCGGCGCCGCACCGGCCACCGCCGCCTTCGCCGCCGCGTCCGCCGCGCCGGCCAAGCCGGTACCGGCCGCGATAGGCCACCGGATGCTCTCCGGCCAGTTCGCCAGCCCGCTCACCCCCAGCCAGTGCCAGGCACAGTTCCAGGCCCTGTGCTACGGCGCGACCCAGCTGGAGCAGGGCTACAACGAGCACCCGCTCTTCGACAAGGGCATCAACGGCGCCGGGCGCACCATCGTGATCGTCGACTCCTACGGGTCGCCGACCATCCAGCACGACCTGGACGTCTACAGCGCCCAGTACGGCATCCCCAGCACCACCGTCCAGGTGGACAAGTGGGGCACCGTGCCGCCCTTCGACCCGACCAACGACGACATGACCGGGTGGGCCGAGGAGACCACCATCGACGTCGACATGGCGCACGCGATGGCGCCCGGCGCGAAGATCGTGCTGGTCGAGACCGGCGTCTCGGAGACCGAGGGCACCACCGGGTTCCCGGAGATGATGGCCGCCGAGGACGCGCTGATCAAGCAGGGCGTCGGCGACGTCATCACGCAGAGCTTCGGCGCCACCGAGAACACCTTCCCCGGCTTCGACCAGGGCGACTACTCCAGCCTGCTCAACCTCCGCTACGCCTACAAGGACGCGGCCGCGCACGGCGTCACCGTGCTGGCCTCCTCCGGCGACAGCGGCGTGACCGACTCGGAGCTGGACGGCTCGACCCTCTACCCGTACCCGGTCACCTCCTGGCCGCCCTCCGACCCGCTGGTGACCGGCGTCGGCGGCACCTCGGTGCACCTGGACGACAGCGGCAACCGGCAGAGCCCGGACACCGTCTGGGACTCCCCGGCGACCGACGGCGGGGCCTCGGGCGGCGGCAAGTCCAAGGTCTTCACCCGGCCGGTCTTCCAGCTCGGTGTGCAGGGCACGGTGGGCAACTCCCGTGGCGTGCCGGACATCAGCATGGTGGGCGACCCCAACACCGGTGTCTGGACCTACAACAGCTTCGGCCCGAACGACAACGGCTGGGAGCTGTGGGGCGGCACCAGCGTGGCCAGCCCGGTCTTCTCCGGTGTGGTGGCGCTGGCCGACCAGGTCGCCGGGCACCGGCTCGGCAACCTGAACTACGGCCTTTACGCGCTCGGCGCGCTGCAGCAGGCCGGCGCCAAGGGGACCGGCCTCAACGACGTGGTGGGCGGCTCCAACACCTACAACGGCGTCACCGGCTGGCCGGTCACCAAGGGCTACGACCTGGCGACGGGTTGGGGCACGGTGGACGTGTCGAAGTTCGTGCCGGCGATCGCCGCACTGGGCTGACGTTCCGTCAGGTAGAGGCGTACGAACGGATCTGTGATCAAGGACGCGGCCGGCCACCCGGCGGGGTGGTCGGCCGCGCCTGCTCGGCCGTCTCACACGAACGTCTCGCACAGATGTCTCGCACCACCGTCTCACTCAACCGCGTCCGCGCGAGCCCGTACGGCGGCTCAGCCCAGTTGGGCGAGCAGGTCGGCGCCGGGCCAGGGGCGCGCCGCCCCGGGACCGGCCGCCTCGGCCTCGCGGACCAGCGCCACCAGCCGGGCGTTGGCCACAGCGGGCAGGTCGTGGCGGGCCGCCAGCGCGGTGACCTCCCCCTGCAGGCTGTCGATCTCGGTGGGACGGCCGCGCCGCAGGTCCTCCCACATCGAGGAGCGCGCCCGCGCGTCGATCCGCAGGCTCGCCCCCGCGAGCCGCTGGAAGAGCGCGTCGGGCAGCCCGAGCACCCAGGGTGTCAGCGCGGGCGGCACCGGGCCCAGCCGGGCGGGCGTGATCCCCTCGGCCCGGAACGCGGCGAGCGCCTCCCGCTGGCAACGCGCCAGGCAGGCCCGGTAGGCGCGGCGGCCCAGTTGCTCGCGCAGCGGCAGCCCGGAGAGCGCGTTCACCGCGTTGTTGAGGTTCATCAGCAGCTTGGCCGCCTGCACGGCCGGCATGTCCTGCCGCAGCACCAGCGGCAGCCCCGCGGCCCGGGCCGCCGCCGCGAGCGGAGCGCTGTGCGGGGTGTCGGCCAGCATCAGCCGCCCCGCCGTGCCCTGGTGGAAGGCGGCGGTGCCGGCGCGCACCACGTTGTACGGGACCATCCCGGCCAGCACCCGGTGGCCGGGCAGCCCCTCGGCCAGTACCCGTGGGTTGTGCAGGCCGTTCTGGAAGCTGACCACGACCGCCGCCGGGTCCAGGTGGGCGGCCAACTGCCGGGCGGCGCCCGCGGTGTCGGCCGACTTGACGGTCACCAGCACGTAGTCGGCCCCCGCCGCCGCGGCCGCGTCGGTGGCCGTCCGCACGGTGCGGATCCCCCGCCGGGCGGCATCGCCCGGGCCGGTGAGGGTGAGCCCCTCGCGCTCGACGGCGGCCATCGCCTCGGGGCGGCCGATCAGCGTGACCTCGGCGGCCTCGGCGAGCATCCCGCCCAGGTGGCAGCCGATGCTGCCGGCGCCGAGCACCGCGATCCGCAGCCGCGCGGGCACGGGTGCGGGCACGGGTGCGGGCAGAGGCGAGGGCAAAGGCGAGGGAAGTGGCGAGGGCGAGGGAAGTGGTGAACCGGTGGGCGCAGCAGGGTCGGTGGGCACCGCGGGCTCCTCAGTCTCAGTCGAAGAGGTCGGGGTCCGAGGCGGTGATCTGGTCCCACAGCGGACGAGCCTGGAACCAGCCGGCCAGGTGCGAGCCCAGCTGGCCCCTGGTGAGCAGCGCGGTCTCCCGGTCGATCAGGGTGGGCTTGCCGGCCGCCATCGCCAGCAGCTGGGCCTGGCAGGAGCGTTCCATGGTGATGAACCACCAGACCGCTTCGGCCACCGAGTGGCCCACCGTCAGCAGGCCGTGGTTCTGCAGGATGACCGCCTTGAAGTCACCGAGCGCGGCCGCGATCCGCCGCCCCTCCTCGGCCTCGTTGACCACGCCCCGGTAGTCGCTGTAGAGCCCGTGGTCCTCGAAGAACGCGCAGGCGTCCTGGGTGATCGGGTCCAGCGGGATGCCGAGGCTGGCGAACGCCTTGCCGTGCAGCGAGTGCGAGTGCGCGGCGGCCACCGCGTCCGGGCGGGCGGCGTGGACCTGGGAGTGGATGACGAAGGCCGCCCGGTTCACCGGCCGGCTGCCGTGCAGCAGGGTGCCGTCGTGGTCGACCAGGATCAGGTCGGAGGCCTTGATCTGGGTGAAGCTCATTCCGAACGGGTTGACCCAGAACCACCGGGGGTCCTCCGGGTCGCGCACGGTGATGTGCCCCGCCACCCCTTCGGAGAAGCCGAACCGGCCGAACAGCCGCAACCCGGCGGCCAGTTGCTCCTTGCGGTACTGGCGCTCGGCCTCGACGGTGTCGAAGCTGGGCGGCATCGGCAGGCTGACCCCCGCCGGCAGCGGGCCGACCGCGCCGGACAGCTCGGCGGACAACTCGGCGGGCAACTCAGCAGGCAACTCGGCGGGCGGCGGGGTGCTCACGGGCGTACTCACGGGCGTACTCATGACGCGCTCCAGAGGTCGTCGGCAGCGGTGCGGACAAGCAGACGATACAGTTCTGTATCCGATACGCCAATGGATCCGATGCGTCCGTGAAGACGCCCCCCGCGAAGGAGCGTGGCCCGATGCCCAAGGGTGAGACCAAGCGCCGCCCCCGCACCCGCGCCGCGCTGCTGGACGCGGCGCTGGCGGCCTTCGCGGAGAACGGCTTCCACGCGACCCCGATCGAGCAGATCTGCGAGCGGGCCGGCTACACCCGCGGCGCCTTCTACTCGAACTTCAGCAGCAAGGAGGAGCTCTTCCTCGCCCTCTTCGACGCGCACAGCGAGCGGGTGATCAGCCGGATCGGCGCCCTGGTCGACTCGATCGACGCCGCGGAACTCACCCTGCCGGGCCTGGTGGAACTGCTCTCCGACATCGAGCCGGCCGAGCGGGACTGGTACCTCGTCACCACCGAGTTCACCCTGCACGCCATCCGCGACCGGCAGGCCGCCTGGGTACTCGCCCAGCACGACGCCCGGCTGCGCGCCGAACTCGCCCGCGGCCTGACCGAGCAGCTCGCCCGCGCCGGCCGCACCCTCACCGTGGACGCCGACGAACTGGCCCGGCTGCTCATCGCGATCCGCGAAGGCGGCCTGGCGCAGAGCTACGTGGAGCCCGACCAGCTGCCGCCCGGACAGCTCGAACGCCGCTTCCTGGCCCCGCTGCTGACGGCGCTGACCGTGCCGAGCGGCGCGGCGGCAGCGGCCCCCGCGCCGGCGGCTGAGATCAGCGCACCGTGACGGTGAAGCTGCGGTCCAGTTCGTCGGGCGCCAGGCCGGTGGTGGGCACCATGCCGCCGCGGTAGGTGTTGTGCAGCGCGATCGTGGTGCGGCCCGCGCTCCGGGCCCGGAAGACGAAGTAGTAGCGGCCACCCGCCCCGAACGAGCCGGTGAGGCCGGCGAAGCTCGTGATGCCGAGGTTCCTGACGTACTCCTGGCCGGTGGCCAGCACGACCGCCGGGGTCGCGGCCGCGGTCGGGGCTGCGGCCGGGGTCGCGGCCGGGGTCGGGGCTGCGGTCGCGGCCGGGCCTGCGGCCGGGGCTCCGAGGTCCCAGGAGTCACCCTCGACGCGGTTCGCGTCGACCTCGATCGAGAAGAGCTGGCCGGGCTCGACGGTGAGCTCCCCGGAGGCGCCGGTGAAGACCTTGCCGTGGTCGAGGTCGCCCTCGGTGAGCAGGTGGACCGTCAGGGCCGCCCCGCCGACCACCAGGACCAGCGCGAGGGCCAGCGCGGTCAGGACCCGACGGCGCGTCACGAGGCGGCCTCGCGGTGGGTGATCCGCAGCGCGAGCACGGCGGCGACCGCCTCCAGCCAGCGCGCGGCCAGCAGGTCGCCCGACGGGTCGGTGACGACCATGGCGGCCGCCTCCAGCCAGCCACGGGCGAGCGCCGCGGCGGCTCCGCCCGGCAGCGGCTCGGGCAGCGCGGCCGCGTAGCGGGTGCCGCCCGCCCTGACCACCTCGCCGAGGAAGGTCAGGGCGCGCGGCAGCACGCCGAGCCCGTCCGCGGCGATCGCGGCGGCCACCGCCCCGTCCGCGAAGAGCGCGGAGCGGTGCGCGCCCTCGGCCGGCAGGCCGAAGCGCAGCATGATCCCGACGTCGAGCGCGGCCAACTGGCTGTCGGTCCTGGGCTGCTGGGGCTGCGGGGTGTTCACGACGGCCTCACTTGGGGAGCTGGACGTAGTTGACGTTGGGCAGCTCGTTCTGCGTGAGACTGCCCAGGTTGTTGTTGACGAAGTCGTTCTCACTGACCCAGGCGGTGAAGCCCCAGGGGTTGTAGATCTCCAGCTGGTCGCCGCGGTGACCGATGATCATCATCTGGTGGCCGTCGGGCATCAGCCAGGTGTTCTCCTTGACCCCGAGCGGCACCGGCTTGCCCTCGTCCACCGACTGCTCGATCTGGCCCAGGCTGTCGCGGCGCGCGTCCGCGCTGCCGAGGTCCTTGGTCTGGTAGCTCGCGCCGGTGTGCGCCGCGATCTCGCCGTTGGCCACGTCCTTCGACTCACCGGTGGTCATGCCGTCCGACCAGGAATGCCACCAGCCGCGCTCGTCGTAGACCCGGTTCGACTCGCTCAGCCAGCGCTGCTGCGCGGCCTCGCCGTTGTCGAACTTCGGGTCCCCGGGGTGGCCACCGGTGGTCAGCTGCAGCGCGTACAGCGGGTCGACCATCGCCCGGGCGGTGACCGTCGAGGAGGCCACGCAGGTCGGGTGCTGGCCCTGGCTCCACTCCACGCCCTGGTAGCCGGTGTCCGCCTGCCCGCCGGAGGTGGAGTCGAGCTGGACCGGGGAGATCCGCTCGGCGAGCCAGCTGGGATCGTCGCCGTGGTCGTGGATCTGGTCGTCGAAGGCCTTGATCTCGTCGTAGCTGTGCCCCGCGGCCAGCGCCTTCATCAGGTAGGCGCGCTCCTCGGGGGACTTGCTGCCGGCCAGCAGCTGGTCGAACCGGGCCCGGTCGGCGTCGCTCATCTTGTCCATGAACTGGCCGGCCCGGGTGGCGTCGTTGGCGGTGAGGATCGTGCCCAGCTGCGCGTCGCCGGCCACCGAGGCGTCGGCGATGACCAGCTTGTCGACCGCGCCGAGCCCCTTGTTCTTGAAGCGGCCGGCCAGCGCCTTGTCGGCCAGCGCGTTCAGTTCGCGGGCCGCCGTGTGGCCGGCGGTCTCGGCCGCCACGGCGGCGCCGAAGATCGAGGCGATGCCGTCCTTGGCCTTGGCGTGCGCCGTGTGCATCTTGCCGTCGTCCCAGTTCACCGGGTCGGGCGCGCCGGCGATGGTGATGTCGTGCAGCAGTTTGAGCGCCTCCTGCAGCGGGCCGGCGCCCTGCCCGTGCTGGACCTGTGCCTGTCGCAGGGCCCCGGCCAGCGCGGAGATCTGGTCGCGGCCGCTGCCCAGCACGTCGCGGCAATGCGTCAGATCGTCGGAGGAGGCGGTGACCACCTCGACGGCCTTCTCGCCGACCTGACCGGTCCAGGCGTCGGGCAGCCGCTGGGAGGCGGTCCGCTGGACCTCCTGCTGGGTCTGGTCCAACTGACCGCTCGCCGTGCCGTAGGCGGCCGCCAGCGCGTCCAGCTTCCCCGGATCGCCCTTGGGGCCGGTCAACTGCAGGGCGTCGTGCACGGCGTACTTCAGGTCTCCGGCGCCCCACATCCCGTGCGAGTCGTCGATGGTGTGCTTGAGCCGCTCGACCTGCTCGCGGTAGGTGCCCGCGTCGCTGCCCAGCGGATGGAGATCGTGATCGGGCATCGGTTACCGCCCCTGGAGGTGCTGGGAAATCTGCTGGTCACTGGTGCTGTAGTTGCCCGCGGTCGTCCGGACCCGGTTGCCGAGGTCGTGCAGGGCGTCCGTGTTGACCCCGAGCTCATCCTGCCAGGCGGACCAGAAGGCCTTGGCCGCCTCCGGTGCGCCGTACTCCCCGAAGGTGTCCGCATCGGACATGTCCAGCCGGCCCAGCGTGTCGCGGGTACTCGCCACGTCGTCGCCCGCGGTGGTCAGCTGGTCCCCCGCCGAGCCCAGGTTGTCCGGATGGACGCTGAAGCCCGTGCCTATGTTGTCGCCCAATGTTGTGCACCTTGTTCCTACGCCCCGTCAGAAGATCGCCACAGAGCATAACGTCAGGCGGTTCCTTCGCACACAACGATCTCGGCTGCCGTGCGGACCCGGCCCGGACCCGGCCCGGACCCGCAACCCGCTACTCCAGCTCCGCGAAGGCCTGGCAGGCGAAGGCGGCCAGGTCCAACGACTCGCGCTGGGCGAGCGACATGCGGTTGTAGGTGAGGCGGATGGCCCGCAGCACCCCCACACCCGCGCGCGACAGCACGGCGGCGCGCAGCACGGCGGCCGCCTCAGGCGCACTGTCCGGCCCGCCGTCCGGCCCGCCGTCTGCTCCGCCGTCCACGGCAGGGGCCAGGCGGGCGAGGAAGGCCGCGGCGACCGCCTCCTCCAGGTCGAAGAGCAGGAACCGGTCGCCGCGGCTGGTCGGGTGCGGCGTCAGCGGCTGCGGTCCGACCAGCAGGATCGCGGGCACCGTGTCGTAGCGGCGGGACAGCTCCAGCACGGCCTCCCGCAGCGCGGCGAGCGGGGGCTCGGCGGCCGGCCGGGCGCTGATCTCCTCCGCCAGCAGCGGGATGATGTCCCGCACCTGCTGCACGATCAGGCTCTCCTTGGACGGGAAGTAGCGGAAGAAGGTGCGCTCCCCCACGCCCGCCGCCTGGGCGATGTCCCGCACCGTGGTCGCCTCGTAGCCCTGCTCGCGGAAGAGGCGGGTCGCCGCCTCCTCCAGAGCGTGGTGCGTGCGCCGCTTGTTCTGTTCCCGGCGGCCCGGTCCTGCCTCGTTCACCCCCTGATCATCCCAGCTCGCGGGCGATCTCCCGACCGACCTCCGTGGCACCCCCATGAAACTGGCAGTTCTGCCACATTTGCTAACGTGGCAGAACTGCCAGTTTCTTCGGCGCAGGATCGTCAGACTCGGAGTCCGCCATGCCCACCCTCCTCCACCGCCTGGGGCGCTTCGCCTTCCGGCACCGACGGCGCGTCCTGGCGCTCTGGCTCGCGGTGATCGCCGCCGTGGTCGGCTGCATGCTCGCCTTCGGCGGCCCCGGCAAGCTGGACGACACCTTCTCGATCCCGGGTTCCGAGTCGCAGCAGGCGCTGGACCGGATGAAGACCGACTTCCCCACCTCCTCCGGCACCAGCGCCCAGGTCGTCTTCACGGCCCCGCCCGGCAGCCGGGTGACCGACCCCGCCGAGCTGACCGCGATGCGCGCAGCGCTGGCCTCGGCCGCCACCGCGCCGCAGGTGGCGAAGGTGATCGATCCGGTCGCCGCGCAGACCGTCTCGCGTGACGGCAGCACCGCCGTCGCGCAGGTGCAGTACGAGGTGGTGCAGAGCGCGCTGAAGCCCGGCTCGCTGGACGCGCTGAAGACCGCGGTCGACAGCGCCGGTCAGCAGCAGCCGGGCCTCGACGTGCAGGTCGGCGGCGCCGCGTTCGGCTCCGGCCCCTCGAAGTCCGGTGGCAGCGACCTGATCGGGATCGGGATCGCGGTCGTCATCCTCGCGCTCACCTTCGGCTCGCTGCTGCCCGCGGGCCTGCCGCTGCTCGGCGCGATCGCCGGGGTGGTCACCGCGATCGCGGGCGTGCTGGCGTTCACCGGCGTGACGGCCATCTCGTCCACCGCGCAGAGCCTGGCCCTGATGATCGGCCTGGCGGTCGGCATCGACTACGCGCTCTTCATCGTCAGCCGCCACCGGGCCACCCTCGCCCAGGGCACCGAGCCCGAGGAGTCGGCCGCGCTCGCCGTCGGCACGGCCGGCAGCGCCGTGGTGTTCGCCGGCCTGACGGTGGTGATCGCGATGGCCGGCCTCTCCGTGGTCGGGATCCCCTACCTGACCGTGATGGGCCTGAGCGCCGCCGCCGCGGTGCTGGTGGCGGTGCTGGTGGCGACCACGCTGCTGCCCGCGCTGCTCGGGTTCGCCGGTGCGCGCCTGCGGCCGAAGCCGGGCTCCCGGGCGCTCCGCCGCGAACTGGCCGGCGCCGGCGGGTCCGCCGCGGCGACCGGCACGGCCGCCGCCGCGCGGCGCGGTCCGGCGGCGAACGCCGGTGAGCGCTGGTTCCGGCTGGTCACCCGCCGCCCGCTGCTCACCCTGCTCGCGGTGCTGGTCGCGGTCGGCGCGCTGGCCTGGCCCGCGCACGGGCTGCGGCTGGCGCTGCCGGACAACGGCACCGCCGCCGCCGGCTCCTCGCAGCGGCTCGCCTACGACCAGGTGAGCAAGGAGTTCGGGCCCGGCTTCAACGGCCCGCTCCTGGTGCTCGCCGACACCTCGCACAGCGCCGATCCGACCGCGGCCGCCGAGAAGATCGCCGCCACCGTGCGCGCGCTGCCGGACGTGGCGGCCGTGGGCAAGCCGGTGGCCAACCCCGCGACGCACACCACGCTGCTCCAGGTCGTCCCCGCCAGCGCGCCCAGCGACCAGGCGACCAAGAACCTGGTCGGCGCGATCCGGGGCGAGGCGGACGCGCTGCACCAGCAGACCGGCGCGACGATCGGCGTCACCGGCAGCACGGCGGTGGGGATCGACGTGTCGGCGAAGCTGAACGCCGCGATGATCCCGTTCGCCGCCGTGGTGGTGGGCCTGTCGCTGCTCCTGCTGTTGCTGGTCTTCCGCTCGCTGGTGGTGCCGGTCAAGGCCGCCGCGGGTTTCCTGCTCTCGGTCGCCGCGACGCTGGGCACCGTGGTCAGCGTCTTCCAGCACGGGCACCTGTCCCAGCTGATCGGCGTCGACCGGGCCGGGCCGGTGAGCAGCTTCCTGCCGATCATCCTGCTGGCCGTGCTGTTCGGGCTGGCCATGGACTACGAGGTCTTCCTCGTCTCCCGCCAGCGCGAGGCCTTCGTGCACGGCGAGCAGCCGCTGGACGCCGTGCTCAGCGGGGGCCGGCACAGCGCCCGGGTGGTCACCGCCGCCGCACTGATCATGATCGCGGTGTTCGCCTCCTTCCTCGCCAGCGACAGCCAGATGCTCAAGCAGATCGCCTTCGCGCTGGCGATGGGCGTGCTGCTGGACGCCTTCGTGATCCGGATGACCTTCGTGCCGGCCGTCCTCGCCCTCACCGGCCGCGCGGCCTGGTGGCTGCCGCGCCCGCTGGCCCGACTGCTCCCCGACCTCGACATCGAGGGCGAGCGGCTCCAGCACCCCACGCGGGCAGCGGAGTCGACCCCGAACCCGGCCCCGGCCCCGACCCCGATGCCGGCGCCGGCGCCGGCCGAGCAGCCGACGGTGTGAGAGCTGTGCGCCGATGCCGACACGGCGAGGCCGACCTGTGGGACGAGGAGATCATCGACACCCTCACCGCCCTCCTGCTGGACGGCCTGCGCGGGCCGCGCTGACCGGACAGGTCGGTGCGGCCCGCGCGGGGCGGAGCAGCGGACGAGGCCTCTGCTTGGGATTCAACCCTTCCGATCTCGGTGTCGAGTCACTGGTGAGGTCGCGTCCGACGGTCTTTCCGATGTCGTCAGGGGGTGCGGGTGTGCGGTTCTTGGAGCCGGGTGGCCAGGGCCGCCGGAGGTCCTCGGTGAGGGGGCGGGTCGCCAGGCGGACGGTCGGCTTCCTTCGAGAGAGTCAGCCGGCAGCCGACCGGCGCCGGGTTGTCAGGCGAGATCCGGGAGTGCCAGCCAGTCCTGCCAGGAGAGGTCGCGTCCGACGTAACGCGGCCGTTCGAAAGGCCAGTCCTCGGCTATCCACTGCGGGACGAGCGCGTCGAGCGCGTGCTGGAGGTCGGTGCCGACCTGGTCGTCCACCACCCACCAGGAGATCTCGGCGTCGGCGCCGACCTTCTCCGGAGGGTCGATGTAGACACAGCCGAGCAGGGCCGTGCCCGCGTCGTCGAACACCGCGTAGTTGAAGGACTAGTGGGCCGCGATCTCGACCTCGTGCCGCACCAGATCCTCCAGGTCCTGCTCGAACGTCATAGTGGCCGGCGGCCAGCCCCAGGCCTCGCCGTAGATGGACCACAGGCGCTCCCGCGACCCCATCACGGCCGGGTAGTCGAGCTCGGTGTCAGCACCGCTGATGGGACGTAGGTGGTGGCCGCCGGGGAGCGCGACGCGGCCGGGGTGGACGAAGTCGGAGGGCAGCCAGGTCATGGGCCGGAGGCTAGGAGCGTGGGTCAGTAACGCGCAATCCGTGCTGTCCCGGCATGTCGCCGCATCAGGATGTCGGTACCCAGTAGCGGCGCTTGTGACCGACCATGTCGATGAACCGGCCTCCGTTGGCTTCGATCACGCGCTGGGACGCGGTGTTCGCCTCGTCGCACATCAGTAGCGCCTGAGCGATGCCCAGCGAACCGGCGATCGGCAGCGCCGCGGCGAGCATCGCGGTCGCGTGTCCCTGGCGTCGGGCGCTGGGCCGCACGTCGTAGCCGATGTGGCCACCGACTCTCTCCAGCGCCGGAGTGAGCCGGTGACGGATCGCCAGTCTGCCCAGCATCTGCCCGTCCTCGGCCCACCACAATGTCGTCATCGCCACGAACCCGTCCGCCCGCACGGCTGCTTCGTCCCGCTCGCTCAGCACACGCGCGACGTACGCGGTGAACGCCGTGGCGTCGGTCAGGGCCTGCGAGTCGACGTTGGTGACGAACCACGGAACCGGGTAGTCGCGATCTGCGCGGAACTCGGTCACCGCTGCCAGGAACGACGTCCGGAGTCTGGTGGTCGGATCGATCAGCTCGGGCATCTGACCATGATGCCCGCCCGTTTGCCACGCGCCCAGCCGTTATTCGGCCGGTAGCCGGCCCTGACCGACGGACTCACCGGATTCGTGATCTTTCATGCGGAATGATCTCGGTATGCATAGTGGTGGGGACGGCCTGTTCGAGGTCGAGCTGGTGGAGCGGAAGCAGCCGCAGTCTCGTCCGGCGGCCGTTGACAAGCGGTTTCGGGCGTTCGACCCGCACCAGGTCCTGCTGCTACCGCCGTCACTGGACGACTGGCTGCCCGAGGAGCACCTGGCCCGCTTCGTCGCCGACCTGGTCGATGACGTTCTCGACCTGTCACCGATCCTGGCGGACTACACCGAGAAACGAGGGTTCCCTCCCTACGACCCGCGCCTGATGGTCCGCTTGCTGATCTACGGCTACACCACCGGCGTCCGCTCCTCCCGAGCCGTCGAGCGCAAGTGCGTCGAGGACATCGCGTTCCGGTTCCTGGCTGCCGACCAGGCCCCGGACTACCGCTCCATCGCCCGGTTCCGCCGCCGCCACCTGAAGGCGCTGGCTGGCCTGTTCACCCAGTCCCTGCACCTGGCCCAGAGGCTGGGCATGGTCAGGATGGGACGCGTCGCCCTGGACGGCACCAAGCTCGAAGCGAACGCATCCAAGCACAAGGCGATGAGCTACGGCCGCCTGGTCGACAAGGAAGAACGTGTCGAGGCCGAGATCGCCCAGCTGGAGGCCACGGCCCAGGCCGTGCTGGCCGATGCGGAGGCCGCCGACACCGCCGAGGACGCCAGGTTCGGTGTCGACGGCAAGGACACCGACCTGCCCGCCGAGCTGGACCGACGCGAGAAGCGCCTGGCCAGTCTGCAGGCCGCCCGCGCGCAGATCGAGGCCGAGGCCGCCGCCAAGGCCCGCGCCCACGCCGAGGACAAGGAACGCCGCCGCCAGGAACGCGCGGGCACCCGCGATGAGCAGGCCGTCACCGACGCCGGGCAGAAGGCCGCCGTCAAGGCCCGGCCGAAGCCGAAGGCCCAGGCCAACTTCACCGATCCCGATTCGCGGATCATGAAGAACGGCGACGGCGCCTTCGTCCAGGCCTACAACGCCCAGGCCGTCGTCGACGAGACCCATCAGGTCATCACCGCCGCTGACGTGACCTGCAACGCCTCCGACGTGCTGAACTACACCACGATGCTCGATCAGTCCGCTCACAACACCGGAGCCCATCCCAAGCAGGCACTCGTCGACGCCGGCTACTGCTCCGAGACCAACCTTGAGGCCGCGCGGGATCGCCAACTGGCTTGCGGCACCGACACTTTCATGACTACTGGCCGCCTCGCCCACGACGAGCAGGTCCCGCCCGCACCACGCGGACGGATTCCGGCGAGCGCCACCCTGAAGGAGCGCATGGCCCGCAAGCTGCGGACCAAACCCGGCAAGGCCGCCTACCGTCGCCGCAAGGCCATCGTCGAACCCGTCTTCGGCCAGATCATGACCTGCCAGAACGGCCGCCAGCTCCTCCTGCGGGGCGAGGACGGCGCCCGCAGCGAGTGGCGGCTGCTGGCCGCCTGCCACAACCTCCGCAAGATCTTCCGACACGCCGGAACCACCGGGCTCGCCGCCCTGGCCGGCTGACCAGCCGAGCCTCTCGGCCCCGCCACGGCTCCCACCACCGGACACCCGACCGACAGGACGGCCCCGCCAAGGTCTCACAGGCGCCGACCGGGACGGTCGCGACCGATCCATCGATCAGCACCTGCGGGGCTGCTTGCTCGTTACTGACCCACGCTCCTAGCTGACGGCCCACCACCCCGCATCCGGTTAACGACCCCGGTAGCGGGAGTTCGCCGTCGTGGTGGAGCCGGCAGGTGCGGTGGGTCGGCCCAGGCCGACCACGGGCCGGAGGATGAGGAAGGAGCTCAGCGGCCGACCTCGCGGGCGCGGAAGTCCTCGACGGTCTCGCGGCGGATCAGCAGCCGGGCGCGGCCGTCACGTACCGCGACCACGGCGGGGCGGCCGACCAGGTTGTAGCCGGAGGCCATCGAGAGCTGGTAGGCCCCGGCGGCCGGCAGGGCCAGCAGGTCGCCCGGGCGCAGGTCGGCGGGCAGGGCGGCGTCGTGGACCAGCACGTCGCCGGCCTCGCAGTGGCGCCCGACGACGTCCACCACGGCGGTCGGGGCCGCCGAGCTCCGGCCCACCAGCCGGACCTCGTACGCCGAACCGTAGAGCGCGGGGCGCGGGTTGTCGCTCATGCCGCCGTCGACGGCGACGAAGGTGCGGCCGCCGGCGGTGTGCTTGACCGACAGCACCCGGTAGAGGGCCACCCCCGCCGGGGCGGCGATCGCCCGCCCCGGCTCGACGGTCAGGCGCGGCACGGTCAGGCCCCGCTCGACGCACCGGGTGGCGAGGCGCTCGCTGACGGCGGCGGCGAACTCGACCAGGTCCAGCTCACGGTCCTGCGACAGGTAGCGGACGCCGTGGCCGCCGCCGAGGTCCAGCTCCGGCAGCTCGACGCCGTGCCGGTCGCGGACCTCGGCGAGCAGCTCCACCAAGCGGTCGAGCGCCGCCAAGTACGGTTCGACGTCGGTGATCTGGGAGCCCAGGTGGCAGTGCAGGCCGACCAGTCGCAGGCTGCTCTGGGCCAGCGTGCGGCTGATCGCCTCGGCGGCGTCGCCGCCCGCGATGCCGAAGCCGAACTTCTGCCCGTCGACCCCGGTGCGCACCGCGCTGTGATGACCGGCGGCGACGCCGGGCAGCACCCGGATCAGCACCCGCTGCGGCACGTTGGCGATCGCCAGCGCGGCCAGCCGGGGGATCTCGGCCAGGCCGTCGATGACGATCCGGTCCACCCGCAGCCGCCGGGCCAGCCGCAGCTCCTCGGGCGACTTCGCGTTGCCGTGCAGCAGGATCCGGTGCGGCGGGAAGCCGGCGGCGGTGGCCAGGCGCAGTTCGCCCGCCGAGCAGACGTCCAGTCCCAGGCCCTCTTCGGCGACCCAGTCGGCCATCGCGCTGCACAGGAAGGCCTTGGCCGCGTAGAGGATCTCGGCGTGCGGCAGGGCCGCGCGGTAGGCGCGGGCGCGGGCCCGGACCTCCGCCTCGTCGAGCACGTAGAGCGGGGTGCCGAAGCGGTCGGCCGCCTCCTCCAGGCCGACGCCGCTGATCAGCACCTCACCGTCGGCGCGCACCCGGGCGGAGGCGGGCCAGGGGCTGCCCAGCGGCTGCGGCCGCCGGTCGGCCCCGGGGCCCGGGCGGTGGGCCGCGGTGGGGCGGCCAGGGAGCGGCGGGCGGGTGTCGACCGGAGTGGCGAACGGGGTGACGACCTGGGTGACGACCTGGGTATCGGTCATGGCGGACGCTTCCTTCCACGCGCGGCGCGGGCCCGCCGAAGAGCGCGGCCCGCCTCCAGTGGAGCCCCGCGACGCGTCGTCCGCGCACCGTTTTGACGCGCGGGCTACGCGGAGTCCGCCGTCCTTCACGGGACCTTGACGGCGGTGTGGCAACGGGGTGACGGCGGGCGGCACCGGTGCAGGGTTGGCGCCCCGACAGGGCGCATCGGCATGGCGTGCCGGCATGGCGTGCCGGCATGGCGTGCCGGCATGGCGTGCCGGCATGGCGTGCCCGGCTCATTGATTCAGGCATGCCTGAATCAATGGCGGCCGCCACGACCCATGGCAATCATTCCGGCATGCCCTCGGATTGGAGACAGAGCGACATGATGACTGGCCGGATCAACCTCCCCACCCCAGGACGCCACAGGTCGGCGAGGGCTCAGGAGAGCGCGTCGGACTGGGGCTGGGGCTGGGGTTCCGACGGCAGCCGCACCCCGGCGGCCGGGCACGGCCGGGCGTCCCGGTAGGCGCGCAGCGTGGTGGAGGTGGCGGCCCAGGGGCGGCGGTGCGGGCGCAGCCGCCGCCAGTCGTAGGGCGGGTGGCCCAGCTTGGGGTGCCGACGGTCGTAGCCGTGGGTGGCGGCCCAGCCGAGCACGCAGAGCACCGGCAGCACCTGGCCGGCGCGGTCGGCCAGGCCCGGTGCCGCGCCGCTCGCCGTGCCGCCGACCGCCGCACGCAGCCCGCCGAGCACCGCGCTCCAGAGCCAGCCGCCGAGCGCGGGATAGACGACCAGTTGGTGCCAGATCTTGGTGGGGGCGAGCGCCTGTGCGCGGCTGAAGTACCCGGCGCGCAGCTCCGCGCGCCACTGCAGCAGTCCGAAGCCCAGGCAGCCGGCGGCGAAGGCGAGCGCGCAGGGCGGGGCGGCCGGGCCGGCCGGCGCCGCCCCGTGCAGTTGCCGAACCCCCAGGCCGACCGCGAGCGCGAGTAGCGGGTCGCCCAGCGAGATCGCCAGGTACTCCTCCCGCAACCGGGGCCGCCGCCGCTCCAGCAGCATCCCCAGGCCCCAGACCGCCCCCGGCGTGACGGCCAGCGCGGCGCCGCCGGCCACCAACGGGCCGTGGCGCAGCACGACCGCCGGCAGCTCGCACCAGCCCATCAGGAGGCTCCTCTCGACCCGCGCCCCTCGGCCCGCGCCCGTCCGGCCCCCGACGCCATCCTCTGCGGTGAGCGGTCGATCGGGCCCCGTGGCACGCCGAAGCTACCCGGAGCACGAGCATCCCGAGCATCCCGAGCGCCCCGCCCAAACGCCCCCCACGCCCCACACCGGGCCTGCCGCGAAGCCTTGCGCGGGAATTAATGTACGGCGTAAGCTTACGGCGTCAACAAACTCCCGAAGGAGCCGCTCGTGCACGCCGTCGCCGTCACCCTCCCCCTGCTCTGGCTGGCCTGGCTGATCGTCACCGAATGGCTGCCGATGTTCCCGCTGAACGACCTGGCACCCGGCAACCTGCGCCCGCGGTTCATCGCCGCCGCCGTCAACTACCCGTTCCCGCTGCTGATCGCCGGCGGGGTGGCGCTGGACCGGGGCTGGTCGCTGATCACGGCCGCGGCGCTCTGCGGCCTGATCCTCATCGGCCACACCATCAGCTGGTGGCTGCCGTACCTGGGCCGCAGCAGCCAGGCCCAGCGCGACCTCTACCGGCGCGACTACGCCCGCACGCTGAAGATCCTGCCGACCGAGGGGCACCAGGTGGTCCCCGACGTGCAGCACATGGTGGTCGGCCTGCTGACCCTGGCGATGTGCGCGAGCACCGCGGCCGTCATGCTGAGCTCATGACCAGCACTCCGCCTGCCCCGTCGACGCCCCCGGGCCCGCCGCCCGCCAACAAGCCGGGGCGGCCGGCCGTGCTCAGCCACGACGCGATCGTCGGCGCGGCGGTGGCCCTGATCGACGCCGAGGGGCTGGAGGCGCTGACCATGCGCCGCCTCGGCGCGGAACTCGACGTCAGGGCGATGTCGCTCTACCGGCACCTGCCCAACCGCGACGCGGTGCTGGCCGCCGTCGTCAACCGGCTCGCCGCCTCGACCGAGGTCGAGGTCGATCCGGGCGCACAGTGGCCCGAGGCGCTGCACCGGCTCGCCCACGCCTACCGGCGCACGCTGCTCGCCCATCCGCACGCCGTGGTCCTGCTGGCCACCTACCCGGTGGACGCGGAGGTCGGGCAGGCGATGGTCGCCGAGGTGCTCGCCCGCTTCGACGCCGCCGGGATCACGGTGGAGCAGGCGCTGACGGCCGTCCAGTCGGTCGGCGTCTTCGTGCTGGGCCACGCGCTGGCCCAGGTCGGCACGCCACCCGGCGCCGAACAGGGCGGCCCGGTGGCCTCGGCCGGGTTCTACGAGGAGTGGTTCGCCGCCGGCCTCGACGCGATGGTGCTGGGGTTCCGGCAGCGGCTCGGCAGCCGGTAGGCGCGAGCCTCCGACGGACGGCCGGACGGCCGGACGGGCTGTCGGGCTGTCGGGCTGTCGGGCTGTCGAGGTGTCGGCCGGGCGTAAACCGGACCGTGGGTCGGCCTCAGGGCCTGGGCCTTCAGGCGGCCCGGCGGGCGTCGTAGCTCTGGGTCGACCAGTCGAGGGTGATCCGGTCCGCGAAGCGCTCGCGGACCATCGCCGTGACCTCGGCGAGCAGGCGCTCGCGGAAGGCCGGTTCGAGCACCTGGTAGGGCGAGGTGCTCGACAGGAAATCGGCGAACCCGGCCGCCGTGAACTCCTGGTGCCACGGGAAGAGGCTGGTCCCGAGGTAGTCGAAGGCCGGGTGCGCGGCGATCTCGTCGGCGGGCCAGGTGTTCGGGTCCTGGACCGCCGCGACCGCCTCGGTGCTGCCGATCGGCTCGCCCGGGCGGTCGTCGCCGACGAGGCCGAAGTCGTCGTAGAGCGCCTCAAGGGCCGCGAAGGCCCGCTGCTCCCGGAGCGCGCCGCTGTTCCAGAAGAGCCCGAGGAAGCCGCCGGGCCGCAGCAGCGCGGCCGCCCGGTCCAGCCGGGTGGCGGGGTCGGTCCAGTGCCAGGCCTGCGCGCTGAGCAGCGCGTCGAAGGCGCCGGGCCCGGCGGGTGCCGCGAAGGACTCGAAGGTGCCGAGGTGGATCCGCGCACCCGGCTCGCCCTCGGTGCGTCGCGCCAGGACCGCCGCCATCTCGGCCACCGGCTCGACGCAGGTGACACTGAAGCCCTGGGCGAGCAGGCCGAGGGTGGCCTTGCCCGTCCCGGCCCCGACCTCCAGCACCCGCCGACCGGGCACCCGCTCGGCCAGGTGCGCGAACAGCTCCGGCGGATACCCGGGCCGCGCCTGGTCGTAGACCTCCGCGACGCTTCCGTACGACAGCGCGCGCTCCGCGACCCGCGACGCCTGGTCCCCCATGGCCGACCCCTCCCACTTCGTGTCCGAAGCGACCATCCAAGCAGAGATGCTCCGGGGCGTGGGGCGGTTCGGCCGGTTCGGGTTGGGGTTGGGATTGGGTTCAGTTCGGTTCGGCCGCTACCGAAGTGTCCGGGTCCGAGAATCGGCCGGAGCGCCACCCGGCCGAAACGCGACAGAGGAGCCCACCGTGCCACATGTGCAGACCGTCCTCGGGCCGGTCGAACCCGAGCGGCTCGGCCGGGTGCTCTCGCACGAGCACCTGCTCTGCCTGACGCCCGGCCCCGGGCTCGGGCAGGATCCGGTGGACACGGCGGTGGCGGCGCTGCGCGGCCTCACGGCGTACGGCATCGACACGGTGGTCGACCTCAGCCCGTACGGGGACGCCGGACGGGACGCGGACGGGGCCAACACCGTACTGCTGCGCGAGATCGCGCGGCGCAGCGGGCTGCACGTCATCGCCGGGACGGCGACCTACCGGGCGGACTTCAGCCCGGCGTGGGTGCGGGCCGCCGGGGTCGCGGAGCTCACCCGGCGCTTCGTCGCGGACGCGACGGAGGGCATCGGCGCGGGGCGCTGGGACGAGGCCGGGGAGGGTGCCGGGGAGGGCGAGGGCCGGGTCCGGGCGGGCATCCTCGGGGAGCAGCCGACCGGGCTCGGCGAGGTGACCGCGCACGAGGAGCGGGGGTTGCGGGCGGCCGCGCGGGCGCACCACGCGACCGGACTGGCCGTGAGCACCCACACGACGCACGGCACCATGGCCCTGGAGCAGATCGCGATCCTCGACCAGGAGGGCGTGCCCCGTGAGCGGGTGGTGATCGGGCACCTGGACAACCACCCGGACCTCGACCACGTCCGGCGGGTGCTGGACACCGGGGTGAACATCGCCTTCGACTCGATCGGCAAGCAGTTCTGGGACCTGCGCACGCCGCGACCCCCGGACACCGCACCGGACGGCGAGTACCCGAAGCGGGCGCTGCGGCACTCCGACCTCACCCGGGCGGACCGACTGGCCCGTCTGGTGGCCGAGGGCCACGCCGGGCAGGTGCTGCTCTCGATGGACCTGACCGGCGGCCAGGCGTGGGCGAACCCCGCGACGCACGGCCGGTGGGGGTACCGCTACCTGCCGGCTGTCTTCACCGGGCTGCTCGCCGAGCGCGGCGTGGATGAAGCGCGGCTCGAAGAGATGCTGCGGACCAATCCGGTCCGACTGCTCACCATCGACCGGAGCTCCTGACCGGCCGGAGCTGGCGGACCGCCCGGAACTCCTGACCGCCAGGAACTCCTGACGGCCCGGCCCGCTCAGCACTCGGCCCGCTCAGCGTTCGGCCCGGCTCGCGTGGGCCGCGAGCACGGCCAGGTAGCGGCGGTGCACGTCCTCGCGGTCGGCCGCCTCGGTCACGGTCTCGGCGCTCAACCGGTCGATCATCGCCGCCTGGTCGAGCAGCACGGCGCACTGCTCCTCGCCGGTGGTCCCGACCATGATCTCGGCGAGCGCGTCGAGTTGGCGGATCAGCACCGCGGGCATCCCGTGCGCCGCCTGGCGGATCTTCTCGAAGGCGCGCTGCACCAGCCGCTCGTAGCTCACCGGCGCGGCGATCAGCCGGATCCGGCCCTCTGCATCGCGGTGCACGGGGTTGGGGTGCCAGTCGGCGGCGATCCGGCACAGCCCCTCACCCAGCCAGTCGATGCAGGTCAGCGCGGTGAAGGTGTCGTTGACCGCGGTGGACAGGGCTCGGATCGCGATCTCCACCAACTGGTCGACGGCGAAGGCGATGTCCTGGGTGAGGGTGCGGGAGGAGCCGGTGAGGTGGGCCCGGGCGAAGCTGCGGGCCGCCGCGTCGGCGGCCTCGGGCGGCCAGACGGTGGCCAGTTGGTGTCCCTGGACCAGGAAGTGGCCCGGGCGGTGGTCGAGCCGGATCACCGCGTCCAGCTCGGTGGCGATCCGCACCAGCGTGCGGTGCCGGACGAACTGCAGGTAGCCGCTGGCCGGCGCGGGGACAGCGGCACCCGCGGTGTCGAGCCGGTCGGTCAGCTCCTCGGCCGAGGGGCCGCGCTCGGTCCCGCCCTCCCACTCCGGCTCCCCCGCGCCGGCCTCGATGGCGGCCGAGAGGTCGGCGGCGATCGAGGCGATCACGCGCGGCAGCTGGATCGAGGTGGCGATGTGGTGGATGAAGTGGATCAGCACCGCGAGGTCCACCAGGACCAGCACCATGCAGACGGTGATCGACAGGTGCGGGACGAAGTCGCCGTGCGAGGCCGGGCCGATCGAGATCAGCGCGAGCATCGCGAAGACGAAGGTCCCCACGAAGGTGCCCAGGGTCAACTGCGTGGTGCGGTCCCGGATGAAGGTGCGCAGCATCCGCGGCCCGAACTGGGTGGAGGCCAGCGTCAGCGTCACGATCATGATCGAGAAGACCACGCCGACGACGGTGATCAGCGCCGCCGCGATCGACGCCAGAATCTGCCGGGCCGCGTCGGCGGTGCCGCTGATCACCCAGGACGGCAGGGTGATCGCGCCGCGGTAGGCGGCGCGGTCCAGCGACCAGGTGCCGAAGAAGAGCCCGAGGGCGAGCAGGACTTCGAGGGTCGGCACCAGCCACAGATTGGTCCGCAGCGCCTCCCTGCGCCAGTGCGACTCCAGGTGGACCCCGTGGATCACCTCACCCACCACCTGTCCTGCCAGGCCGGTCGGACACCACCAGCCTAAGCAGGACGGACGGCTCCCGCTTGCCCGTGGTCTCAGACGCCGGACCCAGACACGAGAGCCAGACGCCAGACCAAGACACCGGACCAAGACGCCGGTCTCAGACACCGGACCAAGACGCCGGTCTCAGACGCCGGGCCCAGACGCTGGTTCCACACGCTTGTCTCACACACCAGTCCCAGACGCCGGACCCAGACGCCGGACCCAGACGCCCGTCTCAGACCCCGGTCCGGATCAAGCCCGGCGTGCCACCGTGGGCGTCGGCGCTCGCGCGCAGCGCGTCGAGCAGCGCGGCCACCGGGGCGACCCGGACCATGTCGGGCCAGAGCAGGGCGAAGATCCGGCGGGTCGGCCAGCCCCGCAGCGGGCGGGCCACCACCCGGGGGTCGGTGTGGGCGCCGACGCCCAGTTCGTTCATGATCGCCACGCCGATCCGGTTGGCCACCAGGCAGTGGATGGTCAGCTGGTCGTCGGAGGTGGCGGCGACCTTCGGGACGAAGCCGGCTTCCTGGCAGGCGGCCAGGAACCGCTCCCGGCCGCTCTCCAGCACCCAGCGCTCGCCCGCGAGTTCGCCCAGCGCCACGGTGGGCGCGGCGGCCAGCGGGTGGTCCGCGGGCAGCAGCACGCAGCGCCGGTCGGTGAGCAGCGGCAGTCGCAGCAGCCGAGGGTCGGGCAGCAGGCCCGGCCCGTCGGTCCGGTCGAGTTCGTGGTCGCACATCATGGCCAGCTCCACCTCGCCTGCCAGCACCAGCCGGTGCGAGTCGGGGCACTCGGTCTGGGTGACGACCACCTCCAGCTCGGGGTGGCTGCGCCGCAACGCGCCCAGCGCGGCCGGCACCAGCGCCACGCAGCCGCTCTGCATAGCGGCCAGCCGGACCTGGCCGCCGCCCCCGGCGGTGAGCGCGCCGACCTCGTCCTGGGCGGTGCGCAGTGCGGCGAGCACCGTCTCGGCGTGCCGGGCCAGGGCCAGTCCGACCTGGGTGAGCCGCACGCCGCGCCCGCTCCTGGTCACCAGGGCGGCGCCGACGGTCCGCTCCAGCGTCCGCATCTGGTAGCTGACGGCGGGCTGACTGTAGCCGAGCGCGTCGGCGGCAGCCGTGTAGGTGCCGGTACGGGCGACTTCGGCGAGCACTTGCAGTTGACGCACATCGAACACTGATCAAGGATAAAGGATGTTTATTGCTTTACTCTAAAACCCCTACTGGACATATGAGTTTCACCGCCGCCATGCTGGCCGGACCACAGCGAGCGCCAAGGGGGTGACAGTCCGCGATGAGCCAAGCCGACAGGTCTGCCCTGGTCCGCCTGGAGAAGGTCAACAAGTCCTTCGGCGAGCAGCGGGTGCTGCGCGACATCGACCTGGATGTGCACAGCGGTGAGGTCGTGGTGCTGCTCGGCGCCTCCGGATCGGGCAAGTCGACTCTCTGCCGGTGCGTCAACCGGCTGGAGACGATCGACTCCGGGACGATCAGCGTGGACGGCGTGCCGCTACCCGCCGAGGGACGCGAACTGGCCAGGCTGCGCGCCCAGGTGGGGATGGTCTTCCAGTCCTTCAACCTGTTCGGGCACCTGAGCGTGCTGGAGAACCTCACGCTCGCGCCGGTCCGGGTGGCCGGGGTGGCACGGCCGCAGGCCGAGGCCAGGGCGCGCGAGCTGCTCGAACGGGTCGGGCTCGCCGACAAGGCCGGTGCCTACCCGGCCCAGCTCTCCGGCGGCCAGCAGCAGCGGGTGGCGATCGCCCGGGCGCTGGCCATGGGTCCGCGGCTGCTGCTCTTCGACGAGCCGACCTCGGCGCTCGACCCGGAGATGATCAAAGAGGTGCTCGACGTGATGGTCGAGCTGGCCGCCGAGGGGATGACCATGCTCGTGGTGACCCACGAGATGGGCTTCGCCCGCCGGGCCGCCGACCGAGTCGTCTTCCTGGACCAGGGCCGGATCCTGGAGACCGGCACGCCCGAGGAGTTCTTCGAGGCGCCGCGCACCGAGCGGGCCCGCGACTTCCTGTCCAAGATCCTGCACCACTGATCCCGCCCACTCCCCGCTCCCCGCTCCCCACTCCCCGCTGACCTCTCCCCTCTGCCCTCTGCCGCCCCCCTTTGCCCCCTGCCGCGCGCCGCTGTCCCAGCCGCGCCGCCGTCACCTCCGCTGCCTGCGCAGCTTTCGCCTCCTCCGCCCCTGATGAAGGGATCCCGTCCGTGCACGTGAGGTCACGCCTCTCCCTGACCGGTGCCGCGCTCGCCGCGGCCTGCGCCATCTCCCTGACCGCGTGCGGCAGTTCGGCCACGCTGCCGACGCCCAAGAGCAGCGGCGGCGCGGCCGCGCCGACCTTCCAGCAGGTGCTCGACGCCGGCCCGGTGGCCCCCGCCTCGGCCATCCCGGACGGGAGCCTGATGGCGAAGATCAAGGCCCGCGGCACGCTGAACGTCGGCGGCACCGACACCTCGGCGCTCTTCTCGCTCAAGGACCCGGTCAGCGGCAAGCTCACCGGCTTCGACGCCGGGCTCGCCCAGTTGCTCGCCAAGTACATCACCGGCAAGGCCGGCGAGAACCTGGTGCTGGTCACCGCGGACACCCGCGAGACGCTGCTGCAGAACGGCACCGTCGACACCGTCTTCGCGACCTACACGATCACCCCGGCCCGGGCGCAGAAGGTCGCGTTCGCCGGCCCCTACTACTCCTCCGGCGACGCGATCCTGGTGGCCAAGGACAACACCAGCATCACCAAGGTCGACGACCTGGCGGGCAAGACGGTCTGCACCGAGTCGAGTTCGACAGCGGCCAACGACCTGAAGCAGTACGCGCCCACCGCGAAGGTGATCCTCTTCCAGACCAACGCCGAGTGCCAGCAGGCGGTAGAGCAGGGCCGCGCCGACGCCTACGTGCTTGACCAGGCGCTGCTGCTCGGCGACCAGTACCGCGACCCGAAGGTCAAGGTGGTCGGCCAGCCGTTCACCAGCGAGCCGTACGGGATCGGAGTGCCGCTGGCCTCGCCGGAGATGAAGGCCTTCGTGAACGACTGGTTGAAGCAGATCCAGGCCGACGGCGAGTGGGCCAAGCTGTGGCAGGCGACGATCGGCAGCGTGCTCAGCGGCAGCGCGCCGACCCCGCCGGTGATCGGCTCCGTGCAGGGAAGTTGAGCACCGTGCCGAGGCAACTCGCCCTGCCGGGCGGTCTGGAGCACACGCTCGGGCCGCTCGGGCACGGCCTGCTGCTCACCCTCGCCATGACCGGGCTGGCCTTCGCCGGCGCGCTGGTGCTGGGCGTGCTGCTGGCCGTCTGCCGGATCAGCCCGGTGCCGCCGTTGCGCGCGCTGGGCACCGCCTACGTCACGGTGTTCCGCAACATCCCGCTGCTGGTGCTGCTGGTGCTCTTCGTCTTCGGCCTGCCGGACGTGGGCCTGCTCTTCTCGCTCTTCGCCACCGTCACCCTGACCATGGCGCTGTACTGGGCGGCGTTCGTCTGCGAGGTGCTGCGCGCGGGCATCCGCACGGTGCCGGTCGGCCAGGCCGAGGCGGCCCGCGCGCTCGGCCTGACGGCCGGTCAGAACATCCGCCACGTGATCCTGCCGCAGGCGCTGCGCTCGATGGTGCAGCCACTGGCGGGCGTCTTCATCGGCCTGGCGCTGAGCACCTCGCTGGCCGCCGCGGTCGGGGTCGCGGAGATGACCGGGCAGGCCGAGTTCACCACGCTCAAGTACGACCAGCCGCTGACCACGTTCGCCGCCACCACGGTGGTGTACGTGCTGATCACGCTCACCTCCGGGCTGGTCGCCGGTCAGATCGAGAAGAGGGTGGCGGTGCGCCGATGAGCGAGCAGGACCGCCTGCTGTTCGACGAGCCCGGCCCCAGGGCCCGGCGCCGGATCAGGATCGCCACCGGGGCCACCCTGATCGTGGTCGCCGGACTGCTGGCTCTGATGATCCGTCAGTTCGCCGCACACGGGCAGCTCGACGCCGACCAGTGGTCGATGTACGGGCAGTGGCCGATCATCCGCTTCCTGCTGGACGCCATCGGCAGGACGCTGCTGGTGACGGTTGTCGCGGCGGCGATCGCCTTCCCTCTGGCCGTGCCGATCGCGCTGCTGCGGCTCGGCCGGGCCCGCCTGCCGCGCGCGCTGGCCCGCGGCTACGTGGAGCTGTTCCGGGCGGTGCCGCTGCTCCTGCTGCTCTACGTCTTCCTCTTCGCGCTGCCCAGGGCCGGGGTGACCTTCCCGGTCTTCTGGCAGCTGGTGCTGCCGATCGTGCTGAGCAACGTGCCGGTGGTCGCGGAGATCTTCCGGGCCGGGGTGCTGGCCCAGCCGCGCGGGCAGGCCGAGGCCGCCTACAGCCTGGGCATGACGTACTGGCAGGCGATGCGCTTCGTGGTGGTGCCACAGGCCGCGCGCAAGCTGCTGCCCGCACTGGTCAGCCAGTTGGTGCGGCTGCTCAAGGACTCCTCGCTGGGCTACGTGGTCAGCTACGTCGAACTGCTGCACCAGACCCAGGTGCTGGGCGAGTACTACCACACCGTGCTCTCCAGCTACTTGATCGGCGCCACCTGCTACGTGCTGATCAACGCCGGGCTGTCCCGGCTGGCCGCCCTGCTCGACCGCCGCCGGTCCGACGGCTAGAACCGCCGATCCATCTTCCGGCGACTTCGCGCACCTTCCCGCGAATTCCCACCTCCTCCTCCCCGCAGCGCAGCTGAAAGGAACCGGCATGTGCCGCCTGCTCGGCGTGGTCACCCCTGCCCCGATCCGCCTGGCCGACTCGCTCGCCGACCTGGTCGAGCCGTTCACCGGACTCTCCCGGGAGCACCGCGACGGCTGGGGCATCGCCGCCTGGCGCACCGACGGCGAACTGGCCGTGGCCAAGGAGGTGTTGGCCGCGCACGCCAGCGAGGCGTTCCCGAAGGCGCTGGCCGAGACGGTCACCGATGCCGCGCTGCTGCACATCCGGATGGCCAGTCCCGGGCTGCCCACCGAGCCGCGCAACACCCACCCGTTCAGCGCCGGGGCGATCGCCTTCGCCCACAACGGCTGGTTCACCCCGGTCGACGCCGTCGACGCGCTGATCGGCCCGGAACTGCTGGCCGCCGCGCGGGGCGACACCGACTCCGAGCGCTACTTCCTGCGGGTGCTGGCCCGGCTGCGCACCGAGGACCCCGTCGACGCGCTGGCCCGGGCCGCCGCCGACATCCGCGCGCACGCCGGCTTCGCCAGCCTCAACTGCCTGCTGCTCACCCCGCAGGCGCTCTACGCCTACGCCGACGAGGACCCGGACTCCGAGGTGAGCCGCCGCCGCGGCCCCGACTTCTTCCGACTGCGCTACCAGGCGGACGCCGAGCGGGCGGTGGTCGCCTCCAGCGGCATCGGTCCGCAGCCGGAACAGGCCGGCTGGTCGGTGCTCCCCTACCGCCAGGTGCTGGAGATCCGCCGCGCCGACCTGCGGGTCTCCACCCATCGGGTGCAGACCGGCTGACGCCCCGGCCGGGCGAGCGGGCGAGCGGGGCGCAGCCTACGGGGACGGCGGGCCGGTCAAGCGCACGCGGAGATGTTGCACGCTGCGGGTGAAGACCGACTTGACGTAACTGACCTCCTCCTCCACCAGGATGGGCCGGCAGCGGAGCAGGGCGTCCAGCGCGAGTCGGGCCTCCAGGCGAGCGAGTGGTGCGCCCAGGCAGAAGTGCGGTCCCAGGCCGAAGGAGAGGTGCTGGGTGTCCCGGGTGACGTCCAGGTCGTGGGGGCGGTCATAGACGTCGGGGTCGCGGTTGGCCGCGCCGAGCGCCAGGAGGGTGACGGTGCCTTCGGGTACGTGTTGCCCGCCCACGGTGGTGGGGGCCAGAGCGACGCGGAGGGTCAGCTGCACCGGCGGCTCGTAGCGCAGGAGTTCCTCCACGGCCTGTTGCATGGCCTGCTCGTCGGGGCCCGTGGCGGTGAGGTGGCCGAGCTGGCGGGGGTGCGTCAGGAGCGCGTGCAGTCCGTTGCTGATCAGTGCGACGGTGGTCTCGTATCCAGCGGCCAACAACTGGGCCGCCGTGGCGATCGCTTCGGTGATGGGAAGGGGGCCGGTGTCCGGCGACACGGGGGCGGCCAGCCTGGCCAGCACGCTGGACGCGGCCCCGGGGCCGGCTTCCTCGGTTCGGCGCAGGTGCAGGCGCAGGTGTTGCACCAGGGTGATGCGGGCCTGTGCGGCCTGGCGCCGCTGCCGCTCATCGACCAGGCTGGCGGGGTCCATTCCGTCGATGACCGTGCCCGAGCACTGTTGGAACCTGTCCTGCTCGTCGGCGGGGATGCCCAGCAGGTGACTGATGACCCCCATGGCCAGTGGTTGGGCGATGTCGGTGACGACGTCCACTCGCTCACGCCGGTAGGCCGAGTCGAGCAGCGCGTGCAGGTGCTGGGTGATCAGCGGTCGCAGCGGTAGGCCGGCCTGCGGGGTGAAGGCGCCGCTGACGAGGCGCCTGATGTCTGTGTGGTGGGGTGGGTCCGTACGCAGGAAGGAGCGCGCCGGCATCCCGTAGCCGGTGGTCTGCCGTGCCGAGCCGGCACCGTGCCCGAGCGAGGGGTTGCGCAGGGCGGCGGCGCATTCGCGATGCCCCAGGACGACCAGGGCTCCGGAGGCCGTGCGGTGGACGGGTCCGGCTTCGCTTCGCAACCGCTCGAAGAAGGGGTAGGGATCGCTGCGGAAGGCCGCACCGGCGAGGTCGAAAGGCAGTTGGGCGGCGAGCAGGTCCACCGGCCCGGTGCCGGCTGTCGCCGCGGGAGCGCGACCGGCGGGGGCGGGGGCGGGCGAGAAAAGCGCGCTCTCCATGGGCTAGCCGGCCGAGGGCCGCACCGTGGCGAGCGCGGAGTTCAGGGTGTGGTGGGCCTCACCGATGGTGGTGGCCGGAGTGAAGTCCAGGCCGAAGTCGATCTGCCGGCCGGTCTCGTCCTCGACGGCGACCAGCAATTCCGCCAGGGTGAGGGAGTCCAGATCCAAGGACTCGAAGGTGACGGTGTCGTCGATCTCCGCCGCGGAGATCATGGTGATTCCTTCGAGGATCCCGATCAGGCTTGCCCGGCTGAGGGCCGGCTCCGTGGGTGCTGAAGTCATCTGTCCTTCTCCGACCGGACGGTGTCCGATTGCTGGGGTTGGTGCTGCCTCGGTGCAGGTCATGTGCCTTCTAACGGCCGGGGAGAGCAGACGACACGCGGCAGTCCGGAGCGTGTCCGCGGGCCAGCTGCCTCGTTGTCCGCTCCGAAGCGGAACGACGGACAGGGCGGGACAGCTCAGGGAGCCCCGTGCGGTATCTCACGGTGGAGGTCAGATGGCAGGGGAGTCCGTCGCTCACTTCCGGCGCGGGCCGAGCGGCGGGGAACGCGAGGCGGATCCGGTCATGAGGTGGATCCGGTCATCGCTGCCGCGAACCCTGGCCACCGCCCACCGTGTGCTCGATCAACTCCGGCACGACCTGCGGACCGTGCTGCTGATCCTGACCGTGCCGTGCGGGCTGCTGGCCTTGCTCAAGGAGGTCTACCGGTCGACGCCGGCGGCGTTCCAGGCCGTGGGTGGATCGCTGACCGGGGTGTTCCCCTGCGTGAGCATGTTCCTGGTGTCCTCCATCGTGATCCAGCGTGAGCGCTCCTCGGGCACCTTGGAGCGCCTGTTGGCGATGCCTCTGGGAAAGACCGATCTGATCGCCGGCTACACCCTCGGGTTCGCCACCGTGGCCGCGGTCCAGGGCTCCGTCATCACCACCCTGGCCTTGCGGGTCCTCGGCCTCGACATCGCCGGCCCTTGGTGGCTGCTGCTGCTCACCGCCATGAGCGCCGCCATCCTCGGCCTCTCACTCGGACTGTTCGTCAGCGCCTTCGCGGGCAGCGAGTTCCAGGCCCTGCAGTTCATGCCGGGGCTGCTCCTGCCGCAGTTCATGCTCAGCGGCGTCCTGGTGCCGCGCGACCGCCTGCCGGCCGCGCTGGAGCAGGCCTCACACTTCCTCCCGCTGTCGTACGCCGTGGACGGCGCCACCCAGGTGCGCCTGCACCGGGAGATCAGCACGGTGTTCATCCACGACATCGCGACCCTGTGGTGCTCTGCCCTCACGGTCCTCCTCGGCGGTGCGGCCACCCTGCGCCGACGCACCCGGTGAGCGATCAGGACGCGATCGGGGGCGATCGGGGGCGAAGTGCACGCTCCTCCAGGCCGGTTCCGCGCTGATCAGTCGGTGACCGCCGAACCGGCCGGGACCGGGCGGTAGGGGCGTTCGAGCTCGGCGAGGTAGGGCAGGTGGTCGAGAGGTTCGTCCAGGAGGAAACGGCGTGTCAGATCGAGGTGCTCGCGCGAACGGGTGAGGAAGACGAAGTGGTCGCTCTCCTTGATCGTGGCGAACACCCCGCCGGGGCAACGTGCGGCAAGGGCGCGGCACTCCGCCGGAGGGGCGGGGACGTCGTGTTCGCCGGTCACGGCCAACAGCGGTACCGAGGGCCCCTCACCGACCAGCGGCGACACCGTGTACTGGAGTTCCAGGCACCGCAGCCACCTGCTGAGCTCAGCATCGTCGCAACGGTGCATGCTTTCGAGCAACGCCCGCCGCAGCACCGCACGTCCGAGCACGGGCAGCGCGGGATCCAGGCACAGCAGCGCCGAGGAGATGAAGTCGGCCGCCGCGGAGCGGCCGGACCGCAGCAGGCGGGTCGCCATCTCGCTCGGACCCACCCCGGGTGGCAGGTGGTCACGGGCCCGACCGGCCGGACCCGTGAGTACGACCCGCTCCAACCGGTCGGGGTGGCGTACGGCGAAGCGGTAGGCCAGGTCTCCGGCGAAGGAGCTGCCGCAGACGTTCACCCGGGGCAGGCCGAGCTCGTCCAGGACCCTCCCGAGGCCGTCCGCGAGGTCCTCCAGGCCGCACCCCTGCGGCAGCACGCCGGGAGTCGTGACTCCGCCGATCGTCACACCCACCAGGTCGGCCCACGGCAGGATCGCCTCGGCCTGGGGCCGCGTGGCCCTGAGGCTCTCGGCCGGCGCCCGGATCGCCAGGACGGGAGCGATGCGCGGCGACCGGCTGGTCCGGACCTCGACCTCGAAGACCATCGGCCCATCACGGATGACCCTCACACGTGCGGAAGGCTGTGCCACCTCGGTAACGCTCCCTCTCTCGTCAAACCGACACCGGTCGCGCCAGGAATCGGCCCGCGAGCTCGACGCGGCCTTCACCTGGATCTCCGTAGCAGCCACCCCCGGGCACCTACCGATCGCGCGCGGCGAGGAGTGGTGCGGGGCAACGTTGCTCGACCAGGGCGAGGAAGGCGCTCTCCGCCCGATCGGTGCCGGTGCGTGCCAGCAGTTCATCCCGTGGGCCGTGCGCCAGGACACGGCCCTCCCGCAGAAGCAGCAGCCGATCGCAGCGATCCGCCTCGTCCATCACGTGGCTGGAGACCAGCATGGTCACGCCCTGTGCCGCGAAGGAGGCGAACAGCTCCCACATCTCCCGTCGCAGCACCGGGTCGAGCCCGACCGTCGGCTCGTCCAGCACCAGCAGGGGCGGCGAGCCGAGCAGCGCCACCGCCAGCGACACCCGGGCACGCTGGCCGCCGGACAGCCGGCGCACCAGCCGGCGCTGACACGCGACCAGATCCACGGCCGCGATGACCCGGTCGACCTCCATCGTCCGCCGAGCCCGCGGCACGCCCAGGGCCGTCGCGAAGTACCGCAGGTTCGACCGGACACTGACGTCCGGATAGACGGACGGGGCCTGGGAGGCGTATCCGATCCTGCCCCGCAGAGCGGCGGATCCCGCCGGCAGACCCAGCACCTCCAGACGCCCGCCGAGGCCGGCCTGGATGCCGACCACCGACCTCAGCAGCGTCGACTTCCCGCACCCGCTGGGCCCCAGCAGCCCCGTCACCGAGCAGGCCGGCACGGAGAATCCCACGTCCACCAGGACCGTCCGGCCGCCCCGCACCACGCGGAGCCCGTCCGCCTCCACCACGACGCCGTCCGGCTCGCCGACCTTCCTCATGGATCCAAGATCACAGAAGCGGTCGGCGCTGGTCAATCACTCGCGCAGGTGACAGAACGTGTGCCTGTCGGATATTCAACGCTGCTGGTCAGGCCAGCAGCGCCGAGCCGAACCGGTCGCCTGGTCCCTTCACGCCGGGCAGCGCGAAGAAGTAGCCGCCGCCGGTCGGGGAGATGTAGTCGACCAGCGGCTCCCCGGCCAGGCGCTGCTGGACGGCGGTGAACTGCCGGTTCACGTCCTGCTGGTAGCAGCAGAAGACCAGCCCGACATCCAGGTTCCCGTCCAGGTCGAGGCCGCGCTCGTAGTTGTAGCCGCGGCGCAGGATCAGCTGGTCGGCGGTGTCGGCGGTGCGCGGATTGGCCAACCGGATGTGCGCGGTCATCGGGACGATCAGGCCCTGCGGGTCGGCCTGGTAGTTCGGCAGGTCGGACTCGACGGTGCCATCCAACGGCGCGCCCGAGTCGCGGCGGCGGCCGATCATCGTCTCCTGCTCGTGCAGCGAGACCCGGTCCCAGAACTCGACCAGCATCCGGATGATCCGGATCACCTGGTAGGAGCCGCCCTCCACCCAGGCCGGCTCGCCGTTCGCGCCGCCGTGGGTCCACAGCACCGCGTCGGTGACCTTGGCATCGCCGGTGTCGGGGTTGGCGATGCCGTCCTTGAAGCCGAGCTGGTTGCGCGGGGTGCCGCTGGGGCGGGGCGCGGCGTGGAACCCGTCCACCTTCCAACTCGCCTGCATCAGACCGCGGGTGTGCCGCGTGATGTCGCGCAGCGCGTGCATCACGGTGTCCCGGGAGTCGGCGCAGATCTGCAGCGAGAGGTCGCCGTGCAGCTCCTTGGAGCCCACCAGGTCGTCGTCGGGGAAGGCGGGCATCTCGACCAGCCGCGCGGGCTTGCGGCCGGCCAGGCCGAAGCGGCCGTCGAAGAGCGAGGCGCCCACGCCCACGGTCACGGTGAGGCCGTCCGAGGGCAACACGGGGCCGAGGGTGGCGCTGTCGGTGGGCGGCGAGGCGAGGTCGGTGGCGGGCACCGGGCCGCCCGCGGTCAGCGCGCCGATCCGGTCGGTCAGCACGCCCAACAGCTGCCGCAGTCCGGCCCGGTCGGGCGCGATCACGGTGAACGAGACGAAGCTCGCCGCGGCCTGCGGCGGGGTGGTGATGCCGGCCTGGTGCGGGCCGTGGAACGGGATGGTCCGCCCGGAGGGGTCGGGCGCCGTGGTGGCGTCGGCTCCCGCCGCGAAGGCTCCGGCCAGCGCGCCCGCGCCGAGCGCGGTGGTCAGCCCGGCGCCGCGCAGGAAAGCCCGGCGACGCAGCCCGGTGGGCGGTGCCACGGGGCACTTCCCCGGGGCGGCAGGGGCCCCGTCGCCGAGGGCCGCGTCAACGGGGGC
The DNA here is from genome assembly GCF_026340565.1 of Kitasatospora sp. NBC_01287. Lineage (NCBI taxonomy): Bacteria > Bacillati > Actinomycetota > Actinomycetes > Kitasatosporales > Streptomycetaceae > Kitasatospora > Kitasatospora sp. NBC_01287. The sequence continues at coordinate 2,220,036 of NZ_JAPEPB010000001.1, forward strand.
GGCAGCGACGGGGGCGAGAGCGGGGTCGGTGGGGTCCGGCCTGGTCATGCGTGGTTCCTCGGGGTCAGCAGGTTGGGCAGGACGGCCAGTTGCTCCAGCAGCGCGCCGACGTCGCCGTCGAGGTGCCGGCGGCGGCTCGGATCGAGCTTCGCGGCCGGGGTCCAGGAGCCGTCGGCGGACTTGGCGGCCGCCACCTCGGCGGCCAGCGCGGGCAGCGCCTGGTCGAGCTGGGCCAGCAGCGCCGCGTCACGCGGCTGGATCACCGGGGCGAGCACGCTGAGCACCTCCTCGGTGCCCTGGATGTTGGCCCCCAGGGTGGCCAACGTGGTGCCGCTGCCGTAGTCGGCGATGCCGTTCAGCTGGAACTGGAGCGCGTTCTCCAGGATCTCGTGGGCGCGCAGCGGCAGGTCGCCGGGGTCGGTGTCCTCGCTGGGGAAGTCGTCGATCAACCCGCTCGCGTCACTGACCAGTTGGTCGCCCAGCGAGTGCAGCCGATCCGTGCTCCAGCCGTGCCACAGGCCGTACTCCAGCGCGAAGAAGCCGGTCCAGTCCGGGGTGTCGACGCCCTGCGGCAGGCCGTCGGCCGTGCTGTTCATCGAGTCGTCGAAGTCGCCGAAGGAGTTGTAGGCGGCGCCCAGCCGCTCGTAGTCCAGGTGCGCGGTGAGCCAGTCGGTGCGGGCCGCCGCCAGGTCGCCCCTGGCGAGGTCGGCGTCCAGGGTGCGGGTGTCGGCGAGCAGGCCCGGCAGGGCCGCCTCGACGTAGGCGCGGTAGGCGTTGACCGGGTCGGTCAGCTCCTTGTCGTTCATCGGCAGCACGCCGGCCACCGCGCCGCTCGCGGTGCCGTCGACCTGGATCGTGCCGGTGGCGACCACCGGGCCGCTGGAGAAGACGCAGCGGATCGCGTACTGGCCGCCGGTCACCGTGGTGGCCAGCGGCAGCGTCTTGCCCGGGCCCAGCCAGGTGATCTCCGCATAGGCCAGGCTCGCGTCGGCCGAGGTCAGGTAGACGGCCGCGTAGACCGTGGTGGTGTTGGTGACGGCGAACGAGAGCGGGCCGGCGGGTAGTTCGGCGGGCGGTGTGCCGCAGCTGGTCGTGGAGATCCGCAGCGTGCCGCCGGGCGCGGCCGGGGCGCGGCCGGCCGAGTCGCTGCCGGCCGGGGCGGAGCCGAGCAGGCCCGCGCCGGCGAGCACCAGCAGGCCGATCAGCGCGCTGCGCAGCGGACGCCGGCGGACGGCACCGGCGACGGCACTGGGTACGGCACCGGGGAACGGGTTCGGCGCGGGCATGGGGAGGGACGCTCCTTCGGTCGGGCCGCCGGCCGCCGCCCCCACGCGGGGGGAGCGGAGGCCGACGGCGCCTGGTGCCGCTGGTCGTACCGGGCGGTGCTGGTCGTGCCGGTCGTGCCGGTCGTGCCGGCGGCGCCTGGTGCTGCTGGTGCGTCAGTTCCAGATGTCGGTGATCGGCGTCGCGGTGCTGCTGCTGCCGACCTTGGTCAGCCCGTACATCTGCTCGAGGGTGGCGAGCAGGTTGTAGTGGTTGATCGTCTCGCTGTACTGGCCCGGGGTGACGTGGGCGCCGACGACGATGGTCGGTACCTGGTTGCTCTCGGTGTAGTCGTCCTCGTCCCAGGTGACGATCAGGACGCTGTTGTTCGCCGCGGCCCAGGTCGCGTAGCCGGCCAGGTTGTTCTTCAGCCAGGTGTCGCCCTGCGCGATGCTGCCGTCGTGCATGTCGTCGTTGAGGTTCGGGATCACGAACGACAGGGTGGGCAGCGAGCTGTAGTTGGTCGGGAAGGCCGAGAAGGGCTGCTGGTCGGCGGTGGGGATGTTGCTGTAGTTGACCCACGGCGAGTGCTTGCGGGCGTAGGATCCCGAGGTGCACTTGGTGGAGCCGACCGAGGGCAGGCCCTCGGAGTAGCCCTTGAAGGTGTCGCCGGCCGCCAGCAGTTCGGAGCCGAGGTTGGCCTTGGTGCCCTCGCTGACCGGGCAGGTGTCGCCGGTCAGGCCGAAGGTGCTGCCGCCGAAGAGCGCCATGTAGTTCGGCTCGCTGGGGTGGGTGACACCGAACGAGGAGGTCAGCAGGGCACCCTGACCGGCCAGCGAGTTGATGTAGGGCGCGTCGGCGGTGTCGCCGATGATGTCGTCGAAGGAGTGGTTCTCCTCCATCACGACCACCACGTGCGCGGGAGTGGGGACGGCGTGTGCCGCGGCGGGTGCGGCGACGGCCGAGCTGCCCGAGGAGAGGGCGGCGGTGAACGACACGGCGGTCGTCAGGGCGGCGGCGCACAGCGCGGCGAGACGCGACCTCGAACGCATGGGGGACTCCAGGAATTCCGGGGCGGCACGAGCCGGACCTGATGGTCCGGCTCACGGAGGCGGTGCGGGGACAGAGCCTAGGCACAACCAGCGTGGGGCAGTTGTCCATGGCCTGTCAGCAGAGTGAACTTCCCAGGATCCGGTGGCAAGGCTCTCGACACCGCCCGTCCACTCGCCACGGTGGAACTGAACGCCTGGTGATGATGAATCAGAGAGACGTCAGATCCGTTGACTTGCTCAATTTGCAGCAAGTACCTTCACGGACTGGCAGAACTGGACGATGTCCAGTCAACAGTCGCGAGCGCACCAGGGAGTGAGCCATGGGCGGGACCGAGGGGGCCGGACCAGGCGATGAGGCTGCCCGGTTCACCGTCCTCGGGCTGCTCGCCATCGCCGATCGGCACGAGACCGCGGTGCTGCAACCTTCCAAACCGGCCACCCTGCTGGCCGCGCTGCTGGTGCGTCCGAACACGGTGGTCTCGGTGGAGTGGCTGCAGCGCGCGATCTGGGGCGAGGAGATCCCCGCCACCGCGAAGGCCGCGCTGCACTCCTGCGTGCTACGGCTGCGCCGGCTCTTCGCCCGGTACGGCATCGCCGGGCGCACCATCGAGGCGCTGCCCGGCGGTTACCGGATGGTCGCCGACGCGGGCACCCTGGACCTGCTGGAGTTCCGCGCGCTGTTGGAGCGGGCCGAGCCGACCGCCGATCTCGCCGAGCGACTGGTGCTGCTGCGGCGGGCGCTGGCGCTGTGGCAGCTGCCGGTGCTCGGCAACGTGCCCTCCGACGCCGTGCACCGCGAGGAGGTGCCCCGGCTCACCGAGGAGTGGCTGCGCACCGCCGAGCGGGTCTACGACATCGAACTCGCACTGGGCCGATGTCGCGAGGTGCTCGCCGAGCTCTGGTCGGCGGCCCGCTCGCACCCGGTGCACGAGCGGTTCTGGGAGCAGTTGATCGAGGCGCTCTACCGGACCGGGCGCCGGGCCGACGCGCTCGCCGAGTACCGGCGGGTCCGCGACCACCTGTTGGAGGAGCTCGGCGTCGACCCGGGCCCGGCCCTGCGCAGGCTCGAACTGGCCGTGCTGCGGGGCGAGTCGGTGGGGAGCGCCGCCGCCGGGCCGGGCGCGGACGGGGGCACGGGCGGGCCGGGGGCCGCGGGCGCGCAGGGAGGCCCGGGTGGACAGCGGGTCCTGGGCGCGGCCGGCCCCGCCGAGGTGCGCGGGGCCGCGGGCGGGCCGCCCGCGCTGCCCGAGCCGGGTGCCCCGGCCACCGGCGAGCTGGTGCTGGCCGGCCTGGTGCAGGCCGGCCTGCTGCGCGAGGGCCCGCGCGGACAGTACCGGGTGCACGAACTGCTCCGCTCCTTCACCCAGGCCGCGGAGGGGAGTTGGGCGACGGCACCGGCCCGCGTGCCCGCCCGCGCCCCCGCCCGCGACGTGGCGGACGAACCGGCCCCGCCGGACCGGGTGCCCGCCGCCCACCCTGACCACCCCGGACCCCCGCGGCTTCCGGCCGCCCCGCTGCGCAGCAAAGAGGTGTGAGGGACATGGCCCTGTACGAGGAGATCGCCCAGACGCGTCCGCGGATCCGCCGCGACGTGCTGTACACCCGGACACCGACCGGGGTGCTCTTCCACAACGCGCACGGCGGCTTCAGCCTCACCACGAAGAACGCCTACCGCTTCGCCGCGCTGATCGTCCCGCACCTGGACGGCACGAACCGCCTCGCGGACATCTGCGCGGGCCTGGGCGAGAACCAGCGCAGCATGGTGACCGAACTGGTCGGCGCCCTCTACGGCCGCGGCTTCGCCCGCGACGCCGGACCCGCGCCGCAGAACCCGGCGCCGCTCTCCCCCGAGGTGGCCGCCCGGTTCGCCGCCCAGGTCGACTACGTCGACCACTACGTGGACGACGCGGCGGCCCGCTTCGCCCGCTACCGGGGCACCCGGGTCGCGGTGCTGGGCGAGGACGAGCTGGCCCGCTGGTGCGCGCTGAGCCTGGTCCGCAACGGGTGCGCCGAGCTCTCCCTGCGCCGGGACTTCCCGGAGGTCACCGCCGAGGCGGCCGAACTGGGCAACGACGGATGTCCAGTGACGATACATCAGCTCCCGCCGGTGGCCGGCTGGGCCCAACTGGCGGACGCCGACGTGGTGGTGGTCACCAGCGGAGCCGCACAGGTGCTGGAGCTGCTGGCGGCGGAACTGCCCGAGGGCAGAAGGCTGCTGCCCGCCTGGACCATCGGCGACCGCGCCGTGCTGGGCCCGTTGCTGACCGCCGGCCGGGCCGGCTGCTGGGTCTGCGCCGCGCTGCGGCTGGGCGCCAACGGCGAGCCCGGCGAGGCGGCCGAGCTGTGGAGCCGGGTGGCGCCGCTCGCTCCGCTGGAGTACACCGGCCGGCAGCCGGGCCGGCCACTGGCCGCGATGCTCGGCAACCTGCTCGGCTACGAGGTGTTCCGGCTCGCCACCGGCGCGCTGCCCGCCGAGACCGACGGCAAGCTGATCGTGCAGGACCTGGACTCGCTGGACGTCGTCTGCGAGCCGCTGCTGCCGCACCCGCGCTGCCCGCGCTGCGCGGCGCTGGCCGAGGACCCCGAGCCGGTCGCGCCCACCACCGCCGAGCTGGACGCCGCGAGCGCCCCGCGCCCGCAACCCGCCGACGGCGCGGCCGAGGAGGCGGCGGCCCAGGCCGCGCTGGCCGAACTCGAAGCCCGGGCGGTGCTGGTGCAGCCGCGGGCCGGCCTCTTCAGCGAGTACGCCGACGACGCCTGGCACCAGACGCCGCTCAAGGCCGGCACCGTGACGCTGAACCTGCGCCCCGGCCTGCGCCGCCGGATCACCGCCTTCGACGTGCACCACGTCGCCGGGGCCCGGCTGCGCGCACTGCGCAGGGCGGCCGAGCTCTACGCCGAGCAGGTGATCCCGCCGGCCGGACTCGTCGTCGAACCGGCCGGCCTGGCGGCGACGGGCGAGGCAGCGACCGGCCAGGCAGCGACGGGCGGGGCGACGACGGGCCCGGCAGCGCTGCGCGGGGCGACGACCGTCGACCCGGCTACGGCCGACCTGGTCGCGGTGGACCCGGCGGCGCTGAGCACCGCCAGCGGCCTGCCGATCGGCCGGGTGACCGCCTGGGGACCGGCCCGCTCGCTGCTGACCGGCCGCACGCACCTGGTACCGGCCGCCGCGCTGCGCCCGTTCGGCCCGCACAACCAGGACCGCGGCTTCGAGGCCACCGGCGCTGGCGGCGGCGCGGGCGGCACCCTCGCCGAGGCGAGCGCGCGGGCGCTCTGCTCCGCCCTCGGCTACGACGCGCTGCGCAGGGCGCTACGCGGCGCGGCCGAGCCCGCCGTGGTGCCGCTCGACCTGCTGCTGTCCGACGTCGAACTCACCTTCCTGGTCCGCGCGGCCAAGAACCTGGGCGTGGACCTGGAGTTGCTGCGGCTGGGCGGCCCCGAGGAGCCGCTGCCGGTGGTGCTCGCCCGCGACGGCGGCACCCGGTGGGCGCTGGGCAGCGGCCCGAGCCTGCGGGACGCGGTGCTGGCGGCGGCCCGCGACCTGCTCGGGCTGGTCCAACTCGGCCGCGACCTGGGCCCGGGGCAGCAGGGCGACGCGGGTGACACCCTGCTGGCGGGCCTGGACCCGGCGGTGCTGGTGCCCGGCGGCGGCACCGCCGACGAGCCGGCCGACGAGCTGACCGCTCGGCGCTCCTGGTCCGAGGTGCTGGCCCGGCTGCGGGCGGCGGGCCGGGACGTACTGCTCGCCCCGGCGGGCGCCGCCGACCTGCGGTCCGGGCGGCTCCAGGTGGTCAAGGCCCTACTGCTGGACGGGATCACGGGTGAGCACTGAGCTGATCGAGCGCCCCGGCCCGGCGGGCGCCGTGGCCACCGGGCTCTGGGCGGCGACCCGGGCCCGGCTGGCCGAGCGGCTACCGGTGCCGCCCGAACTGCTGGGCGTGCGTGACGAGCTGGCGGTCACCGAGCCCCCGGCCGATCCGGCCCCGGTCCTCCTCTACGGCCACCACGCGATCCTCGGCCCGGGCGACACCGGGGGGCCCGACGGCACCCGCACCCCCTGCCCGCGCTGCCTGGCCCGGCGCTGGCAGGCGGTGCGCTCCGGCCCGCTGCGCGAGGCGCTCGAACTCGGCGGCGGCGGGAGTGAGGAGGCGAACAGCGCGGCCGACACGCCGGCGGGCGGAACCCGGGCGGCGGGCGAGACCCGGGCGACGGGCGAGACCCGGGCGGTGGGCGAGCCGCCCTGGGCCGTGCCGTTCGTCGCCGACGCGCTCGCGGCGCTGGCGACACTTCTGACGGATCGTCAGCAGAGCGGCAGCAGCGGCCGGGTGCACCTGCTGGACCTGGAGACGCTGCGGGTCAGCGGCTTCCCGCTGCTACCCGACGCGCAGTGCCCGCACTGCGACCCGCGCACCGACGACAGCGCCGAGGCCGCCCGGCTCACCCTGCGCGCCCGCCCCAAGCGGGCCCTGGACGACTTCCGCCGGCGTCCGGTCCAGGAGTACGGCCTCTCGCTGCCCGCCCTGGTCAACCCGGTCACCGGAATGCTCGGCCCCTCGGTGGTGCCCGACCTGGTCTCCGGCTCCACCTCCTCCACCGTCGGCTGCTTCACCCTGCGCTCCGGCAGCTACCTGCGCGAGGCGTTCTGGGGCGGGCACAGCGCCGACTACCGCGGCAGCACCGAAGTCGGCCTGCTGGAGGGGCTGGAGCGGTACGCCGGCATGCGTCCGCGCGGGCGCCGCACCACGGTGCGGGCCGCCTTCGCGGAGCTGGCCGGGCAGGCGGTCGATCCGCGCGAGTGCGGCCTCTACGACGCGGAGTTCCACCGACTTCAGCCCGGCATCCGGCCGTTCGAGCCGGACCGCCCGATCCCGTGGGTCTGGGGCTGGTCGCTGCGCGACGAACGGCCGCTGCTGGTCCCGGAGATCCTCAGCTACTACCACGCGCCGGGCGGGGTGGCGAACCGCTTCGTCCAGGAGAGCTCCAACGGCTGCGCCTCCGGCGGCTGCCTGGAGGAGGCGATCTACTTCGGACTGATGGAGGTGATCGAGCGCGACGCCTTCCTGCTCGCCTGGTACGGGCAGCTCGCACTGCCCGAGCTGGACGTCCGCAGCAGCACCCGGCCGCAGACCCGGGCCATGGTGGACCGGCTGGAGCTCCACGGCTACCGGGCCCGGTTCTTCGACACCCGGATCAGCTTCCCGATCCCGGTGGTGACCGCCGTCGCCGAGCGGATCGACGGCGGCCTGGGCCGGCTCTGCTTCGGCGCGGGCGCGAGCCTGGACCCGGAGGCGGCGCTGGCCGCCGGGCTGTGCGAGATCGCCACCGACGCGGTCAACCTGCGCCGCCGCACGGCCCGCGAGGAGCGGCGGCTGCGCGCGATGGCCGCCGACTTCGACCAGGTCCGGGTGCTGCACGACCACCCGCTGCTCTACGGGCTGCCGGAGATGGCCCGGTACGCCGACTTCCTGCTGCGCGCGCCGGACGGAGGGTCGGCCGGGGGGCCGATCACCGCACCGGCCGCGCGGTCGGCCGGTGCGCCGGGAGCCCGCTCGGGAGCCCGCTCGGCAGCCGGCTCGGGAGCGGGCCCGGGAGCGATCCGGCCGGGCCCCGACCTACGGGAGGATCTGCGGCACTGCGTCGAGGCGGTGGCCGCACGCGGCTTCGACGTCGTGGTGGTCGACCAGACGATGCCCGAGCAGCGCGCCCTGGGGCTCCACACGGTGAGCGTGCTGGTGCCCGGCCTGCTGCCGATCGACTTCGGCCGGCGGCGGCAGCGGGCGCTGACCATGCCCCGGCTGCGCACCGCGCCGCGCGAGGCCGGGCTGCGCGGGCACGACCTGCGGGACGAGGACCTCAACCCGGCCCCGCACCCGTTCCCCTGAGCACCCGATGCCATACGGGGTGCTGGGACAAGCTTGCTTGACGGACCGTCAGGACCCTCGATTCCGTGCGCCTGAGAGAGGAGCCCCCATGGGCTACGCCCACGAGTACGCGGCCGCGGTGATGCGGCGCGGCCGGGTCCCGATGGAGCCCGCCGACTTCGTGCCCGACTGGGCCGACCGGCCCAGGAAGGGCAAGTACTTCCCCGGCGCCGAGCGGTTCCCGCTGCCGGACGGCGTGGTCGGCCCGGCCGCCACCGTGCAGCGCGGGCTGCACGGCCCGTTCGGGGACGGCGGGTTCACCCTGGAGCTGCTCGGCGGGATGCTGCGCGACTCCTACGGCCTGACCGGTCGGCGGCTGGCCGTGCAGGCCAACTCCGACCTGGGCTCGCTGCCGCTGGCCACCCACGCCAACTACTCGCGCGGCACGGCCTCGGGCGGCGGCCTCTATCCGCTCGGCGTGCACTGGGTCTGCGGCCCGAGCGGCCCGCTGACCCCGGGCGTCTACCACTACGCGAGCGGGCAGCACGCGATGGAGCGGCTGCTGACCGGCGACGTGTCCGCGCACGTCACGGCGGCGCTGGGCGGGTTCGGGCCGCCGACCGACCAGTTCCTGGTGCTCGGGGTCAAGTTCTGGCAGAACGCCTTCAAGTACAACAGCTTCGCGTACCACGTGGTCGCGATGGACCTGGGTGCCCTGCTGGAGACCTGGCGGATCTGGGCCGGCGCGCACGGCCTGCGGATCGGCGCCGCGCTCTGGTTCGACGAGGAGCGGCTGACCCGGCTGCTCGGCATGGTGCCCGAGCAGGAGGGTGTCTTCGCGGTGGTCCCGCTGCGCTGGCAGGACGGCGGGCGGCAGGACGGCGCCGGGCCCGCGCGCAGGCCGGACGCGGGGCTGGACGTGGCGCCGGGCGCGAGGACGGACCTGCCGGACGTACGGGTGCGGGCGACCGAGCAGGAGCGCTCGCGCCGGGTGTTCGGCTTCGAGACGGTCCAGCGGGTGCACGCCGCCACCCTGGCGGGCGCGACCGAGCGCCCGGCCCCCGGGGTGCTGGACGCCGCGCTCGGCGCCGTCGCGGCCGGGGGCGGGAGCTTCCGGGGCGAGGACGCCCCCGGCGAGGGCGAGCGACTGCGGCTGCCCGCGCCGCGCCCGCTGACCGCCGACGTACGCACAGCGCTGCGGGCCAGACGCAGCAGCTTCGGCCGCTTCACCACCGCGCCGGGCCTGACCGCCGAGCAGTTGGCCACCACCCTGGCGGCCGCCGCCACGGCCGCCCGGCTGGGCACCGACGCCGAGCGTCCCCAGGACCCCCAGAGCCCCCAGAGCCCCGAGGACATCGAGGACCCCCGGAGCCCCCGGAGCACGGCGCCCGCCAGGCTCTACGTCTTCGCCAACCAGGTCGCGGACGTGCCGCCGGGCGCCTACCGCTACCACCCCGACGACGGTTCGCTCACCCGGCTGCACGCGGGCGCGCCGGGCGCTTTCCTGCAGGCCAACTACTTCCTGGCGAACTACAACCTGGAGCAGGCCGGCGCGGTGGTGATGGTCGCGGCGCCAATCGCCGCCGTGCTGGACGCGGTCGGCGACCGCGGCCTGCGCCTGGTCAACGCCACCGTCGGCGCGGTCTCGCAGGCTTGCTACACCGCCACCGCCGCGGCCGGGCTGGCCTGCGGCGTGGCGCTCGGCTTCGACTGCGTCTCCTACGCCGAGCACCTGGCCCTGACCGGCAGCGGCGAAGTGCCGATGCTGATCATGATGGTCGGCCAGGAGCAGCGCCGACCGGCCGACTTCGACCACCGGATCGCCTGACGTGCGAGGAGCAGCCTTGACCAGCGAGAGGGCCCTCGACCACGGGCTCGGACGGTACTTCATGCTGCGGGTCGGCGGCCTGCCCGTCGACGCGGTGCACGGCCTGCGGGCGCCGCAGGCCTTCGACTGGGCCGAGCGGCTGCTGACCGAGGAGGAGCGACTGGCCGAACTCGGCGCCCGGCTCAGCGAACCGCTCTCGGCGCGGGTGCGGACCATCGACGACGCCGCGCGGCGGCGCGAACTGCTGGCGCTGCGGCGGCAGGTGTTCAACAACCGGTTGCCCACGGACGTGGCGGCGGCGCGGGCCCTGGCGGCCGGGCTCGACTCCGCGACCGGGGCGCTGCTGACCGAGTGGCTGGACGCCCGGCAGCGGCTGGCCCGGCTCGACGCCCGCGGCGAGCCCACCCTCACCGCTGAACTCGCCGCCACCCGAGCCGCGTTGCAGAAGCTCGCGGAGCGGGACGAGCTGCGCCTGGGCCTGCTGCTCGCCTCCCCCGCGCTGGCCGACCGGCTCGGCGACGACCGACCCAACGGCGGCCGACCCAACGGCGACCGACCCAACGGCAACCGACCCAGCGGCAACCGGCCCAGCGATCCGGCCGCGCCGCTGGACAAGCGCGCCCGCAAGCTGGAGCGCTCACTCCTCTCCTACCTGTACCGGACCGCTTGCAAGACCAGCCCGTTCAGCACCTTCACCCCGGTGGCACTCGGCCACTTCACCGCCGCGCCGACCGACCAACGGACCGGGCACCCCGCCGAACTGCCGTCCGGTGAACTGCCGTCCGGTGAGCTGCCGTCCGGTGAGCTGCCGTCCGGTGAGCTGCCGTCCGGTGAGCTGCCACCCGGTGAGCTGCCACCCGGTGAGCTGCTGCTCGGCGCCGCGCGGAGCAGCCACCCGCGGCTCAACGTGGTGGCGCTGGCCCGGCTGGCCGAGCTGATCGCCGCCGACCCGGTGCGCCGCCGCGACCTACCGCTGACGCTGGCCTCCGGCTGGGAGCTGACCGACGACCGGGTCCGCTACGTGCAGCGCTCGGTCACCGCCGCCGACGGCGCCACGCCGGTGAGCTTCGACGCCGCACGGGACCGGCTCTTCTTCCTGCGGCTGAGCGGCGTGCTGGAGCAGCTGATCGAGCTCTTCGGCGGGCGGGCACTGATCCGCTACGGCGAACTCGCCGACCTGCTGCACGCCGAGGCCGGTGGCAGCACGGCGGACGCCGAGCGCTACCTGCGCGCGCTGCTGGAGGTCGGCATGCTGCAACTGCCCGCGCTGGCCACCGATGTGCACGCCGCCGACCCCGTGCGCGCGTTCCAGGCCGCGCTGCGCGCGCTGGACCGCCCGTGGGCCACCGCGACCGCCGAGCGGCTCGCCGGGCCGGCCGCCGTCATCGACCGCTATCCCGCGGCCGACGCGCCGACCCGCCGAACCTTGCTGGCCGAGCTGCGAGGCGAGTTGACGGAGCTTCAGCAGTCGCTCGACGCCACGGCGGGCCCTGTGCCGCAGACGCTGCTCTACGAGGACGTGGCGGCGGGCGAGACGGGCGCCGACGGGGCCCGATGGGCCGCGCTCGCCGCCCGGCCGCTGGCCGAACTCGCGCCGATCCTGCCGCTCTTCGACCTGGGCCTGGCCCAGCGCCTCACCCTCAAGGGCTTCTTCCTGGCCCGCTACGGCCGCGGTGGCCGCTGCACGGATCTGCTGCAGCTGGTGCACGACTTCCACGAGGACATCTTCGACCAGTACCTGCAGTTCACCGCGCTGGCGCCGGCCCGGGCCGAGCACGGCGGCTACCCGCCCGAGGAGAACTGGCTGGGCCTGCCCGAACTCACCGCACTGGACCGGGCCCGCGCCGAACTGGCCCGCCGGATGCGCGGTCACTGGGAGGAGCACGCCGAGGAGCACGCCGACGAAGGCGCGGAGGAAGGCGCCGAGGAGCACGCCGAGGAGCGCGCCGAGTTGCTGCTGACGGCCGCCGACCTGGCCGCCGTGGCCGCCGAACTCGCGCCGCTCGGGCAGGCGTTCGCGCCGCACAGCCACTTCGTCCAACTCGCCGCCGGAGGGCCGGGCCGCGAGCCGCTGGTGGTGCTCAACCACTCCTACGGCGGCCTGGCCTTCCCGTTCACCCGCTTCACCCACTGCTTCGCGCAGCCCACCGAAGCGCCTACCGGAGCACTCGCCGAACCACCCACCGGACCACTCGCCGCATCGTCCGCCGGACCGCCCACCGAACCGCCCACCGAACCGCCCGCCGGTCCGCCCACCGACCTGCCCGCCGCCCTGCGCGAGGGGCTGCGCGCCGCCCAGCCGGCGGGCGCGGTCTTCGCCGAGGTCACCGCGGGGGCGGCCACCACCAACCTCAACCTGCACGCCCGGCTGACCGACTACGAGCTGGTCTGCCCGGGCGAGACCAGCACCGCCCCCGCGGCCGCCCGGCTGCACCTGGAGGACCTCGTGGTCGAGCACGACGAGGTCGCCGACCGGCTGCTGCTGCGCTCGCGGCGGCTGGACCGCGAGGTGGTCCCGGTCTACCTGGGCTACCTGGTCCCGATGGTGCTGCCGCAGACGCCGCGCAGCCTGCTGCTCTTCTCGCCCACCTCCCGGGTCACCCCGGAGCTGTGGCGCGGGGTGCCCACCGGGCCGGCCACCGAAGGGGTCACCCACCGCCCCCGGGTCCGCTACGGCCGGCTGGTGCTGCACCGGCGCAGCTGGACCGTCACCGCCGAGGCTCTGCCCCGCCCCCGGCCCGGACAGCGCGAGGCCGATCGCTTCCTGGACTGGCAGCGCTGGCGCCGCCGCCACCGGCTGCCCACCCAGCTCTTCGCCCGACTCCGTCCGGAGAGTGACAGCGGCGGGCAACTCGGCACGACGAAGCCGCAGTACGTCGACTTCGCCAGCCCGCTCTCCCTGCTCGCGCTGGACGGCCTGCTCGGCGGCGGCCCGGGCCGGCTGGTGCTGGAGGAGATGCTGCCCGGCGACGACGACCTGCACGTGCGCTCCGCCGAGGGCCGGCACGTCGCCGAACTCGCCCTGGAGATCCTGCCGCCCCCGCACCCCGCACCCCGGACCGCCCCCGCGCCCCGCAGCACCCCGGAAGGAGAGCCGAGCCGTGGCTGACCACCCGACCGCCCCGCAGGCCGATCCCCAGGCCGATCCCCGGGCCGCCTCCCGGGCCGCCTCCCGAGCCACCCCCCAGGCCACCCCCGGCGACTGGCAGGCCTTCCACGTCTTCTACGCCGCCAGTCCGCGCCCGCTGCTGCTCCAGTGCGTGCGCCCGCTGGTCGCCGAGCTGACCGGGCAGGGCCTGCTCGCCGGGTACTTCTTCCTCAACTACTGGCTGGAGGGCCCGCACCTGCGGCTGCGGCTGCGCCCGGCCACGGCGGCCGCCGCCGCGCCGGTCCGCGAGCACGCCGAGGCGGCGATCGCGGCCTTCCTGCGCCGCCGCCCCGCCCTCTACCAGGTGAAGGACAGCTTCTTCGCCGAACTCTACGAGACCCTCTTCGAGTTGGAGTACCGCGAGGAGGACCGGGCCCGGCTGCTGGGCCCGGACGGGCGGATGCGGCTGCGCCCCAACAACACCTTCAGCATCGAGCCCTACGAACCCGAGTACGGCAAGTACGGCGGCCCGGCCGGGGTGGCGCTCGCCGAATGGCACTTCCAGCGCTCCAGCGACCTGGTGATCGAGGCCACCCGCAGCATGAACCTGCACCTTCGCACGGTGGTGCTGGGCCTGGCCGCGCAGCTGATGATGACCATGTCGGCCTGCTTCCTCGCCGACCAGGAGCAGCTGCTGACCTTCCTGGACCGCTACCACGCCTTCTGGAACGGGGCCTTCGCCGGCACCAACTTCACCGCCCAGCAGGGCTACGACCGGGCCTACGGCAGCACCGGCGAGACACTGGCCGGGCGGTTCCGCGCCGTCCGGGCGGCCGTCGGCGCCGGGGAGCTCGCGCAACTGCCCACCCTGCTGCGCGGCTGGGCCGAGCACTGCCTGGAGCTGCGCGCGCGGGCCGTGGGGCTGGCCGAGCGCGGCGAGCTGGTCTTCCGCTCCTGGGACGGCGAGCGCGACCTGCCGGTCACCGAGGCGGCGCAGGCACTGCCGATGCTGCTCTCCCCCTACGCGCACATGACCAACAACCGGCTCTCGGTGACCGTGCGCGACGAGGCCTACCTCTCCTACGTGCTGGCCCGCGCGCTGCGCGAACCGGCCGGCGCGGTGGCACCATGACGGTCCGTCAACTCCTGGAGCTGCGGCCCCGGCTGCGCCCGGAGATCCTGATCAGCCGCCCGCTGCGGCGCGGCCCGGCGGTGGTCCACCTGCTGCGCGACCCGGTCAGCGGCAAGCGGCTGGAGATCGGGGTCAAGGAGCACTTCCTGATCAGCCGGCTGGACGGCACCCGCTCGCTGGCCGAGTTGGGCGAGGGCTACGCCCAGCGGTTCCGGGCCCGGCTCGGCGAGGCGCAGTGGCAGCAGCTGCTCGGGCTGCTGTACGGGCGCGGCCTGCTCACCGACGCCCCGGCCCCGGCGCCCGAACCGCCGACCGAGCCACCCCGCTCCACCGTGCTGAGCGGCCGGGTGAAGCTGGTCGCCGACGCGCCCGCGCTGCTCGACCGGCTGCACGCGGCCACCGGCTTCGCCCGCCACCGCCGCTTCCTCCTCCCGCTGTTCGTCCTGGTCGCCGCCCTGCTGACCGAAATCGCCCGGCACCTGGGCGAGTTGCTGCGCGAGACCGGGCAACTGTTCCACCAGCCGGTCGCGCTGCTCGCCGTCGGCACCCTGCTCTGGCTGGGCCTGGCGCTGCACGAGCTGGCGCACGGCCTGGTCGGACGCGCCCACGGCGGGCGGATCACCGAGATCGGGCTGCGCTGGCGGCTGCCGGTGAGCTACCTGTACTGCGAGGTGGCGGACGTGCAGTTCTTCGCCCGGCGGCGCGCGCAGCTGGCCACCGCCGGCGCCGGCGCGCTGGCCAACCTGGTCTTCCTGCTGCCCTGGTACCCGGCCTGGGCCCTGCTGCCACCGCACGCCCAGGCCCGTCCCTTCCTCGGCGGCCTGCTGCTGCTCGGCACCGCGCTGGCGCTGGCCAACCTGCTGCCGCTGCCGCCGCTGGACGGCTACCAGGCGCTGGGCCACGCCGTGGACTGCCTGCGGCTGGCCAGCGAGAGCCGCCGCTTCGCCGGCGTGACGGCCCGCGCGGCCCTGCGGCGCGGCGCGGGTCCGGAGCGAGCGGCCCTGGGCGCATACCCCACCCAGCTACGGCTGGTCTACGGCGGCTACGCGCTGCTCTGCGCGGCCCTCGCGGCGGCGGCCCTGGCGGCGCTCGGACCGCTCGGGCGGCGCCTGCTGCCGGCCGGCTGGGCGCCGGTGGCGGGCTGGGCCCCGCTGCTGGCCGCCGGGCTGGCGCTGGGACTCTGGGCGGCCGGCCTGCTGCTACGCGGCCTGCGCGACCGGCAGGTGACCTGATGTCAGCGACAGAGAGCACGGAGCAGATGAGCACAGCGACGACCCCGCCCGGCCCCGCGGTGGCGCTCACCGGCGTCAGCAAGCGGTACGGGCAGACCCAGGCGCTCGACGGGGTCTCCCTCACCGTGGGACGAGGCGAGTTCTTCGGCATCCTCGGCCCCAACGGCGCCGGGAAGACCACGCTGGTGGAGATCATCGAGGGCCTGCGCCGACCGGACGCCGGGCAGGTGGCGGTGCTCGGCGAGCAGCCCTGGCCGCGGAACACCGGCCTGCTGAGCCGACTCGGCATCCAGACCCAGGCCTCCGCCTTCTTCACCCGGCTGACCGCGCTGGAGCACCTGGAGACCGTGGCCGCGCTCTACCGGCTGGACGGCGGCGCCGCGCGGCGCGCGCTGGACCTGGTGGAGCTGGGGGAGAAGGCCCGCAGCCGGGTCAGCGACCTCTCCGGCGGTCAGCGCCAACGACTGGCGCTGGCCACCGCGCTGGTCCACGACCCGGAGCTGATCTTCCTGGACGAGCCGACCGCCGCACTCGACCCCGCCGCCCGGCGCTCGCTCTGGGCGGCGCTCGCCGCGCTGCGCGGTGCGGGCCGCACCATCGTCTGCACCACCCACCACCTGGAGGAGGCGCAGACGCTCTGCGACAGGGTGGCGATCATCGCGCGCGGCTCGATCCTGGCCGTGGACAGCCCCGGCAACCTGATCAGGTCACTGGCCGGACCCACCCGGCTCTCGCTGCCCGCGTACCGGCTGCCACCCGCACGGGCGAAGGCGCTGCCCGAGGTCGAGCGGGTCGAGGTCGAGGGCGGCGAACTGGTCCTCTGGACCAGGGCCGCGAGCCGGGTGCTCATCGCGCTCGGCGAACTGGTCGACCTGGCCGAGGTGCAGACCCGCACCGCCACCCTGGAGGACGCCTACCTGGCGCTGACCGGATCGGAGCACCGCCTGTGAACGCCTACGCCGCCGTCACCAGGGCCAGCTACCTCGCCTACGTCCGGGACCGCACCTCGGTGATCTTCACCTTCGCCTTCCCGCTGGTCTTCCTGGTCGTCTTCGGGCTGATCTTCCAAGGCCAGTCGGTCAGCGGGGGCCTGTCGTACATCAACTACATCGCGCCCGGGGTGCTCTCCTGGGGGATCGGCAACGCGGCCCTCTTCGGGGTCGCCTTCACCCTGATGCACTGGCGGCGCGACGACCTGCTGCGCCTGATCTGGCGCACCCCGACCCCGCTGCGCACGGTGCTCGGCGCCCGCTACCTGGTGGCACTCGGCACCGGCCTGATCCAGGCGCTGCTCTTCACCGCCGTCGCGCTGGCCGCCTTCGGGCTGCGGATCGACGACCGCTGGCCGCTGGCACTGCCGGTGCTGGTGCTGGGCGTCACCGCCTTCGCCGCGCTCGGGCTGGTGGTCGGCACGCTGGCCGACACGCCCGAGGCCGTGGCGGCCGTGGCCAACTGCGTGATGGTGCCGATGGCCTTCCTGTCCGGCGCGTTCTATCCGATCGACCTGATGCCGGGCTGGCTGCGCTCGCTCTCCCGGGTGCTGCCGCTGCGCTACTTCGACGAGGGGGTCACCGACGCGCTGGGCGGGCGCGGCGGTCTCGGCGTCCCCGCGCTGGACTGCGCGGCGCTGGCCGGCTTCGCGCTGCTCTTCGCCCTGCTGGCCGGCCGCTTCTTCCGTTGGAGCAAGAAGTCATGACGGATCGTCAGCCGCTGGTCGAGTCAGCGGAGTTCCTGGCGGCGGCCCGGAACGGCCTGGCGCGGCGGCTCGCCGAGCGGGCCGCCGCGGCCGGGCGGCCGGCCCCCGAGGTGGTCGTGCTCGGCGCCGCCGACCTGCTGCGGCCCGAGCCCGCCGAAGCGGCCGACCGGCGGGCCCGGGCCACCGTGCACCTGAGCGCGCAGGCGGTGCTGGTGGGGCCCTGGGGCGGCGTGGGCGGGCCGCGCGGAACGGGCGGAACGGGCGGTACGGGCGGTACGGGCGGTACGGGCGGTACGGGCGGTCCAGATGGGTTGAACGGCCTGAACGGGCCGGACGGCTCCGGCGGGCCCTGCGGGGTCTGCCTGGCGATGCGCTGGCAGCGGCTGCGCAGCCGCACCGAGCGGGAGGCGCTGGAGACCGGGCAGGCCGTCACCCCGGTCGGACCCGGCTGGCCGGTGCTGACCGAGCACACGGTGGACGCGCTCTGGGCGCTGCACCAGGCGGTGCTGGAGCGGTCAACACCCGCCGTCCGGAACGCCGATGACCCGAACGAGGCCGCCGGAGCGCGCCTGGTCGGCCGGCTCGACCTGGAGACGCTGCGGGTGCGGACCGTGCCACTGCTCGCCGAGCCGCTCTGCCCATGGTGCGCGGCCCGGGGCGCGCCGCAGGCCGGCGAGGGCCCGGTGCTGCCGCTGCGCTCGCGGCCCAAGCCGGCCCCGGCCAGCTACCGGCTGCGCCCGGTGGGCGGCTACCCGCTGCCCGCCGACGCGCTGGCCAACCCGGTCTGCGGCGTGCTGGGCGCGGGCACCTGGGCCGACGTCACCTCGCCCACCACCGCCCCGGTGGCCGGCAGCGTCTTCATGCGCGGCTACGCCGGGCTGACCGACGTGACCTGGAGCGGACAGGCCGACGCGACCGCCACCAGCCGCTCGCTGGCCTTCCTGGAGGGCCTGGAGCGCTATGCGGGCACCCACCGCCGCCGCACCGCGCCGCCGCTCACCGACTCCTTCCGCAACCTGGCGGGCGGCGCGCTGGACCCGCGCGACTGCGGCCTGTACGCCGAGCGGACCTACCGGGACGACCCGCTGCTGCGCCCCTTCGACCCCGACCGCCCGATCCCCTGGGTGCGCGGCTGGTCGCTGCGCGACGAGCGTCCGATCCTGGTCCCGGCCCGACTCTGCTACTACAGCGCCGGGGTGGCCGCCGACAACTTCGTCTTCGAGTGCTCCAACGGCTGCGCGATCGGCAGCTGCCTGGAGGAGGCGATCCTCTTCGGCCTGCTCGAACTGATCGAGCGGGACGCCTTCCTGCTCGGCTGGTACGGCGATCTGGCGCTGCCCGAGCTGGAGTTGGATGCCGGCGCCGACCCGGCGCTGCGCGCGATGGTGGACCGGGCCGCGCTGCGCGGCTACCGGGTGCGCGCCTTCGACAACCGGGTGGACCTGGCCGTCCCGGTGGTCACCGCGCTCGCGGTGCGCGAGGACGGCGGGCCCGGCACGCTGGCCTTCGCCGCCTCGGCCGGCTTCGACCCGCAGGCCACCCTCGCCTCGGCGGTCGCCGAGATCCTCACCTACCTGCCGCACCTGCCCGGCCAGGTGAGCGCCCGCCCAGCCGAACTGGCCGCCATGGCCGATGACTTCGAGCTGGTGCGACGGCTGCCGGACCACGCCGCGCTCTTCGG
The DNA here is from genome assembly GCF_026340565.1 of Kitasatospora sp. NBC_01287. NCBI lineage: Bacteria > Bacillati > Actinomycetota > Actinomycetes > Kitasatosporales > Streptomycetaceae > Kitasatospora > Kitasatospora sp. NBC_01287. The sequence goes on from NZ_JAPEPB010000001.1 coordinate 2,238,872, forward strand.
CCTGCCCCGGATGGCCGAGCACGCGCGCGGCTACCTGGAGCCGGCCGAGCGGCGCGAGGCGGCGGGGGCCTACCGGGGCTGGCTCAAGGAGCGGCCCGACTCCGGCGACCTGCTGGACGATCTGCTCTTCTGCCGCGACGAGTTGGTCCGGGCCGGCTTCGACGTGATCGCCGTCGACCAGACCACCCCGGAGCAGGCCGCCCTGGGCCTGCGCACGGTCTGCACCCTGGTGCCCGGCCTGCTGCCGATCGACTTCGGCTGGTCGCGCCAGCGCGCGCTGCTGCTGCCCCGGCTGCGCACCGCGCCGCGCCGCGGCGGGCTGCGGGCCACCGACCTGACCGAGGCCGAACTGCGTTTGGTCCCGCACCCGTTCCCGTAGTGAGCGGGGACGGGGCGGGACCGGGCAGCGGCTCGGCCGGTCACCCGGCCAGTGACGCGGCCGGCCGCGCCGGTTCAGGTGGTGCGGCGGTGCGGTGGTGCAGCGGTGCACCGGTGCAGCGGTCGATCAGGTGCTGCGGGTGGATCAGGCGGTGCGGTGGATCAGGCGGTGCAGCTGGTGGTGCTCGTGGTGCTGGAACAGGTGCTGGTGCTGGAGCAACTGGTCGAGGAGCCCAGCATGACCTCGCTGGTGTCCGAGTAGTCGCTGATCTCGAAGGTCTCCGACTCGAGGTTCAGGATCTCCTCGGCGAGCGAGGCAAGGGAGTTGTCGGCCATGGGGACTCCTTCGTGGATGCGGGCGGCGCCACGGCCACCGGAGGGGCCGCACCACCAGTTGTACGGCGGACCGCTGGCACCTCCCGGTGCGGTCCACTGACACCTCACTGACCACCACGCGTCAACCGATCACCACGCCGTCCACCTCACCGACCACCACGACCACCACGACCGGCGGGAGCCCGGAATGACCACGACCAGCGAAGCGCTCGCCCGGGTCGCCGAGTTCTACCTCGACCTGCACCGCAACCCCGAGCTGTCCGGCGCCGAGCGGCGCACCGCCGCGCGCTTCGCCGAGCGGCTGGCCACGGCCGGGTACCAGGTCACCTGCGGCATCGGCGGCCACGGCGTGGTCGGCGTGCTGCGCAACGGCCCCGGCCCGGTGGTGCTGCTGCGCGCGGAGCTGGACGCGCTGCCCGTCCCCGAGCGCACCGGTCTGCCGTACGCGAGCGAGGTGACGGCGGTGGCCGCCGACGGGCGGACCGTCCCGGTGGCCCACGCCTGCGGGCACGACCTGCACCTGGCCTGCGCCGTCGGCGCGGCGGCGGAGCTGGCCGGGTCGGCGGCGGCCTGGCGCGGCACCGTGCTGGTGGTCGGCCAGCCCGCGGAGGAGACCCTGAGCGGCGCGCGGGCGATGCTGGCCGACGGCCTCTACGAGCGCTTCGAGCCGCCCTCGGTGGTGCTCGCCCAGCACACGGCCCCGCTGCCGGCCGGCCTGGTGGCCCACGGGCGCGGCCCGGTGACGGCGGGCAGCCGGACCCTGCGCCTGGTGCTGCACGGGCGCGGCGGCCACGCGGCGGCCCCCCACCTGGCGGTGGACCCCATCCAGGCGGCGGCCGCCGTGGTGCTGCGGCTGCCGGGGGCGGTCGCCCAGGAGAGCGCCCCGGCCGAGCAGGTGGTGGTGACCGTCGGCTCGCTGGAGGCGGGCGGCCCGAGCAACGTGATCCCGGACCGGGCCACCCTGACCGTCACCGTGCGCGCCTTCTCCGAGCCGGCCCTGGAGCGGGTCACCGCCGCCGTGCTGCGGGTCGCCAGGGGCGAGGCGCTGGTATCCGGCTGCCCGCGCGAACCCGAGGTCGAGGAGCTCGCCCGCTCCGGGGTGAACCTGCCCGACCCCGAACTGACCGCCCGGGTCCGCGCAGCCCACCAGCGGGCCTTCGGCCCGGCCCGGGTCGCCGACTGGCCCCCCTCCCCGGCCACCGAGGACTTCCCCCTGCTCGGCGAGGCCGGCCGCCCGCTGCACGGCGTCCCCGGCATCCGCACCGCCTACTGGATGCTCGGCATGGTCGGCCCCGCCCAGTGGGCCGCCGCCCCCGGCGCCGGCGCGGCCGAGAAGCTGGCCGCCCTCCCCGCCAACCACTCCCCCGAGTTCCGCCCCCACCTCCCCCTCACCCTGCGCACCGGCATCGCCGCCCTCACCAGCGCCGCCCGCACCGCCTTGGCCGACCCCACGAGCTGACCGACCTCGCGAGCTGACCGGGGAGGGGGCCGGACGGGGCAGCTGTGTTCGGCCGATGAGTCGTCGGCCGATGAGTGGTCGGCCGATGAGTCGTCGGCCGATGAGTGGTCGGCCAACTCTCGCCCCTAGGGGGTGCGGCGGTCCGGAACAGGGGTCGCCCTGGGGTTGCTCGCCTGAGCAAAAGGGCGTAGCTTCTTGCTCAGGCAAGCAAGAAGTAGCTCGGGTGAGCAATGAACAGCTCAAGCGAGCAAGACGGCGAGGAGCGGGAAGATGGGGCGCACGTTCACCGAGTCGGCGCGGCGCACCCAGATCGTGCAGGGCGCGATCGAGGTGCTTGCCGAGGTCGGCTACGCCAGGACCTCCTTCGCCAAGATCGCGAAGCAGGCGGGGCTCAGCAGCACCGGGATGATCTCGTACCACTTCGCCGGCAAGGACGACCTGATGCGCGCGGTCGCCACCGAGGTGTGGCGGGTCTCCGAGGAGTACATGCTGCCCCGGATCGAGGCGGCCGAGGGAAATAGGGGTCGACTCCGGGCGTACATCGAGTCCACTATCGAACTGCTCTCGGTCTACCCCAAGCACCTCGCCGCGCTCCTGGAGGTGGTGCCCAACCTGCAGGGGAGCGACCCATCCCTGCTGGGGTACCGCGACTCGGCACGCTCGATGATGGAGATCCAGCAGAAGCGGCTGGAGGAGGGTCAGGCGCTCGGCGAGTTCGGCGAGTTCGACACCTGGGTGATGGTCACGGCGCTGCGCGGCGCGATCGACGCCGTGGTCATGCGCTGGCACTCGGAGCCCCATCTCGATGTGGCTCCGCTGGCCCGCCAGTTGGCCGACCTCTTCGAGCGCGCCACCCGCCGGGAGCCGTGACGGCCGAGCGCGGCAACCGACCAGCCACAGCAGATCAGGCAGAACACTCAGTGAGGGGAAAGACCGTCATGGGGAACCTCGTGGAGCACCCGGCTCAGACGGCGAGCGCGACAACCGCGGATCCGAGCGGCACGTCGGCCACCGCGCCGGCCACCGACCCGACGGCCGTGCCGGCGATCGACCCGGCGGAGGTCAAGCGCCGCACCGCCGCCGGCCGCAAGAAGCTGATCATGTCGCTGGTCTTCGAGCTGGCCATCCCGCTGGGTGGCTACTACGTGCTGGTGGGCGTGGGCCTGAGCCAGTGGGCGGCGCTGCTGATCAGCGGTCTGCTGCTGGCGCCCTGGGTGGTCCAGGGCATGGTGAAGAGCCGCCGCCTGGAGGCGATGCCGGTCTTCACCCTGCTACTGATGGCGGTCGGCGCGCTGATGTCACTGCTCACCGGGAGCCCCCGGGTGCTGCTGGTGCGCGACAGCGGCCTCTTCGGGGTGATCGGCCTCTGGGTGCTCGGCACCCTGGCCACCCAGCGCCCGTTCATGCTGACCGCCGCCCGCTCCATCGTCGCCGCGAAGATCGGCGAGGCCGGCGCGCAGCAGTGGCTCGACCGCTGGAACACCGAGCCGGTCTTCCGGCACCAGATCCGGCTGCTCACCGCGGTCTGGGGCGGCGGCTTCCTGCTGGACGCCGCGATCCGGGTGACCTTCGCCTACACCCTGCCGATCAACGCGGTGCCGCTGGTCAACTCGCTGCAGTGGCTGGTGGTGCTGGGCGCCCTGTTCGGCTTCCACTTCTGGTACATCACCCGCAACGGGCTGAAGGTCTGACGCTCCGTCAGCCAGGAGGTGAACGGCGGCCCCGCCCGGACCTGGTCCGGGCGGGGCCGCCGTTCGCGGTGCGCGGGTCCCGCGGTGCCCTTGACGAGTGGGGTGCGGTTCCGTTTGATTCTGTGTGCTGTGTACGGAATCCGGTAACCCCCCTCCCGGGAGGCAGGCTTGACCGCGCGCCCCGTTCCCACCGCTCCTGCCGCGCCCGTCGCGCGCCGCCTGACCCGGGTGCCGGGGCTGCTGCACGGGGGCGACTACAACCCCGAACAGTGGCCCGAGCCGGTCTGGGCCGAGGACGCCGCGCTGATGCGGCAGGCCGGGGTCAACCTGGTCACGGTCGGCGTCTTCGCCTGGGCCGAGCTGCAACCGGGCCCCGAGACATGGGAGTTCGGCTGGCTGGACCGGCTGCTCGACCTGCTGCACGCGCACGGCGTGGCCGTCGACCTGGCCACCGCGACCGCCTCGCCGCCCGCCTGGCTGGTCCGCGCCCATCCCGAGCTGCTACCGGTCACCGCCGACGGGGTGCGGCTGGAGTTCGGCTCCCGGCAGCACTACTGCCCCTCCTCGCCGGTCTACCGCGCGGCGGCCGTCCGGCTGACCAGGGCGCTGGCCCAGCGGTACGCCGACCACCCGGCGCTGGCGCTCTGGCACGTGCACAACGAGTACGGCGACCACGTGACCGAGTGCTTCTGCGCCGGGTCGGCGGCCGACTTCCGCCGCTGGCTGACCGAGCGCTACGGATCCGTCGAGCGGCTCAACCAGGCCTGGGGCACCGCCTTCTGGTCCCAGCGCTACCGCGAGCTGGACGAGGTCGAGCCGCCGCGCCGGGCCCCGGGACCCATCAACCCGACCCAGCAGCTGGACTGGCGCCGGTTCTGCTCGGACGCGCTGCTGGCCTGCCACCGCGCCGAGCGGGCCGTGCTGGCCGAGCTCTCCCCCGGGGTGCCGGTCACCACCAACTTCATGTCGATGTCCAAGCCGCTGGACCTCTGGCGCTGGGCCGAGCACGAGGACCTGGTCTCGGACGACGCGTATCCGGACCCGGCCGACCCGCGGGCCCCGGTGCGGGCGGCGCTCAACTACGACCTGATGCGCTCGCTCAAGGGCGGCGCGCCCTGGCTGCTGCTGGAGCAGGCACCCTCGGCCGTCAGCTGGCGGCCCGTCAACGTGCCCAAGACGCCCGCCCAGCGGCGGCTCTGGGCGCTGCAGGCGGTGGCACACGGCTCGGACGGGGTGCTCTCCTTCCAGTGGCGGGCCTCCCGCGCCGGGGCCGAGAAGTTCCACAGCGCGATGTTGCCGCACCGGGGCACCGATTCGCGCGGCTGGCGCGAGACCGTGCGGTTCGGCGCCGAGTTGGCCCGGCTGGGCTCGGTGGCGGGCGGGCGCACCCGGGCCGAGACGGCGATCGTGCTGGACTGGGAGTCCTGGTGGGCGCTGGAGCTGGACGAGCACCCCTCGGCCCGGATGCGCTGGCCCGAGCTGCTGCTGCCCTGGTACGCGGCGCTGCACCGGCGCGGGGTGGCCGTGGACTTCGTCCGCCCCGAAGCCGAACTCGGCGGCTACCGGGCGGTGCTGGCACCCAACCTCTACCTGCTGCGCACCGCCGACGCCCACCGGCTGGCCGCCTTCGCGGCGGGCGGCGGCCAGTTGGCCTGCGGGGCGTTCAGCGGGGTGGTGGACGAGCACGACCAGGTGCACCCGGGCGGCGCGCCGGGTCCGCTGCGCGAACTGCTGGGGCTGGCGGTGGACGAGTTCTGGCCGCTGGCGGACGGCACGGGCGTGCCGGTGCTGCTGGACGGCACGGACGCACCGGCACTGCCGGCCGGCCCGGACGCGCCGCAGGACGCCGCGCCCCCGCTCACCGCGACGCTGTGGAGCGAGTGGCTGGAATGCGCCGGGGCCGTCCCGCTCGCCCGGTACGGCGCCGGCCCGCTGGCCGGCCGACCGGCCGTGACCCGGCACGGCAACGCCTGGTACCTGGGCTGCCACCTGGGCCCGGACACCGGCGCGGTGCTCGACCGGGTGCTCGCGGCCGCGGGCGTCACCCCGGCGCTGCCCGTGCCCGAGGGGGTGGAGGCCACCGTGCGGACCTCACCGGACGGTGCCGACCACCTCTTCCTGCTGAACCACGGCCACCGCGCGGCCGAGGTGGCGCTGCCGGCCCGCTGGCGCGGCGCCCGGGACCTGCTCGGCGGGCCGGCGGGCGACCGGCCGGTGGGCGACCAGCCGACGGGCGACCACCTGGCCGGCGACCAGCCGACGGGCGACCAACTGGCCGGCGACCAGCCGACGGGCGACCAACTGGCCGGCGACCGGCTGACGCTGGAGCCGCTCGGCGCCGCGGTACTGCTCCATCCGCAGGGCACCACCTGAGGAACACCCACCCGAGGAAGGCCCGATGAAGCGATTACTGCGCCTCGCCACCACCGCCGTCCTGCTGGCCGCCGTGCTCGGCGCCGCCACCCCACCGGCCGACGCCACCGGAGCCGCCGGCGCCACCGGCACCCCCGCACCGGACCGCGACCCCGCCGCCTACGCCGACGTGCTCGACCTGCACGGCACCCCCGCCGCCGCGCTGCCGGGCGACGGCAGCGGCGACACCGACGACAACCCGATCACCGTCTTCGCCGACCAGGGCGCCTGGCACGCCTACGCGCTGCCCGCGCCGGGCGACACCGCGAGCTACGGCGGCTTCACCGGGCCGCTCTACCTGGCGCACGAGTACCCCTGGTGGCTGAGCACCTCCTTCACCCGGATCCAGCTCAGCGAGCAGGGCCGGCCGCTGGACCTCGCGGGCGGCGGCGCACCGGTGCTCAGCTCGCTGCCAGGGCGCCTGCTGGAGCGCTACGACCTCGGCCAGGGCCTGCGCCTGACCCTGGAGCTGCGCTTCACCGACGACCGCACCGCCCTGGTGCGGGCCTCGGTGGAGAACCAGGGCCCCGGGCCCCGCACCCTCGGCGTCGGCTGGACCGGCGCCCTGCTGCGCCCCGCCGAGGAGCCGATGCGCGACGCGCCCGGACTGGTCGCCACCGGCACCGGGGTCGCGGTGGACTTCGCCCGGGTGCAGCAGACCTACGACTACCTGAGCGACGGCACCGAGCGCTTCGAGGTCACCCACGACCGCCCGGTCAGCACCACGGTCAGCGGCGACTCCTACCGCACCGAGCAGAGCGCGCCGCTCGACCTGGCGCCCGGCGCCCGGCAGCAGCTCTCCTGGACCGAGTCGTACACCTTCACGCTCGCCGAGCGGGCCCAGGAGCAGGCCGCCGCCCGGCACCTGCTGGCGCGCCCCGCGACCGTCGCGGCGGCCGCCGACGCCGTCGACGCACGGTGGCGCGGCTACCTCGCGGCGGCCACCGCGCGGGTGCCCGCCGACCGGCGCCGCCTGGCGGTCAAGGCGGTGGAGACGCTGACCACCAACTGGCGCAGCCCGGCGGGCGCGCTGCGGCACGCCACCATCACCCCGTCGATCTCCAACAAGTGGTTCGCGGGCGGCGCCTGGGCCTGGGACACCTGGAAGCAGGCGGTCGGCACGGTGGTCTTCGACCCGGGGCTGGCCGAGTCGCAGATCCGCGCGATGTTCGACTACCAGGTGCGGCCGGGCGATCCGGCCTACCCGAACGACGCCGGGATGATCCCGGACTGCGTCTTCTACACCGACCCGGCGCACGGCGGCGGCAACTGGAACCAGCGCAACTCGAAGCCGCCGCTGGCCGCCTGGGCGGTCTGGCAGGTCTTCCAGGCCACCGGCGACACCGCGTTCCTGGCCGAGCTCTACCCGGAGCTGACGGCCTACCAGCAGTGGTGGGCGCGCGACCGGGACCACGACGGCGACGGGGTGGCGGAGTACGGCGCCACCGTCGACCCGGGCAACGCGACGACCGAGGACATCCGGCAGGCGGCCGCCTGGGAGAGCGGCATGGACGACGCGCCCCGCTTCGACGCCGCGCTCGGCACCGCCCCGGTGGCGAACCACGACGCCGCCGGGACGCTGACCGGCTACTCCCTGAACCAGGAGTCGGTGGACCTCAACTCCTACCTGGCCGCCGACCGCCACTACCTGGCGCTGATCGCGGCCCGGCTCGGCCACCCGGCCGACGCGGCCGGGTGGAGCGCCTCCTCGGCCGCGCTGGCGGCGCGGGTGCGGGAGCGGATGTACGACCCGGCGACCGGCTGGTTCTACGACACGGCGCTGGGCAGCGGCACCCGCCTGGTGGACCGGGGCCGCGGCGCCGAGGGGATCACCCCGCTGTGGACCGGCGTCGCCTCCCCCGCGCAGGCGGCGGCGGTGCGGGCGGCGCTGACCGACCCGAACGGCTTCGGCACCCCGACGCCCTTCCCCAGCGTGGCGAAGAGTTCACCGTTCTTCGACCCCACCGGCTACTGGCGCGGCTCGGTCTGGCTGGACCAGGCCTACTTCGCGCTCACCGGCCTGCGGCGCTACGGGTACGGCGCCGACGCGAGCGCCCTGACGGAGCGCCTGCTGAGCACCGCCCAGGGCCTGACGGGTGACCAGCCGATCCGGGAGAACTACGACCCACTCACCGGCGCGGGTCTGAACTCCCGCAACTTCAGCTGGTCGGCGGCCCTGCTGCTCCCCCTGCTCAGCGACGCCGACTGAGCGACTCCGACTGGGCGACGCCGACTCAGCGACGCCTGCTGACAGGCGGCAACACACCGCACACAATCGATCACCAATCAACAAACTCACGCACAAGCCCTGTTGGCATGTCGCATGTGCAATTACACTCCACCGCAACGGCAGCGCTGCCACCCCCAGCTCAGTACCGCTGCCGTCGCGGTGGGTCACACCCCGGCCACCACCGCGCGCCCTGTTGCTTTCTGTTCGTCGCCCCCACTCCCCCACCGGAGCCGCACCATGCGCGCAAGACTTCCCCGCACCACCAGACGCACCACCGGCCGCACCGCCAGCATGCTGCTCACCCTGGCCCTCGCCACCCCCGGCCTCGGGGCCCTCGCCGTCACCACGGCGCCGCCGGCCGCCGCTCTCGGCAACGGGACCGCCCTCACGCCGCCGATGGGCTGGAACTCCTGGAACAGCCTGAGCACCAGCGTCAACGAGCAGGAGGTGCAGCAGACCATCGACTACATGTCGGCCAACGGCCTGGTGGCCGCCGGCTACAACACCGTCACCATCGACGACGGCTGGTCGCTGCGGCACCGCACGGGTCAGAGCACCGACCTGGTCGAGAACTCCTACGGCGCGCTGCAGCTCTACGACGGCAACGGCAACCCGGTCCTCGGCACCGACGGCACGGGCAACGACCCGACCTCCGGCCACCTGGTCCCCGACCCGCAGAACTTCCCGTCCCAGGTGGTGAACGGCCAGACGCTGAACGGCATCCAGTACCTGGCCTGGTACGCGCACAGCAAGGGCATGAAGTTCGGCCTCTACGCCACCGACACCTACACCACCTGCCAGGGCCACCCCGGCAGCCTGGGCCACGAGAGCACCGACGCGAGCGACTTCGTCTCCTGGGGCGTCGACTACGTGAAGTACGACGACTGCCCCTACGGCCCGCAGATCATCGGCCCGGACGGCCACAACTACTGGACCCAGGGCGAGGGCAAGGAGCTCACCGAGTCCATGTACGCCCGGGTGCAGACCTTCCAGCAGGACCTGGACTCGGCCTCCGCCGCCCAGGGCCGCCCGAAGGTCACCCTCAGCGTCTCCGCGCAGCCCGTCCACTCCGGCGTCCCGTACCTGCTCAACGCCAACGACCCGGCCCGCACCGACCCGGTGATCCAGGCCGCCGGGACCCCGCAGTACGACTCGCCCGGCGACGCCCCCACCGCCGTCTGGTGCGGCCAGGTGGCCAACCTCTGCCGGATCGGCGGCGACCGCGACAGCGAGCTGAGCGGCGTGCTCTACAACGGGGCGCTGCAGACCGCGCTCCAGTACCCGAACAACGTCCGGCCCGGTAGCTGGAACGACATGGACATGCTGTTCACCGGCTGGAACGACCCCTACGGCGTCTACGGCGTCACCGACAGCAACATCGGCTCCAGGTCGTTCACCGACGACGAGTCGCGCACCGAGATGTCGATCCTCTCCATGATGGCCGCCCCGCTGATCTCCGGCGCCGACCTGCGCACGGCCGCCCAGTCCCAGCACAGCTACAACGGGGTCAACTGGTCGACCGGGATCAACGCCAACTCGCTGGCCATCCTGAAGAACCCCGGCATGATCGCGATCGACCAGGACAGCCTGGCCAAGCCGGCCACCCTGGTCGGCAGCGCGCCGAACTCCCCGACCGCGCCCGTCGTGCTCAAGCGCCAGCTGGCCAACGGCAGCACCGCCGTCCTGCTGGTCAACCAGGACCCGACCTACAGCCAGAGCATCTCCACCACCCTCGGCGCCCTCGGCCTGACCGGCCCCGGCTACTCGTCCAAGGAGGTGTGGACCGGTGCCGGCGGCAACGTCACCGGCACCGGCGCCCTGGGCACCACGCTGGCCCCGCACGCCTCCGCGCTCTACGTGCTCACCCCGCTGCCCACCACCATCCCGGCCGCCGTCGTCGGGGACGGCAGGTACCACGCGATCAGCGCCGGCGGCACCGGCGGTCAGGTCCTGGAGGTGGCCGGCACCTGCAGCGCCAACGTCGGCGGCAACGCGGACATCAACACCTGGTCGTCCACCCACACCTCCGAGCAGTGGACCTTCACCACCAACCCCGACGGCACCACGCAGATCAGCGACAACTGCGCCACCGGCACCCAGAACCACACCGTGCTCGCCGCCGGCACCTCCGCCGGTGGCAGCGCCTACCTGCTCAACTACTCGCCCGGCAACCCCTGGCAGGAGTGGCGGGTGCTGCAGAACACCGCGACCGGCGCGCTGAGCATCACCAACGTCGGCACCGGCCTGGCCCTGGACACCTCGGGCACCGCCGCCGGCGCCACCGTGGTGACCAACGCCCCCAACGGCAACGCCCCGGGGCAGTCCTGGAGTCTCACCTCCTGACCACCTCCTGACCGCCCGCTGACCGTCTCCCGCCGCCCACCGCCACCGCCCGCCGCCGGAAAACCGGTGGCGGGCGGTGGCGGTGGGCGCGCAGGATGGTCCGCATGTCCCAGTACGCCATCGCCGAACTCCCCGCAGTCGCGGGCGCGATGGCTGCTGCCCTGGCAGTCGCAGCCGCATTCGACGGCGCATCCGTCGCACTGAGCGCGTTCAGCGCCCCCAGCGCATTCGGCGGCGCCCGAAGCTGACCTTCCCCGGGAAGTCCCGGGACCTCGGACGGGGAAGGTCGGCCCGTCGCAGAGGTCCCGTCACACGCTGACGACTCCCAGGAGAATCCCGTCATGGCCAAGCAGGCCTTCGTGCGCAGCAAGCCGCACCTGAACATCGGCACCATGGGTCACGTCGACCACGGCAAGACCACCCTGACCGCCGCCATCACCAAGGTCCTCGCCGAGCGCGACGGCGGCACCTTCGTGCCCTTCGACCGGATCGACCGGGCGCCGGAGGAGGCCGCCCGCGGGATCACCATCAACATCGCCCACGTCGAGTACGAGACGGCCACCCGGCACTACGCGCACGTCGACATGCCCGGGCACGCCGACTTCGTGAAGAACATGATCACCGGCGCCGCCCAGCTGGACGGCGCGATCCTGGTGGTCTCGGCGCTGGACGGGGTGATGCCGCAGACCACCGAGCACGTGCTGCTCGCGCGGCAGATCGGCGTGGAGCACGTGGTGGTCGCGCTGAACAAGGCCGACGCCGGCGACCCCGAGCTGCTCGAACTGGTCGAGCTGGAGGTCCGCGAGCTGCTCACCGCCCACGGCTACGACGGCGCCGCGCTCCCTGTGGTGCGGGTCTCCGGGCTGCGCGCGCTGGCGGGCGACCCGCACTGGTCGGCCGCGCTCCTGGAGCTGCTCGACGCCGTCGACGCCGCGGTGCCCGTCCCGGAGCGGTACACCGACGCGCCGTTCCTGCTGCCGATCGAGAACGTGCTCACCATCACCGGGCGCGGCACGGTGGTGACCGGCGCGGTCGAGCGCGGCCGGGTCGGTCTCGGCGAGCGGGTGGCGGTGCTCGGCTACGACGGCGACCTGGAGGCGGTGGTCACCGGCGTGGAGACCTTCGGCCGCACCATGGAGTCCGCCGAAGCGGGCGACAACGTGGCGCTGCTGCTGCGCGGGGTGCAGCGCGGCCAGGTCCGCCGTGGCCAGGTGGTCGCGGCCCCGGGCAGCGCGGCCACCCACACCCGCTTCACCGCCCGGCTCCACCTGCTCGCCACCGCCGAGGGCGGCCGCCGCACCGCGATCACCAGCGGCTACCGCCCGCAGTTCTACCTGCGCACCGGCGACGTCGTGGGCGACCTGGACCTGGGCGGGCACGGCCCCGCGCTGCCGGGCGAGAGCGTCGACGTGACGGTCACCCTCGGCCAGCCCGTCCCGCTGGAGCCCGGCCTCGGCTTCGCCGTCCGCGAGGGCGGCCGCACCGTCGCGGCGGGCACGGTGCGCACCGTCGGCGAGCAGGCGCGGTAGCCGGCGGCCCGGCGCGCGGCGGGGGTGGGAGCCAGGCTCCCACCCCCGTTCGCGGACAATGGATCTGACCTCGCGTCAGTCCAGTCGGGCTTCGAAGGCCAGCTCCCGGGCCAGCTCCTCGACCCGCTGCTCGGGCAGGCCCCGGGCGGTGAACCAGGCGCCGACGTTGCGGACATCGCGCTCCAGGAAGGAGCGGCCGCGCGGGTTGGCGATGACGTCGACGATCTGCGGCACGTCGATGACCACCAAGCGGCCCTGGTGCACCAGGATGTTGTAGGCGGACAGGTCCCCGTGCGCGTAGCCGCCCCGCGCGAGCACCGAGAGGCTGGCGCCGAGTTGGGCCCAGAGGTCCTCCAGGTCGCTCTCCTCGGCGCGCAGTTGGGCCAGGCGCGGGGCGGCCGTGCCGGAGGCGTCGCCGATGAACTCCATCAGGATCTCGGTGCCCAGGATCTGCACGGGGTAGGGCACGGCCACGCCCGCCGACCAGAGCCGGCAGAGCGCGGTGAACTCGGCGGCCGCCCACTGCCCGGCGATGGCCTGCTTGCCGAAGTCGGTGCGTTTGGCCATCGCCCGGCTGACCCGCGACTCCTTGTGGCCGCGGCCCTCCAGGTAGCCGGAGTCGCGGTGGAACATCCGGTGCTGGCCGTCGCGGTAGCGCTTGGCCGCCATCAGGGTGCGGCGGCCGGTGCCCGGCACGGCGCGCTCCAGCAGGAAGACGTCGGCCTCCTTGCCGGTCTTGACGATGCCGAACTCGGTGTCGACGGCGGCCAGTTCGGTCACCACCCAGTCGGGGCGGGGCTCGGGGCCCTTCTCGGTGGGGGTCGACCGGTCCCAGGTGGACCAGCGGTCGCCCTCGGGCGGCCCGTCGGTGGCAGGCCCGTCGGTGGCAAGCCCGTCGGCGTCGTGGACGGCTTCGTCGTGGACGGCCCCGTCGCGGGTTTCGGAGCTCTCGGCGTCGAGGCCGGGCGAAGGGTTGAAGTAGGCCTCGAAATAGGGGTCGTAGATCTCGACGGCGTCCTCGTCACGGCGGCTTCGGCCGGTGCCCTTGGCACCCTTGGCACGGATCCGGCTGAACGATTCGGTTTCGGCGTAGCGGTCGCGCACTGCGATGGTCTCCTGCGGAGTGGGCCCACCGGAGGGGTGCGTCAGCGCACGGATCGTCAGCCGGTGGGCAGTGGGAGGGAGAAGGCGTAGGGCGCGCCAACGAGAGCGCGCCGCTTCACAGCGGCAGTCATCGAGAACGCACCTCCTCACGCACACGCACGGCTCACACGCACGACTCACACTCGCGGGCACCGAGGGGCCCCGCAGGAACCAGACGATCGTATCGGCTGCCGAACCAGGCGCAACCGAATTACCGCGGCCGTACTGTAGGGGCGTGGAACGACGGCCTTCTCTCCTGGTACCGGACCCGGCGCCGGGATCGGACCCACCCCTGGGATCGGGCCTCCAGCGGGCCAGGTCGTTCATGGTCCTGGCGACCACGCTCTACCGCGCCAGCCACCTGCTGGGCGGCCTCCTGGTGCTCGCCCAGCACCAGCGGGGCGACCTGGCGGCCTGGGCGGTGCTCGGGGTGGCGCTGGCGAGCAGCCTCGCGCTGCACGGCCGGGCCGTTCGCGAGGGGTGCTACAGCGGACGGCTGGTCTGGGCGGACCTGCTGGTCAGCGGCTGCCTGCTGCCGTTCGCGGCCTCCGCGTGGGGCGCCGCCGGGCAGCCGGGCGCGGTCACCTGGGTGCTGCTGCTGGGCGGTTCGGCCGCCGCGACGGCGGCGGTGGGCCTGGAGGGACCGCGGGTGCCGTTCGCCGTGCTGCTGCTGACGGCCGCTCACCTCGCCTGGCAGCAGAGCGCGGGGGCCGGGGCCGCGGTCTTCGGTGGCGACCTCAACGCGCTGCTCTGCTCGGCGGCGCTGGCCGCCGTCCTCTCGTGGTACCTGCGGCGCCAGGGCCGACTGCTGGACCACGCCAACGAGCGGGCGCTGGCCGCCGAGGCCGAGCGGGCCCGGTACGCCGAGCGGCTCGACCACCACCGGGCGCTGCACGACACCGTGCTGGCCACCCTCACCGCGATCGCCCGCGGCGGGGTGGACGCCAACGCCGCCCCGGTGCGCGAGCGCTGCGCCCGGGAGGCCGCCTACCTGCGGCGGCTGGTCCAGCGCGGCACCGAGGAGCCGCGGTCGGCCCGCCTGCTCGGCGCGGCCCTGGAGGAGGCGGTCGGCTCGGCCGAGAGCCTGGGCCTGCGGGTCACCACCCAGTACCACCACTTACCCGCCCTGCCCGCCGATGCCGCCGCGGCGCTGGCCGACGCGGTCACCGAGGCGCTGAACAACGTGCACCGGCACGCCGGCACCGGGCACGCCTACCTGACCGCCGGCGGGCAGGCCCAAGGGGTCCTGGTCACCGTGGTGGACCGGGGCAGCGGCTTCGACCCCACATGCGTCGTCCCGGGCCTGGGGCTGCGCGGCTCGGTGCACGCGCGGCTGCGCGAGGTGGGCGGGCGGGCGGCGGTGGACAGCGCGCCCGGCGAGGGCGTCCGGGTCGAGCTGCGGTGGCCGGGGTGATCACGGTCGCGGTGGTGGACGACGACCGGATGCTGCTGGACGGCATGCGCAGCTGGCTCAGGGACGTGCCCGGGCTGCGGGTGGCCGCCGTCGCCGCGACGGTGGACGAGTTGCTCGCCCGCTGGGACCGGCCGACCGCCGTGGTGCTGCTCGACCTGGTGCTCAGGGACGACTCGACCCCGGCCGCGAACATCCACCGGCTGTGCGCGACCGGCAGCCGGGTGCTGGTGATCAGCACCGTGCCGGACCGCGCCCGGATCCTGGCCGCGCTCGCGGCCGGCGCCGACGGCTACCTGACCAAGGACAACGACCTGCCGACCCTGGTGGCCGCGATCGAGGGGATCGCGCTGCGGGGCGCCGCCCACTCCCCCGAGCTGGCCTTCGCCTGCGCGCACGACGACCGCCCCGACCGCCCCCGGCTCTCGCCCCGCGAGCTGCAGGTGCTGCTCGACTACGCCTCCGGGCTCACCCTCAAGTCCGCGGCCCGGCGCGCGGGCATCACGCCGAACACCGCCAAGGACTACCTCGACCGGGTCAAGGCCAAGTACCAGCGAGCTGGCCGCCCCACCTACACCAAGACCGACCTGGCCCACCGGGTCCGCGAGGACGGGCTGGAGCACGAGCCGGGGCACGGACGGGGGCACGGACGGGGGCACGGGCCGGGGCCGAGCCGGGGCACGGGTTGACGCACGGACCTGACCGCTGACCCGCCCTCAAACCCGCGCTCAAGCCCCCTGAACGGGTGGCGGCGGCACACCGCGCGCTCCCACTAGCGTCTCTCGTCGGTCCTGCACCCCCGATCGAAAGCGAGGGACCCATGAAGTCCGTAGCGCACTGGCTGGTCCGCCTGTTCTCGGCCCTCACCCTGGTGGCCGGTGGCGTCGTCCTCTTCGCCGGCGCCGCCCAGGCCGCCACCATCTGCGGCAACCTGCCGGTGCCGTCCGGCTACGTGATCACCTCGGAGTCGCTCACCAACAGCTGTACCGGCGGCTACCTGACCGAGACCATCCAGCTCCCGTCCAACGGGCTCGCGATCTGCGACAACTCGCCGGTGCCGACCGGCTACGCGATCACCTCGAACTACACCACCAACAACTGCGGTTCCTACCAGGGCGGGCGGATCAACACCGTCACCAACGGCCTGACCATCTGCGGCAACTCCAACCCCTCCATCCCCAGCAGCTACGTGATCACCGCCGAGGGCCCCAACAACAACTGCGGCCAGTGGTACGGCGAGACGATCACCACGGCCTACAACGGGATAGCGGCCTGCGGCAATTCGGCCTACCCGGGCAACTACGTGGTCACCGCCAACTACACGAGCGCCTCCTGCGGGATCTACCAGGGCGACCGGCTCAACGTCGCCTCCGACGGGATCAGCTTCTGCGGCAACTCCGTGGTGCCGGCCGGCTACGTGATCACCGCGAACTTCCAGAGCGGCTCCTGCGGCCAGTACCTGGGCGGCCGGCTGAACCTGCCCTACAACGGCATCACCGTCTGCGCCGACTCCCCGCTCCCGGCGGGCTACTGGATCTCGGCCAACGGCCTGTCCTCCTCGGCCTGCGCGCCGTACCAGGCGGAGCGCCTGAACAACAGCTGACCGGCGGTACCACACCGACGTTCTGACGCGTCATCAGCTGTCGGCCCGCTGCCCCGGCGGAGCAGCGGGCCGACTCCCCGGTTCAGGCAGCCGGTGCGCCCCTCCCGCCCAGCGCACCCGCCGCCCGCAGCGCGGCGATCCGCTCGGGCGGGTAGCCCAGCGAGCGCAGCACCGGCTCGGTCTGCTCGCCGAGGGCCGGCACCGGGCCCATCGGCAGCTCGACCCCGGCGAAACCGAACGGCGGCAGCAGCCCGCGCACTTCGCCGACCGGCGTGGCCACCGGGCGCCAGCGGTCCCGGGCGGCCAGCTGCGGGTGGCGCAGCAGGTCGGTGACATCGTTCAACCGGGCGGAGGCGATGGCCAGTTCGTCGAGCCGCTTGACCGCCTCGGCCGCCGTCATGGTCGCGGTCCGCCCGGCCACCAGCGCGTCCACCAGCCGGCGGCGGCGCACCCTGGCGACGTTGGTCGCCCACTGCGGGTCGTCCGCCAGCTCGGGCCGGCCCAGGAACCCGTCGGCGAACCGGGCCCACTCGCGGTCGTTCTGGATGCCGATCAGCAGTTCGTGCCCGTCAGCGGTCGGGTAGGCGTCGTAGGGTGCGATACCCGGGTGCGAGAGGCCGGCCCGCTCGGGCTGGACCCCGGTCCCCTGGGTGTGGTGCAGCTGGTGGCCCAGCCACTCGGCGGTCGCCTCGAACATCGAGATCTCGACCGCGCTGCCCAGGCCCGTGGCCGCGCGGCCGACGAGTGCGGCCAGCGTGCCCGTCAGCGCGTACATCCCGGCCGCGATGTCCGAGGTGGGCACCCCGGTCTTGGCCGGCCGCTCCGGCGACCCGGTCACCGAGGCGAGCCCGGTCTCGCACTGGATCAGCATGTCGTAGGCCCGCTTGTCCTGGTAGGGCCCGCCGGAGCCGTAGCCGGACAGGTCCACCGTGACCAGCCCCGGCTGCCGCTCGCGCAACTCCCGCGCGCCGAAGCCCAGGCGGGCGGCGGCCCCGGGCGACAGGTTCTGCACGAAGACGTCGGCACTCGCCACCAGGTCGGCGAGCACCGCCCGTCCGCCGGGCGTCTTCAGGTCGAGCGTGATGGACTCCTTGCCCCGGTTCAGCCAGACGAAGTGGCTGGCCAGCCCACCCACGCTGCGGTCGTACTCCCGGGCGAAGTCACCGCCGTCCGGCCGCTCGACCTTGACCACCCTGGCCCCGAGGTCCGCCAGGTGCCGGGTGGCCAGCGGCGCGGCCACCGCCTGCTCCAACGCGACCACGGTGACACCCGTCAGCGGCAGCGACACGCGGAACCCCTCTCCGTAACCCGACGACCTGCCCGCAGCCCTACCCCGACGCGGCCCGCCTCAGTCGGCCAGCCGGCTCACACGAGGTGCCGGGCCCAGGCGAGCGCGTCGGCGGCCAGGCGCTTGACGTGCGGGGGCGCCTGACGACCATCCGCAGGTCCAGTCCGGCCGGGCGGATGGCCGGATCCGGCCGATGCTGGCCGCCTCCGGCCCCACCAGAACAACCGCGACGCCCGTGAACTGCACGAACGCGCCCGGTCGATGGCACCGACCGGGTGGCGCAACGTGCTTCTGGTCCCGCTCAGCCCAGTTGCTGCGGAACGCGGGTGTCCTGCTGATCGCCCCGCCGACCGCGCCGCTCACCGCCCCGGCGGCCCCGGCCCCCGCCGGCCCGCCTCCCCCGCAGGCCCGCCGTCAGGCGCTCGGCCACCAACAGGTCGATCACCCAGGCCGCCCACGCACCGCTGCCGTAGGCCGTGTTGAAGGACATGCCCAGGGCCGGGAGCAGCACGAGCAGCAGACGGAAGGTGACGGCGCTGAAGATCAGGGCGTACGACCTGGTCATCCAGATCCGGTGGCGGACGATCTCGCGCCGCCGGATGGTGACGGTCGCCGCCGTGGAGGTGGCCAGCAGCAGGACGGCGAGCACGGCGAAGCCGAGCGGGGCCGCCGGTGCGGCCAGCGCGGTGGGTGCCATCAGCAGGCCGCCGATCCCGGCGGCGGCCGCGCCCAGCAGGTAGAGGCGGCCGAGGACGCGGTGCACGGCGGGGCGGCCGGCGCGCAGGCGGCGCGAGAACTGCCACGGACCCAGGGTCAGGGCCAGGATGCCGCCGCCCACGTGGAAGAGGAGCGGGACGAGGTGGGCGACGTAGACGGCCCGCTGCTGGGCCAGGAAGGTGGCGGGGTCGAGGCTGAAGTAGCGGGCGGCGACCAGGGAGGTCAGGGTGGCCGGCACGGTCACGGCGACCCAGCCGGCCCGGCGCGGGCGGGAGGACGCCATCAGCGGCCTGCCCCGGAGTGGACGTGACGCCAGATCGCCTTGTCGGCAGTCGAGTTCATGGCCAGGACGGTACGGAGCCGGCCCGGCACGCCGCGTCCACCGCACGGGGTCGGTGCGTCTCCTCCCACGGGGGCAGCCGCGTCCCCATACCCTCGCGGGAGCGGCGCTGTCGTACCCCCGTGGGGCGATGTGCGGCGCGCCCCGGCCGCACTACGCTCCGAGGCGGGCGCCGCGCGATGGTGGCATCGACTCCCCCGGAGCTGCGATGAGGCTGCCGACCCCGATCCCGATCCTCACCCCGATCCTGGCCGCGTTCCGGGATCGGGACCAGCTCCGCGGCGGGTCCGTCGCGGGGCGGGTCCCGTTCTTCGACGCGGCGTTGGCCGCCACCTTCCTGCTGGCCATGGTGCTGGAGCGGGTGGGCGCGGCCCAGCGGCTCGGCGCACGGCTGCCGGTGGCCCTGGTGCTGAGCGCGGTCATCGCCGGCTCGCTCGCGCTGCGCCGCGCCGCGCCGCTGGCCGGCTACCTGGCCGGGTCCGCCGCGCTCTCGGTGGAGGCGCTGTTCGTCCTGCCCGGCCCGGTGTCGCCGTACGCCAACCTGGTCGGCCTCTACTCGCTCGGGCTGCACGGCAGCCGGGGGCGGGCCCGGTGGGGGCCGGTGATCGTACTGCCCGGCATGGCCGCGTACTTCGCCGGCGCCGCCCACACCTACCCGGTGGTCCCCGCCGGGGTGCTCTTCGTCTGGCTGCTGGCCTGGGCGCTGGGCTACGACACCGCGCGGCGCCAGCAGGAGCGGGCCGCCGTGCGCCGCCTGCTGCACCAGCGGGTCGCCGCCGAGGAGCGGGCCCGGATCGCCCGGGAGCTGCACGACCTGGTCGGCCACACCCTCAACGTGATGCTCGTGCAGGCCGGGGCCGCCCGCCGCCTGCTGGAGCGCGAACCGGCACAGAGCCGGGAACTGCTGTCGGGCCTGGAGCACACCGGACGGGAGGCGCTGGACGAGCTGGACCGGGTGCTCGGCCTGCTCCGCCGGGGCGGCCCAGCGGCACCGATCGGGTCAGGGACTCCGAGCGGGTCAGGGACTCCGAGCGGGTCAGGGGCTCCGGACGAGCCGGATCCGCACGACGAGCCGGCGCCGCAGCCCGGCCTCGCCGACCTGGCACGGCTGACCGGACGGCTGGCGCAGGCCGGGATCCGGGTCACCGCCCGGATCGACCCCGCCGCCCTCCAACTGCCGCGCAGCATCGACCGCTCGGCCTACCGGATCATCCAGGAGGCGTTGACCAACACCGTGAAGCACGGGCACGCCGACACCGCCGAGGTCACCGTCCGCCGGGCGGGCGAGGCGCTCGACATCGAGGTCCGCGACGACGGCTCAGGTGCTCCCGACGGCTACGCGCCCGGACGCGGGCTGCTGGGCATCGCGGAGCGGGTCGCGATGTTCGGCGGCAGCGTCGCGCACGGCGCTCTGCCGCCCCGGGAGCGCGAGGGAGGTGAACAGGGAGGTGAAGGCGGGGGCGGCTTCCGGCTGCACGCCGTCCTCCCGGTCCCGTGACGGTCCGGGTCCTGGTCGCCGACGACGACGCCCTGCTGCGCGCCGGGGTGTCCCTGGTGCTGGGCAGCGAGCCGGGCATCGAGGTCGTCGGGCAGGCCGCCGACGGCCTGCGCGCCGTCCAGCTCTGCCGCGAACTGGCGCCCGACGTGGTCCTGATGGACGTCCGGATGCCGGGCATCGACGGCGTCGAGGCCACCCGCCGGATCGTGGCGGACGGCCTGACCGCGCAGGTCCTGGTGCTGACCACCTTCCACCACGACGACTACGTCTGGGGCGCACTGCGCGCCGGGGCCGCCGGGTTCCTGCTCAAACGCGCCTCCCCCGAGCGCCTGATCGACGCGGTCCTGACTCTGGCCGCCGGCGAAGCGGTACTCGACCCGGCCGTCACCCGCGACCTGGTCGCCCAGGTCATCGGCCGCGACCCGCACCGCCCGCCGGCCGGCCGGGCCACCTCGTCCGCCCCGCCCCTGGCCCAACTGACCGCACGCGAACGCGAGGTGCTGGTGCTGGCCGCCGAGGGCTGCTCGAACGCGGAGATCGCCGCCCTGCTGATCGTCGCCGAGTCCACCGTGAAGACCCACATGAAGCGCGTCCTGGCCAAGACCGCCGCCCGCGACCGCGCCCAGGCCGTCGCCATCGCCTACCGCAGCGGCCTGATGGCGAGCGAGGCCTGAAACCGGACCCGCTGGTTGGCGGGCCTGCGGAAGCGGAAGCGGCGTGCGGCGAGCCTCCGATGGCGGGTCGAACCACCGCCGAACCCCCGCCCGACGGCGCCTCATCTGTCAAGCGCGGTGAAGACGAACGCCGAGGAATCGCCGTCCAAGTCGATGGTCAGCGACGCCTCCAGCACCATCGACATCCTGAGGGTGCTGCCGGACCGGGCTTGCGGCCTGGCGGCCGGTCCCGGGCCGGGCATCAGGCCCGCCCTGCGCACCTGACTTGGCAAGGGCCGACACGACAGCCCCCGTCGCGATCTGAGCGAAGGGGGCTGTCGAGGTTCATGGGAGTTCAGGAGCCAGAGGGAAGGGTCCCCGCCCGCAGACCGGCAACGAACGCCCGCCACGCGTCAGCCCCGAAGACCAGTGCGGGCCCCTGCGGGTCCTTGCTGTCCCGGACCGGCAGGCTGCCGAGGTATCCGTCGGCGACCTCGATGCAGTTACCACCCTGCCCGCTGTAACTGCTCTTGCGCCAGGCCGCGTTCTCAAGTTCCGGGGCGTACATCCCGTCGACACCTCTCTCTGCCCGCTGACTACTACAGCTCTTGCCGTATCCGCGCGATCAGGTCCAGGCTGTCCGCCGGACTCAACGCGATGGTACGGAGCGAATCGAAGATCAGCGTATATTCCGCGGTCTCTTCAGGGGTCTCCATATAGAGAGTCCCCGTTCGATGCTCCACACACACGACGTCGGAGAAGGCAGGGTTGGGGAAGGCAAACATCACGAAGGCCCCGAAAAGCCCAGCGTGCGCACCGGCCCGGTCAGGGACAACTTGCAGCTCGACACTGGGGTGATGGGCCATCATCTCCAGGTGATCGAGCTGCCTGCGCATCACGGAAGGTCCACCGACCTGAAGCCGGAGGGCCGCTTCGCCCTCGATCACGCACAGGCGAGGAGGATCGGCCCGCTTCAGTACTTCTTGCCGCTCCATACGAGCCGTGACCATCGCTTCTACTGCGTCCGGCCCCAGAGTTGACGGCGCTGCCTGGATCACCTCCCGGGCATAGTCGGGCGTCTGGAGCAACCCCGCGACCAGCGATGTCTCGTAGGACCGGATGTAGTTGGCCGTCTCCTCATAGTCGATGAAGTCGGCGTACGAAGGCCTCGCGATGCTCGCCCGCCGCACCCAGCCAGGCTCTCTGCCCCTGCGGGCCAACGACACCATCTCGTCGACCTGGGCCGGGTCCTCCTGACCGTAGAACGTCAGGAGATCGCGCAGTTCACCGAGCGAGATGCCGAGTCGGGCGTTCTCGATCCGATTGATCTTCGTCCGATGACACCCGATGCGTTCAGCCGCCTCCGCCTCGGACTTGCCGGCCTCCTCGCGGAACTTGACCAGCATCGCGGCAAGACGGCGGCGCCGAACCGTGGGATGTGCCCCTGGCATCAAACCTCCCCTCATATCGGGTTGCTGAGCAAGGCTACCAACGGAAAAAGATCATGGATCAAGTTCCAAAGAGTCAGTTGCACAATGCTCGCGTCCAGGAGCATGCTACAGCCAGTAGTGAGAGATACGACACACCGTGATCTTGACGGTTCGTCATCCGGGCATCTCCATGCCCAGCGACGGCCGCCGGCAGGACGCACCCACCGGCGTCCGCCGCACCCCCATCAGCCATGCCGCAACGGAGCTTTGCCATGCCTGAAACGCTCGGCCGACCATCCCCCACCAACCAGGACCACTGCTGGCTCATGCGCAGCCCGCAGGCCCCCGCTCGCGCCCGACGCCTCCTGCGGGCCTTCCTGCCCACCGTGCGAGGCGGTGAGCGGTTCGCCGAGACCGGTGAACTCCTGCTCAGCGAGCTGGTCACCAACGCCCTCGTCCACGGCACCCGGCGCGGCCAGTTGATCTGGATCGGCTTCGAGGCGGACGAGGACCTGCTCTGGATCACCGTCGAGGACGCCTCCACCGTCCCGCCCCAGCTGCGCGTCACGGCCGAGGGCGAGTCGGGGCGCGGCCTCCGGCTGGTCGACACGCTGTCCCAGGAGTGGGGTTGGGGCCCGCGCGAGGGCATCGGCAAGCGTGTGTGGTGCGCGTGCGCCCCCGACCCGGCGGTGAAGTGACCATGGCACCCGAGAACACGATCGGTCCCGTCATGGTGGAGCTGACCGGGGTGACGCCGCCGGCCTGGTTCGCAAGACTGAGCGACGCGCTCGCCGCCACCTGGGCGGCCATGAGGCTGCTCCCCCTGGACAACGCCAACTACCGCGCGTTCGAGCTGAACCTCGCCAGACCCCGATCCCTGGAGTACATGACCGAGCGCCTGGAGCGCGACAACGCGGTCAGCCTGACGTTCATCCTGCCGGACGGCCCGCACCTGCTCCACCTCCGCCGCGCCCACAAGGAGTTGGGCGGACCACCAGACGGGGACGGATCCGGCCCCCTCTTCGGCAGGGCCACCTGACCGGCCCGCGAGGGAGCGAACTCACCCCGCGGCAGCGACAGCGCCCGCCCGCTCCGCCGCCTCGCGCCAGGCGCCGGTGACCGCCGCGCGCAGCTCCGCCCCGCCGTCGGGGACCGAGCCGGTCAGCCGCACCGGGGCGCCCAGGTGCACGTGGTAGCCGGGGCGGCGCAGCGGGGCGGTGACCACGCCGGCGAGTTGCTTGGCCGTGCCGCCCGAGCTGAGGCGGCGGGCGCCGGCCTGGCCGAGCGGGACCACGGGGGCGCCGGTGGCGAGGGCGAGGCGGGCCAGCCCGCTGCGGAAGGTGCCGGGGGCCGTCTCGCCGGAGTCGCGGCGGCGCGGCAGGCCCCCCTCGCCGTAGATGAGCACGCAGCGCCCGGCGGCGAGCGCGGCGGCGGCGCCCTCCAATGCCTCGGCGGCGCGCTCGGTGCCGCGGTGGACGGGGATGTGCCCCTCGCGGGTGAGGGCGCCGCCGAGGCCGGGTATCCGCCACAGGCCCGCGGTGGCCAGCACCACCGGGCGGGCGCCGAGGCGGTGCAGGGCGGCCAGCACGATGGCCGGGTCGGCGAGGGAGGTGTGGTTGGCCGCGATGATGCTGCCGGGGGCGGGTCCGGCGCCCGGCACCGTGCTGATGGTGAGGGGGCCGAAGAACGGCACGAGGGTGGTGGCGAGGCGGCTGAGCATGGCGGTCCTTGGGGCCTGGTGCCGGTGTGGTGGCAGCCATCCTGCCGTGCGCCGGGCACGAGGACCTGAGTAGCCGTACTCAACCGCCGTGCTCAACCGCCGTGCTCAACCGCCGTACTCAACCGCCGTACTCAACCGCCGCGCCCAGCCCGCCGTGCTCAACTCACCGTTGTCGAGCTGAGCACCTGCGCCGTGGACGGGTAGCAGGCGGTGGGCACGTTGACGGTGAAGAAGGCGACCGGGACGGTGGCCGTGAAGGTCAGGCCGGGGTTGCTGTAGCCGGTGCCGGCCAGCGAGGTCTGGACGGTGGTGCCGGCGGCGCCCGCCTTCAGGGTCAGGGTGAGCGCGGGCAGCGTGAAGGACTTGCCGCCGGCCACCGAGCCGTTGACCGTCAGCACCAGGTTGCCGCCGCTCACCGCGACGCTCGTGCTGCCGGCGGGCAGGCCCGCCCCGCCGGCCAGCGACTCGCCGACCAGGGTGGCGCCGGCGGGCACCGGGACGGTGAGCTTGATGTTGCTGATCGAGCGGATGGTGTTGCCGCTCACCGTGGTGGGCACGGTGAGCGCGTCCGGCGCGAGGGTGATGGTGAACTGGCTGCCGGCCGCCACGTTCGCGGGCGCGGTGGCGTTGACCCCGGCGGCCAGGTCGAAGGTCTGCGCGGAGCCGATCGGCGGCGTCGCCTGGCAGGCGAAGTCGACCGGGGTGTCGGCCGCCGAGGCGGCGGGGGCGAGCAGGGCGACGGCGGCCAGGCCGCCGACGAGCGCGGCAGCGGCGCGCGAGAGCACGGACGTGTTTCTCATGAGGGTTCTCCTGGGGCATCGAAGGGAGCGGGCCGGCCGCAGTGGTCGCGCGGGCAGCCGGACGGGAGGCGTATGGCGGGAGGCGCAGCGAGCACGGGGGCGCGGTGAGCGGGGGCAGCGCCGAGAGTGCTGTTGCACCGGCCATGCCAAGCGGACTTCAGGATGGGCTCGCTACTCGCCCGTAACAAGGCGGCGGACCAAGGCAGTTGGGACGAGTTTCAGCCAATCTCGGAACACCTCGAACCACCCCTCGCGACGGCGGCCCGGCCATCGAGCGACCGCCGCCCGACGCCAGGGCGGTCGGCGGCCGCTTGAGCGGGGCCTGCATACCGGGTATACATACCAGGTATGCAGATGCCTGAAGCGGCGTCGCGCCCTGAGCGAGGGGGAACTTTGTCGTACTCCGAATCAAGCGGATCAACCAGGTCATCAGGTTCAGCCGGACCGACCGGACCGACTGGACTGACCGGGCCGACTGGACTGACCGGGCCGGCCGGCGCGACCGCCGCCGAGGTGACGGAAGCCGTGCTGCACCTGGACGGCGCCACTCGGGTGCACGGCCAGGGCGCCGCCGAGGTGCGGGCACTGCAGGGGGTGGATCTGCGGGTCCATCCGGGGGAGTTCGTGGCGGTGATGGGCCCCTCCGGCTCGGGCAAGTCGACGCTGCTCACGCTGGCCGGCGGGCTGGACAGCCCCACCGATGGCCGGGTGATGGTGGAGGGGCGCTCGCTGGGTGAGCTGTCGCGGCGGCAGTTGGCGCAGGTGCGGCGGCGGGCGGTCGGGTACGTGTTCCAGGACTACAACCTGATCCCGGCCCTGACCGCGGCGGAGAACATCATGCTGCCAAGGGAGTTGGACGGGGTGTCGACCCGCACCGCGCGGCGCGAGGCGCTGGCGGCACTGGAGGAGATGGGGGTCGGGGAGTTGGCGGACCGGTTCCCGGACGGCATGTCGGGTGGTCAGCAGCAGCGGGTGGCGATAGCGCGGGCCCTGATCGGCGATCGCCGGCTGGTGCTGGCCGACGAGCCCACCGGGGCACTGGACTCCACCACGGGCGAGGCGGTGCTGGCGGTGCTGCGGGCCCGGTGCGACGCGGGCGCGGCCGCCATGATGGTCACCCACGAGGCCCGCCACGCCGCCTGGGCCGACCGCGTGGTCTTCCTGCGCGACGGCCGTCTGGTCGACGAGACCGGGCGACGCAGCGCCGAAGCACTGGCGGCCATCGCCGCCGGCATCAACTCCCGTATCGGGGAGGCCCGGTGAAGCTCTCCTCCTGGCGCGTGGCGCTGCGGATCGCGCGCCGCGACGCGCTGCGGGCCAAGGGCCGCAGCGCCCTGATCGTGGCCATGGTGGCACTGCCCGTGCTCGGTGTGGCCGGGGCCGACGTCGCCTACCGCAGTGCCCAACTCACCCCGCAGGAGCGGATCGAGCGCTCGCTGGGCACCGCCGACGCGCTGGTCGGCGCGCTCTCGCCGGGCCGTACCGTCGCGCAGGCGCCGAACTCCGACGACGGCACCACCGTCCTGCCCACCCCCACGGGGCAGCAACCCACCCCCGAGCAGGCCAAGGCCGCCGCCACCGACCCGACCACGCTGGTCACCGGCCTGCTGCCGCCCGGCAGCCTGCTGGCCTCGGCCCGGCCCGGCCCGGTGGCGAGCGCGAGTTCGAAGGCGGGCCTGCTGCTCACCTCGACCGCCGAGGCCGATCTGGGCGACCCGCTCTGGCGGGGGAAGATCAACGTGGTCGACGGCCACGCTCCGAACGCCCCGTACCAGGTGGCCGTCACCCGGGCGTTCCTCGACCAGTCCGGGCTCGCCCTCGGCGACACCACCACGGTCAAGGGCCTGGAGGGGCGCCCCTTCACGCTGACCGCCGTCGTGGAGTACCCGGGCGACCTGTCGAAGGTGACCCTGATCAGCCGCCCCGGCGAGCTGATCACCCCGCTCACGGCGGTGCAGGACGCCGGGCCGCAGCCGGTCGCGGGCACGAACGCCGGCACGGGCACGAGCACCGGCACGGACGCGAACGCCGGCACGGACGCGGCGGCGACCGATCCGCCGAGCTGGCTGGTGCGGCTGCCCGCCGGAGCGCGACTCGACTGGGCCAAGGTCCAGGAGTTCAACCGCTACGGATACACCGTCACCGCCCGCTCGGTGGCGCTGGACCCGCCCGCGCGCTCGCTGGTCCCCTACTACCGCACGCAGAAGGTGATACTGGCGACCGGCACCGGCGCGGGCACGGGCACGGTGATCGCGGCCACCGTCGCCGGGATGGCGCTGCTGGAGACCGTGCTGCTGGCCGGCCCCGCCTTCGCGGTCGGCGCCCGCCGCTCGCGCCGCCAGCTCGGACTGCTCGCCGCCGGTGGCGGCGCCCGTGCCCAGGTGGGCGCGGTGGTGCTCGGCGGCGGCCTGGTGCTCGGGTTGACCGGCGCGCTCGGCGGGGTCCTGGTCGGCACCGGCCTGGTCGCCGCGCTGCGCCCGTGGATCGAGTCGGCGGCGGGCAGCCGGTTCGGGCACTTCGGCGTGCGCCCGCTCGACCTGCTGGCCATCGCCGCCGTCGGCCTCCTCACCGCGCTGCTCGCCGCCGTGCTGCCCGCCGTCCAGGCGAGCCGCCAGGACGTGGTCGCCGCGCTCCGCGGCCGGGTCACCGCGAAGGCACCGAGCAAGCGGCTCGCCGCGCTGGGGGTGGTGCTGGCGGCCACCGGCGCCACGGTCGCCCTGGTCGGCGCGGGCACCGGCGGTCCGACCAGCACCCCCGTGGTCGGCGGCTACAGCGCGCAGACGCTCGCCGTGCTCGGCGGCTCGATCACCGCGGAGCTGGGCCTGCTCGCCTGCACCCCGCTGCTGGTCGGGCTGCTGGGCCGGCTCTCCCGCCACCTGCCGCTCCCGCCGCGCCTGACCCTGCGCGACGCCGCCCGCCAGCGCGGGCGCACCGCCCCCGCGATCGCCGCCGTGATGGCCGCCGTGGCCGGCGTCGTCGCGATCAGCGTCTACACCGCCAGCAGCGACGCCGAGGCGCGGAGCGAGTACCGCGCCGCGGCGCCCGCGGGCGCGGTCACCCTGACGGTCACCGGCCCCGACTCGCTGGCTCAGCTGCAGGGCGCGGTCACCGGCTCACTGCCCGACCTGGGCCCGCGGGCCGACGTCTACGTGGCCTCCTACCACTTCTGCGCCAACTGCCGCAGCACCGTCAACTTCGTCCAGACGTACGGCTACGGGCGGTCCGCGCCGGTGCTGGTCGGCGACACCACCGTGCTGCACAACATGTTCGGCCTGCACGACCCGGCCACCGAGGCGGCGTTGGCGGCCGGCCAGGCGGTGGTCTTCGACCCGGGCTACCTCAAGGACGGCAAGGCCACCCTCCACGCGCAGGGCGCCGGCGGCGGCGGCCCGGTCCAACCGGGGCAGCAGTCCCAGCCCGGTGACAAGGACGTCAGCGTGCCCGCCGTGCTGATCGACAACCCGGTCGCCGCCCACTACGGCATCGGCATCATCAGCCCCGCTACCGCCCAGCAGCTAGGTCTGGCCAGCGACATCAGCGCCTCGGTCTGGCTGCCCGCCGCCCCGCCGTCCGCCAAGCTCCAGCAGCAGGCCGCGGCCGCCGTCGCCCGGTTCAACTCCTTCGCCGACCTGGAGGTCGAGCGCGGCTACCAGGCCAAGAGCGACCTGACCACGCTCGCGCTCAGCGGCTTCGCCGCGCTGGTGGTGCTCGGCGCCGCCGGCATCGCCACCGGGCTGGCCGCCGCCGACTCCCGGCCCGACCAGGCGACCCTGGCCGCGGTCGGCGCCCCGCCGCGCACCCGCCGGGTGCTCTCGGGCCTGCAGTGCGGCATCATCGCCGCGCTCGGCGCCGGACTCGGGACACTCTGCGGCTACGTGCCCGCCGTCGCGCTGCGCCGGGCGCGGGACCTGGCGCTGAGCGGTGCGCACTCGCCGATCGTCACCCCGTGGGCCCAGCTGGCCCTGCTCGTCCTGGTGCTCCCGCTGGTCGCCGGACTGCTCGCGGCGGTCACCACCCGCTCCCGCCTCCCGATGGCCCGTCGCAGCGGCTGAGGGTTCGACAGCTGAAGGTTCGGCAGCTGAAGGTACGGCGGTTGAGGGGCCCGCCGGCGAGCGGCCGGAACCCCGGGGCGGTTCACCCGACACGGCGTCGCCGCCACCACCCACGGACGGGTGGTGGCGGCGACGCCGTGTCCTGCGGCCCCGCTCGCAGGGCCGGCCGCGGCCGGACTTCCCGGGGGTACGGCGCTCAGGCGCCGGTGCCGCCACCGCCCGGGACGTCCGCGGCGCTGTGCATGATGTCGTCGATCAGGCCGTACTCCTTGGCCTGCTCGGCGGTGAACCAGCGGTCGCGGTCGGAGTCCGCGGTGATCTGCTCGACCGTCCGACCGCTGTGCTGCGCGATCAGCTCGGCCATCCGCTTCTTGGTGCGCAGCAGTTGCTCGGCCTGGATCCGGATGTCGGTGGCCGAGCCGCCGAGTCCGGCCGAGGGCTGGTGCATCAGGATCTCGGCGTTGGGCAGGGCGAAGCGCTTGCCCGGGGTCCCGGCGGTGAGCAGGAACTGGCCCATCGAGGCGGCCATGCCCATCGCGATGGTGACCACGTCGTTCTTGACGTACTGCATGGTGTCGTAGATCGCCATGCCGGCCGTGATCGAGCCGCCCGGGGAGTTGATGTACAGGTAGATGTCCTTGGCCGGC
Organism: Kitasatospora sp. NBC_01287; assembly: GCF_026340565.1. Classification (NCBI taxonomy): domain Bacteria; kingdom Bacillati; phylum Actinomycetota; class Actinomycetes; order Kitasatosporales; family Streptomycetaceae; genus Kitasatospora; species Kitasatospora sp. NBC_01287. Next base: position 2,268,552 of record NZ_JAPEPB010000001.1, read on the forward strand.
TCGGCCGCGAGCAGCAGGAGCTGGGCGGTGATCCGGTTGGCGATGTCGTCGTCCACGGCCTCGCCGAGGAAGATGATCCGGTCGGCGAGCAGGCGGTTGTACACCTGGTCGCCCAGGCCGCCGATGCCGGAGGGCGTTGCCATTTCAACACGCTGGGCCAGTGTCACGGTACGACCGCCTTCTTCTCGATCAGGGAAACGGGGAAACAGGGAGGCCCGAGGGAAACGGGGCAGGGGAACAGGTCGGGAGTCAGGACAGGAACGGGAGTCAGGACGGGAATCGGGACAGGAATCGGGACGGGGAGCACTCAGCGCTCAGCTCCGCCAGGAGGACTGGACGAAGCCGAAGGCCTCGTCGACCAGGTCGGCCAGCCGCTCGGCACCGCCTGTGTCCACCCAGCGGTCGGTGGCCGCCCCGGCGGCGGCCACACAGCCGGCCGTCAGGGCGCAGACGCCGAGCTCCCCGGCCGCGGCCCCCAGGCGCTGCGCCACGACCGGGGTGAGCGCGTCGATGATCCGCCGGTAGCGCTCCCAGGTCTTGGCCCGCAGCGCCGGCACCCGGCGGATCAGCAGGCTGCGCTGGTAGAGCAGGGCACTGTCCTCGACCAGCAGGCAGGCCTCGCGGTAGCCGCGGCGGATCGCCTCCACCGCGGGCAGCTCCGCGGGCTGCGCCGCGATGCCGCGCACCACGAGGACGTCGTCCTCGCTGTGCAGGACGACGTCCTCCTTGCTGGGGAAGTGCCGGAAGAAGGTGCTGGCCGAGATCTCCGCAGCCGCGGCGATCTGCGGGACCGTCACCTCCTCGTAGCCGCGCTCGGCGAAGAGGCGCAGCGCGGCACGCTGGATCTCCAGCCGGGCCCGGCGCCGGCGCCGGGCGCGCAGATCCGGCCCGCTCACCTCGTCGCTCACACCCTGGCTCACACCCTGGCTCACACCCTGACTCACGCTGTGGCTCACGCCATGGCTCGCATCGCCGCCCGAGCTGCCACGCGCGCTGGTGCTCGCCTTGCCGCCGGCACTGACAGGCTGATCCATTGTGACACTCTCTCTCATGATGAGAGAGGAACGCAAGTACCTCCAGGCCGTCCCCCGATCCGCGGCGCCGGCCCAACACTTCCGGGATTCGCCTGCCCCTTAACGGATCTGACCTGCCATCATGCCGCGCGCGCGACCCAATCTGCCGCTCCGACGGGATCCCGCAGCTCGTGGGCCAGCAGTCGGACCAGCTCGTGGAAGCCGTACCGGGCGCCGCCGGCCGGACCGGACCGGTGCACCTCCAGCAGCCGGGCCCCGACCAGCTCGTCCAGCACGTCCTCGGTCGCCCCCTCGGCGGCGCCGAGCGCGGCAGCCGCCACCTCGGCCGGGAACCACGGCGCGCTGATCGCCGCCAGCCGGGGCAGCGCCGCCCTGGCCCCCGGGCCCAGGTCCCGCAGCGGGCTCAGCAGCCGCTGGTCGACGGCCAGTTCGCCGAAGGCGAGCTCCGCCACTCGGGCGCCGGGGGCGGCCAGCCGGCGGGCCAACTGGCCACTGGACCAGTGCGGCCTGGTGGCCAGCCGCAGGCCGGCGATCCGCAGCGCCAGCGGCAGGCCGGCGCAGGCCGCGATGATCGCCCGGGTCGCGGCCGGATCCTCCCCCAGCCGCTCGGCGCCGGCGGTCGCCGTCAGCAGCTCCAGGGCCTCCTCGTCGCCGAGCAGCGGCAGCGGCACGGTCCGGCCGGAAGGCGCACCGGCCAGCCGGGCGCGGGTGGTGATCAGCACACCGACCCCCGGATCGCCCGGCAGCAGCGGACCGAGCTGCCGGTCGTCGGCGACCCGGTCGAGCACCAGCAGCAGGCGCTTGCCCGCGGTGTGGGTGCGGTAGCGGGCGACCAGCTCGTCCAAGTCCTCGGCGGCGGCGACCGGCACGCCGAGGGCGCGCAGGAAGAGGCGCAGCACCTCCCACGGGCTCTTCGGCGAACCGTCGGCGCGGCGCAGGTCGGCGTAGAGCTGGCCGTCCGGGAAGGCGTCCCGGCAGGCGTGCGCGACCCGCACGGCCAGCGCGCTCTTGCCGATCCCCGGCATCCCGGTGAGCAGCACCGCGCCGGGCCGCCCGCCGGGGGCAGCGGGCAGCAGCAGTCGGCGGACCAGGGCCGACTCGGCGCGCCGGGCCGCGAAGCCACCCGGCGCCGGCGGCAGCATCGCGGGCACCGGGCGCGCTGCGTCATCGCGCGCGGCGGGGAGCGTCGAAGCGGCGGCGGGGGCCGGGGCGGCGGGGGTCGTCGGAGCGGCGCGCGGCGCGGGGGCTGCCGAAGCGGCAGTGGCCGAAGAACCCGTGGCGGCCGTGCGGGCCGTGACGGCCCCGGCCGCCCCGGCTCTCCTGGTGACCGTCGAGGCGGTGCGCCGCCCGGCCGACGGGTCTGCCGGGGTGCTGGCCGAGGTACCGGTCAACGTGCCGCGCAGGATGGACTGGTGGACCCCGACGAGCGCCGGCCCCGGGTCGATCCCGAGGTCCGCCGCGAGCACCCGGCGCCCCACCTGGTAGACGGCCAGCGCGTCGGCCCGCCGCTCGCAGCGGTGCAGCGCCGTCATCAACTGCGCCCGCAGCCGCTCCCGCAGCGGATGTTCGGCGAGCAGGCCGGTCAGCTCCGGCACCAGCGCGCGGTGCCGGTCCAGGGCCAGCTCGGCCTCGATCCGGTCCTCGGTCACCACCATCCGGGCTTCCTCCAGCGCGGCCCGCTCGGCGTCCGCGAGCACGTCGGTCACCTGGGCGAGCGCCGGCCCCCGCCAGAGCGCCAGGGCGGCCCGCAGGTGCGCCGAGGCGTCGTAGTAGCGGTGCTGCTCCAGCGCTTCGCGGCCCAGACCGGCCGCGCGCTCGAACTCCTCCAGGTCCAGGCGCGCGGCGCCGGTGCGTAGCAGGTACCCCTGGGCGTGGCGCACCAACTCCACCTCAGGGCCCAGTCGCTGACGCAGCCGGGAGACGTAGGTGTAGAGCTGCGCGCTCCTGGTCGCCGGTGGATCCCAGCCCCAGAGCGCGGTGCTCAGCCGCTCGTCGGAGACCAGGGTGCCGCGCCGCAGCAGCAGAACGGCCAGCGCCGTGCGGATCTTCGTCCCGGAGAGCGGCACGGGCTGGTCGCCCCGCAGGACCTGGACCGGGCCGAGCAGCTGGAATTCCATGGTTTCTCCTGTCACGGGTGGGCGCCGCGGCCACCGGGCCGCGCCGGTGCGGGTGTTCTGGCCGTGCGCACCGCTACGAACGGCGTGGCGGTGCGCGTGGTGGAGGCGGTGGGGGCGGTGGGGGCAGCGGAGACTGGTTCGCGGCGGGCGGCCCGCCGTCCGACCCGGTGATCATAATTCTGCCGAGCGGCGGGCTCCGATTCACGGCCGTCGGCTGACAGGATCTTGCCCGGACAGCCTCCTGCCACCTGCCACCCGCCTCCTGCCACCCGCCACCCGCGGCATCACCCTGCCGGGGCAGCCGCTGCGGCGGGTGGTTCCGTCGCTCCACTCGGCGCTTGTGGCTCCGTCACCTCCGCTCGGCGCGCGGGAAGCCGCGGACCGCCAGCGTCGCGCAGAGTGCCGCCAGCGGCAGCTCGGCGAAGACGGCCATCAGGATCGAGGAGGCCAGGTCGCTGCCGGGCGCGGCCGTCATGGTGTCGAACCAGGCGTCGACCAGCAGCAGCGTCGCGGTGGCCGCGGCCGCCAGGCAGGCGCGCGGGTCACCCCGGCGCAGCAGCAGGCCGGTGGCGAACAGGCCGGCCGCCTCCAGCGAATCCAGGCCGGTCCAGGTCCAGGCCCAGTGCGCGGCCTGGTCGGTGGCCGGCAGCCCGGTGTGCAGGAAGAAGAGCCAGGGGATCATCGCCACCCCCAGCACGGTGAGGACGGTGGCCACCCGGCGCGGCACCAGGGGCCGCACCGCGCCGGCCGACGCGCCGGCCGACGCGGCTGCGGCCAGGGCAGCGGCCGGGGCAGCGGCCTCGGCCGGTCGGGATCCGACGCCGGCGTCGGCCGGGTCGAACGTGATCTGTCGTCCGCTCAGCGCGACGTGGGACATGGGACCTGGCTCCTCACCGTGCCCGTCGTTCGGGCACGGTTCAAGCCTGCCGGGACGGCGACGCCGAAGCAGTAGCCCCGTCATCCCTCTTGAGGGTGGTGCCAGATACACCCTTCAGGGTGAACCCCTAGACTGTCCGTCATGTCCGCAGCCCTGTCCGCACCGCAGCGCGTGCGCCGGGCCGTGCGGGATCGGCCCTGGTCGGCCGCCGCCCGGCGGCACACCGTCTTCGTCGTCGCGGGCCTGCCGGTGCACGCGGCGGGCACCTTCGCGCCCCTGGCGCCGCTGCTGCTGGGCCTGGTGCTGGTCCCGCTCGCGGTCAGCCTGACCGCGATGCTGATCCTGACAGTGGTCTTCGGCGCCCTCTACGCGCTGCTGCTCACCAACTGCTTCCTGCTGCTCACCCGGCTGCAGAGCAGTCGGCTGGCGGCGCTGCTGGACATCCGGCTGCCCGCGCCGCCGCGCCGTCCGCTGGCCGAGGCGCTGCGCTCCGACGTGCTCTGGCGGCAGGCGGCCTACCACGTGCTGGTCGGGCCGTTCCTCGCGGCCGGCGCGCTGCTCACACTGGCCGCCTGGACCGGCGGCGCGCTGCTGCTGGCGCTGCCCTGCGTCGCCTGGGCGCTGCCGGCGAGCAGCCCGCTGAGCCCGAGCACCCGGCCGATCGCGGTCGCCGCCGCCTGGTTGCTGGGCGCGCTGCTGCTCTTCGCGGCCCCGGCGCTGGCCGGTGCCGTCACCCGGGCGGACGTCGCGGCCGCCCGCGCCCTGCTCGGCCCCGGCCGCACCGAGGAGTTGCAGCGCCGGGTGGACCACCTCGCGGTGAGTCGCGTCGCGCTGCTGGCGGCGGCCGACACGGAGCGCCGCCGGATCGAGCGCGACCTGCACGACGGCGCCCAGCAGCGGCTGGTCGCGCTCGCCATGAAGCTGGGCATCGCCCGCGCCACCCGCTCCGACCTGACCCCCGAGGTGCGGCAACTGCTCACCGAGGTGCACGCCGAGGCCAAGGAGGCGCTGACCGAACTGCGCGACCTGGTCCGCGGCCTGCACCCGGCGGTGCTGGACGAGCAGGGCCTGGACGCGGCGCTCTCCGGCATCGCCGCCCGCGCGCCGTTCCCGGTGCGGCTGCACGTCACGGCCCAGGGCCGGGCGGTGCCCGCGGTCGAGGCGGTCGCGTACTTCGTGGTCTCCGAGGCGCTGGCCAACATCGCCAAGCACGCCCGGGCCTCGCAGGCCGACATCCACCTGGCCCGGGAGGCGGACACCCTGCGGGTGACCGTGATAGACGACGGCGTCGGCGGCGCCGACGCGGCCCGCGGCACCGGCCTGACCGGGCTGACCCAGCGGGTCGCCTCGGTGGACGGCACCCTCAGCATCAGCAGCCCCGTCGGGGGCCCGACCACCATCACCGTGGAGTTGCCGTGCGAGCTGTGATCGCCGAGGACTCGGTCCTGCTGCGGGCCGGACTGGTCCAGCTGCTGCAGGCCGCCGGCTTCGAGGTCGTCGGCGACGTCGGCGACGCCGAGCAGTTGCTCGCGCTGGTCGCCGCGGAGCCCTGCGACCTGGTGGTCACCGACGTGCGGATGCCGCCCTCGCACACCGACGAGGGCATGCGCGCCGCCCTGGCCATCCGGCAGCACCACCCGGGCACGGCGGTGCTGCTGCTCTCGCAGTACGTCGAGGAGCGGCACGCCGCCAAGCTGCTCTCCGGCAACACCCGCGGGGTGGGCTACCTGCTGAAGGACCGGGTCGCGGACGTGGCCGAGTTCATCGAGGCGCTGCACCGGGTGGCGAACGGCGGCACCGCGCTCGATCCCGAGGTGGTGGCCCAGCTGCTGGTCAGGCGGCAGAGCGACCCGATGGAGCAGCTGACCCCGCGCGAGCGCCAGGTGCTGGCGCTGATGGCCGAGGGCCGCTCCAACGCGGGCATCGGCGAGGCCATGGTGGTGGGCGAGAGCGCGGTCGCCAAGCACATCAACAACATCTTCAGCAAGCTCGACCTCTCGGTCGCCGACGGCGACCATCGCCGGGTCCTGGCCGTGCTGCGCTTCCTGGGGGTCCCGGCGTGACGGCCGCCCAGGACCGGCCCTGGCCGCGCCGGGCCTGGGTGGCCACCGCCGCGCTGACGGCCGTGCTGCTGGTGCCGCCGGGCGCCCTCTACGGCTGGTCCTGGCTGGCCGCGAGCAGCCGCACCGACGACGTCACCCTGCACCACCGTGTCGACGCGCTGCGGCTGGACGCGCCCCGGGCCCAGCTGGTGCTGCGGCCTGGTCCGGACGACCAGGTCCACCTGCGCGCCACCCGGCAGTGGTCGCTGCGCGAGCCCGCGGTGACCTCGGGCTGGGACGGCGACACCCTGGCCGTCACGGTCGGCCAACCCGGGCCCGACCTCGACAGCCTGGCCTCCCGGGTCACCCTGGAGATCGAGCTGCCCGCGCGGGCCTCGGTGCAGGCGTCCACCGCCTCGGGGTCGATCGACCTGGCCGGGCTGGCGGGCGCGCTGCGGCTGAGCACCGGCTCCGGGTCGATCACGGTGGCGGACAGCGGCGGCGCCCTGGAGGCGAGCACCGACTCCGGCAGGCTGCGGGCCACCGAGCTCGGGGCGGGCGCGGTGACCGTGCGGACCGGATCGGGCCTGCTCGCCCTCGCGTTCAGCACGCCGCCGAGCCGGCTGTCGGCCTCGGTCGGCGACGGCCGGCTCGACGTCGCCCTCCCGCCGGGCAGCCGCTACCAACTGGCGGACAGCGCCTCGGGCTCCCAGGCGCTGCGCGTCCCCGCGGGCCTGGCCGACCCGGGCGCGGCCGGGCTGATCAGCGTCCAGATCGGCGACGGGAGCGCCGCGCTCGGGTACTGACGCGGTGTCGAGCGCGGCCCGCGCGGTCGTGACGGCGGGGCGGCGACTTGGCGGCCCGGCGGCCCGGTTGTGGACGGCGGTATAGAGGATATAGAGGGCCTCCGCCCAGGGTGAGTGGTGTCCCGCTGCGCCGGGACCGGCCCGCTGCAGGGCCGGTCCGCTCCGTCCTCCCCGGCCGCAGCCTGCCCGGGCCCCGGAGCGGCCCGCCGAGCCCGCGGAGGTGGGCGTGGCACTCGCACCGATCCGCGCCCGACGCCGCATGCCGGTACGAGGTGGCCGCCGCGCGATCGCCGTGGCGGCGGTGCTCGCCGCGCTGGTACTGGCGGTGGCGGCGGCGCTCCCGTGGACGCTGCGGCTGAGCGCCGCGCTGCCCACGACCGCCACCGCCACCGCGCACCACTGGACCAGGACCTGGCTCGGCTTCGACTGCGTGCTGGCGACCGGGCTGGCGGCCACCGGGTGGTACCACCGCCGCGACGACCGGCGGACCATGCCGGTCGGTGTGGTCACCGGCACCCTGCTACTGGTCGACGCCTGGTTCGACCTCTGCACCTCCCCCACCGGGCTGGAGTTCCAACAGGCCGTGCTGGACGCCTTCTTCGAGCTCTCCGGCGCCCTGCTCTGCCTGCTGCTCGCCGCCCGGCACGTTTCGGCGCACCCCTCGGCGCACACCTCGGCACACGGGTCGGCGCACGGGTCGGCGCACGGGTCGGCGCGCACGTCGCCGCACGGCGAGGCCGGGGCCGCCGGCGGCGGGCGGGTAACAGAGGTACCACCGGAGGTAGACCTAGCACCACCTTGAAGAGGGGTACCAGAGCTGAGGATTCCGGGCGAGCGCTGAGGCATCGTTGATCACGCGCCAATCACCGCGATCGCGAGAGGAGTTGCCGATGTCCTGGTCCACGCTCCGGGCCACCGCACCGTCCGCGCGGTCCGCCGTGTCCGCGCTGTCCGTCCGCTGGGCGCCCCGTGTCCTCGTCCTGGCCTCGGCCGCGATGCTCCCCTGGCTGCTCTACCTCGGGCTCAGTCTGCCCGGCACCGTCACGGCCCCGCACTGGCGAGCGGCCTGGCTCGGCCTGGACTTGGCGGGTCTGGCCACCCTGGCCGCCGCCTGCCTCCTGGCCTGCCGGCGCGACGACCGGGCCCGGCCGCTCGCGATAACCCACGCCACCCTGGTGGCCGCCGGCCTCTGGTTCGGCCGCTCCACCGCAGCCGCCGGGCCCGCTCCGGGCCTCCCATTGCTGGCCGACGGCGGCCGGCTCTCGCTCGCGGCCCTCTGCCTGCTCTTCGCCGCCGCCCGCGCCGCCCCCGGCCCTCCCGCACCACCCGTCCGCCCGCCCACCCGACCTACCGTCCACTCGCACCCTGGAGAAACGACATCATGACCGCTCTCTCGTCCGCCGCCTCAGCGCTGCACCGCAAGTCCGTCCGGCGGGCTGTGGCCGGCACGGCGGCAGCGGCGGCCGTCACCGCCTGGTGGGCCCTCGACACCGCGCCCTACCCCTACGCCCAGCGCTGGCTGCTGGACCTGCCGCTGCCCTTCCTGACACTGCGCCGGCTGGACGGACTGCTGACCCCCCGCCCCGGGGAGCGGATCCTGGAGATCGGCCCCGGCACCGGCCTGCAGTCCCTGCACGTGGCTCCCCAACTCGGCGACCACGGGCGGCTGGACATCGTCGACATCCAGCAGTCGATGCTCGACCACGTGATGCGCCGGGCCGCCGAGCGGGGCATCGCCAACATCCGCCCCACCCTGGCCGATGCCCACAAACTGCCCTTCGAGGACGCCTCCTTCGACGCCGCCTACCTGGTCACCGCCCTGGGCGAGATCCCGGACCCGAGCGCCACCCTGCGCGAGCTGCGCCGGGTGCTGAAGCCGACCGGGCGCCTGGTGGTCGGCGAGTTCTTCGACCGCCACCAGATCCGGCCGGCCCGCCTGATCGGCCACGCGAGCGACTCCGACCTGCGAGTCGGCAAGCTGATCGGCCCGCCCTTCGCCTACTACGCCCGCCTGCACCCCTGCGCAGAGCCTCTCGCGGCAGGAGCCGCCGGCTCGGCGGGGAGCCGACCGGCGGCCGTCCTCACCGCCTGATCCGCCCTGGCAAGGGCTCAGACGAGGTCGTCGGGGTCGAGCCACCCGCGAAGCACCGCCTTGGCGCCCGCCTGGAACCGGCTGCCCGCGTCCAGTCGGGCCATCAGGTTCGCGGTGATCCGACGGGCGGTGCGCACCGAGACGCCCAGCCTGCGGGCCACCACCTCATCGGCGTGGCCCCGGGCGAGCAGGGTCAGCAGGGCCCGCTCCTGGGCGGTCAGGCCGTGCTCGCCGGGTTCGGACGCCTCTCCGAACGGCACGGCCCCGGCCCAGACGTACTCGAAGAGCGTGCGGAGGATCCGCACCGCACCGGGGCTGCGGATCACCATCGCGCCCTGCCCCGCGGACTCCGGATCCAGCGGCACCAGGGCGACCCGGCGGTCGTAGATCGCCATCCGCGCCGGCAGCGTCGCCGCGGTGCGGACCTGCGCCCCGAGGCTCGTGAGCCAGCGGGTGTACTCGACCGTCGGGGCGTGGTTGGAGACGCTCTCCAGGTAGACCGAGCGCATCGCGACCCCCCGCTCCATCAGCGACTGGTCGGTGTGCCGGCTCGCCGCCATGTTCGCGGCCTGCTGGCCGCCGCCGGGGACCAGCGCCACCAGCTCGCTGGTGCAGTCGGCCACCAGGGACTGGATCCGCAGCCGGATCGCGTCGATGCCGGTCAGCACCTCGACCGGCGCCTCCTGCTGGGACCGGCGGTACTCGGCGTGCTCCTCGACCAGGCGCCGCACCATCATCCGACCCGCTTCGACGGCCTCCTGCCGCCGGCGCAGCTCCGCCTCCTGCCGGGCGAGCAGCGCCGCCAGGCCCACCTCCGGCTCGATCGCGCGCACCGCCCCCGGCTGCTGCCAGGACGGCCGCACCAGCTCCACCGACGCCAGCTCACCCAGCGCCGCGTGGACCCGGTCCGGGGCCCAGCCCAACTGCCGGGCGAGCTCGGCGCCGTCGGCGGCCGGCTCCCGGAGCAGGTACTCGTAGACGCGCGCCGAGTCCGCGTCAAGGCCCAGCAGGTCAAGCCTGAACGCCATGCCGGTCCCATCCCCCCTGGTCGGCGCCCGGCGCCGGGAAGGTCGACGGCAGCGCGGCCGTGCGCCGGCCGCCTTGACCGGGCGTGATCACCCGCCACCCTACCGGCCGCGCCGGCCAGGGGTCCTTCAGGAGGCCCGCTCCCCCACGGCCCGCCCGAGAGCCTGTCGGGTGGCCGGTTGATCACGCTGCGACGAGGTCCTCGACGGTGTCGGCTCGGGCGGTCCTGCGGTGGGATTCATGGCTCCACCGCGATGCTCGCCCGGCGAGCCGGACGAGCATCAGGCGGATCATCGCCACCTGGTGAACCAGCGGTGGGCCGCTGACGGCCGCGGAGTTGTCACACCGGCACACACCACGTGATCATTCCGGGGCCGTCACCATGCCCGGAGGGCAGACCCCGACCGCCACGCGTCACGCATGATCAGCCACCCGACAGGCTCTCAGTCATCCGTCGCGAGCACCTCCCGCAGCGCCTTCGCCTGCTTCACCACCTGATTCGCCCCGCCACGCCCGGCGGCCTCCGAGACCTTCGCGATCGCGCCCCGCGCTCCGCTGCGCTGCGCGCAGTCCACTGCCACCCCCAGCAGCTCGCCGAGCCCCCGCGCCGAGGTGCGCGAGAGCAGGCCGGGCAAGGCCCCCGCCAACACCGACCACACCGTCCCGTACGCCCCGGTGTCGGCTGCCACGCGGAAGGACTTGGCGAGCCGGGCGGGCTCGGCCAACCCGCATGACGCCATGTCGGCCAGCATTCCCCCGAGCAGCGTGCCGTCCAGATCGCCCCGGGCCGCGAGCACCAGCAGGCCGTCCACGGCGGCCAGCCGGTCCTCGGGAAGCCGGGCACCCAGCCCGTACCCGACCGCGAGATGCACGGCCGGCCCGGCGGGTCCGGCCGCCTCGGCGAGGTGCGGCAGCAGCCGCGTGCACCCCTTGACCTCCGGGTTGGCGACACCACCGGACCAGGTCAGCATCTTCGCGGCCAGCAGCTCCCGGTGGTTGGGGAACACCGAGAGCCAGGCGGCCGACTCGGGCGAGCGGCTCGTGTACGTCCGAGCAGCAGAGGCCTGCGGCTGAAGCAGCCACCGGCAGTCGGCCGCGAGAGGCTCGTCGGGAACGGCCAGGAACTGTTCGACCTGCTGCGACACAGCGTCCAGCCGCCGGATCACCTCCCACGGCGCGAGTCCGGCCTCCGCTGCCGTCCCGAGATACCCGGGCCCGGACAGTCGGGCCGGCAGGCCACCGGCCTTGATCCAGCGTGCCGTCCGCTGCCCGGCGGCGGAGGTGAGGCGCTCAGCGGCAGCCAGGACGTCGGGGTCGTCGGTCGGCACGACACGGAGCAGCGCCTGCGAGAGATCGGCATCCCCGGCCTCGGCATCCACCGCCTCGTACCCGGCCAGCCGCTCCACCAGGACGGCCGCGTCCAGTGCGCCCGTGCCCGAGGTCGGCGTGGCCAGCAGGTACGGGGTCCGGCGGGCGATGATCAGCCGAGCCGCCTCCTCCAGGCGGCCCGCGAGCTGGTGGCCGAACGGCGAGGTGTGGTCGCGACTGCGCAAGGCACCGGTCGGCGCGTACCCGGAGGCCGCCGCCCTGGCGACAAGGAGCAGGTCGCGGGCGGTGCAGTCCTCCCAGTCGCGTCGGGCGTGGTTGTGGGCCGCGAGTACCGGCAGCAGCGCCTGGGTGAGCGCCGGCCGGTTCAGGTGGGCCTGCCGTACCAGCCCGTCCAGGGCCCGTTCGAAGGCGACCACGTCCGGGTCGCCCAGGAGGATCGCGCTGAGCTCCTCGGCCACTTCGGCCGGGCTGACCAGCGGTCCGGGGACCGGCGCGGGTTGCGGTACGGGCGGCAGCAGTTCCTCGTACGTGCCGCTGGGCAGCTGGGCTCCGAGCAGCTCACCGGCCGACGCCGTGTGTGCCGGGTGGAGCGCTTCGGCCGCCTCCCGCAGCCGTGGCAGCACCCCCTCGCCCGCCGCCGCCAGATGACGGGCAATCAGCTTGAGCGTGTGCTCCTGCACCTCGGGATCGGGGTGCCCGAAGGCGTCCGAGGCCGCCAACACCACCTGTCCGGCCAACGCCGGGTCACGGCAGGCGGCCTTGTCCAGCCGGACCAACTGGGTGCGGACCAGTTTCTTCTCGGTCCGGAACAGCACCGTCCCGGACGCTTCGACGAGCAGGTCGGCCGCCAGCAGCCCGGCGTCGTCCAGCTCGCCGAGCACCTGTTGGGCATGGACCGCGACGGTGGACACGGCGTCGAGCAGCGCGAGATAGCTCCTGACGCGGGCCGCGTTCTCGTCCGTGGACGGCGCGAGTGCCTGAAGCACCTTCAGGAAGACCCGCTGATCGCCCACCCTGCCTCCACGCACCAGGCGGGCCAGGCAGCCGTCGAGCATCTCGGCGCGCTCCAGGACGCCCTGCTCGGTCAGCCGCGCCAGGCAGACCGGCCACCCGCCGCCGGGCTCGGTCACGTACCAGGAGCGGTCGAGGCTGGTCCCGATGTCGGCGATCTCGAACAGCCGAGGCACCAGCAGCGGGACGAAGGAGTCACCGGACAGCCGGTCCCACAGGTTGTCGCCGGGCGTCCTGCCGGTCAGGTGGGCGGGTGGGCCGTAGTGTTTGGCCGACCGCTCGTGCACCCAGCTCAGGACGAACGCGTCCGAGGTCGGCACCGGACACCCGGTCGTGCGCACAAGGTGCTCCAGCAGCGGGTACTCCCCCCACCAGCGCCCGGGCCGCCGCTCGGCGAGCCGGGCGACGACGTCGTGCTGCCACTCCAGTGGCCGGCTCTCGATGACGGCGAGCAGGGCGGGGTGGCGCGAGACCTCGCTCCAGCCCAGGCCGGGGCCGCCGATCCAGTCCGCCGCGCCCGAGGGCGAGGTGTGGCACCCAAGCCCGGCGATCAGCACCGGCTTGCCATCGGGCGCCGGCCACTCGGCGTCGCGGATCTCCTTGCGGATCGCCTTCAACTCCGGAAGGAAAGAGCGCCGCTGATCCGGCGTCAGCCCGACCAGCTCCCGGACGATCCCGTCGATGTCCTCCGCCCGTACCAGCTCGATCAGGTTCATCGCGCCCCCTCCCGGTTCCCGTCCGCGTTCTCGTCCCGCGCCAGGCCCACGGCCAGCGCGTGCTTGCACGGCCCGCGCCCGCCCCGGTACTTGGCCCACCAGAGGCAGGTGCAGCTCAGCTTCCCGTCCGCTGCCCGCCGCACCCGCTGGACGTGGTCGCCGACCGTCACCAGCGCGCCGCCACCCTCCTCCCGGGCCACCGCACCGGCCGCGACCAAGGCGTGCGCTGCCTGCAGACGCGGGTTCTGCGCCTCGGCGCGGCCGGAGTCGTACGGCAACTGCCGGTGGAAGTACGCGGCCTCGGCGGTGTCGTAGCCGATCTGCCCGGACGTGCCGAGCCGGGTGAGCGCCGCGCGGACCCGCTCGACGCTCAGCCCGGCCTGTTCGGCGAGTTCGGCCGGGTCGACCCGGGGCTCCCAGGCGAGCAGCACCGACACCAGCTCGGCGTCTGCCGCCGCGTCCGCTCCCGCGAGCGCGTCCAGCACGCCGCCCTCGCCCGAGAAGCCGCGCGAGGCGTCCGGCGACAGAGTGAGCGTCAGCCGCATGCCGGGCAGCACCACCTCCCAGGCGGCGGCCATGGCCGACGGACCGCCAGGTGGCCCGTACACCCGCAGGGCGAGCGCGTGCCGCAGCACCCGCTGCAACGCCACCAGCCGCTCGGGGCCGGGCAGGCAGACCGCGCCGGGGACGGGCCGGCTGGTCGGTCGCAGCGTACGGCCCGCGGGCACCACCCACTGCCGCACGGAGCGGCCGTTGCCGCGCGGGAGCGAGCGCAGGAAGCGGACGGCTTCGGATGCCGGTACCTCGGCGCGCAGGTCGAACCCGGCGGCCAGTACCTGGGTCTCGGCGAAGCCGCGAAGCCAACGGCCGGGCAGAGGGACCTTCTTCTCGACCACCGGACCGTCGAGGGTGGCGACCTCCAGCGCGTCCGGGCCGACGGCCAGGCGCAGCGGGTCGGCGGCGCCGATCCGGCCGAGGGCCTCGCGGAGTGGGTTGTTGACGTCGACGTTGGTGGTGCCGTGGCCGATCTCATCGCCGTCCAGCCCCTCGGCGAGCACGTCGAGGCGGGCGTAGACGCCGCAGCAGCCGGAGAAGGACTCGAAGCGAAGCCGGTCGCCGTTGGCCGTCACCACCGGATCGAGCGAGGCCCGCGGTTGCGGCTGGTAGTACCGGGCGGCGGCCACGTCGGCGACCGCGAGCAGTGCTGCTGCGGCGGGCGCGGGTGCGGTGAGGAACCCGCGGAAGAACTGCGGATTGGCCACCAGGCCGGCGGGTGTGGCACCGCCCGAGGTCTCCAGGGCGAGGCTGCGCCCGGCGCTGCTCTCATGCACGGCGGAGGAGCGGAGATAGGCGTACGTCTGTACGACTTGCGTCATGGCCAGGACGATAGGACGTGATGCCGACAGATCCGATTTCTGCAACCCGCCCCTCCGCTCTCCGTGATCCAGATCACACGACGCCCGCTCGCCTTCCGCCGGCGTGGGCAGGTGACCGACACCATCGGACCGGACTCTTCCGGCCGCCGAACGCGACTCGTTCATCGACCTGCTCCGGATCGAGGAGCTGGACAAGGACCTGTTCCGTGACCGATGCCATGCCGGGGCGGCGATGCGCACCTTCGGAGGTCAGGTCGCGTCAGGGAGGGTGACTGCCGGGAGCCGCGCGAAGAACCGGCGCAGCACACCGGAGACCGCCGAGAGCGAGGCGGCGCAGGCGAGTGCGGCCAGGTGCTCCAGGCCGGCCAGGTTCGGCAGCGCGACCGCCTCACCGATCATCAGCACGTTGACGCCGATCGCGGTGCACCAGGCCCGGTGGCGCCAGGCGACGCAGAGCACCAGGCCGACCACGGCCGCCGACGGCCCGGTGTCCCGGACCTGGGCGAACCAGCCCGGCAGGTGGTAGAGCCGGTGGGGTCCGTGCGCCACGCCGAACCGGGTGAAGAAGGTGCCCGCCAGGGTGCAGGCGTACCCGACGACGAGCGTCGTCCGCAGCCCCAGCACCAGTTCGGCGATGCCGAAGACCAGCAGGACCTGCGCCAGCGCGCCCCACACCGGCAGGTCCAGCGCGGGCACGAAGAGCGAGAGCGGGGTGCGCAGCAGCGCGGTGCCCAGCGGCTGGACGGCTTGGACCACCCCGATCCTGGCGGCGAACGCCGCCCCGCCGGGCAGGTGCTGCGCCACATCGAAGACGACCACCAGCGCCACCGCCGCCATCGTGAACGGCAGCACCGTGAACAGCCGCAGCATGAACAGCCGCACCGCGGAAGGCCGCAGCGCGAGCGGCCGCAGCGCGAACGGCGGGGCGTCCCGGCGGCGCTCCGCCAGCCGTGCCCGTGCCGCGCCGAGCAGTTCGCCCCATTCGGCGTCCAGCGCGCGGCGTGCGATCCCTCGCGCCCGCGCGCCTCGCGTCGACTCCTCCAGCGAGGCTTCCCCCATTGGTCCGCGCCCTTCCGGTTGTTCGGTTGCGGCGGGCGGACGAACGCCGTGCCCCGCAGAGCCATCGCACCGGAGTGGTCCATCTTTTCTCTATCCGGTCCCCAGCCGGATCGCGGAACGACTGGTCAGCCCGTGGCCACGGGGCCCCTTGCCGCTCCGTCGCCCGCCCGGCCGAGCAGCAGCGGCGAGGCCAGCCGGTGTCCCGGGCGCATCCGCAGCAGCAGGTTCAGCACGCCGGCCAGGCCGGGCATCAGGCCGGGCGAGAAGGCCTCCCGGGCCAGTCCGCCGATCGCGCCGTGCTCCTCCAGACCGCTGAGCAGCTCGGCGTCGGCCCGGCCGCGCTCTCCGCCGCGCGGCGGGGCGGCCGCGGGGCGGCAGTCGCGCAGCGCCGCCAGCAACTCCCACAGGCCCAGGTCGCCGTGGCACAGGGTGTGGGTCCAGCCGAAGCCCTCGCGCAGCGTGGCCGAGCCGGCCCGGCGGGCCGTCTCCAGGTGCGCCGGCTCGCCGGTCCGCCGGTAGAGGTCGGCCGCCGCCAGGCCGATTCCGGTGCTGCCGTGGCACCAGGCGGTCGCGTGGTCCACGCCGCTGGTCTCCCGCAGGTCGGCCCAGGCGCCCGCGCTCGGCAGATACAGCGATCGCTCGAAGTCCATTGCCCGAGCGGAGAGTTCGCACCAGCGCACGCGGTCCGCGGGCGAGCCGGCCGGGCTGAGCGCGAGCCTGGCCAGCGCCCAGCCCATGCCCGTGGCGCCATGCGCGAAGCCCCCCATGGCCGCCGGGAAGAGCGCGGTGGACCAGTGCGCGCCCCGCTCGTCCAGCACCGCCGTCCGCTCCAGGTGCCGGCCCGCCAGGGCCGCGCCGTCAAGCCAGCGCGCCACGCCGGTGGCCTCGGCGAGCCCCAGCAGCGGGACCACGGCCCCGGCCGCGCCGCCGAGCACGTCCAGCGCCCGGTCCGCGGCGACCCGCTCCCCGTCGAGCAGGCCGGCCCTGACCTGGGCACGCTCCAGCAACCATTCCTCGCCGAGCAGTTCGTGCAGCGCCGACCAGGTCCACACCTGGGAGGCGAGACCGGTGAAGCCGCCGATCTGCCGCACCGGCGCCTGCTCCTCGGTGGCGGCCAGCACCCGCAGCCCGCCCCTGAGCACCTCCTCCAGGCCCTCGACCGGGTCCGCGTGGCCGGCCGCCTGCTCCTGCCGGTACTGGGCGAGCGCGAACAGCACGCCGCCCTGGCCGCTGTAGAGGTCTGCGGTGAGCGGCCGCACCGCCCAGCCGACCTCGGTGAGCACCGGGCTGATCCAGGTCGCCGTCCCGTCCCGCCCGCGCACGGCCGCCGCGCAGATCGTCCGGACCGCCACGGCGGCCAACCGGCGCCGGCGCTCCTCGGCCCGCCGGGCATCCGGCGCTGTGGCTGGTTTCTGTGTCCGAGCGGGTAGTTGACGCTCATTCAGATACGCGCCCACCAGCGCGCCGCGGATCACCTCCTGCTCCAGCGGCAGATCGGCGCCGCGCCAGTCGCACAGCGCGGCGTCCAGGGCGGCCGGGTCGACCGGGCCGCCGAAGACCGGGACATCACCGAGGAGCAGATCGGCGATCTCCGCCTCGATCACCGCGGCCTCACGCGGCGCGATCGGACTGCCCGCCGCGTTGCGGGCCAGGATGTCCCGGGCCCGGACCAGGGCGCCCGCCGGGTCGTGCAGCGAGGCCGGGTGCCAGAGCATCCGGCCGATCTCCATGTAGGTCTGGGTCGGGCGGCGGATCAACCGGACCTCGCAGCCGTCGAACCCGGCCAGTGCGGACCGCAGTTCGCCCTTCTCGTCCAACCGGCGCAACCGGTCGGTCAACTCCGCGAACCCGTGCAGGACCTGCTGCCAGTGGCGGGACAGCACCGGAGCCGGACTGGGGTGGTTGCGGGCCGAGCGGAACTCGACGGCGGTGAGCTCCATCCGGGCGGTGTCGCGCCCGCCGTCCACGATCACCGGCATCGGGATCAGCGGCTGCTGGCCCGGTAGGCCCCCGGCGGCCGAGAAGTCGACCCCCGCCAGGGCGTAGCCGTCGATCCGCAGTGGCAGGATCCCGGTGCGCAGCACGGTGGTTCGCACCGTGCGGGCGGCGAGGTCGACGGCGTCGCCGCGGCCGCTCGGCCCGGTCTCCGGATCGGGGGTGAAGAGGCTCTCGGCGTCCACCACGACCGGCACCGGGCCGTGCGCGAGCAGGTTCTCGGCGTGCAGGTCGGTGCCGCCGAGCAGGCGCATCACGGCCAGCCAGTGGCCCAGGTTCCGGTAGAACAGGGCGAGTTCGTCCTCGTCGCGGCAGTACGCGTGCTCGACGTGGGCGGCCCAGCCGTAGTGGTCACCCGCGGCGGCGGCGCCGGTGGCACGGTCGGCGGCACGGTCGGCGGGAGCCCCGGTGCCGACCATGGCGAGCACCTCGGGCACCCGGATCGGGGCGGCGGTGCCGTCCGGCAGCACGGCGGCCAGGAACACCCGCAGCACCGCGTCCACCTCCAGCGGCCGCGGCTTGTACATCACCGTGCCGCCCGCGAACCGCACCCGCGCCACCGCGTGGCCGCCACGGTGCTGGTCGCCGACGCCGAGCTCGACTTCGAGCAGCGCTCCGGGCGGGCCGCCCAGCAGGGCGCCGATCGCCGCCCGGTCCCGGACCAGGCGGCGGGCCAGCGTGAGTCCGGCGTCGAGTTGCAGCCGCGCGGCGGCGGTGACCCGCTCGGGCAGCCCGGGGTAGCGCCCGCGCAGCCCGTCCAGGTAGTCGCCGGTGACGGCGCGGCGGATGAAGCTCCGCCAGCGGGCCCGCTCGTCCGCCCCGGCCAGCTCGCCGGCCAGGGCGGCGGCGCGCAGCTCCAGCAGGAACACCCGGTTCAACTTGAGCTGCAGGGAACGTGCCAGGGCGGCACCCAGGGCCTCGCCCAGCACCTGCCGTTCGGTGACCGCCAGGCCGGCCAGCGCCGCCAGCTCGCGGTCCGACTCGGCGAGCAGCGGGGCGGCCAGGGCGCGGACGGGCTCGGCGAACCAGCCCTCCGCCACCGGCTCCGCCGCGGCAGTGAGCTCGGCTGCGGCTCCGGCTCCGGCTGCGGCTGCGGTCTCGGTACCGACCTCGGTACCGGCCTCCTGCGGCATGGGCACGTCCTCTCCTCTGCACCGCGGCCCGGGCGGCCGCGTTCCGGTGCCCGGACGGACGGACCGGGCGGTGAAGAGCCATCGGCGGCGGCCCCGCGGGAACGGGACCGCCGGCGGGGCGGGACGGGGTGCGGTCAGCGACGCTCAGCAGCAGAAGGTGTGCGTCGACGCCGTACAGCCGCTGCAGTAGGTGAGCAGGCCCTCGTAGCTGTCAGCGAGCGCGGCCTCGGCGGCGGACCCGCCGACGTAGAGCGGGCCCGCCGGGTTGGCCTGGCCGTAGGCATCCTCCGCGCCGCCGAGCCAGGCCGCGACCAGTGCGTCCGCCCGCGTTCCGGTGATCGGCATATCACTCAACTCCATTCAGGTGTTGACCAGTTGTCCGCTCACGGTAGGACCGTATCTACACGCTGGCTGCCGCGAATTCCAGCCATCTTCACCTGAGCTGCCACGCTACTCCTGTGCCTGGCCGGGCAGTTGGTCAGCCCTTCAGCTCCCGGCAGAGCGCGAGGGCGTCCGGCGTCCGGCGTCCGGACCGAGGAGCGCAGGGGGCGGAGAGTCCGGGCGGCGGCCGGGTCCTTCAGTGTCCCGAAATGGCCCTGGCCCTTGCGCTTGCGCTTGCGCTTGCGCTTGCGCTTGCCGGTGAGGATACGAGCCATGTCGTTCCTTTCCGGTCGGCAGGCCGCGCCAACTGATTTCATGGACAGATGTCCATGTATAGTAGACACCTGTCCATGAAATCAGCGGTGGGAGCCGGCAGTGAAGACGACAGCGGATGTCCTGGTCGGCCTGGTGGCCGCCCTGCACGCGTACTTCCTGGTGCTGGAGATGTTCCTGTGGGAGAAGAGGCCGGGCCGCGAGCTCTCCGGCTTCGACCCGGCCATGGCTCGGGCCACCGCGCCGCTCGCCGCCAATCAGGGGCTCTACAACGGGTTCCTCGCCGCGGGCCTGGTCTGGGGTCTGATCGCCGCCGACCCGACGGGGTACCGGGTGCGGGTCTTCTTCCTCGGCTGCGTGCTGGTCGCCGGCCTGTACGGCGGCGCCACGGCGAACCGCCGCATCCTGCTCGCCCAGGCGCTGCCCGGGGCGCTCGCACTCGCCGCCGTCCTGCTGAGCCGTTGACCACCACCGCGCCGGGGGACCCCCGGGCCGCCCGGACCAGGGCCGCCCTGCGCCGGGCGCTGCTGGAGGAGTGCGCGGAGCGCCCGCTGGCGGAGGTCAGCGTCGCCGCGCTGGTGCGCCGGGCCGGAGTCGGCCGCGCCACCTTCTACGTCCACTACGGCGACCTGGAGGCGCTGGCCGTGGACGCCTGCGCCGACGTGGTCCGAGAGGCGGTGGACGCCCTGCACGCCTGGCGCGGTCTCCCCGACCCCGCGTCCCCGCCACCCGCGCTGCCCGCCTTCTTCGCCGGCCTCACGCCGCACGCCGGTCTCTACCGGGCACTGCTGCGCCCGGGCGGCGGCGGCCCGCTGGGCCTCGTGCTCCACGCGGACCTGCGGGCCCGCAGCCGTGCCGAACGCGCCCTCGCCGGCGCCCCCGAGCCCGACCTGATCGCCTCGGCGGTGGCCGCGACCTTCGCGGGGGTGCTCGCCGACTGGCTGCACGGGCTCGTCGAGGGCACCTCCGAGCAGATCGCCCACCAGGTCTGGCGCCTGCTCGTCACCCTGCACCGCATGCCGCTGCCGTAGCACGCGGGCACGCCGGCACGCGAGCGCGAGGAGGGACCGGGTCCCCCATGCGGGGGACCCGGTCCCTCCTCGCGGTGGACGTCCAAGTCCCGGGCCGACTGCGATCTTTGTGGTGACGGAGGGCGAACACCCGCCGCCACCACCATCGGCCACCCCTGCGAGGAACGACCATGCGCAAGCTCATCGCCGCCATCGCGCTCACCACCACCGTCGCCGCGGCCGGCACCACTGCCGGCACCGCCGCCGCCTCGGCGGCCCCACTGCCCGCACCCGACGCCACCGGCCGGATGAGCCTGCGGGGTTGGGCCCTCCTCAACGAACACGGCCCCGGCCCCAACCCCGGCGAACGGCTCACCGCGCGGGTCGACGCCCGGACCACCGACGGCCGCACCCGCGGACACGCCACCGTCACCCACGTCTTCGACAACGAGGGCTCCGTGCGGGTCGAGATCAGCGTCGACTGCCTGACCGCCGACGGGAGCGCCACCGTCGTCACCGGGAGCGTCGACTCGGCCACCTTCACGGTCCCCGCGGGCCGGCCTCCGCTGCCGCCGGAGCCGAGCACCTGGCATCCCGAGGCGGCCCTCACCTTCTACCCCGCCGACGCGAACGGCGAGCGCCGGGTCGGCTGGTCGATCGCGAGCACCGCGGACCCCGCTGTCCCGCCCTCCGTCACCAAGTGCGCCCCCACTGCCCCCGACCTCTGGACCGTCCAGGGCGGCTTCGCCCTTCGCCGGTGACGGGTGTCGGATCGCCCCGTGACCGGTGTCCGGATCGCCCGGTGACCGGCGCGCCCGGTGACCGGATCGCCGGGGGCGCGCCCGGGAAATCGCTTGGCCGGTGCGCCGTCCGCCGTCAGGATCACGGGATGGAACTCTCGGTGCCGGTCAGCGGCGGCAGCATATGGGCGGACGACACCGGAGGGATCGGCCCCCCGCTGGTGCTCCTGCACCCGGGGGTCGGCGACTCGCGCATCTGGGACCCGGTCCTGCCGCGGCTCGCCGAGCAGCACCGGGTGATCCGCTACGACGTGCGCGGCTACGGTCGCTCCCCGCAGCCCACCACGCCCTACTCACCGCTGGACGACCTGGTCTCCCTGCTCGACCATCTCGGCCTCGGGCCGGTGCCACTGGTCGGGTGCAGCATGGGCGGTGAGACCGCGCTGGCGCTGGCACTGGCCGATCCCGGGCGCGTGTCGGCCCTGGTGCTGCTCTGCCCGGGGTTCTCCGACTACCCCTGGCCGGCCGAGCCCGACCTGGACGCCGAGTACGAACTCCTCGTCGGGGCGGGCGATGTGGACGGCCTGACGGCGTACGGGCTACGCCTGTGGGCCGCCACCGGGGCCGACCCGGCCGCCGAGGCCCAACTCCGTTCCGCCGCCCTGGCCTGGCCCGGTGAGGACGCGTACCAGCGCCCCTTCCCCCCGGTCTTCGGCCGGCTCGGCGAGATCGGGCACCGGACACTGCTCATGGTGGGCGACCTGGACCGGCCGGCGCTGATCGCGTCCAATCACCAGGCGGCCGCGCGCATCCCCGGCTGCCGGCTGGTCCTGCTGCCCGGCGTCGACCATCTCCCGCCGCTGCGTGCCCCGGAGCCGGTCGCCGAAGCGATCCTGACGCATTGCGGCGGCGCCCCGCACTGACGAAGCGCTCGCGGCTCGCGGCTCCGGCAACCCGGGATGCGGGAACCTGAGCGCCCGACCGGATGTTCGGGCGCGTGGGCGCGTGGGCGCGTGGGCGCGTGGGCGCGCGGGTCGCTGGCAGCGTGCAGCCGCGTCGGCCCGAACCGGTCCCGGCCGGCCCGTACCGCGGCCGGAGCGAAGGAATGCACACCGTTGACTTCCTCCTCGCCCTGAAGGGACGGGGATTCCCCTCAGCCTCACGGCTGAGCCGCCGCGCGTGAGCGCTGCGGTGGGACTACTTCCCGCTGCACCGACGACCGCCCGCCCGGAGTGCTCCGTTGGGGTCTTAAAGGCCAGGGTCCCCTTGGAGGCAGCCGATGGCCACCGTGACCCGGTCGGTCAGGCCCGAACGAAGCCCGAACCTCAGCACTGTCAGTGGAGCGGGCTACGGTGCTGGGCATGGACGAGTACGCGGTGCCGATCCTGCCGAGCCGGGATCTGGACGAAACCCTGGAGTTCTACCGCCGCTTGGGATTCGAGCTGCGCGGCCGATGGAGTGCGGAGGAGGGCTATCTGATCCTCGTCCGCGGCACGGTCGAGCTGCACTTCCGAACGGACTGCGAGCTGGACCCACTGGTCACGGCCAGCAGCTGCTACCTGCAGGTACGGGACGCCGACGCGCTGTACCACCAGTGGGCACAGGTCGGCATCCTCACCGAACCGGCCACCGGCAGCCGCCTGGAACCACCTGTGGACACTGACTACCGAATGCGGGAGTTCGCCCTGGTGGACCGCAGCGGGAACCTGCTGCGGATCGGCAGCCCCAACCCGACGGCGTAACACCTGGGCTGCGCTGGGCTCAAGGGGCGGGCGCGATGGACAGGCGCGGTCGCGGGGCGCGGCACACCGAGGATGTCGTGGCGGGCCTGCCTAGGTGCGCCCTGCCACGGCCTGCTGGTGACCAGTGGTGACGAGACGGGCACAGGATCCGTGCCATCATGATCCGATGCGCCGACTGAGTGTGTTGGGAACGTGCGGGGCCTGGCCGGAGGCCGGACGCGGCGCCAGCGGCTTCCTCCTGGAGTACGACGGGTTCCGTGTGGTGCTGGACCTGGGCTATGCCACCGTGCCGCGGCTGCTGGAGCGCTGCGCGGCTGTGGAAGTCGACGCGGTCGTCATCACCCACGAGCACCCCGACCATTGCGCCGACCTGAGCGCACTCGGCCGCGCCCTGTACTACGGGGAGCGGCGCGGCAGCCCGATGCCGCTCTACTGCACCCCCGGGGTGATCGGCAGGGTGCAGGCGATGGAGCCGTCCGAGGACCTCCTCTCGGTCTTCGCCCCGCATTCGCTCCCGGCCGACCACCAAATCGGCCCGTTCCGCCTGGAGAGCGACCTACTCCCCCACTACGTGCCGCACGCCGGGATCCGGCTGACCGCACCCGGCCTGGCTGTGGCCTACAGCGGCGACGCAGGACCGGGCCCGGCGCTGGACCGACTCGCCGCCGGAGTGGACCTGTTCATCGCCGGCGCGACCCTCCAGGGCGAACCGGCCGAGGGCGCGGACCACCTGCTGATGAGCGCCACCGAGGCCGGCAGCTGGGCCGCCCGGACGGGGGCCCAACGCCTGCTGCTCACTCACTTCTGGCCCGGCAGCGACCGCGAGCGCTCGATCGCCGAGGCGCGAGCCGCCTTCGCCGGTGAGGTGACCGCCGCCGACGAGGGGCTGACGCTCGCCCTCTGACGCCCCGGCCAGCCCCGCCGGGCCCACCGGGCCCGGCGGGCCCGCCGGGTGGCCTGGCTGCCCGACAGCCCGGCCACCCGACGCTGTCCACCCCGTTGGCGGATCCGACGGCCGTGCCCTCCGACGGCTCCCTGCTGCGTCCGCTCTTCCTCGCGCGCCTGACCCGCTGCACTGCTCGGTCCGCAGTGCTACGCGGTCCGCCGTCCTACTCGGTCCGCAGTGCTGTCGCCGTGCGGGTCCTGGCCGCCCATCCGGCCGGCAGCAGCGCGCCCGCCGTCGCGATGACCAGCCCGCCCAGCAGCAACGGCACCAGTACGGGCAGGTGGAAGACGGCCAGGTCCGCCGTCGGGATCCCGGTGCCGGCGGCCGTGCCCATGGCCGGCAGTACGTAATGGTGCAGCACGATGCCGATCGGCACGCCGATCGCACTGGCGACGAGTCCGATGCCGGTGACCGAGGTGAGGACCATGGCGACCGTCTGCTTCGGGGACATCCCGAGCGCCTTGTAGACCCCGAGGTCGTGCACCCGCTCCCGGGTGTCGAGCACCACGGTGTTGAGTACACCGAGACCCGCCACCGTGACCAGCAGAGCGGTGAGCAGCACGGCCAGCCCGTCCATCGCCAGCACAGTGGGGCTCACCCGCGGGGCGCCGGGCAGCGCGGTGATGCCGTACGGCCGCAGCGCCGTGTTGAGGGAGTCGAGGTAGGCGGGGGTGCTGGTCCCGGGCACGAGGTCGATGGCGAAGGTGACCGACTCCGGGTCCACCGCGATGCCCAGCGCGCTCAGGGTGGCGTCGTCGGTCAGCATCAGCATGCCCGAGTCCCGCACCGCCATGGCCTCACCGACGATCCGTGCCGGCGCGGCGCGGCCGTTGCCGGTCAGGGTGATGGTCTCCCCGACGTGCGTTCCGGTGTTCCGCAGGAAGCTGGTGGGGACGACCACCTCGCCCGGCCCATGGAACCAGGAGCCGTGCACCAGCTGGTAGGCCCCCCAGCTGGAGTCGCCGCGGTAGGTGGTCACATCGGTGGGGCCGGCCAGCCCGGCGACGCTGAGCTTGGTGGTGCCGGTGGCGAAGGAGCGGCGAGTGCCTGGCAATGCGGCGATCTTCGCGGCGATCGCGGTGAGGTCGGCCGCGTCCGGCTGACGGGTGGCGGCGGGTGCGTCCGGAAGCGGGGCGACCGGCGCCACCACCGAGCCCGGCAGGTCTCGACTCAGACCTGCCTCCACCGCGTTCAACGAGAGGGTCAGACCGGTGCCGAAGGTCACCCCGACCGTACCGAGGACCACGGCAGCGATCATCACCCCTGATCGTCCGGGCTTGGCGAACGGAAGGCCGAGGCCCAGGCTCATCGCGCGCGGTAGCCGCAGCCGTCCCAGGAAGTGCTGGACGACCCGTCCGCGTCCGGCACTCGGGGTGCGGCCGACGGCCAGTGCCTCGACGGTCCGCAGCCGTCCGGCCCGCAGCGCGGGGACCAGGGCGGCCGCGGTGACTGCGGCCAGTGCGCCGAGCGGCACCACGAGGTCGATCCACGGGGCGATGGTGACCGTGCCGCCGCTCAGCGCATGCTGCTGCAAGGTCAGCACCGCGGTCGCCATCAGGTTGCCCAACAGCACGCCCAGCACGGTGCCGACCGCCGACGGGATCAGTGCCTGTCCGACGTAGGCGCGCGCCACGTGACTCGGTGTGAAGCCCAGTGACTTGAGGATGCCGATCCGCCGGGTGGAGGCGCTCACCGCGCCGCTGACCACGATGCTGATGATCAGGACCGACATGAAGAGCGCGATCAGGCCGAAGACCACGATGAACGGCACGAAGGTCGCCGTGTTCCGCTGCGCCTGCAGCTTGCTGCTCAGGTAGGACTGGACCCCGGTCATCGCACCGGCCGGCACGGCGGCGGCAAGTGCCGCGCGGTCGGCGTCCAGTTGGGCATCCGTCCCGGCCTGCGCGAAGCGGTAGCTCATCTGGTAGTCGGGCACGGCGCCCGGCGGGGTCAGGGCGGCGAGCTGGTCCGGCGATACCCAGGCATCGGCGCTGCGGCTCATCGACCGGGCGATGCCGACGATGGTCAGCGCCGGACTGCCCGGCAACTGCGGAAAGACCAACTGGTCTCCCACCCCGACCGGCTGAGGGTCATCGCTCAGCACGATCTGGCCCGGACCAGTGAGCCAGTGGCCGTGGATCAGCGCCAGGTCGTCGATCGGGCCGCCCGCGTCCGCCCGGCCTGCGGTCAGCATCGAGGGAAGCGAGGAGCCCACCGGCAGGCCGTCGTCGTTGCGGCCGGCGTGCGGGGTGAGCTGCAGCTCCGCGCTGGGCCCGGTCGCGGCGGTCACCCCGGACATCCTCGCGGTGGTGGCCAACTGCGCGGCAGTGACCTTGGACGGGTCGAACTGCGCGGTCAGATGGGCACCGTGCTGCTGGGCGAAGGCGTGGTCGAACGGTGTCTGCGAGGCTTGCAGCAGCCCCAGAGCCAGCACCGAGGCGGTGACAGCCGCGAGGGTGGTCAGCGTGATCACCAGGCTCTGGATGCGCCGCCGGCCGACGCCGGCCCTGATCACCTTGCTCAGGGCGCTCATGCGCTCATCACCGGCCGGACCACATCGCGGACGATCCCACCGTCGAGCAGCTCGATCGTCCGGCTCGCGCACGCCCGCGCCAGCGCGGTGTCGTGGGTGACCAGCAGCAGGGTCTGCCCGGCCGCGTGGAGCTCGGTGAGCAGCTCACGCACATCAGCGGCCGCCGCGCGGTCCAGCGCACCGGTCGGCTCGTCGGCGAGCAGCAACGGCGGACGGTTCATCAGGGCCCTGGCCACCGCCACCCGCTGGCGCTGGCCGCCGGAGAGCCGGCCGGGGAACGCCCCGGCATGTTCGTCGACCCCGAGCTGCGCCAGCAGCTCCAGGGCTCGTCGGCGCGCCTTGACCGCGGGCAGGCCTGCCAACTGGGCGGGCAGCAGCACGTTGTCCAGTGCGGTCAGGTCGTCCAGCAGGTTGAAGAACTGGAAGACCATGCCGATTCGCGCCTGGCGGTACCTGGCAAGACCGGCCTCGGTCAACTGGTCGACCCGCAGGCCGTCCACCGTCACCGAGCCGGCGCTCGGACGGTCCAGCCCGGCGATCAGGTTGAGCAGGGTCGACTTGCCGCTGCCGGACGGGCCGAGCACGGCCAGTGCCTCGCCGGCGGCCACCTCTAGATTCAGCCCGGACAGGACCGGTCGCCCCGCGTCGTATGTCTTCGTCACGTCGCGGATCTGGATGATCGGTGTGCTCATGGCTCCTCCATGGTCGCGTGGTCAGCATGTGGTCAGGGGCGGATGGTCAGGGGCGGATGGTCAGGGGCGACGGCCGGGGCGGACGGCCCTGGGCGGATGGCCGGTCGGCCGATCCCCTTGACGACTACGACGCTAGAAGCGAGCCGGCCTGCGGCGACATCGGTCTGAGCGGTGTCTCTGGGGTGTACGTAGGTACACCCCAGAGAGACAGCTCAGCCCTCCTGCGAGACCGGCGGAGCGCCCGCCAGACTGTCCGTGACCGACTCGACCCGAAGGAGGAACGACCGTGAGCAGCACCGAGATGACAGCTGAACCGCGGGCCGCGCGACGCGGCGCACCCACCGGCTTCGGCCGGACCTTGCTCGCCGCCCCGCGCGGGCTGGCGCTGCTGGGGGTGGCCCTGGGCGGAGCCGGCGTACTGCTGGCCGTCCCCCTCCTGATTCTCGGCGTCTGGGTCGCCACTCGGATCCCGTCGACCGACTCGGACCGGCACGCGGCTTTTCTGTGGCTGCTGGTCCCGCTGGTCCCCGGGTGCGCGCTCGCCGTGCGAGGCATCGCGGTGCTGACCAGACGGCTGGCCGAGCCCTGGTGCGGGGTGGCGATCACCGCCCCCTACCGCCCGATGCCCGCCGGCCCGCACCCGACAGGCCTCCGCCCCCGGTTGCTCCGGTGGGCCCGCCGGTTGCTGACAGATCCCGCGACCTGGCGGGACCTGGCCTGGACGGCGGTGACAGGGTGCGCCTCGATGCTGGTGCTCTTCCTGTCGGCCTGGCCCGGGTTCCTGACCCTACGGGTGCTGAGCGCGATCTTCGGGGTGCAGTTCGGCCCGGTCGGCCAGGATCACGTCGGCCCACGGTCGTTCTCCTTGGTCAAGGGCCTGATCATGCTGCTGACCTTCCCCTTCCACCCGCACAGCTTCCCGATCTGGGGGGCCACCTTCACAGGCCTGCTGATAGTGGTCTTCACCGTCTGGGCCGGCCCCCGGGTGCTGTACGGCTACGGCCTGGCCGCCCGGTCACTACTCGGGCCGACCCAGGAGGCCGAACTGGCCCTGCGGGTCCGTCACCTGGCCGCCACCCGCTCCGACACGATCGACTTCGGCGCCGCCGAGCTGCGCCGGATCGAGCGGGACCTGCACGATGGGGCGCAGGCCCGGCTGGTGGCGATGGGCATGACGCTCAGTGCGGCCGAGTCGCTCTTCGAGTCCGACCCTGGAGCAGCTCGGGCCCTGGTGAGTGAGGCCAAGGGCTCCTCAGCGAAAGCACTGGCCGAGCTGCGGGACTTGGTGCGTGGCATCCATCCGCCGGTGCTGGCCGACCGCGGCCTTGTCGACGCGGTCCGCGCGCTGGCCCTGGACCTGCCGTTGAAGGCGCACTTCAGCGGCGAGTTGACCAACAGGCTGCCGGCTGCCATCGAATCGGCAGCCTACTTCGCAGTCAACGAGTTGCTGGCCAACATCACCAAGCACGCACAGGCCACGCAGACCTGGATCGAGATCGGCCATACTGGATCGGTCCTGCGGATCAGCGTCACCGACGACGGCCGCGGCGGCGCCGACCCCGCCCAGGGCACCGGCCTGCGTGGTCTGGAGAGGCGGCTCGCCGCGTTCGACGGCATCCTTGCGGTCAGCAGCCCGCTCGGCGGCCCGACCATCGCGAACCTGGAGATTCCATGCGCGTCGTCATCGCCGAAGACCTCTTCCTCCTGAGGGACGGCCTGACCAGGATGCTGGAGGCTCACGACATGGCCGTCGTCGCCGCCGTCGACACGGGCCCCGGCCTGCTGGCCGCCGTCACGGAGCACCGGCCCGACCTCGCCATCGTCGACGTCCGGCTGCCGCCGACCTTCACCGACGAGGGCCTACGCGCCGCCCTGGCCGCCCGTCAGGAGCAGCCAGGGCTACCGGTCCTGGTCCTCTCCCAGTACGTCGAGCAGCTCTACGCCCGCGAGTTGCTCTCCGGCGGCAGCGGCGGCATCGGCTACCTGCTCAAGGACCGGGTCCTGGACAGCGCACAGTTCGTCGACGCAGTGCGCCGGGTCGCCGACGGAGCCACCGCCATGGACCCGGAGGTGATCGCCCGCCTGCTCACCCACAACGCCGCCAACAGCGCGGTGGCCGCCCTCACCCCCCGCGAGCGCGAGGTGCTCGGCCTGATGGCCGAGGGCCGCTCCAACGCCGCCATCGCACAGCAACTGGTCATCACCGAGCGCGCGGTGGCCAAGCACACCTCGTCCATCTTCCTCCGCCTGGATCTGCAACCCTCGGACGACGACAACCGCCGGGTGCTGGCGGTGCTGGCCTACCTCAACGGCTGACAGCACCTCAGTCGGCCGCACTCCCCGCTCCGGCCTCCTTCCGCACCCCGCCTCTACCTCGCCCTCCGTCCCTTCCTCGCCCGCTCCTCGCCAGGAGGCCCCTGTGCGCACCCGTCTCCGCGTCCTTCACCTGCAGGGGCGCACCTACCGCTGGACCGCCCGGATCGGCTACACCGTGGTGGACGACGACATCCGCCGCTGCATCCAGGTGCGCGTTCGCGCCGGTGGGAAGACCGGCTGTGTCCTCATGGCCCATTTGATCAGCAACAGCCCTCCCGGCCCCTGGGGCATCTGCACCGACTCCACCCACCCCACGCCGCGCGACATGCACACCCTGATCGAGCAGGCGCTCGCCCAGGGTTGGGACCCGGACACCATGGTGGGCGGCTTCACCCTCCGATCGGGAACGAGTGGCACGCTGTCGGCCATCGAGGTCCACCGCGGGAGCTGACCTCGGGACTGTCCGTGGCGCCTGACACGAGCCTGGCATGGGCCCTGCCCTGCCAGCGCCCCGCCCTCGCCCTCGCCCTCGCCCTCGCCCTCGCCCTCGCCCTCGCCCTCGCTCCAGTCTTCGCTGGTCTCGGCCAGCACCCCTGGGCGGAGCTGGAACACGCCTACGGCAGCGCCTCGGACGTGCCCGGCCGCTTGCGCGCACTCGGCGGCGACATGGTCCCCCGCTGACCTCACGCCCCGAAGCGGGCCACGAACTCCGCCAGCCCCAGGTTCAGGTCGATCGGTTCCAGCTCCGCGTCGTAGTCGGCCCACCGGACGAGGGGAACAGCGGGAGCCAGGGCTCGCAGCAAGCCGTGCACCACCGTCAGGGGGGCGGACCAGGGCTCCTTGTCAGCGAACGAGAGGACGCCGTACTCGGGGTCGAAGAACACCTCGCACCAGTGGTCCTCGACCGGTACGTGCAGGACGAGCAGGCCGTCGGCGGGCTCGGAGACGGTGGCGCCGGGCCAACGCTCCGGCACGGCCCGAGCGAGCTGGTCCGCGGTGAACGTCCATGCGGCGCCGGCCTGGCGGTCGGCGCTGATGTAGAAGGTGGCCCCCATCGGTGGCGCCCCGTCCTCTCCCTGTCTCCTCCGGCCCGGCCCGGCCCGCTCTGCTCCGCTGCTGTCCGGTGCTATCCGGTCTGGTCCGGTCCGGTCCGGTCCGGTCCGATCTGCTCAAGTCCGCTCCGTCCGCTCCGCCCACTCCGCTCCGCTCCGGTGCAGTGCGGTGCGGTGCGGTGCGGTCCCGTACGACGGGATCCTACGGAACGATCCGGGTCTCGCCGGGTACCTGCTGCGCCGTCATCAGCGCGGCGAAGTAGGCGGCGGCCGGCGGGTCGTTGGTGATGACCTCCAGGTGGTTGACCTTGTTGCGCGGGTCCTGGAAGGCGGAGGCGTACTTCTGCATCTTGAACGTCTCACCCTTCACCGTCGACTGGTACACGTAGTCCGGCACCTGGTCGATGTTGCCCAGTCGCATCGGCGAGCCGCAACCCTTGGACGGGGCTATGTACTTGGCGTCGATGGCGGCGCCGTCCGAGGGGCGCACCCCGTCGGCGTCCATGCTGTACTGGGTGCCCTGGGCGTTGTCCCGGTCGATGGTGGTGTAGAGGCTGTACTCGGTCGAGCCGGCGACGCGCAGCTGGTAGGCGCGGCGGGCGTCGACCTTGGCATTGCCGCTGGGGCCGGGCAGTTGGGTGGTACGCCCGTCGGCGGCCAGCTGCGCCATCCACGTCCGCACGTCCGCCTGCCCCGAGGGGGAGAGTTCGGGGTACGCGCTGGCGGGGTCGCGGGCGATCGGCGGTGTGCCGGGCACGACGGTGTAGGCGGGCGGCGTGGGCGCGGCGGCGGCCGTCGCGGAGGAGGCGGAGGCCAGCACGAGCGCGGTCCCGGTGACGGCGACCGCGCCTGCCGTGGCCACCGGCACCAGGCCGGCGGCGGCCTGGTTGACGATGGTCGCGGTCTCGGCGAGGACGGCGAGCTCCGCACTGCCCTCGACCTCCGCCGTCATGGCGAGGGCCGCGCTGCCGGCCTCGGCGGCGATGGCCGCCTCGCCACCGGCCGCCGCGGCATCGGAGGCGCCGAGGGTGAAGATGGTCAGCGCGATCCCGGCCCCGGCCACGACCGTCGCGCCGGCGGCCAGGCCCTCCAGGGTGGAGCGGAGGTCGTCGACCGCCTGCGCGTAGGACGTGCAGGCGGCGTCCAACTGGCCTGCGGCGGCGGCGATGCTGTTGAGCAGCGGGGCGGTGGCGCAGTCGACGTACATCTTGGACCAGTTGGCGACGAAGGAGTCGACCGCGGCGGCGGAACTGCTCGCGGTGACGGTGCTGACCTGCTTGTCCCCCTCGATCCCGAGTCGGCTCACCAACTGCGCGAGGTGCTGCCAGTCGGTCGCGGCCTGGCGCAGCTTTCCGGAGTCGGCCTGCGGCCAGAACTGCGCGATGATCTCGTCCACCGCCGAGGAGTTGTACCCGACCGCGGACGGGATCCGGATGTTCAAAGGCTCCTGGTCGCACTGGGGATCGGAGTCGGCGGGCAGTTGCTGCGGCTGCATCAGGTTCGCGGCGATGTCGGCGTCGCTCCTGAGGTAGTTCAGCGCCATCGTGTACAGCCCGTTGGCGGTGCCGCCGAGTTGGGCCACGGCCTGGCCGACCGCGGAGACCACCGCTTGGGCGGCGGGATCGTACTGGGTGCCGAAGGCGTGCCCGGCGTCGTCGGCACCGGCCATGCCGGACGCGTCGTCCATGGAGCCGACCAGGCCGCTGTGGATCTGCGTCGCCCAGTTCTGCAGGTCGGTGAAGCCGGCCGAGGCGGTGAGCATGTCCGTCGGGACGACGTGGAATCCGCCTGCCATGTCCACCCCCTGGCTGTGGCACGCGACCGGTGCCCACCGTAGCAAGGGATGGCACACCCGACTCCCCCCGTGCGCCGGGTTCTCGTCCGATTCAGCCCGGTGATCAGGCAACCGCCGACCCGACCCCTCCCGCGCGAATGGATCCCGCTCGGCTGACGTCCCACACCACCACCGCACACCACCACCGCAACACCATCAGTGCACAGCATCGGTTCACGCCACCACCGCACACCATCACCACCGGAAGCGCGGCAGGGAAGAATTCATAACACTCCCACACGCATTCCCTCGAAAGCCGTTAAGATAAACCGCAGAGGAGATTGAGAGAATGATATGAGAATACCTCTTTGGCAGGCCTTCGCATTCTTTCTCCGGGCCGCTGTAGCGTGGCACGAGTCGCCGAGTCAGGAGTAAGCTTCCTCCAGAATGTTGGAGGACGATCTTTTGTCCGTGAATTCGTCGTGCACGGCCGCGGGTGAGGGCGAGTGAGCGCAATGAAAAGCCTGGTGGACGGCCTGACACCTGCCGAGACCGCGCTGCTGTCGGCACTCTCCTCGGAGGGCAGGGAGAATCCCTATGCACCGCTGGCGGAGCTCCGCAGGATTGCCCCCGTCCACCACTGCCGACAGGATGACCTGGACACCCGATTCCTGACCAGATTCGCCGATTGCCAGGCCGTACTGGCCGATCCCGGCTTCGCGGTCCCGGACCGGTCCTGGCTGCTCCGGGAGCGGCCCGCCTGGGCGGGGCGCCCGGCGGCGGACTTCTTCTACTCCTCACTGCTCGGCTCGAACGCGGCCGGTCATGAACGGCTGCGCCGACCGGTGCAGCGGGCGTTCGGCACCAGGCGGGTCGCGGCGCTGTCGGCGAGCGTGGCCGAGCACGTCGACACCCTGCTCGACCAGTTCGCCGACGCCACCGCGGCCGGCGGTGCGGCCGACTTCCAAGCACTGGTGGGATATCCGCTGGCGATCGGCGTGGTGAGCGAGCTGATCGGCGTCCCCGCGGCGGAGCAGGATCGGTTCCAGTGGCTGGGGCAGGAGGCCGCACGGCTGCTGGAGCCGGTGCGCACGGCAGCGGACTGGGAGCGGGCCGACCAGGCGGTCGTGGCCCTGCGGGAGTACTTCGACGGGTTGCTGCGTGAGCGACGGGCACGGCCGGGCGAGGACCTGGCCTCCAGCCTGCAAGCCCACCCGGCCGCTGCCGAACCACCACTCACCGGGCGCGAGTTGGCGGATCTGCTACTGCTGGTCACCGTGGCCGGCTTCGAGACCACCGGGGGTCTGCTCGGCACGGCGGTGTTCGCCCTGCTGACCCACCCCGAGCAGTTGGCGCTGCTGCGGGCCGATCCGGGGCTGCTGCCCGGCACGGTCGAGGAGTCGCTGCGCTGGGACGGGCCGGTGCTGATGACCGAGCGGCTGGCCGCCCGGCCGATGGAGGTGGGCGGGGTGGTGGTCCCGCCGGGCGGCAGCGTGACAGCGGTGCTCGGCGCGGCGAACCGCGATCCCACGCGGTATCCGGACCCGGACGCGTTTCTGGTGCGGCGACCGAATGTCCGGGTGCTCAGCTTCGGCGCGGGCGCGCATCACTGCCTCGGCGCGGCACTCGCCAGGCTGGAGGGAGCCGTGCTGCTCGAACGGCTCTTCGCCAGGTTCCCGACACTCGGCCTCGCCGGGCCCCCGGTGCGGCGGGACTCCGCCTGCCTGCGGTCGTTCGACGCGCTTCCGCTGGCCACCACCGACTAGCCCCCCCCGGGGGCCGCCGCCCCACCCCGCACCGCCCACCCTCGAAGGACGTGCCGTGAACTTCTTGCATCGCGAACGCGCCGTACTCGAAACGCTCATGCCCGGGTTGGACCAGGCCCTCGCGCGGTACCCGCTGGCGGAGTTGGAGTGCTCGCCGAGCCCGGCGATCCAGGCGTTCCGCGAGGCCGGCGGCCCCGGGCTGCTGGTGCCGACGGCCAACGCCGGTTCGGGAGCGAGCGCGCTGCAGGCCGTGCGGGTGCAGCGGGCGGTGGGCGCCCGCTGCCCCTCGCTCGCGGTGGCCACCACGATGCACCACTTCTCGATCGCGGGGCTGGTCGAGGCCGCCAAGTACGGCACCGGCCTGGAAGGGCTGATGCTGGAAGCCATCGCGAAGGACCGGATGCTGGTCGCCTCCGGGTTCGCCGAGGGCCGGGCGGGTCAGAACATCCTCAGCCCGCACATCACCGCCGAGCGGCGCGGTGACCGGATCGTGCTGAACGGCAGCAAGATGCCGTGCAGCCTCTCGCGTTCGATGGACCTGCTGACAGCCTCCGTGGTGCTGCGCGGCGAGGACGGCGTGGACCGGCTGGGCGTCGCCCTGATCCCGGCCGCCACCCCGGGGATCACCGTGCGCCCGTTCTGGGGCACGCCGATCCTCGCGGGCGCCGAGAGCGACGAAGTCGTGCTCACCGAGGTCTCGTTGGACCCGCAGCTGGTGGTACCGACCGAGGTCACCGCCGACGCCGTGCCGGACGCGCTGAACGTGGCGGGCTTCCTCTGGTTCGAGGTGCTGCTGACGGCCGGCTACCTGGGGATGGCCAGCGCACTGGTGGAGCGGACGCTGCTGCGCCGAGGTGGCGAGCATGACGATCCGACCCCCTACCTGGTCGCGGTCGAGGCGGCGATGCTCGCGGTCGAGGCCATCGCCCGCGCGATGGCGGAGGAGGAGTGGAGCGAGGCACTGCTGGTCCAGGCACTGAGTGCCCGGTACGCCGCGCAGGACGCGATCGCGAGCACCACCAGGACCTGCTTGGCGGCGTTGGGCGGCATGGCGTTCATCGGCTCCCCCGAGGGCTCGTACCTGGCCTCGGCCGCCGTCGGCCTGACCTTCCATCCGCCGGCCCGAAGCCGGATGGCCCGCCCGCTGCGGGACTTCCTGGACGGTCGCCCGTTGCGGATCGGCTGAGCCGGTGTACGTGATGGAGTCGGACACCGCCGACGGAGCGGGCTACCGCGTCGAACTGCTGCGCAGCGTCGAGGAGCTGCCGCGCGATCTCTGGGAGCGGCTCGCGCCCCGCGACGACCCGATGTGGGCCCGAGGCGTCTTCACCGCTCTGGAGCACGGCAGGGTCGGACCCAGCGGCTACGCCTACCTGACACTCAGTCAGAACGACGCACTGGTAGCCGTTCTGCCACTCTGCCTGTTCCGAGACCTGCGATTGGACAGGATCGTCGGTCCGCGCGAGCGACGCCTGCTGGCGCCGGTACGCAGGCTGCTGCCCCGGCTGTTGCGGGTGCCGATGCTGTTCTGCGGCAACCTGCTGGGACAGGGCCACGTGCTGGCCCCGGGGACGCTCGGCGAGGAGGCCGGCCGGGTGCTGGTGCGGGCGGTCCTCGACTTCGCACGGCGCGAGGGGCTGGGCACGGTGGTCTTCAAGGACTTCACTCCGGCGGACCTGGACCCGCTGCGCACCGCGCTGCGGGCCGCCGACTTCTTCCTCGTGCCGAGCCTGCCCGACACCGAACTACGCTTCGGCAGCACATCGTTCGACGAGTACCTGGCCGCGCTGCCGGCCAAGCCACGGCGCAACGCCCGCAGCAAGATCCGCAAGTTCGAGAGCAGGACCGAGCTGCGGATCGAGGTGCTCGACGAGTTCGAGCACCTGCTGCCGCAGCTGCTGTCCCTCTACCAGCAGGTGATGGACCGGGCCGACCAGACGCTCGACGTGCTCGACGCCGCCTTCCTGGCCGCCGTGCAGGGCGGCGTCGAGCTGCGCCGGCGCCTGGTGGTCTGCTTCGAGGGGGAGCGGCCGGTCGCCTTCCTGCTCTGCCTCTTCGCGGGCTCGGGGGCCACCGGCGCGCGGATCGGCCTGGACTACCGCCTGGCCCACGAGGCGCGGCTCTACCACAACGTGCACTACGCGGCGATCCGACTGGCGATGGCCGACGGCTGCCGCCATATCCGGTTCGCCCAGACCGCGTACCAGCCGAAGCTCGAACTGGGCTGCGAGCTGGTCGAGCAGTGGTACGCGATGACCCACGTACGCCCGCTGCCGCGCGCGGTGCTGCGGCGGCTACTGCCCCGGGCGCTGGCCGCCGCGCTCGCCGAGGCGCTGGGGCCGCACGCCCCGGCGGCCGAACACCACGAAGAGAGGTCGCGTCATGCCACGCGTTGAAGTGGATCTGCGCATCGCCGTCCCGCCCGAGGACGCCTGGGCGGCGGTGGTGGACGTGCTGAGCTACCCGGACTGCATGGAGAGCGTCGATTCGGTCGAGATCGTCGACCAGCGCGACGAGCGCCATCGGACCACCGCCTGGTCGGTCCGGCTCAAGGGATCGGTCCTGCGATGGACCGAGGCGGAGCTGATCGACCAGCAGGCACGTCGCTTCGACTTCGAGCAGGTCAGCGGCGATCTGGGGGAATTCACCGGGCACTGGGCGGTGCGGCCCGCACCGCCGAACGGCAGCACGGTCTCGCTGCACGTCGACTTCGACATCGGCATCCCGCTGCTCGCCGAGATGCTCAACCCGGTGGCGGCGGACGCACTTCGGGAGAGCGCCGCGCAGATGCTCGCGGCCCTGGAGCAGCGGCTGCTCGACCAGCGGCAGGCGGGCGACCCGGAGGCGTTCGAGCAACAGCCGTCCGGCCGGCAGTCGTCCGGCCTGCGGCTGCCCGGCCGGCAGTCGCTCGACCAGCGGCTGCCCGACTCGCAGGCGGTGCGGTGAGCGACGCCCCGGTGACCGCGCGGGCCGAGGCCGCCGAGGTCTTCGACCAGTTGCGCCGCCACCTCTCCCCGAAGCTCGCGCTGACCGGCAACTTCGCCGGCCGCGGCGCGGTGGAACAGCACGCCGACGGCTGCCGGGTGACGCTCTCCGACGGCCGCACCGTGCTCGACTTCGGCTCCTACGCCGTCACCCTGCTCGGGCACCGCCACCCGGCGGCGGTCGCCGCCGTCCGCCGACAGCTCGACACGATGCCGACCTCCACCCGGAGCCTGGCCAACCCGGTCGCGGCCCAGGCCGCCGCCTGCCTCTCCGGATACCTGGGCGACGTGTTGCCGAAGGTCTACTTCGGACTGAACGGCGCCGACGTGGTGGAGGTCGCGGTCAAGCTCGCCCGCCTCGCCACCGGGCGCGGACGCGTGCTGGCGGTCCGCGGCGGCTTCCACGGAAAGTCGCTCGGCGCACTCGCGCTGACCCACCATCCGCTCTACCGGGCCGGCCTGCTCGGCTGCCTGGCGGACGTGGTCCACATCGCCCCCGACGACCCGGCGGCAGTGTTGCGCGAGGTGGCCGGCGGCCAGGTGGCCGCCGTCGTCCTCGAACCGGTGCAGGGCGAGAACGGCGCCGTCCCACTGGCGACCGGCGTGCTGCGGCAGTGGTGCGCGGACGCCGCCGAGCACGGCAGCTTCGTCATCGCCGACGAGATCCAGTGCGGGCTGCGCCGGTGCGGGGAGCGCTCGGTCGCCCTCGCCGACGGACTGCCCGTCGACGCGGTGCTCTTCGGCAAGCCGCTGGGCGGCGGTGTGCTGCCGCTGTCGGCGATGCTCTGCTCGGAGCGGCTGTACGCCCCGCTGGCCGCCGATCCCTTCCTGCACTCCGCCACCTTCGGCGGCCACCCGCTGGCCTGCGCGGTGCTGCCCGTGGTGCTGCCCGCGATCGAGGAACTGGCCGAGCACGGGCGACTCCTGTCCGCGCAGTTGGACGGGGTGCTGGAGCGGATCCGCGTACGGTATCCGGGTGTCGTGCGCGAGGTGCGCGGGCGCGGGCTGCTGCGCGGGATCGACTTCACCT
Source organism: Kitasatospora sp. NBC_01287 (assembly GCF_026340565.1). Taxonomy (NCBI): domain Bacteria; kingdom Bacillati; phylum Actinomycetota; class Actinomycetes; order Kitasatosporales; family Streptomycetaceae; genus Kitasatospora; species Kitasatospora sp. NBC_01287. The sequence goes on from NZ_JAPEPB010000001.1 coordinate 2,306,404, forward strand.
CGCCGCAGGCCGCGGGCTCGGTGGTGATCGAGCTGGCCGGCGCCGGACTGCTGGTGTCGCCCTGCCTGAGCAGCCCCACCACCGTGCGCCTGCTGCCCCCACTGGTCAGCGCACCGGCCGACATCGCGCAGGCGGCCGACATCCTCGACGCCGCGATCGCGGTGGCCGAGCGCACCGTGCCGGCGTACGAAGCCAATTGACGCCAATTGACGCCGCTTGGTGCCGGTTTGACGCCGGTTTGACGCCGTTGACACCGCTGACGCCACCGGGTGTAACTGCCGCACGACGCGGCGGAAGGACGACCACATGCCCACTCGCGAGGAACTGGCCCAGACGGTCAGGACGGTCATCTCGGACGTGCTCGGCACCGAGCCCGCCGAGGTGCACGAGAGAACCAGCCTGCTGGAGGACTACGGGATCGACAGCCTGGAACTCATGGAGATCGGGGCCCGGTTGGAGCGGACCCTGAAGGTGCGGATCGAGCTCCAGGATCTGACGTCGGCCCAGAACGTGGGACATGCCATCGATCTGCTCGAAATCCGTCTGGCGGTCCGGTGATGGAAGGCCGTCATCCCTCGGGCGGCCACCGGGTCGCCGTTACCGGAATCGGCGTGAAGTCCCCGGCGGGCAACGACCTGGACACCGCGTTCGCCTCGGTGCTGGCCGCCAGGTCCACCGCGACCCGGGTCGAACGGCTGGCCGAAAGCGACCTGCCGGTGCACTTCGCCTGCCTGGTACCGCCGTTCGACCTCGACGCGTACCTGACCCGCCGCGAGTCGCGGCAGATCGACCGGACCACCCAACTGCTGCTGTGCGCGGCGGCGGACGCCGTCGCCGCGGCCGGGCTGCCCGCCGACCAGCGACTCGACCGGGTGGGCGTGCAGATCGGCACCGGGATCGGCGGCCTGCCCAGCATGGAGGCCGTCACCATCAGCCACGCGGACCGGCCCAGGGACATGCCGGTGCACACGGTGCCGCGGACCATGGCCAACTCGCCCGCCTGCCGACTGGCGCTGCGCTACGGGTTCCAGGGCGCCTGCACCACCTACGCCAGCGCCTGCGCCAGCGGCACCACCGCGCTGGGCGAGGCGGCGCGCAAGGTCCGCTACGGCGGGCTCGACGTGGCGGTGGCCGGTGGCGTCGACTCGGCGGTCACCACCGTGGTGATGGGCGCCTTCGCCCGGATGCGGGCGATGTCCACCAGGAACACCGATCCCGCGCTGGCCAGCCGTCCGTTCGACGCCGACCGGGACGGGTTCGTGATGGCGGAGGGAGCGGCCGTCCTGGTCCTCGAACGCTGGGACGCGGCCCGCGCGCGCGGCGCCGTGATCCACGGCGAGATCGCCGGGTACGCCGACAACTGCGACGCCTTCCACATCGTCGCCCCGCACGAGGACGGCGAGGTCGCCGGCCGTTGCATGCTCCAGGCCATCGCCGACGCCGGGCTGTCCACGGCGGACATCGGCCACATCAACGCCCACGGGACGTCGACGGTGCTCAACGACCGCGCCGAGGCCCGAGCGATCCACCGAGGCTTCGCCGGCCAGTCACCGCCGGTCACCGCCGTCAAGGGCGTCACCGGTCACCTGATCGGCGGCTCGGGCGCGCTGGAGGCCGCGCTCGCCCTGCTCTGCGCCGCGCGTGGCGTGGTGCCACCGGTCGCCAACCTGGTCGGCAGCCCGGAGACCGACCTGGTGGACCTGGTCAGTGGGACACCGCGCACCGTGGCGCCGGCCCCCGTCCTCTCCAACTCCTTCGGCTTCGGCGGTCAGAACGCCTGCTTGGTCCTCGCTCCCGCCCCCTGACCACCGGTGACCCCGACCACCGACGATCCTGACCACCGACGATCCTGACCACCAGTAGTTCCGGCCACCCACTACGCCGGCCACCAGCAACTCTGACGATGAACAGGTGAAGCCTTGCGAGTCCTCCTCACCGGCGCCACCGGAGTGATCGGCACCGAACTCGTGCGGCGGCTGAGCACCGCCGGCCGCTACCGCGACCACACCCTCGTCCGGGTGGCCCGGCGCCGCGAGGACGACGCCCTGGTGCGCTGGCGGATCGGCGCGGAGCCACCGCCCACGGCCCTCGGCGGCCGCTGGGACGTGATCGTGCACACGGCGGCGAGCACCCGCTGGACCCTCGGCCGGCCCGAAGCGGTCGCCGCGAACATCGAGCCGCTGCGAGCCGTGCTGCGCCTCGCGGACCGCGACACCCACCTCGTCCACGTCTCGACCGCCTACGTCGGCGGCGTCCGCAACCCCGAGGACCTGCGCGGCGCCGAGTTCGAGGGGTACCGCAACGGATACGAGTGGTCCAAGGCACAGTGCGAGCGGATCGCCCGCGAGGAGCACCCCGGCCCGCTGACCCTCGTCCGGCCGCCGCTGGTGGTCGGCCGGCGCGGCAGCGGCGAGATCGCGCGCTTCTCCGGCCCCTACACCCTGCTCCAGGCGCTGGTCTCGGGCCTGGCCGCCGTGGTGGTCGGCGACCCGGCGGGCTACGCCGAGATCAGCCCCGTGGACGAGGTGGCCGACGTGATCGCCGCCGCCGCCCTCGGCCCGCCCCCGCGGCACCCTCGCACGGAGGTGGTCGCCGGCGGTCCCGCGAGCCTGACCCTCGACGCGCTGCTCGACGTCGTCTGCACCACCCTCAACGAGTGCCGCACCGCCCAGGGCGTGGACCCCATCGAACGCCCGCCACTGGTCTCCGGCGACACCTGGGACCGCTTCTTCCTCCCCCTCGCCGACCAGTACCTCTCGCCCTTCCAGAGCCAGGCCGTGAAGCTCCTGGCCATGTTCCAGAGCTACACCAGCATGACCCAGCCCTTCGAACCCACCCGGTCGGTCGTGGACCCGGCCCAGGTCATGGCAGCCTCCGTCCGCTACTGGGCCGCCCAGCGACCCCGCCTCGCGTTGGCACGCCCCGAGCGGTGGACGCTGCTGGGAGTGTCGTGAACCCCTGCGTCCGCTGCCACCGACGCCCTTGAGGAGCGCCTCCCACGCTCGACAGACCGGCGCCTCCAGCGTCGTACGGTCGGCAACCGACCGCACCAGAGGAGCTCGGCGCGGCGCCGGGGCTCGGCGACCCGTGGAGTCGGAGCCGGTGGGCGCCGTCCCCGCGACCCTCGCGGGCGGCGACGGCGGGCACGTCCTGTGCGTGTCGACGTCGCTGGTCGACCGCGCCGACGCGCGCATTCCCGCGGCACTCGCCTCGCTGGCCAAGGGCGGCCCGGTCGCGGCGACGCGCTGAACTCAGCGGTGCTCGGGGTTCTCGAAGTCGAAGCGGCAGCCCGCGTCCCACTCGGAGCGCTGGTTGCCGTGGGCCGGGATGCCGCCGGCGTCCTTGAGGATGCGGGCCAGGTGAAGCTGGTTCCACGTCATGAAGGTGGCGTTGCGGTTGGTGAAGTCGTTCTCCGGGCCGCCGGAGCCGGGATCGAGGTAGGACGGGCCGGGGCCCGCCTCGCCGACCCAGCCGGCATCGGCCTGCGGGGGGACGGTGTAGCCGAGGTGCTGGAGACTGTAGAGGACGTTCATCGCGCAGTGTTTGGCGCCGTCCTCGTTCCCGGTGATCAGACAACCGCCGACGCGGCCGTAGTAGGCGTACTGGCCCTGCTCGTTGAGGATCGACGAGCACGCGTAGAGGCGCTCGATGACCTTCTTCATGACGGAGGAGTTGTCGCCCAGCCACACGGGCCCCGCCAGCGTGAGGATGTCGGCCGACATGACCTGGGAGTAGATGACAGGCCATTCGTCCGTCTCCCAACCGTGCTCGGTCATGTCCGGCCAGACGCCGGTGGCGATGTCGAGGTCCACGGCCCGCAGGACGTCCACCTGGACGCCCTGGCGCTGCAGGATACCGGTGCTGACGTCGATCAGGCCCTGGGTGTGGCTGCGCTCGGGCGAGCGCTTGAGGGTGCAGTTGATGACCAGGGCGCGGAGGTCGGTGTAGGTGGTCGGGGTGTCCGGCATGGCGGCGCCTTCCGTCAGGGGGGTGAGCGGGCAGGGCGAGCTGGGCCCCTGTCCACTCCAGCAGACCCGTCCGGGTCACGCCGGTCGGGCTGAGCCGGATGCATGACGGATCGAGCTGACCGATCGTCTTGTCCGCCCCGCTACCCGGTGTAGGTGGCCTGGAGCAGCTTCTTGTCGGGCTTGCCGACCGGGGTGAGCGGGATGGCGTCTAGCACATGGACCACGCTGGGGGTGTACATCGCGCCCATGTGCTCGGCGACATGCGCGCGCAGCCGGTCGGGGTCGACGGTGCGGCCCCGGGCGGGCACGACGGCGACGCGGACCTCCTCGACGGCGTCCGGCCCGGGGACCCCGAAGGCCGCGCAGGCGGCCACGTCCGGCTGGGCGAGCAGGAGTTCCTCCAGCTCGGTCGGGTACACGTGGCCGCCCACCACGATGATCATGTCCTTGAGGCGGTCCACCAGGTAGAGGTAGCCCTCGTCGTCCAGGTAGCCGACGTCGCCGGTGCGGACCCAGCCGTCGCGCAGCACCTCGGCGGTCAGCTCCGGCTGCTGCCAGTAGCCGGTCATGACCTGGGAGGTGCGCACCGTCACCTCGCCGCGCCGCCCCGGTGGCAGCACCGCGTCCGCCTCGTCGCGGATGGCGAGTTCGATGCCCGGCACCGCCCGGCCGACCGGGACGACCGGGCCGCCGAGCCGGGTCGGCGTGTGCTCCTCGGGGGGCAGCAGGCTGATCAGGCCGGCCTCGGACTGGCCGTAGGCGCCGAAGAGCACCGGCCCGAACCGCTTGCGCGCCTCGCGCAGCCGGACCGGGGAGGCGGCGCAACCGCCGTAGATGATCCGCCGCAGGCTGGAGAGGTCGGTGGTGGCCGACCCCGGTTCGTCGAGCAGCCGGTAGAGCAGGGGCGGCAGCACCCAGAGGTCGGTGATCCGCTCCCTCTCGACGGCGGCGAGCACCTGGCCGGGGTCGAAGCCGCGGTGCAGCACAGCGGAGCCGCCGGCCAGCAGCGCGGCATCGGTCATCATCCCGGCCAGGTGGGCCAGGGTGGAGGAGGCCAGGAAGCGGGGCGGAGCCTCGGCGCCGGTGGCGGCGGCGAATCCGGTGAGCGCCTCGCCGTAGCCGGCGTTGGGCATCCGGATGCCCTTGGGCGTGCCGGTGGTGCCCCCGGTGTGCCGGATGCACCAGTCGTCCTCGGGGCGGGCCGCACCCGGCAGCGGGGCGGCGTCGCGCGATGCGGCGCGGGCCAGCAGGTCCTCACCGAGCGGGCTCGGGCCGAGGGTCAGCACCACGGCGGGGCGCACCTGGGCGAGCAGCCGCTCGGCCGTCGCCCGGGCCCGGGGCTCGGCGATCAGGGCATCTGGCTCGACGCTGCGGACGATCTCGACCAGCGGCTCGGCGGCCATGCCCTCGTACAGGGCGACGATCCGGGCGCCGAGCAGGTTCGCCGCGTACCGGGCCGTGATCAGCTCGGGCCGGTTGCCGGAGAGCAGCACCACGGTGCTGCCGCGGCCGATGCCGAACGCCGCCAGCTCCCGGGCCAGCTGGTAGACGCTCGCCCGGAACGGCCCGGCCGCCACCTGCCGGCCGCCGGCCGTGGTCAGCACCACCCGGCCGGGGTCCCGGGCGAGCACGCCGAGCACGGACTCGACGTAACTGGTGAACCCGCTGGGGGACGTGACGGCCAGGGACTCGGCCAGGGACTCGGCCATGGTGGCTCCTTCGTGGTCGCCGGGCACCACCGCCGCGTCTCCGCTCCACCCGCGTGTGGCGGCGCATCCCGGATCGGACGCGTCGGCGACGGGTCCCGGGCAATCCGGACGCCCGCACGGGCGCTGCGCGCCGCCAGGCGTTCGGTATCCGGCACCTTCCGTTCATCGCTACCCACTCAGCGGAGTGGCATGCTCAGAACCGGCGGTCCGGCAGGAATCCGTGGCCGCGCCGATCCCGCCCGGCGGGTCAGCCGCCGGCGCCCGGCGCGAAGAGCCCGGAGCCACCGAGCCCGGTCTCGATCAGCCGCGCCGCGCGCCGCACCTCGGCCGTCACCGCCGCGTGCACCCGGGCGGGCGCGAGCGTCCCCGCGCCGCCCGACTCCCCGCCCAGGCGCTCACCCGGCTCCCCGCCCAGTCCACCCAAGTGCCTGGCCAGGCTCTGGAACTGGATCCGCCACAGGCCGATCAGCGCGGTGGCCGCGAGCTGCGGCTCGGGATCCTCCGGGCGCAGCCCCGCGCGCCCGGCCAGAACCTCGGCGGCGGTCGCGACCAGCTGGTCCGTCAGCTCGTGCTGGTGCGCCCGCAGGGACGGGGTGGACCTGCTCAGCGCGCCGAAGCGGAGGAACTGCGTGACGGCCAGGGCGTGGTCCTCCTGGGCGGCCAGCCAGGAGGTCAGCGCGGACAGCTCGTCGGCGAGGATCCGCAGCGCCGCCTCGACCGGCGGCACGCCCGGCTCGCCCAGGCCTGCCCGCAGCGCGGCCCCGGTGGCCTGCCAGCGGTCCAGGATCAGCGCCTCCTTGGTCGGGAAGTAGTTGTAGACCGTCTTCTCCGACACCCCGCAGGCCTCGGCGACCTCGGCCACCCGGACGGCGTCGAAGCCCCGCTCCAGGAACATCCCGGTGGCCGCGTCGGAGAGCTGCTGCCGCATCAGCCGCTTCTTCCGCTCCCGCAGCCCCTGCGGCTCGGACTCCCCCGCCGCGGGCCGGAACGCCGACCAGTCCACCGTGCGCACTCCCATGCCGCCAGCATAGTGCAGCGGCCAGATATTTTCTGTTACCGTAACTTTTTAGTAGCTGTAAAAATAGCTGTTCGAGTAACTGCCCGATGAAAGGCGTGCCCGATGAGCGGCATCCACCTCGTCCACGACTACCCCCATCCGCCCGCGAAGGTCTGGCGCGCCGTCACCGACCCGGCGCTGGTGCCGCTGTGGGCCGCGACCGGCGCCGGCGGCCGGCCGGTGGGGTTCACCACCACCGTGGGCACCAGGTTCCGCTTCGTCGCCGAGCCGAAGCCGGGCTGGAGCGGCATCGTCGAGTGCGAGGTGCTGGAGGTCGACGAACCCCGGCTGCTGCGCTACTCGTGGACCGGCGACGACGGCGGCGACCTGACCGAGGTCACCTACCGGCTCGAACCACACGCCGGCGGCACCCGCTTCCGCTACGACCACACCGGCTTCACCGGCGTCGGCGGGTTCTTCATGGCCCGGCTGCTGGGCACCGTCCGGCGCAGGATGCTCGCCGTCGGCCTGCCGGCGGTGCTGGACGACCTCGACGACGACGGCCGGCTCCGCCCGCCGGGTCAGCGGTCGGCGCGGTCGGCGCGGTCGGCGCGGTCGAGGTAGGCCAGCACCGCCAGCACCCGGCGGTTGTCGTCGTCCGAGGGTGCCAGGTCCAGCTTGCCGAAGATGCTCGCCGTGTGTTTGGCCACCGACCCCTCGCCGATCCGCAGGCGCTGGGCGATCGCCGCGTTGGACCGCCCCTCGGCCATCACCTCCAGGACCTCGCGCTCGCGCGCGGTCAGCGAAGCCACCGGGTCCTTGCGGGACTTGGGGGCCAGCAGTCCGGCGACCACCTCCGGGTCCATCACGGTGCCGCCGGCAACCACGGTGCGCAGCGCGTCCATGAACTGGCCGGCGTTGAAGACCCGGTCCTTGAGCAGATAACCGATGCCGCCCGCGCCGTCCGCGAGCAACTCGCGTGCGTAGAGCTGCTCCACGTGTTGGGAGAGCACGAGCACCGGGAGCCCGGGTCGACTGCGCCGCGCGCCGATCGCGGCCCGCAGTCCCTCGTCGGTGAAGGTGGGCGGGAGCCTGACATCGACGATCGCCAGGTCGGGCCGCTCCTCGCTCAGCGCGGTGAGCAGCTCCGCCCCGGTCGCGACGGCGGCCACCACGGTCAGGCCGTGCGCGGTGAGCAGGTGGGTCATGCCGTCCCTGAGCAGGTACAGATCCTCGGCCAGGACAACACGCACACGGACTCCAGCGGTCGGAGAGCGCCCGGACGGCTCGCCGGGCGCCGCTCATCCTAGTGCCGCGTCAGGCACTGGCCCTATGGCTTGTCGTCCACCGTGATGTCGGCCGAGCCGCTCTCCACCTTCTCCAGGTGCAGGTGGTAGCGGCCGATGCCGACGCTAACGTCCTTACTCAGAGTGATGGTCACCCCGTGGGAGTCGAGCTTCACCGAGTTGCCGTCGATCGCCTCGACGGACAGCTTCTGCCCGGCGATGGTCACCGAACTCCCGTCGTGCACGTCCAGATGGCACACGGGGGCCTGGCAGCCCAGCTCGACGCCGTTCCTGTCGCAGCCGTTGGTGGCAAGGACGATCGCGGCGATCAGCAGTCCGGTCGGGATCAGGGCGGTGCGGCGGCGCATGGGAGGTCTCCTCTCACTGGGTTGGCACGGGATCCTGCTCGGTTTCGGTGCCTGACTTCGCGGTGCCTGACTTCGCGGTGCCTGACTTCGCGGTGCCTGCCCCCTCGGTGGCCGGCTCTTCGGTGGCCGGCTCTTCGGTGCCCGGCTCTTCGGTGGCCGCCGCAGGGGCCGTGCTGACCGGCGCCGCGCAGGGGATGGCCACGGTGATCCGGGTCGGCCGACCGGGCCCGCTGTCCAGCTGGAGGCTGCCGTCGAACGCCCGCAGCCGGCGCTCCAGGCCGCGCAGTCCGGTGCCGCCCTGGGGATCGAGGCCGCCGCGCCCGTCGTCGCCGACGACGATCCGCAGCGCCCCGGCCCGGTGGCCGATCTCCACCCACGACCACTGGGCCCGGGCGTGCTTGGCGGTGTTGGTGAGCAGTTCCGCCACCGCGAAGTAGCCCGCGGACTCGACCGCGGCGTCCAGCCGGCCGGCGAGGTCCGAGGTGACCTTCACCGGCATCGGCGCGTCGATGGCCAGCGCCTCGACGGCACCGGTCAGCCCTCGCTCGGCGAGGACCGGCGGGTGGATGCTGTGCACCACCTCGCGCAGTTCCCGCAGGGCGAGCGTGGTCAGCTCGCGGGCCTTCGCCAGCTGTGCCATGGCCTGCTCCGGCCGAGTGGGGAAGAGCAGTTCGGCCGAACTGACGGCCATGCCGATGGCCACCAGCCTGGCCTGCGCGCCGTCGTGCAGGTCGCGCTCGATGCGGCGCAGTTCGGCGGCCTGGGCGGTGAGCACCTCGACCCGGCTGGTGAACAGCCGGCTCGCCCGGCGGGTGAGCAGCGCGTGCTCGGAGGCGCTGAGGCAGCGGCGGCTCAGCATCAGGTACGTGCCGCTCAGCAGCGGCGCGCAGCCCACTCCGACCACCACCAGCACCACTCCGACGGCCGCCGCCCCCGGCAGCGGGAGCCGAGGGAGCCCGTCGAGGGCCGGCAGCGGCCGGCCGGCGAGCGAGCACAGCACCGTCCAGGCCCCGCCCCCGACGAGCGCGACGGGCAGCGCGACGAGCGCGCCCAGGAGCGGATCGGCGATCAGCCAGGCGACCTCGCGCCAGGTGGCCGGGTCGATGAAGACCAGACGTAGCCGGCGCTGGCCGATGGCCACCAGCCGGCTGCGCTGGAAGTCGTAGCCGTTCCAGTACCAGCCGTTCTCGGTCCGCTCCAGCGCCGGCAGCGGCAGGTAGGGCGCGGCCACCGGCCTGCCCTCCCAACGGCCCACCAGGGCCCGGGTGACGACGGCCAGCACCCGGGCGCCGGGGATGACCAGCAGGACGGTCAGCCCCAGGGCGCCGACCCACTGCGGCAGCAGTAAGGCGGCGGGCAGCACGGTGGCGGCGGGCTTGACCGCGGACAGGACGGCCAGCACCGCGCAGCGCCCCACCGCGACCATGGCGCGTCCGGCGGATCCGACCCGATCGACGTTCACCGCCAGATCGTACGGTCCTGCGGCCGCGTGCTCGGTTCGGCTCACCTCCCCGCCCTCCTGTCTCAATCTCTCGTCGCTCCAAGGAGGATGACACCGGGGTCCGGCGGCGGCCCAGCCGGCTGGGCCCCGTACGGGGGGTAGACCCAGGTCCACCCCCCGTACGGGGCCCAGCCGGGTTCCACCTGGCAGCCGGGCCGCCTACCGTCGAGCCAACGGCCGGTGCCGACCACTCGGCGCCGCCCGCCGCCCCGTGCCGAACGCCGGGCCGGGCAGCACGACTTCCGAACCGCCAGGAGAGACCATGCCGGCCCACCTCGCCCTGCTGAACATCCCGGCACACGGGCACGTCAACCCCACGCTGGAGCTCACCGCCGAGCTGGTCGCCCGCGGGCACCGGGTGACCTACGCGACCACCGAGGAGTTCGCCCCCGCGGTGGCGCGGACCGGCGCGGACGTCCTGCTCCACTCGTCGACCCTCACCTCCCGGCCCAGGACCGAGGCGCCGCCGAGCGAGTTCGCAGCCTGGCTGCCGGTGGTACTGCTGAACGAGAGCGCCACCACACTGCCGGTGTTCGAGCGCCACTTCGCGCGCGACGTGCCCGACCTGCTGCTCTACGACCGCACCCTGTACCTGACCGGGCGCGTCCTGGGCGAGCGGTGGCGACGCCCGGCGGTGGAGCTCTTCCCGTCGTTCGCCTACAACGAGCACTTCTCGCTCGCGAGGACCGCCCGAACCCTGGAGCCCGCCGGCTCGGAGCCCGCCGCCCCCGAGCATCCGGCGCGCGCGCTGTTCCGCGGCGGACTGGCCGAACTCACCCGCGCCCACGGCACGGGCCCCATCACGCCGGAGGAATTCGAGCTCGGTCGTGAGGAGTTCGCGGTGGCGTTCCTGCCCAGGGAGTTCCAGGTCGCGGGAGAGACCTTTCCTGACGACCGGTTCGCCTTCGTCGGGCCCTGCCTGGGCGATCAGGGCCGCCAGGACGATCGGGGCCGCCAGGACGACTGGCAGTCGCCCACCGGCTCGGACCCCCTGCTGTTCGTCTCGCTCGGCACCGCCTTCGGAGCCGGTGCCGAGTTCTTCCGGACCTGCGTACGGGCGTTCGCCGATCAGCCGTGGCGGGTGGTGCTCGCGACCGGAGCGGTGGACCCCGCCGCCCTCGGTGACCTCCCACCGAACATCGTGGCGCACTCCTGGGTGCCGCAACTGGCCGTGCTGGAGCGGGCCTCGGTGTTCCTGACCCACTGCGGCATGGGCAGCGCCATGGAGGCGCTCCACCACGACACACCGATGGTGGCCTTCCCGCTGAGCGTCGAGCAGGCGGCGATCGCCGACCGGGTGGCCGAACTCGGCCTCGGGGCCGTGCTGCCCGCGCACGGCCTCACCCCCGCGCGCCTGCGTGCGGGGGTCACCGCGGTCGCGTCCGACCCGGCCGTGCGCGAGCGGGTGCGCGCGATGGGCGCGCACACCCGCGCCGCGGGCGGTGCCCGCCGCGCGGCGGACGCCGTCGAGCGCCGCCTGGCCCGCGCCGGACTTCCCTGCGGCCCGCCGCGGGAGGCGAGTTGAGCGCACACCGGGGCACCCCGCCGGCGCGGCCTCCACAGCACACCGGTACTGCCGGCACGACCCCAGGAGCCTGCGGCCCTGGGCCCGACAGAGACAGGAAACGGACGCATCACCATGACCGACCCCGCCCTCCGGACCGCTTCGGTCCCCCAGGCACCGCCCCGGCTCCCCTCGCACCCGCGCCTCGCCCTGGCCGCGATGGTGATCGTCGATGTCGGCGCCCCGCTGGCCCTGTTCTACCTCCTGCGCGACCGGGGCGTCGGGCTGGTCGGCGCCTCGCTGCTGTCCGGCCTGCCGCCCTTGCTACGCACGCTCTGGCTGTTCGCCAGGGAGCGGCGGGTGGACGTGGTCGGGTTCTTCATGCTGACCCTCTTCGGCCTGGGCACCGCGCTGGCCCTGCTGTCCGGTGACGCGCGTCTGGTGTTCGCCAAGGACGGCTGGCTGACCGGGATCTTCGGGGCCTGGCTGCTGGTGACGCTCGGCATGCGGCGCCCGTTCTTCCTGCACGCGGGCAGGAACATCGCGCTGGCGAAGGTCGGCCAGGCCGGCGCGGACGCCTGGGAGGCCCGCTGGGGCGCGGAACCGCGGTTCCGCGCCAGGCTGCGGACGTTGACGGCCGTCTTCGGCACCGCCCTGCTGATCGACGCCGCGGTGCGGGTGGCCATCGCCTACCTCCTGCCGCTCGGCAGCGTGCCGCTGGCCACCAACGTCCAGTACATCGTGCTCATGGGCGGCCTGTGGCTGTTCCTGGCGTACTACACCAGGAAGCACGACCTGCGGGCCTGAGCCCGTGCACGAGGTCGGTTCCGGCCGGCACCGGCCGGCACCGGCCGGCACCGGCCGGAACCGGACCGGGCCAGACTCTAACCGGCGCTCGTGGTGGGCGCGGTGAGGTCGGTCAGGGCCGAGGCGAGGACCGCCCGGGCCTCGATGGTGCGGCCCAACTCGATGAGGACCGTACCCAGTTCGGTCAGGGTCAGGGTCATGCTGTCGGGCCGCCCGGCGGCCTCGAAGTGGGCCAGGGCCTGCCGGTAGGCGTGCTCGGCGGCGGGCCAGTGGCGCAGGGCCGCGTGGTCCAGGCCGAGTTCGTGGCCGACGAACCCCGCCATCAGGTGCGGGATGTGCGACGGCGCCGAGTCCAGCCACCGCAAGGTGTCGGCCAGCGCCCGGCGGTGGGTCTCCAGGGCCTCCTCCACCCGCCCGGACTCGCGCAGGCAGGCTCCCGCGAACCGGGTGGCCACCAGCCGGCCCACCTGCCCGGAGCGGCTCTCCACGGTCGCGAAGGCGGTGGCGGCCTGCCGGTAGGCGTCGATGGCCTCCTGATGGCGCAGCAGCCGGCGCAGCGAGGAGCCGCAGTAGGTGAGCGCCCAGGCCTCCTGCTCGGGGTGCTCGATCCGGCGGGCCAGCTCCAGCGCCTCGCGGCCGAAGGCGAGGCCCTGCTGGTACTGGTGCAGGCAGGTGAGGTGGGTCCAGGCCAGGTAGTTCAGGTGCACGGTCTCGGCGAGCCGGTCGCCGGTGGCGCGGGCGGCGTGCACGGAGAGCTGGAAGACCTCGGCCCACACGTCCCGGTGCATGAGGCAGTCGGAGAACCAGTGCATGGCCTCGGCGGTGTCGATGACCTGCTGGTGGCGGCCCTCGGTGTGGGCGCGGCGCAGGGCGGCGAGCCATTCGGGCAGCTCGTCCTCCAGCCAGCTCCGGGCCTCGGCGACGGTGGCGGGCGCGGTGGCCGGGTCCGGGTCCGGGACGCCCAGGCCGGCGTCCTCCTCGCGCTCGGGGCTGAACAGCAGCGCGGCGGCGGCGGCCCGCCGCAGCAGCCAGGCACTGGCCCGGTCGCGGTCGGCGGCCACCACCGCCGGGTCCTCCTCGGTGCCGAGCTGCTCACCGGCGTAGAGGCGGACCAGGTCGTGCAGGCGGTAGCGCTCCGCGGTGGCGGCGGGCTGCAGCAGTCCGGCGTCGGTGAGCGCCTCCAGGTGGCGGTCGGTCTGCGGCACCATCAGGCCGGTGTACGCGGCGACGGTGGCGGCCGTGAAGTCGTACCCCGCGGTCAGCGAGCAGCGGCGCAGCACCAGCTGGGTGTGCGCGGGCAGCTTGCGGTAGGAGAGCGCGAAGGCAGCGCGCACCCGCAGGTCGCCGGCCTCCAGCAGGTCCAACCGGTCCTCCTCGGCGCTGAGTTGGCGGACCAGTTGGCTGATGCGCTGCTGCGGGCGGGCGGCCAGGCGCTGTCCGGCGATCCGCAGCGCCAGCGGCAGGTGACCGCAGAGGCGGGCCAGGTCGGCGGCGGCCCCGGGTTCGGCGGCGACCCGGTCCGGGCCGGCGATGCGGGCCAGCAGCGCGGCGGCCTCGGCGGGGGCGAGCACCTCCAGTGGCAGGCGGTGCACCGATTCGAGGCCGGGCAGGGTGTGCCGGCTGGTGATGACGGTCAGGGCGGGCCCCGAGCCGGGCAGCAGCGGACGGACCTGGGCCTCGTCGGCGGCGTTGTCCAGCACCAGGACCAGGCGCTTGTCCCGGATCAGCGACCGGTAGAGACCGGCGCGCTCCTCGGTGTCGGCGGGCACCGCCGAGTCGGCGACCCCGAGGGCGCGCAGCAGTTGGGCCAGCGCCTCGCGCGGCGTGAGCGGCGTGGGGGCCATGCCCCGCAGGTCGAGCGAGAGCTGCCCGTCGGGGAAGAGGGGGGCCAGGGTGTGGGCGGCGTGCAGGGCGAAGGCGGTCTTGCCCAGGCCGGGCTGCCCGCAGGCGAGCACGATGCGCGGGTGCGCCGGGTCCGCGTCCCGGGCCAGCGCGTGCAGCCGGGCCAAGGCGTCCTCGCGAGCGGTGAAGTCGGCGATGTCCCTGGGGAGCGCCAGCGCGGAGGGCACCACCGCGGACGGCACCACCGCGGACGGCACCACCCCGGACGGCACCGCCGCCGCGGGCTGCCCGGCGGCGGCAGCGGCGGTCCGGGGGGCGGCGCCCGGGGTGGCGGAGGCGGTCGGGCTCGCGGCGGCCGGGGTGCGGCGGGGGCGGCCGGCGTTGGCGGTCCGCTCCAGGGCGTCGGCCTGCGCGGGGTCCAGGCGCAGCGCGCGGGCCAGGGCCTGGACGGTGCGCCGCTGCGGCCCGCGGGTGCGGCCGCGCTCCAGGTCACCCAGCGCCCGCAGGCTGATCCCGGCCGCCTGGGCCAGGTCGTCCTGGGTCAGACCGGCCCGCACCCGGAACCGGGCCAGCAGCAGGCAGAACTCACCCGCCGCGCCGAGCTCTTCCCCCGGTATGCCAGCAGCCCCCATGCCCCGACGCCCCTCGCTGCGCACCGCGCCGGCCCCTGCACCGAGCGCGTCCCGAGGGAAAGTATGCCTGGTCAGCGCGGTACTTCTGCCCATGGTTCTGCCTGTGCCCAGGCCGACCGCCACGGCATTGGCCGGCGAGCGGGGTCGGCCAGGGGCGGGGTCGGCCGGGGCGGGTTCGACCGGGAGCGGGGTCGGCCGGGCAGCGAGGTCAGCCGGGGAGCGGTGCGATCCGGGCGCCGGTGTCCAGCAGGGCGCTCACCGCCACGGTGCCCCGGCCGGGGCCGGGCGCCGCGAGGGTCTGGGCGGGCACCTTGGTCTCCGGCAGCGTCAGCGCCCCGCTCCCGGAGACGCTGACCACCCGTCGGCTGCCGGCCACCAGCAGGTAGGCAGCGCCGGACCGGGCCCGCCACCAGGTCGCGGCCAGGATGTTCTGGTCGAAGCGGCTGCACGCCCTGCTGTCGGCGGCCCGGCCGGTGCGCAGCACCGCGGCGGCACCGCCGCCCGGCAGCAGCTCGGTGGCGGCCGCGCCGCCGCCGTCCCAGCGGTCGCTGCGCACGCAGGCCCACTCGGCCTGGCCCTGGCCTTCGGGGAGCGGCTGCACGGCGAAGATCCAGGTGTTCACCGCCTTGGCCCCGGTGGCCAGGGTGAGTAGGTCGCAGGCGGTGCGGGACCAGGCCACCAACGCGTCCGGGCCGGTGGCCTCGCGCGGCGCGCGGGCGGGTCCGGCCGACGGCGGCGGCGTGTAGGTGAGGTGGGTGGGCAGCAGACCGCCCAGGTCGGCGAGCAGGAAGGCGTGCTGCTCGGCGACCACGGTGGAGGAGCGCAGTTGCAGGACCGGCCGGTGGGCGCAGTCGGCGCCGCCGGTGAGGGCGACGGGCGCGGTGACCCCGTCGGGGTGGTCGACCGGACGGGCCGGGGTGTCCGGGGCCGTGAGGTCACGCAGTTCGGCGCTCTCCACCCACGGGGCGAGCAGCACCCGCGCGCCGGTCGGCGACCGCCGCAGCACCAGGCCCGCCGCGGTGGTGATGCCGGTGTCGTCGGCCCGGGCCACGGCCAGCTCGGCGGCGTCGGCCGACTCGGTGTAGCGGACGATCCGTCCCTCCCCGTAGAGCGCGACCACGGTGACGCCGTCGACGCGGCCCGCGAAGAGCAGCCGGGCCGGTGCGGTGGGCGGCTGCCCGCTCGCCGCCGGCTCCACGACTCGGCGGACCGGGGCCGCGGGGTCGGCCCAGGCCGCCAGCGCGCGACCCAGCAGCCGCTGGTCGCCGCTCCGGTCGCCGCGGACCGGCCAGGCGTCGAAGTCCAGTCGCGCGGTGTGCTGCCAGGCGTCGGGGGCGGTGCGCAGCAGCGCGGCCGAGCGCTGGGCCGCCTCCGCCGCCGCTCCCGCCCCTGACGCGCCCGGCCCGGTGGTGCCGGGCGGGACGGAGGCCGCGGTGGTGACGGCCGGCGCGTGGTGGGTGCCGATGGTGAGCGGCAGGGCGAGCGCCGTCAGCGCGGCGACCAGCGCGGCTGTCCCGGCGGCCCTGGCCCGCCAGTGCCGGCGCAGCAGGTCGGTCGGCTGGAGGTGCAGCGTACAGGGATCGAACTCCGGCGCCCGGCCCAACTCCCGCCCCTCGGCCGGGAAGCGCGCGTCGAGCTCGGCGGCGGCCCGCCAGGCGGCCTCCGGCTCCTCGGCACCGGCGCGGGCGAGCACGTCGACGATGCCGGGCGGGTCCAGCCGCTCCAGCACCAGCAGGCCGTAGCCGGCCCGCGCCGCGACGGGCGCCTCGGCCAGCGCCTGGGCGAACGCGCGCTCCTCCCCGCCGCCGACGGCGGGGAACAGGCGCAGGCCCCAGACCCGCGGCAGGCCGGGGGCGGGCCACCGGCGCCGGGCCAGGGCGAGCCGCACCACCTCCTGCCGGACCACGCGGTAGGCGAGCTCGTCCGCCGCGGCCGCCTCCACCGGCGGCGGCGCCTTGCGGGACAGCGCCCGCTGGACCACCGCATGACTGCGCAGCACCCGCCGGTGCCGGTCCCGACCCGGCGGGAGCGCCACATAGGCGAGCCGGACCAGGTCGCGGTAGCCGCGCACCAGGGCCGCCTCGCGCTCGGCGAGGCCGGGAGCGCGGGTGCTGGTGGGGGCGCGGGTGCTGGTGGGGGCGGCGGCCGAGGCGGGTTCGGGTGCGGGTTCGGGTGCGGGTTCGGGTGCGGGTTCGGCGGGGGTGGGGGCCGGGGCGGGAGCGTGTGGAGCCTGCTCGGGAACGTGCGGAGCCTGCTCGGGAGGCTGGGGGCGGGTCCACCCGACGCGCATCGACTTGTCTCCCTGCACGCGGCTCGGCGGACCGGCTGGATCCGGGTCGCCGAGCTGACCGGCTGATGCCCTCCCAACGAAGTGATCATGAGATGGTCACCCTGTCCCACGGCTGGGCCGATCGGCGCGGGCCCGGATCGCCTGCCCGGGGACGGGGGCCAGGGGGCGGCTGCCAGGGGACGGCTGCCAGGGGACGCCGGGGACGGATGCCAGGGGCGTCCGGTGCGGGCGGCCTCGGTGTGAAAGGCTGCCGGTCATGCGAATCGGACTCCTGGGCACCGGCCCCTGGGCGCAGCGCGTCCACGCTCCGGCACTGGCGGCACACCCCGAGGCGGAGTTCGCCGGTGTCTGGGGCCGACGGCCCGAGGCCGCCGGTGAACTGGCCGCCGCGCACGGCGTGCCGGCCTTCACCGAGGTCGACGCGCTGCTCGCCGCCGTCGACGCCGTCTCGATCGCGCTGCCGCCGGACGTGCAGCCCGCACTCGCCGTCCGGGCCGCCGAGGCCGGCCGCCACCTGCTGCTGGACAAGCCGGTCGCGACGGAGGTCGAGCAGGCCGCCGCCGTGCTGGCGGCCGCCGAGCGCAACGGGGTGGCCGGTCAGGTCTTCTTCACCTTGCGCTTCGACGAGGGGCAGTCCCGCTGGGTCGAGGAGCAGGCGGCGGTCGGCTCCTGGTTCACCGGCCACGCCCAGTGGCTGGCCTCCGTCTTCAGCTCGGACGACAGCCCCTACGCCGCCTCGCCCTGGCGGCAGCGCAAGGGCCCGCTCTGGGACATCGGCCCCCACCTGCTCTCGGTCCTGCTGCCGGTGCTCGGTGAGATCGAGCAGGTGACGGCGACGGCCGGCGCGCGGGACACCGTGTACCTGGTCTTCCGGCACGCCGGGGGCGCCTCCAGCTCGGCCGAGCTGAGCATGACGGCTCCGCCGAAGGCGGCCGGGCTGAGCATCGAACTGCGCGGCGAGCACGGCGTGACCCGGGCCCCGGGCTCCACCGCCGGTGCGGGCGCCGCCTTCCACCGCGCGGTGGACGCGCTGCTGGCCGACGTCCGGGGCGGACTCCCGGGCGGGCTCCCGGGCACCGGTGCGGGTGCGGACGGCGGTGCGAGTGCGGGCGCGGGCGAAGGCGAAGGCGCGGGCGTGAGCGCCGCACGGGCGGGCGTCGCACCGTGCGACCTGCGGTTCGGGCTGCGGGTGGTGCGCCTGCTGGCGGCCGCCGAGGAGTCCCTGCTCACCGGGCGCGCCGTGCCGGTCGCCGCCGCTTAGCCCGACCGGCCGCTCAGAGTGGCCGTCAGGAGGTGGTGGGCGCGGTCGCCTTGGCGTCCGCCTGCCGCTCCTCCGCCTGGGCCTCGGCGGTACGGCCCACGGCGTGCAGCAGGGTGGCGACCAGGGCGTGGGCGCGGGACTCGACCCGCGGGTCGCCCTGGGTACGGCCCAGCGCGAGGGCGAGCCGGGCGGTGGCGAGCGCGGTGCCGTGCCGGCCCAGCGCGTGCAGGGCCTCGGCGCGGGTGTGGGTGGCGCGGACCAGGACCGGGTCGTCGGGGTGGGCGGTCAGGATCCGGACGGCCTCGTCGGCATGGGCCAGGGCCGGCTCCGTGGCGCCGGTGGCCAGCAGCGCCCCGGCGAGGCCCGCGAGCACGCGGGCGAGCGCCCGGGTGTCGGCCAGCAAGCGGGCGCGGGCCACCAGCTCCGTCAGCAGCGGGACCGCGCGGTCGTAGCGCCCGGCCCGCACCAACCCCTCGGCCAGCCGGGTGCGGCAGCGGTGACGCTCCGTCGGGTCGTCGAGTTCGTCGGCCAGCGCGAGGGCCCGGTCCAGGTGCTCGGCGGCGGCGCGGAACTCCCGTTGGTCGACCAGGACGGCGGCGAGGTCGGTGGAGAGCCGGACCAGCGCGGCCGGGTCGTCGCACGCGTGGGCGGCCCGCAGGCCGGTCTCGGCGGTGATCCGCCAGTCGGCGCGGCTGTGGTCCACCTGGTCGTAGAGGACCCCGGCCTGGTGTGCGAGCCGCCAGGCCGCGGCGGACCGACCGTACTGCTCGGCGCAGAGCACCACGCCGCGCACCGCACGCTCCTCACGGCGGAACCAGTCGGCGGCCTGCGCGGGGGTGACCTGCGGGCCGGCCTGCGCGGGGCCGGCCTGCGACGGCAGGCCGGCCCCGGCGGAGAGCGTCTCGGGGAGCACCGCGCCCAGCAGGCCGCCACCGGGGAGCAGGGCCGCGGGCAGGGCGGGCTCGACCGGCAGCACGTCGCTGGTGCGCAGGCCGGCACAGGCGGCGGCGGTCGCGGCCAGATAGTGGTCGATCATCCGGTCCATCGCCGCGAGCCGCTGCTCGCATTCGAGTTCGGCGGCCAGCTGGACGCTGTAGCCGCGGGCCAGGTCGCGCCGGGCGAAGAGGCCGGGAGCGCTCTCCTCCACCAGGTGGGCCGCGTCGAGCTGGGCCAGCAGGCCGCGGACCTCCGCCGGCGGCAGGTCGGCGAGGACGGCGGCGGTCGGCGGGTCGATCACCGCGCCGGGGTGCAGGCCGAGCATGGTGAACAGCTGCACAGCCGGGGCCGGCAGCGCCCGGCAGGTCAGGTTGAGGGTGGCCGCCACGCCGAGCGAGCCACGGCCCGCGAAGGAGAGTGAGGCCAGGCCCGCCTGCTCGTCGGAGATCTCCGACACCAGGTCCAGCAGCGCCCAGCGCGGGCGGGCGGCCAGCCGGGCGGCCGCCAGACGCAGGGCCAGCGGCAGCCGGTCGCAGCGTTCGACGAGCTCGACGGCGGCCTGCGGTTCGGCGGCCACCCGGGCCGGCTCCAGCAGCCGGGCCAGGAGGTCGAGGGCCTCGGCGCGGGTCAGCACCTCCAGCGGGAACGGGACGGCGCCCTCGTGCACCAGCAGGTCGCCGAGCCGGTCGCGGCTGGTGATCACGGTCACGGGCGCGGCGACGGGCACGGGGGCGGGCAGGGCGGCGGGCACGGGGGCGCGGTCGGCCGGCGGGAGGTCGGCCGCTCGGGCATCGGTCAGCAGGGCGTCAGCGGGCGGGTCGGGCAGCAGCGGGGCCAGTTGCTCGTAGGAGCGCGCGTTGTCCAGCACGACCAGGAGACGACGTCCCGTCAGCAGCTCGCGGTAGCGCCGCGCACGGTCATCCAGCGAGGCGGGGACGGCGCCGGCGGGCACCCCGAGAGCAGTCAGGAACTCCGCCAGGACCTCGCCCGGGTCGCGCGGCTCGGTCTCGTCGAAGCCGCGCAGGTCGGCGTAGAGCTGGCCGTCCGGGAACCGTTCGGCGACCCGCTGGGCCCAGTGCTGGACCAGGCCGGTCTTGCCGACCCCGGCCGGCCCGGTGATCAGGATCGGGCGGGCCTCCCGACCCGGCGCGATCGCACTGTCCAGCCGTTCGAGCTCGGCCACCCGGCCGACGAACCGCCTGCTACCGCGCGGTAGTTGCGCAGGCAACGGCAACGGCACCGGCACCGGTCGCGGCCCCGGGGCCACCGGCACGGCAGCCGGGGCGACGAACGGGGTGGCGACCGGGGTGGCGACCGGGGTGGCGACCGGGGTGGCGACCGGGGCAGCGGACAGTGGCCTGACGAGGGTCGCGGGGGCGGCCGCAGCGAAGGGGACGACGGGCGGTGACCCGGCGCGCCGGGCGGCCACGGGCGAGGTCGGGGACGGGTACGAGGGCGGGAAGACCGCCGGCACCGTGGGCGACGGCCTGCCGCCGAGCCGCTCACTGGCGACGTGCGGGGTGAACCCCGGCGTTGCGGGCAGCCCCGTCATGACCTGGTCGAAGAGAGCCTGTGCCTCCTCCCGGGGGCCGGCCTGCTCGATGCAGGACAGCAGTCGGGCGGCCAGTTGCCGCCGGGTGGGGTGGGCCAGCGCGGCTTCGGTGAGCTCGGGGATCAGCTCCGCCCCGCGGCCCAGCCGGCAGAGCCCGTCGGCCAGCTGGTCCAGGGCGCGCAGCCGCAGGTCGGTCAGGCGGGGCGCGGTCCGCTCGCGCAGCAGGGTGGAACCGCAGTCGGTCAGGGCCGCACCGCGCCAGAGGTCGAGTGCCGCCCGCAGCAGCGGCAGCGCGCGGTCGTCGGCCCCGGCGGCCCGAGCTGCGCCGACCGGGCCGGGGTGGAGCGCACCGGGGTCGAGCGAAGCAGCGACGAGCGGGGCGGGCGGGGCGAGCGGGCCCGACGTGAAGGAGCCCGGAGCGAAGGCGGCCGGAGCGAAGGCGGCCGGATCACCGCCGCCGGGGGACAGCAGGCCGGCGGCGGCGCAGAGGCGTTCGAAGCGCAGCGCGTCCACCTGCTCCCGGTCGCCGGTCAGCAGGTAGCCGGCGCCTCGGGTGGTCAGCACCAGGCCGTCGTCCAGCAGGCGCCGCAGTTCGGCGATGTGGCCCTGCAGGGCGGCACGGGCGGTCGCCGGCGGGTTGCCGTCCCAGACCAGCTCGATCAGCTGCTCGGTGGGCACCACGCGACCGAGCCGGACCGCCAGCACGCTGAGCAGCGCGCGGCGCTTGGGGGCCGTGGGTGTGGCGTCCGCGCCATCGTCGTACCGGACGGTGACCGCGCCGAGCAGGTCTATCCGCATGCACGCCCCCCTGCTCACCCCTGTGCGGTCGGGCCCACCGACCGACCCGTCCGAGGATAAGGCGTGCCGGACCCGCAACCCCACAACGGGGCGTGAAACTCTCATCTGCGCAGGTCGAAGCCCTGATGAGGGCCTGGTGCGGCCGACGGACGTGACTACACTGCAGTCGGACGACCAAGCCCGACCGGTGGGGGGCGACTGTGGGGGACGCATGGGTATCCGGCTGCTCGGCCCGGTAGAGCTGCGGACCGCGGCCGGCGGGCTCGTCGTGCTGCCCGGATCCCAGCGGCGCGCGGTGCTCGCCCTGCTGGCGCTGCGTCAGGGGCGGGTCGTCGCCGTGGACCAGTTCTTCGAGCTGCTCTGGGGCGAGGAGCCGCCGGCCCGCGCCAAGGCGGCGCTGCAGGGACACGTCGCCGCGCTGCGCAAAGTGCTCGCCGGCACCCCGTTCACCCTGCACACCCGGATGCCCGGCTACCAGCTCAGCGGACCGGCCGAGCAGGTGGACGCGCTGCGGTTCGAGGCGCTGGCCGCCCTCGCCGGGGAGCGGGCAGCCGGCGCCCAGCAGGACCAGCAGGCCGACACGGCATCCGCCGGCGGAGCGGCCGCGGCGGCCCGAGCGGGCGACGAGGACCGGCAGGGCGAGGCGATCGGGCTGCTGGAGCAGGCACTGAGCCTGTGGCAGGGCGCCGCGCTGGCCGACCTGCCCGACACCGAGCTGCGCCGGGCCCTGGCGAGCCGGCTGGACGAGGCGCGCACCAAGGTCCTGATCACCTGGGCCGAGCTGCGGCTGCGCCGGGGCACCGGAGCGGTGGCCGTGCCGGCGCTGGAGCAGAGCGTGCGGGCCGACGGACTGCGGGAGGCGGTGGTGGCCCTGCTGGTCCGCTGCCTGCACCAGGCCGGGCGGTCCCCCGACGCGCTGACGGTGTACCACCACGCCCGGGCGCTGCTCAACCGCGAGCTAGGCCTGCTGCCCGGCCCGGAGCTGCGGGCGGCGCTGTCGGAGGTGCTGTCCGAGGAGCCCACCTGGTCCGCCGGACGCACGGGCGGGCCGCCGGGCGCACGCACGGGCGGGTCCCGGTGGATGGGAACGTCCGTCGTTGGAGCGGCGCCGGGGCCGGGAGCCGCGACGGGGCAGGTTACCGCGCAGGCGCAGGGACACCCCGACACGGCCGGACACGACGAGACCGGCGAGCGGACCGGCGGGTGGACCGGCGAGCGGACCGGCGAGCGGACCGGCGGGTGGACCGGCGGGTGGACCGGCGAGCGGGCCGGCGCACCCGGCCGGCCGCTGCCGCGCGAGCTGCCCGCGGCAGCGCCGGCGCCCGACACCGTCGAACCGCCGGCACCCCGGCAGCTGCCCCGGCAGCCGGCCGGCTTCGTCGGGCGGGCGCAGGAGTCGCGCCGACTCGACCGCGAGTGCGGGCCGGACCGCACCGGTGACGGACTGGCGCTGGTGGTCGGCCCCGCCGGGGCCGGCAAGAGTGCCACCGTGATCCGCTGGGCGCACCAGGTGGCCGCGGGCTTCCCGGACGGCCAGCTCTTCGTCGATCTGCGCGGCTTCGACCCGGCCCGTTCGGCCGACCCGGCCGAGGTGCTCGGCCGGTTCCTGCTCGCCCTGGGCGTGCCGGAGTCCGCCGTCCCCGAGGACCGGTCCGGCCGCGCCGCGCTCTACCGCACCCGGACCGAAGGCCGGCGGCTGCTGGTGGTGCTGGACAACGCGGCCGATGCCGAGCAGGTCGCCGAGCTGCTGCCCGGCGGGCAGGACTGCGCCGCCGTGATCACCAGCCGCAGCACGCTGGAGGCGTTGGTGGTGACCGAGGGCGCGGCCCTGATCCGGCTGGAGGCGCTGCCCGACGGCGACGCGCTGCGGCTGCTCGAACGCGGCCTGACCCCCGCGCGGGTACGGGCCGAGGCGGCCGCCGCCCAGCAACTTGCCGGCCTCTGCGACCACCTCCCGCTGGCACTGCGGATCGCGGCCTCCCGGCTGGCCGCCCGGCCGGACTGGGCGATCGCCGACCTGGTCGCCGAGCTGGCCGACGAGCGCACCCGGTTGCTCGCCCTGGAGACCCAGGGAGCGGTCAGCATCCGCACCACCCTGGCCCTGACCTACCGTCACCTCTCCCCCGACGCGGCCGGCCTGCTCACCGTGCTGGCCGCGCACCCGGGTCCCGAGGTGGACGCCCCGGCCGGCGCCGCGCTGCTCGGCACCGACCCGGCCACCGCCGGCGGGGCCCTGGCCGAACTGGCCGCCCACCACCTGCTCACCGAAGGCAGCCCGGGGCGCTACAGCCGGCACGACCTGATCCGGCTGTTCGGCGTGGAGCTCTTCGGCGAGCAGCCGGCCGAGGTCCAACGGCTCAGCGTCGAGCGGCTGCTGGACTACTACCTGGAGGCGGCCCGGCACTGCGCCGAGCAGTTGGAACCGGGCCAGGACGGCCACGGCGAACGTGCCCACCGGCCACCGGCACTGCCGAACGCGGTCGACGCCCGCTCCGCGCTCGCCTGGTTCCGGGACGAGGAACCGACGGTCCGCGCGCTGGTCACCGCCGCCGGAACCGCCGACCCCGAACGGGCCTGGCGCCTGGCCCTGCTGTCGAGCCCGCTGTACTACGGGTCCAGCCTGCTGACCGACTGGCTGAGCTGCCTGCGCGCGGGCGAGAGCGCCGCCGCGCGGTGCGGCGACCGGATCGCCACCGCGCTGCTGCGCGGCACCCTGGCCAGCGCCCTGACCGGGCTCGAACGCCGCGAGGAGTCGGTCGGGACGGCCCGCCGGGCGGTCGCCGACACCTCACCCGAGGACGGCTTCGCGCACGTACGCGCCCTGGTCTCCCTCGCGCTGGGCACCGCCATCATGGGCGACCCGGTGGAGGCCACGCGGCTGACCAGCACGGCGGTGGCACTGGCCGAGACCGCCGGCGATCGCCGCCGGCTCTGCTACGCGCTCGGGCACGCCGCGGCGGTGAGCCTGATGGCGGGCGACCTGGAGGACGCGGTGCGCCAGGCCCGCGAGGCCAGGTCGCTGCTGCCCGACCGGCCGACCGCGATCGTGCACGCCTGGTCGCTGCTGACCGAGGCGCAGGCCCTGCACGCACTGGGCTCCGCCGAAGCGGCCGAGCCGCTCTGGTCGCGGCTGCTCGCCACCTGCCGGGAGGCCGGGTTCCTGCACCTGCACGCCATCGCCGAGCAGTCCTACGCCGGCTTCCTGCTCTCCCAGGGTCGGGAGCCGGAGGCCGTCGAGCACCTGCGCTCGGCCGTCGGCCTCTACCGGCTGCACTGCCACCTGGCAGGCGCCGTCAGCGAGTTGCTCGCGGTGATCGAGGACTCGCTGAGCTGCCGGGCGGGCTTCTCCCCGGCGGCCGGGGAGCAGTCGCAGGCGTTCTGACGGTCCACCTGATCGATGGTCCGGGCACAGACGGTGCTAGTGCCGATGGTTCACTCGACCAATGGTCGGGATTTCGATGGTTCGGGTTTCGACGGTCCGTGAGCAGATGGACCAGGAGCAGATGATCCGGGAGCAGATGATCCAGGAGTCGATGGTCAGACTGTCGACAGCCTCTACATCGAGGACCCGGCGGCCGACGGTCTGCACGCTGACGGTCCGGTGACCAATGGTTCGGCAATCGATGACCTCGTGACCGATCGACCACCCGACCGACCGACCGATGGCCTGCCAGGTCAATACCCCGGCACTCGATGATCTGCCAGGTCGATGATCTGTGTCCCCGACGGTCTGGCATGTCGATGGTCTTCGGATCGACGGTCTTCGGATCGACGGTCCGTCAGGCCGCCGTACCGGGCAGTGTGGGCGCGGCCGGGGCGGTGCGGTCGGCCGACCGCACCGCGGGGGCGTACTCGTGCTGCGCCGCGAGGACCGGACGCAGCGCCCGGATCGCGTAGAAGTTGCGGGACTTGACCGTGCCCGGCGGGACCCCGAGCCGCTCGGCCGCCTCCACCACCGACCTGTCCTTCAGGTGCAGCTCGACCAGCACCTCGCGATGGTGCGGCTGCAGCCTGTCCAGCACCTGGCTGATGTCCCGGGAGGCGAGCACCTGCTCGTAGGGGTCCTCGGCGAGCGGGCGGTCCTCCAGCATCTCGCCGGCCACCTCCTGGGCGCGGGCAGCGGCCATCCGGAAGTGGTCGATGGCGATCCGCCGGGCCACGGTGAACAGCCAGGGGCGGCTGTGCTCGGGCCCACGGGAGATCGCCTCCGGGTGCTGCCAGGCACGCAGAAGGGTCTCCTGCAGGATGTCCTCGGCCTTGCCGCGGTCACCGTTGGTCACCCGCAGCAGGGCGCGCAGCAGGTAGCCGCCGTGCAACCGGTAGAGCTCGGCGAGTGTCTCCTGGTCGAGGGTGGGACGCGCGGCGGGCTCGGCCGTGGCGGGCGGCAGGGCCGAGGGCGCGGAGGACGGGGCGACTGGCTGTGTGGACACGGCGCACTACCTCTTGATCCGGCGGGGTCTCGGTGCGGGCCGACGAGCGGCCTCGCGAGGCCGGGCTGGGCTTTCCCGACCTCGCTACTCATACGTTGCCGGGCCGCGCCAAGGTCGCACCAACGAGTCGCCAACGTCAGCGCCAATGCCGGCGCCAACGTCAGCACCAACAGCAGCACCAACAGCACTGCACGACCGCGCGGCATTGACGTCCGGCGGGGCGGCTTTGGCGCGACCCGGAACCGGGCCGGTGCGGCTCGCGTCAGTACCCGTGCGGGCCGGTGCGGCTCGCATCAGTGCCGGTGCGGGGCCGGTGCGGGGCCGGTGCGGGGCCGGTGCGGGGCCGGTGCGGTGGCTCAGTCGAGGTTGAGCGCACGGATCAGGTGCTGCACTCCGTCCTCGCCGCGGCGGGCGATCAGCAGCGCGACCCAGGCGCCCAGCGTGCCGCGGTCGGCCGGTGACCAGGTCGGGGCGGACGGGTGCTCGTCCACCACCAGGGCCATCGCCAGCCGCAGCAGTTCGGGCGGCGGGGTCGGTTGGCTCTGCTCGTCGGGCAGGCCGAGCAGGGCGAGCCGCCGCGCGACGTCGATCACCTCGGCCGCCGACGCCACCGGGACCGGCAGCGCGGCCGGACCCGGCCGGCTCTCCGGCGGCTGTCTCAGCAGGGACGCGATGAACTGCTGCGGCCCGTGTGCCGCCCCGTCCCGGGACATTGGTGCCTCTCCCCCTGTCCCACGGCGGGACGTCCGCCCGCGCAAGGGCCCGACCTGTCTACCTGTCATGACACCCGGTTGGGAGTGCCACCCAGGAGGGACGGTACCGGGTGGCAACCGGGTTCAGCAGGTGCCAGGTGGGTCGGCGGCTGAACCCGGCCGGTTCGGGAGGCCGTTATCCCTGACTGGACGGGGGTGGTGGGACGGACCGAAAACCGGGAGAACACGTGACGGTTCTTGTCGACAGCTTCGCGGGCACGGCGGCGCCCCTGGGCCGGGCGAGCGGCGTGCTGGGTGCGCTGCGCCCCGGGCCGGACGAAGAACCGTTCGGTGCACCGGACTACACACCGCTCAGCTGGCCCGCCCCGGTGCCGCTGCTCGACCGCACGCCGCTGGATCCCCTGGGCACGGTGCTGATCCCGCCGACGGAACGGGTGCTGCCGCTGCTCCGGACGGGCGAGGCGCCGGCCGAACCCGGGCTGCCGATGCCTGGATTGCCACTGCCCGGATTGCCACTGCCCGGATTGCCACTGCCAGGGGCGGCGTTGCCCGGGCTGCCGGTACCAGGGGTGCCGCCACACCTGGAGCTGCCGCCCTACGTGCAGTTGCCGCCCGGTGCCCCGGTGCCCGGCGCTGTCGCGCCGCCCACCGACCCGCCGAGCCTGGCTGCCCCGGTTGCCGCCCCGATTGCCACCCCGATTGCCGCGCCGGTTGCCGCCCCGGGGCGGGTGGTCCCGTTCCCGGACCGCGGGCTCGGGCACGCCGCCGCCCTGGAGCTCAACTCCGAGCGGCTGCTGCGCCGCCCCGCACCGCGCGGCCCCCGCGCCCTGCGACTGCCCTTCGCCGGCAGCCAGGAGGAGCAGCGGCGCCTGCTGGAGCGGATCCGCACCCCGCTGGCCGGCTGCCACCGGATCACGGTGCTCGGGCACGCGGCGCAGACCGGGCCGAGCGCCGCCACCCTGGCCCTGGGCACGCTGCTGGCCACCCACCGACCCGACCGGGTGATCGCCCTGGACCTCGCCGTGCCCGGCCCCGGCGGCCCCGGCGGCCCTGGCGGCCCCGATGGCGGCGGCGGGCAGGCGGTCGCGCTGGGGCACCGGGTGCGGCGCGAGCACACGCGGACGCTCGCCGAACTGCTCGCGGTGCTGCCCGCGCTGGGCACCTACCAGGACGTGCGCCGGTTCACCTCGCGGGCGGCGAGCGGCCTGGAGGTCCTGGCCGAGCTGCCGGGCGCGCCGAGCCACGGTTTCGACGAGCACGGCTACCGGCAGGTGCTGGCGACCCTGAGCAGCCAGTACCCGGTGATCCTCAGCGACGCCGGGACGGCGGCGGACGGTGTGCGACGCGCGGCGGTCGAACTCGCCGACCAACTGGTGGTCTGCGCGAGCGCCTCGGTGGCCGGCGCGAGGGGAGCCACGGCACTGCTGGACCAGTTGGTCGCACAGGGGCACGGAGAGCTGGTCCGCGACAGCGTCACCGTGGTCGCGACCGGCCCCGGTCAGCTCGCCGAGGGTGACCGGCCGCTGCCCGCACAGGAGTTGGCCGCGCACTTCCGCACCCGCTGCCGCGGCGCGGTACTGCTCCCGGCGGACGGCCACCTGGCGGCGGCCGACGAGCTGGACCTGGCGCGGCTGCGGCCCAAGGCCAGGCAGGCCTGCCTGGAACTGGCGGCGCTGGTCGGCGAGTCGATGGCCCACCAGCACCCGGGCGGCACCGGCACCTGGCATCCGACCGGCTGGTAGGCACGCTCCCCCGACACGAGCAGGAGCGGGAACAGGAACAGGAACGGGCTCGGGAGCCGGCGGAAGAACTGAAGCGCGAGCGGTGCGGCGGCCGGGGGTGGGCTCCCCCGGCCGCCGCACCGCACCCGGCGGACTCCTCAGGAGCCGTCCTCGTCGAACTCCCGCCGGGCGCCCGGGGCCGGCGGCCGCCAGCCGCGGGAGCGCCCGCGCGGCACCACCACCGCACCGACGCCCGCGACGACGATCACCGCCAGCGCGCCCAGCGCCACGGTGCCCGCCTGGCGGGGTGCCGCGGAGGCCCGCGGCACGGGCGGCATCACGAGCCGCTGGGACGGAGCGGGGGTGACGGACGGCGCGGGGGACGGGGCTGCGGACTGGTCCGGCAGGACGGCGGTGACGGCGGCCACCGGGTCCACCGAGCCGTAGCCGGTCTGCGGGTCGGGCACCGCGCCCGCCGAACGATAGGCGGTGGCCTCCAACCGGCGCGCCAACTGAGGCTCCGTCAGTTCTGGCCGGTAGCCCAGCGCCAGGGCGGCTGAGCCCGCCACGAAGGCCGCCGCGAAGCTGGCCCCGGCCCCGGTGTAGTAGCCGCCGCCCGCCGGGCCGACGCTCATCACCGCGTCGCCGGGGGCGGCCAGGTCCACCCGGCCGCCCACCGCCGCCCCTCCGCTCTGCGGGAGGATGCCGCCCGGGCCCAGGTCGCGGACCGCGAGGACCTCGGGGTAGGCGGCCGGGTAGACCGGCGCGGGCGGCGGCGGGGAGGCGCCCGCCGCCTGCGGCACGGCGTCCGCCGCCGCCGGGGCGGCGATCAGCGCGCCCTTGCCCACCGCGTAGCGCACCGCCGCCAGGAGCGCGTCACTGCCTGCGGGAACGGTCACGCCCACGTCGATCACCCGGGCACCGCGGTCGGCGGCGGCCCGGATCCCCTGGGCGAGCAGGTCCGCGGTGGTGGCACCGGTGGGGTCGGCGACGCCCACGGCGAGGATCCGGGCGCGCGGCGCGAGGCCGGCGAAGCCCGTGTCACCGCGCTGGTCGGCGGCGATCAGACCGGCCAGGAAGCTGCCGTGGCCCACGCAGTCGCGCGCCGGGTCGCCGCCGCCGGTGAGCTTGGCGGCGTAGTCGACCCGACCGGTCAGCAGACCGGCTCCGTCGGCCACGCCGGAGCCGAGCACCGCCACCGTCACGCCCGCGCCCTGGCTCAACGGCCAGACCTGGTCGGGTCGCAGGAAGGTCTGCGCCCAGGGCGTGAGCTGGTTGCTCTTGGCCGAGGCGGGCAGACAGGCCGGCTGCTGGCCGCTCTGGTCGGTGCGCAACTGGCTGACGCCGGGCAGGGTGTCGCCCGCCGCCGATGACGACGACGAGGACGACGAGGACGAGGACGGGGACTGCGGGGACGACGGGGAGGAGGACTGCGAAGACGGGACGGAGGCGTCGGCCCGCGCCAGGCCGGCCGGCAGCAGCAGGCCGCCGGCCAGCAGTGCGGCGGTGGCGGCCCGCCGACCAGCGGCGCCGGCGGACCTCACGCGAGGCTGCCGATCCGCTGCACCGGGATGTCCTGCGGCAGCAGCACGCTGAGTTCGGCCAGGTCCGCCACGTCCAGCCGTGCCAGCCGGCCCGCCTGACGGGTGATCATGCTCTCCAGGGTCTGCCGGGCGAACCGCCCGTTGCCGAAGGCCCGGTCGCGCGGCACCGAGCCGAACAGCTCGCCGAGCGCCGCCAGCGTCTCCGGCGAGCAGCTGTAGCCGGCCGACTCGGCCTGCAGGCGCACGATGGTGACCAGTTCCTCGTCCGCGTAGTGGCCGAAGTTGATCTCCCGGGAGAACCGGGAGGCCAGACCCGGGTTGGAGGCCAGGAAGCCGCTCATCTCCTCCTGGTAGCCGGCCACGATCACCACCACCTCGTCCCGGTGGTCCTCCATCAGCTTCATCAGGGTGTCCACGGCCTCCTGGCCGAAGTCGTTGCCGCCCCCACGCGGCGTCAGGGTGTAGGCCTCGTCGATGAAGAGCACCCCGCCACGGGCCCGTTCGAAGGCGTCCCGGGTCAACTGGGCGGTGTGGCCGATGAACCGGCCCACCAGGTCGGCGCGGGCGGTCTCGATCAGCTGGCCGGTGGGCAGCACACCCAGTTCGGCCAGCAGTTCGCCGTAGAGCCGGGCCACCGTGGTCTTGCCGGTGCCGGGCGGGCCGGCGAAGACCAGGTGGTGGCTGATCTTGGGGGCGGGCAGGCCGGCCTCGACCCGGCGGCGGGTCTGCACCGTGAGGTTGACCAGGTCCTCGACCTGCTGCTTGGCCTCGCCGAGCCCGACCATCGAGCGCAACTGGTCGAGCAGGCCCGGTCCTTCGGGCTCCTCGATGCCGGCGGCGGCGCGGGCCAGCTCGGCGGCGGTCTCCTCGCCCACGTCGGCGGGCACCAGCAGCGCCAGGTCGGCGTTGTCGAAGCTCTCCAGCCCGGCGAGCCGGGAGGCCTGGCGGTCCACCATCTCCTCGAAGACCTTGCGGGCGGCCCGGCCGTTGCCGAAGTCGGCGCCCCTGGGCATCCGTTCGAAGTGCAGGGTGAGCGCCTCCCTGGTGCCCTCGGCGAGTTGGTAGCCGTGGCCGGCCGCCGCCATCTCCACGATGGTGGCCAGCTCCTCGGTGCTGTAGTTCTCGAACTCGACCGTGCGGCTGAACCGGGAGGCCAGGCCCGGGTTGGAGGCCAGGAACTCGCGGATCTCGGCCTCGTAGCCGGCCACGATCACCACCAGGTCGTCGCGGTGGTCCTCCATCAGCTTGACCAGGGTGTCGATCGCCTCCCGGCCGAAGTCCGGGCCGGTGCCGCCGCCGGAGCCGGCCGACAGGGTGTAGGCCTCGTCGATGAAGAGCACCCCGCCGAAGGCCTCCTTGACCACCTCGGTGGTCTTCAGGGCGGTGCCGCCGATGATCGAGGCGACCAGGTCGGCGCGGGCCACCTCGACCAGGTGGCCGCTGCGCAGCACGCCCAGCTCCGCCAGGATCGCGCCGTAGAGCCGGGCCACCGTGGTCTTGCCGGTGCCGGGCGGGCCCGCGAAGACCAGGTGCCGGCTCATCGGCAGGGCCGGCATGCCGGCCTGCTCGCGGCGCTTGGCCAGCTTGTTGAGGTTGACCAGGGTGGCGACCTGCTCCTTCACCCCGTCCAGGCCGACCAGCGTCTGCAGCACGGCCTGCGGGCCCCGCACCTCGCTGGCCGCCCGGGCGGCGGCCTCCGTGCCCTCTGGGTCCTCGGCGCCGCCGTCGCCGTCCTGCGCCGTCGCGACGGAGGCCGAGGCCGTGCCGTACGCGTCGGTGGAGCGGTTGTCGCGGCTCTGCAGGTTCTCCACCGCGAGGCGCTCGCTCGGCTCGCTCTGCCGCAGCCCGGCGCCCTGGTTCTCCGCGACCAGGCAGTCGCTGAGCCGGACCGCCTCGGCGGACTCCAGCCGGATGCCGTCCACCGTGTTGTCGGTCAACTGGCAGTCCGTCAGGGTCGCGCGGGAGCCGGCGAGCAGGTGCAGGCCGTGCCGGCGGTTGGCCCGCAGCCGGGTCCTGGTGCAGGTCAGCTCGCCGTCCCGCTCCACGCTGACGCCGTCGTAGGCGTTGTCGGCGCTCTCGCAGTCACGCAGGCCGGCGATCCCGTGGGCGCCGACCGAGATCCCGGCGGCACCGCTGCCGCGCACGGTGCTGCCGCCGAGGTAGGTGTTGGCGCCGTCGGCGATCCGCACCCCGGCCTGCCCCGAGTCGAGCACGGTGGCGTCCTCCAGCCGGCCCCGCCCGTCGTGCAGCACCTCGACGCCGTGGCCGGCGGCGGCGGTCACCGTCACCCGGCGCAGCAGCGGGTTGGCGCCCTCGCGGATCACGATCCCCACCCCCGCCGCGTCGTAGACCTCCAGGCGGTCGAACTCGGCGGTGCTCTCCCCGGCCAGCTCCACGCCGTCCGCCCCGCTGTCGCGCACCGTGGCGCGCAGCAGCGTGGGGCCCGACGACTCGCCGACGAAGATGCCCACCTGGGCGGCGGCGGTCACCTCGCAGTCCTCGAAGGTGCCCTGGGACCGGCCGGCGATGTGCAGGCCGTGGCCCTGGGTGCGCAGCGTGCGGCAGCGGCGCAGCAGCGGGTCGGTGCCGCCCGAGAGCGCGATCCCGTGGCCGCGCACGCCGCTGACCGTGCAGTCCTCCAGCACCGTGCGGGCGGAGGAGCTGAGGAAGACGCCCAGCGCGCTGTCGCGGATCTCGGTGCGCAGCAGGCGGGTGGTGCTGTGCTCCTCCAGGGCGACGGCCGGCTTGTCGGTCGCGGAGATCTCGCAGTCCTCGATCACCCCGCGGGCCTCGCCGTTGGCGCAGACGCCGTTGCCGCGCGCGTCGCGCAGCACGCAGCGCCGCACGGTGGGGTTGGCCTTCTCGCCGATCACCAGGGCGGAGGTGCCCAGGTGTTCGATCACGCTGTCCTCGATCACGCTGGTGCCGGTGGAGGTCTCCACCAGCCCGGCGCCGGCCGGGTTGACCACCCGGCAGCCGCGCATGGCGAGCGCGCCCTGCTGGCGGGTCAGCACGGCCGTCCAGGAGTTGCCGACCACTTCGCAGTCCTGCAGCGCCAGTTGGCCGCGCGGCACGTCCACGGTCGGCAGGTCGTCGTCCTGCCCGTGCAGCACCAGGCCGGTCAGCTGGACCGCCTCCGCCACCACCTGGACCACCGCCCCGCGCCGCGGGCTGATCCGCACGCTGCCGCGCACGTCCTCGGCCGTGATGGTCACCATCTTGGTGATCACCAGGTTCTCCTCGTAGCGGCCGGGGCGCACCGAGATCACCGCGCCGCTGCGGGCCGCCTGCAGGGCGTCACCGATCGTGCGGTAGGAGCCGGACTCCCGCTGCTCCGCGCAGACCGTCAGCACCGGGCGCGACATGGCCAGGGGTTCCCTTCGTTGGTGGTGGGCATTTTTGCGGGGGGTCAGGGACTTCAGGGACTTCAGGGACTTCAGGGACTTCAGGGATCGCAGGGATCGCAGGGATCGCAGGGATCGCAGGGATCGCAGGGATCGCAGGGATCGCAGGGATCGCAGGAGGAGGGCGTCAGGAGGTGCAGGTGGCGCGGATGGCGTCGGCGGCGTGGTGGGCGTAGGTCTTGGTGTTGCCCGACCAGTCCAGACCGCGGTCGTGCATCGTCACCGAGAGCGAGCCGTTGTAGGCGAACTTGCCCTCGTCCACCCACTTGCCCCGGTTGCCGACCTGGTTGATCGAGAACGAGCCGATCCCGCCGCCGCCGTTGTTGACCGTGTAGTACGTCGGGTTGCCGCCGACCTGCTTCACGTCGCCGCTGCCCGGGATGAAGACGGCCAGGTCGCAGCTGCTCACCGAACTGAGCTTGAAGTTCCAGACGACCGAGTTGCCCATGTCCTTGTTCGCGTCGCCCGACATCGGCATCGAGGTGTAGGTGCCGTTGCAGCCGTTGCTGCTCCAACCGCCGGAGTTGCTCTTCCAGCCGGAGTCGCCCTGGTCGAACCAGCCGTTCTGGCTGAAGCTCACGCCGCTGCCGCCGCAGAACGGGCCGGCCACGGCGACCACGGGGGCGGGCGCCTGGGTCGTCGGCGGGATCGCGGGTCCGGGGCCCTGCGGCGGGAGCTGCGGAGCCGCCGCGGTGGTGGGCGGCGCCGGCTGCTGCGGGGGCGCGGGCTGCTGGGGGGCGCTACCGCCACCGCTGGAACTGCCGCCACTGGAACCGCCGCTGGAGCCTCCGGAGCCGGAGCCGCCGGCCGAACCGCCGGAACTACCGCCGCTCGAACCACCGCTGGAGCCACCGGAGCCGGAGCCGCCGCTCGAACCACCGGAACTACCGCCGCTCGAACCACCGCTGGAGCCACCGGAGCCGGAACCGCCGGCCGGGTGGGTCGGGGAGTGCCCGGAAGACGCGGTGCCACCCGAGCTGCCCGACCCACCGCCCTGGTCGGCCGCGGGCGTGGCGGGGCTCGACGGGCTGGGCGAGGTCGAACCGTCGGCCGCCACCGGCGCCACCGCGCCGGGCGTCGAACCGGGCGCGGCGGGGGCGCCGCCCGTGTCGCCGTGCGCGTCGAAGCCGGGCACGAAGCCGTTGCCGCCGCCGGTGGGTCCCTGCTGGCTGTAGCCGAGCGGCGCACCGCCCTGGGCGGGCCCGTGCGGCGGCTTGGGGCCGCCGCCGAGCTGGGTGAGACCCAGCGGCACCCCGACCAGCACCAGACCGACGGCCACGGCGGTGGCGATCATGGGCTTGGAGATCCGGCCCGGGCGCGCCTCGGCCCCGGCGGCGGCGGAAGCCGGTTCGGCCGTCGCGACCAGCGCCTCGGCGGCCTCCGTCTGGGCGCTCTCGATCCGGGCCAGTTCGAGCCGGGCCGCCTCCGCGTGCGCGGTGGCCTCGGTGCTCGCGGCGGCAGGACCCGCCGGGGGCACCGGGGCCTCGGGCAGTGCGGGGGCGAGCCCGGGGGCCGCACCGATCGCGGCCGACGCCCCGGACCCGCTCCGGGCGGCCTCGGCCTCGGCCTGCGCGGTCCGCGCGGCCCCCTCGGACTCGCGCTGCCGCTCCTGCCCGGGTGCCCGCTCCTGCTCCGCCGCCGGCTCGGCCTCCTCCTCGAAGGCCCAGCTCACCTCGGGAAGCTGGTATCCGCGCGCCGGCTGCTCCCCCGCGCCGCGCTCTTCCTCGCCCACCATCGTCCCCTGCCCTCGACAACACTCCTGCCCGGAGTGACGGACGGCGACGCGGGCAGGGTTCAGCCCTGCTCCTGCCCCACGTTCCAGACCGGCTCGCCCGCCGGCTCCGGCGGCGTCAGGATGAACGCGACCGCCTGCTCGAGCACCTCGTACGGCGGCTCCGCCCGGGGCCCCTCGCCCTGCGCCCGGATGTGCGCGAGCAGCCCGGACTCCGGGGCCAGGCCGTACTCGTCGAGGTAGTACGCGATGGTGTCGGTCCAGATCCACTCCCCGTCGGTGCGGTAGCTCATCGGCACCACCCCGCGCCGCTCGGGGTCCAGCACGTCGTCCATCAGCATCGGGGTCATCAGCACGTGCGGCCCCGACCGCAGGTAGTCCGCCACCACCGCCCGCTCGGGGCCGTCGGCGAGCCGCGGATGGTCCCGCTCGAAGGCCGGCCCGGTCACCGGGTCGACCTTGTCGAACACCGCCGCGAGCCGGAAGCCACCCACTGTCGTCTCCGCCATACCGTCCACTCCCTCGCGCTCGGCTGCTCTCCCACTTCGACCGACGGCCCGCGGCCCCGGCCGGGTTCACCCGGGGGTGCGGGGCGCGGGCACCGGGACGCGGTCACTTGGCCACGAGGGCGGCCGCTCGCTTGGCCTTGTACCAGGCCCTGAGCGCCTTCTGCTCGGCCTCCGTCGCCGGCTTCTTCGGCGCGAGCATCCCCCAGGTGTCACCGAGCTTCTTCACGAACGCGTCGGCGAAGTCCGTCTCGGTGCCGGCCGGCTTCTCCTTCCCGAACTCCTCGGCGAACGTGTCCAGCCTCTTGAGCAGAATCGGTGTCAGCCAGCCTTCGAGCTGCTGCTGGGCCGACAGCTCGCCCGGGATCCTCTTGAAGAGGATGTCCTTCCCGTTCGGCGTCTTCGTAAGGGTGTCCGTCGAGAACGGCTGAGCGTCCGAGTAGCCGTACTTGATCCACATCTTGAGGGGGTCCGTCCCACCCGCCGGCGTGATCTCCCGCTCGTTCCTCGACACCTTCTTCGGCGTGCTCTTCTCATAGCCCACCATGAGCATCATCTTCGGGAACCTCTTCTGGAATCCGTCGATGACCGCCTTGCAGCTGTCGCAGGTGCCGCGGTTGGAGAAGACCGCGAGCACGCCCGCCACGTCCGGATCACCCGACCTCGGGTAGCCCCACTCGGCCATCTTCTCGTACGCCGCCTCGACCGCGTGCACCTCGGCATCCTTGACCTGGGTCCGCAGCACGTCCCTCGACGAGTTCAGCTCCGTCTCCGACTTACCCGCGGCCGTCCACGTCTTGACGACCACCTCCTTGCCCCAGGTGACGGCGTCCTGGTACGTCGTGAAGTCCTTGAGCTTGTTCTCCTGCTCCTTCCACTGCCGCGTTCCTTCCTCGCTCTTGTCATCCTTGAACACCGCGTTGTGCCCGGCGACGTCCGTCACCCCCGGGAACTGCTTCGGGCCGCTGTTGAAGTCCTCGGGGGCGATCCACTTGCGGTCGCCGACCAGCAGACCCACGGCGGCGAAGGTGGAGTCGACCTCGTTCCTGCGCAGCGCGATCGGAACGAGTTCCGCCAGGAGGCGGCTCTCCGGGGGATCGACGGCGAAGGAGTGGGCACCGGAGAGGATCTGCTCGATCCGCAGGCTCTCGTCCTCGACGGCGGGTCGGTGCGGGTCTCCTCGGTGCGTGGGCTCCTCCTGCACGGCCCGTCCGGTGTGCCGCACCCGGTAGCCGGACGGTGCCGCGGCCGCCTTCGGCTCCGGGTCCGCGTCGACCAGCAGGTGGGCGCCGAGCCGTTCGACCTCCGGCTTCGCCTCGGCGGGCGCGTCCTTGGCGATCGACAGGCGCAGCCAGCCGCCGCCCTCGACCAGGACGGGACGGTTGTTCCGGTCGAAGCCGACGGTGCTGCCCACCACCAGGTGACCCGGTCCGCTCGGCTCGACCCCGTGCTCCCCGAGCGCCTTGGGCACGAACCAGACCGGCCCGTCGGCGACGTAGGCCCGCAGGTCGAGGCCGGGCAGCCGGCGGTGCAACTCGCCCAGGAATTCGGCGGCGTAGGAGTCCTCACCGCCCCTGGCCAGCGAACAGGACGCCAGCTGCAGCGGCTTGTCCTCGTCCCAGATCTTCCTCTCGTGCAACTCGACGAAAAGGTCGGCCAATTGGTGCGGCTCAAGAGCCGCACCGCGCCAGCGTGGCCGACCGTCGGCGCCGGTGTGCATCGCCAGGGTGAAGAAGCGCTCGTCGGCGGGGAAGCGCGCCAGGGTGGCCGCGATCCGCTCCCGGTCCGCGGGGGACGCCGACGGGTCGTCGAGCCAGTGCGCTCCGGACGCGGGGTCGTGGTGGACGGAGTCGAGCAGCTCGGCGGTCAGGTGCTCGGCGGGGGCGGACACCGGGTGCGGGACGGGTGCCGGGTGCGGGACGGGTGCCGGGTGCTCGGCAGAAGTGTGCGGCTGCGGCTGCGCGGGACCGAAGTGGTGGGCGTCGGGCAGTGGCCCGCCCTGCTGGTCGGAGCCCTGGTTCAGGTCGAGGTTGAAGCCCAGGTCCAACTCCGGGCCCAGGTCGGCACCCATGTCGAGGTCCAGGCTGGAGAAGTCGAACGCGGGGCCCAGGCCGAAGCCCCCGTCCATGTCGAAGTCCTCGGCCGCCCCGGTCCCCAGGTGCAGGCCGCCACCCATGTCGAAGTCCTCGTCCACCCCGGGGCCCAGGTCGAGAACCCCGTTCATGTCGAGGCCGAGGGCCATCGGGGCGGGCCCGGGGCCGCCCGGCGGCGGCTGGTTCGCGGCGTTCGGCTGCGGGGTGAGCTCGTTCGCCATCTCGGGGAAGAGTTCGTTGACCAGTCGGCCGAGCCGGCGGCTCTCGGCCTCTGTGGCATGTGCCGCGAGGTCACGCACGCCCTCCCTGCGGAAGGAGTCCTCCGCGGCCTGGAAGTCGTGCCCCATGGCAGTGAGGTTGTCGATCCACGGCAAGCCGTAGGCATGGCGCTCGGTCGTGAAGGTCACCGGAACCCCGTGGGGGTACCCGGTCTGCTCGTTCCTGGCCTCACCCCGCGCCTTGACGCCCTGCAGGTAGGCTCCGACCGCCTGGAGGCCGTGTCCGATGTCGTGCAGCTGCGCCTGATCGACGTTCATCAGGTTCATCCACTGCTCGCGGGTCAACGGCCCCCTGGCCAGGGCCGGATCGAGCACCCTGTCCTCGGTTCCGCCGTCCGCCCGCTCCAGCTTGACGACCGCCGCCACGTGGAACCACCACTGGACCGGCCGCTCCGCGCCGGCGAAGGCGCCATGGGCGTTCGCCGAACTGACCGTGAGCGCGTGGTGGGGGCCGCTGAGGTTGACGAAGACCTTCTCGTTCGCGATGCCCAGCTCGGTGAGGCGCATGGCCATCAGGTGGGCCCGGTCGGCGCACCCGGTCTCGGGATGGTCGTAGGGAACCGGGGTGAGCACGCCCTGCTCGTTGACGAACTGGAGCGCGGCCATGTCCCTGAAGACCTCGTTCAGCTGCGGCCCGGTGAGGGCCGGCCGCTCCAGCGCCTCGGCGCCGAGCAGGTACGAGTGCACGAACGGCAGCTCAGGCAGGGCTTCCCGGGCGGCGTCGGCCAGCGGCCTGCCGTGCAGACCCTCGTAGGTCCGGGACAGCTTCCAGAGCACGGGCAGGTTGCGGCGGACCGGGCGCAGCAGGCGGAGCAGGTCGCCCCGGTCCCGCGCCTCGATCGCGGTGTGCAGGTGTCCGGCCAGTGCGCCGTGGTCGGCATCGCTGACCGGCACCCCGCGCAGGCCGTCGAGCGCGAAGGTGTGCGTCAGCCCGAGCAGTTCGGAGACCGAGTCCCAAGCCTGGGCGGGATCGGAGCCCAACTCCCCGTCCTGCGCGGCTCGCGCCAGCCGCTCGGTGAGTGAACTGCCGTGGAGCTCCCGGTGGACCGCCTCCAGCTGGTCGGCGTTCCCCCGGCTGCCGCCGAGGCTGTCCAGCAGGAGGTGGACGGCGGTGGTGTCCAGCGGCGATCGGCCCAGCAACTGGTGGAGCTGCCCGGCGAGGTCCCGGGCCACGGCGGGCAGCATCAGCCGCTCGGCCGGTGCCGGGGCGACCGCGGGGTGCGCGGGGGCGGCGCCGGCCGGTGGCGGGCCCGCCTGGAACTGCACGGTGCCAGGGATCTCGGGCTCGAAGTCAGGATCGGAGTCAGGATCGGAGTCCCATGCGGAATCCGCCTCGGGGTCCGGCTCGGACCCGGACCCCCACGCGGACCCGGAGTCCGTCGGTTCGTGCTGGTCAGGTGCCTCCGCGAAGCTGGGCGAACCCCCGGTCGCGGTCATCTCCTCCCGCGCCGCGTGCCGGTAGCCGGCGGGCAGCTCCTGCGCGACCTCGCGCACCGGCGCGGTGGCACTGTCGAACTCCAGCCAGTGCCCGTCCGGGGTGATCGCCGGCCGGCCGTCCGCACCGAAGCCCACCCGGCCCACCATCGCGGCCGACACCAGGTGGCCCTCGCCGCCCGGCAGCACATCACCCGTACCGTCCACCTTCGGCAGGAACCAGACCGGCTGGTCCGCCGCGCGGGCCCCGACGTGGATGCCGTGCTTCGCCAACTCGGCCAGCACCTGCGGCACATAGGTCCGGCCGTTGGTCGCGCCGAGCCCGCAGGAGACGAACTCCAGCCGGTCGGTGCCGTTCCACACCTTGTCGTTGCGCAACTGCACCAGGATCGCCGCCAGGTCCTCCGGCCGCAGGGGCCGGCCGTCCCGCATCGGGACCCCGGTCCTCGGGTCGGTGTGCATCGCGAGGATGAAGGTGTGCTCGCGCACCGGCAGGTGCGCCAACACCTGGCGCACCGCCTCGTCACCCTCCGGCGACCCCGAGGAGCTGCTGATCCAGCGCCCGTTGGCCGGGCCGCCGAAGTGCGCCAGCGGCAGGCCGACGTGCTCCGCCGGGTCCAGCGGACCGAACTCGTGCGACGGGGTCGGCTCCGGCGCGAGCAGCCTGGCGGGCACCGACTGCTCGGAGAGCCACCAGCCGCCGTCGTGGCCGATCGGCGCGGGCCCGTCCTCGTGCAGCTGCAGCAGGTGCGCGACGCTCGCCGGGAGCGTGACCACGAGGTCGGGCCCCTGGCTCTCCTTGCGGGTCAGCGTGACGCCCTTGACCAGCTCCCGCAGGTCCTCGCGCCCCGCCAGGTAGCTCAGCGCGGCGTGCCAGACCAGTTCGGGCTGCGGGTGCTGGGAGATCGCGGTGTGCACCTGGGTCAGGTGCAGGTCGCCGTCGCGGTTGTACAGGTCCCGGACCAGGGTGTGCACCACGCGCTGGGTGAACTCCAGCGTCTCCTGGGCCGACCAGTCCCGCGGGGCCTCGAAGTCCTCCGGGTCCAGCCAGCTGCCGTCGGACTCCATGCTGATCTTCGTCTGGTCCAGCGCGGGCAGGTCGAAGGCGCTCGCATAACCGAGCTTCTTGGCCACCGACGGAACGGCCTCCGGGCCGGTCCGCAGCATCACCGAGTTCCGCCGGACCCTCATCTGCGGGTTGATGTGGAAGGCCTTGTGCATCCACGGGAGCGTCTCGTGGTAGAGCTCGGTCTGCTTCTTGTCGTAGTTCGCCCGCAACTCGTCGCGGAGCGCGAGGATGTACGGGTGCCCCTTGGGGGCGACGAAGGCGGAGTTGCCGAAGGTGCCCACCTTGCCGCCCTCACCGGCCTTGGCGTGCACGGCGAACGCCGCCTCGGTGCGCGCGGTGCCCACCAGGTCGTCCAGACCGGTGATCTCGTTGTCGCCGTCGCTGTAGAGACCGCCGAACTCCTCACCGATCACCAGCCGGAAGGCGTCACTGGCCGCGGCCTTGCCCGGTCCGGTCTGCTTGGCCAGCTCGGTCAGCACCTCGCGGTGCAGGCTCATCGGCCGCTCGCTGTGGAAGACCTCGAACGGGTTGACCAGGCGGATGCCCTTCTCCTGGGCCCAGCCGAGCATCCACCAGGCGTCGGCCTGCAGGGGATCCGCGGGCTCCTCCGTCAGATCGCGCACGGCCTCGAACCGCTCACGGGGCACATCGGTCCAGAGCACGAAGGAGGCTTCGCCTCGGAGCCGCTCCGCCGCGTCCCCGTACTTGTTCCAGAAGCTGCCCGAGGGCCCGTACTCACGGAACGGGCCGAACCAGATCGCGTGCACGACCTTGGGGATCTCCACCCGCGGGGAGGTCAACGCGGGCACCTCGGAGCCCGGCGCCCAGTTCGCGCTCTGCCGCTCGTGGACGGTACTGGCGCTGCCGGGATCCACCTGCCACTCCGGCGCTGCCGGGTCCATCACGGCGGCGTGCGGGCCTCCGGCGACCATGTCCATCCGGTCCAGGAAGTGGACGACCTGATCAGCCGTCAGGCCGCTGTAGTCGTAGGCCCTCCCGGTCACCGGATCGGTCAGGAAGGCCGGCACCGGGCCCGGCTCCAGGATGCCGAACAGGTCGGTGCCGAGCGGCCCCGGCGGGGCCAGCTCCCGGATGTCCGGCACGGTGGTCGAGCCGGTGAGGTCGTCCAACAGCTCGTGATCGTGCTGGTACGGCACGGTCCTGTCGCGCTCCGGCAGCGCGAACTGGTAGGCGCCGGGCAGCTGCTGGTGCGGCTGGGACTGCGGCTGCGGTTCCTGGTGCGACTGGGGCTGCGGCTGCGGCTGCGGTTCCTGGTGCTGCTGCGGCTGCTGCGCGGGTGCCTCCAGCTGGTCGAGGAAGTCCTGCAGCCCGTTCCAGTCCGCCTCGACCTGGGCCCGCTCGTCGCGCCGGCGCTCGGCCTCCAGCGCGTGTGCCTCGGCCGTCTGGACGCCCACCGTCCTGAAGTACTCGTCGGCGGCCCGCAGGTCCGCCTCGCGCCGGCCGGGGAGACCGTTCTGGAGCCACGGCCTGTTGTAGCTGTGCCGCTCCGTGGTGAAGACGGTCGGGACGTCGAAGAGGTAGCCGGTGTCGGGTTCCGTGTTCAGCGGCTGGTAGTCCCCTCCGTTCATCACGAAGTTGTCGAGCGCCAGGACGTTGTGCTCGGCCACGGCCTGCAGGTGGGCCAGCGTCTCCTGGTAGCTCTCCCCGACCCTCATCGTGTCCTGCGGCTGGATGCCCATCAGGCCCAGCCACTCGGCGGTGGTCAGCGGCCCGGTGCCGAGCGACGGGTCGATGACCATCTCGTCGGGTGCCTGCCCCTCGTGCTCGACCTGGATGACCACGGCGACGTGGTAGCGCCATTCGACCGGCAGCGGCGCACCGGGCAGGGCGCCCTCGGCGTGCTCGGACTGGGCCGTCAGGCCGGTCCCGTCGGAGCGCAGCAGGTTGACGAAGACCTTCTTGTTCGCGACGCCCAGCCTGGTGAGGTGCATGGCCATCAGGTGGGCCCGGTCGGCGCACCCGGTCTCGGGGTGGTCGAACGGAACCGGCCTGGTGACGCCGTGCTGGTCGGTGAAGTGGAGGTCCGCCATCCGCTGGAACACGTCGTCGGCCTGCGCCCGGGTCAGGACCTGGCGCTCCAGCGCCTCGCCGCCGAGCAGGTAGGAGTGCAGGAACGCGTCGGGGAAGCCGCCCTGGGCGTGGTCGGAGAGGGAGGTGTGGTGCAGGTTCTGGTAGGTCTCGGAGAGCCGCCACAGCACCGGCAGGTCGCGGCGCAGCGGGCGGATCAGCCCGAGCAGGCCGTGCTGGTCCCTCGCGGTGATCGCGGCGTGGATGTGGCCGGCCAGCGCCGCGAACTCGGCGTCGGTCGAGGGCACTTCCCGCAGCCCGTCGAGCGCGAAGGTGTGCGTCAGCCCGAGCAGGTCGGAGACGCTCTGCTGCGCCACCGCGGGATCGGCCCCCAGCCTGCCCTGGTGCGCCGCCTCGAAGAGGGTCTGGCTCAGCGAGGTGCCGAAGTCGCTCCGGTACCTGCGCTCCAGCACGGCCACGTTGCTCGGGTCGCCGTCGAGGCTGTCCAGCAGGACGTAGATCCGGGAGGGGTCGAGCGGCTCGGTGCCGAAGGTGCGGTGCAGCTCGGCGGCCAGGTCGCGCACGGCCGCGGGCAGCATGCCCCGCACCACGGCCGCGGCGGGGTGCGGGGGCTGCACGGGGTGCGTCGCGGGGTGCGCGACGGGCCCGGCGACCGGGGGCGGGTCCAACTGGAACTCGGAGGTGCCGGGGATGTGGGGCTCGTCGTCGTCACCGGGGGCCTGCGCGGCGGGGTGCTCGGGCTCCTGGTCGCCGGGCGGCAGGGGGTCCACGGGCGGCAGGGGGTCGACCGGCGGCCGCTCCTCCTCGGCGGTCAGCGGGTGGTCGTACAGGACCGAGCCGTCCTCGCTGAGCGTCTCGATGTCGGCGAGGTAGCGGTGGGGCAGTGCCTGGGTGGGCGCGGTGACGACGTCCGCCATCAGCCCGCTCGGCCAGGACTTCGCATCGGTGCTGCGGAAGAGCGACAGGTCGCTCTGCTTCTCGTCGGTCAGGCCCGCGTAGTGCAGGAGTTCGTGCAGCACCACCGCGTCGCTGTGCGCCAGGTCCAGGTGGTGCTGGTCGGCCCGGCCCGGCCCCTTGCCGCTCGATGACGGCGTGCCGGTCAGCTCGATCGCCTCCCGGTGCGCGGGGAGGTGGCTGAAGGAGACGTCGAAGTGCAACTGGTCGCCGGAGCGCGGCAGCAGATGACCGACGTTCAGGTGCCGGTCGACCAGCCCCCGCACCCGCTCCTGGAATCCCTGGAGCCGCTCGCGCGACATCCCCGTGCCGAACCTCACCGGCAGGTGGAACGAGATGTTGCGCACCCAGCGCCCGTCGTCCGCCTGGATCCGGCGCACCGTGTTGCGGACGTAGACCATCCGCCCGTCCAGCTTCTTCGGCGGGAACTCCTCGACCCTCTTGGCGCCCGGCTCGACCTTCTTGATGCCCGGCTGGAACCGCTCGGTGTGGCGCACCGCGAACGGTGCCGCCCCGCGGCGGGCGCGCCACTGCGCCGGGGTGACCGGACGCGGACCCGGGTGGCTCCAGTCGGGGCCGTCCTGGTCATGGGTGAACGGGACCCCGGTCTGCTCGGAGGCCTGCGCGGACGGGTGCTGTGAAGCGTCACCCATGTCGACGTCCATGCC
Organism: Kitasatospora sp. NBC_01287; assembly: GCF_026340565.1. Taxonomy (NCBI): domain Bacteria; kingdom Bacillati; phylum Actinomycetota; class Actinomycetes; order Kitasatosporales; family Streptomycetaceae; genus Kitasatospora; species Kitasatospora sp. NBC_01287. Next base: position 2,350,450 of record NZ_JAPEPB010000001.1, read on the forward strand.
GGCCCCCGGCTGGGCGAGGTCGAGCTCGTCGAGCCAGGCGAGGTCCATCGGCTCGTCGCCGAGCGGCGGCAGGGCGTTGCCGTGCTCGTCGTAGAACGTGGTGATCGGCGGCAGGGCGTTGCCCTGCTGGTCGTACGCGGTGAAGGTCAGCTGCACGAGATTGCCCTGCGCGTCGTGGACCACGACGCTCGTGTGCGCGGTATTGCCCTGCGCGTCGAAGGCCGTGATGGTCAGCGGCAGGGTGTTGCCCTGCTGGTCGAACTCGGTGAGGACCGACTGCGTGGGGCCGCCGTGTTCGCCGAATTCCGTGGCGGTCGTGCGCACGGTGTTGCCCTGCGGCCCGAACTCCGTGGCGGTCGTGCGCACGGTGTTGCCCTGCGGCCCGAACTCCGTGACGGTCGACCGCTGCCGGCTGCCCAACTGGTCGAAGGCCGTGACCGTCAGCTGCACGCGAGCGCCGTGCTGGCCGAATTCCGTGACGGTCGACTGCGAGGGGCCGTACGCGTCGAAGTCCATGACGGTCGAGCGCACGGTGTTGCCGTGCTCACCGAAGACCGTGCTGGTCGACTGCACGGGATTGCCCAGCGGGTCGTAGCCGGTGACGGTCTGCTGCTCCGTGTTGCCCTGGTCGCCGTACTCGGTCGTGGTCGACCGCGCCGGGTGGCCCTGCTCGCCGTAGACCGTGCTGGTCGACCGCACGATGCCGCCGTGCACGCCGTGGACCCTGGAGACGACCTGGACGCGCAGCAGGGGGTTGCCCTGGCGGTCGTAGATCGTGGTGGTCGGCGGCTCGGTGCTGCCCAGCAGGCCGGAGCTGTCGTCGACCCGGGCGAACAACCGCCGCTGGGCGGCGGTGCCGGCGGCGGCAGCACCAGGGACGGAGCCGTCGGAAGCGGCGGCGGCATGGGTGATGACGGTGGTGGCGTTCGCGCCGTGGGTGGTGAGGGTGCCCGCGGTGCGCGGCAGTTCGGTACCGATCAGGTCGAGGACCTCGGTCTCGGTGGCCACCGGCGGCTGGAGGACCCCGCCGGCCGGCGGGTCGCCGGCGGGCTGGTGGAAGGCGGTGCTGGTGCCGCTCGGCTCGATGGGAACGCCGTGCCGGTTGTAGACGATGGTGGTGGCGGCGGTGGACAGCAGGGGGACGCCGTGGGTGTCGTAGAACGTCGTGGCGGTCGTGGTGGCCGGCCGCAGCGGGTTGCCGTGATGGTCGAAGAGCAGCGTGGTGGCGGCGGCCGGCAGCAGCGGGTCACCGCGGTTGTCGAAGAACGTGCTGGTGACGGCGACCGGCCGCAGGGCCTCGCCGTTCGGACCGTAGAGCGTGTTCGCGCCCGGCGGGACCATCTCGCCCTGCGCGTCGAAGAGGTTGCCGGGCACCGGCAGCGGGCGGTTCTGGAGCGTGGTGGTGGCGGCGACCGGCCGTGAGTCGTCGTCATCGCGGGCGTACCGCGCGGTGTCGGTGGTGACGAGGGTCAAGGGCTGGAGGCCGCTGTCGCGCAGCACCACCGGCGGTGCGGTGATGGCGGTCCGCACCAGCCTCCTGATCTCGACCTCTCGCGCGGCCTGCTCGGTGGCGGCGCGGCCCCGGATGTCCCACTCGAACCTGGCGTCCGCCATGCTGTGGTAGAGCCGCTGCGTCTGGCCCGCGTGGTCGAGCACCGGCCTGAAGTAGACGTGGTTCTCGGTGGTGAAGACGGTCGGCCGGTTCAGGGGGTACCCCTCGACGGTGCCGTCCGGGTGGTCCTGGGCGAACCGCTGCAGGCTCGCGACCGCTTCGTCGTGGGACTCGCCGATCCGCTCGCCCCCACCGGCCCCGATGGCCTGCATCCACTCGGCCGTGGGCAGCGGGCGCTCACGGTCGACCGACGGGTCGAGGACCAGCTCCACGGTGTTGCCGGCGGCGTCCCGCTCGTAGACGACCACCGCGACGTGGTAGCCCCAGACGATCGTCCCGGGTGCGTCCGGCAGGGCTTCCCTGGCATGGCCGCTGTCGACCCTCAGGCCCTGCACCCACTGCGCCGTGGTGCCGGTCCGGTAGGTCGCGAAGATCTTCTTGTTGAAGACGCCCTGACCGGTGAGGTGCTCGGCCATCAGGTGCGCCCGGTTGAAGCAGCCCTCCTCGGGGTGCTCGAACGGGACGTCGAAGGTCGTGCCGTTCGAGGTGAAGGTGAGGCTCCGCACCTCGTCGAACCGCTGCTGCACCTCGTGCGGCGCGCTGGTCTGATCCGGTGTCAGGTGCTGGAAGGGCGCAACCACGGGCGGGTGGTGCCCGGGCGCACCGGGCTGGGCGGGCGCGGGGTGCGCCACCTGGGACGTCCCGGCTCCGGGGTGCTCCGGGGGCGGGGGCGGGCCCTGCTGACCGGCCTCGCCGGGCCCGGGGTGGCCGGCACCACCCCGGCCGAAGCGGGTCGCCGCGGGGTCGGGGTCGACGATCGGATGTGCCTCGTCGGCGGGCTGCAGATGATCCGCCGCGCGAACGAGCGGTGTCACCACCAGGTCGCCGTTGGCGGGCACCGAGAGGCGCAGCCAGTCCCCCCGCTGGTCGACCCGCGGCACGCCGTTGGCGTCGAAGCCGACGTTCTCGGCCACCACCATGGGCCTCGGGAGCCCGCTGACGGGGTCCGGCCTCATCACCCAGACCGGTCCGGAAGGCACGTCGGCCTCGAACACCTCGTTCGGGCGCCGCTTCTGCAACTCCCTCAGCACGTCGGCGGCGTAGGAGCGCGCGTTGCCCGCGCCCACGCCGCAGGCCACGAAGCGCAGCGGGCGCCCGTCCCAGACGTCCGGGCCGTGCAGGGCGAGCAGCGCCTCGGCGAACTCACCCGGCAGCTGCGGCCGGCCGCGCCAGGTCGGCGCGCCGTTGTCGGTCGTGGCGTGGTAGGCGATGGTGAGGTGGTCCTCGTCGGGCGGGATGTGCCCGATCGCCTCCGCGGTCTCGCGATGACCGGCCTCGTCGATCGACGGGTCCTTGAGCCAGTGGACCCCGTTCGGCTGGTTCGCCGTCCGCATGGCCTGGGCCATGGCCTCCACCGCGCCGCCGGGGTCCTCCGCGGTGAAGGACATGGTGCGGTGACCGGGCACCGTGACCAGCCGGGTGTCCGTCTTCGGGATCTCCAGCTCGATCGGCACCAGGCCGCGCTCGGTCCGCGTCCTGGTGCCCTCCTTGAAGGTCATCTCGACCTGCGCGTAGCCGGAGTAGCGGGCCATCGGACTCGGGAACTTGGCGTTGGCCACGGTCCTGCCGCCGGTGGCCGCGGCCGGCCCCTCGCGGAAGCGCTGGGAGAAGCCGACGCTGCCCAGCGCGGTGGCCTCGTTGCCCCCGCGCAGGTCGAACTGGGCCCCGCCCTGCACCTGCCCGCCCAGCTGCCACCAGTCGAGCCGGATGTGCTGCCCGCCGCTGGAGCTCTCGTTCGCGGGGCTCAGCTGGGCGCTGTTGTTGTCGCCCGTGTACTCCAGCTCGACGACCTTGATCGAGGCGGTGACGTCCGTGTCGGTGACCAGCCTGCGGTGGCCCGAGGAGGGGGTGGCGATCTGCTGGCCGATGGCCGGGTCCTGCCCGGCGGCGCGCTGCTCGCCACCCTCGACGGGCGCCTCACGCTCCTCGGGGCGGGCGTGGCCCCGGGTGGCCGGGCCGAACTGGGAGGAGAGCATGGCGTGGCTCTGCGCGTTGCGGGCGAGCCCCTGGATCTTGTCCCAGGTGGACTCGCCGAAGAAGTCGCGCCCGAACGACCTCAACACGTCCTGCACGCCCGAGGAGTCCTCCAGCCAGCGCAGCACGTCGAGGTTGCGCAGGCCGTCGCCGAAGACCTCCGCCGGCGGCACCTGGACGTTCTTGTCGGGCAGCTCGACACCGTCCTGCTGCCCGGCCTGCCCCTCCTGCTGCCGGTCGCGGGCCCCGGTGACCCGGGAGGTCTCGGTGAGCACGTCGATGCCGAGCTCGGTGGTGATGAGCGAGCGCTTGTAGTAGCCGAACCGCACGACCCCGTCGGCGGCCGCGCCCTTCACCCACTCGGCACCGTCGGCGACGGCCTTGCGCACCTGACCGAAGACGCTCCCCGGCGGCGCCTGGTCGGCCCGGGAGCGCCGGTCCTGGGAGCGTCGCACCCAGTCCGGGAGCACCTGGTCCGTGCCGGCCACCTTGACCAGCGGCCTGCCCTCCAACCGGATCTTCAGGCGCACCGTGCCGCCCAGGACGCCGGCCGGGTACTTGGCCTTGACGGCCATGCCGGTGACGCCCGACGAGCTCTGCTGCTCCAGGTGGTCGGTGCCCCACGCACCGGTCAGGCTGCCGCCGACCACGGCGATCCCGAGCGGGTCACCGCTGCCCTGCGCGCCGACGGTGATCGAGTTGCCCTTGCCGCCACCGGTGTTGGTCCCACCGTCGGAGCTGGTCAGCGAAGTCTGGGCGCTGGTGCCGAGGTTGAACTCGGCCGTCCCCGCCGCGCCCTTCTCCCTCAGCTCCGTGATGTCCGCCGAGACCCAGGCCTTGACCCCGCCGTGCTCGACCAGGATCTCGTGGCCCGCCGTCATCGACTTGAGCTTCGAGTGCAGACGCTCGAAGTCCAGCTCCTCCGTCAGCTTCTTCGCCATCCCCGGCCAGCGGGACCCGAGGACCTTGCGTCCCTGCGACTCCAGGCTGTCGACGACCACCTTGGCCTCGTGCTGCCCGGCCGGTACCTCGGTGCGCGTGATGGTCTCGGTCCAGTGGGTGATCAGCCCCTGCACCGCCTCAGCCGCCTCAGGACGCGAGGCGATCCGGTTCAGCCCCTCCAGGACCGTCAGCGCCTCACGCCGCTCCAGCGGGACACCGGTGCGCGAGGCCATCCCGTTCAGCACCCGCGTGAGCTCCTGCACCTCGGTGCGCGGAAGCATCTCGTTCCAGTGGTCGACGAGCCCCTGCACCTGCTCGCGCGCCGCCGGCTCCTCGATGCGCGAGGCGATCGACTTCAGCCGCTGCAGGACCGTCAGCGCCTCGTGCCGCGCCGTCGGCCCTCCGGCGCGGGAGTCCAGCCCGGTCAACGCCTCTCCGAGGGCCCGCACCTCCTGGCGCGCCTTCCGCCGCGCCTCCTGTTCCACCGCCAGCCGTTCGGCGGCCGAGGCAGGCCTGCTCAGCCCTCGCGTGAACTCCCGCACCGCACGCTGCCCCGCCAGCGCCTCGACGCGCTCGGCGATTCCGTTCAGGTCCCCCGTGAGCCGCTGCACCGCGAGCCGCACCGCCGGCGCCTCGGTCCGCGAGGCGATGCCGTCCAGCTCCCCCGCGAGCTGCCGCACCGGCCCCCGCTCCAGCGGCGTGTGCGCGAAGACCCTGGCGACGATGTCGGAGGAGCCCAACCGGTGGTTCAGCTCGGGGGCGAGGTTCGCGCCGTCCGCGTCGGTCAGCTGGTCGCTCCGCGTCAGATCCCGGTGCGGCACCGCGATGGTGGCGGTCACCGCGACCGGCTCCCGCACCTCGTTCGGGCGCCTCGGTGCGAGGAGCCGGCTCCGCGTGCTCGGCCGGAACTCGACGCTGAAGTTCGCCTGTCCCTTGAACAGGTCGGCCACCTCGACGGCCTTGGCCCGGCTGCCGGTGCCGCCGGTCCGGTCGACGCTCAGCCCCCGCACCGAGTCCGAGGTGCGGGTGTAGTCGGCGCTGACGCTCGCGTGCGGCACCGTGGCCTTGAACGCGAGCTTCTTGCGGATCCGGGTGAGCTTGTCCCAGGTGAAGCCGACCGAGGTGCGCTGCTGGCTGCCGAGCTCGAACTCGAAGCCGGTGACCTCCTCCTGGTGCCTGAGGTTGTCGAGCCGGGCCTTGACCACCACCTCGCCGCTCCAGCCGCCGTGGTCGACGGCCACCTTGATCTCGCCGCCCCGACTCAGTCGGCCCAGCTGCGACTTCAGCGCGAACGGGTCCAGCCGCTGGGCCAGCCGCCCGGCCAGGTCCTCCGGCAGCCTCCCCAGCGGTGCCAGTGCCGTCCTGACGGTGCTCAGCACCCTGCTTTCGCCGGCACCGAGGCCGACCAGCACATCGGACTGCCCCATCCGCCCCGCGGCCAACCGCGCCGGGGGAGCCACCGCGGACGCGGCCGGGGCGGGTGGCTCGGCGGTGACCCGACGGGTGAAGACGCCGTTCGTCCCCTGGCCTTCCGCACCCTCCGGGTGGGCGACGGTGAGTTTGTGCTCCAGCCCGAATTCGGCGTGCAGGCGGAACGGGTCCAACGTCACGGTGCGGCCACCGGCGGTGACGGTCACCCGCAGCTCGACCTCGGAGTCGTACAGCTCCTGGCCGCTGCGGAACTTGCCGCTGGCGTAGCTCTTGGTGGACTCGCCGGCCCGCCAGCCGTCGCGGTCGCGGACCTCGCCGCTGACCGAGGGGGTGATCTGAAGGGTGTCCTTGAACGGCTTGGCCGCCTCCTCCGTCGGCGCCTCCTCGTGCAGCAGGACCTTGCCGCCGACCACACCCTGGAGGCTCTTGCTGTCCGAGAGGAGACGGCGCTCCGACTCGACGGTGCTGCTCTCCCGCACGGTGTTGAGGTCGGCAGTGCCCTGCGGCCGGATGTGCCTCATCTCCCGCACCCGGGCGACGACCGAGACGTGCGCGTCCTTCAACGGCCCCTCGGTCACCTCCTGGGTGCGCAGCGCCACATCGCGGGTCATCGCGGTCAGATGGGCGGAGACGGCCGAGTGCGAGAAGGTCTGCAGGATCTCCGCGCGGACCTCGCGCCACGCCTCCTCCCCGCCGAACAGACCGGGGCCGACCGCGTCCAGGCGGGAGTGGAGCGGTGCGATGTCCCGCAGGTCGCGGACGGTGGTGGTGTCGGGCAGGCCGGGGTCCGTCTCCGTCGTCGGGTAGTCCCAGCCCTCTGGCGTGCTGGTCCACAGCTGCTTGGGCGGGCTCGGGTACGTGGCGACGACCTCGTCGGCCTCGCCTGCCTGGTTGGCCTCGCCTGCCTGGTCGGCCTCGATCGAAACGTGCTGGGTCGAGGCCGACGACGCTGCAGCCGACAGCTGGGTCAGCTCGACGTCGTTCGGGTTCATCCCGATCGGCGCCTGCTCGATCTCGGGTTGCTCGTTCTGGGGCTGCTCGTTCACGACGCGCGGCGGATCTTCGTGCGTGATGAAGACCGGGGGCGCGATGGGCTCGCCGGCCGCGTCCGTGGAATCGGCGATCCTGGTCTCCGCCGCGTCGATGATCGTGCGGAAGCCCAGCGTGGCCTGCGCGTCGCCACCACCGGTCTTGACCACACCGAACCGCGAGGTCTGACGGAACTCGATCTGCAGCTTGGCCGTACCGTCGAAGAGCACGGCAGCAGCCGACTTGATCTTGCTGGTGAGCGCCAGGTCGTCACCGGTGCCCTTCAGGCGCACCTTGTCCCGACCGAACTGCCCGCCGCCGGTGGCACCCGCGGTCCCCGTGCCCTTGTAGCCGTTGCCACTGGCCGGCAGCGGCACCTGCAGCGTGTCGCTGCTCACGACCTGCTCCGTACGAGAACGGGAGGTGCCGGTACCGACGTTGAACTCGGTCTCCCCCAGCCCGTCCACCGGCGCCATCGTGTCGATCGTCGCCCGCTTGAAGGTGATCACCGAACTCGGGCGGTTGAGGCCACCACCGGTCGTGCGCTGGTCGGCCCCCGGCCCTCCGGCGGTGTTCTGGCCGGCGCCCGACACCCGGTCCGCGATGTCCCCGGGCAGACCGGTCAGGCCGTCCTTGCCCAGCAGGGCCGGCCCGACCAGCTCGACGGAGAGCTCCTGACCCGACATCAGGCCCTTGAGCTCCTGGTGCAGGGTGACGAGATCGACCTCGGCGAGCAACTTGTCCTTGAGCTCGGGCCACTGGTCGCCGAAGAAGGTCCGGGCCTGATCCTCGAACTCGGAGACGAACTCGTCGAGCGGACGCCGCGCGAAGAGGTCGGGCTGCTCGTTCCCGGGTGCCTGCTCGGTCTCGGTGTGCTCGGTCTCGGGTGCCTCGGCGTGCTCGGGGTCGCGCCTGGGCACCCAGACATCGCTGACGATGTGCGGACCGGCCAGCCGGCGCTGGAGCCTGACCTGCTCGGGACCGTGGAAGTACGGGTTGCGGCCGGCCTGCCGACCCGGCATCTCGCGGGCCGGGACGGCGACCACGCCGGAGAGTTCCAGCGGTCCCCGAACGGGCGGCACCGTCTTCCTGGCGACACGGAGGTGCTCGGAATCGAGGAACTCCACCGAGAGCCCGAACTTGGTGTTGAAGAGTGCGGCCAGCTCGCTGGTCTTGCCGCGGGCGATGGTCCGGCTGGCATCGGCGCTGCTGCTGCCCCGCGTCCAGCCGTGCTGGTAGGTGAACGCCTCGGTGAGATCGCCGTTGCTGCCGAACTTGAACTTCGCCTGCGTACCCAGGCTCAGCTGCCGGAGCTGGTCCCCGGTGACGCCCACCGAGGACTGCTGCTCCGAGCCGTACTCGAACTCGAAAGCGGCGACCTCGTGGTCGTACGTGGCCTCCCTGACAGCGGCCCGCACCCGCACCGTGCCGGACCAGTTGCCGGCCGCGAACGGAACGTCCCAGACATCGCCCCGGGAGAGCGCGGACAGCTTCGGCTGCAGGGTCTCGCCACCGAACAGGCCCTGGGCCAGGGTCCGGGCGGCCGCCTTGTCGCCGTGCAGAGCCTCTGTGAAGCGCTCGGTGAGGTCCGTCAGGACGACGGCCTCGTCGTGATCGAGGCCGAGCAGCACATCGTAAGCGGCGAGCTGGTGCTGCCCGAAGCGCTCGGGCGGCCTGAGCGCGGGATCGGGATCGGGATCGGGGTCGGGGTCGGGCTCGGTGTGGACCGCCTGCTCCTGACCTGCGGGCAGGATCTGGGAGGCGGCGGGCTGATCCTGCTCGTCCTGCTGCTCGTCGGTGTGCTGCTCCTCAACGACGGTGTCCTGCTGCTCCTCGGAGTGCTCCTCCTCGAAGACGATTACCTGCTGCTCGTCGGTCTCCCGCTCCTCAACGACAGCGTCCTGCTGCTCCTCGGAGTGCTCCCCCTCAACAGCAACGTCCTGCCGCTCATCGGCGCGCTCCTCCTCAACGGCAACATCCTGCCGCTCGTCGGAGTGCTGCTCCTCAACAGCAACATCCTGCCGCTCGTCGGAGTGCTCCTCCTCAACGACGGTGTCCTGCTGCTCGTCGGTGTGCTGCTCCTCAACGACGGTGTCCTGCTGCTCCTCGGAGTGCTCCTCCTCAACAGCGACATCTTGCCGCTCATCGGTCTCCCGCTCCTCAACGACAGCGTCCTGCTGCTCCTCGGAGTGCTCCTCCTCAAAGACGATTACCTGCTGCTCGTCGGTCTCCCGCTCCTCAACGACAGCGTCCTGCTGCTCCTCGGAGTGCTCCCCCTCAACAGCAACGTCCAGCCGCTCGTCGGCGTGCTCCTCCTCAACAGCAACATCCTGCCGCTCGTCGGCGTGCTCCTCCTCAACAGCAACATCCTGCCGCTCGTCGGAGTGCTCCTCCTCAACGACGGTGTCCTGCTGCTCGTCGGGGTGCTCTTCCTCAACAGCAACGTCCTGCCGCTCGTCGGGGTGCTCTTCCTCAACAGCAACGTCCTGCCGCTCATCGGAGTGCTCCTCCTCAACGACGGTGTCCTGCTGCTCCTCGGCGCGCTCCTCCTCAACAGCAACATCCTGCCGCCCATCGGCATGCTGCCGCCCAACAACAGCGACCAACTCCTCGACAGCAACATCCAACTGCTCCTCGGAGTGCTCCCCCTCAACGACGGTTACCTGCCGCTCGTCAGAGTGCTCCTCCTCAACAGCAACATCCTGCCGCTCATCGGAGTACTGCTCCTCAACGACAGTGTCCTGCTGCTCCTCGGCGCGCTCCTCCTCAACAGCAACATCCTGCCGCTCATCGGAGTGCTCCTCCTCAACGACAGTGTCCTGCTGCTCCTCGGCGCGCTCCTCCTCAACAGCAACATCCTGCCGCTCATCGGAGTGCTCCTCCTCAACGACAGTGTCCTGCTGCTCCTCGGCGCGCTCCTCCTCAACAGCAACGTCCTGCCGCTCATCGGCATGCTGCCGCCCAACAACAGCGACCAACTCCTCGACAGCAACATCCAACTGCTCCTCGGAGTGCTCCCCCTCAACGACGGTTACCTGCCGCTCGTCAGAGTGCTCCTCCTCAACAGCAACATCCTGCCGCTCATCGGAGTACTGCTCCTCAACGACAGTGTCCTGCTGCTCCTCGGCGCGCTCCTCCTCAACAGCAACATCCTGCCGCTCATCGGAGTGCTCCTCCTCAACGACAGTGTCCTGCTGCTCCTCGGCGCGCTCCTCCTCAACAGCAACATCCTGCCGCCCATCGGCATGCTGCCGCCCAACAACAGCGACCAACTCCTCGACAGCAACATCCAACTGCTCCTCGGAGTGCTCCCCCTCAACGACGGTTACCTGCCGCTCGTCAGAGTGCTCCTCCTCAACAGCAACATCCTGCCGCTCATCGGAGTACTGCTCCTCAACGACAGTGTCCTGCTGCTCCTCGGCGCGCTCCTCCTCAACAGCAACATCCTGCCGCTCATCGGAGTACTGCTCCTCAACAACGGTGTCCTGCTGCTCCTCGGCGCGCTCCTCCTCAACAGCGACAACCTGCCGCTCGTCGGTCTCCCGCTCCTCAACGACGGTGTCCTGCTGCCCCTCGACCGTATGCTGCTGCTCCTCGGCGAGCCGGTCACCCTCCTCGGCCGCTGCCCGCTCGCGCTCAACGGCGGCGAGCCGGTCACGTTCCCGCTGCTCCTCGGCCGCCTCACGCTCGCGCTCCCGGGCGGCCAGATGCTCCACCCTCTCAGCCGCCAGCTGCTTCCGGCGCTCAGCCGCGAGCCGCTCCCGCTCTTCGTCTTCCAGCCGCTGGGTCTCCCGGGCGGTCTCCTGAGCTGCGACGCGCTCCTGCTCGGTCGCCGGCCGCGCCTCGGACTGAGAGTGGGTCCGGTCCTCCCCCTGATCCCCCCGACCAGTCAACTCCTCATCAGTGAGCGGCTGTTCCTGACCTTCAGTGGTGACCGGCGCCTGCTCCCGCGACATGTTCGGCTCGGCGGGCGGGTCGGGGTGCTCCGCCACTTGTTCGACCGGCGTGTCGGCGTCCTCGTCTCCGGAGCTCTCCTCCTCGGTGGTGTGCTCGGTCCCCCCTCCACCGAAGCGGACGGCGCCCCTGGTCTCCTCGGGGACCTCCTCCGGGGTCTTCACCTCCTCGTAGTCCGCCGGAAGAACTGACCGCTCCGTCTCGGTCTCCCGCCGGTTGGAGCTGAACTCCACCCAGTGGCCGACACCGGAGACCACGACGTGCCCGTCGGCGGTGAAGCCGACCTTCTCCGCCACCACCAGGTCGCCGGCTCCCCCGCCGTCCCTGGGGACGAACCAGACCGGGCCGGTGGCGGCGAGGGCGTCGATGGACAGGCCGTGCCTGTCGGCCAGGCCGTTGACCACTGCGCGGACGTAGTCCGAGTCGAAGGTGCGGGCCAGACCGCAGGCGACGAATCGGATCGGGGTCTGGCCGTCCCACCGGTCAGTACGCGCCAGTTCGTGGAGCATCGTCACCAGCTGGTCAGCGGTGTACCTGGGACCGCCCGGGCCGACCTCCATGGCGATGACGAAGTGGTCATCGTCCACCGGGAAGTGGGGCAGCGCCTCCTCCATCCGGGCGCGGGCCGCGTCGCTCATGTCCGGATGGGGGAGCCAGAGGTTGACGCGGCCGGCCAGCGGGTCCTGGTGGTTCGGCGGGGCGGCGTTCAGGACGTCCTCGATCGAGACGGACAGCGCCGCCTGCTCGGGGCGCGCGACGTGCTGCTCGACCGGCGGGGTCGGCTCGGCCGGAGGCTTCAGCCGCTCCTGGTGCGTGGCGGTGTTCTGCGGCGCGGTCGTGCGACTGCGCCGATCGGTCGACGGCGGGTCCTGGCGCGGCGGGTCGATCGGCGGGTCGACCGGCGGCACCTTCCCCCGCTGTCGGTCCCGCGGCGGAGTGTTCGGCGGGCCGGGCTGCTTCGGCTCGACCGGAGGCTTCCGCACCGGCGTAGGCGCCGGATCCGTCTTGGGAGCCGTCTTGGGATCCGGCCGCGACGGCGACTCCGACTTGGGCTGCTGCGTCGGCCCCGACTTCGGCTCTTCCGTGGGCCTCGGCTGCCCCGACTGCCCCGACAGCTGCGACTGCTCGGACTCGGAGTGCGCGGTCCGGGTACGGACGGGCCGCGGCACCTGAGGGGCGGCCCCGGCGGTCGCCGTGACCGTCTTCGCCGACTGCTGCTCCTCCCGCTGCTGTTCCTGCTGTTCCTCCCGCTGCTGCTGTTCCTCCCGCTCCTGCCGCTGCCGCTCCTGCTCCAGTTCCTGCTGCTCCGTGGTCACCGACTCCGTCGGCACCCGCTGCACGGGCGGCGCCACGGACTCGGACTCGGACCCGGACCCCGACTGCTTCGGTTCCGCGGGCCCGTTGCTGCTCGTCTTCATCGGCGCCGGCTTCGGCGCACCGCCGTCCCCCGCCCCGGCGTTCGACGTCGAACTCTTCTCGTCGCCACCGGTGGTGGCCGGACGGCCGGACCTGCTCGCCGACCCCGAGGACTTCGACGAGCCCGACGCGCCCGGCGCCCGTGATGTCCCGTCTCCCTCCTCGGGCTGGGTGTCGAACCTCGGCCGGCGCATGGGGAACGGCGTGGGGTGCCCGCTCATGTTGCCGATCACCGAGAGCAGGGTGAGCGGGTGGAGCGGACCGTAGTACTCGTCGTCGCCCTCCTTCCAGTTCGGGTCGGCCAGCTTCTTGGTCGCCCACTCCTTGTACCGCTCGGCGATCGGGTGGGTCGCCCGGTGCCCCATGTCGCCGAGGAAGCCCATGCCGATGCCGGAGACGAAGGTCTCCCAGGTGATCGAGAAGGTGTGGTCGGGGCCGAAGGTGAGGTTGTAGAAGCCCTCGGTGAGGCTGTTGGTCACTCCGGACTTCAGGTAGTTGCCGATCGCGGCGCCCAGCTTGAACAACGCGGTGTCGCCGCCGACCCGGTCGAGCAGGCCTGGCACCTGCTTGACCAGCTCTCCGATCGCGCCGTCGTGCAGTCCGGAGGAACCGAGCGAGTCCTTGATCGCGGTCTGCAGCGATTCGAGCCCCTTCGCGCCCTGCCCGCCGTTCTCGGCCAAGGCCTTGGCGAAGCCCTGGCCGAGTTCCTTGGCATCGTCCTTGCCGACCAGCTCACCGAGGTGCTTCTCGAAGGTCTTGCCCATGTCGGTCTCGAAGCGGGCCACCGCCGTGTCGCGGAGTTCCCGCAGGCTGCCGTTGAACCCGCTGCCGAACTCGTTGGCGTAGCGGCCGATCGTCTGGCCCAGCTCCTCGCCGAAGGCCTTCGCGGCGTCCTTCTCCAGCCACACCTCGCCGTCCTTGGTCGCCTGCGAGAGGGCGCCCTCGAACACGGTGACGGTGCTCTCCGCGATCGACGCCGCGTCGTCGACGAGCGTCTCGGCCAGGCTCGCGGTCTCGCTCGCGGCGTCCTCCGCCTCCTGCTCGGCCTCCTTCGCGGCGTCCCTGGTCGCGCTCTCCTCCGCGCTCCGCTCGGCGGTCTCCTCGGCGGTCTGCTCCGCCGTCTCCGCCGCGGTCCTGGCCGCCGTCCGCTCGGCGTTCCGCTCGGCGGTCTGCTCGGCGGTCTCCTCGGCGGTCTCCTCCGCGGTCCTCGCCGCCCGCGCGGCGCTCGCCTCGGCGCTCTCCTCGGCGCTCTTCTCCGCCGAGTTGAGAGTGTCCTTCCCGACGGTCGAGATGCCGCTCTTCTCCAGCGTCGCCAGCGAGTCCTTCTCGAAGGTCGACAGCGTGTCCTTCGCCAGCCCGTTGGAGACATCCTCGAACGCCTTGCCGAGGTCCTTGCCCACGTCCTTGCCCAGGCTCTTGCCGATCGCGCCCTTGAAGATGCTGCCGATCTTGTCCCCGAGCAGCTCCAGCGGTCCGCCGACCAGGCCGTTGAGCGCGCCGAACTCCAGGGCCTGCAGGGTGGACTTGGTGTCCCAGTCGCTCCACTTCTTGTGGCCTTCGGCGATCTGCGCGATCTGGATGATGGCGTCCAGCGCGACACCGCCGGCGATGCTCATGAAGGTGTGGATGGCGATCCGGTCCAGGAGCCAGGCGAAGATCTTGCGGATCACCCCTTCCGCGATCAGCTTCGCGGCGACGATCTCGCCCATCGACGCGCCGCCGGTGAAGGGCAGCATGGCGATCGCCCAGGCGATCTCGGCGGCCAGCTGGACCAGCTGGGCGATCGTCATCCACTTCGCGTACTCGACCTGGTTGGCGGTGTCGTACGCGGTCTTGGACAGGTCGGCGGCCTGCTTGCCGGCCAGCCCGAGGTAGTCGTCACCGCCGCCCAGACCGACCAGCTGACTCATCGTCCCGAAGAACGCCGTGGCCGCCTGGCCCTCGAACTGGCCCTCGAACTGGTTGACCATGGACTTGATGTAGTCCTCCAGCTGCGGCATCTCCTGGGAGACCTTCAGGTAGTCGTCCGCCGCCGTGCGCAGGTCGTCCTCGTTCGCCTGCGGCCAGCTCATGCCGGTCACGATCGAGAACAGCTTGGCAAGCCCGCTCGGGATCATTATCGCCATGTCGGCACTACTCCTGGGTGTCCATCAGCTCCTGAGCGGCCGGCCAGGAACCGTTGCTGCGTCGGTCAGGACCGCCTCTGTCGTCGGTCAGGACCTGTTGTCGCTGTCGGTCAGGACCCGTTGTTGTTGTCGGTCAGGTCCTGGTCGGTGTTGTCGAACAGGGCGGTGGTCTGCGTGCCGCCGTCGACCGCTTTGTCGATGGTCGTGCGGGCCTGGGTGAGCAGGTCGGTGAGGTCCTTGGTCGGCTGGTCGACCGTCGCGTGGTACTGCTTGCCGATGTCGTCCGAGCCGGCCGAGTTCTTGTTGAACTCGTTGATCTGGTTGACCTGGTCGAGCATCGAGTTGAGCAGGTCGGACATGTTGCCGAACTGGACGAACTTGGTCTTCAGATCCGACAGGGCGGTCAGGTTACCCACGGAACTCCTCCTGGCGTCCGCGGAGTCGGCGGGCCTCGGCCTCGGCGTGGCCGGGGCGCATCGCCTGGAGCGGGGCGAGCAGTTCGTCGAGTTCGGTGCCGCCGGTCATCGAGGTGCGCAGCAGCTCGCCGAGGCCCTCGAAGGAGCGCATCGACTCGGTGACCTTGGCGCCCATGTCCGCGCGGGCCTCGTTGAGCACGTCGGTGAGGAGGCCGGACAGTTGGGCGGGGGCCATCGAGCGGTAGGCGGTGGTGTGGAAGGTGAGCGAGACGACCTGGCCCTGCGCGCCGACCACGGCGGTGACCATCCGGTCCTTGGAGGTGACCGAGGCCGTGCTCTCCTGCAGCTCCCTGGTGGTCTCGGCCATCTTGGCCTGCTGTTCGCGCAGGGCCGCCACGGCCTGCTCGATCTGGTCCGCGAAGGGGGACGCCGACATCTCGTACCTCTCGATCTGGCAGCGCGCACCGGGCCCGGGGACACCAGGCCCGGTGCGCGCGGCGCACGGGTCGTCACTCGGTACCAACGGCTGCGAGGCCGGGCACCGTTCAGCGACCGGACGGTTCAGCGGCCGATCACACCGCCGACCGCCCCGCTCTCGGTGCCCCAGACCTCCTCGTCCTCGGCCAGCCAGGTGGTGCGCTGCCGCTCCTGGTTGCCCTGCTGCTGCCCGCCCATGCCGCCCATCCCGGCGCCGGGCATCATCGGCATGCCCGAGCCGCCCGTGGTGGAGACCGAACGGCCCATCATCTGGGCCTCCTCGGCGGCTTCGCCCGCCGCCGCCTCCCCGGCGACCTCCTCGCCGGGGACCTCCGAGGTGCCGGCCGCACCGGTCGGGAACTGACCGGACTGGGCCAGCGACCGGTCGGCGTACCCGGTGGTGCCCTGCAGCAGCGTGCCGCCGACGGTGGGCGCACCGGGGCCGCTCGGAATGCCGCCGCCCAGCGAGAAGTCACCGGAGCCGGTGCCGAGATCGGGCTCGAACGACTCACCGGTGTAACCGGAGCTGGAGGAGGTCGAGTTGAACGACCCGGTACCGGGCCAGTCACTCCCCTCACCGGTGTAACCGCTGCCCGTGTATCCCCCGCCGGTGTATCCGCCGCCGGTGTATCCCCCACCGGTGTATCCGCCGCCGGTGACGGGGGGGTTGATCGAGGCCTGGTCCAGCGCGTGTTCCTCGTCGGCCAGGTACTGGGCCTGCTGCGAGATCGGCTTGCCGTTGCTGTCAAGGACCTTGCCGTCCTTGCCGATGGTGGCCTTCTTGCCGAGGTAGACCGGGTTGCCGCCGGCGTCCAGCAGGAGCTTGCCGTCGGGGCCGTTGACGGTGCCGTCCGCGTTCAGGGTGGAGCCCGGCGGGACGCTGAACGGGGCGGACCCGGACGTCGTGCTGGAGCTGGGGGCGCCCAGCTTGCCGCCCTTCGGCACGTACTCCGGCTTGCCGTCCGGGCCGAGCACCGGCTTGCCGTCCGGGCCGAAGACCTCGCCGTTGGCGCCGATCGTCGAACCGGCCGGCGCGGTCAGCGGCTTGCCGTCCTTGCCGGTCACCGGCTTGCCGTCCTTGTCGAGCAGCGGGACGGTGCTGCCGCCCCCGGCGCCCGGCGGCGTGTAGCTGTTGCCGCCACCGCCGTTGACGTGGCTCGGCGGCGGGGGCAGGTGGGTGGTGTCGCCACCCGGCGGGGTCTTGCCGGTGTCGCCACCCGGCGGGGTCTGGCCGGTGTCACCACCCGGCGGGGTCTTGCCGTCGTCACCGCCCGGCGGCGTCTGGCCGGGCGGGGTCGGCTGCGAGACCCCGGGGGTCTCCGGGGAGATCGTCGACAGCGCCGCGTCGACGTTCGAGAGCGCCAGCGCCAGCGCGCCCATGGCGTTCTTGGCGGGCACGTCCAGGGCGTTCACCAGGTGGTCCAGCCAGACCTGCTTCCCGTTGTCCTCGACCGTGTGCCAGAAACTGTCGGTGGTGATGTCCACGTTGTTGCTGGAGTAGGTGGGCGTGCCGTTGCTGCCCGTGCCCACCGTCACTCCGCTGGAGAGCAGGGCGGCCAGTGCCTGGGTCAGGCAGCCCGCCGGGTAGGCCAGGCCGTCGGGGGCCATCCGCCAGTTGTTCCAGGCGTCCCACAGGGCCTGCGCGGCGGTGACCAGCGCGGTGCCGGCGGCCTCCAGCATGTTCTCCAGGTTGCTCTGCGTCCCCACCGCGGGCGGGTTGAAGTTGCAGACCGAGAACCAGAGGTCGCCGAGGTCCTTGGAGTAGCTCTCCAGGTACTCCTTGAACTTGCCGGCCGCGCTGCCCTGCAGGTCGCTGTCCGCCACGTCGATCTTGTCGGTCCAGCCTTTGATCGTCCCCTGCAGCTCGGGGATCCAGTTGCCCAGCTTGGCGATCATGTCGCTGGCCGCGAAGAAGCTCGGCTGCGACACGTAGTCGTTCTGGTGGGGGGCGTTCCTGAGGACGTCGAGCAGCGGCCCCGGATTCAGGTCGAAGTGCAGGTACTTGCTGTTGGCCTTGTCCCGGTCCCACTCGTCCCAGTTGCCGACGGCCCCCACCACCACGTAGTTGCCGTCGGAGATCGGACCGCTCGACACCCACCAGAGGCTGAAGATCGGCGACAGGCTGTCCTTGTCGATGCTGTCGGAGGCCTGCTGGATGACGTTGTGGCTGCTCATCCAGTTGTACGTCCCGGTGGCGGCCGCTTGGTGCCGATCGACCAGCGGCAGGTCACTGCGCCCGGCTCCGACCATGGTCGTCAGCGCTTCCTCCCACGTGATGGCGCTGTTCACCGGCGTAGTTGGTGCGGACATCCGAGACGGCTCCCGATTCGACTGGTGCGGCTGGTACGGCTGGTACGGCTACGGAGGGAGGGCCGACGCCCGGCGACGGGCCCCGGCCCGTCGCCGGGCGGACCCGGCTGGACGCGGCTGGATCCGGCGGAGCGGGACTAACTGCCCGTCCCGCCGGTCCCGCCAGTCCCGCCCGTCCCCGAAGAGTTGGGCTGCGTGGGGGTGGCGCCCGCCAGGATGGTCATCATCTGGGTGAGGCTCAGCGCCTCGTCATTGGCGTTGTGCAGGGTGGTCCCGGCATCGTGCAGCGCGGTGCCGGCCTTGTTCATGCCGGCGACCAGCAGGTCGATCTGGGCCTTGATCCCGGCGCAGAAGGTGCCGAAGTCCGTCTGCAGCGTCACCGACTCGGCCAGCGGGGCCTGGCCGCCCGCCAGCTTGGTGTAGGTGCCGCTCAAGCCGGAGACCGTGGAAGTGCCGCTCTGCTGCTTGGCCGCGAAGTCGGTCAGGGCGGCGATCACCATCGCGCCCAGCGGGTCGTTGGTGGTGTCACCGCCCTTGAGGCGCAGGATGAACCCGGGGATCTCGTTCTTGACGAAATTGTTCAGGTCATCGTCGGTGATCTTGAGGTCACCGCTCATCGCTGCTCGAAGGCCATCGCCCCGGAGATGTCGGCGCGCCTCATCGTCTCGTGCATGTCGGAGAGGGTCGACGCGCCCTTGGCGAGGTCGGCGCGCATCTCCGCCTGGTTGGCGCTCACCACCGCGAAGAAGGCCTCGAACGCCTCCTTGTACTGCCCGGCCTGGCTTTCGAGCACCTTGAGCTCGGACTGCAGCTCCTCAAGGTTGCTGTCCATGACCCCGGCCGCGCGGGTCAGTTCCTCGACGGCCTCGTTCAGCGCCTCGTGGTTGAGGTAGATGTCTGCCATGGCGATCTCGTCCTTGGGTCTCTGAGGAAGTCGGAGGGAGGGGGCAGCCGGTCAGCTGGTGGTGGTGCCGTTGAGCAGGTGGTAGACGTTCTCCGAGGCACCCCAGTTGCCGCCCGCGTCATGGGCGTCCGCCTCGGCCTGGGCGAGGAACTTGCCCGACTGGTCCAGCGCGTCGGTCAGCTGCTGGAAGGCGTTCATCACCGTCTTGTAGCGGTCGACCCAGTCCTGCACCTTGCCCTGGAAGCTGCTGCTGGCGCCGGAGATGTAGTGGGCCCGGATCTCCTGGTTGATCTGCTCGACCGTCTGGCCCGAGGTGATCATCGCGCTGCCGTGCTTCTCCAGGCTGGCCAGCGCCTTGCTCATCGCCTGGTCCTCAGTGGACAGACTGCTGGGAGTGGTCATCGAAGCTCCTCTGTCGGGAATCGGTCAGTGATGAGAACGGCCGTACCGCGCAGGGCGGTTCAACCGGAACAGGGGTTGGTGCCAGTCGCCGGCGGGACCAACTGGCCGGTCGCCAGCGCCACCGGGTCCAGGCTCGGCCCGCTCGGCAGCAGCGCCAGCAGCGCCTGCGGCACCGCCTGGGTCGGGGCGCCGGTGTAGCCCAGCTGCTTGACGGCGTCGGCCGAGGGCAGCGGGTACTTCACACCGTTCTCCGCCACCAGGTACTCGCTCGAACCGCCGCCCGCGGCCGACAGCGCGCGGGCCAGCACCGCCGCGCCGGGGCGCACCGCGATCCGGTCGGCGGGCGCGCAGCCGGGGGTGACGCCGGGCTCGCTGTCCGGGGCGCCACCGCCCAGGGCCGCGGCGTCCAGCACGGTGACGGTGGTGACGGGGTTGCCGTCGTCGCTGGGGCGCAGGTCGGCGCAGACCGCCTGCGCCTGGCCGGCGGCCAGCAGCGCGGGCGGCGTGGCGGGCAGACCGCCGGGCAGGCCGGGGCCGGGGGCGGTGTGCGCGGCGAGGTCCTCGGGGCCGATCGGGGCCGGGTCGCCGGCCGCGCCCGCGTAGGCGTCCTTCTGGGTGCGCGGGTCGCCGCGCAGCAGGTCGTACTGGAGCACGCTGAGCGGGGTCAGCCCGGTGCGGGTGAGCACGTAGCGGCCGCCGCTGGGGTCGGTGAAGAGCTGGCCGACCCGGGTGGGCCTGGCCGCCAGCACCGGGCCCGGGCTGCCGCGTCCGGGGATGTCGGGCGCGGTCAGGTCGGGGCCGGCCGGCAGCGCGTCGAGCAGCGCCGCGGGGACCTGGAACGGGGCGGCGGTGGGGTAGCCGAGCGCCTGCGGCGCACTGTTCTGGCGGTCCACCCGCAGCCGGCGGCCCTGCCAGAGCAGGTAGCTCGTCCCGTCCGGGGCGCCGACCAGCACGCCCTGGGCGGCCGTCAGCGCCGTGCCCTGCTCCGCGGGGGCGATGCTGAGCACGAGCTGCGGCTTACCGGTGCTGCCAGTGCTGCCAGTGCTGCCGGTACCACCGGTGCTGCCGGGCGCCGGCGGCGGCTGCACCCCGCAGGCCAGCCACCCGCCCTGGGCCAACTGACCCACCGCGGGCACCCCGTCCGGCGCGCCGACCAGGCCCACCGGCGCACCGCGCCCGACCGAGGCGAGCGAGGCCGCGCTCACCTGCCGCACCGTCATCTGGGAGCCCGCCAGCAGCTTGGCGCTGGTCTCGTTGAGCACCGGGTGCAGCTGGCCCCCCACGAAGAGGTAGCGCGCCCCGCTCTCCTTGACCACCACCAGCGCGCCGGGCGTGGCCCACCCCGTGGTGGCGGCCGGCTTAAGCAGCCCGTAGAGGGCCACCACCAGTGCGATCACCACGCCCAGCGCGAGGCCGGTGACCGCACCCCTGGTGGTGCGCCCGGTGGGGGTGTCCGGCGCGTCGGGCTCGGCCCGCAGCATGCCGGAGCCGAGCCTGCTCATCACGAACAGGTGCGCCTGCACCTGGTCGCGTCGGGACTGCATCCTGCTTCTCCTCCGGTTCGGCCCTCAGATGCTCAACCAGTGCTCACCCAGCTGATGGGAACTCAGCCGCTCATCGTCCGCAGCGCGTGGAAGACCCCGCCGGCCTGCAGCGCCAGCGGCAGCAGCGCGACGGCGCTCAGCGTGTGCAGCACGTCCGCGAGCCGCCCCCAGTAGGGCAGCAGCCGCCGCCCCGGCACCGTCCAGGCGACCACCAGCAGCGCCGCGCCCACCGCCAGCAGGCCGCCCAGCACCGCCGACCGCCCGGCCGCCGGCTGCGCGGCCGTCAGCCGGGCCACCAGGACCACCGCGCCGAGGAGCCCCGGCAGCAGCAGGGCGAGCCGCTGCCGGATGCTGCCGACCGCCCGCGCGTGCAGCAGCAGCAGCACGCTGAGCGCGCCGGTCGCGGCCGGCCCCGCCCAGCCGCCGGCGAAGGCGAGCAGGGTCAGGCAGAGCGCGCAGACCACGCCGATCGCGGTGTAGAGCGCCATCAGGTAGTCGTCGGCGACCAGGCTGCGGGTCAGCACGCCGGCGGCCGGGAAGGGTTCGATGTTCTCCTGCAGCTCCTCGGCGTTGCGCGGCAGCATCGGCAGCCGCAGACCGGAGAGCCGGAAGGCCAGCGACGGCACCAGGGCGCCGATCAGCACGGCGGCCACCGCGATCAGCGCCACCAGCTGCTCGGGCGCCAGCCCGGCCAGCACCAGGGCGCCGCCCAGCACGCCGAGCACCGCCACCAGCACCACGCCGAGGAAGAGCGGCGCCGAGCCGCCGACCGCCGCCACCGCCAGCACCGAGGCGCCCGCCGCCGCCGAGGCGGCCGCCAGCACCCGGGCGCCGAGCAGCACCTCTCCGCTCGGGCCGCTGGGCAGCAGCAGCGCGGCCAGTGCCAGGTAGGGCACGGCGGCCGCGCCCAGCGCGGTGCCCGCGCCCGGGTCGGCCATCGCCCGCGCCGCGCTGGCCGAACCGAGCAGCAGCAGCAGCGCCGCGGCGGCCGCGGCGGCCTCGCGCACACCCGTCGGGCCCGGCAGCGCGAGCACCACCCAGCCGCCGGCCAGCGCCAGCAGCGCCACCGCGAGCGACAGGCGGTGGGTCAGCGCTGGCCGCCAGCTGTCGCCGCGCTCGCGCATGCCGGTGGCCACGCCGTCCACCAGGTCGTCGAAGTGCACCACCGGCAGGGCCTCGCGGCGCGGGCGCAGGTACAGCGTGTCGCCGTCGTGCAGCGCGAGCGCCTCGGCGCTCTGCTCCTCGTCGAGCGGCTCCTGACCGAGCCGCTGCAGCACCCAGCCGCCGTGCTCCAGGCCGCTCTCCGCCAGGTCGGGGCCCGCGTGGCCGAGGACCGCGGGCAGCAGGTCGGCCAGCGGCACGTCGGCGGGGACGGCGAGCTCGAAGGCCGTGCCCGGCGCGTGGAACCTCAACCGGCACAGCCCGGCGACGGCACTGCTGTTCACACCACTCCCCCACTCCGCGACCCGGCTCCGCGACCCCTGCGCGTTCGGTCTCCGACTGCAGAACGGACCGGACGGCGTGCCGCGTTCACCCGTCTTCAGCCGCCTTCAGCCACGTCGTGAACCCGGCCCGGTGCGCCGCCCGTCACACCCAGGGACGGTGGTGTGAGGGAGGAGCCCTGAGGTGAGTGTGGTCCTGGTCAACCGAACGCCGCGGCGTCCGGGGCCCGAGATGCCGGACGGCGAGATCCAGTTGCAGGAGCCGCCGGTCCTGCCCGAGAAGCAGAGCGGCATGTCGAGCATGATCAGCATGGCGCCGATGGCGCTGGGCTCGCTCTCGATGGTCTTCATGTTCCTGCGCCCGAGCGGCGGCGAGGGCAGCGGCGCGCTCGCCTACGTGGGCATCGGCATGATGGCGCTCTCCTCGATCGGCATGCTGGTCACCCAGCTGATCCGCGGCTCCAGCGACCGCAAGCAGCTGCTGCGCGCCGAGCGCCGCGACTACCTGCGCTACCTCTCGCAGATCCGCCGCCAGGTGCGCAAGTCGATCACCGCGCAGCAGCAGGCACTGGCCTGGCGCCACCCCGCGCCGAACGAGCTGCGGTCGCTGGTGGGCACCACGCGGCTGTGGGAACGGCGGGCCGCCCACCCGGACTTCAGCGACGTGCGGATCGGCACCGGCCCGCAGCGCCTGGCGACCCGGCTCGCCCCGCTCTCCACCAAGCCGGTGGAGGACCTGGAACCGCTCTGCGCCCACGCGCTGCGCCGCTTCATCCACGCCTACAACACGCTGGACGACCAGCCGATCGCCATCCACCTGCGCGGCTTCGCCCAGGTGCTGCTGCGCACCGACGACCAGTCGGCCGCCCGGGCGCTGGTGCGCGCGATGCTGGCCCAACTCGCCACCGTGCACGGCCCCGACGAGCTGCGGATCGCCATCGTCGCCGAGCCGGAGCACCGCGGCGCGTGGGAGTGGGCCAAGTGGCTGCCGCACGCGCTGCACCCCGGCGAGAGCGACGGGGCCGGGCCGCTGCGCCTGGTGGCGGGCAGCCTGGGCGAGGCGGAGCAGCTGCTCGGCGAGGAGTTCACCGGCCGCCCGCCCTACGAGCCGGACGCCGTGCCGCACCGCGAGGAGCCGTTCACCGTCCTGGTGCTCGACGGCGCGGGCGCGCACGCGGGCAGCCGGGCGGCGCTCACCGGCTACCGCAACACCGTGCTGATCGACCTGACCGAGAGCCTGGAGTGGCGCCCGGCCCGCACCACGCTGCGGCTGCGGATCGCCGAGGGCCGGCTGGCGATGATCGGCGCGGACCGCAACCGCAAGGACACCGTCACCGACCTGGGCCGGCCCGACGCGCTGAGTGAGCGTCAGATCACCCGACTGGCCGGCTCGCTGGCCCAGTACCGGATAGGCGACGCGGTGGAGGCCGCCGAGCCGCTGGCCACCGACTTCGACCTGACCGCGCTGCTCGGCATACCGGACCTGCACAAGCTGGACGTGGAGGCGCTCTGGGCGCAGCGCGGCATCCCGCAGCGGCTTCGGGTGCCGCTGGGCCTGGGGCCGGACGGCCGCCCGGTGGACCTGGACCTCAAGGAGTCCGCGCAGGGCGGCATGGGCCCGCACGGCATGCTGATCGGCGCCACCGGCTCGGGCAAGTCCGAGTTGCTGCGCACGCTGGTGCTGGCGCTGGCCGTGACGCACTCCTCCGAGGTGCTCAACTTCGTCCTGGTCGACTTCAAGGGCGGGGCGACCTTCCTGGGCCTGGACGCGCTGCCGCACACCTCCGCCGTGATCACCAACCTGGCCGACGAGGCCGCGCTGGTGGACCGGATGCGCGACGCGCTGCACGGCGAGATGGTCCGCCGCCAGGAGCTGCTGCGGGCCGCCGGCAACTACGCCTCGCTGCTGGAGTACGAGAGCGCGCGGGCCGCCGGCACCCCGCTGAAGCCGATGCCCACGCTGTTCGTGGTGGTCGACGAGTTCAGCGAACTGCTGGCCGCGCACCGGGACTTCATGGACCTCTTCGTCATGATCGGCCGGCTCGGCCGCTCGCTGGGGGTGCACCTGCTGCTGGCCTCGCAGCGACTGGACGAGGGCCGGATGAACGCGCTGGAGTCCCACCTGTCCTACCGGATCGGCCTGCGCACCTTCTCCGCCATGGAGAGCCGCGGCGTGCTCGGCGTGCCGGACGCCTACCAGCTGCCCTCGGCCCCCGGCAACGGGTTCCTGCGCAGCGACATCTCCACCCTGACCCGCTTCAAGGCCGCCTACGTCTCGGGCCCCTACCGGCCCAAGCGCCGCGCCGCCCAGCAGGCGGTGCTGGAGGGCCAGGTGGTGGCCTACGGAACCACGTACGTGACGCCCCGCCACCTGCCGACGGCGGTCGAGGAGGAAGCGGTCGAGGAGACCTCGGCCGAGTCGCTGCTGGAGATCGCCGCCGCCAAGCTCTACGACGTCGGCCCGCCCGCCTACCGGGTCTGGCTCCCGCCGCTGGACGTGCCGCCCACCCTGGACGAGCTGCTGCCGCCGCTCGCCCCGCACCCGGCGCGCGGCCTGACCACCGAGGCGAGCAAGGCGCACGGCTCGCTCAACATCCCGGTCGGCGTGGTCGACCGCCCGTTCCAGCAGCTGCGCGACCTGCTGACCGCCGACCTCTCGGGGGCCGGCGGCCACGTCGGCATCGCGGGTGCCCCGCAGAGCGGCAAGAGCACCATGCTGCGCACCCTGATCACCTCCCTGGCACTCACCCACACCCCGCGCGAGGTCCAGTTCTACTGCCTGGACTTCGGCGGTGGCACGCTCTCCACTCTGCGCGGGCTGCCGCACCTGGGCGGGGTGACCGGACGCCATGACGGCGAGCGGGTGCTGCGCACCATCGCCGAGGTGAACGGCATCATCAACCGCCGCGAGAAGTACTTCGCCGAGCTGGGCATCGACTCGGTCACCGGTTTCCGCCGCCGCAAGGCCGCCGGTGAGCTGGCCCATGACCCGCACGGCGACGTCTTCCTGGTGATCGACGGCTGGAACACGCTGCGCCAGGAGTTCAACGACCTGGTCCAGCCGCTCACCCTGATCTCCCAGCGCGGCATCAACTACGGCGTGCACCTGATGATCGCCACCACCCGCTGGGGCGAGATCTCCGGCAGCCTGCGCGACCAGCTGCAGACCCGTTTCGAACTGCGGCTGGGTGACGCGGTCGACTCGGTGATCAACATGCGCGCGGCGGCCCGGGTGCCCAAGACCCCGGGCCGCGGCCTGACCGACGAGCAGTTGCACTTCCTGACCGCACTGCCGCGGCTCGACGGATCGGGGACCGCCGAGGACCTCGCCGAGGGCATCGCCGACCTGGTGGACGCCGTGGCCGCGCACTGGGAGGGGCCGCGCGCGCCCGAGGTGCGGATGCTGCCGCTCACCCTGGACGCCACCGAGCTGCCCGCCCCCGAGGGGCGCCTGCGGGTGCCGATCGGCGTGGACGACGCCGAGATCGCCCCGCTCTGGCACGACTTCGAGGAGAACCCGCACCTGCTGGTAGTGGGCGACAGCGAGGCGGGGAAGACCAACCTGCTGAAGCTGATGGCCCGGTCGATCACTCAGGTCTACACGCCTGCCGAGGCCCGGATCATGGTGGTCGACTACCGGCGCGGGTTGTACGACGTGGTGCCGAAGGAGTACCAGCTCGGCTACGCGGTCGCCGTCGACATGCTGCGCCAGATCGTCGACGGCGCCGCGCGCGCCATGAAGAACCGGATCCCACCCGACGACATCAGCCCCGCGCGCCTGAAGCTGCGCGACTGGTGGGAGGGGCCCGAACTCTTCATCCTGGTCGACGACTACGACCTGGTCAGCACCGGCGCCGGCAGCCACCCGTTCGCGGCGGTGCTCGACAACCTCGCCCAGGGCGCCGAGATCGGGCTTCACCTGATCGTGGCACGCGGCGCCAACGGGATCGGCCGCGCCATGGGCGACCCGCTGCTGCGCAAGCTGCAGGAGGTCAACTCGCCCGCGCTGCTGCTCTCCTGCCCGCCCTCGGAGGGCCACCTGTTCGGCAACGTCAAGCCGCGCCAGCTGCCCACCGGACGCGGCCTGTACATCACCCGGCGACGCAACGTGCAGGTGCAGACCGGCCACCTGGGCAAGGACGGTGAACCGCTGGAGGTGACCGGCCCGTAGTCCCGGCAGGGGCCCACTCTCAGCAGACCGGAGGCCGGCCATGGACTCGGCACCATCCCAGCTCACCGCGCGGTCCACGCTGCGCCCGGTGGGAGCGCACCTCGTCATCGCACCGCCCGGATCCGAACAGGCCGGCCTCGCGGCGGTGCTGGACCCGGTGCGGGTCGAGCCGCAGACCCTGGTGCTGCTCGCCGCGGCGGTGGACGCCGCCCCGGTGCTGCGCGCCTCGCTGGACGAGCTGACCCGGATCGCCACCGCCCGGGGCGCCGACACGCTGGTGCTGGCCGCCTCCGGCCTGGCCGCCAGCGGCCCCGACGGCCGCCGGCCGGCCGAACTGCTGGCGCGGCGCACGGGGTTGACGGTGGTCGCGCCCGACGTCGTGGTCTCCGTCGAGGCGGACGGGACGCTGCTGGCGGCGGGCGGCTCCTGGTGGTACTGCCGGCCCGGCGGCGGTGCCGAACCGCTCGGCGAACGCTGGCCGGGCGGCGCGGCGATCAGCCCGCTGCGCAGCGGCGCGTTCTGGCTCACCCGGGCCACACCCACCACCGTGCCGGCCATCCTCGAGTTCGCCTCGGCGCCGATCGGCACCCTGCTGCTGGTGCTCGGCGAGCCCGGTGGTCCGCTGCCGACCGCCGTTCGGCTCGCCACCGCCGCGTCCGCACTGCTCACCGCCACCGGCGAGCAGCGGCTGCTGCTCAGCGCGCCCTGGGCCGAACCGATCGAGTTGGTCGAGCTGTCCGCCGTGCTCGCGGCCTCGCTCGACCGCGAGGTGCACGCCGCCATCGGCCTGCCGCTGGTCACCGCGACCGGTCACCGGGGCATGCACCTGGCCGCGGACGGCACGCCCGGCTGGGAGCCGTACCTGACCGAGCTGACCGCCTGCCCGGTCGCCCGCACGGTGACCGCGGTCGGCTGGCGCGAGCACCCCGGCGGCTGGACGCCCGCCGGTCCGGCCCGCTACCACGCCTTCCCCGGTTGGGAGTTGGAGGCGGTCTCGGCCGGCCTCTGGCTGCGCCCGGCCGGCGCCACGGTGGAGCGCGCGCCCCGGCTGCGCCGTCCCGACCCGGCGCAGCCGGTGCTGGTGATCGGCGCCCCCGGGCACCCGGTCACCGAGGAGGTCTGGGAGCACCTCGGCGGGCTGCTCGCCGGGCTGCCGTCGCTCGGCGCCGGGCCCGCGGTGCGGCTCGCGGTGACGGTGGCCGGGACGATGGACGCGGAGTCGGAGACCGTGGGGCGGTTCAGCGCGCGGATCCACCGGCTCACCTGGCTGGGCGCGGACCCGGGGGCGAGGGCCGCGGTGGCGGTGGCGGCCGCGCCGGCCGCTCTGCCGGTGCCGGAGCCGGTGGCCGTGCGGACGGTGGAGCGGGAGCCGGTGGCCGTGCCGCAGGTGGAGCCGGAGGTGGAGCCGATCGCCGCGCCGGTGCGGGTGGCCGTCATGGCCGGCCCCGCTGCCGAGCCCGCACCCGAAGCCGTTCCCGAGCCCGCACCCGTTCCCGAGCCCGCACCCGCACCCGCACCCGCACCCGCACCCGCACCCGCACCCGAGCCGGAACTCCCCGAGCCCGCGCCCCTGCCCATCCCCACCGCGTCCGACCACCCCACCCTGCTGCTGAGCGTCACGCCGTCGACGGAGGCGCCCACCCTCAGCATGGCAGCGATCCGCATCCCCGAGCCTGCGCCCGAACCCGAGCCTGCGCCCGAACCCGCGCCCTCGCTCGCACCAGAGCCCGAGCCTGCGCCCGAACCCGCGCCCATCCCCGCACCCGCACCCGCACCCACGCCCCCACCCGCGCCCACCACCCCCGCCCAGGACCGGGACGCCCTGCAGGCCCTGATCGGCGCCCCGTACCAGCGCTGGGCCAGCCGTGCCGACCAGGTCGCCACCCGGCTGCCCGGCCTGCGCGCGGCGGGCGGCGACGACCCCCGCCCCGAGCTGGTCGCCGTGCTGCTCCACCACGCCGACTCCCCGGTGCCCGCCTCCCGCGCCGAGCTCGTCGCCGCCACCCGCGAGGGCACGGACGGTCCGCTGCGCCCGTACCTGCGCTGCCTCGCCGCGGGCCTGCGCCGGCTGCCCAGCCACCACGGCGCCGTCCTGTTCGCGGCTCCGCCCGGCCCTCTCGACCTGACCCGCTTCGCCCCCGGCACGGTGCTCCGCGAACCCGCCCCGGTCAGCGGACTCTCCACCGTGGGCGCCGACCTCGGCGACGGCATCGAGCTGGAGTTCGCCGTCTGGTCGGCCACCGGGCGCCGCACCTCGGCCTTCGGCGAGCCCGGTGAGCAACCGACCGTGGTCTTCGCGCCGGGCACCGCCTTCGAGGTGCTGGAGCTCGACCCGGCGGACGCCGACAGCGGCCGCCCGGCCCGGGTCCTGCTGCACGAGAGCACCGGCCTGCGAGCGGCCCCCGACCGGCTGCGCGGCTGGCTGGCCCGCCGCGACGCCACCGCCCCCGAGAACCGCGTCCGCCCGGCCAACCCGGCCCACTTCCACCTCGACCTGGGAGCCGCCCCCGCAGCACCGACCGAGCATCAGTCGAACAGTGACTGAACAGCAGCTGAACGGCCGCTGACCAGCGACATCATCAGGCGTACCCGCCGACACCGCCGCCCCGGCGCAGGCAGGACTCAGCGGGCCGACCCGTCACGGTCGGTCCGCTCCTCGGCCGCACCCGCGACACCGGTGATCTGACGGCCCGTGCAACGATGAGCGCGGAGACTCCCCCGCCGGATCGTGCCGGCGCTCCAGTCGCGAGAAGGCCTGATGGACACCTGATGGACATTCGACTACTCGGCTCGGTAGAGCTGCGCACCGCCGACGGACGCCTCGGCGAGATCGCCGGCCCCCAGCGGCGCGCCGTACTCGCGCTGCTCGCAATGGAGTTGGACCGAGTGGTCGCGGTGGACCGGTTCGTCGAGCTGCTCTGGGCGGAGCAGCCCCCGGCCCAGGCCAGGGCCGCGCTGCAGGGGCACATCGCCGCGCTGCGCAAGCTGCTGGCGCCCGGACCGTTCATCCTGCAGACCCGGGCGCCCGGCTACCTGCTGCTCGGGCCGCCCGACCAGGTCGACACGCGGCGCTTCGAGCGGCTCGCGGCCCGGGCGGCGGACGAGTCCGACGACGGCGAGGCGGCCCGCCTGCTGCAGCACGCGCTCGGCCTCTGGGCCGGCGCCGCGCTGGGCGATCTGCCCGACACCGCGCTGCGCCGGACGCTGGCGGAGCAGCTCGACGAGTCGCGGACCGGCGTGCTGATGAGCTGGGCGGAGCGGTGCCTGCGGCTGGACGCCGGCGTGCGCGCGGTCCCGGCGCTGGAGCAGAGCGTGCGGGCCGACGGACTGCGCGAGCCCGTGGTGGCCCTGCTGATCCGCTGCCTGCACCAGGCCGGGCGGTCCGCCGACGCGCTGACCGTGTACCACCAGGCCAGGGAGCGGCTCGACAGCGAGCTGGGCCTGCCGCCGGGCCGGGCGCTGCGCGCCGCGTTCGCCGAGGCCGGTGGCACGGCCGGTGGCGAGGGCAGCAACAAGGGGAGCGGCGAGGGCAGCGGCGGCGGCAGCAACCCGGGTCCGACGACAGTGGTGCCGCCGACCACCCCGCAGCCCTCCGCCGCGCCTGGGCCCGCCCCCACCCCCGCGCCCGCCCCGCGCGAGGCGCCGGCCCCGGCGCCCGGCATCGCGCGCCACCTGCCGCGGCAGAGCAGCGGATTCGTCGGGCGCGGCGAGGAGTTCCGGCGGTTGGACCAGGAGTGCGGGCCGGACCGGACCGGCAGCGGGCTCGCCGTCCTGGTCGGGCCGGCCGGGGTCGGCAAGAGCGCCACCGCGATCCGCTGGGCGCACGGCGCGGCCCCGGGCTTTCCCGACGGCCTGCTCTTCGCCGACCTGCGCGGCTTCGACCCCATCGGCCCGGTGGACCGCTGCGAGGTCCTCGGGCAGTTCCTGCTCGCGCTCGGCCTGCCGGAGGCCGCCGTCCCCCAGGACGAGGCCGACCGGGCCGCCCTCTACCGCGAACGGACCGAGCACCGGCGGCTGCTGGTGCTGCTGGACAACGCGCGCGGGCCGGCCGACGTGGTCGACCTGCTGCCCAGCGGCCCGGCCTGCGCGACGGTCGTCACCAGTCGCAACACGCTGGAGGACCTGGTGGTCACCGAGGGTGCCACGCTGCTGCGGCTGGAGGCGCTGCCGGACGCCGACGCCCTGCGGCTGCTGGACCGGGCGCTGACGGCGGGTCGGGTGCAGGCCGAGCCCGAGGCGGCCCACCGGCTGATCGCGCTCTGCGACCGCCTGCCGCTCGCGCTGCGGATCGCCGCCTCCCGGCTGGCCTCCCGTCCGGGCTGGCGGATCGCCGACCTGGTCGCCGAACTCACCGACGAGCGAACCAGGTTGCTCGCCCTGGACAACCGTGGCTCGGTCAGCGTCCGCACCGCCCTGGTTCTGACGTACCGTCATCTTTCTTCCACGGCGACCCAGTTGCTGTCACTGCTGGCCGCCCATCCGGGCCGCGAGGTGGACGCCCTGGCGGCGGCGGCACTGCTCGGCGGCGAGCTGCGGGCGGCCCGGCGCACCCTCGGCGAGCTGGCCGCCTACCACCTGCTCACCGAGAACACCCCCGGCCGCTACACCCGGCACGACCTGATCCGGCTCTTCAGTGCCGAGCTCTTCGCGGCCGAGCCGGCCGAGTTCCGCCGGCTCGCCACCGACCGGCTGCTGGACTACTACCTGGTGGCCGCCCGGGTGGCCGCCGACCACCTCGACCCCGGCATCGAGAGCTTCGGCGAGCCGGAGCACCCGCCGCTCAGCCTGCCGCAGCCACCGGACAGCCGCGCGGCGCTGGCCTGGTTCCGTCCCGAGGAGTCGACGATCCGCGCACTGGTCACCACCAGCGCCGACGACGGCCGGCACGAGCGGGCCTGGCGGCTGGCCCGGATCTCGGAGAGTCTCTACTACGGCGCCGGCCGGCTCAACGACTCGCTCACCTGCCTGCTCGCCGGGCTGCGGGCCGCCGAGCGCACCGGATCACCGCAGGCCATCGCGGTGCTGGAGGGCTCCTGCGCCAACGCCCTGTACAGCGTGGGCTTCTCCGCCGAGGCGGTGCGGCTGGTCCAGCAGGCGATCGAGCGCACCAGCCCCGCGGACGGCAACACCCACGTCCGCGCCCTCTACACGCTCGCGCTCATCACCGCCACCTTCGGCGACGCGATGGCGGCCCTGCCGGTGTCCGCCCAGGCCCTGGCGCTGAGCGGCGACGGCCTGCTGCCCGAACACCGGGCCGCCGTGCTCAGCTACGCCGCCGCGGTCCGCAACATGGCGGGCGACTCCGCGACCGCGCTGGGCCAGGCCCGTGAGGCCTGCCGCCTGCTCGCCGCCTACCCGGCCGCCACCGTGCGCCTCTGGGCGATGATGAACGAGGCCCAGGCCCTGCACCAGTTGGGCCTGTCCGCCAATGCCGAGCCGATCTGGACCTCGATGCTGGCCACCATCCGCGATGCCGGCTTCCTGCACCTGCAGGCCTCCGGCGAGCAGGGGTTCGCCGACTACCTGCTCGACATCGGCCGCCCGGCGGACGCCGCCGCGCACCTGCGCGCGGCCATCGACCTGCACCAGCTCCACGGCCACCTCGCGGACGCGGTGACCGAGCGCCTGGCGATGATCGAGGCCACCCTCGCGGACACCGACCGCGCCGCGCCCGCTGACGGGCTGACGGGCTGACGGCGGCCGGTGAGCGGCAGTTGTCCAGCGGTCCAGCGGTCCAGCGGCCGCAGCTCAGCCGCTCGACGAAGTGGTCCTGCCATTGGCGCCGGCCGCGCCGCCGCCGCTGGTGGCGGGCCGACCGCTCTCGGCCGCGGCTCCCCCGCCGCTGGTGGTCGGGCGACCGCTGGTGGTCGGGCGGCCGTTGTCGGCCGCGGCTCCCCCGCCGCTGGTCGGGCGGCCGTTGTCGGCCGGCACCGCGCCGCCGCTCGTCGCCACCCGCCCGGCGGCGGGGACGGCTTCGCGCGCGGCGGTCGCCCGTACCCCGGCCACCGACCGCCGCAGTGCCGTCTCCGTCCCGGCCGCCGGCGCCGTTCCCGGTGCCACCGCAGGCTGCGCGAGCGCTCCCGTCCGCATCGTCATGCCCACCCGCATCGCCGGCACCAGGTGCTGCTGCCCCTGGCCCGAGGTCGACTCGGTGCCCACCGGCACCGGCCTGGCCTCGGGCGCGGGGGCCGCCTGCCGGGGCGGAGCGGCCCGGTCGATCCGGATCACCAGGTTGTCCTCCCGGTTGGAGCGGTTGGGCCAGTCGTAGTCCTTGCTCCGGATCAGCTGGCTGCGCCCGCTGTCCGCCTCCGTCCACTTGCCCTGGACCGCGCGGATGTTCGGCCGCCACTGGCCGCCGTACTCGTGCTCCAGCGCGAGGTCCCAGCCGTGCCCGGAGCCGCCGTCGTCGATGACCTCGCTCGCGCCGACCGTGCCCGGGATCACCACGGTGCGGCCGTGGCGGATCCGCACCACCACGCGCTGCGGCCAGGCCGCGGTCACGCCGACGACCGTGATCCTGCAGGGGCCTTCGTACCAGGCCATGGGAGCCACCTCCGCGCTCGTGCCGCCGGGGTCCGGCGCCGGACCCCTCCACCCAGGGGAACGGCCACCCGCGCACCCGGGGTTCGACCCACCGTCCCGTCGGCATCGGCCGGGCCCGGGAGCACGGCCTCCCCGTGGTCCGCCCGCCCGGGGAAGCGCCGGACGGGCAGATTCCAGCCACCAGGCGAGCAGTTCCGGCCAATCGTCCAAGCGATTCACGGTGGCTGCTGACGCAGGTTCAGGCACCCGCTGAAATGGACGGCGGCACCTAGCCACTCCGGTTCCACCCGGCCGCGCCCGCTCCCTGGAGCCGGCCACTCCCGAAGGGTCCCACCGTGCCCGTGCTCCACCGTGGCCTCGGCACGACCGTCACCACCCCCGCCACCGCGCTACCGGCGCCCGCGGTCAGCCACTGACCGCGGGCGCCGCGCCCATCAGTGCGCCGCCCAGAGCAGCAGGAGCACCGCCGCCACCACCACGAGCGCCACCGGCGGTCGCAGCAGGGGTGACCGGCCGGAGCGCCGCCTCCGGCCGTCCGGCCCGACGCCTACGTTGCTGCCGCTGCTGACGAACCAGCCCTGGTCCAAGCCGCGCTGCTCACCGCCGTGGTGGCGACCGCCGTGGTGGCGACCGCCGTGGTGGCCCCCGCCATGGTGACCGCCCCCGTGCCCGCCATGGTGACCGCCGAAGTCGCCGCCACCCGAATGTCCGCCACCGTCCATGCGTCGCACCTCCGTCGAGAGAGCCCCCTCCGGCCAGCGTGACAGATCGGCGCCGCCCGTACCTCAAGGCAGGCTCTGACACCGCCCGCCGCCCTCCACCGGTTGCGCCCGCCCACCCGCCGAGCGGAGCGACGCCACAACCCGTTCGCGGCAAGGGAATTCCGCGACCGGCCTTTCCACACCAGCGGCACTCCACCATTCCCCCCGCTTCCGTGAAGCCGCCACGGCCACCGGACCGGGGGGTGGCGCCGAGCAGTTGACCGCCTTTCCGTCCCATCGCGGAATTCCGCGCCGGAGCTGGGACAATTACGCCACCGGCAGCCGCCCGGGGTAGCTGGTACACGGACGAGGGCCTGCTGGGTGCGCGGGGGCCCACACGCGAGCTTCACCGCTGGTCCACCGGCATTCGGCAGGACCGTCGCAGCGCGTTCCCCGCATGATTGCGGCGGGCATTCCACCATTCGACCGGAACAAGAGCTCCGCATACGAAAGCTGATCGCCCCTCAGTGGTTGCCCCGCATGAACTCGGCAGCTCGGCGCCGCGCTTCCGGCACCCCGCCCGCCCCGCGGGCTCCGCGCAGGTCTGCCGGTCCACACCTCTGCCGAACCCGTGCGCAACGCGGGGCCCGCAAGGCACGCGAAGACCCCAAACCCCCCAAAGCCCACGCGAGTCACGGCGCCGGGTGGCGGCCGGGCATCGGCCACCCGGCCGCCACGCGCGAAGGGCCCGCAGAACTGCCTTGTCAGGTCACTGAGTTGATTGATTCAGCTTCGGGTAAAGAGAATTGACGCAAACTCAAAGGCCTTTACCAGCCCATTGTGGCAACGCTTGTTCGAAGGTAGAGTCCCGGTTCGCCGAGCACGGATGAGCGCTCGCGGGCATTGTTTGGGGCGGGCATGTCAATGATGTACGGCACCCTTGAGGTCACTTCCGACCTGCTTGACGCGTTCACGGAAATTTCACGCCGATATCCGGAGCGCCCGGCGATTGTCCACCAAGGACACGCCCTGACTTATCGCCAACTCGGCGAGCGGGCGGCCGAGCTGGCCGCGCGTCTGGGTCCCGGTCCCGGGGTGGTCGCCGTGCGGGCGACCCACGCACCGGAGACCGTCATCGGGCTGCTCGGCGTGCTCGCGGCCCGGGGCGCCTACTGCCCGATCGATCCGGCCTTTCCCGAGCAGCGCCAGCGGGCGATGGTGGCGGCCGCCGGCGCCCGCGCGATGGTCACCGACGATCCGGGCCAGGCGGCCCGACTCGGCCTGGCCCAGGTGGCCCCGGGCCCTCTCGCGGCCACTGCCGTCAGCGCGCCGCAGGGCCGCTGCCCGGACGCGGACGTGGACCCGGAGGCGGACGTGGACCCGGAGGCGGACGTGGACCCGGACGTGGACCCGGACGTGGACCCGGACGCGCCGGCCTACATCCTCTTCACCTCGGGCTCCACTGGGCAGCCCAAGCCCGTCGTCACCCCGCGCCGGGCCATCTCCGCCACCGTGCACTCACTGCGCGGGCTCTTCGAGCTCACGCCCGACGACCGGGTGCTGCAGTTCGCCTCGCTGAACTGGGACACCTGCTTCGAGGAGATCCTGCCCGCGCTGACCACGGGCGCCGCCCTCGTGCTCGACGCCGAGGCGCACTCGGGTTCGTTCCCCCGGTTCCTGCGGATGGTCGAGCGGGAGCGGATCAGCGTCCTCGACCTGCCCACCGCCTTCTGGCACGAGCTGGTGCTCCACCTGGCCGAGGACAGGCTGACCCTGCCCGACTGCGTCCGGCTGCTGGTGATCGGCGGCGAGGCGGCGAGCGGGGCCCGGCTGGCCGACTGGAGCGGCCTGGACACCGGACGGATCCGGCTGGTCAACACCTACGGCTGCACCGAGACCACCCTGATCACGCACGCCGTCGACCTGCACGGCCCCGAGGTCCCCGCCCCCGGTCGGCGGTGGGGCGCCGGCGTGGCCGCGCCGATCGGCCGGGCGCTGCCGCACGTCGTCGAGCACATCAGCGACCAGGGCGAGTTGCTGATCGCCGGGCCCGCGCTCGCGCTGGGCTACCTCGGGCTGCCCGAGGCCACCGGAGCCCGGTTCACCGTGGTCGACGGCGAGCGGCGGTTCCGCACCGGCGACCGGGTGAGCAGCGCGCCGGACGGCGTGCTCACCCACCAGGGCCGGCTGGACCACGAGCTCAAGGTGCGCGGCATCCGGGTGGACCCGGCCGAGGTCGAGGCCCACATCGCGGGCCACCCCGCGGTGGCCGCCGTGGCCGTCGCGGGCGTCACCCGCGCCGGCCGGTCCACGCTGGTCGCCTACGTGGTGCCGCGGCCGCGCGCCGACGCCCGGACGCTGGACTCCGACCTCCTGGAGCACCTGCGGGAGCGGGTCCCGGGCCATCTCGTGCCCGGCCGGATCACCGTCGTCCCCCACCTCGTGCACACCGCGAGCGGCAAGGTCGACCGCGCGGCCTCGCACCAGCTGCACGCAACCACCGACCAGGTCAAAGGAGACCTCCGATGAGCGTTGACACCACTGCCCCCACCGCCGGCGGGGCGGCCACCGACCCCGCCGCCGTGTCCGCGGCCGGCCCCGCCACCGAGGCCGTGGTCGAGGGCGTGGTGGCGGTCTTCCGCCGGGTGCTGGAGAGCGAGGAGGTCACGGCGGACTCGGACTTCTTCCGGTTCGGCGGCGACTCGCTGATCGCCACCCGGGTGCTGAGCGCGATCGCCCGCGGTCACGGGGTGGAGCTGTCCTTCGAGGACTTCCTGCTCGCGCCCACCCCCGAAGGCCTCGCCGCCCACATCGTGGCCGCGCAGGCCGTGACCGCGCAGGCCGTGGCAACCCGGACCATGGCAACCCAGAGCGTGGCAACCCAGAGCGTGGCAACCCGGAGCGTGGCAACCCGGAGCGCGGGTGCCCGATGAGCGGCGTCACCAGTGCCGTCGTGGTCGGGGCCGGGCTGGCCGGCCTGACCGCCGCCGCCGACCTGCTGGCGCGCGGCATCGAGGTCACCGTGCTGGAGGCGCGCGAGCGGGTCGGCGGCCGCACCCACGGCCTCGAAGTCGCGCCCGGGCGCTGGATCGACGCCGGCGCCGCCTACCTCGGCGAGCGGCACACCGAACTTCACGCGTTGATGGCCGAGTTGGACCTCAAGACCACCCCGACCACGATGACCGGCGCGAGCCGCTTCGCGCTCGGTGCCGAGGACACCACCCGGGACGGGCGGTTCCCGCCGCTCAACGCCGTGGCGCTGGGCGACATGTTCGAGCTGCTGGACGAACTCACCGCCGCCGTGCGGCCCGAGGCGCCGTGGCTCACCCCGGACGCCGAGCGGCTGGACACGCTGACCGCCGCGCAGTGGGCCGAGCAGCACCTGGCCCATCCGGACGCCCGGCTCTTCTTCCCGCTCTTCCTCGGCGAGATGATGGCCGCCGACCCGGCCGACGTCTCCGTCCTGCACATGGCGTTCTACCTGCGCTCGGGCGGCGGCATCCGCTACCTCAACGCCTTCGAGGGCGGTGCCCAGCAGGACCGGATCGCCGGCGGCGCCCACCTGGCCTGCGAGCGGCTGGCGGAGCGGCTCGGCGCCCGGGTGCGGCTCGGCGAGCCGGTCACCGCGCTGCACCAGGACGCCGACGGGGTCAGCGTGCGCTCCGCGCTCGGCACCCACCGCGCGGACGTCGCGGTGCTGGCGCTGCCGCCGCTGCTGGCCGACGCCATCGAGCAGCGGCCACCGGCGCCGGCCCGCCGGGCGAGCGGGCGCACCGCCCCCGGCTGCGCGGTCAAGATCAACCTGGTGTACCCGACGCCCGGTTGGCGCGATCACGGTCTCTCCGGCTGGTCGGTCAACGCCGAGGGCCCGCTGCTGTCCACGGTGGACGACTCGCCGCCCGAGGGCGGGGTCGGCGTGCTGACCGGCTTCGTCACCGGCGGCGAGGCGCACCGCTTCGCGGCCCTCGACCCGGCCGCGCAGCGCGCGGCGGCCGTCGAGCAGGCCGCCCGACTCTTCCCGATGCTGCCCGAGCCGATCGGCTACCACGTCACCGACTGGGTCAACGAGCAGTACAGCAAGGGCTGTTACGCCGCGCTCTTCGGCCCGGGCGACTGGCTGCGACAGGGCCCGACGCTGACCGAGCCGCACCAGCGGGTGCACTGGGCCGGCACCGAGACGAGCACCGAGTACTTCGGCCTCATGGAGGGCGCGATCCGCTCCGGCCACCGGGTGGCCGCGGAGATCCTCGCCCGGCCCTGAACCCTGTCCGGCACCGGACCGACCGCAGGGCCCCGCTCCCCCACGGGCCCGCACCCTTGAGCCACCCTCCCCGCCGTAGCACCACCCCCCCCGGCCGCTGATCCACCAGTCCGCCACGGACTGCTTCTCGTCACCCCCCGTTCGCCCGACCCCGGTTTCACGAGAACCCAGGTCGGGCGCCCCGCCCTGGGAGAGCGCCATGAGCGACCAGACATCCATCGCCCCCCTCGCCGCCAGACAGCAGCTGATGACCGATCCCACCCTCGGGGCCGGCAACTTCCTCGACCGGGCCATCGCGGTCAACCCGAACCGCGCGGTCCCGTTCGCCTACAGCCACCACACCGACCACCGCGGCGCGGTGGTGCTGCGCGGTCACAGCCTGCTCGAACTCGCCGCCCTGCGCGACAACTACGCGGCCTGGTACCGGGCGAACGGCGTGCGCCCCGGCGAGCCGGTCGGCGTGGTGGTCGGCGAGGGCCTGGAGCCGCTGCTGCACTTCCTCGCGCTCAGTGCGCTGGGCGCGGTCCCGGCGCTGATCAACGACGCCATGCGGCACGATGTCATGGTCCGCTACCTCAACCACGTGGGCGTGGTCGGCATCGTCGCGGACGACCCGACCCGGCTCGCCGCGGCCTACCGCGAGGACCCGCGGCGCCGTCCGCGCTTCATCGCCATGGCGGCCGAGATCCAGGCCTTCGACCTCGCGTCGGCCCACCTGCCCGAGGCCTACCCGTACCAGCACGCCGCGGACGACGTGGTCGCGCTGATCCACTCCTCGGGCACCACCGGCACGCCGAAGGCCACCATGCTGGCGCACCGCCAGTTCTGGGACGGCAAGCAGCCGCGCATGGTGCGCTTCCCCGCCGAGCCGTACGACCGGCTGATGTCGCTGATGCCGCACACCCACGCGGGCGGCCTGAGCTACTTCCTCACCGCCGCCCTGCTCGGCCTGCCCACCGTGGTGATGTCCGACTGGCGCCGCTCGGTGGTGGAGCCCGTGATGGAGGCCTTCCAGCCCACCATGGTCGCCTCCTTCCCGCGGACCTTCGTCGAGCTGGCCACCGGCGAGCTGCCCGTCAAGGGCGCGGCGAAGG
The DNA here is from genome assembly GCF_026340565.1 of Kitasatospora sp. NBC_01287. NCBI lineage: Bacteria > Bacillati > Actinomycetota > Actinomycetes > Kitasatosporales > Streptomycetaceae > Kitasatospora > Kitasatospora sp. NBC_01287. Next base: position 2,389,259 of record NZ_JAPEPB010000001.1, read on the forward strand.
TGCACTCCTGGTTCAACACCGGCGACAGCGCGCACTACGGGCACATCCGCCGGCTGGTGGGGCTCGGCGAGCGCCCGGCCGGGCTGATCGAACCCTGGCTGCTGCCGCAGCAGCGCGACGAGCGCCCGGCGCTGCCCGGTTCGCAGTTCATCGACGGCCTGGGCTCCTCCGAGATGGGCATGGCGCTCTTCGGCCAGGTGACCACCCCGGAGAGCACCCGCAACGACCGCTGCGTGGGCAAGCCGCTCGAAGTGGTCACCAAGGCCGCGGTGCTGGACGAGGACGGCGCGCAGGTGCCGGACGGCACGGTCGGCATGCTCGCCGTCATCACCCCCTCGCGGACCCCCGGCTACTGGAACAACGCCAAGCTCACCAGCACCTTCGAGCTGGCCGGCTACTGGCTCACCGGCGACCTGGCGCGACGCGACGCCGAGGGGAACTTCTACCACCTCGACCGCACGGTGGACGTCATCGACACCGCCGACGGCCCGGTCCACAGCCTGCCGATCGAGGAGGTGCTGCTGGCCGACTGCGCCGAGTTGGTGCGGGACTGCTCGGTGGTCGGCGTGCCGGGGCCGGCCGGGCAGGGCCAACGGCCGATCGCCGTCGTCCAGTTGCAGGCCGAGGCCGCGCACCGCACCGCCGAGGAGGTCCGGGAGGCGGCCGACAAGGCGCTGACCGGGGCCGGACTGGCCACCCTCGCCGCGGTGCGCATCGCCACCACCCCGCAGGACTTCCCACTGGGGCCCACCGGCAAGGTGCTCAAGCGCGAGCTGCGCACCCGCTTCGCCACCCTCTTCACCGGCCAGTAGCAGCCGATGGACGAGCAGACGATCCGGCAGCCCTACGCGTACGCCCGAACCCCCCTGGTCGAACCGGACTGGCGCCGGCTGCCGGGCTGGCGCGACGTCACCGAAGCGCAGTGGCGCGACGCCCAGTGGCAGCGCGCGCACTGCGTCAAGAACCCGCGGCAGCTGCGGGCGGTGGCCGGCGAGCTGCTCACCGACCGGTTCTACGAGGAACTCGCCGCCGATCAGGCACAGTTCGCCACCATGTCGATGCTGCTGCCGCCGCAGATGCTCAACACCATGGCGCCGCACGCCCCGACCGTGCCGGCCGCGTTCACCGACGCGTTCCTGGCCGACCCGGTCCGCCGCTACATGCTGCCGGTGCGCGCGGACCGGCACCCGCACTGGCCCAGCCACCCGAAGGCCGAGCGAGACTCGCTGCACGAGGCCGAGATGTGGGTGGTGGAGGGGCTCACCCACCGCTACCCCACCAAGGTGCTGGCCGAGTTGGTCGCCACCTGCCCGCAGTACTGCGGCCACTGCACCCGGATGGACCTGGTCGGCACCTCCACGCCGCAGGTGACCAAGACCAAGCTGGTGCTGCGCCCTGCCGACCGGCAGGAGCAGATGCTCGACTACCTCAAGCGCACCCCGAGCGTGCGCGACGTGGTGGTCTCCGGCGGCGACGTCGCCAACGTGCCCTGGCCGCAACTGGAGTCCTTCCTGACACGGCTGCTGGAGCTGGGCTCGGTGCGCGACATCCGGCTCGCCAGCAAGGCGGTGGTCGGCCTGCCGCAGCACTGGCTGCAGCCCCGGGTGGTCGAGGGGCTGGGCCGGGTGGCGGCGCTCGCGGCCCGGCGCGCGGTCAACCTCGCCGTGCACACGCACGCCAACCACGTGCAGTCGGTGACCCCGCTGGTCGCCGAGGCGGCCCGGGCGCTGCTGGACGCGGGCGTGCGGGACGTGCGCAACCAGGGCGTGCTGATGCGCGGCGTCAACGCCACTCCCGAGGACCTGCTCGACCTCTGCTTCGCCCTGCAGGGCGAAGCGAACATCCTGCCCTACTACTTCTACCTCTGCGACATGATCCCGAACGCCGAGCACTGGCGCACCTCCGTGCACCAGGCCCAGCTGCTGCAGGAGGCGATCATGGGCTACCTGCCCGGCTACGCCACCCCGCGGCTGGTCTGCGACGTGCCGGACCTGGGCAAGCGCTGGGTCCACCAGGCGGTGGCCTACGACCGCGAGCGCGGCATCTCGTACTGGACGAAGAACTACCGCACCGAGCGCGAGGTCCACGCGGCCGGCGGGGCCGACGAGGCCGGCGCCGACGACCCGCTCGACCGGCGCCACCCCTACTACGACCCGGTGGACACCCTCCCGGAGCCCGGCCGCCGCTGGTGGTCCGGGCAGCCCGGCGGACCTCGCTCCTGACCCTCCCCCAGAAGGACCGCAGTGAACCCGACCCTTGCAAGCAGCCAACAACCCTCCCCCGCGCCGCAGTTGCCCAGCACCCTGCGCCGCCTGTGCTGGATCTTCCCCGACCGGGAGTCGACCCGGGCGACCGCGTTCTGGCAGGACTTCTTCTGGGACCTCTACGCCGAGGTGGCCAAGGACCTGGGGCTGAGCTGGACCCGCCACTCCCCCGACGCGGTGACGGTGGACGCCACCGTGCCCGGCGCGCCGCGGGTCTACGTGGACGAGGAGCTGGTCACCCCGCAGGACACGCTCTTCATCACCGCGCTCTACTCGCTGCCGTACCAGTCGATGGACATCTTCAACCAGTACGCGCTCTACGCGGTGCTCGAACAGGCCGGCTTCTACCTGCCGTTCCCGCCGCAGGTGTCGCTCATCGGCAACGACAAGCTGGCCACCCTGCTCTTCTTCGCCGACTCCCCGGTGCCCGCGATCCCGTCGCTGCGGATCGGCACCGGTCGGGACATCGGCCGGCACCTCTACGAGGTGGCACTGGAGAACCTGACCTTCCCGGCCATCGTCAAGCCGGCCGGGTGGTGCGGCGGCGGCGGCATCAACCTGGCCCGCGACTCCGAGGACCTGCGCGGCCTGGCCAGCCTGGCGCAGGGCGGCGACACCACGCTCGTGGTCCAGCCCTACCTGGGTGACGGCACGGTCGACTACCGGGTGTACGTCATCGACGGCAAGCCGTACGCCGTGATCAAGCGGGTGCCGGAGGCCGGCTCGCTGGTGGCCAACGCCAGCCGCGGTGCCACCATGGAGTTCCCGGAGATCCCGGACGAACTGGCCGCGGCCACCGCCTACTTCGCCGAGCGGCTGGCGATCCCGTTCTTCTGCGTCGACTTCCTCTTCGACGGGGAGCGGTTCTGGTTCTCCGAACTGGAGCCGGACGGGGTGATCCTGCCGGACTTCGACGACCCGAACCGCTCGATCCAGCGGGACATCACCCGCGCCCGGTTCACCGCCTACCGGGACGCCCACGCGAGGTGGCTCGCCGAGCGCGCCGACTCCGGCCGCACCGACTCCGGCCGCACCGACTCCGAGCGCGCCGCCGGCGCCCGCGCCACGGGGACGGACGCACGATGACCCAGGAGTTCTCGCTCCCGCCGCAGGACGCCGAGCCGCTGCTGCACGTGGCCCGGCACTCGCTGGAGCAGCTGAAGACGGTGCCCGCGCTGGCACCGCGCTACGCCGGCCACGCCCCGGTGGAGACGCTGGCGGACCTCGCCGCGCTGGCACCGCTGCTGAAGGACGACCTGAACACCGCCCTGGCCCACCTGGAGCCCAAGGCCGAGCACGGCGCCACCTGGCTCTTCCAGAGCGGCGGCAGCACCGGCGCGCCCAAGGTCGGCTACGCGCCCACCGGCTTCTACATGGCCGGTGTGCATGCGCACTGGCAGCCGCTGGACCGCGAGGACGTCTTCGTCAACGCCTGGGGCGCCGGGCGGATGTGGGGCGCGCACTTCCTGGTCGCCGCGCTCGCCGACCTGGCCCGGTGCCAGGTGATCGCGCTGGGCTCGGTCACCAAGGACGAGTACGCCGACTGGCTGGCCTTCTTCGCCGACCGGAGGGTGACGGCGATCGGCGGCACGCCGAGCGTGCTGCGGCTCTGGTTCGCGCACGCGCGGGCCGCCGGGCTGAAGCTGCCGGCGCTGCGCAAGGTGCTCTGGCTCGGCGAGGCCTGGCAGCCCCAACTCGACGAGGACATGGCCGAGGTGGCGCCCGAGGCACGCCGCTGGGGCATGTTCGGCAGCACCGAGACCTGGGTGGTGGGCACCAACACCCCCGACTGCCCGGCCGACACCTTCCACCCGCTGCCCGAGCAACTGGTGCACGTCGGCCCGGACGAGCTGCTGGACTTCACCACGCTCAACCCCGAGATGCTGAACCCGGTGCTGCGCTACCGCACCGGCGACGCGGGCCGGTTGGTCGCCTGCCCGTGCGGGCGTCCCGGCGCCGCGATGCGGGTGCTGGGGCGGCGGGACAGTGTGGTGCAGGTGCGCGGCCTGGGGCTGCACGTGGACGACATCATCGCGCGGGTGAAGCGGGAGCCGGGCGTCTCCCGGGCCCAGGTGGTGATCACCCAGCAGGGCGGCCGGGTCGGCGGCGTGGACGTCCTGCTGCTCACCGACCGGGCCGCCGCGGTGGACCTCGCGCGGCTGCGCAAGGAGGTGCTCTCCGCGACGTTCACGCTCAGCACCGCGTTCCAGCACGACCCGGAGTCGTTCCAGGTGCGCGCGGTCGACCAGTTGGTCAGCAACGACCGCACCGGCAAGACCGCCGACTTCGTGGTGCGGGAGGAGTCGTGAAGCTGCGGCTGCCGCCCTCCCTGGGACGCGGGTTCAGCGTCTTCTGGACCGGCCAGACGGTCAGCATGGTCGGCGACCAGGTCACCGTGTTCGTGGTGCCGACCCTGATGATCTTCGCGCTGCACGCGTCCGCCCTCCAGGTGGGCATCGTCTCGATGGCACAGTACCTGGGCATCCCGCTGCTCGGCCCGGTGGCCGGGGTGCTGGTGGACCGGTGGGACAAGCGCTGGACGATGCTGGCCTGCGACCTGATCCGGCTGGTGGCGGTGCTGGTCATCCCGCTGGCGTACTGGCAGGGCTGGCTCTCCACCCCCCTGCTCTTCGCCTGCGTGGCGGTGACCAGCGGCGCGACGATCTTCTTCAACGTCGGCTACCTGGTGGCCGTGCCGGCCGTCGTGCCGGAGCAGGACCACCTGGTCCGCGCCTACTCCCGCCTGGAGGGCAGCAGTTCGGTCGCCTCGGTGGCCGGCCCCTCGATCGCGGCCGGCCTCTACGGCGTGCTGGGCGTGGCCGCCCTGGTGGTGGACGCGGCCAGCTACCTCGTCTCGGCCCTCTGCTTCCGCTCCATGCGGCCCTGGGGCGAGCGGACCGTCGTGCCGGGCTCGGTGCGGGAGCGGCTGACCCTGGGCTTCCGGCTCAACTGGGCCGACCCGGTGCTGCGCCGGGTGGTCATCGCCGCGGTGACGCTCAACAGCGGCGGCCCGATCTTCGTCACCGTGCTGCCGATCCTCGGCTACCGGGGTCTTCACCTGTCGGTCGCCACCTACGGCGCGGCCATGTCGGTGGCGGCGGTCGGCGCGCTGATCGGCGCCGTGGTGGCCCCCAAGGTCAGCGAACGGCTCGGCCTGGGGCGGACGTTCGCCTGGGCGCTGCTGCTGCACTGCCTGGTCGGCCTCGGTGTCTTCGCCGCGCCGGCGCTGCCGGCCGGCGCGGTGATCGCCGTGACGATGGGCTGCTACGGCTTCTTCATGTCCTTCATCAACGTCTGCAGCGCGCCCACCCGCCAGGCCCGGATGTCCGCCGAGAACCAGGGCGTGATGCACGCGGCCTACCGGACCCTGACCTGGGGCGTGATCCCGCTGGCCGCGCTGGTCGGCGGCGTGGCCGTCACCCTGCTGACCGGCTCACTGGGGATCCTCGACGCGGCGCGGGCGGTGATGGCCGGCGGCACCCTGCTGGCGGCGCTCTCCTTCGTGTCGGCGGTGCGGATCCAGCCGCTGCTGGACGCGGCGACCCGGGTGTCCGCCCAGCAGGCGGACGCCGAAGCCGAGTTGGCGGACAGCGCGTCATGACGGAGCATCAGTTCGAGCATCGCGGCGACGCGCCGGACAAGGTCCTGCTGATCACCGGAACCTCCTCCGGCATCGGGCTGGCCACCGCCGTGGCCGCCGCGCGGGCCGGGTTCACCACCGTGGCCACCATGCGGGACCCGGACCGGGCCCAGGCACTGCGGACGGCGGCGGCCGACGCCGGGGTCGCGGTGGACGTGCGCCCCCTGGACGTCACCGACGCCGACTCGGTGGCGGCCTGCCTGGCCGCCGTCGCCCGCGACCACGGGCGCCTGGACGCGCTGGTCAACAACGCCGGCATCTCCAACTTCGACCCCACCATGGAGATGTCGACGATGGCGGCGCTGCGGGCCAACCTGGAGGTGAACTTCTTCGGCGTCATCGAGGTGAGCCGGGCCGCGATGCCGCTGCTGCGGGCGGTGGGCGGGCGGCTGGTCACCATCGGCAGCGTGCACGGGATCGTCGGCCAGCCCTTCAACGAGGCCTACTGCGCGGCGAAGTTCGCGATCGAGGGCTTCATGGAGAGCCTGGCGCCGGTGGCCGAGGCGCACGGCGTCAAGGTCTCCGTGGTGGTGCCGGGCTTCGTCTCCGACACCGAGTTCGGCGTCTTCCCCGACATCAACCGCAAGACCATCCAGGCCGACTCCGGCCCCTACGCGCCCACCTTCGCCGACTACATCGCCTGGATCGGCAGCCAGGGCTGGGAAGGGGCCGGGCAGTTGGCGCACCAGGTGGCCGACGTCGTGGTGCGGACCCTGCGCGCCGACCGCCCGGCCTTCCGGGTCCCGTCCGGCCCGTGGGCGGCCGAGTACCTGGACCAGAAGCTGGCCGACCGGGACGGCGCGACGGTGCAGACCCTCGCCCGCACCTGGATCGGGCGGCCGGCCATCCCTTCCCACCTCAGCGAGTAGGAGCAGCAGTGCCCTCGAAATCCCTGCAGGACCTGGTCGACTTCGCCCGGACCCGCTCCCCGTTCTACGCGGCGGCCTACCGCGACGTCCCCAAGACGGTCTCGCACCTCACCGAGCTGCCGATCCTCGACCACACCGCGTTCTGGGCCGCCAACACCTGGACGGACAACCAGGTGCTGACCGGGCCGCTGACCGACGCCGGCGTCTACAAGACCGGCGGCACCAGCGGCATCCCGAAGCTCTCGCCCTGGAGCCGCACCGAACACGCCGACTCGGTGACCGCGTTCGGCGCGGGCATGGCGCTGGCCGGCCTCAAGCCGGGGCACCGGGTGGCCAACCTGTTCCACGCCGGCGAACTCTACGGCGGCTTCCTCTACATCGAGAACGCCCTGCACCACGCGCCGGTGGAGAACGTGCGCCTGTCGATCGGCGCCCTCACCTCGGGCGAGTACGTCGCCGACCTGATCGAATCGCTCGGCATCCACGTGCTGGCGGGCGAGCCGATGAAGCTCAGCTCGGTGGCCGAGGCCGTCATCAAGGGCGGGCAACGGGCCGACTCCGTCGAACTGCTCTTCTTCGCCGGCGACCTGCTCTTCAACGACCTGCGGCCGATCCTGACCCGGGCCTTCCCGAACGCCGCCATCTCCTCGCTCGGCTACGCCTCCAACGACGCCGGCCTGGTCGGCGCGCCGGTGCCCGGCGATGACGTGCGGGTGCACGAGGCCTTCGCGAACCGCGTGCTGGTGGAGATCGTCGACGACGTGACCGGCGAGCCGATCACCGCCGAAGGTGTGCCGGGCCGACTGCTGGTCACCAACCTGTTCCGCACCCTGATGCCGGTCATCCGCTACCCCGCCGGCGACCGCGCCGAGTGGGTGGACGTGGAGCGCGGACGGTTCCGGCTGGTGGGCCGCGCCGACGAGGGCGCCCGGGTCGGCACGGTCGCGATGCCCACCGAGGAGATCCGCGCGGTGCTGCTTGCCCACGACCCGGACCAGTTCATCTCCGGCATCCAGCAGGTGCAGCGCCGCTGGGACGGCCGGGACGGGCTGATCCTGCGCCTGGGCTACATCGACGAACCGCCCGCGGAGCTGGCCGCCCAGTTGGTCGAGGCGGTCTACAAGGCCCGGCCGCTCTACCCGGACGAGGTGGCGGCGGGCGCCGTGCACGACCTCGTCATCGAGTGGGTGCCGCGCTCCGAGCTGGTCACCAATCCGCTGACCGGCAAGCTCCGCCAGGTGCTGGACGAGCGTCCGCCGGCCTGAGAGCCGGTCCAGAGCCCGGTCCAGAGCCCGGTCCAGAGCCGGGCAGGTGGGCGGCCGCCACCGCCCACCTGCCCCCTACCGCACCGCGCGCAGCCGCCTGATGGCCGGCGTGCCGACCAGCGCCGCACCGCAGAGCAGCCCGGCCCCGGTGGCGAGGAGCATCAGCGGCCGCTCCCCGGTCAGCCGGGCCAGCGGGCCGGCCAGTGAACGGCCCAGGGCCATCGGGAGCAGCGAACCGGCCAGGTCGTACGCGGAGATCCGGTTGAGCAGCCCGCCGGGCACCTGGGTCTGCACGGTGGTCGCCCAGATGACGGACCAGAAGGCGAGACCCGCCCCGGCGATGCCCCAGCCGAGGCAGAGCAGCGGGAGGTCCGGGCGCAGCGCGGCGGTGAGCGGGTAGCCGGCGAACAGCACCCAGCCGATGGCGCCGAACGCGAGCGGGCGGCTCAACCGCAGCCGCATCGCCAGCCCGCCACCGACCAGGCCGCCGACACCCATGGCGGCCAGACCGACGCCCAGCGCGGTGGAGCCGTGAGTGGTGAGGACCAGGTCGTTGCCGACCGGCACCGAGAGCCCCACCACGAGGCAGCCGTACACCAGGAAGATCGAGATGACGCCCCAGAGCCAGGCACGGGTGCGGAACTCCTGCCAGCCGTCGACCAGTTGGCGCAGGAAGGACTCGCCGCCCGGTTCGCTCCCCGCTGCCGGCAGCCGCAGTGCGAGCAGGCAGGCCGCGCTGAACCCGTAGGTCGCGGCGTACAGGGCGAAGACGACGGCCGGCCCCGAGACGCTGACCAGGACCCCGGCCAGCGCCGGACCGAGCACCCCGGCCAGCGACTCGGCGATCCGCAGCACGCCGTTGGCCCGCTGCACGTCCCCGGCGACCTGCGGCATCAGGCCGGCCACCCCCGGCTGGAAGAGGGCGGTGGCGAGCCCGGTGGCGAACTGGAGCGCGACGATCTCGCCCAACGCGGGCGTGCCCAGGGCGAAGGCGGCGGCCAGGGCGGCCTGGATGGCCAGGCGCACCAGGTCGGCCAGGACCATCATCCGCCGGGGTGTGAACCGGTCGGCGAGCACCCCGCCGAAGAGCACGCCCAGGGCGACCGCGGCCGTCCAGGCACCGAGCGCGTAGCCGACGCCCGCCGTGCCGTAGCCGCTGCGGAGCACCCCCACCGACAGGGCGACCGGCAGCATCGCGTCGCCGAGCAGGGAGGCCGTGCGGGCACCGAAGTAGCGGCGGAAGTTGGCGGACCACAGGGCCGCCGCGGGGGCGGCGGCTGCTGCCCTGGGCACCGTGAGCTGCGGCAAGGGGTGTCACCTCGTGGATCGGCGTGGGGACCGGTGCGGGCACCGGCCGTTCGACCCGCTCACCGTACGAAGGCGCGCTGCTCGCGCGGCGGTGGCCGGGCCAGAGGCTCCAGGGACCCTCGGCGGCCCGGAAGCCGTCGGTCACACCCACGCTGACCTGCGACGACACCCGTCGGACCGGACCGGCCGGAGGGCGACCGGCAGAAACCGTCACAACTTCCGGGGCAGCTCGGGCTCAGACGCGGGGCCCGAGCGCGGGTGTCAGACGCGGGTCTCAGACGTCAGTGTCAGACCTCGGTGTCAGACCTCGGTGTCAGACCTCGGTGTCAGACCTCGGTGTCAGACCTGAGTGTCAGACACAGGTGCGGATACGCCATCGGCTGAAGAAGTGTGACTGAGCACCGTAGATGGCCACTTTGCAGGGTTGATGGCCACAGTTTTCGCGCTACTTGGCCACCCTTGCTGAGCCGGGACACGATAGTTGGAACCTGGCCATAGGGGCTGGAACCGGAACTCTCCCGGCATCGATCGCTGAGGTGTCTCGTCCGGCAGCCGAGCGATGAGGAGGCGGGCGATCGACAAGCCTCGCCGTCGCCGTGCTGTCCCATCTCGGGCGGTAGAGTACGGAGCCGTGCCGTTTCCCGATGAGCCCAATCAGGTAGCAGTGGTCGAGTATCGACCGGAGTGGCCGGCGGAGTTCGAGCGGTTGGCCGGACAGTTGAGAGCTGCCCTCGGTGACGTCGCAGTCGCTGTCGACCATGTGGGCTCCACCTCGGTGCCGGGCCTACCGGCCAAAGACTGCATCGACGTGCAGGTCCGGATGACGTCGATCGCCGAGACCCGGGACGTCAAACTGCTCGCCGCGATTGGCTTCCGCTGTCGACCTGAACCGTGGAATCACCACGAGGTCTCGGCAGGACAACGGTGCCGCAAGCTCGTTTTCGCACCCCCCATCGGCGCGCGCCGCAGCAATGTCCACCTCCGGGAAAGCGTTGGCCCCAACGCCCGCTTTGCCCTGCTGTTCCGGGACTATCTACGCGCAGACGAGACCGCTCGCGAGGGCTGGGGCGCGTTCAAGCGAAGGCTGGCGCTGAGCGTTCCGGACCTCTTGGAAAATGGGCAGATCAAGGCCCCCGCTACCCAGGTTCTGATGGCTGGGGCCGAACGGTGGGCCGCCGAGACGGGTTGGCAGGTCCGGCTCCAACAAGAATGACAACTGACCGTTGGTTCCAGGAAGCCTGGCAAACCAGTTCCAACAAGCGTGTCACGTATGCCCAGGACAGCCTGGTCACCACGTCTCTCCGGTTCCAACTACCGTGTCACGGCTCACTTGCTGAGCCTGGGCACGCTGGTCGGAGCAGGGACAAGCATGTTGGCCCGGGAAGTGAAGCGGACGCGGCCGCCCAGTCGGCTGCCGCGCCCAACAGCTGCCTTGTCGGTACCACGCCGTACGATCCCTCGCGTTAGGCCGGACGGAGATCGCGAGGGACTCGCGGCCATGGGGGGCGGGTGTGGAAGGTCCCCGGCATCCCGCTCGGGACTGGAATGGGCCATGTCCCCGCCCCCCACATACGGCACCCAACCGGCTCTGGTGTCAGTGGATCGCCGCAGGAACCCCGGTCATTCGCTGCTGCCGGGGCCGCTGCGGTGCCCCTCGGCGAAGCCGCCGGCTGGCCAAGTAGCGCGAAAACTCTGGCCATCTACGGCGCACAGTCACAAGAAGGCCGCGCCGCGAGGAATGCTCAGATCCTGTGGATCGGCTCGGGAGGGCGTACCTTCCCGGGTGATTGATCGATAGGTCACTGAGCAAGGCCGACGTTACAGCGTCGGTCGGGAAGGCACGCACTGTGCTCACCGTAGTCAACGATGACGGCACTGCGCGAGAAGGCTCCCTGCTGGACGAGATCGTCCGGGAGGGCGCAAGGCGGATGCTGGCCGCCGCTCTGGAAGCAGAAGTCAACACCTATATAGCCGAGTTGGCACACGAGCGGGACGAGGTGGGGCGGCGCCTGGTGGTCCGCAATGGCTACCACCAGCCCAGGAAGGTCACCACCGCCGCCGGCGCGATCGAGGTGAAGGCTCCGCGGGTGAACGACAAGCGTGTCGACGAGACCACCGGCGAACGTAAGCGGTTCTCCTCGGCGATCCTGCCGCCCTGGTGCCGCAAGTCCCCGAAGATCGCCGAGGTGCTGCCGCTGCTCTACCTGCACGGCCTGTCCTCCGGGGACTTCGTGCCCGCGCTGGAGCAGTTCCTCGGCTCTTCCGCCGGGCTCTCGTCGGCCACCGTCACCCGCCTGACAACCCAGTGGCAGGCCGACCACGCCGCCTTCCAGGAGCGCGACCTGTCCACCACTGACTACGTCTACGTCTGGGTCGACGGCATCCACCTGCGCATACGCCTGGACGAAGCCAAGGCCGCCGTCCTGGTCGTCATTGGCGTGCGTGCGGACGGCACCAAAGAACTGGTAGCCATGGCCGACGGCTACCGGGAATCGTCCGAGTCGTGGGCTGGGCTGCTGCGGGACTGCGCGAGACGGGGCATGCGCGCCCCGGTCCTCGCGGTCGGCGATGGCGCACTCGGGTTCTGGAAGGCCCTGCGTGAGGTCTTCCCCACCGCCCGCGAACAAAGGTGCTGGGTTCACAAAACGGCCAACGTCCTGGACGCCATGCCGAAGTCGGCCCAGCCCGCGGCGAAGAAGGCGATCCAGGACATCTACAACGCCGAGGACCGCGAGCACGCCGAGCGGGCCATTCAGACCTTCGCCAAGCTCTACAGCGCGAAGTTTCCCAAGGCCGTCAAGAAGATCACCGACGATCAGGACGCCTTGCTGGAGTTCTTCGACTACCCGGCCGAGCACTGGATCCACCTGCGGACCACCAACCCGATCGAGTCGACCTTCGCCACCGTCCGGCTCCGCACCAAAGTAACCAAGGGCGCTGGCTCCCGCGCCGCTGGCCTGGCGATGGTGTTCAAGCTCGTCGAGTCCGCCCAGGCCCGCTGGCGGGCCGTCAACGGAGCCCACCTCGTCCCGCTCGTCCGCGCCGGGGCCCGCTTCGAACGCGGCCAGCTCATAGAGCGCCCCGAGGCGGTGGCGGCATAACCGGAGCCCTTGCTGTTCTGGCTAACGGGCTGCCCGACGTGCGGAACCTGGGCCCGCACCCTGTCCCGGCACCTGGGCCTACCGCTAATCAGCAAGATTATTGGTCGCCTGATGGATGCGGCCCACCCGTTTCTTGCCCTTACAGGTTCTTACGCATGGACATCGACGACACTTCGTAGCCGCTGCGGCGATACATTGCGATGGCCGCCTCGTTGCCTCCGACGACATTCAAGGCAAGCGCTGTCTTGCCCTCGCGAGCGACGAGCTCCTCGGCGGCTGCGAGGATGGCGGATCCGTATCCACAGCGTCGGAACGGCTCGAAAACGTTGATGTCGTACAGCCACGCGGAGCTAGCGGTGCCCGACGCTTGGCCCGGATCCGGACCGATCCACGCGTTCCCCACCACCTCGCCTGATCCGTTCTCCGCCATCACGAGCTGATGACCGGCTGTGTCGGGGCCGTCAGGGAGGAACTTGGCCGTGCCGTGCCTGACCCGTTCTCGCGCCAGCTCTTCCGGCATGAACTTGCTGAGCACACGAGCCGCCTCGGCTTCACGATGCTCAGTCGCCGCGTGATACTCCGCCGGCGTCATCTTCCGCAAGGTCACCTGCTGCGCATCCATGCCATCATCTTCAACCGGTCACTTGCAACAGCGCTACCGGTTTCCAAGCCCGATGGCCCTCGCCGTCACCACCACGCTCAGCCACAACGCCAACGACTCGACCCACAGGTTTTGACAATTGCTCGCCGCCGCGGGGGTGGCGGTACGGACGCCCGGGGACCCGTTCACCCTGGCGCGCGTGCCCCCGGTGGCAACCTGCCCCCAGCCGACCCCCGTTGCGGACGACTGCACGGCCTCACACGCCCAACTCAGCCTAATGATCCGCCGCTTGAACGATGCGGACATGGCCGCATGCACCCAGGAGCGGTTCGGGGACTGCCTCACCCGGTCCGGACGCGGGCTCCAGCCACCCTGAATCAGGAACAACTCGACATCGCCGCATGACCATTCGGGATCTTCTCGCCCAAGGAGAAACACGCCCTATCGGCTACGCCCCGCCCTGTGGAAAGATCGCCTGATGCTAAGAGCGTTGTGGTGAACCGCTCTGTAGCTCGATGAGCTGCGGTTTCCTCAGCACGGTGGTGTGTGGATGGCTTCTTCAGGGCAGCCAGCTGACGGTTGGTTGGGTCGGTGGTGGAGGTGTCGTTCGTGCCGTCGGTGATTGCGTTGCTGGAGCGTCGTGAGGCGCGGGCCCGGGAAGAGTTGGATGCCTGGCAGGAGCTGCTGCGCGAGGCCCAGGAGCAGGTGGCTGTCCATCAGGAGCGGTTGGAGTGTGCGCGGATCGGCCGGGAGGAGGTGCTGCGTGCGCTGGCGGAGGAGGCCGAGGCCGTGATGGTGCAGCCGCTGACTGCGGTGACGCCCACCGCTCGCGCGCTGGCGCCGGTGACGGCACCGCAAGTGCCGCCGCAGCCGCCGCACGAGGCGGGGGACGGCGTGCCGGAGCCGGCAGTGCCCGCGGTGCCTTCGGTCCTGCGGACGGGTTACGATCCGCGGCCGCCTGCGTGGCAGCCGGGCCTGGGCGTGGAGGTGCTGGCCGGGGCCTATCGGCAGGTCTTCGATGTGGTCGCGGGTGCGGGTGCCCCGGTGGCGGTCAAGGCGTTGACTGTCGCGCTGGGGCGGGACGCAGAGCGGCTGAAGGAGATCGAGAAGGTCCGTCACCGGGCCTATGCGCTGCAGGCCAGGGGCTGGCTGGGGCGGGTGCCGGGCGGGTTGTTCATCCCCGCGCCGGGCCCGGCGCGGGGAGCCGGTGCGGGCGGAACTCGGGCCAGTGCAGGCGCTGGCGGGCCATCCGCCGGCCGAGGGTGATCGAGGCGGCCCACCACACCATCTGCACGTGGTGGTCGTCGCGGCGCTCGTGGTCGCGGTTCAGGCGCCGCGAGCGCGAGAGCCAGCCGAGCGTGCGCTCCACCACCCACCTGCGCGCCAGTACCCTGAACCCCTTGGTTCCGTCGGTGCGCTTGACCACCTCCACTCTCACCCCGTGCGCGGCGAAGGCGTCGGCCAGTTCCTGGCCCTGGTAGGCGGAGTCCGTCCACACGAGTTCGAGCAGCCGTCCGGGCTCGGCCATGAATGCCTCGAGCAACTCCGGGGCGGCCTTGGAGTCGTGCACGTTGGCCGCGGTGACGGTGACCTCCAGCAGCAGTCCGCCGGTGTCGGTCAGGACGTGGCGCTTGCGCCCGTCGCGCAGCTTGCCGCCGTCGAAGCCGCGTGAGGTGGCCGGACAGGTCTCCGAGCCGTCCACGGACTGAGAGTCGATGATGCCCGCGCTCGGCTCCGTCGCCTTGCCCTGCTTCTTGCGCTCGGTGCGGCGCAAGCGCTGGTAGAGCTCGCGGATGTAGCCGTGGCGGCGCCAGCGGCGGAAGAAGTCGTACACCGCCCGCCAGAAGGGGTAGTCCGCAGGCAGATTGCGCCACTTGACGCCATTGTCGACCAGATAGCGCACCGCGTCGATCACCCCCCGGTGGCAGTGCGCCTCAGGGCGTCCGCCCTTCCCCTCCAGCCAGGCGGGCATCGGCATCGCGCCGCGGATCACCGCCCATTCGGCGTCCGTCATGTCGCTGTCGTAGCGCGGCGCGCGGTGCCCCTCCCCGATCGCCCCGTACAGGTGCACGTAGCAGTCACACCCCGGAGTGAGCGCAGTGGACTCGCCGGCACCGGGAGTGCTGAACTGGTTGGGCAACGGGCCTCCTCGGGCGAAAGCGGTCTCGACAACCAGCTCTCTACCAAGGGGCCCGTTGCTTCACGCCCAAGCGGTCACGGGCACCTGCGTGCGAACGCTCACCCTCCCCACCTGCAAACCTCGAACGCCGCACGGTTCACCACAACGCTCTAAAGCTCTTGGGTTTCATCATCGACTGCCCCGACCCGATGAAGCTGGCAGCCTTCTACTCCGAAGTAACGGGCCGCGCCATCATGGAGGGCAGTCACGACAACTGGGCCGGCATCACCTTCGGCGAGGTCGACCTGGCCTTCCAGCGGGTGGAGGACTACCGCCCTCCCAGCTGGCCCGACGACGAACACCCCAAGCAGTACCACCTCGACTTCGAAGTGGACGAAATCGAGCCCGAACAGCGCCGCGTCGTCCAGCTCGGCGCGACACTGCAGAATGACTTCATCGGACCCGAGGACTACGGCTGGCAGGTCTACACCGACCCGGTCGGGCATCCCTTCTGCCTGTGCCGCCACAAAGGGGTCACGTGGACCGACAACGGGGTGGTGTGGCCCTGAGAGCGTTCGACTCCATGGTGGGTGCCGTTGCCCAGCACGCGGATCCCGCGTCTTAGGGCGCCCGCCAGTAGGCGCTGTGCTGGGGAGGCCATAGCGGTGCGGGCACGGTTCGCCCGATCATGGAGTTCTCTACGCTTCATGATCACCAGGGGATCCGCGCCTGCCGTCCTATCATGCATTCTCGACCCGATCCGCGACCGGTTCCTCGCCCTGCCGCCCGTCCGTGAGGACCGTCATCCGTGGGGCTGCCACAACCCGCGTATCAGCGACGCCGTGGTCTTCGACCGGTTGGTGCAGGTCCTGGTCCTCGGCTGCGGATACGAGCGCGCGGCTGACAAGGACTGCTCCGCCACCACGCTGCGGCGCCGCCGTGACGAGTGGATCGCCGCAGGGGTGACGGAGACGCTGAGGCTGCTCGTTCTCGCAGCCTGCGACCGCATGATCGGCCTCGAACTCGACCAGCTGTCCGCCGACGGCTGCATCGCCAAGGCGCCCTCCGGCGGCGAGTGCGCGGGCAAGAGCCCCGTCGACCGGGCCAAACGAAGTATCAAGCGTTCACAGTTGGCTGATGGCCAGGGAATCCCTCTGGTCACCTATCCCGCACCGGCCAACACCCGCGACCACACTCTGCTGCCCGCCACCCTCGACCGCTTCGCCGACCCTCAAGCATCCCTGGGGCCGCTACCCGCTAGCCCGCGGCTGAGCCTGGACGCCGGATACGACTACGGCATGGTCCACCAGGACCTGCCAGCGAGAGGGATCACCGGGCAGATCGCCAGGCGCGGCGCGAAGACTTCCATCTACCGCTGGGATACCCGCCCTCGAAGCCCCCGCATCCGATGACCTGCTGGTGGACACCCCGCCCTGCTAGAATGTTGGTCATCACGTGAGCCTTCTCGGTGCGGATTCCGATCCACCAGGGAGGCTTTTTTCATGCCCGGGGTCCGCCTGCCTCGGCACTGGTGGACCCACTTCGAGGTCCTCGCCCTGCCGAGCGTCCTGAACACGCCGCGCTCCACCCATCGGTTCTTTGTTCCCAGCCGCAAGAGGAGATCCATGTCATGAGCCCACGGACGAACACCGCGCCTGCCACGGGTACTTGGCAACTTGGTGACCAGACCGTCAACCGCGTCGGCTTCGGCGCGATGCGCTTGACGGGCACCGCGCCCTTCGACCGCGGCGTGCCGCGTGACCGCGATCGGTCGATCAGCGTGCTTCGGCGGGCGATCGAGCTCGGCGTGAACCACATCGATACCGCCGCGTTCTACTTCTCGGCGACTCGCTCCGCCAACGAGCTGATCAACCGAGCGCTGGCGCCATACCCGGAGGATCTGGTCATCACCACCAAGGTCTGGCCGGGCCGCGATCCCTCGGGCGCTTGGTGGTGGGCCGCGCCGACTCAGTTGCGCGGCCAGGTCGAGGAGAACCTGCGCCAACTCGGTCGCGATCACCTGGACGTGGTGAACCTGCGCGTGCCACCGAGCCGGCGGACCGGCTCGATCGGCGAGCACTTCGGCGCGTTGGCCGAACTGCGCGATGCCGGGCTCATCCGCCACCTCGGCATCTCCAACGTCACGTCCGAGCAACTGGCCGAGGCCCGAGCCATCGCCCCGGTCGTCTGCGTGCAGAACCCCTACGGGATCGGTGCGTCGAGCGAGGACCAGGCACTCCTGGCGCTCTGCGGTGAACTCGGCCTCGCCTACGTCCCGTTCTTCGCGATCGCCGGTCCCGGGCGCGAGGGGGGTCCGGCTGCCGGCGACCGCGAGGCGGTGCGCGCCGTCGCCCGCGCGCACGGTGTGTCCGTCGCGCAGGTCCGGCTGGCCTGGACCTTGCAGCAGGGGCCGCATGTGCTGGCGATCCCGGGGACCGGTGATCCGGACCACCTCGCGCAGAACGTGGCGTCCGGCGCGCTGCGGCTTTCGGAAGACGAGATGGCACGCCTCACCTCACTGCGGCCGGCCGGAGCATAGCGGAACCGCTGCCGGCGGAAATCCATTCCACCGGCCACCGCACGCACCGAGAGGGTTCGTCAGCGCCCTACTGGCGAACCCTCTCGGTGGTCGGCTCCGGAAGGTTTAGGGATTGACTTCGGAGTTGGTTCCCCAGTGGCAACGAGTCCTGAGCGGTCGCCACCGTGTTTGAGGCGGCAGCCTCGTGAGAGGAAGATCGACCGCGCAGAATCAGAGTGTCCGCAGCCTGCCGGAAACGGCATCACACGACGATCAGCGCGCCACGGAGCGCGCGATGCGGAATCCCACGTCGTCGACCCGGAAGGTTGGGTGACTGCGGCGCCGTACGGAGGCCCGGCAGCTCCAGTGCTCGTCGAACCAGCCACCGCCACGCAGCACCCGGTAGCTGCCGTAGACCTCGGCGTCGTAGACGTCCCAGCACCACTCCCACACGTTGCCGAGCATGTCGTAAAGGCCCAACGGGTTGGGCTGCTTTCGGCCCACCTCACGGATCCGCTCGTTCGAGTTGCCTCGATACCAGGCGATCTCGTCGAGGGGTCCATAACGCGGTCCAGTCGTACCGGCACGGCAGGCGTGCTCCCACTCAGCTTCGGTCGGCAGCCGGTATCCGTCGGCGGACGCGTCCCATTCGATGCCTTCGCCGTCGGCCTGGAAGTGGTAGGCGGGCGAGAGCCCGTCGCGCTGGGACAGTGCGTTGCAGAACTGGACCGCGTCCCACCAGGAAACGCCGTCGACGGGCAACCGGTCCCCCTGTGCGGCGCTTGGACGTCGGTCGGTGATCTGGGCGTAGAGCGCTTGGGTGATCGGGTACGCCGAGAGCTGGTAGGGCGCGAGCTCAACCACCCAACTGCTTTGTGTCCGCCGGTCCGACAGCATGACCTGCCCCGGCGGGACAGCGACCATCTTGTGCTCAGCACTCGCATCCATGAGGAGACGATCTTACCGGAACCTGCCCTGGACGACCGCGTGGCCAGCCTTCCGTGGGACGCCACCGACTGCGTGATCAAAGGCCGCTGTGGCGCACTGCCCGCGGTGGCGGAGAAACGCACCCGGTGTCAGACACGGGTATCAGACACAGGTGTCAGACACGGGTGTTCGTCACTGCAGCCAGTCGGTGCCCATCTCCCGGCAGATCCGCCGCACCGCACGCCAGTGCCCGAACGCCGCGCCCCGCTCGCCGAGGGCGGCGTGCGCGTGGCCGAGAGCGAGGTGGCCGCGCGCCTCCCCCGGCCGATGGCCGGTCTCGCGCTGCAGGGCGAGCGCCCGGTGCGCCAGGTCCAGGGCGGTACGCGGCCGGCCCAGCCGCACCCGGACGCGGGCGAGCACGGTGAGCGCTCCGGCTTCGAGCATCCGGTACTCCGCCTCGCGGGCCAGCATCAGGGCGCGCTCCGCGGTGGGCAGGGCTCGTCGCGGATCCTCGCCCCGCCCCTGGACCGTCGCGAGCCCGACGAGCGCGGCCACCAGGGGAAAGCGGTCGTCCACCAGTTCGGCGAGCCGCAGCCCCTGCCGGTAGCTCGACTCGGCCTCGGCGAGTTCCTGCGCGTACTCCTGGACGCCGCCGAGGGTGAGGAAGGCGTTGGCCGCCAGCCGCCGGTTCGGCAGCGCCAGCGCGACGGTGAGCGCCGTCCCGGCCAGCCGCCGCGCGGCGTCGTGGTCGCCCAGGTCGGTGTACGCGCCGGCCAGGCAACTCAGCGCCACCGCCTCGCTGACCTGGTTGCCGTTGCGGCGATGGACCGACAGCGCCGGGCCGAGCCCCCGGATCGCCTCCCCGGGACGCCCCAGGGCGCGCTGGACGATCGCCAGGTTGGTCAGCGCGACCGCCCGCGCCCCGGCCTCGGCCGGCTCGCCGAGGAGCCGGGCGGCCTGCGCGAAGTAGTCGGCGGACGTGTGCAGTTGGCCGAGCTTCCAGCAACTCAGTCCCAGGTTCGCCAGATCATCGGCTGCCTGCGCCCCGGTGCAGTCCGCGGTGAGTTCGCGGGCCCTGGCCAGGTGGTCGCGGGCCGGCCCCATCGCGCCGCTCTCCTGGTGCACGCCACCGATGCCCCGCAGCGCCAGCGCCTGCCCGTCGCGCCAGCCGGCCCGGCGCGCCAGGTCCAGCGCGCTCGCGTAGAGCTCCAGGGCCAGCGCGTTGTGCCCCAGCGCCCAGTGGCACGCGGCGCGGCGCGCCTGGGCGGCGGCCTGGGCGCGTGGCTCGCCCTCGGCGACGGCGGCCGCCAGACCGGCGGTCGCGACCCGCAGGCAGTCGGCCGTGTAGCGGCCCGAGGAGAGATAGCCGTGCAGGCTCTCGGCCAGCCGCCGGGCGACGGTGGGCGAGCCGGTCCCGGTCGCCTGCTGAACGGCGCTGACCAAGTTCTCCCGCTCGCTCTCCAGCCACTGCGCGGCCCGGCCCTGGTCCGCGGCGAACGGCGCGGCGTGGGCAGCGTGCGCGGCGTGCGCGGCGTGCGCGGCCTGAGCAGCCGGTGCCGTCGCCGCAGGAGCGGCCGGAGCGGCCGGAGCGGCCGGAGCCGCCGGGACCGAGGGCGGCACCTCCAGGGCCGGCGCGGCCAGCGAGAGCAGGCGGGCCGCCGCTTCGGTGTGGCAGAGGTACCAGTCGAGCAGCCGCTGCCGGGCCGTCACACCATCCGCGCCGTCCACGCCATCCACGCCGGCCACGCCGGCCGCCGGCTCCGCCGCCACCAACTCCCGGGCGTAGGAGCGCAGCAGGTCGTGCAGGGCGAACCGGCCGCCGGCCCGTTCCTGCACCAGATGGGCGTCCGTCAGGCTCCGCAGCAGTCGGGTCGCCGCCGCCGGGGTCACACCCGCCAGGGCCGCCGCGCCGGGTCCGGTGAGGTCCGGGCCGGGCAGCAGGCCCAGCAGCCGGAACATCCGCCGGGCCGCCCCGGGCAGCGCGCGGTAGGAGAGGTCGAACGCGGCCCGGACCGTCGAGCGCTGGTCCCCCTCGACCCGCAGCCGACTGACCAGCTCGTCACCCGCCGACTCGTCACCCGCCGACTCGCCACCCGCCAACTCGGCGCAGTGCTCGGCGATGCTCGCGTCGTCGCGGGTGAGCAGGTTGGCGGCGACGATCCGCAGCGCCAGCGGCAACCCGCCGCAGAGCCGCACGAGTTCGCGGGCCGCCGCCTCCTCGGCCGCGACCCGCTCCTCGCCGAGGGTGCGGCCCAGCAGCTGACGGGCCTCGTCCGGGTCGAGCACGTCGAGGCCCAACTGCCGGGCGCCGTCGCTCGCGACCAGTCCGGCGAGCCGATGGCGGCTGGTGATCAGCACGGCGCACCCCGGGACACCCGGGAGCAGCGGCCGGACCTGCTCGGCGTCGCGCGCGTTGTCCAGCACGATCAGCATCCGCCGGTCGGCGAGCAGCGTGCGGTAGCGGGCGGCGGCCTCGTCCTGGTCCGCGGGCAGCTGATCGGGCGGCGCTCCGAGGGCCCGCAGGAACCGCGCCAGCACGTCGGCGGGGCGCAGCGCCGGGAGCGGGGAGTGGCCGCGCAGGTCCACGAAGAGCTGCCCGTCCGTGAAGTGCTCGCGGCGCGTGTGCGCCCAGTGGGTCACGAGGGCGGTCTTGCCCACCCCGGGCGCGCCGACCAGCGCCAGCACCGGCGGGCGCCGGCCCGGGTCGGCCGCGATGAGCGCGTCCAGCTCACGCAGTTGTCCCCGGCGGCCGACGTAGGCACCGGGCCCGGCCGGCAGTTGGGCGGGGCGGGCGGGGTGCCGCGCGGGGTCCGGGGGCCGCGCGCGGTCCGGCGGGAGTGGGCTCACCGACACGGGGCTCACCAACGCAGGGCCCGTCAACTGCCGCCGGAGCACCCGGAGCTGGGCCTCGCGAACCTCCTCGCCGGGTGCGACGCCCAACTCCTCGTCCAGCCGGGCCCGGAGGCGGCCGAACACGTCCAGCGCCGCGGCCTGCTCGCCGCTGCCGGCCAGGGTGAGGATCAGCCTCGCGTGCAGACCCTCGTGCAGCGGCTCGTCGTGCACCAGGTCGCGCAGCAGCGGGACGGCCTCCTCGAACCGGCGCAGTCGCAGCGCCGTGTCGGCATGGAGCAGGCCCGCCCCGACCCGCCGCCCGTTGGCGGCCACGGCGGCCGGATGCTGCCGCAGCACCGGATCCGCGTCCGCGAGCACCGGCCCCCGCCAGTAGCGCAGCGCGCGCGTCAGCACCTCGTACACCTGGTACGCGAGCGCCGGGTCGTCCTCGCGGTGCACCCGCTCGGCGCGGGTCAGCAGCGTGTCGAAGTGGCCGAGGTCGATGAGGTTCCCGGACGCCTCCAGCAGGTACCCGGTCGGCGTCCGCCCGATTCTCGACCCCCGCCCCTGACCTCCCGTCAGGGTGCCGCTCGGGTCATCGGGCTCCAGCAGCCGCCGGAGCCGGCTGACGTAGGTGTGGACCAGGCTCTGCTGGGAGGCGGGCGGCCCGGCGGGCCAGAGGGTGTCGGCGATCTCCTGCTGGGTGGCGGGCTCGGGGTGCCTGAGCGCCAGCAGCCCGAGCAGGCGCCGCGGCAGCGGACCGGTGACGGGCACCGGGTGCCGGCCCCGCCGCAGCGCGAGCGGACCGAGGATCAGCAGGCCCGGGCCCGGCCGGCCCACCGCGTCGGGTACCCCGGTGCGCACGACGGCCGCCAACTCCCGCACCTCGGGCCCGGTGAGGCCCAGCACCTCGGTCAGCCGTCGCAGGGTGGCCGCCTGGGGCCGCCGGACCCGCCCGCGCTCGATGTCGCGCAGCGCCCTGGTGCTGACCCCGGCCCGCGCCGCGGCCTCCTCCTGACTCAACCCCGCCTGCCGCCGGAGCGCCTGGAGCCTGGGCCCGAACGTGCCCGATCCACCCGCCTCCGCCATGGCATCCCCGCTCATCCGGCTGCCCAGTCTGGACCGGACCAGCGTCATGGGCAAGGAAGTTCCGCGCCGCACCCGCCACCAGGTGCGCGGCGTTTCCGGCATACCGGAAATGACCGACACCATACGGACAGGTGACCAGTACCTTACGCGGGGGCGCCGCTTCCGAGGAATTGCGCTTCCACGGTAAACGGTCCGACCGGCCCGCCGGGTTCAGTCGTGCGCGTCAGTCGCGCGTCAGTCGCGCTTCAGTCGCGCATCAGTCGCGCCTCAGTCGCGCCTCAGTCGCTGTGCGGCTTTCCGGCGAGCATGACGCTCTGTCCGCGGAATTCCGCGACCACCTTCCCCGTGGACTGACGGACCGTCACGTCATAGATTCCGTTGCGCCCGGACCTCGCCCGCTCCACCGCCTCGGCGACCAGCTCGTCATCGACCTCCGCCGGCGCCAGGAAGGTGACCTGGGCGCCCTGCGCGACGGTGACCGGCCCGTAGCTGTTGCAGGCGTAGGAGAAAGCCGCGTCGGCCAGCAGGAACAGGTAGCCGCCGTGCGCGATGCCGTGGCCGTTCACCATGGTGCCGCTCACCCGCATGCGCATCAGCGCCCGCCCGGTGGAGACCTCGTCCAGGGTGATGCCCAGCGACTGACAGGTCAGGTCGCGCGCATAGAGCGCGGCCATCCTGGAATCCCCCGCGGCTGCCGACCCGATATCCGTACTCATGACGTCCTGCTTTCCCCCGGGAATGCCCCGCAACGGCCGGCGATTCTGTGCCTCCGAATTACACCGATCGGCGCAGCCGCATGTCAATGGCCGACCTCAGGCCGCGGCGACCTCCCCGGGCAGTTTCCCGGGCACCTCGCCGGCGACCGCCGGCCGTCCCGCCAGGGCGACCCCGCCCGCCGCCCGCTCGCGGCGCAGCACCGTCGCCAGCGCCACGAAGTACGCCAGGTCGAGCAGGAAGCACGCCGCGTAGCAGTAGGGCAGCAGCCCGCCCTCGTAGCCGGGCCGGGCCGCGTGGTCGAGCGCGAAGGAGACCGAGGCGGCCGCCGTGCCCAGCCACTTGGCCCCGGCGATGCCGAGCGACTGCCCCCTGCTGCCACCGCGCGCGAGGAGCATCGCCAGGAACATCCCGGACATCGCCACGTTGGAGGCGAACGCGGTGAGCGCGCCGCTGCCGCCGTCCAGCACGGTGGAGACCAGGTCCATGCCGGGGTAGGCCAGCGCCAGCAGTACGACGAAGCCCAACCGGAAGGCCCACGGCGGCAACTGGGGGAACTCCCCCGGCCCGTACCGCAACGCGGTGTACACCAGGCCGCAGTCGAAGGCGAACCAGAGGATGTTGATCACCAACTGCGCGCCGGTGTCAGGTCGCACGAAGGAGAACTGGAACTCCCAGGAGATGTTGGTCGCCAGCGCCACGACCGGCATCGCGTAGGTCCGCTGCCGCACCCCCGCCCGGATCGCCAGCACATAGGCGACCGTCCAGGCCACCCCCGTGATCAACGCGAAGACCAGGCTCACGACATGCTCCCCTCGGCACACCCCGCCACTCGGCCACCCGAGCGGCACGCGCAGCAGTGTACGGAGCGGGAGCCCGCCACGGACACGTCACGAACACGTGCGCGACGCCGTGCCCACGCGGTAGTTGGCCGTCCCATCCCGACCACCAGCGGTGCGCCGTGCGCGCTGCGGCCGAGGACCGGACGTTGCGACGCGGCACGACGCGGCGCGCTACAAGACGAATTTCATCCGCGGGGCCGAGGTCAGCGTGAAGCCGAGCTTGTCGTAGAGGCGCTTGCCTTCCGGGGTGGCGCTCAGGTCAACGCGGTCGGCGTCAACGGACCTGGCCCAGCTGAGCACGTCGAGGACGAGCGCCGCCCCATGGCCGTGCCCGCGGTGTTCAGGCAGAGTGATGAGGTTCGCGAGGCGCACGGTGCGCCCCTTCGCGCACTGGGGGTTGGGCACGCCGAGTTCGAGGGTGCCGATCGCCGTGGCGACGATCGCGCCGTCAACCTCGACCACCGGGAAGCGCGCATTGTCCCGATCGTCCACGGAGCGGGCGAACCACTCGGCTGCGCGACCTCTCCACGGCTCCCGCGTGCCTGCGTCGTCGTCGAACAACAGCCCCCAGAGGTGGAGCAGTGCCACGCCGTCGCCTGCGGTCGCGGCACGCAGGCGGCCGTTGTTCGTGATCATCACACCGCCATGCTTGCACGGGCCGCATCTCCGACACAGCCCCAATTCCATGCGCGCTCGACCGGGGCGATCCGGCCGGCTGCCGGTCCACCGACCGTCCCACTTACAGAAAACCTACTTTTCGGAAACTTGATTTTCGATAAACCCGGACGTAGCGTCGAAGCTGCCCCAGCAAACCGCCCGGGCAAACCGCCCAGGCGAACCGTCCAGGCAAGCAGTCCGAGCAAACCGCCCGAGGGAGTCCCGCCATGACGACGACAGCGGCCACCGCACCCACCGGCCGCGGCAAGCTGACGCCGGAGCGGGAGCGGGAACTGCTGCGGATCACGCTCGAACTGGTGGCGGAGGTCGGCTACGACCACGTGACCATGGCCACCGTCGCCAAGCGGGCCAAGTGCAGCACCGCCACGCTCTACCGGCAGTGGGAGAGCAAGCCACGGCTGGTGATCACGGCGTGGAAGGCCTACGACGACGAGCGCCGCAGCACGCTGGCCGAGGTCGACACGGGCACGCTGCGCGGTGACCTGCTGGAGGTCGCGCAGTACCTGGCCGACGAGGACCCCGCGCAGGAGTCCCTGATCTCGGTCGTCCAGGCCGTCGTACGGGACCAGGAGCTCATGCCGCTGCTGCGCGAGATCATGATCCGCCCCGTCCTGGAGGACCTGGACCGGATCCTGCGGCGGGCCGTGGCCCGCGGGGAGGCGGCACCGGACAGCCCCGCGCTGCGGATGGCCGAGCACCTCCTCTACGGCCCCGCGCTGGTCGAGACGATCCTGCACGGCCGGCAGCCCACCAGGGCCTTCCTGACGGGCTTCGTGGACGACATCCTGCTGCCGGTCCTGACCCGGCGCGGCGACGCGCTCTGACCCCTCGGGCCTCCCGGCCCCCGGGCCCGCGCCCCAGACCATCCCCCCGAACACCACCCTGCCGGCCCGCAGGGCGCACCGTCGCGCCCTGCTCCGCGCCCGAGCAGTGCACCGGCACGCGCCGCCCCGGACCGACCAGCCTGGTCGTGGGCCGGACGGCGGCGCACGCCCTGATCCACGCACAACCAACGGAGTCACCCCTTATGGCCACCTTCCTCCACGGGATCGGGCAGTTCGCCTTCCGGCGGCGCCGGCTCGTCCTCCTCCTCTGGGTCCTGATCCTCGGCACGGTGGGGATCGCCGCGGCCACGAGCAGCGCCGGCACCAACACGGCCGTCTCGCTCCCCGGCACCGAGTCCCAGCGCGCCTTCGACCTGCTCGCGGAGAAGTTCCCGGCCGCCAACGCGGACGGCGCGAGCGCCCGGGTGGTCCTGCGCGCGCCGTCCGGCGAGCAGATCACCAGCGCGGAGAACAAGACCGACGTCGCCACCGCCCTGAAGGCGCTCAAGGGCTCCTCACCCGGGATAGCCTCCGTCTCCGACCCGTTCACCACCGGGGCCGTGAGCAAGGACGGCACGACCGCCTACACCCAGGTGACCTACACCGCGAAGGACACCGCCCTCACCGCCGCCGACCACGAGGGGCTCGACCACGCCCTCCAGGAGGGCCGGGACACCGGCCTGACGGTCGAGGCGACCGGCACCGCCCTGGCGCCCGGCGAGCAGTCCGGCGCGGGTGAGA
Organism: Kitasatospora sp. NBC_01287; assembly: GCF_026340565.1. Classification (NCBI taxonomy): domain Bacteria; kingdom Bacillati; phylum Actinomycetota; class Actinomycetes; order Kitasatosporales; family Streptomycetaceae; genus Kitasatospora; species Kitasatospora sp. NBC_01287. The sequence goes on from NZ_JAPEPB010000001.1 coordinate 2,415,591, forward strand.
TGGTCGGGTTCCTGCTGGCCGGCGTCATCCTGACCATCACCTTCGGCTCGCTGGTCGCCGCCGGACTCCCGCTACTGAGCGCGATCATGGGCGTCGGGGTGAGCGTGGCCGCGATCACCGCGCTGAGCTCGGCGTTCAACCTGAACAGCAACACCTCGACCCTGGCCACGATGCTCGGCATCGCGGTCGGCATCGACTACGCGCTGTTCATCATCTCCCGCTACCGCGCCGAACGCGCCGACGGCCACTCCGCCCAGGAGGCCGCCGCCCGCGCCAACGGGACGGCCGGCTCGGCCGTGGTCTTCGCCGGACTGACCGTCGTCATCGCGCTGGTCGGCCTCTGCGTGGTCAACCTCCCGATGCTGACCGCGATGGGTCTGGGCGCCGCCGGTGCCGTGGTCGTCTCCGTACTCGTCGCGGTGACCCTGGTGCCCGCACTGCTGGGCTTCGCCCCCGAGCGTGCCCGCGGCCGGGCCCGCGAGCGCACCGGTCGCACCGCGCAGGTGGCCGCCGAGCAGGCCACCAGGCAGGCCACCGGGCGCGGCGGCCGGACCTCGATCGCGCAGCGCTGGTCCGCCCTGGTGCTGCGCAGGCCGCTGCTGGTGCTGCTCACCGCCGTGATCGGCCTGGGCGTGATCGCCCTGCCCGCCACCAAGCTGGAACTGGGACTCGGCGACGACAGCTCGCGCCCCGCCGACTCCACCCAGCACAAGGCCTACGACATGCTCGCCGAGTCCTTCGGACCCGGCTTCAACGGCCCGCTCACCGTCGCCGTGACCGCGGCCGACCCCGCCACCACCGCCGGTGCGGCCACCGCCCTGCACGACGGCATCGCCACCATGCCCGATGTCGCCGGCACCACGCCCCCGGTCTTCAACCAGGCCCGCGACACCGCCATCATCTCGGTCATCCCCAAGAGCGCGCCCAGCAGCGACGCGACCACGGGCCTCGTCCACGACATCCGCGTACTGGCCGCCGACACCGGGGCCAGGACCGGCGCCGAGGGCATGGTCACCGGCACCACCGCCGTCAACATCGACGTCTCCGACAAGTTCAGCTCCGCGATCGTCCCCTACCTGGCCCTGGTCGTCGGCCTGGCGTTCCTGGTGCTGATCCTCGTCTTCCGCTCGGTGCTCGTGCCGCTCAAGGCCGCCCTGGGCTTCCTGCTCTCGGTGCTCGCCTCGCTCGGCGCCCTGGTGGCGGTCTTCCAGTGGGGCTGGCTCTCCGGTCTCCTCGGGATCGAGCAGCCCGGACCGATCATGAGCCTGATGCCCATCCTGATGGTCGGCATCGTCTTCGGCCTGGCCATGGACTACCAGGTCTTCCTGGTCACCCGGATCCGCGAGTCCTACGTCCGCGGAGCCGACCCGCGCACCGCCATCAGCACCGGCTTCCGGCACAGCGCCACCGTGGTCACCGCGGCCGCCACCATCATGATCGCCGTCTTCTCCGGCTTCATGGGCTCCTCCGAGTCGATGATCAAGTCGATCGGCTTCGGGCTGGCCATCGCCGTCGCCTTCGACGCCTTCGTCGTTCGGATGACCATCGTGCCCGCCGTCCTCGCGCTGCTCGGTCACAAGGCCTGGTGGCTGCCCCGCTGGCTCGACCGGATCGTGCCCAACGTGGACATCGAGGGCGAGAAGCTGGCCCACACCCTGCCCGCCGCCCGGACCGAGGAGGCGGACGCCCCGGTCCCCGCCGGCGCACCTCGCTGACGTCGGCGTTCCGACGGCCGCGGCCTCCCACTCGCGCATCGGGTGGGAGGCCGCCGCCGCGCCATGCCCCGACGTGCCCCGCCGTGCCCCGCCGCGCCCCGCCGCACCTCGACGTGCCCCGCCGCGCCGCAGTAAAGATAGGTTAGGCTCACCTAACTAACGGCACGACAGGCGGGAGCGGACGGTCATGGGGCACGGCTGGGAGGGCGTCGTCCTCAGACTGATGCGCGGCAAGGACTTCGAGTTCACGGTGACCGGCGCCGAGCAGGTCACCGAGCGGTTCCACCGGGTCGCCTTCACCGACGGCGGCATGCTGGCGGCGACCGGCACGCATCCGACGATGTGGGTGCGGGTCTGGTTCGACAACGGGGACAAGCCGCACCAGCGCGCCTACACGCTGGTCGACCCCGATCCGGCGGCGGGGACCTTCAGCATCGAGTTCGCCCTGCACGAGGGACGGGCGAGCGACTGGGCCCGCGCCGCGCGGCCGGGCGACACCGTCGTGGCGACCGTGCAGGGCAGCGCCTTCACGGTGCCCGACCCGCTGCCCGAGCGGCTGGTGGTGGTCGGTGACGCCGCCTCCGTACCCGCGATCAACTCCCTGCTCGACGCCATGCCGCAGGTGCCGGCCGAGATCTGGTTGGAGACCCGGCACGCCTCGGACCACGAGCTGCCGCTGCGGCTCACCGAGGGCCTGCACCGGCTGCACCCCGTCCCCCGGCGCGAGGACGGGGCACACCTGGTGGGCGAGGTTCGGCGGGCCCTGGCGGGGATGGCGGCCGAGCCGGCCGGGGCCTACTTCTGGATCGCCTGCGACACCGCCACCACCCGGGCACTCACCCAGCTCGTCCGCAAGGAGCTCGGCCGACCGAAGGAGCGGGTGCACGCGCTCGGCTACTGGCGCGCCTGATCCGCCAGGGGCGACCGGCAACAGCACCCACCGGCCAGTGTCGGCGCCGCGTCCGCGTGGTGACAGCGCGGTGGCCGGTGGGCGCCGACGGCCTGCCATCACCTGGCGGGCAACCTCGCAGAGTGCGGGCCGCCGGGCGATCACCCCTTGCCCGTCGGGAGGCCGTCGCTAGGTTGGTCGACAGCTGGCGTGAGTCTGGATCAACTGATCAGCAGCCGGCGTAGATGCGACACAGGCTGTTCCGCGGACAGCTCGGCCGCACCGGGGCCGTCCCCGGCGCGGTCCCCGACCAAGGGAGACCACCATGTCCGACATCACCTCGCACCAGGGCCCCGACCTCATCGACCTGGAGCTCGACCTCAGCGACCTGACGGTCACCGTGCTGCGCGACTCCGCGGCGCTGCCCGAGAACGGCGCCTCCTGGGGTGCGTCCTCGTGTCAGGGCTCGTCCTCGTGCGCGCAGCCGTCGCCGTACCCGGTCACCTCGGCCTGACGCTCGATCAGTCCCGATTCCCGGATCCCACCCGGCTCACGCCCCTTGATCGTTCATCGAACCTCACCGTAAGGGAGGACTCCATGACGCAGCAGCACACCTGGAGCGACCGCCTCGAACTGGCGGACCTGGACCTGGACATGAGCGAGCTGACCGTGACCTCGCTGCGCGACTCCGTCGCACTGCCCGAGAACGGGGCCTCCTCGGGCGCCTCCTCGTGCCAGGCCTCGTCCTCGTGCGCGCAGCTGTCGGCGCACCCGATCACCACGAACTGACGATAGATCAGTTCCTGGTGCCCGGATCCCACCCGGCGCACACCCCCTGACCGTTCATCGAACCTCACCGCAAGGGAGGACTCCATGACGCAACAGCACACCTGGAGTGACCGACTCGAACTGGCGGACCTGGACCTGGACATGAGCGAGCTGACCGTGACCTCGCTGCGCGACTCCGTCGCACTGCCCGAGAACGGTGCCACCACGCAGAACTGCTCCTGCATGGCCTCGTCCTCGTGCATTCCGCCGACCATGGGGGACCCGCAGCCGCAGGCCCTGTGAACCATCCCCGCCCACGCCGGTCCGCCTCGCGGCGCTCTGGTGCCGGGTCAGGCACTACCACCCGGCGGACCGGCCCGGGCGGGGCCACTTCGAAGGAGACCATGATGTCCGATCAGCCGACCACCCCGACCGCTCCCGGCCTCGTGCTCACCGACCTCGACCTCGGCGAGCTCTCGGTCACCGTGCTGCGCGACTCCGTCGCCCTGCCGGAGACCGGCGCCTCGGCCGGTCCCAGCTCCTCGTCCTGCGGCTCCTCGTCCTGCGTGACGCCGGCTCCGTACCCGCCGCACCGGTCCTTCTGAGCCAGGCCCGCCGACCCCGGCACCGACGGCCCGCCCGACCCCGCCCGGCCCCGTCCGACCCCGTCCGACCCGCCGCCATCGGCGACCGGACGCCGCACCGGGCCGGGCCCGTCCCGGTGCGGGGTGGGGCGGGGCGGGGCAGCCGGCAGCAGCGCCCGCCCCCGGCCCCGCACGCCCACCGCCCCCGCTCCACTCGCCAGGTCCAGCAGAACCAGGAGAACCGGGAGAACCCGTCATGCCGCACCCCGCAGGGCCCAGCGCCGCCCCCGGCCGCACCGTGCGGTCCGCGCCGTACGCGCTGGCCCGGGCCACCGCGCTGGCGTATCCGCGGCAGTGCGCACCGGCCGCCGGGTTCCGGGCGGAGCTGGCCGAGCTGGTGGCCGTGGAGGACCGGGTCGCCACTCTGCTGCCCGAGTTGGGCGATGCCCTCTACGCCAGTCGCGGGAGCCATCCGGAGACCTTCCACCGGGAGGTCGTGCTGCCGCTGCGCCGCGCGCTGCACAACGGGCGCGAGGTGCGTCCGGCCCTGCTGGCCCGGCTCGGCGACCTGCCCGAGCGGGTGCCGCCGCTCGCCGCCTGGCTGGCCCTGCGCGAGCGGCGCACCGCCCTGGCGCAGCGCGCCGCGGCCGCCGCCGCCCCCGCGCTGGCCGCCGAGCGCGCGGCGCTGTCCGCGCTCTGCCGCGAGCCCGCCCTGGGTCGCGCGCTCGCGCTGACCAGCGCCGACCTGCTGCGGGCGGTCGAGCGCGCGGCCGCCGGGGCGACGGACCGCAAGGCGCGCAAGGAGGAGCCCACCGTGCTGCGCTACGCGCTGCGGGCCAGCACCAAGACCAGCCCGCTCTCCTGGTTCACCGCCGTCGGCTGGGGGGCGCTGCCCGACCCGGCCGCCGCTCCCGAGCACGGCTCACGCGCCTGGTCCGAGGCGGACTGGTGCGCGGGCGACTGGGACGCGGGCGACGGGGACGCGGGCGACGGGGGCGACGGGGGCACGGGCAACGAGGGCACGGCGGCAGCGGACCGGCCCGCGCCCGCGCCCGCGACCACTCCCGCAACCGCCCCCGCCTCGCTGGTCGGCGCCAACCGCACCCTGGTCAGCGAGTTGACCGCCGCACTGCTGGACCTGCCGCGCCGGCGCGACGCCCTGGCGCACCGGATGACCAGCACCGCCCGGATCGACGACGGCCGGGCCAACTACATCCGCGACCGGGCGGTGTTCACCGGCGGCCGGATGCTGGCCGGGACCGAGGACGAGGTCGCGCTGACCGCCTCCCGTGCGCTGACCCTGGTGGCCCACCACGCCCGGGATGCCGACTCCCTGGCCGAGTTGGCCCGGCGACTGACCACCGCGCTCGGCTCGGCCGACGGCGGACCGGCGGTCGACGCCTACCTCGCGCAGCTGGCCGAGGCCGGGCTACTGGTCCCCGCCGAACCGGTCGACCCCCAGCACCAGGACCCGCTGACCGCCCTGGCGCAGTGGTTGCGCGGCTGGCCCGAGGACACCGGTCTGGCCGACCGGATCACCGAACTTGCCAGGACCACGGCCGAGTTCGCCGACGCCGAGGCTTCCCGGCGGCCCGCTCTGCTGACCGGCCTGACGGCAGGCTGGACCGCCCTGCTCGCCGAGGCCGGACGCCCGGTGCCGACCGGGGCGCCACTGACCGTGCTCACCGAGGACGTGGTGGCCGGCGAGCCGCTGCGGCTGGACGCCTTCCTGGGGCGGGACGACCATCGGGCACTGGGTGAACTGACCGCACTCACCGAACTGTTCGACCTGTCACAGCCGATGCGCCGGGTCGCCCGCGACCTCTTCGTGGCGCGCTACGGCGTCGGCGGCAGCTGCCCGCATCCCTGGGAGTTCGGCCCCCAACTGGCCGAGGCCTGGGAGGAGGCCGGCCGGCTGGCGGCCACCGGCTTCCGCGCCACCGAAGTGGCAGGCACCTCGGGTGAGGACAGGGGCGATGCCCTCTACCAACTCGCCGAGTTGGCGGACTTCTGGTCCGAACTGCGCTCGGCCGCCGCCGCGGCCGAGCACGGCGGCGAGCTGGTGCTGCCCGTCGACGCGGTGGCCGGGCTGGCCGACCGGCTGCCAGTCTGGATGCGGCAACGCCCCTCCAGCTACGCCTACTTCGTCCAGCGCGAGCCGGCCGGCGGGCTGCTCTGCGTCAACCATGTCTACGGTGGCTGGGGCCGGTTCACCAGTCGCTTCCTGACCGCGCTGGATCCGGCGGCAGCCGAGGCGGTGGCCCGGCAGATCCGGCGCGGCCTGGGCGAGGGCGCCCGCGCCGTCCAGATCCGCCCGGTCGGCGGCTTCAACGCCAATCTCCACCCGCTCCTGGTTCCTGACGAGCTGGGGACCGACCCGCGCCGGGCCACCATCGACGAGGCCGAGGTGGACCTGGTGCACGACGAAGCGAGCGATCAGATCCGGGTGCGATTGCGCAGCACCGGCGAACTGCTCGACGTGCTCTACAGCGGGTTCCTGGCCCCGATCATGCTGCCGCACCGGCTCGGCCCGTTCCTGAACGACCATCCCGAGGGCGTGGTCGACTTCCGCGCACTGGCCCCACCCACCCCGCTGGCCGCTCCCGGCGGCCCGGTGCTCCGCACCCCGCGACTGCGCCACCGCCACCTGGTACTCCAGCGCGCCCGCTGGCAGTTGGGGCCGGGGAGCGTCCAGGCCCTGCGCGCCGACCTCGCCGCCGAAGCAGCCGAAGCAGCCGAGGCTGGCGGCACAGCCGAGGCCACCGGAACAGGCGGCGGATCCGGCGCCCGCGTCCCGGTGGCCACCGTCGCGCGCTGGCGCGCCCAACTCGGCCTGCCGGAGCAGCTCTTCCTGCACCCGGCCCCGGCCGCCCTGGTCGGCCGGCCTACCGAGGACTACCTGAACCGGCTGCGCCAACCCAAGCCGCAGCTGGTCGACCTCGGCAACGCCCTGCACCTGCGATCGCTGGCCAAGTGGCTCGCCCGCCACCCGACCGGGGTGGTGCTGGAGGAGGCGCTGCCCGCCCCAGGTGGGTGCGATCGGGCCGGGCGGGCGGTCGAGTTGGTGGTGGAGACCTACCGCGCCGGACCAGCGTGCTGAGCCCTGGGCCACCGACACCGCCGACCCCGCCCCAACCCCAACTCCGAACACGGACCACCGCGCACCGGACCACGTGGCCCGTCGGCGTGGCGGCCGACCCGAAACGACCAGGAGGCGACCGTGCCTGATTCCGCCGTCGAGGCCCGGGACGAGGCGGCCGATGCCCGTCACCCGGTGGCCGACGACACCGCCGCCCGCGACGTGGTCGTCTACTACCGCGAGCCCGTGAAGGCCGCGCTGCTGCGCACGGCCGTACTGCCGCTCGCCGAGCGGTGGGCGGCCCAGGGCCTGGCCGTCCACGTGGAGCGGCACTGGCTGCACGGCCCGCATCTGCGGCTGCGGCTGGAAGGACCGCCCGACCAGGTCGTCGCCGCCGCCGGACAGGGCGCCCGGGAGCTGCGCGACCGGCTCGCCGAACACCCCTCGCAGACCGATCTGACGGATCGTCAACTACTCGACCAGGCGGTCGAGGCCGGTCGAGCCGAGCTGATCGCGCCGCCCTACGGACCGATCGTGCCCGACAACACGGTCCGGATCGAGCCCGTCGACCGCGGCCCGCTGCGGTCGCTGATCGGCGCGGACGGGACGGCGCTGCGCGATGACCTGCTCCGACTGGGCCGCCCCGCCCTGCGGGCCGGTGCCGACTTCCTCGGCGCGCACGGCGACAGCCAGCAGGCCAGGCTCCAACTGGCCGTGACCGCGCTGGCCGCGCACGCCGGCGCCTTCCCGACCGGACTGGCCGGCGGCCACTGGTCCTTCCTCTCGCACCTGGAGGACTTCCTGCTCCACTCGGACCCCGACGGTCGGCTGCGCGCGGCCTTCGAGGCCCGCTGGGAGCGCGCGGGCGACACGGTGACCGAGCTGGTCGGCCGCGTCGCCGGCGACAGCAGCAACAGCCGTGGCGGCAACAGCGACGCAGGCGGCACCGGGTGGGAGCAGCCCTGGGCGCACTGGTCGGCCACCGCCTGGCAGCTCACCGCGGACCGGCTCGCGGCCGGCGCCGATCTGCGGGGCTTCCCCCTGGAGTACCGGGAGCGGGCCGCCGCCACCGGGGACGCGGCCGTCCTGGAACGCTGGGACCGCGACCTGCGGACCCGCTACAGCGAGTTCCACCGCCTACTGCGCCGCTCCGACCCCGAGGGGCGAATGTTCACCCAGCCCGACTACCTCACCTACCGGGCCTGCACCAACGTCCTCTACCGGCTACTGGCGGTCTGCGACGTCCTTCCGCTCGAACGCTATCTGGCCGCCTACCTGCTGGTCCGCGCGGTCCCGGCGCTCACCGGGGTGGACTGGCGCCAGCAGGTGCAGGAGGTCATCGACCTCCAGGAGCGTGCCTCGTGACGGCGAACGACGCGCCGGACAGGACCCCGAACGACGCGCCGGACGACACGCCGGACGGGACAGGCGGGACAGGCGGGACAGGCGAGACACCGCAGGACACGCCGGACGACCCGCTCGACGGGCGGCGGCTGCGCCCCGGGGTCGCCGCGACGCCACTGCGGGACGGCCTGCACCTGCGCGGGCGGCGCACGGCGGTCACCTTCGAGGGCAGCCGGGCGCTCCCGACGCTCTGGCGAGCGCTGGAACCGGCCCTGCGCACCGGCGACCGTACGACCCTGGCCCGGCAGGCGCCGCCCGGCTCGCCGGCCCGGGCCGCGGTGCTCAGGGTGCTCGGCCAACTGGAGGCGCACGGGCTGCTGCTGGCCGACTCCCGGCGGGCACCGGCCGGCAGCGGCGAGCAGGCCGCCGCCCAGTGGCTGGACGCCGTGGCCGAGCACCCCGCCGCTGCCGCGGCGGCGCTGGCGGCCAGCCGTCCGGTGGTCCGCGCGGCCGACCCGGCAGGCCCGCTGGCCAAGGCCGCCGTCCGCGCCCTGGCCCGGGGCGGGGCGGCGCCCAGGGCCGAGCAGGCGGCTCCCCCGGACGGCCAACTGCTGCTCATCGCCGACGGCCCGGACGGACGTCCGCTCGCGGTCGCCGCCGGAACCGGCCCGCGCCGGCCTGAGCGGACGGCCGAGCGGACGGCCGAGCAGACACCCGAACAGGCGGCCGAGGGGGTGGCGGCGGAGGTGACCGGGTTCGTCACCGCCCCCGGCGATCCAGCCCAGGCCCGGGCCGATGCCTCGGCCGTGGCAGCCCGGCTGGGGCTCACCAGCACCGCCGGTCCCGGCGCCCCGACCGGTCCCGGCGCCCCGACCGCGTCCGGCTCCGCCGCCTTGGCGGCGCTGGTCGCGGGTGCCGCCGCGCACCGGCTGCTCTGCGCCGTGGCAGGGCTGCCCGACCCCGCCCGCGAGGGTGACGACGAGCGGCTCCCCGCGGAACTGCCCGCCGTACTGGTGGCCGACGCGCGGCCACCGCGCGCCGAGTACCACGGCTGGCTCGGCGCGGACCCGACCGGGCGGCGGCGCTCCGCGGCGGCCCCGCGGACGATGGGCGAGGCACTGGGGCGAGTGGCGGTGCTCGCCGACGAGCGGCTCGGCGTGATCGCGGAAGCGCGCACCGGGCGGCTGCCGCAGCTGCCCGCCGCCCTGATCTCGTGCCCCGTGCCGGGGGCGATGCTGGTCACGGGTGCGGCCCGGACCGACCTGGCCCGGCTGGAGGCTGCCTGCCGGTCCGCCGAACTGCGCCTCGCGGCAACGGAGTCGACCGCGGAGCCCGGCGCCTCCTGCACGCGCCTGGCCGTGGGGGCGGACCCCGCGCACGCCCGGGGACGGGCCCTGCGCGCCGCCCTGCTGCACGAAGTGGCCCTGACCGACACCCCGGACCCGCGACCGGAGCACGAGCGGCCCACCGGTGACCCGCTCGCACCGACCGCCTGGGCGGACCACCCCCAGGCGCGGCACTGGTGGACCACGCTCACCGCGCGGCTGGGTGCTCAAGCGAGCCTCGCCGTGCACCGGTTGGCCCCGGCGGTCCACCTCGCGGTGGTGCGCGACGCCTCGTCCGGCGCGATGCTGGGCGCCGCCGCAGAAGCGACGGCGGCCGACGCGGCCGCGTTCGCCGCGCTGGCGGCCACCGTGCACCTGCTCGCCGATGGAGCCGAACTGACGGATCATCAGGAATGCTGGCCGAGCGGCGCCCCGGCCGCACTGGCAACCGCCGGGGCGCGGCTCGACGGACCGCAGCACGAGGGCTGGACGATCAGCTGGCTGGCCGCCATCGCAAGCCGCGAGCCCTTGCTGCAGGCGGGACTTGAGCAGCTCACCGGCCTGCGGAGCACGCCCTGGCCCGCCCACTCGCCCGGACCCGTCGCACCCGGAGCCGTCGCGGCGGCACTGAGCGTGTGCGGCTTCACCGTGCTGCGCCTCGTCGCCGCAGCACCCCGCCCCCGGCCGGCCGGCCCGACAGCCACGGCCACGGCCACGGGCACGCCCGCACCCACACCCGCACCGACCCGGGGAGCCCGATGACCTCCGCCCCCGCCCAGGCGGCCACCGCACTCACCGACCACCTCGCGGCCGACCTCGCGGAGTTCGGCCTGCCCCTGCTGGACCCGGCCGCCGCGCTGCGCACCGAGGCCGGCCCGGCCGCGGTGCTGCTGACGGACTGGACGCTCGACACCGCGGCCGAGTTGAGCCGGCACGCCCTGAGCCCGCGCACGCCCGACCCGAACACGCCGGGCCGACCCGCACCCGGCCACGCCCTGCGCCTGATCCCACTGCGGCTGGATGGGGCGCTGGCCGTGGTCGGCCCGGTGCTCCGGCCCGGCGCGGCGGCCTGCCTGCGCTGCGGCGAGTACCAGCGGCTGGCCACGACCGGGGGCCGGGTCCCGTTCCAGAGCGCCGGCCTGTCACTCGCGGGGGTGGGTGCCCCGGCCCTGCTCGCGCCGCTGGCCTCTCTGGTGGCCGATCTGCTGGCGACAGATCTGCCAGTGGCCGATCCGGTAGCTGCCGAACCGATGACAGATGACAGAAATCAAAATCTGTCATCACAACTCTCCACGCCGTCATCGCCACTCCCCCCGACCGCCACTGCCACTGCAACCGCCACAACCGCCACCGTGCACCTGCTGCACACCGGCCGCGCCACCTGGTCCACCCACCAGGTTCGCCCGATCGGCGGGTGCCCGGTCTGCCGCCCCCTGCCCGCGGACACGGCCGCCGCCGCCCGGCTGTCCACCCGACCGCGCCCGCTGCCCGTCCCGGGCGTCCTGCGCGGACCGAACCTCCGCACCAGCAATGCCCAGCTGCGCGCCGCACTGCACGACGAGCGGTTCGGGCCGGTGCGGCAGCTGATCCAGGCGGAGAGTTCGGTGGCGGGGCTGACCACCGCACTGCTCACCGACGGGCGGGTGGGCGCGAGCGGCGGCCACGGACGCGGCAGCGACTTCGAGAGCAGCGAGCGGGTGGCCCTGTTCGAAGGCGTCGAGCGGCTGCTCGGCATGCGCCCGCACGGCCGGCGGACCGTGCTGCGGTCCGCCTTCGCCACGCTGGGCCCGCGGCGTGCGGTGGATCCCGAGCGGCTCGGCCTGCCCGACCCGGCGTACGACGGGCACCCGGCCTCCTCGACCGTCCCGTACCATCCGGAGCTGGAGCTCGACTGGGTGCACGGCTGGTCGCTCACCCGGCGCCGCGCGCTCGCCGTCCCCGAGCACGTCGCCTACTGGGACCCGCCGGAGCCGGACCGGCCGCGGGTGGTCTACGAGTCCTCGAACGGCTGCGGGCTCGGCAACAGCCCCGAAGAGGCCGCGCTCTACGGGCTCTTCGAGGTCGCGGAGCGGGACGCTTTCCTGATGGCCTGGTACGCGGGCGCGCCGCTGCCCCGGCTCGCGGTGCCCGAGGACGACCCCGAGGTCGGCCGCCTGGCCGATCGGGCGGAGCTGGCCGGCTACCGGCTCAGCCTGCTGGACGCCACCAACGACCTCGGCGTCCCGGCCGTCCTGGCGCTCTGCCGGCTCCGCACCGGCCACCCACTACCGCCGCACCCACTACTGCCGCACACGCTGCTGGCCGCCGGCGCGCACCACGACCCGCGCGCCGCCGTCCGTTCGGCGGTGTCGGAGGTGGTGACCAACGTGCAGGAGGCGGTCCAGCGCCTGCACACCGGCGACCGGCCGCTCGACCCCGAGCGGCTGCGACCGATGCTGGCGGAGCCGGAGCTGGTGCGCTCGCTGGACGACCACACCGGCGTCAACGGGCTGGCCCAGGCGCAGTCCCGGCTGGCCTTCCTCTTCGCCGATGCTCCCCGGTCCACGCTGCTGGCCCGGCCGGCGGCACCGGTCACCGATCTGACCGTCCTGCTGGAGGCGACCGTCGGCCGGCTGGCGGGCCTGGGACTGGAGGTGATCACGGTCGACCAGGACGAGGCCGGGGTGCGCGACCGGCTCGGGCTGCACTGCGCGAAGGTGATCGTGCCCGGCAGCCTGCCGATGACCTTCGGTCACGTCCACCGCCGCACCCGGGGGCTGCCGCGGCTGCTGGAGGTGCCGTACCGGCTGGGCCGCACCAGCCGACCGCTGCGGCCCGAGGAGCTGAACCCCCACCCGCACCCGTTCCCTTGAGCATCCCCCGAGTACGCCCCCCACGCCCGCCCGCACCCGCACCGCCCGCACCACACGCCCGTCCGCCCGTCCGCCCGTCCGCCCGGACTCCGGAGGATCCGCCCGTGACCACCACCGCGCCCGCAACCACCGACCTGGCCGGCTGGCACAGCCTGCACCTGTTCCTGCACTGCGGGACCGAGGAGACCGACGCGTTCCTGGTCCGCCAACTCGCACCGCTGCTGGACGGCTTGGTCCGCGATGGCCGGGCCGACCGGTGGTTCTTCATCCGCTACCAGGAGGGCGGCCCGCACCTGCGGATCCGGATCCGCGGCCTGGCCGCCGACACCGCCACCGAACTGCCGGGCTTGCTCGCCCAGTTGGCCGAGCAGGCCGAGCCGCACCACCCAGCACCGCCGAACACCGTTCCGGCCGAACCGGGTTGGGCCTCCCGGCACGCCGAGGTGCGCCCGGTGCCCTACCGGCCGGAGACCGAGCGGTACGGCGGGGCGCGGGCGCTGCCGATCGCCGAGGAGGTCTTCGCCGCGTCTTCCCGGGTGGCGCTGAGCGCCCTGGCCGCGCTCGTGCCCCAACCACCGGGCGCCAACACCGGCACCGGCACCGGCACCGGCACCGCCCAACGGCTGACCCTGGCGGCCGACCTGGCCCAGACCACGGCCGAAGCACTGGGCCTGGACCGGCTGGCGGCGGCGCAGTGGCTGCGCCGGCACGCGGGGGGCTGGCGCTGGGTCACCGAGGTCGCGCTGCTGCCCGCCGCGGCCGTGCACAGCAAGGTCAACCGGGTCCACGCCGGACAGCACCAGGCCCTGCTGGCCCGCTCCGAGGCCGTGCGCGCCGGGCTGCGGGACGGCACCGCGGCCCCCTGGCTCACCGACTGGGCCGCCGTGGTGCGGGAGGCCGACACCCGGTTGCGCGAAGCCGCCACGATCCGCACCGGGGAGGCGGGCGGCAGCGGAGCCCCGGCCGGCGCCGAGGCACCGGTCCCCGCCGACCTGCGGCTGCCCTGGGTCTGGGCCTCCCAGCTGCACATGCTGCTCAACCGGCTCGGCGTGGCCCCGGACGAGGAGCGCGCGGTCTGCCGGCTCGCCGCCCGGACACTGCTGGACACCGGCGAGCCGCCGTCCTTCTTCCCCACCGGGCACACCGCGGTCGACCGCCAGTACCTGGAGCGCAGCAAGTTCCAGGTGGGCCGCGACGAGGACACCACGCTCGGCCCGCTGCCCGCCGGCGGCGCCGCCTCACCGCCGGCGCCCTTCGACCTGCCCGAGATCGAACTCCCGGGTGACCCGCTGCCCGACCTCCCGCTGCGCCAGGTGCTGCGGCGGCGGGTCTCGGCGCGCGGTCCGCTCGCCGGTCCACTGACCGCGACCACCCTGGGCACGCTGCTCTGGAACGCCCACGCGCCCAGTCACGAGAGCAGCTGGACCGCGACGGACGGCACCGTCCACCGCTCATTGCACCGGCCCTACCCGAGTGCCGGCGCCCTCTACACGGCGCGGCTGCGCCTGCTCGCGCTCGACGTGGCCGGGCTGGCCCCGGGGACCTACGACTGCCTGCCCGAGCGCCGCGCCCTGCGGCTGCTCGGCCCGGCACCCGCCGTCGACGAACTCAAGGCGCTCTCCGGCTACTTCGCCCGACCCGACGACGACCTCCAGCGGATCGGCATCGAGCGGGTGCCGGCCGTGCTCGCGCTCTACCTGGACCTCGGTCGGCTGCGCGGACGCTACGGCCTGCGGGCGCTGCGGCTGGGACTGCTGGAGTGCGGCCACCTGGCCCAGACGGTGGTGCTGACCGCCACCGCGCTGGGCCTGGTCACCACCACCGTCGGCGGCCTACAGGACGACCTCGCGCACGAACTGCTCGGTCTGGACGACCTCGACCAGCCCCTGCAGTACCTGCTGCCGCTCGGCCGGACGCCGGGCGCGGCCTGAGGCCCCGGCCCGCCGGCCACCGGCAGCGGCACCGGCACCGGCACCGGCACCGGCACCGCCCAGCACGCGTCAGCCGGCCAGTCGCCGCCCCTGCTCGAAGAAGGCCAGCACACCGTCCACACCGCCGAGTTCGCGGACGGCGACCGCCGCGCCGAACGGCGCGTTCCAGTACTCCCCCGACCGCCGGGTGTGCGGCCCGACATAGGCGTAGGGCTCCGCCAGGAAGTCGTCACCCGGGGAGACCCCGTAGTTGACCGCGGCCTCGGTCACCCCGAGGTCGAAGTGCTCGGGCCAGATCACCGGGTCCGCCCCGGGCAGCAACCGGCGCAGCGCGGCGTCGCCGACCACGAAGCCCTGCGCGATCCGGTGTGCGGCCCCCGGCTCGGCCTCGATCACGTCCTCGGGGCCGAGCCCGCACCCGTCCTGGTAGAGCCCCGCGGGCGGGCCGGCCTCGACCCCGACGGCGTCCGCCAGCGCGGCGCAGGTGGTCCGCTCCAGGAAGAGCCGCTGCCCGGGCGCCACCAGGTCCGCGCCGACCACCTGCAGGTTCGGCTCGGCCCGGGTGGCGAAGCCGCCGAGGGCGGCGCGCAGTCTGATCGTGCCGCTGGTCCGGTACTGCGGGCCGGCCAGGACCAGCTCCGCGACGGCGTGCAGGGCGCGGCGGGTGCGCACCAGCGTGTCGATGTCCTCGATCTCTCCGTTGTCCATGACGGCATGCTGCCCCACCGCGCCCGCCGGGCTCGGCACCCGACGCGCCTTCCGCCGAGTCAACGTCAGGACTCCTCCCCATCACGGCTGCTGATGGTCCGTCAGACCTCGCGCCCCGGCCGCGACACGCCGAAGGCCGCACCGGCCCACGGGTCCACTGGAACCCATGGGCCGGTGCGGCCTGGTGGTCATCCCACCTTCCGGCTCACGTCCCGGCTCACGCTCCGGCCGGCGCGGCGCGGCCCGCCGGCGGCCGGGAACGGTGGCGCGTCAGCAGTTCGAGGGGGCCGTGCCGCCGGCGAACCGGTCGGCGATCCAGGCCAGGTACTCCTGCTGCGCCTCGAACGGGATCGTGTTGTGGGTGGCGCCCTGGTAGGTCGAGTACTCGACCGGCTGGCTGAAGCCGCAGGCCCGCTTGATGTACTGCTCGGTGGAGTGGGGGTTGATGACGGTGTCGGCCGTCCCCTGCATGACCAGCACCGGCGCCACGGTGGTGGCGTAGCCCGGGGTGTTCTCGTAGAAGCGCCGGCTCCAGGTCTCGGGGACGTCGCGCAGCGGCTGGAACAGGGTGTCCAGCTGGTGCTGGTCGGCGACGTTGTTCTGGATCACGTCGGCGAAGTGCTCGATGCACGCTTCCCCGTCACCCTGCAACGCGTCGAGCCCGGCCGGCTGCAGCACGTCACTCGCCCGCAGTTCGGGGTAGGCCGCGAGGAAGCCCCGGTAGACGTTGACCCGCAGGGCCGCGTTGTGGGCCTCCGAGGACGCGTTGCGCGGTCCGGGGAGCACGAGGCCCGCGAACTGGGGCCCGAGGTCGGCCGCCGGGGCGAGGGCGGCCACCCCGACCAGGTCGAGGTCCGGGCTGTAGGCGGGCGCGTCCTGACCGATGAACAGCCCCGCGCCGCCGCCCTGCGACCAACCCAGGACGGCCGTGCGGTTGTTCGCGCGCACCGGCCGGAGCTGCCGCGCCGCGGTGACCGAGTCCAGCACGTTGTGCGTCTCGGTCGCGCCGACCACGTACTGGTGGACGCCGGGCGTCCCCAGGCCCTGGTAGTCGGTCGCCACCACGACGTCGCCGGCGGCGAGGAACTGGGTCAGCGCGGGCACCCCGACGTCGATCCCGAAGGGGCTCTGGTAGCTGAAGTAGTCGTCGAGGTCCCGGGCCGGGTTCGGCGCGGCCGACGGCGCGCACTGGCGCGGTCCGCCGACGGTGCCGTGGGCCCACGCCACCACGTTGCGCCCGCCGGACGGCGCCGCGCCGTCCGGCCAGACGACCAGGCCGGAGACGGCGACGGGGGTGCCGTCGTGCAGCGTCGAGCGGTAGAGGATCTTGCAGGCGCGGGCGTGACCGGGCGCCTCGATCCGCTGGGCCCGGATCAGGTCACCGTGGCGCCCCCGGGGCAGCGGTGACGGCGGCTCGTAGAAGTCGGCCCCACCGGGGCCGGCCGGCACACCGAGCGCGCACGGCACCGGGTGCTCCCCGCCCCGAACGCCACCGGCCGCGGCGGCTTGGGTGCTCAGCCCCGCCAGCGCGAGGAAGGGCACGAGGGCAGCCGCAGTGGCTGCCCGTAGCCAGGCTCTCATCAGGGTTCCCATCACTGGACGTGGGCTGGCTTCCGCCCGACCGCGCGGGGCGGCGGCGTGAGCCGGCGGGTCATGATCGGGTCGAGGCTACGTTCCAGTGATCGAGAAGTCACTTATCGTGACAGTCATCGCGTGTCAGCCTCCTCGGGCACGGTCGCGGCCGGGCACCGAAAGGCTGTGGCAGAGCGCGGGTGGCGGGCGCTATGCTCCCCGCGATGACTACCTATTCTCTTCAGAGATCGGGGGTCCCGTCCGCGCAAGGTGAGTGCTGATGCTCACTCGGACCGCTGACGGGGATTCCCGACTTTCCTTCTGGCCGCGCGTGCGCGAGTTCGCCGTGCCGCCCTCCATGATCGAGACCGCGACCGCCCGCCGCCACGCCGGGGACTGGGCCGGGGCATGTGCCGCCGCCGGTGTCGACGTCGATCTCAACCTGCGCCATCTGGCGCGCACCCACGGCCAGGAACTGGCGGCCAGGATCCGAGCCGACCTGCGCCGGCTCGCGCCCGACCTGCTGCGCTGGCACCTGCCGCGGATCGCCCCCGACGGACTGCTGCGGCCCGGCCTGACCATCGCGCTGGCCCGCTACGACGGCGCGGGACGGGACGGGGCCGGCCCGGTGCACCTGGTGGTCCGCACGCCGCCCGCCTGGGCGGACGGCGGTCAGCGGATCAGCCTCGCGCTGTGGGACGGGTCCGAGGGCGGGAGCGACACCTGCCGCCACCCGCGACCGCGTCCCCACCCGCGCTACCGACTCGACCTGCACCGCCACCTCTGGGACGTCCACCGGGCCGGGGAGTTGCGAATCCGCTCCGGCGCCGCCCCGGCGCCCGCCGGGCCAGGCCCCGCACCGGACCTGTCGGCACCAGGGCTGCTGCCGCAGGGGCGCCGCTGCGCCGTCGACCGGTGGGCGGCCGAGGCGGGGATCCTGCTCCGCGCGGCGGGACGGGCCACCGGCCCTGTCGCCGTGCGGCTCGGGGCCCGGCACCGGCTGGTCCTGGAGCTGTCCCTCGCAACGGAGTTGGGCCCGCGAATCGGCCCGCGAATCGGCCCGCGAATCGGCTCGGGATCCGCCCCGGGCTCGGATCGGGGCTCGGATCGGGGCTCGGATCGGGGCTCGGATCGGGACGCCTCAGGGTCCCCGGGCGTGCGGATCGCGGCGGTCTCCGTCGATGACGGCACCCGCGTGCTGCCGGTCCTGCCCGACGCGGCGACCTGGGTGCTGCCCGACCTGGAGCTGATCCGCACCGGTGCGATCGAGGCCGCCCGGCTTCACCCGCTGGTCGCCACAGCCTTGCTGACGGACCATCAGCTCGAATGGGCGTCGAACCGGACACCGGATCCGGCGCCGGACCGGGCGGGGCAACCGCGCCTGGTGCCGTGCCGGGGCGCCCGGCACCGGATCGGCCTGGTCGACGGGGTCCTGGCGCCGCTGGACCACGACCCGGCCGAGGTCCGCCGGGAGGAGCTGCTGGCCGCCCTGACCGGTACGCCGCTGCCCTGCCTGCAGGCGATCGACGAGGCGCACCGCCGTCCGGAGTGCCTCACCGGCGTGCGCGAGCGCCTGGACCACGGCGACACCGCCGGCGCGCTCGCCGTCGTCGAAGGCCTGCTGGGCCCCGACGCGCTGCTGCGCAGCGGCGAGTTGCGCGACGAGCTGGAGGCGGCCGCGCGGCGGCGGGTCACCTACGGCCTGTTCAGAGCGGGCCTGGTCGGGCCCGCCCCCGGCCGCAGCCGCCCGAAGCCCCGCCGCTCCCCCGAGCACCGCTCCCACCCGCGCCACACGATGGGCCGATGACGCGGGGCCCCGCCCCGTCCGCCTCCCGCGACCGCTCGCACCGGCCCGCACCCGCTCACTTCACCCGGCCCGCTCACTTCACCCTGCCCGCCGCCCGCACCGGGCCCGTCACGAACCCAAGGTGATCACCCATGCCTGCTCAGACGCTTCCCGCCCCCAGCCCCACCCTCGCTCCCGCACCCACCCCCGCACCCACCCCAGCACCCACCCCCGTCCCCGCACCCGCTCCCACTCCCTCCTCCGGCTCCCAACTCGACGTCGCCGGCGAGCTGCTGGCCCTGCTGCGCGACACCACCACCGAGCCGCGCCCCGACATCCAGCTGGAGGCGCTGACCCTGGCCGTGGCCGCCGACCTGCCCGTACTGCTCTGGGGCGAGCCGGGGATCGGCAAGACCGCGGCCCTGACCCAGCTGGCCACGGCCCTCGACCTGCCGCTCACCACGGTGATCGCCAGCGTGCACGAGCCGTCCGACTTCTCGGGGCTGCCCATCGTCGGCGACGACCCGGCCGAGCAGGGTGTCCCGCTGGCCCCGCCGGACTGGGCCGTGCGCCTGGTGCGGGCCGGCCGCGGCCTGCTCTTCCTGGACGAGCTGTCCACCGCGCCGCCCGCGGTGCAGGCCGCCCTGCTCCGGCTGGTCCTCGAACGGCGGATCGGCTCCCTGCGACTGCCGCCCGGCGTACGGATCGTGGCCGCCGCCAATCCGCGCTCCTCGGCGGCCGACGGCTGGGAGCTGAGCCCGCCGCTGGCCAACCGGTTCGTCCACCTCCAGTGGACCCACGACCACGAGGTGGTGGTCCGCGGCCTCGGCGGGACCTGGCCCCGGGCCACCCTGCCCCGGCTCGACCCGCAGGCGCTGCCCGCCGCCGTGGCCTTCGCCCGCCGCGCGGTGTGCGGGCTGCTCGCCGCCCGCCCCAAGCTGGTGCACCTGCTGCCCAGCAACGAGGCGCGCCGGGGCGGTCCCTGGCCGTCGCCGCGGAGCTGGGAGATGGCCCTGTGCCTGACCGCCTTCGCGACCGCGGCCGGCTGCTCCAAGGACGTGCTCTCCCTGCTGGTGCGGGGCACCGTGGGTGAGGGCCCCGGCCTCGAACTGCTGGCGAGCCTGGACCGGTTGGACCTCCCGGACCCCGAGCAGGTGCTCGCCGACCCGCTGGGGACCGCGCTGCCCGAGCGCGGGGATCTGCGCCTGGCCGTGCTGGACGGGGTGGTGGCCGCCGTCCGCCTGCGCCCGGAGAAGTCCCGCTGGGACGCGGCGTGGACGCTCCTGGTCCGGGCGATGGAGACCGGCGCCCCCGACCTGGTGGTCGTCCCCGCCATGACCCTCGCCTCGCTGCGCCGGCAGGACTGGGACGTGCCGGCCTCGATCGAGCGGCTCGCCGGTGTGGTCACCCTCTCCCGCCGGGCGGACCAGGCGGGAGAGCGGGCGACGGCCCGGGCCGAGGCCGAGGCGGCCGCCGCCGCGAAGGCGGGCCGATGACCCGCCGGGTGGAGGCGGCGCCCGCACCGCTGGACCTCGGCAAGCTCTTCGCCGCCCGGCTGCACGCCGCCCGGGTCCGGCCCTACCTCGCCACGGCGCTCTTCGCCCTGCACATCGTGGAGTCACGGCGGGTGCCGACCATGGCCGTCGACCGGCACTGGCGCTGCTACGCCTCGCCGGCGTTCGTGGCCCGCACGCCGGTCGAGGAGCTGGCCGGGGTCTGGGTGCACGAGGTGTCGCACCTGCTGCGCGACCACCACGGGCGCGGTGACCGCCTCGCCCGTGAGCAGGGGCTGACCGGCCCCGGCGAGCGGCTGCGGATGAACATCGCCGCGGACTGCGAGATCAACGACGACGTGTACGGCTCCGGGCTGGTCCAACCCGAAGGCGCGGTCCTGCCGGCGGCGCTGGGACTCCCCGACGGGGAGCTGATGGAGGACTACCTGAGCCGGATCCGGCTCGACCTGACCACCCAGGACCTGGCCTGGCTGGACTGCGGCAGCGGGGCCGACGGCCTGGAGCGGGAGTGGGACCTGGGGCCTGGCGACGCGCACGGCCTCAGCGCGCAGGAGCAGGACGCGGTCCGGTTCCGGGTGGCGCAGGGCATCTCCGCCCGTCCCGGCAACTCCCCCCGGGCGTGGCAGCGGTGGGCCGAGGAGGCGTTCCACCCGCCCCAGCCCTGGCGGGCGCTGCTGGGCGCGGCGGTCCGCTCGGCGGCCTCCAGCGCCGGGGCGGGCGAGGACTACAGCTACAGCCGGCCGTCGCGGCGCTCGTCCGCGCTGCCCGGCACCGTGCTGCCGAGCCTGCGGCGCAGGCCGCCCCGGGTCTGCGTGGTCATCGACACCTCCGGCTCGGTCAGCGACGGCGAGCTGGGCAGCGCGCTGCTGGAGGTCGCCGCGATCTCCCGCGCCGTGGGCGGCCGCCGCGACCTGGTCTCCGTCATGTCGTGCGACGCGGCGGCCCGGATCGCGCACCCGCTGTGCCAGGCCGAGAAGATCCCGCTGGTCGGCGGCGGCGGTACGGACCTGCGCACGGGCTTCGCCAAGGCACTCCGGTCCCAGCACCCGCCGGACGTCATCGTGGTGCTGACCGACGGCCAGACCCCCTGGCCGGCCACCCGGCCGTCGTGCCGCACGGTGGTGGGCCTCTTCGCCCGGCGGCACAAGGACACCTGGCGCGAGGACGATCCCGACTACGAGCCGGACTCCCCGCCCGCCTGGGCGCACGTGGTGGAGATCGGCTAGGCCCGCCGGCCCGGACCAGCGGACCAGCGGGCCGGCGGGCCGGCGGGCCGGCGGGGGCCGGCGGGGGCCGGCGGCCGGCGGCCGGCGGGCCATCAGCCGGCCGCCCGACGTATCGTCAGCCGCCGTTCTCCTGGTGCACCAGGTGGTCGACGCAGACCGCCACCGCGAGCAGGAGGGCGGCGTCCGCGCCGTCGGCGATCCGCACGCCGTAGGTGTCGCGGAACCGGAACCACTTGCGGGAGATCTCGGCGACCTTCGCGCCGTGCTCGTCCTCGATCCGGTAGTCCTTGTCGATCAGGTCGCCGTGGATCTCCAACTCCCCGCCGTCGCCCAGCTCCACGTGGTACTTGTCGCGGAACGGCGTGAAGAGCTTCTTGCGCACGGTGGCGACCACCTCCCCGTGGGCGTCCTCGATCTTCATCGCGTCCCGGATCGACAGCGCTTTCGACTTGATCACCGCCACCACCCGGCCCTCCGGGTCGCGCAGTTCGAAGGTGTCGCGGATGCGCAGCACCTTGGCGTCGACCAGGAACGCCTTCTCGCCGTGCTCGTCCTCGATCCAGTAGTCGTCCCCGATCGCGAAGATCTTCTCCCTGACCTGGTACTTCCCCATCGGCCCGCTCCTCGTCCCGTGCTCGTCCCGTGCTCGTCACGGCACCACCGCCGCGTGAGGGACATCCTGGACCACCAGCGCCGGAACGTACGGCTCCGACGGGCCGAGCCGGGCGAACGGCCGCCGGGCAGTCACGGGAGGCGGCGGACCGCCCCGGCCGTGACTGCCCGGGTGCATCATGCTGTGAGCTCAAGTGAGCTCAGTGGCAAGGCTCGGAAGTCGGCACTCAGAACTGGGTGCTGACCGTGACACCGCTGAAGTCGGTGTTGGCGTAGAGGCTGATGTAACGGTAGCCGGCCGTGGTGTTGGTGACGGTGAGGCTCTGGGCCGTGCCGGGGTTGGTGGACGAGGCGGTGAAGGCCTTCGGCGACGCCCAGGTGCTCGGGTTGTAGTAGAGGGACTCGGTGCCGGTGCCGCCGGAGGTGGAGACCTTCAGCGTGCTGGTGCCGGCCGGCAGGTAGATGTACATGTAGTCCGTGTTGCCGGCGCTCTCGGCGCGGTTGGCCCGCGAGCAGTTCTGGCCCATCGCGTCGGTGCGCTGGTCGGTGCAGGTGGGCAGGGTCACCACGCCTCCGGTGGCCACGGTGACCGAGGTCGGCGTGCTGGCGCTCTTGCCGCTGCTGTCGGTCACGGTCAGGGCGACGGTGTAGGTGCCGGCGGCCGCGTAGGTGTGGGTCGGGTTCTGCTGGTTGGACGAACTGCCGTCGCCGAAGGTCCAGTTCCACGAGGTGATCTTGGCGGAGCTGGCGTTCTCGACGGAGGTGTCGGTCAGGCTGACCGTGGCGCCGTTCACCGACTGGTTGAACAGGGCCGTCGGGCCGGCCGCGTAGCAGGCGCCGGCGGCGCAGGTGTTCAGCCAGCTGTCGAAGTCGGCGTCGTAGGCGGTGCCGATGCTGTTGTAGACGTTGTAGGCGCCCTGGAAGTCACCGGCACGGAAGTGGTTCAGCATGTTGGTGACGTCGGCCGGGTGCTTCTCGAACATGTACCGGACGGCGAGGTAGCCCCACGGGTAGACGCGGGTCGAGTCCGAGTTGTCATAGGTGTTCTGGAAGATCGTGCTGAGCTTGTACGTGTGCTTGGCCGCCTCCGTCATCGCCTGGGTGTCGGTGGTGCCGCGGTAGGCGTAGGACTCGTACTCGGCGACCCCTTCGATCCACCAGATGTCCGGGACGGACGTCTGGGTGGAGAAGTCACCCTTCATGTCGTAGATGCCGTCCATGTAGTGCGTGTACTCGTGGTTGAGGTTCCACACGTTCGCGGTGAAGCCGTCGTTCCACGACTTCTGGTACATCACCGACACGGCCTGGTTGGTCGGGTCCGTCGCGTTCATCAGCGTCTCGCCACCGTTGTCGGTGTCGTTGCCGTAGATCGCCCAGGAGTAGGTCAGGTAGTCGGCGTTGTTGGAGAAGATCGCCAGAGTGATGTTCTTGTCGTACTGGCCTGGGACGGGACCGTTGTCCTTGACCATGTTGTGGAAGAAGGTGTCCTCGCCCCGCAGGCTGGTGCAGACCGCGGCCAGGTCGGCAGCCGAGAGGGACTCGGTCACGATGGTGCGGTTGTCGCAGACCAGGGTGTGCGAGAGGACCGCCGCGCTCAGCTTCGCCGGCAGGTCGCAGGTGTTGTAGTACGAGCACTGGGCGGCGTCGTACGTGTCCGCCTGGTAGGCGGTGTGGACGTAGAGCGAACCGGTGGGGCCCAGGATCGGGGCGGAGTCGAGCACCGACTTCACCAGGGGCTTGGCCGCGGCCTCGATGGTGGCGTTGTCGCCGGCCATCCGGGCCAGGTCGTTGCCCGCGTTGGCGTCCAGGAAGGCGTTCGCGCCGCTGAGCAGGTCCTCGTGGCCGAGCGCGAAGGTGCTCAGGGTCGTGATGACGCTCGGGTCGGCGCTGACCGCGGAGACGAAGTCCGGGTTGAAGTTGCCCCGCCACAGCGGCGCGGACAGGACCGCGTTCACCGCGTTCACCATGTTCGCGGAGACGTTGTAGGAGTTGTTGTAGCTGGTCAGCACCTGCTTGTAGACCTTCAGGTACCTGCCCTGCAGGTTGGCGCTGTCGGTCAGGACCAGCACGTCGTAGAGCACGCTGCCGTTGGCGTCGGTGACGTCGGTCCAGTGGCGGCTCGCGAAGAAGGCGTCCAGGCCGGCCTGGGTGGCGGCCGTCAAGGTGGCGTCGTAGGTGCCGACGGCGCTCGCGTTGTTGGACTGGACGTAGTAGCCGGCCCGCAGGAAGAGCACCAGCTGCCAGATGCCGGTCGAGTCGTCACCGGTGTAGGTGGTGGCGAGCTGCTGGAAGGCCTGGGCGACGGTCACCATCTGCTGCTGCTTGAAGATGTTGCCCGCGTCGGTGCCGGTGACGTTGAAGAGCGTGTTGACGCAGTCGGTGGTCGAGCTCTCGATGAAGGAGACCAGGGCGGCACCGCTGCGACTGCCGAAGTCGGCCGGGGTACAGCTCTGGGTGGCGGCACCGGCGGCCAGAGCTGTCTTCTGGTTCGCCTGCGCCGGCTTGGCCGGGGCCTTCTGGTCGGCCGGGCGGGGCCTGGTCTGCACGACCGTGCCGGCCGGCTGGGCCAGCGTGGCCTGGCTGAGCAGGGCCGGCGGCAGCGGCGTGGCCGCGGAGGTCTCGTCCGTGGAGTCGGCGGCGACCACGGGGCCGAACGGCTTCGGGACGGCGGCCGAGGCGGCTGGGGCGGCCGGGGCGGAGGCGGGCGACACCTTGACCGGAAGCACGGCGGGGGCGGCGAACGCCGGGGCCGGCAGGAAGGTGGCGGCCGTGGCGGCGGTGGCGACGACGGCCATGACGGTGGGGAGCGGTATGCGCAGGCGCACTGCTGAGTCCTTCTCCTGTGGGGGGAGCTCACTGAGCATCAGGCGAGGCGAGGGGGATGTGGCGTGCAGCCTGCCACCGAATGACCATCAGAACAATGTCACAGGTCATATGGCAGAACACCTTCGGTCATAACACCGCGCCCGACCCCGCCCACGGCCCCGCCCACGGCCCCGCACACAGCCCCGCACACAGCGCAGTGCGGCACCGCACGCGACACCGCACGCGGGCAGGCCGGGGCCCGGCATCCCGGCTCCGTGCGGCGGGGACCGACTACAGGCGGCCCATCCGGCGGGTCCCGCCGGTCCAGGGCTGCACCTGCGGCGAGCCGGCGATCAGGTCCCGGTAGGCCGTGGTCGCGGCGACGAAGAGCGTCTCCACGATCTCCTCCCCTACCGCGGCGGTCCGCCAGAGCAGCAGGTGGCGGACCCGGATCGGCGCGCCGGCCAGCGGTCTGACGACCACCGCGCCCAACGGCCGGGTGCTCGCCGGGACGAGGGAGATCCCGAGCCCGGCCGCGATCAGGTCCTGCAGCTCCAGCCGGCCGCCGCGGAACTCCTGCGCCGAGACCGCACTGAAGCCGGCCGCGGCACAGGCCCGGTGGAAGACCCCGGGCCAGCCCGCCCCGTCGTCGGGCGCCAGCAACCAGCTCTCCTCGGCCAGGTCCGACAGCGCGATCTCGGCGCGGTGGCCCAGGTGGTGACCGGCCGGCAGCGCCACGAAGAGCGGCTCGGTGACGATGCACCGGTGGGCCACGGTCTGCGAGTGCCGCAGCTCCACGCCGGGGTGGACCACGGCGACGGCCGCGTCCGCCTCCGCCCGCTCCAGCAGCTCGACGAGGTCGGAGCAGCGCGGCACCGTACCCACCGTGAAGCGCAGGTCGGGCCGCTGCTGCCGGGTCCGGCCGAGCAGTCCGGGCAGGATCGGCGTGCTGGTCGACACCAGCCGCACCTCCCGGGGGGCGTGCCCGCCGCCCTGGCCGGAGAGCCGGCCGAGGCTGTCGATCCGGGCCAGCACCTCGCGCGCGGCGGCCAGCACCTCGACGCCGAAGCAGGTCGGCGCGACGCCCGAGGCCGTGCGTTCGAACAGCGGCGCGCCGAAGTTCCGCTCGATCCGGCGCAGCTGGGTGCTGGTCGCCGGCTGCGAGGCCCCGAGCACCGCGGCGGCCCGGCCCACGCTCCCGCTGTCGGCGATCGTGCACAGCACCCGCAGGTGCCGAAGCTCCAACTCCATGGCCCCTCCCCCCGGCGGCCCGCCCGACCCTCCGGTGGCGTCGGACGGGTGGACGGGTGCCGCTGCCCCCTTGTGCAATAGCACACGTAACATGTCAGATCTGCTGATCACCTTCGCGCCGTGGACATGCCGCGTCAACCCCCCGATGGGCGGTACCGGACCCACCCCCGGACGTGCCGCGCGGCGCCGGGGCCGCACCGGGGCCGCGCCGGGCCCGAGTGAGGCACACGACCCGGGTGAGGCACACGATCCGGGTGATTCACCGTCAGCCCGATGACGCGCCGTCAGTCGGCCTTCGGGATGTAGGCCAGCCCGTGCGCACCCGCCTCCCCGGTCTTGGCGACGTCCAGCCGCGCCAGCCGCCGCATGGTCTCCAACTCGACGACGTCGACCGTGGAGGACGTCACGCAGGCGACGTACCCGAGCCGGCCGTCGGGGGAGGAGGTGATGGTCAGCGGGAAGTGCCCGACGTCGATGGCGCCCAACCGCTCGTGACTGCCGGCGTCGAAGACCGTGAGCCGCCCCGCGGTCTGCCGGCCGAGTCCGGTGGCGGGGTCGGGCTCCATCCGCAGCTCGCCGACGAGCACGGCCCCGGCCGCGGTGGCGTGCACCGGGAAGACCACGTTCTCGGTGGGCAGGAGCTCGACGACCGAGGCGCTCGCGGTGTCGATGACCCGGATCCCGGTGGCCGGCGCCGGGCCGCCGCGGGGGCCGAACACCCCGTAGGGCGCGGCGACGAAGACCTGCGACCCGTCGGCGGAGACCGCGATGCCCTCGCTGCCGGGCACCTCGATCCGGTCGGTGAGCGTGCCCCGGTCGAGGTCGACCACGGAGACGAAGGGCGCCTCCTTGTTGCTGGCGTAGCCGGCCCGCCCTGCCGGGTCGACGACGAACCAGTGCGGGCCCGGCGCACCGGTGTCGATCCGGCCGATCGGGCGCCGGGTCCGGGTGTCGATGACCACGACGCCGCCGGGACGGGTGTCCGAGCCCTCCACGCTGACGTAGAGGCGGCCCCGCGCGCTGTCCAGCGCCAGGCCGTGCGGACCGTGCTCCGGAGAGATGTCGACGACCTCGACGATCCGGCGGGTGTCCGGGTCGATGACGGTCAGTTCGCTGCGCCGGCCGCCGTTCGCGTGGTAGTAGCCGGAGTGGTACGTGCTGGCGCACCACAGCAGGCGTTGGGTGGGGTCGAAGCAGAGCTCGTGCGGCTCGGCGAGGACGGAGAGGGTGTCCAGGCGCTCGTCGGTGGCCGCGTCGAAGAACGACACCTGCGCACTGCTCTGGCTCACCACCGCGAGGACGTCGCCCTCGCGGCCGGTACGGGCGGACTGCTGCACTGTGGGCTCCTACTGTTCGAGGCCCCCGCCGCTGCGGGGGTGGTCCCACTCTCGGAGAACCGGGTACCTCCGGGCAATGCAAAGATGGGCACGGCATCTTTCCGCTGAGCGCAACTCTGCCGCACGCAATACGGCTGTACGCACCACGGCTGTACGCACCACGCCCGGCCACGCCCGACCAGGGGGAATCCATGGACCTGAACCTGCTGAGGGCACTCGACGTGCTGCTCCAGGAGAACAGCGTGACCCGGGCCGCCGAACGGCTCGGCACCTCCCCCGCCGCCGCGAGCCGGATGCTCGGCAAGCTCCGCCGCGCCGCGGGCGACCCGCTGCTGGTCCGCGCGGGCCAGCGGCTGGTCCCGACGCCGCGCGCCCTCGAACTGCGGGAGCGGGTGCGCGAACTCGTCCAGCAGTCCGACGCGTTGTTCGTCCCCGCCGCCGGCTTCGAAGTGGCCCGGCTGGAGCGCACGTTCACCATCCAGGCCGGTGACCTGCTGCTGGCCGGCTTGGCCGCACCGCTGATCGACCGGGTGCGCGCCCTGGCGCCGGGGGTGGACCTGGTCTTCGTCCCCGAGTCGGCGGAGGGCGGCCCCGCGCTGCGGCAGGGCGACATCGACCTGGAGTGGGGCGTGCTGGACCACCTCGACCCGGAGACCCGCACCGAGAGCCTCGCCCGGGTCTCCCTGGTGGCCGTCGCACGCGGCGGGCACCCCCTGTTCGACCACCCCATGGACCCGCGCCGCTTCGCCGAGGCCGACCACATCGGCATCTCCCGGCGCGGCAAACGCCACGGCCCGATCGACACCGCGCTCGCCCGACTCGGCCTGCGGCGCCGGGTGGCGGCGGTCGTCCCCGGCCACACAAGCGCCTTGCTGCTGACCCGGTCGACCGACCTGGTCTCCCTCACCCTCGCCGGCCGCCTGCCGGACACCATCGCCGCCCTCGGCCTGCGGACCTTCCCGATCCCGCTCGACGTCCCGCCTCTCGACGTCGGCATGGCCTGGCACCCGCGCAACACGAGCGACCCCGCACACCGCTGGTTCCGCGACCAGATCCGCGCCACCACCACCCACTGGGCGGGCCAGGGATGAGGTCGCGAATCCGCCGGTCCGCACCCCGGCGCTCCGGCATGCTGGACGGATGCACGCAGTGACACCGGCGGGGCGCACGCACACCGTCGTCGACAGTCCCTACGGCCCGCTCACCCTGGTGGCCGAGGACAGCCACCTCGTCGGCCTCTACATGGCGGGCCAGCGCCACCGCCCCGATCAATCCACCTTCGGCGTCCGCCACTTCGAGCCGACCGACCCGCCGTTCGCCGAGACGGCCCGGCAGTTGGCCGAGTACTTCGCCGGCCACCGCGACACCTTCGACCTACCACTGCGCCTGCACGGAACCCCCTTCCAGCGACGCGTCTGGGCCGGCCTGCGCGAGATCCCCCACGGCCACACCTGGACCTACGCCGACCTCGCCGCCCACATCGGCCACCCGACCGCCTCCCGCGCCGTCGGCCTGGCCAACGGCAAGAACCCGATCGGCATCATCGTCCCCTGCCACCGCGTCGTGGGCGCCGACGGCAACCTCACCGGCTACGGCGGCGGCCTGGACCGCAAGCGGCGACTGCTGGAACACGAACACGCGCTGCCTGCGGGCGCCGGCGTGCAGCAGGCGCTCGCCTTCTGACGCTCCGCCAGGCACGCTGCGGCGAGAGCACCACACGCGATGCGGGACGCGGTATCGGTTGGCACGGCTGCGCTGAGCCCGCAGAGTGGCAAGAGCTGTCGGGTTGATGCTCCCACCGTCAGATCATTGACCACGGCTGACGCTGGTTGCACGCCCCTTGCACAGGGCCCACTCACACCGTGCGCTGCCCGCTCGCCGCCTGCTGAATTGCTACCCGGACGTCAGAACATAAACCACGGCGGTGAACACCTCCCGGTCCTCCAGCCCCCGCGGTCCCACCACCATGGCGGCGGCCCGCGAACGACGGGATCAGCGCCCCCGCACACACAGGCCCTCCGGCACCAACCACTGAGACAGATCAACCCCGTGAGCCCCATCGTGCCGCAGATCGTCGAGCCACACATGAGACACCTTCTCACCGAAGAGTCGGGAGTGTCAGCCGCGGCGGCGAAGGAGGAGCTCCGCGTCCGCCTCGCGGCCAGCCAGACGGCCGGCCTCCCGCACCTGATCAGCAGTCATGTAACGGGCAAGATCGATTGCCTGATGGATGCCGTCCGCATTGCCACGGTCAAGCATCGAGAGAAACCAGCGAATAGCCTGGACGCCATCGACCGAGGTGCCGACCCCTCCCCGGTACCAGCAACCGGCCACAAACATGGCCGGAGCATGGCCTGAAGCAGCTGCCCTCAGGTACCACTGAAAGGCCTCCGCATCCTGATCGACGGCCGACAACTCATCACCCAGCAGGGCACACGCCTCAGGCACTCCCGCCCGCGCGGCGATGCGAAGCAGCCTCAGGTACTCCTGGCGATCCGGCTCGACCCCATCGCCCTTCTTGTAATTCACTGCCAAATTATGGGCGGCATAGGAGTCGCCGCCTTCGACCGCTTTTCCGAGGTACGAATTGGCCTGGACAAGATCTTTCGACCCGCCGATCCCTCTGGTCAGCATGAAACCCATTCCGCGCATAGCTTCCGGCACACCGAGGGCAGCAGCCTCGGAGAACAGCAATCGAGCCCGGACAAGATCAGAGTAAGTGATCAGCAGAATTCCCGCCAGAAGCGCCTTGGCGTCTGCATCTCCCGCTTTCAGCTAGTTCCTCGATCAACGGCGCCAGAGCCAAAAGCTGAGCACGTGCCCCGCCGCCCCCCAGGCGAGCCGCATGCACAAGCCAATTCCCTTCCTCGACGAAGTCACCTCGCCGACGAGCCGCCTCAGCCGCGTTCACCAACGACTGAGCCGACTGGCCTTCCGGGTACGGACGCCAGGGGCGGGAACGGTCAGGCATTCCGTCCGGCTGGAAGACATTGATCGCGTCAGGGTCAGTTACATAAATCGTCTGACCTGGCATCCTGGATCTCTCTGCGAACCAATCAATACAATTGTCGCACATTTCCCTGGAGACTGAGATCGGATCATCCGGGTTCAGTGTCGATGCCTGCTTCTCAGCGTGCGAAAGATAATACGAACCTGAACCCGCCTCATTATCCAGGAAGCCGTTCTGGGTTCGATTGATCCCCATCTCATCCTGAATCTGAAGAACCTGCTCGAGTGTGGCCCGATCAAATCCCGCAGGAACTTCATCTGCGTACGCACTCAGCACCTGCACCGAGCCGGCTTGGGCTGCCGTCTTCTTTGCTTCAAAAGGAGGAAATTCGACATCGTCCGGACGTGGTGCCGCGCGAAGAGCAGCCGACGTCGGGCATTCGTTGTGCACCAGGATGGAAATTTCTCCGGCCAGACGACGGCGACGACCCGCCGCTTTGTCCAGCACCCGTCCGCTGGCGTTGCTGTCAACTACTGCCGTCAAGACCCGCAGAAGCCCCGCCGGACACACTCCGGCGGGGCTTCTACATTACAACCAGACCGATATTCCGAACCCATTTCGGAGTCCACCGACGCACTCAAATCAGCGGATTATCCAATGAGCTCACCTAGTATCACCAAAACAGACTTGAGCTCCGCGTCCTACGACCGAGATCGCTCGATAGTGATCGGCTCATCCGAACCCAAGTAGAGGATATATCCAGCCTCTTCGTCCGACACGTCGGCAATGGGGCAGACTCCGAGGCCCCAAGTCGGCCTAGGTATCCATCCGAAATCAGCCGATGGAACGTATTCGTCAATAGCCATCACCTGCACCTCAGTGGGCGGAATGCCAATCATGCACGAATCGCCAGCCGACAGCTCAGAGGGATCGGGCTCCAGCCTCCACGGCATGTTTCGCCACTCCCAATGATCAGGATCGCGGGGGAATCCGAATGTTCCATCCCAGCGAGCCCTTGACTCAGGATCGACCTCGCGCCACGGCCACTCAATAAAGATCCGAGTGGCAGAGCCCGAAGAGATCTGCACGTCAACAGGCTCGCACGAGATGCTGAGGCGATCACCGATGGCGAACCCTTCGGCCCGATCATGCCTAATCCTGCGCACAGTTACCAACCCTCAGACCAGAACAGCGAGAACGGAGATTTATCTGCATTGCCGCCACGATATCCGGCACCCCCGAACACGAGCCCCTTCGAATCGAGGCGGCCGTAGCAGATGTCCCAGCAGATTTCATTCGGCCCCAAATTGTCCAAGATAGTTTCCTCTGCATTCCCTCGTCCTTGGACAAATTCTTCTCCGGGGCGCAACGTCCATCCGGACGGCATAGGGCCACCACCGTTGATCGCGATCCTATTGGTCCACGTCCTGGTCTCCGTGTTAAAGACACCCATCACCGAAGTGGTCCCGTGCTGATCTGCATTCGGATAGTCGTTACGCGCACCTTGAAGTTCCTCAGCCCTACCTCTAGCAACCTCAGCGTCTGCTTCGGTGGGGCCGCAGACATTATGCACGAGGACCGGCGTGGTGCCCGCCAGCACATAGCACGTGTGCTACGCGACCCCTCTCCACCTGCTTTTTCGCAGGTCAGCGGTGGTTTGACGGTCCGTCGGTGTCCGTGGATGTGCGCTGAAGTCCGTGGTTGTTGCCGTCGCTACTGCCGTCAGAGGCGACTACACCGGAGCGGTGCTGTGGAACGCCCCACGCCCCCGCCCTGTGGGCCCGCTTCACCACCCACCTCCGGCGCGAGATCGCCCACGCCGCCGGACTCACCCAGCGCACCCTGCGCCACCACGCGACCCTGTCCTACGCCAAGGTCGCCGAGTACCAGAAGCGCGGCCAGATCCACTTCCACACCGTCATCCGCATCGACGGACCCACCGGCCCCGCAAGCGCCCCGCCTGCCTGGGCCACCACCGCGCTCCTCGACCACGCCGTCCGCGCCGCCGCGAAGCGGGCCCGCGTCCGGCACCAGCACCGCTCCGCGTCCGGGAAGACCGACGGGATGCAGCCGTCGGAGTCCACGGTGTTCCGGTTCGGTCGGCAGATCGATGTCCGTGCGATCCGCAGCAGCGACTTCACCGGCGACGCCCCCGTCACCGACCGCCACGTCGCCGCCTACATCGCCAAGTACGCCACCAAGGGCGCCGAAACTGCCATCGACACCCTCGACCGCCGACTGCGCTTCCTCGCCGAACTCGCCCGGCACGACCTCACCGACCACGCCCGCCGCATGATCCACACAGCCTGGCACCTCGGCGCTCAGCCCCAGCACACCCACCTCCGCCTGCGCCAGTGGGCCCACATGCTCGGCTTCCGAGGCCACTTCTCCACCCGCACCCGCCACTACTCCACCACCCTCACCCACCTCCGAGCCGAACGCACCGCCTGGCGCGGCCGCCAAGATGACACCACCTCTGCCTCGACGCCGCTCGACCCGGCAGCTGTTGGCCGACACGACGGTCAGGAACCGACCGGTGAGGGCCAGCCGGTCACTGACCGGCACAGTGACCGCGACGACCGCGCTGACCTGACCGCCGGTCACACCGACCCCGGCCCCGGTCACCACGCCGGTCGCCGCGCGAAGGACGGGCGATCCGGCGGCGCGGACACGACTCTGGTGATCTCGCAC
This sequence comes from Kitasatospora sp. NBC_01287, assembly GCF_026340565.1. Classification (NCBI taxonomy): domain Bacteria; kingdom Bacillati; phylum Actinomycetota; class Actinomycetes; order Kitasatosporales; family Streptomycetaceae; genus Kitasatospora; species Kitasatospora sp. NBC_01287. Next base: position 2,448,530 of record NZ_JAPEPB010000001.1, read on the forward strand.
TGGCAGTACGCCGGAACCGGCCTCCTGCCCGAACTCGCCCACCTCGCTGACCTCCTGGCCACCACACCGCGCCCTCGGCCCAAGCAACCGAGCCGCCCCCGGCAGGCGCGGCGCGCCAGTGACCCGGCCGGTCACACCACCGACCCGCTGACCACCGCCGTCCAGACGGAGGCGAGCGCGTGACCGCCGAGGCCGAACTCCTCACCGTTCCCGAGGTCATGGCACGCCTGAAGATCAGCCGCTCCACCGTCTACGCCCTCATTCGCACCCGGCGACTGGCCTCGATCACCATCGGCCGCGCCCGCCGCATCCCCACCCACGCCCTGACCGCCCTCGTCCACCACCAACTCGGAGAGGCAGCCTGATGACCACCGCCCCCGACACCAACCCCGCCCCGCCGGTTCGCGCCGCGCCCGCGCCAACGGCGACGGAACCGTCTACAAGCGCAAGGACGGCCGCTGGGAAGCCGCAGGCTACGTCCTCACCCCCGGCGACACCCGCAAGCGCGTCCGCGTCTACGGCACCACCCGCAAGGAAGCCCTCGCCAAGCTCACCGAGAAGACCGCCGCCAGCAACCGCGGCTTCCCTGTCGTCACTGCTCAGGGCAGCCTGGCCGCCTACCTGACGTACTGGCTGGAGAACGTCGCCATCCACCAGCTCCGCGAGACCACCCACACCCGCTACACCGCCTGCGTCAACCAGTACCTCATCCCCGGCCTCGGCAAGAAGAAGCTCGCCAAACTCACCGCGAAGGACGTGCGCACCTGGCTGAACGGGCTGCGGATCGTCTGCCAGTGCTGCGCTCGCGGCATCGACGCCCGACGCAAGCCCGACGCCCCGGCCGGCCGCCGCCCGCGCTGCTGCGCCATCGGGAAGTGCTGCCACAAGTACCTCTCCCCGCTCACGCTCGCCTACATCCACTCCGTGCTCAAGTCCGCCCTGGAGCACGCCGTGCGCGAGGAGGAGATCCCCCGCAACGTCGCCCGCAACGTCCGCACCGGCACACCCCGACCCCGCCGCTTCAACCCCCTCACGGCCCACGAGGCCCGCACCTTCCTCGCCTCCGCACAGAGCCACCGCCTCCACGCACTGTTCGAACTCGCTCTGCGCACCGGACTCCGCAAGGGCGAACTCCTCGGCCTGCGCTGGGAAGACATCGATCTCGACAACGGCACCGCCAGCATCCGCCGCACCCTCCAGCGCACCGGTACCGGTGGCCTCACTACCCTGCCGACCAAGACGATCAGCTCGGAGCGCCGCATCGCCCTCCCGGCCGCGTGCGTCGCCTCGCTCCACGAGCACCGTGACCGACAGGTCCATGAGAAGCAGCAAGCCGGCGCCGAGTGGGTGGACAACGGCCTTGTCTTCACCCGCCTGGACGGCCACCCCATCGAACCCTCCACCCTCACGCGGCGCTTCAACGCCCTGCTCCGCTGCTCCCGCCTGCGGGCGATCCGATTCCACGACCTGCGGCACTCGACCGCGACGCTCCTCCTGGAACAGGGCGTCGAACTCGTCGTCATCAAGGAACTCCTCGGTCACGCCCACATCGGCGTCACCGCGACGGTGTACGCCCACGTCCGCCTCCGCCTCCAGCGCGACGCCATCGACCTCCTCGGCCGTACCCTCGGCCTCGGCAAGCCCTCCGAGGCCACCACCGGCCCCGACGACGGCGACGACCCGCCGCTTTGTGCAGCACCCGTCCGCTGACGTTGCCGTCAACTACTGCCGTCAGACACCCAAGAGGCCCCATCGGAATCGGTTTCCGATGGGGCCTCAGAAGCGACCCTACTCAGGTATGCAGGGAATCCTTAACGCCTCACTCAATCTGTCCCCAGTTCATTTCCGGACCTGGTGGCCACTCTTGTCCAAAGTCGAACAAGGTCTCATCGTCGAAGTCCCGCACGGCTTCCCTCCAAGATGGACGGCCACCCACGACGAAGCCACAGAAATCCTCACTCGAAACGAGATAGAGCGACTGCAACTTATCGCCGATGCTGAACTTCTCAGCTGCCTCGGACGCCTCCTTAGGTGAAGGTCGCCAAATCTTCACCCCCTTCATCCTCGGCTTCAGGAACATTACTTCGACATTGCCGACGTAGATCTCGATCCTGGTACCGCCATCATCACCAGGACTCGGGTTGCTACGGAGCAACATCGTGCGATGCGAGGGGCTGAAGCTCCAGATCTCAAACAGCCTGTCCGACTCATAAGTTGACACTACTGACCTGCCAAACCTCTCAGGGCCGCCCAGTTGGGCTCTTGAACATCGGCTGGCGCGCCTCTCCAATAGAACTGAATAGACGACCACGACCTACCGAGGTCACTATCCACACTATTAAAGTAGGCGTTTCGGCCAACGACACTCATCTCCCACGCCGTGCCATATCCGCCCTGTGCGGCACCCTTCAATCCAGCTCCTACCCCTCGGATATAGGCATTTTGGAACGCCTCTTCTGGCGTTGCGCCAGGGAGCCCATCAAGCGTGATACTCAGCCTGGTGTCCGGACTTCCAGCAGCTCGCATCACACCGTGCATCCACTCCGGAATCCCACCCTCCCCGATATCTCCAAAGTTACTGTCGTTGAACGTATGCGCTCCTGCGTCACCCGCATCTCGCAGGGCCCCGGCCAATGCGTCCGAATGCTCTCCTACGCCAAGGACAACATGTTCGCCATCGGGTCCACAAGAGTCCGTCTGGGCGGCATCCACGGTCCCCTGCACCGTGCTTGAGGCACTCGCCGCGGGGTTGGAGTCGGCCTGGATCTGTAGCGGGTTGGTCGGCGAGTCGCCGGGGGTGGAGGTGGTGTTGCCCGGCTGGGGCGTGATGGTGTTGTTGGCCGCCTTGGTGGGCGTGCTGTTGTCCATCGGTCGGACGGTGTTGGAGGGCGTGCGAGCGGCCTGAGCCGGGTCGACGAAGCGCCCGGAGCGGGATTGCGTGGTGCCCCTGGCGGGCTGGGCCCTCCCCGTAGTGGTCGTGGAGCCCCGGGAAGTGTTGCCGGACGTTGAGCCTCTGCCGCCGCGTCCGTCACCCCCGCTGTCACCAGTGCCATCCCCAGTGGTACTGACCGTGTCGTCGGACGTCGTGTCCGCGTTCGTGTCCTGCTGCTCGACCTCCGGCTCGTTCTCGTCCTCGATCCGCTGGTCTTCCTGGATCTCGTTCTCGTGCAGATTCCGCTCGGCTTCGACTTCGCGCTCCGCCTCGAGCGCCCTCTCGTTCGCCTCCTCCAGCTCCGACTGCCCGTCATCCGGGCTGGAGTACGTGTGGTCGCCGGCCTCGACGCTGGGCGCCTTGCCGTCGAAGCTGCCGTGGGGGCCTTCTCCTGCTTCGCCTTCGGCTCCCGGGCCGTCTCCTCCCTCGGGTGACAGGCCGCCCGCAAAGCCGCCGCCCTGGGGTTCGATGTCGTTGTGCCCGGAGCGGTCCACCGCGTCGAGGGGGTGCCCGGCGCCGTAGGCGTACCGGTCGGCCTCCGCCGCGGTAGTGGGAGCCAGGGTGGCGGTGTCGCGACTGGTGAACGAGCCCGCCGAGGGGTCGTACCAGCGTGCGGCAGTGTTGAGCAGTTTGGTGCCGGGGTCGGTCCAGTCGTCCTGGTAGCCGATCGAGGAGGTGGATCCGGCGGCGGCGAGAACGGCGCCCCAGGGGTCGAAGCTGGTGGAACTGGCGAGGGTCGAGCCGGTGGCGGTGTAGGTACCGACCAGGTCCTCGTGGGAATCGCTGTAGGCCAGGACCGGTCCCGCAGCGGTCGTCAACGCGATCAGGTTGCCGCCGGGGTCGCGCTCGTAGCTCGACGTCCCGTCAGAGGTGGCATCGTCGCTGGTGCGGTCGTAGCTGAAGGTGGCGCTTCCCGTCGCGGCCAGACGGCCGAGCGCGTCATAGCTGTAGCTGCTGGTGCCGTTGGTGACTTGTTGGTCGAACGCGTCGAAACTGACCTGGGTTGTTGCTGCCGACCTGGTCGTCGCGGTCAAGGCTCCGCGAGCGTCGTAGGTGAAGGTCGCTCCGCTGGAACTGACCCGGCGGTCCCGGTCGTCATAGGTGCTCGTGGTCGGGCCGGATTGGGTCAGGTTTCCGTCGTTGTCGTAGCTGTAGCTCGTTGTCCCCGAGTTGCCGGTCCACGAGGTCAGGCGGCCCGCCCAGTCGTAGCTGTAGGAGTTGGCTCCGCTCCCGACGGTTCCGGCAGTGGTCTTCGAGGTCGTGTGCCCGGCCGGGTCGTACCCGTACGCGATGGACGCCTCAACTGCGCCCCCCGGGTTGGTGAGCGTGTCGCTGACGATCCGGTGCAGCCCGTCGTAGCCGAAGGTACGGGTGGCGGAACCCGCTCCGGCGGAGGTCGAGACAAGGTCACTGGCGCTGTCGTACTGGTAGGTCTTCTGAGTACCGGTCAGTGGATCGGTGAGTCCGGCGAGGCGATCGTCAGCGTCATAGTTGAAGGTCGCGGCCCCGGCGCCGTCGGTGCGCGAGGTCATGTTGCCGAGGGCGTCGTACCCGAAGCTCGACACCCCGGCAGCACCGGCCTGGCCGAGCACCAGGCCTCGGTCGTCATAGGTGTACGTGTTGGTGTCGCTGCCGGCGGTGGCCGAGGTCAGGCGACTGTCGAGGTCGTAGCCGAACGTGCGCGTCGCGGTCGTGGCCTCGGCGCCGGCCCCGCTCTGCGAGGTCTTGCGGCCGTCGGCGTCGTAGCCGTAGCTCTCGCTGACCCCACCGGGCTGGGTGTCCCTGACCACCTCCCCGGCCGCGTCGTAGGACAAGGTATAGGTGCCGTCGGCCGGATTGGGGTAGGCCGCCGTGGGCGGTTCGACCGTCGACTCGGGCAGGCCCATCGAGTTGAACGTGTAGTAGACACTCGCCGGGGCACCGCCCGCTGTCCGCGTGTGGGTGTACTGGGTGCGGTTGCCCGCGGCGTCGTAGCCGAACGACGTGGTGATCGAGCTGCTGGCGGTGACCGGCTGGACCTGCTGAGTCAGCTGGTCGTCCGCGTCGAAGGTGTAGGTGCTGGTGTGCCCGTCCGCGTCCGTGGCGGTGATCGCGTTGCCGTCCGCGTCATAGGTGCCGCTGCTGGTGGACAGCACCGTGGAGCTGTCCTTGTCCAGGTGAGTGGTCGCGGTGGTGCGTCCGGCCTGGTCGAACGCGAAGGCGGTGGCGGTGCCGTCGGGCAGGGTCGTGCGGGTCAGCTGGCCGGCGAGGTTGTAGGCATACCGGGTGGTGTCGCTGAGGGCGTCCGTTACCGAGGTGCGCTCGCCCGCCGCGTCGAAGTGCGCGGTGGTCTGATGGCCCTTCGGATCGAGGGTAGCGGTCAGATCCCCCGCGTCGTCGTAGGTGTTCGTGGTGGTGTACGCCGCGGCCGTCGGCTGACGCACGATCTGCGTGGAGGTGACTTCACGACCCAGGTCGTCGTAGGTGGCCTGGGTGGTCGCCCCGGTCGGGTCGGTCTGGGACAGTGGCTCGCCGTCGAGGTCGTAGGTGATCTGCGCGGTGGGCGTGGTGCCACCGATCGACGGCTTGGTGACCTGGACGGGGTTGCCGAGCTGGTCATAGGTCGTGGTCGACACGCGGTCGAGGCCGGATGGGTCGACGGTGACGGTCTTGGGCCGGCCCATGGCGTCGTAGTCGACCTGGGTGACGGACGTGAAGGTTGTCGCCTTGTCCGGGGTGGTGTAGCTGTTCGCGGCGACGGCGAGGTGTTCGCCGGTGCTGTCGAAGGTGTGGGTGGTGGTGGTGATGTTGCCGTCGGGGTCCTTGACGGCGGCGGGTTCGCCGAAGGTGTTGTAGCCGGTGCGGGTTTCGGCGGCCGCGGCGGGCAGGGTGACGGGTTGGCCGGTGGTGGTGTTGAAGACGGTGGTGGGGGTGGGTGGGGCGTCGGTGATGGCGAGTTGGCCGGCCGGGTCGTGGAAGTAGCTGGTGGTGTAGTTGGCCGGGGTGGCGCCGGTGGTGTTGCCGTTGGGGCTGGTGGTGGTCAGGGGCAGACCGCGCTGGTCGTAGGTGTGGGTGGTGGTGGAGTTCTGCGGGGTGTTCTTGACGGTGGCGGTGAGCAGGTCGCCGGCGGTGTCGTAGGTGTTGTCGGTTTCGCGGGTGGTGGTGCCGTCGGTGAGTTTGCTGCTCAGGACGGAGTTGGTGGCGTCGTAGGTACTGGTGGTGATTCGGTTGAGGCCGCCGGGGTCGACGGTGGTGCTGGTGGCGCGTCCTGCTTGGTCGTAGGTGTTGGCGACGGTGGTGCTGCCGCCGCCGGTGATGCGTCGGGTCAGTTGTCCGGCCGCGTCGTAGGTGTTGGTCTGCAGGACCACGTTGCGGGTGGTGCCGTCGAACTGGGCGGTGGTGGGGTTGAAGTTGTGGAAGGCGTCGAGGTCGACCTCGGCGACCGTGTTGTCGTCGTTGTAGTAGGTGTGGGTGGTGCGGCCCATCGCGTCGGTGTCGGTGGCCAGGCGGCCGGCCGGGTCGTAGGCGCGGGAATCGATGACCTGCCAGTGCGCGGCGAGGGGGTTGTCGGGGTTGCCGGTGTAGTTGGCGATGGCGGTCTGCTGCAGCCAGCCCTGCGGGGAGTGGGAGTACTGGTAGTTGGTGCCGGCCGGGTCGGTTTTGGTGGCGGTGTTGCCGTACGGGTCGTAGGTGTAGGTGTTCTTGGCGCCTGCGGGGTCGGTGCTCTGCCACAGGAGGTCGGTGGTGCTGTAGTACGCCCAGGTGCTGGTGCGCGGCGCGTCTGCGCCGGTGGTGTCGGCGAGGGTCTGGGCGGTCTTGTCGCCGTCCGCGTCGTAGGTGTAGGTGGTGCGGGGGGTGTGGACGGTCCCGGTGACGGCGTCGGTGGTGGCGGGGTCGGTCTCGGTGAGCGGGTTGCCCTGCCCGTCCCAGGTGTAGGTGGTGGTGGTCGTGGTGGGGGTCTGGCCCTGGCCACAGTTCGTGCACGCCTGGGCACTGGACAGCGCGCGGCCGAGGTTGTCGTACGTGTAGGTGGTGGTCAGGCCCAGTGGGCTGACGGTCCTGGTGAGGTTGCCGGCCGCGTCGTAGGAGTTCTGGCTCTCCTGGGCGGCCGGGACGCCGGCGGCCTGCCCGTAGGCGGAGGTGTCCAGGGTGTTGGTGACGGTGGCGGGCAGGCCTGGCGGCTGGGTGCCGCTGCCGCCGGTCGCCGCTTCGCTGCCGGTGGTGTAACTGGTGTAGGTGGTACGGCCCTTGGGGAAGTCGGCGGTGGCCGGAAGGGTCGTGGAGGTCAGCTGCCCGGCCGTGTTGTACGTGTATGTCGTGGTGTAGGTGGTGTCACCGGGCCCGTTGGAGCGCGCGTCGCTGGAGGTCAGCATCGCGTCGTTCATCGGGTTCAGCGCGTTGCCGCCGTCCAGGTAGTACGTGGCGTAGCTGGTGTGGCAGGTGGAGGGGTTCTGGCAGGTGGTGGTGGAGACGGTGTTACCGCGGGCGTCGTGGCCGGTGGTGACAGTGTGTCCGTCGGGGTCGGTGGTGCTGTAGAGGAACCCGTTGGTGTCGTAGGTGTAGCGGGTGGTGTTCCCGGAGGCGTCCGCGTAGGAGACGAGCTTGGCGGTGTGGGTGTCGTAGGTGTAGGTGAGGGCGTTGCCGGTGGGGTCGGTGACGGTGGTGGTGGTCACCGGGATGGTGCCGCCTGCGCCGCGCATGGCCGTGTAGTGGCCCTGGGCCTGGGCGGCGGTCAGGCGCGAGGGGTAGTAGGAGACCTCGGCGATCTGTCCGCTGAAGTACGGGGCGCTGGTGCTGGGCCAGTTCCAGCCCCGCACGTCGCCGCCGCCCACGTACACGTAGGGTGCGCCGTTGTAGATGATCGGTCCGGCGTTGGTCAGCGAGGCGCTCTGGGTGCCGTCGAGGTAGATGCTCTGGCCGGTGCTGTCGCCGGTCAGGATCGCCTGGTGCCACTGGCCGTCGGTGACGGTGCGGTCGGAGGTCATCGCGGTGACCGGGGAGGACCAGAACATGCCGTGCAGGCGGCCGTCGGCGCCCACGTACAAGGCGGGGTCGTTGGCCTGCGGGGTGCCACCCATCGGGGTGTCCTGGTAGCTGTAGAGCACGCCGCTGGTGGTGGTCTTGAACCACAGCTCCACGGACGCCGAGCCCTGGGTGGGTGCGGCGTTGGAGGGCAGTTGCAGGAGCGAGTTGGTGCCGTTGAAGGTGGCCGCCTGCTCCTGCGGGTCGCCGGAGGGACCTGGGGCGCCCAGCGTGGTGCTGGTGTAGGTGCCCGAGGTCAGGTCGGGCAGGGCGGTGCCGAGTTCGTCCTGCGCGTACCAGGATCCCGTCGGGTCGTTCAGGCGCCAGTAGCCGAAGGCGCTGTCCTGGACGACCTGGGTGCGGAAGGCGCTCGCCGCGTCCAGCCCGTTGCCCGCGCTCGCGGTGGTCGCGCTCTGGTACTGCGTGGCGATCGTGCCGGCGTCGAGCGCGTAGCCGTAGAGGGCGAAGTCGGCCAGGGAGCCGTTGAGGTGGCCGCTGGTGTCGGCGGGCGCGTTGGGCCAGCCGCCCTGGACGTTGCCGGCGCCCAGGTAGGCGTAGCCGTTGCCGTTGTAGGTGAGGGTGCCGGTGAGGGGGGCGCCGGTGGTGTGGCCGTCGAGGTAGAGCTGCTGGGTGGTGGTGTTGGCGGTCAGGACGGCGTAGTGCCACTGGCCGTCGGTGACGGTGGTGTCGGAGACGGTGTTGGCGGGGGTGCCGTTCCACAGTTCGCCGTGGAGCTTGTTGTCGGAGCCGACGTACAGGGCGGGGTTCCAGCGGTTGGCGGCGCCGCTCTGGCCGCCGCTGGTGTTGCCGAGCGGGTAGTTCTGGAAGCTGTAGAGGACGCCGGGGGCGGTGGTTTTGAACCACAGGGAGATGGTGGAGTTGGCGCCCGCTTGCGGCATGGCGTTGGGCGGTAGCTGCAGGTAGGAGGTGGTGCCGTTGAAGGTGGTGGCGGTGGAGGTGCCCGAGGCCCACGGTCCGGCCGTGCCCTGGGTGGTGTTCACCTGGGTGCCGCGGTTCTGCGCGAGGGCGGCGGAGGAGAGGAGTTCGGTGGCCTGGTTGCCGCTCGCGTCGTCCAGGCGCCAGTACCCCGAGGGCTGGTTGGAGGTGATCGCGGTGTCGTAGGCGGAGGGCGTGTTGGGGGTGACGCCCTGGGCCGCGCTCTGGGTGGTGGCCTGGGTGTAGAGGGAGGAGACGGTGCCGGCCGACAGACCGTGAGGGAAGATCGCGGTGTCGGCGAGTTGCCCGGTGAAGTGCCCGAACGGTGTGGCTGCCGCATTGGGCCACTGGTCGGCATTGCCCGCGCCCAGGTACAGGTAGTGGATACCGTTGGGGATGATCGTGCCCGACAGCGGGCCGGCGCTCAGTTGACCGTCCAGGTAGAGGCTCTGCGAGGTGCCGGAGTCCGCGGACAGGACCGCGAAGTGCCACTTGCCGTCGTTGACCGCCGAGGCGCTGACCATCGGGGTGGGTATGCCGCCGCAGTAGAACTCGCCGTACAGCTTTCCGTCCGAGCCCACGTACAGCGCCGGGTTCCACGACGCGTTGGCCGGAGTCTGCGCGGCGTCCAGCGGCGTGCTCTGGTAGCCCGCCAACGTGCCGCTACCGGTGGTCTTGAACCACAGCGCGATACCCGCCGGCCCCTGGGCGGGGATCATCGCCGAGGGCAGTTGCACCGACGAGGTGCTCCCGTCGAAGGACGCCGCCCCGCCCGAGCCGGTCATCGGACCGGCCGCCCCCAGCGTCACACCCGTGTACGTGCCGTTGTTCGGCGTCGGCCGCGGGCTGTAGATCTCGTTGGCGGCCTGCGTGCCCGCCTGGTCCGACATCCGCCAGTAGTCCTGCGGGGTCGAGCCCATCACCTGCCCGCGGTACTCCTGCGCCGAACCACTGACCGACGGCTGGCTGATCTTCCATGTGCCGCCGTTGGCGTCGGTGACCTGCGTGGCCCGGTCCCGCACCCCGTCGTAGGAGACCGCCAGCTTCGTCTTGCCGCTGGGCAGCTTCAAGGCGCTCAACTCGGTCGAGGCCTTGGCGCCGGCCTGGTAGACCGCGGCCACCGCCGGCGCGCCCAGCGTGTGGTCGTACACGGCGACATCGGCGATCTGGCCCCGGAAGTGCGAGTTCCCGTCCCCGCTCGCCGCCGGCACCGAGGGCCACGGGCTGCCCCGGGTGAAACCGGCCCCGATGTAGGTGTTCTGCTGGTCCAGCGGGTTGATCACCCCGGCCACCGACCCGATCGCGTTACCGTCCAGATACAGGCTCTGGCTGCCGCCCGATCCCGTCAGCAGCGCGTAGTGCCAGGCACCATCGGTCACCGCCCCCGCCGAGGTGATCGGAGCCAGGCCGATCGAGGGACCGTACAGCTCACCACGAAGACGCCCGTCCGTGCCCACGTACAGCAGCGGACTCGCCTCCGAGGGCGACGCCGACAACGGGCCGTTCTGATAGGCCGCCACCACACCCGGCGACGTCGTCTTGAACCACAACCCCAACGACACGTAGCTGTTGCGCAGCAGGCCGCCCGGCAGCGCCACCGCCGAGGACGACCCGTCGAAGGAGGCCGCCGTCGCCCCCGAGCCCACCGCCGCACCCGGCGCACCCAGCGACACACCACCCACGTACTGCGCGACGTCGTTGCCCTGGTTGGCGATCTCCTCGCTGGCCGCGTTCGTCCCCGAGGACTCACCCAGGCGCCAATACGAGGAGGGGTTCGTGTCCAGCGTCGCCGAGCGCACGTGCGAACCCGGCGTGTACGAGTACGTCGTGCACGAAGCCGCCGAGTTGCCGCCCGTCGCCGGCGCGCACACCTGGTCCAACTCATCCGCGTTCGAACCGTTGTAGGTGTAGGTCCAGGCCAACGCGGTGCTCGCATCGCCCCCGGCCGCCGGATCGGTGATCACCTTCGCCACATGCCGGCCACCCGAGGTCCAGCTCAGGTGCAGCGCCCGGCCCGAGGCAGCGTCCGTCACCGTGTCCAGCAGGCCACCGGTGTAGTGCAGGCTCTGCACATGCCCCTCGGCGTCCTGGATCGCGGTGAGCGCGTACCAGGAACCGACCGGCGTCTGGAACGTGTACCGCATACCGCTCTTCAGCAGCAGCACGAACCCGCCCGACACACTCGTCAGCGTCTCGTACTCACCCGCCGCCGGCACGTACTGCGAGGCGTTCCTCGGATCCTGCCCCAACCGCTCGGCCCGCCCCGACGCATCGGTCAACACCACCGAACCCGACCCGTCACCGTCCGGCTGCACCCGCATGTCGAACACCGACGTCCAACCCGCACCGAACAACGTGCCCGTCCGCGGATCCAACGAGTTGTACGACCGCGTCACCGCCAACGCCGGACCCACCGACTTCACGTCCGCATCCGACGCCGTCGTCGTGTAGTTCCCCACCTGCGGATCGAACGTATGCCCCTGACCGTCATCCGCCGCACCACCCAGATGCGAGGTGATCGGCGGCTGCTGCACCTGCGTCGAGATCCCCGACCAACTCGTCCACGCACTCATCAACTGCTGGTCACCGTCCGCGACGGTCCACCAGTAACTGGTGTTCCACGCCAACACACCCGCCGGCACCGACCAACTCTGCCCCCACTGCCAACCGGAATCGGCCACCTTCGTACGGCCATCGGCCGAATACACCTGGAAGTCGTAATTCACCCCCGACCCCGGATAGTTGTCGGGATCGTGCCCCACCGCCGACAACTGCGGCGTCAACGACCCCGACACCGTGCCACTCAACGGCGTGTACGAGTCGATCTGCGGTTGCGTGTTCTGACCGACTGCCCCGATGCAGCCCTGCCAGGGAATTCCGTAGGAGTCGTGCAGCGACACCGTGCCGTTCACATAGCCGTCGAAGCACACCGAGTACTGCGTCCCGAGTTTCGGCAGCACCGGGATGACCGCGTTGACCGTGACCGACTGACCCGTCTGGACCAGGCCCGACACGCCCACGAGTGGCGCGTTCACCGACTGCTCGTTGCCGTTGCTGTCGAAGACCCGTGCCTTCAACTGCATGCTGGAGGAGTTCCACCAGTTCGCTGCCAGGTTCGTCATCGTGACCTGAACCGAGCCGGTGCTGTTGTAGGTCGGCTGCGTGTAGCTGCCCGCCACCGTGGAGCTGGCGGCCCAGTCGGCGTAGGTGACGTACAGGTAGGGCGGGTAGCTGGAGTTGACGCTGGCGAACTGCTTCCAAGCGTTGCTGTCTGTGCTGCTGGAGGTCACGGCGAGGCCCAGGTTGTCACCGCCGAACGCCCAGGAACTCACCAGCTGCGACCCGGTCGCGGAGTGACTGTCGCCGAGATCGATCTTCTCCCACTGGCTGCCGCTGCCGCAGCTCGTGCCGGCACCGAAGCTTCCCTGGCCGATCCGCCCACCGATGCTGACGCCCGGATAGGTGTTGATCGAGGAGGGGTTCCAGGTGGAGCTGATGGCCGAGACATCGACCTCGTGCTGCCCGCAGTCGTAGGACCACACGTCGTACAGGCTCAGGCCGACGCTCTGGATGTAGTTCTTGCCCACCGCGGAGGACACGGGGAAGAGCAGGTAGCTGTTCGCCACATGTCCGCCGCCATCGTACGTGCCCGCCTTCAGCACGCTTTGCGTCGAGTAGTTCGCCTTGAAGGGCGACATCACATAAGTGGACTGCCCGACGTTGACGCCTGAGACAGTGCTGGGGTCGACCTGCACCGGGAAGACACGGTGCGGGTCGTGCAGCCAAGCGCTGTCCAAGGTCATCTGGAGCGCGGGGACGCCGTTGACCACGGTCAGCTGATACGTCACGGCATCGGACATGGCCCCCTGATCCGACTTCGGATCAATGGCGGAGTCCTCCATGAAACCATGCGGAATCGTCAGCCGGACCTGGCCCGAGCTGTCGGTGAAGACCGCGTTCCCGGTCGCGTCGAGCGCGACGCTGACGCCGGTCAGCTGCAGCGGGAAGGTCCAGACGGTCGGCGCCGAGGCGTCGTGCAGAATCAGCGACTCCTTGCCGCCGGTCGCAAGCGCGTCGTACTGGACGTCGGCAGAAGGCTGAGCGCCCGCATAGGTCAGCGTGTCGCCACTCGCGGTCGCGGTCACCGGCAGCGCGCCCTGAAGGCCGTAGGCGACATCGTGGCTCGCGTCGATCGGGAAGTCCACGAGCGCCGAGGAGTTCGCCATCGGCCCGAAGGTCAACTGCTGGCTGTTGGCCTTCTCGGTCCACCGGCCGTCAGCGCGCTGTGTCAGCCCCGTGTCGATGTCTGCCCAGGTTCCGTCCGGCTTCTGATAATGCACCGGCCGCGGGTACATCCGCACAGTCTTCGTGCCGTCAGCGTTCTGGTACGTCGAGGTCGTCGCCGTACGCGCGGCCATGACCTCGACCCCTGCCGGAGCCGGGGTCTGCACAGTCGTCGCCGGCGGGGAACTCGTCGGCACGTCGGCGGCCGTCGAGCCGAACGCCGCGCTGACTCTCCTCTGCTGAGCGGCCTGGTCAGCCCGCGTCGATGTCGCCGGAGGGTCCACCTTCTGGGTAGGCGCCGCCCTGCGAGCCTGGTCGGATGTCTGCGGGCCAGCGCTCTTCCCCTTGGGCTGTCCCGCTGGGGGCAGCTCTCCCGGAGCAGGCGTGTGCGCGGAGTCATCCGGCCCTTGGTCGCGTTGGGTGACCGCGCTGCCGACAGTGTGCGAACGCCCCGCGGCGGCGTCAGAGCGCTGCTGGGGAGGCTTGAGGGCAGCGGCAGCTGAAACCTGGCTCGCCGACAGGGCCCATGCCGCCTGCGTGGACATGCTGACCACGATCGACATGCAGGCCAGGAGGACCAACCACCTTCGGCCGCCTCGATAGCCTCGGCCCACCAATGATGCGGTGACGATGCGTATGGTCGACAGCAGGGCGTGACGCGGCAATGAGCGGCGCAAGGCCGACCCCCAAGCACGGAAAAAGGACCCCAGGTTGGGGATGCCAGGGGATGTTCTAGTTGACGAACAATCAGTTCAGCAAACCAAATCCACACCTTGGACAGACGAATCCGCCTCATCGGTACCCGTACGTCCAGATTCTCCCGCCCAGGCACCGGAAAGATTTACGATCCCCTAGGCAACGCTTGGTTGAGATTTGCCTTGACAGGCCATCGACACCTGCCGTATATAGAGCTCCTCCAACTCACCGATGCACCCCGCCCCGTGCACTGGCGTACTCTCCATCACAGGAATTGATGAAGACGGAAGGCCTTGGAAGTAAAGCGAGTTCGGATAGGGAGTCAGCCTTGCCACACCCGTCAGCACTATCTGTTGGGTCGGTAGCCTTGGCCAGTACGTCAACGCGGACGGCGCCAGCTACGCCGCAGCATATGCCTCCGCAGCCCCAGCCCTCGCCTGCTCACACGAAACAGCTTTGACTGCACGCCAGATAATTTGCCGCCCATAATTTGCCGCCGCGATGCTGGACAGCCGGGGCACGGATGCCGCCAACTCCCGGTTGTAGCGAGCAGTGACCAAGGCTCGACCTCCATTGGTCTGCCCGGACGCCGGCCAAAGCGGTCCCTGGCAGGTCCCGTTCGACCAGTGATCAACACTGACCACCACCAACCCTTCAAGGACCAGTCAGATGGCCGTACGCCGCCTCTTCCGCTACCGCCGGCACTCCGCACGCGGCCTCACCGCGCTGGCCGCCACCATCGCGGCAACAGTCACTGCGGCGGCCCTGCTGTGGCCCGGACACCACAGCGCCGCACCGCATCAACCGAGAGTCATCGTCGCGGATGTCTCGGGCCGGGCCACCGCCTGCCTCGCCAGCGACAGTGCGACAGCCGCGCGAACAAGCGAAGTGGCCCAGGTCTGGACAGCCATGCAGACAGCCGGAACCCAGGGCACGAAGAACATCCAGCAACTGATCGAGCCCGCCGCCAATGCGACCCAAGCTCAGCCCTACCTCGCAAGCCTGATCACCCAGCACTGCGACCTGATCATCACCGTTGGACCCGCCTTCGGACAGGCTGTCCCCGCACTCGCCAAGGCAGACCCCACAGTCCGGTTCACCGCAGTCGACTCGTCGCTGACAAGTTCTCCGGCCGACGTCACCCTGGTAGAGCCGCAGCAGGCGAACGAACTTGTCCAACAACAGCTCCAGGGGCTGCGGCACAACACAACCTCTCACCCGTAGTTCGACCGAGCCCTTTCAAGTCGTCCAGGGCCGGGGGCGGCGGGTGCCTTCCGCCCGGCCGCCGGAGTCTGCACGGCTATCGGTGAACCTCAGCCGTGTACGCCATAGATATCCGTTCCCACGTGGGGAGGCACTACGACAGCCCGGTCGGGACCGCACACCGCACGAGAGCCCGTAGTCGCCACCCGACCGGTGGGAGACTCCACTCTCAGCCGGCTGCGCCTGACCGGGGCAGCCCTCGCCGTTCCCCGGGCTACTGACCCCGGTCCTGACCGTGGGGCCCGGCTGCCGGCAGCTCGGCTGACTCACCGCTCCAGCCCGGGCCGTGGCCCGCGTGCTGGTACGGGTCCTCGAACTGGCCCTGGTATCGGCTCTGGCCCTGGCTCACATATGGTGCCGCCGGCACCGCCGCGTGACCCGCCTGCCCCACCTGACCCGCGCGGCCCGCGTGACCAGGACGGTCCGCGCGGCCCGGCCGCAGCGGCCACCAGATGCTCCGCCCCAGCAACGCCGCCAGCGAGGGCACCAGCACGATCGAGAGCAGGAAGGCGGAGAGCAGGATGCCCAGCGCCATCGCGAAGCCGACCTGCTGGGTCGACGAGGACGGCGTGACGGCGAGGGTCCCGAAGGAGCCGGCCAGCACCACGCCCGCCGTCGCGATGGCCGGCGCGGTGTGCCGCACGGCGCGGGCCACCGCAGCGCGGGCCGGTCCCGGCCGCTCCATCTCCTCCCGGATCCGGTCGCTGATCAGGATGTTGTAGTCGGTGCCGAGCGCGACGACGAAGAGGAAGAGCACCAGCGGCAGGGTGAAGTCGACCCCGGGCTTGTGCAGCGCGTGCTGGAAGAGCAGGGCCGCGGCGCCGAGGGTGGCCGCGAAGCCGAGGCCGACGGAGAGCATCAGCATCATCGGCGCGAGCAGGCTGCGCAGCAGCATGACCAGGATCAGCGCGATCAGCGCGGCCGCCACCGGGAAGACCAGGCGCAGATCGTGGTCGACGGCGGTGGAGACGTCGGCGAGGACAGCCGGCGTGCCGCCCACGTGCGCCACCAGGCCGGGCGGCGTGTCCTTGGCGACCGCCGCGCGCAGCGGTCCGGAGACCAGCTCGCGGGCCCGCGAGGACTGCGGGTCCGCGGTCAGGAACAGGTCGATCCTGGCCGCCTGGCCGCGCTCGCCCAGCACCGGATCGGCCACCTGGCCGACCCCCTCGACCTGGGCCAGGTCGTGCGCCAGGCCACCCAGGGCAGCGACGGTGAGCGGGCCGCCGTCCACGGCCTCCAGGTAGACGCTGGTCGGGTCCGACACGCCTGCGGGCAGAGCACGGGAGATCTCGGCGGCGGTGCGCTGGGAGTCGGTGCGCTGGCCGCCGTCGCCCTGGCCGTAGTCCATGGTGATGCCGGCCAGCCCGGTGGCCAGCGCGCCCAGCAGGGCGACCGAGGCCAGGACCAGGGCCAGCGGGCGGCGGGCCACCAGGGCGCCGAAGCGGGCGGCCGCGCCCTCGCGCGGCTCGCGCCGCAGGGCCCGCGAGGGCCAGTAGAGCTTGCGCCCGGCGGCGGCCAGCACGGCGGGCATGAAGGTGAGGCTGGCCAGCAGCATGACCAGGACCGAGACCGCGACGGCCGGACCCAGCACCCGGAACTGTCCGAAGCTGGCGAGCCCGAGCGTGGCGAAGGCGGCGACGATGGTCAGCGCGGCCGACGTGACCGCGGTGCCCACCCGCGCGCTGACCTCGGCGGCGGTGACACGGTGGTGCTGCCCGGGGTCGGCCCGCAGCTGCTCGCGGAAGCGGAACAGCAGGAAGAGGAAGTAGTCGACGCCGATCCCGAGCAGCACCACGCTGATCAGGCTCGGCACCGACGTGCTGAGCTTGATGCCGGTGAGCAGCGCGGTGCCCACCACGGCGCCGCTCGCCGCCCCGCCGATCAGGACCACCGAGAGCAGCGGGATCAGGGCCGCCATGACGCTGCGGAACACCAGCACGTGGAGCAGCAGGATCAGCCCGACCATGCAGGCCGAGGCGATCGCCGTGAGGTTCTTGCTCGCGTCGGTGGAGTCGATCTGGTCGGCCAGGCCGCCGGTGAAGCCGGTGCGCAGGCCCTCGCCGGCGAACTCGGCCCTGGTGCTGTCCCGGAACGCCCGGAAGGTGTCCTGCAGGCCCGGATCGGCGGAGTTCCCGGTCAGCGCGGCCGAGAGCAGCTCGAAGCTCCGGTCCGGTGCCACCATGGCCGGGACGACCTGGGGAACCTGCGAGTAGTCCCGCTGCAGCGGCATCGCGTCCTTGGTCCTGGGCATGGCGACCCGCTGCCGGCCCAGCCGCTGCGCCCCGGCCTCGATCCGCTGCTGGTCGGCGGCGGTCAGCGCCCGGCCGTCCGCCCTGGCGACCAGCACGCTCACCGGGTTGGCGTCGGCCTTCGCCCCGAACCGGTCCTGCGCGATCTGCATGGCGGCGGCCGAGTCGTAGCTCTTGGGCAGGAAGTCGGCGGTCTGGGTCTGGGTCACCCGGAACATCAGCGCCTGGCCCAGGATGGACAGGGCTATTCCCAGAACAACCCAGGCGGCGATGACCTTCCACGGGTTCCTGGTGGAGAACCCGGTCAGGGCGCGGATCACGATGTCTCCCGGCAGTGGGGCAGTTGCCGGGGGTTCCCGGCTCATCTCCAGACCATCACCCGCTACGCCCGTCCTCGTCCGGGCACAGGACGAGAACACCACCGGGACCAGGGGACGGGGGCGTGCCGGGACCAGGAGCAGGGTCCCAGTCCCAGTCCCGGTCCCGGTCCCGGTCCTGGCGCGCCCCTCTCGCCGCCGCAACGCCGATGACGGGACGCCGCGGTGCGGCGTCCCGTCATCCTTGAACCCGTCGCTGTGATCAGCGATCAGCGATCAGCGGCCCGTGACTGATCGTCAGAAAGACTGGTATCAGCTGGCGTTGAGCGCGGTGTCGTCGATCACGAAGCTGGTCTGCAGCGAGGAGTCCTCGGTGCCGGTGAACTTCAGGGTGACGGACTTGCCGGCGTAGGAGGAGAGGTCGAAGGACTTCTGCACGTAGCCGGTGTTCTTGTTCACGTTGGAGTAGGTGGCGAGGTTGGTGCCGTTGGCGGTCACGGCGAGCTTGTCGTAGGCCGTGGTGCCGGTTTCGGCGGTGTCGATGTGCAGCCAGAAGCTGAAGGTCGCCTTGCAGCCGGCCGGGATGGTGACGGTCTGCGAGAGGGTGTCGGTGTGGGTGGTGCCGTAGCCGTCCAGCCAGGCCTTCCAGCTGCCCGAGTGGGCGGGCTCGGAGGAGGAGTTGTCGATCACGCCGGCGCTGGCGGTCCAGGGCGAGGCGGTGCCGGTCTCGAAGCCGGCGTTGCCGAGCAGCTGGCCGCCGCCGGTGCAGCCGGTGCCGGCCGCGACGGTCCAGGAGAAGGTCGCCGAGCCGGTGGCGCCGGTGGAGTCCGTGGCGGTGACGGTCACCGAGGAGGTGCCTGCGGTGGTCGGGGTGCCCGAGATCAGGCCCGAGGAGCTGATCGACAGGCCGGCCGGCAGGCCGGTGGCCGAGTAGCTCAGGCTCTGGCCCGAGGCGGAGTCGGTGCCGGAGACCTGCAGGCTGACCGCGGTGCCGACGGTGCCGGACTGGTTGCCGGGGCTGGTCACGGTCACGGTGTTGCCGGTGGCCGAGGAGACGGTCCAGGAGAAGGTGGTCGAGCCGGTGGCGCCGGTGGAGTCCTTGGCGGTGACCGTGACCGAGGAGGTGCCCGCGGTGGTCGGGGTGCCCGAGATCAGGCCCGAGGAGCTGATCGACAGGCCGGCCGGCAGACCGGTCGCGGTGTAGCTCAGGCTCTGGCCCGAGGCGGAGTCGGTGCCGGAGAGCTGCAGGCTGACCGCGGTGCCGGCCTTGCCGCTCTGGCTACCCGGGTTGGTCACCGTCACCGTGTTGCCGGTGGAGGTGCCGGAGGCGAAGGCGGTGGTGCCGTTGGGGGTGCCCAGGCCGGTCGGGCCGTCGTAGCCCACCTCGGCGGTGCACAGGTAGGCCGGGGAGCAGCTGGCGGTGCTTCCGGAGGTGACGTCGTTGAGCGCGGTGGTGTGCGCGTAGGGGTAGGAGGCGGGAGTGGAGCCCGCCGCCGGGGTCCCGGCCAGCGCGTAGACGGCGGCGATCAGCGGGGAGGCCACCGAGGTGCCACCGTAGACGTTCCAGCCGCCGTTGTTGTTGTAGGTGTCGTAGACCGCGACACCGGTGGCCGGGTCGGCCACCGCGGAGACGTCGGCGACGGTGCGCTTGGCGCAGCCGGTGTCCTTCTGCCAGCTGGGCTTGGCGTCATCGGCCGAGCAGCCGGAGCCGGCACCCTCGCTGCTGGAGGTGTTCCAGACCGACTCGGTCCAGCCGCGGGAGTTGGAGGCGGTGGACAGCGCGGTGCCGCCGACCGCGGTGACGTACTGCGAGGCGGCCGGGTACTCGACGCCGTAGCCGCTGTCACCGGAGGAGGCGGTGACGGCCACACCCGGGTGGTCGTAGTACTCGCTGTCGTACGTGGAGTCGTTGGACGCCTCGCCGCCGCCGTAGCTGTTGGAGACGTACTTGGCGCCCAGGTTGACGGCGGCGTTGACGGCCGTGCCGAGGTCGTCGTTGCTCTCCGAGCTGGCCTCGACCAGGATGATGTGGCAGTTCGGGCAGATCGCCGAGACCATGTCGACGTCCAGCGCCTCCTCACCGGTCCAGTCGTCGCTGGCCGGGGCGGGCGAGGGCAGCGGGCTGGTCTGGCCGCTCTGGTTGACCTTGGTGAAGCAGCCGCTGGAGCAGGCCGGCAGGCCGAACTGGCTGCGGTAGGCGTTGAGGTCGCTGGCCGCGTTCGGGTCGTCGAAGGCGTCGACGACGGCCACCGTCTGGCCGGTGCCACTGGAGGCGGCGGCCGAGGCCAGGTTGTAGGCCGACTGCAACTGGCTGGGGCCGTAGCCGGAGACGGTCGCGTTCGGCGTGGCGAGCTCCGGCGAGATGTCGGTGCGCTTGAGGGCCAGACAGCCCATCTGACCGGCGTGCGGGGTGGCGCAGACCTGGTGGGTCGGGGTCTGCGCGGACAGCGCGGGGACGCTGGCACCCGCGGGCGCGGCTGCCAGGCTCAGGCCCGCCGCGATCAGGGCGGTGACCGAGACGGCGGCTGCCGAGGCCCTGCCGAGGCCACGCCGCAGCGTCGCGCTGCTACGAGTAGGGGTATGCAACGGAAAGCCCTCCCAAGGGATGTGGGGAACGGCGGCAGCACAGGCCCGGCTGGATCTCATGGACCGCATGGACCGCATGGATGGCATGGATGGCATGGATGGCATGGATCGCAGCCCGGCGAGGTGTGCCGGCCAGGGAACGGACATCTCGCGCACGTGCAGAACACGGCCATGACGAAGTCGGCATGACGGGACGTCATCAGAGCGTGGTGACGGCCGCGCGACCTCGGGGAGCCATGGCCATGACAGTGCATTGGCTTCGGGGGCGCCGTCGTCCGCCGCCCCCGGAGGCCCGAAGGTAGCGGAGCCGATCACGAACGGACAAGGTGTCCGACACGGCCTCGACCGCTCGCGGCGCGGCACCCGGGCACCCGGACCGGAGCGGGCGGCGAGCACCCCCGATCACCCTTGGTGGCCGGGCCGGGCCCGCCGGAGGCCGACCGGCGAAGGCCCCCAGCTCACCTCCGTGATCCGGAACCCCGCAGCGGTCACCATCCGCAACCGCGCCCGCGCCAGGATCGGCCGGACCACTGCCCGGCCGGACCTTCTGAGCCCAGATGAGAACTTCCCGCGAGCCCCCTGGGAGCCGGCACTCGGCACCTGTCCTACCGGCGCGCTGCCCCCGGCCGGTGCCACCGCGCCCGCCGGCCCGGAACGCCGTAACTACCATGGCCACCGTGAATCTTCAGGAGCTGATGGAAGAACAGACGAGCCTTCGCGATGTCCCGGCGGTGGCGGCAGGCCTGTCGTTGGCGGGCGCACGCACGACAGCCACCCACGGGCCACTCGCGGTGACGGCGGAGTCGTGTTTCCGTATCGCGTCGCTGACGAAGGTCTTCACCTCCACGGCGCTGGTCCGCACGCTGCGGGACGAGGGCGTCCCGTTGAGCACACCCGTCGTCGAGCTGCTGCCCGGCCTCGCGCCGGACTGGCGGGCCGACGAGAGCCTCACCATCGAGCAGATCCTGGGTCAGGTCTCCGGCCTGCGCGAGTCGGTGGACGCAGCAACCGTGACGGCTCTGGGCGATGGGGACGGCGCGCTCCTGGAAGCAGCCCGGCTCGTGGTCCGCGCCGGCAACGAGCGGGAGCCCGGCGAGCGTTGGTCCTACTACAACGGCAACTACTTCCTGGCCGGCTCGGTCCTCGCGGCCTTGAGCGGCACGACGTTCGAGGGCGCGTTGAAGGGCAACCTCCTCGACCCCTGGGGTCTCGCACGGACGGGTTTCGCGACCCCGGGGGCATCCGTCACCGGGTGGAACGGGACGGCCGAACTCCCGCTGCTCGGCTATCCCCGCACCCGTCGGCCCAGCGGGGGCTTGTGGTCGTCGGTGTCGGAGCTCCTGGCGGTCGGCGAGGGCCTGCTCGCCGACCGGGCTCTGCTGGAGGAGATCAGTCGTCCGCGCACCCGGTCCGACGACCCCATGGCCTACGGGCTCGGGTGGGCCCTGGGGCGGTCGGGCCAGATGTACCTCAACGGACGGCTGCCCGGCTACCGAGCCGCCATGGTCCTGGTCCCGGACCACGACTACGTGAGCGTGGCCCTCGCCAACCAGGAGACCGCGCTGCCCGCCCTGGCGCGACTGCTCGGCGACCTGCAGCAGCCCCTGACCGGGGACGACATCGCCAAGGCGGTCGACGACTTCGCCGCCTGAGACCTCGGTGCTGGGATCCGGGCGTCGCCGCCGCTCCGGGCGACGGCTGGACGGCTGGACGGCTGGACGGCTGGACGGCTGGACGGCTGCTGAACGCTTACCGCGCGGCTACCGGGGTGCTTCGCCGAACTGGTCGCGCCGGGCGATCAGGTAGGCGCGTTCCGCCTGGTTGTCGGTGAGCCGGGCCGCGGCGTCGAAGGCCTGCCGGGCCTCGTCGGTCCGCCCGAGGCCGGCGAGGAGGTCGCCGCGGATCGCGTGGAACAGGTGGAAGGCGCCGAGGTCCAGGTCGTCCACCAGCCGAAGTGCCGCCGCGGGGCCCTCGATCTCGGCGACGGCGACCGCGCGGTTGAGCGCGACCAGCGGACCGGGGTCGAGTCGTACGAGTTGGTCGTAGAGCGCGAGGATCTGCGTCCAGTCGGTGACCGGGTCGGTGTGCACCGCGTTTATCGCGGCGAGCAACTGGTAGCGGCCGGGCTGGTTCCGGCGCAGGCAGCCGCGGACGATCGCCCTGCCCTGGGCGATCGACTCGGCGTCCCACCGGGAGCGGTCCTGGTCGGCGAGCCGCACCAGAGCGCCGTCGGCGTCGGTGCGCGCGGGGCGGCGCGCCTCGGTCAGCAGCATCAGCCCGAGCAGTCCCGCCGCCTCCGGCTCGTCCGGCATCAGCTCGACCAGCAGACGGGCGAGTCGGATCGCTTCGACGCACAGTTCGCCGCGGGCGAGTTCGGCGCCGGAGGTGGCGACGTAGCCCTCGTTGAAGATCAGGTAGAGCACCGCGAGCACCGCGTCGAGGCGTTCGGGCAGGTCGGCCTCGTACGGCACCCGGTAGGGGATGTGCGCGTCGCGGATCTTCGCCTTCGCCCGCACGAGCCGCTGCGCCATCGTGGCCTCGGACACGAGGAAGGCGCGGGCGGTTTCGGCCGTGGTGAGCCCGCCGAGCAGGCGCAGGGTGAGCGCCACCTGCGCGGGGCGGGCCAGGGCCGGGTGGCAGCAGGTGAACACGAGCCGCAACCGGTCGTCCGGCACGGCGCCCTCCTCGACGGGTTCGGCCGCCGGGGCGCTGACGAGTGCGGCCTCGGCGTGCTTGTGCGCGCGGACGGTTTCGCGGCGCAGGTGGTCGACGGCCCGGTTGCGGGCGGTGGTGATGATCCAGCCGGCCGGGCTGCGCGGGGCGCCGTCGACCGGCCACTTGACCAGCGCGGTCGCGAAGGCGTCGGCGACCGCGTCCTCGGCCAGGTCGATGTCGCCGAGCCCGCGCACGAGTACGGAGACGGCTCTGCCGTACTCGGCGCGGAAGACGGCCGCGATCTCCTGCGGTGTCATCCGGACGGGACTCAAAAGGGTTCGACGTCCTGGAACGGGCGGACCTCGATCGGCAGCGTCGTGGCGGCTGCCGCCTTGCGGCCCCAGGCGAGCGCCGCGTCCAGATCGGGCGCGGTGATCACCCAGATGCCGCCGACGCACTCCTTGCCCTCGACGTACGGACCATCGGTGATCATGCCGTCGGCCCGTACCACCGTGGCGGTGGCGGGCGCGTGCAGGCCGCCGGTGAACACCCACGAGCCGCTCTCGCGCAACTCCTCGTTCAGCCGGTGCAGGTCGGCGGTGATCCGGGCCATGGTCTCGGCGTCGGGCGGCGGGCCGTCCGGCTGGTAGATCGAGAGCAGGTACTGCGGCATGGTTCCTCCCTCATCGGCGGGTGTAGCGGGCGATGATCACGCCCTTGGTGGTGGGGACGGAGTCGGTGAGCTCGAACTCGGTCAGCGGCGCGGGGCCCTCGAACAGGCGCGTACCGCCGCCCAGGGTCAGCGGGTGGATCAGCAGTTGGTAGTGGTCGACCAGGCCGGCGGCGTGCAGGGCACGGACCAGCGAGGCACTGCCGATGATCGACAGGTCCTTGCCGGGCCGGGCCTTGAGGTCGGCCACCGTCTCGACGGCCTCCCCGCTCAGCAGGATCGAGTTCTGCCAGGCGTCGGCGTCATCGAGGGTCCTGGACACGACGTACTTCGTGGCCGCGTTCATCCGCTCGGTGAACGGGTTGCCGTCGGTCGCGCCCGCCCACGCGCCGATGAAGTCCTGCCAGGTCCGGTGGCCGAAGAGCATGTCGCCGGGCTTGGACATGCTCCTGCCCATCTCCTGGCCCATGACCTGGTCGTTGTACTGCCCGCCCCAGCCCCCGTGGGTGAAGCCGCCTCGGGTGTCCTCGTCCGGGCGGCCAGGGCCCTGGACGACTCCATCGAGGGTGACCGACATCGTCGCCGTGATCGACCGCATGATCTGTTCCTCGCGTCCGCGGACCGCTCTGCCACGATCCGACTCACCCTCCAGACGAACGGCCCCTGCCGGAATCGACACCGGCCACGTCACCAGATTCCCACCCACGTGGCCACCGGACCCGCCGCCACGCATGATCACGCCTTCGACGCCGTCCCCGGCGCACCCCGCCGGGGACCTCGATGGACGGCCTTGGCCCGCGTCCCGTCCGGACAGTCCGAATCCGCCGTTCAGGTGGCCGACGTCTCCGCGGGCTGCCTGCCCAGCACACCGCACGAGCGCATCGGCGCGCCGCACGATATCCGCCGCGTCCGGCAGCAGCTGACTGCCCGGGCCGTCCGGATGAACCGCCGCGGGTTCTCCAGAGACCCGGGCTTGTGACTTCGACCTGCGGAACAGGTTCAACGCCGCGGTGACGGTTCGACAGGCGAGCCGTCACGTAACGCCGCCGCGCCGCCGACGCCGCTCACCTGGGTTCAGGGGTGCCAGGGTGTAGAAGGGAACGCGGCCTGTTCCGCGCTGACGCCCCGACAACCCGACATCCCGACATCCCGACTGGAGTTCCCGAATGAAGGCTCTCGTAGCCCGCGAGTACACGACGCTCGACGGGGTCATTGTCACCGATCTCCCGAAACCCGTCGCAGGTCCCGGTGAGGTGCTGCTCAAGGTTGAAGCCGCAGCCCTCAATCCGCTGGACCTCGCGCTGGTCACGGGCGCGATGAAGGACCTGTTCCCCGTCGAGCACCCCCTCGTCGTGGGCATGGACGCCGCAGGCACCGTCGCCGAAGCTGGTCAGGGGGTGACGGCCTACGCACCGGGTGACCCGGTACTCGCCTTCACCGGTCAGGCCGGGGCCGTCGCGGAGTACACCGTGGTCGCAGTGGGCCCGCACCTCGCCAAGCGGCCTGCCGGCCTCGCCGCACCGCATGCCGCGGCCATCCCCGAGTCGGGGATGACGGCCACCTGCCTGCTGCGCGCGGTCGGCCTCGCAGCGGGGGAAAGCGTGCTGGTGGTCGGTGCGACGGGAGGTATCGGCCTGTACGCGCTCCAGCTGGCCGCCTCGCTCGGCGCCAAGGTGATCGCCACCGCGACCTCCGAGGACGCGGACTACGTGCGTGGGCTCGGCGCGCAGGGCACCGTCGACTACAAGGCGGGTGACGTCGCGGAGCAGACGCTGCGCCAGGTCCCGGGCGGGGTGGACGTGGTGGTCGACCTGATCAATCGCGGTGACGCGCTCTCCACCACGGCCCGCGCGGTCCGCGACGGGGGCCGACTGGTCTCCCCCCTCTTCGGGCCGCAGGACCTGGGCCGGGGAGTCACCGGCGTCTACATCGGCAGCTTCACCGCCGAGCCCGGCGACCTGGAGGACCTGGCCGCCCGCGCGGCCGACGGGCGGCTGCGGGTGGAGATCGGCGCCACCTACCCGTTCGCCGACGCCCCGCAGGCGGTGTCCGACTTCTCGAACAAGCACATCCGGGGCAAGGTCGTCGTCACCGTCCCGTAGCGACGAACGACGCCGTCGCACAGCGGGCGGCCGGCACCCCCGGGAGCGCCGGCGAACTGCTCGGCCGAGCACCGCCCAGCGGGGCAGCGGCGTTCGGCCCGCCGGCACTCGGGGCGCCCCGGCCGACGTGCCGCCCCACCCGTCACCCCCACCCGTCACCCCCGCCCGTCACCCCTCCGCGCGCACCCCGGCTCCCCGCGGGGTGCGGGTCATCGCGAGGTAGACGGCCGTGGAGACCAGCAGGCCGGTCGGCAGCGAGAGGTCGGTGCCGCCCGCCGCCCGGGCTATCGGGCCGGTGTAGAGCGGGGAGTCGACGCACTGGAAGGCGACGGCGGCGCCCGCGACCAAGGCGGTCACGCCGGCCCAGTTGACCCCGGAGGAGTACCAGAACGGGCTGCCCGGGGCCTCGTCCACCAGCCCCGGGCCGTCGTAGCGGTTGCGGCGCAGCAGGATGTCGGTGGCGTAGACGGCCATGCTGGGGCCGAGCAGCGCGACCATCAGCTGGAGCACGCTGTCGACGGTGTCCAGGAAGTTGGAGACCAGCAGCGCGTACAGGGTCAGCGCCACACCGAGGCTGCCGTCCAGCGCGACGCTGCGCGAGCGCCGGATCCGCAGCCCGACCGCCTGCAGGGCCAGGCCCGAACTGTAGGCGGTCATCGCGTTGTTGGCGATCACGCCGAGGACCACCGCGAGCAGGAAGGCCGGCTTGAACCAGGACGGCACGATCGTCAGCAGCGCGCTCTGCGGGTCGGACATGTCGAGCGCGGTGCCGGCCAGCGAGCCGAGCGCGGTGAACAGCATGCTGGGCAGGAAGGCGCCGAGCGCCGTCCACCCGGCGACCGCCCTCGGTGAGGTACGGCGGGGCAGGTAGCGGGAGAAGTCGGCGCTGTTGTTGTAGGAGAGCGGCCCGGAGGCGATCAGCGCCACCCCGCCGGCCAGCGCCGCCCAGAGCGCGCTGCCGTGCAGGGGCTGCTCGGGCCGGTAGTCCCAGCGCGCGTGGCCCAGCACGTAGCCGCCGAGCACGGTGAAGACCGCGGTCAGCACCAGGGTGATCGGCAGGTAGAGCTTCACGATGGCGGCGTGCCCGTAGACGCTGATGACCAGCGTGGCCGCGGCGACGAGGACGATGATCACGACCTTGACGGCCGTCCCGGGCCGGATGCCGACCTCGGCCGCGAGGCTGAAGGCGGCCAGTGAGCCGGCGGACCAGTTCAGCGCGAGGTAGCAGACCGAGACGAACCAGCCGGTCACGGCGATGTTCGCGCGGTTCCCCCGGACGCCGAACATCGCCCGCATGATCACCTCGCTCGGTGCCCCGGCGGCCGGCCCGCTGACGGCGAGCAGCCCGACCAGCGCCCAGCAGAGGTTGCCGACCGCGATCACGGCCAGCGACTGCCACAGGTCGAGGCCCAGCAGGATCAGCGCGCCGCCGACCACCAGGTTGAGGTAGCTGACGTTGGGCGCCGCCCAGACGGCGAAGAGCTGCCGCGCGCTGCCGTGCCGCTCGTCCTCGGGGATGAAGTCGATGCCGTGCGCTTCCACCCGTCCGGCCCGGTCGGGCGGCGGCAGGGGGTGGGGGACCTCCGTGCGGGGGTCTGGAATCGTGGATTCCATGGAGTCCTCCGAACTGTCGAACTCGGACCGGCCGGCACCTGGTGGGCGGTCCTGAGAGCCCGTCTTGTCTATTGGTCGCACATCCAATAGCGTGCGGGGCATGTCGTCAAGCGTTCAGCCGAAACGGGTCCGCAAGACCCCGGAGGCCCGCCGGGCCGAGATCGTGGCCGCGGCGGCCGCCGTCGCCCTCACCGAGGGCCTGGAGTGCATCACCATGCGGCGGATGGCCGATGAGCTGGCCGTGCGCCCCGGACTGATCAGCCACTACTTCCCGGTGGCGGAGGAGTTGGTCGCCGAGGCGTTCGGCAGCGCGGCCACCGCCGAGTTGGAGGAGCTGCTCCCGGCCGACCCGGCGGCGGGGCGCCCGGTCGAGCGGCTGGCCCGGTTCTTCTCGCTGACGGCCGGGGAGCGCTACGACGGCATGAGCAGACTCTGGCTCAACGCCAGGCACCTCAGCCGGTTCCGGGACGGGCTGCGCGAGCGGGTCGGCCACCAGGAGGCCCGCTGGCGCGACCGCCTGACCGGGGTGATCAGCGCCGGAGTGGCCGCCGGGGAGTTCCGGACCGAGGATCCCGCGTTCACCGCGATCCACCTGCTCGTCGTGCTGGACGGCCTCAGCGCCCACGCCAACACCGACCGGGGCGACCCGAGCGAGCGGTCCGCGGCGGTGGCGAACCTGGCCGTCAGCACGGCCGAGCGCGAACTGCGCCTGCCGGCCGGCGCCCTGCGCACCAGACCCGAGAACCTTCGGCCGGCGCCACCGGCCACCGACTGACCAGCGCCCGCCCGACCGGCGCCCGACCGGCGCCCGACCGAGCACCAGCTGCTCGACCAGCACCTGCCCCACCAGCACCTGAAGGAGCCGCTCGTGCCCACCGACCTCGTCCTGCTCTCCGCCCGGCTGCTCGACCCGGCCACGGGGCGGCTCCTGCCGCACACCGCACTGGCCGCCGCCGACGGCCGGATCACCCACCTCGGCGACGACCGCGAACTGCGGGCCCTGGCCGGCCCGGCCACCACCGTGGTCGACCTCAAGGGCGCGGTGGTCACCCCGGGCCTGGTCGACGGACACCTGCACCCGCTCTCCGGCGTCGAGCGCACCATGGGCGTCGACCTCTCCGGCTGCGCCGACCTGCCCGCCGTGCGCGCGGCGCTGGCCCGGGAGGCCGCCGCCCTGGCGCCCGGTGCCTGGCTGCGCGGCTGGGGGCTCGACCCCAACGTCTTCGGCGACCGGCCCGTGGCCACCGCCGCCCTCGGGCCGGTGCTCGACGGCGTCCCCGCGGCCCTCGACCTCTTCGACGCGCACTCGATGCTGGCCAGCCCGCGCGCGCTGGAGCTGGCGGGCATCGACGGGCCGCGCCACTTCGAGCAGGCCGCCGAGATCGTCTGCGACGCCGACGGACGCCCCACCGGCCTGCTCCTGGAGGACGCCGCCTGCGAGCTGCTGGAGGCTGCCGCTCCCAAGCCCACCGCCGCCGAGTTGCACGAGCGGGCGGCGGCCGTGCTGCGCGCGATGGCCGCCTCGGGCCTGACCGGCGGCCACGCGATGGACGCGAACGGCGACAGCCTGGCCGGCTACGCCGCGCTGGAGGCGGACGGCGCCCTCCCGCTGCGGCTGCGCGTGGCGCCCTGGTGCCAGCCCGGCACCGCCAACGACGCCGACGCGGTCACCGAGCTGATCCGCCTGCAGGGCACCGGCGGTGCGCGCTGGCGGGTGGACGGCGTGAAGCTCTTCATGGACGGCACCATCGACAACGGCACCGCCTGGCTCGAAGCGCCCGACTGCCATGGCCAGTCCACCCACGCCTTCTGGCCCGACCCTCAGGTCTACACCCGGGTGATCGGGCAGCTCCACCGCGCGGGCGTGCCCACCGCCACCCACGCCATCGGCGACGCCGCCGTGCGGCACGTGCTCGACGCCATCGAGCGGGCGCAGGGCGGCAGGGCGGGCGGGGCGGGCGGGGCCGGACCGGTGCGCCACCGGGTCGAGCACATCGAGACCGTCCCCGACGACACCGTGCACCGCTTCGCCGCGCTCGGCGTCACCGCCTCCATGCAGCCCACCCACTGCTGCGACTACACCAGGGCCGACCACACCGACAACTGGTCCCGCCGCCTCGGCGAGGAGCGGGCCGCCCGCGCCTGGCGCTGCCGCGACCTGTGGGAGGCGGGCGCCCGGGTGGTGCTCGGCTCCGACTGGCCGATCGCCCCGTACCCGCCGCTCACCGTCATGGCCGGCGCCCGGCACCGCCGCCCGAGCCGCGACCTGGCCGAGCCCCCGCACGGGATCGAGCAGGCGCTGACCCCGTTGCAGGCGCTGCGGGGCGTCACCGTCAACCCGGCCTGGGCGGCGGGCGAGGAGGCGGTGGCCGGCCGCCTCGCCGTCGGCTACCGCGCCGACCTCACCGCGCTCGCCGAGAACCCGCTCACCGTCGCGGACACCGAGCTGGCCGAACTCCCCGTGCTGCTCACGGCGGTGGACGGACGGCCGACACACCGGGCCGCCGGGATCTGAGCCGCGGTCAGCTGGCCCGGCCGACGGCGTCCGGCGCCCCACCCCGACCTTCGAAGGCCCGCTCCACGCCACGTCCAGCAGCGCCAACTCGCGTCCGGCGAGCTGCCGGCGAGCTGCCGGCGAGCTGCCGGCGAGCTGCCGGCGAGCTGCCGGCAGGCGTCCGGCGCGGCATGGGCCAGGTACTCGGCCTCCTCGATCGCCCGCGCGTCCCACCCGAGGTCGGCCAGGTGAGGCCGGAATCGGTCACCTTCCCCTCGAAGATCACCATGGGACCGTCGGAGCCGCGCGGGGCGATGACGGTCCCGCACATCACCAGGGAACTACGCCGGCGTCGTCGAAGAACTGACCGGTCGGGCCGTCGTCGGGCAGGGTGGCGAGTTTGATGGCGATCGCCGCGCCCTGTTCGGGGGTGCGCACGCCACGGAAGCCGTTGAGGTCGGTCGCGACGTAGCCGGGGCAGCCGACGTTGATCAGGATGTTCGAGCCGCTCAACTCCCGGGCGTACTGGAGGGTGACGGCGTTCAGGAAGGTCTTCGACGGCGCGTACGCCGCAGCCACCGGACCTGCCGTCTGCTCAGCGGCGGCTCCCGACTGCCGGGCGAGGGAGCCGACGCTGCTGGACATGTTCACGATCCGCGGCGAGGCGGAGCGGCGCAGCAGAGGCAGCATCGCGTTGGTGACGCGGATGACGCCGATCACGTTGGTCTCCACGACCGCGCGGATGGTGGCGGGATCGACCCGGGTGGGCTCCTGCGGCATGCCGCCGGTGATGGCGGCGTTGTTGACGAGCACGTCGAGGCGCCCGGCCCGTTCCTCGATCAGCCGCGCGGCGGCGGTCGCGCTCGCGTCGTCGGTCACGTCCAGGGGTACGCCGAACGCGTCGACGCCGGCCGCGCGCAGTCTGTCCACCGCGGCGTTGCGGCGCTGTTCGTCGCGGGCGCCGACGCCGACGCTCCAGCCGAGGGCGCCCAGGCCCGCGGCGATCTCGTAGCCGATTCCCTTGTTCGCGCCGGTGACCAGCGCAATCGTCTCTTCGCTCATAGGGACCATGCTGCCCTCGGGCCCCGCCGGGGGTCCAAGACCGATCGGGTGGTCAACGATACCGTCCGGGTATTGATCCGGGGTAGCGTGGCTGCGTGGAGACCCGGGAACTGCGGTATTTCGTCGCCGTCGCTGAAGAGCTGCACTTCGGGCGCGCAGCGCAGCGACTCGGGATCGCGCAGCCGCCCTTGTCACGGGCCATCCAGCAGCTCGAACGCCGACTCGGGGCGGCACTGCTTGATCGGACCAGCCGCACCGTCACGCTGACCGAGGCCGGCTCGGTGCTGTTGGCCGAGGGCCGGGCGGCCCTCGACGCGGTCGACGCCGCCGAGCGGCGGACCCGCCGCGCCGCCCTGCCCGCGACCGGCCGTCCCGGCCTGGTCCTGGTCACCAAAGCCAGCGCGTCCAGCGAGCTGCTGGCGAAACTGCTCGACGCGTACGCCGCCGAACCCGGCGCGGTCCCCGTCGAGGTCATCCTGTGCGGCCCGGCCGAGCAGGCACGACTCCTGCGCGAAGGCCGGGCCGACGTGGCGCTGCTGCACCGGCCGTTCGACTCGACAGCCGGGTTCCACACCGAAGAACTCGGCACGGAGAGCCAGGTGGTGGTCCTGCCGGCCGGGCATCCGCTCACCGACCGCGCCCATGTGCGCATGGCCGACATCACCGGCCTGCCGGGCCTGCCTCTGCCACGCTGGCCCGACCCCGACGGCACCTACCCGCCCGGCCCCGGCCCGCAGGTCCGCGACCACGCGCAGTTGCTGCAGCTCGTCGCGCTCGGGCGGGCCTGCGCGGTCTCACCGGAGTCGTGCCGAGCCCAACTGCACGGTGACCTCGCCGCCGTGCCCGTGCTGGACGCGCCAGCAGTCACCACTGTCATCGCCTGGCCCCCGCACAGCCGGTCCAGAGCCGTCGCCGACTTTGTCCGGACTGCAACACGTCTCCAGTAGTTCCAACACGCAGTCCCAACAAGCAGTTCCAACACGCCTGGCCAGGTTCCACCTGTCGTGGCCCGGCTCAGCAACCACAGCGACCAGGTCGGGCCCGTGACAACGACCGCGGCCAACCGGCCGGGCCCGGCCCGGGTTGCCGTGGCGCGAAGGACACGCTCGTTCCGGTGGAGCCGTCCCACCGGAACGGGACCCTTCCGCACCACCCCCGGTCAGGGTCGGACGGTCTGCTCGATGCGCTCGAAGATGTCGCAGTCCGTCTCGCGGTGCCACTGCGGCAGATCGTCCCAGTCCGCGACGTGACCGGGCTTCGGGTTGTCGAAGTGCCGGTGGATCTGGGCGATCCAGCACAGGGCGACGAACCGGCCCTTCTGCTCCCGCGACAGCTTCGCACTGGCGCCGGCCGACAGACGCACGAACAGCTCCACCTGCTCGTGGACGGCCGCCGCGGACTGCCGCTCCCACTGCGGCGACTCGTCCCACGGCGCGACGTAGGACGCTTTGGGCTCGCCGGGGAAGTACTTGCGCACCCCCTCGACCCACACCTCGTGGAAGAACTCGCCGGGCTCCAGCGCGGTGGTATCGGTCACGATGCCGCTCCTCGGTAGGTGATCTGGTCCGTCAGGTTCGAGACTCGCGGGTCGGCCATGAGCGGCGCAAGGGGGCCGCGGAGGCTGTCCAGCTTGCGGACGATGTAACCCGAGCCGGTACGGTCGGCGAGATCGAGCGCGGCCCCGCTGTAGTGCACCACCCGGTCAACATCGCGATGCCGGGCCCCGAGTTCGGCGAGGCCCGCGAGTACTGCTCCCTGGCGCCTGGCGGACAGCCCTTGATGGACGGCCACCGACAGATACCGCTCGGCGGCATCCGCGTGGCCGAGCGCGAGGTGGCAGACGCCGCGCTGCTCGTACAGCCGTGAGCCGTCGAAACGCAACCAGCCGCCGTTCTGGAACTCACCGGAGAGATTGCCGACCTGGTCCGCCTGGTCGAGCGCCCGCAAGCATTCGTCCGCGTCTCCGACTCCTGCGTACGCCTCGGCCTGCACCGAGGCCACCCAGTACCGGGTGGACAGCTGCGGGTCCCCCTGCTCAGCGATACGGAGAGCGGCCTCCAGCAGGGGCACTGCTCCGGCCGGCCGCCGGTCGTACAGGTAGGTGAACGCGTGCCGGGTGAGTGCGCACGCCCACATGTCCATGGCGCCGGCTTCCTTTGCGGCCGACGCTGCCAGCGTGTAGCACTGCGCGGCAACCTCATACCTGTTCGCGTCGAAGGCGATCTCTCCGGCCAGTTGGTACAGGTCTGCGCCCTGGGAGCACAGGCGGAGGCGCTCACTGCCGCTGAGCGGGCGGGCAAGGGACTCAGCCAGCCGGGCGATCTGCTGACGCACCAGCGGCTCCACGTCACGCTTGTGGTCCGCCAGTCGATATGCCTGCCACAGAACTGTTGCCGCGTCAGCCGACCGTGGACGCGCCCCGCCCACCGGCTCGGCGGCCGCCGCCGTACCCGGCAGGGCGATCAATGCGCCGGTGGCGGCGATCAGGGCCAGGACATCGCGTCGGAGCATGTCGTCAGGGTCACCATCTGCGAGAAGGACAGGGGGCTGGACGATGGGCTCCGGCGAGGATACAAGGAGCGAATCGAGCTCCTCCGGGGTCGCCTTGAGAAGTCGCGCGATCTTGGGACGCATGTACGGCTGCGGAGTCGCCCTGCCGGCCTCCCAGCGCACGATCGTGGATGTGGCCACGCCGACTGCTTCGGCGAGTCCTTCCTGACTGTAACCAAGCGCGATGCGCCGCTCGGCCAGCCGATTACGTCTGGCAGCCATGCCGCCCCCGGTCCTGGAAGACGCGAAACCCCAGGTCAGGCCAGTCAGTGCACGGAGAACGCCTGGGAAACGCTCCGACTTTGCTCTGGAAGACGGTAGCTGACAGTGGGTCAATGATCACGCTGCTTCGATGGAAAGGCCCCAAACGTGTGGGGCCCGGGGCTTTCGGGGCGGCATCCCCAGACTGCCCGGCGCGAGGAACTCCGACACCCCGTTCGGAACCCTGGAGGCACGCCGGGCACCCGGCCGCGCCCCGTCGAGACCGAGCACAGGCCTCCGTCGTGTCGCCCCCCAGGAGAGTGCACTCATGCCGCCGACCACTCAATCCCGATCCGCCATCAGCTACGTGGTCATGGACGGCGACGAGCTGTCCGCGCCCCTGTTCACCGCCTGGTGCGCGCAGCGGGCCGAAGCCGAGGGCCTGATCGTCACCGAGGTCATCACCGACCCGGACTCGCTCACCCCGCCGGCCGAACGGCCCGGTTGGGGCCGCGTGATGGCCCTGGCTGCCTGCGGCGGGACAGCCATGGTGATCACGGTGAACCGGCGGATGATCGCCGCCGACCCGCGCGAGTGGGCCGACCTCGCCGAGCAACTCGCGGACGCCGGGACCGCCCTGACCACGATGGCGGTGCCGGCCGCGCACAAGAGCACCGAGCAGAAGAACGGAGTGACCGCGTGAACGCCCAACGCGGCCCGGTCCACCGGATCATCGTCAACGCCACCTCGCCGGACCTCGCGGAGCGCCTGGAGCGCGTCGGGCCCGTCAAGCGCGCGCTGGGCACCGTCCTGGAGGACTGGGGCATCGCCCCGCGCGCGGTCCGGCTCGACATCCTGACCGTCGTCCACGAGCTGGTGGTCAACGCCGTGCGGCACGCGCCGCCCGGCTGGCTCCAGGCCGCGCTGCGCCTGTCGCCGGACGGACACCGCCTGGTGGTCGAGGTCCACGACCCCGACCACCGGGTGCCCGCCATCGGCACGGCCGCCTTCGCCAACGCCCACGCCGAGAGCGGCCGCGGCCTGCTGATGGTCGCCGCCCTCAGCCAGCGGTGGGGCGCCCAGCGGACCACCAGCGGCAAGCGGGTCTGGGCGGAGCTGGCGCTGCCCGCCGCGCCGCCGGTCCCCGAGTTGTCGCGGGCCGTGGGCCGCGTCCAGATCATCACGGACGTGGTCAGCGCCTCGCGCGTGCTCGCGCCGACCTTCTCCACAACCAGCCCGCACCTGAACTGAACTGACGCTGGATCAGCTATCGCGAGGCCGAAGCCGTCGCCGCCTCCCCGTCCGTGACCGCGCTGAGCGGCGCCGCCAGGTCCTCCAGACTGCGGCCCTCCGCCCGTACGCCGATGGCGGCTTCCACCAGGCCGGCGATCGCCATCAGGGCCGCGCCGATGCAGAAGGCGAGGGTGGTGTCCCCGACCTTGCCGCTGCTGACCAGGCCGTTGAAGAGCAGCGGGCCGGTGATGCCGCCGAGCGCGGTGCCGACCGCGTAGAAGAAGGCGATGCACAGGGCGCGGGTCTCCAGCGGGAAGATCTCGCTGACCGTCAGGTAGGCGGCGCTCGCGCCGGCCGAGGCCAGGAAGAGCACGCCGGTCCAGCAGGCCGTCATGGTGACGGCGTTGAGCACGCCCTGGTCGAAGAGGAAGGCGGTGCCGAAGAGCAGCAGGCCGGAGCCGAGGTAGGTGCCGGAGATCATCGCCTTGCGGCCGACCGAGTCGAAGAGGTGGCCGAGCAGCAGCGGACCGAGGAAGTTGCCGACCGCGATCACCGCGAAGTAGTAGCCCGTGTTGCCGTCGGGGACGTGGAAGAAGGTGGTGAGGATGACCGCGTAGCCGAAGGTGACCGAGTTGTAGAGGAACGCCTGCCCGACGAAGAGGGCCAGGCCCAGGACGGTCCGCTTGGGGTAACTGCGCACGACCGTACGTGCGATGGTCAGGAAGCCGAGCGGGTCGCGCTGCTTGATCAGGATGGTGCCCTCGGCCGCCGGCAGCGGCCGGCCGGTCTCCTCGGTCACGATCCGCTCCGCCTCGGCGACCACGGCCTCGGCTTCGCTCGCGCGGCCGTGGGTGAAGAGCCAGCGCGGGCTCTCCGGCACGTGGCGGCGGACCAGCAGGATCACCAGGCCGAGCACCACCCCGATGCCGAACGCCAGCCGCCAGCCCACGTCGGTGGCGAACAGCGCGGTGTTGAGCAGCGCGATCGAGGCGAACGCGCCCACCGCGGCGCCGACCCAGAAGCTGCCGTTGATGATCAGGTCGACGCGGCCCCGGACCCGGGCCGGGATCAGCTCGTCGATGGCCGAGTTGATCGCCGCGTACTCGCCGCCGATCCCGAAGCCGGTGAAGAAGCGGCAGAGGAAGAAGAACCACGCGGTCCAGGAGAACGCGGTGAGCGCGGTGGCGGCCAGGTAGACCGCGAGGGTGAGCATGAAGAGCTTCTTGCGGCCCAGCCGGTCGGTGAGCCAGCCGAAGAACAGGGCGCCGGTGCACGCGCCGGCCACGTAGATGGCCGCCGCCACCGTGGTCACCTGGGCGGTGCTGATGCCGATGCCGCTGCCGGACTGGGCCAGCCGGCCGGCGATGTTGCCGACGATGGTCACTTCGAGGCCGTCGAGGATCCAGACCGTGCCGAGGCCGATCACGATCCGCCAGTGCCAGCGTGACCACGGCAGCCGGTCCAGTCTGGCCGGCACGTCCGTCCCGTGGACCCCGGCGTTCCGGCCGCCCTGGCCCTCCGGGGTGGCCGGGTCGGCGGCGTTCGGCCGGGATCGTGGTCGTGGTCGCCCCTGCGACGCCTGCGAGGCACGCGCGGCAGCCGAGAGGTGCGAGCTGTGCGACCCGTGCGAGTCGTCCCCGGGAGTGGTGGCGGTCATCAGCGAACCTCCGTGGTAGACACCGGACAGCGAGGACCGCCGCGCCGGACGCCTGCTGCACGTCGTCGCGACGGTCCATCTGATCCAAGGCTGTTCCCGAACCGGCGCCGGGGCGCGGCGGCCGCCGCGCCCCGGAAATCACTCCTTCGCCGGATCCGGACCCGGACCCGCGCCTGCCCGGGACCGGCGACTTCACACCGGGCCGCACCGGCGGCTTCAGCGCTGGGGCGTCCCGCCGACGAGGTCCTTGAGGGCGTCGAGCCTGGTCCGGCGGCCTGGCGGGAAGCGGCGTAGCGCGCGCTCGGCCTTGCGACCGTCCGGCGGGTAGCGCCAACGGGCCCACGGGGAGCCCGGTTTGGCCAGCCGCAGGCAGGCGGTCAGCGCGACGAAGGGGACCAGCAGCCCGATCACCCCGAGGGCCGTCTTGCCCTTGAGGATCGCCCCGAGGCACAGCGCCAGGTTGATCAGCAGCCCGATGGCGAAGGCGAGATGGTCGGCGGTACCCCCGCCGGTGTCGGCGAACGGGTTGAACCCGGCGACCAGCAGCAGGCCGACCGCGGCCGCCAGGAACGCCGCGTCGACCGACTTGCGGCCCTCGCTCGCCCAGTAGACGTCCTTGAGGTGCAGCCACAGGGCGAACTCGTCCAGGGTGAGCGCGGCACCCGCGCCGAACAGCACGGCCAGGATCTGCGCCCCGGGGGTGCCGGGCCGGTAGGAGAACTCGACGGCGCCGGCCACCACCATCGCCATGATGCCGTACACCTGGTGGTGCACGTGGGTGCCGCCCACCTCGACGTTGCGGAACGGGCCGCGGCCCGCCCGGATCAGCCGGGTGACCACCCGGGTGACCACGAAGGTGACCACGAACGCGCCGAGCATCCACAGCCCGATCCCGTGGTTCGGCGCGGTGACGACCACGTTGACCTCGACGGCGTCCTGGCGCACGGTCATCCTCCGTCCCTCCGGCCGGGCGTTCAGGCCGCCCGGTGCGCGGGTGCGCGGAGCAGGTCGCCCAGCGTGGCGGAGGGCATGTAGCAGCGGAGCAGGGAGAGGCCGATCCGCGGCAGGTCGGCCTCGTCGCGGTAGAGCAGGTACATCGGCTCGTAGCGCGGCTGGAACTTCGTCTTGAAGGCGTGCAGCGAGCGGAACCCGTAGTAGGGCTCCATCGCGCCGCCCAACTGGTCGAGGATCCGGTCCAGCACGGTGGGCGCCTCGGCCGTGTCGGCGCGCGCCAGCGGGGCGCCGGAGAGCGAGAGGAAGCGGGCGCCGTCCTCGCGCAGGGCCAGGCAGCTGGAGGCGATCATGAACTCGACCACCGGCCGGAAACCGTCCCGGCGCCGGCGCATCATGTCCAGCGTCCAGCCGTCCGGCGATTCGCCCGCGCCGTACACCGGCATCCAGGACGTCACGCCGTGCACGCGGCCCTCGCCGTCCATCGCCAGACCGACCCGCATCCGGGGGTCGAGCGCCTCCTCCACGCCACCGAGCGTGAAGCCCATCTCCGGCAGGCCCATGTCGCCGACCCACTCCTCGGAGATGCCCCGGACCTGGGACTGGATCTGGCGGGGCTGCTCGGCCAGGGCGGTCAGCCGGTACTCGACACCGTCCTTCTTGGCCCGGTTCAGCGCGGTGCGCACGTCCTGCCACGCCTTGCCGCGGAACTCCAGGTCCGGCAGGTCGATCACGGTGTCCTCGGCGACCTGGACCGACCGCCAGCCCAGGTGGTCGGTGGTCCCGGCGGCCTCGGCGGTGGCCGAGAAGAGGCAGGGGATGAGCCCCGAGCGGTCGCACATCTCCGCGAAGCGGGTGACCGTGCCGGCCCGGTGATCCGCCGCGCCGACCGGGTCGCCCAGTGCCACCGCGACGCCGGCGTGGGCCCGGTAGGCGAGGTAGCTCTCACCGTCGCCGTCGGGGAAGAAGTAGGAGTTCTCCGGCCAGGTGGTCATCCAGGAGAGGTTGCCGCCACCGCGGCGCACCAGCAGCTCCGCCGCCCGCTCCTGCGGGGCCGCCTCCGATGCCGGGGCCGGTGCCGGTGCCGAGGCCGATGCCGATGCCGAGGCCGCGCGCCGGGTCCCGCGCGGCGCCCGGTGCCGCGGTCGCCTGGCTCGGAACGCCTCCCGGCCGGCGAGCAGCACGACGAGTTCGGCGGTCCACAGCACGGCGGTGGGCACGAAGACGGCGGCGCCGGTGACCGTCACCTCCTGGTCGAGTGCCTTGCCGACCACGTAGACCACCGCGACGACCAGACCCAGCAGCGCGTTGAGCAGGCAGAGCAGCACGGTCCACCGCCAGGCCGCGCGGCGCCCGCCGCGCAGCCCGTTGACCAGCAGCGCGATCAGCAGCACGGAGACCAACAGCTCCCAACCCGAGCCGCCCAGCCCGCTGGTGTCCCCGAGCGGGCCGCGGCTCGGCGCCAGCCGGACCACCACCATGATCGCCGCGATCAGGAGCAGTCCGGCCACCGCCAGCAGCCGCCACTCCCGGCGGCTGAGCCGGCCGGAACTCTGGGCGGCGCCCGGCACGCGCAACCAGTGGGTCGCCGCCAGGCCGCCGGCGACCGCGAGCGCGTGCTCCAGGTCGTCCAGCTTGCCGACGTAGAGCAGCGACACGCCGATGTAGGCGACCAGGCCCAGGCGCAGCCGCTGCCGCCAGGGTGAGGGCAGTGTCGCCGAGGCCACGGCGCCCGCGCACAGCACGCCCGCCGAGATGCCGACGTCCCTCGTGCGGGCCAGGTCACGGGCCCAGGACCAGCCCGTGTCGCGCAGCAGGTAGAGCAGCAGGGCCGCCAGCAGGACGGCGCCGAACTGGCCCGCGGCCACCGCCACGGCGGTGCGGCGGAGCCCGATCCGCGCCTCGGCCAGGCCGACCAGGAGCAGGACCCCGAGGAGGATGGGGAGGTAGTCGAGCGGGGTCGCGCACAGCAGCGGGCCGGTGAGCAGCGTCCACCAGTGCCCCGCCTCGAACGACGGGAGGCCGTAGGCGACTTGCGGGTACCAGGACCGGTCGGAGACCGCGTGCCACAACCCGCCGACGGCCAGTCCCACCACCAGCAGCACCGCGCAGGTGGCGAGCGTGAAGGGGAAGCGCCGAACGGCCGCGGCCGCCGCAGAGCGGGCGCCGCCGCGCCACCAGGGCTTCGTTTCTCCAGAGGGCTTCGTTTCTCCAGGCACCTCGCACCTCCGCAGCGGAGTGGCTGACCTCTCCCCGCCCCTGACGGCCCCGGAACCCCTCGCTCAGCGTATCCGGATTCAGCGGCCGGGGCCGGGCGGGGCGCGGTCAGCGACTCTCCGCGCGAGCCTGGTCAGCGCCGCGCGAGCCTGGTCAGCGACTCTCCAGCCGAGTGCCCTGGCGCAGGGTGACCGACATCAGGTCGCTGGGTCCGTCCAGCTCCAGGCGGTGCCAGCGGCCGCGCGGCACGATGACCGCGGTGCCCGCCGGGAGCCGCACCAGTTCCTCGGCGCCGCCGGCCTCCGGGGCCCGCAGGTAGAGGCGTACGCCGCCGGTCAGGCAGCACACCGCCTCGTCGGCCCGCGGATGCATCTCCCACTGGTCGGCGTGCACATCGGCGTCGGTCGCCACGTGGAAGGCCCCGATCTGCCAGGCGCCCGCCGGGCCGCCGGTCATCTGTCGTTCGCCCGCCCGGACCTCGCCGTCGGCGTGGAAGTGCAGGGCCGAGGCGAACAGGTCGACGGTGGTGGTGGGTGTCATGAGGGTGTTCCTTCCAGTCGGTTCGGGGTCGGGGTGGAGGTCGCGGACGCGGCGGATGCGGTCGCGGTCGCGGTGGATGCGGAGGCGGAGGCGGAGGCGGATGCGGTGGATGCGGAGGCGGAGGCGGAGGCGGATGCGGGCGCCGATACCCGCGTGGTCGTGGCGGCGGCCCGGCCGCGCGGCAGCACGCAGGCCGCCACGACGGCCGCGAGCAGGAAGAGGCCGGCCGTGACGGCCAGGCCCAGTGCGTAGCCGCTGTCGAGGGAGGCGGCGTCGACGACCGCGCCGCTGCGGTCCGCGGCGATGGTGGCCAGCGTGGCCAGGCCGACGCAGCCGCCCAGTTGGCGGGAGCTGTTGAGCAGACCGGAGGCCATGCCGGCCTCCCCCGGGGCGACTCCGGTGGTCGCGGCGGCGGTGACCGGGGCCAGCAGCAGGCCGAGCCCGACACTGGTGACGGCGGACGGGCCGAGCACATCGGTGAGGAAGCCGCCGTCGGGGCTGATGAAGGCGAACCAGAGAAGCCCCGCGGTGGCCAGCAGGGCGCCGGGGACCAGCGAGGCACGGGGGCCACGGCTCGTGGTGATTCGGGTGGCCACCGCGGCGCCCGCCACCACGCCCGCGGAGAAGGGCAGGAAGGCGGTGCCGGTCGCCGCGGCGCCCATGCCCAGGACCTGCTGCAGGTACAGGGAGACGAAGTAGAACGCGGCGAACTGCCCGGCGCCGGCCAGGAGGACCAGGACGTTCGCCCCGGCCACCCAGCGGCTGCGCAGCAGGCCGAGCCTGAGCAGCGGTGCGGTGGCCTTCGACTCGACGAGGACGAAGGCGGCCAGCAGCGCGGCCGCCGCGGCCAGGGTCCCCAGCGTCGTGGCGGAGCCCCAGCCGAGCGCGTCGGTGCGGACCACGCCGAACACCAGCAGCCCGACGCCGCCGGTCGCCAGCACGGCGCCCGGCACGTCCAGCCGCTCGCGCCGGGCGACCCGCTCACCGGCGGGCACGCTCGCGGTCACCAGCGCGAGCGCGAGCGCCACGACGGGCAGGTTGACCAGCATCACCCAGCGCCAACCCGCGTACTGGGTCAGCACTCCACCGGCCAGCACGCCCAGCGCTCCGCCCGCCGCGTTCACCGTGCTCCACACCCCGAGCGCGCGCACCCGTCCAGGGCCCTCGCCGAAGGTGGTGGTGAGCAGCGACAGCGCGGCCGGGGCGGCCGCGGCGGCGCCCAGCCCCTGCCCGGCCCGGGCGGCCACCAACTGCCAGGGCGCCTGGGCGAGACCGCCCGCCAGCGAGCAGAACCCGAAGAGGAGCAGCCCCGGCACGATCAGCCGGCGCCGGCCGAACAGGTCGCAGGCACGGCCGCCCAGCAGCAGGAAGCCGCCGAACGTGAGCGCGTAGACGTGCACGACCCACGACAGGTCGAGCGACGCGAACCCCAGCCCGGCGCGGATGGCGGGCAGCGCGACGTTGACGACCGAGGTGTCCAGGGCCAGGACGAACTGGATGACGGCCACCGCCGCCAGCACCGTGCCAGGGCGCGCCGGATCCCTGCGCTTCATATTTATATACATGTAAGAAAACTAGCCCGGCGCGCTGCCGCTGTCGACCCCTCAGGGATGATGGGGCGTATGCCGCAGCCGTCCGCACCCCGCAGAACCCCGGGCCGACCGCCCCGCATCTCGCTCGACCAGGTCGTCGTGACGGCCCGCCGGATCGTGGCCGAGGAGGGCGTGGACCGGCTGACCATGCGGCGACTGGCCACCGAGGTCGGCAGTACGCCGATGGCGCTGTACCACCACGTGCGCGGCAGGGAGGAGTTGCTCGTCCTGCTGCTGGACGACTACGTGGCGCGGGAGCTGCACCGGCCCGACCTGCCCGCCGACCCGCGCGAACGGGTCCTCGTCTGCACCACCGCGATCCACCGGGCGCTGGCCGACTGCCCCTGGATC
Source organism: Kitasatospora sp. NBC_01287 (assembly GCF_026340565.1). Classification (NCBI taxonomy): domain Bacteria; kingdom Bacillati; phylum Actinomycetota; class Actinomycetes; order Kitasatosporales; family Streptomycetaceae; genus Kitasatospora; species Kitasatospora sp. NBC_01287. Next base: position 2,490,683 of record NZ_JAPEPB010000001.1, read on the forward strand.
GTGGAGGTGCTGACCGCCGACGACCTGATGTCCGCGTCCGCACTCTGGTTCGTCGAGCAGATCGTCGACGGGCTGACCGAGTGCGGGCTGACGCCGGAGCGGGCCGTGCGCGGGTACCGCGCGATCTGGTACTACACGGCCGGCGAGATGTTGGTCAGGGCGGCGGCGGCCCGACGGCGGACGGACGACGACCGCGCCACGTACCGGGAGCGGGTGTTCGCCGAGCTCGACCCGGACGAACTCCCCCGCCTGGCGCAGGTCGCGGACCGCTGGGCCGCGCTGACCGCCGAGAACACCTACCCGGACGGCCTGCGGGCCCTGGTGGACGGCCTGCTCGCCGCCGGGTGACGCTCCCCCGGCGGCTCATCGGCGCGGGTGCGGCGGCCGCGCGCCGTCAGGGTCGGCCGGTGAGCAGGTCCGCCAACCGCCGTGCCGCGGCCGTGGGTTCGGCGGGGTGGAGGAGCTCGGTCCGGTGCACCAGCCGGGGCTCCGCGACCGGGACGGCCGCGACGCCGGGCAACGCGGCGGCCAGCGGCAGCGGGAGCGCGACGAGGCCGTGGCCGGCGGCGGCCAGGGCGGCCAGGCCGTGCAGATCGGTCCCGCGGTGGCGGATCCGGGGGTGGAAGCCGTCGGCGCGGCAGACGGCGCGCAGCCGGTCGAGCGGGATCGCGGTGTCAGGGGCGTCGATCCAGTGGGCCTCGGTGAGGTCGGTGAGCCGCACCGAGCCGCGCCCGGCCAGCGGATGACCGCGGGGGAAGAGCACGGCCAGGGCCTCCTCGGCCGCGGCGAGCGTGGTGGTGGGGCCGAGGTTCGGCAGCGGGAGCGGATCGCTGGGCGCGGCGGCTCCGTCGACGAGGCCGACGTCGGCGCTCCCGGTGAGCACGTTCTCGATCACCGCGTCTCGGCCCAGGACCCGCACCTCAAGGTCCAGCGGCTGGGTGGCGGTGCGCAGCCGGGCCAGGGCCCGCGCGACGGCGGGGCCCAGGGCGGCCGGCGTGTGGGCGAGCACCAGCCGGGTGGGGCGGGCGTGGTGCGGGCGCGCGACGTCGGCGCGGGCGGCGTCCAGGAGCAGCAGCAGGGCGGGGGCGTGCTCCATCAGCCGGGTGCCGGCCGGTGTGGGAGCCACCGGCCGGCGTTCGATCAGCCGGGTGCCCAGATCGGACTCCAGCGCGGCGATCTGCTGGGAGACGGCGGACTGGGTGAAGCCGAGCACCTCGGCCGCGACGGAGAAGGAGCGGTGGTCGAGGACCGCGACGAAGGTGCGCAGCAGATGCGGATTCACGCGCATCAGTATCACTGATGACGGATGCAGGAATCATCATTGGACCTGATGCGCGATGGTCAGCAGGATGGCTGCCATGAACCGCACCGCACGTATCGCCCTGGTCGGGGACCGCTCCGACGCCATCCGCTCCCACGCCCGCGTCCCCGGTCTGCTCGAAGCACTGCGCGTCCGGGACGGGCTGGAGCTGGACGCCTACTGGATCCCCAGCGAGGAGGCCGGGCAGGGCCTCGACGGCTTCGACGCGGTCTGGGTGCTGCCCGGCAGCCCCTACCGCAGCGAGGAGGGGGTCCTGGCGGCGATCCGCACGGCGCGCGAGGGCGGCATTCCGTTCCTGGGCACCTGCGGCGGCTTCCAGCACGCGCTGCTGGAGTTCGCCCGCAACGTCTGCGGCCTGCACCGGGCCGGCCACGCCGAGAACGACCCGGCCACCGTCGACCAGGACGCGGTGATCGTCCCGCTCGCCTGCTCACTGGTCGGCCACGAGGGCGCCGTCAAGGTCGACCCCGGCTCCCGCGCCGCCCGGCTGCTCGGCACGGACCGCCTGCGGGCGCGCTACCACTGCGCCTACGGGCCCAACCCGCACCACCTGGAGGTCCTGCGCGAACACGGCCTGGCCTTCACGGGCACCGACGAGGCCGGCGAGATCCGGATCGCCGAACTGCCCGACCACCCCTTCTTCCTGGCCACCCTCTTCCAGCCCGAGCTGGACGGCGACGGCACCCGGGCCCACCCCCTGATCACGGGCCTGGCCGCGGCCGCCGCCGACCACGCCGAGCGGGCCGGGCGGGCCGGGCGGGCCGGGCGGGCCGAGCACGCCTAGGCACGCCGGAACCCGGTGACGGCCGCCCCGGCTCAGGCGGCCGTGCGGGGCGCGGCGGACGCCGGGCGCCGGGCGTTCGCGAGCGGTTGCTCGCGGCGCCCGGCGCTTCGCTCACCTGGCGGTCGCGGAGGGCGACGGGCTCGGGGAGCCCGTCGACGCGGCGGTGGGGGCGGGCGACGGGGACTCGCAGCTCGGCGCGGGAGTGCCGGAGGGCGCCGGGCTCGGGGAGCCCGGGGTGGCGGACGCCGAGGGCGTCGCGGTCGGCGACGGCGAGGCCGAGGCCGCCGGGCTCGGGGAGGCGGACGCGCCGGCCGTCGGGGACGGGCAGGCGGTCGGCGTCGGGCTCGGGCTCGGGGTGCCGGTCGGCGAGGCCGTGGGGGTGGGCGACGGCTTCGCGGTGGGCGAGGCGCTCGGCGAGGGCGACGCGCTGGCCGTGGGCGACGGCTTCGCGCTCGGCGAGGGCGAAGCCGTGGGGGTGGCCGACGCGGTGGGCGTCGGCGTCGCGGACGGCTGCGGCGAGGGCGAGGCGGTCGGCGTCGGCGACGCGGTGGGCGATGCGGTGGGCGATGCGGACGGCGAGGCCGACGACGCGGGCGCGGTCGGCGACGGGGAGGCCGGGGCGGCGGCCGCGGGCGACGACGCGGCGGCGGGCACCGCGACCGGGACGGACACCAGGGACGACCCGGACGTACCGAACGACCCGGAGCCGCTCGACAGGGCGGCCACCGGGCCGGGCACCGCCGAGAGGTCCGGCACGGCCGAGGCGCCCGTCCGGTAGTAGGCCATCCAACTCTTCACCGTGTTGAGGTAGTCGGTGGAGTTGTTGTAGCCGAGGACCGCCCGGTCGAGCTGGGCCGGCACCGACAGGTCGCGACCGTTCGCGCAGAGGTAGCGGCCGGCCGCCAGGGCCGCGTCCCAGACGTTCTCGGGGTCGGCCTTGCCGTCGCCGTTGCCGTCGGCGCCCCATTCGGCCCAGGTGGAGGGGAGGAACTGCATCGGACCCACCGCGCGGGCCCAGGAGCCGCTGCCGTCGTAGGCGCCGCCGTCGGTGTTCGGGATCGCGGCGAACCCGCTGGTCCCGTCCAGTGCCGGACCGAGGATCGGCGTGTACGTCGTGCCGGCGGCGTCGACCCGGCCGCCGTCGGCCTGACCGGACTCCACCTGGCCGATGCCGGCCAGCAGTTGCCACGGCAAGTGGCAGCCGGGGTCACTGCCGGCGAGGGATGCCTCGGCGCCGCGGTAGGCGGCGAACACCGTGGCCGGCAGCCGGGCTCCGCCCACGGAGAGCGACACCGCGGACGACACCGGCGCGGTGCCCGGCGTCCCGCCCGGCAGCGCGGTCGACGTCCCGGCCGACGCCCCGTTCGAGGCGCCGGTCGAGGTGTCGGCCGTTGTCCCGCCCGGCAGCACGGTCGTTGCCGCGAACGGTGAGCCGGCCCCCGTGCCCGGCGGCTGCGGCAGGGCCCGGGGGCCACCGCCGTCCAGCGGCGGCTGCCCGCTCGGCGCCGCCCCACCCGTGGCGGGCACGGGCGCGCCGAACGCCACCGGTGCGGCGAGGGTCAGGGGCGCGGACGGTGCCGCCGCGGCAGCGAGGGCGACGAACGCCCCGGCCGCCTGGAACAGCACGCGTTTGCGTATCCACCTGGCCACGTGAACTCCTTCCGACGATGCTGCGGTCAGTCCATGGACGAACCGAACGCCCATCAGGTTCCACCCAGGTTCCGCGGGTTCGGTCCCGGCCCTCGCGTACCGGTCGCGGCTCCGGCTGCCCGGGACCGCTCAGGGCTGCCCCTGGAGGAACGAGCGCAGGTGAGTGTTGGTCAGCCCGGGGTGTTCCAGCGGAGCGAGGTGCGAGGTGTCGGGGATGATCTCCAGCCGGGCGCCGGCGATGCCGTCCCGCAGCTCCTGGGCGGCGGCCACCGGGGTGCTCCGGTCCTCCGTTCCGACCAGGACCAGGGTGGGGCAGCCGATCCGCCCGAGTCCGGGTGCCAGGTCCAGGCCGGCGATCATCTCCCAGACGGCGGCGTGCACCAGCGGGTCGTCGGCCAGCAGGGTGGTGGTGACGCGGTCGATCAGATCGGGCCGCCGGGCCACCGTCTCCGGGGTGAACCAGCGGGCGATCGTCGCCGGGAGCAGTGCCGCCATCCCCCCGGAGCGCGCCGTGCGGGCGCGCTCCAGCATGGCCGCACGCCCGTCGGCCGAGAACGAGGCCGTGGTGCCGATGAGGGTGAGCGAGCGGACCAGATCGGGCTCGGTCGCGGCGAGGGACTGCCCGAGCATGCCCCCCAGCGAGACTCCGGCCAGGTGGGCAACCCGGATGTCGAGGGCGTGCAGGAAGCCGGAGAGGGTCGCGGTGAGCTGCTCCAGGGTCCAGTCCCGCGGCTCGCCCGGAGTGGCGCCGTGGCCCGGCAGATCGGGTACGACCACGTCGTAGGCGTCGTGCAGGGCCACCAGCTGCCGGTCCCAGTAGCCCCGGTCCAGACCGGCCGCGTGGAGCAGGACGACGGGGACTCCCCCGCGCGGACCGCTGCGGACGTAGTGGACCGCTCGGCCCGAAGGATCGATCTGAACGGTGCTCATGCGGGGAGCCTCTCAAGGACGTTGGGGCCTGGCGGCGCGGGCGGTCACGCCCGCGGATCCAGCCTGGGGCCGACCCGCTTATGCTGGCCAACGAAGAATTCCGATCGGATTGATCTCCGCTGTGCATTGATGCTTGGTATTGGTGCTGGGCGTCGATCCGGCGGCGGGGCCGGAGGGTGGGGCATGGAACTGCGGCACCTGGAGCACTTCCTGGCCGTCGCCGAGACGGGGAGCTTCACCCGGGCCGCGGCGCGGGTCCACGTGGTGCAGTCGGCCCTGTCGGTCTCGGTGCGGTCGCTGGAGGCGGATCTGGGGGCGCAGCTCTTCCACCGGTCCACGCGCAGGGTGGAGTTGACCGAGGCGGGGGCCGTGCTGGTGGGCGAGGCGCGCAGCACCCTGGCGGCGGCCCGCGCGGCACGTGAGGCCGTCGCCGCGGTCAACGACGGCACCCGCGGCACGATCCGCCTGGGCATCATGCACTCACTGCCGGGAATCGACGTGGCGGCCCCGCTGGCCCGCTTCCACGCGGAGCGGCCCTCGATCCGGATCGAGCCGCAGACCCATCCCGAGGGATCCCGGGGGCTGGTCCAGGCGGTCGCCGACAACCGGCTCGACCTCGCGCTGGCGGCACTGCACGGTCCGCATCCGGCCGAGGTCGAGGCCATCGCGCTTCACCACGAACCGATCCTGCTCGCCTGCCCGCCCGGCCACCCGCTGGCCGACCGGCGACCGGTGCCGCTGGCCGACCTGGTGGACCAGCCCTTCCTCGACGTCCCGGACGGCTGGGGCAGTCGGATGAGCGTCGATTCGCTCTTCGCGGCGCACGGCCTGACGCGCAGGATCGTGGTCGAGGTGGCGGACGTCGCCACCGTGTGCGAACTCGTCCGGGCGGGCCTGGGTCTGGCACTGCTGGCTCCCTCGTCCGCGCCGGCCGACCAGCGGCACCGGCTCGTGCCGGTGCTGCCGCACGCCACTTTCACCGTCTCGCTGGTCCTACCGCGCGCCCGGAAGCTCTCCGCCGCGGCCGCGGCCTTCGCCGAACAGCTCCGCGCGACCTACGGGCCCCGGCCGGAGCCCGCCACCCCCGGCTCCCCGGCCCGCACCACCTGACGTCAACGCACCGCTCGACCTCGACGCACCGCTCGACCTCGACGCACCGCTTGGCATCGACGCGCTGGTGGCGCTCGTCACGCCCGCCCGGGGGTGCTCGGCGCGGGCAGCAGGCGGTAGCGGCCGTGGTGGCTGCGGACCAGGCCCGCGGTGGGGTGCGGGAAGTGGGTGCCGAGCAGCAGCGCGTCGCTGTCGGCCAGCCCCGCGAGCAGCCGGCCGCGGGTCCGCACCGCCTGCTCGGGGTCGATGTCGACGCAGCTGGTCAGGTGGGGGTGGGAGAGCTGTACGGGGTGGTGGATGCTGTCGCCGGTGATCAGCGCCGGCCGGCCGGTGCCGCGCAGCTCCACGGCGACCTGGCCCGGGGTGTGGCCGGGAGCGGGGATCAGCCGCAGGCCGTCGACCACCTCGTGCCCCTGCTCGGGGACGTCGGCGAGGTCGAACTGCCCGCTGTCGCGGACGGGGTGGACGGAGTCGCGGAACATCTGGCCGCGGTGCTCGTCCATCTCGGCGGCGGCCCAGTAGTCCCATTCGGCCCGGCTGGTCAGGTAGCGGGCGCGCGGGAAGGTCGGCACCCAGCTGCCGTCCCTGAGCTCGGTGTTCCAGCCGACGTGGTCGGTGTGCAGGTGGGTGTTGATCACCAGGTCCACCGACTCGGCCGGGAACCCGGCCGCCGCGAGGCGCTCCAGGTAGTCGGTGCGCAGGTCGTTCCAGGCCGGGTTGGCCCGGACCTTGCCGTTGCCGATGCCGGTGTCCACGAGGACGCGCAGGCCGCCGATCAGCACGGCGAAGGTGTGGCTGGCCAGTCGCGGTCCGTCGGCGTCGGCGAAGTCGGGGCGCAGCCAGGGCGCTTCGTCGAGGACCTCCGCGGTGGCGCCGGGGAGCAGCCAGGGGCCCGTCTGCGGCGGCAGCGCCATCTCGTCGATGCGGTGGATCACGACCTCGCCGAGGTCCCAGGCCTCGGAGGTGGCGGTCACGGTCGAGGTCGAGGTCGCGGTCTCCTGCGGCGGGGTGGTGGCGGTCATGATGGGTCCTCCGAGGCGCTTAAGGCACATACTTGGCCTTAGTCATGCTCGCACGGGGCGAACCACTAACGCAATCGCTTAGCTTTTCGTCAGGCCCTGGTGAGCGCCGCCTCCACCAGCCTGCGGGCGTAGGCAGCCGTCAGGCCCTCGGGGCGGAAGAGGATCCGGTACAGGATCGGCGCCACCACGCCGTCCAGCAGCGCCTCCACACCGGGCACCGCCTCGCCGCGCCCGGCGGCACGGGCGCCGATGGTCTTCAACTGCTCGGCGGCGTAGTCGGAGCAGCGGGCGGCGGCGCCGCCCGCCGGGTCGCCGGCCACCGCGTCCCGGACATAGGTGCGCCCGGCCGGCGCGGCCATCTCCTCGACGAACCGCTCGGCCCAGGCCGCCAGATCGGCCCGCAGACTGCCGAGATCGGCCGGCGGCGCGTCCGGGCGCAGCCGCTCCACCGCGACATCGGAGAGCAGCTCCTGCAGATCCCCCCAGCGCCGGTACACCGTCGAGGGGGTCACCCCCGCCCGAGCGGCGATCAACGGCACCGTGAGCGCGGCGCGGCCGACCTCGGCCTCCAGCTCCCGCGCAGCCCGGTGCACGGACTGCTGAACGCGCGCACTGCGCCCGCCGGGGCGCGCTCCGGCTCGGGGACTCATGTCACCCATCCTAACGCGAATCAATTGCGTCAAAGTGGGGTCCACGAATCCGTTCAGCCCCGGGGCGCGGCCGCAGGGCCGGACCCGCCTGGCCTCACCAGCGCGGCCCCCGCCCACCGCCCGCCCGCTCCCACGCGGGGCGCAGACTACCTTCCTGGCGGACACCGCAAAATCTGTGCTCGCTGTAGTAGACATTGCCCGGCTGCTTGATTAGTGTTTCTCTCGTAGTCGCAGTCAAGCGGTACCCGCCAGACACGAACTGGCGGGCGTCAGTACAGAAGTGCGCAGGTCGGCACGGTTGCGGGATCCTGAAGCCAGCGATGGTGCAGCAAGGCGACAGGATCGGCGGCCGGGCCGGGCGGCCCGCAGGCATCAGGGGCCGCCGCCCGGAATGGGCGCAGTTCAGCAAGCGCAGTTCAACAGCAGTTCAGCAGGTGAAGTACCAGCAAGTGAAGTTGAGTTGGGCAGTACCAGCAGTCGCATGACGAGGTATCCCGGTAAAGGCGCCAAGGCTGCGGGCGCGCGTGCCGGGAGTCCGGGCAGTGGGGTTCCAAGCCGAGCAGGTGAGCAGGACGGGCAACGGGGCTGGCTGCCGGACCGGGCGGACCATCAGGACCGCCACAGCAGTAACCGGCTGGTTCTCAGTGCCGGCGACATCGCAGTACCCGGTCAGTACAGAGGATGAACGGAGGGACAGAGCGCCATCAGGATCGCCCGGCCCGTGAGGAATTCACCCGGGCGGACTCCGAAGACCCCAAGGCAAGGACGGTGGTTTCCGGTCACGCATACGCGATCCCCGCATGCCCCCTCCCCCGGGGCCGTGCGGATACAAGAAAGCCGGCCACAGGCTGGTAGATGGTGTTAACCCCTTCGGGGCCCCGGTGCCGCAATGGCCCCGGGGCCCCTCGACGCGTCCCCGACACAACAAGAAGAGGTGCAGTGACCACGGCAACCATTCGACCGCACACCCCCGACTCCCTCGACGACGACGACTACCCCGCCTACACCATGGGCCGCGCCGCCGAGATGACCGGCACCACCGCCGGCTTCCTGCGCTCCCTCGGCGAACAGGGCCTCATCACCCCCCTACGCTCCGAGGGCGGCCACCGCCGCTACTCCCGCTACCAGCTACGCATCGCCATGCGCGCCCGCGACCTCGTCGACCAGGGCACCGCCATCGACGCCGCCTGCCGCATCATCATCCTCGAAGACCAACTCGAAGAAGCGCTGCGCATCAACGAACACCTCCGCCGCTCCCAGCCCTCCCAGGAAGCCGCCGACACCTGACCCACCCGGCCGGCCGCCTTCAGGCACGGCGGCCGATCCTCAACCCGCCCTCGCTCTCGCCCCCGTCCTCGTCCTCGTCCTCGTCCTCGTCCTCGTCCTCAACGGCCGGCCTCGCTGCCGTCAGTCCTCCGGCGCCAGGTCGGCCACGAGCCAGTCGAGCGCCGACTCCTCGTGCAGGGCCGCGTCGAGCCCCGACATGGCGGCGGCGAGATCCGCGTCCCAGCTCGCCTCCACGGGAGCGCCGGCAAGTGGCAGCGGCGGGGTCCCCTGCGACCGGACGTGGGCGGCGAGTCGCTCGTAGTCATGAGCCGCCATCCGCCACGGTCGGGCCGCGCAGCGCCGGATGAGGCGGTTGGCGAGGGCGATGCCCGGCCAGTCGAAGTCTCCGTGGTAGAGCAGCGGCAGGCCCGCTGCCGCCAGGGTGTCGATCAGTTCGAGGACGACGGTGGAGGCGCTGCCCGAGGTGCAGACCACGGTGGCCGCGCAGCGGGCCTCGGCCGCGGCCTCGACCACCCGGGGGTTCTCGCAGATGTACACCGGGGTCTCCGAGGGCAGGACGATTTCCAGGGCACGCAGTTCCCGGAGCGTCAGGTGGGTCTCGGCGTGATGGTCCGCCCGTTCCCGAAGAGCCCGCCGGCGCCACCCCTGGCCCGCCGGCCGCAGCCCGTAGGTCAGCACGGTGCTCGACACCTCGTCAGGGATCACGGAGGCGGAGCGCCACAGGGCGCGGCGACCGGGCGCGTGCTCCGGCGGCTCGCCGCCCACGGACCGCGCGAGGCCCCGGAGGACCAACCGGGACAGGGCCGTGTCGTCGTCCAACCCGTGTGCGGTGCCGGTCACCCGGGTCGCGAGCTCCCCGCGGCCGTACGGCGTCACCTCCTCGTCCCGGCCCGGGCGGAGGAGGCCGAGCACCTGGACCGCCTGACGGAGCAGGCCCGCCGCCTCCTCCGGGAGCAGCCTGCCCAGGGCACCGCCGCGGCGGAGGTCGTCCAGCCAACCGCTCACCCATTCCTGGCCGGCGAGCGGTGAGCCGGCGACGGCCGCCTCGGCCGCCGCCCGGAGCGAGGCGCGCGCCTGCCGACCGGTGTCCCGCTCGGCGCGCCGGTCGGTCAGTGGCGGTCCGAGTTCCTCCACGGCCGTGACCAGACCGCAGCCCGCGGCCGTGGACCGCAGTCGGGCGTCCAGGTCCGCGAGCCGGATCACGGCGGTGGCACCGGTGATCCCGCGGCCGAGCAGCAGCGACAGCGCCTCACGCTCCGCCGCGGTGAGGCTCTCCAGCCGCACGCTGCCGGCCGGCTGGAGTCCGTTGCGTTCCAGCCGGTCGCGGACCTTCGTCCAGATCCGGCCGAGGGCCGGTTGCGCCAGGAAGCCCATGGCCTGCGCGGGCAGGGTCACACGCTCACCAGCCGGCGGTTGCGTCCGTTCCAGACGTAGTGCAGGGTCGCGACGCCGCGGACCTGCGGGTCGCGCAGGCACTCGTAGATCTGGAGCGCGGGCACATCGGGCCAATTGCCCATCAGGCGCTCGCTGGTGAGGACGAAGTCGAGGTCGAGATCGACGAGGATGCGGCCGAGCCGGGCGTGGGTGGGCTCGTCCACCTTGGCGAAGGCGTCGTCCAGCAGGATCAGCCGAGGTGCGTGCGGGGCGCTCTCGGCCAGCGTGGTGAACTGCGCGGCGGCCGCGGCGAAGAGCGCGAGGTAGGAGAGGACCCGCTGCTCGCCCTGGCTGAGCCCGGTGCGCCCGGTGAACTTCCTGCGCCGGGCGGCGGAGGACTCGTCCAGCACCCACGGCTGGAAGGTGAACCACGACCGGTAGTCGAGCGCGGTCCGCAGATGGGCGGCGTAGCCGACCGCCGGGTCCGCGCGGCGCGCGTCCTCGATGCGGCGCTGCAGGATCTCGCGCAGCTGCTCCGACTGCTCGCGGGTCCGCAGGCCGGACGGGCTGCGCAGGAGGTCGACGGCGGCCCGAACGTCCGCGTCGACGGTGTCGGCCAGCCGCCAGTCGAGCTCGACGCCGAGCCCGTGCGAGGTGCGCACGGAGTGCAGGGTGGCGTTGAGTGCGTCGACCAGCGCCCCGGCGGCCAGCATCTGCGAGGAGAGGTGGTCGCCCAACTCGCCGGTGAGGAACCGCTGGAAGACCTCCCGCTCGCGGTCGGTCAACCGGGCTCGCGCGTCGGCGGCCTGGGTGGCGATGCGTTCGCCGACCAGCGCCACGTCGTGCGGGCCGCTGTCGTCGACGAGGCGGCAGACCTTGATGCCGTCGGGCTCCTCCAGGGTGGCGTCGTAGCCGCCCGCGAGTTGGTCCCGCAGCTCGCTGAACCGGTTGAGCAGCGCGGTGTCGGAGACGTCGCGCCGCTGCGCGTCGAGGCTGCGGTCCACCGCCTCGACCAGCCGCTGCAGGGCTTTCAGTCTGGCCCTGGCGTCCTCGTGCGCGGGATCGGGGATCGACAACTCGCCCAGGTGGCCGCCCAGCTCCGCTCCACGCGCGATGTCCGGCGTGGCCAGCGCCGTGCGCAGAGCGCGCCCGCGACGGATCACCGCCTCCTCCTGGGTGGCGAGTTCGGCGCGCCTGGTCCCCTCGTCCTGCTCGGCGCGGACCAGGTCGTCGTGCAGTTGCTCGGCCTTGCGCCGTGCCGTGGGCAGTTCCTTGCCGATCGCGTCGAGGCGCCGCACGGCGGTCTGCTCCTCGTCGAGGATCTCCTGCTCGGTGGCCCCGACGGCGCCCTCCAGCGTGCGGATCTCCCGGCGGGCCGCCGCCAGCTCCGCCGCCCTCCGGCCGTACTCGAGTCCGGCCGCCTCCAGGGCGCTGCGAGCCCGGTCGTAGCGCCGGCGCTCCTGCTCGTGGGCGGCCGTGCCCTCGGCGGTGTCCGCCACCCGGCGGCGCAGGCGCCTGGTGCCGTCGGCCAGGCCGTCCAGCGCGGCGCGTGCCATGAGCAGCGCGCCCTGGTCGGCCGGCAGGGCGTGCGCGGTGGCGGCGGCCTCGGCGTGACGGCGGGCGTCGACGGAGCCGGCCCGGGCGTCCTGGGCGGCGCGGCCCGCCACCGTGGCGGCCTGGCGCAGATCGGCGGCGATCCGCTCGGCCTCCTCCAGCCGCGCCCAGGCCCCGGCCAGGGGCGCACTCGTGGGCGCGCGTCGCAGCAGGTCGTCGAGGGCGTCCCGGCGTTCCGTCAACTCCTGCGCGTGGGACCGGGCCACCTCCGCCTCGGACTCGACTTCGCTGATGCGGGAGGTGAGTTCGGCGATGCGCCGGCGCCGGGTCCCGGCTCGCACCTCGGCGCCCACGAACTCGGCCACCGGCTTGGTGTGGGCACCGCCCGCGGTGCCGAGCCGCCACCGGCCGTCGGTGCTCACCGCACCGCCTGCCGCCGCCCTGAGCGGGGAACCTCCCGGCGCGAGCGCGACCGCCGACAGGAGGCGGGCCACCTGAGCGGCCGTGACGCCGTGGCCGGCCGCGGGAACCGGGCGCAGGGCGTGGGCGAGCGACCAGCCGTCGACCGGCGCGGTGGGGGTGAGCACGGTGTCCCGGGTGTGCGGATCGAGCAGGACACCGTCCGCGCAGACCCAGGCGTCGAGCAGCCCGGCCGCCTCCAGCGCCGCCTCGACTCCGGCCTGCTGGGCCTCGGTCAGGTCCGGCGAGAAGTCCACCAGGCGGTACAGCGGGGCGCCGCTGTCCGGCAGCCGCGGGGCGTCCCGCAGCGGCGGCTTCGGGGGCACCGGGTCACTGTGCCGCCCCCAGTCGGCCTTCTCCGCCCGCAGGGCATCGAGCGTGCGGGCGAGGCCGCCGGCCACCAGGGCCGCCTGGTCGCGCTGCTCGGCCAGCGCTTGCCGATGGACCTCAAGGGCTCCGTAGGCGGCTGAGGCCACCTCGTCCCCGATCGAGGCGGGCAGCGTCCGCTCCTCGAAAGGGGTCTCCGCGGAAAGGTCGCGGCGAACCACCTCGGTCACCGGGCCGAGCGGGACACCGGACCGGGCCGTCAGCAGGGCCGCCCACTCGTGGACCGCGCCCGCGTACTCCTCCCCCCGCGTGACGACCGTGCTCTGACGCTCCGTCACGCGCTCGGCCTCGGCCTGGGCCTGCTCCGCCAGCCGCTCGTACGCGGTGTCGGCCTCCCGGGCCCGCTGCTCCGCCCCGCGCAGCGCGTCCAGCAGCGAGCCGAGTTCCGCGACCGCGCGGAGCCGGCTCTTGATCACCGGCTCGGCGGCGGCGAGTTGAGCGTTCCAGGAGCGCAGGGCGGCGGCCACCGCGGCGGTGTCGAAGGCCGCCACGCGCTCGCCGCGCAGGAGTTCGGTGCCACCGTCCGGATCGGTGCACTCGTCCTCGGCCGCGACGGCGAGAACCGAGAGGGAGCCCGTGACCGGATCGCCGAGGTGTGCGGGTGCCAGCCCGGAGCGCTCGGCCAGCTCGCGGAGCTCACGGTGGGCCGTGCCCAGCTCGCGGAGCTCACCGGCCGTGCGGCCCGCGCCCGCGGTGAGCGCGGCGCCGACCGCCGACCGCGCGTCGTGCGCCAGTCGCAGTGCCGCGAAGCTGGCCCCGGCCGTCGCATGGACCGCCTCGACCGTGCGCCGCCGCTCGCCGAGTTCGGACAGGCTCCGGTAGCCGCTGCTCGCCCGGAGGGTGGCCAGCTCCGCCTCGGCCGCGTCCTGCTCCTCCACCAACTGCTCGTGGCGGCCCCTGGCTTCGCTCGCCTCACCGCGCAACTCGGCCGCTCGCCGGCCGATCTCGCCGGCCGCCAGTCGCCGCTCGGTGAGCTTGTGGAGTTCCGCGACGACCTCGTCCGAGCGCCGGCGCAGGGCACCGTGGAGGTAGCCGCGGTAGTTGCCCAGGAACCGGCGGAGCGCCTCATCGGTCCGTTCCAGGCGCCCGAGGTCCTTGCGGACACTGTCGAGATCGTCGAGGTTCCGGGCGACGCTGTCGATCACGTCGTCGTCCAGCGCCGGGAGGGTCTCGCCGAGCACGGTCACCAGTCCACCGGACTCGATGCGGTCGCCGATCGTCGGGCGGCGCAGCCGGTGCAGGAGATGGACCAGGTTGCGGTACCGCGAGGCGTCGCTCAGCCCGAACAACTCGCGCGCCACCCTGGTCCGGTGGTCGCGGGCGCTGTCCAGCACGTTGCCCGCGCCGACGGCGGCCCGCAGCCGGTCGAGCGCCAGCGGCTGGCCCGACTCGACCAGTTGGAGGTCCTCGCCGACCCGCATCGTGGTCGTGAAGAAGAAGGGTGTGGCCACGTTCGTGGACTTCGACGCGCGCACGGCCGCGCCGACCGTCAGGTACCGCTCGGCCCCGTCCTCGTCGGTCCGGCGGAACTCGACCCACAGATAGCCCAGGCGGTTGGTCTGCTCGAAGCCGTCGAGCATGAGCCAGGCCAGGGTGGTGCGGCCGGTCCCCGTCGCGTCGAGGGCGCGGGCATCACCGTCGAGCAGGTAGGGCAGCAGCATCTCCAGGGCCTTGGACTTGCCGGCGCCGTTCTTGCCGCGAAGCAGCAGGCGGCCCTCGCCGAACTCGAACTCCTGCTGGTCGTACTGCCAGACGTTGAGGATCCCGGCACGGCCCAGCCGGAAGCGGTGCGGGGCGGAGTGCTGCGGCACGGGCTGGGCCGGACGGCGGTTCACGAGGAAGGCTCTCCCTGTCGGTCGGGCTGCGGTGCCCGCTGTTCGGCATACGTGTCGACGTGCTTGTCGAGGTGCTTGTCGGCGTGCTTGTCGACGTGCTTGAGCGAAACGGTCGTGGCGTAGCGGCCGGCCGCGGCGAGCAGCACCCACTCACCCGGCACGGCCGCACGGGCCGCGGAGACGTCGGTGACCGCCCGTCCGTCGGTGGCAGCGGTCCCGTAGTGCGGTGGCACGCCGTGGCCGTCGGCGCGCAGCGGCCCCGCCGGTGCCACCAGCCGCATCCGGCTGAGGAGTTCGAGGACGTCGGCGCGCAGCAGGGCCGGGCTTTCCAGGTAGCCGCGCTGCCAGTTGGCACGCTGCCCGTACTGCTCGACCAGTTCGTCGAGGATCTCGCCGACCAGCCCTGGCGGTATCGGCACGCCGATCGTCAGTCGACCGCCGACCGCCGGATGCCCCGCCTCCCGCGGCCGCAGCCGCCTCACGAGCCGGTCGGCGAGCAGCAGTGCGGCCTGGGCGACCGTCCCCGTGCCCGGGAGCCGGAGATCGGTCAGCTCGTCGTCCGGGTCGATCATGGCGACCCCTTCGGCCCGGATCTCGGCTTCCAGCCCGAGCAGTTCGAAGAACGCCTCGGCCTCACGCCGCTGCCGGGTCCGCAGCCAGTCGCGCTCCGCCTCGGTGAGGTCGTCGAGATGGACGACGGGGGTTTCGACCAGCCGGCGACGCACGTAGGTGCGCGGTCCGCCGAATCCGGGATCGGCCGACCGGAGCACGAGGTCAGCGCCGTCGCTGCTCTGCGTCAGCGGCCCGGCCACGATCGCGCGGGCGATCTCCCGGTTGACGGTCAGCAGGGCCTCACCGCCCGCCTCCGCGGCGACAGCGCCGACGCTGCCCTCGGTCTCGGTCAGCGCTCCCCACTCGACGAGTTGCCGCAGCGCGGCCGCCAGGGTCCGCTTCTCCACCAGCCGACCGGAATCCTCGACGGCGAGGCCGGCATCGGCGGCGGCCGCACGGACATCGGCGACCAGTTGGGACAGCAGCACCTGCTCCGCCGCGGTCACCAGGACGGAGAGGGCCAGCGCCAGGTAGGCATAGGTCCGCGGGGTGAACGGCGTGCCGGTCGACCGCTCCAGTCGGTGACCGGACCCCGGCCCGAGGCCGGCCTTGAAGAGCCGCGCGTAGGAGGCCTCAACGAGGAGCCGGTACCCGAGCACCTGCTGGAACCGCTGCACCAGCCAGTCGGCGTGACGGCGCACCAGCGGGAAGGCGTCGGCGTGCGGCCCGTCGGCGGTGACCAGCGGGTGGCGCAGCAGCAGCCGGGCGGCGCTGCGCCGCTCGGCTGCGAGCGCGACGTCGTGGGCGGAGGGCAGCAGCGCCACTACGCGCTCACCTCCTCGTCGGCCGCGCTCCCGAACGCGGCGATCGCGATCTCCAGGTCTTCCACCGTCAGTTCCCCATCCACCGAGCGCAGCACGGTGGCCGTGCCCACCACCCGGCTCAGCGTCAGGCGCAGGTCCAGTTCGGCATCGACGGCCTGCGCGTCCTCCAGGCCGAACGCGGGCGCCGCGCTCGGGCCCGCCCACCGCAGCCTGGAGTTGCCGAGCGCCGAGGTGAGCAGTTCCAGCAGCAGGCCCATGGCGGCGGAACTCAACCGCAACTGGCCGAACCGCCCTGACGCGCTGCGGAGTTCGTCGGCGGCCGCCTGGCGGGCGAGGGCTTGCCCACGGGCCTGCGCGAGCAGGCGGGCCTTCTGCTCGGAGTGGTCCTCGACGGCGGCGGTGCGGCCCCGCTGTGCGCGGCTGCCGCGCTCGCGCAGCGCCACTGGCACCTCGACGGCCGGACCGCTCCACCAGCTGACGTACGCGGGCACGGTGCCGTCGGGGTCCGGTGCGACGCCCAGGTGCCGCGCGCTGTAGAGCCCGAACGCGGCCACCGCCAGATCGTGCGCGTCCTCGGGGCCGGCCGCGTCGAACCACGCCGCCAGCCGCAGCAGATCGCGGCGGCGGGACATCTCCCCCGCCGCGGACCGCAGCATCCGCTTGGCGTTGGCCAGCAGCGACTGCAGGGCGCGAAGGGTCGCGTCCCGCAGCTGGTCCACCTGGCTTCCCCGCCCGTCCGTGTCCACGAACCAGCCGCGCAGGCCCTCCCAGTCCGCCAACTCGCGCCCACGGCTGCGCTGCACCCGCGTCTCGGGCAGTCCGCCGGCCGGCGCGCCCAGCCCGGTCGCATGAGCACCGATCAGTTCCAGGAACTCCGGCAGCTCGGGCCAGAGCCGGGCCAAGGTGGCCGCGATCCTCGGCGACCGGAACGCGACCTCCTCGGTGATCGCCTCCACGTAGTCGAGCAGCAGTTCCTTGAAGCCCTGGTACTCGGCACCATCGAGGTCGTACCGCGCCAGGACCTGACCGAGGTAGGCGTAGAAGTCCCGCACCGACTCGGCGAACTCGGCGAACTGCACGAACAGCGTGCTGGTCTTCTCCAGCGCCTCCTGCGGATCGACACCGCCCGGGGCGCCGAGGGCCGCGACGATCTCCCGCAGGCCACGGTCCACCAGCGCCAGCAGCTCGCTGCTGACCTCGCGCGCCGCGTCCGCGCTCGCCAGCACCTGCTCCGCGTCGCGCTGCACCTGCTCACCGGGCTTCGAGACCTGGTAGCGGGCACGCGAGCGCTGGTACTCGGCGATGCTCGCGGCTTTCACGGTGTGACTGCTGCGCAGCAGGTTCCCCCACTTCACCAACTGCTCCAGCCGCGCCATGAGGACGTCCGCGTCGAGCTGCCCCCGCCACGCCCCGTCCCGAGCGATCTTGGCCAGCACGTCCGGCACGGCCAGGTCCGCGAGCAGGGTCGAGCAGAAGACCCGCATCACGGCCAGATACTCAAGGCGCTCGGGAGCACTCAGATAGGAGTACACGGCAAGGCGCCGCCAGGGGCCGTCATCAGTGGGTGACGGCGGGTCTGCGGGGTAGTTCGCACGGTGAGGAACAGCGCGGTCCATGGCACCGAGGTTACGAGAAGCCACCCACGCCGCTGCCCCGAACCTGGAAATTACCGAAGCACCGCAAGGTCGGCCGCCAGGCCGGCTCGGGTGCTTCATGCCATGCCACCGGCCGAGGACGCGGCGAACTTTACCAGTCCGAGCCATGTCCGACGGATGCGGCAGCCGGCTCACGGTCATCAAGGTCTGACCGCGCCCGCACCGCCGAGTCATCGAAGGTCCCGTCGAATGTCCGTTGTCGGTGGGGACGCGGCCGGCGAGGAAGCCGGTCGTGTGCAGCGGACTGCTCTTCGGGCTGGTCAGCGGGCGAGTACGTGCCCGTCGTGGGGGCGGTGGTCGCGGGAGCGGCGCAGGTCGGTGGTGACGTAGGTGCGTTGCAGCCAGCGGTCCGCACCGTCGTAGCGGGGGTGGAAGGCGGTGCGGCCGTGGACGGTGACGCGGTTGTCGATGACGACCAGGTCGCCGGGAGTCAGCCGCAGGGTGCGGGCAGTCGCCTCGCAGGCGCGGCCGAATTCGGCCAGCGCCGCGGTGGCCCGCGGGGTGAGCGGGGTGGTGACGAGTTGGGCCATCCGGATGTCGGGATCCTCGGCCGCTCCCGACAGCACCGGTCGGGGCTCGACCCCGGGCCCGTCCGTGGTGGTGTCGGGGCCGAAGGAGGGTGGTGGTGTGGTGATGAACTCCGGTGCGAACAGGGCCTGGCGGCCGGCCGGGGTGAGGAGCGGCAGGGCCTGGCGGATGCCGGCGGTGCGCAGGCCGGCGGTCCGGTCGTGGTCGGCGCGCAGGCACAGGAAGACCACGTAGTCGGGTGGGTGGGGGTGGAAGCCGTTCTCGGTGTGGAAGGAGAGCGGCGCCGATCCGGCGTTGCCGTGGAAGGTCTCCTGCCCGGGCACGGGCACGACGTCCTGCACGAGGGCGCCGGATTTCTCGGCCAGGTAGGCGAGCGGCTCGCCGAGCCCGCACGCTACCATGGTGAGCAGCGCGGCCGGGACGGTGGCCCGGCGCTGCACCGAGCCGGGGACCGCCGGTGTCGCGGGCAGGGCCACCTGATCGACGGGCAGGCCGCCGATCACCAGGGTGCCCCGCGCTCCGGAGTGCCTCCGGAACCGGCGCACCGCGCGGCGCAGCGGTAGCGGAAGGTCCTCCCAGGCGTCCCGGGCGCGGGCCACCCAGTCGGGGCTGTCGACCTGGTCGTGCCCGCCGGCGCACAGGATGCGGGCCAGCCGCGCGCACGCGTCGGCATCGGCCGGGGCCAGCCTCCAGTCAGCGGCGGCACCGGTGCTCGGAGTGGTGGCTGACGTCGTGGCGGGCGTCGTCTCGGGCATCAGGGTCTCCTGCCGGGGTGCGGGCGGCGGCGGACGCGCGGACCAACGCGCGGACTCATGCGTGGCGCAGGCCGGCCACGGCGTCGGCGATGTAGTGGTCCCCGAATCGGATCAGGGAGGCGTACTGGGCCGCGCGGCGATGGCGCATGAGCCGCAGTTCGGCGACGGCGTTGTCGGGGCCCTCGGGCTTCTGGGCGATTGAACGACGCAAGTGCACCATCGAGTACGCGAGGGTGACGTGCCGTTCGCCGTCCACGATGTCGGCTTCCAGCAGCGCGCCCCGTGCCTCGGCCAACTCCGGTGCGCGGGCCGCCAGGTGCTCGTAGGAGTCGGGAACCACCGACAGCAGGTCCTTCATCGCCGCCCGGAACAGCTTGTACCCGCGGTGCTGGCGCCCGCTCAACGGGACGTCCACCGACGGAGGCGCCATGGTCTGGCGGATCGACGCCATGTAGTAGTCGGCCGGGATCGTGCTGGCGTGGGTCATGGCCGCCGGGAAACCACGCACGTAGACCGTCGCGTCCGCCAGCCGCAGCAGCGCGGCGTCACGGTCGCCGTCCCGCAGCAGGCGGGTGGCGTCGGCCACGGCGACCGCGGCGCAGACGTTGAACAGGACGTGGACCTGGTGCCCGATCAGCCACCGAGCGCTCCACGCGGCCTCCAACGACAACGCCGCGCCAGGCTCGGGGACGGCCACCAGCGGGACCGGGTCAGGCACGGGGTCAGGAACGGGGACCGGGTCAGGCACGGGGCCAGCGTCGGCGCCGGGCGCCGCACCGGTGAGGTCGAGTACCGACTGGCGCATCCCGGCCACCTCCAGCGCGAGATCGGCACCTGACAGCGGAGCATCACCGAGATCGTCCAGCCCGCGGTGGATGACCAGGGCACCATGCAGGGCGGCCTGCTGATCCGACAGCTCCACCTCACGGACCCGGAAGTACGACTGGCTGGTCGACTCCGCCGGCACTTCCTCACCCGCCACGGCCGGCGCCAGAGCCGACAGCGCGACCACCAACTCACCAGCCGCCGCGGCGGCCTGCCGCAGCGCGACGCTCCGCTCGACAGGTCTGGCGTGGCTCGCCAGCCCGGCCAGCACCCGCGCGGTCCGCTTCGCCTCGGCATCGACCCGAGGGCCCAGCACCGGGACGGGCCGACCGCCTCGGGGTTCACGGAAGACAGCGACAGCAGGATGACCGGCAACCGGCGACAAGCCCATGGTTGAAGTACTTCGCCAGGAACACGCCAAACGAAACCCCGATCCGCAAGACCATTTGAGACATCCGGGCATTCAGGCGCGGACCAGTTCCAGCGCCCGCTTCAGGTTGTACTCGGCGATGCCCGCCATGAAGGCCCGGTCGGGGAAGTCCCCGTCGAGCAGCCGCAGCGGCCCCGCCGTCAGCGAGAGTCGCTGTGCCAGCAGGTAGAGCGCGAGCCGGTCCTCGTCCAACCCGGCCACCCTCAGCGGCTGGTAGGCGTCGTGCAGGCGGATCCGCAGAAAGACGTGCTCCCATTCGACGTCGAAGTACATCAAGCCCTCAAGGTCGATCGCCACGGGGTTCCCGTCCGCGTCCACCAGCACGTGGTCGGGCCCCAGTTCGCCGTGCACGACCGCGTACTCCGCGCGCGGCCGCACCGCCGCCGCCAGGACCAGCAGCCGCTCCTCCAGCCGGTCGCGGGCGCCCGCGATCCGCGGATCGCGCGAGGCCGCCTCGGCGAGGTCCCGCAGCGCACGGTCGAGGACCACCCCCTCGCACGACGTACCGCGCGACGCCCCTCCTCCGTCGACCACGGCCACCTTGCCGTACGCGGGTGCCCGGTGGCCCCGCATCGCCTCCAGCGACTGCGCGAGCCGGGCCATGACCGCAGCGGCCGCGCGCCGGTCGCGCGCGAGCAACTCCTCCAGGCTCTCGCCCGGGAGGTCCTCGACGATCGCGAGGTCGGCCGGGCAGTGGGCGCCGTCGCGATCGACGAGACGGATCGTCGGAACGCGGACGCCGAGTGCGTCCAACCGCGCGTGCGCGGCCTCGAAAAGACCGAGCCCGAGGCCGGGCGAAAACGGGTCGGTGAGGTCGTCGTCGCCCTCGGCCGCCGGCCAGTAGTTCTCGGCGTCGTCCCACAGGTAGGCGATCGCCGTCGTCGCATCGTCCATCACCAGGCGGTACACGCCCTTCTTGCTGCCGCCCGCGATCCGCTCGACCGCCGCCAACCGCCGCCCGCCGCCCAGCGCGGCCCGCGCCGCACCCGCCAACCGCTCCCGCGTCACTGCCCTGGGTGCCACGTTCCCAACCGCCTCTCCGCCACGCCGACCCGCGCACCTTACGGGCGCATCGCCGCACGGGCGATCGGTTTGTTCCGGATCCGGTCAAGTTCTCGGGGCTTCCGCGGGCCCTGCTTCGGGCAGTGGATCGTCAGCGTGCCCGCCTCGCCGTGGTTGTCGGCACCTGGACACACGCCGTCGACCTCGCCCGCGAGGACGGCCGGCGCCGCGTCCGCCGCAGGAGCGGCTTCGCCGGCCACGCCGGCCACGCCGCAGCATCCCGCGAGATGGCCGCCGTCCTGGACGGCGAGCTGCGCGGCGTCCACGAGAACCGCCGCACGACCGTGGCCCGCTACCTTCGCGAATGGCTCACCATCAAGAAGCCGACCCTCGCACCGAACACCTACGCGTCGGCAAGCTCCACCTCGGGAGAGCCTCGGTGGCTGCCGGCGAGTCGAGGGGGTCGCATGAGTGGTGGCAGCCGAAGTCCGCCGTCGGCCAAGCCCGCGAAGATTCGAGGAGAACCTGAACAGACTGCGGGCCCGGCAGCACAACTGACGTACCCTCAGGGAGCTTCACTCGGCCATGTGGACCAGCGCGCCGCCCGTGTAGGTCCGCAGCACCCGGGCCGCGCAGATCTCCTCCGCCGGTGCGGCGAAGATGTCGCGGTCGAGCACCACCAGGTCCGCCAGGGCGCCGACGCGCAGGGTGCCGGCCTCGTCCAGCCCGTTGACGTGGGCCGAGCCCGCCGTGTAGGCGGCGACGGCGCTGGCCAGGTCCAGGCGTTGCTCGGGCAGGAAGATCCGGCCGTCGGTGGCTCCGGGCTCCATCCGGTTGACCGCGACGTGCAGGCCGGCGATCGGGTCGGGGCTGCTGACCGGCCAGTCGCTGCCGGCCGCGAGCGTGGCCCCGGCGCGCAGCAGCGCGCCGAACGGGTACTGCCAGGCGGCGCGTTCGGGGCCGAGGAAGGGGATGGTCAGCTCGTCCATCTGCGGCTCGTGGGCGGCCCAGAGCGGCTGGATGTTGGCGATCGCGCCGAGTTGGGCGAAGCGCGGCACGTCGTCGGGGTGGACCACCTGGAGGTGGGCGAGGTGGTGGCGGGTGGCGCGTCGGCCGTTGGCGGCCCGGGCGGCCTCGACGGCGTCCAGCGCCTCGCGGACCGCGCGGTCGCCCAGCGCGTGGAAGTGCACCTGGAAGTCGAGCGCGTCCAGCTCGCTGACGTGGGACCGCAGCGCCAGCGGATCGACGAAGCTCAGGCCGGAGTTGGCGGTGGCGCAGCCGCAGCCGTCGAGGTAGGGGCTGCTCAGGGCGGCGGTGAAGTTCTCCGCGATGCCGTCCTGCATGATCTTGACCGAGTCGGCCCGGAAGCGGCCGTGGCGCAGCGCGGCCCGCCGGGCGACCAGCTGCGGGATCTGCTCCGCGCCCCGGTCGCGGTCCCACCACAGGGCGCCGTTGACCCTGGCGGTGAGGGAGCCGTCGCGGGCGGCGGCGAGGTAGGCGTCCGAGGGGTCGGGCTGGCCGTTGAACTCGCCGAGCAGGGCGTCCTGCCAGCCGGTGATGCCGAGCGAGTGGAGCAGTGCCTGGGCCCGCAGCAGCCCGGTCAGCCGTTCGGCCGCGCTGGTCGGCGGGACGAGGCGGGCGACCAGGCCGGTGGCGCCCTCCTGGAGGACGCCGCTGGGCGTGCCGTCCGGCTCGCGCTCGATCCGGCCGTCGGCCGGGTCCGGGCTCTGCCGGGTGAGACCGGCCAGTTCGAGTGCGCGGGTGTTGGCCCAGGCGCCGTGGTGGTCACGGTTCAGCAGGTAGACCGGGCGGTCCGGGACCACGGAGTCGAGCAGGTGCCGGGTCGGCAGGCCGCCCTCGAAGCTCTCCATCGACCAGCCGCCGCCGGTGATCCACTCCCGCTCGGGGTTGGCGTCGGCGAACTCGCGGATCCGTTGCAGGTATTCGTCGACACCGGTGGTGCCGGTCAGGTCGCACTGCGCGAGTTCGACGCCGCCGTAGACGGCGTGGATGTGCGAGTCCTGGAAGCCCGGGAGCAGCAACTTGCCGCGCAGGTCGACCACTTCGGTCTTCGGGCCGATCAGCTCGCGTACCTCGTCGTGGCCTACGGCCGTGATCCGCTCCCCCGTCACGGCGAGGCTGCTCGCGCGGGTGCGGGCGGAGTCACCGGTGTGGACGGGACCGTGGGTGAATACCAGGTCAGCCTGGTGCATGGCGGTGCTCCAACTCGGGTCGGCGGTCTTCGAAGACCGCGGCGGGAGGGGCACGGCCCTGGGGCGGGCCGTGCGCGGCAGCTGTCAGGAGGCGGTGAGTGGAAGGTCGGCGTCGTCCGCCGCGAACCCGCTGGTGAAGTACGGCGAGCGGCGGTGCCAGCGGGCCCAGGCGGCGGCCAGCAGGCCGGAGGCGACCATCACGACCGGTACGAGGAGCTCGAACCAGCCGTTGTCGGCGGAGAGTTCGAAGTGGTCGGCGGAGTCGTAGAAGCTCCAGGCGAGGTATCCGCCGACGGCGAGCAGGACGGTCGCGCCGAGCAGCGGGGCGATGACCGCCCGCAGCGCCTCGACGGGCGAGGTGCGCAGCAGGTGCCGGAAGTGGACGGCGGCGGCGATGGCGGTGAGGGCGTAGTAGAGGGCGACGATGATGCCGATCGCGTTGACCGTGGCGGAGATCAGGGAGCTGACGGTGGGGATGACCAGCGAGAGCAGGGCGAGGGCGACGGCGAGTGCCGTGATCAGCAGGGTGCCCGCGGCGGGGGTGTGGTAGCGGGGGTGCAGGCGGGTCCAGACGGGTCCGAGGGTGCCGTCGCGGCCCATCGCGTACATGCCGCGCGCGGTGGGCACGACGGAGGCCTGCAGCGAGGCGGCCGCCGAGAAGGTCAGGGCGATCAACGGCAGTGCGGCGAGCGGCTGGTGGGCGAGCCGGTTGCCGAAGAAGGTCAGGCCCTGCGCCCCGTTGCCGACCAACTCGTCGATGGGGAGAACGCGTTGGAAGGCGGTGCCGGCGAGGACGAAGAGCAGCATCATCACGGTGAGGGAGATGAAGCCGCCGCGCGAGGCGTCGCGCGGGTCGCGGACCTCCTCACTCACACTGAAGACCGACTCGAAGCCCCAGTAGCAGAACACCGCGAGCACCATGCCCTGGGCGAGGGCGTGGAGCGAGGGGATGGCGAACGGATCGAACCAGGCGAGCGAGAACGGCTGGTCGCCGGCGAACAGCCCGTATCCGCAGAAGCCGAGCAGGACCGCGTACTCGAAGACCAGCAGGTACTTCTGCAGCCGGGCGGCGAGATCGAGCCCGCGCACGGCGACCAGCGCCGAGGCGATCAGCACGACCATGCCGATGGCGGTGCACTGGAGCGTCGAGTCCGGGCTCAGGGACAGGCCCGCGACCCGGTGCACCCGCGCAGCGCCGAGCAGTTGGATCACCGCCGAGCCGGTCACCGTGGTGGTGTAGGCCATGAAGACGACCGTGCCGAGGATGTTGACCCAGCCGGTCAGGAAGCCCAGCCAGGGGTTGAGCGCCGCGCCCACCCACCGGTAGCTGCTGCCGGCGTCGGGGGCGACCCGGTTGAGGCGCCCGTAGCCACCCGCGATGGCGAGCACGGGCAGGAACGCCAGCAGCATGATCGCCGGCAGGTGCAGGCCGACCACTCCTGCCATCAGCCCGAGCCCGATGCCGATGCTGCTGGTGGCCGCCGTGCTCGACGCGGCGAGCGCGACCGCACCACCGATGCCGAGCGACCTGGGCATCCCGGGCTGGGTGCCACCGGTGGTAAGTGCGCTCCCGGTGGTCCGGGTTCTCGAGTCTGGTCCCGCATCGTTGCGCATGTCTGCCAACGGGTCACCGCCGTCTACGTGGGGGTTTGCGGCCGAAGCGGCCGGTGGCAGGCCATGAAACCCGCCAGCCCCTTCATAAGTCAATGCCGTTGTCGTAAGGTCCCGGCATGAGCGAACGAGTGACTCCCGCACCGGAACGGAAGCGCAGAAGACCGACCAAGCAGGGGACGGTCCTCTCCGAACAGGTCATCGTCGACACCGCGCTGCGGCTGGTCGGGCTGCACGGCGCGCAGGCGCTCACCGTCCGACGCCTCGGCGCCGCGCTCGGCGCCGATCCGAGCGCGATCTACCGGTACTTCCGCGGCATCGACGACCTGCTGCTCGCCATCGCCGACGAGCTGATCGGCCGCGCCCAGCACGGCTGGCGATCGACCGGCGACTGGCGGACCGACCTTCGCGACATCGGACAGCGCATTCACGCCGCCTACCAGGCACACCCCCAGGCGGCCATGCTGGCGGCCCACCGCACGACCGGGCGCGACAACGAGACCCGGGCCGTCGAAGCGATCCTCGGCCTGCTGCGATCGGCCGGCTTCCCGGACCCGGAGGCGGTACGGATCTACCACGCCGTGGTCGACCAGAGCCTCGCCTTCGCCGCCCTGGACGCGGCGGCACTGGCCCTGCCGGCCGCCGCCCAGGCCGCCGACCTGGACGTCTGGCAGTACCGCTACGCCCACCTGGACCCTGGCACTCACCCCAACATCGCCGCCACCGCCGCGCTGCTGGCCGCCGACATGCAGCTGAGCGGCTACCCGTTCGCGCTGGAACTGCTGCTCGACGCGATCGCCGCCCGGCTGCCCTCCGACCACCGGTAGGTCTTATGTCAACATGGTTGACGTTAGATGGTGCGCGGCGGTCTGATGGCGCGACCCGGAGGCCTGCCCCTCCTTGCACCGTAGGAGTACCGCCATGGTTGATCCCGTCCGCTCGCTCCAGGACGCCAAGCCGCTCGCCTTCTGGCTGGACGACCCGGGTCGGCCGCAGGCGGCACCGGCCCTGGTGGCCGACACCCGCTGTGATCTTCTCGTGGTCGGCGGCGGCTACAGCGGTCTGTGGACCGCCCTGATCGCCAAGGAGCGCGACCCCTCGCTCGACGTCGTACTGATCGAGGCGCAGGAGATCGGGTGGGCCGCCTCCGGCCGCAACGGCGGCTTCTGCGAGTCCAGCCTCACCCACGGCCTCGGCAACGGCCACCAGCGCTGGCCCGGCGAACTCGCCGAGCTCGAACAGCTCGGGCGGCAGAACCTGCAGGCCATCGAGGACACGATCAAGCGCCACGGCATCGACTGCGACTGGGAACGCACCGGCTCGGTGACCGTGGCGACCGAGCCCCACCAGGTCGAGGAGCTGCACGAGTACGCCGCCCTCGCGGCCCAGTACGGCGGTGAGCTGACCGTCCTCGACGCAGACGCCATGCGCGGCGAGATCAACTCGCCGACCTTCCTGGGCGGCGTCTGGGACAGGGACGGCGTCGCGATGGTCAACCCGGCGCGCCTGGCCTGGGGCCTCAAGCAGGCCTGTCTGAGCCTGGGCGTACGGATCTTCGAGCACACCGAGGGCATCGACCTCACGGAGTCCGGCGCCGGGATCGCGGTGCGCACCCCGTACGGACAGGTCCACGCGGGGCGCGTCGCACTCGCCACCAACGTGTTCCCCTCGCTGCTGCGGCGCCACCGCCTGTACACCGTCCCGGTGTACGACTACGCGCTGATGACCGAGCCGCTGACGGACCAGCGCCTGGCGTCGATCGGCTGGCAGAACCGCCAGGGCTTCGCCGACAGCAACAACCACTTCCACTACGTCCGGCTCACCACCGACAATCGGATCCTGTTCGGCGGCTACGACGTCATCTACCGCTACGGCGCGCGGGTGCGCGCCGAGCACGACCAGCGGCCGCAGACCTTCGCGACGCTGGCCGGGCACTTCTTCGAGACCTTCCCGCAGCTGGCGGGCGTGCGCTTCAGCCACGCCTGGGGCGGCGCGATCGACACCTGCACCCGGTTCAGCGCCTTCTTCGACCTCTCGCACGCCGGCCGGGTCGCCTACGCCGCCGGCTACACCGGCCTGGGCGTGGGTGCGACCCGCTTCGGCGCCGAGGTGATGCTCGACCTGCTGGCCGGCGAACGCACCGAGCGCACCGAGCTGGAGATGGTCCGGCGCAAGCCCCTGCCCTTCCCGCCCGAGCCGATCCGCTCCGTCGGCATCGGCATCACCCAATGGTCCCTCACCCGCGCCGACCAGCGCCAGGGCCGACGGAACCTCTGGCTGCGCACCCTCGACCGCCTCGGCCTCGGCTTCGACAGCTGACGGACGATCATTTCGACCCGGAGACAACCGACATGACCCCCGGCACCCGCGCCACTGACGGACTCACCCCGCTCCGCTATCAGCGGGCCCTCCGGCTGGAACGCGCCGAACACCTCATCGGTCACGGCTCCACCATTGAGGCCGCGGCCCACGATGTCGGCTTCGAGGACGCCCGGATACTGCGGCGACTGCGGACGCGGAGCACGTGAAGGACCTCCGCCACCAATCCGCCGTGCCCGACCGCTGCCGCATCCACCGCCCGGCACGATGACGCCAGCAGCGCGGCCCGACCCACGAGCGGCGACTCAACCGGCGAGACCACAGCGGCGTTCTCCCACCGGCCCGCCCGTGGGGACAGCGCGGTCGTCAACCGGATGCGCGTGCGCCCCGGTTCACGAGAGGGCGCGCCAGGCGGAGTTCAGGGCCTCGCGGAAGCGGTCGACCTCCTCGGCGGTGAGCTCGGCGACCATGCGGTCCTCGAGGGCCCTTTCGTCGTTCCTTCCTCAACCGAGGTCCCGGGCGGCCCGCATGCCCTTGGCCCGCGCCCTCGCCCACAGCTCCTCGGCCTCGAACAGGTCGAGCACCCCGGCCGCTCGGACCGGTTCGGTCGAGGCGGCCAGCACACCCCCGCTGAAGGTCGTGCTGATCGCGGTGTCGCCGGGCAGCGGACCGACCACGGCCACGCCGGGCAGATCCATCAGCTCACTGTGCTGCTGGAAGGCCAGCTCGGCCCCGCCGGAGGCGAGCAGGCTGCCGGCCGGGACCCCCGCGGGCGCCTGGACGAGCCGCGGCGCGAGCTGCGCGGCGAGACCCAGCCGGCCCGTCAGCTCGACCAGCGCCGTACCGCTGGGGCCGGTGGAGTACGCGATCCGCCGTGCGGCCAGCAGGGCCGCCCGCAGGTCGGACTCCGAGGCGAGGGCGGGCAGCGGCGACCCCTCGGGCACAGCGGCGACCACCTGCGAGACCCACAGCGGGCGCAGCGTGCCGCCGACCAGCAGCCCCGCCCCCGCCAACCCCGCCATCGCGTCCTCGGCGAGCACCAGCAGGTCGCCCTCGGCTCCTTCGCGCACCCGCCGTGCGACCTCGACCCCGCCGGCCGACTCGAACCGCACCTGCGCGCCGTGGGCACGTCGGAGGTGGTCGGACAGCTCGGCCAGGAGCTGCCTGGTCGCCATCGAGGACAGGCCGGTGATCTCTCGGGACACGTCGTTCTCCTTGTGGGCGGCCGCTGCTACGACGGGTGAACGGGTGGCTCAATACCTGTCTGCGACACTGACCGCGTGAGCGCGACCCGGAGCACGGCGGCTGGAAAAGTTCTCGAAGTCCTCTCGACGTTCGGGCGCGACTGCCGGTCGCAGACCCTGTCGGAGATCGCACAGCGTACGGGCCTCGCCCTGAGCACCGCGCACCGGGTGGTCGCGGAGCTCGCCGGGTGGGGCGCCCTGGAGCGCGGCGAGGACGGCTCCTGGCACGTCGGGCTGCGGCTCTGGGAGATCGCCTCGGGCTGCCCGCGCAGCCAGATCCTGCGCGACGTGGCGATGCCGTTCATGCAGGACCTGTACGAGGCGACGCACGAGAACATCCAGCTCGCGGTGCGCGAGGGCACCGAGCTGGTCTTCGTCGAGCGGATCGCCGGACACCGCTCGGTGGAGCTGGTGACCATGGTCGGCTCGCGTTTCCCGATCGGCTCCACCGGGATGGGCCGGGTGCTGCTGGCGCACGCGCCGGGCGACATCCAGGAGGCCGTGCTGGACGCGCCGCTGCGGGCCTGGACCCCGCACACCGTCACCGACCCGAAGACCCTGCGCGCCCAACTGGACCGGATCCGTCGCGAGCAGGTCTTCGTGAGCGACCGCCAGCTCTCGGAGAGCACCGTCGCGGTGGCCGCACCCGTGCGGATCGGCCGGACCGGCCCGGTCGGCGCCGCGCTCGGGATCGTCATCGCGGCGAGCGGCGCGAGCCGCGCCCGCGGCCTGCGGGAGCCGCTGCTGCGGGCCGTGCGCGGCATCTCCGACGAACTCGGCCGACGGGCCGGCGCGGCGCTCTGAGCCGGCGATTCCAGAGCGGACTTCCGCCTGGCGGAAGTGGTGCTGACCGGTGGAGGTCGCGGATGCCAGCGTTCGGGGTGTTCCGAACCCGCGCAGCCGCTCAGGAGATCCCATGGCCGAGGCCACCGTCGACACCGTCACCTCGGTACCCGTCGCCGTCGTCGGAGCCGGTCCGGCCGGCCTCATGCTGGCCCACCTGCTCGGCCGCGCCGGGGTCGACACGGTCGTCGTCGACACCCGAACCCGGCAGGAGATCGCCACCACCCATCGGGCCGGCATCCTTGAGGCCGACGTCGCCCGGGACCTGGTCGAGACCGGGGTGTCCGACCGCGTTGTGCGCGAGGGCCACGAGCACCAGGGCATCGAACTGCGCTTCGGCGGACGGCCGCACCGCATCGACTTCAAGGAGCTGGTGGGCGCGTCCACCTGGCTCTACCCGCAGACCGACGTGTTCACCGACCTGGCCGACGCCCGGGAGCGCGACGGCGGCACGGTCCTGTTCGGGATCGGGGACACCGAGGTCCTCGACATCACCACCGACGCCCCGCGGGTCCGCTGCACCCTGCCCGACGGGAGCCGGCGCGAGATCCGGGCCCGGTACGTGGTCGGCGCCGACGGTTCGCGCAGCATGTGCCGCGACCTGGTGCCCGAGGACCGGCGGGTGCGCTACGGCAAGGAGTACCCGT
This sequence comes from Kitasatospora sp. NBC_01287, assembly GCF_026340565.1. NCBI lineage: Bacteria > Bacillati > Actinomycetota > Actinomycetes > Kitasatosporales > Streptomycetaceae > Kitasatospora > Kitasatospora sp. NBC_01287. The sequence continues at coordinate 2,520,494 of NZ_JAPEPB010000001.1, forward strand.
TCGCCTGGTTCGGCATCATGGCGCAGGCTCCGGCGAGCGCGCCCGAGCTGGTCTACGCCCACTCCGGGCACGGCTTCGCGCTGATCAGCCAGCGCACCGCCACGGTGCAGCGGATGTACTTCCAGTGCTCCCCCGACGAGTCGGTCGACGCCTGGAGCGACGAGCGGATCTGGGAGACCCTCCAGGCCCGGGTGGCCGGGCAGGACGGCTTCCGCCTCACCGAGGGGCCGGTGCTGGAGAAGACCGTGCTGCGGTTCCGCTCCTTCGTCCAGGAGCCGATGCGCTGGGGCTCGCTGACCCTCGCCGGCGACGCCGCGCACACCGTGCCGCCGACCGGCGCCCGCGGACTCAACCTCGCGCTGCACGACGTGAAGGTCCTCGCCGACGTCCTGCTGCGGGCCCTCGGCGGCGAGGGCGACAGCGCGCTCGACGACTACCAACCGCGCGCCCTCCAGCGGATCTGGCGGGCCCAGAACTTCTCCTCCTGGATGACCCGGCTGCTGCACACCGAGCCCGGCGACACCTCCTTCGACCTGCGCCGCCGACTCGGCGAGCTCGACAACGTGGCGGGCACCCGGGCCGGCCGCAGGTACCTCGCCGAGCAGTACACCGGCTGGCCCACCGGCACCCGGGCCTGACCGGGCCCACGACCTCGCACGACTACCAGGAGACCCCCGTGATCATCGACTGCCACGGCCACTTCACCACCGCCCCACCGCAGTTGGCCGCCTGGCGGGACCGGCAGGTGGCGGCGGCCGGCACCCTGGGCGACGCGCCCGACCCCGACGAGCTGGTCATCACCGACGACGACCTGCGCGGCGCGATCGAGGACAACCAGTTGCGGCTGATGGACGAGCGCGGCATCGACCTGACCGTCTTCTCCCCGCGGGCCAGCTTCATGGCCCACCACATCGGCGACTTCGAGGTCTCCTCGGTGTGGGCGCGGATCTGCAACGACCTGGTCCACCGGGTCAGTCGGCTCTACCCCGACCGCTTCGCGATGGGCGCGATGCTGCCGCAGTCGCCGGGCGTCGACCCCGCCACCTGCCTGCCCGAGCTGCGCCGCGCGGTCGAGGAACTCGGCGCGGTCAGCGTCAACCTCAACCCCGACCCATCGGGCGGGCACTGGACCGCCCCGCCGCTGACCGACCGCAGCTGGTACCCGCTCTACGAGGCGATGGTCGAGTACGACGTCCCCGCCATGATCCACGTCAGCACCTCGTGCAACCCGGCCTTCCACACCACCGGCGCCCACTACCTCAACGCCGACACCACGGCGTTCATGCAGCTGGTCCAGGGCGACCTGTTCGCCGACTTCCCGACGCTGCGGTTCGTGATCCCGCACGGCGGCGGCGCGGTGCCGTACCACTGGGGCCGGTTCCGGGGCCTGGCGATGGCGCTCGGCCGGCCGGACCCGCAGGAGCTGCTGGACAACGTCCTCTTCGACACCTGCGTCTACCACCAGCCGGGCATCGACCTGCTCACCCGGGTGATCCCCAGCCGGGCGGTCCTCTTCGCCAGCGAGATGATCGGCGCCGTCCGCGGCGTCGACCCGGACACCGGGCACCACTTCGACGACATCCGGCGGTACGTCGACGCCACCCCGTACCTCTCCGGCGAGGAGCGGGCCGCGGTCCGGTCCGGCAACGCCCTGCGCGTCCACCCCCGGCTCGCCGCCCGCCTCGCCGCGGCCGGCCGCCCCTGCGCCGCCGATCGCTGACCCCGGGAGAAGAACCATGGAACACACCGAGATCGGGGTCGTCCGCACGTCGGTCACCCGCGCCGACCCCGAGGCCGTCGCCGCGCTGTCGCAGTTCGGCGTGGCGACGATCCACGAGGCGATGGGCCGGGTCGGCCTGATGCGCCCCTACCTGCGCCCCGCCTACCCGAGCGCGCGCCTGTGCGGGACGGCGGTGACCGTGCTGCTGCAGCCCGGCGACAACTGGATGCTGCACGTCGCCGCCGAACAGATCCGCGAAGGCGACGTCGTGGTCGCCGCCTGCACCACCGAGAGCGAGGACGGCTTCTTCGGCGAGCTGCTCGCCACCTCCTTCCGCGCGCGGGGAGCCCGCGGCCTGGTCATCGACGGCGGCGTGCGCGACACGGCCGACCTGGAGCGGATGGACTTCCCCGTCTTCGCCCGGGCCGTCAACGCCAAGGGCACGGTGAAGGCCACCCTCGGCTCGGTCAACGTGCCGGTGGTCTGCGCCAACGCCCTGGTGCGGCCCGGCGACGTCATGGTGGCCGACGGCGACGGCGTCGTCGTGGTGCCGCGCGAGCGGGCAGCCGAGGTCGCCGAGGCCTCGGCGAAGCGGGAGGCCGCCGAGGAGGGCAAGCGCGCCCGGTTCCGGACCGGCGAACTCGGCCTGGACATCTACGGCATGCGCGGCCCGCTGGCCGAGCTCGGACTGCGATACGAGGACCGATGACCACGCCCTTCGAGAAGACCCCCGGCTGGCTGGACTGGTACGCCGGCCCGAGCCGCCCGCGGTTCGAACTGCCCGCGGGCGCCGTCGACGCCCACTGCCACGTCTTCGGCCCCGGCGCCGAGTTCCCGTACGCCCCCGAGCGCAAGTACACTCCCTGCGACGCGTCCAAGGACCAACTCTTCGCACTGCGCGACCAGTTGGGATTCACCCGAAACGTCGTGGTGCAGGCGACCTGCCACGGCGCCGACAACCGGGCCATGGTCGACGCCCTGCGCGCCTGCGGCGGCCTGGCCCGGGGAGTGGCCACCGTGCGGCCCGCGATCCCGGACGCGGAACTGCGCGAGCTGCACGAGGCCGGCGTCCGCGGTGTCCGGTTCAACTTCGTCAAGCGGCTCGTCGACGCGGCGCCGCGGCAGGACCTGCTCGACGTCGTCGAACGGATCGCACCGTACGGCTGGCACGTCGTCGTCTACTTCGAGGCCGCCGACCTCGCCGAGCTGCGCGACTTCCTGCTCTCCATCCCGGTGCCGCTGGTCGTCGACCACATGGGCCGCCCCGACGTCACCGCGGACCCGCACGGCCCCGAGTTCGAGGCCTTCCTCGATCTCCTGCGCGCCCGGCCCGACATCTGGTGCAAGGTCACCTGCCCGGAACGGCTGTCGGCGGACGGGCCGCCCGCCCTCGACGGCGAACAGCGGGCGTACCGCGACGTCGTCCCGTTCGCCCGCCGCGTGGTCGAGGAGTTCCCCGACCGGGTGCTGTGGGGCACCGACTGGCCACACCCCAACCTCACCGACCACATGCCCGACGACGGCCTGCTCGTCGACTTCGTCCCGCACATCGCGCCCACGCCCGAGCTGCGACACAAGCTCCTGGTCGCCAACCCGATGCGCCTCTACTGGCCGGACGCCCACTGACCCGCCCACTGACCCGCCCACTGACCGGCCCACTGACCGGCCCACTGACCCGCCGACTGGCCCGCACCGCACGATTGGAGACCGGCATGGCGCTGGACAGGACCTACAAGCTGGTCCCGGGGACGACCGTCTTCGACGCCGAGCAGTCCGCCAAGGGGTACCACCTCAACCAGTTCTGCATGTCGCTGATGACCGCGGAGAACCGCGCGAGCTACCTCGCCGACGAACGCGCCTACCTCGATGCGTGGCCGCTGCGCGAGGAGCAGAAGCAGGCCCTGCTCGACCGCGACCTCAACGCCGCGATGCGTGAGGGCGGCAACATCTACTTCCTCGCCAAGTGGGGCGCCACGCTGGGGCTTTCGTTCCAGCAGATGGCGGGCTCGATGACCGGCATGACCGAGCGGGAGTACCGCGACATGATGGTCGGCGGCGGCCGCTCCATCGAGGGCAACCGGATCGACCACGCCGTCCTCGAAGCGGCTCACGCCGACTCGGCGCCACCGGCCGAGCACGCCGTCGTCACCGGCGCGGTCTTCACCTCGCACGTGCCGGCGATCGGCGCGGCGATGGACCACCACAAGACCGAAGAGCCCTACTGGAAGCCGGTCTTCGACGGCTACGAGTACTCCAGGCAATGGCAGCGGGAGAACCTCCCCGACGTGATCTTCCTGGTCTACAACGACCACGCCAGCACCTTCGACCTGTCGCTGATCCCGACCTTCGTGCTCGGCACCGGCGCGGCCTACGCCACCGCGGACGAGGGCTACGGCCCCCGGCCCGTCCCCGGCATCGAAGGCGACCCGGACCTGGCCGCGCACATCGCGCACTCGCTCGTCCAGGACGACTTCGACCTCACCCTGGTCAACGAGATGACCGTCGACCACGGCCTGACCGTCCCGCTGTCGCTGATGTTCGGCGACGTCGAGCAGTGGCCGTGCAAGGTGATCCCGTTCCACGTCAACGTGGTGCAGTACCCCGTGCCCTCGGGCGCCCGGTGCTTCGAGCTCGGCCGGGCACTGCGCCGGGCCGTCGAGTCCTACGACCGGCCGCTGAAGGTCCAGGTGTGGGGAACCGGCGGCATGAGCCACCAACTGCAGGGCCCCCGCGCGGGCCTGATCAACCGCGACTGGGACAACGCCTTCCTCGACCGCCTGGTCGAGGACCCGGCCGGCCTCGCGCAACTGCCGCACCTGGACTACGTCGAACAGGCCGGTTCGGAAGGCATCGAGCTCGTCATGTGGCTGATCGCCCGCGGGGCGATGAGCGACATCGACGGCGGCGGAACGGTCGAGACCAAGCACCGCTTCTACCACGTTCCGGCGTCCAACACCGCCGTCGGCCACCTGATCCTGGAGAACCACCCGCGGGCCGAAACGCCCGGCACGGAGGAATGACATGACCGACCAGCAGACCGTCCGGATCGCCCTCGCCGGAGGCGGCGCCTTCGGCGCCAAGCACGCCGCCGCGCTGCGGCGGATCGACGGCGTCGAGGTGACCGCCGTCGTCAGCAGCAGCCCCGACAGCGCCCGGAAGTTCGCCGCCGAGCAGGGCATCGGCCGCGCCGCCGCAAGCCTGGACGAGGTACTGGCGATGGACGACGTCGACGCCGTCATCCTGGCCACGCCCACCCCGATGCACGCCGCCCAGACCCTCGCCTGCCTGCGGGCGGGCAAGCACGTCCAGGTCGAGATCCCGCTCGCCGACGCGCTGCCCGACGCCGAAGCGTGCCTGGCCGCACAGCAGCGCACCGGACTGGTCGCGATGGTGGGCCACACCCGGCGCTTCAACCCCAGCCACCAGTGGATCCGGCAGCGGATCCAGGCCGGCGAGTACCGCATCCAGCAGATGGACGTCCAGACGTACTTCTTCCGCCGCACCAACCTCAACGCCCTCGGCCAGGCCCGCTCCTGGACCGACCATCTGCTGTGGCACCACGCCGCGCACACCGTCGACCTGTTCGCGTACCAGACCGGGTCGCCGATCGTGCGGGCCAACGCCATCCAGGGACCGGTCCACCCCGACCTCGGCATCGCGATGGACATGTCGATCCAGCTGCGCGCGGCGAACGGCGCAATCTGCACCCTGTCGCTGTCGTTCAACAACGACGGGCCGCTCGGCACCTTCTTCCGCTACATCGGCGACACCGGCACCTACCTCGCCCGCTACGACGACCTGCTCACGGGCAAGGACGAGCCGATCGACGTCAGCGGCGTCGACGTCTCCACCGACGGCATCGAACTGCAGGACCGCGAGTTCGTCGCCGCCATCCGCGAGGGCCGCGAACCGAACTCCTCCGTCGCCCAGGTGCTGAACTGCTACCGGACACTGGCCGACCTCGAACGCCAGCTCGACGCCGCCCGGACCCCGTGACCGTGTCGACGACGGCGGGGCCGGACCGGACGCTGCGCCGGATCGGGCCCTTCGAGGTCCCGGCGATCGGCCTGGGCTGCATGAACCTCAGCCACGCCTACGGCGTCCCACCCACGCCGGAGGCGGCCGAACAGCTGCTCCGTACGGCCCTGGACGAGGGCCTCACCCTCTTGGCCAGCGCCGCCCTCTGCGGCTTCGGCGCCAACGAGGAACTCCTCCGCCGCACTCGCCTCGCAGCCACACCATGACGGGCCAGCGGTCCGGGGCGTCTCCTTCGGTGAGCCGGAAGCAGTGGTCTCCGCTGTAGTTGCTCGCCCAGAGGTGCCCCGGTCGCCGTGGAAAACCACGCCGTCGACCTCGCCGCCCCGGGTGGCGGCCGCCGTCTTCAGGGACGCGCAGACCAGGGCCGCGTCGTGCTGGGCGCCCCCCGGACGCCTTCCACCTGCCGGTGGGCCGTCCCGTCACCCACAAGATCTACCGCGACGCCACGCACCGGTCCCGCCTGGTGCTGCCGTTCACGAAGCGCAGGGCGGCGGAGGGGGCGTAACCGAAACCCCGCTCGTCCGAAAAGGGGCCAGATCCCGCTCCAGGGCGTGCGCCGCAGCGTCCAGCGTGGCGACGAGGTACCGCGCGGCCGGCCCGATCGAGCAGGTCCGGAACAACGGCATCGCGGAGCAGGACATCACCGTCTACGTCGGCCACCGCTGCGACTTCGTCCAGTACGCCCTGCGCGGCGGCGACACGCTCAACCAGGTCGCCGTCTTCGAGTCGCCCAAGGCCCTGGCCGGCGAGGAGGACTGGGGCACCCCCGACGAGCTCGACGCGGCGTTCGCGGCCACCTGCGACACCGTGCGCAAGGGCGTTCCACTGATGAGCAGTCGGAGACGCAGCGCTACGCCTCGGCGATCAAGGACCCACGCAACAGCGTCAACCATCTGGAGATCGACACCAACGATTCGAAGGCTGCGGCCTACTTCGAAGCGATGCGGCTGGCGTACGGCGTGCCGGGCCAGACCCGCGTCGTTCCCTGACCGCAGACGTGAAGGCTTGAGAGGATGAGGGCATGTCAGGCCGTTACTACGTGAGTGCGGATCAGGGACGCGGGGCGCACTGGGCGTTCACCGCCGACGACCTCATCCGAACCGCCACCGAGATCCGCCCCGATGCCGACGTGTCCGCCCCCTTCGGGCCGCAAGGAACGATCGAGATCCGGCTCCGCGGTGAGCAGCGCAGCCACAGCGTCCTCTACCACTGCGCCGAGCCGGTGCTCGTGTTCCGCGAGCAGGACGAGATCGTAGTCCCTGCCGCCATGGTCCTGCACCTGCTCCAGCGCCTGGCTCCGGAGGTGGGCGCAGTCTGGTTCGCCGACTTCGAGGGCGTGCCCCACCCCCTGCAGGTGAACAGCAGTGTCGATGACTTCGTCGACGACCTCCTCGCCGAGTGAGAACCGAGTTCATGGGCCTGGAACACGAGCCGGTCGGCCATCCGATTCCGGCGCCGCTCACGGCCTTCCGCGTACTGGAGGCCGACAGCGGGAAGCGGAAGACCGGGCAGGGAGGTCGGGGTGATCGCGTGGGGACTCGCCACGAGGGGCCGAGGCGCAAGTCGTTGCCGCACCCGCGGAGGCGAATCTGCCGCTCCGACGGCACAGGAGCCTGGCGACCTCGCTGACCCATCGCGCTGACACCACCTCAGGTGCCGCGAGCCTACTGACGACCCGCCGGCCCGCGCGACCCGGCGCCAGGCACAGCCTCAAGCGGATTCGTTACGAAGAGCCACCACACTTGCTGCGCACAGCGCGTCACCGAAGGGTCCGAGTGGCGATTGGGGATGTGTCGATTTCGACACATCCCGCCACCTGAGAGGCAGTCAGGCGTGGCCAACATCCGCTACGCAAGGCTGATCTCCGCCAGAAAGGTGACTGGAAATCGACCATCACGACTTGGCAACGACTACTCGGAGCAATCGGAAAGCCGGGCATTCCAGGGATGAAGAAGGTGCGCCGCCCTGGGTCCTGTTGCTGCTCCGCGAGCAGACCGCGCGCAACATCCATGGCAGCCTCCAGGCATCTGGAATCGCCGTGCCGCTGGAGGACGTACGCGACCTGTGCAACCGCCCGGTCGAGATGTACGACAGAGGCCCTTCTCCGCTTCCGCGCGAGTGAGCGCTTCATCTCCCCAACGGCGGCGGTACGTTGTGCCCCCGTACCGGTGCTCATCCCCTGCTCGGCTTGGCGCAGCGGATTCTTGGCGGCCCCAGCCGGGTAGTGCTGTTGGCATATCGCGCAGGCAGCGCGGTCCCGCACGGGGCCGCGCTGTCGTGGACCAGGGGGTGGACCGGGTGGCACGCCGAAAGACGGTGGCGGAGATCCTCGCCGAGGCGTACCGCTTGAAGCAGCAGGCGCGAGCCACGCAGGCGCAGGGCGGGGCCCAACAGGCGACCGGCCGAGCTGCAGCCCCGGCGGCTCAACCCCGTCCCAGGAAGCGGAAGGTGGACCCCGCCGTCGAACACGCCCGGCTCCTGGCCGCCGGCGAGAAGCACCTTCAACGCGAGGACGCCGCTCGCGCCAAGGAATCCGCCCGGGTGGAAGCCGAGTTGGCCAAGCGCCAGACGGCTCGGCGCCGCGAGGAGGAGGCGAAGAAGCGCGCGGACGCCCTGGCCGAGAAGGAAGCCCAACGACAGGCCCGGCAAGCCGAGACGACCCGGCTCAAGGCCCAGGCCGAGGAGGGCACCGCCGAGTGCAACCGGCGCCGCGAGGAACTGGAATCAGTCCTGCTCCTGCGCCCCGAGGGCCTGGAGGCGTGGCACCTGCACATCGAAGAAGCGTTCGCCCACGATGGCCCTCAGGGTGTCGCGGAGCGGATCGAGGACCTGCTGCAGCGCTCCCCTGTCCCCCCGGGCTGCCGGACCGCAGCCCAGGCGGTCTACGTCCCCGAGGCCCAGCAGCTCCTGGTCGACGTCGAGCTGCCGAACCACGAGATCGTCCCTGCGGTGGCCTCCTACCGCTACGTCACACAGCGGGCCCAGGTCGTCCCCCAGCCCGCCAAGCCGGCCGAGATCCACGAGGCCTACGCCCGACTGGTGGCCCGCCTGGCCCTGCGCGCGCTGGACGAGGCGTTCTCCGCCACGCCGGCCACGTTCGTGGAGACCGTTATCCTCAACGGCCGCGTCAACGCCACCGACTCGGCCACCGGCCAAGCGATCCGAGCCTGCGTCGTCAGTGTCGTCGCCCAGCGCAAGGACTTCGCCGAACTGGTCCTGGACGAGCCCCGGCTCGACCCGCAGCAGTGCCTCCACCGGCTCGGCGCCACCGTCTCCAAGCACCCCCACGACCTGGAACCGGTCACACCCATCGTCGAGGCCGACCTGTCCCGCTACCGCATCACCACCGACACCGCCGTGGTCGCCACCCTGGACAGCCGACCCGACCTGCTCCAGATGAACCCCTACGACTTCGAACGCTTGGTCCGCGAACTCTTCGAAGCCATGGGATACGAGACCTGGCGCACCCAGGGCTCCCGCGACGACGGCGTGGACGCTGTCGCGACATTGACCGACCCGACCGGATCCACCATCTTCGCCATCCAGGCCAAGCGGTCCAAGAACATCGTCCCGGTGAACACCGTCCGCGCCATGTCCGGGGTCATCCAGGACAAGGACGCCGGCTACGGCATCGTCGTCACCACCTCGTGGTTCGGCAAGGACAGCTACGACTTCGCCCACCGCAACGGCCGCCTCCGCCTCATCGACGGCCGCAACCTCAAGGCCCTGCTCGCCGAGCACCTGAGCATCGACGCCCTGATCGGACTGCCGAAGGTCCCCCCGGGCTGGCAGGCCGGCGACCTGGTGTAGGCGCGAACGCGCGGCCGCCGCAGCGGGTTGCGGCGGCCCGTCGGCCAATGGCTGCGGTCCCTGGCTGGTCCCCAGCAAGATCGCCAAGCCGCGGCGTCACAGCCGCCAACCACCTGTCGGGCCATCAACAAAAAGGCCGTTGACCTAGGATTTCTCCCGGCCAACGGCCTTCCGACATCACTGTCGGGACGACAGGATTTGAACCTGCGACCCCTTGACCCCCAGTCAGGAAGGGTTCCCCTATTCCTGCCTGAAATGCGCTCGCGCACACGTCGTGCGTGCGCAGATGAGCATGTTTCGCGCACCTCGTGCGGCAGCGCGCTTGACGTGTGGTCCCCAGCTGGTCCCCAGGTCAGGGGCTTGACGGAGGGTCCGAGTGGCGTTCATGCCTCCAGGGTAGCGCCACTCCGGCCGCGGATCCAGCGATTCCCATGGATCGCCCAGAAGGTCATCGAGCAGCGGCCCTGATCCGTCGAGTGAAATCAATCCGACCCAGGCCAACAGCCAGCCAAAAAATGGTCATCTCAAATCCCGACCTATCCCATTCCATGCAGGCTCGCGGAATTCTCGGCGCTCGGCGTAGCGCATTCCGGGGGCTGGTCCGAGACTCGACGCCACCGCACCGCACGTGCGCCAGGTTGTACGAGCCCAACAACCAACGGCCGACCGGCAGACGCCTTCTCGCGGTCCACGGCCACTCATCCGAGCAGCGACCCCGTGCGGGCCGATGCTGCGCGATCAAGCTGCCCTACCCGCCGAACGTGCTCCATGATCAGCCTCGCGGCGTGTCGCCAGCGCGTGTCCCCGCCAGTCGATCTCGGCGTGCTCCACGCCCCGCCCCGCACGCTCTGCCGCCACGCCCATCACACCCACAACTCTGGACACGCCATCACCACTTGGTTCAAGGAGGACCCCCATGGCGCGGCGTCCCAAGCGGGGCAGGGTGTATCGCCGGTGCGGGTGCAAGGACGGCACCAGCGGGAAGCAGTTGGGTTCGTGGTGTCCGCAGCTGGCTGCCGACAGCGCGCACGGCCGGTGGACGTACGCGGTCGACCTGGCCCCGGAGGACGGCAAGCGCAGGACCCGGCGGCGCGGCGGGTTCGCCAGCCGGGCGGAGGCGGCCCGGGAGATGGCGCGAGTACTGGATGCCGAGTACCGGGACGTGTACGAGGACCGGACAATGCGGGTCGGGCTGTTCCTGTACGAGTGGCTCGAGTCGAAGCGCCCGTCACTGGCCCCGAACACCTGGGCGGGCTACCGGGCGTGCATCGAGCGCGACCTGGTCCCGGCGTTCGGCGGCATGCTGCTCGTCGACCTGCGGCCCAAGCACATCGACGCCTGGGTGAGCACCCAACTCGCCGCCGGCCGCGGGCGCACCACCATCCACCACGCCGTGGCCATGCTGCGCAGCGCCTTGAACCACGCGGTGCGCACCTGGCGGCTGCGCTACAACCCGGCCAAGCACTCCGTCCCCGCCAAGCCCCGCGCCACCGCACGCATCTGCTGGACCCCCGACGAGGCCGCGGCGTTCCTGCGCCACAACGCCGAGCACTACGCCGACCGGCTCACCGACCTGTTCGAGGTCATGCTCGGCACCGGAATGCGCCGCGGCGAAGTCCTCGGCCTGCACTGGTCCGACGTGCACCTGATGGACCGCCAGCTCTACGTCCGCTGGACCCTGACCGCCGTGAACAACGGGAAGATCCACCTCAACGAGCCCAAGACCGAAGCCAGCCGCGCTTGGATCAGCCTCTCCCCCAGAGTCATGGCAGCCCTCTACCGCCAGGCAGACCTTCAGATGGCGGCCCAGCCCGAAGGGCGCCTGGAGGGTCTGGTGTTCGCCCGCCCCGACGGCGAGCCCCTGCGCCCCCAGTGGGTCCTCGACCAACTCCGCAAACGCGCCGCCGAACTCGACCTCCCGAAGATCGGCCTGCACGACCTGCGCCACACCGCGGCAAGCATCATGATCGCCGCCGGCATCCCCCTCGCCGTCGTCTCCAAGACCCTGCGCCACTCCAACCTCGCCATCACCGTCGACCTCTACGGCCACCTCCTCAAAGACTCCGCGAACCAGGCCGTCGAAGCTCTCGCTGCTGCGCTCGACAAGGCAGATGCGAAGCGGCCTGCACAGCACGGCGGACCGGAGAGTTCCGGGGCCTTGCCGATCGCCGCGTAGCCTGCCAAGTCGGCTTTCGAGGAACTCCAGTGGCAGGCGAGTCCCGGGAACGGATGGCCGTCCGGCTTGAGCAGTCAGGGGTAGGCCCAGGGCCCTCCACCTCCGGGATCCACTCTGGGTTTGCCCATGTGATGCAACTGTCCCTGCGGCCCGAAATCGGTCGCCGCGAGGGCACGACTCCCCGCTTTGACCCCAAGTCCCGCAGGAGTCATGAAAGTTGTCGAATTACTTACTGGCCCGTTTGTCACCACACGTGCTTACGCTGGTGGAATGGCGAATGGCGTGTTCCATACCGGATACGGCATCACGATCAACCTCACCCTCCCCGACCTCGGTCATCCCGAGCGCCCCGATCTGCTGGAAGAGATCCTGCGCCCGGTCGGCGACCGCGACCGTGCACTCCTGGAGTGTCTCGACCACCACGCCGGAAGGGTCTGCCGGTCGGAGAACGCCGACAAGTCCCCCTGGATGTTCATCAGCACCCGGCGCAGGCACGGCCGTCTGGTGCTTGTCGGCGCCCACCTGCCGGTCACTCACAGAGCCACCCCCGAGGAGAGCGCCCGCCACCGCGCGATGAAGGAGCGGATCGCCCGCTGTGCGGAGCGGCACGGACTGCACGCCCAGGTCGAGGCCCGCTCGGCGGACGGCCGTATCGTCACCGACGTCCTGGTGACCGGGGCCGGCGGCACCCGGATCGGCTGGGAGGCCCAGTACTCGCCCATCACTGGTGAGACCGTCCGCCGCCGATCCCGCAGGGCGGTCGAGAACGGCATCACGCCGCTGTGGGTGACCGACAGCGAGCGGGCCGCGCTGATCGACCGGGCACCGTGGGTGCGTGTGGACGACTTCTCCTCACGCGACATCACCTCCAAACTCGCGATGTTCGTCCGCGGTGGGATCCGCCACCTGCAGGTCTGGAAGTGCCTGCCGACCAGCGAACGCCCCTGTCCGACCACGGGTAGCGCCTGCGGCCGCTTCCACTCCGGCTGGTTCCTGCCGGCACTGTGCCTGCCGACGAAGGCCCCGACCCAGGTGGACTACCTGGTCGTGGCCAGCGCTGACGGCGAGTTCGTCCCCCTGCAGATACAAGACGATGACGGCCGGCGCACCGCCTCCCGTATGTGGGTTCCCGCCGCGGACCGGGACACGTGGTGGGACATCGTCGGCCGGCCCGAGACAACCGGTGCAACGGAGGACACCACCGACTCGCCGGACGAGGAGATCACCTTCACCGGCGAGGAGCTCGACCCCACCTGCCGCTACGGCGAGGAGACCCTCACCCGCAACGATCCCCGCTCCCGCCGGGAACGTCCGGACGCCACCGGCCTGCGAACCTTCGCCCAGGTCCCGCACTCCACGTTCGCCCTCCCCGCCGACCCTCCCACGCTGAAGGCCAGCGCCGCCCAACGCCGAGCCGCTGCGGCGCAGTTCGGTTGCCCGGTCTGGGAGATCGGCCCGTGCGGCTTGTGCGGTGCCCCGATCCACCGCTACGGCAACCGCTCGGCTCACGCGTGCGGATCGTGCCGCACAGCCCTGCTGCGCAGCCGTCTGCCGGGACAGTAACCCGAAGCGCAGCAGGGCGTTGAGCGTCCAGCAAGCGGGCGGCGGGCTCTCCCGGTGACCGCCCCCGCGGTGCCCCTTCAGCGCCGGACACCTCGAGGCGGAACCGAGGGAGGTCCAACCTGATCCTGGTCAGGCGTCAGGCACTTCCTCGCCGGTCGAGTGGAGGATGTCGAGGAGGTCCAGTGCCGCCCAGCTGGGGAGCGTCACTGCAGTGGGGACTGGCAGTTGGGCGTCGCGTAGGAGGCATTCCTCCTTGTGGATGGCTCTGGTGATCCAGACCAGCGTGTCGTCGTCGAGGACGTCCGGGTGGCCGGCGGCTGTGTCGGCGAAGTGCTCGGCGTCGGTGAAGACAGCGAGTATCGCGGCGGGCAGGGCGCCGCTTGCCGCTGCGCGGGCGACTGCGCGTCGGACTGCCGTCTCGTACCAGCCGGATCCCCACCACTGTCCGATGGACTCGCTGCGGGAGCCGTGGATGGTGAGCAGGCGGAGGACGGCTTCGGGGCCGAGTGACTCGTCGGCCTGTTGCCACAGGCCGATCTGACGGTGGACGGAGGTGAGGATCGGCGTCCAGCCTTCCTCGAAGATGTCGGCGAGGGTTTGGCCGTCGGCAAGTCGGCGGCCGGGTGCAGTGAGAGCGAGTCGGATACCGGGCCAGTCGATGCCTTCTGGGTGGACGTGGGGAAGGACGGCGCGGGTGGCGGCGATGTTGGCGCGGGCCATGGTGATATCGCCGATCTTGAAGTGCCACTCCTCGACGTCGCTCTCGCGCCGCCAGCACCACTCGGCGATGCCCCGGGCCGCTGCGGACGGGATCGGGTCCGGGACGATCACCGGGTAGGTGCGAAGGCCGGCGGCCGCCCGCCAGGAGAACTCTTCCCCCAGTGCCCTGATCGCCTCGTTGCCGTCGTCACCGTTGCGATGGCGGCTGATCGCGCCAAGGACGTGGTCCGCCCACAGGAGCATCACCACGTCGTGGCGCAGTGCTTTGGCATCCTCGGACAGGCGGATGCGGGTGGCGTCGAGGAGTCCGGCTTCCGCGAAGCAGCGGCGTGCGGCCTCGGCCTTCGCTGCTTGGATGGGGTGCGCACTCAGGTCGATGATGAGGGGTTCGTCGAGCGGGAACAGCGGGGGCAGGGCGCTGTCCCATTCCCAACTCTCGGTCGGGTCATCGACGGTGAGCGAGGCGGTGGCCGGGTTCCAGTCGACCTGGATATGGAAGTTGGAGCGGGAGAACTCCAGGACAACGGGGAGCTCCTTCCCCTCGTCTTCCTCGTCCCAGGCCTCGTTCTCGGTCCAGCCGGCCCGCCGAAGGGCGGCAGTGAGCCGCGCGAGCAGCCGTCGGGTGGTGGCGTGCGGTGACAGGGCGTCGGCTGACGGGTTGTCCATGGGCTTCCTGTTCGGTACCGGGGCGACGAGTCTGCTGTCACGGGGTGGTGCGGCGGAACTGCTCGGCCTTCACCTGCAGGTCCTGGACGACTCGCCGCCAGCGCCGCGCCCCGCCCGAGTACCAGTGGTCTTCGCTTGCTGGGGACCAGTCGGCCAGCTCGTGCAGCTGCTGCACGACGGCGTTCGCATCGAGCCGGTCGGAACCACCCCGCTCAGGGTCGAGCTGCTGGGCGATGTCGTGGAGGCGGTGGGCGGCCCGGTAGTAGGACAGCTGGGTGTCCGTCAGCCTCCGGATGGCATAGCCCCCGCACTTGCTGCACCAGTCATAGGTGTCGTCGAGCAGATCGGAGACGGTCATCAGGTCGTCTTCTGCAACGATCGCGCCGCGCTCGTGGGAGTGGGAGCAGAACGGTGAGTGGCCCTTGCCCTGGTACCGAGGGTCGGCGTTGGTCGCGTATACCTGCACGTCGGCCAGGACGCCGAGCGGGATGCCGCTGCCACCACCGCGCCAGTGGTCGGTGTTCGGGGCCTCGAACGGCTCCAGATCCAGGTCCTGGCCGTGGGCCAGCAGGCCCTGCCATACCGGGCGCGGAAGTCCGCGGGAGCGGCCGCCGTCGTCGTATCCGGCATCGAGGGTCCGCAGGTCCCGGACTCCGCGAGCCATCGCGAGCAGGCGCAGGTTGCGTTCCCCGCCCGCCGGTTCGTGTGCCAGCCAGGCTGTGCGGGTGGCGCCTTGGGCCATTCCGAGGTGCTCGCCGAAGTACGGGTCGTGCGGGCTGCGCTGGTGTCCGGGCCACAGACTCTGCTGGTCCTCGGGCCTGGGCCCGACCTCGCGTACCCATGGCTCGATCACGTCTGCGGGCAGGTCCTCGGAGCCGGCGACGAGGAAGCCCTGCCAGCCACCGGCTACCCGCTTCTCGAGGACGAGCAGCGGAAGGACCTCGATTCCGGCGTCCGTCGAGAAGACGATGTACAGCTCGTCCACGGCTGGCCGCGTCGAACGCAGCAGGCGGAGGTGGTCGGCGGTCACCATCTGGCGCTTGTGCAGCGGGGTGTCGTCGAAGACGCCAGGACGCAGCGGGCCCTCCGTCGGCGTGGGCGTGGTGGGAGTCGGACGCGCGTCGTGCGCTTGGCAGTCGAGGCCCCGGCCCGTGAGGAGACGATCGGCAGCCGGCTGGGGCAGGCGCAGCGTGAGGGTGTGCTCGGTCCAGTCTCCGGCGATGAGGTAGGTGATCAGAACGCTGATCGTCCAGTCGTCGAGGCCGTTCAGCAGACCGCGCTCGTCCTGGTGCCGGGCCGCGCCCTTGATCTGCGGCAGCCGTACCGTCGCCCACACCAGGTCGTCGGGATCGGCCGCAGCAACCGTCCGGCTCAGCTGCTCTTCCCAGGACTCAATCAGTCGGACAACGGCGGCGCTGGCCTCGGCGTAGCCCTTGCGGTTGGAGCGGATGCCGTGCATGGCGTGGTACGAGAGGCGGACGCGTTCGCTTGGCCTCTCCCGACCGCCCAAGGCTGCGGCGTGCCACTTCCGCCACAGGGTCGCCAGTCGCTCCGTGACCTCATGGCGTCCACCGAGCCCACTGAACGCCGGTTCTGTGACGGGGAGTTCGGGCTGCTTGAGGCCTGCTGCGACAGAGGCCGCCACAAGAGTGCCGGCGTCCACGAACAGTGCTGCCTGCGCCCGCAGCGCCTCCAAGTAGTTCTCCTTCACGGCGAGTCTGGGCTGTGCCCACTCCTCCAGCCAGGGGAACCTCGCCGCCGTGGTCCCGGCGAGGTGGAGGCTGCGCGCCGCTTCGCGCCAGGTGGTGCGGAGCCTGCCGCGCAGGTGCTCCGTGTCTTCGCGTGTCTGCCAGTCGCGCTTCTCGCTGTCGTCGTCCCCGTCGTCAGAGCCGGGGTAAGGGTCGGCGCGAAGCAGTTCGGCGGCTGCCTGGACCTCCGCCTGGTCCCAGCCGGCGTCCGGATCCGGCTCGGTGTAGAGCTGCAACTGGTGCAGCAGCCCGGTGCCCTGCAATGCCCGCAGAAAGATCCCGAGGCCGTGGTCCGGGCGCGCCCAGTCGGCGTACTGTGCGCACTGCACGCACATCCGCTGGATCGTGTCGGCATTGAGCGGCACCTCGGCGGCCACCACCTCGGGGGTACGCAGCTGCGTGCAAGCCGTAGCGGCGTGAAGCTTGGCGTTCTGACCCTTGGCTGAGCGGACCGCGATCGACACGCCCTCGAACGGGCCGAGCGGGACATCAGCGGTCAGCGAACTGTCGAGCACGTAACTCCCCTATCAGTCTCGGCTTGTGAGCCTAAACCGAAGGACTGACAGCAGGAGTCGGATGCGGCCGGATATCGGAAGATCGTGGCAAGGTGCGATGCCCAGACCGGCCAGTGGGAGCCCGCGTGCTCAGGCTTCGTCAGCCACCTCTCGGGGGGGGCAGCCGAGACGACCTCGGGCTCGTACCTGCTGCGACGATCAAGCAAGCCGTCCCGGACCGCGGTCGATGTCGAGGACCTCGTACAGGTGCTGGCCGCTGCCCCAGCGGGCGAGGCGCTCGCGGTCCACAAGGTGGAGGCGCTGCTGGGTGGCGAGAGCTGCCGCGGGGGCGGTGAAGCCGTTGAGCGCCACGATGACCGGGACCGCAGCGCCGTGCACCGGCCGGGCGGTGCCGTTGAACTTCTGTACTGACTCAGAGGTCACCGGGGCCGCGTAGCGCTTGCACTGCAGTACCACCCGTCGGCCCATCCAGTCGTCGGCGACGACGTCGGCTCCCAGGTCCCCAGCGCCACCGACCCGCTGTACATCCGTGAACCCGTCGCGCTCCAGCAGTTCACGGCACATCTCCTCGAAGCGCAGCGGTGTGGCCGCCTCGAAGGCTTCCAGGGTGTAGTCCATGGGACGGCGGACGTACGAGGCGGCCGGCTCGGCCGGCACCGCCTGCTGCAGCGGCCGCTGGGCCCACTGCTCGATACTCTCGGTGAAGCGCGTGGTGACGGTGGTGCGGACGTGGGCCAGGCGTGCTGAGACGCCGGCGTGGAGCTGTGCCCGCACCGGTTGCAGGAACCGGCGAACCGGCGGCCCGAGAGCGGTGTGCCGCAGTGCGGCACGAACGCCGAAGAGCACGGCGGCGGCACCGGCCAGTACCGCGAGGGCGGTCAGCGGGTGGCCCCACAGCCAGGCCGCGGTCTGCAGGACGACCCCGAGCGCGACGAATCCACCCAGGATGGCCAGGCCACCGCTCTCGTCGGCGGCGCTCGGGCTCACACGGCCGCGCTGCGCGCTCTCCTCATCGGAAGCCATACCCGGCACCCGCCCTCGTCGCCAATTTGATGGCTGCCACGTCGTTCCTCTGCTCCGTCCGGTTGCCGTATTGATGCGTTCGACTACCTGTACCGTCCAGCTGGCGGGCGGCCCTCAGGCTGCCGCGAGGTCGTCGTCGAGGACGTCGTACAGGTGTCGCCCCTGCGCCCATTCGCGCAGCGCTTCGCGGTCTACCAGTGTGATGCGGTGACGGTACGCGAACTTCCGTGCTGGGCCGGTGAATCCGTTGAGTCCGACCATGACCGGCAGGTCTGCGCCGTGTTCGGGCCGGGCGGTACCGTTGAAGCGCTGGACCTCCTCGTTCCCCACCGGCTTCGCGTATCGCTTGCACTGGACGACGACCTTGCGGCCGTCGCGGTCCCGGGCGATGACGTCCGCCCCCAGGTCGCCAGCGCCGCCTGAGTGCCGCTCCAGATCGAAGCCGTCGCGCAGCAGCAGATCGGCACACGCCCGCTCGAACCCGGTCGGGCTCGCGGCTTCCAGTTCCCACATCTGGAAGGTGAGGGCCTCGAACTCCTCCTCGTCGTCGAAGTCTTCGCCACCGTCGATGTACACATAGCCGCCCATGGAAAAGCGGCTCCTGACAACGACCACGGTGATCGCGACGACCGGCAGGCCCAGGAGGGCCGACCACACCACATGGCCAGTGATCCAGTCCCACACGTCCGTGCTGAACCAGTGGCCTACGTCCGCGGTGAGCCAATGCCAGACCGTCGTCGAGAGCCAGCGCCAGAGCATCTTGAGGATCGCCCAGCCGACCAGGCAGCCGAGCGCGAGCTTCCAGACCCAGTCCCAGCTTCCGTCTTCACTCACCGGGGTCCGTCCTTCCTCGCGCGTGGATTCGTGAACGAGCGTCAGACCGCGAAGGGGCGCCGTCGGCGCCTGGCGGTGACGGCGGGTAGACGAAGGAGGTCGTGCAGGGCTACACCGTGCTCGGCCCAGCTCTGGAGCCGGTCGCGGTCGACCCAGTGGACGCGGTGCTTGTCGCCCCAGGCCGCGGCGGCGCGGGTGAAGGAGCCGTTGGTGACCACGACGGCGACATCGGCGCCGTGGGCGGGACCAGCGGTGCCCTTGACCTGGTACATCACCTGCGAGCCGACCTTGGCGCGGACCGTGGTGTGCTTGGCCTGCAGCACGATCCGGCCGCGCTGGGGGTGCTGGCCGATGACGTCGGCGGCCTGGTCGCCCTGCTGGCCGACCTTGCGTGCCGTCCAGCCATCGCGCACCAGCAGGTCGCGCAGCGCGAACTCGAAGTCCTGGTCCCCCATCGTGTCGATCTGGCCCAGGGTCAGCCGCAGAGCGGACAGCCGCTCGGCGCGGACCCGAGCTGTTCCCCTGCGCCGCACCCATACTGCCGCTGCCGCGACGGCGGCAGCCGCAGCAACGCCGACAAGCGGCGTCCAGTGGCGGCCGGCGAATACCAGGAACGCTCGGGCGGCCTCGAAGAGCCAACTGCACAGTGCCAGAGCGACGATCCCCGCGGCGGCGTACTCGGCCTGGTTGCGCGGCTTGCGCAACCAGATTCGCCTGCGAGCCATCAGCGTCCTGCCGGGGCGGATACCGTCGGGTTCGAGTTGACGGGCGTGGTCGCGTTGCCGTCGCTGAAGCCGATGAAGTGACCCCAGAGCCACAGGACAGCAACGACGCCGGCGATCATCCAGCCGCTCGTCTTCTTCGCGCTGGGGCGCGGGTTGCGGCGGATGTGCGCGCGAACGCGGTGGTACCCCTCGGGAGCCATAGGCTCTTCCCTCCCCGAACCGGCGATCCGCTCGATACGGTTCGCCATCGGAGATGGTGTAGCAGCAACCTCGGACAGATTCTGACTGATCATCAACAATGATCATTCAGAGGGGTGTTAACCGGCCACAGTGCTCGACCAGGGGGCGCGCGTAGGCGGCAGGGCACCGGCCTGCGGCGACGCCTAGTGCAGTCCATCGCGGCGCCTTCGGAAGACGGCTACAGCACAGCTGAACCCGTAAGGCGCCTCGGCACGGCCTGGCGGCGGCCCGGGCGACCTCGCGCTACAGATGGCGTGTTAACGGCGGCGCACGCCCGATCGCAGCGGCAGCGTATTACGACCGCCTCTGCCCGTACCCACCTGCGGGCGCCGGCCCGTGGGGCCTGGAGAGAGGCGGTCCTCACCTGCATCTGGCCAGCGCCAGGCCATCGAGCTCCTCGGTGACACGCTTCGAGTACCCGCGAACCCCAACGATCCGCCAGGTGCAAGACCCGTCCAGTGACGTTGCCGTCAAGGCGCTTCGAAGGGCCTCGCCGAGCCACCGCCAAGGCCCGGCCGCCGGAGGCGGGCACGCGCTCACCAGGCCGGCCAGCGGCTGGTTGCCCACGTTTCAACATGGTTACTTCGTTGCGTCGCCGAGTGCGGCCGCCCTAGCGTGCCGGTACGGGAAGTGGCGGCTGTCTCGGCAGCCAGACGGCACTTGAGGGGTTCATGTATCTGGCACGCGTGCAGGCCGAGAACTTCCGTATCTTCGGCGGGCCTGCCACCGACTCGGATCCCGGGTCGGCCCTGGACCTCGATCTTCAACCCGGCCTCACCGTTCTGGTCGGGGAGAACGACAGCGGCAAGAGCGCCGTGATCGATGCAATACGGCTGTGCCTGACGTCGAGCGCCGACTTCACCCGCATCACAACGGACGACCTCCACTACGGTGCCAATGGGAGAGCCGACTACCTGCAGATCAGCTGTACATTCGAAGGCCTCGACGACCGCGAACTCGGTTCCTTCAGCGAGTACCTGACCTCGCTTCCGGGCGAGGTGCCTCGGCTGACGGTGACCGTACGGGCAGAGCCGTTCGACCCGGATGTGCCCCACCGGATGTCCGTCAGGGTGCGAGCGGGCGAGACCGTACTCGACGGCGAAGCCCGCGAGCGTCTTCGCGCGACGTACCTGCGGCCGCTGCGCGACGCCGAAGGAGAGATGCGGGCTGGCCGCAACTCCCGACTGTCGCAGATCCTCACCCAGTACCCGGGCATGCGTGAGCAGCGGGAGAACGACTTCGACTACCTCGAAGACAGCGCCAGCACTCTGGTGGGAATCCTGCAGCGCGCCGACCACCACATCAACGCCAACGCCCTGGTGCAGAAAGCCCGGGACGAGCTCAACAGCGGGTACCTGAACAGATTCGCCATCGGCCAGGATGCCCTCTCCGGCGCGATCAGCATCGCCACGACCGCATCACTTCAGAGCGTCCTGGAGCGCCTCGAGTTGGCCTTCGCCCCCGATCCCGGCCTCACCGAGTCGACTCGTCATGGCCTCGGCTACAACAACGCCCTGTTCATGGCTGCCGAACTCCTCCTGCTAGGCCGGGAGAGTACCTCCCCCGTCCTCCTCATCGAGGAGCCCGAGGCCCACATGCACCCACAGCTGCAAAGCCGCGTAGTCGACCTGCTCCAGGACCGCAGCCAGGGTGAGTCCCCTGTCCAGATCATCGCCACCACCCACAGCCCGCACATCGCCTCCAGCGTGCCAGTGGAACACCTGACCCTCGTCGCCCGGGGAAAAACGTTCCCTCTCCGGCCGGAATGCACCCAACTCGAGCGCTCGGACTACGCGTTCCTCAGCCGCTTCCTGGACGCCACCAAGGCGAACCTCTTCTTTGCCCGGGCCGTCGCCATGGTCGAGGGCGACGCGGAGGTCCTGCTCCTGCCCGCACTCGCCCGTGTCGCCGGCCACTCGTTCGCCGAGAACGGCGTCAGCATCGTGAACGTCGGCAGCACCGGTCTGTTCCGCTACTCCCGGATCTTCCAGCGCACGGACTCCGCCCTGCCGCCGGTACGCGTGGCCTGCATCACGGACATGGACCTGGCTCCCGACGGGGCCGATAAGGAGATGGCCAAGGAGCTCACGCGGTGGAGCAGCCTCACTGAGGCCAAGCGAAGCGAACACGTCGTCAAGAAGCAAAAGCGTGACGGCGGGGCCGTCCGGACCTTCGTGTCGAACTGGTGGACTCTCGAATACGACCTGGCCCGGGCCTCGTGGCCGATGGCGACGCTGATGCACCAGGCGATCAGCGCGGCCAAGAGCACCAAGTGGCCGAAGGCAGAGGACCTCGTGGGGATCGAGGAGATCGCGGCCATGGAGGTCAGGAAGTGGCAGGAGGACGACCACCTCTCATTGGAGGAGTGCGCGCTGAAGATCTACCGCCCGCTGCGCGTAGGAGGCACCCGTAAGCCGATCGCAGCCCAGCACGCCGCCCGCCTGCTGGAGACATCCGGAATCCGCCGGGACGACCTGCCGAGCTACTTGCTGGACGCGGTCGACTACCTGCGCGGGAGTACCCGGCCATGACGCTCCCCCTGTCCCTCACCGCACTGGACCGTGAAACCATCGAAGCCAAGGCCCAGAGCATGGGCCTTGCCCTGACGTCTCCCGAGCAGTTCGCATTCCTGGAAGCCCGCGGTTCGCTGCACCTTCAGGCGGCCCCCGGCTCCGGCAAGACCACCCTTGTCGCCCTGAAACTCGCCCTGGTGGCGGACGGCTGGTCCTCCGACCGGCAGGGTATCTGCGTCTTGTCTCACACGAACACCGCCACCCAGGAGATCGCGAGCCGACTGTCCGGACGAGCACGGCGGCTGGAGCACTACCCGCACTTCGCCGGAACGATCCAGAACTTCGTCCACACCTTCCTCGCGCTGCCAGCCATACGCTCGCTGAAGATCACCACCAGAGCCGTCGACGACCACGCTTTCGCCGCCCAAGCTGGCAGACTTCTGGACCTGGGTCCGTTCAAGACCTTGAAGGGCTTCACACGGCAACGCGCCGACGGGTCGAAGATGGTCACCGAAGCCACATACATATTCGACCCCGCCGAGCCGGAGCTGCAGATCCAGGTCAAGAACCTCAACCGCGGCACCGCCAGCTACAAGCAGCTGATGCAACTGAAGGAGCATCTTTTCCAGCGTGGCGTCTTCCGCTACGCCGACATGTACGCGATCGCCACCCGGCACCTGCACCATCACCCCCGCCTGGCCGACGGTCTGCGCTCCCGGTTTCCGTTCGTCCTGATCGACGAGATGCAGGACACGAGTGAGGAACAGCGCCGCCTGTTGGAAGCGGTGTTCAAGGACAGCACCGTCGTGCAGTGCGTGGGAGACGTCAACCAGCGCATCCTCAGCGCAGACGGCGCCGGACCTGCGGCAGGGAGTTTCCCCAACAAGGAGGCGATGGAGCTTCCGGTAAGCCTGCGCTTCGGCGCGGGGCCAGCGAGAGTGGCGAGCAGGCTCGCGGTTCACCGCGCGCAAGAGATCCGCGGCCACGGACCCGAGAGCGCTCTCACCATCATCACCTTCACCAAGGACAGCATCGCCCGGGTCCTGCCCGCCTTCGACGAACTCGTCCGGCAAACGGTGCCGCCCGAAGCCGCCGCCGCGCACCCGCCAAAGGTCCTCGGCGCTCGTGAAAGCCCTGGGAAATCACAGCTCTTCCCCCGCGCGGTCGGCTGCTACCTGCCCCAGTCGGAAACCGGTACGGCGGCGGATGCGAGCCGGCTGCTGCAGGCCTACCGGCGCGCCAGGACAGTTCTCCTGCACACCGGCCAGGTCGGCTCAGCAGCCACCGTTCTGTGGGGAGCCGTCCGCACCCTCCTCTGGGAGTTGCAGGCACCGACCACGCCCCCGACCCTCCCGGAAAGCCTGCCGCCCTTCCCCCAACTCGACCGCAGACCAGGCACACCGGGCCACCACCTGCGATTGCTCCTGGTCAAGGCGCTGCACAACGACTGCGACACCCCTGCCCGGTGGGATTACTTCGTCAGCCGCCTCGGCAAGCTCGTGGAAGAAGCCGTCGGAGCACCCGTCCCGATAGACGGGACCACCCATGCCTCCTGGCTTTCCCACACGCCACTGCCACCGGCTCCGGAAGAAACTCTGCCACCGATGCTCACAGCCACCATCGCGAGCGCGAAGGGCGAGACGCACTGCGCGACCCTCGTCCTCGAATGCGCCACCAAGTACGGAAAAAGCCATGACCTTGGCAGCTTGCTGCCCGTGATCACGGGAGAGGCTCCCGTCGGCAAGCTCAATGCCGCCAGCCAACACGCCGCGATGACCACCTTTGTCGCAGCCACCCGCGCCAAGCACTTGCTCGCACTCGCCGTCCACGAAGATCGCGCACACCCCTACCTCGGCGCCCTGACGCGGGACGGCTGGTCCATAGTCCGCCTCTGAGCGGGCGCAGGGACCCGCGCGGATACCCGGTGGGATGGACGACCCTGTGGGAGAACGGCACACGGAAAGGGAAAGCGCTGGGGATGTGCCAGGTAGAGAGCGTCGGTCACCGTCGTTTTCCCGGCGCCGTTTGCGCCGATCAGGATGCTGAACCGGCCCGGCAGCCGGCAGTCGATCTCCGCCTCGGCACTGGCGCGCAGACCATTGACTCTCACCTGGCTCAGATGCACCCGAGCCGCTCCCCTCTTCAAGACCTCGGCTGTCGCACCCATCATCGCCTGCTACACGGACAGCCAAGCCCCACAGAGAGAACGGAGTGCCGCGGATCCTTCGGCTGCACCGGCCATCCGATCAATATTCGCTCTTTCGCCGCGTCATCGTGCCCAGCCACACTGGCTGGGCACGATGACGCGGCGCGCTGTGGCTACTCGTCAGCGTCCTCGTCGCCCAGTTCGTCCGGCGGTGCTGACCGACGGTACTGCGGGTGGTCGAGGTCCATCTGCTTTGCCGCGTGCAGCGGCACCGCGTACCGCGAGCGGTCCGCCCAGGCGATGGTCTGGTGGCACAGCCGCGCGGTGGCGCGGGCCAGCATCGTCCGGTCGATGCCGTCCGCGACGCCGACGGGGTAAATCTCGGTCGCCGTCATGGCCCACCACGGGGTCTTGAGCTGGTTCGTCTCTCGCTCGTTTTCGTCACCGCCCTTGCCTGGATCGGCGTCCCAGCGGGTGATCTTGCTTCCGAGGTCACCACCCTTGGCTTGGTAGTTACGTGGGACGTTGAAGAGGACCCAGAACGCGTGTCCGAAATCCACCTTGGCGCGGTGAAGCTTGGTCGAGGTGAAGTCGATGTCTTCCTTGCCGGTCGTGGGGTCGCTCTCACGGGAGATGGGGACGTACTGGGGAACCTCCGTCGGGGCGACGTTCATCCGGATGACGGCACTCGGCCTGCTGCGCGGGGCGTTCTTGCCCTTGCCGTACCCGGGCAGCCAGGTGCGCGGATCGGTGCTGTCTCCTTCCTCGTAGCTCTGGTTCTCGTTGTGTAGGCCCGTCCACATCCGGCGGCAGGCGTGTCCGTCGACCATAACGACGTAGCGCATACCTGGTTCCAGCTCATCGCGGACGAGACTGGCGAGAGCGTCCTCGACCTGGGCCGCGGCCTCCGCCCAGCGCTCCTTGTCCGTCTGACCCTTGCCGTCGACGTGCAGGGCGTAGTCGCTCGCGTGGAAGGCGGCGATCGCCTCGCGGTAGGGCACCCATGCCCCGATCAGGGGAGTCCACGCCCGCATGGTCCAAGCGCCGTCCGTCTCGTCCGGCGGGAAGAGGGCGGTGGCGACGATGATGCGCTTGGTGTGCTTGCCGTCAGCCGTCTTGGCCTGCCGGCGGGCGTGAATGCCGCAGTAGACGAGGCCAGCGGCCTCATCTCCCTTCCTGTCCTTCGCGATGGCCCGCGCGAGGCGCTGGTCGATAATGCCGAGCGAGCGGTACAGGTCGAGCAGTGCCATGTAGGCGGCGTGGTCCTTTCCCGGCTTCGGGGGGCTGATCTCCGTCGCGGACTTTCCGAATGACCCCGGCTTCATCCCGCTCGTGAACTGGCAGACGAAGCCCTTCTTGGCCAGGAGACGGCGGACCCGGAACTTCCCGTCGTGCCGCTCCTTGCGGAGCAGGAAGGCATTCCGCTTTTCTCCGTCCTTCTTCTTCAGGGACGGAAGCTCGGTCTCGCACCAGACTCCGACCATCACGTGCGAGCTGTCGGCGAAGTCGTCCGCAAAGGACTTGAACTCCACGGCCCGGTCGATGTCGTCGCCGTGTGCCAGGAAGCGCTCGGCTTTGCGGAAGACAGCGCTGATGCCAGGCGCGAGGGTGATCTCCTCGCCCGGCTGTGGGTCGCCGATGGGCGGGCTGTCCGGGAAGGCCAGGGAGAGGGCATGAACCATGCGCAGGCGGGTGCTGTGGCGGTACCACAGGCACACGATCCGCAGGTGTTCGAAGCCCTGGGCGTTCACCGATGCGGTGATCTCCTCGGCCGGAGGGAAGCCGATGCTGTGGAGGACCTCGCCAGCCTTGGTCCGGTGGTCCCGTTCCTGCGGGGGCATCTTCTGCTTGTCCGTGGGGCGCGGTTCGAAGACCATCGGCTCCACCGCGAAGTCGACCCAGGTGGCCTTCTCCCCCAGCACCTTGGTGACGTGCTCGGCGAGAAGCCGTAGGTGCAGGGTGCCGGGGCCCGTGCCGACGGCGAAGCTGTCGTTCTTCGCCATAAGCGGGCGAATGGCACCGGCGTCAGGGGTGATGAACGTGGGGAAGGTCCCGTCGTCGGCGGCCTTCTGCAGCACCGCGCGCTCCTCCGTGACGCGTGCTTGGAGTTCCTGCAGGAGGCTGACGTCCATCTTGTCGCGTGCCAGCAGCTCCAGGGCGCGATGGTTGACCGCCCGGACGGTGCCGTTGCGGACCAGTTCGGTGTGGAGGATCGGCAGTCCGTCGCTGCCCTGGTGGATGTGCGTCGACTTGGCACGAACCATGTTGCTGTCCACGCGGGTGACGTGAGCGTCCAGGAAGATGACGGGGTCGACGATGTTGGGCTCGGTCTTCATGACCACCGAGAGCCGGGACATCGCGTACTGGGCCTTGGTGGCGGCGTTGACCTCGGTTCCGTCGTCGCGGACGTTGTACTTGCGGCCGAAGGGTGCGTCCCAGGCGATGAGCCCGCCCCTGTTGTCCGGCAGGTAGGTGACCTCCCGCTTGTTCGGGTTGGCCTTCCAGCCGATCGTGCGGTTCTTGTGGACCTGGCCGCCGTTGGCGTCGAGTGTGAGGGAGCCGTCTTTCTCCTTGGCGGGTACCTTCTCGGTGATCGGGACGAGGTCGTAGATGGTGAACTTCTGCTCGGCGAGCTTCTTGGAGATCACCCATGGCACGGCGACGTACATCCAGTCGGGGCACTTCGGTTGCTTGCCAGGGGTCGGCTTGAGGAACCGGGTCATCTCGAATTCCTGCTCGGGCGTGCTCGCGATGGCTTCGGCCACTGGCGGCACTTCGAGGAGGACGGCCTGGTCGGTGTTCATCCCCTTGCTGTAGCCGACGATGCACCGGAAGACGTGGCGCAGGGTGTCGTCGTCGATCTTCTCCAGCGAGACCAGGAAGTTGAGGTACCGGTCGAGGTGGACGTATCCGCCGGTCTTGAACTTCAGGTAGGTGATGGCGGTCGAGTACGGCAGGTTCTTCTGCTCGTCGTCCCCGTCGCCCTTCACCTTCTCCCATTCGTCCCGCACGCTCCGCGGGAAGATGCGCACGTACACCTTCTGGCCCTGGACGAGTTCGGGGGTGCAGCGCAGGGTGAGGGTACTCGGGAGGGGTGTGCTGCTGTCGGTCACTGCGGTGGTCTCTTTCGGGAGCGCTTGGCTATGCGGAAAGGGTGAGGTCGACGCCCGCGTAGGTCAGGAAGGCGTTGACCGCCTCGCCGTACAGTTCGGCCATCTGTCGGCGTTCTTCCGGCCGCCAGCGGGAGGCCATGCGGTCGATGATGCTGGCCAGGTCGGAGCTCCAGGTCTCGTCCTGGAAGGCGTAGTCCACGAAGTGCAGCTCCATGTTGGTGCCGCCGCGCCGGGCGCGGCCGGCGAGCTGGATGAGGGAGACCAGCATCCCGGCGACCATCTGCTCCTGGAGAACGAGGTCCATGGTCGACAGTTGTGGGGAGGAGCGCAGGATGGTGGCCAGATGATCGCGTGCTGCGGCGTGGGCGTTCTGCAGTGCCTCGACAGGGTCAGACGTACCTGATGAGGGGAGGGCGTTGATGCCTGTGGCGTTGACGCTGCCGTACATCCAGGTCGGATCGTCGATAATCAGCGGGGGCCTCACGCACAGGTAGATGGAATGGATGGCCGAGCGGAGGTTGACGACGATGTTCAATCCCCTGGCGATGTTAGCCAGCGGGGCGACCAGGATGTCGCCGAATTCGGGGAACTCCTCGACCTCTTCGACGGTGATGCGGCGGACCAGTGTCGGATCGGGGAGGTGCCGGACGTTGCTGTGGCGGTCTTCCTCCCGGACGAGGACGCACACCCGGTGGGAGAGCCCCTTTGCCTTGGAGAGGCCAGTCGCAATGTGACCGCACTGCTCGTAGCTGTTGGCCGTCAGGATCACGCGGGCGCGGGTCTTGTCCGTCTTGGCCAGGCGGGCGAGTTTCCGCGACAGCTTCGTCTCGTACAGGCGCTCGCCGATTTCGCGCAGTGCTTCGGGCTTGTCGGAGGGGAACTGGCCGGCGATCGGGATGCGCTCCCCGGCTTTTCGGTGGCCGCTCCCGTAGGTGACGGCCGAGGACTCGACCAGGATGGACTCTTCCTGCGCGTCGGTCATCCACCACATCACGGGGGCGTGGATGTGCTCCTTGACCGCCTGGGGGAAGTAGGCCGTGGCGGAGAGCCCGAAGACGGGCCGTTCCACGCCTGCGGTGATCAGCGAGACCAGTCCGCCGAGTTCCGACACGTAGGTGTGCGGGTCCCCGGCCATGTGCTGGGCGGAGAGTTTGGCATCCTTCTCCGGGTTCTTCATACCGGTGACCCGGTACCCGTTGATGGGTTTGCCGATCGTTCCGTGCGGAAGCACATCGGCAACGCCGCCGGAGTGCATGGAGTCGATGATGCTGTTGGCGGAGATCAGACCGGAGTGGCGCAGGGTCTGCGCAGCATCGCGCAGTCCGGCCAGGGAGCTGTCCAGTTCGCTCATCAGTGTGCGGATGAGCAGGTGGTCGATGGCCCGATTGCGTGCGCGGCTGTCGCTGACGATCGGGACCAGTTCCTGGTGCAGCCTGAGTTTGAGCGCATCGCGCTGGTTGATACCGCGCGGCGACACGACGGTGCCCAGGATTCTGTTGACCCCTTCCCACTCGGGCTCAAGGAAGAAGGGCGTGCGGGCTCGCACGTCGTCCTCGCTGACGTCAAGGGCCGGCACCAGAGCGTCGAGCCGGTCGACGGCCTCACGGGGAAGCGGTTGTCCGTCGCCGACCTCGTACTCGGGGAACAGGATGCTGATGAGCTCGCGGTCCTTGGAACGCGGCAGGCGCCATCCCTCGTAGTCGTATTCGTGCCGAAGCCGAGCGACCCTGGCATCGTCGTGGTGGTTGAGCCGGAACGCCTTGGTACACAGCCCGGTCAGCAGGGACTCGGCCATGAGCCGGACGTGGCTGATCGGTTCGATGAGTTGGTTCTCGAACCGTAGCGGAAGGTACTTGGCCGCGATGTCCAGGGTCTGTGGTTCCGCTGTCCACGGCTGCCGGGAGTGCAGGTCGACGGTGGTGGCGCACCGGTCGACGGCGACGGCCTGGAAGGCGTCGATCTCGTCGATGATGACGAAGTCGCTGGCGCGGAGCACGAATTCGCGGACGGTGACAGAGCGGATCGGGCGGCCGTCGATCTGGATGCCCACCCTCATAGTGCCCTGGATGAAGTTGTGATGGTTGGTGACGATCACCGTGGCGTCGGCGGCCTGGTAGGCAGGGGTGAACTTGCCGCAGGTCGGGATCCAGGGGCAAGCCAGCATGTCTCCGCCGCCGCGCAGGCTCAGACAGTTCTCCTTGCCGGGGTGGTAGGTGCCGGCGGAGTCGAGCCAGTGCTGCTGCGCGCACCCGTAGGCGAGGTGGTCGACGTCGCGGAGCCCTCGCTTGCCCCATTCCCCGGGGGCGTTGGGGTCTTCCTTGACCAGGGACGCGTGTTTGAGGGCCCGGTGGTGCCGCGAAGACGGTGACATCAGCGGGGCGCAGGTCGCCAACTGCTCGGTCTTGCCTGCCTCGTGCAGGATCTTGAGGTCGCGGCTGATGTCCCATACCGAGGCGAGCGTGGCCTTGACGTCGGGGACGAGCAGAGTGACACGGTGGTTGTTGAGCGCGGCCCACGAGCCCAGGAGTCGGACCAGCACGGACTTTCCGGTTCCGGTTGGCGCGTGGAAGATCTGAGTCAGTCCAGCCAAGAGGTCCAGCACGTCGACGGTGTCGGTGTCGCGGGCCTTGAGGCGGTCGAGCAGGCCCGTCAGCACCTTGAGCAGCCAGGGGCCAGTCTCGGTGCTCTCGTACTGAGTGTCCAGGATCCGCGCGATGTCCTTGAGCTCCTGGATGGCGACCCTGATCGTGACGAGGCCTGGCCGGGTAGCGATGCTGGGAAGCGCGTCGTGGCCGAGCGGCTTCGTGAACGACGGGAAGCGGGGGATGGTGACCCGCCCGTGGACGATCTCGTTGCCCTCGGTGCGTTCACTCGTCTCATACATCTGGCCTGGCGCGGCGAAGTCGTGGGGCTTGCGTCGGCTGCTCGGCCGCCGGAAGGGCGCGAGAAGGCTCTCGACGTAGCCGAGGTAGTCCCCGCCCAGGTGGGGGCGGGCTGCGGTGGCGGTGAGCGGGTCGCCGGCCAGGGTGAACAACTGGACCGACGTCTCCTCGCCCTCCTCGTCACCGATGTCCATGGCGCCAAGGAGGATCCGGGCTGCGGAGGCGAACCGCCGTTCATCGGCGAGGACGGGGTTGGCGATCTTCATCACCCCGGCCACGAGCAGGCGTTCCTCGCTGCTCAGCTCGGTCCACCGGTCCCACGCCTGTGGTTTGCAGCTGGCGAAGAACGCCGCATAGCGGAATGAGGCCAGGGGCCTGCCGTCGTCGTCGCACTGCGGGAAGTAGTGGGCGGCAAGGGCCAGCGCGGCGCGGATGAAGGAGTCCTTGACGGTCGTCTGGCTCACTCCCACACCACCCCGGCACTCCGGCAGACCAGTTGAGCGAATTCGGTCATGGTCACGGCTTTCATTCCGTACTTCTCGCAGGTCACGGTCAGCAACGGGATCTGGTCGGCTCGGTGGTCGGGGACGACGAGCCAGTCGGCTCCGCCCTTGTCGCCCTCGTTGCGGTGCAGGCTCTCGGCCAGGACGCGGACATTGGAGTAGTCCTTCACGTCCACGGTGAAGACGTAGGCGCTCCCGTCGGGGCCCTTGACCTCGATGCGGTGGTCGTACACATCGCTCATCGGCCAGAGCATGATGGCCTCCTCCACATCCATCTGTCCGGCGGCCAGCCGCTCCCGCAGGACGGTATGCAGACGCAGCTCATACAGCCCCGGCACACAGGTGTAGCGCCACACGCCGCGTTTGAGCGCCAGATACCCCTCGGTCGGCCTCGCCTCCGGCACAGCACCCGTCGTACCCAGCGCGAGCGCGGCCTCGTGCAGAGCGGGGGTGTCGGAGCTGTCAGGGTGCAACTGCGGTGCGTCTCCCGTGGTGGGCCAGAACGTGAAACTGGCACCGGTATCGGCATGCCGACCGTAGAGGCAGGCGACTCGGTAGTACTCGCGGCCTGCGGTCACCCGCCTGCTGACCTTCATGGGCCATTTGCACACCGTGCAGGGGAACCACCAGGTGTGGTAGATCGAGTGGTACGGGATCGCCTCGTAGTAGCCGATCGCGTTGAGAGGCAGGTTGCGCTTGTTCAGCTCCTCGGCCGTGCCGGCAGGGCACTCCACCAGGGTGGTGCGGTCCTTGACGTACTGAGCGTCGCCGCGTCCCTTGAGGATCTCGTACATCTGATCCTGGTCGACCTCGTCCTGGAGCTGCTCCTCGGTGAACCGCATCCGGCCGATCCGCCGAAGCCGATTCAAGATCCGGTGCAACTGGGCGGTCTCCCACTGCAGATCGAACGCAATGGCGGTGACGCAGCCCTCCTCGTCGACCACGGGAAAATCGAGATCGTCGAAACCGGACCGGTCCAGCCATGGCGGGAGGAGTCCTTCGATGGGGCCGAGAAGCTTCTGGCGGAAGTCGCCGAACGACAGCGGCACCCCAGGGCCGTACGCGGCGAGCAAGTCCCCGTGGTACCGCATCAGTTTCTCGGCCCGGTGCCTCGGGCTCAGGTCCGGGGCGGTGATCGTCTGACAGGCTTTGATGAAGGTGAAGTTGATCAGCCGGAACGCCTCGAAGTGAGAGAACGTCAGACCGTCGTCATCGACATGGGTCGTCACGGCAGACGACCGTAGAGCACAGGTCTGACAAACCGCCCTGGAACGGCCGCCGACCGCCCGAAATGACTACTCCGGTGTAGGCGCCACGGCTGGGTACATCTCCCTGTAGACGTGCAGGTACTCGGCGATGTGCTGCTGCCCCAGGACGGTGGCGTGCCAACGGTATTCGAGAACATGCGTACCGCCAGGTGCCAGCCGCGGGCACAGCTCGATGAACCCTCTGCTGGGGTGCGCCCGGCGCTTCGGCCGGTAGCCGACGGCAAGGTAGAACAGGGACTTGCCCGACAGTTCGCTCTCGTGGAGCCCCGCCGGGCCGGCTGTAGCGACACGCAGCAGAACGCCCCACAGCCATTCGGACAGCAGGTGCACGGGAGGTGATGGTTCGGCAGGCTCCCCCAACCCGGCGCGGGCGCAGGCGCGGCCACGGCGGGTGATCTCCACCAGCGTGCGCTCCACCTCACCGATCCCGGGAACCTCCACACGGTCCTTGGAAACCTTGATCAGTCCCAACCGGCCCAGGGAGTGGAGGGTTGCGCCCGCGCCCTGATCGTGAACGGCTGCGCTCCGCAGGCGTTGCTGAAGACGTGTACGGCCGACCACCTCGGCAGGCCCGTCGAGAGCGAACGGTAGCTTCCGCCACTGCGCGGCCGACGGAACGCCTACCCGGCTCTGACGGCGCATCCACATCTCGGCTTCGGTCATCTGATCGTCCCGCAGGATCTCGCTCAGATAGACCCGCTGACGGTCATTCAGCGCCTCCCAGCGCTCGACCGTTGTTGCCGACAGAGCCTGATGCTCCCGTTCCGGCAAACATGGGGGCTCGTCCGCCGGCCGCGTACGCATCCAGGCATCCAGGACCACACGCACCGGCACCCCGTACACGACCGCCAGTTGTTGCATGAGTCGGCCTGTGAGCTCCGGTTTCTTCCAGTGCCAGCCGGACACCTGACGATTCCGCTCTAGGCTCCGAATCTTGTGCGCGTCCACGAATAGGTCGCTGCCCGCAGGAGTGTCACGTAGTTGGCTGGCGACCTCCTCAGCAGTGAGACCGGCACCGTAGCGGAGGTCAATCAGCGTCTCGGACCCACTGGGCGTACCTGTGAGGTCAGCGGTGGCACAGCCCAGGGCATCAGCAAGACGCCGCACGTTCCGGGCTTCAGGCGCGTACCTGCCCTCCTCCCAGTACACAACCAGGCGGTACGTAACCCCCATGCGATCGGCAAGCTCCTTTGAGGTGAGCCCGGCCTGCTCACGCAGCGCCCGGATCTTGGTGTGATCAACGGTCAGCAGACGCCTTGGCATGTGCGCCAGAGAAGCTCATTGAAGACTTCATCGCAACTCCTTTACGCCGAACAGGCTGAAGCCTCTCCAGGTCGGCACGCAGCCCGCTCGGCAGGTTCGGGTCGACAAAGCCAAGCGGACAGCGCTCGCAGTGCTTGTCGTGGCCGAAGCCGACCGCGGCTCCGCTGCCCTCGGGCAAGTCGGGAGCGTCCGCGGGCAGACCCATCGAGGTGATCAATGATGATCGCCTTCAACCCGCCGATCACCTCCTCGTCGGTTCGCCAGCCGCGCAGCGGGGCGAGCATGACCGAGCCCGTGGCCGACCGGCTCTTCCACCTGCCCGGTCTCGACAAGCAGTGGGTGGCCTGGACCCAGCGCATCGCGCTGAGGTCCTCGGCAGCAGTCTCACCGGCCAGGGCCCGACAAGCACGAACTGCTCGCAGCGACGTTGGACTCTTCCCACAAACACGGCTTCGGGGACCTGCTGTACCAGCACGCGCCAATCATTTGCCTCCTCGAACGACGCGAAGTGCGCGACACCCTTTTCAGTTGGAGCATCACGCGCCTTCCCGGCACGGTGTTCACTGACCAGGTGGACTCCCCGGAGTTTCTCGCGCGAGACCTCATTCACGAGGCCGGGCACCATTGATTCAACGCCGTCCTGACTGCGGCATCGGTGTCGTTTCCGGAGAATGCGGTCTTCTATTCGCCGTGGCGGAAGACAATACGTCCCGCATTCGGATTCCTTCACGCCTGCTGGGCGTTTTCCCTCGCCGCCATCTACAGCGCCAGCGTGGCCGACATGGCCCCGTCTCCGGCGCATGGTTTTCTGTGCGACTACCTGACCCACCAGGGTCGCCTCCTGCGGAACGCTCTGCCGGCCCTGGCAGACGCCATCACCCTCATCACGAGCGTGCCATTGCGCGACCAGCTGTCGAAGGCGGTGGACCCAGCCCTGCGATGCACACCGGGAGAAGTCCATCTGCTCCCCGCCCAGTAGCGAGTGCTCACCGGAAGTCGCAGGTCAGGCCCACAAATTCCGCATTGGTGATCGCATGGTGGTCGCAGTCGGCCATCCGGACGTGAAATCTGTAGTCTCGCGGGCTGATTGAGGATCAGAACGGCAGGAGGCAGAAGAAAGTGCGCAGTTCGGGGCGGCGGCGGGGTCGGGTCTACCGTCGGTGCGGGTGTCGTGACGCGGATCGGCGCCAGCTCGGGGCCGGGTGCCCACGTCTTACCGACGAGGGGCACGGCACCTGGACCTTCGCTGTCGACATCCCCTCCCTCAACGGCCGCCGACGTACCGTGCGGCGCGGCGGGTTCGAGGACGAGTGGCACGCCGAGACGGCGCTGCGGGGCTTCCTCAAGGGACGTCTGTCGGGGTTCGACGCAGACGCGCACGAGACGGTGGCCGTCTACCTGACCAAGTGGCTGAAGTCGATGGAGTTCCTTCTCAAGCCCACCACGTACACGCGCTACCGCGCCTATGTGCTCTGCGAGTTAATCCCCGTGTTCGGCAAGCTGCGCCTGGAGGAGCTCGCCCACGACCACATCGCCTCCTACGCGCACGAGCAGCTCGAGTCCGGCCGCGGCCGCCAGGCCGTCTACCACTGCCTGGCCACGCTCTCCAGCGCCCTGGGGACCGCCGTCCGCACCCACCGGCTCCCCTTCAACGCGGCTCAGCCCCTGCCCATGCGCCGGCCCCGCGCCGACGAGCGCGTGCCCTGGAGCGCGGAGCAGGCCGTCACCTTCCTCGCCCACTGCCGCGACGTCGACCCCACCTTCTCCGACCTCTTCGAGGTCATCATCGGAACCGGCCTGCGCAAGGGCGAGGCACTCGGGCTTCAACGCCAGTGCGTCCGGATCGACGACCGCGTCATGTACATCCGCCACACCCTCTCCGCCATCGACAACCACGAACTCGTCCTGACCGCACCGAAGACCAAGAAGAGCCGCAACTGGGTGCCCCTGTCGGAGCGCGTCGCCGCCGCCCTCCAGCGCGCCATGGCCAGGAGCACCTCCACCGACAACGACCATGTCTTCCAGGGCGCGGACGGCAAGCCCCTCCACCCGGCCGCGGTCCGCCGGCGCTTCCACGAGCTGCGCGAACAGGCCGGCCTGCCACACGTGACCATCCACGACCTACGGCACCTTGCCGCGACCCTCGCCTTGGAGGGCAACGTCTCCATGGCGGTCATCTCCAAGACGCTGCGCCACTCAACGCTCTCGACCACCGCGAACATCTACAGCCACCTGACCTGGGACGTCGCCATGGCCGCGGTCCACACCATCGAAGCCAGGCTCTGCCTCGTCGAAGCCCGCGCGCACGGCGTTAAACGTCCTCGCCTTTAGCAGCCAGGCACCGAACCCGCTCTTCAGTCACGCCGCCTGACGGCGCTACAGCCACGTCCTACGCCAGGGGCGCACAGAACACCGAGCAGCCGGTCCACAGCTTACGTCCACTCAAGCAACCGCTCACAGACGGATGCCGCGGGTCTCACAGGCATGCCCGCCCACAGAAAAGTCAACGTCACCCCGACGCCGAACCGCGTCCGAACGGCCTGTCAGCCGCGCTCGACTTACCAATGAAGGAGGAGCCAGCCGCCCTGAGACGCTCCCGAGTACAGGTAGTGCCCTCCGAGCGCGACGTGAACGAGCGTTCACGACCACACTGCGACCACCAACCACGAAGGCCGTCTCCGCCATCCGGCGGAAACGGCCTCTGACCTGCAGTTATGCAAGTCGGGACGACAGGATTTGAACCTGCGACC
Organism: Kitasatospora sp. NBC_01287; assembly: GCF_026340565.1. Classification (NCBI taxonomy): domain Bacteria; kingdom Bacillati; phylum Actinomycetota; class Actinomycetes; order Kitasatosporales; family Streptomycetaceae; genus Kitasatospora; species Kitasatospora sp. NBC_01287. The sequence continues at coordinate 2,556,710 of NZ_JAPEPB010000001.1, forward strand.
CCTTGACCCCCAGCCCCTCAAAATGCGCCCACGTACACGTCGTGCGCGTGCAGACGAGCATGATTCGCGCACCTTGCGCGGCAGCGGGCATGACGTGTGGTCCCCAGCTGTTCCCCAGATCAGGGGCTTGACGGAGGGTCCGAGTGGCGTTCATGTCTCCAGGCTAGCGTCACTCTGGCCGTGGATCCCGCGATCCCATCGGATCGCTCAGAAATCGCCGAGCAGGACATCCATCACAGTCCGGAGAAATCAATCCAAGCCAGCCGAAGGCCAGCCAGAAAATAGCCATCATAAATCCCTTCCTCGCCCATTCCCTGCGGTCCCACCGAAATCCACGGCGCTCGCCCTGGCGCAGTCCGAGGACCGACCCGAGACTCGACGCCGCCGCGCCGCAGGTGCACCGGGTTGTACGAGCCCAACAGCCTGCGGGCGGCAGACAGAGCACCTTCTCCCGGTCCGCGGCCTCCTTCGGACGGTGAACGCGCGAAGGCCGATGCTGCGCGATCAAGCTGACCTGCCCGCCGGCCGCACATCATGATCACCCTCGCGGCGTGTCGCCAGCGCGCATTCCGGCCAGTCGATCTTGTCGTGCTCTACGCCGCGCCCCGCACCATGTGCCGCCATACCCGCCGTCCCGGCAACCCTAGACGGGCCATCAGCACTTGGTTCGAGGAGGAGTCCATGGCACAGGGCCATCTCCGTCGCGAGGTGAACCGCCGATGAGGGTGCCATCCCGGAAGGCTAACGATGCCGTGGCCCACCAGTCCGCATTCGTCGATCGCGAGCCTCTGCAGCCTGGAATCACAAGCGGTAGGTGAAGCGCAACGCGCCTCCCTCCTCGCGGTAGTACCCGCGACCCCGTGCGCCGAAGGGGTTGGGGAGCATATGCACCTGGAGCCGCGCGGCATCGAGGACCGACGTGATCACCAGCAACTGCCAACGGTCGTGGCCGGCATGCTGCTGGGCCGCCCGAACCTCGCTCTCCCCCAGTTCGATCTGCCCGCCCTGCCCCTGCGTGGCCTTGACCTCGAACATCAGCGGCTGCCTACCGGAGCCGACCCGGAAGTCGAAGCCCAGGCCATCGTTCCCCGGCGAGCCGGGGAACGCGCCGCGACGGGTGGCGGAAACCCAGCTGCTCTCGTCGGTGCCGGGGTACTGGCGGCACAGCCAGTGGTAGGCGTACCATCCGCCCGCGTAACCGATCGCCGTCCGCTGGGCCTGCGACAGTCCGCTGTCCGCCCGGCCACGGCCGCCGCCCGGACGGCGCCCGGCCCGGCTCCCTCCGCTCCGCGGCATGAGCGGAGTGAGCTCGGCGAAGTGGTGCCGGCCGCCGACCAGTTCGGGCCGGGCGTCCAGCGCTTCGCGGAGCACGGCGGTCAGTTCGGTGAAGTCGCCGGAGTGCACATCGAGCTCCCGGCTCCCCACCGAGATGAGCCGTCGGGCACGCTCCCTCGCCGCACGGGCCCGGTCTACCTCGTTCCGTACCTCGTCCAGGTCCTCCGGAGTCAGCCCGTGGCGGTCGAGGTCCGCTGTGCGGGGCAGGTCACCCGGCCACTGCCCGAGCGCGGCCAGCCAGGCGACCACGTCGTCCGGGCCCAGCAGTCGGAAGTCGAGCGCACCTGCCGCCTCCAGCCGGGTGGTGACCTCCTCTCCTGGGTCGAGGGCCGACAGCGCGTCGGGCAGCGCGCGGCCGGACGCCGTCACCAGGGCGACGAGGTCCTCCGCCTTGCCCGCGATCATGCTCTTGTTCCGGCCGCGCGCGTGGTCGATCGGCGGCAGCGGGTCCCCCTCGTCCGGGACCGGCCCTCCTAACCGTGCGACGAGTGCATCCTCGACCTGCGCCCGCAGCAGTCCGGTGTCCGCGACCTCGACGGCGAGGGCCCAGGCCGAAGGCGCTGTGATCCAGTCGAGGGTACGGAGCTCCGGCCAGTCGGCCAGCGGTCGCCTGGCGTCGAACTCTCCCAGGGCCGACCAGCGAAGCCGGTTCAGCAGCTCCTTTCGGGGCAGGTCCACGAACGCCCGGAGCGCCTCCTCGTGTGCCTCGCCGTGGCTGATCGGCCGGTATCGCGGAGCCAGGGCGGCCAGGATGTGGTTCAGCGCGCCGAAATCGATCCCGAGCGCCGCTCTGAGTTCGTCGGTCGACCTGGCCGCGCGGACCTCGTCGACGAACTGCTCGGCCGTCAGCGGGAGTTCGTTCTCATAGGAGCGCAGCGCGGCCGTGAGGTCCTGGGTGTCCCGGGGCGTCGGCGCGCTCAGCTCGTCGGCCTTCGGCCGGCCGAGCAGGTGCACGAGCAGCGGGTAGCCCCGCTGCAGGACACCACCTACGGCTCCGTCGATCCGGCGGCCGGTCTGTTCGAGCTGGTAGACGGAGAGGCCGAGGGCTCTGGCGAGTTCCTCCTGCGCCAGTGCCCGCAGATCGGCGTGGGCGTCCCCGAGTTTCAGGGCGGCCAGCTGCAGCCGGTCGCCGAAGCTGCGGTGCCCGAGCAGGTCGGCCATCGCGACCGCGAACCGGGCGACCTCGCGCCAACTCCGGTCGCCCTCCCGCATCAGCAGCAGCGGGTGCTTGGCATCGGGCAGCGGCAACACTCCGTCCAGCCGCTCCGGGACGGTGACCGGCTCCTCGTCGAGGGTGACCTCCCGGTCGGTGTAGCGGTGCAGTCGAACCTCACGGAGCGCGCCCGTCAGCTCGGTGAGAGCGGTGTCGCTCGGCCGGGGCGCGTGCGGATCGTGGTCGGCCAGTGCGGCCACCGCCAGGGCCAGCCAGGGGAACTCGTCGACCAGCGGCTCGCCCATGGCCGCCGGGTCCACCAACTCGCCGTCGACGGTGGCCGAGAACTCCAGGGAGTCCACAGCCAGGACCGCGCCGGGGCAGATCTCCTCGAGCAGGTCGCAGACCTGCCGGGCGATGCCGGGCAGCACGAGCAACGGCTGTTCCATCTCCCGGATCAGGCGGGCGGCCAGGCTGTCCCGGTCACCGGTGACGTACAGCACCGCGCTCTCGTCGACGAGGTCGGCGAGGTCGGCGAGGGGTACAGCCACCATCCGGTCGCCGGCTTCGGCGAGCAGGACGGCGTCCTCCGGTAGTTCGGGGTCGGGCTGTGCGACGAGCTCGTTCCAGGCACGCTCGTTGGCACGCTGGGCCAACGGCCAGTCGTCACCTCGGACCGCGCCGTCCTCCAGGAACTGGCCCAGTGCTGCGACCAGGCGTGCGCTGTCCTCCGGTTCACCCCCGAGGCATCCGTCATCGTGCTGAGCGCGGGTACGGCTTGGAAAATTCGCAAGAAAAGCTCACGGACAGTGGTCCGCCTGACCGAAGTCCTTTCGGTCAGGCGGACCTTTTTCCAACTCGGGCATGTTCACGACTGTCGGCTCATCCCGAGGTTGATGTGAGACCTTCCGAATCAGAGGAATCAGTCGGAAGGAAATGCATCGAGCAGGGGAACTCCATGCTCTAGCATTATTCTCACCACATCCCGCCATTCTTCACTATCTTCAATCAGGAGGAATTCTCGAGTGATTCTGTTGAAGATTGACGGAATTTCTACTACGCGCGATGGATAGAGAATCCATCCGGGCTCTGATCCATCCCATAGGTACACATATGACTCTCTGGAATCCAAACTACCTCACCCCCCAACCGAACCAGCTCCTGCCAGTTGTCTTGATTCCCTCTGTATCGAAGGAAGTAACCTCTCCTCCAGCGGGAACTATCTTCGATGTGCGCATGGGCGAGCCAGCGTCTATGAAGGACTGTAGCATTGCCCGGTCTGCGTCGCTCGGACTCCTCGCGCCACCAGGATGTGTGTGATAGATGAGGATATTGTCCGCGGCTACGGGGACCCTGCAGGAGCCGACACCTCCTGAGTAGAGGTAGTAGGTGCCGCCAGCTCCGTTTGGTCCGGGGCCCAACTTGTAGACGACTGCAAATTCGACCCCATGCTTATCGGTCAGAAGCTCCAGCTGTGACGCGGTAGGCCTGCTCGGGATCTCAATGCCAGCAGATCCCGGGAGTCCTTCCTTTTCGCGGGCTCCGTGGAGCAGTCGACTGACAGTTCCTTGCTCTCGCAGCTCGCCGAGGGAGCCGGACTTGATCTCCTTGTCCATCCAGCTGTCAAGGCCGCCCAGTGCAGTGACCGCGACTTGCTCCGCAAGCTGATCGGCGTGCTTTTCAACGAAGTCAGCAACGTCATCGCAGCCGAATTCACGCAGCTTTTCAGCCGCAGTATAATAGGCGATCGCGGGGCGGACTGGGAAGTATTTGTCTACGAGCTGGCCGAGACTTTCCTGCCCGGTAGCGAAGTCATAAACGTCGCCGATAACCTTGGCCGGCATTTCGACGCCTTGCTTCAGGCCGCTGCCGATAGCTTCCCACCACGGCATGTCCGAAGGGGCGTTCGGGTCCGAAGGCGACATGCCGCTCGGGTCGGAGAAGACGGTCGGCGTGTTAGATGCGTAGGCGTATGCGGAGCTACCTGGGGGTGAGGACGGCGCCGAGAGTGGGTCGCGTGAGGTCAAACGCCCAGTCTGGGGGTCGTATTCGCGGGCCCTCAGATCCTGGGTGTTGGTGATCCGGTCGTTGTACTGGCCGGTGAAGCCGAACGGGCTTGTGGGCGGGCTGGCGGCGACACTGGTGGTGGTCTGGTTGCCGAAGGCATCGTATGAGATGCGGCTCTGCTGGGTGCCGGAGGCGTCGGTTAGGTCGGTGATGGAGCCGAGCCAGTCGTGGTGGTCGTAGTAGGTGGCTCCGCCGGTCCGTTGTGACTGCGGCAGCCCGAGCGGGTCGTATCCGTAGTCGCCTGTGACGGCGCCGCTGCTGTCGCTCTGGCTGGCCAGTTGCGGCAGTGGGTTGTTGATGTCCCATGTGGCCGTCTGCAGCAGTGAGCCGCCGGAGTACGTGCTGACGCGGTTGCCGCTTGCGTCGTTCGTGAAGGTGTAGTTGTAGGCCCCATTGCTGTAGGCGATGGGATGGTTGTTGAAGTCGTAGGTGAAGGAGGTGCCGGGACTGCTGGTGTTGGTCTGGTTGCCGTCGGCGTCGTAAGCGAACCGTATGACGATGATCGGGTTGACGGTCTCAGTGGTGAGCTCGTCGGCTTGGTCGTAGCTGTAGGTGGTGCTGTTGGCGGTCTTACGGTTGCCGACAGGGTCGTAGGTGTAGGCAGTGCTCTTTCCACCGATGACGGCGGAAGTGACACGGCCGTCAGCGTCGTATCCGTAGGTCTGCCGGTCCGGGTTCACGCCCAGGCGCTGAGCGTCGACCGCGGTGGGCTGGCCGACGGCGTCGCGGGTCAGCTGCCAGGAGTCGAGGGTGGTGGAACCCTTCGTGCTGGCGATGGAGGCGAGACGATCGGCAGGGTCGTAACTGCGGGTCTCGGTGTAGCCGTTGGTGCCGGGCAGGGTGGTGGCGGCCAGGTTCCCGGCAGGATCGTAGGCGTAGGTGGTGGTGGCGCTGTCTGCTGTCTGCTGAGATTCGCGGCCGTCGGCGTCGTAGCCGTAGGTGTACGTCTCGCCATCGGGGTACTGGCGGGATGTGATGTTACCGGCAGCGTCGTAGCCGTAGGTGAACCCAGGGGTGCCACCGAGCGCGGAGACGGCCAGCAGCTGGCCGGCCTGGTCGTAGGTCAGGTTTCGCGTGCCGGTGGCGTCAGTGATGCTGGTTGGCTGCCCGGCCTGGTCGTACGTGCGCGAGACGCTAGGGGTCTTGTCGGTGTATGTGGTTGCCAGGCTCAAGCCGCGCGCGTCGTAAGTGGTGGTCGCAGTCGCGCCGCGCGCATTGGTCGTGGTGGTGGCGTGGCCTTCGGGGTCGTAGCTGTAGCGGACGGTGTGTCCGAGCGGATCGGTGGTGCTCGTGAGGTGGTGCAGTGGGTCGTAAGCGTAGGTGGTGGTGTGGCCGTTGGCATCCGTGCGGGCAGTTTGGTCCCCGACGGCGTTCCAGGTGTTGCTGGTCACCGCCCCGGTGGGGTCCGTGACGGCTGTTACCTCGCTCGTCGCATCGTAGGCGGTGGTGGTGGTGTGGCCGTTGGCGTCGGTAACCGAGGTCGGCCGGCTGAGAGCGTCGTAAGCGGTGGTAGTGGTGTCGCCGAGTGGATCCTTGACGGTGGTGCGGTTGCCGACTACGTCATAGCCGTAGGTGGTGGTGTAGGTGGAAGGCGTTGCTCCGGTGGCATTGCCGCGCGGATCGACGACTGCGATCGGCCGCTGGTCAGCGTCGTACGCGGTGGTGGTGGTGTCGCCGAGTGGATCCTTGACGGTGGTGCGGTTGCCGACTACGTCATAGCCGTAGGTGGTGGTGTGGTTGTTGGGGTCGGTGACGCTGGCTACGCGATTGGCCTGGTCGTAGCTGTAGGTGGTGCTGTTGCCGAGCGGGTCCTTTACCCCGATGACGTTGCTCACAGCGTCATAGGTGTTGGTGGTGGTGTTTCCGAGCGGGTCGGTCGTGGTGACGGGCCGGTCGAGTGCGTCGTAGGTCGTGGCGGTGACCGCACCGGTCGGATCAGTGGCCGAGGTCTGGTTGCCATCGGCGTCGTAACCGTCAGTCCAGGTGAAGGCGGTGGCGCTTGCTCCGCTGTAGTTCCCGCGGGCGGTGACGGTAGTCAGGCGGTGGTTGTTCTTGTCGTAGGTGTAGGTGGTCCGGTCGCTGAGGGTGTCGGTGACGGAAGTCAGGTTGCTGGCACTGTCGTAGGTGCTGGTCGTGGTGCTGCCAGCAGCGTCCTTGACAGTGGTGCGGTTGCCAGCCGGGTCGTAGCCGTAGCTGGTGGTGGCACCCTGGGCGTCGTTGACTGCGGTGAGCTGGCCGTCAGCGTCGTAGGTGTAGCTGGTGGTGTCGCCCAGCGGGTCGGTGGTTGAGGTGAGGAGGCCTCCAGCGTCGTAGCTGTAGGAGGTGGTGTAGGCGGCTGAGGCTGCGCCGGTGAGGTTGCCTCGCGGGTCAGTCTCAGTGGCGACGCGTCCAAGTGGGTCGTAGGTGAAGGTCGTCTTCTCACCCAGGGCCGTGGTTACGGACGTGCGGTTGCTTGCCGCGTCGTAGCCGTAGGTGGTGACTGCTCCCAACGGGCTGGTGACTGTGGCCAGGGAGCCGAGCTGAGTGTAGGTGTAGGTGACCTTGCTGCCGGCGGGGTCGGTGCTTGCTGTGAGCTGGCCCGCGTTGTTGTACGTGTAGGTCGCGGTGTGGCCGAGACCGTCTGTGTACGAGGTCACGCGGTTCGCGGCGTCGTAGGTCCAGCTGTCGGTGGTGGACAGCGGCACCGGGGCGGTGCTGGCGGAAAGGTTGCCGTTGGCGTCGTAGGTGAAGGTGGAGGTGTTGCCGTTCGGATCCGTCACGGAAGTGCGGTTGAGGTTACTGTCGTAACCGTACTTGGTGGTCTTGCCATAAGGGTCGGACTGCCAGCTGATGACGCCGCTGGCGTAGGCCTCGGTCCAGATGCCACCGTCGGGGTCGGTGACGTAGGTCGTGCCCGGGTTGTTCGCGTCGTAGCTGTAGGTGGTCTTGCCACCCAGGGCGTCAACTTGGCTCGTCACACGGCCCGCACTGTCGTAAGTGTTGCTGGTGCGCAGGTGGCCAAGGGGATCAGTGACGGTGGTCAGCAGTCCGCTGGTGGGATCGTAGCCGTAGCTCGTGGTCTGACCGCGTAGATCCTTCACGCTGGTGAGGCGGCCGCTGGTGTAGCCGTATGTGACGGTGCGGGAGCCAGGGAGAGTGACGGTGGCCAGCAGGGCCCCGATGTAGCCGAAAGTGACAGTGCGTCCGGCGGCGTCTGTGATCGATGTCAGCTGGCTTCCGGCATAGCTCATTGCCAGCCCGTTACCGGCTGGGTCGTGCATCGCTGTCAGGCGTCCGGAGCTGTCGAAGAGCAGACTGTGCTGGTCCGGCGTTGTCAGCTGGTAGCCGCCATTCAGCGCCTGCAGTGTGGAGTGAATGTAGGAGCGGGTTGGCGCGAGAGTACCGTCCGCGTGGACGGCGTAGTCCGTCTGTGAGCCGTCTTCCGCGACGAACGTGACCACCGACTGGCCGATGATCAGCGAAGCCCCGTACGGGAAGGCCCAGCCCGCACCGAGGACGCTGGAGGTTGTTGACGATGAGGAGTAGCTGCGGGTGAGCATGAAGGGAGCACCCGGGCCGCTCAGTTCGGCATCGGTGACCGCTTCGCCGAAGGCTCCCGTCGAGGTGTTGACCGGGTCCCCGCAGTACTTGACCAGGTCCAGGACGATGCCTGTGCTGGCCGGTGAGTTCGGGCAGGCTAGTGAGACGTTTGACGGCACTCCCTTGATCGAGTCCGGCATCGAAGGGAATGAGGTCAGTGTGTCATTGGTTCCGTCAATGTAGTTGTAACTGACGACTAGGTAGTAATCAACGTATTCCTGGAGCTGGGGCTGCATCGCGCAGTAACCCGTTGCCCGGTATACATTCCACTGTTGCGCATCCATCAGGGTGTTATCGGAAGAGCGGTAGAGCGCGACTGAGACACCGCCCTGGGCCTGGGTCCCGAGGTTCGCCGGCATGCTGGTGTTGAAGTCCCATGTCGCACACCAGGACAGGCCAGTGTTCCCGGCCTGCACGGTGTCGGCGTAGTAGCGCAGGTTCGCGATGTAGGGATGCCCTGAAGACGAGTCAGGTATTGCGAGCGCCCGTTTGGCTGCCCCCACCTTCGGTGCCACCGGTACTGTCGGATGTGCTGGTGGCGGTACCTGAGTACCGCTGATGTGGTGGAAGCCGGGCGTATTGGGCCCGGCAGTCTTCACAGCCGGGCCCTGCGCGTCCGCGGGTGCACCCGCGTTACCCAAGGAGGCTTCCTGTTGCTGCTTTTGTTGCATCGTCAGAGGCTTGGCCTCAGGAGTGGCCTTTGGCGGGACGCCCGTGTACGACTTGGTGTGGACCCGTGCGATCGCTGGGGCTGCCCACGACGTAGGTATGCCGGTTGCGGAGATGAGGACGAGTAAAAGGAGAGCTGTGACCGATCGGCGTACGTTTTCTTTCATTACCTTTCCTTCTCGCTTGTCAGATATAGCCTGCGAAGGCAGTCTGAACGCAGCACAAAGGCAGCCGAATGCGCCCAGCCGGCAGTTGCGGAATCCGGACAGGCAGTGGAGAGAAACAGTGATAAACGAACCGACAGTTGCCCATCGGAGTGAGACCGATGAAGCTTCGACAGCACGATCGCCTATGGCAGCCTGCGTTCCACCAGCTCGACCTTGATGGGAAAATCTGACTCCGATTTAGGGGAACCGCCGGACCTCGCAGTTGAATAAATCGCTACCCATGCACGGCTTTCCGAACACTGCAGACCCGACTCACCCACAGGGTTGAATCACGTTCAGGGTTGCTTCAGTTCGCCCCCCACTCTTCACAATCACGGAGCGTGTCGTCAAGGTCTCCACGAGTCAGAGGGCGCCCGAAATATTCGCGTTCATCTACTCATCGACCGACAAAAGTGCTCAGGTGGAGCAAGCAGCGTTACCAGGTCGTTACTATTGGTCGACATGCGCTGCACACTCTCGGCCAGCGAATTGTCTCTGAAGCTACTTGCGGAACGTCAAGAGAGCTCGTGAGGTGGTCATGATGATCGTTACCAGTGGGAAGCTACCGATGTGACGCTTCGTCCGTTCGCGAGCTGTGAGCAAGCCACGGATCGCAGACGACTGACTGTCGGCGGCGGTTGAACCGTGGTTCTGGATCACTTTCCGTGCTGATATGACTGATCGTCACCGACCGTGCCGGGACCGGGTGCCGGTCACGCGGCGAGGAGCACGCGCTTGCGCAGGAGGTCCAGGCCCGCGCGGCCGAACATCTGCCGCTTCAGCATCTTGATCCGGTTCACCTGCCCCTCCACCGCCCCCGAGCTGAACGGCAGACTCAACCCCGCAACCAGATCAGAACCGATCCCGTTCACGAACGACACCAACGACTTGTGGTCACTTTCGATGCTCTCGGGTTGGGGTGGCGCCACATGCGTGATGATCAACAGTCGTGAGCGACATGGATGTTGAGGAAGTCCTGTTCCCGGACCTGGGCGACCTGGAGATAACGAACATCGAGATCGGCGGCGACAGCATGACCGTCACGGCCTGCGCGTGTGCGCCCGAGGCGCTCTGCCCTGCCTGCGGCGCCGGATCACGTCGGGTCCACAGCCGCTACGAGCGCCGGCTGGCGGACTCGGCGGTCGGTGGCCGGCGAGTGGTCGTGAAGCTGCAGGTCCGGGGTTTCCGCTGCCAGGTGATGTCGTGCCCCCGGTCGACGTTCGTCGAGCAGGTCGCCGGGCTCACTTTCCGCCACGGGCGGCGCAGCTTGCGGCTGCACACGATCCTGCAGGCGGTGGCGTTGATGCTGGCCGGACGAGCCGGTACCCGACTGTCCGGTGTCCTCAGCTCGAAGGTCAGTCGCTCGACGCTGCTGAGGCTGATCCGCGCGATGCCCGATCCGCCGACAACGACACCACGGGTCATCGGAGTTGACGATTTCGCTCTGCGTAAGGGGCATGTCTACGGCACCGTGCTGATCGATATCGAGACCCGTCGTCCCGTCGATCTGCTGCCCGACCGCGAGGCCGCCACCCTCGCCCGCTGGCTGAGCGAGCACCCCGGCGTCGAGGTCATCTGCCGCGACCGCGCCATCGCCTACGCGGAGGGCGCCCGCCTCGGGGCACCGAACGCGGTCCAAGTCGCGGACCGCTGGCACCTGTTCCACAACCTCACCGAAGCCGTGGAACGCTGCGTCACCCGGCACTCCACCCAACTGCGCGAACCCGTCCGCGTCCCCACCCCCGAGGAATACACGGCAGCCCTCGCCGAACTGGAGAAGATCACCACTACGGCCAAGGCGAACCGAGGCGCCCATCGGTACGCGGACCGCACCGGCGAGCGGCACCAGGCCGTGCACGACCTGCTCGGTCAGGGCCTGTCCCGGCGGGAGATCAGCCGCCGACTGGGCCTGGCCCGCGGCACGGTACGCCGGTTCGCCCGCGCCGCCGCCCCCGAGGAACTCGTGGTCGGCAAGTGGCAGGGCCGCACCAGCGTCCTGGACGACCTACAAGCCCTACCTCCACCGGCGATGGCAGGAAGGCTGCACCACCGCGAAGACGCTCTTCAACGAGATCAAGGCCGCCGGCTACACCGGCGGCCTCACCGTCCTGCGCGACTACCTGCGGCCCCTGCGATCCGGCGCCCAGCCGCAGGACCGCTCCACCCGGCCGCCCTCGGTGCGCGACGTGACCTCCTGGATCACCCGCCACCCCGACAGCCTCACCAAGGACGAGACCCTGAAGCTGAATGGCGTCCTCGCCCGCTGCCCGCAGCTCGACACCACCGCCGGCCATGTCCGGACCTTCGCCGAGATGATGACCGCCCGCACCGGCCGCGACCAGTTGGCTGGCTGGATCGACCAGGTGAAGGCCACCGGCCTGCCCGAGTTGGTGTCGTTCGTGAACGGGATCGGTTCTGATCTGGTTGCGGTGGTGGCGGGGTTGAGTCTGCCGTTCAGCTCGGGGGCGGTGGAGGGGCAGGTGAACCGGATCAAGATGCTGAAGCGGCAGATGTTCGGCCGCGCGGGCCTGGACCTCCTGCGCAAGCGCGTGCTTCTCGCCGCGTGACCGGCACCCGGTCCTGGCACGGTCGGTGACGATCAGTCATATCAGCACGGAAAGTGATCCAGAACCACGGTTCAACCGTCGCCGACAACACTACCGGGCCCATGCTCCTCCCCCGCCGCGACCGCTCGTTCGCCTCGCAGCACATTGGAGCCACGATGAAACCGCCGCAGGGCGTGACCGCCCGAAGACCTCGGCACTGGCTGGGCGCGCGGCGACCAGCTGGGATCACCCCTAAGGACGGACTCGACCTTGGGACCCGTAACACCGCCCCCGCGGTCAACCTGTCCGACCAGTCAGCCTCCACACTCCACACGCGCTGTCATGACGATGCAGGAACATCACGACCCCACCGGTGGCAATCCGGCGCTCAGTGACCACGACACAGCACCCCGCTGCTGGGCGCGCCGGCTCCGGTGCGGGTCCACGATTCCTTTGATCGGGAACGGTGGCCGAACCCGTCCCGAGGCGGGGACGGCTATCGAGCTCTGCCAGGGTCACGCCGAGCGGCCTAGCACGGGAACGGCGCCGACCACGGCGCTCGCGCTGCTGCTTCATCCGCCCAGCATGCCGCCTGGGGACGGCGCACTACGCGCACCGACACGAGGCCTACGGTGACCAACTGCCGGCTGCGGCCACCGCGGCGGAGTTCGGGCCAGGCGCGCAGTCAGCCGCCCTTGACGGGCCCCGTAGCCGACCATGGTCCAACGCCATCGAGCGCCTCGCGTAGCAGCTGGCCGACGCCCGATCGCTGCAACTATCGGAATGCGAAGACTCGTTCGGGTCGGGAGGCTGCCACGACGAACGAGTAGCTCATGCTGACCTACCCCGAGGCCACCCGCTGGTGGATCGGCACCGACGACGACTTCCTCCCCCTGCCAGCGCAAGTGGGGCACCTGGGCACGGGTGATCTGGAGGTTCGGATCTCCTCGGCCGCGGACCTGGAGCGGTCAGCGCCGTTGCTGGCGGCCAGCTTCGAGGCGGCTGCCTGATCTCATGCGAACGGCGGCAGGCTGCGCACCGATCGTGGTGCGCAGCCCGCCGCCGTTTTCACCCGCGCGACCGCGGAGCAGCTCGGGGAGCAACTCGGCCGACGGACTCTCCCCTTGTGCGCGCCTACGTTCACGGGCGAGGTCGGCGTGGGCCTCGGGTTGGTCGGGTGCGCTTCGAGGGCATCGTCGATCGTCCGGAGGGCGCCAGCACGACGACCGGCCACCGGTCAGAGGGCAGCATGCCCTAGGCTCTCGGCAGATGGATCGGTCAGCGACTACGGCCGGTCGCCTGCCGGTTCGGACGGTGGGCAGGTGGCGCGGCAGCGGGTGGGCCGGCGTGGTGGATGGTGCGGGTACGGGCGGCGTGGATCTTCTCGGGCCGGATGACGGGCGAGCGTTCACCGGGGGCCGGAATCAGGGCCTGCGGAACGGCCACGGGGGCGATCGTCGCCGGAACCAGGTGTGTGGCGCGCCCTTCGATCCATTCCTCGGCGTCGCCGTGGGAGGCGAAGTGGGCCAGCTGTATCGTTCGGAAGGCCGCGTCCTGGAAGTCAAGTTGCTGCAGGACCAGCAGGACGCTCCGGTCCGTCCGTTCGGCAGTGGTGTCCCGCAGGACGGCCCAGGTCTCCCACTGAGCTGTTTCCAACCTGAAGTCGCTGGTCATGGCGCTGGCGTGGGGAAGTGATGGGGTGCTCTTGCTGGTGGCGGTGGTGATCGTCTCGGCGTGATCGTCCGTCAGCGCTGGACCTCGGCATTCGTCAGCACGAGCAGCGCTCGCAGGAGCGTGGTCGCGTGGCGGGCGTTCATGCGAAGCTTGGTGAGGATCCGCCAGTTCTTCAGATCGGCGAAGCCGTGTTCGTTGGCTGCGCGCTCGCGGCTGACCAGCCGGTTCGCCTCCTTCTCGGCGGAGGTGAGCGGATGGCCCCGGGTCGCTCGGCGGCCGGTGACGATCACGGGGTCGTCGGGGTCGTCGTCCAGGCCGACGAATCCGAGGTCGGCCAGCGCACCGAGGCCTGCCCGGCGCAGGTGCGTGGTGATCTTGTCGTGGCGGGCGGCGGTGATCTCGCTTGAGCGCCCCGGCCTGGCCGCCGAGATCCACAGCAGGTTGCCGCGCTCGTCGGTCAGCGCGAGGAAGAGCAGGCCGTGGACCTTGTGCTTCCCACTGTAGTTGGGCCGGTTCTCGTCCCCAGTGCGGCGGCGGGTGCGGACCAGCGTGCCGTCCAGCAGCACGACGACGCCACCCTTTCGAGTGGTCTTCTTCAGTGCGCGGTCCAGGCGCTGGGCACGGGCGGCCAGCAGCCCGACGACCTCGAGCAGCCAGCGGCGCACGGTGGACGCGGACACGCCGTTGCCGCCGGCCACGTCCGAAAGGCGCTGGTCATGGCGCAGGACCGCAAGGACGATCAAGGCGATCCGCCCGGGCGGGAGCTTGCGCCAGCGCGAGCCGATCTTCTGCAGGTGGGTGCGGATTGCGGTGGCGACCAGATCCAGCGTGGCACTCGACAGCGGCAGGCGGCACTGGTAAACAAGCCCTTCAGGGCCCTCGACGGAGTGGTTGTTCAGTCGCATGGACACCCCAACTCCAGTCGGGGGCCCGCGCGTTACGCCTGGATCCGGCCTCTCGCGTCACCCCGGCAGTGCGGTGAAGCGGCCGGCCGGGGTCCGGTGCAGCCATCCGCGGTCCGCCAGCCGCTTGAGCTTGTCGCGCACCGGCTCGACCTGACCGGGCTGAGCACCCCGGCCGAGCTTCACGCTGACATCCTTGGCCGGGACAGCTTCCGCCGCACCGGACACGGTCTTCATGATCGCCTGGTAGTCCGCCGGCAGCACGCTCTCGTCCATTCCCGCCTCGCGGTGCGGCACCAGCAGCAGACCGCCGGCCCCGGGAGCGGCGGTGACCCGCTCCAACTCCTCCGCCATGACCCGCTCGTCAGCCGTCCCGGACCGCTCGGCCTCGATGAACTGCCCGATCACCACCTCGGCCGCCTCAAGACGAGCAACCTCGGACTCGATCTCGACGAGTTCCTTACGCAGCCGCACCGCCCGATCGGCCAGCACCACCCGACGCTCGATCACCCAGGTCAGCACCTCCGCCAACGCCAGCCCCTCCCCACGCGGCAACCAACTGGCCCAACCGACGCTACGTGAACACTCCAGCATCAAGAACGACTTGACGGGAACCGACCGAAACTGACGGCAGACGATCACGCCAAGGCGATCAACACCACCACCAGCGAGAGCACCCCATCACTTCCCCACGCCAGCGCCATGACCAGCGACTTCAGGTTGGAAACAACTCAATGGCCTCTCCTTTCTCCGACCCGGCGTTCTACCGGAACCGCTACCCCACATACGCCGCTCTGCGTGGGCGCGCACCCGTTCTCCACGCCCCGATGGCTGGCAGCACCGGTGCGGCAGCCGTCGTCACCGGCTACGAGCAGGCCCGCCTGGCGCTCTCCACCAGCTCGCTGTCCAAGGACGCCTCCGCGTTCTTCGCCGACCACCCCTCGGACCGCTCGCTGCACCCCGCCGTCGCCCGGAACATGCTCACCTCGGACCCGCCCGCACACACCCGGCTCCGCCGGCTGGTCGTCCGGGCGTTCACCTCCTCCGCCGTGGACAGCCTGCGCCCCTGCATCCGGTCTCTCACCGAGCAACTGATCGAGCGGTGGGAGCCACGCGGCGAGGTCGACCTGATCGCGGACCTTGCAGGTCCTCTCCCGGTCACCGTGATCTGCCAGCTCCTCGGCGTGCCGCCAGAGGACTGGGCCCGGATCCGCAGGCTGTCGACCGACCTGTTCGCCACCGGCGACCACACCAGGATCGACGCGGCCTCCCACGCCCTCGCCGACTACATGACCCGGTTGATAGCCACCAAGCGCGCTCAACCGGACAAGGCGCTGCTCTCCAGCCTGATCGCTGTCCGCGACGCCGACGGCGACCGCCTCAGCGAGGAGGAACTGCTCTCCCTCGGCCTGCTGCTCCTGATCGCCGGCCACGAGACCACCACAGCGGCGATCGGCAACGCCGTCCTCGCACTGCTCCAGCACCCAGCTGAGCTGGAGCACCTTCGATCCCACCCGAACCGCATCCCCACCGCTGTGGACGAACTCCTGCGCTACGACTCGCCCGTAAGCATCGCCACCTGGCGCCACGCCGCACGCACCGTGCAGCTGGGCGACACCGAAGTCGCCGCCGGCACGGCGGTCTTCGTGGCCCCCGGAGCCGCCAACCGCGACCCCGGCAAGTTCACCGACCCGGACCGGCTCGACCTCCAGCGCCAGGACGCCGCCCAGCACCTCGCATTCGGCCATGGCATGCACCGCTGCCTGGGCGCACCGCTCGCCCACGCCGAGATCGAGACCACCCTGCGGGTCCTGCTGAAGGACTTCCCCGGCATGCGGCTGGCCGTCCCCGCTGAGGAGTTGCAGTGGCGCCACTCCCGCCTGATCCGAGGGTTGGAGTCGCTGCCCGTCCTTCTGTAGGCACAGCCCGGTGCCACCGGCGAGTCCTCCCCCAGCGGCACCGGCATCGCCCGTAGCCGACGATCGTGTCCGACAGCGGGCCACAAAGCCCCGACATCCGCCGAACACCCGGCCTGTCGGCCGACCCGCCATTCGGCGCAGGCCAGGCCGACACCGCGCCTCACACGGCCGAACCAGCCAGCGCTGCCCGGACCTTGGTCATCCCCCGTGCTGTCACCTCGGCGCCCTGCTCTCCGCCCGTATGACGACGCGCCGCACCACTGCACCGTCCGCACAACCCCGGCTGCGGCAGCGGATCACGGCACTCCGCGCACTCCGCGCGCCGCCGACCGGTCGGTGCCGCCGGGCGCTCCACGGGCATCTTCCGCTCCAGGCGCGAACGCAGGACCCCGGCCGGGGAGTAGACCACCTCCGGCAGCCCGGACAACAGGGCCGCCCGCAGTTGATCCTCCGACCCACCCCGTTCCATCCACTCCCGCACCAGTGGAGCCAGTGCCACCGCCTCCGCCGCACCGAGTGGCAAGCGCCGGTCTGGTCTGACCGCGCGCAGCAGCGCGTTCATCGCCGCGAGGGTCGCCTCATCCGGCTCCTCCACCGGCTCAGCGAGCCGGGGCACGGGCGCGGGAGCGTCTTCCTCCCACCCTCCCGCATCCCCCGCGTCGCCACCCTCGGCGACCGGCTCCACCGCGGTGGGGAGGGAGGGTACTTTCACCAGGTCC
Source organism: Kitasatospora sp. NBC_01287 (assembly GCF_026340565.1). NCBI lineage: Bacteria > Bacillati > Actinomycetota > Actinomycetes > Kitasatosporales > Streptomycetaceae > Kitasatospora > Kitasatospora sp. NBC_01287. The sequence goes on from NZ_JAPEPB010000001.1 coordinate 2,573,479, forward strand.
TTTGGAAGGACGCCACACTCAGCGGTGTCCGACTCACCGGAGCCCGGCGGAGTGGTACCCGGCAGCCCTCCCGGCTGCGGCCGGTCGAAGACGTGAACCTCCGAGCGCAACCGGCCGTCGGCGAGCCGGACCACCTCCACCCGGTAGTACCCCCACGCCCGCAGCTCGTCCAGCGCCGCCGCCAGCGCCTTCCGACCCTGCGGGCTCGAGTCCGCCATCTGACGGCACGTCTCGCGCCAGTCGTCCGGCCGGGACAGGAGATCCACCAGCAACCCTCGCACGGTGCAGCTCATCGCGCGGTTCTGCGCCAACGCATTCGGGATGATCACGAAGCTCGTAGGGTGCGGGCTGCGGTGGATTCGCAGGGAGATCCTCCTGGACGCCGAGGCCCGGCCGATCCCAGCCGGGGGACGACGGACCACAGCAGCGGACTCGACGTAAGGGAATCTGAAGGTCAGTGACGCTGATCACGCGTCTTGGCCTTGGCGAACCAGCCGGCGAAGGCTTCCGCTTCAGCTCAGGAGCAACGCGGCGTCCACCCGCTTCCCGTCTGCTTCCCTTCTCGGGTAGGGGGGTTCAGGAGGCGATCAGAGGCAGGGAGCCGCCGATGCGACCGGGCCAGTACAGGTCGGTCGCCTCGCGCGGCGCGGTGACGCGCACGTGCAGGGCGTAGGTGAGGCTGGTGGTGTCGGCGCGGCGGGCCGGGACGGTCAGGCGTAGCCGGCGCTCGGCGGGGTCCCACTCGTACGGGGTGCCCGCGAGTCCGAGGCGGGTGAGTTCGGCGTCTATCTGCTCGGTGGCGAGCGGTGCGGGGGTGCGCCAGGTCGCGCGGCACAGCCGGCGCTGGTCGGGCGGACAAAGGTCGGCGGCGGCACACACCTCGCTTCCCCAGACCCCGGCGTCGTCGGGGCGGTCGGTGACGTGGGCGAGGGCGCAGGAGTTGGATTCGTAGACGAGGTGGCCGTACTCGGCGGGCAGTCGTTCCAGGAGCTGGCGGGCCTGCTCGGGCCAGACTGCGTCGGCGGCGGCGGCGTCGGCCGGCAGTCCGTCCCACAGGCCGGCCATCTGGTCGAAGGCGCCGGGCGGGGTCTTGAGGCCGACGGCGACCGAGCAGGCGGAGCGACCGACGACGGTGTCCAGGACGGTGCGCATTGCCTCCTCGGTGCTGTTCTGGGGGAGGAAGGGGCGCCAGTAGTGGACGACGGGAACCCCTGCGGAGTGCCACAGGCCGAAGGAGCGGCGCAGGGCCTGGTGGTCGATGCCGAGTTCGACGTCCGGCTCGAGCCCCGAGTACGAGAGGTACATGATCACCGGGAGCCGGTTTGCCCGAGCGGCGGTGACCGCGTCGATGACCTCGGGGGTCGGCGCGCACTTGGAGATCAGGACGAGCGGGTTGGTGACGTGCGCGCAGGTCAGTTCCCGCAGCAGGCCGATCAGGTGCCTGCGGTTGGGCGGGGTGGCGAGCGCGTCGGTGCAGGTGTAGGCCGCGAGGACGCCGCCGGGGCGGTAGTAGGGGGAGGACAGCAGGCGCTGGACCGTATCGGCCGGGCCTGCCAGTTCGACCGGCTTCACGCCGGTCTGGAACCTCTGCTGGAGGAAGCAGTAACGGCAGCGCTTGGGGCAGCCCTGCACGGGGTTCATCACGGTGTAGCTGTCGTGCTGGTCGATGACGTTCTCGTAGACCCGCAGCCTCGTTGCCGATGTGGTCACTGATGCCCTCCCCCTCCGGGGGTCTCTACTGTGCGGTGATCGTTTCGATGTGGGCGCCGACGGCGCGGAGCTTGCCGACGGGGTCCTCGTAGCCGCGCTCCAGGTAGCGGGTACCGGCGACCGTGGATGTCCCGTCGGCGATGAGCGCGGCCATGATGTAGGAGAAGCCGGCGCGCAGGTCCGGGATGGCCAGGTGCGCGCCGTTGAGGGCGACGGGGCCGGTGACGATCGCGGTGTGCTGGAAGCCGCGACGGTGCCAGCGGCAGCCGCCCGAGCCGAGGCAGCTGTCGCTCAGCGAGATGTCGGCACCCATCTCGGCGAGCTGCTGGGTGTAGCCGAACCGGTCCTCGTAGATCGTCTCGTGCATGATGCTGGTGCCCTTGGCCTGGGTCAGCATCACGGTGAACGGCTGCTGCCAGTCCGTCATGAAGCCCGGGTGCACGCCGGTCTCCTGGTGTACCGCGGTCAGCGGGCGCTCGCGCCAGAACACCAGGCCGCCGTCGGTGGGGGCGAACTCGCCGCCGACCTTGCGCATCGCGTTCAGGAAGGTGACCAGGTGCTCCTGCTGCGCCCCGGCCACCTCGATCCGGCCGCCGGTGGCGACGGCGAGGGCGGCGAAGCTGGCGGTCTCGATCCGGTCGGGGATCACCGAGTGCTCGGCGCCGCGCAGCTTCTCGACGCCTTCGATGGTGATGGTCCGGTCGGTCTCGACGTTGACGAGCGCGCCCATCTTCTGGAGGAACATCACCAGGTCGATGACCTCGGGCTCGACGGCCGCACCCTGGATCACGGTGGTGCCCTTGGCGAGGACGCCGGCCAGCAGCAGGCTCTCCGTCGCACCGACGCTCGGGAACGGCAGGGTGAAGTGCACCCCGTTGAGGCGGCCGGCGTGGACCTTGACCGAGCGCAGTTCCTCGGTGATGGCGGCGCCCATCTCGGCGAGGCCGGACAGGTGGTAGTCGATGGGGCGCTTGCCGATGGTGCAGCCGCCGGGCAGGGGCAGGTACGCCTCGCCGACGCGGTGAAGGAGCGGACCGATCATCAGGACCGGGATGCGGTTGACGCCGCTGTACGCCTCCGAGAGGGCTGTGGCGGTGACAGTGGGGGTGTGGACGGTGACCTGGCCGGGGCCGGTCCACGAGACCTTGGTTCCGAGCTCGGCGAGCATGTCGAGCACCAGGTGGACTTCCAGGATGTCCGGGACGAGGTCCAGGGTGCACGGCCGGTCGGTGAGCAGCGAGGCGACGAGCAGCTTCGTCACGCTGTTCTTGGCGCCTGCAGCCGTCACGGTGCCGGTCAGCGGGACGCCACCGCTGACCTGGTACCAGTGCCGGTCCTGGGCCATGTGCTCGTGTGCCATCGCCACGGTATTGCCTCTCGGTTCTGTCGGGGGCGGTCGGGCCGGGGTCGGGCACCAACTGATGCCCGACCGGCCTTCGCGCACTATCGCATATATGACGTTAGATCCCTGGCATCAGGCTCCCGACCTGAAGAGTCGGTTCGAGTGAATCGCGCCACCCGTCAGGGCTGCCTGGCGCAGCGCGCACTCGGCGGACTCCTCCACGCGGAACAGGGCGTCGACGGCCTCGTCGATGTCCCTGGCGACGACGATCACCCCGTGCCGATAGAGAGTGAATGCGATTGCATGGTAGGCAAGTTCGCCAGACCGGGGTGCAATGTGCCTCAGCGCCAAGGGCTCATAGTGGAGCAGGTTGATCACGGCGACCTCGGGGCGCTGGATCATCCCGGCGGGGATCACCAGGGGGCGGGGATTGTCCCGATACTCGCGCTTGATCCGGTGGTCGTCGGCGGCCAGACACGGTATATCACTCAACGCATCACAGCGAGCGGTGACCGAAGGCACCTCGCGACCCAGGGAGGCGAACACCAGGGAGTGCGGGGCATGGGCGTGCAGGATCGCCCCGGCCTGGGGCAGCATCCGGTACAGGGCCAGGTGCAGCGGGGTGCCGGACACCCCCAGGCCGGCGGTCTGCTCAACGATCTCGCCGTCCATGTCCAGGACGATGTGGTCGGCGTTGGAGATCCGCCAGTGCCGGCGGCTGGCGCTGCCGGTGGTGGAGATCACCATCCGGTCGTCGGAGGCGCGCACCGAGATCGCGCCGCCTGCCGGGTTCAGCAGGCCCCACTCCTTCAGCTGACGCATCGTGGACACCATCTGGTGTCGTTCGGGCTCGTACATCATGCGGTCCTCCGTTCGGACGTGACGGGGATGGGGTCACGGCGCGGTTCGATCGACAGGGCGGTGGCGCCCTGCTGAGGGCGCACGACCGAGCAGGCGGGGACCTCCTCGCTGCCGAGCTGGACGCCGGGGTAGAGCACGGTGTGCGCCCCGATTAGCGTGCCGGGCCCGGCGGTGACGTTCGCCGCCGACCGCACACCGTCGCCGAAGACGGCGCCGATCTTCGCCCGGCCGGTCTCGGCGACCGTGCCGTCCAGCAGCCGGATGCGCACCGGCGCGCTGGGGTGGAGCGGGTCGGGCTGCCACAGCCTCATGTTGAACGCCATCACCCCGGCCGCGAGGTGCGTGTAGCGTCCTGCGACGGCGATGGCGAGGGTGACCCGGTGGGCGAGGACGGCGCGTTCCAGCAGGACCGAGCGGGACACCTCGCACCCGTAGCCGACGTGCACGCCGCAGGACAGCACGGTGCGCTCGCGCACGGTGGAGAACTCGTTGACGACGGCTCCGGGGCCGATGATCGCCCGCTCGCCGATGTTGGCGTACGGGGAGATCCTGGCGCTCGGGTCGATGTACCGCTCGGTGCCGAGCTTGTCGGCGAGGTGCTGGAACAGCTCCTCGGCCGAGCCTGCGAACAGGTGGGCTTCGGTGTCGTCCATCCAGTCGCAGCCCAGGCCGTGGAGCCAGGCGTCGTCGGCGAAGCTGGTGAACTGGCCGAGCGTGGGAGTGCTCACCGCGCCCCCCGCTGGGCGAGGGCGTGGTGCGCGGCCTCCAGGTACTGGGCGGCGCAGCGCTGCGGGTTGAACAGGGCGCAGGCGCGGGCGCGGGCAACCCTGCCCATGCGGGCCAGCTCGTTCGGGTTCTCGCAGGCGCGGGCGAGCGCGGCGGCCAGGGAGCCGCGTTCGGCGTAGGGGTACACGATGCCGGTCAGGCCGTCGAGGACGACTTCCGGGCCGGCGCCGACGTCGGGGACGATCGCCGGGATGTTGGCGGCGGCACCGTCGATGATGCACCGTCCGAACCCTTCCTCAGGGGAGGGGGAGACCAACACGTCGGCTGCGGCCAGGCGCTCGACCAGATCCGTGGTGTAACCGTGGAACATCACCGGGGCGCCGGTAGTGTCCACCAGCTTCTCCAGGCTCTCCTGGGCGCTACCGGGCTGCCCGTACACGGTGACGTGGACCCGGTGGCGCAGGTCGGGCTCGGAGGAGGCGTAAACCAGGTCTTCGAGCCGCTTCCATGGGACGGTGCGGGCGATGACCCCGATCCGCAGCACCTCGCCGGGGGCCTTCTCGGTGCGCTCGGGGGCCTGGGCGGGGATGTGCACGCCGTTGTAGATCGTGGTGGCACTTGTGACGCCTGGAAGGTGGCGGGCGGAGCCGGCGGCGGCCTTGGAGATGCCGACCCAGTGGGCCTGGTAGAGGAGCGTGGAGGGCATCTGGCCGGGGCGTACGGGCATGATGCGGCCGGTGCCCGGGTCGAGGACCCGCAGGATGCGGTCCGGGTGGACGATACCGCGCAGCACGGCGACCACCGGAGTGGTCCTGGCGATGATGACGTCGGCCGCCGCGGTGCGGTGGGTGGAGATGATGACGCTGTCGCGGCGGTTGGAGGCCATGACGTGGACGGCGGCGCGGTAGCCGTCCCAGCCGTCGACCTCGTTGACCTCGACGCCGGCCGGGGCGGGGGCGGGCGCGGCGTCCATGCCGCTGCGCCACCACACCAGGCGGACCCTGACGCCCTGGGTGGCGAGTGCTTCGGCGAGTTCGGCGACGGACTTCTCGGCACCTCCTCGGGCGGTCGAGATCCAGGTGAGCACTAAGGTGCTGATCACGCTGCTGTCCTTTCAGGTCTGTAGGTCTGCAACAACTCGTGGCAGGGATTGCCGAGTTGGCTGGATGGATTCCGGCCCGGGGCGGGAACGCCGGTCCTTGGCCGAGCGCGTCGTCCGGCGGGGCGGCCTCGTGCGGGTCCCGGCCAGGGCCCGGGTGAGGGCACTCATGCCGTGGTCGCTCAACGTCGGGGGGAGGACATCGCAGCGCCGCTTCCCGAAGCGGGCCCGTGCGATGGTGCGGGCCATGCTGATCGCGACCTCGACACCGAGGGCGCTGGAGGTGACCAGCACGACCGAGTCGTCCGGCCGGCCGACGGCGTCGCCCAGGCGCCCGGTCAGTTCCTGCTGAATCCGCGGGTTGAACACCGCGGTGTAGGCGGCGGTGCGCCACCGCTTCTCGCTCCGGACCAGGACCCATGCGCTGTTCTGGCCGATGTTGGCGGTCGGCAGGCCTGACGATCTGTCGAGACCCAGCCACCGAGGTCGGATGAGCGGAGGTGGACTGCCCCTAGCCCGGCGTGGGGTTGCCACGGGACAGCTCGCCCATCAGTTGTGAGGATGCGATGGCCCGCACTGGCCGAGGCCGACCGATGGAGAACGGCTTCCCTGACGCGGCAGGCCCCGGAGTCTAGGCGGCGGACGGCAGGTCCGGCGCGGAGGCAGAGATGTGGTCGGCGAGCTGATGGGGTGGGCCTTGGGTGATGATCTGGCCGAGGATGCCGGCGACGGTGATATGCCCAGCGGCGATCATCGCGGTGGCGACCCTGCGGCCGAGCCGCCTGTGCGGGGACCGGGGCGGTCTGCGGTGAGTGCGGGGCGCGCGGACGTCGGGTGCGCCCAGCTGCCGGTCCGGTAACGCAGCCACCGGACCGGGCTGGAAGACGTGCCGAGCGCCGCACTCGAACCAGACGGATTTGCTACTGGCCGCCTCGTCGACGTTCACGCCCCACGAATTGGAGAGCGCCTTGACCAGGTTGAGACCTCGACCACTCTCCAGGCCTGGGTCGGACTCCTCGCAGGGAACAGGCAGTTCGGCGCTCTGGTCGGCGACTTCGACGCGGACGACGGTGCCGCCCCATGTCGCGGTGACGATCGCCGCCCTCCTGGTGTGGATGACCGCATTGTTGATCACCTCGCCGGCGAGCAGCTCGAGGTCTTCGAGACGGTCCGGTGGGAGATCGAGACCCCAGCGGCTGATGCCGTCGAGGAGAAGACGCCGAGTCTCGGCGGCGTCCTCCAACGTCGGCGCAACGTGCAGAACCAGCGTCAGCGGCTGGCGTGGTGTTAACGGAGCGCCCGGGTACGGGGCAGGGCGCAGTGACTCATTCATGGGAAACCCCCGGTGAGCGCACAGGCTTGGATCACCGAGAGTGTGGCGTAGGCCACCGCCGGTGAGTGCTCTGCTACGTTCCCGCACCTGGGGCGGATTTGCAACAGACACCACCACCGATAATTGTCGGTCATAGCGAACTGGCGTTCAGCGCCTGGAGGCGGCAGACTTGACGCGGCATCAGTGACAGCTGGTAAGGGTGGGTCATGGACGACGAGGCGACGAACGAAGAGCAGGACGAACGCCCTGCCGGCGTGCCATTCCTCCGGCACCTACTCGGCGGCCGGCTCCGGAGAATTCGCGACAACCACGGGCTCAGCCGCAAACAGCTCGGCGATGCGCTCGGCCTGTCGTCCGCGATCATCCAGCGCCTGGAGACCGGCCGGAACATCATCAAGGTTCACGACGTGAACTCCTGGGTCGCGCAGTTCGGTCTGGACCCAGCCACCACCACCTCGCTCCGGGCCATGGCCAAGGAGTCCAAAGAGCACGGCTGGTGGGCAGAGGAGGATGTTCACCCGCAGTTCGGAGCCCTGGTCGAAGCCGAGAGGCTCGCCAGACGCATCCAGAACTGGGAACCCAACATCCTGCCTGGCCTGCTGCAGACCGCCGAGTACACCAAGGCGGTCATCTCCGGCGAGCGCTTCCTGCTGAAAGACGACGTTCCCCTGCCGCTCGACAAGGCTCTCGCACGCGCCGAGCGACGCAAGCTGGTCCTGTTCGCGGAGGACTCGCCGGAGGGCTGGTTCATCATCGGCGAGAGCGCTCTGCGCATGCGGGTCGGCAACGCCGACCTGATGCGGGCCCAGGTCCAGCACCTGATCGAAGTGTGCGAGAACAAGAACGTCAGGATCCAGGTACTTACCGAGAACTCCGGCTACCACGTCGGGGCGGCCGGCAGCTTCGCCGTCTACCTGTTCAGCGACCTGCCGGGCGACGGCGTCGCCTACACCGAGCTGGACATGGCATTCAAGGACCAGCCGGCGAAGCTCGCCCGCCACACCCGCAAGTTCCAGCTACTGACGTCCCAGGCTCTCGACCCACAGGCGAGCCGGTCATACTTGCAGGCAACCCTGACGGACAAAGAGAGTTGGGGCAACTGAAAGGATGACCATGCACGACGGCACCACCCTCGACCAGGGCGGTTACGGCTGGCGCAAGTCCAGCTACTCGGCCGGGGAGAACGGCAACTGCGTCGAGGTCGGCCTCACCCTGGCCGGCAAGACCCTGGCCCGTGACAGCAAGGAGAACGGTCGCGGTCCGGTCCTGGAGTTCGAGCCCGGCCCGTTCCAGGACTTCGTCAACGCCGTCAAGGCGGAGGAGTTCCCGGCCCAGCCGTAACGGGTGAATAGGTGGGTGGGCGGACCCTGACGACGGTAGCGCCAAGGTCCACCCACCCACCTGCATACCATCCGGTCGCGACAAGGAGCGCAAGTGCTCCTCACCACAAATCCGGCATGGATACCGTAACCGTCAACTGACGCATAGTCAGCCCTGGGGCCCCTGGGTCAAACCCAGCACCAACCGTCTCCGGGGGGAGTTGACGATGCCCGGCTCCACCACGCAGCCACCCGATCAGGGCACCTGTCGGCTGACACAAGTCCAGCCACTTCGCCAGCGAGAACAGCGACTGCGCCGAGGCCAGCCGCCCCGGCCGACACGACCCCGTCCGACGCCCTCAGCATCACCGTGGTGGTGGCAGACCCGACCAGCCCCCTCCTGCCCCTCGCCCTGCCACTCGAAGGCCGACCAAGGTCGCTCTCCCCCGCCTGGGTCAAGCAGCGACAGCCGGCGCATCGTTCACGAGCAGAAACCGCTGGAGTTCCGCCTTCCGGACCCGGTACTCAGCACCCAGTTGCAGAACGTCGCATGGGTACTGACCGGTCCTGGCCAGCCGGTAGCCAGTGGAACGACTGATCGACAGCAGCTCGTTGGCCACCGACAAGCGGATGGCCGGCGGCAGCACAGCGATTCGATGCCGAACGCTCGAATCATCAAGCCCGAGCACGCGGAGCAGGGCCGCAGTAACGACCCGGTACTGGTCTCCGACGCGGACGACGGCGCAGGGGTACATGCCTTCCCGGAGAAGCCGGTACCCCGTGGAACGAGTCAGTGACAGAAGCCGGTGCGCATCGGCAACGAGGAGCGCGGGCGGGAGCTGCTCAAGGGCGTCGCGCGAGAACCGCCTCACGTTGGCGGCAGCAACGATCGCTTCTTTCATGGCAACCCTTCCTACGCCGAACGTTCTCTGTGAGAGAACCTTCTATCACAGTTGCTGGAAAAGCAGCACCTATCCAAGTTACATTGCTTCTCATGACGCAGACGCCCACTCCTAGCGCCCTTACCCTCCGGGTGGGTGAGGCCATTCGAGCGGGCCGGGCCCGCAAGAACTTCAGTGCGCCCCAGCTCGCAACCCTCTGCGCTGATCTTGGGGTGCCCATCCCCAAGACTGGCATCAACAAGATCGAAACCGGCCTTCGCGGCAGCCTCAAGCTGGAGGAGGCCATCGCCATCGCCCATGCTCTCGACATGCCACTGGTCTCGCTCATCGTCCCGCTCGGCGGCCCCGAGGTCGACCTGCTGCCCAACCTACGGCTTGCTGCCTGGGACGCGGCGAAGCTGATCACCGGCGAGGATTCCGCCGACAGCGAGCCCGAGGGAAGCCCTCGCGCCATCCTGGAGATGTTCCGCGAGCACGAGGTCGACGTCCGGACGGCGCTGATCTCCACCCGCGGGGCTCGCGATTGGCGGGCACAGGCAGGCAAGTCCCCCATCGGCTCACAGCGATACGAGGAACTCTCCCGGCAGACCACCGAGTTCGAGCGGCTCGCACACGGAGACTGCCAACGCCTGCTGCACACTCGCGAACGGATGCGCGTTCTCGACATCTGTCCAGCTCCGCTGCCGGACGAGCTCGACTTCATCGACCCGGACACAACCCGCCCAGCCAACAGCTAACTCGTCCTTCCCACACGCAGCTGACCCGCCCCGAGGAACGTCAACATGCTCCCTCCCGACACACACCGCAGCGCTTCTCCCGTTCCCCGGCAAGGTGCTTGCCGCGTGAGTGCCATGCCGTCCGCTGGCAGCCCGGCCGCAGTTCCTCAGGACCACACGAGCACGCCGGCCACCGTCGACCTTCTCCACAGCGGCTGGTACACCGCCGAGGAACTCGCGCCGCTCCTGAAGGTCGATCCGTCGACGCTCCGCCGCTGGCGCAGTGCAAAGCCTCCGCAAGGGCCCCCCTTCGTCCGTCTCGCCAACCGAACCGTTGTCTACTCCATCCCCGACACACAGGCATGGCTCATGTCTCAACGAACAGTCCCCGCAACACCGGAGGCCGCGTAGCTTGGCTGACAGCCCCGTGATCGTCCCGATCGCGATCGACCTGACCGACGATATCGAGTTCCGCGCGGACCGGCGCCCCGACTTCCGCTACCGCGCGCGGGTACGTTGGTGGGACCCCAAGGGCGGCGGGCGGAAGTCGCTGTCCAACTCCGTTGCCTCAGAGGACGAGGCGAAGGACTGGATCAGCCGCCTTCGCAAGGCGGCCAAGCGCGGAATCGCTCCGTCGCTCTCGAACGTGACGTTGGCCGACTACGGGGACGAGAACTGGAACCTGGCCATGCGAGGTCTGGAACCGAAGACCCTCGACCCCTACCGGGCAGGCTGGAAGCTGCGCGTCGTCCCGACAATGGGTCATGTCCCGGTGGTCTCGATGACCAACGGGATCACCGACCGGGCCCTTCACGCCTGGATCTCCGACGAGGTCGGCAAGTCCTCCGTCAAGAACACCCTTGCACCCCTTGTCCGGATCATGGAGCAGGCCCGTCGCGACGGCCTCATCGATATCAACCCCTGCCGGATGACCGGCTGGCAGTCCCTGTACAAGGAGTTCGAGGACGAGCTGGACAACCCGCGCGCTCTCGCTCTGCCCGGCTGGGATGCCCTCGACGCCCTCGCCGAGGCGCTCGTTGCCCGCTCCCACGGCACCTACCGGATCTGGGGCGACGTCGTTCGCTTCGCTGCCTGCACCAGCGCTCGCATCGGCGAGGTCTCCGGTGTCCGGGTCCAGGACATCAACCGCTTCGACTGGACCTGGGACCTGAGCCGGCAGACCACCCCCAGCCCCGGTGGGCTGGTCGACAAGGGCACCAAGGGCAAGCGGCGCCGCACCGTCCCGATCATCGAGGAGATCCGCGACATGGTGACCTGGCGACTCGCCGTCGTCGGAAACGACCCGATGGCACGGCTGTTCACCGGCCCACGCGGTGGCCGCCTCAGCACGGCAGTGCTCCGTGACGCCACCCACTGGGATGAGGTTGTCACTGCGCTGGGCTACCCCTGGCTGCGCCGCCACGGCCTGCGGCACACCGGCCTCACCTGGCTCGCCGACGCCGGCGTGCGCGTGCATGTCCTCCAGCGAATCGCCGGACACGGGCAGATCACCACGACCCAGCGTTACCTCCACCCGTCACACGCTGACTACATCGAGGCTGGCAACAAGCTGAGCACCCACCTCAGCGCGGGCCGCGAGACCCCGTCGGCGGAACCCGAACCCACGCTTCCCGCCCGCCGCCTGTACGTCGTCCGCTGAGTATCCCGTGCTGGCGGACACCCGCCCGGGGCCCGCCTGCACGGCCGTTCCGCGCGGATCGTCCCGGCAGTCGCAAGGAGCAGACGGCCGAAGTGGCCGGGCGCTCCGGTGGCTTCATACGGAAGGTGCTGCTCAGCCGAGGGCCTCCTCAGTGATCAGGCCCCAGCTGGGACGTGGTTCGCCGACCGGGTGCACGAGGGTCAGCAGGCGGCCTTCGAGGAACAGGTCGAGCCGGTGCCCCGTCTCGGCGGCCAGGCGGTGGCGCTGGGCACGGAGGTCCACGGGGACGCGCTCACCGAGCACCCCAACCAGCACCTCGTAGCGCGCGGGGCCGACGGCGTCCGTCTTGAGCCAGGTCCCCCGCACCGGCACGCCGCTGAGCTTGCCCAGCGGGTCCTCCTCTCGGCCGAAGGCCCGGTCCATCGCTGCCTCGACCACCCGCCGGGCACGGTCGGCCGAGGTCCCGCCACCGCGGGCCGCCGCCCCCAGCGGGTCAGCCTCCAGATCCTCCAGTGAGAAGGACCGGCCTGTCGGCACCTGAATCATGCGCCGCAGAGGGGCGGTTCCGCTCACTCCGGCGACCGGCGTGCCTGGGGCTTCGGCCTCCGATACGTCCTGGAAGACGACCTGTTCGATGTAGTCCTCCGAATCCGTCTCCCTCCGCCGACGGGAGTCGGACCGCGGGACGCGGAAGCGCCAGGGCTGCTGGCTGCCGGGCTTCTCGATCCATCCGGTCTTCAGGCCGGCCGAGGCAGGAGAGTCCTCGGGCAGGAAGATGTCGACGTAGACGCCGCCCGTGCCGAGCCACACCCAGCTCATGAAGTAGTCGTGGCCGCCGTGCTTCGCGGACCAGGTGGCGAGCTTCTGCAGGCGCAAGCGCTGGTCCGCAGTCCCCTTGCCTGCCGGGAGCATCTGCTTGGTGTTTCGGCGCCGGCCGCGCGCCTCGCCGGCGAGCGGGCCGGCGGCGAGGTCGTACAGCAGGTCCGGCCGGACGCCAGTCCTGGCGTAAGCGCCCAGGAGCTTGTCGGGCAGCACGTCAAAGCTGCTGAGCCCGTCCGTGCCGGACTTCCAGTCGAACAGGGTCTCGCTGACGGCGGTCATGACGCCGAGCCCGGTGCACTCGCTGACGAAGCGTCGGATGTGCCCGGAACTGGAGTCGAGTGCACCGCAGTCGACCCCGAGCGGCCCCGGTCCGGCGCCCCCGCTCAGGTAGCTGAGTAGGAGGCTGATCTCGTGGTCGCGCACGCGCTGGTCGACTGTGCGGCGCAAGTCGCAGGCCAGGGCGTTGATGTTGGCCAGCGCGGCCAGCGACACCGGGAGCGGGCCTTGGCCTATCTCGACTGCCTGGACCGCCTCCGGCCCGGCGGGGCCCTTCTCGACCGTGAAGCGCCAGACCCTGGCGTGCACCGTACTCATGGGCGAAGCCTACGGCCGCCCCACGACAGCCCAGCCGGCCGACGATGCCTGCCCGCTTGTGGAAAGTGAATAGCGGTACAGGAGCGTACTGGTGAGGCCTGACTCGGCTGACGGGCATGCGTTCCGGGACGAGGAAAGGCGGACAGCCGATCCCTGACGCCGGGTCGGACGTTCTCCAGACCCGAAAGGGAGCTCGCTTCCCGCACTCGCTCGGCGCTTCGTGGCGCGGGCTCGCGGAATCACCGCGAGAATTTGTCGGGGAAGGTGCTCATGCGGCTTTCCCCGCAGCTATTCTGACCGGGAGGGGACAGATGGGTCTTCGGCCGACTGGTCCCCTGGAGCAGCTCCTCACGACCCGCCCGGACAGCGCTGGTCCCCAGCTGGTCCCCAGCAAGATCGTTCAGAGGCGTTCGCAGGTGGCTCGTTTCACTGACGGGGCGTCATGCAAAAGGCCGCTGGCCTGGGCGTTAACCCGGCCAGCGGCCTTTCCGACTCACGTCGGGACGACAGGATTTGAACCTGCGACCCCTTGACCCCCAGTCAAGTGCGCTACCAAGCTGCGCCACGTCCCGTGGTCTCGCCGCCTCACCCGGGGGTTCGGCTTCTCGACCCTGTCCCCGGTGTCCCGGTGACGTGGAAAACAATACAGCACGGCGAGGGGTGCTCGCTGCCAGGTTCCGGCGCAGGTCACATGGTGGGTGGCGAGGCTTCTCGCGAGGCCTGGTGAGTGGGCGGGCGGGTGGGCGGGCGCCCGGGTGAGGGTGGGGTCAGGGGGTCACGGGCTCGGGTGGCGGGCGTCGTAGCGGAGGAAGGCGGGGCGGCGGGCAGCCAGCAGGAGGACGGCGGCGACGCAGGCGAGGCCGCCGGAGATCACCGAGACCATGGGGGTGGTGAAGGCGGCGACGGTGCCGGACTCGAAGTCGCCGAGGCGGGGGCCGCCGGCGACGACCACGATGAAGATGCCCTGCAGCCGGCCGCGCATCTCGTCGGGGGCGGCGACCTGCATCATCGTGTTTCGGAAGATCATGCTGACGGTGTCCGCGCAGCCGGCCACCGCGAGCAGGGCCAGGCCGAGCCAGAGGTGGCCCGAGGTGAGGCCGAAGGCGGCGATGGACAGGCCCCAGGCGATCACGGCGGCGAGGATGGCCGCGCCGTGGCGGTGCACCCGGGAGACCCAGCCGGAGAAGAGCGCGCCGGAGAGCGCGCCGACAGCGGGGGCGGCGACCAGGAGGCCGACAGTGCCGGCGTGGCCGCCGTAGAAGCCGACGGCGAGGGCCGGGAAGAGCGAGCGCGGCAGGCCGAAGATCATCGCGGCCAGGTCGGCCAGGAAGCTGGTCCGCAGGTTGGGCTGCTCGCGCAGGAAGCGCAGACCGTCCAGGACGGAGGCCCGTCGGCCGTCGCGGGCGCCGTCCGGGCGCATCGACGGCAGCCGCCACATCGCGTAGAGCGTGGCGGCGAAGGCGACGGTGTCGACCAGGTAGGCGGACTGGCTGCCGTACGCGCCGATCAGCAGGCCGCCGAGCATCGGGCCGACCGTCATGCCCAGGTTCATGCTGACGGTGTTGAGCGCGTTGGCGGCCGGCAGCTGCTCGGCGGGCAGCAGGCGCGGGATCATCGAGGACCGGGCCGGCGAGGAGACGGCGAAGAAGGCGCCTTGGAGCGCCACCGCGATGTAGAGCAGTGCGACCTGGCGCAGGTCCAGCAGGGCCTGCGCGGCCAGCAGCGCGGAAACGAGGGCCAGGCCGGCCGAGCCGATCAGGCCGAGCTTGCGACGGTCCACGCTGTCCGCGACCGCCCCGCCGTAGAGGCCGAAGGCGACCAGCGGGACGAACGAGCACAGGCCCACCGCCCCGGTCGCGAAGCTGGATCCGGTGAGGGCGTACACCTGCACGGAGACCGCGACGGCGGTCATCTGCTGGCCGATCGAGGAGACGGACTGGCCGAACCAGATCCGCCGGTAGTCGGCGCTGGCGCGCAGCGGGGTGAGGTCGGCGACCGCACCGCGGAGCAGCCGGCGCGCCCGGCCGACGGACGCGACCCGCGCTCCGGGGACGGAGTCGGCTGCGGCTGCGGCTGCGGCTTCGCCGGCCGCACCAGCCGTGGGCGGGGAAGAAGAGGTGGGATGATTGGTCGACACAGCGACCTATCGTCACCCCTGCTCCCCCGCGACCGACCACCGGGGTCTTGATCAGCGGCTCGGGCCGCCCGCGGTGCCCGTCACCCCCGCAGGACCGCCTTCTCCCCGGCCCGGACCGCGATCGGCAGCCGGTTGCCGGGCGGCGGGAACGGGCAGATGAAGTGGTCCGCGAAGGCGCACGGCGGCAGGTAGGCGCGGTTCAGGTCCAGCACGGTGCGGCCCTCGGCGTCCGGCGGGGGCAGCGTGATGAAGCGGAAGCGGTAGGTGTCGTGCCCGCTGCTCGCGTCGGCGATCACGCCGCTCAGCCGGTCCCCGCCGGAGCTCACGGTCACCGTGTACTCCTCGCCGGCCAGCTGGAAGGCGACCTGCCCGGTGACTGCGAGCGGCCGTTCGCGACCGTCGGCGTTCGGGACCGTGACCGTGCGCTCCCCGGTCTCGTAGGGGGTGAAGACGGCCGGCACGGACCACTCCGGCGCGTAGGGGTAGGCGGCGATACCGGCGAAGCGCGCGCGACCCTCGGCGTCTGGGTCGAAGACGCGCAGCGCGAGCTCGCCCTCGCGCTCGATCGGGATCAGCAGCACCTCCCCGAACCGTGCCGTGCCGGGCTCGGCGTGCGTGTCGGGGTGCAGCAGCGCCTCGCCGTCGACCACCGCCTCCACCGCGCCCGCCCGCAGGCCCTCGGCGGCGGCCGCGACCACCCGGACGCCGGACCCGTCGGCCGCCGCGGACCAGCGGCCGGGAACGCCGGGTATCTCGACCGGCTCCGCGGGCTCGGGCTCCAGCCAGTGCGTGCCGATGAGCGCGAGCATGCCGTGCGGCGCGCTCACGGACGCCTTGCGGGCGTCGGTCCAGCGCTGCCACTCCTCGGCATCGGTCGTCATGAGCAACTCCCCTTGTTGTTCTTCCTGTTGTTCAGTTGGCTGTTCAGTTGGCTGTTCACGCGGCAGCTCACCGACAGCTCACCCGCCGCCCGCTCGCCGCCCGCCGACGGTGCGTCAGCTCTCCCTCAACGGTCGGAAGAGCCCCTCCTGCACCACCGACACGACCAGTTGCCCGTTCCGGTCGAAGATCTGACCCCGGGCGAGGCCGCGGGCGCCGTGCGCGATCGGCGACTCCTGCTGGTAGAGCAGCCACTCGTCGGCGCGGAACGGGCGGTGGAACCACATCGCGTGGTCGAGCGAGGCCATGTCGAAGTTGCGCTGGCCCCAGAGCGGCTCGACAGGGGCGCGGACCGAGTCCAGCAGGGTCATGTCGCTGGCGTAGGTCAGGGCGCAGACGTGGATCAGCGGGTCGTCCGGCAGAGCGCCGTTGGTGCGCAGCCAGACGCCGCTGCGCGGCTGCACGCCGGCCAGCTCTTCCTGGGTCCAGCGCAGCCGCTCGACGTAGCGGATGTCGAACGGCTGGCGGCGGCTGATGAACGGCGGCAGCTCACCGAGCCGGGCGCCGACCTCGTCCAGCGCGCTGGGCAGCTCCTCGGGGCCGGGCACGTCGGGCATCGGCTCCTGGTGCTCGATCCCGCCGGGCTCGGCGACGTGGAAGTCGGCGGTCAGCGCGAAGATCGTGCGGCCGCCCTGGATGGCGAGGACCCGCCGGGTGGTGAACGAGCGTCCGTCCCTGGTCCGCTCGACCTGGTAGACGATCGGGACGCCGGGAACGCCGGGGCGCAGGAAGTACGCGTGCAGCGAGTGCACGGGGCGGTCATCGCCGGTCGTCCGGCCGGCCGCGACCAGGGCCTGGCCCGCCACCTGCCCGCCGAAGGTCCGCTGCAGCGACTCCTCGGGGCTGCGGCCGCGGAAGATGTTGAGCTCGATCTGCTCCAGATCCAGCAGGTCGACTAGCTGATCGACAGGCGTTCCCATGGTGTGCGTCCTCTCCAACGGGCACGCCGGAGGAGCCGGCGGCATACCGCTGCTGTCTAGCTGGAAGGCTGTCGGCCCCCGGGGAATTCCCGCAGGTCGGCGGCGCCGACGGTACCGGAAGGTCCGGCGGCCGACCGTGGCGGCCCACCAACGGCCCACCAACGGCCCCGCTTGTCCCTCACCTGGCCCCGCCCGCCCTCGCTCATCCCCGCGCCCCCACGCGAACCCGGCCCCTGCTCAGACCAGCCCCGACTGCCGCACCGTGACGTTGAGCCGCCCGATCAGCGGCGGGCCTGGCTCGCCGAGCCGCAGCGCGGGGTCGGCGCTGCCGGGCACGGTGCGCGGCACCCCGTGGTAGGCGTAGCGCGCGGGGCCGCCGAAGACCAGCAGGTCACCGCTGCGCAGCTCGACGTCCGTCCACGGCCGGGTCCTGGTCTCGGCGTTGCCGAGCCGGAAGACGCAGGAGTCACCCAGCGAGAGCGAGACCACGGGGGCGTCGACCCGCTCCTCCAGGTCCTGGTGCGGGCCCATCCGGGCGCCGGCCGGGTAGTGGTTCAGCAGCGCGACGTCGGGCGCGTACCCGGGCGCCGCGGTGGCCGGACCGCCCCCGCCCCCGTCGCTGCTCCTGCCCCCGTACGCGTCACCCATGTACGCGTCACCCGTGTCCGCACCGCCCCCGTACGCACCGCCCCCGTACGCCGCCGCGACGGCTCGCCGCGCGAGGGAGTCGAGCAGCGCGGGGAACGGCTTGACCGGGGCGCCGTCACCGTCGTGCACGTACCGGCTGTACGCGTACGGGAACCAGTGCCGGGCGCAGCCCTCGGCGGCCTTGCGCGCGGCGCCGCAGGTCGGGCAGCGGGCCACGACGCCCCAGTGCCAGCCGAGGCAGACCTGACGGACCGACATCTCAGCGCCACCGGGCAGCCGGACCGTCCGCAGCCCGGCGGGCGGACGGGCCCACTCCCGGCAGGCGGCGACCAGTTCACGCTGCTCGGCCGGGGCCAGCCAGTCGGGGAGCAGGACGGCGCCGGGCGCGAGGTCGGCCCGCTCCCGCCCGAACAGCTCGCCGCTCACCGCCCGCCCCGCTCCGGGGACGGCAGCTCCGGGGACGGCAGCTCCGGGGACGGCAGCGCCGGGGACGGCAGCGCCGGCGGCGTCCCGTCCCGCAACGGCCTCCCGTCCCGCGGCGGCAGCGCGGCCCGCATCCGCTCCCGGGTCGGCATCGCGGTGCGCGCGCCGGTGCGCTCGACGCTCAGTGCGGCGGCCCGGACCGCGAACCGCGCCGCCTCGATCAGGGACCGCCCCTCCGCCAGCGCGACCGCCAGCGCCCCGCAGAAGGTGTCCCCGGCACCGGTGGTGTCGACCGCGCGCACCACGGGGGCGGCGACCAGCTCGCTCACCTCGCCGTCGCGGACCAGCGCGCCCTCGGCACCGAGCGTGACCACCACCCGCGCGCAGGGCAGGCCGGCGGCCAACCGCGCCACGTCGGCCGCGTCCCGCACCGCGCTGTCGGGGACGCCGCAGAGCCGGGCCAGCTCGGTCCGGTTGGGCACCAGCACATCGACCAGGGGCCAGAGCTCGTCCGGCAGACCCGAACCCCCGCGGCCCTCCCCGGCCCCCGCAGCGGTCCCCGCCCCGGCCCCCGCAGCGGTCCCCGCCCCAGCCCCAACCACGGGCTCCGGGGCCGGGGCCGGCGCCGGCGCCGGCGCCGGGTTGAGGACGAACCTGCCGCGGGCCGCCCGGGCGGCCGCGAGCACCGCCGGGAGCGGGATCTCCAGTTGCGCGACCACGACGGCCGCCGCCGCCAGCAGGTCCCGGGCCTCCTGGACAGCGGCGGCACCGAGTTCGGCGTTGGCCCCGGGCGAGACGACCACGCAGTTCTCCGCCCGCCGGTCGACCAGGACGACGGCCTGACCTGGCGGGCCCTCGAACGCGGCGAGGCGGCTGACGTCGACGCCTTCCGCGGCCAGCTCCCGGCGCAGCTCGGCGCTGTCCGCGTCCGTGCCGACGGCACCGACCAGGGCCACGGACCGGCCGAGCCGGGCCGCGGCGACGGCCTGGTTCGCGCCCTTGCCGCCGCCCAGGCGGATGATCGGACCGCCCCGCACCGTCTCCCCCGGCACGGGGAGCGAGGCGACCTCGATCACCTGGTCGAGATTGACGCTGCCCACCACCACGATGTCCACGTCCACCCGACCAGCATTCCACCCTCGGCCCACGCCGAGGCCGCGACGTCCGTACCTGCCGCACCAAGGCCGCGCCATCCGGTACCGGACGCCCCCGGCCTCAGCGCCCCCGCGCTCCCCCCAGCAGCCCCAGCTCGTGCGCGCATTCGGACCAGGCCTGCCAGCCCTGCTCCCGCAGGATCTCCCGCGCCACGGTGATCTGCTGCCGCCGGCTCGCCAGGTCGGGGCGGCTCGCGTAACCGAGGCCGCCCGCCTCCTGCCAGGTCGGCGGCCAGATCTGCAGGCCGCCGTAGTAGCCGTTGCCGGTGTCGGCGCTCCAGTCGCTGTCGCTCTCGCAGTCGGCGATCTGGTCCCAGGTCGCGTCGGTGACCGGGGCCGGCCGTGGAGCGGGACCGGAAGTGGAGCCGGAGCCGGGGTCGGGGGCCGGGCCGCTCGCGAGCACGAAGGCGGCGCCGCAGAGCATTCCGACTATTCGGGGCTTGATACCACGCATCCTCCGACTGTCGCCGAGCCGGTCACCGCCCCGCGACCGGTCCTCACCCGGGCTACGCCATCAGGGCACCCCGGCACCGCCCCCACCCCGCCCCAGCACCACGCCCCAACGCGACCGACCGCCGTCCCCATGGGGACGGCGGTCGGTGTCGTGTCGCACCCGCTCCGGGGCCGCTGACGCGGTGCGCCGAGCATCACGTCAAGCAGATCGCCGAACGGTGTGTCAAGCGGTGCGCCGAACGGTCCGTCAAACGGCTCACCGGACGACGTGTCAGAAGGAGAGCACCTGGCCGGGCAGGATCAGGTCGGCGTCAGCGCCGATGACCTGGGCGTTCTTCTGGTAGAGCGTCTGCCAGTCGGTGCCGTGCGCGGCGGCGATGTCGCTCAGCGTGTCACCGCTCTGGACGGTGTAGCTGCCGGCGGCGGGCTTGGTGCCCTTGGTGGCCGGCTTGCCGCTGTTCGACTTGGGCGCCGGGGCCTGGGTCGGCTTCGACTTCTGGGCCGGGGTCGGCGCCTGGGTGGGGGCCTGGGCCGGGGCCTGCTGCTGCGCCGGAGCCTTCGGGGCCGGGGCCTGCTGCTGCGCGGCGGCCTTCGGAGCCGGGGTCTGAGCAGCCGGGGTCTGAGCAGCCGGAGCCTTGGCGACCGGGGCGGGGGCCGAGGTGTCGACGGCGGCGGGAGCGCCACCGGCGGTCAGGCCGGCCTTGACCGAGCAGACGGGCCAGGCGCCGGGGCCCTGGGAGGCCAGCACCTTCTCGGCGACGGCGATCTGCTGCGCCTCGGTGGCCATGTTGGCCTGCGGCGCGTACTGGGTGCCACCGAACGCGGCCCAGGTGGAGGAGGTGAACTGCAGGCCGCCGTAGAAGCCGTTGCCGCTGTTGATGCTCCAGTTGCCGGTGCTCTCGCACTGGGCGACGGCGTCCCAGGTCGAGGTCGAGGCGGCGGAGGCCGTGGAGGCCGTGACGAGGCCCGCCACCGGGACGACCGCCACAGCGGCCGCGCCCAGGACAGCCAGCCGCACGCGGTTGCGCTTGGTGGCGGTGGTGGTGGCAGCGGCGTTCTCGTTACGGAAAGTCATGGAATCCCTCTCGACTGCCCCGGGCGGACATGCGGAACCAAGCCCGTTACGGGGCCGGAATTCGCGCGTCGCGTCCTTGGGCGGCCGAGTACGTGTCCGACGTACCGCGCCGCCCCGGCCACTCCCACACGCCGCCGACTGGATCGAGTCGTCGGGCGGCGGACACCCGGTCGGGTGCGCTGGGGTGAACCCGGGTGGTGCTCGTTGCACCGGGGATGAAGCTAGGGGGCGGCGCTGTCCGGAATCAACCGATTCATGATCCGTTCAGGATCCCCCCAGGTCAGCGAGATGTTACCTGCGGTAACGATCAGCTACCCGGAAGATCGAATGTCCATTTTGGATGGTTTTGCACGACTCAAACCTCTTGTCCTCGTGACGCCGGTCACACATCGCCGCCTGTGAGCCTGCGCACACTGTCGACAGATTGTGATCAGTTCGGCACCATCCGCTACCGGCTTGAAGGAAAAAAGCGACACTCCGCACTCCAACCCGTGACTCCGACCACAGGAGCCCGTTGGTAATGGCGGCCGGGCCCGCCCGTGCCGAGCCGGGGCCATCGCGCCGTCCGGCCAAGGAGAACGGCGTCCAGCCGACAAACCCGAGGAGTCCTGTTGCCGCGCATGCTCGATGTCAGCGACGAGGTCCGCGCCGAGATCGGCGACGACGAGGCCGACCGTCTGCTCGGTGGCGCTCACGCCCCCGAGACGTACGACTGCACCTCCTGCCGCACCCCGGGCGACTCACTGCGGGAGCCGACCAGCACCGTGCTCTTCGTCGGGGACGAGACGGCGGTGCTGGCCTTCGCCCACTCACGCTGCATCCCCTCCCAGGTCGTCACGGTCTCCGAGGAGCAACTGCTCGACGCGGTCCGCAGCATCAGCCAGGCCCAGGGCAGCGGGTTCCCCACCCAGGCCGGGCCCGCCGACGGCGGCTACCCGGGCTACCCGGGCCAGGCAGGCCTGCCCGGCCACCCGGAGCCGCTCGGGCATCAGGAGCAGGCCGGCTACCCGGGATTCGCCGCGCACCCGGGGCAGCCCGGCCACCCTGGCCCGCCGGACCAGCGACTGGACGCCCTCGGCCTCCCGCTCGCCCCGGCCCTGGCCGGCGCCGGCGCCCCGGCGGGCCTCGCACCCGCACCCGCCACCGCACCCGCACCCACCCCTGCGGCCGTCTCACCCGCCCCGGCCCCGCGACCGGCCGAACCGGGCACGCGGGTGCCGGCCCCCGGCGAGCCGGCCGTACTCGGGGTCACCTGCGGCCTGGTGCTGTGCGGGGACACCGGGCACGCGGCCATCGTGGTCGAGCCGACCGGCCCGGTCGGCCGACCCGGCCAGGTGACGGGGACGGACGAGTTCCTCTCCCTGCTCGGCGCCCACGGCTTCTCCCTGATCGGCGACGTGGACAAGCCGCCGGCCCGGCTGGCGGGCTGGTCGGTGCTGGTCGCGATGGGGAAGCTGCACTCGATCCTGCAGCCCTCGGCGGTCGGCAACAGCGCCTGGTGGCAGGCGCACTCGCCGCTCGCGGTGACCGACGCGTGGCGGCTGGCGGCGGCCCGGCGCTCCGAGGTGATCATGTACGCCGCGCCGGCCGGCTCGATCGGCCGCCAGCCGCGTGAGGACCTGCTGCGCAACGCCCTGGACCGCGCGGCCGCCCAGGGGCTGCTGGTCGCCGCCGCCCTCCCGCTGGCCGGCACCTGAGCGACCCGCCCACCCCGGCAACCCGCCCACCCCGGCGACCCTCCCGAGGCGGTGGGCGCGCGGCCCCACCCGTGCGCCCACCGCCGCCTGGCCGGCCCGCCCCCCGCGCCGCCCCCGCCACCGGCGACCCGCATCCCCTGCGGGCCTGGCTCGTTGGGCCCTACGTGTACAGCTACGACGTGACCTCAGCCTTCCGCCAGACCACCGCAACCCGAGGGATCCCGGCGATGAGGCCGTCGTACGACGGGGAGCATCCGGTCGCCCCCACCCCCACGCCGATCTACGACGAGCTGTACTCGGAGTACCGCAGGCTCTTCCGTGCCCTGCCCGGCGACCGGGCGGGCGAGGAGGACCTGCGGTTCACCGGCTTCGCCGTGCGCGAGCGGCCGTACGGGGGCTCGGGCGGCGACTACCGCGAGCCGTACGGCGCGCTCCCCCAGCACCAGTCCTTCCTCACCTACCCGGGGCAGCTGCCGGGGGTGCCGCAGTTCGTGCCCGCTCAGCAACAGGCAGCCCAAGGTCAGGCGGCGCAGGCACAGGCACAGGCGCATGCGGCCCATGGTCAGGCGGCACAGCACCCGTTCCAGTCCGCCGGATACCACCAGCAGCAACCGCAGCAGCAGCCGACCAACGGGCAGGGGTGGGTGGCCGCCGGCTACCTCGCCCCGGTCACCCTCCCGGCACCGGCGGCTCCTGCCCCCGGGGTGCCGGCCGCCGCCCCGGGCCGCCACCGCGGCAACCTGCTCTCGCTGCCCCCGGGCCGCGGCTGACCCGCCCGGCGCCCGCGGCCCCGCGCACTCCCCCGCGCGCCGGCGCCCGCGCCCCGCACCCCCGAAAAGCAGAGCGGTCCGGTGGCTCCCAGCCACCGGACCGCTCTGCTTCACTGCTCTGCTTCACTTCACCTGCTGCAGCGCTCCGCCGCGCTCGCGCGCCGACGGCCGCTCCCCGCGGACTACTTGCGCTTGCGCTTCTCCCGCACCCGCACCGAGATCGAGATCGGCGTCCCGACGAACCCGAACTCCTCCCGCAGGCGCCGCTCCACGAAGCGCCGGTAGCCCGCCTCCAGGAAGCCGGAGGCGAAGAGCACGAACCGCGGCGGCCGGGTGCCGGCCTGGGTGCCGAAGAGGATGCGCGGCTGCTTGCCACCGCGGACCGGGTGCGGGTGGGAGGCCACCAGCGCGCCGAGGAAGGCGTTCAGCTTGGCGGTCGAGATCCGGGTCTCCCAGCCGGCCAGCGCGGTCTCGATCGCCGGGACCAGCTTCTCCATGTGCCGACCGGTCAGCGCCGAGACGTTGACCCGGGGCGCCCACTGCACCTGGACGAGATCCTGCTCGATCTCGCGCTCCAGGTAGTAGCGGCGCTCCTCGTCCATCTGGTCCCACTTGTTGTACGCGACGACGACGGCGCGCCCGGCCTCGACGGCCATCGAGATGATCCGGGTGTCCTGCTCCGCGAGCGGCTCGCTCGAGTCGATCAGGATGACCGCGACCTCGGCCTTGTCCAGCGCGGCGGAGGTGCGCAGCGAGGCGTAGAAGTCGGCGCCGGAGGTCAGGTGGACCCGGCGGCGGATACCGGCGGTGTCGATGAACTTCCAGGTCTTGCCGCCCAGTTCGATCAGCTCGTCGACCGGGTCGCGGGTGGTGCCGGCCAACTCGTTGACGACCACCCGCTCCTCGCCGGCCACCTTGTTGAGCAGGCTGGACTTGCCGACGTTCGGGCGGCCGATGATCGCCACCCGGCGCGGGCCGCCGACCGCCAGGCCGAAGGTCTGCGGCGGGGCCTCGGGCAGCGCGGACATCACGGCGTCCAGCAGGTCGCCGGAGCCGCGGCCGTGCAGCGCGGAGACGGGGTAGGGCTCACCCAGGCCGAGCGACCAGAGGTAGGCGGCCTCGGCCTCGGTCGAGGGGCCGTCGACCTTGTTGGCGCAGAGCACCGTCGGCTTGCCGGCCCGGCGGATCAGCTTGATCAGCGCCTCGTCGGTGTCGGTGGCGCCGACCGTGGCGTCCACCACGAAGAGCACCGCGTCGGCGGTCTCGATGCCCAGCTCGGCCTGCGCGGCGACCATGGCGTCGATGCCGAGGACGTCGATCTCCCAGCCGCCGGTGTCGACCACCTTGAACCGGCGGCCGTTCCAGGTGGCCTCGTAGCTCACCCGGTCCCGGGTCACGCCGGGCTTGTCCTCGACGACCGCCTCGCGGCGGCCGATGATCCGGTTGACCAGGGTCGACTTGCCGACGTTCGGCCGGCCCACCACGGCGAGCACCGGCAGCGGCACGTGCTCGCCGGCTTCGAGGTCCAGTTCGCCGTCCTCGAAGCCCTCGCTCTCGGCCAGCGCCATCAGCTCGGCGTACTCGGAGTCGTCCAGCTCGCCGTGGGCGGCGAGGTGTTCGTTGCTCATCTTCGTCTGTTCCATTTCCCGGTGCCCCGGAACGGAGCGCCGTGCGTACCTGCCCGGACGCGGACGTCCGGGCAGCGCGAAAAAACACAAATCGTGAGACCCCCGCAGGGGTCAGACCGCGGCCAGGCCGCGGTCAGGCCGCGGTCAGGCGCCCGGCCCGCTGCTCCACCAACTCGGCGATGGTGTCGATCACCTGCTGGAGCGTCAGCTCGCTGGTGTCCACCAGGACCGCGTCCGCGGCCTGGGTCAGCGGCGCCGTGGCGCGCGAGGAGTCGGCGGCGTCGCGGCGGCCCAGGTCGGCCGCCATCGCGGCGATGGTCGCCTCGTCCACGCCCTTGGCGCGCAGCTCGGCCGCCCGCCGCTCGGCCCGGGCAGCCTCGGAGGCGGTCAGGAAGACCTTAGCGGTGGCCCCGGGGAAGACCACGGTGCCCATGTCCCGCCCCTCGGCGACGATCCCGCGCGGCGCCAGCTCCGCGCAGCCGCGCTGCAGCTCGACCAGCCTGGTCCGCACCTGCGGGACGGCGGCGACGGCGCTGACCTGGGCGGTCACCTCGGGGCCGCGGATCGGGCCGGAGACGTCCTGGCCGTCGACCGTGATGGTCGGGCCGTCGGCGTCGGTGCCGGAGACGATCACGGGCTTGGCGCAGGCGATGGCGACGGCCTCGGCGTCCGTCACGTCCACCTCGTTCGCCAACATCCACCAGGTCATCGCCCGGTACATGGCGCCGGTGTCGAGGAAGCTGAGGCCGAGCCTGGCCGCCACCGCGCGGGAGACGCTCGACTTGCCGGAGCCGGAGGGTCCGTCGATGGCGACGACGACCGGGGTGTGCGCTCGGTCGGCAGTGTCCACAGGGGAACCTCTCTACTCGTACAGCCGGGGAGACACCTCAAGGTTAGACGACCGCCACCATCGCCCCGACCGCTCAGGGCCCGGCCCCTCCCAGCCGTCCCGGCCGCTCGGCCCCAGCCACCCCGTCCCGGCCGCTCGGCCCCAGCCACCCCGTCCCGGCCGGCAAGGCCCGGCCGCCCGGCCTCGGCCGCTCAGTCCCGCACGTCCCAGCCGCGCTCGCCGAGCGCCCCCTCCAGCCGCTGCACCGCCTCCGGGTCCACCTGGAGCTGGACCAGGCCCACCCGCCGGCCCGCCGAGTGGTCGATCGCCACGTCCTCGATGTTGACCCCGGCCCTGGCCGCCTCGCGGAACAGCCGGCCCAGCTCGCCGGGCTGGTCGCCGATCGCCACCACCACGGTCGCGTAGCGGGTGGGCGGGGCGCCGTGCTTGCCGGGGATCCGGGCGTGGCCGTGGTTGCCGCGGCGCATCACGGCCTCGATGTCGTCGGTGGCCGCGCGCCGCCCGGCCTCGTCCCCGTTCTCCAGCGCGCGCAGCGCGGTGACCGTGGTGCCCAGGTCGGCGGCCAGCTCCTCCAGGATGTCGGCGACCACCCCGGCGTTGGCGGAGAGGATGTCCAGCCACATCCGCGGGTCGGAGGCCGCGATCCGGGTGACGTCGCGCACGCCCTGCCCGGCCAGCCGCACCGCGGTGTCGTCGGCGTGCTCCAGCCGGGCGGCCACCAGCGAGGAGAGCAGCTGCGGGGTGTGCGAGACCAGTGCCACCGCGCGGTCGTGCGCGGGCGCGTCCATCACCACCGGCATGGCGCCGCAGAGCGCGACCAGTTCCAGCGCCGCGTTGAGCGTCTCGGTCTCGGTGTCGGCGGTCGGCGTGAGCACCCAGGGCCTGCCCTCGAAGAGGTCGGCCCGGGCGGCCAGCGGCCCGGACTGCTCGCGGCCCGCCATCGGGTGGCCGCCGATGTAGTGGGCGGTGTCGCAGCCCAGCGCGGCGATCTCGGTCCGCGGCCCGGACTTGACGCTGGCCACGTCGGTGTAGCTGCGAGCCAGGTCACGGCGCTGGCAGTCGGCCAGCACCTTGCCGACCAGCGCGGGCGGGACGGCGACGATCGCCAGGTCCACCGGCCCCGAGGGCTCCTCGGTGGTCCCGGCGCCCAGCGAGGCCGCGGTGCGGGCGGCGTCGGGGTCGGCGTCGAAGAGGTGCACCGCTATCCCCCGCCCGGTCAGCGCGAGCGCGGCGGAGGTGCCGATCAGACCGGTGCCGACGACGGCGACAGTGCGCATGGGGCTGCTGCTCTCCTGCGTTCCGGGGACACGGGGGTCGTGCTGGTACGACTGGTGCGGGGTGCGGCCGGTGCGTCCGCCGCGGCCGCCGCGGCCGCCCCCAATATCCTCCCGCACCCGCCGGAGCGCTGCCCCGCCGGGCCGGGGAAAACCCGCGACAGTGTCCGGGGTGCCGGGCAGACTGGGCCACCGGCAAGCGGCGCGCGAAAGGGATCACCATGACCGATCGACCGGCGGACAGCACCTCACCACCCGCGGTGGCACCACCCGCACCGCACTGGCCGACCGCCCTGGAGTCGGTGGCGGTGCACGCCGAGGGCGCGGTCTGCCGGCGGCTGGCCCGCGGCGTGCTGCCCAGCACCGCGGCGCCGGGCCCGGTGCGGCTGCGGCTGGCCGGCCTGCCGCCAACCCTGGACCAGAGCTCGCTGCGCGCCACCCTGCCCGACGGCCCGGCCGGCTGGCGGGTCACCGAGATCCGCCCGCACGCCGAGGCGCGGCTGACCGCGCCACGGGAGCTGCCCGAGCTGCGCCGCCTGCTCACCGAGGCCGAGCAGGCCGAGGCCGCCCTGCGGCTGTGCCAGCAGCAGCTGGCTGTCCGGATCGCCCGGAGCGCCGAGCTGCGCCCGGTCCCGCCCGAGCGGCGGGCGGGCGACGAGCACCACCGGGTGCCCGCCGACGCGCTGCTCACCCTCGCCGTGTTCCTGGACGAGCGGCTCGCCGCCCTGCACGCCCAGGCGGAGGAGGTGGACGAGCGGCTGCGGGCGGCCGTGCGCGAGCGCGAGCTGATCGGGAGCAGGCTGGCCCGCGAGTCCACCGCCGCGCCGAGCGGACCGGTCGGGACCGGCCTGCTCGCCCTGGTCACGCTGACCCCGGACGACCCGGAGCAGCCGCCGCCCGCCGAGCCGGTCACCGTCGAGCTGGAGTACCGGGTGCCCGGTGCCCGCTGGGTGCCGAGCTACCGGCTGGACCACCGCCAGGGCGCCGGGACCGGCACGCTGGCGCTGCGCGCCGCCGTCGCCCAGCGCACCGGCGAGGACTGGACGGGTGTGCGACTCACCCTCTCCACCGCCGACCTGCACCGCCCGGCGGAGCTGCCCGAGCTGCGCTCGATCCGGATCGGCCGCCGCCAGCCCGCCCCCGTGCCGTCCGGCTGGCGCGAGCCGCCGCGCGGTCTCGGCGAGCTGTTCGCCGGCTACGACGGTGCCGGCCACCCCGCGCCGCCGGTCGCCCCGGTCGCCGTGGCCGCCACGCCCATGGCCCTCGCCCAGCAGGCGCCCCCGGCCCCGCAGGCCGCACTCGGCGCGCTTCCCTACACCTCGGCGGCCCCGGCCCCCGCGATGGCCCCGCGGCACCGCCGCGCAGGCACCGCCGCCTTCGGCGCGGCCGCGGAGGGCGCGGGCCCCGGCGCCGGCGCGCCCCCGGTCCCCCTGGGCGGCCCGCCGCCCGCCGGTGGGCCGCCACCACCCGCCATGTCGGCCCCCCGGCCGATGGCCGACCAGCTGCGGGCGGCCGCAGCGCCGCCGCCGCCCGCGGCCGCCCCGCAGCCGCCGCACCCCGCCGCCGACCTGCTCGACTACGCCCGCCTCACGCTGGCCGGCCCCGACTCCCCGGCCGAGTGGCGCGGCCGCCTGCATCCCGAGGCGCCCGCCCCCGCCCCGGTGCCGCCCGGCATCCCGCCCGGCGCGGCCCCGCCGCCGTACGCCGTGCCGCCCCGCAGCTCGGCCGGCTCCTTCGACCAGCGCTTCGACGCCGAGGCCCGGGTCGACCTGCCCTCCGACGGCGCCTGGCACACGGTGGAGCTGGGTGAGCTGCCGGTCGGCCTGCGTCCGGAGTACGTCTGCGTGCCCGGCGTCGACAGCTCCGTCTACGCGACCCTGCTGCTCGGCAACGACTCGGCCCGGGCGCTGCTGGCCGGCCCGCTGGAGGTGACGGTGGACGACGAGTTCCTGCTCACCACCGCGCTGCCGGTGCTCGCCCCCGGCGCCACCCGCCGGATCGGCCTGGGCGTGGCGGAGAGCGTGCGGGTCACCCGCAGGACGGAGACCCAGGAGTCCACCGCGGGGCTGCGCGGCTCCACCACCGTGGTGACCGAGCGGATCCACCTGGAGCTGGCCAACCGGCTGGCCCACCCGGTCACGGTGGAGGTCCGCGAGCGGATCCCGGTGAGCGGCGACCGCGAGATCAAGGTCGAGGACCAGCCCGGCACCCCGGCCTGGTCGGTGCCCGAGGCCCCGAGCGAGATCCACCCGCGGGGCACCCGCCTCTGGCGCGTCGAGCTGGCACCGAACGGCCGGCAGAGCCTGACCGGCGGCTACGAGATCCGCATCCCGGCCGGCAAGGCCCTGACCGGCGGCAACCGAAGGAGCTGAGCAGCATGGCGACCACCACCCCCCTGCCCGTCACCGCCGTCACCTGCCTGGAGGACCGCGCCCACGTCGAGCGCAGCACCGCCCTCACCCTGACCGCCGGCACCCAGCGGCTGCTGCTGGGCCCGGTCAGCCCACTCGCGGTCGACCACACCCTGCGCACCGAGCTGGCCGCCGAGCGCGGCACCGCCCAGGTGCTCGCCGCCCGCCTCACCCGCGACTGGACCCCGCGCCCCCTCGGGCCGCCCGGCGCCGCCGACTCACCGCTGCGGCACCGCCTGCACGAGCTGGAGGCGGCGCTGCGCCAGGGCGCCCGGCGATCGGAGCGGCTGACCGTCCGCCTGGCGGTGCTCGACCAGCTCGCCGCCGACCTGCTGCGCGAGATCGGCGAGGGTGCCGGCCTGGGCGAGGCCGAGCCGCCGCGCTGGTCGCGCGAGCTGGAGCGGGTGGCGGCCGAGCAGGACGCCCAGGCCGAGCTGCTGCGGGCGCAGCACGCGGAGCTGGCCGAGCTGGGCCGCGAGCAGTACGCCGCCCAGCAGGCCCTGGAGGAGGCCGAGAGCGCGCCCCGCGAGCTGACCGCGCACCTCGAACTCACCGTGCTGGCCGAGCAGGACGGCCCCGCCGCGCTGACGGTCCGCCACCTGACGCCCTGCGCGCTCTGGCGCCCCGCCTACCGGGCGGTGCTGGCCGACGGCGCGCTGCGCCTGGAGTCGGACGCGGTGCTCTGGCAGGCCACCGGCGAGGACTGGTCCGGCGTGCGGCTGACCCTCTCGACCGCCCGCTCCGCGCTGGGCGGCGAGCCGCCACTGCTGCGCGAGGACCGGCTGTCGCTGCGCGAGCTGGCCACCGAGGAGAAGCGCAAGGTCGAGGTGGAGCTGCGCGAGGAGGAGATCAGCACGCTGGGCCCCGACAGCGCGCCGAGCGCCCGCACCGGGGAGCTGCCGGGCGTGGACGACGGCGGCGAGGTCCGGGTGCTCACGGCGCCCGCCCCGGCCGACGTGCCGGGCGACGGCCGGGCCCACCGCGTCCCGCTGGCCGGCTTCAGCACGCCGGCCGGCGCCGAGCGGGTCGCGGCACCGGAGCTCTCGCCGCTGGTCAGCGAGGTGGTGACGTTCCGCAACCAGGCCGCCCACCCGCTGCTGGCCGGCCCGGTCGAGCTGATCCGCGGCAGCGGCTTCGTGGGCCGGGGCGAGCTGCGCTTCACCGCCGCCGGCGCGCCGGCCGAGCTGGCCTTCCCCGGCACGGACGACATCCGGCTGGTCCGCGAGGTCGAGGAGTCCCGCGGCAGTTCGGGCCTGCCCGGTCTGGGCCAGCGCACCGTCCTGACCCGCACCGTCCGGGTGCACCTCTCCCGGCTCTCCGCCCCCGGCGCGCGGGACGAGCAGGCGCTCACCCTGCGCGAGCGGATCCCGGTCTCCGAGGTCTCCGCGGTCGAGGTCCGGCTGCGCAAGGAGGCCTGCGACCCGGCCCCGGCCGAGCTGGACGCCGAGGGCGTGGTCCGCTGGAACCTCTCGCTGCCGCCGAGCAGCCGACGGACCGTCACCCTGGTCTACGAGGTGACGGCCTCGGCCAAGGTGGCGGGGCTGACCGTCTAGGTCCCGCCCGGTCCGTGCGGGGCGTGTCCTAGGGCACGCCCCGGGCGTCGGGTACAACAGAGCTATGATCCTGCACCTCGCTCCGCTGGACGACTGGCTCCGCGATCCAGGCCGTCCGTACAGCGCCGCCTCGCTGCTGACGGACGGTTTCATCCACTGCTCCCCCGACGAGCAGACCACCCTGGCCGTCGCGAACCTGTTCTTCGCCAGGACGCCGGGCCCGTTGATGGCCCTGCTGATCGACCAGGACGAGGTGGAGCCGATGGTCCGCTGGGAGGCGCCCAGCGGCGAGCGCCCGCCGGGGGTGGCGCCCGAGGTGCTCTTCCCGCACATCTACGGGCGGCTCAACCGCAACGCGGTGAAGGGCCTGGAGAAGCTGGAGCGCGGCGGCGACGGCCGCTGGGACCGGCTGGTGCCCTGGAGCTGAGCCGACGGAACTGAGCCGGCGGAGCTGGGCCGAACCGCCCCGCGCGCCCGTCGAGGGCCCCGCGCGGCCCCCCTACAGCCAGCCGCGCTCGCGGGCGGCCATGCCCGCCTGGAACCGGGTGCTGGCGCCCAGCTCGCGCATCAGCGACTGGAGCCGCCGCTGGGTGGTGCGGGCGCTCCAGCCCAGCGAGCGGGCGATCGACTCGTCGGTCAGGCCGGCGGCGAGCAGCCCGAGCAGCTTGCGCTGGTCGGCCTCCGGCTCGTGGAGCTCGGGCTCGGCGCCGATCGCGGCCTGCAGCGGCACCGCCCGGTCCCACTCGGCCTCGAAGAGCCCGTCCAGCGCCTGCAGCAGGGCGGACGGGTGGATCACGTAGGCCGCGTCCAGCACGCTGTCGCCCACGCTGATCGGGATGATCGCCATCCGGTCGTCCGACATGATCATCTTCATCGGGAGGGTGGTCCGCACCCGGGCCTCCTCCCCGTCCTCGACGCCGACCAGGATCTCGCCCTCCAGCCGCCCGGGCCAGGCCACCGCCTCCCGGTCGTAGATCCCGCGGAAGCGCACCCCTTCCCTGAGGCGCCGCCGCTGCTGGGTGAGGTTGGCGGCCGGATCCCGCACGTAGGGCGGACAGTCGAAGGTGCGCACCTGCTGCAGGCTGCTCTCCTGCAGGTGCTCGATCCGCTGGTTGATCGCCTCGCCGCCGGTCAGCACCTCGACCGAGTGGGCCGGGTCGGTGAACCGGGACGCCTCGCGGAAGGCGTCCATCAGCCGGTGCATCTCCGCCCGCGCACTGCGCAGCTCGGCCTCGCGGTGGCCGATCAAGGTACCGATGGCGACGTCCGGCGCGACGGCCAGGTAGCGGTCGCGCTCGACCGGCGCCCGGGTCGCCATGCCCTGCTGGGCCAGCCGACTGAGCGACTTGCCGCTCTGCTGGACGCTCAGGCCGCAGCGCTCGGCCAGCTCGGCAGCGGTGGACTGCGGGGCGGCTACCAGGGCGGCGTAGACCTGTCCGTCGGCGTCGGAGAGTCCGAGCGCGCTGAAAGCGTCGGGCATGACGCCTCCTCCCCCGTGTGGCGGTTTCACGCCAAGTGGTGAGTGATGTTTTCGTGGCCATCTTCTGCCACCGACGATCCCTGTGACAACCCTGTCCCGAAACGCGGCAGGGGGGCCGCACACCTGAGTCGATGCGCGGCCCCCCTGGATGGCACTGTTACAGGCCGACCTCGTTCATCAGCTGACCCACCTCGGGGTTGGTCAGCCGGCGCAGCCAGCCCGACTTCTGGTCGCCCAGCGCGATCGGGCCGAAGTGGGTGCGGACCAGCTTCTCCACCGGGAACCCGGCCTCGGCCAGCATGCGGCGCACGATGTGCTTGCGGCCCTCGTGCAGGGTGACCTCGACCAGGTAGTTCTTGCCGACGTTGGAGATCACCTTGAAGCTGTCGGCGCGGGCGAAGCCGTCCTCCAGCTCGATGCCCTGGGCCAGCTGCTTGCCCAGGTCACGCGGGATCGGGCCCTGGATCGCGGCCAGGTAGGTCTTGGTGACGCCGTAGCGCGGGTGGGTCAGCCGGTGGGCCAGCTCGCCGTGGTTGGTGAGCAGGATGATGCCCTCGGTCTCGGTGTCCAGCCGGCCCACGTGGAACAGCCGGGTCTCCCGGTTGGTCACGTAGTCGCCCAGGCACTGGCGGCCGTCCGGGTCCTCCATGGTGGAGACCACGCCGGCCGGCTTGTTGAGCGCGAAGAACAGGTACGACTGGGTGGCGACCGTCAGGCCGTCCACCTTGATCTCATCGCTCTCGGGGTCGACCCGCCTGCCCTGCTCGGTGACCCGCGAGCCGTTGACCTCGACCCGGCCCTGCTCGATCAGCTCCTCGCAGGCCCGCCGGCTGCCCATGCCGGCCCGGGCGAGCACCTTCTGCAGGCGCTCGCCGTCCTCGCCGACGCTCTCGGCGGGACCGCCCTCGTGGCGGCGCAGCACCGCGTCCTCGATCTTGGCCTGCAGCTCGCGCGACCGCTGCGGCTGGCGGCGCGGGTCGCCCGGCGCGCCCTGGCCGTCGCGGCGCGGGCGCGGCGCGGGGCTGGGACGGCGGCCGGAGAAGCTGCCGCGGGCCGGGGTGGCGTTCGGGCCGCCGCCGAACTCGGGACGGTCGTAGCGGCGCTCCTCGGGGCGCAGCGGGCGGTCGGGGTACTGGCGGTCGTCCCGCCGGTCGTCCCGGCCGCCGCCACTGCCGCCACGGGCGCCGCCGCCGCCGTAGGAGCCGCCACTGCTGCTGCCGCCACGGCTCCCGCCGCTGTACGAGCCGCCGCCGCTGCCACCACGACCACCGCCACCGTACGAGCCGCCACCGCTGCCACCACGACCGCCGCCACCGCTGCTGCCGCCACGGGCGCCGCCGCCGTAGGAGCCGCCACCGCTGCTGCCGCCACGACCACCGCTACCGCCGCTGCTACCGCCACGGCCACCGCCACCGCCGCCGTAGGAGCCGCCACCGCCACGGCCGCCGCCACCGCCGCCGTAGGAGCCACCACTGCCGCTGCCGCCACGGCTCCCGCCGCCGCTGCCGCTGCCGAAGGAGCCGCTGCCGCCCCGCTGCCCGCCGCGGCTGCCGCCACCGCCACCGCCACTGCTGTTCCTGCCGTTACCGCTACCGCTACTACGCATCAATTGTCCGAACGTCGATTCCATCGGGCTGGGCCCCTCCCTGCCCGCTACCGGACAGGGAGGGAGGGTCGTGCCGCCGACCTCACTGCACTTCCCGTGCGCTCACGGCGGCGACCGCGTCCGCGATCACGGTGCCTTCGAGGGACTCCGCTTCCACGTCGTCGACCTCGGGCAGGAAGGGGGCGAGCTCCGGCAGCTCGTCCAAGCCGCGCAGCCCCATCCGTTCCAGGAAGTAGTTCGTCGTCCGATACAGGATCGCCCCTGTTTCGGGCTCGGACCCGGTCTCTTCCACCAGTCCTCGCTGTACCAGGGTACGCATCACGCCGTCACAGTTCACACCACGTACCGCGGATACCCGGGATCTGGAGACCGGCTGCCGGTAGGCGACCACCGCCAGGGTCTCCAGCGCGGCCTGGGTGAGCCTGGCCTGCTGACCGTCCAGCACGTACCGGTCCACCACCGGAGCGCACGCCGCCGCACTGTAGAACCGCCAGCCGCCGGCCACCAGCCGCAGCTCGAAACCGCGCCCCTGGGCGGCGTACTCGGCTGTCAACTCCCGCAGCGCCGCCGCCACCTCGGCACGCGGCCGCTCCACCACCTGTGCCAGCCGGGCGTCGCCCAGCG
This sequence comes from Kitasatospora sp. NBC_01287, assembly GCF_026340565.1. NCBI lineage: Bacteria > Bacillati > Actinomycetota > Actinomycetes > Kitasatosporales > Streptomycetaceae > Kitasatospora > Kitasatospora sp. NBC_01287. Next base: position 2,608,205 of record NZ_JAPEPB010000001.1, read on the forward strand.
GCTCGTCGGCCACCATCAGCACGGCCTCCAGCGCGGCCCTGAGGCCGACCTCGTCGCTGACCCCACCCCCGGCCCCGTCCCGCTCCGCCGCGGCGGCCTCGGGCTCCTCAGGCTCCTCGGGCCCGGCCTCCTCGGGCTCGACCAGCTCGGCGGCCGGTGCGGCCCGCGGCGGCAGGACAACCGGCCCGGCCGCGTCCACCGCGTCCACCGCGTCGACCGCGTCGACCGCACCGGCCCCGTCCGCCGGCTCGATCCACACCTCGCCCGGGTAGGCCGGCTCCAGCCACTCGTCCTCCCGGACCTGACCCGGCAGCCCCAGGGCGCGCCGGGCCGGCCGCCCGCCGCCGGCCCCCGTCGGCCCCTGGTCCTCGGCGGTCCCGCTCATCCTCGACTCCCCGCTCCCTGGTCATCGGCCACCGGGCCGTCGAACTCGTCCGTCACCTCGATCACCACCCGCTGCGGGTCGGCCACCCAACGGACCGTCAGCTCCCCCAGCGGTTCCGGCTGCTCGAAGGCCAGCGCCCGCTCCCGGTAGAGCTCCAGCAGCGCCAGGAAGCGCGCTACCACCACCAGCGTGTCCGCCGCGTCCGCGACCAGCTCGCCGAACCGCGCCTCGCCGTGCTCGGCCAGGTGGGCCGCCACCAGCGCGGCCTGCTCGCGCACGCTGACCGCCGGGGTGTGGATGTGGTCCACGTAGACCGCCGGCTTCGGCCTGGGCGTCATCGCCTTGGCGGCCAGCCGGGCGAACCGCTCCAGGCCGATGTGGATCACCACCTCGGGCAGCAGCTCGGCGTGCTGCGGCTCCAGGCCCACGGTGCGCGGACGGCGGCGCTGCTCGGCGGCCCAGCGCCGCTCGAAGACCGCCGCCACCCGCTTGTAGGCGCGGTACTGCAGCAGTCGGGCGAAGAGCAGGTCGCGGGCCTCCAGCAGGGCGAGGTCCTCCTCGTCCTCGACCTCGGCGGCGGGCAGCAGCCGGGCCGCCTTGAGGTCGAGCAGGGTGGCCGCTACCACCAGGAACTCGGTGGTCGCGTCCAGGTCCCAATCTGGGCCCATGGCCCGCAGGTGGGCCATGAACTCGTCGGTGACCTGGGCCAGCGCGACCTCGGTGACGTCCAGCTTGTGCTTGGCGATCAGGCCGAGCAGCAGGTCGAAGGGACCCTCGAAGTTGGCCAGCCGCACCTGGAACGCGCCGCGCGCACCGTCAGGGGCGGCCTCCGCTGCGGCGCTGCCCGCGGCGGCATCGGCCGCGGCGGCGCTGTCACCGGCGGTCGCGGCGCCGCTCGCCGCGGGGGCTGGGGAGGTGCTGGCCATCGCGGTCCATCTTCACACGCCGGGCGCGCTCAGCGGCCGCGCAACCGCCGGACCAGGATGCTGGCCTCACCCCGCTGCTCCAGGTCGGCCAGGACGACCGCGATGGCCTCCCGGACCACCCGGCCGCGGTCCACCGCGAGGCCGTGCTCGCCGCGCAGGACCAGGCGTGCGTGCTCCAGGTCCATCAGCTCCTCGGCGGAGACGTACACGGTGATCTTCTCGTCGTGCCGCTCGCGCCCGCTGGGGCGGCGCGGGGCGCGCCCGCGCGGGCGGCGCCGGGCGGCGCTGTCCGCGCCCTGCTCCTCGGCCGGCCCTGGCGCGGCCGGCGGGGTGCGGGGCGGGGCCGGGGCACCGGTGGCGGCCGGTGCGGGGGGGCCCGGAACGCGCTCGATCCGCGGTCGGGCGACGGCCGGGCCGGCCTCGCCGGCACCGCCCGAGGGAGCGTCAGCCGAAGCGGCGTCGGGCTGCGCGGCACCGTTGCCGCCCTCCGCCGGTTCGGCGGCGGAGCGGCTGGCCCGGGAGGGCGACAGCGCCATCCCCCCGGTGGTGCGGAACAGCTCGTCGGCCCCCGGGAGGCTCACTCGACGGGGCGGCACCGGTCGAGCACCTCCCTGGCGAGCTGGCGATAGGCGGCGGCGCCCACCGAATTGGTCGCGTACGTCGTGATCGGCTCGCCGGCCACCGTGGTCTCGGGGAACCGGACGGTACGCCCGATCACGGTGTGGAAGACGTGGTCACCGAAGGCCTCGACCACCCGGGCCAGCACCTCGCGGCTGTGCACGGTGCGCGAGTCGTACATGGTGGCCAGGATGCCGTCCAGCCGCAGCTCGGGGTTGAGCCGCTCGCAGACCTTCTCGATCGTCTCGGTGAGCAGCGCCACGCCTCGCAGCGCGAAGAACTCGCACTCCAGCGGGACGATCACGCTGTGCGCGGCGGTCAGCGCGTTGACCGTCAGCAGGCCCAGCGAGGGCTGGCAGTCGATGATCACGAAGTCGTAGTCCGGCAGCAGCGGCTTGAGCGCCCGCGCCAGCGCCGACTCCCGGGCCACCTCGCTGACCAGCTGCACCTCGGCGGCCGACAGGTCGATGTTGGAGGGCAGCAGGTCCATCCCGGGGATGGCGGTCTTCAGCAGCACCTCGTCGGCCGTCAGGCCCCGCTCCATGAGCAGGTTGTAGACGGTGACGTCCAGCTCCATCGGGTTGACCCCGAGGCCCACCGAGAGCGCGCCCTGCGGGTCGAAGTCGACCAGCAGCACCCGGCGGCCGTACTCGGCCAGCGCGGCGCCCAGGTTGATGGTCGAGGTGGTCTTGCCGACGCCGCCCTTCTGGTTGCACATCGCGATGATCTGCGCGGGACCGTGCTCGGCCAGCGGCGCGGGGATCGGGAAGTACGGCAGCGGACGGCCGGTGGGACCGATCCGCTCGCGGCGCTGGCGGGCCGCGTCGGGCGCCAGCGTGGCGGCGTACTCGGGGTCCGGCTCGTACTCGGCGTCCGGGTCGTCGTAGGAGCCGTAGGCGAACTCGGCGTAGCCGAGGCCCTGCCCCGGCAGGTCGGCCTCGTAGACGGTCGGCTGGCCGGCGGCCTGCCGGGCCTCGAAGGTGCGCACGGCAACCGTGCCGACCTCACTGGCCCCGACAGTGGAAAGTGCGGCCCCGGTGTCGTCGGTCGGCTGTCCGGAGACACGCTCCGCCAGTCCTGGCTGACCACCCCCGGGAGCAAATGTCGACTCATTCACAAGTCGTCTTACCTCCTTGGGCATCCAGGGCATTATGTCGATTCGTCAGCCTGACACCATGCCGACGGTTTGCGACTCTAGGCCGTTTCGGGCGTTCGCAGCAACACAATCCACGGTAGTGGGCCCGATGTGTCGGCTGTCCGACCGGGTTCTGTCAAGGGGCGGGTGACCCGACCCTCGGCGCGTTGACGGCGCGTGGAGGCACGCCGAGGCCCCTGGTCGGCTACCACCGACCAGGGGCCTACGAGCGGGACGCGCGGTCGCCCGCGCACTACTGGCGCGACGTCAGGCGAGCACGCTGTCCAGGGAGATGGAGGGCAGGCCGAAGGCCTCGGCGACCGCGGCGTAGGTGATCTGGCCCTCGTGCACGTTCAGGCCCTTGGCCAGCGCGGCGTCGCGCTTCAGGGCCTCCTTCCAGCCGCGGTTGGCCAGCTCGACCACGTAGGGCAGGGTCGCGTTGGTCAGCGCGTAGGTGGAGGTGTTCGGGACGGCGCCCGGCATGTTCGCCACGCAGTAGAAGACCGAGTTGTGGACCTCGAAGGTCGGCTCGGCGTGCGTGGTGGCGCGGGAGTCCTCGAAGCAGCCGCCCTGGTCGATGGCGATGTCGACCAGCACGGAGCCCGGCTTCATCCGGGAGACCAGCTCGTTGGTGACCAGCTTGGGAGCCTTGGCGCCCGGGATCAGCACGGCGCCGATCACCAGGTCGGCCTCCAGCACGGCCTTCTCCAGCTCGAAGCCGTTGGACATGATGGCCTTGATCTTGGTGCCGAAGATCTTGTCGGCCTCGCGCAGCTTGTTGATGTCGCGGTCCAGCAGGGTCACCTCGTAGCCCATGCCGATCGCGATGGTGGCCGCGTGCCAGCCGGAGACGCCACCGCCGATGACGACGGCCTTGGCCGGGTGGGTGCCGGGCACGCCGCCGGGCAGCACACCGCGGCCGCCGGCCGGGCGCATCAGGTGGTAGGAGCCGACCTGCGGGGCCAGCCGGCCCGCGACCTCGGACATCGGGGCGAGCAGCGGCAGCGCGCCGTTGCCCAGCTGCACCGTCTCGTAGGCGATCGCGGTGGTGCCGGAGGCGACCAGCGCGTCGGTGCCGGCCTTGTCGGCCGCCAGGTGCAGGTAGGTGAAGAGAGTCTGCCCCTTGCGCAGCCGGTGGTACTCCGAAGCGATCGGCTCCTTGACCTTCAGCAGCAGGTCGGCGGTGGCCCAGACCTCGTCGGCCGTCGGGAGGATGGTGGCGCCGGCGGCCACGTACTCCTCGTTGGGGATGGACGAGCCGACACCGGCGCCGTCCTCGATGAAGACCTCGTGCCCGTTGCGGACCAGCTCATGCACGCCGGCGGGCGTGATGGCCACGCGGTACTCGTGGTTCTTGACCTCGCGGGGGATGCCGACCTTGGTCACGGTTAAACACGTCCCTCTTGCCATGGGAGTCCCAACCGGGGGAAGACCGGCGGGCGCCGGCACAAGGCAGACCTCCGGCAGGGCCGGGGCACGCTGCACTGCGCGACTAAGTCGAGTGTAATGAAGCCCAGCGAATCCGCCAGCCTTCCAAAGTGACTAAATATGCTGCCGTCGTTGGCAGATTCGTAGGCTTGCCTCGGATCGTTCCTGGCAAACCGCCGCACAACCGGCAAACCTCCCAACCCTCCCAAGGTCTACCGGAAGATCATCTGCCGATCATCCGGAGTCCACTCCGGTGACCTGGCTCACCCGCGCCCGGTAAGCCGCTCCAGCACCGCCGCCACCGCCGCCGCGCCCCGCTCGTCGCCGATCCGGCGCAGCAGCACCAGCGCCTCCCGGTACTCCCTGGCGGCCTCCTCGAAGCGGCGCTGGGCGGCGTGCGCCTCACCGATCCGGGCCAGCAGCCGGGCCTGGGCCCCGGGCTCGTCCAGGCCCCGGCGCAGCACCAGCGCCCGGCCGTAGCTGTCGGCGGCGCGCACCGCGTCGCCGAGCGCCCGGTGGCACTCCGCCACGCCCTCCAGGGCGCGGGCCGCGACCGTCTCGTCCAGCGGGGCGCGGCTGTGCGCGTGGGCGGCCCGGTAGTGCCCGGCGGCGGCCTGCCACTGGCCGGCGGCGGCCCGCAGCTCGGCCAGGTTGAGCAGCGCGGCCGCGGCCCGCCGGGGCGCCTCCTGCCGCTCGGCGCAGGTGAGCACCAGCCGGTGCAGCCGGTAGGCGTCGGCGGGCGCGAGCGGCCCGGCCGAGGGCAGGGCCCGCAGCAGCCCGCCGACCAGCCGGGCCGCCGTGCCGTCCAGGTCCGCGCGCTCGACCGCCTGCTCGGCCGCCGCGAGCAGCAGCTCCCGCTCGCCCAGCAGCCAGCCGCGGGCCTGCGCGGCGGTGCGCAGCCGCAGCGGCCCGGGCAGCGGGTCGGGCGTGCCGTGCCCGGGTTCGAGCAGCGCGCGGGCCGCGTCGACCAGCCGCACCAGCCGCTCCAGCAGCCGGGCCCTGGCCAGCTGCACCTCACCGGGACGGTCCAGCCGCTCGCGCAGCTCGGCGAGCTCCACGAAGAAGCGGCCCGGCACCCGGTAGCGCGGGGTGCCGTCGGCGCCCGGTCGGCGCTCCTCCAGCAGCTCGCCCTCGGCCAGCGCGAGCAGCCCGGCGGCGGCCTCCGGCGCGGGGCAGCCGGCCAGCGCGGAGGCGGTGCGCGGGTCGGCCCGCCCGCCCGGGGCCAGCGTGAGGGCGCGCAGCAGCCGGGCCTGGGCCACCGGCAGCGCCCGGTAGCGCAGCCCGAAGGCGGCCGGCAGCACCTCGCCGCCGGCCTCGCGCAGCGCGGTCGCCGCCTCGGGGACGGCCGCCTTGGGGTGGGCCCGCAGCCAGTGGGCCATCAGCCGCAGCGGCGCCGGGCGCCCGGCACAGGCCTCGGCCAGGTCCGCCGCGCCGACCGGGTCGCAGCCGACCCGGGTGCCGCCGACCAGCGCGGTGAGCAACTCGGCGGCGGCCGCCTCGTCCAGGCCCCGCAGGATCACCGGGTCCACCCGGAAGCGGTCGGCCAGCGCGGTGAGCGGTCCGGCGGTGGTGGCCAGCACCAGGCAGCGCGGCTCGTCGGGCAGCAGCGGGCGCAGCTGGGCGGCGTCCGCGACGTCGTCGAGCAGCAGCAGGGTGGCCCGCCCGGTCAGCGCCTCGCGCAGCAGCGCGCAGGCCCCGTCAGCCGCCTGGTCCGCCACCTGGTCCGCCGTCGGCGGCCGTGCGCCGGGCCCGCCCGCTGGGCCGCCCGCTGGGCCGCCCGGCGGTGGCGGCGGCAGCGCGTCGCAGGGCCGGTCGAGCGCGGCGAGCAGCCGCCGGGCGATGGTGCCGGGCGGCTCGGCGGCGCCGTCCGGCCCGGTCAGCCGCTCGGCCAGCACCTGGTACTCGCCCGCCAGCGAGCGGGCGAAGTGCCGGGCCAGCGTGGTGCGCCCGGAGCCCGGCCGCCCGGTGACCACCAGCACCCGGCAGCTGTCGCCGGGCGGGCGGCGGGCCTCGGTCCGCAGCGCGGCCAGCTCGGCGGCCCGCCCGACGAACGGGCGCAGGCCCGGTGGCAGGCCGGCCACCGGCCCGTCGGGAGCCGGGCGTGCGTCCATCGTCGCCGTCTTCCTCGCCACCTGCGCCACTCCCGACCCGGTCGCCCAGCTACCCGTCTGCGAAGCGTAGTTCGCGCGGGGCCCCGGGCCGAGGGGACACCGGTATGACCAAGTGGCAAATCACCCGGGCGTACCAGGCGCACCAGGCGCACCAGGCGTGCGGCCTCGGCGCCCGCGTCCGATCGATCCTGGCGCAGGCCCTCAGGCGGTGAACGGGCGGGCCGGCCAGGGCGCGTCGGCCGGGCGCAGCGCCGGGAGGCCGGGGCCGGTCAGCGCGGCCCGCAGCGCGAGGGTGCCGGAGATCAGCGTGGGGTTGTGCAGCTCCCCCGCCAGCACCAGCTCGACCAGCTCCTCCAACGGCACCCGGGCGAGCTGGATCTCCAGCTCCTCGCCGTCCGCCGCGTACTTCTCCCCCCGCGCCTCGGCCAGGTCGGTGGCCAGGAAGATCCGCAGCGCCTCGTCGGTGCCGCCGGGCGAGGTGTAGAAGTCCACCAGCACCCGCCAGCTCTCCGCCTTGCAGTGCGCCTCCTCGTAGAGCTCGCGCTGCGCGGCGTGCAGCGGGTTCTCGCCCGGCACGTCGAGCAGCCCGGCGGGCAGCTCCCACAGGCGCGCTCGCACCGGGTGGCGGTACTGGCGCACCAGCAGCACCCGCTGCCGGTCGTCCAGCGCCAGCACCGCGACCGAACCCGGGTGGGTCTGGTAGTCGCGCCGCTGGTAGCCGCCGTCGGGCATCAGCACCTCGTCGGTGCGCACCCCGGTGACCCGCCCCTGGAACGGCGTGCTGCTGGCGCGCACCGTCCACTCCTCCGCCTCGTCACGGATCTGCTCGACCATGTCGATCTCCCCTTCTCGCCCGCACGACTTCTCGCCAGTACCGCTTCTCGTCAGTACGACACAATCTAACGCCGAACGGCGGCCCCGCGAGGTCCGCGGGGCCGCCGTTCACCGGAACCGGGTGACTACTCGGCGCCGGTCTTGATCTTGATCGCCGCGGCCACCAGGCCCGCGAAGAGCGGGTGCGGGCGGGTCGGGCGGGACTTCAGCTCCGGGTGGGCCTGGGTGGCCACCAGGTACGGGTGCACCTCGCGCGGGTACTCCACGTACTCCACCAGGTCGCCCTTGGGCGAGAGGCCGGAGAACTGCAGGCCGGTCTTCTCCAGGTCCGCGCGGTAGGCGTTGTTGACCTCGTAGCGGTGGCGGTGGCGCTCCTCGACGTACTGCTCGCCGCCGTAGACCTCGCGGACGATCGAGCCCTCGGCCAGCTTGGCCGGGTAGAGGCCCAGGCGCATGGTGCCGCCCAGATCGCCCTTGCCGTCCACGATCGCCAGCTGCTCGGCCATGGTGGAGATCACCGGGTGCTGGGCGGCCGGCTCGAACTCGGTGGAGTTGGCGTCGGGCAGCCCGGCCAGGTTGCGGGCCGCCTCGATCACCACGCACTGCAGGCCCAGGCAGAGGCCCAGCAGCGGGACCCGGTTCTCGCGGGCGAAGGTGATCGCGGCCACCTTGCCGTTGACCCCGCGGTCGCCGAAGCCGCCGGGGATGCAGATCGCGTCCACGTCGCCGAGCTGCTCGCGGGCACCCTCGGGCGTCTCGCAGTCGTCGGAGGTGACCCACTTGATCTCGACCCGGGCGTTGTTGGCGAAGCCGCCGGCGCGCAGCGCCTCGGTGACCGAGAGGTAGGCGTCGGGCAGGTCGATGTACTTGCCGACCAGCGCCACCTTGACGATGTGCTGGGGCTCGTGGACCCGGCGCAGCAGGTCGTCCCAGGTGGTCCAGTCCACGTCGCGGAAGGCCAGGTCGAGCCGGCGCACCACGTAGGCGTCCAGGCCCTCGCCGTGCAGCACCTTGGGGATGTCGTAGATCGACTTGGCGTCGATGGCCGCGACCACGGCCTCCTCGTCCACGTCGCACATCAGCGAGATCTTGCGCTTGATGGCCTGCGGCACCTCGCGGTCGGCGCGCAGCACGATGGCGTCCGGCTGGATGCCGATGTTGCGCAGCGCGGCCACCGAGTGCTGGGTGGGCTTGGTCTTCAGCTCGCCGGAGGGGCCGATGTAGGGCAGCAGCGAGACGTGCACGAAGAAGACGTTGTCCCGGCCGACCTCGTGGCGGACCTGGCGGACGGCCTCCAGGAACGGCAGCGACTCGATGTCGCCGACCGTGCCGCCGACCTCGGTGATCACCACGTCGACGTCCTCGGTCGCCATCCGGCGGATCCGGGACTTGATCTCGTTGGTGATGTGCGGGATCACCTGGACGGTGTCGCCCAGGTACTCGCCGCGCCGCTCCTTGGCGATCACCGTCGAGTAGACCTGGCCGGTGGTGACGTTGGCCGAGCCGTGCAGGTTGGTGTCCAGGAACCGCTCGTAGTGGCCGATGTCCAGGTCCGTCTCCGCGCCGTCGTCGGTGACGAAGACCTCACCGTGCTGGAACGGGTTCATGGTGCCCGGGTCCACGTTGAGGTACGGGTCGAGCTTCTGCATCGTCACCCGCAGGCCGCGGGCCTTGAGCAGGGCACCGAGGCTGGAGGCCGTGAGCCCCTTGCCGAGCGATGAGGCGACACCCCCGGTGACGAAGAGGTGCTTGGTCGTCACGGCGCGGCCGTTCGCCGCTTTGCCGGAATGGGGCTGTGCCAAGAGGGGGCTCCCGTGGGTCGCAGTCGATGATGACGCTGGTGGAGTGCGGTCGCTGGAGGTGACGCCACGTCAGTAATCGGAGGTCGTCAGTCAGCGGGTCCGGGGCGGTTGATCCACCAGTCCACGGGATACCAGGGTATCAGCGAGGACGGCGGCGCGCGGTCGGCCACCCGGCCGCTGACCCGCCCGGGTGATCATCGAGCCGCCGCCAGGGCCCAGGTGATCAGGGCGGCATGACCCGGAATGATCAGTCCCGGATCGCCCGTTCAACTGCCGTTCTCACCCAGGCGGGCTACTTTCACTCACCGTGCCTGGGCAGACGGCGGTACCTGATCGTTTCCGGGTGCTCAGCCCCCTCCCGTCGTCGTATCCTGCACGGACGCATCGCCGACAGCAGAGCAGGCGAGGACGAGGGGTCCGGACGACACCTCTCCGTCCCCGATGCGCGACCGGACTCCCCCGCTCCACCAGTTCACTCCAGAGCCAGTTCCAGGAACCCACATCCGCGGTTCCGCGCGGCCCGTGCCCGACCCCCGCCACCCGCGGGTCGAAGCGGCGCCCGGACTTGGCACGCGTGTCACCCCCGGCCCCGCAGCATCCGCTCTCGCCCCGTCGGCGACCGCCGAGCACTACCGCGAACTGGAGATGCACGTGGCCGGCCGTATCGAGGACTACGCACTTATCGGGGACATGCAGACCGCCGCCCTGGTCAGCAGAGATGGCGCCGTGGACTGGCTCTGCCTGCCCCGATTCGACTCCCCCGCCGTCTTCGCCGGCCTGCTGGGCACCGATGAACACGGCTTCTGGCGGATCGGCCCCGCCGAGGCCGATCCGGTCGGCGGCCAGGACCGCCCGGCCGCCGCGCCGACCGCGCCGGCCCCGCGGGCCCCGTTCACCGATACGAGTGACCTGAAGGTGGTGCCGAGCAGCGCGTCCGCGCCCGCCGTGCCCGCCGACCGGCGCCGCTACCGGGGTGACTCGCTGATCCTGGAGCAGGAGTGGGACACCCCGCGCGGCAGCGTTCGGGTGATCGACTTCATGCCGCCGCGGCACCTGAGCGGGCAGGAGCCGGTGCCGCAGATGATCCGGATCGTGGAGGGCCTGACCGGCCAGGTGCGGATGCGCTCGGCGGTCCGGATGCGGTTCAGCTACGGCAAGATCGTCCCCTGGGTGCACCGGGTCGAGCAGGGCGACGCGCACCGCACGGTCGCGGTGGCGGGGCCCGATTCGGTCTGGCTGGACGGCGAGTCCGAGACCTACGGCCGGGACCTGACCACCTACGCGGACTTCACCGTCGAGGCGGGCGAGCGGGTGGCCTTCGCCCTCACCTGGCAGCGCTCGCACATGGCTCCGCCGGAACTCCCCGACCCGGAGGGCTCACTCGCGCTGACCGAGGAGTTCTGGCTCGACTGGGTCAGCCAGTGCACCTACCAGGGCCCCTACCAGGAGGCCGTGGTCCGCTCGCTGATCACCCTCAAGGCCCTCACCTACGCCCCCACCGGCGGCATCGTGGCGGCGCCCACCACCTCGCTGCCCGAGGACATCGGCGGCGAGCGCAACTGGGACTACCGCTACACCTGGCTGCGGGACGCCGCGATCACCCTCTCCTCGCTGCTGCGCACCGGCTACCGGGAGGAGGCGCGGGCCTGGCGCGAGTGGCTGCTGCGCGCGGTGGCCGGCGACCCGGAGAACCTGCAGATCATGTACACCATCACCGGCCGGCGCGAGCTGAACGAGTCGGTGCTCGACTGGCTGCCCGGCTACGAGGGCTCGGCCCCGGTGCGGGTCGGCAACGGCGCCGCCGACCAGCTCCAGCTCGACGTCTACGGCGAGGTGGTCGAGGCGCTCTACCTGGCCCAGATGACCGGGCTGTCCCGCAACGACCACGCCCACCTGCTCCAGCTGCGCCTGATCAGCTACCTGGAGGAGCACTGGAAGGCCCCCGACGAGGGCATCTGGGAGGTGCGCGGGCCGCGCCGGCACTTCGTCCACTCCAAGGTGATGGCCTGGGTCGCGGTGGACCGCACCATCAAGCTGATCGAGCAGACCCCGGCCGAGGGCCCGCTGGACCGCTGGCGGGCGCTGCGCGACGAGATCCACGCGGACGTCTGCGAGAAGGGCTACGACGCCGGGCGCAACACCTTCACCCAGTACTACGGCGGCACCGAGCTGGACGCCTCGCTGCTGCTGATCCCGCAGGTGGGCTTCCTGCCGCCGGACGACAAGCGGGTGATCGGCACCATCGAGGCGATCCAGCGCGAGCTCTCCACCGAGGACGGCTTCGTGCTGCGCTACCCCACCCACGACGAGTCCGGCGCGAATGTCGACGGGCTCTCCGGCCACGAGGGTGCGTTCCTGGCCTGCTCGTTCTGGCTGGCCGACGACCTGGCGATGATCGGGCGGGTGGCCGAGGCGCGCGAGCTGTTCGAGAAGCTGCTCGCGCTCCGCAACGACCTGGGACTACTGGCCGAGGAGTGGGACCCGCGGCTCAAGCGGCAGGTCGGCAACTTCCCGCAGGCCTTCAGCCACGTGCCGCTGATCGACACCGCGCTGCGGCTGACCGCCTGCGGCGCCGCCTACCTCGCCCCGCAGCCGCCGGCCGCCGAGAACGCGGCCCGGCAGCCCGGGCGCCAGCCCGTCCGGTCCTGAGGCCGGGCCCGGGGCGGGGTCCAGGGCCGGGTGCCCGTGCGGCGGCGCCGGCTCAGCGGCGCTGGACCAGCTCGTCGTAGGTGCTGAGCACCTGCGCCACGGTGGCGGCCTCGTCCGGCCAGGTCTCGGCCTGGAGGGGGCCCGCCTCGGCGAGCGCGGCCCGGCGCCCGGGGTCGGCCAGCAGCGAGCGGACCGCCGCCGCGAGCGCCGCCGGGTCACCGCCGGGGACCAGCTCGGCGGCGTCGCCGACCAGCTCGGGGATCCCGCCGACCGCGGTCGCCACCAGCGGCACCCCGGCCCGCAGCGCCTCCTGGGCGACCAGCGAGCGGGCCTCCCACCGGCTGGGGATCACCACCAGGTCGGCGGCGGCCAGCAGTTCGGGCACGTCGGCGCGGTGGCCCAGCAGCCGCACCGGCAGCTGCTCGGCGGCCACCCGCTCGGCCAGCTCCGCCTGCTGGGGGCCGTCCCCGGCGATCAGCACCAGCACGTCGCCGAGACCGTGGGCGGCGTCCAGCAGCTGGGCGTAGCCCTTGTGCGGCACCAGTCGGCCCACCGCCAGCACCAGCGGCCGGTCCGGCTCGCCGGGGGCGAGCAGCGCGGCGCGGGCCGCCGCCCGGTCCAGGCCCGCCACCTCGCGCGGCGGTGCGGCCACCGGGCCGAGCCGGGCATCGGTGGCGCCCAGCTCCCGGGCCCTGGCCACCAGGTCGGAGGAGGCACCGAGCACCAGGTCGGCGGCGCGCGCCACCCGACGCTCCATCAGCCGCTGCAGCCGCCGCTCCAGGCCGGTGGCCAGCAGGGCGTGATGGAACGTCACCACCAGCGGGGTCTCGGGCCGCAGCCCCGGCAGCCGGCCCGCGGTGCGCAGCGCCAGATCGGCGAGCAGGCCGGCCCGCAGGCCGTGCGCGTGCACCAGGTCGGCGCCGGTGAAGGCCCGGCGCAGCTCGCCGATCGCGACGGCGTCGCTGCGGGCACCCGAGGTCGGGGTGATCTCCACCGGATGGAAGACCGCGCCGGTGCGGGAGAGCCCGAAGAGCGCGTCGGACTCGGCGGGTGCGCAGAGGGTCACCTTGACCCCGTGTGCGGTCAGGCCCTGGGCCAGCGAGCGCACATGGGCGCCGATCCCGCCGCTGCCGGCGGACAGCACCAGCACTACGTGCAACTGGCCCGGGTCCGGGGAATGGTCCACGTCGTATCGCTCTCACTTAGAAAACCAAGCTCCGTCGCCACCATGCCAGGTCGCGAGGGCTCTTGGACAGTCGGCACCACGGGCGGGGCCGGTCGGCACCACGGGCGGGGCTCAGGCCTGCTCGGGCGGGGCTCAGGCCTCCTTGGGCCCGCGGGCGGCGGCCAGCAGCTCCTCGGCGTGCGCCCGGCCCAGCTCGGAGTCCTCCAGGCCGGCCAGCATCCGGGACAGTTCGCGCACCCGCTCCTCGTCGCCGAGGGTCTTCACGCCACTGCGGGTGACCGTGCCGTCGTTGGTCTTCTCCACCACCAGGTGGCGGTCGGCGAAGGCCGCGACCTGCGGCAGGTGGGTGACCACCACGACCTGGGCGCTGCGGGCCAGCTTGGCCAGCCGCCGCCCGATCTCGACGGCCGCCTTGCCGCCGACGCCCGCGTCCACCTCGTCGAAGAGGTAGGTGGGCACCGGGTCGGAGGCGGCGAAGACCACCTCGACGGCGAGCATCACCCGGGAGAGCTCACCGCCGGAGGCACCCTTGGCGATCGGGCGCGGCGCCGCGCCCGGGTGCGGCGCGAGCAGCACCTCGACCTCGTCCACGCCGTGCGAGCCGTAGGCGACGGTGCGGCCCTGAAGCTCCAGGCCGTCCGGGTCCTCGATCCGGCTCAGCGCGAAGGTGACCTTGGCGTGCGGCATGGCCAGCTCGGTCAGCTCGGCCGAGACCGCCTGGGCGAACCGGCCGGCCGCCGCCTGCCGGGCGGCGGAGAGCTCGGTGGCCAGCACGGCCAGGGCGGCGCGCAGCTCGGCCTCCTCGGCGGCCAGCTCCTCGATCCGCTCGTCGTCGCCGTCCAGCTCCACCAGCCGCTGGGCGCCCTGCTCGGCCCAGGCGACCACCTCGGCGGTGCCGCCCTCGACGCTGCCGTACTTGCGCAGCAGCTGGGCCAGCACCGCGCGGCGCTCCTCGACCGCGGCCAGCCGGGCCGGGTCGGCGTCCAGGTCGTCGGCGTAGAGCGCGAGGTCGCCGGCCACGTCGGCGAGCAGGTAGCCGACCTCGGCCAGCCGCTCGGCCAGCGTGGCCAGCCGCTCGTCGTGGCTCCGCACGCCCTCCAGCGCGCGGCGGGCCTGGCCGAGCAGGGTGCCGGCGTCCAGCGTGTCGGGGTCGCTAGGATCGCCGGCCAGCGCGGCGTGCGCGAGCACGGCGGAGGAGGAGAGCGCGTCGGCGTGCCCCAGCCGCTCGGCCTCGGCGGCCAGCTCCACCTCCTCGCCGGCCACCGGTTCGGCGGCGGCGACCTCCTCCAGGCCGAAGCGGAGCAGATCGGCCTCCTGGGCCCGCTCCCGGGCCTGGGTGGTCAGCTCGGCCAGGGCCGTGGAGACCTCGCGCAGCCGCCGGTAGCCGGCCCGGTAGCGGGCCAGCGCGTCGGCCACCGCCGCGCCCGCGTAGCGGTCCAGCGCGCCGCGCTGGCGGGCCGGGCGCAGCAGCCGCTGCTGGTCGCTCTGGCCGTGCACCGCGATCAGGTCTTCGCCCAGCTCGGTGAGCAGGCCCACCGGCACCGAGCGGCCGCCGACGTGCGCGCGTGAGCGGCCCTCGGCGGAGACGGTGCGGCTGATCAGCAGCGCGCCGTCGTCCAGCTCCGCGCCGGCCTCCAGTGCGCGCAGTGCCGCCGGGGAGTCGGCGGGCAGGGTGAGCCGGCCCTCGACCACGGCCCGCTCCGCGCCGCCGCGGACCAGCCCGGGGTCGGCCCGACCACCGAGCAGCAGGCCCAGACTGGTCACCACCATGGTCTTGCCCGCACCGGTCTCACCGGTCACGACGGTGAAGCCGGGTGCCAGCTCCACCACCGCGTCGTCGATGACACCAAGATCCCGTATCCGCATCTCGTCCAACACGGAGACGACCTTACGAGACCCCGGCCCCGGCGCGCGACGAGCCGGGGCCCAGGGGGCCGAAGTTCATTCCTTCCGGGCCTCCGCGTCCGGAACGGCCCGGCCCTCCACCGGAACGGTCCGGCTCTCCACGGTCGGGACCGCGCACCAGCGCAGGAAGAACTGCGCCAGCGGGCCGATCGCCAGTGCGTACGCGATCGTCCCCACCCCCGCCTGGCCGCCCAGCAACATGCCGACCAGCAGCACGGTCAGCTCAAGGCCGGTGCGCATCAGGCGCAGCGAGCGGCCGGTGCGCCGGTGCAGGCCGGTCATCAGGCCGTCGCGCGGGCCGGGGCCCAGGCCCGCGCCGATGTAGAGGCCGGTGGCCAGCCCGTTGAGCAGGATCCCGGCGGTCAGCAGCGCGATCCGCGCGGCGAGGCCGTGCTGGACCGGCAGCAGCGCGATGGTGCGGTCCATCGCCACGCCGAGGATCAGCACGTTGCCGAGCGTCCCGATGCCCGGGCGCTGGCGCAGCGGGAGCCAGAGCAGCAGCACGCAGACGCCGGTCAGGTTGACCACCGTCCCGATGCTCAGGCCCAGCCGTTCGGCCAGCCCCTGGTGGAAGACGTCCCAGGGGTCGAGCCCGAGCGCGGCGCGGTAGGTCAGGCCGTTGCTGACGCCGTACAGCACCAGGCCGCCCAGCAGCTGGGGCAGGCGGCGGCCGAGGGTCGAGGTGTCGCGGGGCAGGGCGAGGATCGCCATCGAGGGCTCCTTACGGACGGTGCACGGGCCCACTGCCGTCGAGCGGGCCGCCCTGCCATGATGGGAAGTCCACTGGCCTCGCTTACAGGGCCAATCCGAGTGAAGTGGACTGCTCCCGATGAGCGACTGGCAGAGCACCATCACGCCGCCCGCCCTCGCCCGGCTGCTGCGCGCCACCCCCGCGTCGGCCACCGCGGGGCGGCAGCGCCGCCCCGCCTACCGGGCGCTGGCCGCCCAGGTCCAGCGCCTGGTCAGCGAGGGACGGCTGCCGGTGGGCACCCGGATGCCCGCCGAACGCGAGCTGGCCGCCGCCCTGGAGCTGAGCCGGACCACCATCGCCACCGCCTACGAGACGCTGCGCGCCGAGGGCTACCTGCACAGCCGGCGCGGCTCGGGCAGCTGGACGGCACTGCCCGCCGGCAGCTCGCCGCCCACCGACGCGCTCTTCCCGCTGCCGCCCGACTCCTGCGGGCAGCTGATCGACCTGGGCGCCGCCTCCCCGGCCGCGCCGCAGCCGCTGCTCGCCGAGGCCGCCGCCCGCGCCATGGAGCAACTGCCCGCCTACGCGCTGGGCCACGGCCACTACCCCACCGGCGTCCCGGTGCTGCGCGAGGCGGTGGCCCAGCGGTTCACCGAGCGCGGGCTGCCCACCACCCCCGACCAGATCCTGATCACCACGGGCGCGATGAGCGCGCTCGACCTGGTGCGGCGCGGGCTGCTGCGGCGCGGCGACCGGGTGGCCGTCGAGTCGCCCAGCTACGCGCACCAGCTGCGCGCGCTGCGCCAGTCCGGAGCCCGGCTGGTGCCCGTCCCGCAGCACCGGCCCCAAGGCGCCGAGCAGCTGCCGCGCTGGGACCTGGACGACTGGCGCCAGGTGCTGCGCGGCGCGAGCCCGCGCCTGGCCTACCTGATCCCCGACTTCCACAACCCGACCGGTGCGCTGATCGGCGAGGAGCAGCGCCGCGAGCTGCTCGCCGCCGCCCGGGCCGCCGGGACGACGGTGCTGGCGGACGAGACGATGGCGGAGCTGGGCTGGGGCACCGACCGGATGCCCCGGCCGATGGCCGCGCTGGACCGGACCGCCGAGGTGGTCACCGTGGGCTCGGCCGGCAAGCTGATCTGGGGCGGCCTGCGGGTCGGCTGGATCAGGGCCTCACCCGCGCTGGTCCGGCGACTGGCCGCCGACCGGATCCACATCGACGTCGGCACGCCGGTGCTGGACCAGCTGATCTGCGCGGCCCTGATCGGCGAGCGGTTCACCGAGCTTCGCGAGCACCGGCTGGCCCGGCTGCGCGAGAGCGTGGCGGCGCTGCTGCCGGCCCTGCGCGAGCACCTGCCGAGCTGGCGGTTCGCCGAACCGGCCGGCGGCATGACGCTCTGGCTGGACACCGCCGGCCTCTCGGGCGCGGCCCTCGCCCGGGCCGGCGAGCAGCTCGGCCTGCGGATCGCGATGGGCTCGCGATTCGGGACGGACGGCGCCTTCGAGGCCTTCGTCCGGCTGCCGCTGACGGTGCCCGCCGCGGCCGCGACCACCACCGCCGAACGGCTGGCGGCCGCGGCGGCGGTCGCGGCGGCGGAGCAGGGCCGGCACGGCGCCCCGGCGGCGGAGGCGCTGGCCGTCTGACCGCCACCGCCACCGCGTTGGTGACGGACAGTCAGCAGAGCGAGCGGCCGCGCCAGCCGGTCACCGGCAGCGCGAACTTGGCCACCAGGCGATCGGTGAACGGCGCCTGGTGCAGCCGGGCCAGCCGGACCGGCACCTTGCCGCGCCGCACCTCCACCCGGGCCCCGGCCGGCAGCTCGAAGGAGCGCCGCCCGTCGCACCAGAGCACCCCGTGCGGCGTCTTGGGCATCACCTCGACAGCCAGCACCGAGTCCGGCGAGGTCACCAGCGGCCGGGCGAAGAGCGCGTGCGCGCTGATCGGCACCATCAGCAGCGCCTCCACCTCCGGCCAGACCACCGGGCCGCCGCCGGAGAAGGCGTAGGCGGTGGAACCGGTCGGGGTGGAGAGGACCACCCCGTCGCAGCCGAAGTTGGACACCGGACGGCCGTCCACCTCGGTGACCACCTCCAGCATCCGCTCCCGGGAAGCCTTCTCCACCGAGGCCTCGTTGAGCGCCCAGTCCTCGTGCACCACGTCGCCGTTGGTGCGGACCAGCACGTCGAGGGTCATCCGCTCCTCGACCTCGTAGGCGCCGTCCACCACTCGCTCGACCACCACGGCCAGGTCGTCCCGCTCCGCCTCGGCCAGGAAGCCGACCCGGCCCAGGTTGATGCCCAGCATCGGCAACCCGGTGTCCCGGGAGAGCTCGGCACCGCGCAGCAGCGTGCCGTCGCCGCCGGCCACCAGGATCAGTTCGCAGCCGTCGGCCGCACCGTGCCCCGCCCGCACCGTCTCCACCCCGTCGGGCAGATCGAGGTCGACCGCTTCGGCGGCCAGCAGCCTGATCCTGATGCCCGCCTTCAACAGGCCCTCGACCAACTGCTCGACACTGCGCAGCGCGGCCTCCCGGCCGGTGTGCGCGATCAGGAAGACCGTACGTCCCTCGCTCATGCCCTCTCCCTACGTCCACCGGGTCGCGTGTTGTCGCCCTTCGCACCAGGGCCCACGACGTGCTGCCCTGGACCGGTCCCCCCGCTGCCGCGGCGCCGGCCTCGACGCACCTGTCCCGGCAGCCTAGCGGGGCCCCTCGGCGACGGCCCGGTCCGCCTCGGCCGGATCGAGCTGCGGTGCGTCACGCCGCAGCCACAAGAAGTACTCAACGTTACCGGAAGGGCCGGGCAGCGGGCTGGCCGTCACCGCGCGTACACCAAGGCCCAACTCCCATGCCTGTCCGGCCACCTGACGGACCATCTCGGCCCGCAGCTGCGGGCTGCGGACCACGCCGCCGCTGCCGAGGCGCTCCTTGCCGATCTCGAACTGCGGCTTGACCATCAGCACCAGGTCGGCGTCCGGCGCGGCGCAGGAGGCCAGGGCGGGCAGCACCAGGCCGAGCGAGATGAAGGAGAGGTCGCCGACCACCAGGTCGACCGGCTCACCGCCGATCAGCTCCACGGTCAGCTCGCGCACGTTGGTGCGGTCCATCACGGTCACCCGGTCGTCGCTCTGCAGCGACCAGGCCAGCTGCCCGTAGCCGACGTCCACGGCCAGGACACCGGCCGCCCCGGACCGCAGCAGCACGTCGGTGAACCCGCCGGTGGACGCGCCCGCGTCGAGCGCCCGGCGGCCCTGGACCACCAGGCCCTGCGGGACGAAGGCGGCGAACGCGCCGGCCAGCTTGTGGCCGCCGCGCGAGACGTAGTCCGGGTCGTTCTCGTCCTTGGCGACCACCACGGCCGCCGAGGTCTCCACCTGGGTGGCCGGCTTGGTCGCGGTGGCCCCGCCGATGCTCACCCGCCCGGCCGCGATCAGCTCGCTGGCGTGCTCGCGCGAGCGGGCCAGATTGCGGCGGACCAGCTCTGCGTCGAGTCGGCGTCGTGCCACTGCCACGGGTGGTTCAGCTCCTAGCGGTTCAGTTCTCAGCGGTCCAGCGGTCTAGCTGTCGTCGAGGGTGGTGAGGATGGTGCTCAGGGTCTCGTGGACATCTTCGTACACGGCCGCGTGCTCGGTGGTGGGCACCCCGTCCAACACCGCGAGGCGGTCCAGGGCGGCGTCGACCCCGGGGTGGCCGGTGGGGTCCAGCGGGACGCCGAGCGGCTCGGGCTCCGGCTCCCACGGGCTCACGGCCTCGGGTGCCGGAGGTGCCGGAGGTGCCAGGGGCGGCTCAGACATCGCCGGTGTCCGTCCGGGGCTTCGGCGCGCGGGCGGCCTTCTTGGTGGCGGGCGCCTTCTTGGCAGCGGCCGTCTTCTTGGTGGCGGGCGCCTTCTTGGCAGCGGGCGCCTTCTTCGCGGCCGGCTGCTCGGCCGCGGCCTTCTTCGCCGCGGCCTTCTTCGGCGCGCTCTTCTTCGCCGGGGACCGCTTCGCCGCCGCCCGCTTCACCGCCGGCGGCTCCTGCGGCTGCGGCTCCAGCGGGCCGGTGGCGAAGCCTGCGGCCTCGCCTTCCTCGCCCTCCTCACCCACATCGCCCTCCTCGCCTGCCACGCCGGCCGGGGGCTCGGGCTGCCAGCCCTCCGCGAACAGGGCCTCCGCCCGACCGGCCGGGAAAGTCGATCCGCCCGACTTCTCCCGCCTCGGGCCTGAATCCGCGCCCGACTCGGCACCGGCCTCGGCCTCGGCTGCCTCGCGGTCGGTGCCCTCCAGGTCGTGCAGCTTGCCCTCCAGGTAGGCGAGGACCACGCCGACCTTCACCACCTGGTCGCCCAGCCGGCCGACCCGCTCGACCGCCTTCTCGGCCTCCGCACGGGCCAGGCCGAGCGCCAGGTCCAACCCGCCCCGGCCGACCGTCACGAACTCCTGGGTCAGGGTCTCCAGCCGCTGGACGACCGGCGGCAGCTGGGTCGCCACGGTGCGCTCGGCCGCCGCCAGGTCCACCCCGGCGCGCTCCAGCAGCTCGGCCGCCGTCCCCACCGCCCGGCGACCGACCGCCTCCGCGAGCCCGGTGGCCACCTCCACGTACCCCCGAAGCAACTGCCGCATCTCCCGGTGCCTCCTCCATGCCGTCCTGGCCGTGCTGTGCCCGGAAACGACGCTACCGCGTCCGCCCACCGGCGCGCGGCAGCACTGGGCGCCCGGCGCAACCGGCCGCACCCGGTACCGTGGCCCGACACCCCTGACCCCGGAGGCGAGACCGTGGCCGAACCAGAGGAGTGCCGCACGGCGCTGGAGCAGCTCAGCCGGAACCTGGCACAGGCGGGCGGCGACCTACGCCGGGCGGCCGCGCTGGACCGCTCGCTCAGCTGCTGGCTCACCGACCTGGACCTGACCTTCACCGGCGTGCTGCGCGGCGGCCGGATCGAGGACCTCGCGCAGGCACCCGGCGCCCCCGGCACCAAGGCCGCGATCCGGCTCACCATGACCAGCGATGACCTGGTCGCGCTGGTCGGCGGCCGGCTGAACTTCGCCGGCGCCTGGGCCGGCGGCCGGGTCAGGCTGGAGGCGGGCTTCCGCGACCTGCTCCGGCTGCGCACCCTGCTCTGACCCGCTGCCCGCGACCTCGACAGCGGCCCGCCGCCCCGGGCCGCGGCCCGTTCAGAAGCCGAGCTCAGCCAGCGCCTTGCGCCCGTCCACCGCCTCCCCGGTGCGGTCCAGCTCCGCCCAGGCCATCGCGCACAGCGCCCGCAGGCCGTCAAAACCGTCGTCGTCGCCCTCGCCGCCCTCGGCCTCGCCACCGACCCGCAGCTCACCGTCCGCCACCTTCGCCCAGCGGCCGCGGCAGACGAAGCCGCCCTCAGGGCCCGCCGTCACGGCCGGGTGCGGCCGCAGGAGCCCGCGCAGGTCGGCCGCCAGGTAGGTGGGGCGGTGCTCGACCGGCGCGCCGAGCAGCTGCGCGGGGGTGGCCACACCGGTGAAGACCAGCAGGCTGTCCACGCCGCCGTTGTGGGCGCCCTCGATGTCGGTGTCCAGCCGGTCGCCGACCACCAGCGGCCGCTTCGCCCCGGTCCGCAGCACCGTCTCACGGTGCATCGGCGGCAGCGGCTTGCCCGCCACCTCGGGCTCGGCGCCGGTCGCGGCCCGGACGGCGGCCACCAGCGTCCCGTTGCCCGGTGCCACCCCGCGTGCCGTCGGGATCGACAGGTCGGTGTTGGAGGCCACCCAGGGCAGCCCGCTCGCCACCGCGTAGGACGCCTCGGCCAGCCGCTCCCAGCCGACCGAGGGGTCGAAGCCCTGCACCACGGCCGCCGGGCCGTCGGACAGCGAGTCGACCGCCACCAGTCCCCGCTCGGCCAGTGCCTCGACCAGCCCCGCCCCGCCGATCACCAGCACCTTCGACCCGGCCGGCACCTTCTCGGCGACCAGCCGGGCGGCCGCCTGGGCGGAGTTGATCACATCGGACGGCTCGGCCGGAACGCCCAGCTCGGTGAGGTGCTCGGCGACCACCCGGGGCGGCCGGGAGGCGTTGTTGGTGACGTACGCGAGCCGCATCCCGGCCTCGCGGGCCGCCGCCAGCGAGTCCACCGCGTGCGCGATGGCGCCCTGGCCGGCGTAGACCACCCCGTCCAGATCGAGCAGTGCGGTGTCGTACGCCGCCGTCAGCGGCTGGTCGCTGCGGCCCGGGAGCTGCGTGTCCGTCATGCCTGATCGTCCCCATCGTTCGACTCGTCGGTGCGCTGGTGCGGTGCCTGGTAACCGGGTGCGCCCGGCAGCGGCGGGCCCCACTTGCCCGCCCGGGCCGCCAGGGTGGCCCGGGTCTGGCGCAGCGCCGCCCGGTAGTGCTCGGCCTGCGGCTGCATGGCCACCGCGAGCGCCAGGTGCTCCGCCGAGGTCTCGAAGTCGCCGAGCCTGGCAGCGGCGACCCCCCAGCCGAACTGAGCGTAGTCGTCCGAGGGATCGGCCTGGGCCACGGCCTGGAAGTTCTCCGCGGCGGCCGCGTAGGAGCCCGCGTCGAACTGGGCCCTGGCCAGCATCTCCCGGATGCTCTTGGAGCCGGGCTCGACCGCCGCCGCCCTGGCCAGCAACTGCTCGGCGGCTGCCGGGTGACCCTCGGCCAGCAGCCGCTCACCGCGCCGGAACCAGTCGTACACCTCGCCCAGCGGCGCCCCGTCACCGCCGCCCGGCAGCGACTGCCCGCCCGCGCCACCGGCGTCCTGGCCCCGGCCCTGTCCCTGACCTTGTCCCTGGCCCTGCCCCTGCCCCTGCCCCTGCCCCTGCCCCTGCCCACTGCTCATGCCCGGCCTCGTCTCACTCGTCCTCGGTCCACCGCGGGCCGCGCCGCCCACGCGTTCTCGGAACAACGTCGTTCCCGGATACCTTTCCCAGGTTTGATCTCCACCACCGCATGGCGAAGAGATCCACACGCGGACCAGGACAGGCCTTTCCGGTCCTGGCAACCCGCGGGCCACCCAGCAGCCGGACCATGGAAACTAAGCTGTCAGCTTCCGAGGCACCGAACACGGCGTGCACCACCCCCGCACGACCGCCGTCCACCGCCCCACGTCCCGGTCCGACGATCCGACGACCCATTCCTCTCCGGCCCACAGGCCGGAGCCCGACGGGAGAGATCTGATGAGTGCACCCAGTGCGGGAAGCGGCGCGACACCGCCACCGAGCGGCCCTGGTGACCCCGGGCACGTCGCAACGGCCGGGCTGTCCCTGTGGCCCTTCCGCGGCCTGCGGTACGTCCCCGAACGGGTCGGCACGCTCGCCGCCGTCACCTCCCCGCCCTATGACGTGGTGGACCCGCACCGGCGGCTGAGCCTGGAGACGGCCGACCCGCACAACGTGGTCCGGCTGATCCTGCCGCGCCCCGAGCCCGACGACACCGGTGAGCGCGCCGACCGCGACACCCGCTACCGGCACGCCGCCCGGCTGCTGGAGAGCTGGCTGCGCGAGGGCGTGCTGGCCCCCGACCCGCGGCCCGCGCTGTACGTCTACGAGCAGCGGACCGCCGCCGACAGCCCCACCGGAGAGCTGCTGCAGCGCGGCCTGATCGGCGCCCTTGCGGTCAGCGGCCGCGAGGGCGCGGTGGTGCTGCCGCACGAGGACGTGATGCCGCGCCCGGTCGCCGACCGCGTCGGCCTGATGCGCACCACGCGGGCCAACCTGGAACCACTGCTGCTCACCTACCGCGGCAAGGGGCCGGCCGCCGCGGTGATCGAGCGGACCGTGCTCGGCGAACCCCTGCTCACCACCACCACCTCGGACGGCACCCGGCACCGGCTGTGGGCCGTCACCGACCCGGTCGAGCTGGCCGAGGTCTCCCGCGACCTGGCCACCTGCCGGGCGCTGATCGCCGACGGGCACCACCGCTGGGAGATGTACCTGAGGCTCCAGCGCGAGCACCGCCACCTGCCGTTCAGCCCGTGGGACCGCGGCATGGTGCTGCTGGTGGACACCGCCCGCTACCCGCTGCGGGTGCGCGCCATCCACCGGGTGCTCTACCGGCTGCCGCTGCGACGCGCGCTGGAGGCGCTCACGGTGTGCGAGGACGGCTGGCGGGTCAGCGAACTCAGCGGAGACCTGAACGCCGCGCTGGCCGCACTCGACGAGGCCAAGCGGGCGGGCGGCAACGCCTTCGTGCTGACCGGCGGCGACGGCGTACGCCGACTGCTGACCGGGCCCGGCGAGGCGCTGCTGGACACCACCGTGGCCAAGGACAGGCCCGAGGAGTGGCGGCACCTGGACGCCACCGTGCTGCACGCCACCCTGCTGGAGCACGTCTGGCAGGTACCGGACGGCCCCGACGACATCGGCTACCTGCACGCCGCCGCGGCCGCCGAGCGGGAGGCCGCCCGCACCGGCGGCACCGCCGTGCTGCTGCACCCGGTCGACGAGGGCGTGGTCCGCCGGCTGGCCGAGCAGGGTGTGACCATGCCGCGCAAGTCCACCTCCTTCGGCCCCAAGCCCGCCAGTGGGCTGGTGCTGCGGAGCCTGGAGCTGGGCTGAGCACGGCCGAAACGAAGGGAGGAGGCTCCCGCCCGGTCGGGCGGGAGCCTCCTCCCTTTTTCGTCAACTCGTTCTCGTCAGCTCGCAGCGCCTCGGCGCCGGCTCGCCGGATCAGTCGCGGTCGCGGATCCGGGCGATGTCGGCCTCGTCGGCCTCTTCCATCTCGAGGTCGTCCTCGTCGTAGTACTCCTCGACGTCCTCGTCCTCCTCGAAGATGACCTCGTTCTCGCCCTCGTCGCGGGTAGAGCGGCCACTGCGCGGGGCCGGACGCTCGTCACGGTCGTCACGGTCGTCACGCTCATCGCGGTCCGCGCGGTCGTCGGCCTCGCGGTCGGCCTCGTCGCGGTCATCCTCGTCGCGGTCGTCGCGGTCGTCGCGCTCGTCGCGGTCGTCGCGGTCGTCCTCGTCGCCTTCCTCGGCGTCGGGGTCGAGGGCATCGACGAACTCCAGCCCGTCGATCTCGGCGAGCCGCTCGGAGGCGTTGGTGCTGCCGTCCGGGTCGGCGTCGGCGGCCTTGGCGAACCAGTCGCGCGCCTCCTCGCCCCGGTCGGCCGCGATCAGCGCCTCGGCGTACGCGTAGCGCAGCCGGGCGGTCCACGGGTGGATCGCGCTGGAGGCCAACTCCGGGCTCTGCAGCGTGACCACCGCGGCGTCGAACTGACCCAGGTCGGCCCGGGCACCGGCGGCGACCAGGCGCATCTCGACCTGACCCGCCTTGTCCAGCTGCTTCACCTCGGCCTCACCGGCCATCGCCAGCGCCCGCTCCGGACGGCCCAGACCGCGCTCGCAGTCGGCCATCACCGGCCACAGGTCCACCCGGCCGGTCATCCGGCGCGCGGCACGGAACTCGGTCAGCGCCTCCGAGTAACGCTGCGTCATGTAGGAGGCGAAGCCGGCCGCCTCCCGCACCGAGGCGACCCGGGAGGCCAGCCGCAGCGCGACCCGCGAGTACTTGTAGGCCTCCTCCGGCTCGGTGTCGAGCAGCTGGGCGACCATCACCAAGTTGCGCGCCACGTCGTCGGCCAGCGTCTTGGGCAGGCTCTTCAGCTCCTGGCGCACATCCGCGTCGATCTCGTTCCCGGTGACGTCCTCGGGGATCGCCAGCCGCTGCACCGGCTCGAAGTTGCCCCGGCGGTCGTCATAGCCGCCCCGGTCACTGTCGCGGTCGTCGCGACGCCCCTCGAAGCGCCCACCGCGGCTCTCGTAGGAACGGCCCCCGCGGTCGCCACCGGACGGGCGGTCGCCGTACGAGGGACGCCCACCACGGTCGCCGCCACGGTCACGGTCACCGTAGGACGGACGGTCACCGCCACGGAACCCACCACGGTCGCCACCCGAGGGACGGTCATCACGGCGGAAACCGGACGGGCGGTCATCGCGGCGGAAGCCGCCACGGTCGCCACCGGAGGGACGGTCGCCATACGAGGGACGGCCACCACGGTCACCACCGGAGGGACGGTCACCGTAGGACGGACGGTCATCGCGACGGAAACCGCCACGGTCACCACCGGAGGGACGGTCACCGTACGAGGGACGGCCACCACGGTCACCACCGGAAGGACGGTCACCGTAGGACGGGCGGTCATCGCGACGGAAACCGCCACGGTCACCACCGGAGGGACGGTCACCGTAGGACGGACGGTCATCGCGACGGAAGCCACCACGGTCACCACCGGAGGGACGGTCGCCATAGGACGGACGGCCACCACGGTCACCACCGGAAGGACGGTCACCGTACGAGGGACGCCCACCACGGTCACCACCGGAAGGACGGTCACCGTACGACGGACGATCGTCACGACGGAAGCCACCACGGTCACCACCGGAGGGACGGTCGCCATAGGACGGACGGCCACCACGGTCACCACCGGAAGGACGGTCACCGTAGGACGGACGATCGTCGCGACGGAAGCCGCCACGGTCACCACCGGAAGGACGGTCACCGTACGAGGGACGGCCGCCACGGTCACCACCGGAGGGACGGTCACCGTACGAGGGACGGCCACCACGGTCACCGCCCGAGGGACGATCGCCGTACGAGGGACGGCCACCACGGTCACCGCCCGAGGGACGGTCACCGTACGAGGGACGCCCACCACGGTCACCACCCGAGGGACGGTCACCGTAGGACGGACGGCCACCACGGTCGCCACCGGAAGGACGATCGCCGTACGAGGGACGCCCACCACGGTCACCACCGGAAGGACGGTCACCGTACGAGGGACGGCCACCACGGTCACCACCGGAAGGACGATCGCCGTACGACGGACGCCCACCACGGTCACGGTCACCGTACGACGGACGGTCGCCGCCGGAAGGACGATCGCCGTACGACGGACGCCCACCACGGTCACGGTCACCGTACGACGGACGGTCGCCACCGGAAGGACGGTCACCGTAGGACGGGCGCCCACCACGGTCACCACCGGAGGGACGATCACCGTACGACGGACGGTCACCACCGCGGTAGCCACCGCGGTCGTTGCCACGGTCACGGTCGCCGTACGAGGGGCGGCCGCCACGGTCGCCACCGGAGGGACGGTCACCGCGGTCGTCGCGGCGCGGGCCGCGGTCGTTCGACCAGCCGCCACGGGAACGGGACTCTTGGCCTCGGCCATCGTCCGATCGACGATCGGGGCGGTCCTGGGGCGGGTTCGACATCGCGGTGACTCCTCTGCATCATCAGCTGCGCCATCGGCCGGGCATCGCGTACGCCCGGCGCGGCAGGGTGCCGGCCACCGGGCCAGACACCTTCTTCATTGTCGAGCATCAGCACCCGGCCCGCGCTTGGGGAAGCGGCGGAGGCGGTGGGCGGAGCTCGGTGGTTCGCGGAAAGCGGTTCGCGGAAAACAAAAAAGGCCGTGGCCCCAGCTCATCGCTGGGGCCACGGCCTTGAATAATTGTTCGGCGGTGTCCTACTCTCCCACAGGGTCCCCCCTGCAGTACCATCGGCGCTATGAGGCTTAGCTTCCGGGTTCGGAATGTAACCGGGCGTTTCCCTCACGCTATGACCACCGAAACCCTATCGGGTATTCAGCGAACACACTTTTCAGTTGATAAGTGTTTCTACTTACTTTGTTCGCCGGCGATAGCTGTTCGCTACCCGGGAACCACACAGTGAACGCGAGCGTCTGAGGACAAGCCCTCGGCCTATTAGTACCGGTCAGCTCCACCCATTACTGGGCTTCCACATCCGGCCTATCAACCCAGTCGTCTACTGGGAGCCTTACCCTCTCAAGGAGGTGGGAGTGCTCATCTCGAAGCAGGCTTCCCGCTTAGATGCTTTCAGCGGTTATCCCTCCCGAACGTAGCCAACCAGCCATGCCCTTGGCAGGACAACTGGCACACCAGAGGTTCGTCCGTCCCGGTCCTCTCGTACTAGGGACAGCCCTTCTCAACACTCCTACGCGCACAGCGGATAGGGACCGAACTGTCTCACGACGTTCTAAACCCAGCTCGCGTACCGCTTTAATGGGCGAACAGCCCAACCCTTGGGACCTACTCCAGCCCCAGGATGCGACGAGCCGACATCGAGGTGCCAAACCATCCCGTCGATATGGACTCTTGGGGAAGATCAGCCTGTTATCCCCGGGGTACCTTTTATCCGTTGAGCGACGGCGCTTCCACAAGCCACCGCCGGATCACTAGTCCCTGCTTTCGCACCTGCTCGACCCGTCGGTCTCACAGTCAAGCTCCCTTGTGCACTTACACTCAACACCTGATTGCCAACCAGGCTGAGGGAACCTTTGGGCGCCTCCGTTACTCTTTAGGAGGCAACCGCCCCAGTTAAACTACCCACCAGACACTGTCCCTGATCCGGATCACGGACCCAGGTTAGACATCCAGCACGACCAGAGTGGTATTTCAACGTCGACTCCACGACAACTGGCGTTGCCGCTTCAAAGTCTCCCACCTATCCTACACAAGCCGAACCGAACACCAATATCAAGCTATAGTAAAGGTCCCGGGGTCTTTCCGTCCTGCTGCGCGAAACGAGCATCTTTACTCGTAATGCAATTTCACCGGGCCTATGGTTGAGACAGTCGAGAAGTCGTTACGCCATTCGTGCAGGTCGGAACTTACCCGACAAGGAATTTCGCTACCTTAGGATGGTTATAGTTACCACCGCCGTTTACTGGCGCTTAAGTTCTCAGCTTCGCCCCACCGAAGTGGAGCTAACCGGTCCCCTTAACGTTCCAGCACCGGGCAGGCGTCAGTCCGTATACATCGCCTTACGGCTTCGCACGGACCTGTGTTTTTAGTAAACAGTCGCTTCTCGCTGGTCTCTGCGGCCACACCCAGCTCAGAGAGCAAGTCTCCTCACCAGACATGGCCCCCCTTCTCCCGAAGTTACGGGGGCATTTTGCCGAGTTCCTTAACCATAGTTCACCCGAACGCCTCGGTATTCTCTACCTGACCACCTGAGTCGGTTTGGGGTACGGGCCGCCATGAAACTCGCTAGAGGCTTTTCTCGACAGCATAGGATCATCCACTTCACCACAATCGGCTCGGCATCAGGTCTCAGCCCTAATGAGTGGCGGATTTGCCTACCACTCGGCCTACACCCTTACCCCGGGACTACCACCGCCCGGGCTGGACTACCTTCCTGCGTCACCCCATCGCTCACCTACTACCCTGTTGGATCAGCGGCTCCACCACGTCCCTTCGTCCGAAGACTCCAGGCCGGCTTCACGGCTTTAGCATCCAGAGGTTCGACGTTGGCGCTTCAAAGCGGGTACGGGAATATCAACCCGTTGTCCATCGACTACGCCTGTCGGCCTCGCCTTAGGTCCCGACTTACCCTGGGCAGATCAGCTTGACCCAGGAACCCTTGGTCAATCGGCGCAAGAGTTTCCCACTCTTGTATCGCTACTCATGCCTGCATTCTCACTCGTATCCCGTCCACGACTCGATTCCTCGGCCGCTTCACCCGGAACACGACGCTCCCCTACCCATCCACAGCGTCGTTGGACGTATTCTGTGAATGACACGACTTCGGTGGTGTGCTTGAGCCCCGCTACATTGTCGGCGCGGAATCACTTGACCAGTGAGCTATTACGCACTCTTTCAAGGGTGGCTGCTTCTAAGCCAACCTCCTGGTTGTCTCTGCGACTCCACATCC